>CAVPOZ010000001.1:0-168159 GCA_963707265.1 uncultured Alphaproteobacteria bacterium
GGACATTAGCAGCGTTTGGAGTTACCACCCTTGAGCGTCGGCTCGGCACTGGGCTTTTTCGTCCCAGAACAGCTACTTAGTTTCCGTTAGTGGCATTGCGGGCGCATTCTGGTTCACGCCTGAAAGCCCCAACCGCTTCTTGGCCGTGGCGAGCATAGCGTTGAACCGCGGTTTGTCCCGAAGGCGCTCAAGATCGGGATCGGCTTCCACATGCTTGAGCTGTGACGCGGTATTCACCTGATCGAAGAATGGCTCCAGCACATCCATGGCGGCTTCATCATCCTTGAGCTGGGCCGTAAGTACGCACGCCACATTGTACCGCATATACTGGTTGTCCGGATCGAGAAGCAGGCCCCGCTCAATCCACTCCCTGGCTCGTTCCTCCTCGCCAAGCACTGCAAGCGAACAGGCGCCGTTGGCTATCGCCGCTCCGATCGTCGGGTCATGGGAAAGGGCGCGTTCGACCCGCTCCAGGGTCATTCTCGCCGCTCGCTTGGAGTCTTCCCCTTCATGGATCGCGGTGTAGCAGGTCATAAGCATAAGGGGGTTGGTGTAGTCGGAGTTCTGTAGACCCGCAGCCTTTTCGAAGTATGGGATCGCATCGCGAATCCGGGCTTGCCTGAACAGCATCCGCGCGGCCTCACGATTGACTTCCCAGGAGTTGGTGCCGAGGCGAAGCGCTGTGTCGATCACCGAATTCGCCTCCGACTGGTGGCCCTCCTCCTCCAGGTAGCGGGCTTTCACACAGAGCGCCTCAGGCAGGTCCGGATTGATGGAAAGTGCTCGCTCAACGGCGGGCAAGGCGTTCACCTCTTTGCCGTGCCAGAACTTCTGTTCCGCCTGGGCCAGCGCCATGAGCGCCCACGCCTGTGCGTAGCCAGGGTCGAGCATAACAGCTTGCCTGCAAATCCGCTCGATGGCCTCGTCCCGCCTGAGGTAGCCGAAAGCGCCGCTGACCCATTGCTGTCGGGCCATCAGGTAAAGCCTATAAGCTTCCGCATTCGACGTACCGCGATCTTCAATCGCCTTTTTCTCTTCCGGAAGCAGCGTCAGCTGAAGCGCCTCGACGATTGCGTGGGAGATCTCATCTTGGATCGCGAAAATGTCAGTGAGGTCGCGATCGTACCGTTCGGCCCAGAGATGACGGCCGGTGTCTCCGGCAATCAACTGCGCACTGATCCGGACGCGACCCCCGGCCTTGCGGACGCTGCCCTCTACGACGTGGCTCACGTCCATTGTCCGGGCGACCTCCTTGGCGTCGATGACCCTCCCCTTGAACGTGAATGCGCTATTGCGTGCGACGACTTCCAGTGCCGAGATCTTCGAAAGGTCGGTGATGATGTCCTCGGTTATCCCATCGCTGAAATACTCCTGCTCGGAATCATCGCTGAGGTTCACAAATGGGAGGACGCAGATTGAGATTTGCGGGGGAACCGCGCTTTCCTCCACCTTTGCGGCTAAGGCATCTCCGGCAATCTTGGAGATCGCCAACAGCAGATCGTCGATGGCCTCGGTTCGACCACCTTTGTGCCAAGACGACAGGTCGATGCACTGAAGCTGCCGGAAACCCAGCGGCGGTTTGATGGAATTGAGGATGGCAGGCACAAGGCGGCCTGAATCGCGGCCTTCGGCAGCTTCGTCCTGGACCCATGCCGAGGCGATGGAAGCGGGACTCCACAGGACCATCACGGCCTCTGCATTCTTCAACTCCCGGTCGATTTCCTCGCTAAAATTTGCGCCGCCATGCACGTGGCGGTCCCACCAGATGGTCTGGCCTGCGTCCGCTAACACTCCGGCTAGCTTGCGTGCAGTTTCCACATCTTCGCGCGCATAGCTGAGGAAAACTCGAGCCATTGGATCAGCCCCCAACTGCTATCTCGTTAACTTTGCGCTTAATAATCGGCGCCTTCAAGGCCCGCATCTCGCAATGTCCGATTTCCACCCATTCCGGCCATTAGTGCGGGCAGCTTCACGTGCTATGCTTGGCTCAAAGCATGGAGGTTGAATGGCTAGTCCGCATGATCGAGCATGGTCCGAGGGCCATAAGGCTGGGAAGCACAATCAGCCGCTAAGCGCTTGCCCCTATGGAAGCGGCATGATGCAACAATCCTGGCACGCCGGATGGCGTGCGGGGCAAGCGACGAAAGATTCGAAGGGAGGCTAGCGGTAGCGACCAATGTCAGCTTTCCACCCAAAGCTGCTGCTATAGCTTTCGACCCATGGGCGATTGCCAACGAAAAGGGCGCCCGGTTAAGGGCGCCCTTCTTGTCTCGAAGGCTGCAGAAGCCGCCTTACGACCGTCCCCCGGACGGTCTATGCGGCCTCTTTGGCCTTGTTATGGATCGCTGCGGCCTTGTTCAGAATCTCCAGGATCTTGACCAGCGCCGCCTTTTCGTCGGTCTGCTCCATCGCGCCAAGCTCGCGCGCCAGGCGCGACGAGGCGGCTTCGAAGATCTGCCGCTCCGAATAGCTCTGCTCCGGCTGATCGTCGGCGCGGAACAGGTCGCGGGTCACTTCGGCGATCGACGTCAGGTCGCCCGAATTGATCTTCGCTTCATATTCCTGGGCGCGGCGCGACCACATGGTCCGCTTGACCTTGGGCTTGCCCTTCAGGGTTTCGAGCGCGTCCTTCATGGTCTTGTCGCTCGACAGCTTGCGCATGCCGACCGAGTCCGCCTTGCCGACCGGAACGCGGAGCGTCATCCGCTCCTTTTCGAACCGGAGGACGTAAAGATCGAGGCGGGTTCCCGCGATCTCGGTGCTTTGAAGTTCGACCACCCGGCCGACACCATGCTTGGGGTACACCACATAATCGCCAACATCGAAGCTAAGGGCTTTCACAGCCATTCCGTCACCTCTCTCAATGTCCACTTGCGTCACGTCCTTGCGCACCGTATCGCCCCCCAATAGCGACCCCCCGGTCCGGCCATGACTCGCGTGTGAACTTGGTCCTGTATGAAGCAACCGCCGCGGGTCGCGACGGCTGATGACAATTATATAACAGAAAACGAATCAAATTTCGAGTCCCAGTTGCCGGGGCCCGGACTCCTCTTCCTCGATGATCGAATGAAGCCCTAGACCCAGCAATCTGATGCCCTTGGCCACGGGTAGAAGCGTTTCCAAAAGGGCCTGTCCGGCGGCCTCGAACGCGGCTTGGTCGGGCACTGGCGAAGCAAAGCTCTTCGACCGCGTCATCGTGCGTGAAATCGGCAAATTTGACCTTCAGCGTGACCGTCCGGCCCTTGACCTCGGACCGCTCGATCCGCTGCCAGGCATAGCCGGCAACGCGGGTCAGCTCGCGCCGCAAATCACCGGCATCGATATAGTCGACATCGAAGGTCCGCTCCGCGCTGACCGATTTATAGGGTCGATCCGGCTTCACTTCCCGCTCGTCGATCCCGCGCGCGATTCGCCAATACCAGCGCCCCGATGATCCGAAATGAGCTTCCAGCTGCTCGACCGGCCATTCGGCGAGATCGGCGCCGGTGTGGATGCCCAGCCGTCTCCATTTTCGCCGCGGTAACCGGGCCGACCCCGTGGAAGCGCTTGACCGGCAGCGTGGCGACGAACGCCTCGCCCTTGTGCGGCGGGATGACGCACAGGCCGTCGGGCTTGTTCTGGTCGGACGCGAGCTTGGCGATGAACTTGCAATAGCTGACCCCGGCCGATGCGGTGAGGCCGGTCTCCGCCTTGATTCGGGCGCGGATTTCCTCGGCGATCGCCCTGGCCGATGCCAAGTCCGCGCCGGTCCTCGGTCACGTCGAGATAGGCTTCGTCGAGCGACAGCGGTTCGATCAGGTCGGTATAGTCGGCGAAGATGGCGCGGATCTGGCTGCGATACCGCCCGATAGACGTCGAACCGCGGCTTGACGAAGATCAGCTCGGGGCAGCGGCGCTTGGCGGTGACCGACGGCATGGCCGATCGCACGCCGAACGGCGCGGGCCTCATAGCTCGCCGCCGCGACCACCCCGCGATGACCGCCGCCGACCGCGACCGGCTTGTCCTTGAAGCTCCGGATTGTCGCGCTGCTCGACCGACGCATAGAAGGCGTCCATGTCGACATGGATGATCTTGCGGGCGGGTTGGTCGGGCACGGCCGGATTTTCCTGTCCTACCGGGCCCTCCCGAGTCTAGCGTCCTTTCGATGATTGCCAGCCGATCGATCCGACACGCAAGCTCGACCGGACGTCCTGCTTTTTCCGCTAAGTTCACAGAAATGGCGCCTGACCCCGTGACTTTTGTGAACTTAAGGGCGTTCGCGGCCAAGCTTCCCTTGCGCGCTCCAATCTGCTTAAGGGCGCGCCCATGAACATCCACGAATATCAGGCCAAGGAACTGCTCGCCAAGTTCGGCGTGCCGGTGCCCGCCGGCTATGCCGCGATGACCGTCGAAGAAGCGGTCGAGGCCGCGAAGAAGCTTCCCGGGCCGCTGTGGGTGGTCAAGGCGCAGATCCATGCCGGCGGCCGCGGCAAGGGCAAGTTCAAGGAACTGGGCCCCGACGCCAAGGGCGGCGTCCGCCTCGCCCGGTCGATCGACGAAGTCCGCGAGCATGCCGAGGAGATGCTCGGCAAGACGCTGGTCACGATCCAGACCGGCCCGCAGGGCAAGCAGGTCCAGCGCCTCTACATCACCGACGGCGTCGACATCGCCAAGGAATTCTACCTGGCGCTGCTGGTCGACCGCTCGACCGGCCGCATCGCGGTCGTCGCCTCGACCGAAGGCGGCATGGACATCGAGGCGGTCGCCCACGACACGCCGGAAAAGATCGAGACGATCACCATCGATCCCGCGACCGGCCTGATGCCGCACCACGGCCGCGCGGTCGCGGCGGCGCTGCGGCCTGACCGGCGATCTCGCCAAGCAGGCGGCCAATGTGCTGGCCAAGCTCTACGACGCCTTCCTCGGCACCGACGCCTCGCAGATCGAGATCAACCCGCTGGCGATCACCGACGACGGCAAGCTGATGGTGCTCGACGCCAAGGTCGGCTTCGACAGCAACGCCGATGTTCCGCCACCCGGACCTGGAGCAGCTGCGCGACATCTCGGAAGAGGATCCGATGGAGATCGAGGCGTCCAAGTACGACCTCGCCTACATCAAGCTCGACGGCGACATCGGCTGCATGGTCAACGGCGCCGGCCTCGCCATGGCGACGATGGACATCATCAAGCTGAACGGCGCGTTCCCCGCCAACTTCCTCGACGTCGGCGGCGGCGCCAACAAGGAGAAGGTCACCGCGGCGTTCAAGATCATCCTGAGCGATCCGGCGGTGAAGGGCATCTTGGTCAACATCTTCGGCGGGATCATGCGCTGCGACATCATCGCCGAAGGCATCGTCGAGGCGGCCAAGGAAGTGTAGCTGTCGGTCCCGCTGGTGGTCCGCCTCGAAGGCACCAACGTCCAGCAGGGCAAGGACATATTGGCGATGAGCGGCCTGCCGATCGTCGCCGCCAACGACCTCGGCGATGCCGCGAAGAAGATCGTCGAGCAGGTCCGCGAAGTCGCTTAATTCAAGGGGTTCAAACCGATGAAGCTACTCGTCGCCGTCAAGCGAGTGATCGATTACAACGTCAAGCCGCGGGTCAAGATGGATGGCTCGGGCGTCGATCTCGCCAACGTCAAAATGTCGATGAATCCGTTCGACGAGATCGCGGTCGAAGAAGCGATCCGCCTCAAGGAAAAGGGCGCGGCGACCGAGATCGTCGCCGTCTCGATCGGCCCGGCCAAGGCCCAGGAAACGCTGCGCACCGCGCTGGCGATGGGCGCCGACCGCGCGATCCTGGTCCAGACCGACGAAGAGGTCGAGCCGCTGGCCGTCGCCAAGATCCTGAAGGGCGATCGCCGACGAAGAGCAGCCGGGCCTGATCATCCTCGGCAAGCAGGCGATCGACGACGACAGCAACCAGACCGGCCAGATGCTGGCCGCGCTGCTCGGCTGGCCGCAGGGCACCTTCGCGTCGAAGGTCGAGGTCGCCGGCGGCGACCTCAACGTCACCCGCGAAGTCGACGGCGGGCTTGAGACGGTGAAGCTTTCGACCCCTGCGGTGGTCACCACCGATCTTCGCCTCAACGAGCCGCGCTACGCCTCGCTGCCCGAACATCATGAAGGCCAAGTCGAAGCCGCTCGCGACCAAGTCGCCGGGCGATTATCGGCGTCGACGTCGCGCCGCGGCTGGAAACGCTCAAGGTCGTCGAGCCCGCCAAGCGGCAGCGCGGGAATCAAGGTCGGCTCGGTCGATGAGCTGGTGGCGAAGCTGAAGGCACTGGGAGTGGCCAAATGAAGACTCTGGTTCTGGTCGAACATGACGGCAAGCAGGTCAAGGACGCGACCCTCGCCGCGGTGACCGCCGCCTCGAAGCTCGGCGAAGTCCATCTGCTGGTCGCGGGATCGGGCGTCGGCGCGGTCGCCGATGCGGCGGCGAAGATCGCCGGCGTCGGCAAGGTCCACGTCGCCGACAGCGCGCATCTCGAGCATCAGCTGGCCGAAGACGTCGCGCCGATCGCCGCCGCGCTGATGGCAAGCCACGACGCCTTCCTCGCGCCCGCCACCACCACCGGCAAGAACATCGCGCCGCGCGTCGCCGCGCTGCTCGACGTGATGCAGATCTCCGACATTCTCTCGGTCGAGGGCGAGGACACCTTCACCCGCCCGATCTACGCCGGCAACGCCATCGCCACCGTCCGGTCGAAGGACGCCAAGAAGGTCATCACCGTCCGCGGCACCGCCTTCGAGAAGGCGGCGACGAGCGGCGGCTCGGGCGCGATCGAGGCGGTCGATGCCGGCAGCGCTTCGGGCAAGTCGAGCTTCGTCGGCGCCGAGCTCTCGAAGTCGGAGCGGCCCGAACTGACCAGCGCCAAGGTGATCGTCTCGGGCGGCCGCGCGCTTCGGCTCGAACGACCAGTTCCACGGCCTGCTCGACCCGCTGGCCGACAAGCTCGGCGCCGCGGTCGGCGCCAGCCGCGCCGCGGTCGATGCCGGCTATGCGCCCAACGACTACCAGGTCGGCCAGACCGGCAAGATCGTCGCCCCGGAAGTCTATATCGCGATCGGCATTTCCGGCGCGATCCAGCACCTTGCCGGCATGAAGGATTCAAAGACCATCATCGCCATCAACAAGGACGAGGAAGCGCCGATCTTCCAGGTCGCCGACATCGGCCTGGTCGGCGACCTGTTCAAGATCGTGCCGGAGCTGACCGAGAAGCTTTAGGTCGCGGTTCGGGGCCTACTGCTAGTCGGGCTGGTCGGCGGCGAACAACTCGCTTGCCTCCTCGTCATCCTCTGCGTCGCAGGGGACCGGCCGTGACAGGCGAAGGATGCTGTACCCCACGATTGCCGAAAGGAGCGATCCGGCAAGTATTCCCAGCTTGGCCGCGTCGATCAGCGCCACATCGTCCGTGAATGCGAGCGCGTCGATGAACAGGCTCATCGTGAAGCCGATCCCGCACAGCATCGCTGCTCCATAAAGTTGGCTCCAGCTGGTCGCTTCCGGCCGAACGGCCAGTCCTGAGCGCACCGCGATCCAGATGGCGCCAAAGATCCCCAGCTGCTTGCCGAGAAAGAGGCCGGCCAGAATGGCCAGTGGCAGCGGCTGGGCCAGCGACCCCAATCCGCCGGCCAGCGTCACCCCGGCGGAAGCAAAACCGAAGATCGGCACGACTCCGAACATCACCCAGGGATGGATTTTATGTTCCAGTCGTTTGAGCGGGGAGGCTTGTTCGCCCTTACCAAGGGGGATTGTCAGTGCCGCAAGCACGCCGGAAATGGTGGCGTGAATCCCGCTTGCCAGAACCAGCAGCCACAGCAGCGCGAAACCGATCATGAACGGCCACAGCCGGCGCACGCCAAACTGGCCAAGCGCGGCCATGCCGCCCGTAACCAGCAGCGCACCGCCCAGCGCAATGACATTGAGGCTGCTCGTGTAGAACAAGGCGATGATCAGCACGGCGCCGATGTCGTCAACAATGGCGATCGTCACGAGCAGCAGCTTGATCGAGGCAGGGGCGTGGCGGCCAAGAATAGCCAGCACGCCGACGGCGAAGGCGATGTCGGTCGCCGCGGGGATTGCCCAGCCACGGATCAATGCGGGGTTTCCGCCGATCACCGCCACATAGATCAACGCCGGTAAGGCCATGCCCGCGATTGCTGCGAGGATTGGCAACCGTCGCTCAGCCGGGGTCGACAGCCGGCCCTCATACCATTCGCGCTTCACCTCCAGCCCCACCATCAGGAAGAAGATCGCCATCAGCCCGTCGGCTATCCATTCATGCAGGCTCATTTGGCCGAGGCGCGGCATTGCCGGTCCCAGCTTCAGGTGGAGCAGGTCATGATAAGCTGAAGCAAACGGCCCGTTGGCGGCGAGCAGCGCTCCGGCCGCGGCCACGATCAATAACAGACCGGCAAATTTGTCGAGTTTCTGCTGTTTCTCGGCGGATGCGGTCATGGCCTGTCGATAGCAAGCCGAACAAGCCATGGTCGAGAACTATCGGGCGATCGTGGATCAGCAATGCATCGCCAATTCGATCGCATACGTAAATTTGCGTAAAGCGTGCTGCGTCGCCGCGCGACTAAGCCGAGCCCCGACCAAATTGCAGTGGGATTCTGGGGCAGACCATGGACGACGTGCTACTGAAAAGCGGCGGCTGGCTGCTCATCGGCCTTATTGCAGTGTTGACGATCGCCGCTTCTGCCGATTTCGGCTTTTCGGTCCATCTCGCGATTGTCGCCGCAGCCGCTTTTGCGATGCTGATCGTCACGCTTCGCAATGCGGATTATGGCGCCTTTGCGACCGGCGTACCGAGCGTCGTTGTCGATCACAGCCGCTATGACGACGATCCGGTCCGCTGGGGCGTGATCGCCACCATGTTCTGGGGCGTCGCGGGCTTTGTCGCGGGCCTGTACATCGCGCTGCAGCTGGCCTTCCCGGCGCTCAACCTCGGGCTCGAGTACACCAGCTTCGGGCGGCTGCGGCCGCTGCACACCTCGGCGGTCATCTTCGCCTTCGGCGGCAATGCGCTGATCGCCACCAGCTTCTATGTCGTCCAGCGCACCTGCCGCGCGCGGCTGGCGTTCCCGAAGCTCGCCCGCTTCGTCTTCTGGGGCTACCAGCTGTTCATCGTGCTCGCGGCCACCGGCTACCTGCTCGGGGTCACCGAATCGCGCGAATATGCCGAGCCGGAATGGTATGTCGACTTGTGGCTGACGGTCGTCTGGCTGTCCTACGCCGCGGTGTTCGTCGGCACGATCGTCAAGCGCCGAGAGCCGCACATCTACGTCGCCAACTGGTTCTACCTCAGCTTCATCATCACCGTCGCGATGCTGCACGTGGTGAACAATCTCAGCATCCCGGTCAGCCTGGTCGGATCGAAGAGCTATTCGCTGTTCGCCGGCGTGCAGGATGCGCTGACGCAGTGGTGGTACGGCCACAACGCGGTCGGCTTCTTCCTCACCGCCGGCTTCCTGGCGATGATGTACTACTTCGTGCCCAAGCAGGCCGAGCGGCCGATCTACAGCTATCGCCTGTCGATCATCCACTTCTGGTCGCTGATCTTCCTCTACATCTGGGCCGGCCCGCACCACCTCCACTACACCGCGCTGCCCGACTGGGCGCAGACGCTCGGCATGGTCTTCTCGATCATGCTGTGGATGCCGAGCTGGGGCGGCATGATCAACGGGCTGATGACGCTCAACGGCGCGTGGGACAAGGTCCGCACCGATCCGATCATCCGCATGATGGTCATGGCGCTCGCCTTCTACGGAATGAGCACGTTCGAAGGGCCGATGCTGTCGATCAAGGCGGTCAACTCGCTGTCGCACTATACCGACTGGACCATCGGCCATGTCCATTCCGGCGCGCTCGGCTGGAACGGCATGATCACCTTTGCTGCGTCTATTACCTGGTGCCGCGCCTGTGGAGCCGAGCGCGGCTCTATTCGCTGCGCATGGTCAACTGGCACTTCTGGCTCGCGACGCTGGGGATCGTCCTCTACGCCGTCGTCGATGTGGGTCGCCGGCATCATGCAGGGACTGATGTGGCGCGAATATGGGGCCGACGGCTACCTGGTCTACTCGTTCGCCGAAGTCGTCGCGGCAATGCAGCCCGATGTACCTGATCCGCGCCGCCGGCGGGCTGCTCTACCTCAGCGGCTTCGCTGATCATGGTCTGGAACGTCGCCCAGACCATCCGCGGCAAGCTCAGCGCGACGAAAAGCCGCTGCAACGACGCCACCTACAACCCCGAGGCCGACCGCCCGCTGCCGCAGGTCGCGCGTGCATCAGGCCGGAACCGCCGTGCCGGCGGCAGCCCGAAGCTGCAGTGGCGGCGGCTGAGTAGGACAAGTCATGGCAAGCAAGATTTTCAATCACGGACGGATCGAACGCAACGTCACCCTGCTTGCAGTGCTGTCGCTGCTGGTGGTCACGGTCGGCGGGATCGTCGAGATCGCGCCGCTGTTCTGGATCGACATCACGATCGAGAAGGTCGAGGGCGTGCGGCCCTATACGCCGCTCGAACTGGCCGGCCGCAACATCTACGTCCGCGAGGGCTGCTACACCTGCCACAGCCAGATGATCCGCCCGTTCCGCGACGAGATCGAGCGCTACGGCCACTACAGCCTGGCTGCCGAAAGCATGTACGATCACCCGTTCCAGTGGGGCTCGAAGCGCACCGGGCCGGACCTTGCGCGCGTCGGCGGTCGCTATTCCGACGAATGGCACGTGCAGCACCTGAAGGATCCGCGTTCGGTGGTGCCGGAATCGATCATGCCCGCTACAGCTTCCTGGCCGAGCGCGACCTGACGACCGGCGACATGAGCGCGCATTTGCGGGCGCTGTCCCGTGACCGGCGTGCCGTACAGCAAGCAGTCGATCGCCAAGGCAAATGAGGATCTCGTTGCCCAGGCCGATCCCAATGCCGACTCTGCCGACCTTGTGAAGCGCTATCCCAAGGCGCAGGCGCGCGACTTCGACGGCGACCCGTCGCGCATCACCGAAATGGATGCGCTGGTCGCCTATCTGCAGATGCTCGGCACGCAGGTCGATTTCAAATCGGCCGCAGCCGCAGGAGCAGGTGCGGTGAGCTACGAACGCGCTTCGCCATCTCGCCGACAGCTGGGGACTGGTCGTCATGGCCGTGATCTTCCTGGTGCTCGTCGGCTGGGCCTTCCTGCCGCGCAATCGCCAGCGCAACCGCGACGCCGCAACCATGATCTTCAAGGACCCCGACCATGGCTGACGAAAAGAAGCGAATCGACCAGCCGACCGGGACCGAGACCGTCGGCCATGAATGGGACGGCATCGAGGAGCTCGAATACGCCGCTGCCGCGCTGGTGGCTGTGGACCTTCTACGCGACGATCATCTGGGCGATCGCCTATACGATTTTCTATCCGGCCTGGCCGCTGGTCAGCAAGGCGACCGCCGGGGCGCTCAACTGGTCGAGCCGCGGCCAGCTCGAAGAGCAGCTTGCCGTCGAAAACGCCAGGCGCGCCCCGATCATGCGCGCGATCGCCGCGGCCCCCGATCGGGCGAAATTGAGAGCAAGCCCGAACTGATGCAGGCGGCCGTTGAGGGCGGTCGGGCCGCCTTCCGCGTCAACTGCGTCCAGTGCCATGGCTCTGGCGCGGCGGGTTCGAAAGGCTACCCCAACCTCAACGACGACGATTGGCTATGGGGCGGCGACATCAACGCCATCCACTACACAATCGAACATGGCATCCGGAACCCGGGTCATGATCAGACGCGGACGTCGCAGATGCCGGCGTTCGGCCGCGACGGCCTGCTCCCGGCAGCGGAAATCGACGACCTGACGGCTTATGTGCGGACGATCAGCAGGCAGCGGCCGCTCGACGCGTCGGCCAAGCGCGGCGCCGCCCTGTTCCAGACAACTGCGCCGCCTGTCACGGCGCTGACGCCAAGGGCAACCGCGCGTTCGGCGCGCCCAACCTGACCGACGCGATCTGGCTCTACGGCGGCGATGAAGACAGCGTTCGCACATCGATCAACAACGCCCGGTTCGGGGTCATGCCGCGATGGGGCGAGAAGCTCGATCCCGCGACCGTCAAGATGCTCGCCGCCTACGTGCATTCCCTAGGTGGCGGAGAGCGCCAAACAGTGCAGACCGCCGAGACTGGGAAATAGGCTGGACCGATTTCGCCAGCCTGATGAATCTGCGATTGAGCGAGATGAATGACCTTTCGGCCACCGAGGCGACGAGCCTCTATGCCAAGCGGCAGCCCGTCTTTCCCAAGGCGGTCGACGGTCGATTCCGCCGCTTGAAGTGGCTGGTCATGGCGGTCACTCTGACCATTTATTACGTGACGCCTTGGGTGCGCTGGGATCGCGGCCCCTATGCCCCCGATCAGGCGGTGCTGGTCGATCTCGCCCATCGCCGTTTCTCATGTTCGGACCGATCGAGATCTGGCCGCACGAATTCTACTTTGTGGCCGGCCTGCTGATCATGGCCGGGATCGGCCTGTTCCTGGTTACGTCAGTGCGTCGGTCGAGCATGGTGCGGCTATGCATGCCCGCAGACCGTGTGGACCGACCTGTTCCAGCACATCGAACGGTTCATCGATGGCGATCGCAACGCGCAGGTAAGGCTTGCCCAGGCGCCATGGTCGGCCGGAAAGCTGGCGCCGGCGCACCGCCAAATATGCGATCTTCCTGCTTGTATCGCTCCTGACCGGCGGCGCCTGGATCTTCTATTTCGCCGATGCGCCGACACTGGCGGGAAGATTCTGTTGCCGGCGAGGCGTCCGGCGTCGCCTACGCGACGGTTGCGCTGCTCACCGCCACGACCTTCGTCTTCGGCGGCTTCATGCGCGAGCAGGTGTGCATCTACATGTGCCCTTGGCCGCGCATCCAGACGGCGATGCTCGACGAAAGATCGTTGATCGTCACCTACAAGGACTGGCGCGGCGAGCCGCGCGGCAGGGGCGTCGGACCAATAAGGCCGCACCATTGGCCTTGGGCGACTGCATCGACTGCGACGCCTGCGTCGCCGTCTGCCCGACCGGAATCGACATTCGCAACGGACCGCAGATCGGATGCATCACCTGCGCACTGTGCATCGATGCGTGCGACGCCGTGATGGGCAAGATCGGCAAGCCCCGCGGGCTGATCGATTATGCGACGCTGGAAGACTGCAAGGTGGAGGCGGAGGGCGGTACGCCGAAGCCAATCCTGAAGACCGTGCTTCACCCGCGAACATTGGCCTATTTCGCGCTGTGGTCGTCGATTGGACTGACGATGCTGGTCGTACTCGCCGACCGCACGAGGCTCGACATCAGTGCCCAGCATCAGCGCAATCCGGCCTGGGTGCAGCTTTCCGACGGTCATGTGCGCAACAATTTCACGGTCAAGTTGCGGAATATGGAAGCTCGGCCGCGCGAAATGATCGTCAGCCTGCAGGGGCTTCCTGACGCCGTGATGTGGGGAGAAAGCGGAAGTCGCGAGACGGCGGCGAGAAACATTCGCGCGACCGTGCCGCCCGACGCCCTCGCAAAACTACCTATTTTCGTTGCTGCCCCCGGCGGTGGAGAAACGCGCCAAGATTTTGCTTTCTCCGTCCGGTCGGTTGACGGCCAGGAGGGCGACAGCACCGAGGCCGTGTTCGAGCGGCCGCACTAAGAGCGAGGCAGGACGTGACGAGGCGCTTCACCGGATGGCACTTCACCGCGATTATCGTCGGCTTCTTCGGCGTGGTCATCGCAGTCAATGTGACGATGGCAATGTTCGCGACTCGAACTTTTGGCGGGGTGGTGGTCGAAAACAGCTATGTCGCCAGCCAGCATTACAACGGGTGGCTTGAAGCGGCTCGAAAACAGGATCGCCTCGGCTGGGAGATCAAGCCGACTCTTGACGCACAGCGCCGGATTCTGGTCTCGGTCAACGTCGACGGTGCCAGGGTCAGCGGCTTTGCACGTCATCCGCTTGGGCGGGCAGCGGACGTTCCGCTTACCTTCGGAGACGGCCAGCGTTCGACCGAAACGCTTCCGCCTGGCCGCTGGGCGATTCACTTGCTGGTCCGGCGCGGGCGGGACGAAGCCCGGCTGATCGAGCTTGTGTCGTGACGGCGCTATCCCCAGTCGCTGGCGAACCGCTGGTGCGCACAATTTTCGCGGTGCCAGGAGCTCATTGCGCCGGTTGCATGGCCAAGATCGAACGCGGCCTGGATGCGCTGCCCGGAGTGGTGTCGGCGCGGCTGAACCTGACGGCCAGGCAGCTGTCGGTAGCCCATGCGCAGACGTTGGAAATACCAGAGCTAATCGCCGCGCTTGAGCAGATTGGCTTCGTCGCCCAGCCGCTGTCCGACTCCGCTATGGGCCGGCAGGATGGCGAAAGCCGTGCGCTGCTTCGCGCCACCGCCGTTGCCGGTTTCGCAGCGATGAACATCATGCTGCTTTCGGTATCGGTCTGGTCCGGCGCCGAGGGCGGGACTCGCGACCTGTTTCATCTTCTTTCCGGGATGATCGCCATCCCGACGGTCGCCTATTCGGGCCAGCCGTTCTTCCGCTCGGCGTGGGGGGCGCTCAAGCACGGCCGGACAAACATGGACGTGCCGATTTCGATCGGCGTGCTGCTGGTCACTGCGCTCAGCCTGTTCGAGGCGCTGACCGGAGGCCCTCACGCCTATTTCGACGGCGCGGTCATGCTGCTGTTCTTCCTGCTGGTCGGGCGAGTGCTCGACAGTGTCATGCGCGACCGCGCGCGGGATGGAGTGGCGGCGCTACTCAAGCAGTCGGCGTCGGGCGCGCTGGTGATCGGCGAAGATGGCGCCACCTCCTGGGTCCGAGCCGAAGAGCTTCGTTCGGGAATGCGCATGATCATCGCTGCCGGTGAGCGACTTGCCGCCGACGGGATAGTCGAAACCGGCTCAAGCAGCCTCGACCTGTCGCTCCTGACTGGAGAAAGCGCGCCCCGTCCGATCGAAACGGGCGGGACGGTGCATGCCGGGACATTAAACCTGTCCGCGCCGCTCACGGTTCGAGTGACGGCGGCGGGGAAGGACAGCAGCATCGCCGAGATCGCACGGTTGATGGATGAAGCGGGGCAGGGCCGCTCGCGCTATGTCCGGATCGCCGACCGCGCCGCGCGGCTGTATGCGCCTGCAGTCCATACACTGGCTGCGGCGTCATTTGTCACATGGTTGCTGCTTGGGGCGGGTTGGCACCAGGCGCTACTGATCGCTGCTGCGGTGCTGATCATCACCTGCCCCTGCGCACTTGGCCTCGCAGTGCCCACCGCGCAAATTGTCGCCGCCGGTTCGCTCATGCGGGCCGGGGTGCTGGTCAAGGACGGCTCCGCGCTCGAAAGGCTGTCCGAGGTCGACCGCGCACTGTTCGACAAGACTGGAACGCTGACGCTCGGCCGGCCCGAGCTGGTCAATCCTTCGGCCCTGCCGGCCGACGATCAAGCCATTGCACTCGCGCTTGCACGGTCGAGCCGCCACCCGCTCGCCGAGGCGCTTCGACGGGCAATGGAGGCGAATGCCGTCGTTCCGGCCCAACTTTCCGAGGTTCATGAAGAGCCCGGGTTCGGCCTCTCCGCTACCTATTGCGGCGAACCGGTCTCGCTGGCGCGCGGGCCAGGCAACGACGGACTGGCCACCTTCTTCGTCAGGGGAACCGGAACGCCGACGAAGCTCCGCTTCGAAGATCGACTGCGACCCGACGCAAGCGAGACCATTTCTCGCCTGCGTGACCTCGGCATCGAATGCTCGGTGGCCAGCGGCGACAGCGGACCTTCGGTCGCCGCCGCAATCCGCGGCATGGGCCTGACCGCGCAGACCGGAATGCGGCCGCAGGATAAGCTCGACCTCATCGCCAGGCTTCAGACCGCCGGCCGCAAGGTGCTGATGATCGGTGACGGCCTCAACGATGGACCGGCCCTTGCTGCCGGCCATGTGTCGATGGCGCCGGGTTCTGCCAGCGACGTTGGCCAGAATGCTGCCGATGCAGTCTTTCTTGGCGATAGCCTGCTGCCGGTGGCCAAGGCGGTCGCTGCCGCGCGCCGGACGATGCGGGTCGTCCGCCAAAACTTCGCGATCGCCATCGGCTACAACGCCATTGCCGTTCCGCTCGCCTTTGCCGGCCTGGTCACTCCGCTGATCGCGGCGCTGGCCATGTCGAGCTCGTCACTGATCGTCGTCGCTAATGCCCTACGGTTGAGGAATGCGGCACGATGAGCGGCCTCACCTACCTTATCCCGATCGCGCTCCTGCTCGGCCTCGCCGGCCTTGCCGCGTTCTTCTGGGCAATGCGCTCCGGCCAGTTCGACGACATGGACGGTGCCGCCGCCCGGATCTTGATCGAGGACGAAGACGTATGACCGGGTGGACCTACTATCCCGAGTTGCTGGCGACTCCCGTGCCGCGCTACACCAGCTATCCGACCGCCGCGGAGTTCCATAAGGGTGTCGGGCGCGCCGAGATGGAGCAGGCGCTGGCGGATGTTCGAGCGGACGAGCCGATCTCGCTCTATGTACACATCCCCTATTGCCACGAGATTTGCTGGTACTGCGGCTGCAATACCGGCGCTGCCAATCGCACGCAGCGACTGACATCCTATCTTGAAACGCTCGAATCCGAGATGGATCTGGTAGCAGCCCGCCTCGACGGACGCGGCAGGGTAAAGCGGATCGCATTTGGTGGTGGCAGCCCCAATGCAATTCCACCGGAGCGATTTACCGCATTGCTCGACACGCTCCGGTGGGTCTTTGCCGCGAACGACGCCACGCTGTCGATCGAACTCGACCCTCGTTCGATGAGTGAAAGCTGGTACAAGGCCATAGCAGTTGTCGGGATCGAACGGGCAAGTCTCGGCGTGCAGACGCTTGAGCCCATGGTCCAGCAGGCGATCGGCCGAGTGCAGCCGCTAAGTCTCATCGAGACATTGCGTCGAGAAGCTGCGCCAGGCCGGCGTGCGGTCACTCAATTTCGACCTGATGTACGGCCTGCCGCACCAGGGCGCGGAGGAGTTGGAACGAACCTTGATCGAAGCGATCAGGCTTCGACCAGAACGGATCGCGCTGTTCGGATATGCCCACGTCCCGCACCTCATTCCGCGTCAGCGGCAAATCGATGGCAGCGCTCTGCCGGATGCCGAGCAGCAATTCTATGAGGCAGAGCTCGGCCATCGGCTGCTCGTTGAGGCGGGGTATGAGCCGATCGGTTTCGACCATTACGCGCTGCCGGAAGATCCGCTTGCCATCGCCGCCGAAGAAGGAACGCTGAGGCGCAACTTCCAGGGCTTCACCGACGACCAGGCCGACGTGGTAATCGGCATTGGCGCAAGCGCCATCAGTCAGTTCCCGCATCTGATTATCCAGAACGAAAAGAATGCGGGGCGATACAAGGTTCGCGTGTCATCGGGCCTGTTGCCGGCAGAGCAGGGCATTGTGCGGACCGACGAGGATCGGAGGCGCGGGCAAATCATCGAACAGCTGCTGTGCTGTGGCAAGGCGGATACCGGTGGCCGGCTGGATCAGGAGCTACTGCACAAGTTGCATCCATTCATGGAGCGCGGCCTGGCTACGATCGAACATGGGCGGCTGCGGCTGCCCGACTATGGTCGGCCCTACGCCCGCGCGATTGCATCCATGTTCGACAATCACCGCCAACCCTCCGCGCGACAATTTAGCAGCGCGATATGACATCGATCGCTGCCTCATTGGGCTTGCTCGCCAGCCTGTCGCTCGCGGGAATGGCGTACGGCGCGGTCATTCCGGAGCCGCACGAAGCCATTTGTTATGGGGGCCGCGACGTTCCCAAAGAGCCAACCGATCAACCGACCGGCTGTCACGCCGTCTTCGCCTGCGCGGAGCATCGAAAGGCCAGGATCGTCGTTTGACGGGTCATCCAGCGATTTGAGCCTTCGCCAATTTCGGCAAAAAATGCGCTGGATCAAGGAGCGAATGCCCCACGCCGTCTATGCGCTGCGCATCAGCATAAAAGGGGCTCATCAAATGAAACTGCTTTTCCCGCTAGTGGCGGCCTTGTCCGTGACTGCCGTCGCTTCACCCGCCCAGGCGGAAGCAGGCGATGTCCTCGTCCGCGCTCGCGCAATCCTCGTCAGTCCAACCGAAAGCTCCGGTGGAATAAAACCCGCTTTCCCGGACGACGGCGTGTCGGTGTCGGACTCGTTCGCGCCAGAGGTCGACTTTACTTATTTCGTAACGGATCACATCGGGCTCGAGCTGATCGCCGCAACGACCAAGCATGACATCAAGGGCAAGGGCGGGCTCGATCCGATCGGCAAGCTCGCCAACACCTGGGTGCTGCCGCCCACGCTGACGCTGCAATACCACTTCATGCCTAAGGCGAAGGTTCGCCCCTATGTGGGCGTTGGACTTAACTACACCCACTTCTACAGTGAGGATGCCAGCGACGGGCTTGAGGACGCAATCGGTAACACAAAGGTCAACCTTGACGACAGCTTCGGATATGCTGTCCAGGCGGGCGTCGACGTCGACATCGCTCCGCGCATATTCCTCAACTTCGATATCAAATATATCGACATCGACACCAAGGCGAAGCTGACCACCGGAAACCTGGTCAATCGGGTCAATGTCAGTATCGACCCGATTGTCGCCGGCATTGGCATCGGCATGCGCTTCTAAAGTCAGCGAGGTTCCCGGGCTTGGGTCCGGGAACCCGCAGTGCCTGTCTCAGCCTTCACAGCGGCTTGACGAATATTACCGATTCAAGCGCCAGGCCCAGCGCAAGCCAGCCGGCAGCCTTGTCACAGCCGGCGTCGGCAATGCCGCGTGCGCTGGTCCGAACTTCGATTCCCGTGCATCCCAAAAGCCGGGCCCGCTCCTCGGCCGCCGCCATCAATGCCGCACGACCCGGCGCGGCCCGGCTCAGCTCAAAAGTTACGAAATCATCGAGGGCGAGCACCTTTCCATGGCGGAGCCGTTCGCCGAACCGATAGCTGGCAAGGCCAACAAGGGCGCCATTTTCGCCGTACAGGCCGATAAGCCCGCCCATCCGGCAGCGGCGCCGGACATATTCGAGCCACTCGTCGCAACCGATTTCAGGGGCGATCGACCGGATAAGCGCATAGGCAGCCGCGGCCTCTGCCACGCCGAGCCCGACTACGTAGAATTGCGGCTTATAGGTCGCATTGGTTGCCATGTAGGTGCTTGTGTCACCGGGCGCGGAACCATTCCTTGATCTGCCTCACGTCCGGCAAGTTGATCGAAGGACCGGCAAAGGCATGGCAACCAGCGCGATTTCCCTTCCAAGTCTTGAACCGAGCCATCCGTGCTTCGACTGCGCAGTCCGCGAGCTTGCCGTGTGCGGCGTGCTGGATTCCGCTGCGCTCCGAGAATTCAAGCAAGATGGACCGGCAGTGCACTACGACAGCGGGCAGACCGTGGTGTTCGAAGCCGATCAAGCCGCAAGTGTATATAGCCTCACGTCCGGCCTGCTTCGGCTGTCGAAACTGCTGCCAGACGGTCGTCGGCAGATAGCCGGTTTCCTGTTTCCCGGCGATTTTCTGGGAATTACGCTGGAAGAGGAACATGCGTTCACCGCCGAGGCGGTTGCGCCGTCCACTCTTTGCCGGTTCCCGCGTCGTCAGTTTGACGCGTTTGTCGCCGATCATCCCGCGCTTGAGCGCAGGCTCTACGCCGTGGCCGCGCATGAGCTCGCCGCTGCACGCCAGCAGCTGGTGCTGCTGGGCCGGAAGACAGCGACGGAGCGGCTCGCCTCGTTCCTGCTGATGCTAGCCGGTCGCTGCCATTCGAAGCGCGACGACGGGAACATCGGCTTCCAAATGTCGCGCGCCGATATCGCGGATTATCTCGGGCTCAGGGTCGAAACGGTGAGCCGCGAAATCAGTGCGCTGAAAGCGGCTCAGGTGATCCAGCTTACCGGTCGTCAATCGTACCGCATCGTCGACCGTGAAAAGCTCGACCGAATGGCCGAAGGCTAATTTGCCAGGATAGAAGGCAACTCGCGGCTGCAAATGGTGCCCAGGGGCGGGATCGAACCACCGACACTGCGATTTTCAGTCGCATGCTCTACCAACTGAGCTACCTGGGCCCACATGAAGCGCCGGTCGGCGCCGCGAGCGAAGGCGTCCCTAGCGGTCGCCCTCGTCGCTGTCCAGCCCGTCCTGATCCGCTGGCGGACCAGCGATGCGGTAGCCTTCGCCGAGCCATTTGAGCAGGTCTCGATCCTTGCAGCCGCGGCTGCAGAAGGGGGTGTGTTCAGGGGATGGCGGCTTGCCGCAGAGCGGGCAGGGTTTAGGCGTGTTCGGCATGTCCCCCTGACATGGCGAGCGTCGGGTCGTTGCGCAAGGTAACGAGGCCACCGGTGCGGCGGGAGAGCTGGTCCAACCAGTCCGGCTTGCGATTGAGTACGGCAATCACGGCCGGATGTGCTGCGAGGCGAATTGCACCGACTTCGCGCGCCGGCGGCGCGAAGCAGCGCTCGGGCCTCGAACGATGCGCGGTCAGCGGCCAGCTCGAACAGCGAGGCATGGGTTCGCGGCCGAACGATTTGTAGAAAACCGAACCCGTTGACCGACGTCCGCTCGAACGGTTTGGGCAGCACCTCATCGACCGCGTCTGCCGCCGCCTGGCGGGCGGCCTTTCCTTCGACAGTTGGCAGATCGATCCCGATCGAGCCGCCGACGCCATGACGTCTGATCGCCTCGGCCGCTGCCCTTGCCCCGGCAATCGCGAGTTCGCTTGGGCGAAAGCTGGCCATCGACGTCGATCAGGGTCATCGCCGGGGTCAGCGAAATGCGCAAGCCGCCGCCAGGGAAGTCGATCATCCCGCTTCGCGCTTCGTCGAGCAAGTCCAGCCAGCCGGCGGCATCGAGTTCCTTTGTGGAAGGAGCCTCGCGGCCTTGAAGCGGGGTCGCCTCCCGTGGCGGCTCCTGGGTGATGCGGGCAAGGGGCCGTTTCCAGGATTCGGCGCCGCCGAGGTCCTCGCGCGTGACTTCGATCCTCAATTTCGCACCCTGGGTTACGCCCGGGGCGCCCTTGGGCAGCAAATATTCACCGGTGTCGGCCAGCGCGATCGCGTTGCGTCCAACGCTCTTAAGTTGTGCTTCGAGGATCGTCCCGGCGGGAACCGTCCCGTCCCGCATAATCCGCGCTTCGACGATCCGGCCGTCCTCGACCAGAGCGGCGCGGGTCTCGCCGATCCCGCGCTCGATCGAGCCATTCAGGCAAGCGGATAGCCTGCCGACTTAAGCAGGTGCCGTGTTTCGGCCAGCGGCAGGCCGACGACGTTGGAATAGCTGCCGGCAATGTGGCGGACATAAACTTCGCCATAGCCTTGCAGCGCATAGCCGCCGGCCTTGCCGTGCCATTCGCCATGCGACGGCGTAAAAATCGATTTCTTCTTCGGACAGCCGCTTCATCGCGATCATCGTCTCGACGAGGCGGGATGCGGGTCGTTTCGCCCGGAATGGCCAGCGCGACGCCGGTCAGCACCCGGTGCCGGCGGCCGGAAAGCAGCTTCATGCAGGTCGCGCAGAGTCGCCTCATCCTCGACCTTGGGCAGGATCCGCCGACCGACTGCCACCACGGTGTCGGCGGCCAGCACCAAAGCGTCGGGATGGCGCGCTTCGACCGCCTCCGCCTTCTCGATGGCCAGGCGCAGCGCATGGTCGCGCGGAAGCTCGCCCGCAGGCACGCTTTCGTCGATATGGGCGGGATCGATCGCATCGGGAGTGACGCCGATCCGGGCAAGCAGGTCGAGGCGGCGCGGGCTCGCCGAGGCGAGGACGAGCTTCATCAGGCGGCTGGGCCGGGGCCTCCGCGCCCAGGCATGAAGCGATAGGTGATGCGACCCTTGGTCAGGTCGTAGGGCGTCAGTTCGACCAGCACTTCGTCGCCGGTCAGCACGCGGATGCGGTTCTTGCGCATCTTGCCTGCGGTGTGGCCGAGGATCTCATGGCCGTTCTCCAGCTCGACGCGGAACATCGCATTGGGCAGCAGCTCGACCACCCGTCCGCGCATCTCGAGAAGTTCTTCCTTGGCCATTCAAATCCTTTTCATGTTCTAACTGAGTTGGCGGCTCATAACCGCAGAGCGTGCCAATGAAAAGGCGGGCGGAAACCGAAGCTTCCGCCCGCCCAAGTTTGCCATCGGGTGGTTTAGCCCGCGGCCTGTCCCGCCAGCGCCGCCAGCAGGAGCAGCGCGACGATGTTGGTGATCTTGATCATCGGGTTGACCGCCGGGCCGGCCGTATCCTTGTACGGATCGCCCACCGTGTCGCCGGTGACCGCGGCCTTATGGGCTTCGCGAGCCCTTGCCGCCGTGGTTGCCGTCTTCGATGTACTTCTTGGCATTGTCCCACGCGCCGCCGCCCGAGGTCATCGAGATGGCGACGAACAGGCCGCCGACGATCACGCCAAGCAGCAGCGCGCCGAGCGCGGCAAAGCCCTGCGCGCTTGGCCGGCGACGGCGCGTGATCACGAAGTAGACGACGATCGGCGCGAGCACCGGCAGCAGCGAGGGGACGATCATCTCCTTGATCGCCGCCTTGGTGACCAGGTCGACGGTGCGGGCATAGTCGGGCCGCGACGAGCCATCCATGATGCCGGGGTTGTCGCGGAACTGGCTCGCGCACGTCCTCGACCACGTCGCCTGCCGCGCGGCCGACGGCGGTCATGCCCATCGCGCCGAACAGATAGGGCAGCAGCGCGCCGAGCAGCAGCCCGACGATGACGTACGGGTTCTCCAGGCTGAAAGTCGACGTTGACGTACGCCGATTTCGGGGAAGAACTCGCTGCAGGTCGGTCGTGTAGGCGGCGAACAGCACCAGCGCGGCAAGGCCGGCCGATCCGATCGCATAGCCCTTGGTCACGGCCTTGGTGGTGTTGCCGACCGCGTCGAGCGCGTCGGTCTTTTCGCGGACGCTCGTCGTCCAGGCCCGACATTTCGGCAATACCGCCGGCATTGTCGGTGACCGGGCCATAGGCGTCGAGCGCGACGACCATGCCGGCCAGCGCCAGCATCGCGGTCGCCGCGAAGGCGATCGCCCATCAGGCCCGCCAGCTGCATAGGCGATGATGATGCCGGCGACAGATCACGAGCGTCGGCAGGGCGGTCGATTCCAGGCTGATCGCCAGGCCCTGGATGACGTTGGTGCCGTGGCCGGTCTCGGAGGCCTTGGCGATCGATCGAACCGGGCGATAGTTGGTGCCGGTGTAATATTCGGTGATCCAGATGATCAGGCCGGTGATGACGAGGCCGAGAAGCATGCACCAGTACAAGGTTCATCGCCGGTGAAGCTGAGTCGCGCCGTGCGGTGATCGGCTGGCATTGAGGTCGCCGAGCGCATAGTTGGTGGCGAACCAGATCGCCGGGACCGCCGAAGTACGGCGGTCACGCCGAAGCCCTTGTACATCGCGCCCATGATGCTCGTGCCCTTGCCGAGGCGGACGAAGTAGGTGCCGATGATCGAGGTGATGATGCACACGCCGCCGATCAGCAGCGGCAGGCTCATCAACGGGCAGCAGCAGCGTCGCCCGCGCCCTTCACCAGCAGCGCGGTGAGCACCATGGTGCGCCGACGGTGACGACATAGGTTTCGAACAGGTCGGCGGCCATGCCGGCGCAGTCGCCGACATTGTCGCCGACGTTGTCGGCGATGACGGCCGGGTTGCGGGGATCGTCCTCGGGAATTCCGGCTTCGACCTTGCCGACCAGGTCGGCGCCGACGTCGGCGGCCTTGGTGAAGATGCCGCCGCCAAGACGCGCGAAGATCGAGATCAGCGAGGCGCCGAAGGCAAGCGCGACGAGGCTGTCGACGACGATTCGGTCGCTGGGCACCATGGCCCGCGATGCCGACCAGGTAATAGAAGAAGCCGGCGATCGCGAGCAGCGCGAGGCCGGCAACGAGCATGCCGGTGATGGCGCCGGCGCGGAAGGCGATGGTCAGGCCCTGTTGCAGGCCCGTGCGCGCGGCTTCGGCGGTGCGGACGTTGGCTCGGACCGAAATGTTCATGCCGATGAAGCCGGCGGCGCCGGACAGGATCGCGCCGAGGACGAAATCCGCCGGCGCTAAGCGGTCCGAGGAAGATGAAAACGATGATCGCGACGACAACGCCGACGATGGTGATCGTCGGTATATTGACGGCGCAGGTAGGCCGAGGCGCCTTCCTGGATCGCGCGCGGCGACCTCCATCATTCGCGCGTTGCCGGCGGAGGCGCGAAGCACCTGCTGGCTGGTGAGAATGCCGTAAAGCAGCGCAACGACGCCGCAGGCAATCGCAATATAGTACCAGATTCATGTCGGTGAAATTCCCCTATTCGACCAATAGGCTGCGCCACCGGTTGGCGGTCGCGCCCGTTATAAGCCGGGGAATGTGTAACGGCGTTTCAGGCGGAGGCAACCCGCCTGATGTCAGTTGGTTAGTGAAGCAGCAGCGCGGTCGCCATGCCCGACGCCAGGCCGATCAAGGCGATGACCCATTGGCGTACGCTAAGCGTGATGTTCATAGCCAAGTTGCTCCGGCATCGGCACATCGCCCGTGGCGTCGAACAAGGTCAGCCCCTTGCCGTCGGTGAGCGTCCCGATCCGGGCAAGGATGGTCCCGGAAGGTAAAGAAAGACTTACCTGGGGTCGAAATCGGCCGGAAGCGCCGCCAGCAAGGCATAATCGTCGCCCCCGGTTGCTGCAGACAGTCGGGCTCTTCGGTCCGATCCCCGCTCGGCAATGAAGGCTCGGGACAGAGGCAGGCTGTCCAGGTCGATTCGCGCGCCGCAGTTGCTTGCGGCGCATAGCCGGGAAGCATCGAGCAATAGCCCGTCCGAAACATCCATCATCGCGCTGGCCTGCGCCGCAAGTTCGCGCCCGGCGGCAAGTTGCGGCACTGGACGGCGATACGCTTCGACCAACGGGCCTTCCGCGTTGGGATCCGCCAGCAGGGCAGCGAGACCCGACCGCCGCATCACCCAGCGTTCCCACCAGCCACAGCCCATCTCCCGGGCTTCCGCCGCCGCGCGAAGGAATGCGATTGCCGCCGCGGCCGATCGCGGTCAGGCCGAAAACGCGCGGAGCATATAAAGGAAGGGCAATCGTGTCTCCGCCAACCAGTGGCAGGGAATAGGCCTCACAAGCAGCGGCAACCCCCGAAAGGAATTGATCCTCCCAGTCTCCGTCACCGCTGATCGTCACGCTCATCAGTGCCGCGACCGGCTCAGCGCCCTTGGCCGCGAGATCGCTGAGATTGACCGTGACCAGTTTCCACCCGACCGAGGCCGGCGGATCGTCGGGCAGGTAATGTACCCCTTCGGCGATCGTGTCGTGGGTCAGCACCAGGTCGCCGACAACCGCGACATCATCTTCAAGCCCACGCGCAGCAGGATGCGTCGCCAACGCGCGCAGCCGGTCGATGAAGGCCAGTTCGTCGATGCTCATGGCTCTGCTTATAGACCCGGGACGCGGGATCGATGGAAGCCCCTAGTCGGCGGGTCGGGCGACCTTGGCGATGGCGTCGAGCAGGCCGTTGACGAAGCCCTTCTCGCGCTTGTCGTAGAAAGCGTCGGCGACGTCGACATATTCGCTGATGACGCTGGCGACGGGGACGTCGGGCCGGGCGATCAACTCATAGGCGCCGACGCGTAGGATCGCCTTCATCGGCTTGTCGAGCCGCTCGAGGTTCCAGCCTTCGGCCAGCCGTTCGGCGATCAGCGCGTCGATCTCTTCGCGACGAGCCAGCGCGCCGGATACAAGGTCGTCGAAGAAGCTGATCTCCGCCTCGGCATAGGTGTCGCCCTCGATCGTCGCGCCCAGCCGATGATGGTGGAATTCGTGGATCAGGCGCGCGGGCTCGGCGTGCCTTCCATTTCCTGCTGGTAGAGCGCCTGCACGGCGGCGAGCCGGGCGGCGGAGCGCGAGATCGAGCGAGTCATGATGGTCGCGGCCTGTAGCGGCTCAGTGCCGCGGCTAGGAAGGGGGCCAGCGCATCAGCCACCTGGTCGGGCGCTTCCCACGGCGCAAAATGGCCGACGCCTGTTCAGCGGAAACACCTCCACATCGTCGCCGACCTCGCCAATGCCTTCGAGCTGGATCGGCAGCAGAGCCTTGTCTTCCAGTCCCCAGATGACGCGGACCGGGATCTTGAGCCTGGGAACGCCGCGCTCGACCCAGGTCGGGCATCGGGGCGTTCTCGCCGGGCGTAGGAACGACGATCTGGCTCGCCCGATACCAGTTGAGCATCGCGGTCAAGCGCGCCCGGCCGGCTCCAGTCGTCGATGTAGCGCTGGCGTTCCTCGGCCGAGATCCTGGCCAGGTCGACATGCTTGGAAAAGCTCTTTTCGAAGAAAGTCGTCGAAGCCCATCGCTTCAATTCCCGCCTCCATGCCGGGATTGCGGAATGCGCGAATATATTGGGAGGCGGCGCGCTGTGCCTGCATCCTCGATCAGGCTTTTCTGGAAGATCAGCGGATGGGGCGAATTGACGATCGCCAGCCGCTCGATCCTTGGATTGCCGCGCAGCGCCGCAGCCCAGGCAATCGCGCCGCCCCAATCGTGGCCGACCAGCGCGAAGCGGTCGATGCCGAGCGCATCGGCCAATGCGAAAATGTCGGCGATCAGCGTATCGGTCGCATAGTCCGTGACATCCTGCGGCCGGTCGGTCTCGACCGAAACCGCGCAGGTCGGGCATGATCAGGCGAAAGCGGTCGCCAAGTCGCACGGCGACCTCCCGCCAGGTACGATGCGATTCGGGAAAGCCGTGGACGAGGATGACTGGCGGGGCGTCTTGCCGGGCCCGCAAGTGCCACATTCATGGTGATACCGGTCGAAAGCGGTACCCGCCGCTGCTGCAATTCGCCGCTCATGGATAGGTGACCGTCAGCGGTATTTCCGGCAGCGGGATGAATTCCTCCTCGTCGCCCGGGACCAGCGGGAAACGTCGAGCCTTCCAATCCTCCTTGGCCTGGTTGATCCGGTCGCGGGAAGATGAAACGAAGTTCCAGAAGACGTGCCGCTTGGTAGCGAAGGCCTCACCGCCCAGCAGCATGATCCGGGACGGACTTGCAGCCTTTATGGTCATCGCTGTGGCCCGGGGCGAGGATGTAGAGGGTGAAAGGTTCGAGCCGGTCATTGTCGAGGCTCGCATCGCCTTCGACCACCATCACCGCCCGCTCGTCGGCCATCGGCGTCGATTGGAACGCTGGCGCCGCCAGCAAGGATGATATCGGCGTAGATCGTCTCGCTATGCTCGGTGACCCCGGCGGTCTTGCCCCATAGCGTCCCCATCAGCACCCGCGCCGACACGCCCTCGCTCCTCGACCAGCGGCAGCGCTGCGCCGTCGACATGTTCGAACGCCGGATCGATTTCCTCCTGGCCGTCGGGAAGCGCCAGCCAGGTCTGCATGCCGTAGAGCGAGGGGCCGTCCGCTCGCTCGCGCACTCGGCGAGCGCTCCGAATGGACGATGCCGCGCCCGGCGGTCATCAGGTTGATCGCGCCCGGCTCGATCACCTGGTGGCTGCCGATGCTGTCGCGGTGCTCGATCGCGCCTTCGAACAAATAGGTGACAGTGGCGAGGTTGATGTGCGGGTGCGGCCGGACGTCCATGCCGCGTCCCGGCGGCAAGCGCGCAGGGCCGAACTGGTCGACGAAGATGAACGGCCCGACCATCGTGCGGGCCTTGGCCGGGAAGCGTCCGGCGAACCTTGAAGTCGCCAAGATCATGGGTGACCGGGAGTGATCGTTTCCATCGGCTATTCTCCAGGCGCCAGGGCGCGGATCGTCAGCGCGTGAACGCGCTCGCGCAACAGGTCGCCGAGCGCGGCGTGAATTTTGCGCTGGCGCTCGACTCGGTTCAGCCCGGCGAAAGCAGGGCTTTCGATGATAAGCGCGAAATGGCTTTCTCCGCGCGGATCGTGCCCGGCGTGACCGATATGCTGGTGACTTTGGTCCTCTAGATCGAGACGGGTGGGTAAAAGCGCGGCAGTCAGCCGGTCGATCATTTCCCTGGCGACAGGTCCGGTGGCAGCGTCGGGCATCATTCCTATATAGAGGCGTTTGGAGCGAGAGGAACAAGTGGCGGAACGACAGACCAAATGGCACGGAAGGGTGGAGGGAGCGAATGCGCGCTGCTCGGCGCACGGCTGTCGCGAGCCGGGTGAATTCCGCGCACCGCTAACGCCAGGCGACTTCGACGGGCCCGGCGCATGGCGCTGGCTGTGCCTTGAGCATGTTCGCGAGCACAATGCGCGCTACAATTTCTTCAACGGCATGAGCTCCGGAGGAGATCGAGGCGGCGCAGTCGCCGATCGCCGGATGGGAACGAGCCACCCGGGCATTCTCTCATGTCGGCGCCGACAGCGGGCCCGCGTGGCGAGACTTCGCCGACCCGCTCGATGCCATCGCTGCCCGTTTCCGGCCCGAAGCACGGCGGCGGGCCGTCGATCGCTTTACTGCCGCCGAGCGTCACGCGCTTGGCGTCATGGGGCTCAACGATGATGCCGATCGCACTGCGCTCCGCCGCCGCTATTCGGAACTTGTTCGCCGCTATCACCCCGATCGCAATGGCGGCGACCGCAGCCATGAACGCAAGCTCGGCCAGGTGATCGAAGCCTATCAGACCCTGAAAGTAGCGAGGGCGTTCGCATGACCCATCTCCGGCTGTGGCAGTTCGAAGTTCCCGAGGAACAGGAACAGCGGTTCGTCGCTGCCTACAAATCGGACGGGGATTGGGCGAAGCTGTTCGCAACCGCGCCCGGCTTCATTCGGACCGAGTTGTGGCGCGATGGCGACGGCATTTACCTGACAGCCGATTATTGGGAATCGTTCGAGGCTTTCGAACGGTTCCAGGCTACCCAAGGCGAGGAATATCGCCAGCTCGATGCCAAGCTCGAGGGGATTGCGATTGCCGAAACCTTCCTCGGCGCATTCGACCTGGTCCGCTAGTTGCTCTTCTGACCCACATGGGCCCACCGTTCGCGCCAGCCGCCGTGGAAGGAACCCCATTCCCACACGGAAACGATGACAAACAGGGCGCTCGCAGCCAGATGCAGAGTCAGTGGCCGCGGATGGGCAACAACCGCCCACAGGCCGAGCAGGGCGAACAGCCCAAGGCCGACGAGATGGGAAAGCGGCCAGAAGCCTCGGCTGTTGGTCATGCGCTTGAACAGCCCGGCGCCGCAGATGAAAAGCAGCGCCGCCGCCGACGAGTGCAGCAATGAAAAATGGTTCCAGGTGGCCGGTCGGATGGGTCAGCACCTGTTCGTCCGCGACGGCGAGCACGATGATCCCGGCGATGATCGGGATATGGCCATAGGTATAGGCTTGGCGCGCAATCAGCCCGGGCCGCCCGTCATGTTCGATAAGCTCGGTCCCACGGCGCGCCCCAACATCGAAATACATCCACCACATAGCGACTGAGGCCACGAATGCGCTGAGGAATGCGAGGATTGCCTCTTTGGACGGCTGAATTTCGGCAAATGTCGCACCGGTGACAATGATGCCTTCGCCAAGAGCAATGATAATGAACAGGCCGCAGCGCTCCGCCATATGCGCGCCGCTGATGTTCCAATCCGCGAAGCTGGACCGACCTATGCCCGGGACATAAAAGAGGGTGGATGGTCCGGCATATTCGAGGGCCAGAGCCGCTACCCACCATAGCAATCTCCGCATGGGATCGGGATCCAGGCCGCCGGCAATCCACAACACTCCGGCCGCAATGAAGTAGAGCATCGCCCTGGCCATGTTCGTTGACGATGCCGCAGCGAAATCCTTCCCTTGCCCAGGCCGTGTAAGCCGTTCGACCGACCTGGATGGCAACATAGGATAGGGCAAACAGCCAGTCCATAATCACCGAACGCGTCGGGGATCGCGCTGGACATCACCAGGCTGAGCAACATGAGCCAATCAGTACCAGCCGAACGGGGGCGCAGCCGGGATCGAGCCAGTTGGTTGCCCAGGCGGTATAGATCCATGCCCACCAGACAGCGAGGAACATGACCAGGGTTTGCAACACTCCTGCCGGCGTATGATGGGTCAGCAAATAGTGCGACAGCTGCGTAACCGCGAAGACGAACACCAGGTCGAAGAACAGCTCTAATGGACTGACGCTATGATCAGCCTGCTCCTGATCGTCGCGGAGGTGCGCTGGGCGGGCCATGGGCCGCATCACTCGCAATTCTCGCCCGAAACGCAAGCCCGGCCGGCCCATCCTGCCTATTAGCTAGTCGCGGTCGGGTGCTCCCAGCGGGAAGAATGGCCGATAGGGCCGCCCCTCGTCGACCGCCCGAGCGACGATCGGATGCGCCAGCAGCCGTGCCCGATAAGCCGCGAGCTTCGGCCGGGCCGGGCCGATCTCCTCGATCCAATCCGCATAGAATAGCGACGGTGCGGCAGCACAGTCGGCCATGCGTGAATTGTTCGCCGACCGCCCAAGGCCCGTCTCCCAGATTGGCTTCGAGCCAGTCATAGGCGATGTGCAAATCATCTCGAGCCTTGTTCGACCCCATATGGGTCGCCGCACCCTTCCGGGCGGAGGTATCCAGCACCGGATTTTTGCATGTTGCCCATGACGTAGAGGTCGAAGAAGCGGTCGAGGAAACGGACTCTGCGGCCCGGCTTCGCCGTCGGGGATCCAGCGGTTCGGTCCCGGATGGTGAGCATGCAGATGCTCAATGATCGTCGTGGATTCGAACGACCGACCGGCCATCGTCGATCAGCAGCGGGAACATGCCCGATATGGCGAATGCCGCTTAAGCTCTCTCGATATTCTCCGGATCGTCCGGCCCGATCATCCGATAGTCGAATGGTGTCTCGTCTGCCCAAAGCGGGATCAGGACCTTTTGGCGTGTAGCTGCTGAACGGGTGCCCGAAGAACTCCAGGCTCATGCCTGTGCTTCCTGCCCATTTCTCACGTCGCTCAAGTTCGGCTTCGCTCGGCGGCTTGGTCTCGAACGTGCCCGTCGGCACTTCGCCGTCCGGCTCATAGCTGGCGACGATCACGCCTTTGTCCGACACGAAATGGTCGACCATCTTCAATGCGCCTGGCACCTGCGATCCGTCGAAGATCCGCTTGCCCTGGCCCAGCAGTACGGGAAAGGTCATCAGGACCAGCCGGTCGATCAGTCCGGCCGCGAGCAGCGGCACGTAAAGCGTGCTGCTGCCCTGGATGAGCAGGTCGCGGCCTTCGCTTTGCTTGAGTTCGGCAACGGCAATCGGCCGTGTCGCCCGACAGTCTTTGGCTATTGTCCCACTCCAGCGGTTCGTCCGAATGGGTCAGCACATATTTGTTGATGCGCTGGAATTTCTCGCCGATCGGATTGTCCTGGTTGTACGGCCAGTAAGCGGCGAAAATGTCGTAGGTCCGCTTGCCCAGCAGCAGGTCGTACTCGCCCATGATGACGTCTTCGAACGGGCCCATTTGTTCGCCCCAGAACGGCTGCACCCAGCCGCCGAAGCGGAAGTCGCTGGTCGGATCCTCTTCCGGTCCGCCCGGCGCCTGCATGACGCCGTCCAGCGACAGGAAGACGGCGCCGGTCAGCTTACGCATTGACGGTCTCGCCGCGCTCGCGCCGCCTCGATCTTGGCGATGTCGATCTTCTGCATCGTCATCATCGCCTCGAACGCCCGCTTGGCCGCGGCGCTGGTCGGGGTTGTCCATTGCCTCGCATCAAGGACGCGCGGCATGATCTGCCACGAAAAGCCCCACTTGTCCTTGCACCAGCCGCACTCGCTTTCCTCGCCGCCGTTCTGGACAATCGCATTCCAGTAGCGGTCGGTCTCTTCCTGGTCGTCGGTGAAGACCATGGAAGCTGACGGCTTCGTTTGGCTTGAAATTGGGGCCGCCGTTGAGGCCGACGAAGGGCTGGCCGAGCACCGTGAATTCGACCGTCAGCTCGTCGCCCTGCTTGCCGCCCGGAAAATCAGAGGCCGCGTCATGGGCGGGACCGACATGGCTGTCAGGGAAGACCGACGCATAGAATTCGGCCGCCTTGCGCGCCTCGCCCTTGTCGAACCACAGGCATGTGACAAGTTTGTTGGCCATTGTCTTCCTCCTCAAGCCTTGCCGACCAGCGCGAACTCGGCGCCCTGCGGGTCTTTTCCAATGATGATCTGATCGCCGCTCGGGACTTCGTGCGGACCCATGGCGACAATTCCGCCGCCTGCCTTCACGGCCTCCACCGACTTCGAAATTGACGGGACGCGGATATAATAGCGCCAGCCCGACGAGCCGCCCGGCTGAACGGCGACACAGCGCGCCGATTCGAACGCCGTCGCGGGCCAGAAATCGATATTCGCCCATGTCGCCCATCGGCATGAATTCGTCGCTGTTCCAGCCGAACAGCTCGCCATAGAAGGCGCGAGCTGCCGCGGAGTCGGAAGTCGTCAGCTCGTTCCAGGCGACGCGCTGTTCGGCGTCCGGCGAGAAAACGTCGCTGACCTTGTCCTCTGAGCCTTCCGGCGGGATCGGCTTCATTACATAGAAGGGATTGCCCTGTGGGTCGGCGACCATCGCAATCCGGCCTTGCGGAATGTCGAAGGCCGGCATCAGTGTCTTGCCGCCCTTGGCCTCGACCGCAGCGACCGTCGCATCGACGTCGTCGACACCGACATAGCCCAGCCAGATCGGCCGGGCGCCATGCTGGCGCATTTCCTCGGTAAGCCCCAGCACACCGCCGGCACTGCCGCCGTCGCTTCGGCCGATCATGCGATAATCCTGATCGCCGCCAATCGGGCTCGCCGATCGTCCATCCGGAACGACCGCCTCATAGAATGCCTTCGCGCCGTCTGGGTCGGGCGTCATCAGCTCGTACCAGATGTGGCTGCCTTGGGCGGACTGCTTGAAGTCCGCGCTTGAGCGTTCGCGCGTCGGCGCGTCGGTAACCTCGGCCATCTCAGTTCCTTTCGTGAGCTGTTGTTCGCAGATCAGGCGTGTGCCGGTTCCCTGGATTTCGCCGTGTCGAAGATCGGATCGAAACCACCCCAGAACATGCGTTGGCCGGCGAACGGCATGTCGCCGTCCGGCTTCATGCTCTCGTCCTCCATGATCTTCTTCCAGGCCTCGTCGCGGGTCTCCTTGTCAGGCCATTCGATGAAGGAGAAGACGACCGTCTCGCCATCTTCGGACTTCACCGCTCGATAGAAGTCGGTGACTTCGCCCTTCGGCACATCGCTCGGCAATCGCCTCGACAACGCGCAGCGCGCCATGCTCGCGGAAGATTTTCGCTGCCTTCCGGGCAAGGGTCTGATAGGCCTCGCGCTTGTCATCAGGCACCGGCACGACGAAGCCGTCGACATAGGCGCCGCGCTCAGTCCCTTCCTCGACGATCGGCTCGAACCCGCCATAGATCATGCGCTTGCCGTCGAACGGCATGTTGGCGCCGAACTCCTTCATGCGCTCGTCGCTGCGCATCTTCTCATTGGCGGCGTCGCGGGTCGCCTTGTCCGGGATATTCGAACCAGGAGAACACGACTTTCTCGTCGGGCTTGGCGTTCACCGCCGTACGGAAGTCGGTGACCTTACCTTCGGGGACGTCGTTGTCCCACGCCTCGACATGGCGATCGACACCAAACTCCTGGAAAATTGGCGCGGCGTCCGCAGCGCTGCTTGCGATAGGCCTCCTTGTTGGCCTCCGGCACCGGGACGATGAATCCTTCGAAATAGGTCATGCTGCCTCTCCTTCAGGTTCAAATTGCTTGTAGACGGCCAGCTGGTCGGCCAGCGCTCGCTGAAACGCCGGACGCGCCTCGCCGCGCTTCAGATAGGCGGCAAGATTGGGAAATTCGGCTACCAGGTCGGTGTGCCGCAGGAAGCGCAGTACAGTGACCATGAGGAGATCGCCGATGGTGAAACGATCGCCCTCCAGCCACTGCTTGTCGCCCAGCCATTCGGATAGGCGTTTCAGCTTGAGCCTTGCGAAATCCTCGGCACCCGGCCGCCGCAGCTTGGCCCATTCCTCGCCGGCATAGAATAAGTCGATCAGCAGAAGATTCAGAATGGCCGGCTCGACGCTGTTGAGCGCCGCATAGGTCCATTGAATTGCCCGGTATCGACCCTGCGCATCGCCGGGCAGCAATGCCTCGGACTTCTCGCCGATATATTGGGCGATCGCGCCGCTTTCGAAGATGCTGACGTCGCCGTCATTCAGGATCGGCACCTGGTCGAACGGCTGCTCGAGCAGATATTCGGGCGGGCGCTGCTGGTCGAGCAATCGGACCCGATAGTCGAGACCGGCTTCCTCCAGCGCCCAGCGGGCACGCAGGTCGCGCACGACGCCCTGTGCGAATTCAGGCACCCAGCGGAATGCGGTGATCTCGATGGCGGCGTTGGGGTTGATCGGCATGGCTCAGGCCTTTTCGAGCGCCGAAGCGCCCTGCTCGGCGGCCTCGGCGTCCATCCACATGATTTCCCAATGATGGCCGTCGGGATCCTCGAAGCTGCGTCCGTACATCAAGCCTCCCATGTCCTGCTTTGGACCGGGGTCCTTGATCCCTCCCGCCGCGCCAGCCTTGTCGACCGTTGCATCGACATCGGCGATGCTGTCGACCGACAGGGCGAGCAGCACCTGGCTGGAGCCGATGAGCGTCGGCAATCGGCTTGCCGGTGAACGTCGAATAAAAGTCGTGAGTCAGCAGCATGACCGAAATGGTGTCGCTGAGGACGATCATCGCCGCCCGGTCGTTAGAGAATTTGGGCTCCTTCCGCCCGCCGATCGCTTCGTAGAAGGAAATTGACCGATCGAGGTCGGTGACTGGCAGGTTGATGAAGATCATCTTCGGCATGGCGAATTTTCCTCCTTTGCGACTCGATTCGCCTTGCATGATGAGCCGCTGAGTTATAAATAACAACTATGCAGTTAGAAAATGTAACTACATACGCGACGAGATGACGACAAAAGGCGATATGACGATGCTTGCGCTGCAGCCCATGGGATGGACCTGATCGGCGAACGCTGGTCGATGCCGTTGATCCGCGAATTGCTGCTTGGGCCCACGCCGCTTCAGCGACCTAAAAACGAGTTTGAACGGGATAAGTGCCAATGTCCTGACGCAGCGCCTGGAGGGCCTGGAGGCTGCGGGCGTACTGGTTCGTCGCCGATTGCCGCCTCCGGCATCGGTCCAGGTCTATGAGCTGACGCCTTGGGGCTATGAGGCGGCGCCGATCTTCCAGGCGCTCGGGCGCTGGGCGGTGCGAAGCCCCCGTCACGATCCGATGAGGCCGTTCAGCCCGGTTTCGCTGATGCTGTCGTTGCGGACGATGCTGAACCCGGAAGCGGCCGGCGACCTTGAAGGCTCGGATCCAGCTAGAGATGGGCGGCGAGCCCTACTTCTGGATCCGCAAGAAGGGCGAGGTGAAGATCGGCCGCGGGAGAAGTTGACGATCCCGACCTCATCCTTCGCGGTTCGCCCTCGCAGATTGCCGGGTATGTCTATGCGGGTGCGCCCTTGTCATCCGATCGAGTTCGAAGGCGACGCCAAGCTGGCCGCAGCGCCTTCCCGGCCTTTTTCCAATGCCGGAAAAGGCACGGCCATCCGCGGCTTGAGGCGTTTGGCCGAAGCGCTTAAGGCCAATTCCATGACCGATATTCCCAACATCGCGCCCGAAAGCCGCTCGGACACCATCCTGGCGTCGCCCGACAAGATGGTGAAGGTGCGCGACGCTGTTCGGGGTCGACAGCGACCTGGAGGTGCCGGCTTTCAGCGAGGCCGACGAGCGGGTTCCCGATCTGGACCCGGCCTACGTCTTCGATCCCGACACGACGATGGCGATCTGCGCCGGCTTTGCCCGCAATCGGCGGGTCATGGTCCAGGGCTATCACGGCACCGGCAAGTCGACCCACATCGAACAGGTCGCCGCGCGGCTCAACTGGCCGACGATCCGGATCAACCTCGACGCCCATATCAGCCGCATCGACCTGATCGGCCGCGACGCCATCGTCCTTCAGGACGGCCAGCAGGTTACCGAGTTTCGCGAGGGGCTGCTGCCCTGGGCGCTACAGCATCCGGTGGCGCTGGTGTTCGACGAATATGACGCCGGCCGCCCCGACGTGATGTTCGTCATCCAGCGCGTGCTCGAGACCGACGGCAAGCTCACTTTGCTCGACCAGAACCGCGTGATCCGCCCCAATCCCTGGTTCCGTCTGTTCGCAACGACCAACACGATCGGCCTGGGCGATACGACGGGTCTCTATCATGGCACCCAGGCGCTCAATCAGGGACAGCTCGACCGCTGGAACATCGTCTCGACGCTCAACTACCTTCCCGCGGAAACCGAGGCGCAGATCGTGCTCGCCAAGTCGGGGGAATATGACAGCGTGGGCGGCAAGGAAGCGGTCGGCAAGATGGTCCAGGTCGCCAACCTCTCACGCCAGGGCTTCATCAACGGGGACATCTCGACGGTGATGAGCCCGCGGACGGTCATCAGCTGGGCGCAGAATGCGCTGATCTTCGGCGACGTCGGCTTCGCCTTCCGCGTCAGCTTCCTCAACAAGTGCGATGAGGCCGAGCGGCCGCTGATCGCCGAATATTATCAGCGGGTATTCGGCACCGACCTGCCCGAAAGCATTGCCCACCGCGCCTAGGCGGAATTCAGCTCCGGTTACGCTCCAGCTCGCGCAGGCGCTCGGCCACGCGGTCGTCAAAACTCATATGTGCGTCCGGCTGAGCGTTGCGCGCGGCCGGGCGGCGTCCGCCGCCTGCCACGAAGCCGATGAAGCGCATGAATTTCACTGCATTGAAGACGAGTCCCAACACCAGCGGAACGATGACCAGCAAGAGCGTAGTCGAATCCATCACCATGACCTTCGCGTCAATGAGTCGTCATTTTGCACCGCCGAGCCTAACCAAATCGCTAACATAGTTGGCGTTGACCTCGCTACAGGCGGGCGCCACAGCATAATTGGAAAATGACCGTTCCAACGCCTCTCGACCGATTTCGCACCGTCCTTGCCGGGGCGGTCCGAGCGATTGCGCGCGATGCCGAAGCTGAAGTGGTGTTCGCGTCCGATGCCAGCGGCCAGTCGCCGGGCAAGGTGGCGCGGGTGGTCTCGCCGGGGCCGGGACTGGAGCCGCGATTGGTCGCCGAGGCGCGCGGAGCGGCGGATGCCTTGGCGCTCAGGCTGAAGCATTCCATGATCCCAAGCTTCACGCCGTGCGCGCACCGGTGTCGGATAGCGATGCCCGCGCTGTATTCGACGCGCTGGAGCAGGCGCGAGTCGAAGCGCTCGGCGCCAAGGCAATGGACGGAGTTCGGGCAAATCTCAGCGATCTGGTCGAGGCCCGCGTCCGGCTGGATTCGATCACCCGTGCCCGAACGGCAGAAGAAGTGCCGCTGGCTACTGCGGTCGGTCTGCTCGCTCGCCAGCGGCTGACGGGCGAGGCCCCGCCCAAGGCGGCTCGGGCAGGGCTCGACCTCGTCGCTCCCTGGATCGAGGAAAAGGCCGGCGCGGAACTCGATGCGCTGGCGCTGACGATCGACGATCAAGCCGCGTTCGCAACTCTATCGCGCCGGTTGCTCGAGGACCTCGATCTGCCGATCGAAGAATCGTCCGGACCAGCAGCCAGAAGAGGGGGGCGACGAGGGTCAGGGCGACGATGAGGGCCCCGACGAAGCCGACGATGCCGACACCGAGGGCGGCGACGCCGGCGGCGATATGGAGATGCGATCGGAGGAAACCGAGCGCGACGAGGGCGAGGATGAATCCGCCGACAGCGAAGCGGACGTCGACGAAGGCGAGGCGACCAGCGGCCAGGAAGCTTCCGACCAGGCCCGAGCCAATGCCCAGCGGCGCAATTGGATCGACGAGCCGGTCACCGACTACAAGCCGTTCACCACCCGCTTCGACGAAATGGTCACCGCGGCGGAGCTTTGCGACGAGGAGGAGCTAACTCGGCTTCGCGCCTATCTCGATCAGCAAATGGCGAGTCTAGGCGGGGTCGTAACCCGGCTCGCCAACCGACTGCAGCGCCGGCTGATGGCGCAGCAGGCGAGGAGCTGGGACTTCGACCAGGAGGAGGGAATGCTCGATGCCGCCCGGCTGGCACGGGTCATCACCTCGCCCGGCCATTCGCTGAGCTACAAGGTCGAGCGGGAGACCGAGTTCAAGGATACGGTCGTCAGCCTGCTTATCGACAATTCAGGATCGATGCGCGGACGGCCGATTTCGATCGCTGCGACTTGCGCCGATGTGCTTACTCGTACGCTTGAGCGCTGTGGGGTGGCGACCGAAATTCTGGGTTTCACGACCCGCGGCTGGAAAGGCGGCCAGAGCCGCGAGCTCTGGCTGTCCGAAGGCCGCCCGCCCAATCCGGGGCGGCTGAACGACCTGCGGCACATCGTCTACAAGCGTGCCGACGAGCCATATCGCCATTCACGGCGAAGCCTCGGCCTGATGATGCGCGAGGGATTGCTCAAGGAGAATATCGACGGCGAGGCCTTGCTGTGGGCGCACAACCGGCTGATCGCGCGGCCCGAGGAGCGGCGCATCCTGCTGGTGATCAGCGACGGTGCGCCGGTCGACGATTCGACCGCGTCGGCCAATGGCGGCACCTATCTCGAAAAGCACCTGCGGCAGGTCATCGGCTGGATTGAAGGCCGCTCGAACGTCGAGCTGGCGGCGATCGGGATCGGCCATGACGTGACCCGATATTATTCGCGTGCCGTGACGATCATGGACGCCGAGCAGCTTGGCGGCGCGCTGATCGAGCAGCTCGCAGCCTTGTTCGAAAAGCATTGATTGAGTTGGAAGAAGAAGTTGGGCCCGGAGCAAATACGCCGCTCCGGGCCCCCCTCGATACGCGACGCGAGGGATTTAATCCGTCGTCACCGACGTTTCGGGCACGGGGAAAAAGGGGGAAACCCCGTCCATGAACAGGCTTATGGGTGATTCGCGGTTGAACGGGGCTGAACAATTCTTGCAGCAATGTTCAGGAAACGTAGTTTTTTCAATAGCTTGTTTATGGCTGGCGCGGTGATTGGAGCCTATGTTCCGATCCGCGCATTGCCCGATCGCAGGTCGCAGCCTCCGCAAATGGTTACGCTTTCCTATCGTCCCGTTGCGCTGCCATCCTCTTCCGGACCGTTCCAGCTGGCGGGCGCGTGGGAAGTGAAGGCTGACGATTCGCGGCTGGGCGGCTTGTCAGCGCTGGCCATTGATGGCGACCAATTCCTCACTGTCAGTGACTCGGGCACCGTGATTCGATTCGATCCGCCGTCGGTGCAGCGCCCATCGGCTTCGCTGCTCGATCTGCGGGAAGGGCCCGGACCGCGCGGCAAGAAATGGGCGAGGGACGCGAAATCGTTGGCACGCGACCCACGGGGACGGGGATGGTGGGTTGGCTATGAACAGCGTCACTCCCTTTGGCTCTATACTGACCAATTCACACGCGGATTGGCTGCGATCGACCTGAAGCGGCCTGATTGGCGTGATAATCGCGGTGCGGAAGGCCTTATCGCATTTCGGGACGGACTGTTGGTTCTGGCCGAGAACGGCCGGGACGCGATGGAGATTGGCTCGGCGGGAATGGTCCGCTTACCGCTCGGAGCGGGCGACGAAGTGGCCGACGCCGCCCGCGCACCTGATGGCAGCGACTGGTTGTTGCTAAGGTCCAAGGGCCAGCACGGCATCAGCCAATCGATCGCGCCGCTGATTCGCGATGGCGCGGTTCTTCGCGCCGGGCCTGCCTGGCCGGTGCCCAAGGGTGCTTTCGATAACTTCGAGGGAATGGTGATCGTGCCGCGAGGAAAGGGAGGCTTGCGCTTCTGGCTGGTGACCGACGACGGACACCGTTTCATGGCTCGAACATTGCTGGTGGCGCTCGACCTTTCCATTCCGCCTGGTCCCAGACACGACAAAAGCCCGGCGAAGAACGCCGGGCTTTTGCGAAAACCGTCCGTAAAAACGCCTTAGGCTGCGGCCAACTTGGCCTTCTTGGCCAACTCGCGCTTGAGCTTGGCGGCGCGGGGCGAAAGCTTGTCCTCGCTGGTCTTGGTCAACCAGTTGTCGAGCCCACCCACATGCTCGACCGAGCGCAGGCCATGCGTCGAGACGCGCAGCTTGATGCTCTTTTCGAGAGCTTCCGAGATCAGCGTGACGTTCTGCAGGTTCGGCAGAAACGTCCGCTTGGTCTTGTTGTTGGCGTGGGAAACATTGTTGCCCACCTGCCGGCCCTTGCCGGTCAGCTCGCAAATCCGCGACATCGGTCACATCCAGGTTTGAGGTGAGCGCGTAAGCGCCCGGAAAGCGCCGCCCGATACTAGCGAAGGCCGCATCCGTCAACCTTAGCAGGCCGCGAATCGGCAACCGTCGCCGACCATGAAGCGTTAGGGAACATCATCGGCAACGTGAAAGAGACAACATGCGTACCATCCTGCTGATCCTGATCGTCGCCGTAGTTGCGTTGATCGTGGCAATTCAGACCGGTTTTCTTGACGTTAGCCAAACTCGAGACGCTCGGGCGCCCCGGGTAGAGGCAAGCGACGGTGCGATTCGGGCACAAGCCGGGCAGCCGCCGGCCTTCGAGGTGCAAACGGGTTCGGTCGGCGTCGGCACCCGAGACGCCAATGTCGCGGTACCAAAGGTAGAGGTGAAACGCGGCGAGGCCACGGTCAAAGTTCCGGTGGTCGAAGTTCGCCGTCCCGATCAAGCCCAGCAAAACGCCGCCCGCTGATATATTGGTTTCCGCCTTGCGGGCATGACAGATGCGTCGCGGCGCGGTAGCGCTCGACCGATCATGGCCTTCCCGCTACCCCCGCCAATGCGCCGCGCGCTTGACCTTGCCGCAGTAGCCGCGAAAGCTGGTGAGGTTCCCGTGGGCGCGGTGGTTACGCTAGGCGATGAAATCATCGCTGAGGCACGTAATTCGATGCGGGGCAATCTTGACCCCACTGCTCACGCCGAGATTGTCGCCATTCGCCACGCAGCAACCCGGCTTGGCAGGTCCCGGCTTGAGGGGTGCACGTTGTGGGTGACACTGGAGCCTTGCGCGATGTGCGCCGGCGCGATCGCGCTGGCGCGGATCGATGCGCTCAGGTTCGCGGCTGAAGATCCCAAGGGCGGCGGCGTTGTTCATGGGGCAAGGGTATTTTCCCAGCCGACATGCCATCATCGCCCCGACGTGTTGGGCGGGCTGGGCGATGAGGAGGCGGCTGCCCAACTCAGGGCATTTTTTGCTGATCGCCGCGATTAAGGCGGAACGTCAGTATCCTGGCTGGGTAACCGGCACGACCTTGATCTCGACCCGCCGGTTCTGGGATCTGCCCGCTTCGGTGTCGTTCGACGCAATCGGCTGGGACTTCACCATAACCGCGAATGCCCATCCGCGCCCTGGCCACGCCACGAGACGCCAGATAGTCGGCGACCGATTGGGCGCGGCGCTCTGACAAGGCCTGGTTGTAGGCGTCGCTACCGGTGGAATCAGTATGGCCAAGCACATCGATGTAAGTCTGGTTGTAACTGGACAGCGTCCGGGCGACTTCGTTCAACGTTCCCTCGACGCCCGGCTGCAGGGCATAGCTGTCGATGGCGAAGGTAATTCCCGCGGGCATGCGCAGGATGAGCTCGTCACCGGTCCGGATTACGTCGACCCCGGTGCCCGCGGTTTGGCGGCGTAGTTCGGCCTCCTGCTGGTCCATATAATTGCCAACCGCACCACCAGCGATCGCGCCAATGCCGGCCCCGATCATCTTGGCATTGCGGTCGTGGTTGCCCCCCACGAGGTCTCCGAGCAAGTAGCCGCCGACTGCTCCACCAATAATGCCGACGGCGGTGCGGTTGATGGTCTGCTGTCCAGTGTAAGGGTCAGTCGTGCAGGCGGTTATTACCATGGCGCCCGACAGCGCTAGCGTGGTCAAAAATGGCAGGCGACGCATTCAAACTCTCCGAACTGAACGATTGATTCGGCCTTGGAACGGTGGGCATTGACGATAGTTCCGCAGGCATATCGATAGGGTGCGCTTGCCCGATGAGCATTTTGACGTCATGGAATCTAGCCTGAAACTATGAGCGAAGCGCTCCATCCCTTTCCCTGGTTCGACCTGGTCCTGATCCTCGCCCTGGTGGCGTTGAACGGAGTCCTGTCGATGAGTGAGCTGGCGATCGTCTCGGCGCGCGAGGCCCGACTGAAGGCGATGGTCAAGGCTGGTTCGTCGGGAGCCCGATTTGCCCTCGACCTTGCCGCCGAACCCGGGCGATTTCTCTCGACTGTCCAAATCGGCATCACGTTGATCGGAATTCTCGCCGGCGCCTATTCGGGCGCCAGTCTCGGTGCGCCGGTCGGCGAGAGGTTGGTGGCGCTGGGAATCGATCCCGCCACGGCCAAGAGCGTCGGTTTCGGCCTGGTGATTGTGGTGACAACATTTGCCAGCCTGGTGATCGGTGAGCTGGTCCCGAAGCAGTTCGCGCTGCGCAATCCGGAGGGAATTGCCGCTATCATGGCCCGGCCAATGTATTGGCTAAGCAAAGTGACCGCACCTTTCGTCTGGCTGCTCGATCAAACCAGTGCACTGATCTTCCGTCTGCTGGGCCTCAACCGCGAAAACAAGAATATGGTTACCGCCGAAGAGCTGCATTTGGTGGTAGCCGAAGCGCAGAACGCAGGTGTGCTTGAAGAGAGCGAGCGGGCAATTATTTCGGGCATCGTCCGTCTGGCTGACCGGCCTGTGCGCGAAGTGATGACCCCGCGCACCGACATTGATTGGATCGACATCGGCTGCGGCCGCGACGAAATCCGCGGCGCGCTTGCCGAAACTCCGCACAGCCGCATTCCGGTCGCCGACGGCTCAGTCGATAATATAGTCGGCGTTGTTTCGACCCGCGACATGCTCACTGCGCTGCTCGACGGGCACGATATCGATATTCGCAAATTGACCCGCCCCGCACCGGTCATTCCCGATCTGATGGATGCCATGGACGCGCTGGCTGTCCTTCGCTCCGCCGAAGTGCCGCTGGCCTTGGTTCATGACGAATATGGCCATCTCGACGGGATCGTTACGCCGGGCTCAATCCTGAGCGCGCTCGCCGGCGCCTTCGCCCACGATCTTGATGAGGGAGAAGATCCGCCCTGCGTGGAACGGGAGGACGGCAGCTGGCTGGTCTCAGGCGCTGCCAATGCCGACATATTATCGGATCGAGTTGGCGTTTCGATGCCAGGCGATCGCGACTATTCGACCGTTGCCGGATTCGCCTTGTCGGTGCTGAAGAAGATCCCCGAAACCGGGGAACTGTTCAAATTCGACGGATATCGGTTCGAAGTGGTCGATATGGACGGCCGCAAGATTGACAAGCTGCTCGTTAGCCGACCGAGGCGCCGCAAGTCCGAAGATGAGGCGGAGAAGAGCGAGGCGCCTCCCGCTTCCTGATCGTCTCACAGATTGCCGAATTTTGCCTGATAGCCATCGATATCGCCGCCGGCGAGAAACTCCGCCTGCTCCAATATTCTGTCGCGAGCGAATCGACCGCGGAACGGCCCCATGGATTCGTCGAGTACCTCGACCTGGCCCGGAGAAAGCTTGGCGAGCTGGTCGAACCGGGTGATCCCACGCTGGTTGAGCAGCTCCGCGAACTTGGGGCCGACGCCCTTCAGCTGCCGAAGGTCATCGGGCGGACCGGAGGCGCCGGGTAGCTCTTCGTGAACCCTTACGCCTAAAATATCCCCCACAACGTCGGACGCGGCGGCGGCGACTTCATCAGTGATTTGCCGCCCCTCTCCGCTTGGCGAGGCCGCCCTGGCCATGTGCGGTCGGATGGGCGTGTTTTCCGTTAATCGGACCTGCTGGCGCGGACGGAAAACAAGGTAGCCGACGATTAGTCCGATGATCAGGGCGACCAGGAAAACCGGCCAGTAGATTTCGAAAAATGCCATGCCCTCAGATCCTCTTCTTCCACTGGTTCGCGCGGCGCCGCAATTCGGCAATATAAGCCAGAACCATGCCCAAGGCGAAGCCCGACAGGCCGAGCAATTGTGCTTCGATGGCAAGCGGAATCGTCATCGACCTGTCCTGCCTTCCTGCGGCAGTGACGCTGGGTCCCAGCGGACCTCGAGAACGCCTGGCGTGTCGTCAAGGATGCGAATCAGCTCGGTTCGCTGGAAATCATCGGCGGGCCCACTGAGGATCAGTCGACGAGCGAGCGGATGGCGCTGCATTCGCGCCTGGATCATCGGCAGTTCGTAATAATCCAGCGTTCGTCGCGCGCTGGCCTCGGCCTGGCTGGCGAGCCGATCACCGGCGCCCAACGGTCCGTGCCAAAGTGCGGCAGTTCCAACCACCGCAGCAATGCCGAGAAACAGAATCTGCCGCCGACTCATGATGCTCGCTCCAACTCGCGCCAGCCTATGTCGCGACGATGAAACCCGTCTTCGAAATCGATCGCATCAACGGCGCGATAAGCCCGCTCTCGCGCCTCGGCCAGCGAAGATCCGCGCGCAGTCACCGCAAGCACTCGCCCGCCGCTGGCGATCAGCGTGCCGTTCCTATCGGCAGTGCCGGCCTGGAAGACAGTCACTCCAGGTACCGCTTCGGCTGCATCCAGATCGCCGATCGCTCCGTCTTTGACTGGTGTTCCTGGATAGCCCTTTGCCGCCACGATTACCGTCATAGTCGTATCATCTGAAAGGCGGGGCGCCGCAAATGCTGTTCCGGTGGCTACGGCGCGGAGAAGTTCGGCAAAATCGCCTTCGATGCGCGGCATGATGACTTCGCATTCGGGGTCGCCGAAACGGACGTTATATTCGATCAGCATCGGGCCTCGGGCGGTCAGCATCAGTCCGGCATAAAGAACGCCGCTAAAGGGCGTGCCGGCCTCGGCCATGGCTCGCGCAGTCGGCTCGACAATCTCGCGCATCGCTTGCGCTTGCAGTTCTGCAGTTAGGATAGGGGCAGGCGAATATGCCCCCATGCCCCCGGTGTTGGGGCCGGTATCCCCCTCGCCAACCCTCTTATGATCCTGCGCTGATGCCAGCGCGATAGCGCGCGGGCCGTCAACCAGCGCGAACAGGCTGGCTTCCTCGCCTTCGAGAAACTCCTCGATCACCATTGAGCCGTCACCGGCAGCTCGGATTGCGTCTTCGGCTTCGCCGCGGGTCATCGCGACGGTAACGCCCTTGCCCGCGGCAAGGCCATCGGCCTTGATCACGACCGGAATTGAAAACCGGTCGAGCGCGGCCATCGCCTCAATTGTGGTCTCGATCCGAACATATGCGGCGGTCGGAATGCCGGCTCGGGAGCATAGATCCTTGGTAAAGCCCTTGGATCCTTCAAGCTGTGCAGCCGCCGCGCTCGGCCCGAAGGTGGCAATGCCGGCGGCTCTAGCAGCATCGGCGACGCCCGCGACGAGGGGTGCCTCGGGTCCGACAACAATCAGGTCGATGGCGCGGTCCTTGGCCAGCGAGACCACCGCATCGGCGTCGCAAGGATCGATTGCGACGCAGTCGGCCCAACGTGCAATGCCAGGATTGCCAGGCGCGGCGATCAGGACGTTGCAGCTTGGCGATTGCCTAAGCCGCCATGCCAGCGCATCTTCGCGCCCGCCCGATCCCAGCAACAGGATGTTCATGCCACTCCCCAACGACCTCGATCCAATCGGCCTCCTAGCCGAGCAGAAAGGCGGCGACAATTCGCCTCCGCTGTCGGTCAGCGAGCTGTCGGGCGCCTTGAAGCGCACGGTGGAGGCGGCGTTCGGCCTAGTCCGAGTGAGAGGGGAGATTTCGGGCTGGAAGCGCCATGCATCCGGCCACTGCTATTTCACGCTGAAGGACGAGGCCGCGTGCATCGACGCAGTGATCTGGAAAGGGCAGGCGGCAAGCCTCGCATTCCGCCCAGAGGACGGGGCAGAGGTAGTCGCCACCGGTAAGCTCACCACCTACCCCGGCCGGTCGAAATATCAGATTGTCGTCAGCCGGATGGAGCTGGCAGGCGAGGGCGCGCTGATGGCGCTGCTTGATAAGCGCCGCCGGGCGCTTGCTGCCGAGGGCCTGTTCGACGAGGCGAAAAAGCGCAAGCTCCCCTATCTGCCACGGGTGATCGGAGTGGTCACGTCGCCGACCGGCGCGGTGATTCGAGACATTCTTCATCGGCTCGAGGATCGCTGCCCGACGCATGTCATTGTCTGGCCGGTCCCGGTCCAGGGTGAAGGGGCCGCCTCCAAGGTCGCAGAGGCCATCCGCGGATTCGGCGACCTTAAGCCAGGTGACCCGATCCCGCGTCCCGACCTCATCATTGTCGCCAGAGGCGGAGGGTCCATCGAGGATCTGTGGGCATTCAATGAGGAGGAAGTGGTTCGCGCAGCGGCCACATCGCCGATCCCCTTGATCTCCGCCGTTGGGCACGAGACCGATACCACGCTAGTCGATTTCGCCGCCGACCGGCGCGCGCCGACGCCGACAGCCGCGGCGGAGATGGCAGTGCCGGTCCGGGCCGAACTAATCGCCTTGCTCGCTGAGCTGGATCATCGCCAATCGGCTTGCGCAACGCGGACTGCTTCGCGTGCCGCCGAACGGTTGGAACAAATATTGGGTCGCTGGCCGGAGGCGACCAATTTGTTTGCACCGTTCGCGCAAAGGGTCGACGATGCCGCAGACCGGTTGCCGAGAGCGCTTCTGCAGCGGACCGCTCACGCCCGCGCTGACCTTGCCGCCGTCGCGCCACGACTTCAGTCGAGGCTACTGATCGAGCGGGTGGCGCGGGGCCAGGAGAAGCTGGCGTCATTGTGGCGGCTGGCGGAACTGGCCCACCCCGAACGGCCGCTTCAGCGCGGATTCGTCCGGGTAACCGACCGGGCCGGCAAGACCTTGGTTCACGCTGCGGATGCCCGATCGGCCGGCGCGGTCGATCTTCACTTTGCGGATGGGCGAGTGGCTGCCCATATTGGCGATGGGAACGGCCCAATTCCGTTCCGGCCGGCAAGACGGGTTGAGCGAAAGGGCACATCGTCTTATCCGCCCGGTCAGCCGGGACTGTTCGATTCCGAGGAATGAAGAATGTTGATGGGTAGTTCTCGAGAAGCCAAGATCCACTATCTCGACGGCACCTTCCGCTTGCTCGCAGCGGGAGACCATGTCCGTTGTGCGGTTACGGGCATTCTTATTCCATTGGATGAACTGCGCTATTGGTCGGTTGAGCGTCAGGAGGCCTATGCCGACGCCGCTGCAAGCCTGGAGGCCGAACGCCGCGCCGGCAATATATAGATATATAGCGGACTAGTTGATCCGCTTGACCTTTACGCCCGGCTGCTTGCCGACGCTCATGATGAAGCTGCCCAGGGCGCCTCGCTTGACCACAACCTTGTCGCCGTTCTCCGGCGGAAGAGCGAACGGCTTTCCGTCCATTTGTGACCAGCGGCTACCGTCAGCTAGCCGGAAAATATAACCGCCATCGGCATTGAAGGCAGTCGACACAATTTCCCCGTCGATCTGTTTGACCTCGACCGATTCGTCTTCGTCGCCAAAGATGCCGAGGTTGGGGATGGAGAAGCCGAACAGGCCGCGCTTGGTTTCGCGCACCGAATCCCGGTCGAACACCACCAGGTCACGCTTGGCGACTGCTTCGCCGATCGCCGCGGCATTTTTGTCGTAGCAGGCAAGCCTTTGAGTGCTGTCTGCGATCTCCCGGCAAGCGAGCAGCGCATTGAACTGCGGCGGCGGCGGAGCGTCTTTCGGCTGTTTCGCCACAACGCCCGAAGATGCGAGCAAAACTGTCACTACTGCTATTCCTACGCCGGTCTTTGCCCACGCCCGCATATCCGTCTCCATGTCCATTGCTTGGCTGTACCTTAGGCCCGGCGGCATTCCATCGACAAGAATCCAAGTGTTGCAGAAACACTACAGAGCGTCGACAACTCGACAGACGGCGGTCGCGCTGCGTTGCGTTGGTTCGTCGCTTTCCCCTATTCAACCCGGCAGTTCGGCAGCGTCTCACTGCTGTACACGTATGGCTGCGCAATGGCGTGGCCCACAAGGGGAAGACTTTTATGAAGCTCGATTTTCGTCAGCGGCTGCTTGCCACGACCCTGATGGTCGGCGCGGGCATGCTCGCCACTCCTGCGTTCGCGCAGGACACCGCCGCTCCCGACACCACCGGCCCGGTTGAAGCACAGCCGCCAGCGGCGATGGAAGCGCAGCCTACCGACGCCACCACGCCCGCCGATGAAGGCACTCGCGACATCGTCGTTACCGGCACCCGCATTCCGCAGGCGAACCTTGAGTCGGTCGCCCCGGTTACGGTGGTTTCGGGCCAGGATTTCAAACTGACCGGCAACACCCGTGTTGAAGACCTTCTGAACAGCCTTCCGTCGGTCGGCGCTTCGCAGGCATCCGGCGTTTCAAACGGCGCCTCCGGTACCGCGGAAGTCGATCTTCGCTATCTTGGTTCGAAGCGTACCCTGGTTCTGGTCAACGGCCGTCGTCTCGCACCGGGTGACCCCAACAGCACCACCCAGGCCGCCGACCTTAACATGATCCCTTCGGCGATCGTGAAGCGGGCCGAAGTTCTGACGGGCGGCGCTTCGTCGACCTACGGCGCGGACGCCGTCGCCGGCGTCGTCAACTTCATCATGGACACCGAATTCACCGGCATCCGGTTCGATGGCCAGTACAGCTTCTACAACCACAACAACACCTGCCCGGGCATCACCAACGATCGCACGGTCTGCGACGCGCTCGACACCCGCATTGGCGCGGGCCTCAATGGCTATGGCTATCCGGGCGGTCGCGTCACCGACGGCGGCACCTTCGACGGGACGCTGGCGATCGGCACCGGCTTCGACGACAATCGCGGCCACATCATGGCCTATTTCGGCTATCGCAAAGTCAATGCGGTAACCCAGAATCGGCGCGATTTCAGTGCCTGCGCCCTCGGCGGTGCGGGTAACCCGCACCTGCTCGGGCTCTGCCACCTCGGCCGAAGGCAATGCGCTGCTGTTCAACAACGATGTTACCGAAGGAACGTCCACCTTCTACTACATTCGGGCCGAACCGGACACTGGTTGCGGGCCAGGGCCCGCTGTTCAACTTCAACCCCTACAACTACTTCCAGCGTCCGGACGAGCGGTACATCGCTGGCGCGTTCGCGAACTATGAAATCACGCCGGCCATCAAGCCGTACCTTGAGTTCATGTTCATGGACGATCACACGAAGGCGCAGATCGCTCCGTCGGGTGACTTCGGCAACACCTTCCTGATGAACTGCGACAATCCGTTAATGTCGGCGCAGGCGCAGTCGGTCGTTTGCGGACCGGACAACCTCATTGTCGATTTCATCGGCAACTTCCCGGTTGCGGCGGCCGCCCCCTACAATCCGGACCCCAGCAACACGACCCCGATCAACTTCGTCGATTCGACCGGCACCGACTATCAGCAGGGCTACTTCAACCTGCTTCGTCGTAACGTCGAAGGCGGGCCGCGTATTGCCGACCTGACTCACACCAACTTCCGTGGTGTGGTCGGAACGAAGGGCGATATCGACCCCGTCTGGTCCTACGATGCCTATTACCAATATGGCCGGACGAATTACTCGCTGGTCTATCGCAACGAGTTCTCGACCTCGCGTCTCAACCGTGCGCTCAATGTGATCCTCGATCCGCGGGTCGGCAGCCCGACTGAAGGTCAGCCGATCTGCCGTTCGGTGCTGGATAACAGCGATCCGACCTGCGTTCCCTACGACATCTTCGGAACGCCGTCGGCAGGTGCGATCAATTATCTGAATGTCTTCGGCGTGATCGAAGGCAAGACTTCGGAGCAGGTCGCCAACATCAACTTCACCGGCGCGCTCGGTGAGTGGGGTGTCAAGACTCCCTGGGCGGAAGACGGCGTCGGCGTGAACGCCGGCTTCGAATATCGCAAGGAAACGCTGACCCTCAATCCGGATCAGTCGTTCCAGACCGGCGATCTCACCGGCCAGGGCGCCCCGACCCTCGCGGTCGACGGCGACTTCAATGTCAAGGAACTGTTCGGGGAAATTCAGATCCCGATCGTCCAGGCCAACTTCATCCACGACCTGACGTTCAACGCCGGCTATCGTAAGTCCTGGTATCAGACCCACTCCAACACCACAGTGGGCGTTGACCGGAAGTACGACACCAGCACCTACAAGTTCGGTCTCGAATTCGCTCCGATCCGCGATGTCCGCTTCCGTGCAGCCTACAACCGGGCCGCTCGTGCACCGAACATCCAGGAGCTGTTCGCTCCGCAGTTCGTCGGCCTCGACGGTGGTACCGATCCGTGCGGCGACGCCCCAGTCGGACCGACCGACTATGGCTGTCTGGCGCAGGGCCTATCCGTTGGCCAGCAGCCGACGCTTAACCCAGCGGCCCAGTACAACGGCCTGTTGGGCGGCAACCCGCTCCTGAACCCGGAAAAGGCGACCACCAAAACGATCGGCGTGATTTTGGAGCCGAGCTTCCTGCCGCGGTTCGCGTTGACCATCGACTACTGGAACATCGAAGTGAAGGACGCGATCCAGGGCTTCGGTGCCGATACCATCCTCCAGGATTGTATCGCCAACTCCACGGCAACGGCGGTCGCTCCGTCCTGCGCTCTGATCCATCGTAACGTGGCGGGCTCGCTGTGGTTGTCGTCGGATGGCTACGTCATCGATGTCCCGACCAACGTCGGCGGAATCAAGACGAAGGGCTTCGACTTCAATTCGTCGTATAGCCATCGCCTCGGCAGCCTCGGCAATTTGTCGGCCAACTTCATCGGCACGTGGCTGAAGAAGTACATCACCGACAACGGCCTGGCCGATCCTTACGACTGCGCCGGTTTCCACGGAACGGTCTGCAGCGGCGGCACTGTTGCTTCGACGGCTCCGCTTCCCAAGTGGCGGCACAAGATGCGGGCGACGTTGCAGATGCCGAACGGTATCGGCTGGTCATTGCAATGGCGCATGGTCGGCAAGGTCGAGCATGAGCGGAACAGCAGCGATGATGCGCTCAACGGTGCTCTTCCGCAGTTGAGCAACAAGGTCGATGCACAGCATTATTTCGACTGGGCCACGACCTATAGCTTCGGCGACCACTACAACCTGCGCGTCGGTGTCAACAACATCCTCGACAACGACCCGCCGCTGTTCACGTCTGCCGCCGGTTCTTGCCCGGCCGGTCCGTGTAACGGCAACACCTATCCGGGCACCTGGGATGCTCTCGGCCGCTACGTCTATGCGGGCGTGACTCTCGACTTCTAATAGCTCGAACGACCAAAGACTGGGGGCGGTGGCGACATGCCATCGCCCCCATTTTTTTGCCCCATTCGCTTGCCAGCGGCAGAGTGCTTGGGCTTAGGTAAATCGTGACCAGCGCAACAACCTCACCTGCCGAACTGGATGCGGCGACTCTTACAGCCATTCGCCAAGCGCTTGCTTCTGCTCAATCCGGGCGGATCGAAGACGCCTGCATCACTGCCGAGCGAGCTCTCTCTGAGGGCGGGGATAAGGTAGCGCTCAATGCCATGCTCGGCATGCTCCGCGGGCAGGCGGGGGACTTGAAGGGCGCAATCCAGCATCTTGAGATCGCGCACCGGGCTCGACCAGATGATGTGCGTATCGCGACGAACCTTGCATCGGCGCTTGCTGCGGAAAGTGACTTTGCACGAGCGATCGATGTCGCAGCGCCGGCGCTGGCATTTTCCGATCCAACACGGCAGCTGGCCCGAATTCGAGGATTCGTTGCCCAATCGCTCAACGATTCGGCTGCTGCCATCGAGGCTTACGAGCATGTCGTGGCGGCAGAGCCAAATGATTGGGAGACGTGGAACAACCTCGGCAATTCGCACCTGTCGATTAGCAACTTCGCCGAGGGCATTGAGGCTCTCCGTCGCTCTGCGGAGCTGAATCCCGGCGCGCTTGTCACTCGGCTAAATCTTGCCCGCGCGCTCCGCCACACGGGTGACTTCACGGAAGCCGAGAGGCTGCTGCGAGCCACGGCTGACCAGTTCCCCACGGATGCGGAACCACTCGTCGACTTGCATGACCTGTTGAAGGTTCAGGGCCGTAGCGACGAAGAAGTTCTCGAAGTCCTTGACCGCGCGATCAAGCGCGATCCCAATAATGTGGAGTTGCGGCTGGGCCTGGCCCGACAGCACACGCTTCTTGTTGCAGATGAAGCGTGCCGAAGAAGCCTATCGATCTGCGATCGCGATCGATTCGGCCAATTCGGAGGCGTTTGTCGGACTCGCCACGGTATACGAGCATAGCCGGCCAGAGGCGATCGAAGAGTTGGTCGCGGAGGCCGAGAGCCACTCGCTGGATTCCGGAACGTTAAGCCTGCTCAGAGCATTCGCCCATCGCAGGGCCAAGCGCTTCTCAGAAGGGTTGGCTGCGCTGGAAATGGTGCCAGAGGAGCTGGCCCCGGCTAGGCGCGAGGACTTGCTGGGACAGTTTCAGGAAGGCTTGGGCAATTACGACGCGGCCTTCGCAGCCTTCGCCCGCATGAACGAAATTCAGGAGGAGGATCCGTCCCGCCCGGTGCTCCGCGCAGCCGAGTTACGCAAAACGATCGGGGATCAGCTTCAACGCACTACTGCCGAATGGGCGCGCAGTTGGAAGACCCCTTCATTGGATGCCGAACAACCGGCCCCGACATTTCTGGTCGGCTTTCCCCGGTCCGGCACGACCCTTCTCGATACGTTGCTGATGGGCCACCCCGACGTGGAGGTCATGGAGGAACGGCCGTGCGTAAGTCGGGTCGCAACCGCATTTGGCGGGTTTGATCGCATTGCAGAACTCGATGAGGCCGATCTGCGAAAGGCTCAAGCCGCATATTTTGAGGAGGCCAGCAAATTTGTCGACGTTCGACCGGGCGCGCATTTGGTCGATAAGTCTCCGCTGCACTTGAACAACGTGCCGTGGATCCATCGACTTTTTCCAAACGCGCGCTTCATTCTTGCGCTTCGTCACCCGGCAGATGTGGTCCTGAGCTGCTTTGTCAGCAATTTCCGGCTGAACCCTGCCATGTCCAATTTTGTGCGCCTGGATACGGCGGCGGAATTCTACGATCTCACATTCAACTACTGGGAGAGGTCGCGTCAGGTCTTTCCTCTCAATGTGCACAAGCTCGTTTACGAGGATCTGATCGACAATCCCGAGGCTGAGCTTCGGCGGCTGGCGGAAGCACTCGATCTTGAATGGCGCGATGAGATGCTCGACCATCGCAAGACCGCGGCAGGGCGCGGGGTGATTGCCACCGCCAGCTATGCGCAGGTAACCGAGCCGATCTACCGGCGCTCGGTCGGACGGTGGGAACGGTATCGAAAGCACCTCGAACCAATACTGCCGGTGCTGTCTCCATGGGCCGAGAAATTCGGCTACAGGATCTGACCGGATGGACGTTGCCGACCTGGTTGCCGAAGCCGAGAAAGCGGTAGCATCGGGTGATTTGCAGAAGGCGATTACATATTTCCAGCGCGCTGCGGATTCGCAGCCCGACGATCCAACCTTGTGGATGAAGGTCGCCGCCATGCAGCGCGGCACGGGCGATCTCAAAGCCGCGCTCGAGGCGATCCATAAAACGCTCGCACTGACGCCGTTGGATTTTACCGCGCTGCTGATGCGCGCAAGCCTCCTTCAGCGCCTCGGTAACCCAGAAGCAGGAGAGGCCTGGGGCAATGCGTTGGCGCAGAAGCCCGAATCCGACCTGCCGCCTCAGCTCCAATCGGTCGTCAGTCAAGCCGAAGGGTTTCACGCCGCCTGGCTTGACCAGCGCGAAGCCATAATGAAGCAGCAGATGGCTGCCGCCGAAGGGCGGGCCGACCCCGAAGAGCGCGCCCATATCGAACGGTTTCGCTCGAACGTTCTTCGCCGTACCCGCCCGTATCATAGCAAGCCGACCCATTATCAATTTCCCGGCCTTCCAGAGCGGGAATTCCATCCTCGAAAGCTTTTTCCGTGGATCGAGCAAGTAGAGGCGGCGACCGAAGTAATCGCCGCCGAGTGTCAAGCAGTGATGGGGGCGGAGCGGGCCGAACTGGTCCCCTATGTTCAGTACGAAGACCATCTTCCGATGGATCAGTGGCGCCCGCTGAACCGCAACCCGGACTGGACTGCGATCCATTTGCTCGAGAAGGGCAATAAGGTCGAAGCCAACACGCGTCACTGTCCGCGCACGATGGAGTTGCTCGATCGGCTGCCACAGCCGCGGGTACGTGGCGCCTCGCCGAACGCCATGTTCTCATTGCTTGCGCCGAAAACAGCGATCCCGCCGCATGTGGGGATCAGCAACACTCGGCTTGTTTGCCACCTGCCGTTGATCGTTCCCGACGGCTGCTGGTTCCGGGTCGGCGCAGAGACTCGCTTTTGGGAGCGCGGTCACGCGTTCGTATTCGACGACACGATCGAACATGAAGCGCTCAACCCCAGCGATCAGCTGCGTGTGGTCCTAATTTTCGACGTTTGGGCACCCGAACTGACCGAAGTGGAACGCGATGCGGTGGCCGCCCTGATCGGCTCAGCGCAATGTGAGGCTGGTGGGTTGTGACCTTCGCTTCTGCGTTGGCCGCGGTCAGTGCAAGGCGGGATGACCCGGCCGCACTCTCCGAACTTGCCGAGCTTGCACTGGCCGAGGGCAAGGAGCCGACGGCGTTGGCAGCGATTTTGCCCGTCGCGGGGCGACTAAAAGATCCCCGTCTTTGGCAGTGGGCAGGACTGATGCATCGCGCTCTGGACGAGCATGAAGAAGCCCTGGAGGCGTTCGCAAGCGCCGCCAATCTATCGCCAAATGATGCTTCGATCGCTCACGGCCATGCTCGCGTCGCGCTCGAAGCAGGTCTGGACGCTCGAAAGCTGTTCGATCGAGCGCTGAGGCTCGGGCCATCTGCCGATGTCATTCTGGGTCGGGTCGCTGCTCGCTTTGCAATGGGTGAGGGCGACGCGGCGGCTGCCGAGCTCGCAGCAATTCTCGAAGGCAATCCATTATGGGCCCAGGGGCATGTGCAGTGGGCGCAATTGACGTCGATGAACGGCAGGCCGGGCGATGCGATGATGACCATCGACCGGTCGCTGTCGGCCCATCCGGTTGAGGCGTCCCTATGGCATGCCGCGATCCACATTTTGGTCAGCAGTGACCGCCACGCCGAGGCCTGGAAACGGGCCGATGCCGCAATCGCTGCGACCGGAAATGTGTCGGGATTTGCGCTGGCGCGATCGATCGCGCTTTCCGATGCCGGTGAGATCGAATTGGCGGGGGCCGCGTTCGATAGCCTCGGTCATCCGCAAAATGTCGGTCACGCTGTCGGCGTAGCCCGCCATCTTGTTCGCGCGAAGGATTGGAAGGGTGTTGCTGCGCTCGCCGATCGCTGGATGGAAGGCGAGTCCGCTCACCTCTTTTGGCCATATGCGTCGATTGCCTGGCGCCAGTCGAACGACCCGCGCTGGCAGTGGCTGGAAGGTGATGAGCGCCTTGTGCAGGTATATGACCTTAGCCATAGATTGCCCTCACTTGATGGGTTGGCAAATCGACTTCGCGATCTCCACTCCCGTTCAGGGCGCTTCCTCGATCAGTCGGTTCGTGGCGGAACCCAGACTGACGGTCCGTTATTCTCGCGAATTGATCCGGAGTTTCGAGCGTTGCGCTCGGCCATCGTCGAGGCGGTCGATGACTATCGCGCAAAGCTCCCTTCCCCCGATGCCACTCATCCGATGCTTCGCCGGTCGCGCGACGGCATCGTCCGGTTCTCCGGCAGCTGGTCGGTCCGGCTGCAGGGATCCGGCTTTCATAGCAACCATGTTCATCCCCAGGGCTGGATCAGCTCGGCGTTTTATGTAGCGGTGCCAGATGACCTCAAGGGTGAGCAGGGCTGGCTTTCCCTTGGCGAACCGCAGAGCGAATTAGGCACCAATTTGCCGTCCCTGCGGCGCATCAAGCCGAAACAAGGCCAATTGGTGCTGTTTCCGTCAATGATGTGGCACGGGACGCTGCCGTTCGCCGCCGGAGAGAGGATGACGGTCGCTTTCGATATTGCGCCACCGCTTTAGCTACATCATTTGGTAGAAATTTGGTTGGTTTTGCGCATGATGCGTGACAATTCGTAAGTTCGAACAAAGGTCGAAAGGAATCGCGATGTTTGGCAAGTTTCTCGCGCTCGGCGCGGCAGTGGCCATTGTTAGTGCCGTCCCCGCCCTCGCTCAGCAGGACGACAAGCCCGCCAGCAAGCAGAAGGACCCGAACCAGGTTGTCTGCGAGAAGGTTGAAGAGCTCGGCACCCGGCTTTCTGCCAAAAAAGTCTGCATGACCCGATCCGAATGGGCCGAGCGCCGCCGCCAGGATCGAATGGACATCGATCGCACGCAAAGGGGCAGAGGCAGCTGCGAGGGATGCTGACAATCTAGCCGGCGGCTGCGCTAACGTTAGCTCATTGGACAGTGGTGAAGGCAGGGTATCGGCGCTAGTTGCCGGTGAATGATGAACACATTGCCATCCGGAACTTGGCGACGATGCCAGTTGGCTTGCGCAAGCGATCGACCCGACCAATCGGCAGATCCGGTTCGTTCGGATGGATGAGGCTGCTTACCGGGCAGCGAGTTTTCTCGATGATCGCATGCTGCATGCCGGTCTCGAATCGCGGATCTGCCCGCTTGACGAATCGATGGTCGCGGCGGCGGCGATACAGCGCGATGACGCTCGCTGGATATTTCACATCGGCCATGTGGGCTCGACGCTCGTCGCGCGATTGCTGGGCGAGCTTGATGGTGTCCTGTCCATTCGCGAGCCGCGTTCGCTGCGCGACCTATCGGCTGCAAGCATTGAGGAGCGGGCGGAACTGGCGACGGTCCTGCGGCGGCTGTTGTCGCGCACGTTCGCGCCGGAACAGATCGCCTTGGTCAAGGCGACCAGCTTTGTTTCGGAAATGGCCCCGCTGCTGGTGGCGCCGGGAGCTTCGGCGCTGTTCCTGTTCGCTTCGCCAGCTAATTATATCGCCTCAATCCTGGCGGGCGAAAATTCCATCAAGGAGTTGAAGGCGCTCCATTCGATCCGTGGGGAGCGGCTTCGCAACCGTGGAATCGAGCTCAGGGATTTCGACCGAAGCGACGCCCATCGCGCTGCGCTAGCTTGGGCGTGCGAAATGACCTCGCTCGAGTCGGCTGCGGACGCGATGGCCGACCGGCGCATTCTTTGGGCCGATTTCGATAGGATGCTGGAGGACATGCCGGGCTGGCTTGGTCGCTGTGCTGCCGAGTTTGGCTTCGCTGCTCCGCTCCGGCCCGGATCGAACGAAATCGTCGCCGGCCCCTTGATGCGCCGTTATTCAAAGGCGCTGGAATATGATTATAGTCCATCGCTAAGAGCCGAGTTGCTGGCGGAAGCGACCGGGCTGCATAGATTGGATATCAACGCCGCAATTGCGGAGCTGACGAATGCGGCAAAATCGACGCCGCTGCTAGCGCGGGCGCTGGACCGGGCCGAACGGGAGTCTTGAATGTATCGTATTTTGCCACTGCTGAATTCCGCGGAGGTTGCCGAATGCCGGCGGATTGCCGCCAACACGCAGTTCATCGATGGGCGCGCGACCAACCCCCACAACAAGGCGAAGAATAATCAGCAGCTTCACGATCCCGCCGCGGGGCAGGCCAGTGCGCAGATCATGCTCCAGGCATTCGGGCGGAGCGAGGAATTCCGGGAGTTCGCCTTCCCCGACAAGATAGCGCCGCCGCTGCTGACCAAATATCAGCCAGGCCAATATTATGGCGCGCACGCCGATGCTGCGTTTATCAACCTTGGCAATCACATCATCCGCAGCGATTTAAGTTGCACGATCTTTCTCAACGATCCCGGCAGCTATGACGGCGGGGCATTGTTGGTTCGTCTTGGAGACGGAGCGTTGAGTTTCAAGCTGAACCCGGGCGAGGCTGTCATCTATCCGTCCGATACCTTCCACCAGGTGGAAAAGGTCACGCGCGGTGAGCGACTGGTGGCGATCACCTTCATCCAGAGCAAGATACTCGATCCCTTCCGCCGCAACCTGCTGTTCGATCTCAACGAGGTCGCAGCACTCGAAGGGCTCAGCATGCAGCCGGAAAATTTCGCTCGACTTCAGTTGGTTCAGTCCAACCTGCTCCGTTATTGGGGCGACAAGCCCTGAGCACTGATCCGAGCAATCCCCAGCTTCGCAACGCGCTCGGCCTGGCGGCGCTCGAGGCTGGCAATGCAAGTGAGGCGATCGAGCATTTCACGGCGGCTGCATCTGCCGATCCATCGGCTGCTGCACTCTGGATGAACCTTGCCAAGGCGCAACGCCTGGCGGGCGACGATGATGCAGAGTGTGCGTCGCTCGAGCGGGCGCTGGAAATCGATCAGCTTCACCTGATGGCGCTTATCCGGCTTGCCGAGCTGCATGAGCGCCGCGGCGAGATGGGGAGTGCGACGGATCGGTGGAACCTGGTGCTGGGGCTTTGTGCCAAAATCGCCAATCCAACTCCTGAGCTAAGAGCCATGATGTCCCGCGCCCGCGACTTCGTTACCGGACGGCAGGAGGCATTGGCGGCAGCCCTTGAGAATTCGCTTGCGGCGACGCTTGACAGTGCAAGTGATCGCGATCGCCGTCGCGCGTCGGCAGCCGTGACCCTGATGCTTGGCCGGCGGCAAGTCTTCGCCAACCAGTGCCACGGCTTCTACTATCCATTCCTGCCGGCCGACGAATTCTTCGATCGGGAGCATTTTCCCTGGATGGAGCGGCTGGAAGCGGCGAAGCCGGTCATCCGAGAGGAGCTGGAATCCATCCTCGCCGGGCCAGATCCGGGCCTTGCACCCTATATTGAGATGCCGTCCGGTACCCCGGCCAACCTGTGGAGCGGTCTCGATCATTCGCCCGACTGGAGCGCGCTGCACTTATGGCGCGACGGCGAACGAAATGATGTCGTTTGCGATCGCGCCCCGCGAACGGCGGAGTTGGTCGAATCGCTGCCGTTGGCGAGAATTCCCGGCCGCGCTCCCGCAGTCTTCTTTTCGATCCTGAAGGCCGGAAAGACCATACCGCCGCACACCGGTGTCACCAATATTCGGGCGATCGTGCACTTGCCGCTCATCGTCCCCGACGATTGCGGCTTCCGAGTTGGGGGCGAGACTCGCCAATGGAGGGAAGGCGAAGCATTCGCATTCGACGATACGATCGAGCATGAGGCTTGGAACCGGAGCGATCAGGATCGGGCGATCCTGATCCTCGACTGCTGGAATCCGCATCTTAGCGAGGACGAGCGCGATATCGTTCTTACCATGTTCGAAACCTCCGCCGCCCAGCGGCCGGACAAGCCTGTACGGGGCTAGGCCGGCGTCAACGCCAGCTTTCCGTCACCTTCGTCGACCCCAACTGTCATCCCGTCGTGGATCCGGCCGGCAAGGATTTCCTCAGCCAGCGGGTCCTGGAGATATTTCTGCACGGCTCGCTTAAGCGGCCGGGCGCCATAGACCGGGTCATAGCCGACCCGACCGAGCCAGGCGCGCGCGGCATCGGTCAGCTCGATCCTGATCTTGCGGTCCTCCAGCAGCTTTTGCAGCCGCTCGATCTGGATATCGACGATCGGCCCCATATGCTTGTGAGCAAGCCGGTGGAACAGGATGATCTCGTCCAGCCGGTTCAGGAACTCCGGCCGGAAATGGGCCCGAACAACCTCCATCACCTGCGGCTCGACCTTCTCGACATCTTCGTCCTCGCCCACGGAGGCCAGGAACTGGCTTCCGAGGTTCGAGGTGAGGATGATGATCGTGTTGGTGAAGTCGACGGTGCGTCCCTGCCCGTCGGTCAGCCGGCCGTCGTCCAGCACCTGCAGCAGGATGTTGAAGACGTCGCTGTGCGCCTTCTCGACCTCGTCGAACAGTACGACCTGGTAAGGCCGGCGACGTACGGCCTCGGTCAGGACGCCGCCCTCCTCATAACCGACATAGCCCGGAGGTGCGCCGATCAGGCGCGCGACAGCGTGCTTTTCCATGAACTCGGACATGTCGATGCGGACCATCGCGTGCGGGTCGTCGAACAGGAATTCGGCCGAGCGCCTTGGTGAGCTCGGTCTTGCCGACGCCGGTCGGTCCAAGGAACAGGAAGGAGCCAAGCGGTCGGTTGGGATCCTGCAGTCCGGCGCGGGCGCGGCGGACTGCGGTCGAGACGGCCTTGACCGCTTCCTGCTGGCCAATGACGCGCTTGCCGAGCACGTCCTCCATGTTGAGCAGCTTTTCGCGCTCTCCTTCCATCATTCGCTCGACGGGGACACCCGTCCAGCGGCTGACCACTGCGGCGATGTCCTGATCGGTGACTTCCTCGCGCAACATGGCGCCCTTTGAAGCGGTTGCAGCTTCTGCGAGCTGCTTCTCAAGCTCTGGAATGCGGCCGTATTGCAGCTCGCCAGCCTTGGCGAGGTCGCCCGAGCGCTGCGCCTGCTCCAGCTCGATCCGGGCCTGGTCGAGCTGCTCCTTGATCTTGGCTTCGCCGGCGATCTTTTCCTTCTCGGCCTGCCAGCGCTGGGTGAGCTCAGACGATTGCTGTTCGAGGTTGGCGAGCTCCTGTTCGAGCGTCGCAAGCCGCTCCTTCGACGCCGCGTCGCTTTCCTTCTTCAGTGCTTCGCGCTCGATCTTGAGCTGGATGATGCGCCGATCGAGGTTCTCGATTTCCTCGGGTTTCGACTCAACTTCCATCCGAAGCCGGGAGGCAGCCTCGTCCATCAGGTCGATGGCCTTGTCGGGCAGGAAGCGGTCGGAGATGTAGCGATTGCTCAGCGTCGCGGCGGCCACAATCGCGCCGTCGGTGATCCTGACGCCGTGGTGCAGCTCATATTTCTCCTTGAGCCCGCGCAGGATCGAGATGGTATCTTCGACCGTCGGTTCGCCGACGAATACCGGCTGGAAGCGGCGCTCCAGCGCCGCGTCCTTCTCGACATGCTTGCGATATTCATCGAGCGTGGTCGCGCCGATGCAGTGCAGTTCGCCGCGAGCCAGCGAGGGCTTGATCAGGTTGGACGCGTCCATCGCGCCCTCGCGATTTTCCTGCGCCGACCAGGGTGTGCATTTCGTCGATGAACAGGATGATCTCGCCGGCGGCCTGCTTGACCTCGTCGAGCACGCCCTTCAGTCGTTCCTCGAACTCGCCGCGATATTTGGCGCCAGCGATCAGCGAGCCCATGTCGAGGCTCAGCAGCCGCCGGTCCTTGAGGCCGTCGGGCACGTCGCCATTGGCGATGCGTAGCGCCAACCCCTCGACGATCGCGGTCTTGCCGACGCCCGGCTCGCCAATCAGCACCGGGTTGTTCTTGGTCCGGCGGGCCAGAACCTGGATAGTCCGGCGTATTTCCTCGTCGCGGCCGATGACCGGATCGAGCTTGCCCTCTCGCGCCGCGTCGGTCAGGTCGCGGGCATATTTCTTGAGAGCGTCATAGCGGTCTTCGGCACCCTGCGTGTCGGCGTTACGTCCGCCACGCAACTTGTCGATTGCGGCATTAAGATTTTGCGGCGTGAGGCCGGCCTTGGCCAGCGCGGCGCCGACATCGGTGCCCTTCGCTAGCGCCATCGCCAGCAGGATGCGCTCGACGGTGACATAGCTGTCACCCGCCTTTGTCGCGATTTCCTGCGCCTGATCGAGCAAGCGAATGAGATCGCCGTCGATGCCCGGCGCCTGGGTGGCGCCGCTGCCGGTGACCGCCGGCTGCTTGTCGACCAGCGCGTCGATCTCGCGCCGTGCCGCGGCGCCGTCGCCGCCGGCTGCGTTGATCAGGCCGACCGCCATGCCCTGCTCGTCGTCGAGCAGAGCCTTGGCATAATGGGCGGGCGTAATTCGCTGGTGATGCTCCCGCACGGCGATTGTCTGTGCCGCTTGGAGGAAGCCGCGTGCCCGGTCGGTCAGTTTCTCAAGATCCATGGGAACCCCTTAGTTTCGAGGCCATGTGGGTGTGACAATCTCGCAACACAAGGGCTATCGATGTGGTGAAAGCGGATCGACCGGTGCCGATGTCGATGCAGCAGCCGGAACCGTAAGCGGATCAGGGCGGTAGGGCATAGGCCCCTCAGCTAGAACTGCCAGGCAACCGAAGCCGCCGCGAGCCCCCGCCATTCCCCATTCGCGAAATCTCTTGGTGTCGATGTGAAATCGCACTCCCTTGTAGAGCCCTAGTCCGACCCAGAAACGCTCACCGCTTTCGCGATGGATCCGACACAATTGAGTCATCAAGCGACTCGCGCAAGATGGGGCGAAGCGGCACCATGTCGATCGCCCCCATCGTTAGGTGCACGCTTTCAAGTGCGCCTTTGGCGCAGGAATTCAGTGCGGGATTGCGGTAGACCGAAACCACCTCCACTGGGCCTATCCGCGGAGCGACGTACGTGCCGACGTAGCGGAGAGCGGCGACGATGTTGGGCCAGGCGCTCGTCGGCGGGACTTCGAATGGCTGGGCATTGCATCTTTGCCAGTCGGTGGCGGTTCGCAGCAGCTGCCAGGTCGGAGCGACTCCGCCGACGCCATAGGTGGTCAGATAATCGTGGAACGCTTTCACATAAGTCGACCCGCCACGGCGCACCCTTCACCCATGCGCGATAGCCGGGCTCATCCTGTCCCGGCGTGACATAGTCGGCAGCCGGATTCCATTTAGGCTGCGCAAGAGCGGGCGCAGCAATCATCAACGCTAGCAACAGGATCAGCCGGCGGATCATTCCCCATCAAACAGCCGGCGCCGTTGAAATGCAACGACAACGGCCTCATCTTTCCACCCATGGAACGACCCATTGACGTTGACATTCCGCACAAGCTCGGCCGCGACGAGGCCCGACGGCGGATCGCGACCAATATCCATAAGCTGCGCGATCATATCCCGGGAGGGGCGAGCCACGTTGATTCAAACTGGTCGGACGATCGGCTCTCGCTCAACATTCATGCCATGGGCCAGTCGGTCGATGCCTTGATCGACGTCGAGGAGATAAAGTCCATTGCCGGATCCAGCTACCGGGCATGCTTGCCTTGTTCGCCGGGCCGATTGAATCGATGCTGAAGACTCAAAGGCAGCGACTTGCTGCTTGAGGACAAGCGCGACTAGGCTCCCCTTGCAAACAGCGGGGGAGTCGGAATGCGGCATTTCGCGGTGGTGGGGTCTGGGCCGGCGGGCTTCTATACGGCCGAGGCGCTGGTCAAGGCCTATGGCGATGCGGCACGGGTCGACATCATCGATCGCTATCCGGTTCCCTACGGCCTGATTCGGTTCGGCGTCGCTCCCGATCACCAGTCGTTGAAGGCGGTATCGAAGCGCTACGACAAGGTCGCCGAGGAAGCGGCAGGTCCGCTTCGTCGGCAATGTCACGATCGGCAGCGATATCTCCGCGGACGAGTTGCTCGGGCTATACGATGCGGTAATTCTGGCCATCGGCGCTCCGCACGACCGCAAGCTTGGCGTTCCCGGCGAAGAATTGCCGGGCGTGGTCGGATCGGCCGAGTTCGTCGGCTGGTACAATGGCCATCCCGATTTCGCCGACCTGGCGCCGCCACTGGGCGGCACACACGCCGCGGTTATCGGCAACGGCAATGTCGCGCTCGACTGCGCTCGGATCCTGTCGAAAACCCATCACGAATTCGAAGGATCGGACATTGTCGGCCACGCGCTCGAGGCGCTGGACGACTCGGCAATCCAGACCGTTACCATTCTCGGTCGGCGCGGGCCGCACCAGATTGCGATGACTCCGAAGGAGCTTGGGCGAACTGGGTCATTTGGAGGTCGCATCGCCAGACGTCGACATGCGCGATTTCCCGCCACCCGATGCCGACGATGCGCTGGAGCCGGGCCATCGCAAGTCGATCACCATCCTGCGAGAGTTTGCCGCTCAGGGAGCCGATCCGGCGAAGCCCAAGCGCATCGTCTTCGATTTCTTCGCCAAGCCGGTTCGGATCGAGGGCGACGGGAGGGCCGAGCGGCTGATTGTCGAACGGACCGATGCTCGACGATAGCGGAGCGGCCCAAGGTACTGGCGAAACCTATGAGGTACCGGCCAGCCTCGATCGTTACCTGTATCGGCTATCAGACGCCGCGCATCGAGGGCGTGCCCTATGACGAGCGCGGCGGAAAGTTCGCCAATGACCAGGGCAGGATTGCCGACCGGCTCTACGCGGTCGGCTGGGCACGCCGCGGGCCAACCGGGACGATCGGCACCAATCGGCCGGATGGCTATGAGGTGGCGGAGCAGGTTGCGGCGGCAATGCCCGCCGGGTCGGACGGCGGAAAAGCGGGCGGGGCAGGGCTCGATGCTACTGTTGGCCGAGCGTGGCGTCAAGGCGACCAGCTTTGACGACTGGCGCGCAATCGAAGCCGCCGAGGCGGCTGCCGCAAGGCCCGGAAGTCCGCGCGAGAAGTTTGTTCGGCATGGCGATTGGCTAAAAGTGCTGGGCCATTGATGGCTCGGCTTGCGCATCTGCGGACTCGCCCGCTAGGAGGCCCCTCGCCCTGCACCGGACGCATGCGTCCGGGAGCCCGGTCGGGGAGTAGCTCAGCCTGGTAGAGCACTGTCTTCGGGAGGCAGGGGCCGGAGGTTCGAATCCTCTCTCCCCGACCATTATCCCATTCGCCCTGTCCGGGAGACAGGCCGAATGGGATAATCATGTTCGCTAGGCTTCTTCGCCCACCGTTTCCTTGCGCTCTTCAAGCGCTTTCAGAAGCGCCTCCGCAGCCGGTTCGCTAGACGACGGATTTTGCCCGGTGATCAGCAACCCGTCGCGAACGACATAAGGCTCGAAGTTCCCGGCGAGGCTGAAGTTGGCGCCGAGTTCTTTCAGCCTGTCTTCAAGCAGGAACGGCACGACATTCGTCAGGCCGACCGCTGCTTCCTCGCTGTTGGTAAAGCCTGTCACATTCTTGCCTTTGACTAACGGAGAGCCGTCCTCGCTAGTCACATCTTTCAGCACTGCAGGCGCATGGCAGACGAGCGCAACCGGCTTTCCGGCGCGAATGGTTTGCTCGATGATTGACCGGGACTTGGCGCTCTCCGCCAGATCCCACAGTGGACCATGTCCACCCGGATAGAAGACCGCATCGAATTCGGCTGGGTCGACGGCTTCGAGCTTCTCCGTTGATGCAAGGTTCGCCTGGGCTTCGGAATCCGTCTTGAACCGTCGCGTAGACTCTGTCTGGAAGTCGGGGGCGTCGCTCTTGGGGTCGAGAGGCGGCTGGCCGCCCTTTGGGCTCGCCAAGGTGATGGTATGACCTGCGTCCTTCAGCGCAAAATAGGGAGCGGCGAACTCTTCGAGCCAGAAGCCGGTCTTCTTGCCCGTGTCGCCGAGTTGGTCGTGGCTGGTGAGGACCATCAATATATTCATGGCGATCTCCATCGATCACCCCCGCCCAGGGTTCACATAGGCATTTGTCATTACCGTTTCGAGTCCCGTTGGATTGCCCTCCCATGTCACCGCGCCTAGACTCACCGGCATGACTGGCCAATCGGATGAAGTGCAAGTTCATCGGCGCTTTCGAGGTCCGCCGACCTCAGGCAATGGCGGCTATGTCGCGGGCCTGGTGGCGGAATGGATTGAGGGACCGGCGGAAGTCTCGTTGCTCGCCCCGATTCCGCTCGAAGTTCCGCTGCATCGCCGTCGCGACGATGCCGAAGTGACTCTGTTCGATGGCCATGGCCAATTATGCCCGTGCCAAGCCGCTCGACGACCCTCTCGACTTCGACCTGCCCGGCCCACCGACAGATGACGAGTTGGAGGCGGCGGCGATGAGTTTCCCGGGCCCGGGCGGCCATCCGATCCCGGGTTGCTTCGTTTGTGGCACCGAGCGGGCTCCGGGCGACGGCCTATGTATCTATGCCGGAGAGAGCCCGCATCGCGACGTCGCCGTCGCGGAATGGGTTCCTGATGCGGGACTTGCCGGTGAAGACGGTCATGTTGAGGAGCGCTACATGTGGGCCGCGCTCGATTGCCCGAGCTTCTTCGGGCTTTGCGATCCGCGCCCGTTGGCCCTGCTGGCGCGAATTTCGGCGCGGATCGACCGCCCCGTTATCCCAGGCGAACGGCTGCGAATTACTGGCTGGGAACAAAGTCGCGAGGGCCGCAAGCATCATGCCGCCACTGTGATCCACGACGAAGCCGGCGAGGTCGTCGCGCTTTCCAAGGCACTGTGGGTCGAAATCAGGGAGTTGCCGGCCTAGGTGGCGAAGCTTGGGTCGAGGCGATAGGCTTTACGCTTGAGCGCGGGCCAGGCGAGCAGGTTGGCGGCAACGGCCAGACCGGTCGCCCCTTGTTCCGCAGCCAGCTCGGCAGCTCCTTGTGGCGGTCCGCTCACTCTTGTCGCCGGCCGTCAGCGCCATGACCTGCGCCTGGCAGGCGCGTTCGAGGAAATAGAGCTTCACGAAACATTCGCCGACGTTCCTGCCGACCGCCAGCGTGCCGTGATTGCGGAGCAGCATTGCGCCCTTGTCGCCCAGGTCGGCGACTATCCGCTCGCGCTCGTCGAGATCGACCGCCACTCCTTCATAGTCGTGGAAGGCCAGGTCGCCGCGGACCAGCATCGCGGTCTGGGTCAGTGGCATCAGCCCCTCTTCGTTCGCGCTGACGGCCTGGCCGGCAGGCGTGTGGAGATGCATCACCGCATGCGCATCCTCGCGCGCCATATGCACCGCCGAATGGATGGTGAAGCCGGCCGGGTTGGTGATGAACGGGGTCGGCTCGACGGGATTGCCCTGCACGTCGACCTTGACCAGCGACGAGGCGGTCACCTCCTCGAACATCAGCTGATAGGGATTGAGCAGGAAATGATGCTCAGGCCCGGGAATGCGCGCCGACAAATGGGTGAAGATGAGGTCGTCCCAGCCGTAATGGGCAACCATGCCGGTAGGCGGCGGCCAGGTCGACCCGGATCGCCCATTCCTCGTCGCTGACCTTGCCCTTCATGCTCGGGATTTCGACTTCGGCAAGGGCCCGGACATCTTCCATCCCTCGATTGATGTTGTCGACGCGGTTCATGTCATTGCTCCTGGCGGTCGGGATGGGCGGCGGCGAAGGCCGCATGGGCGCTGGCCGTTTCGTCGGCGCGGCGCAAGGTCGGGATAGTCGGTAAGCGGCACCGAGAAGCGCCGCGCATTGTAAAGCTGCGGCACCAGGCAGATGTCGGCGATCGTCGGCGCATCGCCGAACAGGAAAGCGCCGGCGTGCGGCGCGGCCATTTCCTCTAGCGCCGCCAGTCCTTCGGCGACCCAATGGCGGTACCATTCGTCCTTGGCATCTTCGCTGACCCCCAGATCGTCCCCGCAGATATTTGAGCACGCGAAGATTGTTGAGCGGGTGGATGTCGCAGGCCACGGCCATCGCCAGGGCGCGGACATGGGCCGAGTCGACCGGGTCGGCCGGCATTAGCGGCGGATCGGGAAATCGCTGGTCGAGGTAGACAATGATGGCCAGGCTTTGCGTCAGTCGATGACCATCGATTTCCAGCATCGGCACGAGGCCTTGCGGATTGAGCTGCGCGAAAGCCGGCCTGCTTCTGAGCACCCGTCGACAAGGTTGACCGGCCGCTGTTCATATTCGACACCCTTCAGGTTGAGCGCGATCCGCACCCGGTAGGAAGCCGAGGAACGAAAATAGTCGTAGAGGACGGCGCTGGCCATGGCGCGAACCTGCGCCCGCTGCGGCTCTCGTCAATCAGCCATGCGTCCTGGCAGGTCGCTCTAGTGGGGCGGCCTATAGAAACGGCGCAATTACGTCGGGAGGAACCCGGATCGGTCGACCGCTGGCCTTGTCGATGATCGCCCATTGGGTCACCGCGCGAACGCGGACCTTCCCGTCCTCTCCGACAAATTCCATATGTCGGTCGAAGCGCGCGCCTTTTGGAGCTTCGCCGACCCAGGTTCGACCGGTCAGCAGCTCGCCCTCGAAGGCGGCGCGCAGGTAGTCGATCTCGTGGCGGACGACGACCCAGATATAATCGTCCTGATGCTCGGGCGCAGCGATGCTGTACCAGTGGGCCAGCGCGACTTCCTGGATCCACTGCACCCAGACGGCATTGTTGACGTGACCGAGCTCGTCGATGGCCTCCGGTGGAGCGACGATGCTATGCTCGAACACCGGGCGCTTCATTTGAAGTTGCCTAACACCAGCTCCGCTTCGACCCGATGTAGCGGTGGGCGAGGCCCTCATCGATCAATTGGCCCCCGATCGAGACGCCGTTCCGTTCCAGCACCATCAAGTCGCGTCCATTGGCGGTCCTGGAGGTGCAGCCGATGCGCAATCATGTCGAACGGGCCCTGGTTCAATATGACGAGCAATCGGTCGGCGGAGCGCCGCGCCAGCACGGCTTCATCCGGGCAACGCGGCTCGCCAAGCTCGGGTGCATCGATTCCGGTGATGCGGACCTTGCGATCGCCGAGCTTGAAGGTGTCGCCATCGATCACGCACGCGACTCCACGACCAGGTCCACATGGGGTGAAGGTCGCAGCAACCACTTCGCGTTTGGCGAGCGGGCCAAATGGCGCAATCAGCGCGGGATCGAGCATGGCGCCAGCCAAGAGCAATAAGGGTACTAGCAACAGTCCGCGACGCAAGTCGCGACGGCTGGGTTTGAACGACGGCGGCCGTGGGGCCGGACGGAATGCCATGCGTTTCATGGACCCGGACTTTGGCGCAGTCTTGCGAACTACGCCAGCCCGTCCGGCGCGGCAAAATTAGCTGCCGCTTTCCTCTTCCTCGAACGTGACCGCTACGTCTGCATTAGCCGACAGGCGAACCTGATTGCCTTCGACGTCAGCAACGAGTCCGCGCGAGATGAAATGATGATGGCCTTCATGGCTGCCCTCGCCACTGTCGGCCTTGGTCAGCTTAATCCGGTCGCCCTCGATCCGGTCGACGGTGCCGATATGGACGCCGTCGGCGCCAATCACTTCCATTTGCTCCCTGATGTCTTCAAAGCCGCTCATCTTCATCCTCCTTCATGACAAGGCCGAAACGAACATTCACGGCCGGGGTTGCACCTCACTCTTGTAAATATGCCATTGCCGCTGTTCGGCGGTCGAACCAGGAACGTCGTTGACCCGTCGAAGGGTGATGGGCCCGAGGAGATTGAAAGGCTCTCCGCTCTTGAGCTTACCATAGAGGCGGAAGGGAATGTCGACAAATGCCGACCCTGCTGCGCCCTCCATTGGGCCCGGCGTACCGACCTCGGAATGAATCTCCGCATATTTTTCGTAAGCGGCGACGAATTGCGCTTCGGTCATGCCGCTTGCGCGGCCACTGTCCGACCATAATCCGTAGGCCTCGGGAAACTTCCTCTGCTCCAGCAAGCCGCCAAAGCGCTGAAGGACTTGCCCGGCGCCCTGCGCGCTCTTCGGATCGATCGTTCCTTCGGAAACGGGCGTCCGGTCGTCCGGCAATCCGCCTGGCTCTCCCGGCTTGATGGTCTCGGGGAGCGTCGCGGATGCCTGGGGCAGTTGATTTCCCACCGGAAGTTCTGGCCGGTTTGCTTCTGTCAGTTGACCTGCGTCGCACGAGGCGCAGGCGACCGCCATCGCTAAAATGAATATTTTCCCGGTCACGAATTGCTCCCTTTGCCGCCCCTACAGCGCTCTGCGGGCCTCATCGTTCCGCGGACCGCTTGATTGGAACCGGCTGCCCAAGCAATCGTTCGTTACGCAGCAAAAATGGAATTCAGGGAGTGAATAATGGCAGACGAACGCGATTCCGACGATCGGGTAACGATTGTCGAAACTGACGGTGGCGGTGGTAGCGGCGGGGTGCTGGCGGTCGTGTTGCTGGTGATCGTGGTGCTGGTGCTGCTGTTCCTGTTCCGCGACCAACTTGGCTTTGGCGCCGACAAGACTGAGATCAGCATTCCCGACAAGATTGAGGTCAACGTCAACTGACGCGGATTTGCGTGACGCCGATGAGACGCGTAACGACCCCCTCGCTTCACCCATGAAGTCGAGGGGGTTTTCGTAGCCTGTGAGCAACGCGTCGAACGAGCTTCAATATCTGTCTGGCCTCGGTGGCCACTTTGAAACCGAGGCGATTGCGGGATCCCTGCCGAAGGGCCGCAATAGCCCGCAGCGCCCGTCCTTCGGGCTTTATGCCGAGCAATTGTCGGGAAGCGCCTTCACTGCGCCGCGCCATGAGAACCGGCGCAGCTGGCTCTATCGGATGCGGCCGACCGCAGACCATCGCCCGTTCGAGCCGTTCAGCGGGGCGAGGCACTTTTCGGCCGGGGTCGGCGAAGCAGCCGCTCGCTCCTAATCGGCTGCGTTGGGACCCCCCCGCGGATTTGCCCGACGGTACGGATTTCGTCGACGGCATCGTGACGATGCTGACGACACGCGACCCCGCCGATCTGATGGGCGTCGACGTTCACCTCTATCGCGCTACGCGAAGCATGGACCGCCGCGTCTTCGTCAATGCCGATGGCGAGTTGCTGATCATTCCGCAGGACGGCGAGATCGAGCTGTTCACCGAGATGGGGCGCATGCGAGTATGCGCCCGGCTGGATCGCACTGGTTCCGCGTGGCGTGCGCTTCCGCGTCATGCTGATGGCCGATGAGGCGCGCGGCTACGTCGCCGAGAATCACGGCGCACCGTTCCGCCTGCCGGATCTCGGGCCGATCGGCTCCAACGGTCTCGCCAATGCGCGCGATTTCGAGGTGCCGGTCGCGGCCTATGAGGACCGCGACGAGCCGTACTGAGGTAATCCAAAAATCACTCGGCCATCTGTGGATGACGACGCTCGATCACAGCCCGCTCGACGTCGTCGCCTGGCACGGAAATTATGCACCATGTCGCTACGAGCTGGCGCGATTCAACACGATCGGCACGGTCAGCTTCGACCACCCCGACCCGTCGATCTTCACGGTGCTCACCAGCCCTAGCGAGACGCCGGGTCGCGCCAATGCCGATTTCGTCATTTTCCCGCCGCGCTGGATGGTGGGCGAAGACACGTTCCGTCCGCCCTGGTTCCACCGCAACGTGATGAGCGAGGCGATGGGGCTGATCCACGGCGAATATGACGCCAAGGCGGAGGGTTTCCGCCCGGGTGGCCTGTCGCTTCACAATCTGATGAGCGGACATGGCCCCGACGTCGAGAGCTGGCGCAAGGCCAGCGACGCCGAGCTGAAACCAGTCAAGATCGAGGGGACGATGGCGTTCATGGTCGAAACCTGCTGGCCTTATCAGGCCGACGCCATTTGCTCTTGAGCGCGCCCAGCCCGACTATGATCAGTCCTGGGCTGATTTTCCCAAGGCACAGCTTCCCAAATGAGCCAGATCGACGAAACTCATGATCCCTCGCGCCAAAGCTGGGTTGAAAGCGCCAACGGCCATCCAGATTTTCCAATCCAGAACCTGCCTTTTGGGGTCTTCTCGACAGGAAACAGCGAGCCCCGCATCGGCGTCGCCATTGGCGACATGATCCTCGACCTCAAGGCTTTGTGTCGTACAGGTCAACTCGACAGGCAATGGCACCTCGCACTTGGCCTGGGCTCGCTCAACGCCTGGTTCGCCCATGGTCCGGACGATGCAGTTGCGCTTCGAAGGCGGCTGTCGGACCTGCTGTCAAACGACGGCCATCGCCACGCAGTCGAACCGCATCTTGTGCGCGCATCGAATGTTGAGATGCACTTGCCGTGCAGGATCGGTGACTACACAGACTTTTACGTCGGCATCCATCACGCAACCAATGTCGGAAAGCAGTTTCGCCCCGACAATCCGCTGCTTCCCAACTATAAATATGTTCCGATCGGCTATCATGGCCGTGCCAGCTCGGTGCGGGTGTCGGGGGAGCCGGTGGTGCGGCCCAAAGGCCAGCGCAAGCCGCCTGACGCCGAAGTTCCCGAATATGGCCCAAGCCGCCGTCTCGACTATGAGCTTGAACTCGGCATCTTCATTGGCAAGGGCAATGAACTTGGAGCGACCATCCCGATCGGCGAGGCTGCCGGTCACATCGCCGGCTACTGCCTACTCAACGACTGGTCTGCGCGCGACATCCAGGGGTGGGAATATCAACCGCTGGGGCCGTTCCTGGCAAAGAATTTCCTGACCAGCATCTCGCCCTGGATCGTCACTCCCCAGGCTCTCGCACCCTTCCGCAAACCCATGCCTCCGCGCCCCGCGGGCGATCCGGAGCCATTGCCCTACCTGTCGGACCCGGCAGACCGGGAGGGAGGGGCACTGGGGATCCAATTGGAAGTAAGCTTGCTTACGGCGAAGATGCGCGATGCAAAATTGCCGCCGCATATATTGAGCCAAGGCGAGGCCTCATCGGCCATGTATTGGTCTGCGGCACAGATCGTCACCCATCATGCTTCCAACGGCTGCAATCTTCAGCCGGGAGACCTGATTGGAACCGGCACATTGTCGACTGCCCAGTCGACCGGTCTTGGCTCTCTGCTCGAGATCAGCGCCGGCGGCAAGGAGCCGGTGGAATTGCCTAGTGGTGAGAAGCGAAACTTTCTCGAGGATGGAGACGAACTGACTCTATCGGCCCGCTGCGTGGCGGAGGGCGCGGTTCCGATAGGTCTCGGAAGCTGCACCGGGCGAGTGCTGCCGGCGACCTAGAGAAGTCCGCGGCTTTCGGCCATCAGCCTGGTGATGGCGTAAAGAGTGTCGATATTTGGCGTCGCCACGCCGACCCGACGCCCGATTTCACGCGGGGCACCGACCAGCGCTTCCAATTCGATGGCCCTGCCGGCCTCGACATCCTGAAGCATCGACGTCTTGAACGCGCCGAGTCGGGCGGTGACCGCCATGCGATCCTCTCCACTTTCACTGATCGGGCAGCCGATCGCGGCGCCAATCGCGGCTGCCTCAGCCATGCAATCGAGGATGAATGGCTTCAGGCTATCATTGGTAAGCAGTCGGTCGGCCGTCGCCCCGGTCAGCGCCGACAGAGGGTTCATCGTCATATTGCCCCAAAGCTTGTACCAGATTGCCCGGCGTATATTTTCGCTGATTTCGACCTTGATGCCGGCCTCGTCGAACAAGCCGGCAAGCTGGCCAACCCGCTGGCTCGTTCCGCCTTGCGGCTCGCCCAGGATCAACTTGTCGGCATGAGCAACCTCTATCGCGGCAGGCGATATACGGCGGCAAGCGGCATGGACGACGCATCCGACCAGCTGATCGGTAGGGATGGCTGCTGCGATTCGGCCGCCAGGATCCACGGAAGACAATGGTTCGCCCTTCACGAACCACCATGGAACTCCGTTGAGCATTGGCAGGATCAGCGTTTCCGGTCCGATCATTGGCCTCGCCAAGCGGGCCCCGTCGCCGAGCGCCGGAGCCTTGACCGCAATGATGAGCAATTCCTGCGCACCGATCGCCGAAGCATCGTCCGTGGCGTTGACCTCGGCCTGCTCGCTGACGCCCGCCTCGCGTACGCTCAAACCATTGCCAAGCGCCGCCAGCGTTTTGCCGCGAGCCAGGATCGAGACCTGATTGCCGGCCAATGCCAGTCGCGCCGCGACCCATCCGCCGATTGCCCCAGCGCCGATGATTCCGATCTTCATCGCGTCGCTATGCCTCCGGAGTCGGCGACGCGCCAGCCGGTGACTATGCCTCAATGAACCCCCGTTCGCCGATTGGTCGACACCATTCGCCGCTTTGCCCCAGGAGCTACGCGCTGGCCGAAATCGTCCTGCAACACCATCGAAGCAACCATGCAATCGGCCGTCCCTAGAGGCATGTCGCGGTCACCTCTTCGTGACCGAAGATGAAGGGAGACTGGAGATGCTAGCCCGATTTAATCTCAAGGTTGCAGCCGTTCTGTCAGGGGTAACGGCATCTCTGCTTGTTGCGGCATCGGCTTCTGCCGCCCAACAAGGGCCGGTCGTCGTCTATGCCGAGCCCGACAATATTCGTACCGAGCGCGTGACTTATGCCGACCTCGACCTCGCCGACCGGAGCGATCAGCGGAAGCTGAATCATCGCGTGTCGGGAGCAGTGAAGCGAGTCTGCCTGTTCGAAAACAGCCGAGGCGGACTACAGGACTTCGGCTACTATGGCTGTGCCGGCGATGCGTGGGACGGAGCGAAACCGCAAATCGCCCAGGCGGTCCAACGCGCCAAGGATATCGCGATGACCGGCCGATCGTCGATCGCAGCGACCGCAATCACGATCAACGTAGCGGCTCGATAGATCGATCCCGTTCGTATGACGTGAGTGCTGCCAGGGAGGCTATGCTTGCGCATGGTCTTTCTGGCGGCTTGCATATGGCCGGGGAGTGCAGGTTTAAGCGCAAGCTACGGATATCGTCAGGCACCAAGTCTGAGGCATTGGGCAACTCCTTCAAGGAGTTAGAAAATGCATCAGAACAACCATGGCCTGCTGGCCCGCGCAGTTGCCCAGGCCTGCGCATCAAATGACATTGCCGTCCTCATCCCCTGTCATCGGGTTGTGAAGTCGGATGGATCTCTGTCCGGCTATCGCTGGGGCAAGGCGCGCAAGAAGGCGCTGCTCGAAATCGAGCGGGCGGCTCGCTCGTGAACTTGCCGCCGGCTATCGTCGTCGCGCTGGACGGAGATAAGTGACGAGCTGAATCGGGATGGCTTCAGTGTCTTGCCCGGCGTGCTCGACCCTCAACAATGCAGGGAATTGATCGAAAGTTACGACCACGACCATTTTCGAAGCACGGTTATCATGGCTCGCTATGGCTTCGGTAGCGGTGAGTATAAATATTTCAGCTATCCGCTGCCTCCAACACTGACGGCGTTAAGATCCCAGGCATATGAGCGGCTCGTTGGCCTGGCCAACGACTGGTATGCGTCGATGGGGAAGGCCGACCGCTTTCCCCCCGCCCATTTGGACTTTCTAAAACAGTGCCATGCAGCGGGCCAAACCCGGCCGACCCCGCTGATCCTGAAATATGGGTCCGGCGACTACAACACGCTTCACCAGGACATCTATGGCGAAAATGTCTTCCCGTTGCAGATGGCAGTGTTGCTCAGCGACACCCAGGATTTTGACGGGGGTGAGTTTGTCCTGACCGAACAGCGCCCGCGGCGTCAGTCGAGGGCCAATGTGGTGCAGCTGGCGCAAGGCGATGCGGTGATCTTTGCAGTGAGGGAGCGGCCAGTTCGTGGCGCAAACGGCGTTTACCGCGTGCAGCACCGCCATGGTGTCAGCCGGCTTCGCCGCGGCTCACGATTTACGATGGGAGTCATCTTTCACGACGCGGCCTAGTCTGTTGGCGTGCATGGCCCTAGAAGCGCGGTCGTTTGACCATGGCGATGCAGCATCAAGGATTACAGCAGGTTTTCGAGGAAAACCGCGAGTCGCTCCTGCGCTACCTGCGGGCGCACGGTGCTGGAGATTCGGCCGAAGACTTGTTGCAGGAGCTTTGGTTGAAGGCCGCTTCTCACCCCGGAGGACCGATCGCATCTCCGCGAAACTATCTGTTTCGTGCGGCCACCAACCTGATGATCGACTATCGCCGATCCGAATTCCAAGGGCGGCGACGGGAAGACGAATGGTCGTCCCTGGCGGACCGGAAGGGCAACGCGGTCGCCAATGATCCGGGGCCCGATCGCAGCCTCGATGGGCGCCGCCAACTGGCGGCGGTCGAGCGCGAGCTTCAGAAGCTACCGCCGCGCGCGTTGGCGATCTTTCGCGAGCATCGCCTGGAGGCGCGGACACAGCGCGAAATCGCTGCGCGGTTTGGGATCAGCGCCAGTACGGTCGAGAGTGATTTGCGGCTAGCCTATCGGCTGCTCGACGAAATTCGGAGGCAGCTCGATGAGGAATAGCCAAATCGACTCCGTCTTGAGGGACATGAGGTGGGAATGACTCGAGACGCCGACTACGCCCGCGAATCCGCATTGGACTGGATCGTTCGAACGAACGATCCGGAATTCGACGCATGGGATGAGTTCACCGCTTGGCTGGAGAATAGCCCGGCAAATGCCGAGGCCTATCACCGGCTGGCCGATAGCGAGGCGCAGCTTCGCCCGATGGTCGACGCGGTAACCACACCGGTCGGGGTCGGCGAATTGCAGGCTGACCGAGGAGCGCGTCGCGGGTTGGCGATTGCCGCTGGCATTGCTGCCCTCGCTGGAGTGACGACTGCAATCGTCGCGCCGCGGCTGATGCCAGTGGACTATTCCACGGCGCCGGGTGAAATCCGGACCATCGCGATTGGCGATGAGGACCAGCTGGTGATGAATGGCGACACTCGACTGTCGCTGTCCGGATTCAGCCGGCGAACGGTCAAGCTCGAGCGGGGTCAGCTGCTGCTGCGTCTGAGGGAATCGGGGAAGGGGCCCGTCGAAGTCCGCGCTGGCGATCTTACGCTGGTCGACGTCGGCACGGTGTTCGAAGTCGCGCGCGAAGGGAAATCCACTAGCGTAGCGGTAAGCGAGGGCGCGGTGCTTGCCGACCCGAAGGGAGCAAAGCTCAAATTATCGCCCGGGGAGCGACTCGACACCGTCGATGGCGCCAGCGTCCTGCAAGCCGCTTCGGCGGATCCGTCCGCCGTGGGCGCTTTCGCTCGCGGACAGCTGATCTATGCCGATCAGTCGATCGAACAAGTCGCCGCCGACCTCCGCCGGTCGACGGGTATCGACTTTTCGACGACCCCCGCTATCAGGGCGCGCCGATTCAATGGCACATTGTCGGTTGCTGAAGTGAAGCGCGATCCCAAGTCGCTGGAACCCCTTCTGGGCGTATCCTTGCAGCGATCAGGCCGGGGCTGGGTGATGGGAGGAAAGGGCTAGGAATTCGACTGCTGATTGCTAGCGCGACTCTCTCCGCGCTCCTCTCCCTTGCTGCCCCCGGCCATGCCGCTTCCCAGTCGATCGATGTCCCTAAGGGGACGGTCGGCCAGGCGGCGTTCGCCATCGGCCGGCAGGCAGGGGTCAGCATCGCGATCCGCGACACCAGCCTCCTCAAACGGCCTTCACCCGCCATCCGGGGCAAAATGGGTGCCGAACAAGCCCTGATTCGGCTGGCCGAAGCTAGCAAGCTCAAGCTTCAGAAAGTCGGCCCGCGGTCCTTTTTGCTGCTCCCTCGCCCGGCCCAGTTTGCTTCTGTCCAACGCTCCGCTACCGCTCGCGTCGAGCCGCTGCCGCCGACCCCGCTGCCTCCCGAAAAGACGCAGGACATTGTCGTCACCGCCAGCAAGCGCGACACGTTGTCGCAGCGCTTCCCTGGTCAATGGACCCGCATCGATGGCCATGAATTTGCGCCTTTGGGCGTGGCCGGCATGGAGGCGATCGAGGCGCGTTCGGTGGGCTTTTCCTCGACCCATCTCGGCGCCGGGCGGAACAAGCTGTTTATCCGCGGTATCGCGGATTCCAGCTTTAGCGGACCGACGCAATCGCCCGTCGGCCAATATTTCGGTGACATGAGGACCGGCTACAGTGGGCCTGACCCCGATCTGAGGCTGGTCGACATGAACTCGGTTGAGCTGCTCGAAGGGCCGCAGGGGACGCTCTATGGCTCTGGCGCACTTGGCGGCATCGTCTTGCTCAAGCCCAACATGCCCATCTTCGGCGAAGTTTCCGGAACTGCTGCGAGCGGCGCATCGGTCACCTGGCACGGCGATCCGAGCTACGACTTGTCCACGACGATCAACGCCCCAATTGCCGAAAATGTCGCATTGCGAGCCGTCGGATATCATGCCCGCGACGGGGGATACGTCGACAACCGCGCCACCGGGGAACGGGACATCAATAATGTCCGGGTCAATGGCGGCCGTGCCACACTGTCGGCCGAATTGTACCCGGGTTGGTTCGCGGACCTGGCCGGCATCGGGCAGCGCATTCGAGGAGCCGACAGCCAATATGCGGACCGGGACCTGCCCGGACTTTCGCGATCCAGCTTGGTCGATCAACCGTTCGATTCGGACTTCACCCTCGCCAGCTTCGTCGTTCGCAAGGATAGTGGGGATCTTCGCTTTCGGTCGACTACCGGCGCCAGCTGGCAGGACGTTGACGAGAATTTTGACGCGTCGACCGATGGCAACATCCGGCAGTTGCGGCAGCACAGCCGGGCCCGCGCGGTCAGCAACGAAACCAGGCTGTGGCGGCCGATGGCCGACGGGTACAGCTGGCTCGCCGGCTTCAGCACGATCGTCCACCGCTACAAGGTATCGCGCGAAATTGCCCAGGACGAAGCAGTGTTCGACCTGTCCGGGGCCGAAAACCGAGTGCGCGAAACGACCTTGTTCGGAGAAGTCGGGTTTGAACTGACGCCGAAGATCGAGGCGACAGTAGGTGCCCGTTACACCTTGTCCGACCTGTCTGGCTCCGGCGAACACCTGAGTCCCGTGGCGTCGGCGCTTTTGGGCGAAGAGGACACCGAGCGGAAAGAACAAAGGCTGCTCCCGTCCGCGGCGCTGCTTGTCCGGCCGGTCGATGGACTCACGGTTTACGCACGATATCAGCAGGGCTTTCGACCGGGCGGACTTTCGATCGCCAACGAGAGCGTCCGGCTTTATCGCAACGATCGGCTGGCAACGGCTGAAGCAGGCTTTCGCTATGGTCGTCCCGGGCGCGACCGATTCGACATGCAGGGCAGCATCACCCACAGTCGCTGGTACGATATCCAGGCCGACTTTCTTGATCCGAGCGGGCTCCCGGTGACCGAAAATATCGGCGATGGCCGCGTATGGACGCTGACCGTCAATGGCGGCGCTCGAATCACGCCCGAGCTGCGGCTTGAGGCTGGCATTGCATGGAACGACGGCAAAGTTACTCGCGCCGCAGGCGGGCTGCTCGAGCTGATCGGCCCGGCCGGGGGAACAATGCGCATCCCCAACATTGCGCGCGTTGTTACCCGTGCAGCGGTGGATTGGAGTCATGAGCTTGGCAAGGGGCGCTCGCTGGAGGCGAATGCCTATGCCCGCTATGTCGGTCACTCTCGCCTAGGCGTCGGGCCTCAACTCGGCGAAGAGCAGGGCGACTATCTCGATTCGGGATTGGTTATGCGCCTGTCTGATGAGCGTCGGGCGATTTCGCTTACCGTAACCAACCTTACCGATGCGGAGGGCAATCGCTTCGCGTTTGGAGCTCCGATTGAAACCAGCGCCGAGCAACTCACGCCGCTGCGGCCACGGACCATTCGCCTCGGTTTCGAACTCACCTTCTAAAAAATTCAAGGCAAGCAACAGGCGTCTCCGTCTGACCGACTGAAAGCCAATTCCGCTCTCCGGTGGAAAGGGCCTCATCGTTGGGAAAATGGGAAATTTAATGCGCAACTTATTGCTCGCATCGACTTGCTTCGTCGCGCTGGCGTCGCCGCTTGCAGCGGAAACAACGGTTTCCACGACGGTCACCGGGCCTGTCCGCACTTCTAACGTCAAGGCAGGCACGCCGGACGATATCCTGATCAATTCGTCCGGAACCATTAACGGAACTGCAGCCGGCGGCGTCATCATCGACGACAACCACAAGCTCAACAACCAGGGCACGATCCAGATCGGCAGCGTTTCGGGCGCCGTCGGCGTCGATGTTGCTGCAGGAGTCACCAGCGGGATCACCGTCGGCGGAAAGATCATCGTCGATGAGGCCTATACGCCGACCGATGCAGACAATGATGGCGACCTGGACGGTCCGTTCGCGCTTGGCAGCAATCGATACGGCATTCGCACCAATGGAGCGTTCAACGGCAACATATTGATCGGCAGCACCGGCGTGATCACTGTCGAGGGCAACAACAGCTACGGCATCTTTCTCGGCGGTCCGCTGACCGGCAACTTCACCCATGACGGAAAGACCACCGTTCTGGGCAACAACACGGTCGGCGTTCAACTGGCCGACGTGACCGGAAACGTCCGCCTGGCCGGCGAAATCAGCGCCCAGGGCGAGAATGCAATTGCAGTGCGTTCGACCGGCGCCGTTACCGGCGCGATGGTGCTCCAGGGCAAGATCGTTGCCACCGGATATCGTTACCCGACGCCGCCGGCGGATCCTTCGAAACTCGACGCTGACGACAAGCTGCAGGGCGGTCCGGCCGTGTCGATCGAAGGTGATGTCAGCAAGGGCGTCATCGTTGCTGTTCCTCCCAAGGACAATAGCACCACCGATAACGACGAGGACGACGACGGGATCGAGGATTCCAAGGAAGGTTCCGCGTCAATCGCTTCCTATGGATCTGCAGCTGCTCTGCGCATCGGATCCGCCGGTGCCATCAACATCGGCGCCACGGAAGGCACCGGTACCGGCTTCGGCTTGATCGTCGACGGCAGCATTTTGGGCGATGGTGTTTATTCCGGCGTTGACGGTAACGCGCTCCAGATCGGCGGAATGGGCGGGACGGTGAATATCGCCAACGGGATCGGAGTGAGCGGGCTCATTCAGGCAAAGTCGCTCGACAAGGCCGCGACCGCCATCAGCCTTGGGGCGGGCGCTAGCACGCCGGAGCTGCGCAACTCGGGAAAGATTGCAGCCAACAGCGGCTCCACCGCAGGTTCGATCGCGACCGCGGTCGCGATTGAGGCCGGGGCGAACCTCCCGGTTCTCAAGAATAGCGGTGAGATCAAGGCGGCGGTGGGTGGAACCGACGGCACGGCCGTGGCCATTGTCGACAAATCCGGCACGCTGTCGCTAATCGAAAACAGCGGCACCATCACCGCGACTGGCGCGGCGGCGACGTCAAATCGAAATGTCGCGATCGACCTTAGTGCCAATACGACTGGCGCGACTATCAAGCAGACCGTCGTAGCGGCAAGCTTCACCGCACCGTCGATCACAGGTGACGTCAAGTTCGGCACCGGCAGCGACACGTTCGATATCGCCGACGGAAAGCTGACCGGGAATGTCAGCTTCGGCGATGGCGACAATAAGTTCCTTCTCTCAGGCGATGCGACAGCAAGCGGCAACCTGAGCTTTGGGGCGGGCGCGGACATGTTAACCACTTCCGGCACCAGCATTTTTAATGGAAGCGTCGATTTCGGCGGCGGTGCAGATACGCTGACCATCGGCGGCACATCTTCTTTCACAGGGCAGCTCAGCAATGCCACCGGCCTCGCGGTTTCCGTGCAGAAGGGGACCTTCGGGGTCGTCAAGTCGGCGTCGATTGCGTCATTGTCGGTGACCGATGGGGGAACGCTGGCGGTCATGCTCGACAAGACACCGGGCGCATCGAGCGTCCTCAATGTCAGCGGGACTGCCAGCTTCGCCGAGGGGTCGAAGCTGAAGCTCAGTGTTGCCAATGTCGACCAGGCAGAAGGGCACTTTATCGTCATCAATGCCGGAACGTTGACTGGTGGCAGCAACCTCGCGGCCACGACGGACTTGCTGCCCTTCCTCTACAAGGGGTCGCTGACGGTTACCGGCAACCAGGTTGCGGTCGATATCGTTCGCAAATCGGCGACCGAGCTGGGCCTGAACAAATCGGAAAGTGCGGCTTACTCCGCAATCTATGCCGCGTTGGGCAACGACGATGTGATCGGCGACAGCTTCCTCGGCATTCGCAACCAGGACGAGTTCGTCGGCTCCATTCGCCAGATGCTCCCGGAGCACGCTGGCGGTGCGTTCGAAGCGGTGACCATGGGCGATCGTACGACCGCGCGGTTCCTCAGCGATCCGAAAGCTCCCTACCAGAGCGAAGGTGGGATGACCTATTGGGCGACCCAGGTAGCCTGGGGATCGTCGAAGAGCATTGGCGACACTGCCGGATACAAGATCGGCGGCTGGGGTTTCACCGGCGGCGCCGAGCTCAGCACCAAGCTTGGGCGGTTCGGCGCCTCGCTAAGCTATCTCTGGGGAGAGGATAACGATCGCGCGACCGACAATAATGTGGCGGCCAACCAATATTCGATCGCCGCGCACTGGAGGTTGCAGAAGGGCGGTTTCCAGGTCGTCGCACGCGGCAGCTACGCCTATCTCGATTTTGAAGGCACACGCTACTTCCGTTCGGAAACCGGCGACGATCCGATTGATCGCACGATCAAGGGCGAGTGGAACGGCTCGCTGTTCTCGGGCTCGGCCAACGCCTCTCAGGAGCTTTGGGCCGGTTCATTCTTCATTCGTCCCTCGGCCGGGATCGAATATTACTATCTGAGCGAAGACAGTTACGAGGAAGAGGGTGGCGGGAGCGCCCTCGATCTCACTGTCGCCAAGCGGACCAGCGATGAGCTTGCGGTCAACGCACTGTTCATCACCGGCTTCGAGCTTGGCGCGATGCGTCCTGACGAAGGCTATTTCCGGTTCGAACTGGAAGCGGGCCGTCGCCAGATCGTTGGAGGCGATCTCGGCAGCACCAGCGCTCACTTCGAAGATGGCGAAACCTTCGTGCTCGAACCCGAACAGCGGAAGAGCGGCTGGGTCGGTCGCCTACGCGGCATCGGTGGCAACGCCGGATTCCGCCTGGCGGGTGAGATCGGCGCCGAGGAGCGCGAAGACAAGGTCGGATTATCAGCTCGGGCAAGCCTCGTCCTAGGCTTGTAACGCCCGAAGGCCGCCGTCCCGTTTACTTGCCCCAATTCCCGGCGGGGCGGCGGCCAAATTTTCGCTCGCATTCCACTTCATTGCGGCAGGTGGCAGCTGCCTGCTCGACGTTGGCGGATGGGTCCTGCCGCATCGACATAACCGAGCCAGCAATCACCTTTTCATCCAAATCAAGGCAAGTTCAAACCGTCTCCGTCTGATCGACTGAATGCACCTTCCGCCGTCTGGCAGAAGGGACCTCATAGATCGATATACGGGGAAAATGATGCGCTACCATTCGCTTGCCTCCTGCGGATCCACTGCTGTCACATCCGGTGCTGGCGAACGCAAAGGTCAGAAGCTCTTAAAGGCACGGCTGCTTGCTGCCGGCGCGTCATTGCTGGCACTCGGAATTATCGATCCCTCGGAAGCCGAGGCTGTAAATATCCCGGGCGTCTGGCAACATGCCGAAGGCCTCATCGCGATCAACCTGTTCGAGGTTGCGGAGGGCGATCCGCCGGCCAATTCCGGTGCAGATGAGACCGATATCAATGCCGGTGGCCACGCGCTTGCAGAAGCCATTGTGAGCTGCGCCGAGAGCGCCACCTGCGCGTTTCCTGGAGCGGTTTTCCAATATGCCCACGGTTCCCAGTCTGCGGCCAACAGCATCATTGTCGATGGCGGGCTTTCGGTCGGCGCACACGCCCTCGCTGAAGGCGGCGCAGCAACAGCGGCGGGTATCATCCAGATTGGACTTTGGCAGGTCGCTGCTGCCGACGAAGCAGTGCATAATGAAATCGCTATCGGCGGACTTGTCGATGTCATCGCCAGCGGCAGCGCAATTGCAACAACCGGCTCGGCCGTCGCCTTTGCCGGGATCGGCGCAGGAATATCGCAGATCGCCACATCGATCGGCATCGACGGCACCGCCTCTAACTCGATCGACAACAGCGGCGCGGTGACGATCGCAGCCGAAGCCGTTGCCGATGCGGCCCTGGCTGATGCCGCGGCAACGGCCTTCGTTGGCGTCGGGATCTACCAGGAAGCCAATGGCCAGGAACTGGCGGGGGCCAATTTCTTCAATAACGGTTCAGTACTTGTAGAAGCCAGCGCTTCGGCAGTTGCCGAGAATGGGATCGCCGTCGCGACGGCTTCTGCGGCAGGAATTGTGCAGTTTGCGGATGCGCGCACGCAGCAGTTCGCAAGCACTCTGACCTCCGGCGGCCTGTTGGTGGGAGTAACCAGCAACACGCCGTCGGGCCCATCGTCCGCCACCTTGTCCAACAGCGGGAGCATCGAAGTCGGCGTGGATGCAGCCGCTTCGGGCGGAATTGACGCAGCCGCCACCGGCGCCGCGCTTGGCGTCGGGCAATTTGTGTCGGGATCGGAAGCCAGTGCGACCATCGATAACAGCGGTTCGATTGGCATCTCGGCAAGCGTTGACGCCGAGGGCAGCGGCACACCGCGCGGAGTCGTGTTCGTGTCGGGCATTTCCCAGGCCGCGACCGCCTTTGACTTTTCAACCGTCGAAACGATCGACCAGAACGGTGTGCTTACTTACCAGCTCAGTTCGACGCCGGTCGGGCCTGCCGTCGCCTCTTTTGCCAACGCGGGCGACATATCGGTCGCCGGAGAGGTCGACGTCGTGGCGTTGGGAACGAGTTCGATGGCGGAGGGCCTTGGCGTGGCCTTTGTCGACGGGTTCGACCAATATGCAAACGGCGACGAGCGCCTCGGCGAGCATTGACAACAGCGGCAGCTTCACTGTCTCCGCAGACGTGTCCGTCGATTCCGGCAATGTTTCGAATGCTGTCGCGATTGCGACCGGAATCGATCAATATGCAACTGCTTACGCTAGCCATGCGACAATCGTCTTCGCCAACGGAACGACAACGCCAACCACTTATACGGGCGCGGCGACGGCAATCGGCTTGGCCAGCGCTTCATTCGACAACAGTGGTTCGCTGACTGTAGTCGCGAACGTCGATACCCATGGTGACGCGATCGCGTTCGGGGGTGCGACCGCGTCGGCGATTGGCCAATCCGCAGCTGGAACCGAAGCTTCTGCCAGCATCGATAACAGCGGTTCCATCATTTCAATCGGGTCTCTTACAAGTAGCGGTCACACAGCGTTCGGCGGCGCTGCCGCAATCGGCTTGCAGCAGGGCGCGCAGGGCACCTCCCTTGCCGATGTCCAGTTTGAGAATGGCGGGACACTTGGCGTTCTGGCCTCGGCGGTGGCGTCTGGAGAGGCAGGCGCATTCGTCAATGCGACTGCGTTCGGTGCAGCTCAGAATGTGCAAGCCGATGTAGCCGCGAGCGCCCATATCGCCAACGCCGGTACGATCGACATTCGAGCTATCGCCAGCGCTGTTGCCGGCGACACCGGCACATTAGACATGGCAATAGCTTTCGCCGCTGCGCATGGCCTGGGCCAACTGGCCCAGGGTGCACAGGCACTCGTCGAGTTCGAAAATAGCGGAAGCTTCCAGCTGCTGGCTCAGGTCGATGCTTCGGCGGATGACTTCGCCCTGGCTTCAGGAACCGCATCGGGGGCCATTCAACAAGTCGCGCTTGGGTCGGCTTCGGGAACGGCTTCGGCCAGCATCGATAATAGCGGGACCATCCTGGTCGCGGCCATTGCCGATGCCGCGGCCGGATCGACCGCCGTGGCGCTCGCCGGCGTTAGAAGCGCCGTTGTCCAGCTGGTTGTCGCCGGGGAAGGCGGCTCGGCCTCGATTACCAATAGCGGATCAATCAACTTGGTAGCGGATGCCGAGGCGCTCGCGGCGGGCGGCGATGTCACCGATGTCGCAAGCGCCCAGGCATATGTGCTCGGCATCAATGCCGCCGTCTCGGCTACCGGTGTATCCGGGTTTGCGCACGTCGACTTGTCGAATGACGGGGCAATCGACATCACCGCCGTTGCGCACGCTACCGGAAGCGGACTAGCCCAGGCGCTGGCGACCGCAGTTTCCGGGCTTGTCGGAAGTGCCCATGTCGCACTCGATGGCTCGGCCACGGTCAATTTGACCAATAGTGGGGAGCTGATTCTCTTCGGTGCTGCCGAGGCGACCGGGGGGTACACGGCCCATGCGACGGGTATTGCAGTGGCAGGGATGGATGCATCCGCGATCGGCGCGGGCGTTGGCGATGCCATCGCCTCTATCACTAACAGCGGATCGGTGATGCTTGGGGCGAATGCGCATGCGGACGCGGGAACGAACGCTCTGGCCGTGGCCATTGCGATCGATGGCCTTCAAGCAACTGCCCATGCAGGGTTGGGCGATGCCGTGGCTGACATCTCCAATAGCGGCGATCTGGAAATGATTGCCAATGCAACGGCAAGCGCACTCAATGCCCAGGCATTCGCGATTGTGGGTGGCACCTTTTTCACTGGAGCGGTGTTCCAATCGGCGGCCGCAATGAACGGCAACGCCAGCGCAATCGCCGAGAATAGCGGCAGCATTAGCGTCGTGGCCGATGCGCTCGCCAACGGCGGGGTCATTGCCAGCGCCAGCGCGGTTGGCGGACCGGGCGTCAACCAGTTCGCCTTCGCGACGTCGGGGGATGCTTCCGCCAGCTTCGATAATAGCGGCACATTGGAATTCGTCGCCCAGGCGCAGGCGAATGCCACCAACAGCGCCTATGCCGATGCAGTATTCTATAACGCGGTCGCGCAGTTCGCGAACGCCAACGGTGGGGCAGGCCAGGCCATGCTCCAACTGACCAACGATGGTGCCATTTCGCTAGACGTCATCGCTGACGCGAGCGGCGAAGCTTGGGTCGGAGCGCTTGCGATCGCCTCCCACGAAGTTGGTCAATCGGCGCTTGTTATTGGCAACAATGCGACGCTCGAGCTGGCCAATAGCGGCTCGATCGACATGGGTGTCGCGGCAATGGCCGAAGGATCGGTTGCCTGGGCAACGGCCATACTCGCAACTGCCATCCATCAATCCGCCGCCGCAATTGGCAATGGCGGGGTCGAAGTGTCGCTGGACAATAGCGGTTCGATCGATCTCGCGGTGCTCGCATCGGCAGAATCGCCCGATGGAAGCGCCTCTGCAGCCGCGGTTCTGGATGGCGCGGTTACGCAATATGCCGGCGCAGGGTCCAGCCAATATGTATTCGGAACGACCAGCGGCGGCCTGACGTCGATCACCCAGAACATCTTCCCGACTGGGCCGGCGATCCTGGCGATGGACAATAGCGGTACAGTGGAAGTCGCCGTGGCAGCAGTTGCCGAAGGCGGTACTGCTGCAGCTGCAGAAGCCGCTGGATTTGCCGTCAATCAATTTGCCCGCGGAACCGAGGCAAACGCCTCATTCGCCAACGATGGTTCGATCGATATTAGCCTCGGTGCGACTGCCAAGGCGGAGCAGTCTGCAACCGCCTCCGGCAATTTGACGGCATTCATTCAGGCCGCTGCCGCAGTTGAAACCACGATTCAGATCACAGCGACCGCCGGAGGCGGCCAACTGACCGACGTGGTAACCAATCCAGTGGGATCCGCGGTCTTGTCGTTCTCGAACAGCGGAGCGATCGATATCGTTGGTATTGCAAGTGCCGAGGTCGATGACGGAACCGCGACCGCCAGCATGGTAGTGCACGGAGTCGCACAGTCGGTCTTTGCCGCGGACGCACAGGCGTTTCTTTCGAATGACGGAGAATTCGTCGTCGGTGCTCGCGCCGAAGCTTCAGCCGACGCCTTGGCTACTGCCCACGCAACGGCCCTCGGCTACCAGGTTTCGGGTGCTGATTTCGAGATTGCGGCCAGCAACGGTGGCGAGTTCTCCGTCATTGCCGAGGCTTCGGCCGATGCGGCGTCCGGCCTTGCGGCGGCGCATGCCCAAGGAATGACCGTTACGGCCGACGGCCTCCTGACCGGTGGGATCGACAATTCAGGCGATTTCGTGGTCGCTGCTGTCGCCGGGGGACCGCTTGACGCAACCGCTCAGGCAACTGGACTGGATATCGTTGCGGGTTCAGCAGATTTCACCATCTCCAATTCGGGCAGCATCGTCGTCTCCGCCGAGGCAAGCGCCGGTACCGCGGAAGCGGTCGGCATTCGCGTCACAGGTAATGGCGGCGTTGGCTTCGACGCGGCATCGGATATCGTCATCACCAATGACGGCGGGACGATTATCGTTCGCCAGAGCAATGACGGTGGCGAAACCTGGCTGCGCGGCACCGCGATCGATACGTCGTCGTCTCCAAGCCGCGCGACCCTGAACCTCGTCGGCGACGGCTCGATCTACGGTAATATCGATATCGGTGCGGGAGATGCGATCAACGTAGCGGGCGGAGAGACCTGGTTCGACGGCATCATCAACCCGGAATGCCAATTCGGCGCCTGCGGCCAGGGAGTGCTGAATATCGGTAGCGGCGGAGCACTGTTCCTGCGTCACGACAGCGCGGGCGCGGATGGCCCGTCGGCTGCATTCGTTGAGCAATTGAACATTGCTGCTGACGGCACGCTCATCCTCGAGCTTCCGGTCGGCCCGGATCCGGAAAGCAGCTATCCGCAAATCACGGCCGATGTAGCCAACCTGGGCGGAACGCTGTTGGTAAGGCCGGCAACCGGCCTCTACGCCGACTCCTATCTCTTCGAAGATGTGATCGACGCGAATGTGCGCAACGGCCAGTTCGACAGCTGCGGCATCGAAGGAGATCCCGTCCTTCTGCAGTTAAGCTGCGCTTATGATGCGCAGGGCAATGTCGATCTTGGCCTGACGCGGATTGCCTTCAATGCCGTCGATGGCCTGACTCGCAATCAACAGTCTGTCGGATCGGGTATCGAAGCCTTGTATGATGTCGATATCGAAGGTCCGTTCCGCGACATGGTGGAACAGCTTTTTACCTTCGATGATGGCGAATATCGCGGTGCGCTCGACCAACTGTCCGGCGCAAGCTACGCAAGCTACCGGCAGTCATTCCATCCGCTCGGTGTCCATTACAGTCAGCTGATCGACAGGGCGACGGAATGCGCGATGCCGCAGCGCGCGAACTCGGCGCTCGATTGCCGCACCGACAAGGTCCACATCTGGGGCCAACTAGACGTCGGCGGTCGCCGCAATGACGGGGATGCCGAAGCGCCTGGCTATAATGCGGACCGTTGGGCCGCAATTGTCGGCGCTGACGTACGCGTTGGCGACAATGCGGTCGCCGGTGCAACCATCGGTAAGGTCACAAACCACGTCGACCTTCGCGACAGGGCGTCGATCAACGCGGATGGCTATCAGTTCGGGGCCTATGCCTCATTTGATCCGGGCGCTTTCTATGCAAAGGCGATTGGCACGGTCAGCATGTTCGATGGCGACGGGAAGCGGCGCATCGACTGGGGGGATTATGGCGCGGACCTTTCCGGGCAGCTGAAGGGAGATCCAGACGTTCGCCTGATGACCCTGGGACTGCACGCGGGTTATCGAGTGGAGCTTGGCCAGGCATCATTGCTGACGCCTTATCTCAACGTCGATTACAGCAGCGTCAGGCTGAAAGGCTTTACCGAATCCGGCCTTCCGGGCGCGAACCTGTCAGTCGACGGCTCGACGTCCAGCCGGACGACAATGGCCATAGGGTCGAAATGGGCGGCCGACCTCGGCGCGGTCATACCTCAGGCTGAACTTGGCTATCTCCACTATTTCGGGGACCGGCGCTCCTCGTTCAGCGCCGCCTTCCTGGGTGATCAGGACGGCCAGTTTAAGGTAGTCTCGGCAAGCGAAAGCCGCGGCTCCTTGCTTGCCGGTATCAGCCTTGGCGGCAAGGCTGGCGGGGTCAATGTGCGCGTGGGCTACCAGGGCCTTTTCAACGCCGACGGCGCCACCCACAACGCAACCTTCCGGATCATCATGCCACTTGGAGGGAATTGATCTATGCGGACGGCTAGACGATTTCCGGACCGAGAGCTCCCATCAGCAGCAAGCTGGTCATGATGATCAACAGCACCGGGTTCGCTCACACGCGCATAATCGAACCGGATGATGAAATCATGATCAGGTCGTTGCGCCGGCAATCGGGCGCCGAAAGGCGGGCGCCTCGGTCGCGGCTTCACCCAGTTCGCGGGCCAGGCGATGGCCGGAATAAACAGCATGAACGATGGCGCCAGGCGCGAGTGCATCGCCGACAAGATGCACGGATTTGATGCCGGCTGCCGCCCATTCGACTTCCCGATCGGCAAGTTCTCGATACAGTCCATCGTTGGGTATGCGCGCGGTAATGCTCAGCACCGACGCGCAATCGACCTGCCGCGTCCGGCCGGACCAAACGTCGACAATCGTCGCGCACTGGCCATCGAATTTGGCAAGGTTATGTGCTGCGGCAATCTCTACGTCGATCTCTCGCAGGCGTTTCTGAATATATGGAAATTCCAGCGTGTGAGTGGTCCAAGGGGCCGGGCTTTCGGCAGGCGTGACGAACAGCACTTCGCGCCCGGCCGCCCGCAGCGCCTCGGCCAAGACGCTTCCGTAATAATAGCCGTCATCATCGAACAGTAGCACTGGGCCCGGCGGAATTGCGCCGTCCATGACATCGTCGGGCGTGTGGATTTGAAAATCATCGAAGCCCTTGATGGTGGTATTGCTGCGGCCGAAGCCATCACGGCGCCAATGGCAGCCGGTGGCGACGATGACGTGCCCGGCGCCGAATTCGATAATATCGTCCGCGCTCATCGAGCTTTCCCGATAGACGCTGACATTGGCCATGCGTTCGATTTGCCCGACCCGCCAATCGCGGACCCTGGCCCATTGCTGCAGGCCGGGTAGGCGCGCCTCACGACTCACCCGGCCACCCAGTTCGCGAGTTGCTTCGGCGAGGTGAACATCATAGCCGCGCTGGCCGAGCGCACGCGCCGCCTCAAGTCCCGCGGGGCCGGCTCCAATCACCAGCACGCGCTCTTCGGTATGACGGAGCGCGATCCGCTCCGGGTGCCAGCCCTTGCGCCATTCTTCACCCATCGTCGGATTCTGAGTGCAGCGAATCGGCGTGTGGGTCAGGTCACCGCTGACGCAGATATTGCAGCCGATGCACTCGCGAATATCGTCGATCCGCCCTTCCTCGATTTTGCGCGGAAGGAAGGGGTCGGCAATCGACGGTCGCGCGGCGCCGATCATGTCGAGTACGCCGCGGCTGATCTGGCCGGCCATGGTGTCGGGCGAAGTGAATCGGCCCACACCGACGACCGGTTTGGTGGTGACCTTCTTGACCCAGTCGATGAACGGTTCCTGCGAGCCCTCGCCAGCGAACCGCGACGGCGAGGAATCATTATGCCAGGCGGAAACATTGACGTCCCACAGGTCAGGAAGGTCAGCCAGCATGTGGACGATCTCGCGCGCTTCGCCATCTACCGACACCCCATCTTCGCCGAGGAATTCCTCGGTGGCAAAGCGGACCGCTACAGCACAGCGATCGCCGACGGCATCCTTGGTATCTTCGATCAGTTCACGCAGCAGCCGAACGCGATTCTGCAGCGAGCCGCCGTATTCGTCGGTGCGCTGGTTGCGCCGCCGCTGCAGGAAATGCATCGGCAGCGACAGGTCGTGAGCGGCATAGACATAGACGATATCAAAGCCCGCGCGCTTGGCCCGCAGTGCCGCCGCGCGGTGCCAGTGGCGAAACTCTATAATGTCGCGCTTGCTCATCATCCGCGCCTGGTGCGGATGCCCCGCGGACTGCGGCTGGTGCGACGGTGCCAATCCCACTTCGCGCGAATAGAGGTTGGATGCTGTCGGGCCGTTATGCGCGAGTTCGATCGCTGCCAGCGATCCATGGGTATGAACCTTGTCACACATGAGTGAAAGTGCGGGGATATCGGCATCGTCCCACAACCGCGCTTCGACATAGGGCGAAACGTCGCCGGTCGGGTGGATCTCGCATTCTTCGGTGCTGACGACTGCCCAGCCCCCTTCGGCCTTGGCCTCGCGCATCGCCGCGTGCGCCTGTGGCATGGCATATCCCATGCCGTTGCAGTGAGGCACCTGGAAAAAGCGGTTGCGGGCTACGACCGGGCCGAGCCGGATTGGCTCGAACAATATGTCGTAGCGTGGATCGCGGCTCACGGCGCGGCGGGCTTCGAGTTGGCGCGGCGCATCACCAAGTAGAGCGGTACACCGACCGCAGCGAGTGCCAGCGCCCACAAGAATGGCTCGCTGCCCATGCCGATGAGCGCAAACACGGCATAGCCAGTCCCCACCACGCCTAGTACCAGCAGGTCACGCGCGTCGGGACCTCCGCGGCGCAGTCGCAGCACCACCAGCGCCAGCGCCGCGCACAGGTAAAGCGGCAGATTTGCCGCGGTCACGACCGTGCTCAGGAATGCGAAACCCTGGACCAGCGATCTGCTGTAATTCATCAGAACCATCGCGCTTGCCAGCAGTCCCGTCACGACCAGGGCGACCGCCGGTGCGCCGCGACGGTCTTCACGGGTGAAGATCGACGGCAGTACGCCGTTGAGCGCCATGGTGCGGGTCAGCTCACCGACCAGCAACGTCCAGCCATTGAGCGCGCCAAGGCCACTGATGACCACGAACAGCGCCAGCATTCGCCCGCTGCCGCCGCTGCCCAAACGGTTCAACACATCCACGAACGGCGCGGTCGATACGGCCAGCTCGGCTTGTGGGATAAGCAGTATCGGAATGGCCGAAACAGCAATGTAGATGACGGCGGTTATGGCCGTTCCAGCCAACGTTGCCCGGGGAATGGTGCGACCCGGATCGCGGACCCGGGCGGCCGGCACGCTTGCCGATTCAAACCCGAGCATCGCGAACAAGTGCGATCGTGGATGCAGCCATGATCTGCGGCAGAGAGATTGGCGTCGTCGGCAAATCGCGCCCATAGGCGGCGGGTTCGCTGACAAGCAGCCAAATGCCGAGAATGATCACCGCCGCCATCGGCAGCAGCTTCAGCGTCGTCATGAGGATCTGCACCGGGCCGCTGGCGCGCACGCCGAGCAGGTTGATCGCGACGAAGAACCAAAGCAGGGCCAGTGCCGACAGCCATGGCGGCGCAACATCCGCCAACCCTGGTATGACGGCGTGGAGATAACCGACGACCCCGACCGCAATGGTAGCGTTGGTGATCCACAGCGACAGCCAGTAGCACCAGATCGCCAGGAAGGCGGGACGGTCTCCAAGGGTGCGGCGAATATATCCGTAAGGTCCGTCCGCGTCGGGGAAGACTGTCGCCAGCCGCGCAAATACTCGAGCTAGTACCAGGCATCCCGCGACCGTCACTGCCCATCCCAGCAGTGCGTTCAAGCCAAAGGGAGCAAGCACCGAGGGCAATAGGAAGATGCCGATTCCGATGGTGTTGCCGACCACCAGGGCGGTGCAGGTCCAGAACCCTAGCAGGCGCTGCTGGTCACCGTTTGCATTGCTCATTTCAGGCGATGTCGACATGTTCGTCCATTCCCCAATAAACTAATGTCTGCGTCGATCGGGAGAGCCGAACGGACCGTTCGCCTTCATCGCAGGCTGGATTCATTTTTGTTCGTCGCATACCGCGCATTGATCAAGCTCTTGGAGGCGGGGCGCAACCACATGATGATGAGAACTCTTATTGCCGCGGTCCTGTTGGCCAGCGCCGTATGCGCCGATGCGGCGCCGCGCGCCCGCGATCTCGGCGTGCCGTTTGAAGGCATTCCCGGCCCGCTTAACGCCATCACCGACGTTGCTGGGGTGACGGTCGGCCAGGTCACGCTGATTGGCGACGTTGCCGGCGAGCCGGCCAATGGCCGCAAGATCCGCACCGGCGTCACCGCAATCCTGCCGCGCGGACGCGCAAGCCTGAACACGCCGGTCTTCAGCGGATGGTTCGCTTTGAACGGCAATGGCGAAATGACCGGCACGGCGTGGCTTGAGGAATCCGGCCAACTGGAAGGGCCCGTGCTGCTTACCAATACGCACAGCGTCGGCGTCGTGCGGGACGCGGCGATTGCATGGCGTGTCCGCGAGGGCGGCGCCGACGCCAGCGGCTATTGGTGGTCGCTGCCGGTGGTGGCCGAGACCTGGGACGGGCACCTCAACGACATCAATGGCTTCCACGTTCGCCCCGAGCACGTGCAGCAAGCGCTTTCCGAGGCCAAAGGTGGCGCGGTCGCCGAAGGCAACGTCGGTGGCGGCACCGGTATGATCTGTCATGAATTCAAATGTGGAATCGGAACCGCTTCGCGACGGGTAAAGGACGGCGACCGCAGCTTTATCGTGGGCGTGTTGGTGCAAGCCAATTACGGGCTGCGCGATAGCCTGCGCATCGCCGGAGTGCCCATCGGCCAGCATCTGCGTAACGATCGCGTCTATAGCGACGACAATCCGACGGCGGCGGACACCGGTTCGATCATCATCGTGGTTGCAACCGACGCGCCGTTGCTTCCGCACCAGCTCAAGCGCCTGGCCAAGCGGGCGGGCATGGGGCTGGCTCGTATGGGAAGCTATGCCGGTAATGGATCGGGCGACATCTTCATCGCCTTCTCGACCGCGAATTCGGATGCTCTTGCAGGGAAGGCACCTGCAGCCTTTATCAGCAATGAGCGGATCGATCCGCTCTTCGAGGCGACCGTGCAGGCCACTGAGGAGGCCATCGTCAACGCCATGGTGGCGGCGCGCGACATTCGCGGCACGGATGGCCATTACGCCAAGGCCATCTCTCATGACGAACTGATTGCCTTGCTCAAGCGCTACGGCCGATACGCAGCTCCGCGCTGAGCCGGCGGCTCGCTTCAAGGCGTAGATTCCGCTGCAGACCCGGCCTGCGGTTCGCCCGGCTTGAGGAAACGGTCGTACCAGCCCAGCAGGCGCTGCATCCGGTCGCGCAAATAGCTTGGCACGGTCAGGCCGTGGTACTCCCCAGGATAGATCACCAGCTGGGTCGGAACGTTGCGTGACCGCAGAGCCTGGTACATCTGCTCGGTGCCGAGGCAGGGGACGTTGAAGTCCTTCTCCGCGCAATAGAAAGAGCGTCGGCGTGGATGATCCGGTCGGCATGGAGGAAGGGATAGCTGGTGCGATCATAGGCTTCGCGATTGGCCCAGGGAGTGCCCAGTTCCAGCTCATACTCACGTGTATATTGGTCGTGGCCATACATGCCGAGCATGTTCGACGAACCGGCACCGCTCACCGCCACCTTGAAGCGCGGATCGCGGGCGATGACGTAGTTGGTCAGGATCGAGCCGTAGCTGCGACCGCCGATTCCTAGCCGGGCCGGGTCGGCGATACCCAGCCGAACGACATGGTCGACCGCGGCCAGCACGTCCTCGACATCCTTGTTGCCCCAGTCCGCGTAGATCGCGCGGGCGAAGTCGAAACCGCGACCCGAGCTGCCGCGCGGATTGGCGGCGACAACGACGAAGCCCTTTGCCGCATAGGCCTGCCAGTCGGCCATGAATTCATGGCTGAACTGATAGACGGGGCCGCCGTGGATGCGCAGGATCGTCGGGTAGCGCCGGCCAGGCTGGTAATCGACCGGCTTCACCAGGAAGCCCTCGATCCGGGTTCCGTCGGCGCTTTTGAACTCGATGTTTTCGACCGGGGCTAGGCGTTTGGTCCTGAGCCAGTCGTTGTGATTGCTCAGCGCACGTGGGCCATCGGGCTCGATTGCGGACAGTTCGGGCGGATGCAGGGCGTCGCCGCCTAGCACGACGATCGCGCCCATCGGCCGCGACGGAAAAGTCGGTGTCGAAACGCCGGCCCTCGGTCAGCGGTGAAACCGTGCCGTCTTTGATGTCGATCCGCGACAGTTGTGTCACTCGATTTTGCTCGACCAAGGCCAGCACGAAGCGGCCGTCGGGAGACCAGCGGGGCTTGTAAAAATTGCGGTCGATTGGAGCGGGCAAGCTTTCCTTGCCGCTTGCTACATCAACCAGTGCCAGCTGCCAGGGTGCATAGTAGATCCACTTGTCTTCACCACTCCGCAGATAGGCGATGGTCTTGCCGTCAGGGCTCCATGATGGGCGCGATTCCCAATAGGGATCGAGGTCCGAACCCCGGAAGCTGGTGAGCTGCCGCTCCTTCGCCCCGGCTTCCGGCGCGATCAGGTAGATGTCGTAATTTAGATGCCTGTCCGGATCGGCGCCGCGCTTGGTTACATAGGCGATCTGGCGGCCATCTGGCGACCAGGAGGGCAGCTGTTCATCATGATCGCCCGTCGTCAGAAGCTCCGCCTTTTTCAAGGTGAGATCGAACAGATAGAGATGTTTCCGGCGCGCTGTCAGATAACCGATGCCGTCTTCCTTGAACTGATAGCGGTCGGTAACGATTGGCGGCGGATTCTTGGGCTTCTTGGCGCCCTTGGGCCGCTCGGGATCCCACGCGATGATTGCAAGGCGCTGGCCGTCTGGTGCCCAAACGAAATCCTCGACGCCTTTTGGAAAATCGGTGAGCTTGACGCGGCGAACCGCCTGAGGCGTCCATGATCCAGACCTGCGTCTCGGCATCCTCACCGCCGCGGTCGGAAAGAAAGGCGATGCTCCTTCGGTCGGGACTCCATTGCGGGTGCGATTCATTCTTGTCCGGCGTCTGCGTGAGGGGTTGGCGACCTTTCCCGTCCCAATCCACCCGCCACAGGTCCGACTGCTTCTTGTCATCAGCGATGTTGGTCGTCGAAACGGTATAGGCGATCCATCGGCCGTCGGGCGATGTTTCGGGTTCGGCCACCTCGGCGATGCGTGCAAGGTCGTCAGGACCGAAGCGGTCATCGGTACCTGCCGCGAGAGCCGGCGACGCCAGCGTCGCCACAAACCATAGCGAGAATTTAAGCCTCATTCGTCTCCAACCTTTCCGGAGCGGGCAAGGCCGCGATATTGGTCGAGCGCGCCCTTGAGATAGGTGAGTGTTTCCTCTCGTTCGCGCGGCGAGTTATAGTCTTCGCGCAATCCAGCTTCGGCCAGCACGCGTTCCATCCAGGCAGCGAAATAGGCCGCGTCCCCCGTGGCTGGCGGAAGGCCGCCGGGCAGTTGCAGGTAGATGGGGCTGGTCGTAGCGTAAGGATAGATGTCGAGCACTTGCGGGTCTGCGCCGTCGTTCCAGGCGCGCAAAAGCAGCCAGCCGCCGGCGTCCACCTCCAACTCGCCCTTTGCGTCCAGCACTCGGCGGTCGCCTGACAGGCGGAAGCTTTTCACGACCTGCCCGTTGCGCACCAGTTCGAGATGATCGACCGCTACCGGCGATCGAAGCGCAATTCGATAGGCAACTCTACCCGGCCTCTGCCGCGAGACCGTATCTCCGGGGCGCTTCCCATCCAGCTCCAGCCCGAGCAGCGGGCCGTTGGTCGCGAAACTGCGTCCCGCCTTGAGTGCGTCGCGCGCGGCCTGAGGGGTGGTCGCACCGCCGGTATCCAGGAACACGCGGTTCATACCAACCGGGCCACGCAATGACGCATAGTTGGCCATGGCGTCGGTGCCCGCACCGGCTGGCAGCCGAAAGCCGAGGTTCAACAGCCGATACCAGACCTTGGCGGTCGCCTTGTGGTCAGAAAAGCCGACGATCTCGATATAATCGACCTTGCCCGCGGCGACGTCGGCGGGGAGTGCGTTGCTGAGCGATTTCTCTTTTGGCGGGTCGATATCCCAGTCGAACGGGTGGACGTAGCCGACCAGCGCTCCCTGTGCGTGCGCGAGGTCGGCGACAACGCCATTATGCGGGAACGGGCTCGCGAGAGCGGTGTGCTGATAGGCCGAAAAGTCAGGCGTGAGCAGGTGGTCGGAAAGGTTGAGCAGCCCCAGATGCCCCCAGTAGCTGGTGTGATATTCCTGCGAGTGGAGAACTAGCACATCCTTGCCACCCGCAGGGTCCGGGTCGGGCCGGAAATAGCCAACGTCGGGGATCCGCTCTTCCTTGTTGACGATCGTGTTGTAGACGATGTCGAGATCCTCGGCCTTTGCCTGGTCTGCCAATCTTTCGGGCGTGTTTCGGTAGGTTCCGCCATAATTCATGTGAACATGGAGGTCGGCGCTGCGCCAGCGCCCGAAGGATGTGGGCAAGTCGTTGGGCTTAAGCGCGACGGGCAACTTCTGATCGGCGCCGGCAGTAAGCTTTACCGTTTGTCGCCAGGGGAGATAGCGAAAGCCGCGCTGCACCCAGATCGCGGTTTCACCGGCCGGAACGTCGAGCGTGCAGGGCGAGGCGCAATGGAAGTAGCGGGTTTCTGCTGGCTGCAGCGCACGATCGAACCCGTCGTCGGCCTGCATCCATGCTGCCTCAGGGGCGGCGGCGCGCTTGTCGCTACCTAGCACCGCCACACGCGCCGGAACGCTCTGCCCACGCTCATCGCGGATGTCCAATGTAAGCCGGGACTGCGCCAACTTGTAACGCCGTTGCCGAGCGGCGATTGGCGTCAGCGCCCCGCCAACGACGTCCTGAACAACGAGATTGGTATTTCCATGCTCGTTGCTGACGTATGCGATGCGGGTGCCGTCTGGAGACCAGCGCGCGCTGCTTCGGTCATATTCGCCGAAGGTCAACGGCAGTGGCGCCGCGCCTCCCGGAGTAGTCAACCATAATTGCCGCCACTGGCGCCCGTGATAACTGGCGAACAAGATGCGCCGACCATCCGGCGAAGGCTCGGGTCGCGCGCTCCAGGACGTCTCTTCGCTGATCAGCTTGCGCTGGTCGCTGGGATTACTGACCGACGCGGACCAGATGTCGCCGGTTCCCCACGCAACCTCGCGGTTGCTGACGAAAAAAATGCGCTGGCCGTCGGGTGACCAGGACGGATTTATCGAATGGTCGAACGCCGAATAATAATAGCGCGAGATGGAGCTCTTGCGTTCACCGAGTAGTGGGTGGGCGTTGGCCAAGCCATCGGGGCCGATGTCTGCAACGAAAAGGTTGAAGTGGCCAGTCCCCTGGGTCGAAACCCAGGCGATGCGCTTGCCGTCGGGCGATAGCCGCGGCTCGACATTGACAGCGCCGCCCGATGTCAGCTGCTGCTCCCTGCCGCTGGCAAGATCCAGCCGCCAGAGTTCCAGCGCGTTTCCATTGTAGCGGCTGAACACCAGGCTCTGCCCGTTGGCAGCGATGTCGGGCTGATAGTCGTACGCGCCGACGGCATGCGTCAACTCCACCGCCTCGTCGGATCCGATGGTCTGACGCCATAATGAGCCCGCCATGCTGTAGATCAGCTCGCGGCCGCTGGGCATGAAGGCGACGCTGGACGGACCGGTCGTCACCTGCGGCAAATATAGCTCACGCCAATAATAGCTGTGCGGAAGGTCGACTTGTTTGAGTACCGGTTCACGTCCGGCCTCGGCAATGCCGGTTATCGAAATCAGCACCGCCGCAAGGATCGTCGTCGCCCCCCCGCGCATCGGCCTAGCCTTTCGATCCAGCGATTGCCTCGTCCAGCGCTGCTCGCAGATAGCCCATCGCCTCGTCCACTTCTTCACGGCTTAGGCTGAGCGGGGGCATGAACCGCACCGTGCTCACGCCACACGAAAGCAGCAGCAGGCCATTGTGGAATGCGCGGGTGATGAGGGCGTCGCAAAGCTCCTTGGCCGGCGAGCCATCGGTTTCGACCAGCTCCATCCCGATCATCAGCCCGCGGCCGCGCACCTCCCCGATGCAGGGATAGGCGCCGGCGAAATCGCGTAGCTGATCCATGAAATAGGCGCCGACTGACGCCGCATTGGCGGCATATTCGCCCTCGACCAGTTCAAGTGTCGCAATCGCCGCGGCGCACGTGATCGGGTTGCCGCCATAAGTGTTGCCGTGTGCCCCACGTTTCCATTGCTGCATCAGCCGTTTCTTGGCGACCACCGCGCCGATCGGCAGCCCCGAACCTAGGCCCTTGGCGAGGGTCATGATGTCCGGAGCCACCCCGTCATGCTGGCAAGCGAACATACGCCCGGTGCGGCCGACCCCGGACTGCACCTCGTCGAAGATCAACAGGATGCCATGTTCGTCGCACAAAGCGCGAAGGCCCGCCAGGAATCCTGGCGGTGGGACCAGATATCCGCCTTCGCCCTGGATCGGCTCGATCAGTATGGCTGCGACGTCGGAGGGAGGCACACTGCGCTCAAATAGCATGCGGATGTAATCGAGCACCGCCTGGCCCTGATCGGTGCCGGCGAACAACGGCCGGAACGGGTCGGGGAACGGCACATGCGTCACGCCCGGCATGGTCTGACCGAAGCCCTTTTGCTGTGTGTATTTGCTGGACGTGAAGGACAGCGAGCCCATGCTGCGACCGTGAAAGCCGCCAAGGAATCCAATGAAGCGCGGTCGGCCGGTAACGTAGCGCGCGAGCTTGATTGCTCCTTCCACGGCTTCGGTACCGGACTGACAGAGGAAGCTCATCGCCGGCTCGCCCATCGGCGCCAGCCGGGCAAGACGCTCGGCCAGCGCTATCATCCGCTCATGCCAATAATCACTTGAGATATGGAGGAATTCGCCCGCGGCCTCGCGTACCGCTTCGACCACGTTCGGGTGCGCATGTCCGGTCGCGCAGACGGCGATGCCGGCGGCGAAATCAAGGAAGCGATTCCCGTCCACGTCCCACACTTCAGTGCCGCGCCCGTGCGACATGACGAACGGATAATCGCGAGGATAGGAGGGCGAGATCACCTCGGCGTCGCGCGCAATCATCGCACGCGCCTTGGGCCCAGGCAGTTCAGTCTTGATGTGGGGGTGCACGGAATATCCTTGTGTTGCAGTCTGGGTCATGCCGGAAGCTCCACTGGGCGGCGGTGTGCCTCGGTTGTGCGGTCATTGAGCGCACGCAGCGTCGCCAGTTCGTTCGGGGTAGGCGGTTCGATTGTTTTGAGGTCGGCGGCGATCGCCAGGGGCCAGCCGACCGCAGTGCGCGCCTCTTCGATTGTGGTACCGGGAAACAGCGCGGTAAGGGTGAGCTCACGAGAGCCCTCGGCAGGGGTGAGGATACCGAAGTCGGTGACGACAGACTTGGGACCGCCGCCGCGCGCCGAGGTTGCCTCCCGTGCGCCGCCTCCACCCAGGAAACCCGCGCTGGTACAGAAATCGAGCTCCGCCACGAAGCTGCGTGGCGAGGCTTTCATGACGATGAAGGTCTGCCGCGCATGGGCCGCGATTTCGGGCGCACCGCCGGCGCCGGGCAGGCGCGTCTGCGGGGCGTCATATGGGCCGATGACGGTGCTGTTGAGATTGCCGAAGCGATCGATCTGGGCGGCACCAAGGAAGCCGACGTCGACGCGTCCCGCCTGCAGGAAATAGCTGAATATCTCGGGAAGCGGCACGACACAGGTTGCGGTGTCGGCCAGTTCTCCATCGCCGATGGATAGCGGCAACACATGAGGGCGCGTCCCGATCGTCCCCAATTCATAGATCAGCACGATGTCCGGCGCGTGGGTCAGCCGCGCAAGGTTGCACGCCGCGCTAGGCAGGCCGATTCCGACAAAGCAGACGCATCCGTCCCATAGCATCCGCGCCGCTGCGACGGTCATCATCTCGTCGCGGGTCCAGCCGGTCATGCCGCTTCGCCCAGGCTTGCGAGAAACGCCTTGTGATCGGGGCGGGCAAGAACGTGGCGCTCCATCCATTCGGTAAAGCTCGTCCGGTCGCGGGCGATCGCATCCCACCGCTGATAGAAGGCGTTGTCACGCGCATAGCAGCCTTGTGCGTAGGATGGATAGGCGCCGCCGGGGCAATGCACCACCGCGCTGACGAGCCAGTGGGGCAGTACGATGGAGTTCATTGCCGGTGGCAACTCGTCGACGATTTCCTCGACGGTGACCAGCAGCGTGGTTGCCGCCAGCGCTGCTTCGCGCTGGGCGCCAATGATGCCGTGGATGGCGACATTCCCTTTGCGGTCAGCGCGTTGCGCATGGAGGATGGTGACGTCGGGGTTGATCGCCGGAACGGTCGCCAACGCTTCGCCGGTATAAGGACAGGTGACGCTTCGGATCGCCGGATTGACCGTAACGAGATCGGCACCGATATAGCCGCGCAGCACACCGAACGGCAGCCGCGCCGCTCCGGCGCAATATGCTGCGGCCATTCCGGCATGGCTGTGCTCGTCAAGCTCGAGCGGCCGCGGCCAGCCTTGCTCGACCGCGTCGCGCAGCCGGTGGAGCGAGCCCACGCCAGGATTTCCGCCCCACGAGAAAGTTAGCTTGGCTGCACAGCCCATCCCAATCATCTGGTCGTATATTAGGTCGGGCGTCATGCGGATGAGGTGAAGGTCGCGGCGCTGCTGGCGGATAATCTCATGGCCGGCGGCGAAGGGGATGAGGTGAGTAAAGCCCTCCAGCGCGACCCGCGCGCCGTTCGGCACGAAGCGTTCGACCGCTTGCCGGAGGGAAAGATGCTCCACGGCTCTACTCGACGACCGTGCGCGATTGCTCGCGCATATACTGGGCGAGATAATAGAAAGAGGCGATCGCCTTTCCGGTCGAGCCTGAACCCTTCCAGCCACCGAACGGCTGGTAGCCCGGCCAGGCGCCCGTCGTCGCTCCCTGGGCGCGGTTGGCATAGGTTACGCCGGCCTCGATATTGTCGTGGAACCAGGCGACATCGTCGTCCGAGCCGTAAAGGCCGGCGGTCAATCCCATGTCTGAATCATTGGCCAACCGCATTGCCTCGCTGCGGTCGGACACGCGGCTTAGTGTCAAAACCGGCAGGAACATCTCATGCTTCCACAGCGGATGATCGAGCGGCGCTTCGGCCAGCACCGGCTCGACATAAAAGCCGCGCGCCAGGTCGCCCTCGGTCAACTGCCGACCACCGGCGAGGAAGGTAGCTCCACCGTCGCGAAGCTGTCTGACGTAGGTGGCATAGGCATCAAAGGCCCGGCGGTTGACCACCGGCCCAAGCCAGTTTTCGCGTAGGCAGGGATCGCCGATGCGGATTGCTGCGATTTGCTGCTGCAGCTTCTCGATCAACGCATCAGCGACGCTCTCATCCACATAGAGCCGCGACAGTGCCGAGCATTTCTGCCCGCCCATCCCATAAGCCGAGCGAAGGATACCGGTTGCGGCGCGATCCAGGTCGGCGCTGCCGGTGACGATGCAGGCATTCTTGCCGCCCATCTCGGCGATACAAGGCCGCGGATAGGTGCCGCCCGCCATCTTCCGAACCAGCTCCATACCCACTGGGACAGATCCGGTGAAGGTGACTCCGGCGGTACGCCGATCGTCGACCATCGCCGCGCCGACATCCGCCCCCGAACCCGAAAGATAGTTGAACACACCAGGCGGAAGGCCGGCGTCGCGCACGCAATCGGCCAGCAGTCGCCCGGCCCATGGAGTATCGCTGGCGCATTTCACGACCACGGTGTTTCCGGCAACCAGCGCGGCGGCGGCGGGGCCGCCTGCCAGCGCCAGCGGAAAGTTGAACGGAGCGATGACGGCCCACACTCCATATGGACGCATTGTGCTGCGATTATGCGATTTGACCCCGTCGAGGGGATCGTCGGGAAGCATCCGGTCGTAGCCGTTCGCACCTTCCAGGTCGTCGGCATAGTGACGGAAGAAATCGACCGTCTCCTGAGCCTCACCAAGCGCTTCCATGCGATTCTTGCCGACCTCAAGTGTTAGTGCGGCCGCGATTTCATAGACGCGCTCCTCCATCACGTCGCCGACCCGGCGCACCAATCGTGCGCGCTCAGCCGCCGGCGTTGCGCGCCACGCCGGGAAGGCCGCATGGGCCGCCGACATTGCCGCCTCGACGTCCAGGGGACCAGCAAGCGCGAAATCGCCGAGGTACAGGTCGCTGTTGATCGGGCTGACACTCGCTGCATGATCGCTCGCGTCACGATCAGCGCCGTCAATGAATAGCGAATGCCGCGCGCCAAGGCCTTTGCGTACCGTGGCCAACGCAGTCTCAAAGCGTTCGTGCATTGCCTCCGGCGGGCTGAACATCGTGGCATAGGTCAGGCGGAAGCTCATGGTGGTTACTCGGCGGCTGGAAAGAAGCGGTTGAACAGGCGATCGAGCAGCGACAGCGCGTCGGCAAGCTCGGTTTCCGTGATCACAAGCGGCGGCGCGATGATAATCAAGTTGCCGCGCGTCGCCAGCGACACGCCCTCGGCGAGCGCTGCCTCGACCAGCGCCTTCAACTGCGGGGGCTGTCGCGGCCAGGGGGCGAGCGGGGTTCGCGAGACGCGATCGGCGACGAGTTCGATAACGGCGAAAAGGCCGCGACCGCCGCGGACGTCGCCGATCACCGGGTGGCGGGCCTTCAGCTGCTCGAGTTCCGCCAGCAGGCCAGGTCCCATCGCCCGCGAGCGAGCGATAAGCCCTTCCTCCTCATAGGCGGCCAGGGCAGCAATTCCTGCGGCGCAGGCCAGCGGATGGCCGCAGTAGGTCAGGCCGGCATAAAGCATTTCATGCTCCAGCCGGTCCGCGACCTTGGCTGACATCACCACTGCGCCCAGCGGAATCGCGGCTCCGGTCAGGCCCTTCGCTAGTGTCATCAGGTCCGGGCGACCGGCTTCGCCGTATCGCTGCCAGGCAAACCATTCGCCGCATCGTCCGAACCCGCTCATCACCTCGTCGGCAATCAGCCAGATTTCGCGTTCGGCGGCATGGCGTCGGAGAGCTGGCCAATAGCTATCGGGGGCGACCACACCGTTGGTGCCGGCATCCGGCTCCATCACTATGGCCGCCACCCGACCGGCCTCGCACTCGTCGATGCATCTCCCCAGTGCATCGGCGGCGCGGAGGCCGAACTCATGATCGTCTTCGCCTTCGAGCGCATCGCGATAGGCGTAAGGGGGTGGTACATGGCGCACGCCCATCGCCTCGGCGTCGACCTGCCAGCTGGTGCGGCTGTCGCCCGAAAGCGCCATGCCCATGTAGGACGCACCATGATAGGATCGATCGCGGGTCAGGATCAGGCCCTTCGGCTTGCCCGCCGATTGCCGCGCGAACTTGACTGCATGTTCGTTGGCGTCAGCGCCGCCGAGCGTGAAGAACACCCTGCCGCCCTCGAAACCCGACAATTCCAGCAGGCGCCGTGCCAGATCGGCTCGAGGTTGCGCGCCCCACGCATTGGCAATGAAGCATAGCCGCTCCGCCTGTTCGCGGATCGCCGCAACGACGCGTGGATGCTGGTGGCCAAGATTGCTGCATTCGGCCTGGCTGCTGAGATCGAGGATCGAGCGGCCATCTGCCAGGGTGAAGCGGGCACCTTCGCCGCCGACGACTGTCGGAGCGTCCCATTCTGCCTGCACGCACCAGCTGTGCAGCACGTCCCGCCGCTCAGACGACTCCAGATCCACTCCCCAGAAAATGTGCGATAATCGCACGGTTGACCGTATTTCGCACAATGCTAGGATTGCACATATTTCCTGTCAACGCCGCTTCAGCATTGAAATGACCGACGCCAAAAACAAACAGGGCTTTGAAACCAGTCCAGACTATGTGCAGTCCCTGGCCCGAGGCCTAGCGGTCCTGCGCACCTTCGACCGCGACTTGCCACGCATGAGCCTTGCCGCTGTTGCTGCGCGGTCGGGTCTCTCGCGTGCCGCCGCTCGCCGGCTCGTATTGACGCTGCAGCACCTGGGCTACGTGCGAGCTGACGGGCGGGACTATACGCTCACGCCGCGGGTGCTGGAACTGGGCTATGGTTTTCTTGGCTCCGTCAAGCTGGGCGACTTGGCACAGCCGCTGATGGAGGAGCTATCCCGCCGCGTTGACGAGAGCTGCTCCATGGCCATGCTCGACGGTCAATCGATCGTATATGTAGCCCGCGTGCCCGTCCGAAAAGTGATGACGGTGTCGCTGGGAGTAGGCGCACAATTGCCAGCTTATTGCTCCTCGATGGGGCGCGCGCTGCTTGCGGGCCTTGAGGAGGCCGAATTGAGTGGCTGGCTGAAGGCATGCAGACCGGTCCGTCACACCGAGCTCACGGTTACCGATCGAACTCAGCTCCGCCGAACCATCGACGAGGCTCGAACGCAAGGCTTTGCCTATGTCGAACAGGAGCTTGAACTCGGGCTTTGCTCGATCGCGGTTCCGGTTCGAAATCGCGAAGGACGTGTTGCGGCGGCACTAAACATCGGCATGCGTTTCGATTCCGGATCACGGACCCGCGCCATCGAGGTGCTGGCTCCTGCACTTCAGGAGACGGCAGCCGCCATCGAGCACCGCACCCCACCTGACTGGCTGCCCCCTGTGACAGGGGTGTCATAAACCGATGTCAGCGAGGTTCACACATGAAGAGGTGTCGCTTGCGCCATTCTAAACACGCGATCCCATCATTATGAAGGGGACTAAAGCATCGAGCATTGATGAACCCGGCAATGGATGGCAATCGCAGCTCCGCCGCCATTGCGGTCATGAAGCGCCTGCCAATAGCAAGCGGTCTCCACCTCAAATTCGAACGGCAGCGCTTACCGCCCTGCCTCCCGAAAAAGCATCAGACTAAGCGCAGCGGCAATGCCCATTGCAAAGAAGCTGGCGGTTGCACCGACCGTGTGGCCCGCAATCGTGATCGGAAAGCCCACCATCAGTCGATAAAGATTCAATCCAGCAATCAGCAGGAAGATGGCGGCGGCAATCCATAAGACTAGTTTACGACTTGTCATGAGGGCCCTCCTCGTTGCAGCTTCGCAACCATAGCTTCATTCGGCCGCCAATGCGACGCACTTTCCCAACTGCGGATTCAGGCCAGTCAGCGCGCCCCACCCGACATCGGGAACATACTTATATGGCGCGGCAGCCAGCTGGATCATCAAGGCACGCCGCCGAAGAGTAACACCTCAAGGTCGCAGGAAGCCGGGGATTCCCCTGACGGGAGTCAGGAGTTTGCCGGAGTTACTGCTCTGGCCGACCCCGATAGTCTTATGCGCTGAGTTTAGTGGCGTAGCCTACCTGAAAGACCAAGGGGGCGGTTATGTACAAGCGACTTCTGGTGACATCCGCATTGCTGATCGCATCGCCGGCTTGGGCCGCCGGTGAAAACTCAACTCCGTCTTCAGGCAATACACCGGGATCGGGCACGGCTACCCTCTCGGCGGCTGGCGCAGCAGCAAGCAGCGCGGCCCAAACACCCGCGGCAGGACTGACACCGGAACAGCAGACGCAGCTGCTGCAAGAGGTTCAGGCACTGCGAGAACGAGTCCAGGCGCTCGAAACCCGCTCGACGCAGGTGCAGTACAGCCCCGAAGCACCGGAGCATCACAAGCTTCTCGGCGACAATAATCTCGAACTTTACGGCTTCGTCCAACTAGACGCGATCCAGGATTTCGACCGGGTCAATCCCGACTGGGCCGCGACGCTCCGGCCATCGCGTATACCGACGACCAGCGGAGAATTCGGGAGCAATGGCCAATCGATCTTCAGCATCCGCCAGTCTCGGCTTGGCGCCAAGGCCAGCGGCATGATCGCCGGCAAGCCTTACGAGGCAAAGCTCGAATTCGATCTTTACGGCACGGGTGACGATGCCGGGCAAACCACGATCCGCTTCCGTCACGTCTATGCCAGCTGGGGGCCGATCCTCGTCGGCCAGACCAACACGCTGTTCATGGATAGCGACCTGTTCCCGAACGTGATCGACTATTGGGGCCCGACCGGAATGGTCTTCGTGCGTACGCCCCAAATCCGCTACACCTTCCTAGACCGGAACGGATGGAAAGCGGCAATCGCGCTTGAGCATGCCACTCACGACATCGACGCGGGCTCTCTTCGCCTGATCGACGATGAACTGGCGTCGAATATTCGCAGCAATGAGGAGCTTCCCGATCTGACGGCCCAGGTTCGCTATGCAGGCAATTGGGGTCACGTCCAGCTCTCCGGTATCCTGCGCAAGGTCGGTTACGACACCGTCGATACGCCCGACAATGACCCCAAGGGCAGCCAGACCGGCTGGGGCGTCAACCTGGGCACCAGCCTTAAGGCTTCGCTGGCCACCTTTCGGCTTGGCGTGGTCTACGGCAGGGGCATTGCCACCTACATGAACGATGGCGGCATGGACCTCGCGCCGTCGGTCTCCGTGGTCCCGGGGGTCGGAACCATCACGCTCGTGCCGGAGGCAGAAGCGGTCAAGCTGCTGGGCGTCACCGCCTATGTCGACCTTCAGTGGAGCAAGGAACTCAGCTCAGCCGTGGGCTACAGCTTTACCAAGGTCGACAACACCAATTTCCAGGACCCCTCCGCGTTCCACAAAGGCGAGTATGCCTCGGGCAACCTGCTGTGGACTCCATACGACCGCATCATGACCGGCATCGAACTTTTGTGGGGCAGGCGGACCGACAACGACGGCGACCAGGGTACCGACCTGAGGCTGCAAACCAGCTTCAAGTTTAACTTCTCGAGCAAGGATATCTGGGACTGATCCAATATTGCTCGGGTGCATCAGCGAAGGATTTTCCCGGTGGAAAGCAAGGAATTGACGATGTCGGATGCGCCGATTGATCAAAGCCGCCAAGATCATGTGAAATTCCGCCGCCTTGTCGAGCGGGCCCAGCGCCTTCCGCCTGCTCCAACCGCTATTGTGCACCCATGCGACAAGGTCGCAATTGAAAGTGCTGTAGAAGCATCCCGCCTCAAGTTGATCGTGCCGATCCTGGTCGGCCCGGAAAGCCGGATCAAGGAAGCGGCGACCGGTTTCGATATCAGCAAATTCGAAATCGTCGACGCGGCCCACAGCAATGACTCGGCGGCCAAGGCCGTGGCGCTCGTTCGGGCGGGACGCGCGGAAGCCCTCATGAAGGGAAGCCTCCACACGGACGAGCTAATGGCCGCCGTCGTGGCGCGCGAAACGGGACTTCGTACCGCTCGGCGGATCAGCCATTGCTTCATCATGGACGTCCCGGATCATGAGGACGCGCTCATCATCACCGACGCCGCGGTCAACATTGCACCCACGCTCGAAGACAAGGTGCACATCGTTCAAAATGCGATCGATCTCGCTCATGCGCTGGGAGTAACGGACGTCCGTGTCGCGATTCTCAGCGCCATGGAGACAGTCAATCCGAAGGTGCAGTCCACGTTGGAGGCCGCGGCGTTGTGCAAGATGGCCGACCGGGGCCAGATTGTCGGTGCTGTTCTCGATGGTCCGTTAGCACTTGATAACGCGATCAGCCCAGAGGCTGCCAAGATCAAGAAGATCTCCTCGCCGGTTGCCGGGCGCGCCAATGTGCTTGTGGTGCCGGATCTGGAAGCGGGCAACATGCTTGCGAAAAGCCTGTCCTTCCTCGCTGGCGCCGACGCCGCCGGAATTGTCCTTGGGGCGCGAGTCCCGATCATCCTGACTAGCAGGGCCGACGCCCTACTGACCCGGCTCGCCTCCTGCGCGGTCGCTCTGCTTGTCGCAGCGGCGCGGCGCGAAAGTCCAGCCGCGGCAATCCAATAGGGGTATCGACGATGGCGGAGCCCATTGCAGTCATCAATGCCGGATCGTCGAGCATCAAATTCGCCCTTTATACGGCCGGTGCGAACCAGCCGGCCGAGTTTCGGGGCCAGGTCGAACGTATCGGCAGTGCGCCACATCTGACCATCAGCGATGCGGCTGGGCAGAAAGTCGCGGACGAGCAATGGCCCGCAGAAGGTTTCGACCACCACAAAGCGACGAGCGTAATTTTCGAGCAGGCCATTCAGCTCCTGCGCGGAACTCCCGTCGCGGCGGTTGGCCATCGCGTTGTCCATGGCGGCACCGACTTTGCAGCGCCAATAAGAATTGACGATGAGATCATCGGCAAGCTGCGCGCCCTTTGCCCGCTGGCTCCGCTGCATCAACCGCATAATTTGGCCGCGATCGAGGCAGTCGCCGAAGGGGCGCCGCACATACCGCAGGTCGCTTGTTTCGACACTGCATTCCACCGCAACCAGCCGGAGCTTGCCCAGATCTTCGCGCTGCCGCGCGAAATCACGCAATCCGGCGTCCGGCGCTATGGTTTCCATGGCCTATCCTATGAATTCGTGTCGCAGCGCGTACGTGAGCTGGCGCCCGAACTTGGGGATGCGCGCATACTGATCGCACATCTTGGAAATGGTGCGAGCATGTGTGCCGTGCGAGCCGGCCGCAGCATGGCCACCACGATGGGCTTTACCGCGGTCGACGGCCTGATGATGGGCACCCGCTGCGGGAACATCGATCCCGGTGTGCTGCTTTATTTGATGGACGAACGCGGAATGGGCCCGCGAGATATCGAAGACCTGATTTATAAGAAATCGGGGCTTCTCGGCGTTTCCGGAATCTCGTCAGACATGCGCTCATTGAGAGCCTCGCAGGATTCATCCGCGGCCCAAGCGATCGACCTATTTGTCTATCGTATCGTGCGTGAAATCGGATCACTGGTTGCGGCGATGAGCGGGATCGACGCGCTGGTGTTCACCGGCGGCATTGGAGAGCGCGACGCGGCCACCAGATCGGCCGTTGCAAAGGGTTGCAGCTGGCTCGGCGTGGAACTCGACGAAATGCGCAATCAAACGGGCGAAGGGCTGATCAGTATCGATGAGGGCAGTTTGCCGGTTTGGGTCATTCCGACGGACGAGGAGAGCATGGTCGCCCGTCACACTGCCAAAGTTCTTGGTTTGGTAGGAGCCGCCAAAGCCAATCCGGCGAAATCAGACGTTGCCAGTGCTTCAAATTAGGCTTGGGAGCCAAGAGCATAGGGAGTTCACCTGATTGTGAAGCGAAGATCCCAAGTTCAATCAGTTGGATCCTGGGTAGGAACGTTAATGTGCCGCGTAGTTTCACGTCACCCACCCGACCCCATTGGCGAGCCGCGGCTCGGCCAAATTTGTCGCGTGCTCTGAAAGAGGAATGGAACGATGGAAGCTGATGGTTCCGCTGGCGCCCCCGGCGCAATTCCCGAGCTAGATTTCACCGAGCCGTCGGCCGGTTCGGACCGCCGCGCGTTCATGGTCCGCAGCGCTATGGCAACGGCGATCGGTCTGCTTGGCGGTCAGGTCAATCCGCTATTCGCTCAGGCGCCGGCCAATGCGCAGCCGGTCAGGCTCGATCCGAACCTCGACGTCGTGAAGAAGTCTAAGGGCCCGGTGATGATCCTCGTCGACGAATTCTACAAAGTCGGCCCGGGACCGTCCTCCTCCCACACGATCGGACCGATGCGGATCACCTATGATTTCTACCAGCGGGCGATCAAGCTGCCTCAGGCGCAGCTTGACCAGGCCACGGCGCTCAAGGTTCACCTCTACGGCAGCCTCAGTGCTACGGGTAAAGGCCACGGCACGGAGCGGGCAGCGCTGGCCGGCCTAATCGGATATGAGCCGGCGACGATCGATCCGGTTGCCGTTCTCGACAAGATGCAGGCCGAGCCGAACAAGACTTACCCCGTCAAGCTGGGAACGAAGACAATCAATGCGTCCCTGGCCGACATCATCTATGATGCTACCAAAGGAGACTTCCCACACGCCAACACCATGACCTGCATGCTTATGGCAGGCGACAAGGTGTTGCTGGAGCAGGAATATTATTCCGTCGGCGGGGGCTTCATCGAGTGGAAGGGCTACACGCCGCCAAAGAAAAATCCGCCCAAATATCCGTATGAATCGATGGCGGAAGTCCTCGCTTTCACGAAGCGCGACAATATCTCGATCGCCCAGCTCGCCATGGCCAACGAGACGTCGATCTCCGGCCGCAGCGAGGCAGAGATCAACGCCTTTCTTGACAAGATCATCGGCGCAATGCGCGCTACGGTAAAGACGGGCCTCGCGGCGCCGACCTCGACCTTGCCTGGGCCCATCAAGCTCAAAACAAAGGCAGGGGATGTCTACAGGAGCGCGATGGCCGAGAAGTTACCTGCCCGGAAAGCCATCGGTGTCGTGTCGGCGGCCGCTCTTGCAGGTTCCGAGGAAAATGCGCGCGGCCATTTGGTCATCACTGCTCCAACTGGCGGCTCGGCAGGAGTGATGCCCGCGGTTCTCTATTCTCTCGACTTGCCCGGCGCGGCGGTGTCCGACCAGAAACTGCGCGAAGGCCTGCTTGCCGCAGCTGTGGTCGGCTATCTCTGCAAGCACCACGCGACGCTCGCGGCGGCGGAAGGAGGCTGCCAGGCAGAGATCGGCGTTGCCTCGGCGATGGGCGCGGCGATGATCGCGCAAGCGCTGGACGCGCCTCCGCAGGTCGCTGCAAATGGGGCGGAAGGCGCGCTCGAGCATCATCTTGGAATGACCTGCGATCCCGTTGCCGGATTCGTGCAGATTCCCTGCATCGAGCGCTGCGCGTTTGGAGCCGTCAAGGCTTGGACCGGCTTTCTAATCGCCAAGGATGAGATCCCGGCCAATCGCCGCGTCGACTTCGACTCAACGGTGCAAGCCTTGGCGATCACAGCCAAGGAGATGAATTCCAAGTATAAGGAGACGTCGGAAGGCGGCCTTGCCGTGTCCCTGACGCTCTGTTGAGGATCGGTGAGCGGGCCGAAGCAGCGGTCAGTGGTAACAGCGGCAGTCGCTGCCGCATGGCTCCTGACTGCTGTATTCTATTTCTACCAATATTCGATGCGCTCGGCTCCGGCGGTCATGGTGCCGGAGCTGTCGACGGCGTTCGGATTGAGCGCCGCCGGCGTCGCCTCGCTGGTCGGCCTGTTTTACTATGGCTATGCGCCGTTCAGCCTGGTGGCAGGCGTTGCCATGGATCAGTTAGGCCCACGCAAGGTGGTGCCGCTTGGCGCGGCCTCCGTTGCCATCGGTGCGATCCTGTTTTCGACCGGAGATCCCACTTTGGGCAGCATCGGCCGGTTCATCCAGGGCGCCGGCGGTGTGTTCGCATTGATCGGCGCGATCTACCTCGTGACCACGTTCATGCCCGCCTCGCGCGCCGCGCTTCTTGTCGGCCTGACTCAGATGTTCGGCATGGCCGGTGGCTCGGCCGGGCAGTTCGTCGTCGGTCCGCTGATCTCGTCCGGCGTCCGGTGGGACCAGTTCTGGCTGGTCATGGGCATTATCGGCATTCCTATTGCCGCATTGCTCTTCCTGCTCATCCCAAAGCGCGACGCGCCGGTCGGTAATGGTCCGCAACGCGCCGGCCTAGGCCCGGCGTTCCGGGCCATGGGCACCGTGTTCATCAATCCGCAGTCGATTCTGTGCGGATTGATTGCCGGCCTGCTGTTCATCCCGACCACCATCTTCGACATGGTCTGGGGCGTGCGCTACCTGCAGGAAGCGCACGACCTTCCCTATTCTGTTGCCGTTTTGCGCTCGGCCGCCGTGCCGTTCGGCTGGATCATCGGCTGTCCCTTGTTGGGCTGGCTGACCGATCGCATCGGCCGCCGCAAGCCGGTCATCATCGGCGCCAGCATGGTCCTGCTCGGCACCGTCGCGCTAATCCTGTTCGCGCCCCCAGGCCTGTTCCCGCCATACAGCCTGGCCTTGCTGACCGGCATCGCGTCCGGCGCGGCGATGATCCCCTACACGGTAATCAAGGAAGCCAACCGACCGGAGCACAGCGGCACAGCGACCGGCGTCATCAACTTCCTCAATTTCTCACTGACGGCGCTCTGCGGTCCGATCTTCGCCGCCTCTCTTATGAAAGCGAGCGAAGGCGGCGAGCGCGGCATCGCACATTACCAGGCGACTTTCACGCCGCTGCTCTACGGCGTTGCGCTTGCGATCGTCCTGACCCTGATTCTGCGTGAAACCGGGCCCGCCGCCCGGTCCTTGGCGAAGTCGGCCGAAAAGCCCGAAGCAGCCGCAATCTAGCGATCCTTGGAGGAAAAAATGGCTACAACCACTCTCGACCGACCGACGGCGAACGGTGTGGGCGATCCGTGGACCGATTTCGTCCCGGGGCTTTGGACAAAGGAAATCAATGTCCGGGACTTCATCCAGGAGAATTACAAACCTTATTATGAGGACGAGAAATTCCTGGCCGGACCGACCAAGCGGACGCTCGGAATCTGGAAGAAGCTGACCGACATGTTCGTCGAGGAACGCAAGAAGGGCATTCTCGACGTCTCGCAGATCCCGAGCTCGATCACGGCGCACGACGCAGGCTATATCGACAAGGATAACGAGATCATCGTCGGGCTGCAGACCGATGCACCGCTGAAGCGCGCGATCATGCCCAACGGCGGGCTGAGAATGGTTACGTCCGCGCTGGAAGCGTTCGGTTACAAACCCGACCCGCAGGTGGTTGAAGCCTTCACCAAATATCGCAAGACCCACAATGACGGCGTGTTCGACGCCTATACCGCCGACGTTCGCCGCTGCCGCAGCTCCCACGTTCTTACCGGGCTACCCGACTCCTATGGGCGCGGAAGGATCATTGGCGATTATCGCCGGGTCGCCCTTTACGGCGTCGACCGGCTGATCGAGCGGAAGAAGGAGGAGAAGGACGCGCTCGACCTGGAATGGTCGACCGATGAAATCATCCGCGACCGGGAAGAGCTGAGCGAGCAAATCCGCTCGCTGGGCGAACTGAAGGAAATGGCCGCCAAATATGGCTTCGACATTTCCGGGCCCGCAAAGACCGCCAAGGAAGCGGTTCAGTGGCTCTATTTCGGCTATCTTGCCGGCGTGAAGGAGCAGAATGGCGCGGCCATGTCGCTGGGTCGCGTCTCCACCTTCCTCGACATCTATTTCGAACGCGATCTGGCTGCCGGTCTGATCACCGAGGAGCAGGCGCAGGAGATGATCGACGATTTCGTCATCAAGCTCAGGATCGTTCGCTTCCTTCGCGCTCCGGAATATGACGACGCTGTTCGCGGGGGATCCGACCTGGGTGACGGAATCCATCGGCGGCGTGGGCGACGACGGGCGACCGCTGGTCACCAAGTCCAGCTTCCGCTTCCTGCAGACGCTCTACAACCTCGGCCCGGCGCCGGAACCCAATCTGACCATCTGGTATTCGCCGCAGCTACCCGAGCCTTTCCGGCGCTTCTCCGCAAAGGTCGCGATCGACACCAGTTCGATCCAGTTCGAAAGCGACGAGATCATGCGCCTGGTCTGGGGCGACGACGGTGCCATCGCCTGCTGCGTTTCGCCGATGGCCATGGGCAAGCAGATGCAGTTCTTCGGTGCCCGCGCCAACCTTGCCAAGTGCATGCTCTATGCGATCAACGGCGGCCGCGACGAAATGTCCGGCAAGCAGGTCGCACCGGCAACCGAACCCGTGCAGGGCGACTATCTCGACTTCGACGACGTTCTCGATCGGTTCGAAACGACAATGGACTGGCTGGCCGGAACCTACGTCAGTGCGATGAACGCCATCCACTACATGCACGACAAATACGCCTATGAGCGGATCGAGATGGCGCTGCACGATTATGCGCCTCTACGGACCATGGCCTTCGGAATCGCCGGCATGTCAGTGGTCGCCGACAGCCTGTCGGCGATCAAATATGCCAAGGTGAAGGTGAAGCGCGACGAGACTGGTCTCATCACCGATTATGAGACCGAGGGCGAATTCCCGATGTTCGGCAACAACGACAATCGGGTCGATCACCTCGCCCGATGGCTGGTCTCGACCTTCATGAGCAAGCTGCGCAAATATCCGACCTATCGTAACGCCCGGCACACCCAATCGGTGCTGACCATCACCTCCAACGTCGTCTACGGAAAGGCGACCGGCAACACGCCGGACGGCCGGCGGCAAGGGCGAGCCGTTCGCTCCCGGCGCCAACCCGATGCACGGGCGCGACAGCCACGGCATCCATGCCTCGGCGGCCTCGGTCGCCAAGATACCCTATCGCGATGCCGCCGACGGAATTTCGCTGACCACGACCCTGGTGCCGACAGGCCTTGGCCGCACAGCGAATGATCGAATTACGAACCTGACGTCCATCCTCGACGGCTTCTTCGGCTCGACCGGCTATCACATGAACATCAACGTCCTGAACCGCGACACGCTGCTGGACGCGATGGATCATCCGGAAAAATACCCGAGCCTGACCATCCGCGTGTCCGGCTACGCGGTGAACTTCGTCCGGCTCACCCGCGAGCAGCAGATGGACGTGATCAACCGCACCTTCCACGGAGCCTGACATGAGCGTCACCGAAGCCATAGGCAAAACACCGCTGGAGGCCGCCAGCCCGTTCGAGATGCGCGTCGACCTGGGCAAGGATGTGCCTGAAACCGACGTGCGCTCTGCGCTGAAGAGCGGAGATATCGGTTTCCTTCACTCGTTCACGACCGGATCGGCGGTTGACGGACCTGGCATCAGGCTGGTTGCCTGGACCACCTCCTGCATGTTCCGATGCCAATATTGCCACAACCCCGATACCTGGACGCTCTCCAACGGCATTCCGGTACCGATTGAAAAGGCCAGGGAAGAGCTTCGCAAATACGCTCCGGGGCTGAAGGCGATGCACGGTGGTTTCACCTTGTCGGGCGGCGAGCCGCTGATGCAAGCACCGCTTCGCCGTGAGGCTGTTCGCGGCCGCAAAGGAGATGGGCATTCACACTGCCATCGAAACCAACGGCTTCTATGGCGACAAGCTAACCGACGAAGAGCTGGCGGACATCGATCTCGTCATTCTTGATATGAAAGCGCTCGATCCGGTCCAGCATAAACGAGTTACGGGAATCGATAACGCGCCGGTCATTGAGTTCTGCGAGCGCCTTGCGCGATTGAAACGACCGATGTGGTTCCGTTACGTGCTCGTCCCGGGACTGACCGACGTACCCGAGGAAATGGACCGCGTTGCGAAATTCGCGGCGTCTCTTGGAGTAGTGGAAAAGGCCGAGATCCTGCCATTCCATCAAATGGGCCGTTACAAGTGGGAGCGGCTTGGTCTTGACTACAAGCTTGCCGCAACCACTCCACCGTCCAACGAAATGGTGGAAGAGGCCGTCGCCATCTTCAGAAATGCCGGCCTCGAGGCTGATTGAGAGTATCGGTCGACTTGGCTTCAAACTCGGCCAAATCTCACCATTCCGAATGCTGGCGAACGGCGAAAAGCAGGAGGTGGTGCCGCTTAGGTGACTCGAACACCTGACCCCATCATTGCGAAGGGATCCAGAGAAGCTCAAAAGTTCGTAATTATTGAAGCGGTTTGAGTCTGTTTTGGGGTCAATTTGACGACTGACCCAAGGCTTTCCCAAACTGCCCTGAGTTCCGAATTGTGCATTTCCCTTTGGAATGCACTTTGGATGGATCGTGCGGCAAAATGCGACCTCCTGGCTGCCCACTAGGTGACCGTTGCGGGGGGCTCATGTCCGCAATGGGTGGAAAGCGGGCATCAGACTCAGGCGGCATCTCTAATGCTCGCGGAACGCCACCCACATGGTTTCAGACAAAGGCTCAAACGCATATTGCAGGGCCGTCCTTTTCTTCAAAGGTATCAGCACCGAGACAGGCGCACCTGCTCTGAGCTCAAAGCCTTCGCCCCTAACGCTTTTGAGCTTCCCCATCTGATCTGCGGGAACGCGCACTTCGGCAGTGTAATATGACTCGCCGCTCTTTTCATCGACCAAGCTATCGGCGGATAATCGGGTCAGGCGCCCTAGGATAAACGGTACGTTGCGTTCGTGGAGGCCTAGAAACTTGACTTGGGCCAGTTGGCCGACCCGCAAGTCGTCAGCATCATCGATCGAAACACGCACTCCCACGACTAAGTCCGAATTGTCGGGAACGATATCCATTAACATCTGACCCGGAGCAATTACTCCGCCGACGGTGAACACCGATAGGCCGATGACAGTACCCGAGACCGGCGCCCGGATCCGAAGCCGCTCCAGCTGGTCGTTCGCGGCGCGATATTTTGGCATGAGTTCGCCAAGTGCGAATTCGACCTCGCGCAACTCGGCCGAGGCACGCTCGCGATAGGTTTTTTCAGCTTCGATTTGGCGCAAGCGACCGCTGCCTGACTCGGCTCGCGCTTCGGCGACGTTTGCTTGGTATTGACCCCGTTGACCCTGCAAATCTGCCTTTGCTCGCTCCAAGGCACGCATCCTCGACTGCGAAACAAAGCCCTTTTCCGCGACGGGCCGGAGGGCATCAATCTCCGCCTGAATCAGTCGCTCCTGCTCGGCCGAGGACACCATCTTGGATTGATAGCCGGCAGCACTTTGGTTGGCCTGCGCAGACTGCTGGCCCAGCACCTGCGATTGCGCAACAAGTAGCGATCGACGGGCCTGGAATTCGTTCGACTGGACCTGAATTGCTTCCTCGATTGCGGCGCGTTTAGATCCGGTTGCAGCCGTGAATTCCGCTGGCCAGCTGATCGTGCTGGCGCCCGAGAGTTCTGCTTCCAGACGCGCCCGTTGTGCCTGGTAGTTCACCATCTGTGCGGCGAACGCCCGCTCTTGGGCGCGAACTTCAGCTCCCGCCAATTCGATCAGCGTATCCCCCTTCCGGACATGCCGCCCTTCGGAAACGTTGATTGAAGCCACCACGCCACCGTCGCGATGCTGCACCGACTGGCGCTGCCCAGAGACCACCAGCTGCCCAGGCGCATAGGTGGCGGAATCCAGTGGAGCGAAGGCCGCCCACCCCAGGAACAGGACAAAGAACACGCCGGCCACGATAATGCCTAGCCGGACCTCGCTGGGCCCATCGTCTACCGCAGCGACATCGGCCGCCGGCAATGACCCGCCCGCGATCGGAGTAAGGTTGGTTCCACGTCCGGCAAGATAACCGTTCACGACGCCTTGCTCCGGGCGTTCCGACTGGTCGGCGCCTCGATCGGCGTGGCCGCCGCGCCCGAAAGCCGAGCGATGATTTCATCACGAGTTCCAAATGCCTCGACTTGCCCGGCTCGAAGCACGAGGATCTTGTCGACTGCTGTCAGTATGCCCATGCGATGAGCCACCACCAGCACGCCTGCCTTGCGCGCCTTGAGCGCGCGTAGTGTCTCGATCAACTGTCCTTCGCCGGTGGCATCCAGGTGGGCATTGGGCTCGTCGAGTAGCACTATCGGCGGATCGCCATAGAGCGCCCGCGCGAGGCCGATGCGCTGAGCTTGCCCTGCAGAAAGCCCGCGCCCGCCCCAGCCCAACCTAGAATCATAGCCGTTCGGAAGTTCCAGTATCAGCTCATGTGCCTGGCAGAATTTTGCGGCGGCAATGGCCTTGGCATCGATTTCCCGGAGGTCGGCGACCGATGCGTCTTGGAACCGGGCGATATTCTCTTTCACCGTCCCGGCAAACAACGAAACGTCCTGCGGCAGGAAGCCGATATACGGCGCAAGCTTTTCAGGGTCCCAATCGAGCATGTTGGCATGATCGATACGGATGATTCCGCGGTCTGGGCGGCCGGCGCCGGCAAGCATCCTCAAAAAAGTCGACTTGCCGGCGCCGCTGGGACCAACGACAGCAATGATTTCGCCTGGCACCAGCTGGAAGCTGATGTTCGCAAGAATTGCGCCATCGCCCGCGACGTTGGCCACCCACAATTGCGCGACGTCGAGCCGGCCCTTTGGCGCGGGCAGCTGAGTAAGCGCAATTTCGGACTCGCGCGCTGCCAGCAGGCCATTTAGATTCTCGTAAGCGGTCTTGGCCTGGACAATGGACCGCCACGTTGAAAGCGTCTGTTCCACCGGCTGCAGGGCCCGTCCAGCCAGAAATGACGCGGCGAATACAGCTCCTGCCGAAACACTATTGTGGATGGCCAGCCACGCACCGACACCAAGCGCCAGCGACTGCAGCGCAAGTCGCAGAAATTTGCTCATCGTGACGTAGAGACTTGCTGCAAAACTCGCAGCGGTCTGTTCCGTCATCATGGAATCGCGTTCCGAGAGGTGGCGGCGAACCATCGCCTGACGCATGCCAAGCGCACGAACGTTTTCAGCACCGGCCAATACCTGCTCTTGGCTGGCATAGGCGCGCGATGCGGCCTCGTTGGCCCGCTTCAAGGGCTCGCTGGTAGCGCGCTGGTTGCGAATAGCCACGATCGCCAACGCAATTGCCCCAACCAATACCAGCACCCCGATCAGCGGATGGATCAGGAAGCAGACAAGGATATAGATCGGAGACCATGGCGCATCGCAAAGTGCGATTATTGCCGGGCCCGTCAGGGCTTGCCGAAGGGTATCGAATTCTCGCATGGCCTGACGGGCAACTGCGTCGAACGTCCTGTCGCGCCGCGCGAGTGTCGTGTCCAGAACGATGCCGGAAAGGCGACGATCAAGGCGGATCGAAGCCCGAACCAGCAAGCGTGATCGGACGTAATCGAGCAACGCAAGGCTGATTAGTCCGAAGAGCAGCACCACTGTCAGGAAGAGAAGGGTCAGGCTACCTCGGGTCGGAATTACCCGGTCATAGACCTGCAGCATGTAAAGCATCGGAACCAGAAACAGCAGGTTAAGCAGTGCGCTGAATGCCGCCACTGCGACGAAATGCTTTCGGCACGCACGCAGGGCGCTCGCGATGATTTCAGTAGGTGGCGCAACAATTTCCATTGTCGAGGAGGCTAGCCTCCCTCCTACTCGATAAACCCTCGGCTACGACCGAACATCCGCCAGATCCGACAGCCCTAGCAGAGCCGTGGTTGCGTTGACCCGGTTGTGAACGCCAAGGGCTCGGAATGCCGCATTGACATGCGCCTTGACAGTTCCCTCGGAAATTCCGAGCGCCGAGGCGATCTGTTTATTTGATTTGCCTGCAGCCAGAAGACGCAGCACTTCCTTCTGGCGCGCGGTTAAATCCGTCTCGTTGGTCCTGGCATGAGATAGTTCAGACGCCGACCTGCCTTCCGACATTGGCGATACATAGACCTGGCCTCCTGCCGTGGCCCTGAGAGCATGTTCCAATTCTCGCGGTGAACTATTCTTTGGTATGAAGCCGTGGCTTCCGGCAGATAGCACCTCAAGAATGGTATCCCTGTCGCAGCCATCACCGGTGACCAGGATGGGCACGGATGGCCAGGTTTCGCAAAGCCTTCGAAGACCTGCCGTCCGTTTCATGCCCGGCAGATCGTGTTAAATCACCGCCAGACCGACGCGCGATCGATATTGCCCCAGAATCCCCGCCAGCTCCCTGAAGTTCCTGCAGATCAGCACTTTCGAGAAACCGAGGCAGTTTTCCACCATGTGGAGGAGGCCGGCGCCACAAAGCGCGCTCTCGTCGGCCACTATCGCGATGTGAATGTCGTGACCCATGTGACCTGTCTCGTCCCCCGTAACGCACTGCACCAGGTCGGCGCGGGTAGCAGTAGTCATACTTGCGACGAGTCTGATCTAAGTCCTTCTATCTGCTAATTAAACTTTGTTAAATATATCTAAAGTTAACCCCAAATTCTGGCTCAAAGGCGGGATTTTCTCTGTGCGTCTAGACCATTTGGCATATATATTAGTGAGTAGAGATTAGTACTTTAAGCTTATAGCGAAATGTATCGATATAAGTGAAGGCTAAACTAAAGTACTTGGTATAATGCGTTAAGTCAGCTCGACAGTCATCCATTAATCCATGTAAATAATTCCCCGCAAAAAGGCTCGTGGATAGGGCCTTTGAATGTCGACCGCGACCTGTTGGAGCGATCCAGCAGCCAGCAGGGGGATTTGATCATGGCTATCTCCATCACGATCAACGGCAGCGTCACTTTGGATGAGTCGGCTGGACTGCAGAACAGCGGCGTCGGCACGACCACCGAAGACAACAACGACAGCGATATCTCGCTTGCCACGCTTCTGGCGGACGCTTCCACGTTCTACACCCGGCTGTTCGACGCAGGGGAACTCAATCTCAGCAACACCTTCGCGACTGCCGAAGGCGTCGCACGGAGCGCTACAAATTACATATCGCTGTCGGGAACCGGGTCGGTCATCAGCCTCGGCTTTACGACCAATACCGGCGCCGCCTTGCCCATTTATGGTGTCGACCTTGTCGGCGCGGCCTGCAATCTCACGGCACTCGACGGTGGCGCCATCACTCTCTTTGCGGATCCGGCCAGCGAGCTCGGAAGCCGGGTGGTCTATGGTGTCGATACGCAAGGCGACATTGTCTTCGCGATGTACATGCAGGTGGCGAACGATCTTCTGTCCGCCCGGGTGTGGATGGTGCAGTTCGAAGCGCTGGACAACCCGGTAGACACCAACCACGACGATCCGCTGGCGATGACCGGCCTTGGCGTTGGCGCCGGCACGACGACGGAATTTGACTTTGACGAGCTGCCTTCGGGTGCGAACCTGTTTGGCATGCTTGGGAGCGGCAGCTCCGGCCTGATCGTTTTCGGCACGCACCCGGTGCTGAAGAATGACGGCACTTACAAAAATCCCGGGAGCGACGTGATCCAGACGTCGCAGGGTGGTATCAACGCAACCATCGGCATCAACAGCCAGATGTTCGACACAGGCGAGTCCGCCTATTTTACCTTCGTCAGGAACCCGGACCCAAACTACACCAGCCTCAATCTCAGCCCCAACGAGGCCGACGACGCCGACAATCTGCAGTACGGCGATAATGACCCAAACACCAACGACTTGATCGAGGCAAGTTCGGCGTTCCTACAGGTCTCCCAGATCCAGAGCGGCGCCGTCGCCGGTTTGAGCATTACGGCCTACAACCTCGACAACTCGCCAAAGGGCCGCGACCTGCTTTCAGAAAGCGGGGAGAACCCCGTCGCGGTGACGAGGGTGATTGTCTACGCTGCCGACCATCAAACGGTGATCGACGACAGCACCTTCGCCGCCGGCGTTAACACCAGCGTCTCATTCAGCTTCAGCGGCAGCGGCGTCGCAACCGTGACGGGCATCGAGGCCGGCTACTGGGTTGAATGGTACACCACGTCGCCGCACGACCAGGTGAAGATCACCGGTACCGGCGGCAAATTCGACGTCGGCGGATTCGGACTCAATGAGGCGGGGTCCGTTTCGGCCCCGTTGACTGGTGTCCGGTTCGAGGACGACGGACCGACGGTGAACCTGGTGCTGAATGACGACGCTCAGGTAACCGTCGATGAATCGGACATTGTCCCGGTGCTGGGCGTGTCCGATACGATCGGCTTCGCCACGCTCTTCGACACCAACACGGCGGATTACGGCACCGATGGCGCAGGCACCGACGGCTCAGTTTACGAATTGCTGCTGCTGGATACGACCCCCGACAACCTTAGGGACACACTCACCGACCAACTCGTCGTATTGAGCGTCAACAGTGACGGCACGCTGATCACCGGTAGCGTCAATGGCGGCGCTGATGTGGTGTTCACCATCGAACTCGATCCCCTCACCGAAGAGATCACGCTCACGCAATATCGCGCGATGGTCAATCCCGATGCCAGCGACCCGGATGAGAGCAGTGCGCCGCTCACGCTTGATGCTGACACGATCCACATCCAGCGCACGCTGACCGACGGCGACGATGATAGCGCCAGCGACGAGGTCGACATCAGCGCAATCTTCAAGTTCGAGGATGACGGCCCGGCTCTGCCGCCCGCGACCCAGGGTTTGCTGGAGCTCGTCACCGACGACACCAACCTCACCCCCGACTCCGATACGCTGTCTACCGACGACATTTTCACCGGCACTCCGGACTTCGGGAATGACGGCCCCAATCAGGACGATCCGATTACATACGCCCTGCGGCTCGTCGTGGCTGATCCCCTTCTTGATCCCGACAGCGGGCTGGTCGACACGGCGACCGGCAAGGCGATCCTGCTCAAGGTGGACGGCAACGACATCGTCGGCATCGTCGATGAAGACGACAGCGGCACGATTGACGGGACCGAAGCGCTGGTGGCGATCCGCTACAGCCTGTCCACGCCGGCCCCGCTCGATCTCGATACGGAGGATGTGACCTTCACCCAGTACCGGGCCGTGGAACATGACGACACCAGCGACCCGAATGAGTCGACTTCGCCGGAAACCATCAATGGTGGCCTGGTGTTCATCGACCAGACGGCAATTGACGGGGATGGCGATGTTTCCGACGTCTCCAGCTTCGACCTCGGCGCCGTCACCCAGCTGCTGGACGACGGCCCGGCGATCGGGCCGGTTGCTAACAGCATTGTCGACTTCGAAGCGGGCAATTCAGCCAATCAGGATCTGAATGGCGACGTCGGCAACGATCCCAACGCGTCTCCCTATAAAATTACGAGCTACACCGCGAGCCTTACGGTCGACGGCGTTGAACTCCATGGCATTCTTTCCAACAGCGATACGAGAGTCACCTACTGGGCCGACACGGGCAACAACGGCACGTTCGGCGATGCAGGCGATACAGCCTACTATAGGCTGGATCTTGGCGATCAGGGCGGCATAGGCGACTATACCTTCACCGTTCTCGTCGATCCGCAGAATCCGATCACGGAATTCCGGTTCGACGACCTGCCTTCGGGGAGCAACCTGTTCGGCATCGTCGGCGATTCGGACGCCGGCCTGATCATCTTCGGCAAGGATATCGTGCTCAAGGCCGATAACACCTACATCGCCAATCAGACCCAGGAGATTAAGACGTCCCAGGCCGGCCTGCACGACACGATCGGCATCGAAAGCCAGATGTTCGATCCCGGCGATGCGGCCTACTTCACCTTTGTCAACGACCCTGACCCCAACTTTACGGGCACGGCGCTAGGCTCGACCGAAGCCGACGATGCCGACAACATTCACTACGGCTCAACGCATCGAGGGTGATTCCGCGTTCATCCGGATCGCCCAGCTGCAAGGCAACACCACCCCGTCGATGAGCATCCAACTATTCAACATCGACGATTCCCCGCAGGGGGTGGCCATGATCAATGCGCGTGGCCAGAATGCGGCAGGTACCGACCCCGATGTCACCGCGGTGCGAGTCTATGCCGCCGACGGCATCACCCTGTTGGAGAGCTACTCCGGAGGCGTAGAAGCGGGGCTCAGCAGCAGCATCAACATTTCGATCAATGGTGATGGAGTGGCCACCGTCAGTGGTTTCCAAACAAACTATATGATCCAATGGGACGCCGACGAGGACTTCGACCAGACGCTGATCACCGGTGTCGCCGGCAAGTTCGACATCGGCGGCTTTGGCTTTATGCAGGGCAATGACTCGCCGGATCAGCTGCTCGAGTTCACTGCTCAGGTGACGGACGGCGATGGCGATTACGGCACCGCCAGCTGGAAGATCGGCATCGACGGGACCGGCATATTCGATGACGGCAGCGTCAGCGGGGTCCTGATTTAAGGAGGCCGATCTGGGCGCCGCATATGCTCCGCCGTGAGCATCAGCGGCACCGGGGTCGCTGAAACAACGCCGACTATTACCTGAGCCGAAGACGTACCGCCCCCCGAGTGCGTCTTCGGCTACCTTTTCTGGCCTCTACTTCAACGCCAGCTTCGTCATCGCTTCCATCAGCTTAGCCATCCGTCTGGCGCGGTCCGGGCTATCCTCCCACAGTTCGCGTAAATTGCTCTCCAGCCGCGCCCAGGCCGCGTCACTCTCGGTCGCCGGCTTGGCTGCGGCCGGATCGAGCCCAAGCACACGGCAAACCTCCATGACATTGTAGCTCATCGTGCGGAACTCACCGCGGCAGATGCGTCCCACCTGGCTCGGGTGAACGCCGGCCAGCCGGCCGATCTCGGAAGCCGTGAGGCGTTGTTTTTCCAAGGCAAATCGAAGCCGTTTGCGGAGATCGTCTATATCCGCGCGACTCAATTTCATGCAAATTAGCATATGGTTATGCGAGCAAATTTGCAATTACTGAATTATGGTTAACGCAATCTTTCGCGCTCGCTTTGACGAGGAGCCCTGCCGGCCAGATAGGATCGGCAGTCTCAGCGGAAGCGGGGCCCGGGTCCGCGTTCCTCAACATCTCTGGAATGATGTGCCCGTGATACGCCGGGCATGGTCTGGACGCGGTACGATCTGGATCGACGCCGACGACTCGACAGCAATGACTTCGCTGACATCGGCAAGGGCGAGGTTTCAGGCGTTTCCGTTCGAAATCAACAATAAAATTAAGACGTTCTGCCCGGCAGATAAGGTTTTCTTAACCATTTTTACCGAACAATTGGCCGCGAATGAATGCTGCGAGCCAAAAAGGTGACTTCGTCAGAAGCACGGCCGCGTCAGGCGCACTATTGCGCCGCAAAACACTTGGTTTCGCGGCTCTATTTCTGGCGGGCGGGGCCTGCACAATGAGTAATAACGAGTCTGCTACGGACCACGCGGCAAGCAACGGGAATGCACTAATTACGGTTGTTGGCCAACTGACAAGTGAAGGCGTCGAATGCCAGGCCCTAAGGGGGGACGATGGCCAGTTGTACACATTGCTGGGGGGGGAATTAGGCGACCTGCCTGTTGAAACTCGAGTACGCGTTTTAGGCGAGCGGCTGGAATTTTCCAGCTGCCAGCAGGGAATCACGATCAGAGTCCAAAGCATTACCCCAGCTGATCCTCGTAAGAATTGAGAAGTTAATAGGAGCAGCATAAATGCGACGGACCATCGGCAGCGATTATTTCGCCCGGGCGTCATTTCTGAACGTAAATTCTTACGTGAACGGTCCCGAGCCGTTCTACATGCCATCCGACAGCCTGGTGACATCCCAGTGGCACCTGAAAAACACCGGACAGACTGGTGGCACCGCCGGCATCGACATCAATATCACCGCCGTATGGGACGACTATACCGGCGCGGGCGTCTCGATCGGCGTCTATGACGACGGCGTCGATTTCACGCATTCCGAGCTGAACGACAACTACGACGCCTCACTACACCTTGTGATTGGCGGCACCACTTATTCGGCCATGCCGACCACCGGCTACCACGGAACTGCGGTGGCAGGCTTGATTGCCGCCGAAAACGATGGAACCGGGACCGTCGGCGTTGCCTACGGTTCCAGCATTACCGGCGTTCCGATCCTGCGGTCGTCGATGGCGCCGGACCTGCTTGCTTCGCTGTGGCAAATGAACCGCTTCGACATCGTCAACAACAGTTGGGGCTACACCACGGCGTTCCAGGTCAATGCCAATTCGTCGGACAGCTTCTGGCAGAGCTTCGAAGGCGCGCTGAATAATGCCGGAACGGGACGCGACGGCCTCGGCACGATCATCGTAAAATCGGCCGGAAACAATCGCGCTTCGGGTCTCGACACCAATTACGACAATTTCACCAATCATCGCCAGGTCATCGCGGTCGGCGCAGTCGATCATAACGGCATGGTGACAAATTATAGCACTCCCGGTGCCAACCTACTGGTCATGGCGCCGAGCAGCAGCTTTTCGGTGGGGCTGACAACGACAGATATCGCGGGTTCTGCCGGTGCCAATTCGGGCGACTATTTGAGCAACTTCGGTGGGACGTCGGCTGCCGCACCGATTGTCAGCGGCGTCGTTGCCCTGATGCTTGAGGCGAATCCCGATCTTGGATGGCGCGACGTTCAGGAGATCCTCGCGCTCTCAGCCCGGCAAGTGGGCGACCCTGGATCGCTGACCGGCTACGAGAAATATGCATGGTCCTACAATGGCGCCGACAATTGGAATGGCGGCGGCATGCACTTCTCGAATGACTATGGCTTTGGCCTGGTAGATGCCCTCGCCGCCGTGCGGCTCGCCGAAAGCTGGACGCTGACGAGCACTTCCGCGAACGAAGTCAAGGTTGGCGTTTCCGCAACCTTCAACCGGGCCATTCCGGACAATGGCAGCACCACGCTTCCAGCTCGCCATTCCCGACAATATTCGCATCGACCATGTCGAATTGACGGTCGACATCGCGCATCCGAACCGCGGCGATCTCCAGATCACCCTGACCTCGCCAGATGGCACCGTTAGCATCGTGCTGGACCGGCCGCTGAACGGTACCGATACCGGCGACAACCTCCTCTTCCGCTTTGACAGTAATGCCTTCTGGGGAGAAACCAGCACTGGGACCTGGACCGTGACCATCACGGACGCCAACGGCGGTAACGTCGGCACGGTCTACTCGCTGTCGCTCCAATTCTATGGCGATAGCATTACAGCCGACGACCTATATGTTTTCACCAACGAATATGCGTCGGTTGGTAGTGATCCGGCACGTGCAACGCTCACCGACAGCGATGGGGGCATCGACACGCTGAACGCCGCGGCAGTTACGAGCGCGTTGACGCTCGACCTGCGGGCGGGCGCGACGAGCATCGTCGCCGGCAAGGCGCTCACGATCACGAACGGGACCGTCATTGAGAACGCCTTTGGTGGCGACGGCGCAGATCTGATCATCGGCAATGCGAGCGCCAACAAGCTCTACGGAGCTCGCGGCGACGACACGCTGGAAGGCGGGGCGGGCAATGACACCCTCGACGGCGGCGCCGGTAACGACATCGCCCGGTTCGCCGGAGATCGTTCGCGCTACACGATCACAAGTGAGAATGGTGGGTACCGCGTAACCGACAATCTTACCGGCGGCGACGGAAGCGATTTCCTCCTGAATGTGGAGACCATTCGCTTTGCCGACGGCCTTTATTCGCTCACCGGCGGGACGCCACCGGCGCCTCCCCCTCCGCCGCCGCCTTCCGATATTAACGGAACGGCAGGCAGCGACACGCTGGACGGCGCCTCGGGCGATGATCGGATTTTCGGCCTTGATGGCAACGACCGGCTGCGCGGCAAGGCGGGCGCCGATCGCCTGGATGGCGGCAATGGCATCGACGTCGCAGACTATGGTGCTTCGGCAGCTGGGGTGATCGTCAATCTCGCCACAGGCGAAGCCCGCAATGGGGACGCCGCCGGCGATGTCCTCGTTGCCATCGAGAATATCGACGGAAGCGGATTTGCTGACATCCTATCCGGCAATGCCGCCGCAAACCGGCTCGCCGGGGGCGGAGGTAATGATATCCTCGACGGAGGTGCAGGCAGCGATACGCTGCTGGGCGGTGCGGGCGACGACGTTTTCTACGTGGACAGCACCGGCGACTTGGTTACCGAGAATTTGGGAGAAGGCAGCGATACAGTTGTTGCGTCGGTTGCCTGGACGCTTGGCGCCAATCTTGAGAATTTGACCTTGGCCGGCTCCATCGCAATCAACGGCACCGGCAATGCGCTGGCAAACACGATCGTTGGCAACAGCGCTGCCAACTTGCTGGATGGCGGCTCGGGCGACGATTTCCTGCAAGGCCTCGGCGGCAATGACTCCCTGCTCGGCCAGTCTGGAAATGACCGTCTCGAAGGAGGTGACGGAGCCGATGTGATCACCGGGGGCGCGGGCCGCGACATTCTCCTCGGCGGTGCTGGAGCTGATCGGTTTGACCTCGACCAAACGGGCGATTCAGCTGTCGGTTTCGGCGACCAGATCCTCGATTTCCTCGTTGGTATCGACAAGATCGACCTGTCGACGATGGATGCCAAAGTCGGCACCAGGAAAAATGATGCGTTCCAGTTTATTGGAGAAGCGGCATTCTCGGGCGCTGCGGGTCAGCTTCGATACGAGAAGGTAGATCTGCCGGGGACGACAGATGACTATATGAAGATACTAGGCGATGTGAACGGAGATAAGGTTGCTGATTTCGAGATCATTCTGATCGGCAACACGGACCCGCTGCACGCCACGGACTTCGTCTTGTGATCTGGCCCGAGCAGAACTGCTACTCGCTCACTGATTTATAGCAGCTCCAAGTACCCAAACCTTACCCAAGCGCGAAGCTGATTTGCACGCCTTGCGTAGGATGCCTTGGGCCTGCCTCATGAAAGAGGTGGTGCCGCTTAGGTGACTCGAACACCTGACCCCATCATTACGAATGATGTGCTCTACCAGCTGAGCTAAAGCGGCTTGGCCTGATCGGCTGAAGCGCCCCTACACGGGCCATTCGTCACGGGCAACCCTGTCCTCAGCCGCTCGAATGGCAGGAGCGAACCCGCCCGATTTGCCGAACATGCTTAACGGTTTCGCAACGCTTTCCGTTGAAACTGCCCCGGAAACGGAGATTTGCGGGAAATTTGCGCGTGGACAGCTATTCCGATCATCCAAGCGACTTCGAGCCGGTATCTGTGCCGGAGCCGCAGGCAGATGTCGCCTCGGCCATTGGCGCCGACGAGCGGCGCATGCATGTCCGCGCCTATAATTATTGGTGTTCGCTGCTCGATGGACGCGACTATCCGTCGATCGAAGATCTCGAGCCCGGCAACATCCAGGATTTCGGGCCGCATTCGGTGCTGCTCGACTTCACCGAAGGCAGCGACAATCCCGCTACGCCTTACATCGGTACCGCTATTCGCGAGGAATGCGGGCTTGGCGACGACATCAAGTCAATCGATGACGTTCCCAGCCGGTCGCTGCTGTCGCGACTGACCGACCATTATATGCAGATTATCGCCAATCGCGCCCCGGTCGGATTCGAGGCGGAGTTCGTCAACCAGCGCGGCCGCAACATCTGCTATCGCGGAATCCTGATGCCGTTCAGTTCCGACGGCGATACGATCGATTTCATCTACGGCGTGATCAATTGGAAGGACGCCGGCGAAGCCGCCGAAATTCCGCAGGTCATCCGTCCCGCGCTTGCGCCGCTCGAGCCGGAACCGGCCGAGTCGACGAAGAAGATGAGGATACACTCGAACTGGTCGTGCCGATGCTGCCAGAGCCCGAGCCCGAGGCCGAAGCAACCCTGATAACGCCTCATCTCACCTGGGAGGACGGCCCGCTCGCCGACCCCGAAACGCTGGCGGACCAGGTCGAAGCTGCCGAAGAGCCCGTCATCGAGCTCGATGCCGATGCGGGTCTGGCCGACCGCCTGTGGGCTGCTCGCGAGAGCGCGGAGGTCTGCAAGCAAGCAGGATGGCCGCAGTCGCGCCGCGCTGTATCGTGCATTGGCCATGGCCTATGATTTCGCGGTCGCGGCTCGCGCGTCCCCGAGGATTATGCCGAAATTCTCGACGATGCGGGTGTCAAATCCCAGGCTCGTGCGCCGATGACCCCTATCGTCAAGCTCGTCTTCGGTGTCGATTATGACAAGACCCGGCTGACCGAGTTCGCCGCCGCGCTGAGCTATGCCGAGCGGGAGAATGTCGACTTTGGCGGCTTTCAGTCGTTCGTCGAGCAGGCCGAGGGCGGGCTCAAGGGCCTGGTTGCCGCGGAACGCAAGGCGCGACGCCCCGATAGGCCAATCGAGGACAAGGTCGAGGCCGGCAAAGCCGCGCTCCGCGCCGCTTCGCCACTCGCGCTGGCCCAGCTTCCGACCAATCAGGAATTCGCGCTGGTCCTCACCCGCCGCAACGCCGACGGCGTGCACGAAGTCGTCGAACTTGTCGCCGACTCCGCCATGCTCGACCGCGCGCTCCGCAACGCTGCGCGCTGACGCCAACTCCTCTCTTTAGTTTTCCGGCTGTTGCCTAACGCGGCGTGCGGGACTAGGCCCCGCCCCATCGCGAGACAGGCGGAGCAATAGCGGGACATGACGGTAATCACGCGGACGGAAGCCTCGACGGTTGACGGCTTGCGGGAGGCGCTTCTGATCGATGCGCTTGCAGGCGAACTCGACGGGTTTGGCGCGGAAGAACAGATGGAAGCCGCGCGCTTCGTCGCCGATGTCGCGCACAAGCGCCGCCGCGGCGAAGTGTCCATCCGGCTGGAATCCACCGGCGGCGAGGCCGGCCGGCGCCGCATGCGGCTCGGAATCATCAACGACGACATGCCGTTCCTGGTCGACTCGATCGCCAATGCCATTGCCGGCCGCCACCTCACCATCCATCGCCTGCTCCACCCGGTCGTCTGCGTCGAACGGGACGAAAAGGGCGTGCTGCGGTCGCTTGAACGCCTGTGCGACGACCTGGAGCCGCCGCGAATCGATGATGTACATCGAGCTTGACCGTGCCGACGCGCGCGGCCGACGCGAGCTTGTCGACGACCTCCATGCCGTTTTGACCGACGTACGGGCGGCTGTGCGCGACTGGCCCAAGATGCAGGCGCAGATGCGCGAGGATGCGGCAAAGGTCGATGACCCAGAAGGCTCTGCGCTGCTCAGCTGGTTCGCCGATGGCGCACTGACCCTGCTCGGCTACCAGGTCGAACGCCCCGGAGAGGAGCCGTCAAACACGCTGGGCATCTTCTCGATACCCGGCGCACCTACCGACAAGGGCGGTTCGGTTGGAGCCATTCGCTATTTCGAGCGCGGCGGTGCCGTTCCGCTGATTGCCAAGGCGGAGCGCAAGTCCACTGTCCACCGCCGGGTCCCGCTGGACCTGATTGTCGTCCCGATTCGCGAAGGCGGGAAGATCACCGGTATCGGCGTTCATGCGGGCCTTTGGACCAGCCAGTCGCTGATCCAGCCGACCGAGGAAGTTCCGGTGCTACGCCGCCGCTTGCTGGAGCTCGATCGGGAGTTCGGCTTCGATCCCAAGGGTCATAGCGGCAAGGCGCTGCGCCATGCCCTCGGTTCCGTACCGCGCGATCTGCTGGTCAATCTCAGCGAGGAAAGCGGCCGCGACCTCATTACCATGGCCATGTCGCTCGCCGACCGGCCGCGGCCAGCGCTTCTCCTCCTCCGCAGCATCCTGAAAGGGCATTTGTTCGCCTTCGTTTGGCTGCCGCGCGATGAGCTGAATACGGAGCGTCGACTGGCCATCGCCGATCTGCTTGAGATCGCAACTGGCCGGTCGGTCACCAGCTGGTCGATAGAGCTTGGCGAAGGCGACCTGGCGCTCATCCGCTACACGCTCGACATCGAGGCAGATGACCCAACGCCGGACATGAAGGAGCTCAACCGCCGGTTGGACGAGATGGTCCGTGGTTGGGAACCTGGTGTCGAGGAAGCGCTGATCGCGCGCGTCGGCGCTGGCCGGGCGACCCGCCTGACTCTGACCTACGCAGCGAGGTTCCCCGACTATTATCGCAACAGGACCAGTGCCGACGAAGCGGCCCTGGACATTCTTCGACTGAATGGGCTGGCCGACAATAGTGAGCGTGATGTGCGCCTTTTTGTCGAAACCGTCGGCGGAGAACAGCGTCTGCGCCTCAAGATTTATCGCCGTGGCGGCCTGATCGCGCTGTCGGATGCCATCCCGGTGCTGGAGAATTTCGGCTTTCGCGTGCTTGCTGAAATCCCGATCGAGCTGTCCGGCGAGGACAAGGCGCATATCCACGATTGCCTGCTCGAACTGTCTGACGGCATGGCTATCGATGAGATACTTGCCCGCGCCGAGATTATCGAGCGGGCGATCGCCGATGTACTCGGCGGCAGGGGCGGAGAACGACGCGTTCAACCAGCTGGTACTATATGCCGGCCTCGAACCGCGGCCGGTCGTATGGCTGCGCGCATGGTTCCGTTACATGCGCCAGACCGGCGTTGCATTCAGCGTCGCGACCGTTGTCGACGCCTTGCGTCGGGCGCCAAAGGCGACCGGCGCGCTGATCCGGCTGTTTGCTGCGGCGCACGACCCCAAGGCTTCGAGCGGCCGTGAAGCCGCTGTCAAATCGGCCTCTACCAAGTTCGAAGAGGCGCTGAAGGACGTTCGGGGCATCGATGACGACCGCATCCTGCGGCAGATGCGGACGGTGGTCGGCGCGACGCTGCGCACCAATGCCTTCGCTCCGGCCGCGGCCGAAGCGCTGGCATTCAAGATCGAGTCCGGGAAAGTTCCGGGCCTCCCGGCGCCGGTTCCTTATCGCGAGATCTGGGTCTACAGCCCGCGCGTCGAAGGCATCCACCTGCGCGGCGGTCCGATCGCCCGCGGCGGCCTGCGCTGGTCCGACCGGCGCGACGACTTCCGTACCGAAATCCTCGGACTGATGAAGGCTCAGCTGGTCAAGAATGCGGTGATCGTCCCGACCGGCGCGAAGGGCGGCTTCTATCCCAAGCAGCTGCCCAATCCCGCGGTCGACCGCGACGGCTGGCTGGCCGAGGGCACGGAAAGCTACCGGATCTTCATCCGTTCGCTGCTGTCGGTCACCGACAATATCGTCGAGGACAAGGTCGTTCATCCCGCCGACGTCGTCATTCATGACGGCGAAGATCCCTATTTCGTCGTCGCTGCCGACAAGGGCACCGCGACCTTCTCCGACGTTGCCAACGCGATCGCGCTGGAGCGCGGCTATCTGGCTCGGCGACGCCTTCGCCAGCGGCGGCTCCAACGGTTACGACCACAAGGCGATGGGCATCACCGCCAAGGGCGCCTGGATTTCGGTCCAGCGCCATTTCCTGGAAATGGGCATCGACGTCCAGGAGCAGACCGGTTCGGGTCGTCGGCTGCGGCGACATGTCTGGCGACGTGTTCGGCAACGGCATGCTGTTGTCGAAGGCGCTCAAGCTGGTCGCGGCATTCGATCACCGCCACATCTTCATCGATCCCGATCCCGATCCGGCCAAGAGCTGGAAGGAGCGCAAGCGGATGTTCGAGCTGCCGCGCTCGAGCTGGGACGATTATAACCGGAAGCTGATGTCGAAGGGCGGCATGATCGTCCCGCGCAGCCAGAAATCGATCGATCTTACGCCAGGAAGCGCGTGCCGCGCTCGGCATCGAGGTGGACACGATCGATCCGACCAGCCTGATCTCGGCAATCCTCAAGGCTCCGGTCGACCTCATCTGGTTCGGCGGCATCGGCACTTACATCAAGGCCAGCTACCAGACCGACGCGCAGGTCGGCGATCCGATCAACGACCCACTGCGCGTCGACGCCAGTGACGTGCGCGCCAAGGTCATCGGCGAAGGCGCTAATCTGGCCATCAACCAGGCCGGGCGCATCGAGTTTGCCTCGCTAGGCGGACGGATCAACACCGACTTCATCGACAATTCGGCGGGCGTCGACTGTTCGGACAATGAGGTCAACATCAAGATCCCGCTCAACCGCGAGATGACGCCAGGGCCGCCTGGGCGAGGCCGAGCGCAACAAGCTGCTCGCCAAGCATGACTGACGACGTCTCGGAGCTGGTGCTGGAGGACAACCGGCTTCAGTCGCTGGCGCTGTCGATCGCCGAAGTCGCGCGGGCACCGCGGGAATCCCGGGCTTCGTTCGAACGATCGAGATGCTCGAGGCAACCGGCCGTCTCGACCGAAAGGTCGAGGGACTGGAATCCAGCGACGTCCTGCTCCGGCGCAGGCCGATGGACGCGGCCTGACCCGGCCCGAACTGGCCGTCGTGCTGTCGATGTCCAAAATTCACCTGAAGGATGCCGCCGAGGAGCTGAAGCTCGCCGACGATCCGACCATGGAGGGCGAGCTGATGGCCGCCTTCCCCGCAGCCGATGCGAGAAGAAGCATGCCGACGCGATCCGCGCCCATCGGCTGCGTCACCAGATCGTTGCCACCAAGGTCGCCAACCGGCTGGTCAATCGGCTGGGCCCAAGCCTGCCGCTCGACATGACCGAGGAAGAAGGGCGTCGGCCTGCCCCAGGTCATTGCCGCCTTCCTGGTGGCCGAGCGGTTGCTCGATCTTCAGAGCCTCTGGACCAAGATCGAAGAGGCGAAGATTACGCGAAGATTCAAGCGCATCGCGCTGTTCGCGATCGCCGCAAAGACCATCCGTGCGCACATCGGCGACGTGATCCGCGCCGCGGCCGGTGAAACCAGCGTCAAGGATGTCGTCGAGATGCTGAGGCCCGGCCTTGAAAAGGTCGCGGCGAAGGCAACCGGGCTGATCCGCGCCGAGGTTCGGGGCGAGGCGGCTGCTCGCCGCTCCGAACTGGTGGCGCTGGGCGCCGAGCAAGGCAATCGTCGACCGGCTGGTCAGGCTCTACGAGCTTGATGGCGTGTTCGGCATCGCCGCGCTTGGTGCTCGCCGGCGTCTCGATGAGCTTCGACTGACCCGCGCCTATACTCGTCTTGGCGAAGTGCTCGGCATCGACTGGGCGCAGCAGCAGGTCGCACGCTACGTGCCGACCGACAATTGGGAACGGTTGCTTGCCGCCGGCCTGATCCGCGACTTCGAGCAGCTGCGGATCGACTTCCTTAGCCGCACGCGCAGCGAGGATCCCGACGAGAGCGTCGAACGCTGGGTCGAGCGCAATCCCGAGCGCATTGCCCAGTTCCGTGCGCTGGTCGAGCGGGCCAAGCTGGCCGGGTACGGTCTCCGCGCCGATGCTGGCCCAGATCGCCAGCCAGGCTCGAATCCTGCTTTCCCGCTAGTGCGCGCGGCGATCCTCATTCCGGCGCCGGATTATCCGGAAGACTTGGGACTGGGCCTATGACGTCGAGGCCGAGGTGCTCCGGCGCGCCGGCATCGCGGTCGAGCCGCGACCATGGACCGAACCTGGCGACCTAGGGGATTTCGATCTTGTCATGCCGCTCGTGGCCTGGGGCTATCACCTCGATCCGCCGCGCTGGCACGCGCTGCTCGACCGGCTGGAACGGGAGCGGCGCCGACGGTGTTGAACCCGGTCCCGCTGCTCCGCTGGAACAGCGACAAGCGCTATCTGGCGGAACTTGGCGCAAAAGGGCATCGCGATCATTCCAACACGGCTGGTCGAATGCGCTCGACGAGGCCGCACTGGCCGATGCCCGCGCCGAATTTGGCGACGAGCTGGTGATCAAGCCGCCGGTGTCAGCCTCGGCGGACGGCACGCACCGGCTCGGTCCAGGCGACCCGCTGCCGCCGACGCACGTCTTCGCGACGATGCTGGTCCAGCCCTTCCTTCGCTCGGTTGCCGACGAAGGCGAATATTCGATCATGCTGTTCGGCGGCCGTTTCAGCCATGCGATCGTCAAGCGCCCGAAGGCCGGCGACTATCGGGTCCAGCCGCATCTCGGCGGAACCGAGCAGCCCTGTGAGCCGCCAGCAAGGCGCGATCGAACTTGCGCAAGCCGCCCTGGCTGCCGCGCCGGCCGAAGCCGCCTATGCGCGGGTCGACATGGTCCGCGACGACGCAGGCGAAGCTGGCGATCATCGAGCTTGAACTGATCGAACCGTCGCTTTGGCTTCAGCATGCCCCGGACGGTGGCGCATCCTTTGCCGAGACCGTCATCGCTGCGTTTCCCTAAGGAATAGCCATTGCCGTATCGCCGAGGTCAGGTTGGGCGCTCCGCCAGGAGCACTCCAGCCGCTCAACGTCGATCCGCGCAATCAGTGCATTGACCGGCAGGTCTTCCGCAAACGCCGCGCGTTCCAGCGCCTGCCAGAAGAGCGGCTCCAGGCTGATCGACGTCTCATGCCCCGCGATCGTCACCGATCGCTTCGTCGGCGACCCGAGCGCCATCAATACATGTGCTGGCCGCCGTTGATCGACAGCGTCGAGCCGGTGACGAAGCCGGCATCCTCGTCGACCAGGAAGGCAACGCCGCGCGCGATCTCCTCGGCCTTGCCGAGGCGGTTGACCGGGATCTTGGCGACGATCTTGTCCAGCACGTCTTCCGGAACCGCGGCGACCATGTCGGTGTCGATATAGCCCGGCGCGATGGCGTTGACGGTGACGTCGTTGCGCGCGCCTTCCTGCGCCAGCGCCTTGGTGAAGCCGTGGATGCCCGACTTGGCGGCGGCATAGTTGACCTGGCCGTACTGGCCGGCCTGGCCGTTGATCGAGCCGATGTTGACGATCCGGCCATAGCCGCGCGTCTGCATTCCTTCGAACACCGCCTTGGCCATGTTGAAGCAACCGCCGAGATTGGTGTCGATGACCTCCTGCCACTTCTGCGTGATCCATGCGCTTCATCGTCGCGTCGCGGGTGATGCCGGCGTTGTTGACCAGCACGTCGACCGGCCCGAGCTCGGCTTCGACCTTCTGCACGCCTTCCTGGCAGGCATCGTAATCCGCAACGTCCCACTTGTAGGCGGCAATTCCGGTGCGCTCGGTGAACTCGCGCGCACGCTCGTCGTTGCCGGCGTAGGTGGCAGCGACCTTCATCCCCATATTCTTGAGCGCGACGCTGATTGCCTCGCCGATGCCGCGGGTTCCGCCGGTTACGATCGCCACTCGCGCCATGACTCTCTCTCCTGATCCATGTTGTGCCGTTGCGTTAGGACGGCGGCCACCATCCGGCAAGTTCGCGCCGGATCAGGCGCTTCCAGCATCGTCCATTCCCTGATCGCTGTCATTGAGACAGTCGAGCCGAGCGAAATGGGTTCCGCCAGCTGCGAGGAAGCTCTCGCGGCCGCGAATGCCGAGTTCTTCGAGCGTCTCAAGACAATCGGCGGAAAAGCCGGGCGCGGCGATGGCAACGCGCTTCACGCCCTGCGCCGGATAGCCGGCGAGCGTCGCATCCGTCGCCGGCTCCAGCCATTTCGCCCGGCCGAAGCGCGACTGGAAGGCGACGTCGACGTCCGCGTCCCATCGCTTCGCCCAGCAGGCGCGCGGTCTTGCGGCAGTGACAGTGATAGGGATCGCCAAGCTCCAGCGTCCGCTCGCGGCATGCCGTGAAAGCTCAGGAGCAATCGGTCGGGCGTGAAGTCGAGCGCCGCAATCTGGCGTTCGAGGTCGGACTTCAGCGCATCAATGTAGAGCGGATCGTCGATAATAGGGCGGAAGGGTCCGCAAGGCTGGTTGCCAGCGCTGCGCGGCAATGGCCGCAAAGGTTGCGTCCATCGCGCTCGCGGTCGTTGCGGCGCAATATTGCGGATAGAGCGGAGACGGCGAGGATCCGGGTGACGCCGGCATCGACCATTCGTTCAATGGCGCCTTCAATACCGGGATTGCCATAACGCATCGCCCAGTCGACCGATCACTTCGCCGCCCAGTCGGGCCTGCAGCTTGCGTGGCTTGGCGGGCGGTGATTGCGGCGAGCGGCGAGCCTTCTTCGCTCCACACCTGGGAATAGGCATGTGCGCTTTTCTTGGGCCGCGTGCGAAGGATGATTCCATGAAGGATCGGCTTCCATGCCCAGCGCGGAATTTCGACGACTCGCGGGTCGGACAGGAATTCGGCGAGGTAGCGCCGGACCGCACCCGGTTCGGGCGCGTCGGGCGTGCCGAGATTGATCAGCAGCACGCCGACGCGCGGAGTCGGAATTGGGGGTGGCTGTCCGGCCTGGTCATGCCGCGCTCATCGGGTCGAACGGCAGGTTGCGCAAGCGCTTGCCGGTGCCTGCAGCAAGCGCATTGGCGACCGCCGGGGCGAGCACCGCCATTCCCAGCCCGCTGATGCCACCCGATGGCTCGCCGCTGCCGATGATCTCGACCTCGATCTTGGGCACCTCATGCAACCGCTCATAGCCAAGGCCGCGAATAGGTGCAGCGCGCGGCATTCCCGCGATCCACTCCGGTGCCGGGACGACGGCCGCGGCGAGCGCGGCGAGCAGACCGCCTTCGACCTGCTGCCGCACTAACCCCGGGTTGACGATCCGTCCGGCGTCGACCGCGGCGACCAATCGAGACACCTTTATCTTTTGGTCCGCACCAAGCGTCGCCTCGGCAAGAAGGCCGATATGCGAACCGTATAGCGAAGCGCAGGCCAGCCCTAAGTTGCTGCCTGGCGCGCCGCCGTCCCAACCTCCGATTGCTGCCGCCGTGGTGATCGCCCGCGCCAATCGAGGTGCTCCGCCAAGAAGTCCGATACGATAGGCGAGGGGCTCGGAGCCCAGCGCTCGTGCCATCTCGTCCACGAAGCTTTCGGTCGCAAAGGTCATCATCGCCTCGTCGCCTCCGCGCATATAGCCGGTGCGGATGGGCAACGCCGCGTCTACCGCATCGACCCGGATTGCGGGAACGCCATAAGGCGGTGTCGCTCCCTTGGGTGAGAACACTGCGACGGATTTCCCTGTTGCGCGGGCGAAGTTGGCCTCGATCCCGGGCGCGCCGGCAATGCGCGCACTCCATGCTGCAATCGTCCCGTCGGGCGCCGGGAGGGCAGAAAGGCGCGCCAGCATCGGCGATCGGACCGCGTCCTGATTTTGTGCCGTGGCGGGAGGCAGTGCCAGGCTGACCGGGCGACCGGAATGCTTCGCCAATTCCACTGCGATGGCGACGGCGCCAACCTCCATCGCGCTGCCCGACCCGTCACCGACCGGCATGGCATAAAGCGAGACCTCGCTTTCGGCGATTCCGGCGGCCTTGGCGGCGGCTGACCGGGCGAGGTCGGGCAATTGCGTCCCAACCCATATCTCAAGCCGGTCCCCCGTAAATCGTGCGACGACCGCGGGAGCCTCGATCGCGCGATGTGGCGTCGCAGCGATCGAATAGGTAGCCGACAAGGGCCGGGAATCCCTGGTTGCCTTTTCATAATCGCCGCGCTCGAACAGGCGCTTCGCCTTGCCGCCTTCCAGGCCCTCGGCAAGCAAGACAGACAGGTCGCCACGGCTCTCGCCCGAAAAGCGCGTTCTCGCGCGGGTCAGGGCATTGTCTGCGGCCCACCAGGTTTCGCCGAGCGCAGCGATCCACTCGTCGCGAACGATGAGGTCGATCAGGCCCTTCTGCTGCTTGGCCCCATCACGCGAAAACCCTTGAAGCCTTCCGCCTGGCGGCGCCATCCTGACCGAGGCAAAAACCATGCGCGGAAGTCGAACATCGGATGCGAAGCGAAAGCTGCCGTCGGATTTTGAGGGCAAATCCAGGCGCGGAAGCGCTTCGCCGACCAGTTTGCCGGCACCGGCAGGCCTGAGTTGCGGATCCTTGGGCGGCCGCAAGCCAGCTCCGTCCGCCGCGACCTCGCCGAAGCCCAGCCTCTTGCCTTCATGGACGACAAACCCGCCCTCGGTGTCACATTCCTCCGAGGCAACGCCCCAACGCTTGGCGGCCGCTTCGCAAAGCAGCACCCGGGCGGCGGCGGCGGCCTCCCGCAGGGGTTGCTCGAATGCGCGAATCGAGCTCGATCCGGCGGTGATCCGCGTCTTCACCTGATAATCATGTGCAATCAGCCGGTTGACGTAAGCAGCGCCGTGGGGCGCCGGCTCGACCGCCATATTCTCCCATGCTGCCCCAAGCTCGTCTGCTGCGATCTGGGCCAGTCCGGTCCAAATTCCCTGCCCGACTTCGATCTGGGGTACCGCCAGCGTTACCCGCCCGTCCGTGCCAATTCGCAGGAAAGGCCCGAGCACTGCTTCCCGCGGTCCCGGGCGCGAAGCGGGCTACCCTCCTGCCGCGGCCAGGCAAGGAAGGCGACGACCAAACCGACGCCCGCACCCCCGCCGATCAACAAGGTGCGGCGCGTGACGTCGGGCAGCTTCATTAGCCGGCGTATTGCTGTTTGAGCGCGACCCGGTCGATCTTGCCGGTGCCGAGCCGGGGAAGGGGCGCATCGGAAAAGAGGATTCGCCCGGGAATCTTGAATGCTGCCAGCCGTCCATCGAGGAACTTGCGCAGTTCCTCCTCGCCGATGGTGCTGCCTTCTCGCCGATGGAGGATCGCAACCGGAATCTTCGCCCAGCCGGTCGTCGGGGGCTCCAAACACCGCCGCCTCGGCAATGCCTTCGCAGCCGTAAAGCGCGGCCTCGACCTCGGCGGCGGAGATATTTTCGCCGCCTCGGATGATGATGTCTTTCTTCCGATCGACGATGAACAAATATCCGTCTTCGTCGAGGTAACCGATATCGCCGGTCTTGAGGAATCCATCGGCCGTGAAGGCGTCTGCCGTCGCATCAGGATTCTTCCAATATCCCTTGATGTTCGCCGCCGACCGGATGGCGATTTCGCCCCGCTGGTTGTGGCCTAGATGGGCGTCGTCCTCCCCCAGAATGACAAGTTCGACGAACGGCACCTGGGCGCGTCCGGTCGAGGCTGGCTTGGCCGCATAATTGTCCCAGAAATTGCCGCAGCCGACCGCATTGGTTTCGGTCAGGCCGTAGCCGAGCGCGGGCTGTGCCGCGGGGAAGGATCGGCGCAGCCGATCGACGTGGGCAACCGGTCGCGGAGCTCCCCCGGCGGCGATGTCGGTCAACGTGCTGAGGTCGTAATTGCCGCGGTCAGGGTGATTCATGAGTTCCAGGCTCATCGTCGGCACGCCAACGAAATAGGTGATCTTTTCCTTCTCGATCAGCCGAAGCGCTTCGGTTGCGTCCCATTTGGGCATCAGCACCATGCCCCGCGCAATGACGAAGCTGTTGAGCATTACCGGCACTTCGCCGGTGACGTGGAAAAGCGGCACGACGACCAATGTTTTGAGGGGATTGACCGGTGGCCGGCCTTCGGATTCGAGGATGCCGCGTAACACCATCAGGCTGGTGGCATAGGCATAGACGCCAGTCGTTACCGCGCGGTGGGTCGACACTGCGCCCTTGGCTTCGCCGGTCGAGCCGGAAGTGAAGAGGATGGTTGCGTCGTCGTCAGGAGTGACCTCCGTCAGCGCGATGTCATCCGATCCGGCACTCAGCAAGTCGGCGAAAGCTTCCTCGGAATGCGCTTCGATGGAGATCGTTTCGACGACGCACTCCGAACATGTTGCGGCAATTCGCTTGGCGCGCGGCGCGTCGGCCAGGATCAGCTTCGGCTCGGTCAGTTGCAGCGCGTGTTCCAGCTCTTCGGACTGCCACCAGCCGTTGAGCAATGTTGCGATCGCCCCGGCCTTGATCGCCGCCATGTAGGACAGGATCCACGCCGGGCAGTTGCGCATTGCGATTCCGACCCGGTCGCCCTTGCCGATTCCGCGCGCGACCAGGCCGCGCGCCAGTCGGTCGGATAGCGCGTCCAGTTGGGCGAACGTCAGCCGCTCGTCGCCCGCGATGATCGCTTCGACGTCGGCATTCAGCATGCAGAATGTCTTGAAGAATAGCGGCAGCGTCGCCGGGAAATTGGCGACGATCACCCTTCCTTGCTCATCCCGGTCGAGGATGACCCGTCCGCCCGGCCCGGTGACCGCGGCCAATACCGCGTCAAATTTCCGGTCGAGGTCGGTCAAGGCCATCCGTCACTCCTTGGACTTTTGTTTTGGCCACCCTATGAGGCGGCAACGATGAGGGGAAGCCCATGAGTTTATTGGTATCGACCGTCGCGGCATCCACGGCGATCGCCTTTCCCGACCTTGGGCTGAAGCCGACCGTGTTCGACATCGGCTTGTTCCAGCTGCGCTGGTACAGCCTCGCTTATTTGGCCGGAATCTTCATCGGCTATTGGTATCTGCTGAAGCTGTTGAACCAGCCCGGCGCGCCGATGGCCCGCCGCCACGCCGATGACCTGGTATTCTACGCGGCGCTCGGCATCATCCTCGGCGGGCGGATCGGCTATGTGCTGTTCTACAACTTGGGCTGGTACCTTCAGCATCCGCTCGACATTTTGAAGCTGTGGGATGGCGGCATGAGCTTCCATGGCGGCGTCATCGGAACCTCGCTTGGCATTCTCTACCTGGCGCGCAAGGAGGGACTGCCCTGGCTCCGGATTCACGATTATGTCGCCTGCTGCGTTCCATTCGGCCTGTTCTTCGGCCGCCTCGCCAACTTCGTGAACCAGGAGCTTTGGGGTGCGGTAACCAACGTACCCTGGGCAATCCGGTTCGAAGAGGTCACGCCCTATGGAAAGCTGCTGGGCCCGCCGCGGCACCCCAGCCAGCTGTATGAAGCCGGGCTTGAAGGCCTGGTCTTGTTCGCGATCCTTTGGTTCCTGTTCTGGCGCACCCAGGCTCGCTACCAGCCGGGCAAGCTCGTCGGCGCCTTCATCTTTTTCTACGGCATCTTCCGCTTCGGGGTCGAATTTATCCGGGAGCCGGATTCGCAACTGGTCGGCTTTGCCCAGGCGACCGGGCTGCACATGGGACAGTGGCTGACGGTGCCGATGATTGCGGGCGGCATCTATCTGATGGCCACGGCGAACAAGCGGCGCGTCCGGGTCGAGCCGACGGTAGGCTCGGCCAGCGTGGCTTGAGCGAGGTCGGCGACCTGCTGGCGGCCAGAATTACCGCCGAAGGGCCGATCAGTGTCGACGATTATATGGACGCGGCCAACGCGCATTATTATGCGACCCGCGATCCGCTGGGCACTGGTGGGGACTTCATTACCGCGCCCGAAGTCCATCAGATGTTCGGTGAGATTGTCGGCGCGGCGCTCGCCGATTGCTGGGTTCGCGCCGGTCGGCCAGCCAACTCAATTTACGCGGAGCTTGGACCCGGCCGAGGCACGCTGGCCAATGATGCGCTGAGGGTACTTCGGCGCGCCGGATTTGCCGGTGAAGTCCATCTGGTCGAAACCAGCCCGACGCTGCGCATGCGCCAGGCGAAGCTGCTTGCCGAAGCCAATTTTCACGATGACATCAGTTCGCTGCCCGATGCGCCGATGCTGTTGGTTGCCAATGAATTTTTCGATGCCCTGCCGGTCAAGCAATGGGTCGGCGACGTGGAGCGGCGGGTCACTCATGAGGGCAATCGATTTGCCTACACGATCGACGGCCCCATCCGCGAAGCCTCACCTGTCAGAGATCAAGCGGTTCAGGCGCTGGCACAACGCCTGGCAGCACATGGTGGGATCGCGATCGTTATCGATTACGGCCATTCGGATGGCGGTCATGGCGATACGTTGCAGGCCGTCCGCAACCACCGCTTTGCCGATCCTCTCGCTGAGCCTGGCGAGCAAGATATCACCAGCCATGTCGATTTTGCCGCCCTGGCCGGAGCAGCCCAAAGAGGGGGCGCGGAGGCAAGCCGCATTACCAGCCAGGGGACTTGGCTCGAAACGCTTGGAATCGGTGCAAGGGCCATGGCGCTCGCCGCCAAAAACCCGCAGGATACCGACGGGATTGCCGCTGCCCGACGGCGGCTGTGCGACGAGGCGGAGATGGGACGGTTGTTCAAGGTGATGGCGATCAGGGCGCCGGAATGGCCCGAAGTGGCGGGGCTCGAATCATGAGCGTGACCTACCGCACTGCGACGGTCAGCGATGCCGAAGCGCTGGCCGCGCTCGGCACTGGCACTTTCGTCGCTACCTTCGGCCATCTCTATCAACCCAGCGACCTGGAGATTTTCCTCGAGAACCACTCGCCCGACATCTGGGCGAAGGAGTTGGGCGATCCGGCTTTCGCCGTCCGGGTCGCCGAGGTCGATGGAAAAATGGTCGGTTATGCCAAGCTCGGCCCGCCGCACCTGCCGTTCGAGCCGCGGGGCGAAGCTGCAGAGCTTCGCCAGCTTTACGTCGTCGAGGAAATGAAGGGGCAGGGGGTCGCCCATTCGCTGATGGAGTGGGTTATCGACGGGGCGCGCGATCGCCGTGCCGATCATCTTTACCTGTCTGTCTTCACCGAAAACCATCGCGCGCGCCGCTTCTATGAGAGATTCGGTTTCGAGCCCGAGGGGACCTATGCCTTCATGGTGGGTACCCACGCGGACGAGGACATTGTCATGAGGCTTGCCCTGTGACCCTCGATATCGTCCGCGCGGCGGCGCTGGACGACATTCCCCATGGCTTCTTCGGACGACGGGGCGGAGTTTCGACTGGAGCGGTCGCAGGACTCAATTGCGGGCTTGGCAGCGGCGACGATCCTCGATCGGTCGAAACCAATCGCCGAATGGCCGCTGACGCAATTCTGCCAGGCGCACCGCTCGCCAGCGTTCACCAGATTCATTCGCGAACGGCAGTCATCGTCACGGCCGCCGCGCCATACGCCGAGCGCCCGCAGGCCGACGCACTGGTCACCGACCGGCCGGGCCTGCTGCTCGGAATCGTGACGGCCGATTGCGCGCCAGTGTTGCTGGCCGATGCGGAGGCCGGCGTAGTTGGCGCGGCTCACGCAGGCTGGCGTGGCGCAGTGGCCGGCGTGACCGACCAGGCAGTCGCGGCGATGATCTCGCTCGGCGCAAGGATTGATCGCATCGCCGCAGCGGTCGGACCGTGCATCGCCCGCGCTTCCTATGAAGTGGACCATGACTTCGCCGCGCGATTACTGGCCGAAGACCCGGACAATGAGCGCTTCCTTGTCGAAGGGCAGGGAGGCAAGCCGCATTTCGACCTCGAAGCCTATGTGGTCGCCCGGCTCGCCGCGGCGGGCATCGGTCGGATCGAGACGGTCGGACTCGATACTTATGCACTGGAAGACCGGTTCTACAGCTATCGCCGCTCCACTCATCGCATCGAACCTACTTATGGAAGACAGCTCAGTTTGATTGGGCTCGCCAGCTAGCGCGCTCCATCGCCAGGGGCTAAGGCGCGGGCCAAGGAGACAATCTGTGACCGAGAGCCGCCGCCCCAAGGAATTCGAGACCCATATCGGCAACCACAAGCTCGACCCGTCGACGTTGATGATGGGTTATGGCTTCGATCCGGCGCTCAGCGAAGGCTCGTTGAAACCACCGATTTTCCTCACCTCAACGTTCGTGTTCCAGACGGCGGCAGAGGGGAAGCGTTTCTTCGAAGGAATCACCAATAAACATGGCTCGGGCGGCAAGGCGGAGGGCCTGGTCTATTCTCGCTTCAACGGACCCAACCAGGAGATTCTCGAGGATCGGCTCAAGATTTGGGAGGATGCCGAGACGTCGCTGACCTTCTCCAGCGGCATGACCGCGATTGCGACCTTGCTGCTCGACCTTTGTCCGCCCCGGCGACGTGGTCGTCCATTCGGGCCCGCTCTATGCGGCGACCGAGACGATCATCAACAAGATCCTGACCCAGTTCGGCGTCCACTATATCGACTTCCCCGCAGGCGCCACGCGCGAGGATCTCGACGAGGTCATGGCGCGCGCCAAGGCCAAAGGGCCGCGTGGCGATGATCTATCTCGAAAGTCCCGCCAATCCGACCAATGCGCTCGTTGACGTCGAGGCCGTTGCTGCGGCGCGCGCGGCGGCATTCGAGGGCGATCTTCCGCCGATCGCCATCGACAACACTTTCCTCGGGCCGCTGTGGGCCAAGCCGCTCGATCAAGGCGCGGATATCAGCGTCTACAGCCTGACCAAATATGCGGGCGGGCACAGCGACCTGGTTGCGGGTGGCCTGGTCGGCAAGCGTGCCTTGCTCGACAAGGTGCGGCTGATGCGCAACGTCATGGGCGGCATCTGTGATCCCAACACGGCCTGGATGCTGATGCGCAGCCTTGAAACGCTCGAGCTGCGCATGACCCGCGCCGGCGAAAGCGCCGAGAAGGTCTGCGAGTTCCTGCGCGATCATCCCAAGGTCGAAAAGGTCGGCTATCTGGGCTTCCTCGAACCGGGATCGCGCCAGGCCGACATCTACAAGCGTCATTGCACCGGTGCGGGCTCGACCTTCTCGCTCTACCTGAAGGGCGGCGAGCGCGAGGCCTTCGCATTCCTCGACGCGCTCAAGATCGCCAACCTTGCAGTCAGCCTCGGCGGGACCGAAACGCTGGCGTCGGCGCCTGCGGCAATGACCCATTTGTCGGTGCCGGAAGAGCGCAAGGCAGCGCTCGGTATCAGCGACAATCTCGTCCGCATATCGATCGGCGTCGAAAAGGCGGAGGACCTGATCGCGGACTTCGAAAACGCGCTTCGGGGGGTCTAGCCCCAGTCTTCAATGCGCCAGCCCCGATTGGTGGCGAGGTGCTTGAGCTTGTCATGCGGATTTACCGCGACCGGCTCGTCGGACCATTCGAAAACCGGCGCATCGCTGGCGTGATCGGAATAGAAGCGGACGTGCGCTCGCTGCAGCTCGGCTGGTCGCCAGCCAATCTTCGATCATCCGTAGCTTGGCCGGGCCGTAGCAATTCTCGCCGTCGATCTTGGCGTGAACCCGATCGTCGAGGCCAAGGATCGACTTGGTGCCGATGCAATCGTCGAAGCCCAGCCGCTCGGCGATTTCGCGCGCATAGAAGCGATAGCTGGCGGTAGCCATCACGACGCGCCGCCCTTCGGCCTTGTCACGGGCGATCGCGGCGCGTGCTCCGGGCCGAATGTTGGATTTTAGCGTTGCCTCGGCGAAGCTTTCGACCAACGGCTTGAGTTCGGCAGGATGACGATTGTGGCCCAACAGTAGGCGATGGTTGATCTCCTTCAGCCGCCCCCGGTCAATCAGCTTGGCGACATAGGCCAGCATCGAGAGGACTACGAACGGCAAGAGCAGCAGCCGCCATGGCGCTCGTCGCGTTGCGCAATGCAACAGGAACGGAGTGTAAGTCGCATGGCGGGTGACGGTCCGGTCCATGTCGTAGATGGCAAGATCGATCATGCCTTGCCCTCAAGAATTGCAGTGACCAGGGCATGGTCTGCTGGCTTGTCGACATCGACGGCTGCAACAGGATTCGACAACTCGACCTTGCGAATGGTGAGGCCAAGCCGACTACCGACGGAGTCCAGCGTCTGGTCGAGCGTTCTGATCCTTAGCACTGCGCCGAGCAACAATGCCGGCCCCAGTGCCGCAATCATTCGCCAGCCCTTCTTGCGATCCTGTTCGACGGATCGCCACAGGGCGACGGCCCGCGCCGCCCGCTCACTGCCGAATGCGAACAGATTCGCGCCCGAATATGCGCCGCCGCGAAAGCTCAGCCAGGTCCGCTTCGTATCCGGCAGGCGGGCAGCGAGGGCGCGTCGCTCGACCATCCCGATGGCAACGTCCGCGCCAGCAGCACGGGCGCAAAAGTCGGCGATCATCGGCGGGATCGAGCAGGGCGTGATCTGCGGTGGTCACCAGTAGCGGATAGCGCGTCGACGGATCGGACAGGATTGCTTCCAGCGTCGCGGCGATCGTCGTCCCCGACCGTTCAAGCGACAACCTTGGATCGTCGGGAAGTGCCTCGGCCATTCTCTCGGGCTGCTGGGCAAGGACCCGTACCCGTTCCACCTCCGGCGCGGCGAGCAGGGCAGCCGCCGGGCGGGCGACCATCGGCACTCCGCCAACTGGGATCAAGGCCTTGAGGTCGGTGCCATGCGCTTGGGCGAAAGGGTCAGTTCCGGGCCGGGACCCGGCGAGCAGCAACGCTGTCCAGCGGTTCATGCCAGCCAGCTGACGACCGGACCGTCGCGATCACGACGCGCATTGGCCTGCGCCAGCCGGACCGCGTGGAAGATCAGCGAAACCAGCGTCCACAGCGCAACCAGCTCAATTCCAAGATCCGGCCGCCCGACAAGCAGCGAGGCGACCAGGATGACCATATTCGGGTTGCGCCGCGCGGTGATCAGCCGGAATTGGCTGTCGATCTTCCGCCAGACGTGAATGTGCATGCCGAAGCGGCGGACGAAAATGCCCTCGATGATGCGCTGCGCGACATAGCCGAAGACGATCGCACCGACGATCAGCAACTCATAAACCCGTTCGAATGGACGGCCATAGGCCTCCAGGCCCTCCGACCAGGCCCACCACCAGAAGGGCGGGTGGACGAGGTCCAGGCCATGATCGAAAATATTGCCCCAATAGGACGACTGGCCGGTGCATCGAGCGAGCTTGCCGTCGACCGTATCGAGCACCATGAAGCCAAAGGCGGCCGCAACCCCGGTCCAATACCATCCGTTATAGAACAGGAAGAAGGCCGCGACGCACAATGCCGCGCCGATCGCCGTCACCATGTTCGGGCTCATCCCGGCACGTGCCGCCCAGCGGGTCAGGTAGAACGCCGGCCGCCGCCACAGATAAAGCGTCAATATGTCGGTGACGCCCTTGTAACTGGCGTCATAGGCGGCGCGCTCGACCGATTCGGGATCGGCAGGATCGAGGCGCATGACGAAAGGCCGGTCGCGCTTTCTCAGCTTGCGATAGCTGAAGTCGGCGGTGTCGGCATCGAGTCTGCTCAAGCGAACCTTGATAGCGATCCCCCGACAGCATTGCGGACAGCACCGCCGCCGGATCGCCTCCAGCCGGGACATGGGCAAGGACCGGATGGCCATCCTTGGTCAGAACGCTTCCCGGCGCCTCTGCCAGTGCGACAAGCCATTCGGGGTCCCAGCACCACCGCAAGTCGGCAAAGACGGTCGAGCGGCCGGCCGCGGGCCCATCGGCCGGCTCGAGCTGCGCCTTGACTGCAAGCGCACGGGCCCGATCGGCGGCGCCCATGCCGAACGGCCGGGCGGAGTTCTCCCCGACCGTTACGAACAATGGCGTGGCTGAAGTGGGCGCATCATTCGGCATCGTGATCGCGCTATACGTCATCAACTCTGGCAACAAAGTGGCAAAATGCGCTCGGGCTTGCCGCTTATATCGATTTCGCGCAGGGTCGGGCGCGATGGGGGATCAGTCGACCACCGCCGAACCCGAATCCGGCGCCAACGTCTATCGTTGCGTCGGCTCGATCACGATTGCGCGCGCTGGATCGACCCAGCGCGAGCTTGAGGCAATGCCCGATCCGCTGACGATCGATCTCAGCGGCGTCGAGAAAATGGACACGGTCGGGGCCTGGCTGATTTACCGGACCGTCCGCGATCGCGGTGCAAAGGTAATCAACGCCAGCAGCGACGTCTGCGGCTTGCTCGACCAGGTGGCGGATTTCGACACGCCCGTGAAAATCCGGCCGGAAGAGCCGCCCGGCGCCCTCCGTATCCTCGACGAAGTGGGTGGCTGGGTGTCGGATGCCGGCACCGTCATGGTCGGCCTGGTCGGATTTCTTGGCGCCGTGCTGCTCGGGTTCGCGGCCATCATTCGCCGTCCAAAGCGCTTCCGGATCAATGCCGTCATCCAGCGCTTCGACCTGGTCGGCGTGCGGGCGCTGGGCATTATCGGGCTGATGAGCTTCCTGATCGGCATCGTCATCGGCCAGCAGGGCGCGGTTCAGCTGCAACAGTTCGGCGCCGAAATTTACACCATCAACCTGATCGGCCGAATCACCATTCGCGAACTCGGCACGCTGATGACGGCGATCATGGTCGCCGGTCGTTCCGGTTCGGCCTTCGCCGCCCAGCTCGGAACGATGAAGCTGACCGAGGAAATCGATGCGATGCGGACGATCGGCGTGTCGCCGATCGAGGCGCTGGTCATTCCGCGCATGCTCGCTGCAGTCGTCATGATGCCGTTGCTGTCTTTCTATTCGATGCTGAGTCACCATCATTGGCGGCGGCATTTTCTGCTGGATCAGCCTCGACATTCCGCCGCTGACCTACGTGCAGCGCCTCCAGGAGGTCGTGCCGATCCGCGACCTGTGGATCGGCCTGATCAAGGCGCCGGTGTTCGGGTTCATCATCGCGACTGGTCGGCTGTTTCCAGGGCATGCATGGTCGAGGGCAATTCGGAAGAGGTCGGCACGCGCACGACCACAGCGGTGGTCCAGGCGATCTTCCTGGTCATCGTCCTCGACGCGGTGTTCGCGGTCTTCTTCAGCTCGGTCGGCTGGCTATGAGCGACGACAATATCATCACCATCCGCGGCCTTCGCAACAGCTTCGGCGAACAGGTGATCCACGAGGACCTCGACCTCGACGTGAAGCGCGGCGAAATCCTCGGCGTGGTCGGCGGATCGGGCACCGGCAAGTCGGTGCTGATGCGCTCGATCATCGGCCTCCAGACGCCGGACGCAAGGCGAGGTCGAGGTGCTCGGCGAGAATATGATCGGCCGCGAGGAGGACGAGGCAAAGAATATTCGCCGGCGCTGGGGCGTATTGTTCCAGAATGGCGCGCTGTTTTCGACACTGACGGTCGCCGAGAATGTCGAAGTGCCGATCCGGGAGTATTTTCCGTTCATCAAGGAGCCGCTGCTGGACGAGATCGCCAGCTACAAGATCGCCATGTCGGGCTTGCCGGCCAATGCGGGCCCGAAATATCCGTCCGAGCTGTCCGGCGGCATGCGCAAGCGCGCCGGTCTCGCCCGCGCGCTGGCGCTCGATCCCGAACTGCTGTTCCTCGACGAGCCGACTGCCGGGCTCGATCCGATCGGCGCCGCCGGCATTCGACGAGCTGATCGAAGAGTTGAAGGAACGGCTCGAGCTCACCGTCTTCCTCATCACCCACGACCTCGACACGCTTTGGGCGATTTGCGACCGGGTGGCGGTGCTGGCCGATCGGAAGGTCGTCGCGGTCGGAACGATTGAAGAATTGCTCGCCTTGGACCATCCTTGGATTCAAGAATATTTTAACGGGCCCCGCGGACGCGCGGCTCTAGCCGGGTTGAAGGGGCGCTAGCGCAGATGGAAACGCGTTCGAACCATGTCCTTGTCGGTGCCGTAACCCTGGCACTGCTGGCGGGCCTGCTGGTGTTCATCGTCTGGCTCGCGGGCCTTTCGAACAAGACCACCAAATGTTTCGACATCTACTTCAGCCAGGGCGTCGAGCGGACTCAACAAGGGTTCGTCGGTCAATTTCCAGGGCGTTCCGGTCGGCCAGATCGAAAAGATCAGCCTGCTGCCGGATCGCCCCGAATTCGTCTGGGTGCGGGTAGAGGTCGATGCCCAAACGCCGGTGCTTCAGGGTACGACCGCGCAGATCAAGGGCGTCGGTTTCACCGGCGTCAGCGAAATCGCGCTCGAGGGTGCGGTCAAGGGTGGACAGCCGCTGGTTCAGGTCGGGCCGCAGGGTTGCCCGGTCATTCCGGCCAGCTCAGGCGGGCTTGGCGCACTGCTGAATTCGGCTCCGGAACTGATCGACCGTATCCAGCGCCTGACCGAGCGCCTGACCGAACTTCTGTCCGACAAGAACCAGAATTCGATTTCCGACATCCTCGAGAATGTCGACAAGACGACCCGCGTCCTTGCCGAGCGCGCGCCTGACCTTGCCGATGCGATCGGCGATGCGCGGATCGCCGCTCGCAATGCAGGGATCGCGGCCGAGCGCGTCGGGCTGCTCGCTGACAGCACCAACAAGCTGGTCAACGAGCAAGGCAAACCTGCGGCCGAAGATCTGCGCAAGGCAATCGCGTCATTGCAGCACACCACCGACACTCTTGACGCTGTCATCGCCGATGCCCGGCCGGGCATCCAGAATTTCTCGAAATCGACGCTGCCCGAGGCCAACCGCCTGGTCCGCGACCTGCGCGACCTGTCGGATTCGCTTCGCCAGTTCAGCGAGCGGCTGAACAACGACGGCGCCGTTGGCGTCCTCGGCCCCGAAAATCTTCCTGACTACAAGCCCGGAAAGACGAAATGATGCGTATGACCCGCCTGTCCCTCGTCGCGCTGGGCGCACTGTCGCTCGCTTCCTGCTTCGGCGGAAAGAAAGTCCCGCCGACGCTGCTGACCCTGACCAGCTCGGCGCCCGCCCCGAGAGCATCAGCCGCGCCGCCGGGCCGGGCGACGCGATTACGATCGATGTCCCCGTCGTTCCCAAGGAATTGGCGACGACGCGCGTTCCGGCGCTCATTGGCCCGACGGCAATTGCCTACATCAAGGATGTGCAGTGGGTCGAAAGCCCCGATCGCCTGTTCCAGGACCTGGTCCAGGAAACCGTGATGCGCACCACCGGCCGCGTCGTGCTTGACCCGCGCCAGGCATCGCTCGATCCGGGGCTCCACCGTTACCGGCACGCTCAGCCGCTTTGGTTATGATGCGCAGGAAGGGGCGGTGATTGTCCGTTACGATGGCGCTCTCGCGGCTGTCGGTGGCACGCGGGTCGAAACTCGCCGCTTCGAGGCACGAGAGCCAGCCGACGGGACGGCAGCCACGGTCGGACCAGCGCTCAACAATGCCGCCAACCGCGTTGCGGCCGAAGTGGCGCAGTGGGTCGGCGGCTAACGGCCGTTCCGTCATGCTGGGGGCATGACGGACAAGGGCGCTCCTAGGCCAGCGACTTCGACGCCTGCTCGAACACATCCTTGCTGAGCCCGGGGGTCGCAACGATCCTTTCGAGCTCGGCGCGCATCAGCTTGGCGCGTGTCGGTTCGAAACGACGCCAACGGCCGATTGAAGGCACCTGCCGCGCCGCGACCTGCGGATTGATGCGATCGACCTCCAGGATCATGTCGGTGACGAAGCGATAGCCGCGGCCGGAGATATGGTGGAACGCCCATTGGTTGGCGGCGAAATTGCTGACCAATGCCCGCCAGCGGTTGGGGTTGCGGACGGTGAAATCAGGACGCTTGGCCAGTGCCTCGACCACGTCGACCGTATCGGCGCGCTGCGCCGCCGCCTGGAGCGCGAACCATTTGTCGAGCACCAGGCTGTCATCCCGATAGCGATCGAAGAATTCGTCTAAGGCGGCCTCTCGCTCGGGACCGTCGAGGCTGGCGAGCACCATCAACGCGCCCTGTCGGTCGGTCATATTGTCCGCTGCATCGAACTGCTTCTTGGCCAATTCCGCCCCGCGGACCGGATCGCCCGCCGCCAGCAGGGAAAGCGACACCGACTTCAGGCGGCGGACGCCTTTGGCGCGCGGCGACAGGTCGGTTCCGGGGGCACTCTCCGCTTGCGCGCGGCCCAGCTCGCTGGCCAAGGCCGACCCAATCTTCGAACGAAGAATCTCGCGGCCGCTGTGAATGGCATCCGGATCGACCAATTCCATCCGATCGCCGATCAGCCCCTCGGTCGGCAGCGACAGCGCCTCTCCCTTGAACGCCGGATCGAGCGAATTGGAAAGGAGCGTGCCGCGCATCGCCGCGATAACGGGAGCAGGATCGGCAACCTCACCGCGCGCACCGGCGAGCAGCGCATGCATCATCAGCTCCTGGCAGGCCTCATAGCGAGCGAAGGGGTCGGGATCGACCTCCGCCAGCCGCTCGAGCTCGCCTGGCCGCCGTTCGACGTCGAGGAGGACCGGCGCCGAGAATTCGCGATTGATTGAAAGTAGTGGGAGATCCGTTACGCCCTCGAACCGGACGCTCGTCGACTCCTCGGATAACAGGACAAGCTGCTCTTCGCCCTGAGGCACCCCGCTTTTGGAGCCGATCAACGCCGTCTTCAGGGGAACCACCATCGGCGACTTGCCGATCTGGCCGGGCGTGTCCGGGATGGATTGCGCCAGGTGCAGAATGGCCGTCGCCGCTGTCCGGATCATGCTCGATCCGGGCCTTGACCCGCGGCGTGCCGGCCTGGCTGTACCACAGGCGGAATTGGCTGAGGTCGATGCCGCTGGCATCCTCCATGGCGCGAACGAAATCTTCGCAGGTGACCGCCTCTCCGTCGTGCCGTTCGAAATAGAGGTCGCTGCCCTTGCGAAACGCGTCCGGGTCCCAGGATCGTCCGCATCATGCGGATCAGCTCGGCGCCCTTGTTGTAGACGGTCGCGGTGTAGAAGTTGGTGATCTCGATATAGCTCTCGGGCCGAACCGGATGCGCCAGCGGGCCTGCATCCTCGGGGAACTGGGCCGCGCGGAGCAGTCGGACATCCTCGATGCGCTTGACCGCTTTCGATCCCATGTCGCCCGAAAAGCTCTGGTCGCGGAAAACGGTGAAGCCTTCCTTCAGGCTCAGCTGAAACCAGTCGCGGCAGGTGACGCGGTCGCCCGACCAGTTGTGGAAATATTCGTGCGCCACGACCCCGGCGATATTGTCGAAGTCGATATCGGTCGCGGTGTCCTCGTCCGCCAGGATGTAGCGCGAATTGAAGATGTTGAGCCCCTTGTTCTCCATCGCGCCGAAGTTGAAGTCGTCGACCGCGACGATGTTGAACAGGTCGAGGTCATATTCGCGGCCATAGACTTCCTCGTCCCAGCGCATGGCGGCCTTGAGGCTCTCCATGGCGTGACCGGTCTTGGGCAGGTCCTTCTCGCGCACCCAGATGTTGAGTTCGACTTCGCGCCCGCTCATCGTCGTGAAACGGTCGCGATTGGCAGCAAGATCGCCCGCGACCATCGCGAACAAATAGCTCGGCTTGGGGAAGGGATCTTCCCATTCCGCCCAGTGGATGCCGCCGTCGCCTTCGCCGCTGGCGAGCAGGTTGCCGTTGGCCAGCAGGATCGGGAAGCGCGCCTTGTCGGCGCTCATCCGCACCCGATAGCGCGAGAGGACGTCGGGCCGGTCGGGGTGGAAGGTGATGCGGCGAAAACCCTCGCTTTCGCATTGGGTGCAAAGCATGTCCGCCCGATGCGTAGAGCCCCATCAGCTTGCTGTTGGCAACTGGCGCAATCTCGACCTCGGTCTCGATCGTCGCTTCATTGCCCGCCAGTTCGATGACCAGTGCATCGCCGTCCATCGTCCAGCGCGCCTCGGCGCCGTCGACCCGCACGACCAATGGCGTCAGCCCATTGCCCGCCAGCCGCAGTGGTCGATCATGTTCACCGTTGCGCTCGACCGTCAGCCGGGCGCGCACATGCGTCCGATCCGGATCGAGATCGAATTCCAATGCAACTTCCGGCACCAGCCAATCGGGCGGACGGTAATCCTTGCGGTAGATTGCGACATGCTCCGGTGTGGTCGGAGCTTCGGGATGTTCTAAGACGTCGGACATGATGCCGACTTAGGCGGCGTCTGGCGCGGTCACAAGCATTGGCCGCCTCCGCCCGGCGAGGGCCAGGAGCATTCCGCCGAGTGCGAGCACGCCGCCTGCGACCGCCAGCGTGCTCCAGCGATAGCCTTCGAACATCGTCGACAGGCTCATCGCGATGATCGGCACCAATACGCTCGAATAGGCGGCCTTGCCCGGGCCGATCTTGCGCACGACCGGAAAATAGAGCGCGAAGCAGAGCACCGAGCCGAACAGCGCCAGATAGAGAATCCCGACCCAATAGCCGAGGCGCATCTCGACTACCGGCGGTCCGGCAACAGCGAAGGCAAGAACGGCATCGAGGAACGCCCCGATCGCCATCGACCAGGCCAGCAGCGCCAATAAGGGATGGCGCGTGGCTTCCTTGCCCGCCTGATAGACGTTGGCCGAGGAGGCGCCGAGCAGTCCGAGCAAGGTCAGCGCCAGCCCGATGGCAATGTCATGCGGATCGGTCGGGCTGGAGCGGATCTCGTGAATGAACAGCAGGGCGACGCCGGCGATCGCCACCAGCCCCGCCAAAAGGAATCGGCGGTTGGGCTTTTGACCCAGGAAGGCCCAGGCGAGCAGGCTGTTGGGGATCAGCAGCAGCGCAAACACGGTCGCGACCACGCCCGAAGTGATGAATCGCTCGGCCAGGTAGACGCTGTTGAAATTGACGCTGAACTGGGTGACGCCAAGAACCAGCGCCGCGATCAGCCCGCCACGGTCGAGCTTCAGCGATTGGCCCTTCCACCTGGCCACCAGCGCCATGGCCACCGCGGCGATCATGAACCGGTAGGCCACCGACCATTGCGGCGGCACCGTGCCGATCTGGTCGCGGATGACGATCCACGTCGATCCCCAGACGCCGGTGAAGATGATGAAGGGGACGATGATCGACGCGTCGATCCGGACTTCCGTCCTTCACAGCGCCTCGATCGCCGCGGCGAGGCGGGCCACCGCGTCCATATCCTGGTCCCAGCTGGTCACGAACCTTACTTCGTCCGGACCCCAGTCGTAGAAGTCAAAGCCTTGTCCGACGGAGCGCTTGCGGCCTCGTCGGGCGATCATGCGCACGAACAGCTCATTGGCCTCGACCGGATAAATCAAGCGGTTGCCCGCCGCCGTGGCCAGCACCGCCGCAGCCGCATTGGCCGCGCGGGCGTTGGTGAGCCAAAGATCGTCCTCAAGCATCGCCAATATCTGCGCGGCAAGATAGCGGCCCTTGGACAGCAGGTGCCCGGCGCGCTTGCGCAAGCGCGGCACGATCTCTGCCTTGGCCGGGTCGAAGAAGATCAGCGCCTCGGCGTTCATGCCGCCATTCTTGACGAAGCCGAATGACATGACGTCGACACCGGCGCGCCAGGTCAAGTCGGCCGGGTCGGCGCCGGTGAAGGCGACGGCATTGGCGAAGCGCGCTCCGTCGAGATGGAAGCCGAGCCCGCGCTGCTTCGCTATCTCACCCAGCGCGGCGACTTCGTCAGGCCGATAGCTCAGCCCATATTCGGTGGCGTTGGTAATCGACAGCGCAGCGGGCTGGACCTGATGGACATCGTCACGGACCCGCGCGCAAGTCTCATCGACCGTTTCCGGCGTGATCTTGGCGCCATGGCCAGGAAGCAGGGTCAGCTTGGCACCATGGGTGAAGAAGCCCGGGGCGCCAGCCTCGTCGACCTCGATGTGCGCTTGTCCATGGCACAGGATCGCGCCATGCGGCGGGCATAGCGTGGCTAGGCCGAGGCAATTGGCTGCCGTGCCGGTCGTCACCCACAGCGCGCGAACCGGTTTGCCGAACAGGTCGGAAAAGGCGCCGTCGAGCTTTTCGGACAGTGCATCGCCGTCATAGGCGGTGTCGACGTGATTGGCCCTTACCAATGCGTCCATCACTTGCGGGCAGACGGAGGCGGCATTGTCGGAGAAGAAGCGCATCGTCGCCCGCATGGCGGTGGAGGAGCGGCTCGTCAATGTGGGGGCATGGAAGTCGTGCGGGTTTGAACCCCCATCCGGGGGACCAACTGATTTCCAGTGTCCCCCGGACGGCTGGAATTCAGGTGATGGTGCTGCCGGTGAGGATTGAACTCACGACCTCAGCCTTACCAAGGATGCGCTCTACCACTGAGCTACGGCAGCATGTCGGAATGACGGGCGGGCCTATGGCCGACCCCCGTCCAACCGTCAACCCGCTTGCCGAGCGGGCGCGGGAATATTAGCCGCTGGTGGCATGACCAAGGCCGACAAGGAAAAGGAAGAGCGACTGGCCGCGGCGCTGCGCGAGAATCTGAAGCGCCGCAAAGCGCAGGCGCGCGACGCTCAGCCGAAGAAGGACCCAACCCAGGCGGCGAGCGAATAGCCGGTATCCAGCCCGCGATTCAGCGCCACCCGCGGTCCCAAAATATACAGCGCCCCGAGCGTCCAGCCGAGCGCGACCCAGCCTAGCGGCTTAGCGGCGCGCACTGTCTTTCCAGCCATGCCTTATCCTCCCCCGAAAGCTGCGGGCCGATCTTGGCCAGCACCTCAGCATGATAATTGTTGAGCCAGTCGAGCTCGCTTGTCCGACAGCATCGTGGCGTCGATCAATCGCTTCTCGATCGGCACGAAGGTTAGCGTCTCGAAGCCGAGCATTTCCTTGTCGGCACCCGGCACCTGCTTGTCGACCACCAGCACCAGATTCTCGATGCGGATGCCATATTCGCCCGGCTTGTAATAACCGGGCTCGTTGCAGAGGATCATTCCCGCCTGCAGCGGCTCATCACCGCCCGACTGCGAGCTTCCCACCGGCGAAATCCGTTGCGGCCCCTCGTGCACCGCCAGGAAGGCGCCGACGCCATGGCCGGTGCCATGAGCATAGTCGCAGCCCGCTTCCCACAGCGGCCGCCGGGCGAAGCTGTCGAGCTGTGATCCGCGCGTTCCCTTGGGGAACAGCGCGGTGGCGATGGCGATATGGCCCTGCAGCACGCGGGTGTTGCGGTCGATCATCTCCGCGCTCGGTTCGCCGATCGGTACGGTGCGGGTGATGTCGGTGGTGCCGTCCTGATACTGGCCGCCGCTGTCGACCAGGTAGAGCGTGCCGGTCGTGAACGGCAGGTTGGATTGCTCCGTGCCTTTATAGTGGGGCAGGGCGCCGTTGGGACCAAATGCCGAGATGGTGTCGAAGCTCAGGTCCTTGAGGTCGCCCAGCTCCTTGCGGAGGCTGAGCAGCTTGTCCTGGGCGATAATCTCGTCGAGTCCGCCCTTCGGCGCTTCCTCTTCGACCCACTTGAGGAAGCGTGAAACCGCTGCGCCGTCCCGCGCCTGCGCTGCATGATGACCAGCAATCTCTGTCGCGTTCTTGACCGCCTTCGGCAAGACCGCGGGGTCGCGGCGGCTAAGGATGCGCGCGCCGCCCTCGTTCAGCGCCTGGCTGATCGCCGCCACCGACCGCTCCGGATCGACTGCGACCAGCTTGTCGCTCAAGGAGCGCAAATAGGTCTCGAAATCCTCTCGCTCGTGCAGCCTGACGCCATTGCCGAGATGGGCTCGCACGTCGTCGCCGACCTTCTCCCCTTCGACGAACAGGTCGGCGGTGCCATCGGCGTTGACCACCGCGAAGGCCAGCGCGACCGGGGTGTGGGTGACGTCCTGACCCCTTACGTTGAAGGTCCAGGCGATCGAATCGAGCGCCGCCAGCACCGCCGCGTCCGCGCCTTCCTGGTTGAGCCAGTCGGCCATTTCATGGCGCTTCTCGGCCGAATTCTTGCCGGCATATTCGTCAGGCTGGACCACCAGCCGCGCCTTCGAAGGTTCGGGCCGGTCGGACCACACCGCGTCGATCGGGTTGCGCTTGACCGCGACCAGCTCGGCGCCCTTGGCGGCAAGCTGCGCCGTCGCCTGCTTGACCCAGTCGGCAGTATGCAGCCACGGATCGTAGCCGATCTTCGCGCCCGCCGGCGCTTTCTCCTTCAGCCATTTCGAAATGCTGGTTTCGGGGACCGACTGGTAGCTCCATTCGGTCGGGCTGACCTGTTGCCGGACCTGGATAGTGTAGCGGCCGTCGGTGAAGATCGCCGCTTCCTCGGGCAGCACCACCGCCGAACCGGCCGATCCCTGAAAGCCGGTCAGCCACGCCAGCCGCTGCGCATAGCTGCCGACATATTCGCTCATATGCTCGTCGGTCAGCGGCACGACGAAGCCGTCGAGGCGGTCTTCCTTCAGCTGTTGGCGGAGGGCGGCGAGGCGGTCGGCGTAGGAGGACATACGGCACCTTCTTCAGCGAATGGGGGAATCGGTCCCCTCTAACGCCGTTTTGCGCTGGACGCGACCGCTGGCGATTGCTTGATGGCGAACGATGAACAAAGCTCCGAACCCGCCCGCCCCGCCGCGCGCCGAACAGCGCCCCTTCAGCTACGAGCGCCATGGCGTGACGATCGACGATCCCTGGGCGTGGCTTCGCGACAAAGGCTATCCCGACGTCCAGGACAAGGATGTGCTGGACTATCTCAAGGCCGAGAACGGCTATTTCGAAGCGGCGATGAAGCCTCACGAGGAGCTGGTCGAGGCGCTGTTCCAGGAGATGAAGGGCCGGATCAAGGAGGACGACGCCTCGGTCCCGATCAAGGATGGCGACTGGCTCTACTGGTCGGCGTTCAAGGAGGGCACCCAATATCGCGACTGGTATCGCAAGCCTGCGGCTGGCGGCGACGAGGCGCTGATCTACAGCGAGAATGCCGAGGCCGAGGGCAAGGAATATTACCGCCTCGGCGCCTTCGCGGTCAGCCCTGACGGCAAGCTGCTGGCGACCCTGGCCGACGACGACGGGTCGGAACGGTTCAAGCTTGTCGTTCGCGATCTTGCCACCGGAAAGGACCTCGAGACCGTCACCACGGTCGGCATCGGCAACCCGGTCTGGACCAGCGATTCGACCGGCCTGGTGTTCACCGAGGTCAACGACCAGTGGCGCAGCTACCGGGCCCGATATCACCGTATCGGCGACGATCCGAACAGTGCGAGCACCATCTATGAGGAACAGGAGGATATCGCCTTTTCGGTCGGGGTGGCGCGATCGACGGACGACATCTATCATATTGATTTCAAGCGGAAATAATTCGTCGAACGAGGTTCGCTTCGTCCCCGCCGACCAGCCCGCCGCGCCGCTCACGCTGATCCGCCCGCGCCAGGCGGACATGCAATATGAAGTCGACGCGGCCCATGGGAAGCTGTGGATCCTGACCAACGACCACCACGTCAATTTCCGCATCGTTTCGGCCGACCCGAAGGAACCGGGCGAGTGGACCGAAGTCGTCGCGGGAAGCGATCGGAATTACCTGCGCGGGATCACCTCGCACCGCGATCATTTGCTGATCTCCAGCCGGGTCGACGGGCTCGACCAGCTCATCCTGCGCGATTACGCCAGCGGCGAGGAAGAGCGGGTTCCTTTCGACGAGGCGAGCTACAGCGCCAGCTTCTCCGGCAATCCCGAATATGCCCCCGACAGCTATCGGCTGGCCTATTCGTCGATGGTCACGCCGCAGACCGTCTACGACTATCACCCGGCGGAAAAGCGGCTCGAAGTCCGCAAGGTCCAGGAAATTCCGTCAGGCTATGATTCCAGCCAATATGTCACCGAGCGGCTGATGATCCCCGCCCGCGACGGCAAGCGGGTCCCGGTCTCGGTCCTCCGCCGCAAGGAGTTCGCCAAGGACGGGTCGGGCAAGCTGTTCGTCTATGGCTATGGCGCCTACGGCTACGCCATCCCGCCCAGCTTCTCGACCAGCCGCCTCAGCCTGGTCGATCGCGGCTTCGCCTTCGCCATCGCCCATATCCGCGGCGGCGACGACCTTGGCTACCAATGGTTCCTCGACGGAAAGCTCAAGGCGCGCACCAACGCCTTCAACGATTTCGTCGACGTGACCAAGGGCCTGATCGCGGAGGGCTATGCGAAGCCCGGCCGGGTCGCGGCGCAGGGCGGATCGGCCGGCGGCGAGCTGATGGGCGCGGTGGTCAACCAGGCGCCCGAGCTGTTCGGCGCGGTGGTCGCCGACGTGCCGTTCGTGGATGTGCTCAACACCATGCTCGACGACACGCTGCCGCTGACGCCGGGCGAGTGGACCGAATGGGGCAACCCGATCACCGATCCCGACGCGTTCCACCTGATCCGGAGCTACAGCCCCTACGACAATGTCGAGGCCAAGGCTTATCCGGCGATGCTGATCACCGGCGGCCTCACCGACCCGCGCGTGACCTATTGGGAGCCGGCCAAATGGGCGGCCCGCCTCCGCGCGACCAAGACCGACGACAATCTGCTGCTGCTGAAGATCAACATGGGCGCGGGCCACGGCGGCAAGTCGGGCCGCTGGAACTCGCTGCATGAGGTGGCGGAGGCTTATGCCTTCGTGATTACGCAGTTGGGTGGGTGAAGGCAGTTCCCCGGCGAAGGCCGGGGCCCAGTCATTGCAAGCGAAGCGCAGCAATTTAGCGCGATTGCCATAGTGCTCGGCGCTTCGCGCCTCGGTCTGGACGCCCGGCCTTCGCCGGGGAACGGCGAATTGCTCAGCTGCGCTCGTTGCTTCGAGCGCAATCGATGCATAGCGCGGCTTCGGGCCGCGCCTCGAGCCGGGCTTCGGAGATTTCCTCGCCGCAGCGGACGCATTCGCCGTAGATGCCGTCCTCGATCCGTCCCAGCGCGCGCTTTACCGACGCGATTTCCTTGGTGACCAGCGCGCCCTGGCCTTCCAGGGATGCGTCATCCTCCATCTCGACCGCCTGTTCGCCGCTGTCGGCGTTGAGCGGCTCGGCAAGATCATCGGCGATTCGCGCCTGGCGCTCTTCGAGCTCGGCCAGCTGGGCTTCAAGGCGGGCCTTGGCGGCGGCGACGTCGGGCATGGATCTTCTCCCCCTCACGCAATCTGGAAGGAACGTAGCAAGCCGCAGCCGCCGAGACCAGCGGCCCGACCGAGGAGCAGGCCCGTCACCCCGTTGCAGTCCGTCACGAAGTAAATTCGTGACGTCGATCGACACGGCTTTCCGCCGGTCGTCGGCCGGGCTTCGGCATCTCTGCAGCTAGCCTCCCGATTGCTTTGCAATCGCTCCGCTAGCCCCGGTGCCTCAGCCTAGCAGCGCCAGCCGCCGCCGCTCCACCACAGCCGCTCGCACTTTCCGCTCTGCACCCAGCGCGGGAAGGCGCGGTCGGGACGGTCGTGCCACCAGTCGTTGTAGCTGTCGGACTGGAACGACCGGTTATTGTACAAGGCCCATTCGCCGCCCTCGTACCAGGTGCCGACCTCGACGGCATTGTCGGGCCGCCGGTCGCGGTGACCGCCCTGGTTGCCGTGGCCGTCGAAGCCATGATTGACGCTGATCGATGTACGTCCACCCGCGCTCTGTGCCTGGGCGGGGGTTGCGGCGGCGGCGAGCACGACCGCCGTGGCAAGCAACAGATTTCGCATGTCGCCTACTCCTCAAAATGTCCGTTTCGGACGCGGCATGAACGCAGGAGCGGGGCGGTCGTTCAATCGGCAGAATCGCGGATGTCGGCAGAGTTTACAGTTTGGGGTGGTTCCAATCCGGTTTCCCGGCGCAGGCCGGGATCCAGGGCGTTGCGAAGCAGCGCCTGCAGCGCTGCCTGGGCCCCGGCCTACGCCGGGGAACTATCTCGCATTATCCCAGATCATCGACACTGATCCGCCAGCCGAGGTCGGGATGGCGGAAGAGCTGGATGGAGTTGATTCCGCGGCGCTCGACGTCGCGTCGCTTCCGGGGAGGTGCGCGCTTCGTAGTTGCTCCAGACGTGGGCCATGTTCCCAAAGACATCGATGCGCCGGCCGGTCTCCACCTCATAGAAGGGGTTGGCCATGAAGAAGGGCGTGACGTTCTGCGCGATATTCGTCCGGCCCCATCGCCAGCATCGCCGGCCGCCCCTGCTCGTCCAGAAAGGTCCGCACCTGCCGCGCCTCGGGCAGGAAGCAGTTCGCCTGCCGGGACCAGTCCCGCGGCCCGGCGGGGCCGGAGATCATGTCGTACATCTCGTCGATAACGGCGCCGATGGACTGTTCGTCGGTCATGTTTTTCTTTCCGTGGAGGTGTGCTTCCTGCCGAAATTGATTAAACTGGATCAATGCGGGGGCGTAACAAGTTCCGCGTCGTCCAGGGCGGGCGACGCCGGACGAAACCACAGGATTATCAAACGCGCAACGGCGGCTGGTGGCGCTACTCCGGCCTATGGCTGGGCGCGGTCTTCGTCGGCCTGGTGGTCGGCATCGGGCCGAGCTGGCTCAGCGAGATCGGAAGCTCAGGCAATGGAGAGCCGCAGGCGCTTCCGGCGGCGCAAAGGGCGTCAGGGCGAGCTTCGGCAGTTGCCATGTCGGCGGCGGCTATAATTGCGTGGTCGACGGCGACACCCTCTATGTCGAGGGCGTGAAGATCAGGGTGGCGGACATCGACGCGCCGGAAACGCACGATCCCCGCTGCGCCAGCGAGAAGGCGCTGGGCGACCGCGCGACCGACCGGCTGCGGCAGCTGGTCAATTCTGGAACGGTGACGCTCGGCTCGATCGACCGGGACGAGGACCGCTATGGCCGCAAGCTCAGGATCGTGAAGGTCAATGGCGAATCCGTCGGCGACACGCTGGTCGGCGAGGGCCTGGCGCGATGGTATGCGGGCGGGCGGCGACCGTGGTGCTAGCCGGAGCCGCCGGGCCGCTCGCAATGCACACGCTGTGTCCGATCAGAGCTGCTTGTCATCACCCCATTCGAGAATGGACGACTCCCCATTGGGTCCGCAAGCCGGGGTGGCGCAATTCAGGCGGGTCAGGACCCGGGCCCTGGCGTTGGGCCTGATGCCCCAGCTTGGCGTGGAGATTGCTGCTGGTACGGAGGTTGTTGCCGGCGTGTTGGGACCTGGAGGCGTTACCGAGACATCGATATCCTGATTGATCGGCACGGGGCTTGGAAGCCTGTTGCCCCTTCTGCACAGGGCATCATCGGATCCGGGTGCCGTTGCCGGGTCCGGCCTGGACCAGCATTTCCGGGACGGCAGGTGACAATAACCATAGTTGTTCTCGCCCGGTGTCGAACAGTCGTCGTCATTGGTGCATGTCTTTTGCCACATCTTCTTGAAGCCGAGGTCCTTGGCGCGAAAGACGATGCAGGCTCCGCCGTTTGGCGCCGACGGAATTCCGTCGTTTGCACCGACCGGCACGAACTTGAAGTTGCCCTGGATCCCTCCGGCGTAAGTGCCGGTGATAGCCCCCGGTATGTTTCGATATTGGCCGGCCTGCCAAGCATAGGCGGCGCCGGCGATCGCGATTATTGCCACTGCGGTGAGAGTACCGGAAGTCAACTGGCGCATGGAAGGCCTCCAATTTGCAGTTAGATTCGGCGGCGTAATTATCCGGCTTAGGCGGCTTTTCTACAACTTATCTTTTGTTAATAGCCATGTGGCGCTTCAGATAGTCTGCATATGCCCGATCACCACAGCGAACCGGAAGATGCCTGCAAGGGCATCGGCACCATCGAGGGCGGGGAGGCCTCCCATGAAATCACCCAAATCCGTGCAGACGCTGACCCAGCTTGGGCGGGTGCGGTTGTCGAAGAGCTTTTTCATGCGCGACATGCTCTATTCGGAGATTGCGCAAATTCACGGGTTGCTCAACGTGCCCGACGATCCCGACCTGGCGATCGCGGCGGGGACGCGGCTGTGCGAGGAATTGCTGGAGCCGCTGCAGGATCATTGGGGGCGGATCGCGATCCGATCCGCCTATCGCAGCCGGGAAGTGAATGCGCTGGGCAACAGGATGATGCGCGCGGGCAAGGCGGGCTATAATTGCGCCATCAACGAGAGCAGCGCGGCCGGGCACATCTGGGACATGCGCGATGGGCAAGGCCATATGGGCGCGGTGGCCTGCGTCGTCGTTCCCAGCTTTTACGACCGGCACCAGGCGCCGGGCGACTGGCAGATAATGGCCCGCTGGATCCACGAGCATCTGCCCTATTCAAGCCTGTGCTTTTACCCGACCTATTGGGCGTTCAACATCGGCTGGCACGAGCGGCCGGCGCGGCGGATCGACAGCTATGTCGCGCCAAAGGGGCGGTGGGTGCCGAATTAGTGCATTGTCACGGCAATTGCGCTTCAGACGTAAAGGCGAGTCGGACGCATTTGCCGAAGGGAACCCACGATGGCCACCCTGACTGACGAACATCGGCTGGCCGCGCTCGGCGCCAGGCGGATCGCCACCGACACCGATCCCGACGAGCTCGTGCTGCCTGCGGAGTCGGAGAAGAGACTGGGGTGGGTCGCCGAATGGCTGAGCCAGCCCCCTCGGATTTTTCGCGAGTGGGGCCTGCATCGCTATGTCGATGGCGGCCTTCGCGCGCTTTTCCGCGGGCCGTCCGGTACGGGCAAGACCATGGCAGCGGTAGCCATGGCGCGATCGACGGAGCGCTCGCTGTTCCATGTGGACCTGAGCGCGGTCGCATCCAAATATATCAGCGAAACGGAGAATAACCTTCAGCAGCTTTTCGAGATGGCGGATCGCGAAAGTGCGATCCTGCTGTTCGACGAAGCCGACGCCCTGCTGGGCAAGCGCAGTGAGGTCAAAGACTCGCACGACCGCTACGCCAATATCGAGGTCGGCTGCCTGTTGCGACGGATCGAGCCCTTCGAAGGCCTGGCTATCATCACCACGAACCTTGCCGCGGACATCGATGAAAGTGCGATGAGCCGCATCGATGTCGTGGTCGAATTCCCCATGCCCGACGAAGCCGCACGAGAGGCATTGTGGCAGAGGCTGCTGGCCTCCGCGAAACTGCCCCAAGGCCATGACCTTGGCGTTCGCACCCTCGCCAAGGACTATGAATTATCGGGGGCCGACATCCTCCGATGCGTGCGGCTTGCGGCATTGCTGGCGACGGCAGCCGATCGGAAGCTGGACATGGAGCTATTGCAATCCGCCGCCGCGGAACGCCTCGCCATGCGCAAGGGGTTGTGACACTGCATCGCGTCGACCCGTGAGAATTTGCGGGGGTGGGGCCGGCGCAATAACCGGGCGGTAACGGATTTTCGTTATGCATTGGCGCATGACCCGTCCGCTCTCGACCGGAAAAAAGTCCGTCAACCTGGCGACGCCAGCCGTGCGCGTGTCGAAAATCCGCCGCGATCCGCCGCCGCCGGTGGTGAAAGAGCTCACCATCAGCGAACGCAATGAGCGCGACATACGGATGGCGGTCATCGGCGTCGTGGCCTTCGCTCTCGCCCTGTTCGTCATCGCGATCGGCGTCAGCAGCTGGACCGGTTGGTCCCCCAGGCAATACACCGTTTATATTGAGAGCAAGTGAGCCGCCGAGCAGAAGGGAGCGATTGCGAAGCAATCGGGAGCTTCGTCGAAGAGACGGCGAACATCGGCCGGCGGGTCGGCGCAGCCGAACCCGTTCGACGTCACGGATTTACTCCGTGACGGCTCCTTCGAGTTTCGGTGATTTAGTAAACTGTCACCGTAATTGTCCGGCCAAGAGGCCCGGTCCTCTAGCGAGAAGGCACTGGTAACCGCGCCACCGATCGGCTGCGGATCGTGAAGGTCAACGGGGATTCGGTCGGCGACATCTTGGTCGGCGAAGGACTGGCGCGTTGGTACGAGGGCGGGAGGCGGCCGTGGTGCTAATTCGGTGATTCAGTGAACTGTCACCGAATTAGCACCGTAATGCGTGGCGGCGGCAGTGAGAAGGGATTGCGATGCAGAGGAGTCACACTCAACCGCCTTTCGAAGACCTCTAGGCCCTGCTTCAACTCGTTCGGCTCGAATGCAATTGCGTCGTCAACTGGTAGGGGCCAGGATCGCGCAAGATCGCACAGGCAAGAGTGCTGGCGACTGGTGAAACGTGCAGAACCGGCATTTCATGCGCTTCGAGCATCAGTACTGGCGAGAAGCGTCGCGCTCAGAGCGTCAGTCAAACCGATGAAATGCAGAACGGCCAATTCCATTTCAAGACTGGCCTCGTAGGTAGGATCTTCAGCACGGCGATTAGCCGGCGCAATATTGAGTCATGCGAAGCGGAATAATCAGTGGCTTTGAAGTCGGTATTGATCAAGGCATTGATAAGGCTGACCCAAGGCAGTCAATGCTTGCGTGACGGCATCCTTGAGCGTCCGTAATCGGGTCGGCGTCTATTCCGCCGCACCCTCCGCAGACATTCCAGCGAGGCAATGCATCGCCGGAGCCTTGAAGTCCGCTCCGCCCCAGCCCGGAAGAGGTCGCCGAATTATCATTCGGCGGCAACACCCGCCCGCGCTGAACATATCCTCGCCGTCGCCTTCGCCGCTCGGCGTGTCGTTCGCCGCCTTGGCCTTCTGCCGGCGATCGAAATTGTCCCACACCTCGCCCCAGTTCCCCCGGGTCGCGGCCTTCGAATATTCGGTCGCGCGGGTTTCGAAGAAGTTGGCGTGCTCGACGCCGTTCAGCATCGGCGCGAGCCACGGCAGCGGGTGCTCGTCGACCATGTAGATCGGCTTGAAGCCCAGCTGCCCCAGCCGCCAGTCGGCGATGTAGCGGATGTATTTCTTGATCTCGTTGGGGGTCATGCCCTCGACCGGGCCATGTTCGAACGCCAGGTCGATGAACGCGTCCTCCAGCCGAACCGTCTTCTGGCAGACGTCGAGGATGTCTTCCTTGACCGACTTGGTCAGGCAGTCGCGTTCCTTGACGAAGGCGTGGAACAGGCGGGTGATGCCTTCGCAGTGCAGGCTCTCGTCGCGCACGCACCAGCTGACGATCTGGCCCATGCCCTTCATCTTGTTGAAGCGCGGGAAGTTCATCAGCATGGCGAAGCTGGCGAACAGCTGCAGCCCCTCGGTGAAGCCGCCGAACATGGCCAGCGTCTTGGCGATGTCCTCGTCCGTGTCGACGCCGAAGGTCGCGAGGTAGTCGTGCTTGTCCTTCATCTCCTTGTACTGAAGGAACATGCCATATTCGCTTTCCGGCATGCCGATCGTGTCGAGCAGGTGCGAGTAGGCGGCGATGTGCACCGTCTCCATGTTGGAGAACGCGGCCAGCATCATCTTGATCTCGGTCGGCTTGAACACGCGGCCGTATTTTTCGTGGTAGCAGTCCTGCACCTCGACGTCGGCCTGGGTGAAGAAGCGGAAGATCTGCGTCAGCAGGTTGCGCTCATGGTCGGAGAGCTTCTGCGCCCAGTCGCGGCAATCCTCGCCCAGCGGCACTTCCTCGGGCATCCAGTGGATCTGCTGCTGGCGCTTCCAGATATTCGAACGCCCAGGGGTATTCGAACGGCTTGTACTGCTTGCGGGCTTCGAGCAGGGGCATGGGCTGTTACCTTCTT
>CAVPOZ010000002.1:0-84136 GCA_963707265.1 uncultured Alphaproteobacteria bacterium
TTATGGCCATGCGCTTTAAACTGTTGGTCCTGACTCCGGCCGGGATGCTTTTGGCTACCGCGGGCTGCACGCCGGTGGACCCTGGCTTCGGCGAAGCGGTCAAATATGATATGGCCGCCCAGACGATCGATCCGGACCCGGTCTATCCGGCCGATAGCCTGCAGCCCGGCTATCACGGCGAAAAGGGCCAAAAGGCCACCGAGCGTTACCGCAAGGGCCAGACCAAACCGCTCCGCATCGAGGGCACCCAGTCGGGAGGAAGCGGCGGGGCGGCGGCGGCGGCGGCTCACCCGGTGGGTCAAATTAAGGATGACGTGGCATGAAGCGGCGTCTCTTCGACATTTGGGGCGATAATAGCGCAGCAGTCGCGCCGACCGTCGCCCTGTCGCTGGTAGCGTTGATCGGCGCAGGCGGAATTGCGTTCGATTATGCCCGAATGGCCAGCATGGACACCGAGCTGCAAACCGCGGCCGATCAAGCCGCGCTCGCCGCCGCAGCACAGCTCGACGGCGAGGCCAACGCTTGCGCCCGTGCAGCTTCGGCTGCAGCCAATATGGTCTCCAACCCGACTCTACTGGCGAATGATAGCGGCGGTCTCGCGGTTGTTGTCGCCAACGAATCCGGGTGCGACGCCGTCGGTCGAATCCGCTTCTATCAGAACGTCGCGAAAACCACGGCGGCCACGAACGACTCCAATGCGAAGTTCGTCGAGGTCGAGGTTGACCCGCGAGAGGCGTTCTATGCTTTGACTCCTGGTGGTGGGGGCCTTCTCCTCAGGTCCGCTTACAGCAATTGCCTTTGCCGGATTGGATTCCGCGATCTGCAAGGTCCCGCCGGTGATGCTCTGCAATCCGGACGAGTTCGGCGATCCCGACTTCACGATTGCCAACTATGTCGGCAAAGGCATCCGGCTGGTGGGGAATGACGGCGGCGGCATCTATGGCCCCGGCAACTTCGGCTTCCTGGATACGGGCGCCGGCAACGGCGCCTCGACGCTGAGGCAGATCCTCGGCGCTTCGAATGTCCCGGGCGATTGCGTTTCGGGCGACGGAGTTGATACGGAAACGGGTTCGATCATATCGGTCCGCGACGCGCTCAATACCCGGTTCGGCATCTATGACCAAGGCCTCAACCAGGCATGCGGCAACAACGGAGCACTGTGTCCGCCGTCGGCCAATATCCGCAAGGACCTCGTTCTGGATGGCACCGGCAACACGTTCGCAAAGGTAGGGCTCACCAACAACAATAACGGCTGGAAGGAAGCTGCGGACCCGTACCCCGGCGCGGCGAAAATAAATGCTACCGGGTCGTACGGCGCTTTGACCGACGCCGAGATCAGTGCCATCGCCCCGATGGGCTATCCGCCAGACATTTGCCATTCATTCAGTCTCAATAACCTAGGCGCCTGCCCGAGTGGCCGGATTGGTACCGGAACCTGGGATCGTTACGCCTATTTCAAATCGAACTCGGCGAGCTATCCGACGATCACGTCGACTGCGGCATTGACGACTTTCCTCAATGCCACCTTCGGCACTACCGCGCCGACGCGCTACCAGGTCTATCAGTGGGAAATGGACAATGCCGGGACCCGGCTGAATTCCCAGGCCGCGCCGGTGTCACTCAATGCTTATTCGCGCCCATCCGACCTAGGCGGTGAGCCAGGTGGCAATTTCGCCGAGCTCGACGCAGATCGATCGCCGCGTGCTGACGGTCGCCGTGATCAATTGCACCGCGGAAGGTGTCAGCGGCCATACGACCGATGTCGGAGTAACCAAGTGGATCGATATCTTCCTGGTTCAGCCATCGTTGGCACGCTCGCGCGGCATACGGACCGAAAATGGCGACATCTATGTCGAGGTGATTGGCGCAACCCAGAACGCTACCGATGAGGGGGCGATACAGCTCGTGAAAAAGAGCGTACCGTACCTTATCGAATGAGCTGGCTTGGCTCATCTTTGGCTCGAGATCGTTCGGGTACGGCTGCGGTCGAGATGGCGCTTTCCTTGCCACTGCTGCTGGTGCTGCTTTTTGGCTCGTTCGAACTCGGTTATTATCTGCTGTCGGAGCATGTCGTTCAGAAATCGGTGCGGGACGCTGCACGGTTTGGGGCACGGCTGGCGATGGCGAATTATCCGTCATGCACCGTGCCCAACAACGGTACCGCCGAACAGCAAATCCGCCGCGTTGCCCGTTTCGGCAATGTTGCCGGCACCGGCAACCCCCGCCTGATTGGCTGGACCGCTGACAATATGACGACGGTATCAATTGCTTGCGATAATACCAGCTCATACGGCACGGGCGGCCTCTATGAAGACTTCCCGAACGGTGCGCCCGTTATCACCGTTTCGGCGACGGTTCCTTATCCCACGTTCTTCGGGATCTTGGGTCTAGGATCGGTGTCGCTGAACCTGAATTCCCATAGCCAGGCAGCGGTGATCGGCGCATGATTGGCCTGAGCCGCCTCCTTCGAGATCGAGCGGCGGCTACCGCCGCCGAGTTCGCGCTCGTCCTCCCGCTGCTCCTCGTGCTGCTGTTCGGCATCATCGATGCCGGTCGCTTCATGTGGGAATATAATGAGGCGGAAAAGGCGACCCAAATGGGCGCGCGCTTTGCGGTTGTTGCGAACCCGGCTGCTGCCGGGCTTTCGACATATAGTTTTTCGATCAGTGGAGGTGTTCCCCAAGGCGTCGCGGTCCCGACTTCCAGCTTCGACTACGCAGTTTGCAATGACACGAGTTGCGGCACCTGCGCCGGCTCATTTTGCGGAAGCATCGGCTATAGCAATGCCGCGTTCCGCAACATCGTAGACCGTATGAGGCTGATGTATCCGCCGATCGGATACAACAACGTCCAGGTCGAGTACCGTAACGTTGGATTGGGCTTCGCCGGCAATCCGGACGGGCCGGATGTTTCGGCTCTCGTCACGGTCAGCCTTACGGGACTCACATTCCAACCAATTACATGCCTGGTTTTTGCCTGCAGCATCAGCATGCCAGATTTCCGCGCCGGCCTGACCATGGAAGACGCGTCAGGCACAGTTTCGAATTGAGGTATGTTATGAGCGTGCATTCACCCGATCGACCCAGCACCCAGTGGATGGCGGACACCGGTCCGGCGCCGGTGCGGCTGTTGCTTGCCGGCGTAGAGGGGGAAGCGAATGAGCTGGTCGGCGCGCGCGCGTCCGGTTTCCCGCTCGAGCTCGTAATCGTCGATCCTTCCGACCCGGTCGATCCTTCGGTCCTGTCCGGGGCGGCGGCAGCCGTCGTCCAGGTCAATGCCGACGACAAGACGTCGGTCGCGCGCTTCGAGAAGTTGGCGAAGGGACCGGTGCCGCTGATCGCCGCGGCCTATGAGCCGCCGATGGCGCTGGTCCGCGCACTGGTTCGCGCCGGCGCGCACGACGTCATTCCGCTGCCGATCGATGCCGAGGAGCTGGAGACCGCGCTCGATCCCATCCGCCGGATGGTGACCGAGCAGGGACCCCAGCAGCGTGCGGGCCATCACAAGATCGTCGCGGTGATCAAAAGCGAGGGCGGTGTCGGTGCGACCGCACTGCTCAGCCAGCTGGCCACCCGCTTCGCTGCGGACGAAGCGGCGGTCGGTCGCCAGGCGTGCCTGATCGACCTCGACGTGCAGTTCGGCGACGCGGCGGTGCAGCTTGGACTTCATCCCAAACTGACATTCAGCGATTTGATCGACGCCGGCAAAAGGCTCGATGGCGGACTGATGCGATCGATCGCCGTACAGGATCAAAGCGGCCTCCACGTGATTGCCGCCCCGCACGACATCATGCCGCTGGAATCGCTTAACAGCGACCAGCTGCTGTCGATCGTCGACCTGGCCACCGCCGAGTTCGGGACGGTGTTCGTCGACCTGCCGGCCAACTGGACCAACTGGTCCCTGTCGCTGCTGGCGCGGGCGGACGTGGTGCTGATGGTCACGCAATTGCGCGTTTCCAGCCTCCATCGCGCGCGGCGCCAGCTCGACCTGCTGGCTTCGCAGGACATGGATCGGCTCGACGTGCGCATCGTCCTCAATCGCACCGAAAAGGGCCTGTTCCGGACGCTTGGGCCGGCCGACGCGGAGCGGGTGCTGCGGAAGCCGATCGCATTCACCATTGCCAACGATCATCAGACCATGAGCCAGGCGATCGATCGCGGCGTGCCGATCGCCGAGGTCAAGCGCAAGTGCGCGCTGGGCAAGGACATCGACACGCTTGAACAGGGCGTCACCGCCGCCCTTGGGCTGGAGCATTAGTCATGTGGCAGATCCGCAAGCCCAAGGACCAGGTATCGCCCGAAGAAGTCGCGGCGCGGACCGAGCAGGACCGGCGGCTTGACGCCACCGGCGACGCCGGGGCGTTCTCCACGGTCGATCTTCATACCGACCTGAAGGTCGAGCTCCACCAGCGCCTGCTGGGCCTGATCAACCTCAGCGCGCTCGACACCATGTCGCGCGAGCAGATCCAGGAGGAAGTCGGCGACATCGTCCTCGAGGAGCTCGACAAGCAGCGTCACGCGCTGAACCATGCCGAGCGCCGCCAGCTGGTCGACGACGTCCTCGACGAATTGCTCGGCCTCGGCCCGATCGAGCCGCTGCTCAAGGACGGGACGATCACCGACATCCTCGTCAATGGACCCGACTGTGTCTTCGTCGAGCGGTTCGGCGTGCTCGAGCCGTCGCCGGTGCGGTTCAAGGATGAAAAGCACCTGGTCCGGATCATCCAGAAGATCGTCTCCGCGGTCGGCCGCCGGGTCGATGAATCCGCGCCGATGGTCGATGCCCGCCTGGCCGACGGAAGCCGCGTCAATGCCGTGGTGCCGCCGCTGGCGCTCGACGGCGCGCTGCTGTCGATCCGCAAGTTCGCCAAGACGCCGATCAGCATGGCTCGCCTGATCGAAATCGGATCGGTCCCGGCGCAGGTCGCGGAGGTGCTGAAGGCGGTCGTCGCAGCGCGGCTCAACGTGCTGATTTCGGGCGGCACCGGCTCGGGCAAGACGACCATGCTGAACGCCATGTCGGCGTTCATCGACAATCGCGAGCGGATCGTGACGATCGAGGATTCGGCCGAGCTCCAGCTGCAGCAGCCCCATGTCGCTCGCCTCGAAACCCGGCCCGCGAACATCGAGGGCAAAGGCGAGGTTCTTCAGCGCGACCTGGTCAAGAACTCGCTGCGCATGCGGCCCGACCGGATCATCGTCGGCGAGGTTCGCGGCGGCGAGGCGTTCGACATGCTTCAGGCCATGAACACCGGCCACGACGGTTCGATGACCACGGTTCACGCCAACACTCCGCGCGACGCCCTGTCACGCGTCGAGCAGATGATCGGCATGAGCGGCATCGACATTCCCGCGCGCTCGGCCCGCGCCCAGATCGCCTCGGCCATCCACGTCGTGGTGCAGATCGCGCGCCTCAGCGACGGCCGGCGCAAGCTGGTCAGCCTGTCGGAGATCAGCGGGATGGAGGGCGACGTCATCACCATGCAGGAAATCTTCCGCTACCGTCAGACCGGCGTGTCGGCGGACGGCATGGTCCAGGGCCGGTTCGAAGCAACCGGAATCCGGCCGCGCTTCCTTGAGCAGGTGATGGCGCATGGCGTTACGCTGGCGCCGGATCTGTTCCGCCCGGACAGGAATTTCGAAGCATGAGCGGCATCTGGCTCCAAGCGATCGTCCTGATCCTCGTCTTCGCCGCGGTGGTGTTCGCGGTGGAGCGGATCCTGTCGATCATCGTCGGGCGCCGGCTGGAAAGCCAGGCGATCAACCAGCGGCTGGACATGATCAATCGCGGCGTGTCGCGCGGAGAGGCGATGCAATTGCTCCGCCGCCGGGCGAGCAGCCTGCCCGAGGGCCTGCCGGACATCATTGCGCGACCGGCCATTGCCTTCGAGAAGACATTGATGGCCGCCGGCGTGTCGATGCCGACCGGACGGCTGATGCTGACATTGCTGATCGCGCCGGCCCTGATCTTCGTGGTGATCATCCTGTTCATGGCGATCAGCGGAGCGGCGCTCGGCGGCGGCCGGCTCGTGCTTCTTGCGACCGTCTCATTCGTGATCGGCGCGGGCATTCCGATGCTCTATTTCCAGGTCCGCGCCAACCGGATGCGCAAGAAGATGCAGGACCAGTTCCCGGTCGCGCTCGACGTGTTCGTCCGCGGCCTTCGCGCCGGCCACCCGATCGCCGCCGCGCTCGACCTGCTGACGGTGGAGATGCCCGACCCGATCGGCAGCCAGTTCGGAATCGTCGTCGACGAGGTGACCTATGGCGCCGACCTGCGCGATGCGCTGACCGCGATGGCGGACCGCTGGGACCTCGAGGACATGCGCATGTTCGTCGTCAGCCTTGCGGTGCAGAACGAAACGGGCGGCAATCTGGCCGAAATCCTTGAAAATCTCAGCCAGGTGATCCGCGAACGCGCATCGATGATGCTGAAGGTCCGCGCCCTGTCGAGCGAGGGCCGGATGACCGGCGCAATGCTGACCGCCTGCCGGTCCTGGCCTTCACGCTGCTGTTTATCGGCAATCCCAGATTCTATCTCGACGTTGCCGACGATCCCGCCTTCCTGCCCGGATATGTCGGGCTGCTGGTCCTCTATGCCATCGGCTTTGTGTCGATCCGCCAAATGATCGATTTGAAGGTGTAGCGCGTCATGACCGAATTCCTCTCCAACGACGCCGCACGGATGGCCCTGTTGTTCCTGCTGTTCGTGGCAGTGGTCGGGGTGACTTTCGGACTTGCGATCTCGCTTGGCGAACGGCGGGAGGTTCGGCAGCGGCTTGCCGGTTCGACGACATCCTTCGATGGAGTCCGACGGCGTGACGCCCGGCGCGGGCCTTCGCGTTCACGATGCGCGCGGAGCCTGGATCGCGCTGGTGACGGCGATCGAAAAGGCCGGCATTCCGCTGGTCGACACCAAGGATGCGACGCTGCGCAGCAGGCTGGTGGCGGCGGGTTATACGCAAGGGGCACGCACCGCGCACCTATTCCCTCATTCGGCTGCTGCTGGTGATCGGCCTGCCGATGGCGACCATCGCTTTCCTTTGGGCCAGCGGCAGCTCGCCGTCGCGACCAAGCTCTACATCGTCGGCATGATCGCCGCGGTGGCGGGCCTTTACCTGCCGAGCCTGTGGATCCGCGCCAAGGCCGACCGGCGGCAGCGCGAAATCATCAACGGCTTCCCCGATGCCCTCGACCTGATGCTGGTCTGCGTCGAAGCCGGGCTGGGGCTGGAAGCGGCGTTCAGCCGGGTCGGCATGGAAATGACCCGTTCGCATCCGCTGCTCGCCGAGCAATTGGGCGCGGTGGTGCTTGAGCTTCGCGCCGGGCGAAGCCAGGAGGACGCGCTGAGGCGGATGGCCGACCGCGCCGGCGCCGATGACATCCGCGCCTTTGCGACGCTCCTGATCCAATCGCACAAGCTGGGGTCGATCGATCGCGCAGACGCTGCGCATCTACGCCTCTGAAATGCGCGAGACAGCGCCGGATGCGCGCCGAGGAGAAGGCGCACCGCCTGCCGGTGCTGCTGTCCATTCCGTTGGTGTGCTGCATGCTGCCGGTGATGATCGGCGTGTTGATGCTTCCTGCCGTGATCCGCACCATCCGTGCGGTGATGCCGGCTTTGGGGAATTGATATGATCAAGCCGATTACCTCCTTGCTTTGCCTCGCCGCCGTAAGCCTTGCCTCGTGCACGACCGGCGACGTCGAGGTTCGATCGATCAAGCAGCCGCTTGCCAACGGTCGCCAGCCGGCGAACTTCCGCGTCGCCGAAGGCAATGCCCAGCTGGCGTTGGGCAATGTCGGCCTGGCGGTCGAGGCCTATCGCAAGGCACTTCGCGAGGAACCCGACAGCGTCGATGCGATGCTCGGGCTCGCCGCCTGCTATGACCGGATGGGCCGGACCGACCTGTCGCGCCGCCATTACGAAATGGCCCTGGCCGTCAATCCGGCCAATACCGACCAGTTATTCGCAGTTCGCCCAGTCCCTGGATGCGCAGGGACAGCGTGACGAAGCCGCACGGGTTAAGACTGAGCTGGCGGCGCGCGTCGTCGCCCCCGAGGCGTCGCGCGAAGCGCCTGGCTCGGTTCCCGTGCTGCCGCCGCCACCGGCGCAGAGCGTAACGGTCGCCCTCGCACCGTCGCGCACCGCGCCGGTGGCGGTTGAGCATCCCGCCACCGCCCTCCGCCTTGAACGGCTGTCAATGCAGCGAGGTGGCGCTGGTCACCAGGCCGGAGCCGCGCTGGGAAGCGAAAACGGTGGTCCGGACCGCGACCAGCACGACGATCCGCTTCGAAAAGAAGCCCCAGCCGGCCGTGACCCTGCTCAATGCCGCGCGGGTCCAGGGACTGGCGGCCCGCACCCGCGCCTATCTGGTCGACGCGCGGATTTGCCGCTGCTCGGATCGGCGACGCGCCAGCGGTTCGCAAGCAAAGCGTCATTCTTTTCTCCGCCGCCGATGCAGCGCGCGCAGAGCGGATTGCGGCGCAGTTCGGCTTTGCGCTTGAGCGGCGGGAGGGCGCCGAGGGCGGTCTCACCATCCTGCTTGGCCGCGATGCGGCGCGAGAGATCGCGTCCAGGCGCACCGCATGATCTTTGGGCTGGCGCTGGCCCTGGCGCTTGCCGATCCAGCGCCGCCAGCGCCACTGCCGGAACCGGCGGCGCAACCAAATTCTCCGACCATCTCGCTGAGCGAAGCCGGTCACGCGATCGCGGCCGGGCGCCTCGATCAGGCCAAGGCCATGCTGGCCGTTGCGGTAGCGGCGGGCGCCAAGGGCGAGCCGGTCGACCGGCTGCTGGCCGATCTCGCCTTCGCGCGTGGTGAAAATGAGCAGGCGCTCAATCTCTACAAGGCACTGCTCGGCGCCCACCCGGACGATGGGTTGCTGCTGGAACGCGGGGGAATTGCCGCGCTTCGACTTGGCCGGACGGCGGAAGCGACCGCCTTGCTCGACCGGGCGACACGCTTGCCCGCAGCCACCTGGCGCGCATGGAACGCCCGCGGGGCCGCCGCCGACCGCGCAAGGCCGCTGGGCCGAGGCCGACGCCGCTTATGCGCGCGCCGCCGCGATTGATCCCAAGCGGGCAGAGGTTCCCAATAACCAGGGCTGGTCGCTGATGCTGCGCGGCCAATGGGCGGAGGCGCTGGCTTGCTTCGAACGGGCATGGGCAATCGATCGCACGGTGCCGCATCTCGCCAACAACCTTGAGCTGGCGCGCGCGGCCGTCGCCGCCGACCTGCCGGCCCGGATGCGCGGGCGAGAGCGACGAGGCTTATGCGGCGAGGCTCAACGATGCAGGCGTGGTTGCAGCTGCCGGCGGCCAGGCCAAGCGGGCCGAAGCAGCCTTTGCCCAGGCGATCGAGCTTCGTAGCCGCTGGTACGCCCGCGCCGCCGAGAATCTGGCGGCGCTTGGGCACTTCCAAATGAACCTGCTGGCGTCGGCTCCCGGCTGGCTGGCGACGATCCTTTTCCTGCTATTGCTGGCCGCGGCAATTCAGGACGGCTTGCGACTGCAAATCAGCAATTGGATCTCGGGGGCAATCGCCATCGCTGCCTTCGTTGCGCTCGCGCTTGCAGGCCCGATTATCGGCCTTTGGCAGAATCTGGCCTTGTTCGCCGCCGTTCTGGCCGTCGGAACCTTCATGTTCGGCCGCGGCTGGATGGGCGGAGGCGACATCAAGCTGCTCGCGGCGTCCGTGCTGTGGTTCGACCTTTCGAACGGCTGGCGCCTGCTGGTAGCGATTGCAATCGCCGGCGGGCTTGAAGCGCTGATCGTCCTCGGCCTTAGGCGATTGAAATGGCCGGATTCGGCCCGGGCGCGGGTCTTGCTGCTGCAACGCCGAGGGGGCATTCCCTACGGGATCGCAATCGCGCTGGGCGTTGCGTTGATGGGCTGGTGGTTGCGCAGTTGAAGATATTGGCCGGCGCATTGCTGTTGGTTTCCGTACCCGTCCTTGCCGCGCCGGCGATCGTCGCGGCCGAGGGGCAGTGGGCGGCGCTCAGCCAGGGCCGCACCTGCGAGGCCGCCACGCGCTCGCTGGGCGCGGTCTACAAGGATCGGCCCCCGGCCCGCGCCAGCCTGTCGTTCGACGCCGGCGGACCCAGGAACGGCCAATTCGCAGCGCGGCTGAGCCGGGCCCCGCGGCCTGGCGCCAGCGTCATGCTCTATGTGGGCGACACTCCATTCCTGCTGATGACGCAGGGCGATATGGCCTGGAGCCGCGGCCCGGCCCAGGAGCAGGCGATCATCGCCGCGAATGCGGGCGAGCGGCGGAATGCGGCTGGAGGCGCGAAGCCCCGGCGGCGGCCGGATCGTCGACCGCTACAGCCTTGACGGCGCGCCGCTGGCCATCGACGCGGCGGCGGCCTGTGCCGCGGCACTGGCAAATCGCTGAGATTTCACGTAAAGGCGCCCGCCTGCCATGAGCGCCGATACCGACCTGATGCCGATTCCCGGCCCTATCGATCCCGTGCCCGTTCCGCGCGCGGCCATTCAACGCGCCGACGGCAAGGTCGAGCTGGTCGGCTTGCCCAAGGAGGCAATCCGCGCTGCGCTGGAAGAGGCCGGGCTGGAGCCCAAGCAGGCCAAGCTGCGCGCCAAGCAGATCTGGCACTGGATCTACAATCGCGGGGTCAGCGACTTTTCGGCGATGACCGACATCGCCAAGGCGCAGCAGCCCTGGCTGACGGAGCGCTTCGCGCTCACCCGGCCGGAAGTGGTCGAGGCGCAGGTGTCGACCGACGGCACCCGCAAATGGCTGCTCCGCACCCACGACGGCCATGATTTCGAGATGGTGTTCATCCCCGACGCCGACCGCGGCACGCTCTGCGTATCGAGCCAGGTCGGGCTGCACGCTCAATTGCCGCTTCTGCCACACCGGCACGATGAAGCTGGTCCGCAACCTCGAGCCGGCGCGAGATCGTCGGCCAGGTGATGCTCGCCCGCGACGCGCTCGGCGAATGGCCGAGCTCGCCTGACGGCCGCATGCTGACCAACATCGTCATGATGGGCATGGGCGAGCCGCTCTACAATTTCGACAATGTGAAGCAGGCGCTGAAGATCGTCATGGACGGCGACGGCCTCGGCCTGTCGCAAGCGCCGCATCACGCTGTCGACCTCGGGCGTGGTGCCGATGATGGCGCGCGCCGGCGAGGAGATCGGCGTCAATCTCGCGGTCTCGCTGCACGCGGTGACCAAGGAAGTCCGCGACGAGATCGTGCCGATCAACAAGAAATACGGCATCGAGGAACTGCTGTCGGCCTGCGCCGCCTATCCCGGCGCCAACAATGCCCGCCGCATCACCTTCGAATATGTGATGCTGAAGGACAAGAACGACAGCGACGCCGACGCGCGCGAGCTGGTGCGGCTGATCACGCCAGTACAAGCTGCCGGCCAAGGTCAACCTGATCCCGTTCAACCCCTGGCCCGGCGCGCCCTACGAATGTTCGACCGACGAGCGGATCCGGTCGTTCAGCAACATCGTGTTCGAAGCCGGCATTTCCGCCCCCGTCCGCACCCCGCGCGGCCGCGACATCGACGCCGCCTGCGGCCAGCTCAAGACGGCGGCGGAGAAGAAGAGCCGGGCCGAGCTGGATCGAGAAGCCGCTGCGGGGTTGAACACCGCCGCCTAACCCGCCACCCTGCCTCGAAAGGGAGTACAGGGATGAGCTTGATCGGTCGACTAATCGGATCACTGCTGAGCCGGGGGCGGATTACGATCGTCATGCCCGACGGCAAGCGCCACACTTATGGGCCCGGCGGCGGCAAGGATCTGACGGTCCGCATTACCGATCGCAAGGTCCCGTTCGAGCTGATGCGCAACCCGCGCCTGGCGGTCGGCGAGACTTATATGGACGGCCGGCTGATCATCGAGGACGGGACGATCCTCGACCTTCTGGAGCTCATCACCAGCAACAACCGCTGGGAAGAGGGCGGCAACAACCGCAAGGCCATCAAGAAGGGCAAGCTCCGCTGGAAACGGCTGTTCGGGCGCAACCGCGCCGCAAGTTCGAAGCGCAACGTCGCCCACCATTATGACCTCAAGGACGAGCTGTACGAGCTCTTCCTCGACGACGACCGTCAGTACAGCTGCGCCTACTTCACCGACCCCGGGAACAGCCTGGAGCAGGCCCAGGCCGACAAGAAAGCGCATATCGCGGCCAAGCTCCACCTGAAGCCTGGGCAGCGCGTGCTCGACATCGGTTCGGGCTGGGGCGGCACGGCGATCTATCTGCACAAGGTCGCCGGGGTCGACGTCACCGGGGTCACCTTGTCGGAAGAGCAGCTGAAGGTGGCGCGGCGGCGGGCCGAGGAGGCCGGGGTTTCCGATCATGTCCGGTTCGAGCTGATCGATTATCGCTCGGTCACCGGCACCTTCGACCGGATCGTGTCGGTCGGCATGTTCGAGCATGTCGGCGCGCCGCACTATGTCGAATTCTTCGCCAAGTGCCGCGAGTTGCTGGCGGACGACGGGGTGATGCTGCTCCACACCATCGGCAAATATGGGGCGGCGGGCGCGTCCGACCCGTTCACCGACAAATATCTCTTCCCCGGCTATCATGTCCCGTCGCTGTCGGAGATGGTGACGGCCAGCGAGAAGGTGCGGCTGATCGCCAGCGACGTCGAGATGCTTCGCCTCCATTATGCCTATACGCTGCGCCGCTGGTTGGAGCGCGCAACCAAGGCGCGCGACAAGATCGTCGCCATGTACGACGAGCGCTTCTTCCGCATGTGGGAATTCTACTTGGCCGGCGGAATTGTCGCCTTCGAGAATGGCGCGATGAACAATTACCAGATCCAATATATCCGCGACCGCCACGCGCTGCCGATCACCCGCGATTATATGGCCGAGGCCGAGGCGAAGTATCGGGCCAGCTAGGCGGAACGACAAAGGCCCGGCGCAGTTGCTGCGCCGGGCCTTCTCGGGGGTTCATATTCGTGGGGGCCCGCTTAGCCGGTCGTCTTTTCCTGGCGCATTTGCTTGATCATCATCGGCCGGGCGGCACGGCGCTCTTCCGGGGTCACCTGGCCATCATGGTTGGTGTCCATCTGGTCGAAATGCTGGAGCGCCAAGGCCTCGGCCTCGGCCTCGGTGATCTTCCCGTCCTTGTTGGTGTCGGCCATGACAATCATGCGCTCGCCGCCATGGTGCATCCGCATCGAATGGCGAGCTTCCTTGCCGTCCTTGGCATCGTCCTTGCGCTTTTCGCGAATTTCGACGCGGCGCTCGATCCGCTCGCTCATGGGCCTTGGCGAACTCATCGCGGCTGATCGAGCCATCCTTGTTCGCGTCGAGCCGGTCGAATGCGGCATTGGGATCGCGCTGCTCGAACCGCATGGCATGGGGTCCATGGCCTTCGAAATCCTTGTGCTTTGCGGCCCATTTGCCCTTGGTATCAGCGATTTCGGCGGTGGTGATCGTGCCATCCTTGTTGGCATCCATTTGGCCAAAATGCTCACGGACCATCGCCACCGTTTCGGCGCGGGTCATGACCTTGTCGGCCATCGGATGAGCCATTGGTGCGGGCGCTGGCGCAGCTGGTTTTGCGACCGGAGCGGTTTGGGCCAGAGCGGCGGTTCCAGCCAGTAACGCGGCTGCAGAAACAAGAAACTTCCTCATGGACTTGCCCTCTTCAACAGGAAGTGAACGAGGCTATGCCCCAAATCCTGTATGGCGCTTGAACGGCTGGGGTGATGGTGGCAAGGCGCGCGCCATCAGCCGCCCCCCGTAAGAAGTGCAAAGGAAGCAATCAAATGGCCGACAAGATCAACCGCGTCGTGCTCGCCTTCTCGGGCGGCCTCGACACGAGCGTGATCCTGAAATGGCTGCAGCAGACCTATGGCTGCGAGGTGGTGACCTTTACGGCCGACCTCGGGCAGGGCGAGGAGCTTGGCCCGGCGCGGCACAAGGCCGAGCTGATGGGCGTCAAGCCCGAGCATATCTTCATCGACGACCTGCGCGAGGAATTCGTTCGCGACTATGTCTTCCCGATGATGCGCGCCAATGCGCTCTACGAGGGTCTGTACCTGCTCGGCACCTCGATCGCCCGGCCGCTGATCGCCAAGCGGCAGGTCGAGATCGCGCGCCAGGTCGGCGCCGACGCCGTCAGCCACGGCGCGACCGGCAAGGGCAATGACCAGGTCCGCTTCGAGCTCGGCTATTATGCGCTGGCGCCGGACATCAAGGTCATCGCGCCGTGGCGCGAATGGGATTTGACCAGCCGGACCGCGCTGATCGACTTTGCCGAGAAGAACCAGATCCCCGTGCCCAAGGACAAGCGCGGCGAGAGCCCGTTCTCGACCGATGCCAACCTGCTGCACACCTCGTCCGAGGGAAAGGTGCTCGAGGACCCCTGGGTCGAAGTGCCCGACTATGTCTATTCGCGCACCGACGATCTGGTCGCGGCGCCCGACACGCCCGAAGAAATCACCATCGAGTTCAAGGGCGGCGACGGGGTCGCGGTGAATGGCGAGGCGCTGTCGCCGGCCGCGCTGCTGACCAGGCTCAACGAGCTCGGCAAGCGCCACGGCATCGGCCGGCTCGACCTGGTCGAGAACCGCTTCGTCGGGATGAAGAGCCGCGGCATGTACGAAACGCCGGGCGGAACCATCTATCATGCCGCCCATCGGGCGATCGAACAGCTCACCCTCGACCGCGGCGCAGCGCACCTCAAGGACGAGTTGATGCCGCGCTATGCCGAGCTGGTCTACAACGGCTTCTGGTTCTCGCCCGAGCGGGAAATGCTGCAGGCCGCAATCGATCATAGCCAGGCCAAGGTCGACGGCACGGTGCGGATGAAGCTCTACAAGGGCGGGGTTCACATCACCGGCCGCAAGTCGCCCCACAGCCTCTACAGCGAGAAGGTGGTGACGTTCGAGGACGATGCAGGCGCCTATGACCAGCGCGATGCCGAGGGCTTCATCAAGCTGAATGCGCTGCGCTTGCGCCTGCTCGGAAGGCGCGACCGCGCTTGATCCAGGCTGCGGCCCCTCCATCGCGGCCCGGCGCCGTAAGGCCCTGGTGGGAGGGGCGGCCGTTCGTCGCGGCGATGATCTTGCTCGCCTTCGTGCCGTTCCTTTACCCGGCAATCCCGCCGATCGTCGACATCGGCGGCCATATGGGCCGCTACAAGATCGCCGCCGACGTGGCGGACAGCAAGATCCTGCAACAATGGTTCACCTTCCACTGGCTGCCGATCGGCAACCTCGGCGTGGACCTTATCGTCGTGCCCTTGTCCAAGCTGATCGGTATCGAGCTGGCAACCAAGCTGGTCGTCATGTCGATCCCGCCGCTCACCGTTGCGGGCATGTTGTGGGTCGCCCGCGAAGTTCACAACCGCCTGCCGCCGACCGTCGCCTTTGCCCTGCCGTTGGCGTTCGGTCACCCTTTCATGTTCGGCTTCGTCAACTTTGCGCTGTCGATGGCCTTGGCGATGGTCGCATTCGGCCTGTGGTTGCGGCTTGGACGTCTCGGCAAGTCGAAGCTCCGTGCCATCCTGTTCGTGCCGATCAGCTTCGTCGTTTTCTTCGCGCACACCTTCGGTTGGGGAATGCTCGGCCTGATGTGCTTTTCCGCCGAGGCGGTGAGGCAGCACGACCGCGGGTGGAGCTGGTGGATGGCGATCATCCGGGCCGCCTACCACGCATCGGTGATGGCGCTGCCGGCGGTGCTGATCCTGGTGTGGCGGAGCGAGGCCACCGGTGGGCTTACCCACCGCTGGTTCGATTGGGACTATAAGTGGGAATATCTGCTGCGCATGTTCCGCGACCGGTGGGAGACGTTCGATATCGTCTCGGCCGGAATCGTGCTCGGAGTACCCATCTTCGCGCTGATCCATCCACGGCTGACCCTGTCGCGCAACCTCGCCTTCTCCGGGTTGGTACTGGCCGCGAGCTATGTGCTGCTGCCGCGCATCGTGTTCGGTTCGGCCTATGCCGATATGCGGCTGGTGCCGTTCGCCGCGGCAATCTTCATCCTGGCGGTCCGTTTCAAGAAGGAAACGCGCTACCCGCTGGCGACCTGGCTGGCGATTGCCGCCGTCGGTTTCATGCTGGTCCGGCTGGCGGGGACGACCGCCAGCATGGCGATCGCCGGAAAGCGCCAGGCGGAGCAGCTCAAGGCTCTCGATTATGTCCTGATGGGCTCGCGCGTTGCGGTGCTGGTCTGGGACAAGTGCGAGCAATGGCCGCTTCGCCGATCCGACCATCTCGGCGCGATCGCAACGGTCCGGCGCGAAGCCTATACCAACGACCATTGGCCGATGGCCGGGGCGACGCTGATGACGGTCCGATATCCCGCCGCGGGATGGTTCCAGCGCGATCCGTCGCAGATCGTCCGCGATCCCGGATGCCGGCATGAAGGCTGGTCGGTCCGGGCGGCGCTGGGCAACCTGCCTCGCGACGCGTTCGATTATCTGTGGCTGATCGACATGCGCCCGATCCCGCGCGAATGGGTCAAGGGCTGGGAGCCCGTGTGGGTTGGCGAAGGCTCGATCCTGCTGACGCGGGCCCCGCTCAACGAGGACGGCGAAGCACCGCCACCAGCGACACTCCGAACGGCATCGGTACCCGACCTACCAGCGCCCGCTCCATCCCGAAGATAAGGTCCAGCGCCTTGTTGACCGGGGCGGATGGCATGGCGTCGTCGCTGTCATCCTTTCCGGTCAGCTTGCCGATACCGCGCACCAAGGCGATCGGCGGGAACAGCAGGCTGTTGAACGGCGACAGCAGCTCGATCTCATAACCGGCATCGACGGCGAGCTTCTCGACCTCGCGCTTGCGATAGCGGCGGTGATGGTGGTGCGCGACATCGTGCGCGCTCCACATCCAGGGATTGATCGGTACGGTCAGCAGAAGCGCGCCACCGGGCTTCAGCCGATCATATATGGCCGCCAGCGACCCCTTGTCGTCAGGGACATGCTCGAGCACGTCCAGGAGCGCGATCATGTCGTAGGAATGGGCGGGAAACATCGACAGGTCGGGCAGCGCCGCTTCGACAACCGGCCGGCCGAGCCGTTCGCTGGCGAGTTCGCGTGCCACCGGATCGAGCTCGCTTGCCTCGACCGGACCGAAGCGCGAGAGCATGGCGACGTTGTGGCCGGTGCCTGCGCCCAGTTCGAGGATGCGAGCGCCTTTAGGCGGCTGGACGATCCGCTCGATGACTCCGTCCAATATCCGGCGGCGCGCGGTGAACCACCAGTGGCGGCTGTCGAGCTGCGCCATTTGCTCATAGACCTTGCGCTCCATTAGAGCTCCGGTCCGTCAACGTCGCCGACGCGTTCGCGCACGACATAGAGCGGCCGGCCCTTGGTTTCGGTCAGGATTCGGCCGACATATTCGCCAAGCACGCCAAGCGAGAGCAGTTGCAGTCCGCCGAGAAACAGGATGGCGACCATCAGCGAGGCGTAGCCTGGAACCTGGATACCCGAAGTGAGGGTGCGGATGATGATGAAGACCGCATAACCAAGCGCACCGAGCGCGACGAACGCCCCCAGGTAGCTCCAGATGCGCAGGGGTATGGTCGAGGCCGAAGTGATGCCGTCGATCGCCAGCGTCCACAGCTTCCAATAATTATACTTGGTCTTGCCGACCTTGCGCTCTTCGCGGTGGTAGCTGACCGCGGCCTGTCGAAAGCCGGCCCAGGCGAACAGCCCTTTCATGAAGCGGTTGCGCTCGGGCATCTGGCGGATGACGTCCACTACCCGGCGGTCCAGGAGGCGGAAGTCGCCGGCATGTTCGGGGATCTTGTCGTTCGAAAGCCAATTATGCGCCCGATAGTAGAAGTCCGCGGTAATCCGCTTGGGCAGGCTGTCGGTCTCGCGGTTGTCGCGGACGCCGTAGACGACGTCAAAGCCGTCGCGCCACTTGGCCACCATGTTCGGCAATGCCTCGGGCGGATCCTGCAGATCGACGTCCAGCGGAACCACCGCCTTCCCGCGAGCCGCGTCGAGCCCGGCCGAAAGCGCGGCTTCCTTTCCGAAATTGCGCGACAGGGAAATGCCCCGGATCCGCGGGTCGGCGGCATTGGTCTTGCGGATCACCTCCAGCGTGGTGTCGCTGCTGCCGTCGTCGACGAACAATATTTCGAACGAGCGGGCGGCCGGGTCATCCATCGTCTCGAGGACCGGGATCAATCGGGCGAGGCAAGGGCCGATCGCCGCTTCCTCGTCCTTGACCGGCATAACCAGGCTGAGTTCGACCTTGCTCATGCGTAGACGAAGCGGCGATGGAGGGCGAAGGTCAAGAGCGGCGTGACGAAAATCATCGGGATCGTCGGCCACCAGGTCGGTCCATCCAACTGCTTGACCAGCAGCCAGATGAAGCCCTGGTTGACCAGGAATCCGAGCACGTTGATCGCAAAAAATCGACCCATTCGAATGTGGTGCCGGTCTCGCTCGCCATGGCCCTTAAAGCTGTATTCGCCGTGCGTAACGTAGCTGACGATTGAGAAAAGCAGGAAGACGATGGTGTAGCTGACCATTGGGTCAACGTGGAGCAGGTCGGCAATGGCCCAATAGCTGCCGGCGGCCGCCAATGTGATGGCGAAACCGGCCAGGGCATAGCGGACGAGTTGCAGCAATACCGTACGGCGTTCTGGGCCGAGAGAATGTAGGGCCGATTGGATCATCGGCTTGCTCTCTAGTGGCTTGCCGCTAGGACACAATCTTCGAATTTCGGCCGAGTATATGCGGGGTGGGATGACCGAAGATCGTTTTGCGGAGTTGCAGGCAAGGGTAGCCGAACCTTTCTTCCGTCACTGGCGATGGATGCTGGTCCTTGCCTGGCTGGTCTATGCCGCGGTCATCATCGCCGGCCGGTCGGGCCTGATCCAGTGCGTTCGCTCTGCCCGACACCGACGATAATCTGCGCATTGGCCCAAGTCCGCGCCTGGCTGGGCGGGCAGGGCTGGTTCGACCTCACCCAATATCGTTTCGACCCTGCACACGGTGGAGCCAATATCCATTGGTCGAGGCTCGTCGACCTGCCGCTCGCCGCAATCATCCTGGTAATGAAGCCGCTGGTCGGCGGCGCCGATGCGGAGCGGGTGGCGGTGGCGGTGGCGCCGCTGCTGCCCCTGTTGCTGCTGATGTTTGCACTGGCGCTGACGACGAAGCGGCTGGTGAGCGAGAAGGCCTGGCCGCTGCCGATCATCGGGCTGCTGTCGGCCTATTCGACCATCGGCATGTTTGCGCCGCTCCGGATCGATCACCATGGCTGGCAACTGGCACTTCTCGGCGTTGCGATCGCCGGAATGGCCGACCCAAGGCGCGCGCGCGGCGGCACGGTGCTCGGCATCGCCAGCGGCCTGTCGCTGGCGATCGGCCTGGAAATGATGATCTATCTCGCGCTGCTCGGCGGTGCGACGGTACTGTTGTGGGTCGCCGATCGAGATCAGCGGCGGCGGCTTGCGGCATATGCCGGCGCGCTGGTGGCGACGACTTGCGCCGGTTTTCTGATTTTCGCCTCCTACGCCAATCGCCACGCGGTTTGCGACGCGCTGTCGCCGGTGTGGCTCAGTGATGCGGCCGTTGGCGGAGCGGCCATGCTCGGCCTGGCTTTGCTCAGGCTCGACAGCTGGAAAGCCCGGTTTGGCGCGGCTGTAGTCGCCGGTGGATTGATGGCGGGATTCCACGCCCTGGCATGGCCGAACTGCCTTCAGCGGCTGGAGGGGGTTTCGCCCGAGGCTACCCGGTTGTGGCTCGACCATGTCCGCGAGGCACGGCCCTTTTACCGCCATGGGTGGCGAATCGGGACCATAGCGATAGCATTACCGGCAACCGCCTTGATCGGCTGGGCCTTCTTGCTGCGGAGGGCATGGAAGCTGGGCCCCGATGGCCGTGATCTGCTTCACCGGACATTGGCCGTTGCGCTGCCATCTGTCGCTGCCCTGACCCTGCTGTTCTGGCAGATGCGAGCTGCTCCGGCAGCACAGATGATGGCTTTGCCCGCGTCAACGGCGCTGATCGTGCTGTTCGCGGCGCACTGGATGGAATCGTCAAAGCGGTGGCTACACGCAGCCGCGGTGGTGTTAATATTGTTCGGGGTCGGCGCGGCGGTTCCGGTGGCGTCCAAGCTATTCCCGCAGGAAAATCAAGGCGCGACAAGAGCCAAGGTCTCCCAAGCCAATTTGCGTTGCCCCACTCTCACCGCGCTGGCGCCGGTCCAGCGTCAGCCAAAAGGCATGGTGTTCACATTCATCGACCTCGGGCCGCGCCTCATCGTCACGACTCACCATGACGCGGTCGGCGGGCCCTATCACCGCAACGACCAAGCCATTGCCGACGTCATGAATGCCTTTCGCGGGGACGAGGCGCAGGCCCATCGCATCGTCCGCGAATATCGCAGCGATTATCTCCTGATCTGCCCGAACATGTCGACGGCGACCATCTTCATGTCCGAAGCTCCGAACGGATTTTACGGCCAGCTGACGAAGGGCAAGGTGCCGATGTGGCTGCAACCGGTGCAGCTGCCCAAGGATTCGCCGTTCCAGATGTGGAAAGTCGTCGGTTAGCCGGCGAGCCCCGGCAAGCTCCGTTCCAGCCCATCGAGCACGAACTGGGCGGCCAGCGCGGCGAGGATGACGCCGAGAATACGAGTGATCATCGCCTCCAGCTTGGCGCCGATCAGCTTCATCAGCGGCCCGGCGAGGAGCAATGCCAGCAGCGTTAACACGATGACTGCCGTCATTGCTCCAAGGACGATCAGGCCTTCGATCGTGCCATTGGCGCGTGCCGACAGCAGCATGATCGACGCGATCGATCCCGGGCCGGCGATCATCGGAATGGCCATGGGGAATACCGAAATATCCTCGGCTTCAGGCGTGCCCTCAATCTCCTTGGCTCGCTCTTCGCGCCGCTCGGTGCGCTTTTCGAACACCATCTCCAGCGCGATGATGAACAGCATGATGCCGCCGGCCAGGCGAAATGCGGATAGGCTTATCCCCAATGTCCGGAGAAGCGGCTCGCCGAGCAGTGCGAAGAAGATCAGAATGCACCATGCGACCGCGGCCGATCGGATTGCCATCTTGCGGCGATGCGCCAGCGGGGTGCCGCTGGTCAGCGAGGCGAAGATCGGCGCGCATCCCGGCGGGTCGATGATCACCGCCAGCGTGATGAAGGCCGTGGTGAACAGCTCGATCACTGGGCGGGGCCGACGTTATCGTTCAACACAGCTTCCCAGCCGCTGCCGTTCCACATCGACACTTCGAGCGTCCGGCTTCCGTCGGCGCGGACAAACCATCGCCAGGCCAGGGTGCCGTCGGTGCTCTGCCCGCTTGCGGACGTGCCGCCCTGCGTCAGGCCGAGCTTGGGCGGTGGCGATCCGGTCGGCTTGGTGCAGGCGGCCTGGTGGGGCTTGATGTCCCCGCCTTCAGCTCGAGGGGTCTCAAGGCCGTCGCCGCCGTCGTAAATCCACTTCCAGCTGCCATCGGCCTGGCGCTTCCAGATGGTAGTGAAATAGCCGACGGCCTTGCCCCACTGTCGCACCCAGGGGCCGGTATTGACCGCATAGCTACCATCGCAGCTGACGAAGCTCTTGCCCGGCCACCAATATACGGAGACCGGCGGATCTGCCCTGTCCTTGAGAAAGGTGTGCGCATTGACCTGCTGCGGCACGAACATGACCGCATCGTCCGCGGCATATTTGCGGAACGCGGTCCATTGCCCGAGCTTCTGCGCATCCGCGACAAAGGCGCGTTCGGCATCGATCGCGGTCATCGCCGGGCTGGCGGCGACAAGCAGAAGGGCTTCGATCATAAATCCTCCGGCAATGGATAGCCGTCGCGCCGGGCGGCGGAGACGAGCGTGTTGCGGATGAGGCAGGCGATGGTCATCGGCCCAACGCCCCCCGGGACCGGTGTGATCGCGCCGGCGATTTCACGGGCCGAGGCGAAGTCGACGTCGCCGACCAGCCGGCTCTTGCCGTCTTCGTCTTCGATACGGTTGATGCCGACGTCGATCACCGTCGCATCGGGCTTCAGCCAGTCGCCCTTGACCATATTGGGTCGGCCGACCGCGGCAACGACGATGTCGGCCTGGCGCACTACCGCCGGTAGGTTGCGGGTGCGGCTGTGGGCGATGGTCACGGTGCAATGCTCGGCCAGCAGCAGCATCGCCATCGGCTTTCCGACGATGTTCGAACGGCCAATCACCACGGCATTCTTGCCGCTGAGGTCACCCAGCTCGGCACGGAGCAGCTTGAGGCAGCCCAGGGGAGTGCAGGGGACGAAGCCGGGCAGGCCGATCGCCAGCCGCCCGGCGTTGACCGGGTTGAAGCCGTCGACATCCTTGTCAGGGTCAATTCGGATGATGACCTTGTTGGCATCGATCTGCGGAGGCAGCGGAAGCTGGACGAGAATACCGTCGACTGCGGGATCGCTATTCAATTGGTCGACCAGCGCCAGCAGCTCGGCCTCGCTGGTGTCGACGGGCAGCTTATGCTCGATGCTTTGCATGCCCGCTTCGACGGTCGCCTTGCCCTTGGAACGGACATAGACGGCCGATGCCGGATCTTCGCCGACCAGGACGACGGCCAGGCCGGGCGAACGGCCGGTGGCGGCTCTGAATTTCGCTACCTCGGCGGCGACACTGGCCCTCAAGCTTGCTGCGGCGGCCTTCCCGTCGATCAGCCGTGCCGTCATAATATCGTGGCGCCGGTCTCAAGCATCAGGCCCTGGTTCAGGCGCCTCAGGATCTGGATGGCGAGGATCAGCACGATCGGCGAGAAATCGATGCCGCCAAAGTCCGGCATGATCTTGCGGATCGGCCGATAGAGCGGCGCGGTCAGCCGGTCGAGCGCGTCGAGCACCGTGCGGACGAAGTTGGAACTGGTGTTGATGACGTTGAACGCCACCAGCCAGCTGAGGATGATCTGGACGATGATGACCCAGACCAGGACCTGCAGGATCATGTCGATGATGCCGAAGAGTGCGTAAAACATGGCGGAGACTTAGCCGCCCTCGTCGCAGCGCACAATCTCGGCATTCTAGCGTTACGGAGCGAAGCGCTCGCGCTCGGCTTCGGCCAGGATCAGCGCGAAATCCTGGTCAGGGTCGGTCCATTCGGCCAGCGGGGTCCAGCCGCCGGCGAGCAGCAGCAGGCGGGCACCGCGCGGGCCATATTTGTGGCTGTTTTCGGTGTGGATCGACTTGCCTTTGGCAAAGGTGAACCGGCGGCCCTCGATTTCGAAACTCGACGTCGCGCGTCGCGACCAGGTGCATCTCGATCCGGCCGAGCATGTCGTTCCACCGTGCCTGATGACGGAAAGCGTCGACGGGGATGTCGCCAGTCCAGCTCGCGATTGATGCGCCGAAGCAGGTTGAGGTTGAACTCGGCGGTGACGCCTTCCGGATCGTCATAGGCGGCGATCAGGCGGTCGATCGGCTTGACCCGGTCCATGCCGATCAGCAGCTTTGCCCCGGTACCGAGATGTCGGCGGAAATGGCGGAGCAGGTCGGTTGCGCTCTGCGGAATGAAATTGCCGATGGTCGAACCGGGGAAGAAGCCGAGCCTCGGCAGGCCGTCAATGGCTGCAGGTAGCTCAACGTCGTTGGTGAAATCCGCTTCCACCGGATGGACGGGAATTCCGGGGAATTCGGCGTCGACCCGGGCCGCGCTTTCACGAAGATAGTCGCCCGAAATGTCGATCGGGACATAGGCTTTCGGGTTGGTCGCGCGGAGCAGGATCGGGGTCTTGGTCGAGCTGCCAGACCCGAATTCCACGACGGCGCTGTCCTTGGGCAGAAGCCGCGCGATCTCGTCGATCTTCGCCTCAAGCAGGGCGGTTTCGGTGCGGGTCGGATAATAGCTCGGGAGGCGGGTGATGTCGTCGAACAGTTCCGAACCACGCCGGTCGTAAAACCAGCGCGCGGGGATCGCCGGAATCGGCTCCGCGAGCCCGTTAATGACGTCGGCGCGAAATGCCGGATCGACCTGGTCAAGCGTCTTGAGCAAGGCGCACTCCCGTAAATTGCCAGCGCGCGGCGGGCGGGAAGAAATTGCGGTAGCTGGCGCGCGAATGGCCGCGCGGGGTGGCGCAGCTGGCGCCCTTCAGCACGAACTGCCCGCACATGAACTTGCCGTTATACTCGCCGACCGTGCCCTCCTCGGGCTTGAAGCCGGGATAGGCGAGATAGGCCGATCCGGTCCATTGCCACACATCTCCAAATGGCCCGCCGCCTGGGCCTGGCAGCACCGGTCCGGCCCGATCGAGCTGATGGCCGATCATCGGATCGGACGAAGCGAACGCATCTTCCCATTCGAATTCGGTCGGCAGGCGAGCACCGGCCCAGCGGGCGAAGGCATCGGCCTCATAATAGCTGACATGGGCGACGGGCGCGGCGCGGTCGAGCTCGCGGCGACCGGCGAGAGTGAAGTGCGTGCCGTCATCATTCCAGTAGAGCGGGCGTTCGACGGACTCGCGCTGGACCCAGTCCCATCCTTCGCTGAGCCACAGGCCGGGCGTCCGGTAGCCGCCGTCGGCGATGAAATCCGCCCATTCGCCGTTGGTGACGCAGCGGTTGGCGATGCGGTGAGGGTGAAGCAGCGCCGTGTGGCGGGGCCGTTCGCAGTCGAAGGCAAACTCGCCTTCCGGCGCGCCGATTTCGACCAGGCCTTCGCGGCCTTCGATCCAGGACAATGGCTCGACTGCATGGCACGGGGACGGCTGAAGCTCGCCATAGGCCGGCTCAAGCGGATTTTCGGCGAACGTCGCGAGGATGTCCGTCAGCAGCAGCTCCTGATGCTGCTGCTCGTGCTGGATGCCGAGTTCGACCAGCCGGAGCGCCTCGCCGGACAGATTTGGCAGCGCAAGTCGAAGCGCCTCATCGACCGAGCGCGCGCCAATCGCGCACTTCGTCCAGGCTGGGACGGCTGATCATGCCGCGCCGCGGCCGTGCGTGCCGATCGCCCTCGCCTTCGTAATAGCTGTTGAAGAGGTAGGGCCAGCGGTCGTCATGAAGCTGATAGCCTTTGACGAAATCGCGGAGAATGAAGGTTTCGAAGAACCATGTGGTGTGCGCCAGATGCCATTTGGCCGGGGAGGCGTCGGGGTGCGGCTGGATCGTGGCGTCGGCGTCCGACAGCGGCGCGGCCAGATCGAGCGTCAGCGCCCTGGTCGCGGCAAGGCGCGCCGCGAGGCTTGGGGTCTGCAATTCATCGGATCGGGCCATTCAAAACCCCCTAAGGGACAATAACCGTTCTGTGCCTGTTCTGTTTCAATCAGGATTCGCGGGTGGCTCCGGGCTGCCACAGCACGTCGCCGCCCTCTGCCGCAGCCCAGATGGCGTGCAGCAACGAACAAATGGTCGGACAGGCGATTGAGATAGGCCAATGCATGGTCATTGACCGGCTCTGCCTCTTTCAACGCCACCGTGGCCCGCTCGGCCCGGCGGACCACTCCGCGGGCCAGGTGGAGCAGCGATACCGCCATCGAGCCGCCGGGCAGGATGAAGCTGGTCAGCGGCGCGAGATCGGCGTTCATCGCATCGATCTCCTCCTCCAGCCGGGTCACCTGGCGAGGGACGACGCGTAGTGCATGTTCCTCGAAATCCGTGCCGAACGGGGTGGCGAGATCGGCTCCAAGATCGAACATTTCGTTCTGGATTTGACGTAGCCTGTTCGCCAGATCGCCTTCAGGAAGCGATGCGATCGCGACGCCGATGGCCGAATTGGCCTCGTCGACCTCGCCGATCGCGGCCATGCGGGCGCTCGATTTGGAAACGCGGCTGCCATCGACCAGGCCGGCACTGCCGCCGTCGCCGGTGCGCGTGTAGATTTTATTGAGCTTTACCAGAAGCTCAGCCCCGGCCGCCGGCCATCGCCAGGATCACCACTACAATAAGGATGGCGATGCCCTGATAAAGGACGCGCTTCTGCATGTAGCTCTGCTGGACTTCGCCGGTGACGTCCTTGCCGTTGGCCATGGCGATCACGCCGCGCACCAGGACATAGACGACAGCCGCCATGGCGGCGAGCAGCAGGATCAAAAGAAGTGTGTTCATGATGCGACCTATCTAGGCCTGTGACAGGCGGAATCCTAGGGGCAGCTGGCCCTCCAGCAACTGCGCTGCAAGTGACGGCCCGTCGACGCCATTCGCCCTCATCGCCGCCAGCGTCGGCGCGAGGTCGCGCTTGGCGAGGCGGCGGCCGTCGTCGTGGGTGACCAGCGGATGGTGGAGATAGGTCGGCTCGGGGAGGTCGAGAATGCGCTGCAGCAGGCGTTGGGTCGGCGTCGAGGGCCGAAGATCCTCGCCGCGAACGACCAAATTGACGCCCGAGGCGGCATCGTCGACGACGCAGGCGAGATGATAGGAGGAAGGCGCGTCCTTGCGGGCGAGGATCGCGTCGCCGAGGTCGCTCCGCTTGCTGTCGAAACGCTGCCCGTCGTCCTCGGTCCAGCGCGGCAGGCCCGCAATCGCCAGCGCCTTTTCCGCGTCCAGACGCCAGCAATGCGGCGTGGCTGCCCGCCGATCCGGATCGTCCGGCAACCGGCGGCAAGTGCCGGGATAGGCGGCTCCGGCATCGCCATGGGGAGCGGTCAGCGACTGGGCGATCTCGGCCCGTGTGCAGAAGCAGGCATAGACCAGCCCCTCGCGCCTTCAGCCGGTCGAGGCGCTTGTTGGTAAAGCTCGGTCCGCTGCGACTGGACAATCGGTTCGCCATCGACGGTCGAGCCCCAGCCAATCCAAATCCTCGAAAATGCCGTCGACGAACTCGGGCCGGCAGCGGCCTGGATCGAGATCCTCGATCCGGAGCAGGAATTGGCCTTCGCCGGCACGCGCATGGGCATGGCCCAGCACCGCCGAAAAGGCATGGCCGAGGTGCAGCCGGCCCGAGGGCGAGGGGGCGAAACGTGTGACTTTCAGGACTCACTCCATGCTAAAGGCGACCGCGGCGACTCTTGACGGTGATTCGCCACTTGTGGTGTCATGCCATCGTCACCCCGGGTTGGCATCCGGGGTCGCAGACGGAAAGACGGGCTTTGGCCGCCGGTCTCCCGCCAAGGTCCCGCAGCCTGGCACACCGCGGGATAGTGCGACAGGCCGGAGGCGCGGCGTTCGAAAGCTGGACGAACGCTGGAGAATATTGCGCCGTGTATCATCCCGACCTGCTTCGCCATCCGGACAGCTGTCCAGCGCTGGTGCTCAATGCCGACTATACTCCGCTGAGCTACTATCCATTGTCGCTGTGGCCGTGGCAGACCGCGGTCAAGGCGATGTTCCTCGAACGGGTCGATGTCGTCGCCCATTATGACCGGGAGGTGCACAGCCCTTCGGCGTCGCTGAAGCTGCCGTCGGTCATCGCACTTCGGCAGTTCGTCCGGCCCAACGAATATCCGGCGTTCACCCGGTTCAACCTGTTCCTCCGCGACCGCTTTCGCTGCGTTTATTGCGGCAGCCATAGGGAGCTGACCTTCGACCATGTCGTGCCGCGCGCTCAGGGCGGCCGGACCAGTTGGGAAAATGTCGCCACCGCCTGCGCGCCGTGCAATTTGAAGAAGGGCGGGCGGACCCCGCGCGAGGCCAAGATGCATATCGAGCGGGAGCCGATCCGGCCGACCAGCTGGCAGCTGCAGGATCATGGCAAGAGCTTTCCGCCCAATTACCTCCACCAAAGCTGGCGCGATTATCTCTATTGGGATGTCGAGCTCGAGCCCTGATGCCTAACCGCACGTTAACCATTCCGGCGTAGCGTCTCGGCATGCAAATCGAGCAAGCACCGCCTTCCAATCATGGCCCCGGCGCCGCCCGGCTGCTGATCGTCGAGCCGAACCGCAGCGCTCTGGGCGTTCTGGCCAAGCGGCTGGGAGAGTTGGGGTATCGGATCATCGCCTGCGACAATGCGGGGAATGCCACTGCGGAAATGCTTCGCGCTCCGGTCGACCTCGTCCTGGCCGAGCTTCGAATGGGCCCCGTGAGCGGAGTCGAACTCACCCGCCGGATCCGCGACGACACCATGCTGAAGGATACTCCGGTGATCCTGATCACTGGTCGAAGCGACAGTTCGGGCGCGGTCGACGGCTTTACCTCCGGGGCCGACGATGTCGTCGCCAAGCCATTCCATTTCGAGGTGCTGGCGGCGCGCGTCGCTCGTCGAATTGCTCGCGCACGGTCGGTCAAGGAACTGAAGAACGACAATGCAGCGCTTGACGCCCGGGTCATCAGCCGGGCGATCGAGCTGGGCGAAATAAAGGCTGCGTTGGAGCAAAGCGAGACGGAGCGGCTCCGCTTGCAGCAGCTCGTCGCCCGCTCCTAGCGCCGACCCAGAAACTCTTCGATCGTCGGGCGGAGTTCTTCTCGGCCAAGCGCGATCGCCAGGTTGGCGATCACATAGCCCGCCTTGTCGCCGCAATCGTAACGCACGGCATCCACCGCGAGCGCATGGAACGGTTGCCGTCCGATCAGCTGGGCCATTCCGTCAGTCAGCTGGATCTCTCCGCCCGAACCGCGCTGGCCCTTGCCGAGCATGGCCATCAATTCGGGCTGGAGGATATAACGACCGACGATTCCAAGCCGAGACGGCGCGTCCTCGGGGCGGGGCTTTTCGACCAGTCCACGGACTTCGGTTGCGGTGCCCACTTTCTCGCCAGGAGTGATGATGCCGTAGCTACCGGTCTTTTCGGCCGGCACTTCCTGCGCGCAGACGATGTTGCCGCCAAGCTCGCTATATGCGTCGACCATCTGTTTCAGGGCGCCCGGCCGGCCGACCATCAGGTCGTCGGGCAGCAGTACCGCGAACGGCTCGTCGCCGACGATATGGCGGGCGCACCAGACCGCATGGCCGAGGCCCAGCGGCTGTTGCTGGCGAACCGAGACGATCTCGCCGAAATCGGTACGGGCTGACGCCAGCGCATCGAGGCTCTTGCCGGCGCGTTCCAGCGTCGCCTCAAGCTCGAAGTTGACGTCGAAATGGTCGACCAGGCTCGATTTGCCGCGACCGGTGACGAAGATCATCTGCTCGATCCCCGCTTCCCGCGCCTCGTCAACCGCATATTGGATCAGCGGGCGATCGACGACGGTCAGCATCTCCTTGGGCATGGTCTTCGTCGCGGGAAGGAGGCGCGTGCCGAGGCCCGCCACCGGGAAGATCGCCTTTCGAACGGGCATATAGTTCATCGGCGAGGTTCGTCCTGATTGTCGGGGCCGGTGGTGCTGGGGGTCGAAGTCTGTTCCGCGCCCACGGGCGGAGGCACGAATATGCCGTCGGGCGGAGGCATGTCGAACCGGTCCGGCTTGGCGCGGCGCGCCCTTCTTGTTGAGCTCATCCACCCGGTCGCGGATCGGCCTGTGGGGGAAGATCGAGTAGCTGCTCTGCAGTCAGTGGACGACTGGCAAGCGCCGGCTTCTGCGGCAGGGTCTTGCCAGCCTGGGGCTGGAGCTCGGCCGTCCGTCCGCAAGCTGCGACGGCCAGGACCAGAGCAATTATTGCCAGGCGATTGGTCATTTCCCCTCCCGCGCGGCGATCTGGGCACGTGCCGCGGCGATCGCCTCTCGTACCCGCTCCGGGGCGGTCCCGCCAGCCGAACGGCGGGAAGCGACCGATGCCTCGACGGAAAGTCGGGGCAGCACCCGTTCATCGATCCTGGGGTCGACGGCGCGTAGTTCTTCAATTGTCAGCTCATCAAGCGCCTTGCCGAGCGCTTCGGCAGCAGCAACCGCCTGGCCGGAAATATGGTGCGCCTCGCGGAAGGGGACCTTGGCTTCGCTCGCGAGCCAGTCGGCAAGGTCGGTTGCGGTCGCGTGGCCGGCGGCCGCAACGGCGCGCATCCGCTCAGGCACGAACTCCAGGTCGGAGATCATTCCGGCCATGGCGGCCAGGCTGAGCTCGAGCAGGTCGTGGGCGTCGAACAGCGGCGGCTTGTCGTCCTGAAGATCCTTGGCGTAGGCCAGCGGCAGGCCCTTCATCAGCACCAGCAGCGCGACCAGGTCGCCGACGATCCGGGCAGAATGGCCACGGACCAGCTCGGCGGCATCAGGGTTGCGCTTGTTGGGCATGATCGAAGATCCGGTCGACCAGGCATCGGGCAGCTTGACGAAACCGAAGGGCTGAGAGGCCCAGAGGATGATTTCCTCGGCCAGTCGCGACAGGTGAACCGAGCAAAGCGCAGCGGCGTGAAGATAGTCGACCACGAAATCGCGGTCGCTGACCGCATCGAGGCTGTTGGCGGTCGGCCGGTCGAAGCCCAGCGCCTCGGCAGTCGCGTCACGGTCGAGATCGAATCCGGTGCCGGCCAGCGCGGCGCTGCCGAGCGGCGATTTATTCATCCTGGCCCGCGCATCGACGAAGCGGCTGCGGTCGCGGACCAGCATTTCGCGATAGGCCATCAAATGATGGCCGAGCGTTACCGGCTGGCCCGACTGGAGGTGGGTGAATCCCGGCATGACATCGTCGGCATGCTCTTCCGCGCGCGTGATGAGCGCGCTTTCGAGTGCATCCATCCCAAGGATCGCCTCGTCGATCGATCGGCGGACGAACAGCTTGAAATCGGTCGCCACCTGGTCGTTGCGCGATCGGGCGGTATGAAGCCGCCCGGCCGCATCGCCGATGAGCTCAGACAGACGATGCTCGACGTGCATGTGGATGTCTTCCAGCGCCGGATCTTCCTGAAGCTTGCCCGCTTCGATCTCGGCCGCGATCTGCAAGAGCCCCTCATCGATCGCCTTGCCATCGGCCGCGGAAAGGATGCCCTGCTTGGCAAGCATTGCCGCATGGGCGCGGCTGGCGGCGATGTCCTCGCGCCATAATCGCTTGTCGACCGAGATCGAGGCATTTATCTCGCGCATCACCGCGGCCGGGCCGCCACCGAAGCGCCCGCCCCACATTGCATTGGAGTTGCCCGTGCGGCTGATCGTCTGTCTCCTGTTCGCTCTGACGCTTGCCGGCTGCGATAGGCAAAAGGCCGAAGCGCCTCAAGCACCAGTCGCGGAGGAGCAGTCGAGCAAGGGTCTCGACCGCAGCCACAAGGGCGAGGCTGCACCAGCGGTAAAGTTCAAGAATCCCGATGGCGGGGACTTCGACCTTTCGAAGTTCAAAGGGACGCCTGTGCTGGTCAATCTTTGGGCCAGCTGGTGCGCGCCATGCATCAAGGAATTGCCGACGCTACAGGCACTCGAGGCCGCGCAGGCCGATGAAGGAAAGCTGGGGATTATCGCCGTGAGCCAGGATCAGGGGGCGCAGGGTTCGGTCGAGGCTTTCCTGGCCGAGCGCGATATCGGCCGCTTTGCCGCCTACCACGACCCCGACATGAAATTGACCGACGCGCTGAAGATCCAGGTCATGCCGACGACCATCCTATATGATGCGGAAGGGCAAGAAGTCTGGCGCTTTGTCGGCGATATGGACTGGACCAGCGCCGAAGCGGCTAGGTTGCTTGCCGAGCTGGACCAATCGAAAACGCCCTAAGCAACCGGCCGTCGATCGCTGCTAGCCCGAGGGCGATCAGAGCCAGTCCCGCGAAATCGCGCGGCTCGATAACCTCGTGCAGCACCAGCGAACCAAGGAGGATCGCTACTGGCGGCACCAGCAGCGTGACCAGCAGGGCATTGGTTGCGCCGGCCCGGTCAATCAGCCGGAAGTAGAGAATGTAGGCAAAGGCGCTGCAGACCACCGCCAGCGCGACGATCGCCCCTATAGCCTTCATCGAAGGCAGCGCGTCGAGCCAGGGCCGGTCGACCAGCATGGCTAGCGGAAGCATAACCAGCGCACCGGCCGTCAGCTGCCCGGTCGTGACCGAGATCGGCGAAAGGCCCATGCCGCGATAGCGGCGCGCCCAGACCGCCGGCGAACGCGTAGCAGAGCGCCGCGGTAACGCAGGCGAGCTGGGCCAGTACATTGGTGCCGAGCGAGCCGAGCAGAGCCGGTCCGATCATCACGGTCACACCGGCAAAGCCGAGCACGACACCGGCAAGCTTGCGCCCGCTCAGTTCGTTCATCCTGGGTGAACAGATGAGCAACAACCACGCCCCAGATCGGCGTCGTTGCATTGAGGATCGACAGCCAGGCCGCTGGCGATATGGGTCTGTCCCCAACCGAAAAGGACGAACGGGATTGCGTTGTTGAACAGGGCCAGCACGAGAATGGATCCCCATACCTGCCGCGGAAGGCCGGCCGGCTCGCCACGCCACCAAAGGAACAGCCACATTGCCGCAGCGGCGATGGTCAAGCGCAGCCAGACATAGGTCAGCGGCGCGACTTCGTGCACCGCGACGCTGATGAACAGGAAGGCTGCGCCCCAGATCAACGCCAAGGCGATCAGCAGGATAGCCCATTCGGAGCGATTCATCAGCTGGTTGATCATCGGCGCCGCATAGACCGCCGCCGGCTTTCCTTCGTCCTGCGGCTTGCGGTCAAACAATTTTTCGCTGAGCGTGGCCATCGGCAAACTCCTATTGCCTTATGGCACCTAGGAGGAATCACCTCTGGCAGCCAACCAAAGCGGGCCGATTCGCCTATAAGGCAGACTTATTGACTAGTCGCGGAGGAGTTCGTTGATGACTGTCTTCGAACGGGTGCGCTCGTCGACCCGCTTGACGATCACCGCGCAGGCCAGCGAAGGGCCGCCCTTGTCGCTCGGCAGCGCGCCGGGGACGACCACCGAATAGGCCGGAACACGGCCATAGATGACCTCGCCGGTGGCGCGGTCGACGATCTTGGTCGATGCGCCGAGGAATACGCCCATCGACAGCACCGCGCCTTCTTCGACGATGACGCCCTCGGCCACTTCGGAGCGGGCGCCGATGAAGCAATTATCCTCGATGATCACCGGGCCGGCCTGGAGCGGTTCGAGCACGCCGCCGATGCCCGCGCCGCCCGAGATATGGACGTTGCGGCCGATCTGGGCGCAGCTTCCGACCGTCGCCCAGGTGTCGACCATCGTGCCCTCGCCGACCCGCGCGCCGATGTTGACGAAGCTGGGCATCAGCACTGCGCCAGGCGCGATATAGGCGCCCCGGCGGACGATCGAGCCGGGAACGGCGCGGAACCCCGCCTTGGCGAAGCTGTCCGGGCCCCAGCCGAGGAATTTTGACGGCACCTTGTCCCACCACGGCGCGCCGCCGGGACCGCCGGGGATGGATTCCATCGGATTCAGGCGGAAGGACAGCAGCACGGCCTTCTTAAGCCACTGGTTGACCCGCCACTCTCCGTCGACCTTCTCGGCAACGCGCTCCTCGCCCGAATCCAGCCGGAGGATCGCCGCCTCGACCGCTTCGCGCAGCGCGCGGTCACCGGTGTCGAGCGTCTCGCGCTGCTCCCAGGCGGCCTCGATGATCGGTTGCAGCGGGTCGGTCATTCATCGTCTCCAAGCATCTCCTCAAGCCATTCGCCGACATCGGCAATGGTGAGGTCTATGTAATCCGGATCGTGGCCGTGATTGCCGCGTTCGGAGCCATTGTCGACCCACACGGTGGTCATCCCAAGCTTTTTCGCGGGACGGAGATTCTGGGCCATGTCCTCGATCATCGCGGCGCAGGCGGGATCGATCCCGAAGCGGTCGAGCAGCAGTTGATAGCCATGCTCGATCGGGCTTGGGGCGAAGTTCGGCGGCATGGATGTCGTGGAGCTCGCCGAAATGTTCGCCGACGCCGAGCGCTTCCAGCACTCGGCGGGCGTAGGGCTCATCGGCATTGGTGAAGATGAGCTTGCGGCCCGGCAAGCTGTCGCAAGCCCATCTGCCAGCCGGTCGTCGCGGGTCACGCGATCGAGCGGGATGGCGTGGACATCCTCGAGGAAATGATGCGGATCGACCTGATGTTCGCGCATCAGTCCTGCAAGCGTCGTACCGTGAGCATGGAAATGCGCCTTCTGGACACGCTTCGCTTCGGGCAAGTCGCAGCCGAGCAGCCGCTCGATATAGGCCCCCATCCGCTCGTCGATCAGGTCGAACAGGCCGGTCGATGCCGGATAGAGGCAATTGTCGAGGTCGAAGATCCAGTCCGTGACGTGGCCGAATAGGGGTGCGAAGCGCGGATTCATTGCTCCGCGCCTCTAGACCCGCTCGCGATATGGGCAAACAGAAAGCATCTGCCGGCCCCAGGCGTATCGGTCAGGCCGCGGGCGGCGCCTTCCGGCCAATCCCGGGAATGAGCATCCCGACCCGGCCGCGATATTCCTCATAGTCTCGGCCAAAGTAGCTGACGAGATCGCGCTCCTCGTGGGCGATGCCGATAAGGATATAGACCGTCATCCCACCAGCGAAGAGAAGGTGGCTGTAGGTCATGTGCGGCGTTGCCCAGAAGGCGAGGATGAACCCCAGGTAAAGCGGATGCCTGACATAGCGGTAGAACAGCGGCTGGCGAAGCTTGGGTGACGGTGCGGCGCGCTCCCGGCCATGGAACCAGGCTTGCTGCAGTCCGAAAAGCTCGAAATGATTGATCAGCCAGGTGCTGACGAACAGCACCGTCCAGCCGATGAAGAACAGCGCCCAAAAGGCCGGCTCGACAGGCGCTCCCCGGAAGTCCCAAAGCGAACCGGGGATCGTGTGCCAATAGCCCATCATGATCGCCAGCATGGCGCTTGCAGCGAGGACATAGGTTGAGCGCTCGACCGACGTCGGCACCAACTTAGTCCAGCTTTCCTTGAATGTCGGCCGCGCCATCAGGCTATGCTGCATCCCGAACAGGGCGATGAGCAGCAGGTCCGTGAAAATCGCTTGGCCCAGGCTGGTGCCTTCGAAGGCCCGGTTGACGGTGGTCGGGGCCAAATCAAAGTCGGCTACGAATGCGATCAGCCAAAGGAAAGTGGCAAAGAAGATGAGGTACGCGACAAGGGCATAGCCCATAGCCAGAATGCGTTGCATGGCGCTCCCCCTACCTGAGCGCTTGGCACCCTAGCAGAATATCGACGCGATGAGAATCAGGGGTCCAGGCGGTTGCATTATTGCCGCAGATCAATGTACCCGCGCACATCGTCGACTTAGCAAAATGAGCCTGTTCGCATAGGCTTGGCGAATCCAATTGCTGTTTCATAGCGGAATTCCACGACGGTCGCGTGGCAAGAAGGAAAAGTGAATGGGTTTTTCGGCACTGACTACTGCGATGGCGGTCGCCGCTGCGCCGGTGCCCAGCGGCAGTGCGTCGGCTCCGGTAGCCGCAATCGCCTTCGAGTCGGTCGCGTCCGATCAGGTCCCGCCACTAGTCGAACCCGCGGCCGGATCCGTCGAAGTGCCTCCGCCGGTTGTATCGACCCAATCGCCGGAATCGCCGCAGTCGATTGAGCCGGCTCATCCAGCCGATCCGGCTTCACCGGCGCAACCTGAATCTCAGGCTCCGCCCCCAGCTGCAGGACTAGGCGAGATAGTCGTCACCGGGCGTCGACCTAGCCCTGGCGACCCGCTCGAGGAACTCAACTCCACATCATTCGAGGTCACTCAGTCGGTCGACAAGGCAATCGTTGCTCCGATCGCGTTCGCCTACAAGGAGGTCATGCCCCGCCCGATCCGGAGCGGTCTGCGCAACTTCCTCAAAAATCTTGGCGAACCCATCGTCTTCCTGAACTACATGTTGCAACTCAAGCCAGACAAGGCAGCAGAGACGCTAGGACGCTTCGCTATCAACACGACGATTGGCGGCGCGGGGTTGGTAGATGTCGCAAAGCGAAAGCCCTTCAACCTGCCATATCGCCCTAACGGTTTCGCCAATACGCTTGGCTATTATGGCGTGAAGCCGGGGCCCTATTTCTATTTGCCGCTTATCGGCTCGACGACCCTACGCGATTTCATCGGCAACCGGGTGGATCTGCTCATCTTGCCTGTGGCTCTCGGAAGAAAGTTCAACAGGCCGGAATTCGTGATCCCTGTCGCGATACTCAGCGAACTCGACCACCGCATCGAGTTCGACGACGAGCTGAGCGCAGATACGGGCGACGCGGGACCCATATGTGGCGGCGCGCACCTATTATTTGCGGAAGCGGCAAGCTGAAATCGACGCGCTCCACGGTCGCGGAGATTCCACCGTCCGGGTAACCGTGCCGGCTCCGACATCGAGCGATCCCACCCCGGCGCCGACATCGCCCGCGCCCGCCCAGGATCCTCCAACTGGCTCAGAAGCGGACCTTAGACGGTGAAGCTTTCGCCGCAGCCGCAGGCGCCCTTGGCGTTGGGATTGTCGAACACGAAGCCGGCGGCGAAATCGTCCTCCTGCCAGTCCATCACGCTGCCGATCAGATAGAGGATCGATGCGCCGTCGACGTAGAAAATGCCGCCCGGCGTCTCGATCTTCTCGTCGAACGCGATTCTCCTCGGTCACATAGTCGACCGAATAGGCGAGGCCGGAGCAGCCGCGGCGCGGCGTCGACAGCTTGACGCCGATCGCGCCTTCGGGCGCCTTGCCCATCAGCTCGGCGATGCGCGCTTCGGCGGCCGGGGTCAGGGTGATGGCAGCCGGGCGGGCGCGGACTTTGGTTCGGCTTGTTCATAACATTCCCAGTTCGAGGCGCGCCTCGTCGCTCATCTTCGACGGGTCCCACGGCGGATCCCAGACCAGCTTGACCTCGGCATCGCGGATGCCGGGCACGGACAGGACGCGAAGCTCGACTTCGCCCGGCATCGATTCCGCCACCGGGCAGTGCGGCGTGGTCAGCGTCATGGTGACGACCGCATCGCCATCCTCGCTGATCGCGACGTCGTAGATCAGGCCGAGCTCGTAGATGTCGACCGGGATTTCCGGATCGTAGATCGACTTCAGCGCCTCGATCACCGCTTCCTGAAGCTCGCCGCCAGCGCCGCCCGGTTCGGGCTCGGGCTTCTTCTCGGCCAGGAAGCCGGCGAGATAGTCGCGCTTCCGCTCGAAGTCTCGCGGCGTTCGACGACCGGGCGCGCGGCGGGGTGGCGACGCCGTCGACTTCCTCCAGCTCGATCTTCTTTTCTTCGCCCATCGTCATCCGAAAATCCGCTTCACCTTGTCCAGGCCCTCGACCAGCGCCTCGATGTCGCTCGCGTCGCTATGCGCCGCAAAGCTGGCCCGTGCCGTCGCCGGCACGCCGAGATAGTCCATCAACGGCTGGGCGCAATGATGGCCGGCGCGGACCGCGACGCCGGCGTCGTCCAGTATGGTGCCGATGTCGTGCGGATGAACCCCGTCCAGCGCGAAGCTGACGATCCCGGCGCTGTCCTCCGGCCCGAACAGGGTGATGCCGGGCACGGTGCGCAGCGCGGCGCGCGCACTCGGTGACCAGCGCGCTTTCGTGGGCGTGGAGCGCGTCGAGGCCGATGCCTTCGACCCAGTCGATCGCGGCGTGGAAGCCGATCGCGCCGACGATGTGCGGCGTGCCCGCCTCGAACCGCGACGGCGCGGGCAGGTAGGTGGTCTTCTCGAACGTCACCCGATCGATCATCGCCCCGCCGCCCTGCCACGGCGGCATCGCGTCGAGGATTTCCTTGCGCGCCCACAGCGCGCCGATGCCGGTCGGGCCGTAAATCTTGTGCGCCGAGAAGACGTAGAAATCGCAGCCGATGCGCAGCGACGTCGACCGGGAGGCGCGGCGCGGCCTGGCAGCCGTCGAGCAGCAGCTTCGCGCCGACCTTGTGCGCGATCTCGGCCGCGCGCTTCGCGTCGAGGATCGAGCCGAGCACGTTCGACACATGGGCGAAGGCGACCAGCTTATGCTGCTCGCGTCAGCATCGCTTCGGCCGGCGTCGAGGTCGATGCGACCGTCGGCGGTCAGCGGGACAGACGTCGATGTCGCGCCGACCCGCTCGGCAGCAGCTGCCACGGCACGATGTTCGAATGATGCTCGAGCTGCCGACAGCAGGATGCGATCGCCGTCGCGCAGATTGGCGAGGCCCCAGCTTTGCGCGACGAGGTTGATCGCCTCGGTCGCGCCGCGGGTGAAGACGACCTCATGCTCCTCGCCGCCGATCAGCGATGCGGTCGCGGCGCGCGCCGCCTCGAAGCTCGCGGTCATCGCCGCCGAGCGCTCGTAGACGCCGCGATGCACGGTGGCGTAATCGTGGCCGTAGGCGCGGGTGATCGCGTCGATCACGGCCTGCGGCTTCTGCGCGGTCGCGGCGCTGTCGAGATAGTGCCAGCCGGGCGGGATCGCCGGGAACTGGTCGCGCACCGCGAGCGCGGAATTGAGGGGCGTCTGGATGTTCATGCGACCCTCTTCAACGCAGCGCGCGCCAGCTCGGCGATGCCCTGATCGTCGCCGTCAATGTCGTCCCACAATCCGCCGACAAAGCCTTCGAGCAGCAGCGCTCGCGCGCTGGCCGGATCGAGCCCGCGCGCGGCGGCGTAGAACAGCTGGTTCCTGTCCAGCTCGCCGACCGTCGCGCCGTGCGCGCACTTCACGTCGTCGGCGAAGATCTCGAGCTCGGGCTTGGCGTTGGCGGTCGCGCCGCGGTCGAGCAGCATCGCTTTCACCGATTGCTCGGCGTCGGTCTGCTGGCCCTCGCGCGCCACTTCGATCTTGCCGAGGAAGCTGCCGGTCGCCTTGTCGCCCAAGCACGCTGCGGATCGTCTGGCGCGACGTTGCGCCGGCGCGATGTGGCGAACGTGGTGACGATCTCCAGCGTCGAATTTCCGCCGCCGATGTTGGCGCCGCAAAGCGCGAAATCGGCGCCCTCGTGCAGCGTCACGTCGAGCTCGTACGCGGCCGTAACGCGACGCATTGTTGAGCGCGAAAATGCGCGCAACCGCGCCCGCCTCGAAGCGTCATTTCGACGCGGCGAATGTCGATGTCATCGCCGTTCGGCAACCAGATTTGCTGCAGCTTTTGCTGCGCAGCAATTTCGACCCGCTGCGGCTGCGCAAGACGCATCCCAGACATCGCGCAACGCGTCGATGTCGGCGTAGCGATACGCTTCCAGCTTGCGGGTCGGGAGCGCGGTCACGCCGCCACCTCCTGCATAGCCTTCGCGCTCGAGCTCATGCGCCAGTTCCGGTCCGCCCGAACGGACGATCTTGCCGCGGCTGCAGCACGTGCACGCGGTCCGGCGTCACATAGTCGAGCAGGCGCTGGTAGTGGGTGATCAGCAGCACCGACTTGTCGGGCGCGCGCATGATCGAATTGATGCCCGCGCCGACCGCCTTCAGCGCGTCGATGTCGAGGCCGCTGTCGGTCTCGTCGAGCACCGCGAGCCTGGGGTCCATGATGCCCATCTGGACCATCTCGGCGCGCTTCTTCTCGCCGCCGGAAAAGCCGACGTTGACCGGGCGCTTCAGCATTTCCGCATCCATGCCGAGCAGCGCGGCCTTGTCCTTCGCACAGGCGGATGAATTCGCGCGCCCGACAGCTCCTTTTCGCCGCGCGAACGGCGCTGCGAGTTCAGGCTTTCGCGCAGGAACTGGAGGTAGGAAACGCCGGGAATTTCGACCGGGTACTGGAAGCCCAAAAACAGGCCTGCCGCGGCGCGCTCATGCGGCTCCATTGCGAACAGGTCCGCCCGTCGAAGGTCACGCTGCCGTCGGTCACTTCATAACCTGGCCGGCCGCCAAGCACATAGGCCAGCGTCGACTTGCCCGCGCCGTTCGGACCCATGATCGCATGGATCTCGCCAGTTGGAACGGTCAGCGTCAGCCCGTTGAGGATCGGCTTGCCGGCGACAGTCGCGTGGAGGTTGGCGATCTCAAGCATCAAAAGGCCTTCACAATCCACGAAGTGACGTCGGCGCCCGCGTCCCGGTCCTCGGCAATGCGCAGATAGTCGGGCGAGCTGAGGAATTTGTGGGCGGCTTCCTCACTGTCGAACCGCAACACGACGATTTTTTCGACGTCCGAACGTGGGCCGGACATTTGCACAGGTTCCTCGGCCGCCGCCAGCACGGCGCCGCCGCTGCCTTGAAAGACAGCCGGGAACCCCGCGGCATAGCGGTCATACCGGTCCCTGTCCTTGAAACGGATCGTCGCCACGACAAGTGCACGGGACATCAGCCGACACTCCCTTCAAGCTGAAATCCCAAGCAGCTTCTGCGCCTCGACCGCGAATTCCATCGGCAGTTGCTTCAGCACCTCGCGGGCGAAGCCGTTGACGATCAGGGCGACCGCGCTTTCGGCGTCGAGCCCGCGCATCTGGGCGTAGAACAGCTGGTCCTCGCTGATCTTCGAGGTGGTCGCCTCATGCTCGATGGTCGCGGTCGGGTTCTTGACCTCGATGTAGGGCACGGTGTGCGCGCCGCATTCGCTGCCCAGCAGCAGGCTGTCGCACTGGGTGAAGTTGCGGACATTCTCCGCGCCCGGAAGCACCCGCACCAGCCCGCGATAGGTGTTGTTCGACTTGCCGGCGCTGATGCCCTTGCAGACGATCGTCGAGCGCGATGCCCGCGCCGATGTGCACCATCTTGGTGCCGGTGTCGGCCTGCTGGCGGTTGTTGGTCAGCGCGACCGAATAGAATTCGCCGACGCTGTCCTCGCCCTTCAGGATGCAGCTCGGATATTTCCAGGTGATCGCGCTGCCGGTCTCGACCTGGGTCCAGCTGACCTTGCGACCGCGCGCCCGCGCACAGCGCGCGCTTGGTGACGAAGTTGAAGATGCCGCCCTTGCCCTCGGCATCGCCCGGATACCAGTTCTGGACGGTCGAATATTTCACCTCCGCATCCTCGTGCGCGTAGATTTCGACCACCGCGGCGTGGAGCTGGTTCTCGTCGCGCATCGGCGCGGTGCAGCCTTCGAGATAGCTGACGTAAGCGCCCTTTTCGGCGACGATCAGCGTGCGCTCGAACTGGCCGGTATTCTCGGCATTGATGCGGAAATAGGTGCTGACAGCTCCATCGGGCAGCGCACGCCCTCGGGCACTAGCACGAAGGTGCCGTCGGAAAAGACCGCGCTGTTCAAGCAGGCGAAATAATTGTCGCGCTGCGGCACGACGCTGCCGAGGTATTTCTTGACGAGCTCGGGATATTCGCGGATCGCCTCGCTGATCGACAGGAAGATGACGCCGGCGGCCTTCAGCTCCTCGCGGAAGGTGGTCGCGACCAGACGCTGTCGAACACCGCGTCGACCGCGACCTTGCGCGCGCCCTCGACCCCGGCGAGCACCTTCTGCTCCTCGATCGGGATGCCGAGCTTTTCGTAGACGCGCAGGATTTCGGGATCGACCTCGTCGAGGCTGCCGAGCTTGGGCTTGGCCTTGGGCGCGGCGTAATAATAGGCGTCCTGGTAATCGATCGTGCGGGATGTCGAGCTTGGCCCAGTCGACCTCCTCCATCTCCAGCCAGGCGCGATAGGCCTTCAGTCGCCATTCGAGCATCCACTCGGGCTCGCCCTTCTTGGCCGAGATGAAGCGGACGGTGTCCTCGTTGAGGCCCTTGGGCGCGAACTCCTGCTCGATGTCCGATGGAGAAGCCCCACTCATAATCCTTGGCCAGCGCCTCGCGCGCTTCGCGGTTGGTGAGCTCTTCGTTCATCGCTGTTCCCCAGCGAAGGCCGGGCCCCAGCCCGGCGCCGAAGGCGCCGCTTCGCGGCGCGTCTGGACCCCTGCCTCCGCAGGAGCACTAAGCTGTGCAAGCGACACCGCTTCCAGCGAGCTGCGGATGGCATCGCCCACGATGCTCATGTGCGGTTTGACCTTGCAGTGCGCGTCGAGGACGCACTCGTGGTTCACCCCATCCGCGCACATGGTGAGCACGATCGGGCCTTCGACCGCCTCGACGATGTCGGCCAGGCTGATCTCGGTCACCGGCCGCGCCAGCGCATAGCCACCGCCAGCCCCGCGCTGCCCGACCAGCAGGCCGTGCGCCGCCAGCTTCTGCATCAGCTTTTGCGCGGTCGGCAGCGGCACGCCGGTTTCCTCGGCCAGGTCCGTCGCCGACAGCCGAGCGCAAGCCTCGCGGCGCGCGGCCGCGGTCATCATCACGACCGCATAGTCGGCAAGGTGGGTGAGTCGCATCGTCTAATCGGAGCTTTCCAGTCCGATTTAGGCGAATGCGTCTATTTTCGCAACCCTTACTGCAGCGCTACTTCGTCCGCGCAATCCACTCGTTGACCCGCACGTCCAGCATGTCGAGCGGCATCGATCCGGCCAGCAGGATGGTGTCGTGGAAGCCGCGGTCGTCATATTTGGGGCCGAGCTCGGCCTTGGCCCGGGCGCGAAGCTCTTCGATCTTCAGCTTGCCGACCATGTAGGCGGTCGCCTGGCCCGGATAGACGATGTAGCGCTCGATCGCCTTGACGATGCCGCCCTTGGCGTCGGCGCTATTGTCCTCGACATATTTGATCGCCTGCTCGCGGGTCCAGCGCTTGTGGTGGATGCCGCTGTCGACGACCAGGCGGATCGCGCGGTGAAGCTCCAGCTGGAGCCGGCCGAAATCGCGATACGGGTCCTGGTAAAGGCCCATCTCCTTGCACAATTTCTCGGCATAGAGGCCCCAACCCTCGTCGGTGGCGGTGTAGCCGCTGAACTGGCGGAACGGCGGAACCTCGCCCTCGGCCAGCTCGGATAGCAGCGCGCCCTGCAGGTGATGACCAGGGATGCCCTCATGGCAGAACAGCGCCTCGACCTCGATCGAAGGCATGTTCTTCATGTCGTAGAGGTTGACGTAATAGATGCCCGGCCGCGAACCGTCGGGCGGCGGATCGTTGTAGAAAGCCTTGCCGGCCGACTTTTCGCGGAACGGCTCGACCGGCTTGATCAGAAGCTCGGTCTTGGGAAGGCGGCCGAAATAGCGCGGCAGCTGGGCCTGGACCGCAGCCTGCGCCTTCTTCGATTCGTCGAGATAGGCCTGCCTGCCGGCCGGGGTGTTGGGATAGTAGAATTGCTTGCCGTCGCGAATGTGCGCGAAGAATTGCTGCAGCGTTCCCTTGAATCCGACCTTGTTCTTGATCGCCTCCATCTCGCCATGGATGCGCGCGACCTGCGCCAGGCCCAGCTCGTGGACCTGGTCGGGCGTGAGGTCGGTCGTCGTGTAATATTTCAGCAGCGCCTGATATTGGGCTGCGCCATCGGCGAAGCGCCAGATTCCGTCGTCAGTGCCCGGCGCGGGTCTGCTGATCCTGAAGCACCGCGATCAGGCGCTGATAGGCGGGTCCCATCGATTCGATCAGCGCGTCGTGGGCTTCGGCGATCAGCGCGGTCTTGGTCTCTTGCGGAATGTTGAGCTTGCCGACCTTGGACTTGAAGTCGGCGAAGACATCATTGTCCGCTCCGGTCGTGAACGGCGCGCCGGAAATCAGGTTCTTCGACTGCTCGATGACCTGCGGGAACACCCATTTGGGCGGCAGCACGCCGAGCTTCTCTCGCTCTTTGGCTTCCGCGATCGCCTGGTCGATATAGGTGCCGGCGGCGCGAATTCGGCTGATGTAATCGCGCGCATCCTGCTCCGTATCGACCTTGTGGATGTTGATGAGGAAGGCGGGAATATCGGACTGCGCCCCGTTCATCTGGTCGAAGACATAGGCGTGGCGGCGGTAGGGGAAGATGCTCGCCGACCGCTGGTTGCGATAGAGCAGCAGGTCGTAGCTCAGCTGATCGTCGGCCGAGAGCGTCGCTCGGTTGAACCGGGCGACCATCTCGTCTGCAGTGCGCTGGTCGAGCTCGCGCCCCGCGATCGCCGCTGCGTCGGTGTAATGGTCGAGCTTGCCGTAATCCTGGTCCTTGATGCCGCGATAGGCCTTGGACATCGGAGACAGCGCTAGCTCGGCCTTGTCATAATCCTCGAAGAATTGCTTGAGCGCCGCCGCCTGGTCGACAGGCGCGGGCGGGGCAACTGCCGCAGGGGCCTCGGCAGCCGGCGGCGCAGGGACTGGTGCGGTTGTAGTGGTGGCGCAGGCGGCGAGGAGCGCCGTCGAAGCAAGCAGGGCGGAACGGATCAAGGCGACATCCTCTTTTGGAAATTTGTCTCCCCGGCCTTGAGCCGGGGTCTGCGTTACTTCAAGGGAAAGGAGGATGCCGGATCAAGCCCGGCATGACAGATTTTCGACAAACGACGGAAACGATGGCGCTATACAAACTCCTTCGACCCTTCGCTTTCGCTCTCGATGCCGAGACCGCGCATCGGGCGACGATAAGCGCATTGTCGCTGGCGCCCAGTCTGCCGCTGCCTGACTTTGCGCCAGAATTGGCGAGCGAGGTGGCCGGGCTTGCGCTTTCCTTCGCCGGTTGGGTTGGCTGCCGGATTCGACAAGGATGCCGAGGTGCCCGACGCGATGCTCGGCCTTGGCTTCGGCTTCGTCGAGGTAGGGACGCTGACGCCCAAGCCGCAGGCAGGGAATGCGAGGCCGCGTCTGTTCCGGCTGAAGCGAAGACCGGGCGGTGATCAACCGCATGGGGTTCAACAATCGCGGGCCAGGCGGCAGCGCTCGATCGGCTCAGGAAGCGCGAGCGGCGCGGCATCGTCGGGGTCAACATCGGCGCCAACAAGGATAGCGCCGACCGCATTGCCGATTATGTGGCCGGCGTTCGCAAGCGATGAGCCCGGTGGCCGATTATCTGACGGTCAACATCAGTTCGCCCAACACGCCGGGCCTCCGGAATCTGCAGGCCGGTGGCGAACTCGTCGAGTTGCTTGCTGCGGTGCGCGACGCACGCACAGCCGGCAGTTCCCGTCTTCCTCAAGGTCGCACCGGACCTTGAAACGGGTGATCATGAGCGGATCGTTCGCGCCGCCGATCGACCATCGGCATCGACGCGCTGATCGTGTCGAACACCACGATTTCGCGACCGCCACTGATGTCGCCTTACGCCAACGAAACGGGCGGTCTCTCGGGCCGGCCGCTAAAGGCGCTGGCGCTCGAACAGCTTCGCAAGTTCCGCGCCGCGTCGGGCGGGCAGATGCCGCTGATTGCCGCCGGCGGGATCGAGAACGGCCGATGACGCGTGGGAGCGGATCACCGCCGGGGCGTCAGCCTGGTCCAGCTCTATTCGGCGATGGTCTATGAAGGGCCAGGCATCGCCCGCCGTATCGCCGAAGAGTTGCGGGCCCTGCTCGGCGTGAGCCAGATGGCGAACATTGTCCGAGGCGGTAGGCAGCGACGCGGGTTAGCGGCTCAGCAGCAGTACCACGCCTTCGCGCCGCGGGTCGTAGCCGCCATCGACCCGGCCATCGCGGATCATCACCGCCATGCACGCCGCTGTCCTCGCCCTGCCCGGGCTTGAGGTCGATGCCCTTTGCCTTAAGCGCGGCCAGCATCTCGGGACGTGAATTTGGTCACCTCGCCGTTGAAGTTACGTGCCGCGTGCGACCAGGTTGGGCGCCGCCAGCGCCTGCTGCATCGACATGCTCCAGTCGATCGCTGCGACCATCGACTTGGCGACATAAGCGAGGATCGCATTGCCGCCGGCCGACCCGAACGCGCCGGCGAAGCGCCGATCGCCGTCAAGCAGGATCAGCGGGGTCATCGACGAGCGCGGGACGCTTGCCCGGCGCAACTGCATTGGCGGCCGGCCGGCCCTCGGCATCGACCGGCGAGAAGGAGAAGTCGGTCATCTGGTTGTTGAGGAAAAAGCCGTCGACCATCCGGCCGGATGCCGAAGATGCGATTCGACCGTGGTGGTCATCGACACGACGTTGCCGGCCGCATCGCGGATGATGAAGTGCGAAGTTCCGGTCGGCTCATGGGTTCGGTCGGCGCCTGCCACCACGGCTCCGGCGGGCTTGCCGGCTACTGGCGGCGGGCCGACGGATGCGCCGATCAGTCTCGCCCGCTCGGCGACATAAGCCGGGCGTCGAGCAGCCCTTCGACTGGCACATTCACGAACGCCGGATCGCCGACATAGCGGTCGCGGTCGGCGTACATGATGCGGCTGGCCTCGGCGAACAGGAACCAGGCCTGTGGGTCGCTCGGCCCGCGCGCGATGCGATGTCGGTCCGCTCGAGCAGCATCAGCAGCTGCAGCAGGCCGACGCCGCTCGACGGCGGCGGCGGGACGCAGGCCAGGTAGATGCGATAGGGGCGGCACAGTGCCTCGCGCTTGACCGGCCGGTAGTTGGCGAGGTCGGCCATGGTCATCGACCCGCCCAGCGGTGCGGCGCGGGTCCGGGCCACGATCCGCGCTGCGGTCTCGCCGGCATAAAGTGCCGCTGGGCCCTGGCGCGGCCAGCCGGCGGAGGAAGGCGGCATAGCGGGTTGTTCACCAGCCGGTCGCCGGCATTGAGCAAGCGTGCCGTCCGGCTTGGAGAAATAGGCAATTACATCGGGCGCGCGATTCTCGGCGAAATCGGCGTGGATCATTCGGTCGAGCCGAGGGCTGACGATGAAGCCTTCGTCCGCGGTCCGTTCGGCCGCACCGAACAAGCTGCTGCCACGCCAGCTTGCCATGCTCCTGATGAGCCAGTCGCCAGCATCTTGACCGCACCGGGCACGCCGGTAGCCCGGCCGCTCAACACCGCCGCGTCGAACGGCAACGGCTTGCCGCCCGGCCCGAGGAACATGCCCGGTGTTGCCTGGGCCGGTGCAACCTCGCGGCCGTCGTAAATCATGAGCTCTTGCGGGAAGCGGCGTCATAGTAATTCATGAACGCGCCACCGCCGATGCCCGAGCTTTGCGGCTCGACTAGTGACAGCATGGCCTGCACTGCAATCGCCGCATCCACTGCGCTGCCGCCGCGCCGCAGCACCTCCAGTGCCAGCATTGGCCGCCAGCGGATTGGCCGCGATGACGAAGGCTTGCGCCTCGACCGGGGCCGCGACGCTGGCCGGTGGAAGCGGCGGCGCGCAGGTGGCGAGCAGGGCAGTGGAGAGGGCGATGAGCAAGCGGCTGAACGAGTGACATGGCGGCTGACCTAGCGCGGGCCCCCGCTGGCGTCCAACCGCCGCTGGTCGCGCTGCTGGCCAATGCGGCTAATCGGCTAAGAAGTGCAAACGACCGGCAGTGCGGTCGGAGAGGATACGCATGGCCGAAGCAGCTCGAACATTTCCCCAACCTCGTCACCATGTTCCTGACCCGCGCCCGGGAAAAGCGCGACCAGCCGTTCCTGTGGAAGAAGATCGAAGGGCAATGGCAATCGATCAGCTATGCCGAGGCCGCGCGCCAGGTCGCGGCGCTGGCCGACAGCCTGAAGCGCATCGGTCTCAAGCCCGGCGACCGGGTCATGCTGGTCAGCGAAAACCGCCCCGAATGGCTGATCGCCGACCTCGGCATCATGGCCGCGGGCTGCGTTACCGTCCCGACCTACACCACCAATACCACCCGCGATCACCAGCACATCCTCGCCAATTCAGAGGCGAGCGCGGTGATCGTGTCGACCCAGAAGCTGGCGCGGACGCTGGTTCCGGCGGTGCTGTTCGCTTCGGAATGCAAGCACATCATCTCGATCGACGACATCATCACCGGCCAGTCGCCCGACGTCGCGCCATTCCATCATTGGAAGGACCTGATCTCCGGCGGCTCCGACATCGGCGCGCTGGAACAGCGCATGGCCGAGGTCAAGCGCGACGATCTCGCCTGCATCATCTACACCAGCGGCACCGGCGGCGCGCCGCGCGGCGTGATGCAGCATCACGGCATGATCCTGCACAATGTCGAAGGCTGCATCGACGTCATCGCCAATGATTTCGGCTGGGACGACGAAGTCTTCCTGTCCTTCCTGCCGGCCAGCCACGCCTATGAACATATCGGGCGGACAGCATTTCCCGATCGCGCTGGGCGGGCAGATTTATTACGCCGAAAGCCTCGAGAAGCTTGCCGCCAACATCGAGGAGGTCCGGCCGACGATCATGGTCGTCGTGCCGCGCCTGTTCGAAATGCTGCGCGCCAAGATCATGAAGCAGGTCGAAAAAGACGGCGGCCTCCCCGCCTATCTGATGAGCCGCGCCCTATCGATCGAAACCAAGCGCTATGCCGGCACGCTCGGTGCCGTGGGACCTGCCGATGAACGGCATATTGTCGCTGACGCTGCGCAAGAAGGTGCGCCGCAAGTTCGGCGGGCGGATGAAGGCGATGGTGTCGGGCGGTGCGCCGCTCAATCCCGACGTCGGCTTGTTCTTCCAGGCGATGGGGCTGCCGATGCTGCAGGGCTATGGCCAGACCGAGGCCGGCCCGGTGATCAGCTGCAACCGGCCCAAGCGCCGGCATCCGGATGGAAACGGTCGGCCCGCCGCTGCTGCAACACCGAGGTCCGCATCGCCGACAGACGGCGAGATCATGGTTCGCGGCGAAGGCGTGATGCAGGGCTATTGGCGCAACCCCGACGAAAGCGCGCGGGTGCTTCAGGACGGCTGGCTGGCAACCGGCGATGTCGGCCATCTCGACGACAACGGCCGGATCGTCATCACCGATCGCAAGAAGGACCTGATCGTCAACGACAAGGGCGACAATGTCTCGCCGCAGCGGGTCGAGGGGATGCTGACCTTGCAGCCCGAAATCCTGCAGGCGATGGTTTACGGCGACCGCCAGCCGCACCTCGTCGCGCTGCTTGTTCCGGATCCCGAGGAAATGAAACGGTTCGATGGCGACCAGGCGGCCATAACGAAGGCGCTGTCGAAGGCCGTCGACCGGGTCAATGCCGAACTATCCGTCATTGAAAAAGTGCGCCGCTTCATCCTCGCCGACGAGCCCTTTACGGTCGAGAATGACCAACTGACCCCGTCGATGAAGATCCGCCGTCACATCATCCGGCACGAATTATGGCGAGCGGCTGGAGGCCTTGTACAAGCGCTAAGGCTCAATTCGGCTTGGTATAGGGTATGAACGGGCTGAACACGCAGGACCCGCCACCCATTCCCGTACTGAGGTCGACGACGCGGTTGATGTCGCCGCTGCACAGCTGGCTGGTACCGAATGGGCGGGTGACGAGCGTGTAGCGGCCGGATCCCAGCCCGCTGCAGCCCCCGCGCGGGTTCTGGACGTAGACGGTGCCTCCATCTCGGAACAGGATCGTATTGTCGTCAATGATCTGCATGTCGTTCGAGCGCCAGTTGGGCAGGCAACTGACGGGAGCGCCCGCCGTTCGGCCAGCCAATGCCTCGTCCAGTTCCTTTTGGGCCTTGGGACTGCGGGTTTCCTGACCCGACGTCGAGGCGCAAGACCCGAGCAGCGCGGCCCCGCTTACGGCGACGAGAATGGAAGTGCGCAGATTCATGAAGGCTCTCCTTGGGCAAGATTGGCGCGATGGTCAGAGAGGATGCCGGCCTAATATAATGCGCCCTTCCCAACGACTAGCCGTCAACCCGCCTTCCGATAAGGAACAAATGGGCCAAATATGCAGCTTCCCGCATAGAAACCGGACACGGGGTCGATGACCTCGCCGATGTCGCCTTCGCAATATCGCGTGGAGCCTACCTGGCGCTTGACCAGCGCGTAGCGCCCATTGCCGAGACTAGGGCATCCGCCCGCCGGCTTTTGGACGTAAATCGTGTTTCCTTCTTGGAACAATATGGTCGTATCGTCGATCACGCTCATCTTGGCACCACCGCGCATGTTGGCAATGCATGGCACGCTTGGCCCCGGCGTGCGGCCTTGAAGCGACTGGGCAAGCTTCTGCGCCGCCTTGGGACTTGGCGATTCCTGGGCCGGCAGGGATGCAATGGACAGGGCAGCGACGGTGCCGCCGAGCAAGATCAAGGTGGAGATTCGAAGCTTCATAGCGACTCTCCTTGGTTCGTTCGGCTTTTGTAAACGCACCAGCCTGAACTTAGGCCGAACGATAATTGTCCTTCGCGCGGCGCAAATCCGCGAATTGTTCGACGTCGCGTGCGAGCAGGAATGGGTTGGTCGCTCGCTCCGCCGCCACTGTCGTGGGAACAGTCGGTCGATCAGCCGCCCGCTCCTGCTCTACCAGACGGAGCCGATCGGAAATCTCCTTGCTCTCGGGAAAGGCGTGCGCGGCAAACCTGGCATTGGCCAGCGTATATTCGTGAGCGCAAAAGAGCCGGGTTTCGGGCGGAAGCTCGGCAAGGCGCTTGAGCGAGTGATGCATTTGCTCGGCGCTTCCCTCGAACAGGCGACCGCAGCCCATGGCGAACATTGTGTCACCAACAAACGCCACCCCATCGTCGCGAAAGATATAGGCGATATGGCCGATCGTATGGCCGGGGACTTCCCATACCTCCGCTTCATGCGCGCCAATGCGGATGCGGTCGCCTTCGCCGATCGCCTGGTCCAGCCCCGGCACCCGGCCATTCTCGCCGGCCGGGCCGATGATTCTCGCCCCGGTCGCCTCCTTGATCGCCAGGTTCCCGCCGGTGTGATCCGGGTGCCAATGAGTGTTGATGATGGTCGTGATGCGCCAGCCGCGCCTGTCAGCCTCCGCCAGCACGGGGGTCGGGTCGCCGGGATCGACCACCGCGGTCTCTCCGCTTTCCTCGTCATGGACTAGCCAGAGGTAATTGTCGGCGAAGGCCGGCACGGCGACGATTTCAAGTGGAGAGGCCATTACCAGCTCCCGGTGTTGGGCATCGACGCCCAGGGTTCGGCGGGCTCGAGGTGACCTTTTTGCAGTAGTTCGACCGAAATTCCATCCGGCGACCGAACAAACGCCATATGCCCGTCGCGGGGCGGACGGTTGATGGTGACTCCGCCATCCATCAGCCGCTGGCAGGTGGAATAGATATCGTCGACCCGATAGGCGAGGTGGCCGAAATTGCGGCCGCCCGCGTAGCCCGCCTCTTCCCAATTGTGGGTAAGTTCGACCTCGCCGCCCTCGTCGCCGGGTACGCCCATGAAGATCAGCGTATATTTGCCTTCCGGCACGTCCATTCGACGCCGCTCCTCAAGTCCCAGCAGTTGAAAGAATGCAACAGTGGCTTCGGGATCGGAAACGCGAAGCATGGAATGGAGAAATTTCATTTCGGCTTTGCTCCGTTCATCGCTATATATGCACGGTTCGTCGACGGTCGTGACCGGCAATCGTGCCGGTGGCCGTCAATCGAGACGACGAACCGAGAGAGTCGTTCCATGTTCGAGCGATTTCAAGGCGACCGCGCCGCCTTATTGGGCGCGGTGGGTATTTTTTCGATTGCCATGGTGGGTAGCGGCTATTTGCTCGGCGATGGATTGCGCCGGGCGAAAATGGCTGACCGATCGGTCAGCGTACGCGGCGTGTCGGAGCGCGACGTGGTTGCCGACCTCGCCACCTGGAACATCAGCTTTTCGGAGGAAGGCGACACGCTGGCCCCGGTCCAGCAAACCGTCGATCGCCAGGCGTCAGCAGTGCGGCAATTCTTCCGCAACGCCGGGTTCAAGCCGGACGAAATCCGCGACACCGGGATCAGCGTCAGCCAGCGTTATGACGAGGACCGCAAATCCGATCGGGTGACGGTCAGTCGATCGCTGCAGCTGAAGAGCCGTGAGGTGATGGACGTACAAAGCGCCTATGCGCGCCAGGCGGAGTTGATCCGCGCCGGCGTGCCGATGAGTTCAAGCGATGTCGTCTACAGCTTTACCAAATTGAACAGCATCAAGCCGGCAATGATCGCCGAAGCGAACCAGGCGGCGCGCCGCAACGCGGAGCAATTCGCCAAGGACAGCGGCGCCGGCGTCGGAGCGATCAAGAGCGCGAGCCAGGGCTATTTCTCGGTCGGCCCGCGCGATGGCGACAGCGACGAAGAAGGCGGATCGGGTGGCTCCGGATCGCCTCTCCAGAAGGTCAGGGTGGTGACGACGGTCGATTACGACATCGACGCCGGCTGATCCTATTCGCCCTTGCCGCCCTCGCCGTCGCCATCGGGCCGGGTCGCGACCTGGTTGGTGACGGTGAGCGGCGCGTCGGTCATGCTGAGCGCTTCCCGCGCCGCCTTTCCGGCCGGCCCATTCGGGTCGGCCGCGACCGCTTTCGTCCAATAGTCGCGGGCCTGGGCGTCTTCGCCGGCCGCCTTGGCGACATGACCTGCTTCGAACAGCACTTCGGGCGAGTCGGGAACCATTGCGAGCGCCCGGTTGATCGACGACTTGGCGGTCGGAATATCCTCCTCGCGAATGGCGAGCGCGGCGGAGAAGAACCAGAGATAGGGGTCTTCGCTGATCGTCTTGGCGGCCTCTGTCACCTTGGCGCGGGCGATCTTGAGATCGCCCTGCGCTTCGGCCGCCCGGGCGCGATCGAGCAGCGCCAGGCCATGCTGTTCGGCCTGGAGGCCCGTGCCGGCCAGTGCCTTGTCGAGCGCCAGTGCCGCCTTGCCCGGCTGGCCCGCCGCGATCCACATATTGCCGGCTGCGGCCAGTGCCTGGTCACGCGCCGGATCGGGTTGCTCTCCGCCAACTTGACCGCCGCCTGCTCGAACAGCGCGGCGCCCTCCGCGAAGCGGCCTGCTTGTTGGCCTCGACCGCCCGGCAAAGTTGGCTGTCGACGTCATCGGTTACGGGACAATTGATGATGTCCGCCTTGGGGTAGGGCAATGCCGGCTGGGCCGGTTGTTCGGCCAAGTGCAGCGGCAAGGAAGAAGATCATGCAATTCGCTCCACAAGGCCATGGAGCTCGACCAGGATCGCGTGGATCTCATGCGGCTCGCTCAGGCGATGGCCAGCCCCTTTGACCAGTCGAAGCTGGACATCGGATGAACGCAGGTCGGCCATCAGCTTGATCGGAACGCCCATCGGCACCTCCGCGTCCTGCTCGCCGTGGACCAGCCGGATCGGGATGATGAGGTCGATCGGATTGTACAAGCAGGCGGTGCGCCGGCGCCCGATTCCCAAAAGCCCAGCCAGGTCACGGACGGCTCGGGGCCATAGGGATTGGCGCGCTCCAGCTTGCCGTCGCGACGCATCGCATCGACTTCTTCCTGGACGAAACCCCAGTCGGTGAAGTCGGGCGCGGCGGCGATGCCGAGCAGCGCCTTCACCCGCTGCGGGACGGCTGCATCGCGGCGTGCAGCGCCAGCCAGCCGCCCATCGACGAGCCGGCAATGATCAGCGGCCCTTCGGTCAGCAGGTCGATTGCGGCCAGCACTTCTTCCAGCCAGCGGGCCAGCGTGCCGTCGGCGAAATCTCCCGCCACTCGAACCCGTGCCCGAATAATCGAGCCGCAGGCAGCCGAGCTTCCGCAGTCGCACAATAGGCGTCGATCGCCTCTGCCTTGGCGCCCTCCATGTCGGATGCGTAGCCGGGCAGGAACAACACCGTTGGCTCGTTCGGCCCGGGCGCACGGAGGCGATAGGCAATTCGGCGCCCGTCACCGGGATCGAAGTAGGCAAGTGGGGCGGGAGTTATGTCGGGGTTCTGCATCGGCCCTCCCTAGCGCCATGCGCCGGGAAGGGAAGCGGTTGAGAGAGCAAGGAGTCCCCGCTAGAGGCCATCCCATGTCCGAGATGTTCAAGATCAAGCTTCCCGACGGTTCCGTGCGCGAGATGCCCGAGGGGTCGACCCCCGCGGATGTGGCCGCCGCGATCGGGCCTGGCCTGGCCAAGGCCGCGCTGGCGGCGAAGATCGATGGGGAATTGCGCGACCTCAATCGCCCGTTCGAGGGCGACTCCAATCTGGCGCTGGTCACCTCGCGGGACGAGAAGGATGCGCTCGAGCTGGTCCGGCACGACTTCGCCCATGTCCTCGCCGAGGCGGTGCAGAAGCTCTATCCGGGCACCCAGATCACCTTCGGCCCGGCGACCGACGACGGCTTTTATTACGATTTCGCCCCCGCGCCCGATCGCGGACCCTTCACCGACGAGGACCTGCCGGCGATCGAGGAGGAAATGCGGCGGATCATCGCCGCCGACGAGCCGCTGGTCCGCGAAGTGTGGCAGCGCGAGGACGTGCGCGCGCTGTTCGAACGCCAGGGCGAGCGGTTCAAGGCCGAATGGGTGATGGAGCTGCCCGAGGGCGAGCCGATCACCATGTATCGCTCCGGTCAGGGCGAACGATGCCTGGATCGACCTTTGCCGAGGGCCGCATCTTGCCTCGACCGGCAAGCTCGACCCGCAGGCGTTCAAGCTGACCCATGTGTCGGGCGCTTATTGGCGCGGCGACCAGAACAACCCGATGCTGTCGCGCATCTACGGTACCGCCTGGCTCAACAAGAAGCAGCTGGCCGAGCATCTGGTCCGGCTGGAGGAAGCGGCCAAGCGCGATCATCGCAAGATCGGGCGGGAGATGGACCTGTTCCACCTCCAGGCCGAAGCGCATGGCAGCGTCTTCTGGCACCCCAACGGCTTCGTCATCTGGCGCCAGCTCGAGGCCTATATGCGGCGCAAGCTCGACGCCGCCGGCTATAACGAGATCAAGACCCCGCAGCTGATGGATGCACGCCAGTGGGAGCAGTCCGGCCATTGGGGCAAATATCGCGAGAATATGTTCGTCGTGCCCGACGAGGTGCCCAATACCGAGGAGGAAGGCCCGGTCATCAGCGGGGCAAGCGACTGGATGGCGCTTAAGCCGATGAACTGCCCGGCCCATGTCCAGGTGTTCAAGCAGGGCATCACTTGCTATCGCGACCTGCCGCTCAGGCTGGCCGAGTTCGGTTGCTGCCATCGTAACGAGCCGCATGGCGCGCTTCACGGCATCATGCGCGTCCGCCAGTTCACGCAGGACGATGCCCACATCTTCTGCCGCGACGACCAGCTGGTCGAAGAAGTCAGGCTGTTCTGCGACCTGCTCGACGGCATCTACAAGGATCTCGGCTTCGACAGCTATGCGATCAAGCTCGCGCTCCGCCCCGACAAGCGGTTCGGCAGCGACGAGATGTGGGACTGGGCCGAACAGGGCCTGCGCGATGCGGTGGCGGCGACGGGACGCGCCACGGCGGAGTTCGGCTGGGAGGAACTGCCGGGCGAGGGCGCCTTCTATGCGCCGAAGCTCGAATTCCACCTGACCGACGCCATCGGACGGACCTGGCAGGTGCGGGACCATGCAGACCGACACGGTGCTGCCCGAGCGGCTTGACGCGACCTATATCGGCGAAGACGGCCAGCGGCACCGGCCGGTCATGCTCCACCGCGCCATTCTCGGCACCTTCGAGCGGTTCATCGGCATCTTGATCGAACATCATGCCGGCAAATTCCCGCTGTGGCTGGCGCCGGTGCAGGCGGTCGTAGCCACAATCGTGTCCGACGCGGACGATTATGCGAAGGTAGTGCTCGCCAGGCTCCAGGCCGCGGGCCTTCGCGTAGAGGCCGACCTTCGCAACGAGAAGATCAACTACAAGGTCCGCGAGCACTCGCTGGCCAAGGTCCCGCTGCTGCTGGTGGTCGGCAAGCGCGAGGCGGAGGAGGGGACCGTCGCCGTCCGCCGACTGGGCTCCGACGAGCATCAGAAGATCATTAGCCTTGATGAGGCGGTTTCGCTGTTCGCTGCCGAAGCGGTCCCGCCCGACCTCAAATGACGATCTCCGGGGCCTCGCCACTTCGTCGGATAGCGAAAATCGGGCGGTTCAGGCCGCTTGCCCTTTTCATTGTGGTCCGAAAGCCCTAACTCGCGCTCCTGAACCAACGACTCTAGGAGACGAAGCTATACCACCGCCCAATCCGCGCCGCTCCATGGCGCCGCCGACGATGACCGGCCCTCGCTACAATCAGTTCATTCAGGCACCCAAGGTGCGAGTGATCGACGAAAATGGCGAAAATCTGGGCGTGATGTATACGCGCGAAGCCTTCGAACAGGCGCAGGAAGTAGGACTCGACCTGGTCGAGATCAGCCCGGGCGCCGATCCGCCCGTCGCCAAGTTCCTCGACATCGGCCGCTATCAAATATGAGGCCCAGAAGAAGGCCAACGAGCAGCGCAAGCGCCAGAAGACGCAGGAGATCAAAGAGATCAAGATGCGTCCGAACATCGACGACCACGACTATCAGGTGAAGATGCGCAAGGTCTTCGAGTTCCTCGAGGAAGGCGACAAGGTGAAGCTCACCCTGCGCTTCCGCGGCCGCGAAATGGCGCATAACCAACTCGGGATGGCAGTGCTCCAGCGGGTTGCCGAGGACACAGCCGAAAAGGCCAAGATCGAGCAGCATCCGCGCATGGAAGGCCGGCAAATGCTGATGGTGATTGCGCCCAAGTAACGAGGCGAACCACCAAGGTTAAAACAGGCGCGGCTTGCCCCTACGGCAGCCGCGCCTTTTTCATGTTGCGCTGCGACATGTGACATTTCTGTCGCAAGTGGGCCGCATTTGGTGCGCAAATCGGGCCGCTCGCTTTGCAGCCGCCCCCCCTTCGACTAATCCTAACCCAAACTAAAAAAGTTAAACGGGGAGGATATAAGATGCGCAAGTCCATGTGGCTGCTCTCGGCTGGCCTAGCAGCGATTTCGATGCCGGCTTATGCGCAAGAGACCCCACCTGACACCGCCCAGCAGGATACCGGCTCTGTCGATGCAGCCGCGGTTGAGCAGCCGGCGGCCAACGCCCGGGCCCAGGGCGACACCAGCGAAATCGTCGTCACCGCCACCCGCCGTAACGAGGCACTGTCGGACGTTCCGCTCGCAGTGTCCGCGGTCACGGCCGAGACGCTCCAGAATTCCGGCGCCAGCGACATTCGCCAGCTGATCCAGGTCAGCCCATCGCTGCTCGTTTCCTCGACCTCGTCCGAAGCCGGTGCGGGCGTCGCCCGTATTCGCGGCGTCGGCACGGTCGGCGACAACCCCGGCCTGGAAAGCTCGGTCGCGGTGTTCATCGACGGCGTCTACCGTTCGCGCACGGGCGTGGGCCTGACCGAGCTTGGCGCGCTCGACCGCATCGAAGTGCTGCGCGGTCCCCAGGGCACGCTGTTCGGGCGCAACGCCTCAGCGGGCCTCATCTCGATCATCACCGCCAAGCCCCGCTTCAAGACCGAAGTGGGCGGCGAGTTGACGATTGGCAACTATGACCTGCGGCGCGCCGAGGCCTACGCCACGGGCGGCCTCAGCGACACCATTGCCGCGCGGATCGACGGCGTGTGGATGAAGCGCGACGGCTTCCTCGAGGACGACATCTCCGGCCGCGACGTCAACAACCGCGACCGCTGGCTCCTTCGCGGACAGCTGTTGTTCGAACCGTCGAGCGATCTGTCGTTCCGCCTGGTTGCCGACTATGCCAAGCGCAACGAGGAATGCTGCGCGGCCCCTTACCTCCCGGCGCATGATTTTACGCTGGCCGGCGGAGAATTGCCCTCGTCGATCGCCGCAATCGAGCGCGGCCTTGGCGCCATCATCAACGACGATCCGTTCGATCGCGACGTCTCGATCACGCCAGGCCGGACCTACCGGTCGGACGTCAAGGATTATGGCGTCTCGGGCGAGCTGATCTACGATATGGGATGGGCCGAGCTGACCTCGATCAGCGCCTATCGCTACAATAAATATATCCGCGGCCAGGACGCCGACTTCAACAATCTCGACATCCTGTTCCGCGATGACGACGGAACCGCGTTCAACCGCTTCAAGACCTTCACGCAGGAACTGCGGCTCCAGGGCGAAGCGTTCGGCGGCAAGCTCGACTGGCTTGTCGGCGGTTACTACGCCAACGAGAAGCTGCGGGTCGACGACAACCTGGCTTATGGCGACGATTATGCGCAGTTCGGCAACTGCCTGGTAGCCGCAAACTTTGCCACAGCCACCGGACAGGCGGCGCTGGTCAATCCGGCCAATGCCGACCTGCTTCAACCCGGCCGTCGCGGGAGCGGTTCTGCCTTTCCTGCCGGCCGCTCAGCAGCCCGTGCTGTCGGCCTTTGCGCGACTTGGAGTTTTCGCTGCGCCGGTCTTCAACAACAGCGGCTTCTCCAACTTAGCGACGGCGTTCGGCTTCCCTGGCCAGACCCTCAACGGCGCCGCGATCGACGACACCTATAAGCAGACCAGCAACAACTGGGCGCTGTTCACCCACAACATCTTCGACATCACCGACACCATCAGCCTGACGGTCGGTGCGCGCTACACGCATGAAAAGAAGGATCTGAAGGCAGAGCTTCTTGACAATAACGCGCTCTGCACCTTCTTCGCCGGCGGAGCATTGGCCTCCCTGCAGACGATCCCCTGCGTCTCGCCAAGCACGCCAGGCGGCCTCTTCACGGATTCGGATACCAAGACCGAAGGAAAGGTGTCCGGCACGGTGGTGCTCAGCTGGAAGCCGGTCGATTCCGTGCTGACCTACATCAGCTATTCGCGCGGTTATAAGGCCGGCGGCTTCAACCTCGACCGCTCGGCCCTGTGGCGCAGCAATACGACTGCGGCGCCGGTGGGTGCCGATCCCATTTCCGGTAACGGTTCGATCTGCCTGACGGCCGGACAGTTCAACTGCCAGGGCAAGGCCGCATCGCTCGGCGATCTGGAGTTCAAGCCGGAAATCAACGACGCGTTCGAACTTGGCGCCAAGTATAATGGCCGGGGCTTCGACTTGAACGTTGCCGTATTCCGCCAGCTTTTCCGTAACTTCCAGCTAAACACGTTCAACGGCCTCAACTTCGTGGTCGAGAACATCAACAGCTGTAAGAAGGGGCTGCTCGGCCTCGATCAGGACAATAATCCGTTCACCGGCGCATGCGACGGCGATACCCAGGCAGGCGTCAAGAGCCGTGGTATCGAGATCGAGGCTTTCACCCGGCCATTGCCCAACGTGAGCTGGAATGCGGGCATGGTCTTTGCGAGCACCCGCTATCGCAATAATCTCGTAGGTGCCGACGGCCGGCCGCTGACGAACGCGCTGTTCCAGCTTCCGGGCCGCCGCCTGTCCAACTCCAACGAGTGGACTGCCACCAGCTCGGTGACTTGGACTCCGCCGATCGGTGGTAGCGGCATGACCGGCCTGGTCTACGCCGACGTCCGCTACATGAGCCAGTTCAACACCGGCTCGGACCTCGACCTGGAGAAGACGCAGGGCTCGTTCACCGTGTTCAACGCCCGTCTGGGCTTGCGCGGGCCCAACGATGTCTGGGCCGTCGAACTGTGGGCGCAGAACCTGTTCAACAAGGACTTCATGCAGGTCGCGTTTGACGCGCCGCTGCAAGGTTCGGGCACAGAGCGCGGCGTGCGGTACGGCTTCTACCCGCGTTCGACCCAGCTGTTCGGCGCATTCCTCGGCGAACCGCGGACTTTCGGCCTGACGCTTCGCGGCAAGTTTGCTGCGCCGCCGCCCGCGCCGGAGCTTCCGCCGCCCCCGCCGCCACCGCCGCCGCCACCTGCGACGCAGACTTGCCCGGACGGCTCGGTGATCCTGGCGACGGACAGCTGTCCGCCTCCGCCTCCGCCACCTCCGCCGCCGCCGCCGCCGCCGGAGCCGGAACGCGGCTAAGGCAGTTGCCACCAGTCAAGGAGGGCCTCGCCATTCGGCGGGGCCCTTTTTACGTTAGATCAACCGTCGGAGCTCGCAGCGCCGAGGAGAGATTCGCGCAAGCTAACGGCATCCCCTTCCGACAGCTTCCCGCCCGTTGCAGAGGTCAGGTAGAATACGTCGACGGCACGCTCCCCATAGGTAGCGATGTGCGCGGAATGAAGCTGATGGCCAGCCGAGTGGATGACATGGGTAAGACGGGCAAGCAGGCCGGGCCGATCGCGCGCATTGACCTCCACGACCGTGGTTCTTGACGACGCCTTGTCGGAAATGAGAACGCGCGGCGCCACTGCGAATGCACGTTCCCTAACGGGCAGGTTTTCGGATTTTGGAAGCGGCGGCTCAGCCTGGGAGCGAAGCGCCTTTTCGACAGCGGCAGCAAGGCGCTTGCGCAGCCGCGCGTCGTCATAGGCCTTGCCCCTACCATCGGTGACCAGCAGATTGTCGAGCGCCATCCCATCGCGGGTGGTGTGGATCCGGGCATCGACAATCGATGCCCCGGCCCCGCTGAGCGCCGCCGCAATCCGATAGAAAAGGCCTGGGCGGTCAGGAGCAAAGACCGAAATTCGGGTAGTGCCCGACGTCGGATCGGGCTGGGCAACCACCGATGGCTCGGGATCGCCAAAATGAGTCTCGGCCGCTGCTACCTGGAGCGCGTTGGCAAGCTGCCACTCATGGGGCTCGGCCAGCCAATAGCTGTCCGGTAGCCGCCGGACGTGGGCTCGCGCGGCCGACGCCTTCCACGGCAGGACATCGGTGAGTTCCTTCTGGCGGGCGGCGACCTGTTCGGCCCTGCCTCGCTGCTTGTGACCCAGCCGCAATCGCTCCTCGGCTGCGTCGAACAGCGATCGGAGCAGGCGCCGCTTCCAGTCGGTCCAGGTGGTTGGGCCGACCGCTCGAATATCGACCACGGTAAGCATCAGGAGCAGTCGAAGCCGCTCCGGACTTTGCACCTTGGCGACGAAATCCTCGACCGTCTTGGGGTCGGTCAGGTCGCGGCGAAAGGCGGTGTTGGACAGCAGCAGGTGGTAGCGGACCAGCCAGGCCACGGTCTCGGTTTCGGCCTCATCAAGCCCGAACCGCGGGCACAGCTCCATCGCGACTTCGGCGCCAAGTTCGCTGTGATCCCCGCCGCGGCCCTTGGCGATGTCGTGCAGAAGCACGGCAACATAGAGCACCCGGCGCGATGCAATCTGGCGAAACAGCGCGGTCGATAGCGGATGGTCCTCGGCCAGTTCGCCCCGCTCGATCCGCGACAATAGCCCGATCGCGCGGATCGAGTGCTCGTCGACCGTATAGTGATGATACATGTCGAACTGCATCTGGGCGACGACGCGGCCGAAGTCGGGAACGAAGCGGCCGAACACGCCGGCTTCGTTCATCCAGCGGAGCGCCACGTCGGGCTTCTCGTGGGCGGTCAGCACGTCCAGGAAAAAGGCGTTGGCACGGGGATCGTCGCGGACCTGGTCGACCAGCCGCGCGTCCCGAGACGCGGCACGCATCGCGTTGGGATGAATTTCCATGCCCTCGCGGGCAACCAGCGCAAACAGCTCGACCAGGCGCGCAGGGTCATCGGAAAACCAGCGCTCGTTGGGGATCGACAACCGGCCCCGGTCGACCGTGAAGCCATTGAGCCGCTTCGGCCGTCGCCGGAACGTCGGAAGCGCGAAGCGGCGGCCGCGCTCGCCCATCTGCTCGTCCAGCTGCGCCAGGAACAGACCGGTGAGATCGCCAACCGTCTTCGCGTTGAGGAAGTAGAATTGCATGAAACGTTCGACCGCCGACTTTCCCGGCCGGTCGGCGTAGCGCATTGCCGCCGCGATCTGGCGTTGCATGTCGAAGCCCAGGCGCTCCTCGGCCCTGCCTGCTGCAAGGTGCAGGTGACAGCGCACCGACCAGAAGAACCGCTCTGCGCGCTCGAAACGCCGGAATTCCGCGGCGCTGAACAGCCCCTTGTCGACCAGTTCGGCGGGGCTTTCGACGCCGAACACATACTGGCCGATCCAGTACAGGGTATGGAGGTCGCGAAGCCCGCCCTTGCCGTCCTTGACGTTGGGTTCGACCACGTAGCGGCTGTCACCCATCCGGCGGTGCCGCTCGTCGCGCTCCGCGAGCTTGGCGGCGACATAATCCCGCGCGCTGCTGGCAACGACCTCGGAGCGAAAGCGGCGCATCGCGTCGAGGTGAAGCTGCTCGTCGCCCCATAGCCAGCGGCCTTCGAGCAGCGCGGTGCGGATGGTCATGTCGTCCTTGGCTGCGGCAACCACCTCATCGACCGTTCGCACCGACTGGCCGACCTTCAGCTTCAGGTCCCACAAAATGTAGAGCAGCGTCTCAATCGCCTGGTCGCACCAGGTGGACCCGCGACTTGAGACGAGGAACATGAGGTCGAGATCGCTGTAGGGCGCCATCTCGCCCCGCCCGGTACCACCTAGCCCGACGATGGAGATCCGATCCCCATCGACCTCGCTTGGCGGCGGCAGGAGACGTTGGACAACCAGGTCGTAGCCGAGACGGACGATTTGGTCGGACAGGAATGCGTATGAAGCGGCGATGACGCGGCCGCGTCCCGGCTCGGCCGCCAGCCGGCCGGCAATTTCGGCGCGCCCCGCGTCGAGCGCGGTTCGAAGTACCCGGGTCGCCTCACGCTGTAACTTGGGATCGGGTAGTGCGCTCAATTGATCGGCAACGGCGCGCCGGTCGATAATCGCGCGCCGGTCGTCGATCAGCGCAAAGCGCGGCGGCTGTTTCATCAGCCGTCGGCGGCGAGCCGCTTCAGCGCGTAAAGCGCCTCAAGCGCCTCGCGCGGCGTGAGGGCGTCGGGATCCAGCGCGGTCAGCGCTTCGGCCAGCGGGTCGGCGGCGGGGCCCTCGACCTGCTGGCTGGCGAACAGGGGCAGGTCGTCGAGTCCCGCGGCAATCCCTCCGGTCGCATCGCGCCCGGCCTCTAGCTTGGCGAGGACCGATTTCGCGCGGGCAAGGACCAGCGGCGGCAGGCCGGCAAGCTTTGCGACCGCAATGCCATAGCTGCGGTCGGCCGGGCCGGCGCCAACCTCGTGCAGCAGCACCAGCTCGCCCTTCCATTCGCGCGCGCGGACGTGGTGGAGCGACAGCGCGTCCAACCGGTCCGCAAGCCGGGTCAGCTCATGATAATGGGTCGCGAACAGCGTCCGCGACTTTACCTGGTCATGCATCGCCTCGACCACCGCCCAGGCGATGGCGAGCCCGTCATAGGTCGAGGTGCCGCGACCGATTTCGTCGAGGATGACGAGGCTGTTGGGCGTGCGCCTGGGCGAGGATCGCCGCGGTCTCGACCATCTCGACCATGAAGGTCGATCGGCCGCGGGCCAGATTGTCGGCCGCGCCGACCCGGCTGAACAGCCGGTCGACGATCCCGATCTTGGCGCTCGTGACGCCGGGACATAGCTGCCGGCCTGGGCGAGCAATGCCGCGATCGCCACCTGACGCAGGAAGGTCGACTTGCCGCCCATGTTCGGGCCGGTGATCAGCCACAGCCGGTCGCTGGGCCCCAAGCGCGCAGTCATTGGCGACGAACCGCTCGCCCTCTAGCGCGCAGCGCTTGCTCGACCACCGGATGACGCGCCGCCGTCCAGCTCAAGGCAGGGCTGCTCGGTCAGGTGCGGCAGGCACCAGCCGCCTTCGGCCGCGCGGGTCGCATGGCTGGCGGCGACGTCGATCCGGGCGATGGCGTCGGCGGTGGCGGCGATCGGCGAAGCGGCGCCCACCGCCAGGCGCAGACAGTTCTTCGAAATGGGCGGCCTCGGCGGCGAGCGCGTGGGCGCCCGCCTCGACCACCCGGCTCGCTTCGGCATGGAGATCGGGCGAATTGAAGCGCACGACCCCGGCCAGCGTCTGGCGATGGGTAAAGCCCGAGTCGGGCGTCATCAGCCGGTCGGCATGCCGCGCGCTGACTTCGATGTGATAGCCAAGAACTGCGTTGTGACGGATCTTCAGCGTCGCAACGCCGGTCGCCTCGCGATAGCGCGCCTCCAGCGCGGCGATGGCGCGGCGGCCGTCACTGCTGGCGGAGCGAAGCGCGTCGAGCGCCGCGTCATAGCCTTCGGCGATGTAGCCGCCCTTTGAGGCGTCCAGCGGCGGCGAATCGCACCAGCGCAGCGCTGAGCCGATCGGTCAGCGCAGCATGGCCGCCTAGGTCGGGCAGCAGCGCGGCAAGCAGGTCGGGGCGGTCCGGCTCGGCCTCCAGCTCTGCCTTGAGCGCGGCGCTGGCCTGAAGCCCGTCGCGCAGCAGCGCAAGGTCGCGTGGGCTAGCCGCGTCCGGCGACGAGGCGGCCCAACGCGCGGCCGATGTCGGGCATGGCCTTCAGCGCGTTGCGGGTTCGCTCCCGTCGGATCGGCTCGTCGTGCAGCCATTGCACCAACGCCAGCCGCGCTTCGATGGCGCGGACATCGGTCAGCGGCGCGGAAAGGTCCGCGGCGAGCAGCCGGCGGCCGGCGCGGTGACGCAGCGGTCGATGCAATCCAACAGGCTTCCCGCAACGCTGCCTGACTGCGTCCGGCAAATCTCCAGGCTGTCGCGGGTGGCCGGGTCGATCGCCATATGCTCGGCCCGGGCGATCCGGCGCGGCGCGGCAAGAAAGGCCGCGGCATTCTTCTGGGTGGCGTCGAGATAGACCAGCAGCCCGCCGGCTGCGCCAGTTCGGCCCGGCCAGGCGCACCGAAACCGTCGAGCGTTGCGACCCCAAATCTTTCTTTCAGCGCCCGCTCGCCGGCCTGGCTATCGAACCCGCCCTTGCCCGCGACCGTGGCGAATACCCGGCACCTTGTCGGCCGCGATGACCTCGGCGGGCGACAGGCGCGCCAGCTCGGCCTGCAAGCTCGCCGGCGCCGCAGGCGACCAGCTCGAACCGGCCGGTCGAAATGTCGGCGGCGGCGATCGCCCATTCCTCGCCCGCACGAGCGACTGCCGCGAGCCAGTTGGCGCTGCCGATTCGAGCAGCGTTTCCTCGGTCAGGGTTCCAGGCGTGACCAGGCGGATGATGGCGCGCTCGACCAGCGCCTTCGATCCGCGCGCCTTGCGGGCCTCTGCAGGGCTTTCGATCTGTTCGGCGATGGCGACGCGATGGCCGGCTCGGATCAGTCGGGCGAGATAGCTCTCCGCCGCATGGACGGGCACCCCGCACATCGGCACGGATTCGCCGCCATCCGCTCCGCGTTTGGTCAGCGCAATGTCGAGGCACGCCGCGGCCGCCTTGGCGTCGTCGAAGAACAATTCGAAGAAATCGCCCATCCGATAGAATAGCAAGGCATCACCCGCCTCGGCCTTGAGGCGATGATATTGTGCCATCATCGGCGTCTGCTGGGGCGTGTCGCTGCGAGCCATTCCGCAAAGTCGTAGCGGCAAAGGCTGCGCCAAGCGAGGGTGACTCTTTGCGCAAAAGGTCGTTAAAGCCCTCTCCAACAGGAGAGAGAATGAGCGAGAGCAACGTCAAGTTCACGCGCGACGAAGCGCTGGATTTCCACAGCCGCGGTCGGCCAGGCAAGATCGAGATCATCGCCTCCAAGCCGATGGCGACGCAGCGCGACCTCAGCCTCGCTTATTCGCCCGGCGTCGCCGTCCCGGTCGAGGCGATCGCCGCCGATCCCGGCAAGGCCTATGATCTCACCGCCAAGGGCAATCTGGTCGCCGTCATCTCCAACGGCACCGCCATTCTCGGCCTCGGCAATCTCGGCGCGCTGGCGTCGAAGCCGGTGATGGAAGGCAAGGCGGTGCTGTTCAAGCGCTTCGCCGACGTCGATTCGATCGACATCGAGGTCGACACCGCCGACCCGCAGCGCTTCATCGAGTGCGTCGCGCTGCTCGGACCGAGCTTCGGCGGCATCAACCTTGAAGATATCGCCGCGCCCGAATGCTTCCTCATCGAGCAGGCGCTGCAAGGAGCGGATGAACATCCCGGTGTTCCATGACGACCAGCATGGCACCGCGATCATCACCGCCGCCGGCCTGATCAACGCCTGCTACCTCACCGATCGCAAGTTCAGCGACATCCACGTCGTGGTCAACGGCGCCGGCGCGGCGGCGATTGCCTGCACCGAGCTGATCAAGGCGATGGGCGTGCGCGCACGACAATGTCATCATGTGCGACCGCAAGGGCGTCATCTACCAAGGGCCGCGACCGACCTCGACCAGTTCAAGTCCGCCCATGCGGTCGACGACCGACGCGCGCACCTTGACGGAGGCGCTGAACGGCGCCGACGTGTTCCTCGGCCTGTCGGCGGCGGGCGCGCTGAAGCCCGAATGGTCGAGGAGATGGCGCCAAGCCGATCATCTTCGCCATGGCCAATCCCGATCCCGGAAATCACTCCGCCCGAAGCCAAGAAGGCGCGGCCCGACGCGATCATCGCCACCGGCCGGTCGGACTATCCCAACCAGGTCAACAACGTCCTCGGCTTCCCCTTCATCTTCCGCGGCGCGCTCGACGTGCGCGCGACCGGCATCAACGAGGAGATGAAGATCGCCGCCGCCAACGCGCTGGCCGAGCTGGCGCGCGAGCCGGTGCCGGAGGAAGTCGCCGCGGCCTATGGCGGCGTCAGCCACAGCTTCGGCCCCGACTACATCATCCCGGCGCCGTTCGACCCGCGGCTGATCGAAATCGTGCCGTCGGCCGTCGCCAAGGCGGCGATGGACACCGGCGTCGCGCAAAAGCCGATCGCCGACATGGACGCCTATCGCCAGCACGCTTGCGCGCGCGGCTCAACCCGACCGCTTCGGTGCTGAGCCTCGCCTATGAAGCGGCCAGGGCCAATCCCAAGCGCGTGCTGTTCGCCGAAGGCGAGGAGCCGAATGTCCTGCGCGCCGCGATCGCCTTCAAGGAAGGCGGCTACGGCACGCCGGTGCTGGTCGGCCGCGAGGATGTCTACGACAAGCTGGCGGAGCTCGGGGTCGACGATCCCAAAAGCTATGAGGTGCTCAACAGCCGCAACTCGCCGCTGGTCGGCCGGGCGGTCGACTATCATCTACGCCAAGCATCAGCGCCACGGCATGCTGCGCCGCGCGGTCGAGCGGATGGTCAACCAGGACCGCAACACCTTCGCCGCGGCGATGCTCGCGCTCGGCGAGGGCGATGCGATGATCACCGGCACCACCCGCCCGTTCAGCCAGTCGCTGAGCCAGGTCCGCTGGGTGATCGACGACGAAGGTGGCCCGACTCCGTTCGGCATCCACGTCATGTCGGCCCGCGGCCGCACCGTGCTGATCGCCGACACGGCGGTGACCGAGCGGCCGACCGCCGAGCAGCTTGCCGCCATCGCCATCCGCGCGGCGGCGTTCGCCCGGCGCATGGGGCAGGAACCGCGCGTCGCCTTCATCAGCTACACGACCTTCGGCAATCCGCCCGGGCCGGCACATCGAAGAGCTGCGCGACGCGGTGAAGCTGCTCGACACGCTCGAGACCGACTTCGAATATGAAGGCGAAATGGGCCCCGACGTCGCGCTCAACCATGAGATGCAGGCCAAATATTATCCGTTCAGCCGCCTGACCGGCCCGGCCAACATCCTGGTCATGCCGGGGCTGCAGTCGGCCAACATCTCGTCCAAGCTGATCAAGGCGCTGGGCGGCGAGATCGCGCTCGGGCCGTACCTGATGGGCATGTCGCTGCCGGTGCAGATCGCGCCGATGACCGCGACCACGTCCGACCTCGTGACCCTGGCGGTGCTTGCCGGCGGCGGCGCGGACGCGATCCGCAAGGTGCCGTCGCGACGAGCGAAAGCCTAGATTCGCTCGACCTGGCTGACGCCGTCGGCGGCACGCAGCGCGGCAATCAGGCTGTGGAGGTGGGCGAGGTCGTGGACCTCCACATCGACGTGGAACGTGTGGAAGCTGCCGTCGCGGTGGGCGAGCACCAGGTTGACGATGTTGGCGCCCTTGGCGCCCATGATGCTGGCCATTTCGCCAAGCGCGCCGGCGACATCGCGCAGGATGACCATCAGCCGCGCCGTGCCGCCATCCGAGCCGTCGCCCCAGGCCAGGTCGAGCCAGTCGGCGTCGACTCCGCTGGCGAGCTTGTCGCAGCCGATGACATGGACCTCGATGCCCTCGTCCTCGCGCCGCAGGCCGACGATACGGTCGCCCGGGATCGGGTGGCAGCAGCTGGCAAGGTCATAGGCGACGCCCGGCGTCAGGCCCTTGATCGAAATGGCGGTGCGCTGGCCCAGCGGACGCGGAGCGACGTCGCCGCCGGCGGAGCCGGGCATCAGCGCTTCCATCAGTTCGACGTCGGACACGGACCGGCGCGCGATCTTGATCATCAGCGCGTCGCTCATCCTCGACCTTCAGCGTCTTCACCGCGCGCTTCAGCGCATCGGCGCCAAGCGGCGCGGGCAGCCGGGCGACGATCTCGTCATAGATCTTGCGACCGAGTTCGATCGTCTCGTCGCGTTCCTTGTGCCGGACGAAGCGGCGAATTCCGGCGCGCGCCTTGCCGGTGACGACGAAGCGCAGCCAGACTGGGCTGCGGGTGCTGCGCCTGGGAAGCGAGGATTTCGACCTGGTCGCCATTGTCGAGAATGGTGCGCAGCGGCACCACCCGGCCGTTGACCTTGGCGCCGACCGTCTGGTCGCCAAGGTCGGTGTGGACGGCATAAGCGAAATCGACCGGGGTCGCGCCCTTGGGCAGCTGGATCAGCTCGCCGCGCGGGGTGAAGGCGAAGATCCGGTCCTGGTACATCGCCATCCGGGTGTGCTCGAGCAGTTCTTCGGGGCTGCCGGCATGATCGAGGATCTCGACCAGGTCGGAAATCCACGGCACCTTGATCTCGTCGCTCGGGCGACCCTCCTTGTACGCCCAGTGGGCGGCGAGGCCGCGCTCGGCCTGGGCGTGCATCTCCTTGTCGCGGATCTGGATTTCGATGCGCGATTTGGAATCGTGGATGACGGTGGTGTGGAGCGACCGATAGCCGTTGCGCTTCGGGGTCGAGATATAATCCTTGAAGCGGCCCGGAACCATCGGCCAGCGCTGATGGATCAGGCCGAGCGCCTGGTAGCATTCGTCTGGATTGTCGACGATGACCCGGAAGGCCATGACGTCGGACAATTGCTCGAAGCTGATGTGCCGCTCGGCCATCTTCTTCCAGATCGAATAGGGATGCTTTTCGCGCCCGGTGACCTCGGCTTCGAGCCCATGGTCGGCGAGATGAAGCTGCAGGCCGAGGCCGATGCGGTTGACCAGGTCGCCGCCGGCCTCGTGAAGCTGCTGCAGCCGTCGGGTGATCGATGCATAGGCGTCGGGCTCGAGCTGCCGGAAGGCCAGCCCCTGCATCTCGTTCATGATCTCGTACATGCCGATCCGCTCGGCCAGCGGGGCGTAGATATCCATCGTCTCCTTGGCGATGCGGCGGCGCTTTTCCTCCGACTTGATGTGGTGGAGCGTGCGCATGTTGTGCAGCCGGTCGGCGAGCTTCACCAGCAGCACGCGAATGTCGTCGCTCAGCGCCAGCAGGAACTTGCGCAGATTTTCCGCGGCCCGCTCATTTTCCGACTGCGCCTCGATCTTCGAAAGCTTGGTGACCCCGTCGACCAGCCGCGCGACGTTGGCGCCGAACAGTTTCTCGATCTGCTCCGGAGTGGCGACCGTGTCCTCGATCGTGTCGTGAAGAATTGCGGTGACGATCGTTTCGTCGTCCAGCTTCAGGTCGGTGAGGATGCCCGCGACTTCGATCGGGTGGGAGAAATAGGGGTCGCCCGAGGCACGGACCTGGGCGCCATGTGCCTTCATCGAGAAGACGTAGGCGCGGTTGATCAGCGCCTCGTCGGCGTCGGGATCATAGGCCCGGACCTTCTCGACCAGTTCATACTGTCTCAGCACTTGGCCAGTGTGGGGAGCGGCCGCCCCTGTTCGCAAGCGCGAAAAAAAGGGCCGGTCTGGCGATGGCGCCGGACCGACCCTTATAGAGCTGCGCGCGTGCAGCGCAGCTCGGGGAGATTAGTTGACCTTGGCCAGCGCAGTGGCGGCGCCGTCCTTGGCCGAAGTGTTGCACTTCGCGAGCTGGTCGGCGCTGAGGGCCCGGCCGTCGGCAACGAAGCTTTCGAGCTTTCCGGCGCGCTTGGCGAGGTCCTGGCACAGCACCAGCGGTCGGCTTTCGTCGGTCGAGCCCTGGCAGGCGTCGGGGCCGCAGGTCCAGCTGATGTCCTTGCCAATGATCTTGTTCGCTGCAGGAGCGGCGATTGGCTTGGCGGAATAGGTTCCGGCCACGGCCGGCGCTGCAAGCAAGGTGGCAGCGGTGAAAATAGCGGCGAAGCGCGTCATATATGCCTCTGTTGGTTTGCGTTTCGGAGTGAAACCTTTTATCTGACTCTCGTTGCAACTTGCAACTGTTATTTTCTGTTCAATCGTGCATAAAAGGCGTCGGAGAGGTCATCAGCGTTGAATCGTCACCAGGCCGTAACGGCCGAACCGGACATTGAAGCCTTCAAGGCGGCGGCGCTGCGGTGCCCATTGCCGTCGGCGGTCGAGCTGATCGGCGAGAAATGGGCCTTCCTGATTCTGCGCGGCGCGCTGAACGGACTCGAGCATTTCGAACAGTTCCAGGCCGGCCTCGGCATTGCCCGCAACATCCTGTCCAATCGCCTCGGCAAGCTGGTCGAGGGCGGCATCCTCGAGCGCAGCCATGATCCGGTTGATCGGCGCAAGGTCGTCTATTCGCTGACCCCCAAGGGCGAGGCGCTGCTTCCGGTCGTCCTTGCGCTCCGCCAATGGGGCGAGGACTGGGGACATGGCTGCCAGGAGATTTTCCTGGCCGACAAGCGGGACGGCAAGCCGGTACGCCGAATCTGCGTGCAGGCCGCTGACGGGCGCGAGATCGAGCTCGGCGACATGATGTGGGTCAACCGCGTCACCGGCGCCAGCATGAAGCACCCCGACTGACGCTGAAACGAAAAGGGCGACCCGACGGGCCGCCCTTCAATCGAACCATTATCTAGCCCGCGATCACTCGTAATCGCCGCCCGATGGTGTCGGACGCGGCGGAGCGGCGGCGGTGAGGCGCAGCGCCTCGGCCGATTCGCTCAGGCTCGCCAGCTCATCCGTCTCGTCATCCTCGTCGACGCGGACGCGCTGGAGGTTGGAGACGATCGATTCCTCGAGATGCTTCGGCTTGACCGTCTGCTCGGCGATTTCGCGCAGGGCGACGACCGGATTCTTGTCGCGGTCGCGATCGATGGTGAGATCGGCACCGCCCGAGATCTGGCGAGCGCGCTGCGCTGCCATCAACACCAGGTCGAACCGGTTGGAAACCTTGTCGACACAATCTTCGACCGTCACGCGCGCCATTGTCGCTCCGCTTTCTTCATCGGGCTGTGGGAAGTGGGCGAGATAGGGAGAAGGGGTTCAAGAGTCAATGAAATCGCGCTGGAACCCCTGGCGCCCAGCCTTGCCAGCAGCCGGCACCCGCTCCAAGGATGTGCCGATGGCCGACGCCGCCCCAACCGAGACAGACCGCGGCCTTCGGGTCGACGGCAATCGCCTGACCCTCCATCCCGAGGGCCCGGAGCGGCTGGAGGTCGCTGCTAAGGCTGATTGACGGGGCCGAGCGGTCGATCCGCCTGCTCTATTACATCTATCGCGACGACCAATCGGGCCAGCTTGTCCGTGAAGCGATGGAGCGCGCGCTCGATCGCGGGGGTCAAGGTTTCGCTGCTGATCGACGGCTTTGGCATATGACGTCCCGCAACATTTCTTCGATCCGCTGGTCGCCAAGGGCCTGACGCTCTGCCGCTTTCACCCCAGCTACGGGCGGCGCTACCTCATCCGCAACCACCAGAAGCTGGCGCTCTCCGACGACAGCAAGGTGCATGATTGGCGGCTTCAATATCGAAGACAGCTATTTCGGCACCGTCGAGGAAGGCGCATGGCGTGACCTTGGACTGCTGGTCGAAGGACCCGCGGCCGCGCGTCTCGCACCTTATTATGACGAACTCATTGCCTGGGTTCTCACCAAGGGCGCCAGGATCCGGGTGCTGAACCGTATCATCCACCGCTACAGCGAAAGCCACGGCAAGCTGCAATGGACCTTCGGCGGCCCGACCCGCGGACTTTCGCCGTGGGCGCGGGCGACCTCGCGCGATCTGCTGTCGAGCTGCGACGTCGAAATGATTGCCGCCTATTTCGCGCCGACCTGGGCGATGTTGCGGCGGATCGGCCGGATCGGGCGACGCGGCAGGGCACGGATCGTCACCGCCGCCAAATCCGACAATCATGCGACCATCGCCGCCGCGCGCTATACCTACAGGAACCTGCTCCGCCGCGGGGTCGAGATCTTCGAGTATCAGCCGACCAAGCTCCATTCCAAGCTGGTGGTGCTCGACGACATCGTCCACATCGGTTCGTCCAATTTCGACATTCGCAGCCTGTATCTCAACCTGGAAATGATGCTCCGGGTCGACGACCCTGCCTTCGCGATGCTGCTGCGAACCTATTTCGAGCAGGAGCTCGCCGACAGCCTGCCGATCACTCCGGCGCTTCACCGCGAACGATCGGGATGGTGGACCCGGATCATCCAGGCGATCAGCTTCTTCCTGGTGACCAGCGCCGATTATACGATCACTCGCCGCCTGAACTTCGGGCGAGTTTAGGCGCGGTCGCGCCAGGCCCAGAACAGCGTTGCCGGCGGCACGTTGATCCACTCGAACCCGCGATCGATCCGCTCGAAATGCGGCGCGATGAAGTCGCGGACCTTGGGGCTGAACTGATAGACCAGGAAGGCGCCGCCGTCGCGGATCGCGCGGCCCGTTGCCGCGCCGATTGCTTCGCCCACGCCCGGCGGCAGGGTCGAGAAGGGCAGCCCCGACAGGACATAATCGGCATGGTCGAAGCCATGCTCGGCGATGATCTTCTCGACATCTGCGGCGGAACCATGGACCGCGATGAACCGGTCGTCGTCGATATCGCCGTTGAGATAGTCGATGAAATCATGGTTGGTGTCGATCGCGATCAGTTTCGCGTCGGGGCCAAGCCGTTCGAGGATCGGGCGAGTGAAGGTGCCGACGCCCGGCCCATATTCGACGAACAATTGGTCAAGCCGACCAGTCGACCGGCTTCAGCATCCGGTCGATCAGGATGCGGCTCGACGGGATGACCGATCCGACCATCACCGGGTGCTTAAGGAAACCCCTCAGGAACTGCCAGCGCGGGCTCTTGCGGTCACGGCCGGCGCGCAGGCCATGACGGCGCTTGCCGTTCAGCTGAGCTGGCTCGAGTGGCGTTCAAGATGGGCTCCAATATATTCGTGGCGGCCCAAGGCGTTGGCAAATCGGCAGGCGCTTGGCAAGGCAAATGGGCGGCTATCGCGCACGGTCCGGCGACCTTGGGCCCGGCCCTTGCCGGTCCGATGGCCTGGCCTAGGTCGACATGATGCAGCTGGTTCCTTCCCGCCCGCGCGTCGCCGGAAGCGCGCTGACCACGCCGCATTTCCTTCTGCTCTATGCCGCCATGCTGGTTGCAGCGGCGGGCAATACCGCCCTGCAATCGGTGATGCCGGCGATCGGGCGGGAGATCGGCATCTCGCGACTTCTGGGTGACGGTTTCCTACACTTGGTCGGCGGTGCTGTGGGTGGCGCTTGCCCCTTTCTGGGCGCGGCAGAGCGACCGCCATGGACGCAAGGCGCTGACCTTGCTTGGCGTCGGCGGCTTCATTGCGTCGATGACCCTGTGCGGGCTGGCGCTGCATGCCGGGCTCAAGGGCGCGCTTGCCGGCGGCGCTGACCTTCGCCACCTTCGCCATCTGCCGCGCGCTATACGGCTCGCTCGGTTGCGCGACCCCAAGCGCGACCCAGGCCTATCTTGCTTCGCGCACCCGCCGGTCGGCTCGTGTCGAGGCGCTGTCGGCATTGTCCAGCAGCTTTAGCCTCGGAACGATCGTCGGCCCGGCGCTGGCCCCACTGTTCGTGCTGCCGATCGTCGGCCTCGCCGGCCCACTGTTCGCATTCGCCGCGATTGCGGTGGTCGTGTTCGTCGCAATCCTCGCTGGCCTTCCTGACGACAAGAAGCCGCGTCACGGCAGACGCGCCGGCCATGGCGCGGCGATGAGCTATCCGTCGCTCGGCAGTTCGCCGACCGGCGCCAGCGTCATCGCCGCCACCTCACCCAAAGGTCCGCCGCTCAAATGGAACGACCCCCGGATCCGCAACTGGATCATTGCCGGCGTGGTTGCCGGCCATGCCCAGGCCGCGACGCTTGCCTGCCTCGGCTTCTTCGTGATCGACCGGCTGCACCTTGCGCCGCACGGGTCGGAACAGTCGATCGCGATCGTGATGATGGCCGGGGCGGCTGCGACATTGGCGGCCCAATGGGGTTTGATTCCTCGCCTGCGCCTGAATCCCCGCTCGCTGATCCTGTGGGGCGGCCTGATTGCGGCGGCGGGGCTCGCTGGTGACGATGGTCGCGACGCGACCTTTACGGCCTGGTGCTAGGCTTTGGCATCGCCAGCCTCGGCTTCGGCTTCACCCGCCCCGGCTTCACCGGCGGTGCGAGCCTCGCCGTTCCGCTGGGTGAACAGGGCGGTGTGGCGGGAGTGGTCACCGCGGCGAACGGCATCAGCTATGTCGCCGCCCCCGGCATCGGCATGCTGCTTTATGCCGCCGACCCCCACTGGCCGTTCGCCGTCGGAGCGGCGCTGCTTCTCGGCCTGTTGCTATGGGGCCGGCGGGGTCTCTCCATCTGAGCCGGGCTTGGGCTCGGCCTTGCTTGGCCCGCGCGGGCGCAGCATGCCGGGCAGGACGAAGCCGATACCTCCGACCGGTTTCACCGCATCGGATTTCAGCGTTTCCTGGATGCGTGCATAGTCGGTCAGCATTTCTTCGGTGACCGACGCGCGGGTTTCCGAGAGCGCCGCTTCGAAATCGGCCTTGGTCACCTCCTTGCTGTCGAGGGCGCGGCGCAGCGCGGTCAGGCCCGCGCGGCGGACCAGGTCCTCTAGGTCGGCGCCGGTGAACCGCTCGGTCCGCTGGGCGAGCGATTCAAGGTCGACATCCTTGGCCAGCGGCATGCCCTTGGTGTGGATCGCCAGGATCCGGCGGCGACCGGCGGTGTCGGGCGTGCCGACATAGATCAGCTCGTCGAACCGGCCGGGCCGGAGCAGCGCGGGGTCGATCAGGTTGGGCCGGTTGGTCGCGCCGATCAGCACGACATTGTTGAGCTCCTCGAGCCCGTCCATCTCGGCCAGGATGGTGTTGACCACCCGCTCGGTGACCTGCGGCTCGCCCATTCCGCCGCCGCGCGCCGGCACCAGGCTGTCGAGCTCGTCGATGAAGATGACGGTCGGCGCGACCTGGCGCGCGCGGGCGAACAGGCGGGCGATCTGCTGCTCGCTCTCGCCATACCATTTCGACAGCAGGTCGCTCGACTTGGTGGCGATGAAATTGGCCTCGCTTTCGCGCGCGGTCGCCTTGGCCAGCATGGTCTTGCCGGTGCCGGGCGGGCCATAGAGCAGGAAGCCCTTGGCCGGGCGGATGCCGAGCCGCTTGAAGGCCTCCGGGTGCTTCAGCGGCAGCTCGACGCCTTCGCGAAGCTTGTCGCGCGCCTCGTCGAGCCCGCCGACATCGTCCCAGCCGATGTTCGGCACCTGGACCATCACCTCGCGCATCGCCGACGGCTGGACGCGCTTCAGCGCATTGTCGAAGTCACTGGGTTCGACCGAAAGCGCGTCGAGCACTTCGGTCGGGATGGTCTGCGTCGGCGAGGTTGAGCTTCGGCATGATCCGCCGGACCGTTTCGATCGCCGCCTCGCGGGTCAGTGCGGCCAGGTCGGCACCGACGAAGCCGTAGGTGCGGCGCGCCAGCTCGTCGAGGTTGACCCCATCGGCCAGCGGCATGCCGCGGGTGTGGATGCCAAGGATTTCGCGGCGGCCATGCTCGTCGGGCACGCCGATCACGATCTCGCGGTCGAAGCGGCCGGGACGGCGCAGCGCCTCGTCGATCGCCTCCGGCCGGTTGGTCGCGGCGATGACGACCAGATTCTGCCGCGGCTCGATCCCGTCCATCAGGGTCAGCAGCTGCGCGACCAGCCGCTTCTCCGCCTCGCCGCTGACCTGGTCGCGCTTGGGCGCGATCGAGTCGATCTCGTCGATGAAGATGATCGACGGCGCGTTCTGCGACGCCTGCTCGAACACTTCGCGCAGCTTCTTTTCGCGACTCGCCATAGGCCGAGCCCATGATTTCGGGCCCGGCGATGTGGAAGAATTGCGCCTCGCTCTCATTGGCGACGGCGCGCGCCAGCAGCGTCTTGCCGGTCCCGGGCGGGCCGTGCAGCAGCACGCCCTTGGGCGGGTCGACGCCCAGGCGCTGGAACAGCTCGGGATGGCGCAGCGGCAGCTCGACCATCTCGCGCAGCTGGTCGATCGTGTCCTTCATCCCGCCGAGGTCGTCGTAGGTGACGTCGGCGCGGCGCTCGCCTTCCTTCTTCTCGGTGAATTCGGACAGCAGCTCGACCTGGGTCTTCTCGTCGATGTGGACGATGCCGCGCGGGGTGGTCGAAACGACCGTCAGCCGGATTTCCTGCAGCGCGAAGGCCGGCGCGTTGAGCAACTGCCGGATATGCTCGGGCATGTCGGCATTGACCCGCTGATGCCCGGAGGTGGCGACGGTGTCGCCCTCGCAGAATGGCCGGCCCTCGAAGCTGCGCTTCAGCGCATCGGCCGAGCCCTGCAGGCGGATATTGTTCTGGGCCGGCGCGAACACAACGCGGGTCGCGGGCTTGCTGGCCGCCTTGTGGACCTCGACGAAGTCGCCCGAGCCGACGCCGGCGTTGGCGCGCTGCAGGCCGTCGAGGCGGATGATGTCGAGCCCATCGTCCTCCCCATAGGGGCGGATGGCGCGGGCAGCGGTCGAGCGCTTGCCGACGATCTCGATGACGTCGCCTTCCTTGAGGCCAAGTTCTTCCATCAGCTTGACGGGCAGGCGGGCGACGCCGCGTCCGCTGTCGGCCGGGGGCAGGTTGGCGACCTGCACGCGCCGGACCAATGTATCGACAGTCGCCATCCGTTCGCTCTCCAACTATTGACGGAAAACTGGCCCAAAACGGGCTCCCATCAAAGTAGCACTTTGACGGTCCCACGCCGCATAAAGGAACGGCGGCGGGGCATCGAGGTTCAATCTGGGGGCGGAACGAGCCAAAAAAAAGGCCGGGCGTTGCCGCCCGGCCGGAAGTTCAGGAGAGGATGCCTCGAAAGGCATGCTCTTTATCGCACTGCACAATTCACTTCGCAAGTGCGAAATCGCAGTTGCGAGATGAATAGCTATTCAACTTGCGTTGCACAGGGAGTGGCGAACCCTGAACTAATGTGCTAGGAAAATGCTTGAGTTGGGGGTCATCCGTGGAATGGAACGCCGACTAACCGCAATCTTGGCCGCCGACGTAGTCGGCTACAGCCGCCTGATGGGCGCGAACGAGGTCGGCACGCTCACCAACCTCAAAAGCCATCGCGCAGAGCTTATCGACCCGACCATCGCCGAACATCAGGGACGCATCGTCAAGCTGACCGGCGATGGCATGCTGATCGAATTCCCAAGCGTCGTGAATGCGGTCGAGTGCGCCGCGGAAATCCAGCGGGAAATGCCGGTCCGCAATGCGAGCGTCATGGAGGATCGCCGGATCGAGTTTCGCATCGGCATCAATCTTGGCGACGTGATCGTCGACGATGACGATATTTTTGGCGACGGCGTCAACGTCGCGGCCCGACTGGAAAGCGTCGCCAAGCCTGGCGGCATCGCGGTGTCGCAGTCGGTACGCGACAATGTCGGCAACCGGCTCGACCTCATGTTCGAGGATATCGGCGACCAGCAGCTCAAGAACATCGAATTCCCGGTACGCGTCTACAACGTCCTTCTGGGCGACGCGCCGTCCCGTTCGCAGAACGCCGCGCAGGCCGTCGTCGCCGACGCCGACAAACCGTCGATCGCGGTTCTGCCGTTCAACAATATGAGCGGCGATCCGGAGCAGGAATATTTCTCCGACGGCATCACCGAGGACATCATCACCGACCTCAGCAAGATTTCCGGCCTGTTCGTCGTCGGGCGCAACACCAGCTTCGGCTACAAGGGGATGTCGCCGCAGTTGCAGAAGGTCGCGTCGGATCTCGGGGTCAAGTTCCTGCTGGAAGGAAGCGTGCGCAAGGCAGGGCAGCGCGTGCGGGTCAATGCCCAGCTGATCGACGGAACGAACGGCGGGCACCTTTGGGCGGATCGCTACGACCGCGACCTGACCGACATCTTCGCCATCCAGGACGAAATCACCCAGGCGATCGTCGAGCAGCTCAAGATCCGGCTGCTGCCCAAGGAAAAGAAGGCGATCACCCAGGCGCCGACTGCCAGTGTCGAGGCCTATAATTATTATCTGAAGGGCCGCCAGCTGTTCCACGTCTTCACCAAGTCCTACCTGACGCTGGCCAGGGAAATGTTTGCCAAGGCGGTCGAAGTCGACCCCAACTACGCCCGTGCCTATGCCGGCATGGCCAGCACCACGGCGCGGCTGTGGGGGATGTATAATGTTGCGACCGATGCGGATGAGTTGCTGGCGATCACCGACAAGGCGCTGGCACTCGATCCCAACCTGCCGGAAGCCTATGCCGCCAGAGGCGAGGGCCTGGCCAATAGCAATCGCCGCCCTGAAGCGGTCGCGGCCTATGAGCGGGCACTCGAACTCGACCGCAACAATTATGACGCGAATCTCGCATATGCGCGATTTTGCGTGACCGAAGGACAATTTGAACGGGCGATCGAGCTGTTCACCCGCGCGCTCGAAATCCAGCCCGACGATTACCAGGCGCCCCTGCTGTTGCAGACGGTCTATTGCTCGATCGGGCGCGTCGAGGAGTCGATGAAATATGCGCACCTTGGGCTGAAACGGGCCGAGGAGCAGCTCAAGCTCCACCCCGAGAATTCCCGCCCGGCCCAGCTAGGGGCAGCGGCGTTGGCAACGCTCGGCGACAAGGACAAGGCGTTGAAATGGCTGGAGCGGGTCAAGCTGATCGACCCTGATGACAATAATGCGCGATACAATGCGGCCTGCACCTATGCCCAGCTTGGCGAACTCGATCAGGCGATCGAAATGCTGGAAGAATGGATCAAGCACTGCGGGGCCGAGCAGGAAATGTGGTTCCTCCACGACGCCGACCTCGATCCGATCCGCGATCATTCGCGCTATCCGGCGCTGGTGGAAACGATCAGCAATAAACGGCTGGCAGTCGCGCCTTAGGGCTTCAGCATCCCCGCTGCTTTCCTGACCCAGCTGCGCGGGAAGTAGCGGTGTGCCTGGGCGGTGAGCTTGTTCGAAAGTCCGGGGACAACGATCGCTCGCCCATTTTCCAGCCCTTCGATGCCCGCCTCGACTACCGATGCGGAATTGGCTGCCATATCGACAAATAGCTTGGCTGCAGGGCCAGCGGGCTTGAAGCCGGCAACTTCGCCAAATTCAGTTGCGGTCGGACCGGGGCAGAGTGCGCTGACGACGACGCCCTGTGCCTTCACTTCTTCGTGAAGCGCCTCGCTGAAGGACAGGACGAATGCCTTGGTCGCGAAATAGACCGCCATGCCGGGACCGGGCTGGAAGGCGGCGGTCGAGGCGACGTTGAGAATCTCGCCCGACTTTCGCTCGATCATTCCGGGAAGCACCGCGTGGGCCAATTCGGTCAGCGTGCCGCAATTGAGGTCGATCATTTGCCGCTGGCGCTTGCCGTCGAGGCTGGCGAAGCGCCCGGTGAGCCCGAAGCCGGCGTTGTTGACCAGCAGCTCGACATGCTCGCCATGGGCGGCGAGGTCGGCCATCAGCCGGTCGACCGCGCCGGGCAGGCTCAAATCCTCGCCGATCGTGCGGGCATTGCCGAGCTCGGCCGGCCAGCGCGTCCAGCCGGTCCTTGCGCCGCGCGACAAGGACCAGCCGCTTGCCCTTCGCCGACAATTGCCGGGCGAAATCGACGCCGAGGCCAGCCGAGGCGCCGGTGATCAGCGCGACACCGGTGGTCATTTAGGCGACCGTCGCCTTGACGATCTTGCCGGGCTCGCGCGGCGGCTCGCCGACGGGGAGCGCGTCGACATGCTCCATGCCGCTCTCGACCTGGCCCCAGACGGTATATTGATTGTCGAGGAAACCGGCATCGTCGAAGCAGATGAAGAACTGGCTGTTGGCGCTATGCGGATTGGACGTGCGCGCCATCGAGCAGGTGCCGCGAACGTGCGGCACGTCGTTGAATTCGGCCTTGAGGTCGGGAAGCTTGCTGCCGCCCATGCCGGTCCCGGTCGGGTCGCCGCCCTGGGCCATGAAGCCCGGGATCACGCGGTGGAACACGCACGCCGTCGTAGAAACCTTCCTTGGCCAGGCTCGGTGATGCGCTCGACATGGCCGGGAGCAAGGTCGGGGCGCAGCTTGATGACGACGTCGCCGCCGGTCGAAAGGTTGAAGGTCAGGGTATCGGCGTCGGCCATCGTCTCGTCCTTGGAATGGAAATGTGGCCGCCATGTAGGCGTCCGGGCCGGGTTGCGCCAGTGGGCCCACGGGCATAGGGATGCGCCACGCACAGCAAGTCCGGCGAGGGGAAGAGGCGCATGAGCGACAGCGACACCATCGCCACCCCGCCGCATGAGCCGGGCATTTCGCAGGAGGATCGGGTTCACGACGAGGAGGATCGGCTTCGTCCGGAATTCGTGCGCGAAGTGCTCGACGCGGTCGCCGACGGCGACGACGAAACCGCGCGCGCGCTGGTGTCCGAGCTTCACCCCGCCGACATCGCCGACCTGATCGAGCTGGCGCCCGGCGACGAGCGCGCCGACCTGATCGAGGCGCTGGCCGGAATCGTCGACGCCGACGTCTATGCCGAACTCAACGAGCACGTCCGCGAGGACATGATCGACGAGATGGAGCCGCAGCAGGTCGCCGATCTCGCCGCCCAGCTCGATACCGACGACGCCGTCGCGCTGATCGAGGACCTCGAGGAGGACGACCAGCGCGCGGTGCTCCGCGCGATGGAGCCCGACGACCGCGCCGCGGTCGAGGAGGCGCTGACCTATCCGCGAGGAAACCGCCGGCCGCCTGATGCAGCGCGACCTGATCGCGGTGCCGGAGCATTGGAAGGTCGGCCAGGTCATCGACTATCTCCGCTCGTCCGACGAGCTGGCCACCGATTTCTGGGAAGTGTTCGTCGTCTCGCCCGACCACCATCCGGTCGGCACCTGCAAGCTGTCGACCATCCTCCGCTCTCCGCGCTCGATCCGGGTGAGCGAGATCATGTCGCGCAAGCAGACCCTGATCCCGGTCGACATGGACCAGGAGGAGGTCGCGCTCAGCTTCCAGAAATATGCGCTGATCTCCGCCGCGGTGGTCGACGCCAGCGGCCGGCTGGTCGGCATGATCACCGTCGACGACATCGTCCATATCATCCAGGAAGAAGCCGGCGAGGACGTGCTGCTGCTGTCCGGCGCCGGCGACGGCGACATCAACGAGCCGATATTCGAGACCTACAAGGACACGCGTGCGCTGGCTGGTCGCCAACCTCGGTGACGGCGCTGGTCGCCTCGACCGTAATCCGCTTGTTTCGAAGACGCGATCGAGCAGCTGGCGGTCCTGGCCGTGCTGATGCCGATCGTCGCCGGGATCGGCGGCAATGCCGGCACCCAGACGCTGGCGGTGACGGTTCGCGCGCTCGCCACCAACCAGCTGACCGGATCGAACACCGTTGGCGGGCGGTTCGGCCGCGAACTGACGATTGCGCTGATGCCAATGGCCTCTCGCTGGCGATTGCTGATCGGAATCGGCGTCGCGACTGATCCTTGGCAACCCGCTGCTCGGGCATGGTGATGCGGCGCCGCGATGCTGATCAACAATCTCGTTGCGGGTCTTGGCGGCATGCTCGTTCCAGTTACGCTTGGAGCAGGTGGCGCATCGATCCGGCGGTATCGTCCGCGGTGTTCGTCACGACCATTACCGACGTGATGGGCTTTTTCAGTCTTCCTCGGACTTGCATCGCTGGTCGGATTGGGCGGCTAGGCGGTTGAAAGAGCGTTGCTATCCCGCCAAGTGGGTAAGGTGCCGAACCTCCACCTCACCAAGGTCGCCGTAGGCTGCGCGAGCATCGAGGCGCTCAAGAATCGCATCGCCCGCCGCGTCGCCAAGGGCGAGGTGCGGGTGCCGACCCGAATGCGGCCGAAACGGATGGAGGAGCTGGTGGGCGGCTCGCTCCACTGGATCGTCAAGCACCGGATCGTCGCCCGGCAGGAGATATTGCGCTTCGAGGACCGCGGCGACGGGCGGATCAACATCGTCTGCTCGGCCGAGCTGGTCATGGTTCCCGCCCACGCCCAAGCGGGCTCACCAGGGCTGGCGCTATCTCGAAGATATCCGACGCGCCCAGCGGCGAGGATGATGGCAGCGGCCTCAGCGAACTGCCGCCGCGCCATGTACGCAAGATTGGCTGCGTTGGCGCTGGTCTAGCGGATCGGGCTCACTGGCATCCGGTGACGACTGCGGACCCCCGCGCGTTGACGGTGCATGCGGGGTTTCCGCTTATCGTCACCGCGGCGAGGCCGAGCGCGTCGACTTTCGCGGTCTCCGATATCGTGGCGCGAACGGTGGCAGGGCCTTCGGCGCCGATCACCGCATCCTTCACCGCCAGGCCATCCGCTTCCAGGGTGGAGGTGCCGCGGACGATTGCGGTCAGCTTCTTGGCCTTCCCGCCCAGACGGGCGCTGCCCGAGCCGGAGATTCCGACCTTGATCTGGTCCGCGTCGGCATTGTCGATCCGGGCGGTTCCCGCGCCCTGGATTGTAAGGTCGAAATTCAGTCCCCTGACCCGGTCGATCTGGAGCGCGCCGGAGCCATTGATCCAGGCGGTGCTGAGATCATGGGTTCCAAGCTCGATCGTCACCGGCCCCTGCGATTCGCCCGGGATAGCCGCCCCAGCTGCCGCTTCCGGCCCTGACCACCAATGTTCGGCCTTCGACGCCGATCGACAATCCGTCCAGCGATGCGGCCGGGCCGGTGGCGCGGGCATAGGGCGCGACGTTGGTGTGAAGCACGACCTCATAGGGGCCGTCGAGGCGGATCCGGTCGAAGCTGGTGACCGAATAGTTGCGCTGGGCAGCCGGCGCGGCGGCGTCAGCAGGCAGGCTGGCCAGCACGAGAAGCGCGAGGATGGGCAGGCGGTCGATCATCCGCCCATCCTCGCCTCGGATGGTTAACGAAGTGTCAAACGAGCCGACTTAACTGCAGCGGACGTCACCCGATCCCGCCTTGGATACCTTGCACTTGGCGCCGCCGGTGACTTCGACGTCGCCCGATCCCATGATCGAAACGTCGGCGCTGTCGCTGGCGTTCGCGGTAACGGCGCCCGACCCCGCGATGGAAATATCGGCAGTGCGGCTGGCAAGTCCGCCGGCGCGCAGGTCACCCGATCCCGCGATCGACAGGTCGACGCTGTCGGCCTTGCCGGCCGCGTCGACATTGCCCGATCCGGCAATCGCCAGCTTCACTTTGCCGCCGGAAATTCCATTCACTTTAAGGTCGCCCGATCCGGCCACGTCGCCGTCGAAGTCGCCGGCGACCTTGTCGACATTGACGCCGCCCGATCCCGCGATCGACGCCCCATGGAGCGCGGCCGCATTGACGGTGAACACCGCCTTGCCGTGCGTCCAGCTGTAACGGATGCCCTTATGCTTCTTGGGCATGATCTTCAGCGTGCCGTTTTCGACCACCACATCGGTCTCGGCCAGAAGGTTTTCGCCGCCCTTGGCGGTGATTCCGCCCTTGCCGCCGGTCACCACATTGACCTCATAGGGGCCCGCCACCGACAGCTTGTCGAACGCGCCGACCTGGTAGCTGCGCGTGACCTCTGGCCCCGGGGAGCGCTCCTCGGCATCGGCGCCGACATGGCAGGCGCCGGCAAGCAGCGTGACAATGGCAGCAGTGGCGAAACGGACGTTCATAAACAGCCTCCCTTTAGCGTATTGCATGTGTAATACACTAACGCAGGTGAAAAGTGCAATGCCAAAGAATGGAAGGGACCCGATCCCGCATTTCTCGTCAATCAGGCGACGACGAGCTCGGCAAACTTCTTGAGGTCGATGTTGCCCCCCGAAACGATGCACACGATCGGACCCTCTCCGGCCTGGCCCGTCAGTGCAGCCGCGAGCGACAGCGCGCCGGCTCCTTCCGCGATCGTGCGCGATTTCTCGGCGATCAGGCGCATGGCTTCGGCGGTCTGTTCAAGCGTGACCGTGATGGTGCCGTCGGTGACCGGCCGCATCCGCTGCCACATCCGTTCCGTGACGCTCTTCCCGCCCGCGCCATCGACGAACGAGGCCTGCCAGTCCGCGAACTTGCGAGGGCCGCCTTCCTGCAGGGAAAGGGCGTAGGGGGCGGCGGTTTCGGGCTCTGCGCCCAGGACGGTGACGTTCGGATTCCTCGCCTTGATCGCGCTGCCCACGCCGCTGATCAGCCCGCCGCCGCCGATCGCGGCGATCACCGTGCGCACGTCAGGCGCGTCCTCCAATATCTCGAGCCCCATGGTGCCATGGCCGGCGATGAAATCATGATTGTCGAAGGGGTGGATGAAGGTCCCGTCGAGCCCGGCAAATTCATGGCTCTCCGCGGCCTTCCAGGCATCATCATAGGATACCGGAACGATGGTCGCGCCCAGCGCCCGCATCCGGTCGAGTTTGGTCTGCGGCGCCGTCTCGATCGCGACAACGGTGCAGGCGATTCCGAATTGCCGGGCGGCATAGGCGACGCCCTGTCCGGCATTGCCGGCGCTGATGGTCCACACGCCGCGCGCCCGCTCGGCGTCGGACAGGCGCGCAACCGCATTGGCCGCACCACGGATCTTGTAGGCATTGGTCGGCTGAAGATTTTCCAGCTTCAGCCGGACGTCCGGCGCGCCGCTGCCAAGATCCAGCTTCACCAGCGGCGTTCGAAGAACGGTTCCCGCGATCCGCTCGCGCGCCTGCTCGATATCCTCGATTGAGATCGGCCGTACCGGTTGGATCATCCCATTCCCTCGCCTCGACACAGCCCCACGCGGCCGCGCACTGGCACCAGACCTATGCCAGCCGATGACCGCTTTCCACACATTCCTAGTGGCAGCTTTCGAACCATAGC
>CAVPOZ010000003.1:0-10194 GCA_963707265.1 uncultured Alphaproteobacteria bacterium
AGATCGGATGCCCATTCCGAAAAACGGCAACCGAGCTGGTAGAGCCGGCCCCGTTCGGTCGATTGCGTATGGTCAGAAGTGTTCGACATTGAATGGAGCGTAACGGGGCTGAAGGCGGGCGGTTCCGCGTCGAAGGATTATCCGGCGGGCGAAAGATCAGCGTTTTTCGCGGCTTAACCGGCTCATCAGGATCGCGGCGCGCTTCGCCTGGCGCCAGATCGAGTCGATATCGACCCGCTCGCCCGGTGCATGTTCGCCGTCGGCGGCGGGGCCGAGGCCGACCAGCCCGTCGACGTCCCTGGCAACAAAGCTGATGTCGCCCGCACCCCGCATTGCCGGGTCCAGCTCGCCCATCTGCTCCAGGCCCAGGTCGGCATTCACCGCGTTGAGCCCGGCAAGCAGGGCCCGGTTTCCTTCGGTCGGCGACATTGGCGGATATTCGTCGGGGTCGAATTCGATCTTCGCCGTTGCGCCGGGCAGCGGACGGGCGACGATCGCCTGCATTTTCGTCTTGGTCCGCTCGATCTGGTCCTGGCTCAGCGCCCGAAGATCGCCCCGCGCGACGGCGATCGCGGGGATGATGTTGGTCTTTCCGGTCGCGGAAATGCGGATCCTGCCGGAGTCCAGCTCGGCCGTCTGGCCGCCGCCGACCAGCCCGACGTTGAAGGTCAGCTTGTCTTCCTGCAACTCGCTGCGGAAGACCTCGATGATCCGCGCCAGTTCGTAAATGGCGCCATTTCCCGATCCGGCCGAGAAGATGCCGCTCGAATGGCCCGGCCTGGCGGTGACGGTAACGGTCCATGCGCCGGAACTGCGGCGAGCGATCGATCCGATGTCCATGCCCCCCGCCTGGGCCAGCCCTTCGAAATCGAGCGCGGCGTCCGCTCGCCGGCCCGCGGCAACCAGGTCGCGGCGCGCAAGTCCGATGGGAACGCCATTATCCTCCTCGTCGCCGGTCAGCACGACCTCAATGTCCGCGCCCTTCAGCGTTCCGGCGGCGTGCATGGCGCGGAGCGCGGCGATCATCACCGCCATCCCGCCCTTGTCGTCGCCGGCGCCGGGGCCGACGCCTTCATTGCCGCGCCGTTCCCAGCGCTGGAAGGGGCTGTCCGGCTCGAACACCGTGTCGAGATGGCCGATGAGGAGCAGGCGCTTGCCGCGGCCATTGCCCTTGTGCGTGGCGACGATATGCCCGGCACGGCCGGTTTCGCGCATGTCGATCCATTGGACCTTGAAACCGAGTGGCTCCAGCTCGGCCCGAAGCATCTCGGCAACCCTGGTCACGCCCCCAAGGTTCAGCGAACCGCTGTTCTGGTTGACCCACTTCTCCAGCATCGCGAGCGTCCGCTGCTGCTCGGCGTCGACGTGCCGGACCATCCGCGTCTCGGCCGGCGACAGCTTGGCCGAAGCGGGCGAGGGGGCTAGCGAGAGCGCGGCGATGGCTAGGGTTAAGGCACGGAACATCGCGGCAGCTTAGCAGGCGCCAGCACGTCCTCAAGGGCAACGCTTCTGGCAATTCAATGCGATGTGTCCCTTCTCCGTTCGTCAGCTTCCCCTTTTTCGAACCTCGGGGTTTCCTCCGATATCCTTGGAAGGCTTTGAGCCGGAATATGGCGGAGGACGAAGCAGGAGAATTCAGTGAAACGCCTTGCGCTTTTCACGGCGGCGATCGCCGGTGCGTCGATGCTTGCCGGCCCCGCCGTTTTTGCCAAGCCGCCGACCAATTGGGATGGATTGGTACAGGTCAAATCAAAGCGCTTTGATTTGGTCTATCTTCAGCCGGGCGCCGATCTTCGCGGCTATACAAAGGTCTTGGTCGAGCCGACGGAGATCGCCTTCGCGAAGAACTGGCAGCGCGACTACAACCGCTCAAGCCGGGCGCTTTCAACGCGCGTTTCTGACCGCGACGTGCAGGAGGCCATTACGGACGGCGTAAGGGCAGCCAATGATATTTTCACGGATGCCTGGACCAAGGGAGGATATGTGGTCGTGACTGTACCGGGACCCGACGTGCTTAGGATCAAGACCGGTATCGTCAACATCACGGTCAATGCGCCAGATCGGCCGACCGCAGGCCGGTCCTACAGTTTCTCTGGTGAGGCGGGCTTCGCGACGCTGTTCGTAGAAGCGAGGGACTCTCAGACCGGTGCTCTTATTGGACGCGCCATCGATCGGGGGATTGCCGGCGACAACAGCGCGGCGTGGCGTACTGCAGTCAGCAATCGAGCAGACTTCCGCCAGATGGTCGAGAACTGGGCAAAAATCAGCGTGCGTGGAATGACCGAACTCAAATCCCTCCCCTCTCCCAAGCCGTAGCCTGGTAGTGGACGGACCACATGTCCTTGACGTGTGAATGTTCGCTTTTCACTCGTACGGGCATTGGCCGAATGGCCGAGTTCGACCCATTGCAGACATTCGCATTGGCATGACAAAGCAAATTGCGGACGGTTTGCGCACGTGTCTCGGGTCGTTGCATCAGCGTGAGCTAGCAGGACGGCTGTCCTTGTGGCACCGCCTGTCCCTAATGGGGTGAACAATGAAAGACGACAAAGAGCAGGCATCCAATCGGCTGGCTGCGGAAACTTTCATGCCGATGATGGTCGAAGCTTTCCATGATGGTTTACGGGAGGCCGGAAGCCTTTCCCGATGGCTGTTGGCGACGCTCGTGGCGATCAATGGCGCAGCAGCAATCTCGTTGCTTCCTCTCAAAATGGCAGCTGGAGCTAAGTTGGGGGGCGCCGGAGCCTTTCTTTTTGGGATCCTTGCAGCTTTGGGCGCTGGGTTATGGTCGCTGTATGCTTTTAAGCGCGTGAGCACCCTGGCGGGGACGATGGTCGGTTATTGGCTAACCGTTTCTAATGACGGCGCGCGCCTCGAAGCTCTAGAAGCAACGATGAAACGACACTTCGACCAAGCTATTGGGTCGCGAGGGAACTCATTTTTTGGTATTCGCGAGTGTAGCGGCGTTTATCGTCGGTTGCGCTTTCGTGGCTTGGGGGATGCTGGGTCATTAGAGGGCCGCCCCTGACATCTTTCGACGAATACTAAGGGCATCGCTTCTTGCCGGCGAGTGGGTTGAGCGGCGATTGGCCTCGCGTCCGCTTTCCACGCAAAGCCAACATTCCAAGACAACTTGCCCACATTGAGGGCTGTCTCCGTTTCCGGTAGTCCCGAGGCACCGAGCCTTGCTTCGCAGGGTTCGGAATCGGAGGCGGCCAATCAATATTCTCGTTGAAGCGATTGTACTGACGGTCGGCACTCTCTTCCCGATCATGAACCCGCTTAGCACCGCACCTTTGTTCCTTTCCCTGACCGCCCGATTTGAAAAGAAGAGGCGCGATCGCGATGCGTTGATGGCGTGCATCTATGCCTTTGGCATCCTGGTTCTGTTCCTCCTCCTCGGCACAGCGATCATCGATTTCTTTGGAATTTCAGTACCGGGAATCCGGATTGCGGGAGGGCTGATTATATCGGTGCTCGGCTTTCGCATGCTATTTCCGACAATTGTGCCGGATGCCTCGCAAGGGACGTCGCAGCCTGAGCTGGAAATTGCATTTACGCCGCTTGCCATGCCCAGCTTGGCTGGTCCGGGTTCAATATCGGTCGTTGTGACAGCCGCCTCCCAGATCGAAAGCCACTACCCGGATAACTACAGGCTGATTTACGCCGGGGTCGTCGCCGGCATTACCGTGACGCTGGTCATCGCCTGGCTCATCCTGCGAACGGCCGCCTCAATGGCGCGGATTCTCGGTCCGTCAGGCATAGACGCGCTAACGCGGATTTTCGGCTTTCTGCTGGTTTCGATCGGCATCCAATTCCTGCTCACCGGAATCAGTGATTTCTTCGGATTGAGTCCCGCTTAGATAACTCGTCTTGCCCGCTCTTCGGCAGTTACGGAGACAATCCTTAGAGAGTGCCGCTACGCGTCGAAACGCTTCGGTTAGTCCGGCTGTCCTACAGCTAACCAAATAGGTAATTGTTGCGCGACTCGAGCGAACCGGAGGAGCGGCAATATGGACGTGAGCGACCTGATCGATGAACTGATCGAGCGGGAAGGGGGCTATGTCAGCCATCCCGCCGACAAGGGCGGCCCGACCCGCTTTGGAATTACCGAAGCGGTGGCGCGGGCACATGGCTATGCCGGGACGATGGCCGATCTGCCTCGGGACGAGGCGACGGCGATCTATCGCCGGATATACTGGCTGAGGCCGCGGTTCGACCAGGTTGCCGCGCGGGCCCCGCGGGTGGCTGCCGAACTGTTCGACACCGGCGCCAACATGGGACCGGCGGTCGCCGCCACCTTCCTTCAGCGCGCGCTGACCGCGCTCAATCGCGGCGGCAAGGATTATCCCGATCTGGTGCCCGATGGCCGGGTAGGTCCGTCAACCATGGCCGCCCTCGATGCCTTCCTCGAGGCGCGCGGTAAGCGCGGCGGCGAAACCGTGCTGCTGCGCGCGCTAGAAGCGCTGCAGGGCGAGCGTTACCTCCGCCTCGCGGAAAAGCGGCCGGCCAACGAGGCTTTCCTTTATGGTTGGCTGGCGAACCGGATAGGCAATCTCTGAATTAAAGAACGAACCGCTAAACTTCACAACTTTGGCGTCGCTCTCCATGAAAATAGTGAAGCTAAGGACGAAGGAGCAAGAGAATGGCGATAATCGAAGCAATCGTCGGGCCGGTGTCCAAGCTGCTCGACAAGATCATTCCCGACCCCCAGGCCCGCGACCGGGCCAAGCTTGAGCTGATCAAGCTTCAGGGCGACCAGGAAATGGCGGCGATCGGTGCGCAAATGCAGGCGATCGTCGTCGAGGCTCAGTCGCCCGACCCCTGGACCAGCCGCGCCCGGCCGAGCTTTCTCTACGTCATGTACGCACTGATCCTGTGGGCGATCCCGATGGGCTTGATCGCCGCCGCCGATCCGAAGCTCGCACTCGGCATCGGCAACGGCATGACCGCCTATCTGCGCGGCCTTCCGGAGGAGCTCTACGCGCTCTTCGGCACCGGCTACCTAGGCTACACGGCGGCGCGAACCTGGGGGAAGGTGAAGGGGGTCGAGCGGTAGGTCGTCATTGCGAGCGAAGCGAAGCAATCCAGTTTCGCCGCATGGATTGCTTCGTCGCTACGCTCCTCGCAATGACGGCTGACTTGTAGCCACTGTCGTTCCAACCCACATCCCACCGAACCGAGCGGGAGCTTTTAAATTGGAACAATATCACGGCACCACCATCCTGGGGGTGAAGAAGGGCGGCAAGACGGTGATCGCCGGCGACGGGCAGGTCAGCCTGGGCAACACCGTCATCAAGCCCAATGCGAAGAAGGTCCGCCGCCTCGGCGACGGCAGCGTGATCGGCGGCTTCGCCGGCGCGACCGCCGACGCCTTCACCCTGTTCGAGCGACTGGAAAAGAAGCTGGAGGCGCATCGCGGCCAGCTGCTCCGCGCCGCGGTCGAGCTGGCGAAGGATTGGCGAACCGACAAATATCTCCGCAACCTGGAGGCGATGATGATCGTCGCCGACACGGAGACGCTGCTGATCCTGACCGGCAATGGCGACGTGCTGGAGCCGGAGGGCGGGATTGCCGCGATCGGCTCGGGCGGCAATTATGCACTGGCCGCAGCGCGGGCGCTTAGCGACTATGAGCAGGATCCGGAAAAGCTGGCGCGGCGGGCGATGTCCATCGCCGCCGAGGTATGCGTCTTCACCAACGACCAATTGACCGTCGAGACGATTGAAGCCTGACGCCAAGCGCGGCTAGGCTGGCCGCATGCTGCTTGACCGCCGAAGCTTTGCTGCCGGAGTTCCGCCGCTGCTGCTTACTGGCTGCGCGACGGTGGGTACTCGCCCGCCGCGCTTATCGACATGCACGCCGCTGCCCGGTGTTGGTTGATGAAAGCCGAGTGATCCGCACCGTCGCCGGGTCTCCGGCCCTATCGCCGCTCCGGTTTCGTCGTCCGGCGCCGAGGTGCTGGGCGACAAGCGACTGGTCCATAACTACGGCCATGGCGGGGCCGGCATCACGTTGAGCTGGGGAAGTTCGAAGCTGGCGACGAGCTTGGCCTCCCGGGACATCGGCGGCCGGTCGCGGTGATCGGCTCGGGCGTCATGGGACTGACCACCGCGCGGCTGGCGCAGGAAGCCGGCTTTTCGGTCACCATCTACGCCGCGGCACTACCTCCCGACACCACGTCCAACATCGCCGGCGGCCAGTTCCTCCGTTCGGCTTCTTTCGCGACGATTCAGTAACGCCCGAGTTAAAGAGCAGTTCTTCGCAGCGCTGGATTACAGCTGGCGGCGCTTCCAGATCATGGTCGGCGACGACTACGGCATCCGCTGGCTTCCAACCTATGTCGAAACCGACACAGCCGGAAGCCAGGGAGATTGCCAACTTCCCGCCGATCAACCGGATGCTGAGCGAAGCGGAACATCCATTCCCGGTCAGCAGCGTGATCGCGGTTCGACACGATGTACGTCGAAACTGGCCGCTATCTCCGCCAGATGATGCGCGACGTGCAGGTCGCCGGAGGCAGGATCGAGGTGCGCCGCTTCGCAACTGCTGCCGACGCTTGCTTCATTGCCCGAAAAGCTGGTTTTCAACTGCACTGGCCTGGGCGCGAAGGAGCTCTTCGGAGACCAGGAGCTGCAGCCCGGTCCGCGGACAGCTTGCCATTCTCGAGCCTCAGCCCGACGTGCGATACGCGCATTGCGGTGAGTTCGGCTACATGTTCCCGCGAGCCGACGGCATCCTGCTTGGCGGCACGTTCGAGCGCGATGTATGGGACGCGAATCCGCAGCCCGGCAGACATTGCCCGGATCATCGCTTCGCACAAGCGCTTCTTCGACGGCTTTCGCTGCACGGCTTGAAGCGGCGCGACGCGCCTCCAATCTAATCGGGAATGAACTACCATGCCCCAATCCTCGACAGCGGCGAGGCGACCGAAGCTATGAACGACAGTCTTACCCCCAAGGCGATCGTCGCCGCGCTCGACGAGCATATCATCGGCCAGAATGACGCCAAGAAGGCGGTCGCGGTGGCGCTCCGCAATCGCTGGCGCCGGCAGCGGCTCAATCCCGAACTTCGCGAGGAAGTGACGCCCAAGAACATATTGATGATCGGCCCGACCGGCTGCGGCAAGACCGAGATCAGCCGGCGGCTGGCGAAGCTGGCCGATGCGCCGTTCGTCAAGGTCGAGGCGACCAAGTTCACCGAGGTCGGCTATGTCGGCCGCGACGTCGAGCAGATCGCCCGCGACCTGGTCGAGGAAGCGGTTCGGCTGGAGCGCGAGCGGCGCCGCGAGAAGGTGCGCGAGGCGTCCGAAGGCGCGGCGATGGACCGGCTGCTCGATGCGCTGACCGGCAAGGGATCGAGCGAAGCCACCCGCGCCAGCTTCCGCCAGCGCTTCGCCGACGGCAGCCTCGATACGGCCGAGGTCGAGATCGAGGTGTCGGAGGCGCCCAACATGCCGTTCGAGATTCCCGGCGGCGGCGGGGTCGGGATGATCAACCTCTCCGAAATGATGTCCAAGGCGATGGGCGGGCCGCCCAAGAAAAGGCGCAAGCTGAAGGTCCGCGACGCCTTTGTGAAGCTGGTTGAGGAAGAGGCCGACAAGCGCGTCGACCAGGACGATGTGACCCGGGTCGCACTGGCCGATGCGGAGGCCAACGGCATCGTCTTCCTCGACGAAATCGACAAGATCGCGGTCAGCGACGTGCGCGGCGGCTCGGTCAGCCGCGAGGGCGTGCAGCGCGACCTCTTGCCGCTGATCGAAGGCACCACCGTTGCGACCAAATATGGGCCGATCAAGACCGACCATATATTGTTCATCGCGTCGGGCGCGTTCCACGTCGCCAAGCCGGCCGACTTGCTTCCCGAGCTACAGGGGCGCCTGCCGATCCGGGTCGAATTGAGCGCGCTGACCGAAGAAGACTTCGTTCGCATCCTGTCTGCGACGCGGGCCAGCCTGACCGAGCAATATCGCGCGCTGCTGGCGACCGAGGAAGTGACCATCGACTTCACCGAAGATGGGATCGCGGCGCTGGCGCGGATCGCAGCGGAAGTGAACGATTCGCTCGAAAATATCGGCGCGCGGCGGCTTCAGACGGTGATGGAGAAGTTGGTGGAGGACATCAGCTTCACCGCGGAAGATCGCGCGGGAGAAACGCTGGTGATCGATGCCGCCTTTGTAAAAGGCCAGCTGGCCGGCATCGCCAAGAATGCCGACCTCAGCCGCTACGTCCTTTGATTCGCCGGCCGGTAATAGGGCACCAGCCCTTGCACGAACGGCGACCATAAAGGCGCCTTGACCCCGGCGAGGCGGAGGCGACTGGCGACCCATTGGTTGCAGGTGTGGACGGCGTTGGCCCTGCCGCTTCCGCGATAGAAAGCGTCGCGCGGTCCGTAGCCGGGATGGTCGATGCGGATCGGCCGGCCGTTCCGGTCGAGCTCGAAGCCGGCGCGGATCGAGGCCCAGAGGCGACGATACTGTTCGGGCGTCAGGCGGATGGCGCGGGCGGCATAGGTCGGGTCGCGAGTCCATTCGACATGCATCACCCGCTCTCCGCCGGCCAGCGCGATGGCAGTCGTCTTGAAGGAGAGATCGCTCCAGGTCGGAGTTTCCAGATAGACCCGCCGCTCGCCGGCGCCGAATGCGATCCACTCGGCGTCCGCCGGCACATTGACGAAGTCGGACTTCGGCAGCAGCGGCCGCCAGTCCAGGCCTTGATGGCTGGCGGGAAGCACCAGGTCCGCGTGAACGCCATTATTGGCAAGGTAGATGGTGATGCCTTGATCGGGTTCCTGCCAGCTGGCGTTGACCGGGATCAGACCGCCGACCAGCGCGGCCAAAATGTAGAGCAGGGGAATCGCCAGAACCGCGAGAGCGATACGGGCGGGCCAGCGGAGTGTTCGAGAACGGCGGCGTCTTTTCATTTGATCTTCAATTATCGGCCATCCCCCGGATGGTCGATAATTGAAGATGGTCGGGGCGACTGGATTCGAACCAGCGACCCCCACACCCCCAGTGTGATGCGCTACCAGGCTGCGCTACGCCCCGACCTTGCCGCCTTAGGATGTCCCGGGGACATCCGTCAAAGGCGGTGAGCGCGCCCATTGGGACGCGAGAGCGGCGCATCTAGTGCCGCGGGCATCGCTTGGCAAGGCGCCCCGCGGCGTGATAGGCGGCCCGCCACTTCCTGCGCTCTGGAGATCCCGGGCGCGCCTTCGAAGAAGAGAATTTCTCACGCCATGACCACAACTTCGCTCCTTGCCGCCGCAGCGCCCTCGGCCGGTGCCAGCTTCTTCGTCCAGACGATCCCGCTGGTCCTCGTCTTCGTTATCTTCTGGTTCCTGCTGATCCGCCCGCAACAGAAGCGAATGAAAGAGCATCAGGCGCAGGTGCAGGCGGTGAAGAAGGGGGATCGCGTCGTCACCGGGGGCGGCCTGATCGGTAAGGTGACCAAGGTCGGCGATACCGAAGTGGAAGTCGAGCTGGCGCCTAGTGTCAGGGTTCAGGTGGTCAAGTCGACCTTGAGCCAGGTGGTCGATCCCACCACGAAGCCGGCCAACGACTGATGTTCGATTTTCCCCGTTGGAAGGTGTGGCTGGTCAGCCTGATGATTCTCGCCGGCATTCTGCTGGCGATCCCGAGCCTACTTCCGAAGGACCAGGTCGAGCGCTGGCCGGCATGGCTGCCGAGCGCTCGAATCAACCTCGGGCTCGACATTGCCGGCGGTAGCCAGTTGTTGCTGGAAGCCGACATCGGCGACGCCGCCAAGCAGCGGCTGCAGGCCAAGGAAGAGGAAGTTACGACCGAGCTTCGCCGCGGAGAGCCGCGCATCCAGATCGGCGATGTGTCGACCGCCGGCGGCAAGCTGAGCTTCGTGGTTCGCGATCCGACCCAGCTCGATGCCGCGTTCGAACGCATGCGTACCTTGACCCAGCCGCAGGGTCTGACGGGAAACCGCGACTGGGAGGTTAGCACGGTCGATGGCAACCGCATCGTGCTGACCCCGACCGAAGCAGGTGCGAAAACCGCCCTCAAGAATTCACTGACGGTTGCCCGCGATGTTGTCCGTCGCCGAATCGATCCGGGCGGCACCAAGGAAATCACCGTCATCAACCAGGGCGAGAGGCGGATTTTCGTCCAGGTCCCTGGCGTCGAGGACCCCGAAGCGCTGAAGCAGCTGATCGGCCAGACCGCTC
>CAVPOZ010000004.1:0-232500 GCA_963707265.1 uncultured Alphaproteobacteria bacterium
GAGGAAGCTCGCCGTTTCACCCGACAATGCGATCAGGGTCGGTTCGGCCAAGGTCGTGACGACGCCCTTGCGCTCCAGCGCGTTGAAGGTGCGTCGAAGTTGAGCCCGCCGATATGGAAGACCGCTGGAGGATACCAAAGCTGTCGACGATCGCGCCCAGCGAAAGCTGCGGCGGATTGGGCGTGACGGTGGTCGTGGTGTTGCCGGTGATCGGATCGGTCGAGGTGGTTGTCGTTGCCGAGCGAGCCGGTCAGGCTGGCCCCGCCGCCGATCGCGCCCTGGAAGCCATTGTCGCCGCTGCCGCTGACGAAGCTGCTGAAGCCCGAGATCCTTGAGCGCGCCGCGCTTGATTTCGGAGAAGCGGACCTCGAGCATGACCTGCTGCGAAGAGCCGATCGACAAGAGGTTGATGACCTTGCCCGGGCATAGGATTTCGGCGACCTGGACCGCCTTGTCCGCGTTCGGGCCGCTGCTGACGACGCCTTCCAGGATAACCGAGTCATTGGAAATGCGGGCGCCGACCTGGTCGTCGGCATCAATTCCGAAAGCTGGCGTTTCAGGCCGATGACGTCGGGGCCGACGGCGATGTCGACCACCGCGATCAGCGAGTTGGAGCGGTCGTAGAGGGTGAGGCTGGTGGTCCCCATCTTCTTGCCGAGCACATAGATCGACCGGTCCGAAAGCGGCAGGACATCGGCGATGTCGGGATTGCCGATCAGCGCCTTGGCGAAGGGCCGGTCGGACCGCAACACCTGGCTTTTGTTGACCGGCACGGCCAGCTCGCCGGCGCGGACCTCGTCGGCCTCGCTCACGGTGATCTGCGCTGCAGCCGGAACGGCGAGCCCGAAGGCCGCCGCAGCGAAGGCGATGGAGGCGCCAAGCGCAGCTCCCGTCATGGTCCTAGCGAACATAGCCCCCCACCTCATAGTCCTTGGTTTCGGTTCCCCGCGTTACGCTGATCGTCGAAGTCGGCTTGGCCACCGGAGCGGTGCTGCGCACGATCGGAGCGCGCGGCCGGGTCAGGCGCGCGACCTGCGCGCGCCGTTCGGGCGGTGGCGGAAGCACGCCGCTGGCCGGCGGCCCACCAGCGCCCGCGGGCCGGGCCCCGGGCGGAAGCGATCCGTAATAGCTGTAGCGCAGGTCATCGAGGCTGACCGACTCCACCTGCGGGATATTCTGCTCCTCGCCGGGCTTGCGCAGGACCAGGCTAAGCCTGGCCCAGTTGCTGGCCCAGCGCGACCTTCTGCGCGTCGAGCGGCGTAAGCTCCAATGTCGTCGAGCGGGTCGACGCTAGGCTTGCCATCGGCGCCGACCGCGTCCTGGCCCATGGCGATGACGCGAATGTTCTGCAGAAGCACGTCGGTAACCTGCTCGCCGCGGTCCTCGGCGCCATTCGCGCCGATTGCCTGGCGGGTGATCAGCACGTCGACGGTGTCGTTCGGCTTGACGAAGCCGGCGACGCCGGAAATGTCGTTGATGCGGACGGTCGCGGCGCGCATTCCGTCGGGAAGCAGCGCGGCGATCGACGCATTCTGCCCTTCGCCGGAAAGATCGGCGGCGAGCAGCGGCTGGTTGACCTGGATCGGGCGGAGCGCGACGCGGCGCTTGCCCATCGGCAACAGCTCCGGGATCGATTTGTACACGCCGGGCGGAAGGCTGGTCGCCGGATAATTGACGAACTTGACCTTGTCGGGAGTGATGTCGACGCCATAGTCGAGCGGCATCGCGGCAACCGCGACCCGGACCATGCCTTCGGGCGAGGCAGCAAGCTGCTTCTCGCGCCCGGATAAATAGGTGTTGGCTAGAAAAACGGCGAGCACGCCAAGAATGACGGCGATGCCGAGAGCAATCAATGTCTGCCTTTTCATCAGCCTGGTCCCCCGCTGAAGGCTACGCAATCAACCATAACACAAGCCCGGCCTACCCGAGCAGGAAAAGGGCGGCCACGCCGAAGCGCGGCCGCCAGTCAATTAGCAAACACCCGTGGTCGGATTGTTGATGCACGCTGCGGTGTTGTCCATCGCATTGCCGATGGCATCCGCGAGGCCCAAGGCCGCAAGCGCGATGACGGCGCCGATAATGGCGAGAATCAGCGCATATTCGGCGGCCGACGCACCACGGTCGTCGCGTAGCATTTTGATGAAAGTTTTCATTGTCCGTCCCCTTACTGGTTTATCCCCCCGTCCCCAGTCGGGACGATTGGATGGTCAGCGTCGGGGGAGGCGGAAGCCTCATGATTTCAAACAGGCGGGGAGGTCATCACTCAACAGCCCCCGCAATCACGTTTCCGCGGCCCCCCAGCCGCTTGACCCCGGAAACGTCTGCCTCGCTTAACTTTTTGTCAAGCATGTCCATTTAACCCAGATTAACACGCTGTCCTATTCGCGATTGCGGTAAATCGCTGTAAAAACTGCCATTTTTCCGGATGTTGTAGGTCGCGATCGCAGGCTTCCTTGGTCGAGCCCGAGTTTCAAATCTGGACAGATAGACCCCGAAAAGCCCCAATTATCGAAAGTTAAGGGTCAACGGGCGCGATCCCTGGGGAGCTCAGGGCCGTCCCGAGTTCGTTCCGGCGAAAGCCCAGGTCCAGGAGCCGAATGGCGAGCTAGCGTCAATTGCGGCCACAACGGAAATAGGGAACAGGGCCTGGACTTCTCGCCTACGCCGAGGAACAAGAAGGGCTACACCTCCACCCTATGCCGAAACGTCACATTCACCCGCTTCGACATCAGCAGGTAGGGCAGCCACAGGCAGACGCTGATCAGCACTTTCTTGACGTTGCCATCCAGCAAGGTGTGAAGCGCGTCGGCAACCGTGAGGCGGAAGACCCTCGGTCCCGGCAACGGCGGTGGCGATGCCGAGCTGCATGACGATATCGATCAGCCAAATGGCGACCAGCAGGCGCGGGAACAGCGGGACGCCGCCGCAGCGCCGCGACAAAGGCGATGGTATAAAGGCTGGTCAGCAGCACGACGTCGAGCGTCATCACGAAGCGGAGCGTGGATAGCCAGGGCGGAACGCTGCCGGCAAGCGCCGGCATTGCCGCCAGATATTCGAGCGCCCGCACGGGAACGTTGAGCAGCATTCCGACCAGCAACGAGACCATGATCCCGCTACTGCCAAATAGTGGGTGCCGCTGGGCTTCGGCGCGGTCGACGTTTCGCCAACGGCCAGACCAACGCGAGACGAATTGTCGGCTGCGGCAAGCGATCGCCATTCTCGAACCAGTTGAGCGCCAGGCCCATCGAGACGAGCGGGGCGCCAACCAGCAGCACATAAGGTAGGAAGGTCGAAAGATCAGGGGCGGTGTGAATTGGGCTAGCCGCAATGCGAAGTGCGCAGGCAACCATTGCCACACCGAACCAGATCGTCATGATGCGCGTTAGCCGGGTACTCGAGCGACACGAGCAGGCCCGTCGACTTAACCCGCAACCTTTGCTGAAAGGTCATATATTTTGCTCGCGCGTCGATCTGATCAAAGGTCATGCAAGTCGGAATAAGGGATTAACTTACCGCACGGTAAAAGCGCGAAGGTCGGCTTGCGTTCCGCCACCAAGATGACTTCCATCGATATATCGATAGGATCCCGGGATGGGGGGTAGGCCAACTTGAAGAAATTTTGGCAGTCTTGGACGGCAGCGTCCGCTGGAACGCATCGGACGGATGCGATCCAACTCTGGTTGATTGGTGCCGTTGTCCCGCTAGCGCTCATTTTAGTCTACCCGCTCCGGCGCTCCGACTTCATTTCGCTATGGCTCGCAGGCAAAATGGCAATGGCGGGCGGCGGGTCATGTTTACGATTCACTCCTTCAGCGCGGTCTTTGCATCTCAACTCGGCGTCCGGGATGTGATAAACTTTCCGTATCCGCCGCATGCGCTGATCTTCTTCATTCCTTTCGCGTCGATTCCACCTATCCCAGCATATTTCGCATGGAATTTGGTGACGGCCGCCTTTTTCTATTGGGCGGCGAGACCCTACCTGCCAACGGGCTTCCCTCCGCTGCTCGTAGTTCTGACGCCTGCGGCGCTGATCTGCATGGACTTCGGCCAGACCGGGTTGCTCTTTGGCGGCTTGTGGCTCCTGGCTTTCCGAGGGAAATGGCTAGCTTTGGCCTTGCTCAGCTTCAAACCGCACCTCGGATTGCTTGGCGTCCTATCTCTTCGGAATTGGCAGTCGCTGGCAAAGGCAATGCTATTTGGACTAGTCCTGCTGAGTGCTACCGCGGCAGTTTGGGGACCATCGTTGTGGGTAGATTTTTTCAACCACACGATCACCCATGCTGCAGAAATGGGCATAAGAAAGCGTTGGTTCTTTGCGGGGGTTACCCCGGCCATCGGCTACGGCATGTTGGGTTGGTTCCCGTTCGCCGTCGCAGGGGGTCTTCTGCTGGCACGCAACGTAAACGCCTTCACCGCTGCAACAGCGTCCTTTCTCATTTCGCCCTATGGGTTCCACTACGACATGACCGTGGCCTGTCTCGGACTAGGTCTCATAATCTTCAGCAACTGGAGCGACATGCCGTTCAAGCATCGCCTCCCGATGGCGCTTGGATTTCTGTCGCCAGTGATTGCTTTGCTGGGGGTTTGGTGGGTGCCGCCAATTTTGATGTGGGCGCTCTGGGCGCAGACAAAATACTCGGTGCTAATTCATAATCGAAACTAGGGCCCTAGGAGGCGGGCTGTCGCGCTAAGCTGACTTCATCAGATGCCTCAATGACGGCTTCGACCGATGATTTCGGCTCATAAATCTTACCAGCCGCAACCCAACACAGCATCGCCACGGCTGCCGCTACCGGGGCGTCGACCGCGTAATGATATCCCAGATAGACCGACCCCACGAATGTTAGTAGCCAAAAAAGCACCGCAAGAAAGAGCCAGCGCGTACCCCGGGCCGCCAGCAAACAGATCGTTGCTGTCGCAATGTGCATCGATGGCATTGCAGAAACGCCGCTCCCATTGAGCGCGATTTTCGCGTTCATTCCAGCTGCCAGGTAGCGCTGCGATCTCATAACAAGGTTTTCCTGACCGAGCAGTCCGAGCAATTCGGCCCGAAGCGGCGCGAACCTCGGCATAAGCGTTGGATCGACAAGGTGCGCGAACACAGGCCCAGCGGCGGACACTAGGTATGCGATCAGAACTCCGCCCAGCAGCCAGCTCAACATCAATGCCGTGTAGAACGTGGCGGTTAGTCGCCGGCTTGCAAAACAAGTGATGAGCGTACCGCTGAAGCCTAAAGTAAAGCCCCAGATGATAGCATAGAAAAACGTCCAGGCAGGCGCTAACGACGGCGGCATTAGGGCGTGAGCCAGCAACCAGGCGTCACGGCCTATAATTAAATGATCAGCATCCGCCCAGAACCGTTCCCAACCATAACCGACGGCAAACGGGATCGAGACTTTAGCCCAGGTATAGGCCCCGAGGAAAATTGGGAAGATGAGAGCTGGCAACGCCAAAAGCATCAAGCGCTCAGACAATTTGCCGGCCACGATCCGAAGCGGCTTATCGGCGCGCACATGGGCAAGGCGAGCGACCTGTACGAAAACCCATATTTGGATTGCGATCAACGTCGACCCAGCCCAAGCGGAGACATAGGGTAGAAAGACCCGTGACCCATCGACGCCGGTTATCAAGCTGATGCTGGCCGCAAGAGCGATTGTCACCACAGCGATTATCGCCGGAGAGATCAGCGCCTTTCTCAAGGAAATATCAGCCACATTCCCCCCTCGACTTTGAAGAGTGCCACGTTACTGGCCAAACTCAATGTCCATTTTTAAGATGTACGCGGCTGCCGAGCGCCAGGGAAGATTTGCTCCGATTTCTCGACAAATGACATGGCTATTAATTGACGCTAGCTTCAGTTGATGGCGAGGAAATCATGGCAGCGATGCGCTCTATGGCTCATTGCGTTACAGGCCGTCTTTGTAATAGCCCTTGCCGCAGCGAGTTCGAGACCGATACCGTTCGAATTTTCACGACCGCTCAAAGCCGCGCTTGCAATATGGGCGGCCGGGCTCGCGTTCCTTATTATTCGCACTGGCATTGCCGCGCTTAAGGTCGATCAGCCGCTTCGTAGCTTTTATAGTCTCGGGCTCGCCGAGCGATCCACGATCGTCCGCGCGCTCCAACTGGCGCTGATCATCGGGCTGGCCATAGCGATCCAGGCTGGGGCAAATCGATGAATTCCCCATATCGCCGGATATTGGGCCGATCAACGCTCGCCGATTTCGATGCTGCGGTGTTCGGACAGGACCCGTGGCGGCTGTTCCGCAGCCATCTTTTGGCGCCGTTCTATTCGGTTTTTTATGTCTGGTGGTTCCCGATCACGTTTGGGACAATGGGCGTGCTTGCCTTCAGCAAGAAGGAGCATTCGCGGCTGATCCTCGCATATATCCTGACACTCATATTAGGGGGAACATTTGGGCAATATGTTTTGCCGTTCCGCCGGCCCAATGTTCTGACGAAGGTATCGGCTTTGGCCCGAGGTTTCGCGAGCTGGTCGCGACGCCAATGATCCCACATTTAATCGCTTCGCCAACTATCTTTGGTTTCACTATCAGCGAGGGCGGGGCGGCCCTGGGACCGGTATCAGCGCAATGCCATCGATGCACATCTCACTCGCTTTGTGGACTGTGTTTGCAGCGAAGACGCTTTGGCGGCCGTTGGCATTGCCGGCTGCGATATACGCGCTGATCCTGTGGGCAGCCTCAATAGCATCAGGATGGCATTATGCATCGGATGGAGTGGTTGGTGCAGCCTTAGCCGTTGGTGCATATTGGCTTGCGGGCTCGCTCATCGAGCCACGTTCGCAGAATAATACACAAGCTGCTCTCGCTTCCCCAGTATCCGATCCGATTGGCGATGCGCCGGGCTAACTCTTTATTGTGCCGTAGCAGCTTGCGCGCTCGGTGACGTCACAGAAGCACGCCGCCGCAGATAGGCAGTGAACGCCCACTGACTAAACAACGCGCCCGCCGCCCCGACAATCCCATCGACGGCGTAATGCCAGCCAAGCGCAACCGACAGCGCCCAGATGTAGACACGCGAACAACGCCGCAAGCGGCGCCAACTTCGAGCGCTGGCCGCGAAAGGCGAGGTAGATCCAGGCGACGGTGGCGATGTGGAGCGAGGGCATGGCGGAAATGCCGGCGCCGACGCCCAGCGTGCCGGTCGTGTGGAAATTCCACAGATAGCCAGACACGATCTGAGTACCTGCGGGAATGTTGCCGGCTAGCTCCGCAAAGCGATCGCCGAGGCCGAGCCTGCCGTAGAAGATCGGCCCGGCCGACGAGAGGAAATATTGTCCCAGCGGTCCGAAAATCGACCAAAGCGCGAAATAGGAGAGGAGCGAAGTGCTGCGTTCCACCGACGGCTTTCGCGCCAGTAGCCAGACGATCGTGGCCATGATCGCGACCGCCCAGAAGAAGCTGTAGGCCCAGGCGTGGAAGGTAAGGTCGATGCCCGAAAACAGACGCCAGGGATCGGTGCGGAAAATGGCATGGTCGATGTCGGCGAGCAGCTCGTCCGCCCAAAAGGGCGACACCGCGGTCACTTCCGGCTTGATCCACATGAAGAACAGCATGTCGATGCCGCCCAGCATGCCCCCGGCAATGGCCGAGAGCAGGAACGTCTTTTGCGATAGGAAGCTTTGCTTCAGATGCGCGATCGGCTGTTCGACGCCCGCCTTGCGCAGCCGGGTCAGCTGGACGATGGCGATGAAGATTACTCCCGCCGCCATGAAGTTCAGCCAGTTGAGGAAGCGGCTGAAATAATCCGGGATATGATCGTATCCGGCGATCGGCATCAGCAGCAGGGCGGCAAGGCCCAGCATCGCCGTCATCGCCGCGCTGGGGATCAGCCAGTCGCGTTCGCGCAACTGTCTGACGCTGGTGAATTCGATGGGATCGATCGGCTTCATGCGGCGGCGAGCCTCTGTTGGGGTTGGGCCGGCGCCGGGACGGCGATGGGCGCGGTCAGCTTCCAGATGAGGGCGGCCATGGCCGAGCTGACGATTCCGTCGAGCGCATAATGATAGCCGAAATGGACGGAGCCGACCCAGATGGCGCCCCACAGCACGAACGCCGGGATTCTCCACATGCTGCGCCAGGCGAGCAGGATGAGGATGGTGCAGACCGCAAGGTGCATCGACGGCATCGCAGACACTCCGCCGGCGCGAACCGCCTCCGCCAGCATGAAGTGGCGGCGAAGATAGGCCTGCGACCGGATCATCGTGTCGTCGGGCGGAAGGATTGCGGCCAGCGAATGGTGAAGCGGTGCGAACCGATCGCTGAGCGCCGGATCGACCAGATCGGCAAACACCGGCCCGGCCGAGGAGAAGGCGGCCGCGCCGACCACCCCGATCAGGAACCAGCAAGCCATCAGCGCGGTATAGGCGCGGATGACGGCGCGGGGGCTGGCCGAAAACGTGTAGAGCGGTAGCGCCCAGGCCAGCGCCAGTCCCCAGATCAGCGTGTAGAAGGTGACGATGACCTGCGTGCCCTCCGGGCCGATCAGCCGATGGGTCACTCGCCACGGATCGCCGTTGAACAGCAACGCGTCGGCCGCGGTCCAGAAGCCGTCCCAATGGTATCCGGTGAACAGCGGGAAGCTGACCTTCGACACGGTGAAATCCGGTCATGAAGATGGGGAAGATCGCCAGCGGAAGGACCAGCAGCAGCCAGCGTTCGCGAAGCATCGTTACGGCGGCGGTGAACGGGCCTGCGCGGCGAAGTTCGGCCTCGCGCAGCCAGGGAACCAGCATCCAGATGAGGAACGCCATGGCGCTGGTGATCAGGCTGACCATGACATAATCGATGAGGATCTGGGTTCCGGTGACCCGCTTGGCCATCGCCATCGCCAAGGCGACCGCGAATGTCGCGGCGCAAAGCGCGCAAGGCAGCACCAGATCACGCGCGTGCTTCATCGGCCGCCAAATCCCTCCAGCATCCGAACGGCCTAAAGGCATCGTGGTTAAGAGATCGATAAAGCGAACTGCCGAAGCATACCTCTGGCTGAATCGTATCTGACGCGGCCAGCGTGGCCCGACTTCCAAAAACTGGCCGGGTGCCTTGGTTTTGCCGCTCATTTGCGGCTAGCGTCACCGGCACGACGCTTATGGACATTTACCTCCCCATCGCCGGCATGTCGGTCAACGCGCTTCTTATGGTCGCGCTTGGCGGGCTGGTTGGGCTCTTGTCCGGCATGTTCGGGGTCGGCGGCGGTTTCCTCACCACGCCGTTGCTGATCTTCTATGGGATCCCGCCCACCGTTGCCGTGGCGTCGGCAACCACCCAGATCACCGGCGCCAGCGTGTCCGGCGCGCATGCCCATTGGCGGCGCGGCGGGGTCGACTTCAAAATGGGTGGAGTGCTGATCGCCGGGGGCGCGATCGGCAGCCTGGCCGGCGCCGGCCTGTTCCGGCTGCTTCAGTCGTCAGGCCAGATCGATTTGGTGATCGGCTTCCTGTACGTCCTCCTGCTCGGCGGAATTGGCGGCCTGATGCTGAAGGATTCGCTCGTCGCATTGGGCTGGATCAAGCTGGATGAGCCGACGGAGCGCCCGCGCCACAATCGCTGGGTGGCCAGCCTTCCCCTCCGCTGGCGCTTTTATGCCTCGGGCCTCTATTTGTCCCCGCTGGCTCCGCTCGCGCTGGGCTTCATCGCCGGCGTGATGACGGTCCTGCTCGGCGTCGGCGGCGGATTCATTCTCGTCCCGGCAATGATCTATCTTTTCGGCATGGCCGCTCGCGTCGTCGTCGGGACCAGCCTGCTGATGATCTTGGTTGTGAGCGCCGTAACGACGATGGTCCATGCCACCACCACACAGGCCGTCGACATCGTGCTGGCCGGGCTTCTGCTGATTGGCGGCGTGATCGGCGCCCAATATGGCGCGGCACTGGCCACACGGCTGAAGCCGGATCTGCTCCGCCTTGCGCTTGCGGCGATCATCCTGATGGTTGCGCTGCGAATGTTGCTGGGGCTCACCTGGCGGCCCGACGAAATCTTTTCGATCGAATATCTGTGAGACGGGTGCTCGTCCTTTTCGGCCTGGCGCCGATCCTGATGGCCCAGGCTGAGCCCAAACTCGTGCCCGATATCAGCGCCCGGTCGATCGAAATCCGCTACAGCTTCACCGGCGCGCAGTTGCTGCTGTTCGGCGCCATTTTATACCCCGGCGGGCGCGTGCCGAGACACCCGGCCGATGTGATCGTCGTTTTGAAGGGTCCGGTTGAACCGATCCTAATGCGCGAAAAGCAGAAGATCGCCGGCGTCTGGATGAATGCCGATTCCAACCGTTTTCGCTCGGCGCCAAGCTATTATGCGGTCGCCTCGTCGGCGCCGGTCCGAAAGCTTGTCGATGAACGAACCGCGGCGATTTACGAGCTTGGCCTGCAGGACTTGCAATTGTCACCCGGCGGCGGCGCCTTGCCCGACAAGGAGCGGCGATTCGAGGCTGGCCTGCTCGACCTCAGGAAACGCAGCGGACTTTACGCCGAAAATCCGCACGGCGTGGAGATCAGCGAGGGCGTGCTTTACCGGGCGCGCATTTCCATCCCCAGCCAGGTTCCGGTCGGCACCTATACCGCCGAAACCTTCCTGGTAGACGACGGCAAGGTGATTGCCGCGGCCACCAAGGAAATTGAGATCGGCAAGTCGGGGTTCGAGCGCTACGTCGCGCTGGCCGCGCGTCGCCACGGCTTTCTCTATGGGCTTGCCGCGGTGATGCTGTCGCTTGGCCTTGGCTGGGCCGCGGCATTGGCCTTCCGGCGCAGATTCTAGCCCTAAATCCAATCTTAACCCGGTTAGGCTAATTCAGCTGCAACCGTAACGATTGAGCAAGGGCGCCTGCGCGTATGAACGACCAACCGAGCCTGAGGCAATTCCTCGATGAGATGAGCAGCTATACCGAAAGCGAAGGCGGCGTCGGCGCCGGCTCCGCTTCTCGCGATGCCTGCCCACCGATCGGCCAGGTGCTTGAGATCGCCGGATCCGGTTCGCGCGTGGTGATGGACGCGGCGCGGCTGCTGGAACTCCAGGCCCATGGCGACCCGTCGATCGCCATGTCGGGCCAGGTCGGAAGCCAGGTAAAGATGAAAGTCGCCAGCAGTTGGCTGATCGCCAACGTCCGCACGCTTCGTGCCGGCGACGAGCCGGGCACGGTCATCGCCAATGTCGACTTCCTTGGCGAAGGCGCGCAGCGTTCCGGCGGCGGTCTCAGCGGCTTCCGCCGCGGCGTTACCCGCTATCCGATTCCGGGCCAGGCGATCCTGCCCGTCACCACCGAAGACATGCGCGCCATTTTCGCCGCAGACGATAGCCCGCACGTCGAGATCGGCACCGTCTATCCAACCGATGACATCCGGGGCACGCTTTACGTTGACCCCATGCTGTCGAAGCACTTCGCGATCCTGGGATCGACCGGTACCGGTAAGTCGACTGCGGTCGCGCTGATCCTCCACCGGATCTCCGAGCTCAGCCCCGAGGGCCATATCGTGATGATCGACCCGCACGGGGAATATTCGGCCGCGTTCAAAAGCTGCGGCGAGCTGTTCAACGTCGACAATCTGCAGCTGCCCTACTGGCTGCTGAACTTCGAAGAACATTGCGAAGTGATGCTGACCACCGATGGCTCAGAGCGGCAGCGCGATGCCGACATCCTCGCCAAATGCTTGCTCGCGGCCCGGACCAAGTCGAAGTCGTCGGAGCAATTCGGCAAGGTCACCGTCGATTCGCCGATCCCTTACCTGCTGACCGATCTCAACCAGATCCTGGTGGCGGAAATGGGCAAGCTCGACCGCGCCGGCGACACCACGCCCTACCAGCGCCTAAAGAACAAGCTGGACGAGCTTCGGGCCGACCCGCGCTACAACTTCATGTTTTCGGGCATGCTGGTGTCGGACACGATGGGCAGCTTCATCGCCAAGCTGTTCCGCCTGCCGAGCCATGGACGGCCGATATCGATCGTCGACGTGTCGGGCGTTCCGTCCGAGGTGACGTCGGTCGTCGTTTCGGTGCTGGCGCGCATGGTGTTCGACTATGCCATCTGGTCGCGGACCGAGGCGCAGCGGCCGCTGCTGCTGGTTTGCGAGGAAGCCCACCGTTACGTCCCCAAGGACGAGCATTCGGGCGGGCAGGCAGTTCGCAAGATCCTGGAGCGTATTGCCAAGGAAGGCCGTAAATATGGCGTTTCGCTGGGCCTCATCACCCAGCGTCCGTCCGACTTGGCCGAAGGCGTGCTGTCGCAGTGCGGCACGATCCTATCGATGCGTTTGAACAACGACCGAGACCAGGCCTGCGTCCGCGCCGCGATGCCCGAAGGCGCGCGCGGCTTCCTCGATGCCATCCCGGCGCTCAGGAACCGCGAATGCATCGTCTGCGGCGAAGGCGTCGCCATCCCGATCCGGGTGCGGTTCGACGACCTGGAGCCGGAGAAGCGCCCGGCCTCGTCCGACCCCAGCTTCGCCGCCGCCTGGTGCGAGACCGGCGACGAGGAAGGCATCATCCAGCGCACCGTCCGGCGGTGGCGGGGACACGGCAAGTAAGCGAGACTGGCGAACCACCTGGCAAACCGTCACTGGATGGCCTCTTTGGGTGGAAAGCCGACAGTGCGCGAAGTGGCAATGCAGTCCGAGCAACCGTTTCTTAACTGCCCGCGTGCGATAAGTGTCGGATGCAAATCCAACCGCGGAACATCGTTCGACTGCTCGTGAAAGCGGGTCTCGCTGCTCTCGTAGCGAACGAAGTTCGCGGCCTCATTCTCGCTGGCCCGGTGCTTTACGGGATGTACGAAGCGGGCGGTACAGCGATGGCAATGTGGTTGGCCCTTTGCTCGCTCGCCGGCATCGCGATTTCGGTCTTTGGGCCGCTATTCCTCGCGAGGAAATTTAAGCTCGTTTAGGAGCTAACCACAACATTGCGAGCGAACCGCGACAACCAACGGGGCGTATTCTGGACGAACTGTCCGCATGCTGCGTTGCGGTCGATATCATTCCATCTTTAAATGTCCCGTGGGCCGAGAACGGACGCAAGCCAGCTCAAACGGACGGTTGATGACACTCTCGTTATTGTCCACCAGTCCATTATGAACCCGTCACTGCTCCCGCTGTATTTCGATCCGCGCCAGCTCTCCCACCAGCCGTTGCAGGAACTGCATAACGGCGGTTGGGCGGCCTATGCCGAGAAGAGTTCTCGCGCAGAGATTATTCTCTCTCAACTCAGTGAGCCTCGAGACGGTGCGCGACTTCGGGCTGGAGCCGATCCTTCACGTACATGACCCCAATTATGTCGAGTTCCTTCGCACGGCGCATGCCGATTGGCTTTCGGCGGGGCGCGATGGCGATGCAATTGGTTACACATGGCCCGTAGTCCGACGGCGAGATTTGCCGCTCCAGAGGATTGACGCTCGGCTTGGGCGCTACAGCTTTGACGCCGCAACTCCGATAACCGGAAACACGTGGTCGGCGGCCTATTGGAGCGCTCAGACTGCGCTGTCCGCTCTGACTGCAATAACGGGCAAAGAGACTCGCAACGCCTTCGCGCTTTGCAGGCCGCCTGGTCATCACGCCGGAAGCGACTATTGCGGTGGCTATTGTTACCTGAATAACGCCGCCATCGCGGCCGAGCAGGCGAGACAGTCAGGATACCGGGTGGCAATCCTGGATATCGACTATCACCACGGCAATGGCACTCAGGACATCTTCTACGATGACGGCGAGGTGCTGTTCGTATCGCTCCATGCGGACCCGACGACTGACTATCCCTTCTATTGGGGGCATGCCGACGAGCGCGGCGAGGGAGAAGGTCGGGATAAGACCCTTAACCTCCCGCTTCCACGCGGCACGCAAGCTACCGAATATCTCGCCGCGCTGGACCAGGGGTTGGCGGCCATCCTCGATCATCAAGCCGAAATCATCGTGCTTTCATTCGGGGCCGATACCTTCGAGAACGACCCAATCTCGCACTTCAAACTGCGGCAGGAAGATTATCCTAAGATTGCGGGCCGCATCGCGGCGTTGGAAATCCCGGTGTTGGTAGTGATGGAAGGCGGTTACGCAGTGGATGACCTCGGCCATAATGTTGAGGCCTTCCTGTCCGGATTTGCGCCGCACACCTGACGTGCCCACGGCAGCTGGATAAGCTGCCTATGTCCGCAACGGATGAAAAGTTGCCGTTAGGAGGAGCCATCGTCGAGCGTTCCAGCTGTTTGGTGGACTATTCAACGCGGCGTCGAGAGGCCGCATCGAAGCAATGTGGGGAGGGCCGATAAACCTGTGGGTATTCGGCCAGCCCTCCCCGAAGCTGCACAGGGTCGCTCTCCCCAGACGACCAATGCCGCGCACGTTAAGCTACTCGCGCGGCGGGTTGCGTGTAGCGGACCAACTATCCCATGCTATTGAATTGACGACACGATTTTCACAATTAACGACAAAACACCCACCCAAGTGGCAGCAATGGTGGAAGGCGGACATTGCGATTGAGTGGTCTCGGTACCTAGTGAGGCACTTGTTGCCGTGCTCGCCGCCGACCGCTGCTCGGCGTTTCGTCAAACCTTTCTCCGTACCATCGGCTGAAAGCACCCAACGAGGAGTAACCCAGGAGGTGCGCGACGTCGGTCAGCTTAAGCCGGCGATTTGCGAAGAGGTAGCTAACTTCCCTCACCCTAATCCGGTCGAGCATTTCGCCGAAACGGGCGTCTTCTGCAGCGAGCCTTCGCTGCAGCGTGCGGGCGTTTAATCCAAGGCCATCGGCAACTGCGCCGATTGAAGCATGACCGGCAGGCATTAATAGCATGATGGCCTCCTCGACCTCATCGACCATACTCCGCTCGCCCGGATCGACCATGGCTTCGACCAGCTTCCGCGCGTGTAGCGCGAGCGCGGGTTCCGACCGCGGATTGGGTCGATCAAGATCCTCGCTTCGCATCAAGATTCCATCGAATTCAGAGCCGAATTCGACCCGACACGAGAATAGCCTTTGGAATACGGGCCGCTCTTGCGAGGGAGGAGGTTCATAACCGAAACTCACGCTAATCGGTTGCCAACCTGCTCCAAGCACATTGCTGCAAATCCCATAGAGGACAGCGTTCGCCAGATCGTCGGCCTGACGCGAATATATTGGAGGGTCTAGCGCGAATCTTTCCCTCAGCAGCGCCATTTCGCCGAATTTTTCGACCCGCAGCGCCAGGTTCGAATTGATGCGGTTTCGATATTCGCCAAGGACCGACAGTGCGTCGCCAAGCGTGGGCTGATGAGCAATCAACAAGCTCACGATGCCAAGGTCGGCAAGTTCTCGCCGTTCAGCCATCCTCAGGCCGAACGTCGAGCAGCCGGCGGCTTCGGCGCTTTCCTCGAGCAGCCGGATGACCGAGCGCGCCGGCAGCATTTGTTCGGGGTTAGCCATCATCGACGGAGAGAAGCCAGCCCGGCGGAGCAACGGGACGGTGTCAAGCTTCAGCTCCTGAGCGACTTCAAGATAGCCCTTCAGGGACGCGGCGCGGACCAGTTCCATCCTTGCCTCTCATGTCGCGACCTAGGAAATAACTGTCACGATTTGTGAAAATAGCAAACTGGGGTTGCGCTAGCCATCCGATCTTCAAATGATTGGATGGCATTAATGGCGAAAGCGGTACGCTTTTACGAAACGGGTGGCCCTGAGGTCCTTCGCTACGAGGACGTCGACGTTGGCGATCCGGGGCCCGGAGAAGTCCGCGTCCGCCACGTAGCGGTCGGCCTCAACTTCGCCGACACTTATTTCCGGCTCGGTTATTATCCGGTGCCCTTGCCAAACGGCATGGGCGTCGAAGCTTCCGGCGTGATCGAAGCGGTCGGGCCTGGCGTCACCGACTTCGTCGTCGGGCGACCGCGTCACTTACACGGGAAGTCCGCTCGGCGCCTATTCGACCGAGCGGGTCATGCCCGCCGGCTCGCTGTTCAAGCTGCCCGACGGCATCAGCCATGAGACCGCCGCGGCTTCGACCATGCGCGGTCTCAGCGCCGCCTATTGGCTGCTGAAGACCAATCCGTGGATGAAGTCCGGCGACACGATCCTGCTTCATGCCGCCGCCGGCGGCGTCGGGCTGATCGCGGTCCAGTGGGCCAAGCTGCTTGGCCTTCGCGTGATCGGCACCGTTTCGACCGAGGAAAAGGCCGAACTCGCCCGCGCTCACGGCTGCGACGAGATCATCTTCTATCGGCGCGAGGACGTGCCGACGCGGGTCAAGGAGCTGACCGGCGGCGAGGGTGTCACCACCGTGTTCGACACGGTCGGCAAGGATACATTCGAAGGTTCGCTGAAGTCGCTGAAGCGCCGCGGCGTGCTGGTCGGCTGCGGCACCGCCTCGGGTCCGTTCCCGCCGATCGACGCACTTCAACTGGCCATCCAGGGCTCGGTCTATTTCACGCGCCCAGCGCTTGCCGATTACATCGCCGACCCGGCCGAGCGGGCGGAACTGTCCGGCGCTCTGTTCGACCATGTCGCCAGCGGCCGCATCAAGATCGAGATCAACCAGCGCTACGCACTGGAGGATGCCGTGCAGGCCCACCGCGACCTTGAGGCGGGGAAGACGACCGGTTCGTCGATCTTCGTCATCTGATGCGCGTCGAGAAGCTCACCACCCACATCGGCGCCGAGGTCCACGGGCGTCGACCTCGCCGAGGCGGCGCGCAACGACGATCTGTTCGGCGCGATCCGCGAGGCGCTGCTCGCAGCACAAGGTGCTGTTCCTGCGCGATCAGGAGATCAGCAAGGCCGACCATGTCGCCTTCGCCCATCGCTTCGGCGCGCTGGAAGATCATCCGGTCGCCGGCAGCGATCCCGATCACCCGGGCCTCGTGTGCATCTACAAGGACCTCGATTCACCGCCCGACTTCTACGAGAACGCCTGGCACTGCGATGCCACCTGGCGCGAATGCCCGCCGATGGGCGCCGTCCTGCGCTATGTCGAAGGCCCCGCAGGTCGGCGGCGACACGATATGGGCCAACATGGCCAAGGCCTATGACGACCTGCCCGACCACGTGAAGGATACAATCGACGGCCTCAACGCTCGCCATTCGATCGAGGCGAGCTTCGGGGCGCGCATGCCGATCGAGAAGCGCCACGCGCTGAAGGCGCAATTTCCCGATGCCGAGCATCCGGTCGTTCGAACCCATCCGGAGACCGGCGAAAAGATATTGTTCGTGAACGCGTTCGCAACCCACTTCACCAATTTCCACACCGCCGAAAATGTCCGCTACGGCCAGGACTATGCGCCCGGCGGGGCGAACCTGCTTCAATATCTGATCGGGCGAGCCGCGATCCCCGAATATCAGGTCCGCTGGCGCTGGCAGCCGAACAGCGTGGCGATCTGGGACAACCGCTGCACGCAGCATTACGCGGTGATGGATTACTGGCCCGCCGTCCGGAAGATGGAGCGCGCGGGCATCATCGGCGATCGGCCGTACTAGGTAACTAAGGGAGAGTATAAATGCAGTTCCTCGACGATTCGCTGCTGCCCGAGAACGCAGGACAAGCTGGTCATCACCGTCGCTCCCTACGGCCCGGAATGGGCATTGAGCGACTTCCCGGAAGACCTTCCGCTGACGATGGACGAGCATGTCCAGAAGGCCGTCGACTGCTACAATGCCGGCGCGACGGTCCTGCACATCCACGTCCGCGAGCTGGACGGCAAGGGCTCCAAGCGGCTGTCCAAGTTCAACGAGTTGCTCGGCCTGCTGCGCGAGGCCGTGCCCGACATGATCCTGCAGGTCGGCGGATCGATCTCCTTCGCCCCGGAAGGCGAAGGTGCGGATGCCAAGTGGCTGTCCGACGATACTCGTCACATGCTTGCTGACCTGTACGCCCAAGCCCGATCAGGTCACGATCGCGATCAACACGACGCAGATGAACATCATGGACCTGATGTCCGGACGCGGAATATCGCCGATACGAGCCTTGCGGATCCGGCTACTTACCATGCCTATCGCGAGATGATCGTTCCTGCGGGACCCGAATGGGTCGAGGAACATCTCCGTCGCCTGGTCGCCGCCGGCATCCAGCCGCACTTCCAGCTGACGTGCATGCCCGACCTGGAAACGCTCGAGCGGCTGGTCCGCCGCGGCCACTACAATGGGCCTGTCAATCTCACCTGGGTCGGTATCGGCGGCGGCTTCGACGGGCCCAACCCGAACAATTTCATGGAATTCATCCGCCGCGCGCCGGACGGTTCGACCGTCACTCTCGAATCGGTGATGCGGAACGTGCTGCCGATCAACGTGATGGCAATGTGCCTGGGCATGCATACGCGCTGCGGAAACGAGGACACGCTGTACGACCAGCACGGCGACAAGATCACGTCGGTCCAGCAGATCGAGCAGCTGGTTCGCGTCGCCAAGGAGCTCGGCCGGGAGATCGCCACGGCCAAGGAAGCGCGCGAAATCTACAAGATCGGCGTCCAGTACAACAGCGTCGACGAGACGCTGGCCCAGCTGGGCATGCCGCCGAACCGCGAGCCGGGCCGCCGGGCGCTTCCCAACCGGTACGCCGCATGATGGTGCCGGCCGAACGCGAGCATCCGATCCCGGCCTATTCCTGGGTCGTTTTTGCGCTGACGTTCGGCCTGCTCATTTCCGACTACATGGCGCGGCAGGTGTTGAATGCCGTGTTCCCGCTGCTGAAGGCGGAATGGGCGCTAAGCGACGGACAACTCGGACTGCTGAGCGGCGTCGTCGCAATCATGGTCGGGCTGCTGACATTCCCGCTCTCGCTGGTCGCCGACCGGTGGGGCAGGGTGAAGAGCCTGACCGCAATGGCAGTGCTCTGGAGTCTTGCGACGCTGCTCTGCGCCGTCGCCGGCAACTATGAGCAGATGCTGGCCGGCCGCGTCCTCGTTGGGGTCGGCGAAGCGGCCTACGGCAGCGTCGGGATCGCCGTGGTGGTCAGCGTCTTTCCCAAGCGGCTCCGAGCGACTTTATCCGCAGCATTCATGGCCGGTGGGCTGCTTGGCCAGGTGCTCGGCGTCGGCATCGGCGGCGCGGTGGCAGCGTCGCACGGCTGGCGCATGGCGTTCATGGTCATTGCCCTTGCGGGCCTGGCGCTTGCCATCCTCTATCCGTTGCTGGTCGGGGAAAAGCGGCTGGCACGGGCTTCCGCTACGGCCGGGCAGCAATCCTATGAGCGTAAGCAGGCCTTCCCGAAGCTCGGTAGCCTGTTCGCCGGACGGACTATCAAATGCGTTTATGCCGGGAGTGGATTGCAGCTGTTCGTGGCCGGCGCACTGCCGGCCTGGCTCCCGACATACTTCAATCGCTACTATGATCTTCCAGTGGACAAGGCCGGATCATTGGCGGCCCTTTTCCTGGCGATCTGCGGGATCGGAATGGTCGTTTGTGGCCTGGTCAGCGATCGGCTGTTCAGCCGGCCGGAACAACGCTTGGGGCTGGCAGTCGGCTATAGTCTTGCCTGCGCAATATTGCTTAGCGCTGCGCTGTTGGTGCCGCCGGGGTCGGCGCAACTGATCCTGCTGGGCATGGCAATTTTTCTTGCCGCTGGCGACGACGGGGCCTGCAGGGGCCATGGTAGCTGGGCTGACCCCCGCCGCAATCCACGGCACGGCATTCGCCACGCTCACCCTCGCAAACAATTTCCTCGGCCTCGCTCCCGGACCGATCGTCACCGGCTGGCTCGCCGACCGGGTCGGGCTGCTTGGGGCCTTGCAGTGGCTGCCGCTGGCGAGCATCGCGGCCGCACTGGTTTTCCTGTCTGCCCGCCAGTCATCGCGGGCGGAAATCGCCTTCGCGGAGTAGAATATGACAAGGGCTCGTGCGCTGCGGATCCCGGCCTTGGCCGGGATCGGACCGGGGCTGCTGGCGTCGCTGGTCATTGCCGGCGCTGCCGCCTTCCTGGCCGATCATTATTCCGGCCCGATCATGCTTTTCGCGCTGTTGCTGGGCATGGCGATGAATTTCCTGAGCGAGGTCGATCGCTGTAAGGCCGGCATAGCCTTTGCGTCGAGAACCGTGCTCCGCTTCGGCGTGGCACTGCTCGGGTTCCGCATTACGCTCGGACAGATTGTGGAGCTTGGCTGGCAGCCCATTGCGCTTGTCATATCCGTCGTCACATTGACCATCCTCGCGTCTGCCTGGGCGGCGCGGGCAATGGGCTTCAAGACGGAGTTCGGTATCCTGTCCGGCGGCGCGACCGCCATATGCGGCGCCTCGGCCGCCATGGCGCTTTCGGCGGCGTTGCCCGCTCATGAGCGAAAGGAAAGGGCGACCGGCTTCACGATCATCGGCGTTTCGACCCTCTCGACCATCGCCATGATCCTTTACCCGGCGATTTCGAACCTGTTCGGGTTCGACGATCATCATGCCGGCGTGTTCATCGGGGCGACGATCCACGATGTCGCGCAGGTCGTCGGCGCAGGCTATGCGATCTCGCCCGAAGCGGGCGACACGGCCACCGTCGTCAAGCTGATGCGGGTCGCAATGTTGCTTCCGGTCATTTTGACAGTCGGGTTATGGGCGCGGCGTCGGGGCCGCCATGGCGAAGGCGAGCGGCCGCCGCTCCTGCCCTGGTTTGTCACCGCCTTTGGTGCGCTGGTTGTTGTGAACAGCCTGGTGCCAATCCCGGAATTTGTCAGGGAAACGGGAAATAGCGCCTCGCGCTGGTGCCTTGTCGTCGCAATCTCTGCCCTGGGCGTGAAAACGCACTTTAGTGAAATCGTCGATATCGGGTGGAAGCCCGTCGTGCTGATGATGCTCGAAACCATCTTCATTGCCGGCCTCGTCCTGGTTGCAATTTGGGGAGGCTGGTTATGAGTGCATTGGACGGCGTTACGGTCCTGTTCGTTCCCGGGCTGCGCGACCATGTCGCGGAACATTGGCAGACGTTGCTGGCCTCCGAGATTCCCGGATCGGTAACGGTCGAGCCCTTGCATGAGGACCGGTTGAGCCGCGACGCACGGGTGCGCGCACTCGATGCGGCGTTGTCGGCGATCAAGGGCGACGTCGTAATCGCGGCGCATAGTGCAGGCGCCTTGATGGTCGTCAATTGGGCAATGTCACCGACCCGTCAGATCCGTGGCGCATTGCTGGCAACCCCGGCCGACGTCGAATGCCCTCTTCCCGCCGGCTACCCTACGTTCGACCAATTGAACGACAATGGCTGGGTGCCCATTCCGCGGCGAGCCCCTGCCGTTTCCGGCGATTGTAGCCGCCAGCCGCAACGATCCGCTGGCACAATTTGAAAAGCTCGCAGGTCTTGCCCGCGCCTGGGGCGCCGAGCTCTGTGACATCGGCGATGTCGGCCATTTGAACCCGGCCGCAGGCTTCGGCCAATGGGACGGCGCGCTGTCCGCTGATCGAGCAACTGGCCACGCGCTAGACAAAGAAAAACCCGGCGCAGTAGACCCGCGCCGGATTTTCCCTTCTCTCCCCTATGAAACTGGTCAGAACCGGAAGGTAGCCGCCACCCCGTAGGTGCGTGGATCGGCGTGCAGCCGGCGGACCGCCGTGCTGCCCGGGAACACGCCGTTATTGAGTCCCAGGTTCGCGCCCAGGAACTGGTAGAGGTTGCCGGCTTCATACTGTTTGTCGAGCAGGTTGTTGCCGAACAGCGAGACTGACCAGCGATCGTCCGGGCCATTGATCGTCGCCCGGGCGCCAAGCAGCGCATAGCCGTCGATGATCGGTCTGCGGGTTGGCGTCGTTGACCAGGCCGCCAAATTGCTTGGAGACGAACGACAGGTTGGAGTTCAGGTCCCAGCGAATCAGCCCGATCCGAATTCGCCGGTCCAATCGAAGCCAACGCGGCCGCTCCACTTCGGGGCGAAGGTGGCTGACTCACCGTCCAGATCCTGGGTCGCTCCTAGGCCGGCGGCTGTGCAAACTGGTGGAATACCAGCGGCGGTAGGCGCGCAACCGGGAAGTCCGGCGGCGTCGGGATAGTCGGTGAACTTAGAGTCGAGGTAGGCGACGCTGGCGAACAGTGACAGGTTGCGGAGCGGCTTGGCGACGCCATCGAACTCGAAGCCCTGGTGGCGCAGGTTGCCGGCGTTGCGGACCGTGAAGCTGGTTCCGTCGAACGCACGGTCCTGGAAGCCCTCGATGTTCATCCGGTAGAACGTGAGGTTGAGCGTCAGCTTGCGATCCAGCCAGCTGGTCTTGGCGCCCAGCTCCCAATTTTCCGTCGTCTCGCGGTCGAAAACACGCGCGACGACTCGGGTGACGGAAGACGCCGGCACACCAGTCGTCAGCGATGGAGCACCGGCGCCCGAGTTGTAGCCGGCCGACTTGTAGCCGGTCGAGTAGCTGCCGAAGACAGCAGGATGTCCTCGTTCGGCTCATAGTTGAGGCCGAGGCGATAGGTGAACTTGCTGTCGTCGATGTCCGGAAGTGTCGAGCGTTTCAAGCGCACGGACGTTTGCCAGCAAGGGATTGGTCTGCTGGTCGTAGACCCTTCCTTCTTGTCCTTGCTGAAGCGTCCGCCGACCGTCGCGAAGAGCTGATCGGTGAAGTGGAAGTTGGCCTGCGCATAGGCCGCATAGCTGTCCACCGTCTGGTGGACCTCCTGGACCGTCGCATTTTCCTTGGTTCCGCCATTGGCGGCCAGGAATGCGTTGCATAACGGCTTACGGCGGGTGCCGGTGCGATCTTGCAGAACTGCGAGTTCATGTGCAGCAGCTCGCCCTGCTTATACTTCTCGTGGAAGTAATAGAGGCCGGCGACCAGGTCGAGGCGGCCGTCCAGCCACTTGCTCGGTCGGCGAGATGAACTGCAGCTCGTGGTTCTGGCTCTTCGAATCGAAGAGGCCGGTGCGCGACAGGATCTGGCGTCGGCGTGAAGATCACGTCGCCGTCGAGCTGCTCATTGTCCCAGTCGCGGTAGTTGTTGATCAGGCGGATCGTCGAACCGCCGCCGACATCCCACGACAGGGTGCTGTTGACGCCCCACTGCTTGTCGTCGACGTCGGCCGTGAGATACTGGTTCATCGTCCGGTCGTCGAGATCGGTGTCCGGAGCGCCGAGGAAGGCGCTGAAGAAATTCCACTGCGCGGCCGAAACGCTGCTCCGGTCGAAATCGATGTTGGTCGCGCCGTCGCCTTTCAGCTTCGCATAGTCGGCGCGAAAGACCCATTCGACGGGGCCCGTCTCGCCGCGGAAGCTGCCGCGCAGGATCGTGTCGTCGGTGCCGCCAACCTGCTTGTCGTCGAAATCATTGTGCCAATAGCCCTTGAACCACTGCTGCGATCCGGCGAAGCGGAATGCCGCTTTGTCGCCGACGGGCACGTTGACGTAGCCATAGGCCTTGTAGCGGTCGCCATTGCCAATTTCGCCGGTAACCTCACCCGAGAAATCGCCATACTTGGGCTGCGCCGTGTGGAACGAGACCGCGCCGACACTGGCGTTGCGGCCAAACAAAGTGCCCTGCGGACCGCGCAGCACTTCGACGCTTTCCATGTCGAGCATGGAGCTGATGACAGCGCCCACGCGCGGCACATAGGCACCGTCAAGGAAGACGGCGACGCTGGGCTCGACGGTCGTGTTGCTGGCCGCACCAATGCCGCGAATAGCGAGGCGGACGTAAGAGGTCTGCGCACCCTTCGCGACGCTGAGGTTCGGCGTTATCTTCGCCAATCCCTCGATGTTGACGACATTGTCCTTTTCAAGCGTATCGCCGGAAAAGGCCGCGATCGAAATTGGCACGTCCTGCACATTTTCCGCGCGCTTTTGCGCGGTGACGACAATGACGCCCTCTTCTGCGGCGGCCTCATCGGAGGTTTGCGGCTGAACGGCAGCTACCGCCTCGGTTGCAGTGCTGTTGGTGTCTTGTGCGACGGCGGGCACGGAACTGAGCGCGGTCGCCAAAGCGGTAATACTGGCGAAGGTGCCCAGTCGGTACTTGTGATGCATGATGGATCCTCTCCCCTAATCCACCGGGCACCCTAGTCGGTGTCGCCAACCCTATTGTGCCAACCGCGCCACAAGTTTTGCATTTCACGACAGAACAATTCCTCATTGGATATTGCCGCGTCTAATGTTCGGAATGGATCGAAAACAGACGCTACGCCGCCAGCGGCAGTGAAGGGTGGAAAGCGAACACGAGCCAAGAGGCCAGTTTAGCTGTTTCGCCCTCACAGCAGTGCTATACGATGAGACGATTTAAGGCTTCCGCCGTATCGACCATATGAGCGTTGATGCGCTGGATATGATCACGGCGAGAGCCAGAAGGATCGGTGGATCGAGAATGAGCATAGGCGACTCCATGACCCCTATGTTCTATGTTTGTTCTAGTGTAGGAAAGCTTTTTCTGAACTCCGCCAACGCCTGTGCCCGCAATGGGTGGAAGGCGGCCATGGCGCTGGACTTGATCCTGCAGGCGACTTCCGTCCACTAGCGTCCGATGCGCCTGACCGAGCTCCTGCTTCCCGCCCTGACCAACCAACTGAGCGCCCTGTCGGGGTGGCTCGACAAGGCTGAGGCATTTGCCGCCGCGCGGGGCGAGCGCCCAGATGGGCTGCTCGAACTGCGGCTCGCGCCCGACATGTTTCCGCTGACTACGCAGCTGCGCTTCATGGCGTTCCAGGCGCAGGAGCCGGTCTATCGGCTGCGGGGCGACGTGCTGCCCGAGGCACTGCTCGACGTCCGCCAGGAGGGTCGTGACGGCGCGGAGCGCCCAGGCAGCTGGGCCGAGGCGCGTGCCCGCGTGGCCGATGCGGCCGTCTTCCTGGCGACGGTCGGCCCGAACGCACTAGACGCCGCAGCGACGACGCCGATCGCGCACGAGCTTCCCACCGGCATGATCTTCGACATGACCGGCGAAACCTATGTCCGCGACTGGGCCTTGCCGCAGGTCGCCTTCCACCAGCTGATGGCTTACGCCATCCTGCGGCAAGCCGGCGTGCCGCTCGGCAAGGTCGACTATGTGCCGCACATGTTCGCCTACTTAAAACCCGGCACTGCGCCGGCGGCCTAATGCTCCGTAAGCGTGGTGACGAAGGAAAACGGGGACCCCCAGCATGAATGTGCAGGAGCAGATCGACGACTATATTGCGAGCCAGCCCGGACCGAAGCGTGACGATTTGCAGGAGCTGCACCGGCGCATCCTTCAGCTATCGCCGGAATGCAAACTGTGGTTCCTGGATGGCAAGAATGAAGAGGGGAAAATCGTTTCCAATCCGAGCATTGGGTACGGTCTTCAGACGATCAAATATGCTGATGGGAAACGCCGTGATTTCTACCGGATCGGCCTGAGCGCCAACACGACGGGGATAGCCGTCTACTTGATCGGCCTCGACGATAAAAAATATCTGGCCGAAACCTTTGGCCCCAAACTCGGCAAGGCGAGGGTGACGGGTTATTGCATCAAGTTCAAACGCCTGACGGATATCAACGTCGACACCCTCGAAGAGGCCATCCGATTTGGGTTCGAGGCCCGCGTGTGAAATCGATCGAAGGCGGACTGAAGCTGCTTACGTCCGCAATGGGTGGAAAGCGGACATTGAATTGCGAGCTTGGCGCGGTAACTTAACCGATATGTGGCGGCTCAGGTTTCGCAGGCTCACCGCCTGGCTAGTGCTGATTGGGGCGTCGGCAGCCTATTGGGTTGAACTCGCGCCAGTTTTGCACACAAAAAAGCAGTTCATCGATGCTTTCATTGTCTTCGTCGTCCTGTTCTTCGGCGTACTAACGACCTTGGTAATTGTCTTGCGGCTGCCAACTCCGAAGGAAGGCGCGGGCGCCTAATTGATTTAGGGATTGCAAAGATCCTCGCGGCCGGACTGGTTAGAAAACGGACACTAGGGGTCGAAAATAAACGACGGTTACGATAGCCTGACGAAATGGGCGAATTGGTGGCAGAACTGTATATGGGGCTGGCGCAGTTCTTCGCCGGCCTGTTCCCCGAGCGCTTCAAACAGGCGGCACGAACAGGACCGATTTGGCGCAGAATTGTTATGGCGCTCTTCGTTGCATTTGGCAGCCTCACGGTCGGCTTGCTTGTTGCTGCGTTAGCGCTTGCCGTCGTTTTCTTCATCGCCGCCTTTGTCATCGGCATCGTCAGGCTCTTTTGAGCTGCCAGATCACAATGTCTGCGATGGGTCGAAAGCTGTCACTCCCGCGCTAATGGCAGCTTTGGGTGGGAAGATGCCACCGGGTAGTCGCATCCTATGGGGACATGTGCAAAACTGCGCTCATCAGGGGGGACCAATGTGTGCGTCTGGGAGTAGCACTTGCGCTCGCCTTTGCGGCGGTCTTGTTCGGCTTTTTGGCCAATGGGTGGCTCGATCCCAGGCCTACACAGCGCCTGCTCTTTCTAGGACACAGTTACACCTACTATAACGACATGCCGGCCATGGTCACCAAGATGGCCGACTCAGCTGACTCGCCGGTCCGCTACGACATCACCATGAGTGCCTTTCCCAATGCCACGCTTGAGGATCATTGGCACAATCGTAAGACGCGTCAGCTGTTGTCACAGGGTGGCTGGTATCGAGTGATCGCGCAGCCGGAGGGTGGCCTCAGCCTTCGGAATGCCGACAGCGCCATGTTCGTCAACGGCGGCAGGCTCCTTGTCGGAACGGCAGAGCAGCCACCGGCGATCGTCATCAGCTGGCAAGCCACCGAAGCCTTTTGTCAAAAACATTACTCGATGAGCCGCGTTCAGGTTGCCTCGGTCGAGCAGAACAATCTCCGGGGTCTTGCCATCGCGACCGGCGCCGACGTGATTGATATCGCCCGCGTCTGGGATCGGGTTGCCGCGGCCGACTTGCCATTCTCCCTCTACAAGGATGGAAACCATCCATCGTTGGAGGGAAGTTATCTCGCCGCCTTGGTTGTCTATGCGGGGCTGTCGCATGCTGACGTAGCTAACGTGACCTATTTCCCCTGGGGTATGAGTTCGGACCACGCCGCCCTGCTCCGGGAGCGAGTGCAATCAGCATTAGCTACCGACAGTCATTCCTAGGACAAATGTCTGATATGGGTCGGAAATAGACATTCGGCTAATGGCAGTTTTGGGTCGACGGCGGACATTAGCCTAGCGGCAGGAATGGGTGGGAAGCGGACACGAGTTAGCGCATCAAGCGTGACTGCTCCTCGGCCATAGCAGACAGTTCTGCCGCCTGCTTTTCCAAGCGATGTGCCAATTCATGATCAGATACGGAAGCCGCGAGTTTTCGGAGTGTATCCGCCAGCCGGCGTAGCTCCTGGGCAGTCCGTGGAAGCCACTCGTGATCCATGAAACAATCATGCACGAAGGCGGCCAGCGTTGGCTTTACGCAATGCTACTCATGCGCCCGCAATGAGTCAGTTGTGGCCGTTATGGGTCGAAAGCGGACATAAGCCGCTAATGACCGGAATGGGTGGAAAGCTGCCATTAGCGGTTACCGAACCGTCACCGCCTGACAGACAACATCTGGTCGGCAATGACCGCCTTTTGCGACATTCCCATGTGGCCCCAAAGTCCATCGCAAATGGAGCGTCTGCCGACAAACTCCACCGAGAACCATTGGTTCGGCGGTGCCGTTAGCGGCTCTGCCGCTTTCCGAACGCTTTCATCCACGTAGAGCCACACATCGTCATGTTCATCGAGTGCCGCGCTATAGCGTTCAGCTTTCTCAAAGAAGCTGGAACGCTCTAAACCGATGGCCCAAACGCCTTTCATTCTTTCGGGAGGCGCGAAGGGAAAGCACGCGAGAAGCTGCTCGCGCTCATCCTTTGAAGCGTTCCGCTCCAAGCACTTCATCGCCGTTTGTGGTGCGGTTGCGCGGGCGCAATCCCGAGGTGCGCGCTCCCCGCAGCTTGAAAGCATGACGCAGGCGCCAAAGAGGAGGTAGCTCGTCCGCACAATGCCGAGCTTAGGCGGTCACTTCCAATGACCGCAATGGGTGGAAAGCAGACATTAGCTCAACGATCGGAAGCGACATTCCCAATGGAGCGTCTAATCAGCTTGCTAACTGTTGTCTGTAGTGGTTAGCGCGTAGTTCTGGCGACACCGTCACCTGTAAGGTGCGGGCGTGACGGCGCCCAGTCCGCGAACCCGCCGATCTTGCGCGTTGTGAAGCACAATGGGAGAGATTCATGCACAAGACGATCACGGTGGCGTTGGCCGCCGCATCACTGTTTGCGCTTGCTGCCTGTAAGCAAACGACTACCGGCGGAAATGAGGCTGGTAGCGCTGCCGCCGAAAATGCGTCGGCGACTGCCGCCGTGCAAGCGGGCATCGATGGCACCTGGAAGGCCGATGTGAACAGCGTGCAGTTTGATCAGAAGCCGGATGAAATGTTGCTCCAGGCCGGCCAATATTCGTGCAAGTCTTGCGTCCCGGCGGTGACCGTCCCCGCCGATGGCGAATTTCACCCGATCACCACGCCTTACGCGGACAGCATGTCGGTGAAAGTAATCGACGATCACAACATCGTGCGCACTTCCAAAAAGGGCGGCAAGCAGATGGGACAGACGAAAGTGTCCGTTTCCCCGGATGGTAACACCTTGACCGGTTCGTTCACCGACACTTCTGGACCTACCACGGCCACGGGCACCTTTGTCGAAACAAGGGTCGGTCCCGCGCCCGCCGGTGCTCATGCAATTTCCGGGCAATGGAAGCCGTCGAAGCTGCAGGACTTCAACACGGCCGCCCTAACGTTCACCTACAAGGTAGAGGGGGACACACTCCATTCGAGTAGTGGGACGGGCCAGAGCTTCGACGCCAAGTTCGGTGGGCCGGACGTCCCGATTAAGGGCGACAACGCTGGCACCACCGCTTCGGTCATGAAAACCGGGGACAACAGCTTCGTGGAGACCGACAAACGCGGCGGCAAAGTCGTGGGCGTCTTCAACTTCTCCGTCGATGCAAACGGAGTCGGACACGGGGTCTACGAAAACAAGGAAGACGGTTCGAAGGTCACTTACACCGCGACGCGGTGATGCAGGTCATGGGCGGCTCGGGAACGGGCCGTCCACAATTCACGCTAATGGCGGCAGGCTCTGATGTCTGCTTTGGGTGGAAAGCAGACATTGGCGGCGGGCGCTTGGGACGTCCCCGAACTTTCTAAAGGTCCGCCTCCCCTAGTCAGCTGCTGCCGCAGCTTCAGACAGTCCGAGACGCTTCTTTGCTGCCGCTAGCATTTCCTTGAAGCGCGGGTCACCGCGGATCAGGTCAAGATCGGGGTCCGCGTCTACGTGACGCATCCAGATGGTGCTGTTTATGCGATCGAAGAACAGTCCGAGTACCTCGATAGCATCGTCGTTGTCGTGGAACTCCGCGACAAAGGCGCAACCGACATTGTAGCGCATGTTCAGATTATCGGGGTCGAGTAAGAGCGCCCGGCGAATCCATTCCCGGGCGCGTTCCTCGTCGTCGAGCCTCACGAGGGCGCTGGCACCGGCGGCCATAGCCGAAGCGTTGGTTGGGTCGCGTGCAATGACTTTCTCGGTCCGTTCGAGAGTCATCGTGGCGGCCCTGTGGAGCCCGCCCTTGTCACCGATCGACTGATAGCAAGTCATGAGCATCATCGGGCTTCGCCAATCATGGTCCATGAGCGACGCCGCCTTCTCAAAGAACGGAATTGAGTCCTCCGGTCGTCCGTCTCGAAACAAAAGCCGAGATGCTTCGTGGTTTACTTCCCATGAGTTCGGATCGAGTTCCAGGGCTTTGTCAATAAACTGTGCCGCCTCCTCTTTCCGACCCTCGCCCTCGAGGTAATTCGCCTTAATGCAATAAGGTATCGCAAGATTTGGGTTCAGCTCGAGCGCTCGCTCAGCGGCTGGAAGCGGATCATCGTCCTTGGCATGCCAGAGCCGGAGCCTTAGCTGGGCAAGCGCCATCAGAGCCCAGGCATCGGCATAGTTCGGATCGAGCAGTGTTGCCTGCCGGCATAGGCGCACTGCTGTCTCCGCGAGTCGGGGATCGCCAAAGTCTCCGCTGATCAGCTGCTGACGCGCCATCAGGAACGTATTGTAGGCTTCCACACTGGCCGTTCCTCGAGCTTCGATAGCGCTCTTTTCCTTCGGCAGCAGCTTCACCTTCAGCGCCTCGACGATCGCCTTTGAAATCTCGTCCTGGATTTCGAAAATGTCAGTCAGGTCGCGGTCGAAGCGGTCGGCCCACAAATGCTTGCCCGTGGAGCCATCGATCAGCTGGGCATTGATCCGAACCCGGCCTCCCGCCTTGCGGACACTGCCTTCCAGCACGTGACTAACGCTCAGTTGCTTCGCCACGTCCATCACGTTTGGGCTCTGGCCCTTGAAGCCGAAGGCGGTGTTACGCGCGACTACCTCGAGAGCGGAAATCTTTGACAGGTCGGTGGTTATGTCCTCGCTGATCCCGTCGCTGAAATATTCCTGCTCCGGCTCGCCGCTCATGTTGACGAAGGGGAGCACGCAAATGGACGCCCGCACGGTCGGCGGCTTCGCTTCCACCGCTTCGGCAGGTGCACTCTCGCCACTTGTTTCTCGAACGAGCGCCGCAACGCTGCCCTCGAGCTTGCACCATCCCGGCGAGCTCGTGTCTCCGTTCCAGGATTTCAGGTCGGCGCACTGGATTTGGTTGAACGGCATCGGCGGAAGCGCACCGTCGAGGGTTGCCTGGACGAGAGTTCCGGCTTCGCGCGCGGTGTCCGCTTCCGCCCGCACCCAATGCGACTTCGCCGATCCCGCGCACCACAGGACAACGACGGCCTTCGCCGATTTCAGCCGCTCCTCAATGACGTCGGAGTAAGCGCGATGCGCCGGCAACTCATCATCACGCCAGACGCTAAACCCTTTTTCGCGTAGCGACTGCGCAATGCGATGGGCCTCCTCCTCGCGTGGGCGAGCATAGGAGATGAACACGTCGCGAGTGTCAGCCATTGCTCAAGAGTGCAGCCATCCTGCGAGTGCCATCGACATTCCCCCGTGCCGCACATTGCGCCGTTAAGCGTTTATCATCAAGTCGGGGGTTAACGGCTGGTATCTGGGGCCATGCCAATGTCAGTCTTGGGCTCCACCTCCGGGATCAAAGTGGCAGCTTTGGGTCGAAAGCTGCCATTCGAAGCCAAAAGGGATATGGTCGTCCATCGGCCCTATCGGCGCATCCTTACCTACCGTTGGCGCCCAACCGGGAGGCGTCATGCGCAGATTTCGGGACGACTTGCTGGACTGGGCGACTGAGGAGGGAGCGGTCAGCAAATCCATTCCCGCGCTTCTCGACGGCTATTGCCATTTCCTTTGCCGACAAGGGTTCGCCATCAGGCGGTGCAATCTAGCAACCGAAACAATTCATCCCCTGATGCACAACACGCGCCATGTTTGGTTCGACCGGGTGACCGATCCGGGCCCGCTCAATCCCGATGTGGTCGTCGCGCGTCGGCAATATGACTTCGCCGGGTCAATGATCGATGAGGTCTATTTCAACTCGGGGAGCCAAAAGAATCCCCAATTTCTGGCTTCGCCATTTTTCGTGATCGAGGAAGCCGGCGAACTTCACGCGGCGATCCATGCAACGGGCGAGCCACAGCGGTTTCCTGTCTTTGAAGATCTCGCGGCGCTGGGCTGCTGCGATTATTATGGGGCGATTTTGCGCAATTTTTCGGGGATGTTGCAAAAGATCGGCCTGGCGACCGACCGCGCGGGCGGCTTCGGCGATGAGGGGTTGAGCGACCTTAAGGAAAGTCTGCGCTTGCTGACCTTGCTGCTCAACACGGTCGTTGAGTTCAACACCAAGAATACGCTGGCCCGAGTCTATCTGGGCCAGGATCCGGGACAGCGTGTTTGCGCGGGAATGATTCATCGCGGAGAAGTCGTCTCGATCGACGCGGCGGTCTGGTTTTCCGATCTTCGCAACTTCACCGCTTCAGGTGAAGCGCTGCCGCCTGAAAAGGTAATCGAGCGACTCAACGCTTATTTCGAGATCATCATCGGCGCGATTCACGAAGCCGGAGGCGAGGTACTAAAATATATCGGCGACGCGGTGCTGGCGATCTTCCCCGTTTCGAACGAGCGCGGGGCAAGCGAAGCATGCGTGGCGGCCGTAGCTGCCTTGCACGATGCCCAGAAACGTTTGGCATCGCTCAATGAAGATGCGGTGGCACGAGGCGAACCGGAGTTTGCCCATGGTGTCGGGCTCCACTTCGGCACCGCAAGCTATGGCAACATCGGCGGGAGCGAGCGGCTCGACTTCACCGTGATTGGCCGGGCCGTGAACATTGCCTCCCGTATCGAATCCCAGTGCAAGCCAATTGGCGCATCAGCGCTTTGCAGCCGAGAATTTAGTGAGCTGGCCGCTATCTCATCCCGGACACTTGGCCAGTTCAGCCTTAAGGGAGTTACCGGGCAAGTCGAACTTCACACTTTCGACTGACAGAAGTTGAACCTGAATGTCCGCTTTGGGTGGAAAGCAGACGCTAGCGAGGCGAGCTCTAGGCCGAGTCATTGGAAACACGCACCACCGAGATGGCGGTGATCAAAAGCGGCTCGTCCGCCCCTTCAAGGTCGATCTCGTCACCGACCTCAGCACCGATCAGCGCGCGCGCCAATGGAGCGGTGAAGGCGATGCGGTTCTCGGCCGGTTCGCTCTCGTCATGTCCAACCAGGTCGAGCGTGCGGGTCTGTCCGTCGCGCACGAGCGTGACCCGCGTTCCGAAAGCAACGCGGTCGCCATCGGCAGGCGGAGCAAGTTCTGCGCTCACCAGCCGTTGGCGCCAATATCGAGCATCGCGCAACACCGACTTGCGCTCATCCTCCGACAGCGGGCCTTCCAGTGCCGCCTCGAGCGCCTCGTTCCGCGCTCGGATTTGTTCGAAGCCACGCGCAGTTACCAGATTCGGCCCAGGCGGGATTGGCAACTCGAACTTGGGCTCGAGATGCTCCTCGTCGCTCTCCCGGCGAAAGGCGACGCTCATGATCGGGGCGGCAATATGGACAAGACGTTGATGGTAGCATGGGAACGGCGAAAAGCGCAGGGCATGTCCCGCAGATGCCTTCTGACCGCTACGATTTCTGATGTCCGCAATGGGTGGAAAGCAGACACTTGCATCGGCCAATATGATCTGAATCAATGCCCGGCAGTGCTTAAAGGGGGCAGGAAGTGAAAAGAGGTGAAATCCATGACTCGGCCTGCGGCAGTTGAGCGATACGCTGGTGCATCCATCGTCCTGCATTGGCTGATGCTGCTTTTGATGGTCGGCGTTTATGCGACGATCGAGTTTCGCGAGTTCTTCCCAAAGGGTAGTCCGCCGCGTGAAGCACTGAAAATGTGGCATTTCATGCTGGGCTTGTCGGTGCTCGGACTTGTCTGGCTACGCATCGCGGCGAGGCTCGTCTGGGTAGCACCCAATTCAACGATGGATGGCGCGGCCTGGCAGCGAATGGCGGCGAAAGCGACCCATTTCTCGCTCTACATTTTAATGATCGGTATGCCGATTGCGGGCTGGCTGATTCTCAGCGCTGAAGGCAAGGCAATCCCGTTTTTCGGACTAGAGCTTCCAGCGCTTGTCAGTGAGAACGATGCGCTGGCTTACCAAGTTGAGGAGATTCATGAGCTTGGCGGCACCATTGGTTACTGGCTCATCGGCCTCCACGCCGCCGCCTCATTGTTCCACCATTACATTCTCCGAGATCGCGTGCTTACTCGGATGATCCCCCGGGGGACTTAATGTCTGCAATGGGTGGAAAGCGGTCATTGGCTGAGTGACGCCCGACTGTACTGAATCACGCGGCAAGCTGACCTTAAGACCGTATTGATCGTTGCAACATCCTCGCAATCTTAAGCGAACATGAGGTGCCATATTGCAATGAGCGGGGGTTATCATGGTCGAGTATCGACGTGGTGTTGCGAGCAAGCGGAAGAACGACCTCTGGCATTGGCATCAGGAGTGCGAGTTGTATCCGACCGGGACCTTCGCCATCCGCAAAGACAGGCCGCTGGACGATGACCTGTGCTCGCGATGCGCGGCCGCCGCGGAGGCTGTGAGACCTAGGGCCGCAGCCTAGCATCCAATGACCGCAATGGGTGGAAAGCGGACAACGAAGCAATCAGAGCATCATTCCCCGACGTGATGGAAAGTGCCGACGCCGCAACTGATCGACGGGTTCCACTGAGCGTACAAACCGCTTGGATTATGATCGAACAGCCAGATGTGCAGATCGTAATGCGGCATGAAGCCGTGCGCCTCGTCCTGCGGCGTATTGGGATTGTCGGCCATGTAATTAAATGCGCGCCCGCGGTACGTCGGTGGCTGGCTGTTTGCGGCGTCCCAAGCGGCAGCGAAGACCAATAATTCTATCCCGGCGAGTTCCAGTCCACCTTGCCCGTCAGGAATATACAGCAAGATGGCTGGTGGGGTGACCCCAGTGTATATGCCCGTGCCGTTAACCCGCCCATTGACCGGCGCAGTCAGGCCAAGAAGTTGGGGGCTAACATAATGGTAGCCCATCGTTCCAAGCGTGGGATGAGCTTCGCATGCGGACCCCTGAACATAGCCATGACTCGTGGCATAGGCGACGCTCTTATAGGCTTCCAATTGCCTCGCCACCTGCTGCAACGCCTCGTCGGGCTGGGTTCGCGGAACCTCGGCGTTCGCGATCGATGCAATCAATACCGCGAAAATTCCAAACGCTCGCGTGAATTTTGACATTTTCTTCCCCCTTCAGAGGACCACCCCAGGCACAAGTCTTCGCTGCCGTGGCTGTGTTTAGAGATTAACGCAAATTAAACAAGAGTGTTAGGATTTACCGCGCCACCCTGACGTCCGCAATAGGTCGAAATCAGACTCCGGCTAATGGCAGCTTTGGGTCGAAAACAGACGCTAGGTGTCCGACGTCCTCATCTCGTCATCGTTGACGATCGGCGATCGCATCCTTGCTCTACAACCGCCGCCGGAAGGTCTCCGGCAGGAACAAGACACCTACCACCAACGTCACCAGCGCTACTATGATCGGATACCACAGGCCGTAGTAGATATTCCCGGTCGCGGCGACCATTGCGAAGGCGGTGGTGGGCAGGAAACCGCCGAACCAGCCGTTGCCGATATGGTAGGGCAGCGACATCGACGTGTAGCGGATGCGGGTGGGAAATAGCTCGACCAGCAGCGCCGCGATCGGCCCGTAGACCATGGTCACATACAGCGCGAGGATGAACAGGATGCCGACTACCAGCGGACGGTCGATCGCCGCCGGGTCGGCTTTCTCCGGATAGCCGACGGCGGTTAGTGCGGCCTTTGTCCGTGCCTGGAAATCAGCGATCGCCGACTTGCGCGCCTCTCCCTCGAGTGCGCCCGCGTCGACCCCTGCGATTAATGTGCCACCGACGCGAATATTGGCAACCGTTCCCGCTGGAGCCGCCACATTGTCATAGGAGACCGAAGCCTTCGCCAGATAGGATTTGGCGACGTCGCACGACCGCTTGTCGAAGCGGTTGCGCCCGATCGGATCGAACTGGAGCGAGCAATCGGCGGGATCGGCGATCACAGTCACCGGCGCGCTCGCCTGCGCTCGCGCCAGCGCCGGATTGGCTGCGGCGGTCAGCGCCCCGAACAGCGGGAAATAGGTCCCCGCGGCAAGCGCCAGTCCGGCCATGATGATCGGCTTCCGACCGATCTTGTCCGACAACCAGCCGAACAGGATGAAGAAGGGCGTTGCCGCCGCCAGCGCAATCGCAATCAATATGTTCGCCGTCGCGCCGTCGACCTTCAGCGTCTTCTCCAGGAAGAACAGCGCGTAGAACTGGCCGGTGTACCAAATGACCGCCTGGCCGGCGACCGCGCCGACCAGCGCGATGAGGACGATCTTGAGGTTCGGCCAGCGCCCGAACGCCTCGGTCAGCGGCGCTTTTGATCCCTCCCCGGCCTCCTTCATCTCGCGAAAGACCGGGCTTTCCTCCAGCTTCATCCGGATCCACAGCGACACCGCCAACAGCAGGATCGAGATCAGGAACGGGATCCGCCAGCCCCAGTCGGCGAACGCCACTTCGCCAATCGCGGTGCGAATGCCGATCACCACCAGCAGCGCGGCAAACAGGCCCAGCGTCGCGGTGGTCTGGATGAAGCTAGTGTAGAGCCCGCGCTTCCCGTCCGGCGCGTGCTCGGCGACATAGGTCGCCGCCCCGCCATATTCCCCGCCGAGCGCCAGCCCCTGCAGCAAACGCAGCGCCACCAGCGCGATTGGAGCCGCGACGCCGACCGAGGCATAGCTCGGCAGCAGGCCGACCAGGAATGTCGACAGCCCCATGATCCCCATCGTTACCAGGAAAGTATATTTGCGCCCGACAAGGTCGCCGATCCGCCCGAACAGCACCGCACCGAACGGCCGTACCGCGAACCCCGCCGCAAATGCCGCGAGCGCGAAGATGAACCCGGTGGTCTCATCGACCCCCGAGAAAAACTGCGCCGAGATAATCGTCGCCAGCAGGCCGTAAAGATAGAAGTCGTACCATTCGAAGATCGTGCCCAGCGACGACGCGCCGATGACCAGGACCGAAGATTGTCGAAGCGGCGGCTCAGTTCCGGCTTCACGCGCCGATATGCTTGCCATGCCGTACCTCTCCCCCGTCTGGCAGCAGGTTGGCATGACTTAGCGCGGCTTTACAAGCGGGCGGGCCTGATCACTTCCGTATCCGGGTCGCGTCCGCAATGGGTCGAAAGCTGCCATTACGGCAATGGCAGGAATGGGTGGAAAGCAGACGTTAGGTAAGCGGCTACCACGAAAGCTGGTCCGCGCAGAAATGAAAGGCCTGTTTCGCGTCGGTCGTGACTATTTCGACAGCACCAGCACCATCGTTAGCGGTTCTGCGCTGGAGGGCCCGCGAGTGGATAATGGTTTTTGCGTCGCGGCGGCGATACGCGACCCGTCAACGCCTCTGGCGATGATTTCCGTGCGCACGCGTTCGGCACGCTTCTGCGCGATCCGCTGCCTGTCGGCCGCGTCTGTTCCATCATAAGCCATCACATAAATGCGTGCGCTAAGGTTTGGATCGGATTGCATAATGCCGCCCAATCTACTCAGCCGTGTCCAGCCCCCGGCCGTCGGCTCATCCGATTCCGGTTTGAAATTCCGCTCGCGGATGGAGAACGCATGAGTGCTGCTGCCCCCGGTGCTCAGCCAATTTGCGATTTTGCCGCCAAGGGTCGACGGATCGAGGTACTGGGTCTGCCCACCGATCATGATTAGTTCGTTGTCACCGGCATCGGACTGGGCGACGACCTCGACAGGGGCCATCGCGGTGGCGAGGCTCCGAAGCCCTATGAAGACGATCAGGAGGACAATGGCCCCCATCGCGCCTATGGCCAGCCGCGCCTTGACGTCCAATTTTCGTTGACCAGTCATCGCGCCGTGCTCCAGCTAGGCGGGTCGCCCAGTCCCGTCCGGTCAGATACGACCCATCGGGGGATCGGCACATTAGGGATTCCACGGATTAGCAGCGAGTTGATGCGCATGTTGCGCCGAATGTTCGCAATGGGTCGCTAGCGGCAGCTTTGGTTGGAAAGCGGACCTAACGCCTGACGAACCGTAATCTCCTGGACGAATGGCACCTACTAAGCGTGGTGGTAACCTACTTCCCCGTCGAGGCCCCCTGATCCCTCAAGACCAGTCGGTCGAGCCTGTCGAAAGTTGCAGAGAGTTGTGACAAGTCGCCGCTGTCCACCCTGAAGTGCCCTCTGAATGGGTAGTCCAAAGTTAAAACGAACAGGAAAACCAGGCCGATCGCTAGAGACGTTCCGGAAATCATCGCCAAATTGAATCGGGTGCGCGAGAACGCCGATGCATATGAAATGGTCAAACTTGATCCAACCAGGCCGACTATCCAGAGAATGATCGGTATTCCCGTACGGCTCGCTATGAGCCTATCCCGCCTGAGCACGACCAGGTCGTTCAACTTTGAAAATGCTTCCGCGTAGATGGCGCTGTCCCGATTATCTTGAGGACGGATTTTTCCAATTTCCTCGAAGAGCTTGCCTAAGGCGGATTTGTCGAGACGCTTCCCTTTCCCTCTGAAAGGAGTGGCCACTCGTCTTCGAGAATGCTCCCGATGTAAGTTCTCAATTCCTGGCGTGTCGGGCCGGCTTCTGGACCGTAGACCGTTAGATCACGGTAGAGCTCCGCCGCACTGGCAGCCTCTTGATGCACCGCCGTTTGCGCATCGGCGAAGTTCTGCCACACTGCGACGCCCGAGAAGGCAAGCATGATGCCGATATATGCGGCGACCACCTGCATGAGGTTGACCGCAATTTCCTTCTCTTCGTCCGTGGGCTTGTGGCGGAAGAGCGCTTGCACGCCGATACTGCTTCCAAGTCCGATCACCAGTGCCAGTCCAAGGACCAGGACAGTCGATAGCCAGATTGGCAAGCTGTAGAAGAAAGCCGTCATTCCATGGCCCCCAGCGAATGGACGAGCATGGCGAGTTGATCGAATGTCCGCAATGGGTCGAAAGCTGCCATTAGCCGACCGTGTATAAACCCACGGGTTTGCCGACCGGCTCGGCCTGTAACGCACGGCGGAGCGACCCCCGACGTGCAGTACATGGGAGTGGTGAGTTGCCTACTCGGTCTTCGAGGATGGATCCTCGGACTGACGTAGTAGGTTCCTGGCCTTTGCCTCCAAGTCCTGGACGATCCCGAGCAGCTGTCGCCGCATATACTCTTCGCAATGTTCGGCCAGCCCACGGTAGGTGGCAGCCTGCTTCATCAGGTCACGATACTCTTCCATTTCGATGTTCCTTCTTCATTCAAGATCGCCCACTGCGCGGAAGTGCGGCGACCTCCTGACAAAGATCTCGGCAAGCCAGATAAGACAGATTCCATGTTTGGCTTCGAACCGCCGCTCCCCAAGCCGATGCTGCTCGGCGTGGTGGAAGCTGCACAGGCTGATGCACCAGCGGTCGGAGGGCTTGAGCGCGGTGCCGCCATCGGTGTCGAGTGCGGACGTGGGCACATTCGATCGGCAGTCGCTTGCAGCCGGGTACGCAGCAATGATGCCTGCGGATCCAGGCCCGGTGGGCCGGACAGGAGCGGGTGGAGGAGCGCCGCTTGTCGGTGCGGACCCGGTCGGGCAGGCGCAGGTCAGCCATCGACCGTCTCCATCGCCTTCGTCGTGGTGGGTTTCGCTGCCTTGGCCGGCGCCGCCAGCTGCTGGCTTCGCCCGGCAAAGCCTTCGCCGATCCGCGCGTAAAGCTCGGGCCGCTCGCGCTTGAGCGCCGCCAGCAACTTGCCCTGGCGGGTTCGCACCCGGTTCAGCGCATCGAGGCTCTCGCACACCCCGATCATGTCGAGGATGTCGTCGCTCCACGCGGTCCAGCCCTGGACCGGCTCGACCTCGGGGAGGGCAGGCCTTGAGCCGGTGGCTGGAGGCATCGGCGTCGTCGCTGGTGACCGGAACGCAGAACAGCTCGAGCATGGCGCTCTTGTAGGCCGCCGACATCGCCTTGGCGGTGCCCTTGTCACCCGGGTCGAGCGCCTCGCCCCAGCTTTGCACCGTGTGGCTGCTGCCATCGCGCGCACTGACCAGGTCGAACGCGACCTTGAGCCGGACACTGACCAGGATCGAGCCCTGGTCGCCGGCCCGGTCCTCGGCCCGGCGCTTGAGCACCCGCGGCAACACGCACAGCCGGTGCCTGGCCAGCAGCGGCGCCAGCCGGTTCAGCACATCGTCGATCGAGCGATACTGGTACTGGTCGACGAGGTTGGTGTGGGCCTTGGCGATGCCGGCCTGCGCAAAGTCCGCGGTGATCGCGTTGATGGCGCGATAGACCTGGGGGGACGTGAGGGCCCGGCTCATTGGCCAAGCTCGCGGATGGTGATCGCCCCGACCTTGCTGCGCCTGGCCTCGATGCCATGGCCGAACGCGCGGGCAACGTCGGGCTCGACCAGCTGCTTGATCTCATTGCAAGCCGCGGCATGGAGCTTGGCCGCCTCGCGGTTGCCAAGCCAGTCGGCGGCAGCCGCGGCCCAGCCGTTGTTGCCCTCGAAGCAGACCTCGCGCACCCCGACCGGCCTCGGCGGAGCCGGCGGCACCGCGGCAACCGGTTCGCGGCCGGTCTGGACGCAGTCCCAGAAGTCGACCTCGGCCTGCAACAGCTCGATCTGGTAGACCCAGTCGGACGCCACTTCGAACAGCTCATATTTGTGGTTGCCGAAGATCACCGACAGGATCGCCCGGTCTACCCTCGCCACCGCCATGTTGTGCTGCAGCTGGGGCATGTAGCGCTCGAGCACTTCCTCGGGCTTCGGCAAAGGCATTGCTGTGCTTGGCCTCCCAGATGGTGTCGGCCTCGACGATATAGCCGTCGAGCGTGCAGCGCCGCCACGGGTTGGTCGGGCAGGTGAGTGCAACCGACAACTGGTCGACCCGCTCGCCGCTGACCTTCTCGTACCACAGCCGGTTGAACGGCTCGGTCCAGCAGCCCAGCATCACGGCGAGGTTGGCGGTAAGGTCCGGCTCAGCCTGTTCGCCGCGCTTCTCCCGCCACAGCGCGATGATCCGGTCGCGGTCGCCCGACAGGATGATGTTGGCATCGCTGCCGCCGATCCCGGCCCGCCGTCCCGCCCGCTCCGCCTCGCCCAGCCGCAGCTGGTCGAGCCCCGGCCAGTCGGGCAACACCCGTGCCGGCTCGTCGCGCCGTTCGCCCGCAAACAGGGCCTGGCGTTCGATCAAGTCACCCATATGCTCCTCCGTTCCTCGAAGGCCATGCTCAGCGGTCCGCTCCAGGGCCTCGGCCAACCGGCGCAGGCGCTCGATCATCACCCGTCCCCGGGGACTGTTCGCCAACCCGGCCCGGCCAAGCTGCCGTTCGACCAGGCCGACGCAGCTTCGGGCGAGGGCGGCGACCCGGCTTAGCGAATCGCGGTGCATGCCTTCACCGGTCCGCTGTGTTCCTCTTCGGCGGCGATTTGAAGTCAAAAGCGAAGCGAGTTACAAGTAATTACAGCCACTTAGACCAAAGCGTGACCAAAGGCCGGACAATGTATGACAATCTAACCATGACGGAGCTGAATGACGGCATAGTAACGGGTGAGATCGACCCCCAAATGCTGCCCGACGACTTGCGGACGGCTTGGTATGCGTGGGAGCCCGATCCCGTCCCCATGACCAGTTTTGTTCTGGCCGACGAAGGCCACCGGCGGGAATTTCTCTACCAATATTGCTGGCAGGGCCAACCGGTCCTGTTCGCCGCCGTGGCCCACATCTGGGACTCGCTCGCCGAGCCCCGCGAAGCACGCTGCATCCGCATCGGCCTCGCCTGCGGCACCGGCGGCAAGGGCAAGAAGGCGCTGGCGCTGATGCTCAACAAGATGCTGGCCGAATGCATCGAAGGTCCCGGGCTGCCAGACCCGGATGAGTTCGACAGCCTCGAAGCCTGGCACCAGGCGTCGATGCAACACTTCGCCAACGAGGCCCAGCGCGAGCGCGACCTGTGTGCTTATTACTCGGCCATACTCAACGGGGGCTCGGGTGCGGTGGAGCCTGATGCCACCGCCACGGTCATTACCGGGCCGTGGCGGTGAGCATGAACTCGACGAGGAGCGATCCCCTATCGTCTTTCGAGCAATACGGCCGTCAGAGTGGCTAGTCGGCACGGCGGCGGTCCCGTGGAGGCTTGCCTCCCGCGGCCACGGCGTCACTCGAACCAAAATGTCCCCGCGCTTCTCATAGTCGGGATGCAGCATTTCAGAGACGTCCGCGACATCAAACCATTCGGCACGGATGACCTGGCGGTGCGCCTCCGAGACCTCGCAATAGGCCCCGGCTTCGCATGCAACTCGGCCCGCCGCTGCTTCAACAGGCGGAACTTGCTGACGTGCATGCCCTTACGTCGCCTGCCGCCCGGGATCTGGTCATCGATCTCCGCCAGCTCTTCCTGCATGCGTACCTGCGGGCCGATCAGCTGGCTCCGATGGCAAAGGCCATGGCAGTCGGCACTGCCAGGCTCCACGGCAAAAGACGAGAATGGCGCGGCCCGCTGGCAGTCCTTGCAACGGAAAACTGGCGCGTCGGGTCGACTCCGTTCGGGGCATCCACCAAGCGGCAGACGAATCAAGCCGTTCCCGTCGCAATACTTCGGCCCCACACAACTAAAGTCGATCACGACAGAGCTATCGGCACGCTCCGGGACCACCAAATCGCCCGCGCAGCCGCCCCGAGACCAGAAGCGACACACTCGCCGGTCGAAGCTCCATGTCGGTGCTCGAGCGATTGCTGAGCTTGGCCTGGAATATGTCCAACCGGGGATATGCCTCCCGGTAAATCGGGTCTTCCATAGTCAGCCCTCCCGCGCGCGCGCATTTTTTTATTGGGCGCAAGGTTTCCTTGGAGATTTTCCGAAATCCTTGGGGAACTTTCCAATCCGTTTCGTGGATTCTAACGATCCGCAAGCACTTGCATAGTCACCGCAATTCAAGGGGTTGGTCGGTAATTAGCCAAGGATTGTAGGGAGTAGTGCGCTCAACCCTTCGGATGAGCCGACGGCGCTTGTGTCCCGATCGCCATCAGCTGGGCCAGTCGCGCCTTGAAGCGGTCGAGCTCCTGGCCTTCGAGCAATGCCCGGCTGGCGAAATTGACCCCAAGCGGATTGACCGCGGCGCCGTTGCGACGAACTTCGTAATGGAGGTGCGGGCCGGTCGACAGGCCCGATGAGCCGACGTAGCCGATCAGCTGGCCCTGGCGGACGAAACTGCCGGGTGCGGCGACGATCCGGCTCATATGGCTATAGCTGGTCGAGATGCCGCCTGCATGCGCAATGCGGACCTGCTGGCCGTAGCCGCCGGCCCAGCCCGCACCCGTAACCCGTCCATCGGAGGCGGCGACGATCGGGGCGCCGTAGTGAGCGCCGAAATCGATGCCGCGGTGGAAACGGGCGAAGCGCAGGATCGGATGAACCCGAACCCCGAAGCCCGACGTGATCCGGGCCGCGACCGGCCAAACCATTGCCGATACCTGGCGGCCGGCGCCATTGGCATCGACCCAGTCGGTTCGGCCATTGACGGTCCATTTCATCAGCTTGACGTCGCTCGCTCCGGCGCGTTCGATCGCTGCGTAGAGCAAGGGGCCTTCCTGGCTCTCGCCGGTCGCGGCGCGCCGGTTGGCAATGATGAGGTCGAAGCGATCGTCCGGGCCGACCTGGCCACCAACATCGATCTGGCTGGCAAGGGCGCGCAAATAGTCGCCCGCTGCCTGTGGGGACACCCCGGATGCCCTGAGCGCCCAGTAGAGCCCGTCTCCAACCCGGCCGCGAACCCGAAGCGGGGTATTGTCGATCGCGATGCGGCTGGTAGCCAGCTTGAAGCCGTCGGCACCGGCGGTCAGGGCCACGTTGAGGTCCAGCCCCGCACGAAGCGCAATGCGCTCGATCGGGCGGACGCCGCTCGGGCTCCGGCGGCCCAGCATGATCGAGAAACTCGTACCTGGGATGACCCCGCCCGGCACGGCGGAGGCGATCAGCCGCGCCGCTTCGCCTGCTTCCGAATAGGATACGCCAGCGCGGGCGAGCAGGTTGGCGACACTGTCGCCACTACCGAGCTTGGCGAACAATTCGATGTTCGGGCGGTCGGGCGCCTGGGTCAGCGGCTCGACCAGCGCATTGGCCGCCATTCGCCCGCCGGTGCGGGATCCGGCGCCAAGCGGCGATATGGCAATGTCGCGATATTGCATGGCCTCGGCGGCACTGACCTGGTCGGCCGGCGCCGCGGGCAGTGGCTCGAACGGCGCGGGGGCAATGAAGGCGACGGTCGCGCACAGCAGCGTGAGCGTCGCCACCCCGCGCCACCAGCGGCGCGAGAGCACATCCTCGCCAAGGTCGACGATGAGGTCGATGTCGCGCCAGCGCTTGCGGCGGCGTCCGAAGCTGGGAGCGAGCGGTTGCGCAGGGGCCAGGACCGCGGCCCCGCCTGCATTCCTCCACTCAGCGCGCATGTCCAGCAAGGCACTGCCCCCGTCCAAGAAGTCGACCCCGCGCGACTCCTCCGCGACGGGTGCCATTGTCATGGTTAAAAAGGGTTAAAGTCAAATAAATGGGGCACGTTAGACGCTTGCGCTTCCCGGCGCCTGTGCCAAATTGGCCCCATGTCCGCCCCGCGCGACGGCCTTGTCCGGGCCATTCTCGGCCCAACCAACACCGGCAAGACCTATTTGGCGATCGAGCGCATGTGCGCCCACTCGTCGGGCGTCATCGGCTTTCCGCTGCGCCTGCTGGCCCGCGAGGTTTATGACCGGGTCGTCCAGATCAAGGGCGCCAACCAGGTCGCGCTGATCACCGGCGAGGAGCGGATCGTTCCGCCAGGGGGCACGCTATTTCCTCTGCACGGCCGAAAGCATGCCGGTGCAGGGTGAGCGCGTCGACGACGGCGACTCCGGGCGCGACTTCGCCTTCGCCGCGATCGACGAGGCGCAGCTGGGCATCGATCCCGAGCGCGGCCATGTCTTCACCGACCGGATGCTCCGCGCCCGCGGCCGCGAGGAAACGCTGATCCTCGGCTCGGACACGCTGAAGCCGCTGATCCGCAAGCTGCTTGCCCGAGGCCGAGATCGTCAGCCGTCCGCGCTTTTCGACCCTGCGCTATGCCGGCGCCACCAAGCTTTCGCGCCTGCCGCCGCGCAGCGCAGTGGTCGCCTTCTCGGCCGAGCAGGTCTACGCGCTGGCCGAGATGCTGCGCCGCTTCAAGGGCGGCGCCGCGGTGGTCATGGGCGCGCTGTCGCCCGCCACCCGCAACGCCCAGGTCGCCATGTTCCAGCGCGGCGAGGTCGATTATCTGGTCGCCACCGACGCGATCGGCATGGGGCTCAACATGGACGTGTCCCATGTCGCCTTCGCGGGTCTCGAAAAGTTCGACGGCCGCCGCGACCGCCGCCTGACCATCGCCGAAATGGCGCAGATCGCCGGCCGCGCCGGACGCCACCAGCGTGACGGCAGTTTCGGCACGCTCGGCCTGGGCGGCGAGACTGGCCCGGCGCTGAGCGACGAGGAAATCAACGCGATCGAGGAGCATCGCTTCCGCCCGCTCGACCATCTCTACTGGCGCAGCGCCGACCTCGATTTCACCAGCGTCAACGACCTGATCGCCAGCCTCGAGGCGCGCAGCGACGATCCCCTGCTTCGCCCGGCTCCGCTGGCGATCGACCTCGCCGTGCTGAAGCTGCTCGCCGAGGACCCGGCGATCGCCGCGACGCGCGGGTCGCGCGGCACGGAAGCTGTGGGCGGTGTGCGGCCTGCCCGATTTCCGCAAGGTCGGGCCGATGCACCATGCGCGCATGGTCCGCCGCCTGTTCAGCTACATCGGCGAAGGCGGGCATATCCCGCACGAATGGTTCGCCGCCGAAGTCGCCCGGCTCGACAATGTCGCGGGCGACATCGAGGCGCTGGCCGACCGCCTCGCCGGGATCCGCAGCTGGGCCTATATCGCCCAGCGCTCCGACTGGCTCGCCGACCCGGCGAAATGGGCCGAACGCACCCGCGCGGTCGAAGTCGCGGCTGTCGGATGCGCTTCACGAACGGCTGACCCAGCGCTTCGTCGACCGCCGCACGGCGGTGCTGGTCCGCGACATCGGCGCGCGCGGCGCCGACGCGCTGCCGGTGACGGTCGCCGCCGACGGCGAGGTCAGCGTCGGGCCGGAGCCGATCGGTCATCTGGCGGGCTTCGAATTCCGGGTCGATCCGACCGCGCGCCTCGCCGACAAGAGGCTGCTCCTCGCTGCAGCGGAGCGACGTCTGGGCGAAGAGCTCGACCGGCGGGCAGCCGCTTTGTGCCAGGCGCCCGACTCCGAGTTCCGGCTGGTCGAGGAGGATGGCGGGCTCGCCATTGGCTGGGACGGGCACATCCTCGCCCGCCTTGCACCGGGCCGATCGCTGCTCGAGCCTGCTGTACGCACGGCGCGCGCGCTCGACCGGCTTTCGGCGATCCGCCGCACCCGGCTGCGCGCCCGGCTGGAGCAATGGGTCGAGGCTCAGGTCGCACGCCATCTGCCGGCGCTAAAGGACTTGGCGAAGGCCGCCGCCGATCCCGCCGCCAGCCCTGGTATCCGGGCCCTCGCCGCAATGCTTGTCGACGCTGGCGGGCATTTGCCCCGCCGCGCTATCGCCGCTCAACTGGCCGCGCTCGACAAGGTGGATCGTCACGCGGTGCATCGGCTGCGTGTCCGCCTCGGCGCGCTCGACGTCTATGTTCAGTCGCTGCTCAAGCCAGCCGCCCAGCAATGGCGCGCGGCGCTGCTTGCAGTCCGGTCCGGACAGTCGATGCCGCGCTTGCCGGCTCCGTCTGCGTCGACCCTGGACGGAAGCGCGGATCCGCGCGGCGCGGCGCTCGCCTTCCGCCGCCTGGGAACGGATTGGCTGCGGATCGATCTTTCCGACCGCTTGGCGACCCATGCCCACCATGTCCGCGCCAACGGCGGCGAGGATCCGGTCGATCGGGCACTGGCCACCAGCCTTGGCCTCGACGAGCCAGCCGTCCGCCACTTGATGGCCGAAATCGGCTTCGTGCCCGCGGGTGAGGCATGGGCCTGGCGCGGCCACCGCCGCCCGCGCCGCCGCGAGCCACAGGGCCCGCGCCCCGGCAACGCTTTCGCGGCGCTGGCCGGCCTGAAGCGCTGAATTGCGGCTCGATCGCTACCTGTTCTTCATCCGTTTGATGAAGAGCCGCACGCTCGCACAGGGGCTGATCGAGGCCGGCATATGTCCGAATCGACGGCAGGCGCGTCGTCAAACCCGCGGACGAAGTGCATGTGGGTTCGGTCATTGCCCTTCCGTTGCGGGGCCAAGTGCGCGTGCTGCGCGTTATGGCATTGCCTGCCCGGCGTGGGCCCGCCAGCGAGGCACGCCTTGCGTATGAGGAGATTGACGAGGGCGGCGGCGCGACCTAGCGAACGGCAGGAAGAGGGAGCTTATTCGCCATGACTTACGTCGTCACCGACGCCTGCATCCGCTGCAAATATATGGACTGCGTCGAGGTCTGTCCGGTCGACTGCTTCTATGAGGGCGAGAATATGCTCGCCATCAACCCCAACGAGTGCATCGATTGCGGCGTATGCGAACCTGAATGCCCGGCCGAAGCGATCCTGCCCGATACCGAAGGCGGGCTCGAGAAATGGCTTGAGCTCAACACCACCTTCTCGGCCCAGTGGCCCAACGTCACCCGCAAGAACGACCAGACCCCCGCCGATGCCGACGAGCATAAGGGCGAGGAAGGCAAGTACGACAAATATTTCTCGCCGGAGCCGGGCAAGGGCGACTGACCGACGGTCGGCGGACCGCCTTTGGGCCGGATCGCACCTGACAATTGTATTCTATCGCCGACCGCCAGATAGTGACGTTCGGAGGGTCGGTGATGAATCTGAGGTTCCTGGCGTTCTCGGTACTGGCCGCTTCCTCGACGGTTATTGCGCAAAGCTCGCCCGTCAAACCGATTCCGCGCGCCCGGTTCATCGCTGAAATGGACAGCCAGTTTCGAACGATTGACGCCGACAAGAACGGTCAGCTCAGCCGGGCCGAGATCGAGCAATATCAGACCATCACTGCCGCGACCGAAGCGAAGGCTCGCAACCGCGCCTTGTTCGCCGAGCTAGACGCAAACAAGAACGGGCAGCTCAGCGGTTCGGAATTTGCGAAACTGCCTACGCCGGCCCAAGCCGCCAACGCCCAACCGATGCTGGCGCAAGAGGACAGCAATCGCGATAGCCAGATCAGCCTGGCTGAACATCGGGCGGCGACGCTGGCCAATTTCGACCGGCTCGACACGGACAAGGACGGCGTGGTGACCCCGGCCGAGATGAAGGCCGCCGGGATCGCGCGCTAGCCGCGGGCCAGCAGCGTTTCGACGACCTTTTCCGCCGCTTCCTCGGCGCTGAGTTTGGTCGTGTCGACCCATATTTCGGGCTCTTCGGGCGCCTCATAGGGGCTGTCGATGCCGGTGAAGTTGGGGAGCTCACCGGCGCGGGCCTTCGCGTAAAGGCCCTTGACGTCGCGCTTTTCCGCTTCATCCAGCGGCGTATCGACGAAGATTTCGACGAACTCGCCTTCCGGCATCATTCGCCGCACCATCTCGCGCTCGGCGCGGAACGGCGAAATGAATGCGGTCAGGACGATCAGGCCGGAGTCGGCCATCAGCTTCGCTACCTCGCCGACCCTGCGGATATTCTCGATCCGGTCGGCCTCGGTGAAACCAAGGTCCTTGTTGAGCCCGTGGCGGATATTGTCGCCGTCAAGCAGGAAAGTATGCCGGCCAAGCGCCGCCAGCTTCTTTTCGACCAGATTGGCGATGGTCGACTTGCCTGCGCCCCGAAAGTCCGGTGAACCACAGCACCGCCGGCTTCTGGCCCTTCAGTCGTGCATGCGTTTCGCGGCTGACGTCGAGCGCCTGCCAATGGACATTCTCTGCCCGTCGAAGCGCGAAATGCAGCATTCCGGCGGCGACCGTCGCATTGTTCAGCTTGTCGATCAGGATGAAGCCGCCGAGCGCGCGATTGGGCGCCCCGCCATGGTCATCGCGATAGGGTTCGAACACCAGCGCGCGATCGGTGGTGACCTCCGCTACGCCGATGGCATTCAATTCCAGCGTCTTGGCCGCCAGCTCTTCCAGCGTGTTGACGTTGAGCTGGTGCTTGGGATGAGCAACGGTCGCCGTTGCGGTCTGCGTGCCGAGCTTCAGCCAATATCCGCGACCCGGGAGTAAGTCGGCTCGTCGGCCATCCAGACGATCGTCGCTTCAAACTGGTCGGCGGCGTGCGGCGGATCCTTGGCCGCTGCGATCACGTCGCCGCGCGAACAGTCGACCTCGTCGGCCAGGGTCAGGGTCACCGATTGACCGGCTACCGCTTCCTCCAAGTCCCCGTCCATCGTCACGACCCGGGCCAATTTGGTCGATGCGCCCAGACGGCAGGATGCGGACTGCGTCGCCCGGCGCGATCACGCCCGCTTGCCACCTGGCCGGCAAATCCGCGGAAATTCTGGTCGGGCCGATTGACCCATTGCACCGGCATTCGAAACGACTTGGCCTCGTCCGCCGCACTGTCGATCGGCACCGTCTCCAGATGCTCAAGCAGTGTCGGCCCAGAATACCAGCCCATCGCGCTGCCCGGCGCAGCAACATTGTCTCCGCCCAGCCCCGACACCGGGATGGCGATCCAGTCCGCTATCCCGATCTTCTCGGCGAAGGCGCGGTAATCGGCGACGATGGCGTCGAACAGGTCGCGGTCGTAATCGACCAGGTCCATCTTGGTCACCGCCAGCACGAGCCGGCGGATGCCGACCAGATTGGCCAGGATCGAATGGCGCCGGGTTTGTTCCAGCACGCCCTTACGCGCATCGACCAGCAGCAGCGCAAGGTCGGCCGTCGACGCGCCGGTGACCATGTTGCGGGTATATTGCTCATGGCCCGGGGTATCGGCGACGATGAACTTACGCTTGTCGGTCGCGAAGAATCGATAGGCGACATCGATGGTGATGCCTTGCTCGCGCTCGGCACTGAGGCCGTCGACCAGCAGAGCGAAATCGATCTTCTGGCCCTGCGTGCCGACCTTGCGGCTGTCGGCTTCCAGCGCGGCCATCTGGTCGTCGAAGATCTGGCGAGTCTCGTACAGCAGGCGGCCGATCAGGGTCGATTTGCCGTCATCGACGCTGCCGCAGGTGATGAAGCGTAGCAGCTCCTTGCTCTTCTGCCGCTCAAGATAGGCGGCGATGTCGCTGGCAATGAGGTCGCGCTCGGCGGCGAGGTGGAGGGTCATCAGAAATAGCCCTCCTGCTTCTTCTTCTCCATCGAGCCATCGCCGGCGTCGCGGTCGATGATCCGGCCCTGCCGCTCGCTGGTCGTCGCCAGCAGCATTTCCTGGACGACCTTCTCGATCGTATCCGCCTCGCTTTCGACCGCGCCTGACAGCGGGTAGCAGCCGAGCGTCCGGAACCGCACCGAACGGGTTTCGACCTTTTCCCCGTCGCGCAGCCGAAAACGATCGTCGTCGACCATCAGCATCAGGCCGTCGCGCTCAACCACCGGCCGCGGCGCCGACAGGTACAGCGGAACGATCTCGATGCCTTCGCGCATGATATATTGCCAGACGTCCAGCTCGGTCCAATTGCTGAAGCGGGAACACTCGCATCGACTCGCCTGGCGACTTGCGCACATTGTAGAGCGACCAGAGCTCGGGCCGCTGGCGCTTGGGATCCCAGCGATGACTGGCGGAGCGGAAGGAAAAGATGCGCTCCTTGGCCCGGCTCTTCTCCTCGTCGCGCCGGGCCCCGCCGAACGCTGCGTCGAAGCCGTACATGTCGAGCGCCTGCTTGAGCCCTTCGGTCTTCCACAGGTCGGTGTGCAGGGGCCCATGGTCGAACGGGTTGATGCCCGCGGGCTTCGGCCTCCGGGTTCTTGTAGACGATCAGTTCGATGCCGTCCTCGCCCGCCGACCTTGTCGCGGAGCGCGTACATGTCGCGAAACTTCCAGTTGGTGTCGACATGCAGCAGCGGGAAGGGCAGCGGCGCCGGATAGAATGCCTTCTTCGCGAGGTGCAGCATCACCGCGCTGTCCTTGCCGATCGAATAGAGCATCACCGGCCGCGCCGCCTCGGCGACGGTTTCGCGCATGATGTGGATGCTCTCGGCCTCAAGCCGGTCGAGATGGGAAAGCGCTCGCATTCAGTTACCCAGGCAGAGGACCAATTCCTCCGGTTGCCCCGCGCTTAGCCGTCCTTGCCCGCAATTGCATCCGCCAGCGGCTTCAGCCCATCGCCATATTTTTTCCAGCGCTTCACCGCGGTCTTGTAGATCGGCTTGCGGACCTGAGCGACGCTAGCCGTTTTGACCGGCCGATCGGACTTGTGGAACTCAAGGCATTTGTCGTTCCACTCGAGGCCGAGGAAGGCGATCAGCGCCTTTGCTTCCTTCTCGGTGTCGGCAATGACATCCTCATAGACGACGGTATGGATCGTACCCTTGGGCAGCACCTTCTCCCAATGAGCCATCAACTCCCGATACTTGCCGTAATAGCGACCCAGCTCGCCGAGATCGTAGCTGTGCGGCATGTCGTCCTTGAACAGCTTGGTAAAGCCGCTGAGGCAGGTGTCGACCGGATCGCGGGCGGTGTGGATGAACTTCGCCTTCGGATAGAGAAGGTGGATAAGCCCGACGAAGAAATAATTGGTCAGAAGCTTGTCGGTGATGCGCTTGGCATCGCCGGCACCGTTGCTCAAGCGCCGCCAGGTAGTTCTTGGCGACGATATCGAGTTGGGCCGGGGTGATCTTCTCCATCATCATGCGGATATTTCGGAAGCGACGGAAAGCGATCGCGCAACTGACCCAGCGCGCGGCTCAGATATTTGACCTCGCCCGCGCCATAAACGTCCGGATGGCTGGACAATATTTGTTCGACCAGGGTCGATCCGGATCGCGGCATGCCGACGATGAAGACCGGACGCTCGTCTTCGATTCCCGGAAACTTGCGATTGGCGATGACTTCCTTGGAGAATGCCTCGCGAATGCTGTCGAAGAAGCCAAAGGTTTCGGCTTCATTATAGTCGAGTTGGGCGCGCTTCATGCGGCCACCGACGATGTAATGATCTAGCGCTTTCGCATGTTGACCGCGATCCTCGAGCGCCTTTGCATAAGCAAAATGCAGCGGAAGCAGATATTCGGCCTCGAGATTCGAAGAAACCTCGAAGATCGCGTCCATGCGGTTGAACAATTCCTCGCCAATGCCTTTCGAGAAATCGACCAGGTCGTTGAGATTGGCATAGGCGCCATACATGGTATCGTTGAGCTTCAAAGCCTTGATGATATGATCCCGGGCCTCGTCGAGGCGCCCGACCGACTTTAGCGCCACGCCGTAGAAGTTGAGCGCTTCCGGATTGTCCGGGTTATGCTTCAGCGCTCGGTCGAGGACCTCGATCGCTTCGTCGTAACGATCGGTCTCGTGAAGGACTTGGCCGAAAATCGTCAGCGCTTCGGCATTTTCCGGCTCTTGCTTAAGCGCCATCCGTACCGCTTGCTCTGCAGCCGGGAGAGCTCCGCGGCGGAGCTGGATCTTCGCGGTGATCAGCAGCGTCTGGACGTTCTTCGGTGCGAATTTCAGCGCGTCGCCCAGGATCCTGAGCGCTTCGACTTCCTTCTTCTGAGCTCGAATAAAGCTGGGCGAGATTGTTGTGCGCTTCAACGTATCGAGGGTTTTGCTGAATGGCCTTGCTCATGGCATGCTCGGCTTCCTCGAGCTTCTTGTCCTGCTGAAGCAGAGTGCCGAGGTTATTGTATGCCTCCGGATAGTTTTCGCGGACAGTCAGTGCTTCCTGATAGGCTTGAATCGCCCCATTCACGTCCCCGGTCATGCGCAGTGCATTTCCAAGATTATTGAGCGCCTCGGCCATGTTCGGCCGTTCCTTCAAAGCACGCCGGTACAGTTCGACAGCTTCGCTGAAATTGCGCGTCTCGTAGTTAATGATGCCCAGATTATTGAGCGCCTGAGGGTTTTTCGGATCGAGTTTGATGGACGCCTCTAGCGCCTCAGCTGCCTCCTCTTTCCTGCCGGCCTGGCGGAGGACCTCGCCGAGATTCGCCCGATAGGTCGAAGCCTGCGAGTTGATCTTGATGGCGCGCTTCAGCGCCGCCACGGCATCATCCGTGCGGCCCATCGCCGCAAGCGTAACCCCGAGAATATTGTGCGCGTCAGAAATTGCAGGCCGGGATTCGATGATCTGATGGCATACACGGGCCGCTTCTGGGAGTTTCCCGCGACTGTAGAGCTGGCCCGCCATCTCAACCGCCTTCGCCGGCGAAACATTCACTCGGCCATGTAGAGCCTTGTCGATCGCGTCGTCGACATTGACCGCATGCGGCGCCCGCCGTTGCGGCTTCGGATTTCCTGCACCCGCCGCTCTGCGAGATTGGTTAGCGGCGCCGCGCTGGGCGCCTCCCTTTGTGGCGGCCTTGGGCGCGCTGGTAGTCTTGCTGTTGGTCATGGCAATTCTTTTACCCGGAAGTGTCAGCAAATAAAGGGCTTAGGCCGAGAAAAGCCGCAAATATTCGTAAAAGGAAAAGAAGGGGGAATTGCTTCCCCCTTCTCTTTTCTCGCTTGCCCGGAATGGGCCGACCGACTCTGATCGAGTGCTGGCCAGCCCGTCCTCGGGATGCCTCGTCCTTAGCCCCGTTCTGGCTCCGGCGGAGGCGGCGGCGGCGGGGGCGGAGGCGGAGGCGGCGGGCAAGTATCCGTCGCAAGGATCACCGATCCGTCCGGGCAGGTTTGCGTCGCCGGTGGAGGTGGCGGCGGAGGCGGCGGAGGCGGAGGCGGCGGCGGAGCGCCGAATGCCAGCGTCAGCGACCCGTAGACCGCATGGTCCTTATAGTCGCTGTTGAACTGACCCAGGTAGCCGATCCGGCCAGAGACGTTCGAACCGAGCGCTCCGGCAAGGCTGAGGCCTGCCATGAACGAACCGCTCTTGCGATCTTCTTCCTTGGTGAAATCGGCACCGGCCGGCGCGTCAGCAAAGCTGGCGTCGACACCAATATCACCACCGAAGTTATAGCGATAGGCGACCTTGGCTTCCGGAATGATCCCGTTGTAGTTGCCGGTCCACTTGACGCCGAGAACGCCGGAGAACTGGCTTTCGGTCTGGCTGTCGAAGTCGAGATCGGCGCCGGTTCCTCCGCTTTCGGTGAAGGATTTCAGCTTCATGCTGGTGTAGTCGACGGCCAGGTACGGGGTGACCCACGACGTTTCACTGACATTGAAGCGATATCCGCCTTCTCCGTAGAAGGACCAGACATTCACGTCCGGATCGCCAACGGCGGAGCCGTTGATCGTTCCGATCGAGATGTCACGTTCGCTGTTGCCGTCTAGGCTCGAGTAGCTGCCGATGCCGCGGACATACCAGGTTCCGACGTCATAGGCGGCCGTGAGACCCAGCTGCCAACCCTTGCCCTTGATCTTGCTGCCGACCAGGGCATCCGGGAAGTCGACATCCAGGTGGCGGTAACCGACGAACGCACCAAGCGTGAAGTGGCCCATCCGATATTCGCCGCCAAGGGTGCCGGCCCAGTCATTGGCCTTGTAACCGATGGCGTTGCTGTTGCTGTCCAGCTTGCCCCAGTTGTAGTCGCCCATGATCCAGACGCGACCTTCGTAGGTCGGTTCGGCGCAAGCAGCGATTCCGCGAAGGTCGATCGCGCAGTCGAGCTGGTCGTTGACGAAGGTGTTCTGGACGAACGTGTTGTTCCGGACTGCATGGAGGTAGTTCGGATACTCAACGCCGCTCATCTGGTCGTAGGCATCGATCAGGTCGCCGAGGTCGAGCGTGAACAGCTCAGCAACCAGGTTGCCGAACGGTCCGGTCAGACCAATCCCGTAGACATTCTCGATGGCAGCCGCGACCGCTTCCTCATTGTCCGTCAGCCCGGGGACTGCGTCGAACGGAGTGCGGTCGAGGCCGAGGTCGACGTTATCGGCCGTGTCGTAGGTGCAGGTCAGGCCGAGCAGCGGGCTGACCGCATAGGCGCCCCCGATCGAGCAGCTGTCGAACGTTCCGGTGAGCGTGACCGCGTCGATCACGTTGTCCCAGAAGTAGTTGTCCGCGAACAGTCCGTTCTCCGGAGCGAAATCGGCCACCAGGTTGCCGTCGATGTTCGCCGTGTTGGCGAAGATCTGCGGATAGGTGCCGACCGGCTGAGTGCCGCCCGCTGCGGGTTGCAGCTCGAACGTGATCGTTCCGCCGGCTGCCTGGTTGTAGGTGTCGACGAACGCATAGGCCGGGCCGTCATACATGGTCGGATCGCCACTGACCCGCGGGTCGGCGAGGATCAGGTTGCCACCGTCTGCGATGTTGAGCGTACCTTCGCCGAACAGACCGGTGTCGAGATCGGCTTCGGTCACGCCACCAACCGGCAGGAACTCCGGATTGATGATGCCGTCGAAGTAGGTCGTGCCTTCCGTCGACATTGATCACGTCAGTCGCAGCAATGTCGACGTTACCGTAGATGTTGCCGCCACCAAGCAGGTTGATCACGCTGGGATTTGGCGCCGAGGCGACATCGATCGCCATGCCGCGCTGCCAGGTCGCCCCGCCATCGCTGCTCACGCGAACGATAATGTCGCCCGAAGTGTTGAGGGTGAACAGGTCGGTGACTGCCGGAGCGCCGAGGCCGCTGCCCAGGACCTGGATGCCGGTTGCACTCACCGGTCCGCCGTTGGTCACCGCGTCGACGTTGATCGACCCGCTGTTGGTCACGGTCGTCGTATTGACGCCCGAATACATCACGATTCCCAAGGCGCTTGCGGAACTGGTCGTTCCGTTGGCGTGCGCGGCGACATTCAGGCTGCCTGAATTGTCGATCGTGCCCGTAAGCGTTCCGGTACCCGCCGTTCCGGATGCCGAGATTCCGACAGCGTAGGCGAGTGCGGCGTTGGGCGCCGATGCCGTCGCGCTGACCGAGAAGGTCGCCACTGTTGGTGACGTTGAGTCCGATCGACGCGACATCCGTTACCGCATAGCCGACACCGACCGCCAGGGCGGAACCAGTCGATGCGGTCGCGACTGCGGCAGCATTCACACTGAACGTGCCGCTGTTGTCGAAGATCGCGCTACCGCCCTCAGCCGGCTGATAGACGCCGATGGCAAGCGCTCCGGCCGCCGCGTTGGTGGTCGCGCTGGCATGCGCCGACGCCGCCACCGCAAAGGTGCCGCTGTTGATGAAGGTCTCGGTCCCGCCATTGGCGTGCTGGCTGACGCCAAAGGCAACGGCCGCCGCCAAGGCCGAGGTTGCCCCGGTCGCGTTGGCCACCGCGGCAATGTCGATGCTGCCGCTGTTGTCGAGCGTTACAACCGATCCGGTCGCGTTCTGATAGATGGCCGCGCCCGAACCGAGGGCCGTCGTCGGGCCGACCAGGGCCGTCGCCGAGGCGATGCCAGAGGTCGCGAGCGCATTTGCGTTCGCCGCGATCGTGATCGATCCGCTATTGGTGAGGTTCACCGTTGCAGATGTTCCGGTCGCCGACTGGTAGACACCGCTATGAACGTTCGCCAGCGCCACCGCGCCCGCCGGACCAGTCGCATTGGCGTTGGCCGATGCCGTCATCGTGCCGCTGTTCGTCCACGACGCAAGCGCCACTCCGCCCGGAGCATATGCTCCCTGGAATATCGCCGAGGTCACGAATGCTGAAGCCAGTGCCGCACCCGTTGCGGCCACGGCGGTGGCGGTCGCATTAACGGCGATCGATCCACTGCTGTCGATGATGGCACTCGCGTCGCCGCTTGCCGTTGCATAGGCGTATTGCGACGGCCCGTAGAAGACCTGCGCGTAGGCAGTCGCAAATGATCCGGACGCATGAGCAGCTGCGTGGATATCAATCGCGCCGCTGTTGGTTAGCGATGCAGTCGCGTTGCCGGCGCCAGTGAACGTCTCAGCCGATTGGTAGAACGGATAGCTGAGGTAGGCAGACGCATAGCCCTGCGTCGCGCCGACCGCGGATGCGTCAGCGCCAATCGTGATCGTGCCGCTGTTGTTGATCGAAACCGTCGCCTCTGCGCCAGTATAACCGTACGCATACTGGTTGATCGCATAGGTGCCGGTAGCGTAGGCGCTTGCTCCAGCCGCGGTCGCGTTAGCCACGGCCGACGCCTCGATCGACAGGTCGCCACTGTTGTCGATGGAATTCAACGCAGTGTGGGGGAGGCCAGCCTCGGCGCCATAGGCATAGGCGGTCTGGACAATACCGTTATAGAGATAGCCTTGGGCGTAAGCCGACGTGCCGGTCGCATTGGCGCTCGCCGCGATGTTGAGCGCGCCGCCGTTGGTAACCTCATTGGTCGCATTGCCGTCGGTCGCAGTCGCATACTGATTGACCGCCGAATAGTTGGACGCATAGGCGTATGCGTATCCCGAAGCCGCATTGGCGTTGGCGACGGCCGTAATATCCAGCGCACCGCCGTTGCTGACCGTGTTGGTCGAGTTGCCATCATCGGCATAAGCCGTCTGCGAGATCGCATATTGAGCATATGCAGTCGCGTACGCGCTCGTGACGCCGTTCGCGCTAGCGTCTGCGTGAATGGTCAGCGCGCCGTCGTTCTGAACCAGGTTCGACGCATTGCCGTCTGCAGTCACGTAAGCATACTGGTTGATCGGTTCATATAGGTAGGCATAGGCGCTGGCATCGCCGGTCGCACCGGTCGCATTTGCGGTCGCAACGGCGCCGATGTCGATAGCTCCGGCGGTGCCGTTGGTTACCGAGTTCGAGGCGTCGTTGTTGCCATAAGCATAGGCCGTCTGCGAGATCGCATAATAATTGGTTGCGGTCGCAGACGCGACGCTCGTGCCGTTCGCAACAGCCGACGCTTCGATGTTGAGCGTGCCGGCATTGGCGACCAGGTTCGCCGCGTTGCCGTCGGTTGCCGTCGCGTACTGGTTGATCGCTTCGTAGTTGTAGGCGGAGGCCGAAGCGGCCCCCGACGTCGCATTCGCGCTTGCGATCGCCGCGATATTCAGCGTGCCATTGTTATTGACTGTGTTCGATGCATTACCATCGTCCGCATAGGCTGTCTGCGAGATCGCGTAATAGGCGGTCGCGGTCGCAGTGGCTTGCGTCACTCCGTTTGCGTTCGCGATTGCGTGAATATCAAGCGATCCGTCATTTTGCACCAGGTTCGATGCGTTGCCGTCACCGGTCGCTGACACATACTGGTTGATCGGTTCATACAGATAGGCATAGGCGCTGGCGTTGCCGGTCGCACCGGTCGCGTTAGCGGTGGCAACGGCGCCAATGTCGATCGCGCCAGCCGTGCCGTTGGTTACGGAGTTCGAGGCGTCGTTGTTGCCGTAAGCATAGGCTGTCTGCGAGATTCGCATAATAATTATACGCGGTCGCGGACGCGAAGTTTGTGCCGTTGGCGACAGCCGTCGCATCGATGTTAAGCGTGCCGGCATTGGCAACCAGGTTAGTGGCATTGCCGTCAGTCGCGGTCGCGTACTGGTAGATCGGCTGATACGCATAGGCATAGGCTTGGGCCGAGGTGCCGTCGGCGTTGGCGACTGCCGTGATGTTCAGCGTGCCGTTGTTGTCGATTGTGTTGGAGGCGTTGCCTTCATCGGCATAAGCCGTCTGATAGACTACATAGGAATTATAGGCGGTCGCGGAGGCGTTCGTCGCAGCATTTGCTGTCGCGGACGCGTGAATGTTCAGCGTGCCGTCATTCTGAATCAAGTTCGACGCGTCACCGATGTCGGTTGCCGACGCGTACTGGCTGATGCCGTAGTAGATTTGCACATAGGCTGAGGCGTCGCCGGTCAAGCCCGTCGCGGTCGCGAATGCGACCGCGCCGATGTCGATCGTGCCGGCTGCTGCGTTGGTGACCGCATTGCTCGCAGCGCCGCCCTGAGAGGCATAGGCCGTCTGCGAAATTGCTTCGGAGTTGTAGGCGTAGGCATAGGCGCGGCTCGTGCCAGTCGCGTTCGCCGCCGCGCCGATGTTGAGCGTTCCGCCATTGGCTACCGTATTGGCAGCATTGCCGTCGTCGCCCGTCGCATATTGGTAGATGCCGTAATAATTATACGCGTAGGCCGTCGCGTCACCGTCGGTATTGTTCGCGTTGGCGCTGGCATTGATATTGAACGTACCGTCGTTGGTGAGCGTGTTGGTGGCGTCACCGTCCGTTCCGGACGCATATTGGTAAACGCCCGAATATTGATAGGCATAGGCATAGGCCTGGGTGCCCGTCGCGTTCGCAGTCGCGTTCGCGGAGATGTCGATGGCTCCGCCGGCCGCGTTGCTGATCGAGTTGCTCGCGTTCCCGTCAACGGCATAGGCATTCTGCTGCGATGCCGTAATAGTTGTAGGCCGTCGCCGAAGCGGACGTGCCCGAAGCATGAGCATTCGCCTCGATCGTTATCGTGCCGCCATTGGTGACCGAGTTGGCGGCGTTGCCCGCACCATTGTTGGTCGCTTGCTGGTAGATGCCGTATTCTTGCGTCGCCTGGGCCTGCGCGAGACCGCTCGGCGCAGTGGCGTTCGCGGACGCAACTGCGGTGTAGTTGCCGTTGTTGGTGATGTTGTTCGCTGCCACGCCCGTTCCGGCGGCCGTGACCGACGCATACTGCCAGATGCCCGCGTAATTATACGCGGAGGCAATGGCGTTGCCGGTCGAGGCGGACGCGTTCGCAATGGCATCGATCAGGAGCGAACCGTCATTGGTGACGTTATTGATCGCATCGCCGGTCGTTGCGGTCGCACTTTGGTACAGCGCGCTCGTGTTGTTTGCGTCGGCGGTCTGATTGGCAGCGCCAGTCGCGCTGGCAATGGCGCCGATTTCGGCGCTGCTGTCTACCGCGTTCACCAGGGTCAGCTCGATCGTGCCCCCGCTGTCCGCCTGGACGATGCGTCCGGTCGCGGTGCTGTTGACCGTCGCAGCTACGAGGCCTGCGCCAGTATTGTACACGCCGTAGAAACAGGGGTCCGTGGCGGCGATGTCGCAAATGGTCAGGGTCGCGGTCGCAGTGCTTGCGCCGGCGAATGTCCCGGTGCCAGCTACATCATGCGGAGCGGCTAAAGCCGGGCTGGCCAATCCTAGCGCCGATACGCCAAGTGCAGAAATCGATGCGCCCGTGAGAAGTGCAATGCGCCGGTTGAAGCTCGTCATTTTTAATCCCCTGTTTGACCTGCCCTCGAAGGCCCACACGACATGCACCCCCAAGGGAACGCTGCGACACGCCACCGACGAACGCTTTCGCGATTCGCAGGCCGCAGATCACAGCACCCCCACCGAGCTGGAGGCGCTTGCCAATGCTGTTTGATAATCACGCCTGTATGCAAACGTCAAACGAAACTTGCGGAAATTTGTAATCCAGATTGTAATGAATCCTTAACTGTTGCCGTTCGGTCCTGCCTGCAACAAGTGATGCGAAGCTTGCGGGAAGCTTCCCTAAACCCATCGACGCGCCGCCAAAGCTGCTCTATCCAAGGGCCTGCTCGACACCATAGTTTCGGAGGTCAACGTGTTGCATCGTGCCGCTTTTCTTCTAGCCGCGAGCTGTTCGGCACTCTTCATCGCGGCCCCGGCGATCGCCGTCGCGCAGGCCGCATCGACTTCAGTAGCCCCGTCCGGCGCGGACGCCACGGGTGAGGCCAAACCGATCACTCGCAATCAGCTTTCGACCCAGCTCGACAACAATTTCAAGGCGCTGGACTCCAATGGCGACAAGGCACTGAGCAAGGCGGAGATTGAAGCTGCTCAGGCGCGTACTGTCGCCCAGGCCCAGGCCCAGGCCGCCAAGCGCATCGAAAGCGAATTCACCAAGATGGACACGAATAAGGACGGGCAATTGAGCCTGGCGGAGGTCAAGGCCGCTGCGCCGGCCCCTCGACTGGCCGGTTCCGATAAAATGATTCAGCAGCTGGATTCGAACAAGGACGGAAAGGTCGGCCAGGACGAATATCGCTCTGTGCCGCTGGCCAATTTCGATCGGCTCGATTCCGACAAGGACGGCGCTCTCAGCCCACAGGAGCAGCGAGCGGCGAACCCGCCTCGATAAAGCCCTTGCCGCGATCACTCGGCCCGACACCCACTCAATCAAATTTGATGGAGAATTTACGTGAACAGACATTTGTTGTTGATTGCCATTGTCGCCTGCGCTGCCAGCCCCGCATTGTCACAGGGCACCGCCAAGCCGGCGAAGGCGCCGCAGCCAGTCGCCAAAGCGGCATATGTGCAACGCGTCGACGCCAGCTTTTCCGCAGTTGACACGAACAAGGACGGCTTCATCGACAAGAGCGAAATCGAAGTCGCGGAAACCAAGGCCATCGGCGGCCGCAAGGCTCAGGTCATCAATCAGCGCGAGGCCGCGTTCCGCCAGCTCGATACCAACAAGGACGGCTCGCTTACGATGAAAGAGTTTAATGCGCAGTTGGTGGCGCAACCGCTGCCGAAGGCCAACGCCGCCCCCATGATCAACCGTCTCGACACTAACAAGGACGGAAAGATCAGCGCAGCCGAAAATCGTGCACCCGCTGTCGCGCAGTTCGATCGTGCCGATGCCAACAAGGACGGCACGCTGAGCGTCGAAGAGCAGAAGGCGCGGGCCAAGAAGTAGCGGAATTGGGCGTGCTGGCATTTCGCCGCCTCCGCGCCTAATGACGAGCATCCCCGGGGAGCCGTACGGCTGAGAGGGGCGGTGAAATTCCGCCCGACCCGTTGAACCTGATCCGGATCAAACCGGCGTAGGGAGGGAGCGAAGCGAGCCTCGCCGCGCATCCCTCCGCGATTGGAGACGATGACGATGGCCGACGTTCCCGCCCGCACCGAACTGAAGGTCACCACCGGCCCGATCCGCGGCAGCCGCAAGATCTATCGTCGGCCCGAACCGCGTCGCCATGCGGCAGGTCGATCTCGAGCCGTCGTCGGGCGAGCCGCCGGTCACGCTCTACGACACCAGCGGCCCCTATACCGACCCCGACGCACGGATCGACATCATGGCCGGCCTGCCCGAGCTGCGCCGCGACTGGATCCGCGCCCGCGGCGATGTCGAGGAGGTCGCCGCGCGCGAGGTCCGGCCCGAGGACAACGGCCTAGCTCGGCCCCGACCGCTCCGGCGGCGTCCAGCCCTTCCCCAACGTCCGCCGCCGGGTCTTGCGCGCGCGCGCGGGGCACAACGTCACCCAGATGCACTATGCCCGCCGCGGCATCGTCACGCCCGAAATGGAATATGTCGCCGCCCGCGAGAACCTCGGCCGCGAAGCCGCCCTGGCCGACCCCGCGCGACGGCAACGACTGGGGCGCCGTCGATCCCCGACTTCGTCACCCCCGAATTCGTCCGCGACGAGGTCGCCCGCGGCCGCGCGATCATCCCCAACAACATCAACCACCCCGAATCCGAGCCGATGGCGATCGGCCGCAACTTCCTGGTCAAGATCAACGCCAACATCGGCAACAGCGCGGTCGCCTCCGACGTCGCCCAGGAAGTCGAGAAGATGGTCTGGTCGATCCGCTGGGGCGCGGACACGGTCATGGACCTCTCGACCGGCCGCAACATCCACGACACCCGCGAATGGATCGTCCGCAACTCGCCCGTGCCGATCGGCACCGTCCCCATCTACCAGGCGCTGGAGAAGGTCGGCGGCATCGCCGAGGACCTGACCTGGGAAATCTACCGCGACACGCTGATCGAGCAGGCCGAGCAGGGCGTCGACTATTTCACCATCCACGCCGGCGTCCGCCTGCCCTACGTCCCGCTGACCGCCAAGCGCGTCACCGGCATCGTCAGCCGCGGCGGATCGATCATGGCCAAATGGTGCCTCGCCCATCACCGGAGAGCTTCCTCTACGAACGGTTCGACGAGATCAGCGAGATCATGAAGGCCTATGACATCGCCTATTCAGCTCGGCGACGGCCTCCGCCCCGGAAGCATCGCCGACGCCAATGACGAGGCGCAGTTCGCCGAGCTCTACACGCTGGGCGAGCTGACCAAGACGCGCCTGGGCGCAGGACGTGCAGGTGATGATCGAGGGCCCCGGCCATGTGCCGATGCACAAGATCAAGGAGAATATGGACAAGCAGCTGGAGGCGTGCGGCGAGGCGCCCTTCTACACGCTCGGGCCGCTCGCCACCGACATCGCGCCGGGCTACGACCATATCACCAGCGGCATCGGCGCGGCGATGATCGGCTGGTTCGGGACGGCGATGCTTTGCTACGTCACGCCCAAGGAGCATCTCGGCCTGCCCGACCGCGACGATGTGAAGGTCGGCGTCGTCACCTACAAGCTCGCCGCCCACGCCGCCGACCTGGCCAAGGGCCACCCGGCCGCCAAGGTCCGCGACGACGCGCTGAGCAAAGCCCGCTTCGAATTCCGCTGGCGCGACCAGTTCAACCTGTCGCTCGATCCCGACACGGCCGAGGAATATCACGACCAGACCCTGCCGGCGGAAGGCGCCAAGACCGCGCACTTCTGCTCGATGTGCGGGCCGAAATTCTGCTCGATGAAGATCACGCCAGGAGGTCCGCGAGTTCGCCAAGGCTGAGGCGGAGAAGGCGGTAGTGTCGGAGGCCGAGGCTGAAGCCGGAATGGCCGAGATGAGCGAGAGGTATCGCGAGGGCGGTGACTTGTACGTTCCGGCGGAATAGCCCCCAGTCGCCCATGTGGATTGACGCGCCCATGGTCCGCCCGCCCGGCCGAATTCTCGCTGCTTCACGACACCTATAACTTCGGCACGACCCCGTACGTCGCGCTGCTGGTCGAGGTGAAAGGCGCGCGGTGAGGGTAAAGTAAGGGCGGTGCCGAGCTATGGTGACGGTGGAGCCGGCAAGGTGCCAAGCGGACGCAAGTCACAGAGTCTTTAGACTGGTTCCGCTCCAGCAATCTGCAGTCGATCGCGGGCCACGGATATCATCGTCTTGAACCGGGGATGATCGCGAACAGCATCAAGGTCGGGATCGATATCGGCGTGCCGGAGAAACGCCGGACTATCGAGGCGCTCGAAGAACTGCTGGAGGAGATCCATGGCCCCATCCAGGTCCGAATCGCGAAATGTGAGGCCACACGCAGCGTTGTACAGAACCCATAAATTGTCAGGATCAAGCAGCAGCGCTCGCTGAACCCAGTCCTTGCCCCGCTCAATCTCACCCATCATCATCAGCGAACTTGCCCCGGCTGCGAGCGCCGCTCCGTTCGTAGGGTCTTTCGCCGCGGCCGCTTCCGAACGCGCCAGCGTCCGCCTCGCTGCATCCAGTGCCGCAACCTCGTCACCCGCCCCGTCATAGCAGGTGATCAGCATCGAGCAGCTGTGGAAGTCGGTATCCATGAGCTCCGAGGCCTTCTCGAAATATCGAATGGCATCGCCCATCCGATTGCGGCGAAACATCAGTCGCGCGGCTTCGCGGTTCACTTCCCATGATTCCGAACCGAGCCGAAGTGCCTCCTCGAGTTCCTTGTCGGCCTCCTCATGGCGGCCCTGTTGCTCCAGGTCCCTGACCATGACGCAGTGAGGCTCGGCCAGGGCCGGGTTTAGCTCCATCGCGCGTTCTGCCGCGGGGAGTGGTTCGTCGGTCCTGCCATGCCAGAAACGCAGCTCTGCCTGGGCCAAGGCCATCAACGCCCATGCTTCGGCATATTGCGGGTCAAATGTTACGGCCTGTCGGCAGATACGCACCACCGTTTCATCGCGACGGATGTTACCCCACGTCCCGCCGATCCATTGCTGCCGGGCCATTAGGAACAGATTATAGGCATCGACACGGTCCGTTCCGCGGGCCTCTATCGCCTGCTCTTCTTCGGGCAGCAACTTGATCTTCAGCGCCTCGACGATCGCCTTGGAAATCTCGTCCTGGATCGCGAAGATGTCGGTCAGGTCACGATCGTAACGGTCGGCCCAATGGTGGTCGCCGGCCTTTCCGTCGATCAGCTGGGCCGTGATCCGAACTCGGTTGCCCGCCTTTCTTACGCTTCCTTCAAGCACGTGATCGACGCCAAGCTGCTTGGCGATATCTTTGACGTCAACCGACTGTCCCTTGAATACGAAGGCGGTATTGCGGGCGACGACGGACAATGCCGAAACCTTCGACAGGTCGGTGATGATATCCTCGGTTATGCCGTCGCTGAAATATTCCTGCTCCGGATCGCCGCTCATGTTTGCAAAGGGAAGCACGCAGACGGAGGCCCGGTGGGTCTTGGTCTTAGCTTCTTGCTTGCCGGCCACGGCCTTCGGCCGACCCTCGTTACCCTTCTGCGCAATGGCGTCGAGGAGGGCGTCCAACCCCGGTGGGTCCGACTGGGCGTCCCAGCCGCGGAAATCGATCGATTGGAATTGTCGGAAGCCCAGCGGCGGCTTTTCCGCGTCGATGATCACCGGCAACAGCCGGCCGGAATCGCGGCCTTCGGCAGCCTCGTCCTGGACCCATGGGGATTCGATTGATGTCTTGGTCCAGAGCACGACCACGACTTCAGCATTCTTAAGCTCGCGGTCGATCTCTGAGGCGAAGCGCGATCCACCCTGTATCTGGTGATCCCACCACACTTTGTGGCCGGCGCGATCAATCCCAGCGGCCAGCAGCTTCGCAGCCGCGGCGTCTTCACGGGCGTAGCTTAAAAAAACTTGCGCCACCGACCCTCCACCAGAAAGTAAACGGATAGTGCGTCGAAGCGGCTCGCTGTTGCAAGCCTATGGGGAAAAAAGTCCGCAAAGGGATGCTGGCGCTCTTTGCACTCGGTGGCGCTAAGCCGAGCAGAGAGCCGACGGTCACCGTCAATGATGCCCGCAACTTCTCTGCTCTGGCACCCGGGCCGACCCAAGGTGGGAAAACCTGATCGAAGTCGGTTGACGAGCTCTCTACTGCGGCATCGTTTAAACCGGGGGCTTGTCGATCGGCATGTAAGGGCCGCGCCTCCTGACAGGCGCGGCCCCTTCATTTTAGCAAGCGCAATTCTTGCAGGTGCAGGGCTTGCACTGACAGCCGCCGCGGGTGTCGCGCTTGGCGGCTTGGAGCTGCTGCTTGGTGAGGTGGGTTACAGAGATCATCGACATATTCCTTCTTGCCCGGGAATGGGTGAAAGGCTTATCGCATCCGTACCATGGTACGGAATCAAGCGAAAAATTCGGACACGATTGGCGGGCTCGCGAAGTCCGCCGGCGTGGGCGTCGAAACCGTCCGATACTACCAGCGCCGCGGGCTCCTGCCGGAGCCGGCGCGCCCGCCGGGCGAGGTGCGCCGCTACAGTGATGACGACCTGCGCCGCCTGCGCTTCATCCGACGCGCCCAGGCCGCCGGCTTCACGTTAGAACAGATTGGCGAACTGCTTGCGCTTGACCGAACCGACGATCGCGCCCGCGTCCGGCAGCTGGCGACCGAGCGCCTCGCCGCCCTTGACGACCGAATCGCCGAGCTGGAGCAATCCCGCACCGCGCTTGAGCGCCTGCGATCCACCTGTGCGTCCGGAGATAAAGGGCCGTGCCCGATCCTCGACGCATTCGACGCGACTTAAGCGCCGAGCCGTACCAGGGCATTTTCCAGCGCCTGAAGGAATCGCGATCGGTCGGCCTTTGCGAACGGCGCCGGGCCTCCAACCACATCTCCGCCTGCCCGCAGATCGGCCATGATCGCCCGCGTCGCGATGGCGCCGCCGATCGATGCGTCAGTGAAAGGCTTGCCGTTGTGGCCAATTACGGTCGCGCCAGCCTTGAGGGCGCGGTCGGCGAGGAGGATGTCGCCGGTGACGACCACCGTCTGCGCGCTCGCCTGTTCCGCGATCCAGTCGTCGGCGGCGTCGAACTTGTCGCTGACCACCACCCGCTCGATCAAGGGATGGGCGGGCACGCGCATATAGCTGTTGCTGACTACGCGCACCGGCACGTCGCGGCGATATGCAACGCGATACACTTCCTCCTTTACCGGGCAGGCGTCGGCATCGACCAGGATGCGAATGGCGCTCATCGATTCTCGCTTGGCATCGGAACAGCATGCCACGTCCCGGCTGAAAATGCTGTCCTAACCGGCGGAAATTTGCTCCAACCTCGAGTATATTTTCGCGGTCCGACGGTTGGGGCACCAGCGCAATGAAACACTTCCTCCTCTTCTACGACGGCGCGCCGGACTATCTCGCCCGACGTCCGCAATATCGCGAGGCGCACCTCGAGCATGCCTGGGCGGCCGTCGATCGAGGAGAAATTATAGTCGCCGGGGCGCTGGCCGATCCGGTCGACGGCGCGGTGCTGATGTTCCGTGGCGAGGACATATCGGTGGCCGAGGAGTTTGCGCGCGCCGATCCTTATGTCGTGAACGGCCTCATCACCCGCTGGCATGTGCGCGAATGGACTACGGTGGTCGGCCATCTTGCCGCGACTCCGGTCAGGCCTGCCGCGGCATGACCGAATTCGAATTCGTCTTTCCCCTGTTCGCCTTGCTCATCGGCCTTTCTGTAACCGAAATGCTGTCCGGGCTCGCCCAGGCGCTGAAGAGCAAGCGCGATATTCATATTGGTTGGCTGACTCCGCTTCTCGGCACGCTGATCCTGATCAACCTGGCCATGTTCTGGCAGGGATCGTGGGAAATCCGCCATGCGGTCACGGCGACCAACGCATCGCTGTTGCTCGTCCTCGTGGTCGGCGCCGCCTATTTCCTCGCGGCCTCGATGGTCTTTCCGTCATGGGGCTCCCACGTCCAGGATCTCGACGACCATTTCATGGACAACCGGACCGTGGCGTTGCTTGCGATCGCGGCGTGCAACGTCGTCTATTTCATACGGGTCGCGGTAATAACCAACGTTGCAAGCGCCTGGTGGTGGGTCGGCAATGGCTTGTTCCTGGCGCTGCTCCTGATCGCCGCCCTGGCGCGCCGGCGATGGATGATCCTCGCCGCGCTATGGGCCCTGATCCTGGCGCATGGCCTGCTTTTGGTGGCTGGACGGTGATCGAGGGTTCGGCCGAAGGCGGCTGCCTGTGCGGGGCGGTGCGCTATCGCGTGTCGGGCGACCCCGTCGCGGCGACGCTGTGCCATTGCGGATCCTGCCGGCGGGCGAGCGGCGGAACCAACGTCGCCTGGGCCGTATTTGACAACGACAAGTTCGAATGGCTGGCCGCGGAGGCCACGGGCTACTCCTCGTCTCCCGGTATCGAATGGATCTTCTGCGGCAAGTGCGGCAGCCTGGTCGGCTACCGCCGCTTCTCGCGCCCTGATCATATGGACATCACCACCGGCACTCTCGACGATCCCGACCTTTACCCACCCGACGTCGAGATCTGGCTGGAACAGAAGATCGACTGGGAAGTCCTGAACCCCGACCTGCCCAAGCGCCAACAAAGCAGCCTGAACGCGCCCGAATGAACGTAGAGCCGCCGACCGCCCTTGGTCGAGCAACCGCCTGCGTCCGTCGAAGGTGGCTCGCACTCGGTGTATTACATGCGCAAGGCGCCGCCGATCATTTTGGAGCCCATTTCCATGCTTAGCCTGACCATTTTCGCTGCCGCGGCAAGCGCCGCCGCGCAGCCAGCTCCCACCGCCACCGCGCCGGCAGAGCCGCCCTTCGCCCGCCAGCCCGAAAATGTCGTCATGCCCGATCGGCCCGAGGTTCGGAAATTCTTCACCGAATGGGGCTTTGCCGAAGCCGTGATCGATGGCGACCGGGTGTGGCTGTCGGGGGTGGTTGCCGGCCTGCGTCAGGGCGAAACCATGGCCGATGCCGAGGCCGCCTACGATCGGGCATTCAAGATGCTCGGCGACGTGCTCGGCCGTTCGGGATCAAGCTTCGACGGGGTGGTCGACATGACCACCTTCCATACCGATCTGCCGGCCCAGTTCGACGGCTTTCGCAAGGTCAAGGACCGTTATATCCGGGAGCCTTTCCCTGCCTGGACGGCGATCGACATCGACCGCCTTGTCCCTGACAACGGACTGGTCGAGATCAAGCTGGTCGCGCGCCGCAAGCCGTAGCGGGTCAAGAAGCTAGCGTTTGCGCACAAACTCCGCGCGCAGGACCAGGCCCTTGATGCCCTCATATTTGCAGTCGATTTCCTGGCTGTCGCCGGTCAGGCGGATCGATTTGATAAGCGTGCCGCGCTTCAACGTCTGACCCGCGCCCTTGACGGTGAGGTCCTTGACCAAAGTCACCTGGTCGCCGTCGGCGAGCACATTGCCGACTGCGTCGCGCACGACGACACCATCAACCGCGGTTAGGGGCGCGGCGAGCCCGGAGCGCGGAACCCACTCGCCGGATACCTCATCATAGACATATTCGTCGTCGCTCATGCCGCGCGACCGCTAGTTCTTGAAATTCTCAAGACCCCGAACGACGCCCTCTCGCGAAGGGTTTGCTGCGATGGTCTTTTTCTTATCCGCCTTCGGTTTGCGGATTTCCTTGTTCGACTTTTTCTGACCCTTGGCCATGTCCGTCTCCCGGCAAGGGCGGAATGCCCTGGCGCTGCCTTAGCCCTTCGCCGCGCATCCGGCATCAACTTTCGGTTCGTCGATCGCGGCCAGGGCAGCAGCGAACAGCGGCTCGCCCGGAACTGACGCCGCAAAGATCTCCATAGACGAGCGAAGCTTGAGCGCATCAACGGGGCCAAGAATCTGCTCCGGGCTGGACATCCGCAGGTGCGGCAAGATCGCTTCGGTGCAGATGCGCAGCCGCTCGCCCAGAAGCGGATGGGCGGCATAGGCCCGCGCCTCATCAATCCCGCTTAACCCGTAGAATTTCGCCGTCGAGCTGCGGCCGAGATCGCGGTGCTGGGGAAAGATGAACCACATCCAGTGGCTGCGCTTCCGGCCCTCGCCAAGCTCGGCCAACGCCTGCTCATAAATTCCATCCGCCTGCGCGGCGACGAAACGGTCAAGGTTGAATGGGTCGCCAGACATGCCGGCGCCTATAGCGCGACGCGCGCCCTATTTCGCCTTTGGTTTGGAATTGGCGCTGGCAACACGCGTCCCTACCCGGCGGCCATGGATCCAGCTCATGCCCTGGCCCAGGGTCATGATAGGCGTGAAGCGCGTGTTCTGTCCCGGCGTCTGCACGCCATCGCGATCGTCGAGTGCGAACCAACCAGTCGCGGTTCGCGCTAGGAGAAGGATGTGCGCGCCGCGCGTCGAATGGCGTCCGATGCTGATGTAAAGGTCCTTGGGATTGAACCCGGCAGCCTTCAGCACCTGCATCTTGGCGATGGCGATATCCTCGCTATCGCCGGTCCCGCGCCGCAGCGTCTCGCCGGCGTTCGCCCAGAAATCGGCGACTCCCATATTGTCGAGATCATGCGCCCAGTGAACGCGTTCGTTGATTTCCTGTTGGACCAGCCGCAGCTTGCCCAACGGATCAAGGCTGGCGGCCCCCGCCGCCAGCTGCTGAACCAGCGGGTCCCTCGCATCGGTCGATGCCACCCGCCGGAAACGAGCATCGTAAAATGTCACACCCGCATTGAGCGCGACGGTACCGAACACGTCAGGGTTCGCCGGGCGCGATAATATCATGGGATGGGACGCGTTTCGGACCGGAGCCGCCGTCCGGTCGAGGATCAGCGGACGATAGGTATCCGACTTTGACGGGGTGGCCGCGGCCTCGACGCCCAATGCCGTCGCGGGCATCGCGGCCGCCATACAGGCGCCTACAATTGCAACCCTGATCGAGCCTTTTGCCAAGGACATGCCGTCATCCCTAAAAAGAGTCGTAAGGGTGACTCTCTTTTTCCATTAACGGAAGAGGTTAACGACAGGGGTGTAAAATTAACCGAAAACTGTGCTTGGTCAGTAACTTAGAGGGTTAACTTTCGATAGGGTTTGTTCCGAAAAAGGACGGTTTTGCGCCATAAGTGCAAGCTGCGACTCGGTGCTTCGATCGTGGGTCGCCCTGATGAACTCGCCGTATCGGTTAACCGGTAGGCGCTGGCTTCGAGGGCCAGCAACGCGTCATGCTTACCGAATCATCGTTCAGCGCTTGAGCTCTCGAACCGCGGCCAAGGACTTTGCGACATGGTCCTTCCAGTCGAGTTCCGAATGAACCATGACGATCCGGCCGCCGCGATCGATGACATAGCTGGTCCGGTCGGATAGTTCCGGCTTCTGCTTCAGCACCACGTCATACGCTTTGATTGTTGCCGGCGAGGCAGTTGCAACGGGAAAGGCGCTTCGGCAGGCCTCGGTCGAGAAGCGCTTCAACGTCTCCAAGTCATCGGCACTCATGCCTATCACCCGGGCGCCGGCCTTGCGAAATTCCGGCATGGCATCGGCGAACGCCTTGGCTTCGAGCGTGCATCCCTGAGTGAAGGCCTTGGGGTAGAAATAGAGCACCACCGGGCCATGACGCAATTGATCCTTTAGATCGAGCTTGAACGTCTTTCCTCCCAGCGCTCCCATGGTACGGATTTCTGGCGCCTTCGAACCGACCGGAAGCGCAGCCGCAAGCGGTTGGGCCAAGGCGCCAAGGGCAAGGAAGAATATGGGGCGGACGTGACGCATTGGTCAACTCCTGCGCTGTAATTACGGCGAAGCTAGTCGTTAGCAGCCGTCGGGGAAAGCGGCCCTTTCGGGGTGCCGTGGGTTTAGCGTTCGGAAAAAGGCGAACGCAGGCTTCAAATCCGCGTCATAGTCGCCGGTAGGGCGAATGATCGGGCCGAACACGGCGCGCCTGGTTGGATAGTCGGGTCCGGCGCAGACGATGGGCACGCCGGCCTTCAACGCGATCTGGTAGAATCCGGTCTTCCATTTCGGGTTGAATGCGCGGGTCCCTTCGGGGGCAATTACCAGGATGAATTCCTCACGTGCATTGAATTGGGCCACGACCTGGGTAACGAGATCCTGCGGAGCGCTGCGATCGACCGGCACGCCGCCGAGGGCCCTCATGAAGCCGCCCATGGGCCATCGGAACAGGCTGTGTTTGCCGATGAAATGGATCTGCCGGCCCAGCGCATGCACTGCGCCGAGGAACACCAGGAAATCCCAGTTGGATGTATGAGAGGCTCCCATGATCACGAATTTTCGATCGGGCGGCAGGGTGCCGGAAATAGTCCAGCCACTACGAACGAACCATTGTATCAACAGCCAGCGGATCACTCGCTCAAGTCGGTTGAGGCCGGGAAATTCTATTGGTGGGGTGCCATTCATCGGGCTACGAGATGGCTAGCAGAGTAGGTGGATGTCCAGCAAAGAAGTTGCCAGGATCGCCGATCAGCGGAGGACTGATCCCAGAATCCAGATTGCGGACATGGCAATCACGACAAGCAACAAGGAAATTCCGAGCACGTAGCGAACGCCTTGCGCCTTGACGCCGGCGGTTGCCTCGGTTTCGTTCAGGTGAACTTCGTCGCCTTGCCGTTCCATCGCCGACTCCTTGTCGCGTTTTCTAACGTGCGGCCTGGCTGATGGTGCCACAGCTGGCATCGGAAAAACAGGTGGCGAAGTTGGCTGGCCCAGACCTCAGCGGTCTTCGGCGGCCAGCCAACCCGTAAGAATATAGATTAGTACCGCGACCGGGCCGGTGATGAGCGTGGCGATGACGACACCGAGGCGAACGACGAGCACGTCGACATTCAGCCAGTCGGCGAGGCCAGAGCACACGCCCATGACCTTGGCGCGGCTGCGGTTGATTACGAAGCGACCGTTCATGGTCTTGTCTTTCTTCTTAGATGGCACTTCAGGCGATCGGCAGCGAGGTTGCGGCGCTGACGAACAGAAGCGAAGTGATGAAGGCGCCGGCGAGGCTGACTGCGAGCTGGCGGCTGTCGACGAACGAGAAGGTCATTTTTGATACTCCCTTTTTTGAGCCCCCGATTGGGCTCGCAATCAACATTGCAGGGAGTGTGCCAATTGCAAATTATCGTTGATTATCAATGGCGATGCAGTTCGATCGGAAGAAAATTACCGCGACGAATGCGAATTATTGGGGAATTTTCCTAACTTGGGCGTGGTCGCCTCTGGCCAGTTTAGCCCTGGCGCGAGCCTTTGGGGGCGCTGCTGGCCGGCGTCCGTTCGGCGGCAGGTGCCTTGGCCGGCCGGCATTGGGCGAGCGAGCGTCGGAAAATCGAAGTCGTTGTTCGCCGCCAGCGCCGGGCCGGTTGCCGCAACGCACGCATCACGGCTTTCATAGCGGGTCGGGATCGTCGCCACAGGCGCGCAGGCGGCGGAGCCGTCGGCACAACCCAGGATGGCGATGACAAAGAAACCCGGACCCATGGTCATCTCTCCGTTAGCACTTAAGGCGATAACGGCGAGGAAACCCGCCTGTTCCAATCGGTTCGTCGCATCCGTTGCGGATGAGGCGCCCGGCCCCTACCTCATGACGCGATGAAGGACGCCCCGCCCCTGACCGAGAAACCCAAGGGCGGCTTCGCGGTCCTGTGGCGCTTCCTCCCGAACTATGGCCGAAGGACGACCTCGAGCTTCGCGTTCGGGTCGTCATCGCGGTCCTGCTGGTATTGGCTGGAAAGGCGATCACGCTGGCCATGCCCTTCGCCTACAAGGCGGTGGTCGATGCGATGAGCGGCGAGCGCGCGCTGTGGACCGCGGCGCTGATGCTAGTCGTCGCCTATGCGGGGCGCGGTTCGGCGGGGTGCTGGCCGACAACCTCCGCAACGCGCTGTTCGAGAAGGTCGGGCAGAATGCCGCGCGGCGCCTATCGGCGCGCGTGTTCCGCCACGTCCACAATCTGTCGCTCCGCTTCCATCTCGAGCGGCGCACCGGCAGCCTGACCAAGATCGTCGAGCGCGGCACCAAGAGCATCGACATGATGCTCTATTTCCTGCTGTTCAACATCGCCCCGACGGTGATCGAGCTCACCGCCATCTGCGTCATCTTCTTCCTGAAGTTCGGCGCGGGCCTGGTCGCTGCGACGCTGGTGATCGTCGCGATCTACATCGCCTTCACCCGCAAGGTGACCGACTGGCGCACCCATTTGCAGCGCGAGATGAACGACGTCGACAATAGAGCGATCGGCCGCGCGGTCGACAGCCTGCTGAATTATGAGACGGTCAAATATTTCGGCGCCGAGGAGCGCGAGGCACGGCGTTACGACGAGGCAATCGCCGGCTACACCCGGGCCGCGGTGCGCAACGAGGTCAGTCTCGCCTGGCTCAACATCGGCCAGAGCCTGATCACCAATTTGATGATGGCGGGCGCGATGGGCTTCACCGTCTGGGGCTGGAGCCAGGGACGGTTCACGCCGGGCGACGTGGTGCTGGTGAATAGCTTGCTGATGCAGCTGTTCCGGCCGCTCGACATGCTGGGCTGGGTCTATCGCTCGATCCGCCAGGGGTTGATCGACATGGAGGCGATGTTCGATTTGACCGATACGCCGGCCGAGGTGGTCGACGTGCCGGGGGCGCAAGCGCTCGTCGTAACCGACGGCCATGTCCGGTTCGAGGATGTCGCGTTCGGTTATGAGCCCGAGCGGATCATCCTGAAGGGCGTGACGCTCGACGTTCCGGCGGGGACCAGCATGGCGGTGGTCGGGCCTTCGGGCGCGGGCAAGTCGACGTTGGCGCGGCTGCTCTACCGCTTCTACGACCCGACCGCGGGGCGGATCACCATCGACGGGCAGGACATCGCCAGGGTGCAGCAGGACAGTCTTGCGCGCCGCGATCGGCATCGTCCCGCAGGACACGGTGCTGTTCAACGACACCATCGGCTACAACATCGGCTACGGCCGCGAGGGCGCGACGCAGGCGGATGTCGAAGGCGCGGCGCAAGGGCGCGGCGATCGACCATTTCATTGCCGCGCTGCCGCAGGGCTATGAATCGATGGTCGGCGAGCGCGGGCTGAAGCTGTCGGGCGGCGAGAAGCAGCGCGTCGCAATCGCCCGCACCTTGCTGAAGGATCCGCCGATCCTGATCCTCGACGAGGCCACCTCGGCGCTCGACAGCCGGACCGAGGAAGCGATCCAGTCGACCCTCGACGGCGTCGCCCGCAACCGCACCACCATCGTCATCGCCCACCGCCTGTCGACCGTGGTCGGCGCCGACCAGATCGTCGTCCTCGACGCCGGCCGGGTCGCGGAGCGCGGAACGCATGCGGAGTTGCTGGCGAAGGGCGGGCTCTACGCCGAACTATGGGCGCGCCAGGCGGCGGAGCGGGAGTTGGAGGAAGAGGTGGCGGCCGAAGACTAAGCCGCTGCAGTTGCCCACCCCAGCCGCGGAATGGCGATTGAGCGTTTGCCGCTGAGGTCGACGCGGCTGACGATCAGCTCGCGGCTTTCGATATATTGGAGCAGGCGGCGGGCACGGCCGAGGCTGGCGGTGCCGTAGCTGGCGGCGATGGCTTCGTCCGACGGGCAGGGCGCGCCTTCGCGGGCGGCTCGGGCGACGAGCAGGAAGGGGCCGAGCATGTCGTCGGGGAGCGCCCGCGCCGCTTCAAGCGCCGGACGCCCAGCTGTCGTCTCCCACATCGAAAATGCCGGCGCGGGCCATCGACAGGCGGCGGGTGAACTCGGCGAGATCGAGCGGTGGGCGGGCAAGGCCGGCCATTCGGCAGCGGACGGTGAAGTCCTGGAACAGGATCGAGGCAGAGCGGGCGGCGCTGTCGGGGTCGGCGACGATTGCCTGAAGCACGTCGGCGATGATGGCGGCTGTCTCGTCCTCGGACTTGGCGGGCATCGGCTCGGCGCGGGCCGGCATCGCCGCCGCCATCGATTGAAGCAATGCCTCGGACGGAAGGGGAGAAGGCGGACCCCGGATTAAATCCGGGGTGACGGGTGGGGGTTCGTCGGCGCCGGGGGCGAACAGCAGTTCCTGCAGATTTTCGGCAGGGGCGTTCAGCGGGGTCAACTTCGGGCTCATCGAGCGCGCCTTGGTTTCGACCTCGCCGATCGCCACCGCCACCGGCCGCCGCGCAATTGCTGGCCCTAGCGCCAGGAAGGTGCCGCGCGGCAGGTCGCGGATTGCTTCGGCCTGGCGGCGTTCCATGCCGAGCAGGTCGGCGGCGCGGGCCATGTCGATGTCGAGGAAGGTCCGGCCCATCAGGAAATTGCTCGCCTCGGCCGCGACATTCTTGGCCAGCTTGGCGAGGCGCTGGGTGGCGATCACGCCGGCGAGCCCGCGCTTTCGGCCGCGGCACATGAGGTTGGTCATGGCCGAGAGCGAAGCGCGGCGAACTTCCTCCGCCACCTCGCCGCCGCCCGACGGCGCGAACAGCTGCGCCTCGTCGACCACCACCAGCGCCGGGTACCAATGGTCGCGCGGGGCATCGAACAGGCCGCCGAGGAAGGCCGCGGCGCAGCGCATCTGCCCTTCCGCCTCCAACCCTTCGAGGCTCAGCACCACCGAGGCGCGATGCTCGCGGATCCGTGCCGCCAGCCGGGCAATGTCGCGCTCGCTATGGTCGGCCGCTTCTACGGGCACATGGCCGTAGCGGTCGGCGAGGGTGACGAAATCGCCTTCGGGATCGATCACCACCTGCTGGACCTGGCCCGCGCTCTTTTCGAGCAGGCGGCGGAGCAGGTGCGACTTGCCGCTGCCCGAATTGCCCTGCACCAGCAGGCGGGTCGCCAGCAGCTCCTCCAGGTCGATCGAGATGGCGTCGCCCTTCCCGTCGACGCCCATATCCACGCGCACCGTCACGCTTTCGTCCATGGCAGGCGGAGGAGTCCGCGCCAAGCTTGCATCAATGGCCGGGGCGCATGGATAGGGTGGGCTGTGACCAGCGTGCATCAGCTTCTCCACGACCGTTTCGGCTTTTCCCACTTTCGCGGCGTGCAGGAGGCAGTGGTCGAACGCGCGATCGCCGGGCAGCATACGCTGGCGGTGATGCCGACCGGGCGCGGGCAAGTCGCTTTGCTACCAGCTGCCGGCGCTGGCGCGGCACGGGACGGCCATCGTCATCTCCCCGCTGATCGCGCTGATGCAGGACCAGGTGCGCAGCGCCGACGGCTTCGGCTTTCGCGCCGCCGCGCTGACCAGCGCCAGCGAGGATCCGCGCGCCATCCGCGACGCGCTTCGCGACGGCCAGCTCGACCTGCTCTACGTCGCGCCCGAGCGCGCGACGACCGAGGCGTTTCGCGCAGCTGCTGCAGGAAGCCGACATCGCCCTGTTCGCGATCGACGAGGCGCATTGCGTTTCCGAATGGGGCCATGATTTCCGGCCCGACTATCGCCTGCTGCTGCCCCTGCTCGACCAGCATCGCGACGTGCCGCGGCTGGCGCTGACCGCCACTGCCGACAAGCGGACGCGCGCCGACATCCTCGTCCAGCTCGGCATCACCGAGGACGGGCTGATCGTCGCCGGCTTCGACCGGCCCAACATCCGCTACCATGTCCGTCCGCGCGACGGCGCCAGCAAGCAGGTCAAGGCGTTGATGACCGGCCAGCCGGGGCCCGGGCATCGTCTATGTCCCGAGCCGCAATGCGGCGGACAAGCTGGCCGAACAGCTCGATGCGCCGGGACGGCGCGTGCTGCCCTATCATGCCGGGCTCGAACCCAGGGTCCGCCAGCGCAACCAGGCGGCGTTCGTCGACAGCGAGGAAATGGTGATGGCCGCGACCATCGCCTTCGGCATGGGCATCGACAAGCCCGACGTCCGCTTCGTCGCCCATGCCGGCGTGCCCAAGTCGATCGAGGCCTATTATCAGGAAACCGGCCGCGCCGGTCGCGACGGCGACCCGGCCGAGGCCTGGCTGTTCTGGGGCGCGGAGGATTTCGCCCGCGCCCGCCGCCGGATCGAGACCGAGGTCGAGCCCGACCGGCGGCCGCAGGAGCGCGAGCGGCTGAATGCGCTCGCCGCCTTCGTCGAGGCCGCGACCTGCCGCCGCGCGATCCTGCTCCGCCATTTCGGCGAGGACCCGCCCGAGCGCTGCGGCAATTGCGACAATTGCCTCGACCCGCCGGCGACGATCGATGTGACGACCGTGGCGCAGAAGCTGCTCAGCGCCGCGTTCCGCACCGAGATGCGCTTCGGCGTCGCCCATCTGGCTGCGGTGCTTGGCGGCGATGACAATGAAAAGGTCCGCCAGTTCGGCCATCATCGCCTGTCGGTGTTCGGAATTATGGACGCCGACGAGCTGGCACTGGTCCGGCCCGTCGCCCGATCCCTAATGGCCCGCGACGCGCTCCGGGCCGACGAATATGGCGGGCTGAGCTTCGGGCCTGGCGCCAAGGCGATCCTGAAGGGCGAGGAGCAGCTGGTGATCGCCGTCCCGCCCAAACGGACACGTCGTTCGCGCGATCGGTCGGACCTGCCGCACGACCCGCTGTTCGAGGCGTTGCGAGAATGGCGGCGCGACCGGGCGAAGGAGCAGGGCGTGCCTCCCTATGTCATCTTCCACGATTCGACTTTGCGTGAAGTGGCGGCGCGAAAGCCTTTGTCGCTAAGCGAGCTTTCCGAGATCGAAGGGATCGGCGATACAAAGCTGGAACGCCACGGCGAGTCGCTGCTGAGAGCGATGGCCCGGGCGAAGGAGGTCGAAGATGCACCGGCAGCTTGACGAGAAGACGCTGGTCAACGGGCAGATCTCGCCCGGGGATGTCGCCGAGCTCAAGGCGCTGGGGGTCACGTTGATCGTCAACAACCGGCCGGACGGCGAAGATGTCGGCCAGCCGGAGAGCGACGATATCGAGGCGGCGGCGAAAGCGGCGGGGATCGACTATCGTCATGTCCCGATCGCTCGCGGCATGGGGCCGTCCGACGTCGAAGCGATGCGTGAGGCAATTCACTGCCGCCGGCGACGGCAAGATGTTTGCCTTTTGCCGGTCGGGCAATCGATCGACGCTGGCCTGGGCGGTAGCCAAGAGCGAGGACGGGGCGCCGCGCGAGGAACTCAACCGCATGGCCAACGAGGCCGGGTTCGACCTGGGCCCAGTGGCCCATCTGCTAAGGGACTAGGAGCGTCCCGCGTCGGACAGCAACATTGTCGCCTCGTCGACGTCCTCTTCCAGTACCATCAACCGAACGCTGATCAGCCCACCGCCGCCGAAGAAGCTGTTCGTTTCGGCATCGAAAATCACCGCGTCGATCCCTTCTGCTTCAAGCGCGAGCCGGGCTAGGTCTGCCTCCACCCGCGTGCCGTAGCGCGCAAGTTCGACCAAGCTCACGCGGCCGTGCCGCCGACCGTCAGGCCGTCGATCAGTATGGTCGGCTGTCCCACGCCCGCCGGGACCGACTGGCCGGCCTTGCCGCAGATGCCGACGCCTTCGTCGAGCGCCATGTCGTTGCCGATGCCCTTGACCCGGGTCAGCACGCTGGGCCCGTCGCCGATCAGCGTGGCGCCCTTGATCGGCGCGCCCAATTTGCCCCCTTCGATGCGATAGGCCTCGGTGCAGGAAAAGACGAACTTGCCGCTGGTGATGTCGACCTGCCCGCCGCCGAAGCTCTTGGCGTAAATGCCGTCCTTGACCCGGGTGATCAGCTCGGCCGGATCGTCGTGGCCGCCCAGCATGAAAGTGTTGGTCATCCGCGGCATCGGCGCATGGGCAAAGCTTTCGCGGCGGCCGTTGCCGGTCGGCTCCATGCCCATCAGCCGGGCGTTCAAGCGGTCCTGCAGATAGCCTTTGAGGATACCATCCTCGATCAGCACGGTACGGCCGGTCGGCGTTCCTTCATCGTCGATGCTGAGCGAGCCGCGACGGTTCTCGATCGCACCTTCATCGATGACGGTGACGCCGGGCGCGGCCACCCGCTCGCCGATCCGCCCGGAGAAGGCCGAAGTGCCCTTGCGATTGAAGTCGCCCTCCAGCCCATGGCCGACCGCTTCGTGCAGCAGCACGCCGCACCAGCCGGGTCCGAGCACGACCGGCATTTCGCCCGCCGGAGCGGGTACGCTTTCAAGGTTGACCAGCGCCTGAGCCAAGAGCCTCGTCGATCGCGCGGTTCCAGGTCGCGGGATCGAACAGCTGGTCGTAAAGATAGCGGCCGCCGATCCCGAAACTGCCGGTTTCGCGACGGTCGCCCTGCTTGGCGACAATCGAAACGTTGAGGCGGACCAGCGGACGAATGTCGGTAGCGATGAATCCGTCGGCCCGGACGATCTCGACGACGGACCAGCTGCCCTGAAGGGCGACGCTGACCTGCGCCACCCGCGGATCGCGGGCACGCGCGGCAGCGTCGATCGCCTGGCACAGCTCCACCTTTTTCGCGAAGGGGATCGCGGACAGCGGATCGTCGGCGCCGTACATGGCCCGATTGGTGCGCGGCGGCGGTTCGGAAGGCATGCCCTTCGCCGGATCGAGCAGCTTCAGCGTTTGAGCCGCTCGCCCTATGGCAGCAGCGCTGATCTCATTGGCGTGGGCAAAGGCGGTAGTCTCGCCAGTTACTCCGCGCAGGCCAAAGCCGGATCCGGTGTGAAAGTCGGCGGTCTTCAGGCGGCCATCGTCGAAGCCGAAGGCTTCGGTCACTCGATACTGCAGGTAGAGTTCGCCATCGTCGTGGCGTGACAGATGTTTGGTTGCGAGCGCCGCGGCATCCGCGGGGTCAATCCCGCGATAGAGTAGATCGCGCGGGGAGGCGATCACGAAGCCTGCGGCCGGTCTGCAGGGCCGCCTTCAAGGATGAAGCGACGGTCGCAATATCCGCAGTCGACGAAGCCCTGCGCCTCGTCGATCACATAATAGACGCGCGGATGGCCAAGCGCCGGGGCGACTTGCCCGGAACCGTCGCATGCGACGCGGTGGTGCTTGGTGCGGATGACTTCGGGCGGTGGGATATTGGACATTGAGCCGCCCTAGCAACGCCGCCGCGCTGCATCAATTGGACTCAGAGATAATCGGCAGTGACATCGAACTGAGCTGAGTAAAGCCCTTCTGCCTGGTTCGCGTTGACCAGCAGGATTCCGCCGACACTAAAGAAGAATGCGCGAGTTGTCGGGTCGATCGTCCGAACGGGCGAGCCGTCGAGAGTCAGCGCCATTATCGTGACCGTGTCGCCAAGCCCGTTGCTAAGCGTGCCGGGATTGGTTGCGTTGACGATCACCAACTGGCCGGGTGAGCCCGCTCCGGCGAACCGGGCGCGTAGTCCGGGGTCCGACGGAACCAGGGTCACGCCGCCGGCAGCGGATCGAGCGCTGCCGTCGGCTGGAATCATGACCGTGCCGGATAGGGGCGATGAAATGACCGTCCCGAAATCAAGATCGTCGACCTTGGTCAGAGTCAGCGGAATCAGGATCAGCGCTTCCGCCTGCGCCGATGGCGAAGCCGCAACTGGCGCAGCCTGTGCCGGTGCCGCCAATGCCATGGCTGCCCCAATCGCCAAAGGCGTGATGAATTGCTTCACGTTTCCGGTCCTTCCCCCTGCCGCCGATTTTGCGGATCAGGCAGAGAATGAAGCAAAGGAATGACCGTCGATTCAACGCGTTGAGTTGCCCTGAAATTAACCAGCCAGATTCAGTATTTTGGCTACTCAGGGATATTGGACGGTGACATCGATCTGGCCGGTGTAAAGACCCTCCACCGTGCCCGCTGGCACCGTAATTTGCGCACCCACCGCAAAAGTGAAGCTCTGCTGCTGCGCCAGCACCTTCTTGTCCTGGCCGTCGAGCGTGAAATTGCTCACGCTTAGCGTTTCGGTGCCGCCGACCCTGCGGATCAGCACAGGTGTCTTGGGGACCTTGATATTGACAACCGTTTGCTTCGAGGCGGCCCCGGAATAGCGTGCCGGGGAAGGCGTGCCGACAAGGTGAAGCAAACCGCCGGTGACCGTCATGGCGCCGGTCAACGGATCGATCGTCGCGGTTCCGCCGGTTGTCACGCCCAGCGTCGCGAAGTCCATGTCCGCAGTCCGCACCAGGGTCAGCGGTCGCACCAACACGACCTGGGCGCTGGCGGTCGGCGAAGCTTGCACGGACGCAGCCGCTGCCGCCGTTGAAAGCGACATGGAAAATAGGCTGAAGAGCGCCGAAACACAGGCCGCACGGAACATGCCTGGATCAGTATCAAGGTTAACTGAAAAAAGAGGATGATGAGTAAGGTAAATAAGTCATTTACCAGTTCGGCTTTCGCGCTCGCTCACGCGCCGCTATGCGAATCGCCATGACCGGCACGCCTGAACCCGCGATCCGCATCGATAAGCTGTGCAAGACCTATCGGTCCAAGGGCAGCCCGCCCAAGCTGGCGCTCGACCAGGTCAGCTTCGACGTGCCCGCGCGGGCAGATCTTCGGCCTGCTTGGACCCAATGGTGCGGGCAAGTCGACGCTGATCAACATTCTCGCCGGACTGGTGGTGAAATCAGGCGGCAGCGCCGAGGTGTGGGGTTTCGATATCGACGCACATCCGCGCAACGCCAAGCGGTCGATCGGAATTGTCCCCCAGGAGATATTGTTCGACCCCTTCTTCACTCCGCGCGAGGCACTGGAGATACAGGCCGGGCTCTACGGCGTTCCCAAGGCGGAGCGGATAACCGATGCGCTGCTGGCTGCCGTTCATCTGACCGACAAGGCCAATGCCTATGCCCGCACCTTGTCGGGCGGAATGAAGCGCCGGCTGCTGGTGGCCAAGGCGATGGTTCATTCGCCGCCGATATTGGTGCTCGACGAGCCCACCGCGGGCGTCGACATCGAGCTTCGCCAGCAGCTGTGGGACTATGTCCGCGGACTTAACCGCCAGGGTGTTACCGTCGTTCTCACCACCCATTATCTCGAAGAGGCCGAGCAGCTGTGCGATCGGATCGCAATTATCAATCATGGACGGCTGATCGCCAATGAGCCGACACGCGAACTGATCGCCAAGGCTCAGGACAAGGCGGTGGTGGTCGAGGTCGACCGCGATCTCAACGGTGCACCCGATGCGGCCTGCTTCGAACGAATTGACATCACCGGCCCGCGGACGATCGAGATCACCTATCGGAAGGACAAGGTGAACGCCGGTGATGTGCTCGCCGCGCTACAACGCGAAGGCCTGGGCATTATCGACGTTTCGACGCGCGATCCTGATCTTGAGGACGTATTCCTGAGCCTGACCCGAGAGGCCGCGATTTGACGGCGCGCGTTTTTGACGTGCTCGTCGTCGGATCGGGCGCGGCGGGTTTGACCGCGGCGATCAATCTTGCGCCAACCTTGAAGGTTGGAGTTATCGCCAAGGGCAAGCTCAACGAAGGCGCGACTGGCTGGGCCCAGGGCGGAATCGCCGCAGTGCTCGAGGAAGGCGACAGCTTCGAGGCGCATGTGCGCGACACGATGATCGCCGGCGCTGGGCTCAACAACCTGGCCATTGTCGAACATGTGGTGGGCGAAGCGCCGGCGGCGATCGCCCGGCTTACCGAGCTGGGCGTTCCGTTTGCCACGGAAAATGGCGGACTTCACCTCACGCGTGAGGGCGGGCACAGCCACCGGCGCATCGTCCATGTGGCGGATGCCACCGGTTGGGCGGTCCAGCAGGCGCTGGAAAGGGCCGCTTCCGCCCATCCCAACATCACCCTCATTCCTGATATGGTCGCAATCGATCTGATCACCGGTCGGCACGCCGCCGACTTCACGACCAGCGGGGCGGTGCACGGTCTTTACGCGTTCAATCGCGGAACAGGGCGCGTCGATTCCCTGCTTGCCCGCGCGACCGTACTTGCGACGGGCGGGGCGGGACGCACCTATCTCTATTCCACCGCACCGCGCGGCGCGACCGGCGACGGCATCGCCATGGCGTGGCGGGCGGGTTGCCGCATCTCCAACATGGAGTTCATGCAGTTCCACCCGACCTGTCTCTACAATCTGGAGGTCAAGAACTTCCTGATCACCGAGGCGGTGCGCGGCGAGGGCGGGCTTCTGAAGCACCCGACCACCGGCCATCGCTTCATGCCCGACTATGACGAGCGCGGCGAACTGGCCCCGCGCGACGTCGTCGCTCGCGCCATCGACCATGAAATCAAGCGCGACGGTCTGGACTACGTCCATCTCGACATCAGCCACCGCGACCCCGAATTCGTGAAGGAGCACTTCCCCAACATTTACGAGAAGCTGCTCGACGCTCGGGATCGACATCACCAAGCAACCGATCCCGGTCGTTCCCGCCCAGCACTACACTTGCGGCGGCGTGGTCGTGGACATCGACGGCCGGACCGACGCGCCCGGCCTTTATGCCGCGGGAGAAGTGACCCAGTCGGGCCTGCACGGCGCCAACCGTCTCGCCTCCAATTCATTGCTCGAATGCCTCGTGTTCGGCGAAGGCGCTGCCAGGCACATCCTCGCCCATTGGGACGATCTTCATCGAACCGCCGCGCGATTCGCGCCTGGGACGAAAGCCGGGTGACCGACAGCGACGAGGAAGTCGTCATCCAGCAATGCTGGGGCGAGATCCGCCGCTTCATGTGGAACTTCGTCGGGATCGTCCGCACCACCAAGCGGCTCGAGCGCGCCAAGCACCGCATCGACCTGCTCCGCCAGGAGGTCGACGACTATTACAAGCATTTCCGCGTGACTCCCGACCTGATCGAGCTCCGCAACCTGCTCGAAGTCGCCGATCTGATCGTCCGATCGGCGCTCAGCCGCCACGAAAGCCGCGGGCTCCATTACACGCTGGATTATCCGGAAATGGCTGCGGAGGCAGTAGATACGGTGCTTGTACCGTAGGACCGTACCAAAGTGCGATTTGCGTTGTAGCCGAAGTTACAGGTAACAACCGGTCAGTCGCGTTCGAGTATTTCGAAAGGACGATGGATGGAATATTTCCTTGATCGTCGCGAGGACGCGGTCATCGTCGCCGTCCAAGGCAGAGTTGACGAAGCCAGCTGGGAGGCGTTCGGCGCGGGACTGAGCGAGGCAATCGACCAGGCCCAGCAGGCCGGCCTCGGCGACGTTATCATCGACCTTGAAAAGCTCGACTATATGTCGTCGCGTGGCCTTCGCGTGCTGACTGTTGCAAAGCGCCAGGGCGACGGGGCCAGCGTGACCGTCTCGCTCGCTTCGCCCAACGAAGTGATGCGCGAAATCCTGGCCATCAGCCGCTACGACAAATTGTTCACGATCACCGAGACGATTGAGCTTCGGCGATAGCGAAGGGGGCGAGAACCAAATGCTGGTGCGTTTCTGGGGTACTCGCGGGTCTCTCCCGGTTGCGCCGACGGCCGAGATGGTAAGGCGCAAGATCGCTAATGCCTTGTTCCTGGCCGACGGACGACGGTTTGAGGATAGCACCGACGCACAGCGTTTTGTCGAAAAGGAGCTCAGCTTCGCAGCTGGCGCACATTATGGCGGAGCGACCTCATGCGTAGAGCTGGAAGCCGGGGACGGCTCCTACTTCATCTGCGACATGGGCAGCGGCCTCCGATCGTTCGGACTGGATTCAATTCAGCGCAATGCAGCCGGTCACAAGAAGACCTATAATTTCTTCCTGTCCCATCTGCATTGGGACCACATCATGGGCTTCCCCTTTTTCGCGCCCGCGTTCGACCCCGAGGCGACGATCCGAATTCACGCGGCCCACGCTGACGCCGAGGCTGCACTCCGTCGCCAGCAGGAGGAAATCTCCTTCCCGGTGCCCTTCGACTGGCTGCGCGCCAACTTCGAATTCGTTCAGCTGACCCCCGGCGAAGGCTATGAAATCGACGGCGTGAAAGTCGGGACAAAGCTGCAGCAGCATTCCCATGCTAGCTACGGTTATCGTTTCACCGACGCCGACGGACGGTCAGCCATCTATAGTACCGACAGCGAGCACAAGCTGGACAAGATGGACGCCGAGGCGGCCTTCATCGACTTCTTCCGCAACGCCGATCTGGTGATTTTCGACACCATGTATTCGCTCGCCGAGAGCGTTTCGATGAAGGAAGATTGGGGACATTCGAGCAACATGGTCGCTGTCGATTTGTGCCACGAGGCGAAGGCCAAGACGCTGGCGCTTTTCCATCACGAGCCGACCTATGACGACGAAGACATCCAGCGGATGCATCGAAGAGAGCATCCGCTACGAAGAGCTGACCCGCGAGGGCTCACCGCTGGAAGTAATCTGTTCCTATGACGGGCTCGAAGTCCGCGTCTGAGCTCAAACTGCCAGGGCGCCGGGTCGTTCTGACCTGGCTGGCCATGACCCTGATCGCGGTGCTCCTCACCGTCGTGCTCGGCGAGCGCATGCAGCCGGGGTGTGTTCGACAGATGGCAATCGGCCAGTCCCCGCGATTTGTCGGCAACCGATGTGCGGGTCGTACTGATCGACGATCGAAGCATCGAGGCGGTCGGCCCGTGGCAATGGCCACGCTATTACCTTGCGCGCCTGACGGAAGAACTGGCTGCCCGGCAGGCCAAGGTCATTGCCTTCGACATCCTCTTTCCCGAGCATGACCGGGTCCGGCCCCGAAACCTTCGTGTCGCTCTACCCCGAACTCAGCCCCGGCGCCGCCGCCGAGGTCAATGCACTGCAGCCGATGGACCAATTGTTCGGCCAGGTGATCGGCACGGCGCCAGTGGTCCTGGCCCATGCGGGGGTCGACGAGGCGCCGGAAGGCCAGCCGCCGATCGCCGATGCGCCGATAAGCGGAACGCTCCCGCCGGCAGTCGATCAATGGCCGATGGAGCTTGCCGCAATTCCGGAGCTGGACGACGTCGCGCTCGGCCATGGGCTGGTGAACGGCAGGCCGGATAGCGACGGCGTCGTTCGGCGAGTGCCCCTGGTCATGCGCGCCGGCGGGAAGCCGAGGCCGGGGTTCGCGCTGGAGATCGCTCGCAACTCACTGGATGCCGAATCCCTCGAGGTCGCCGGCTCCAAAGTCCGCCTTGGCAGCCGCTCCGTTCCGATCGATCGCCACGGCCGGATGTGGCTGCATTTCGGCACCTTCCCGGCGGACAAGATCGTATCGGCTGCCGATGTGCTGGGCGGCGCAAAGCATCTCGGACCGAGACGCCTTTGCCGGCAAGACGGTGCTGATCGGCGTATCCGCGGAGGGCACGTCGGACATCGCCGCAACGCCGATCGCGGCCGAGGAGTTCGGACCCCTGGTGCAGGCGCAGGCGGTCGACGCCATCATGCGCGGAGGCTGGCTCGATCGGCCTGCCTGGATTGAGCTGGCGGAATGGGGTGCGGCGGCGCGCTCGCCCTCATGGCCCTTGCAAATGCGCTTTTCGGCAGGGGTTACCGGATATTCCTTGCCGCCGCCTTCATCGCCGTTCCTCTCGCCAGCTGGCTTGCCTTTTCGAACGCGGCACTTTTGCTCGATCCAGCGCGCCCCCTGCTGGTCGGAGGTGGAGCGGTCGCCGGGGTCGCGATGGGACTGTTCGCACTGGCGCGGTCAGACCGCGAACGGCTACGCGAGGCCTTGGTCCAGGAGCGGATCACGACCGCCGAGACCGAGGGCGAGTTGCAGGCCGCGCGAGCGATCCAGTTGGGCATGGTCCCGCCGCGATCCCGGCTCAGGAACCTCGATCCGCGCGTGGATCTCGACGCATTGCTGGAACCCGCCAAGTCGGTCGGCGGCGACTTTTACGATGCGATGAAGATCGGCGATGACCAGATCGGCTTCGCCGTCGGTGACGTCACCGGCAAGGGTGTGCCGGCGGCCCTGTTCATGGCGATGTCGAAGGCGCTGACCAGCGCCGCCTTGTCGCGCATGGCGACCGATCCCGCCACGATGGCATCGGCGATCAACACCGAATTGCTCAAGGACAATAGCGAGGCGATGAGCGTCGCCATGCTGCTTGGCATCCTCGATCTCAATACGGGGGAAGTTGCGCATGGTCTGCGCCGGGCAACGAAGACCCGCTCCTGCTCGGCGTCGACGGGACAGTGACCCGGGTCCGGCTGGAAGGCGGCCTGCCCCTATGCACCGCCGAATTTCCCTATCCGCTGGAAACGCTGACGTTGAAGCCCGGCGAGACCTTGGTGCTGATTACCGACGGCGTGACCGAGGCCCAGAATGCGCACGGAGCCTGTTTGGCCGCGATCGGAATCCGTTGGACGAATGGCGTTGAGGTCCAGAAGCGCGAGCGCAATCTGTGAGCAGATCCGCGACCAGGTCCGTTCGCTTCGAGGACGGAGCCGAGGCCACTGACGACCTGACGGTCATGGCGGTGCGCTACCTCTAACTAGCGGACGATGACCTCGACCCGGCGGTTGGCGGCATTGCTGATATTGTCGACCGTCGGTTCCTTCAATTCGCGCTCCCCGCGGCCGACGGCCGACATGATCGATTTGTCGAAGCCCTGGGAAGCCAGCCAATTCAGCACTTCTTCCGCGCGCCGCGTCGACAATATGTCGTTATCCTCTGTGCCGCCGACGGTATCGGTATGACCGATGACCTCAACTTCGGGTCCCGTGCGGGCGGCGATCTCCGCCCTGAGCGCGGTCAGCACATTCAGGGACTCGGGTGTCAGCGTAACGGTGCCCAGCTCGAAATAGAGGGTGAAGCTTCGCGCCGGCGGCGGCAGGGCCGTGATCAGGGCGGCTTCTTCCGCCTTTAGTCCCTTGTCGCCGAGCGCCTTGGTGGTCGGCGTCTTGTCGCCCAGCGCAGTGCGGCTGTTGCCGTCGGCGATGACGGCATCCGAAGGCTGGCCCTCCACCTCGAGCACCGCAACCGAGCCCTGGTGGCCCTCGTCATCCGGAAGCAGCACCAGCGACGAGGTCGCGCATCCGCCAAGCAGCAAGCCGGCGACGGCGATCCCGGCGCGCATCAATCCGGCACCTCGACGATGAACTTGGTGCCACGGACCCCAAGCAAGGTGTTGGGCGTACGGACCTTCATGGCATCGCGGTCCGACTTGGCGACCTTACCGGACACGACCGCCAGCGATCCGCGGTCGACCTGGGTTACGAACGATCCCTTCTGGCGCGTTCGATCATATTGAAATTCGCTGACCGACACCTGGCTATTGGGGCCGACGGCAAAGCGCGTGTTGTCGACGAAGGTGAGGCTCATGCGGCCATCCTTGCCGGTGACCAGCCTGTCGCCGGCCAGCAGTTGCAGTCCGGGCGAGGCCTTCAATTGCTGGTTGCCCCGCTGAACGGAAGCTGCGCCGCTGCTCTGCTTGATGCGGGCGATCTCAGCCGCGACTGGCGTTGAGGCCAGAAGGGCGGCCAGTCCAATAGCCATTGGCAAGCGAAGCACAGCAGGCCTCCCAACCGTTTCGGTAACGTGACATAGCGAATCGGATGAGCAAGCGCGAATCCAATTCAAACTGCGTCATATGCGAGCTGCAAGGCAGCAAGGCGGTAACCCGGGCGTCCGATGTGGCGCGGGCGTTTGGCGCGGCGCAGGGCCTCAATGAGGACGACCTCGCTCGATTCTGCATCGTGTTGGAGGAATTGACCGCCAACCTCTACGAACATGGCGGGCTAACCGACAGGGACAAGGTCGGGTTGAACCTTGCCCGAGAACCCGGCGCCATCCGCATCATCATCACCGATCCCGGCACGCCATTCGACCTGCGCTCCGTGCCATCGAACTACCAGTCACCGGAACGTGGCGGCGGCGTAGGCATCGACATCATCCGATCATGGGCGAGAATTGTCGATTATGCGGCGACACCGGAAGGCAACCGCCTGGAGCTGGTGCTGCCTGTCTGAGTTCCGGTCGGTCAACTACCTAATGGCAGCTTTGGGTGGAAAGCGAACATTGCGCGATGGAGCTCGCTGCTTCCAAACCGAGCTGGCTTGGACTCGGAGATACCCGCCGAGACTAAAGTCACCGGCGGGTATCTCGCTAGGCGGTTTTTGTTAAGGTAGCCGCTCGCTTAGCGGACCTGAATGTTGCCCGAAACGATGGTTTCGAGCGGGAGATCGGTCAACGAGGCGCCAAGGCACAGCGCCGGATCGCCGGTGGTCGCCGGATCGCCGTCAAAGAAAGATGCCCGGCTGATCTTGTCGCGCCCGGCGCCTGGCTCGCCATTGTCCTGTACCGAGAAATAGACCGCGTCGACGAGGCTCGGATCGTTGGTCCTGCGGACGGTGCCGCCGAAAATCGCTGTGTTGGCATCGACCATCTTGCCACAGCTGATGTCGAGCTGCAGAAGATAAGGCGCCTTGCCGTTCTCGCCGGTGTACGCCTTGTTGATCAGTGTCGCGCGGCCGGTGGCGGTACCGTCGGCATTTATCTTTGCGCTGACTGAGAAATTGCGACGCGGGTCGCTAGAAAGTGCGCCTTGACCACTGGCCATTCCGCCGGTGGCAGCGATTGCTGGGACTGCGCTGGTGAGCGCAACGACAAGACTGGCGGCACCTAGGGGGATCCGCATGGACTTACTCCTTTACTGGTTTACTGGGAGAAGCCGCATCAACGCCTTGTAAAACTTGAATGTTCCGACTTGTCCGCAATGGTCGAAATCCAACGCTTATGCCAGTTATGGGTGGAAAGCGGACATTGCCGCGCCTCGCTTGACGGCGGCTCGTGGGGATGGCTCGACCGTTATCGGGCAAGCGGCGGCTAAGCCTGCGGCATAAGCGCAGCTAGGCGCCGCCGACGGAGGGCCCTTTGCCAGCGGATGAAGCCTGACCGGGCGGGCCAATGTTGCGGGCATGGGCAAACCTTGCCCTGGCTGCCGCGGAGAAGGTCCTGCCGACCGGCACCAGGGTTTTGTCGATCAGGCAGAGGGAAAGCTTCTGCCCCTCCATCCGCACGCCCGCGACCGCTGCTTGGGCGACCCACCAGCGGCGATGAACCTGCGCTCCCAGCTGCGGGTCGAGCAAGGCAACCGCATCGGCCATCCGCATCAGTATCAGGGCGCTCCCTCCCACCGCATGCACGCGAAGATAGTGATCCTCCGTTTCGAGAGCGATTATGTCGCTGCCGATGCCCGGCGGCAGTCTCCTTAACAGAGCGGACGGAAAGGCAGCAGGAATCGCCTCTGCCCCTGGTTCCGGGAGAGCCGGCGCACGGTCGGGTGCCTCAGCGCCATCGGCCGTGGGCGCGGTGCTTGTCGTCGCGTAAACGACCAGCAGCTGAACGGCCGCGACAGCCGCGAACAGGGCCGGCAGTTGCTGGGGCGTGAAGAAGCGGCCCGGCTGAACAAGCGACATGGTCCACGCCACGACGAAGGTCATCGGCAACGCGGAGACCAGAGCGACGGCTCCGATCCGGATCGCACCGGCGCGAACCCTTGTTTGGGTCAGCACGGCGTCCGCCGCGACTGCAGCCAACACGCCGGCCGCCGTCAGCCCTAGCCAGAATGCGTAGCGGATCGCGGTTGGGAAGGCCGGGTAGGAGCCGAAGGGGCCTGCGAATCCGAGGAGCAGACCCACCGGTATCGCGGCCAGGAATGGCCCCCATCTCCCCCAGTAAGGCCGTTGGCGCTGCGTGAACTGCATGCTTCCCACATTGACGAAAAAGCGGAAGCTATTGGCGAAATCCCGGCTTGTCGATGCGGCGGAGACAGGCGGATGTCGATCGCCGCCGGCGCTATCCGCGCCCCAAAGCTTGTCCAACATGGAGAATGAAGATGAAACGCTTGATGACATTTGCCTTGGCGGCCTCCTGCGCTGCCCCTGCCGCGGTTGCTGCACAGCCTGCAACGTCGGTCGCCGTGAACTGCGACGCGGGCGCCGCTAAGGCGGGCGGCGAGGCCCCAAACCTTCACGGCCATTGGGATTTCCTGATGATTCCCCGGGGAACGCCCAGTTTCGGGCTTATGTCGATCGGCTTCGTCGGCGCTGACTATGGCGGATCGCTGGCGCCGGTGAGGACCGCTCCAGTTGTCCTGCGCAAGATCACCTTGACCGGCAACAGCGTCCACATGGTCGTCGCCTCCCGCGAGGGCGATGTCCTGTTCGACGGCAGGCTCTCGGCCAAGGGCGACCTTATGTGCGGAACCGTAACCTACCACGGAGGCGAAACCTTCCCGATGGTGGCGCAGAAGCGGCCCTCAACCTACCAGTCGCAGCCTCAGGCTCAGCGGGCGCGATAGCCGCTGAACCGGCGGGCGGCGTCGGGGCTTAGGCGCCGCCGTTCATTATTCGGCAGCGGCAAGATGCTCGGTCGAGACGGCAGCTTTAAGGACCGGCAGGCACATCGATGAAGGGCAGGAAGTGGCGCATAGCGGCGGTTAGCCGAATGTCCGCTTTGGTTCGAAAGCTGCCATCAGACCCGTGTTACCCCTGCTGGGATGCGTCGCCCGATGTCAGATAATCCGGGGTCATGACGGCTCCCGCCTTGGGTGCTGGCTTCGTTGGCTGCAGCAGCTTGAGGTTGAACTTTTCCTTGAACTGCACGCCGAATTGCGTGCCCTTGACCCACCGGACGGTCCCGTCGACCAGTCCGCCGGCGGAAAAGTCGAGCCGGATCTCCGCACCGACAGGAACCTCGTCACGGCTTTCGACCAGGGCTCCGCCGCTCGAGATGTTTCGGAGGCGCGCGCCCTTGACCTGACCGTCATGATGGAGAAGCGCCGCCCTGATGATGCGGACGCGGGATTCGCGCGCCCTGGTGAAACCGTCCGGCTTCACCGGGCCTGCCTTCGCCGCCAGCTCCAGCGCTTCATCGGCCGGCATTGGTTTGCCGAAGATATATCCCTGCACGAGAGAACAGCCGAGGTTCCTGACGAGCAGGAGCTCGTCCTGGGTTTCAACGCCCTCCGCCGTCGTCTGCATCTGGAGATCCGATGCCAGGCCGACCATGGCGCGGATCAAGGCGGCGTTCCGGCTTTCCGGATCGGATGCGCCGCGCACGAAAGACTGGTCGATCTTGATCTTGTCGAACGGAACCCGCAGCAAATAGCTGAGGCTTGAATAACCCGTTCCGAAGTCGTCGAGCGCGAGTTTCACGCCGATTTTCTTCAGACTGTCGATCATGTCGTGAACATGCTGGTCGTTGCTGAGCAGCACGCCTTCGGTAATCTCCAGCTCCAGCCTTTTGGCGGAGAGGCCGACGTCGCTCAGCACGGACCTGACGGTGGCCGGAAGCGCGTTCGCCTTGAACTGGACCGGGGACAGGTTCACCGCAACCGACACTTGTTGGGGCCATTTGGCCGCCTCGGCGCAGGCCGTTCGAAGCACCCACTCGCCGATCTCGTTGATGAGGCCGATTTCCTCTGCCAGCGGGATGAACAAGGCCGGGCTCACGGGCCCGTGGTCGGGATGATCCCATCGGACCAGCGCCTCGAACCCGGTGACCGCCTCGCTCGAAGCGTCGACGCTGGGCTGGAACACTACCCTCAATTGGCCCTTCTCCAGCGCGACGCGCAGGTCCAATTCCATCAACTGACGCTCGCGCGCGGCTTCGTGCATCTCCGGCGCGAAGAAGCGGAACGTGCCCTTGCCCGCGGCCTTGGCGGCGTACAGTGCGAGGTCCGCATCGCGCATCAGGTCGTCGGAGGTGCGATCGTCATAGTCCGACGTGACAATGCCGACCGACGCGCCGATCGATACGGCGGTGCCGTTGATGGTGTAGGGCCGCGAAAGGCTGTCGATGATGCCCTGCGCCAGCCGCGACAGATCATCCTTGTCGGATGTTGCCGGCAATACCACCTCGAACTCGTCGCCGCCGAGGCGCCCGACTTGCCCGAGCTTGCCGACCTCGTCACGCAGCCTCAACGACACCAGCCTGAGCAGCGTATCTCCCGCCGGGTGGCCCAGCGTGTCGTTGACTGCCTTGAAGCGGTCGAGATCGAGCAGAAAAACGGAGCAGCGGTGCTTTCTTCGCGCCGCGCTAATAAGGGCGTCATCGAGCGCGCGGCGAAGAACTTCGCGGTTGGGAAGCCCCGTGAGGGAGTCCTGGCGCGCGAGCCGATCAAGCTCGACCTCCGATTGGCGCATCTTGGTCAAGTCGGATGCGTAGCCGCGAAACCCGAAGAAGCGGCCGACCTCATCGTGGATCGGCCGGCCCGAGATCGACCACCAGATCTCGTTCTTGGTTTTTGCCCGGACGATGAGATCCTGGAACGCGACGTGCGATGACAGGTAAAAGCCAAGCGTCCTTTCCGATGTTCCCTCACCGTCGGCCGTCTCCGAAGAGATTAGGTCCGTGAATGAGCGCCCCAGCAGGTCATCCGTTTCCCGTCCCAAGGCACGGGCAACGCTGTCGCTGATATAGGAAAGCGTTCCGTCTCGGCCGGTCTCCCAGAACCAGCCTTTCTCGCTGCTTTCGAACTCCTGGATCAAACCTTCCGCGCGCAAGGACTGCGGGCGCGGCTCTTCCTGGGCGGAATTGCCCGTCGTCCTCAGGAATTTGCGGATCGTTCCCACTCGCGCTCCTTGTCCACAACACAGCATTGCATCGATGTGGTTTAAATTCGGTTAGGTTCGGCGTTTACGATGTTCATCCGCCGTGGATTGTAGAGTGTCGCGGCTGCCTTGGGCGGAGAGCAGACGTTGCAGTGGCCCACGCCTAGCGCAGCTTGCTGACTTTCAGCCCATCCTGCTTGGCCCGCGCCTGGATCGATTCCTCACTTCGGGTCATGGCCTTGCTGATGGCCTTCAGGCTCATCCCCTTGCCCGCCAGGCGGTGGAGTTTCTGGATTTCGTCGCTGGTCCACGGCTGCCGGTGGCGTTCGAATTTGTCACCCATGATCATTACTCCCTCACAGGCTGGCATCGCGCGTTTACCCTGCTAGAGCAGGCTCGCACATGGCAGACCAGAACCACCTCTATCTCGTCGACGGATCGAGCTACATCTTCCGCGCCTACCACCGCCTGCCGCCGCTGACCAACCGGCACGGCGTGCCGGCCGGCGCCGTCTACGGCTATACCGCCATGCTGTGGAAGCTTGCCGACGGGCTGCACAAGGCCGACGGCCCGACCCACATGGCGGTGATCCTCGACGCTGCCGGAAAAACCCACCGCAACGAGATGTACGACCAGTATAAGGCGAACCGCCCGCCGCGCGCCCGATGACCTGGTCCCGCAATTCCCGCTGATCCGCGTCGCCACCCGCGCCTTCTCCATCCCTTGCATCGAGGAAGCGGGGCTGGAGGCGGACGATATCATCGCCTGCTACGTCCATGCGGCGACGCGCGCCGGTTGGAAGGTGACCATCGTCAGCTCCGACAAGGATTTGATGCAGCTGATCGATGACGGGCGGGTCGACATGCTCGACACGATGAACGACCGTCGCATCGGCCGCGACCAGGTGCTGGAGAAGTTCGGTGTGCCGCCGGAGAAGGTCGGCGACGTGCTGGCGCTGATGGGCGACAGCGTCGACAATGTCCCTGGCGTCCCCGGCATCGGTCCCAAGACCGCGTCGCAGCTGATCCAGCAGTATCGGCGATCTGGAGACGGTGCTGGCCAGCACCGACCAGATCACCAAGCCGAAGCTGAAGCAGAACCTCATCGAGCATGCCGAATCCGCGAGGCTGTCGCGCAAGCTGGTCGAGCTCGTCTGCGACAGCCCGCTGCCCGAGCCGCTCGAGGACCTTGAGCTCAAAGGCATTCCGCCTGAGCCGCTAAAGGAATTCCTTGAGGACCAAGGCTTTAAGTCGCTGTTGAACCGGGTCGGCGGCGGAGGCGCGTCGAGCGGCGGGGCGCGGCCGATCGACGTCATGGCGTCACGGCCCGCGCCTTCCACGAAGCCGGCCGAGGCAGAGAAGATCGTCGTCGATCGCACTCAGTATGAGACGGTCGTTACCGAGGAAGCACTGGACCGCTGGATCGCCGAGGCGATGCACCAGGGCTATGTCGCGATCGATACCGAGACCGACAATCTCGACAATATCACGGCCAGGCTGGCCGGGATCAGCCTGGCCACCCAGCCGAACAAGGCCTGCTACATACCGATCGGCCATATCGGCGGTGATCTCTATTCGGACGCCCCATCGCAGCTACCTGCCGAGCTGGTCCTGGCCAGGCTGAAGCCGCTGTTCGAGGATCCGGCGGTGCTGAAGATCGCCCACAATCTTAAATATGACTGGGTGATGTTCGCCAAGGCGGGAATCAATGTCGCGCCTTATGACGACACGCTGGTGATGAGCTTCGACCTCGACGCCGGAAAGTCGAACCATGGGCTCGACGAGCTGGCCCAGGCCCATTTCGAACATGAGTGCATCAGTTTCAAATCGGTATGCGGAGTTGGGGCCAAGCAGATCAGCTTCGATAAGGTGCCGCTCGACGCCGCCACCGAATATGCCGCCGAGGACGCCGACATCTGCCTTCGCCTGTGGCTCCGGCTGAAGCCGAGGATTACGGCCGAAGGTTCGTCCCAGGTCTATGAGATGGTCGACCGGCCGCTGGTCACCACCGTTGGGCGGATGGAGCGGCGCGGAATCAAGGTCGATCGCGACTATCTTGCCAAGCTATCGGGCACTTTCGCCACGGAAATCGCCGCGCTCGAACTGCGGGTCTACGAAGCGGCCGAAGGTCCCTTCACCATCGGATCGCCCCAGCAGCTTGGCCAGGTCCTGTTCGACCGGCTCGGCCTCAAGGGCGGACGGAAGGGCAAGAGCGGCCAATATTCGACCGACGTGAATGAGCTCGAGCGGCTTGCCGCCGAGGGTGTGCCAGTGGCGCGACTGGTGCTCGACTGGCGGCAACTGACCAAGCTCAAGTCGACCTATACCGACGCGCTGCAGGCCCAGATCAACCGCGAGACCGGGCGGGTCCACACCAGCTACAGCCTGTCGGGCGCTCAGACCGGGCGGCTGGCGTCGACCGAGCCCAACCTGCAGAACATTCCCATTCGCACCGAGATCGGCCGGCAAATTCGCGACGCCTTCGTCGCCGAGCCCGGCCACGTGCTGATGAGCGCGGATTATAGCCAGATCGAGCTGCGCCTTGCCGCCCACATGGCCGATGTTCCGCAGTTGAAAGAGGCCTTCGCCAAGGGCGAAGACATCCATTCGTTGACCGCGCAGGAGCTGTTCGGAACCGTCGATCGTGACACGCGAGGAAAGGCCAAGACGGTCAATTTCGCAATCCTCTACGGCATTTCGAGCTGGGGGTTGGCCGGACGACTGGGGGTGCCTCGTGAAGAGGGCAAGGCGATCATCGACCGTTATTTCACCCGCTTCCCCGGAATCCGCGATTACATCGACCAGACGCTGGCCTTCGTGCGCGAACAAGGCTTCACCCGCACCCTGTTCGGGCGGAAGACACACTTCCCCAACATCCGCGCTCCAAACCCGCAGTTTCGCGCCGGGGCCGAACGGGCGGCGATCAATGCCCCCATCCAGGGAACCAGCGCCGACCTCATCAAGCGAGCCATGAACCGGATGGATGACGCCCTGGCCGACGCCGGTCTCGTGGATGTGAAAATGCTGCTCCAGGTCCATGACGAACTGGTGTTTGAGGTTCCCGAGGGCATGGAAGAGGCGGCGGCTGCCGTGGTCCGCCGGACGATGGCCCATGCTGCGGAGCCGGCGATCAAGCTTGACGTGCCGCTAGACGTTGAAGTCGGTTGGGGTCCCAACTGGGGCGCGGCGCATTGAGCCAGGCCGCCACAGTCGACACGGCTCCGTCCGCCGACCTCGCCGCACTGGCTCGCGGCGGGCGGATCAACTTCTTCGGATTCGTCCTGCGCCTGATGGCGCGCCTGCCTTTCCTGTTTATTGCGGGTCGAATCTACGGCGCGGAGGCGCTGGGCCGGTTCGCCTACGCGGTGCTGATCGTCGAATTCGCCGCCCAGTTGGCGACACTGGGCCTAAAGCGCGGCCTCGCCCAGCAGCTGGCCAAGACCGACAAGCCGCATGTCTGCGTGGTCTGGGACGCCTTGATCGTCGCCGCGGTCGGCTCGGCGATCGCGATGGCCGTTCTGATGACCTTCCCGCAGGCCATGTTCCCCAATAGCGAGATTACCGGCCTTGAATGGCTGCTTCCGGTCACCGTGATCGCATTGGCCTGGTCGGACATCAGCCTGGCTGCCCTCGCCTATCGCCATGACGTCGCTTCGACGGTCCGGGCAAGAGCGGTTGTCGAGCCTTGGACTATCTCTATCGCCGCTTTCGCCTGGTCGTTCATTTCGACCCGAGACGGCCTGATCATTGCCTATGTGTTGTCGATGGTCGGGGCCTCAATCGCGTCGATGATCCCGTTCCTGCGCAACTATGGCCTGCCGCGCGACTGGCATCCGGAGCCCGTCGCCCTGTGGCGCATGGCGCGGCGGAACCTGCCTGTAGCCGCGGCCGACGCCGTCGAATGGGGATCGCGCCGCGTCGATATTGCGGTGATGGGCCTGTTTTTCTCACCTGCGGTGGTCGGCATTTATTATGTCGCGCAGCAAGTGACGTCGCTTCCAGCCAAGCTAAAGACCAGCTTCGACCCGATCCTTGGACCGGTAATCAGCCGCAATCTCGCCGAGGGCGACAAGGCGGCGGTCGCCAGGCAGATCCGGCAGGTCGGTTTCTGGGTCATTGCCGCGCAAAGCGCGGTGGCATTGGCGCTGGGAATTCCTGGCGAGGCCGTGATGGGCCTGGTCGGCGCCGGCTTCGTCGCCGGAACCGCTGCTCTGGGCTTTTTGCTAGCAGCCGAAGTCGTCGCGGCCACGGCCGCGGTCAGCGAGGCGGCGCTGATCTATACTGCTCGCCATCGCAACATGATGATCAGCTTGTCGATGATCCTGCTGGAGGCAGGGCTGGCCGCCGGCCTGATCCTGCTGATGCGGCACTGGGGTTGGCCGGTCATGTGGCAGGCCACCGGCCCGGCGGTCGCGCTAATGCTGTCGCTGGGCCTGGCAGCTATCATCAAGTCGAGGCTGCTTAGCCATATCCTTGGCTACCGCGTTTCCGGCTGGCGCTGGCCGCTGGTTTGGGCGGCCGCTGCAGCGGTGGTCGTGGGTGAAATTGCCATTCGTCTTCCCGAGTGGGCCGAGCTGATATTCGGCATTCCTGCGATCCTCGCCGCTTTCGGCGCCGTGTTGTGGGTCAAGGGATTCGGGCCCGAGGACCGGGAGCTGTTCCGGATGAAGAAGGAGGATATCGAGCAGCTGTCGCTCCCCGATCCATCGACCGGGGGCGACGCGCCCAGCTAATCACTCTGCCTAATGACGAAAGTGGCGCATTCCGGTGAACAGCATCGCCAAGCCCGCCTCATCGGCGGCGGCAATAACTTCGTCGTCTCGGATCGATCCGCCCGGTTGGATGACCGCCGTCGCACCGGCTTCGACCGCGGCAAGCAGCCCATCAGCGAAGGGAAAGAAGGCGTCGGAAGCCACCGCCGAGCCTACGGTGCGTGGTTCAGGCCAGCCGTTGGTTTCGGCCGCCTCACGCGCCTTGATTGCCGCGATCCGCGCCGAATCCCGCCGGTTCATCTGGCCGGCACCGATCCCCGCCGTCGCGCCATCCTTGGCGTAGACGATCGCATTGGACTTGACATGCTTGGCCACGGTCCAGGCGAAGAGGCAGTCCTTCAGTTCCTGGTCGGTTGGGGCGCGCTTCGAGACCTGTCTCAACATGTCAGGCGTCAGCATGCCATTGTCACGATCCTGGACCAGAATTCCGCCGGCAATTACTGCCACCGTCTGTCCGCCACGTGCCGGATCCGGCAAGCCGCCGGTCAGCAGCAATCGCAGGTTTTTCTTGCGGGCAAAGGCCGCGATCGCGGCCTCATCCGCTTCGGGCGCAACCACGACTTCGGTGAAAATCGCGCAAATTGCCTCGGCGATCGCGCCGTCGAGCGGCCGGTTGACTGCAACGATTCCGCCGAATGCAGAAACGCTGTCGCAGGCCAAGGCTTGGTTCCAGGCGTCGAGCAGGCTTTCGCCACTGGCGACCCCGCACGGGTTGGCGTGCTTGACGATCACCACCGTTGGCGGACCGTCGCGAAACTCCGCGACCAGTTCCAGGGCTGCGTTGGCGTCGTTGAGATTGTTGTAGCTGAGTTCTTTGCCCTGCACCTGCCGCGCCTGAGCAATGCCTGAGGCGTGGGGGCCGACCGGAATGTAAAGAGCTGCCTGCTGGTGCGGATTCTCGCCATACCGCAGCGGCATCTTCAACTTTCGGGCGCTCGACCATAGTGGCGGCCAGCGTTCCTGCTGATCGGCATAGGCAAACCATTGAGAAATCATCGAGTCATATGCCGCCGTCAGGGCATAGGCCTTGGCCGCTAGCTTTCGGCGAAAGTCGATGTCGGTTCCGCCCTGCTGCTGCAGTTGATCGAGCAAGACCGGATAGTCGGAAGGATCGGTTACGATCGCGACATGGGCGTGATTCTTCGCCGCCGAACGGACCATCGACGGGCCGCCGATGTCGATATTCTCGATGATCTCGTCGCGCGGCGCACCTTTCGCCACGGTCGCTTCGAACGGATAGAGATTGACCACCACCAGATCGATCGCGCCAATGCCATGTGCCTCCATCGCCGCGAGATGCTCGGCATTGTCGCGCACGGCGAGCAGGCCTCCATGGACATTGGGATGGAGCGTCTTCACCCGCCCGTCCATCATCTCCGGAAATCCGGTGAGATCGGAAATGTCCCGCACCTGATGGCCAAGCTCACGGATCCGGGTAGCCGTACCGCCAGTAGAAACGATCTCGACTCCGGCCTTGGCTAGCCCCGCGGCGAGCGCATCGAGCCCGGACTTGTCGGAAAGAGAGATAAGGGCCCGGCGAATGGGCACGATGCCAGTCATGAATTGGTCCTTCTTGTCTTGATCGTTCAGCTGGAGCGGCGGAACTGCCACGCGATTTCACCGCCAACGCCAGATACTTCGCCCACGACGACGAGTTGCAGCGTCGGGACGGGCTGGCCATGGCCGTCGATGAACAGGCTGTCCTCTACCTGCAACATCGCTCCCCGGCAGCGGAAATTCCATGGCGGCGCACCGGACGAACGCAAGATCGCGCCCATGCCATCGGCAGTGACAGTCGCTTCAACGCCAGGCGCCAGATGAAAGCGAATAGCGTAGGGCGCAGCTTCACGAATCCTGCGGCGGCCTTTGGGGGTAAGCCGATCTTCGCCACGTACTTCCTTGCCGTCGTTGCCGAGGCTGAGGCGGCGCTGGTGGACGAGGCCGAAACCTTTCACATAGCCGTCATGGCTCGCCTCGAGGCGCGAGCAGTCATTGTCCTCACCGCGCTCTATGGCCACATCGGCGACGCCTTTACCGAGACTTCCGTCAGGCAGAATGGCAGTCGAGTTGGTGTCGTCGAGTACCAACGTCGAATGGGCCGCCGTGGTCCGTAGCGCCTCGACCAGTTCCTTCGGCAATTCCGTCGGCACCGGTCCGGGGCCACCGCAATTGACCACCAGCCGCTGGGCCCCGTCACTCATTTCCATCGCCAACGTCGAGGCACATCCAGTGGCCGCCATCCGCGGCGGGGGCGGGGGTGCAGCATCGACAACGATGATCGTGCCCAGAGCAGACAACCGCTGGTAGCCCCATCCACGCGCATGACGCAGCGGCCGGGCGCGCAGACCGCAGCCATCGACCAGAGCAGTCAGCCGCGCCGGATCGCCCGGATTGCCTCCCTGCCAGTTGGACAGAGCATTGTCGCCCATCGTGACCCCATGAAGAGCGGCAAGCGCCGCCGCCGCGGCGTTCTCCAATGCGTCGGGCAACGTCTGCTTGGCGGCGAAGTATGCCGCCCGGACGAGGCCCAATCGGTCGACCAGCAACATCTGCTCTTGCGGGCTTCGGCTCATCAATCCGCCGTCTTCGAACTGGGCCGCCGCGAGCGCGCGCATCAACCCGGATTCCGAATGCGACAGGCGCTTCTGCGCGCCCTGCAGGGTCAGCGCGGCAACCAGGGCCCCCGACCAGGCGGTAATTCGCGGCAAGCCCGGCGCAGCCTTGTCGGCATTTGCATCCAGATGGCGCGCTCCGCGAGCAAGCGTGTTGAGCAATGCCGAGCGATAGCCTCCGTCGCGGCTGGAAAGAATGTAGGGGGCGTAGGCAGCCCAAAAGAGAATGCGCTCGCCCCATAATTCGGGCGCCCAGGCCTCGTCGACCCGAGTGCCGTGGGCGATCAGCCAGCGCCCGGCGATCGCCTCCGCCATGCGCGCGCCCTTGTCGCGGCTGGCCGAAGCGGCCAGGTCGCGCAGCCAGGCAAAGCCCTGCATTTCACGCGCCAGCGGGCCGTGGGTGCCGACCGCTGCAAAGTCGATTTCGGCCAGCGACAATTCATCGCTGCCGAGCAGAAGGCGCCCGCTTACCAGCGCATCTCCCCGCGCGCGATCACCGAGCACATGGTCGCGCGGAACCGCAACCAGCCGCAGCGGCTGGCGGCCCGATCCAAACAGGCGGGAGAATAGCGAGCCTTTGGCGAGCCGGCCGACGACGTCGTCGCTCATGCCCCTCCCCGAAGCGCGGCGATATTTGCGGCGTAGTTTTCGGGACCGCCTCGAAAGGCCGCCGTGCCGGCAACCAGCACGTTTGCGCCGGCGTCAATGGCCTGGGGTGCGGTGGCGGCGTCGATGCCGCCGTCGACCTCGATGTCGACAACGAGATCCTTCTTGGCGACCTGGTTGGCGATCGATTCGATCTTGCGAAGCTGGCTGGCGATGAACTTCTGCCCGCCGAAGCCGGGATTGACGCTCATCACCAGGACGAGGTCGACTTCTTCCAGCACATAGTCGAGCATCTTGGCCGGAGTTGCCGGATTGAGCGACACGCCCGCCTTCTTGCCCAACGCCTTGATCCGCTGGATCGTGCGATGGAGGTGCGGCCCGGCTTCGGGATGAACGGTGATGATGTCGGCGCCAGCCTCTGCGAAGGCATCGAGGAAATTATCGACCGGCGAGATCATCAGGTGGACGTCGAACGGCTTGGCGCTGTGCGGACGGAGCGCCTTCACCACGCCCGGCCCTATAGTAAGGTTGGGCACGAAATGCCCGTCCATCACGTCGATGTGAATCCAGTCGGCGCCCGCCGCGTCGATCGCTCGGACTTCCTCGCCCAGCTTGGCGAAATCGGCGGAAAGGATCGATGGGGAGATGAGGGTGCGGGCCATGGGCCCGATTAGACGGGATTAGGCGTGTCGGACAAGGTGCGCGGTGAAGAAGCCGTCAAGACCGCCTTCAGGCTCTAGCATGCCTGGAAGGACGCGGAGCCAGCCGCGAGGATGTGGCGTCACGCCGTCGATCAATATCGGCGCTGGCTCGAGCCGGAAATCGGGACGCTCAGCGAGAAAGGCCTCGATCCGCTCTTCGCCTTCCTGCGGCTCAAGGCTGCATACAGCATAGACCAGGCTGCCTCCCGGTCGGACCCAGTCTGCAGCGCGACTGAGCAACCGCATCTGAAGTTCGGCGCATTGTTCGATGATCGCTGCGCGAGCTCGATAGAGTACTTCGGGATGGCGGCGGAACGTGCCGGTCGCCGAGCAAGGTGCATCAAGCAGCACGGCGTCGAATGGATCATCCGTTTCCCATTCCAACGCGTCCGCTACCACCGTCGTCGCCTTGAGACCGGTGCGAGAAAGATTGTCGGAAAGTCGGGCCAGACGACTTTCGGAGCGGTCGAGAGCAGTGACAGCATGTCCCGCGGCGGCGAGTTGCATGGTCTTGCCGCCTGGCGCAGCACAAGCATCCAGCACCCGCCGAGCATTGGCCGGCACCAGCCGGGCAGGAAGCGAGGCGGCCAAGTCCTGGACCCACCAGCCGCCGTCGCCAAAGCCGGGCAGATCGGCGACCGCCCCGGCATGCGCAATGCGGCGATGAAGGGGAGCAAGCGACACGCCTTCCGAGAAAGCGGCACAAGCCACTTCGCTGGCAAAACTTAGATCAAGCGGCGGTCGATGCGCGATGGCACGTCGAGCGGCGAGGACGGTTTCCTGACCCCAGGCCGCAGCCCAGCGAACCTCCACGGGTTCGGGCAGGCGCGGCGCATCCAAAGTCGGCAGGGTGCCGCGAAGCAGGGTGCCGAGTACTCCGTGCACCAATCGCCGTGGCCCGCCGTCAACCAGCGGCAAGCGCGGTCGCGACCAGGGCATGATCGGGCGTGCCAAGCCCAATTTTCTGGGCAAGCGCCAACCTCAGCACCGCTCGCGCCTTGCTGTCATCGGGCAAGCGCTGGCGCGTCGCGCCATCGATCAGCTCATCAAGATCCGGCAAGCGGCGCAACGCTTCCCCGGCAATCGCTGTGGCCAAAGCAGCATCGGCCGGCGGGAGACCGCGCCCAGCCTGTGCCGCATTGTCCATCGTCTGCCCGCGCCGAAGCACCGCATCGAGAATTCGGAGCGCGGCTTGGCGCGCGGGAAGGCCCTCAGGGCTTGGCATGGCGCCCCTTAGGCATCATTTGCCAAGCATGAAACGGCCAAAACATGTGAAGCCCCCGGCCCATCTCAGCAAATCGCCCCCCGTGCCAAAGGCGGAGGAGGTCGAAACAGGCAAACCAGTCGGCGAAGAAGAGAAGCTTGATCCCACCCGCTACGGAGACTGGGAGAAGAAGGGGATCGCCATCGATTTCTAGGCTGGCGATCAATCTTCTTCGTCGCCCGGCGGGCGGCTGAGCATCGTTTTCAACAATTCGTCGACGCTCACCTTGCCGCTTAGAAGCTCGACGACGGCGGCAACAAGCGGCATGTCTATATTCCGCTCTATTGCAATCCGATGCAGCACCGGCGCGGTATGCGCCCCTTCGGCGACGGTGCGCCGGTCCTTCATCAGTTCCGCCGCGCTCTTGCCTTCGCCAATCGCTTTGCCCAGCGAGAAGTTGCGGCTGCTGGTCGACGAGCAAGTCAGCACCAGGTCGCCAAGGCCGGACAGCCCTGCCAGCGTCTCCCGCCGTCCGCCCATCGACAGCCCGAAACGGGTCATTTCGGCAAAACCGCGCGCAATGAGGGCGGCGCGCGCGTTCTGGCCGAGCCCTCGGCCCTCGGCCACGCCGCACGCGATCGCCAGCACATTCTTTACCGCTCCGCCAACCTCGGCGCCGGCGACATCGTCGGTGCAATAGGTCCGGAAAGCGGGAAGGTTGATTCGGCTGCGAAGCGCTTCACCCAACACCCTGTCCTCGCATGCAAGCGTAACAGCGGTCGGAAGGCCAGCGGCCACCTCATGCGCGAAGGTTGGGCCGGACAAGACTGCCACCGGAGAAGTCGGGCAAATTTCGTGCGCCACCTCGTGAAGCAGCTTGCCCGAGCTTTCCTCAATTCCCTTGGAGCAAAGCACCAGCGGCATTTTGGGACAGGGCGAACGACCAAGAACGGCACGCATATGCTGAGCCGGGGTGACCACGATCCAGGCGTCAGCCTCCTTCAGATCGGAGAAATTGCCGGTCGCACGGATTGCCGGATTAAGCTTTAATCCTTTGAGATAGATCGGATTCTCGTGAATCTTGTTGATCGCCGCAACGACATCGTCTTCGAACGCCCACAGCAGTGTTTCTTGCCCGCCGGTTGCCGCGACCTGTGCGAGCGCCGTTCCCCAGGCACCGCCGCCTACGACCGCAAGCTTTTCGATCTTCATGCCTTCACCCCTGCGCCCCTGACCTTTTCACCTTCGGGATCGAGCGGCCAACGCGCCCGCGCCGGGACATCTAGGCTGTCGACAAGGCCCGCCGCGAACCGCTCCGCCCCGGCCCAGCCGATCATCGCCGCATTGTCCGTGCACAGCCAGCCGGGCGGCACGGAGAAGCGACGGCCTTGATCCTCCGCCAATTGCCGAAGTGCCGAGCGAACTGCGGCATTGGCCGCGACCCCGCCCGCGACAACCAGGCTAGGCGCATCGGACACTTCGAGAGCGCGCTTGGTCCGGTCGACAAAACAATCGACAACCGCCTGCTGGAAACTGGCGGCGATGTCTTCCGGCCGATAATCGTTGCTGGCTACGGCCCGCTGGACTGCGGCCTTTAACCCGGCAAAGCTGAAATGCGGCTCCTTGGATCCTACCAAGGGCCGGGGCAGCGGCACTGCTTGCGGATCACCGTCCCTTGCAAGGACTTCGATGGCCGGGCCGCCAGGATAGGCGAGACCAAGAAGTTTCGCAGCCTTGTCGAATGCCTCACCCGCGGCGTCGTCGATTGTCGTGGCGAGACGGCGATAATCGCCCACCCCCCGCACTTCCAGCAGCTGGCAATGGCCGCCGCTGGCCAGAAGCAGCAGGTACGGAAATTCCAGCCCTTTATCGACCAGCCTTGGGCTCAAGGCATGGCCTTCTAGGTGATTGACCGCAATCAACGGCTTGCCGGCCGAAAGGGCCAGCCCTTTGCCGGCCAACAGCCCGACCATCACGCCTCCGATCAAACCGGGGCCGGCGGTCGCAGCAATGGCGTCGACCTCACCGATGGCGATGTCGGCCTCATGGAGTACCTGTCTAACCAGGCCCGGAAGGATTTCCACATGGGCGCGAGCGGCGATTTCGGGGACCACGCCGCCGAAAGGACGGTGAGCATCATTTTGCCCCACCACCGCCTGGGCGAGGATCTGCCGGTCGCTGCCGACCAGCGCGGCGGCGCTGTCGTCGCAAGAGGATTCAAGGGCAAGGATCAGTGCCATTTCGCCAAGCCTTTGCCTGAAACCCCCGCTTTGCGCTAGCGCGGCGCAGATGGCCCAGCATACCCTCACCATTGGTACCCGCGGATCGCCGCTGGCTCTGGCTCAGGCGCATATGGTCGCGGGAGCGTTGGAGGAGGCGCACGGCTGGCCGACCGGAACCGTGATCATCCATCCGGTCAGGACCAGCGGCGATCGCATCCAGGACCGTCCATTGGCGGAAGTGGGCGGCAAGGCGCTGTGGACCAAGGAGCTCGACCTTGCGCTGCTGGCCGGGGAAACCGACTGCTCGGTTCATTCGATGAAGGATGTCGAGAGCGAGCGGCCTGAGACTTTGCTTATCGCCGCAATGCTGAAGCGTGCCGATGTGCGCGACCGGCTCATCGGCGCCGGTTCGCTTGGCGAGTTGCGGGAAGGTGCGATCGTGGGCACCAGCTCGCCTCGGCGGAGCGCCCAACTCCGGCGGCTTCGCCCCGATATCCGCACCATATCGATCCGCGGCAATGTCGATACGCGGTTGGCCAAGCAGGCATCGGGGGACATCGACGCAACCCTGCTCGCGGCGGCTGGCCTGGATCGGCTGGGACGCCAGGATGTGGGAGTTGCGATCGAACCTTCGGACATATTGCCTGCACCAGCGCAAGGAGCGATCGGAATCGAATGTCGCGCCGATGACGCCATGACGTCAATTTTGCTCAAGGCAATTGACCACAGTGACACTCACCAGGCGGTGCTTGCCGAGCGGGCCTTTTGTCGCGCGTTGGGCGGAACGTGTCATTCGCCGGTAGCCGCCTACGCCCAAGTCGATGGCGAACAGATTGATTTCGCCTGCGAGATCTTGAGCGAGGATGGAGGCGAACGGGTCGCGGAAGTGGCCCGATTCGCGGTTGGCGACCTGGATTCGCCTGCTCTCCTGGCTCGAACCATGCTCGACCGTGCATCGCCGGAGATCCGCCGCCTGTTCGAGGGGCAATGAGGAAGCTGCTCCTGCTTCGTCCCGAGCCTGGCTTGTCGGCAAGCGCGGAGCGGGCGGCGGCAATGGGGCTGGAGGTCATTGCCTGCCCCCTGTTCCGGGTCGAGGCGGTCGATTGGGTCGTGCCCGATCCCGAGGGCTATGACGCGCTGCTGCTGAGCAGCGCTAATGCAGTGAGGCACGGCGGGCACGGCCTCGAGACGCTCAAGCATTTGCCGGTCCATGCGGTCGGGCCGGCGACCGCGACTGCCGCCCGCGACGCAGGATTTCGGGTCCTGTCAGTCGGTCGCGGCGATTTGACGGATTTGCTTGCCGAGTTGCCGCCAACACTCAGGCTGCTGCGGTTGGCAGGAGAAGATCGTCGGGAGGTGCCGTCAGGCGAAGCGATCGATACTTGCGTCGTCTACCGATCGGTCCCGATCGAAGCACCCGAATTACCACCGCTTGAGGGACTGGTTGCAGCGGTGCACAGCCCACGTGCCGGGCACCGATTTGCTGAGCTTGCGGGCTCGCGCGATCGAACCGCGATCGCCGCCATAAGCGCTGCCGCCGCGCAGGCGTGTGGGGCAGGTTGGGAGCATATCGAATTTGCCGGAAAGCCGGAAGATCCGGCGCTGCTGGCCCTAGCGGCGATGCTGTGTCACACATTGACCCCACGATGACCGCAACCAATCCCCGCCAATCCACTTCGTGGACCGCCCGCTTTGCGTTGGGATTATTGCTACTTATCGCCGGCGCAGCACTTGCCACCTGGGGTTTGTCGCGCTGGGACGCGGGAGCGCGCTTTTTCGGTATCATTCCGCGCCAGCCGCTCCAGGTCGTCCGCCAGGCCCCTTCATTGCCCGCACCGGAAATCGCCACCAATCCGCTGGCAGCTGCTGATGCTGCCAGGATCGCGGGCATTGAAACTCGGCTAAACGCAATCGAGAGCCAAGCGCAGGCCGCTGCCGGATCGGCCGGCCGGGCCGACGCAATGCTGGTCGCGTTCGCCGCGCGCCGGGCAATAGATCGCGGCGTCGCGCTCGGCTATCTTGAGCCCCTGTTGGTTCAGCGCTTTGGCGCAAGCCATCAAGGGGCGGTTGCAACCATCGTTACAGCTTCGCGCGATCCGGTTCGGCTCGACAGCTTGGTTGCCGAATATGAGGCACTGGAACCGGCGCTCCGCGGAGGTGGGCCCGAGGAGGGGTGGTGGGACGCATTCCGTCGCGAGTTTGGGACGATTGTTTCGATCCACCGTGCAGACACGCCATCGCCACAGCCGCAGGCGAGGGTTGACCGGGCCCTGGCGCGACTCAAGGCAGGCGAAGTCGATGCCGCGCTGGCCGAGACAATGCGCCTGCCCGGTGCAGCCAACGCCGACAAATGGATCATCCGCGCGCGCCGTTACATCTCGGCTCACCGGGCGTTGGACGAGATTGAATCAGCCGCACTGCTTGGCAGCCCCTCCCCGCCGAATTCTCCTGCTCCGCCCCGTTAAACGGCTTGGCAAGTGCCCTTTGATTTGCGAATCTGCGACGCAAGCTTTGGTTCAGCACGGTTGAACTAAAGCCTTGGCGACATTGTTGAAGTTCAAGGGGGTATTGAAGCCATGACGTCGCATTCGTGCCGCTTCCTGGTGGGTGCGGGCCTGATTGCATTGACCGGGCTTGCTCAAGGGCAGCCGGTCGCAAGCGATCCACTCGCGCCGCTTCCTCCTGGCGCCGCCAAACCGCAGACGAACGTCCAGCAGCCCGCCCAGCGCCAGCTTCCTCCCCGAATTGCGCCAGCGGCGCTTCGCGATCGCATCAATGGCCTCGGCCGTTCTTTCAACGGCAGCGCCGGAATTTCCGTGGTGTCGATGACCGAGGGCTGGCAAGCCGATTACAACGCGACCACCCTGTTCCCGCAGCAAAGCTGCTCCAAATTGTGGGTCGCCATCACGGCGATGGATGCGGTCGATAAAGGCCGGGTCAGCCTGAATGACCGAGTTACCCTGCGACGCGATGACCTTACGCTGTTCCACCAACCGATCAGTTCCAAGATCCTTGGCGGCGGCCATACGACGACGCTTGGCTCGTTATTGTTCACGGCGATCACCGAGAGCGACAATACTGCCAATGACAAGTTGATGCGGTCGGTTGGCGGACCCCAGGCGGTACGCGACATGATCGCCGCAAAGGGCCTCGGCTCCATCCGCTTCTACGAAGGCGAGCGGGCCCTCCAATCGAAGATCGCGGGCTTGATCTGGAGCCAAAGCTATTCGATCGGAGACGCGTTCTACAAGGCACGCGGCGCGTTGCCGGCATCGGTTCGCCGTTCTTCATTCGAGCGCTACATTGCCGACCCATATGACGGCGCTGCACCGCATTCGGTCGCTTTGGCTCTTGCTCGGCTCAAGAAGGGCGAACTGCTGTCGCCGGCTTCGACCCAGCGATTGCTGGCGACGATGGGATCGACCAAGACTGGTGCACTACGGGTGCGGGCCGCGCTCAAGCCGGGCTGGAAGTGGAGCCACAAGACCGGCACCGGCCAGGACTTCCAGGGCCGGGTCGGAGGAATCAACGACATCGGCATCCTTACTGCGCCGGACGGCAGCGCCTATACGATGGCGATCATGACCGTCCCCAACAAAGCCAATGGCGCTTCACAAGATCTGATGCAGGCGGTCACACGTGCGGTGATCGCGAACCACGAGGCGCGGCGTGCACTGTAGCTATTGAGTTTGGCCAACCCGATCTAATCGCGCCGATTCCGGCGCGGCATCTAACAAAGGTCGCTTGCGGGTAGCCCTTCGCGAAGTTTTACCGGAATTCGCAAATAGCGAACTCCGCTCGCTTCTGCCGGCGGGAGCCGGCCGGCACGCATGTTGACCTGGATCGACGGAATGAGCAGCCGCGGCGTCGACAGGCCTTTGTCCCTTTCCTCCCGCATGGCTACGAACTCATCCTCGCCGATCCCGTCGCGAATATGTTTGTTGGCGCGGCGCTCGTCCCGGACCGTAGTTTCCCAGGCAAAATGATCGCGGCCGGGCGCCTTGTAATCGTGACACATGAACAGACGCGTGTCGGCCGGAAGCGACAACAGCTTGTGGATTGACCGGTAGAGCTGCCGGGCGTCGCCGCCTGGAAAATCGGTCCTAGCGGTGCCGTAATCGGGCATGAACAAAGTGTCGCCGACAAAAACGGCATCGCCGATCCGATAGCTTACGCAAGCCGGCGTATGACCTGGCGTATAGATGACGTCGATCGTGAGGCCGCCGACCTCGATCTGGTCGCCATCCTTGAGCAGCCGGTCGAAATCGCCTCCGTCGGCCTTTAGGTCATCTGCTCCGAAGATGGGTCGGAAGATGGTCTGCACTTCTCGAACATGCTCGCCGATGGCGATCCTGGCACCGGTGCGCTGCTTGATCAGCGGAGCACCGGACAGATGATCGGCGTGGACATGGGTTTCGAGAACCCATTCGATTGCGATGCCCTGATCGGCTGCCGCGCGGAGCAGTTCGTTGACGGAACCATCGTCGACCACTCCACTGGCGGGATCGAAATCCAGCACTGGATCGATCACCACGCCACGTAGGGTTTCCGGATCCCAGACGAGATAGCTGACCGTATTGGTTGGCTCGTCGAAGAAAGCCTGAATCTTGGCGCCGGCCATTGCTCGTTCCCTCTTGGCTATTGACTTTATATTAGTACTATCTAATTTAGTAATCATGGAAATACAAGAAGCGCCCATCCTGGTCGACGATATCGAGCGTCTGGCCCTTCAGTCCAGCAAGGCCGCTACCCTGCTGCGTGGATTGGCCAATGAACAACGCCTCCTAATCCTGTGCCACCTGGCGGCAGAAGGCGAGCTAAGCGTTTCCGCGCTCGGAGAGCGGATGACGCTGAGCCAATCGGCCCTGTCACAGCATCTCGCCCGCCTGCGTGAAGAAGGCATCGTCAACTTCCGCCGGGAAGCACAGACTTTGTTCTACCACATTGCCGACGAGAAGGCGGCCCGCCTGCTTGCCCTGCTCCATGATCTCTATTGCCCCGATTTGTGAGGATCGAACTGCCATGACCATCAAGACGATTTCCCCAGCGGAGGCCCATCGGCTGATCGATGCCGGCGCCTCGCTGATCGACATCAGGGCGCCCGACGAACATGCGCGGGAACGCATATCCGGAGCGCTGAACGTCCCGCTGGACCAGCTTTCGCCCGGGGTGGCGACTGGCGACGTACTGATCTTTCACTGCCGTTCCGGGATGCGCACCGGCCAGGCCGCGCCCGCGCTCGCTGAGGCCGCTGGCGAACGGGAATGCTACATTCTCGAGGGCGGCATCTCCGCCTGGGGCAACGCCGGCCTGCCAGTCGAGAAGATCCGCGGCGCGCCGATCGAGATGCAACGGCAAGTAATGATCGCAGCGGGCTCGCTGGTGCTGCTTGGCACGCTCTTATCGATTATGGCGTCCCATGCCTGGATCGGGCTTGCGATTTTCGTCGGTGCCGGGCTGACCTTCGCCGGGATCACCGGCTTCTGCGGCATGGCGCGCCTACTCGCGCTTATGCCGTGGAACCGGCGCACGGCGAATGGCTGAGTCGATGCTGTTACTGGCAGCCTTTGGCGGCGCGCTGGTCGGGTTCAGCCTGTCGCTGGTCGGCGGGGGCGGTTCGATTTTGGCGGTTCCGATCCTGGTCTATCTGGTGGGCATCAAGGACCCGCACCTTGCCATCGGCACCAGCGCCGTCGGAGTCGCGGCCAACGCGCTGATTGGACTGGTCGGCAAAGCGCGGGCCGGGCTCGTCAAATGGCGCTGCGGCTTGGTCTTTGCTGCCGCCGGTGTTGCCGGTGCGGCGCTGGGATCGATCGCGGGCAAGGCATTCGATGGCCACGCCCTGCTGGCATTGTTCGCCGGGCTGATGATCCTGGTCGGCGTGATGATGCTCAGGCGAGGCGAAAGCCTTGGCGACCCGCATGTCGCCCTGGGCCGCGAAAACGCCCCCAAGCTGGTGACGTTCGGGTTCGGTACCGGCCTGTTGTCGGGATTCTTCGGGATCGGCGGCGGCTTCCTGATTGTCCCCGGGCTCATCGCCGCGACCGGAATGCCGATCTTCAACGCGATGGCGACGAGCCTGGCAGCGGTCACCAGCTTCGGTGTGACGACCGCCACCAGCTATGCGCTGTCGGGCCTGATCGACTGGCCGGTCGCGGGAGCCTTCATCGGCGGCGGATTGATCGGCGCGGTCGGCGGAGGTCGACTCGCCGCGCACCTTTCAACCCGGCGCGGCGCGCTGACGCGGCTGTTTGCAGCCCTAATCTTTGCGGTGGCCGCCTACATGCTTTGGCAGTCGCTACCCGCGGTCGGTCTGTTTTAACAGATCATTCTGTCGCTGGAGCGCTAGGCGCGCCGATCGACCAGATGTGGCCGAACGGGTCGCGCAGCTGGCCATAACGGTCGCCCCAGAACTGATCGGCCAATTCGATGACAACAATGGCGCCGGCCTCGACCGCGCGATTCCACCATAGGTCGGGATCGCTAACCTGGAGGTGAAGCATGACCCCGGCCGGATCAGGCAATTCCTTGCCTCCGTGATGTTCGGCGAAATGGTCGTGCATCATCAGCGAATGGCCGTTGACTACCAGATGGGCGTGCATCAAACGGCCGTCATCGGCAGTGTGGCGCATCAGCTCCTCGGCGCGAAATGCCTTTTTGTAGAAGTCGATTGCCTCGAGCGGCCTTACCGCCGCCGATGGCCAGATGGGGCGTCAGGCCGCTGGTCGGCTCCTGGAGTTCAAGATCGTCCATTCGACTCACTCCTTGCCTTCGCCGGGCCCTGCCCTTATAGGCGCCACGCTTTCCAGATTGTTGGAAAAACGAACGGCCCGGCCAGTTAGGGCTGCCGTGGCAGTTCGATAACGTCGCCCCGAGCATCGTCGAGGGGCACACAAGGAGACGAAAATGCCCAAGCTCAAGACCAAGAGCGGCGTCAAAAAGCGCTTCAAGCTCACGGCCACCGGCAAGCTCAAGCACGGCGTTGCCGGCAAGCGCCACCGGCTGATCAGCCACAATTCGAAATATATCCGCCAGAACCGCGGCACCGAAGTTTTGTCCGGCGCAGACACGCCCCGGGTGAAGCTCTGGGCGCCCTACGGCCTCAACTAGGAGTAGCGGGACATGGCACGCATCAAGCGCGGCGTTACCACGCGCGCCAAGCACAAGCGGATCCTCGAGAATGCGAAGGGCTATTACGGCCGTCGCAAGAACACCATCCGCATCGCCCGCCAGGCCGTCGAGAAGGCCGGGCAGTACGCCTATCGCGATCGCAAGGTGAAGAAGCGGAGCTTCCGGGCTCTCTGGATCCAGCGCATCAACGCGGCAGTTCGCGCCGAGGGACTGACCTATGGCCAGTTCATCCACGCGCTGAAGCTCGCCCACATCGACCTCGACCGGAAGGTCCTGGCCGACATTGCGATGCACGAAGCCGAAGCGTTCAGCGCAATCATCGCGCAGGCCAAGGCAGCGCTGCCCAAAGCGGCGTAAGCTTTCAGGCTCCGCTACGAGGTAAGAAGGGCGCGGCGGGAGACTGCCGCGCCCTTTTCCTATGGAAGCAACGGATAGGCCGGGAGGGTCAGGAATTCCTCAAACGCATCGTCAGTGACCAGCTCATGGAGCAGCCGGGCTGCCGCCGTCAGGTTGGGCACGTCACCCAGTCCGCGCAACTCATCGGCAAGCCAGTCTTCGAACAGGTCGCGGGTGAGATCCTGGCCGTCGTCGAGCGGCGCTTCGAATTGCAGCCATTGCCACAACTGGGCGCGACAGATTTCGGCCGTCGCCGCGTCCTCCATCAGATTGTAGAGTGGCACCGCTCCGCGCCCCCCAAGCCAGGCTGCGATATATTGGACGGCGACGCGGATATTCTCGCGGGCGCCGGCCTCGGTGCGCGGGCCGGAGTGAAGCTCCAGCATCTCGTCGCGGCCGGGGATTCGGTCGGGGGTCTTCGATAGCTGGTTGGGGCCTTCCATCGCCGCGAAGGCCTCCATGCGCGACCGCCACCAGCGCCGGATGGGCAACCCAGGTGCCGTCGTGGCCGTTGGTCACTTCGCGAAGCTTGTCGGCGCGGACCCTATCCAGCGCCTGACTGTTAGCGGCCTCGTCGCCCTTGACCGGGATGAAGGCCGACATGCCGCCCATGGCGAAGGCGCCGCGGCGATGGCAGGTGGCGATCAGGCGCAGCGAGTAGGCGGCGAGGAAGGCCTTGTCCATGGTCATCGCCGAGCGGTCGGGAGTAAGGCGTTCGGGCGAGCGACCGAGGCGCTTGATGTAGCTGAAGATATAGTCCCAGCGGCCGCAGTTGAGGCCGACGATATTGTCCTTAAGCGCGTATAGGATTTCGTCCATTTCGAACGCGGCGGGCAGGGTCTCGATCAACACCGTCGCCTTGATCGTCCCGCGCTCAAGACCGAGACGCTCCTCCGCATAGGCGAAGACGTCGCTCCACAGCGCAGCCTCGTGGCGGCTCTCCAGCTTGGGCAAATAGAAATAGGGGCCGGACCCGGCATCGAGTGCCGCACGAGCGTTGTGCCAAAGGTAAAGTCCGAAATCGAACAGGCCGCCACTCAATGGCTGATCGCCGACCGTCACGTGCCGCTCGTCGAGATGCCAGCCGCGCGGACGGACCATCAGCACGGCCGGGTTGGGACCCAGCGCATAATGCTTGCCGGAACCGGGATCGGTGAAGTTCAGCCGACCTTGCCAGCGATCGCGCAGGTTGATCTGGCCCTGCACCAGCTCTTCCCATGTCGGCGCGGTGGCGTCCTCGAAATCGGCCATGAACACCTTCGCGCCCGAGTTGAGCGCGTTGATGATCATCTTGGCGTTGGTCGGGCCGGTGATTTCGACGCGGCGGTCGAGCAGGTCGGCGGGTATCGGCCCTACCGACCATTCTGATTCGCGGATGGCGCGGGTCTCTTCGGGAAAGTCGGGAAGCTCTGCCGGCATCGAACTGCTTCTGGCGTTCGACCCGCGCCTCGAGAAGAGCCAGCCGGCGCTCGTCAAACCGCTCGTGCAGCTCGGCCAGGAATTCCAGCGCCTCCGGAGTCAGGATTTCATCGGCACAGGGCACGCGCGAAGGCGCCGCAGCGGCCCGCGACCGGTCGAGAACCGTGCTCATCCCCGCGCTTCTTGGGTGATCACATAGCGGGTGGTTGCCTGGCTCCGGTCGCGGAAGGTCAGCCGCTGCCATTCGGTTCGCGCCCGAACGGCGTCCGGGAACGGACCGGAAATTTCTTCGGTGCCGGGTACGACTTCATCGAATTGGCAGTCGCGATATTCGCCGCCGATGACCCAATAACGTTGTCCCATCGTCCATCTCCTGCTTATTCGGCCGCCACGAACTGCGCGGTCTCAGTCGATTCCTTGAGCGCAACTGTCGATGCCTGCCCCGCCGAGATGGCGGTCGCGATGGCATCGAAATAGCCGGTGCCGACCTCGCGCTGGTGACGGGTCGCGGTGTAGCCTTGGTCTTCGGATGCGAATTCGGCCTGCTGCAATTCGGAATAAGCTGCCATGCCGCGATCGCGATAGCCTGAAGCCAATTCGAACATGCCATGGTTGAGGCTGTGGAAGCCGGCCAATGTGACGAACTGGAACTTGTAACCCATCGCGCCGAGCTCGCGCTGGAACTTGGCGATGGTGTCGGCGTCGAGCTTGGCCGCCCAGTTGAAGCTGGGCGAGCAATTATAGGCGAGCAGCTTGCCCGGATATTGCGCGATGCACCGCTTCGGCGAAGATCCGCGCATCATTGAGATCGGGATGGCTGGTTTCCCACCACAGCAGGTCGGCGTGCGGCGCGAAGGCGAGGCCGCGGGCGATGCAATGGTCGAGGCCGGTGCCTTCCTTCAGGCGGAAGAAGCCTTCGGGCGTGCGCTCGCCGGTCAGGAATTGCCGGTCGCGCTCGTCGACGTCGCTGGTGATCAGCCTGGCGCTTTCGGCATCGGTGCGGGCGACGAGCACGGTCGGAACGCCGCACGTGTCCGCCGCGAGCCGAGCCGCATCGAGATTGCGGATCGCCGCCTGGGTCGGGATCAGCACCTTGCCGCCCAGATGGCCGCACTTCTTTTCCGACGCGAGTTGGTCCTCGAAGTGAACGCCCGCAACGCCCGCCTCGATATAGGCCTTCATGATCTCGAAGCAGTTCAGCGGACCGCCGAACCCGGCCTCGGCATCGGCAACGATCGGCGCGAACCAGTCGCGCTTGGCGCCGCCTTCAAGATGCTCGATCTGGTCGGCGCGGCTGAAGGTGCGGTTGATCCGCCGCGCCAGCTCCGGCCCGGTATTGGCCGGATAGAGCGACTGGTCGGGATACATGGCGCCGGCAGTGTTGGCGTCGGCTGCCGCCTGCCAGCCGGAGAGATAGATGGCGTCGAGCCCGGCGCGGACCATCTGCATCGCCTGGTTGCCGGTGACTGCGCCCAAGCGCACGGACCGGCTCGTCGCGATGTAGCAACTCCCACAGCCGCAGGGCGCCTCGCCTTGCCAGGCTATGCTCGACCGGAACCGATCCCCTGAGCCGGAGCACGTCGTCCGGGCTATAGGGCCGCTCGATCCCGTCGAAACGGCCGGGAGGGGCTGGGACATATTGGTCAAAACTTGTCATCGTAGCTTACTCCGGCGCGGATCGCGGTTCGATGGTGCAATGCAACACACAAGGGCGCCGGGCGCATCGGCAAAAAGCGTAGACTTGTCACAACTTGACTTGTGATATTTGGGCCAAATTGACAGACTTGGGTTTATGTCCACGTCCAAGCTCTTCCTCGGTCCCCGCCTTCGCCGCCTTCGTCGCGACCGGGCAATGTCCCAAACCGACATGGCCGTCAGCCTTGGGATTAGCCCAAGCTATCTGAATCACCTGGAGCGCAACCAGCGGCCAGTAACCGCGGCGCTGCTGCTAAAGTTGGCCGATAGTTACGAGATCGATGTTCGCTCATTCGCCTCGGGCGGCGGAGCTCGGACCGGACCCGATGAGTTGGCCGAAATTTTTTCCGATGCGCTTCTCAGTGATCTCGATGTGCCGCGCTACGAACTGGCCGAGCTGGCGCACAACGCCCCGTCAGTCGCCGACGCGATTGCCCGCCTCTACGCTGCCCTCAAGGAAGCCGGCCGTAACCCAAGCATCGCCAGCGCCGGCGATGCGCGGGCGCTGGTGACCCCGGAGAATTGGGTGCGCGACTATATCCAGCAGCATCGCAACCATTATCCGGAACTGGAGGCGTGTGCCGAAACCTTGGGCGGCGCCCTCAGCGATCCCTTGTCGATGTCCGAGCCGATGCGGCGCCGGCTGAAAGAAGCGTGGGGAATCTCCGCAAGAGTGGTCCCGCAGGCCGAGCTCGGCAATATCAGCCAGCTCTATGATGCCGACCGTCGGCAATTCCTTATCTCGTCGCAGCTCCGCGCAGAAAACCGCACGTTCGCGCTCGCCTATCAGTTGGCGCTGGTCGAGTTTGCTCAGGTTCTCGAGCGTATGGTCGCCGAGGCCGCACCGCCCGACGAAGGCATCGCCCAGCTTCTCCACATGAGCCTCGCCAATTATGCGGCCGGCGCGATCATGATGCCCTATGGCCGCTTCCTCAAAGCCTGCGAGGAGATGCGCTATTCGATCGACCGGCTGTGCGGCGAGTTCGGCGCCAATGTCGAGCAGGTGGCACACCGTTTCACGACGCTTGGCCGACCGGGTGCGCGCGGCGTTCCCTTCTTCATGCTTCGGGTCGATCCGGCCGGGAACATCTCCAAGCGCTACGCCGGCGACCAATTCCCATTTTCGCGTTTCGGCGGAACCTGCCCGCGCTGGAACCTGCATGCGGCGTTCCAGGCCGCCGGCCAGGTCGTCACCCAGCTGATCGAGACGCCCGACGGTCACCGTTACTTCACCGTAGCGCGGACAATCGAGCGGCCGATCAAGAGCGACTTGTCGGGCGGGTTGCTGGCAATCGGCCTAGGCTGCGACATCCGCCATGCGCACAAACTGTCCTGCGCCGAAGGCTATGATCTCGACCAACGCACCGGTGACTCCCGTCGGCCCAGCCTGCGCCATTTGCCCGCGGCTCGACTGCGGCTACCGCGCCACCGCGCCGGCGGGGCGGATGCTGGCAGTGGACCGGCTCAAGAAGACGATCTCGCCCTACCCGTTCGTTCCCGCCTAGGGCGCGACCGGCTCGCGCTCCAGCGCCATTCGGTCCCAGCCGGCGAGGTTGGCTGCAGCGTCGTACGTCGATTGCAGAAAGGAAGTTAGCGCCGCATCCGGGTCGGCAGCGGTGCGGACCGCTTCATAGGGTAGGACGAATTCGCCGAGCGCTTCGTCGAACCGCGCGAGACCCGGCGTGATGACCGCGCTCCGAAAGCCATCGGGTTCTGGATAGGCATAGCTGTAGAAGATCGGTTCTGCGGCAGTCACCCCGCCCGGCCAGAAGCCCGCGCTCGACACCTCATGGCTATAGGCTTCGCGCGTGATCCGGTCAGGTAGGCCGGGAACGCCACCGGGATGCAGCGGCGCCGGGCGGCCCGAAAAGCGAGTCACCGCCAAGATCGAAACTGCCCCAGAAGAAATGGACCGGGCTGGCCTTGCCAGCGAAGCCCGCGCGAAACCGCTCGAAGATCGGCACGATCCGCGCCAGCGCGTCGCGCAGCCGCTCTGCGGAATCGCGATTGTAGGCGCGCGGTGCATCGTCCTCGGCAAACGGAATGGCATCGGCGACTTCGTTGGGACGGCCGTTGAAAGTCGGACGGCAGGCCATGACGGTCGAGCATTGCGATCGAGGTCCCGATGAAGCGCGGCAATGCTGATATCCTCGCAGCGGAAGCATGTCGCGGACGCCCTTGCTGGTGCGAAGGACAATGGCGTGCGCGCAAAGGTCGATGATCAGTTCGAACCGTTGGCCGCCCGCCGCAATCGGCGGCATCGCCAGCCCTTCGGCGACCGGCAGCAAGCGTCACATGCCATCCGTGATTGGCCCAAGGCGCATGGGCGACGCGCAGCTTGCCCAGCATCTGGCTGGCAAGGTGCAGCAGGGCGAAGGTCGGCGCATCGCGCTCGACATCGAAGGCTGGCCATTCGTCGCTCATCCCGCACCTCCTTGCGCTCGCGCCCCATTTCCCTGCTTAAGCCCGCCAACGCTTCAGCCCAAGGAAACTTACGTGTCCGTCCACCCGCTCCAGGCCCGCTTCAGCGAAGAAATCGCCGCCGCCGCCGATCTCAACGCACTGGATGCGGTGCGTGTTGCCGCGCTCGGCAAATCGGGCGAGATCACCGAGTTGCTGAAGTCGCTCGGCAAGATGGATGCCGATACTCGGATGGCGGAGGCGCCCAAAATCCATGCCTGCGCGAGGCGGTGACCGAAGCGATTGCGGCCAAGAAGGCGGCGCTGGAAAATGCCGAGCTCGATCGCCGGCTGGCGACCGAGCGGCTCGACCTGTCGCTGCCGGCGCGCGAAACCCCGCACGGGTCGGTCCACCCGGTCAGCCAGGTGATGGACGAGCTGGCCGAGATTTTCGCCGACCTCGGCTTCGCCGTCGCCGAAGGTCCGGAGATCGAGGACGACTGGCACAATTTCACCGCGCTCAACATTCCCGAGACCCATCCGGCGCGCGCGATGCATGACACCTTCTATGTAGCGGGCGAGCATGAGCGGCCGATGGTGCTGCGCACCCACACCTCGCCGGTGCAGATCCGGACGATGCAGAACGGCAAGCCGCCGTTCCGCATCATTGCTCCGGGCCGCGTCTATCGCAGCGACAGCGATGCGACCCACACGCCGATGTTCCACCAGATCGAGGGGCTGGTGATCGACAAGGCGATCACCATGGGCCACCTCAAATGGACGCTGGAGACCTTCCTCAAGGCCTTCTTCGAGCGCGACGACATCGTGCTCCGGATGCGGCCGAGCTACTTCCCCTTCACCGAGCCGTCGGCCGAGGTCGATGTCGGCTGGTCGATCGAGAAGGGCCGCCGCGTGGTCGGCGGCATCGGAAGGCTGGATGGAGGTGCTGGGCAGCGGCATGGTCCATCCGCGGGTGATCGCCGCTTGCGGGCTCGACCCCGACGAATGGCAGGGCTTCGCCTTCGGCACCGGCGTCGACCGGCTGGCGATGCTCAAATATGGGATGGACGATCTGCGCGCCTTCTTCGACGGCGACCTTCGCTGGATGAAGCATTACGGCTTCCGCTTCCTCGACGTGCCTACGCTCAGCGGCGGAGTGGGCGCATGAAGTTCTCCCTCTCCTGGCTCAAGGACCATCTCGACACCGACGCCGACGCGGCGACGGTCGCCGAGACGCTGACTCGCATCGGGCTCGAGGTCGAAGGCGTCGAGAATCCGGCCGAGGCGCTGACGCCGTTCCGGATCGCGCGCGTCCTCACCGCCGAGCGCCATCCGCAGGCCGACAAGCTGCAGGTGCTGACCGTCGACACCGGCGACGGCGAAGCGCTGCAGGTCGTCTGCGGCGCACCCAACGCCCGCGCCGGGACTGGTCGGCGTGTTCGGCGGCCCGGGCACCTATGTGCCGGGCAGCGACTTCGTCCTGAAGAAGGCGGCGATCCGCGGGGTCGAAAGCAACGGCATGATGTGCTCGGCGCGCGAGCTTCAGCTGGGCGAGGATCATGACGGGATCATCGAGCTGCCCGCGGACGCGCCGGTCGGCACGAGCTTCGCCGATTATGCCGGACTCGACGATGCGGTGTTCGACGTGGCCATCACGCCCAATCGCCAGGACTGCATGGGCGTCCACGGTATCGCCCGCGACCTCGCCGCCGCGGGCCTTGGCACGCTGAAGCCGCTCGACCGTCCCGGTGATCGAGGGCAGCTTCGACAATCCAATCGAGATCCGCATCGAGGATCCGGAAGGCTGCCCGGCCTTCTTTGGCCGCACGGTGCGCGGGCTGACCAATGGCGCTTCGCCCGAATGGATGCAGCAGCGGCTGAAGGCGGCCGGGCAGCGGCCGATCTCGGCGCTGGTCGACATCACCAACTATGTGATGCTCGACCTCGGCCGGCCGGCTCACGCCTATGACCTCGCAGGAGCTCAAGGGGGCGGTCATCGCCCGCCGCGCCAAGGACGGCGAAAAGGTGCATGGCGCTCAACGAAAAGGAATATGAGCTCGACTCGTCGATGACCGTGATCGCCGACGATGCACAGGTCCACGACATCGGCGGGATCATGGGCGGCGAGCATTCGGGTGTCAGTGCGAGCACCACCGAGACGCTGCTCGAAATCGCCTATTTCACTCCCGAGCAAATCGCCCGCACCGGACAGACGCTGCGGCCTGACCAGCGATGCGCGCAGCCGGTTCGAGCGCGGCGTCGACCCCGCCTTCCTCGACGACGGGCTGGCGATCCTCACCGGCCTGATCCTCGACATCTGCGGCGGCGAGGCGAGCCGGGTGACCCGCGCGGGCCGGCCGCCGATCGACGACAAGCACGTCCCGTTCGACCCGGCGCGCACTGCCGCGCTTGGCGGGATCGACGTGCCGGCCGACGAGCAGGCGAAGATCCTCGAAGAGCCTCGGCTTCCGGATTAACGGCGGCAGATGCGACCGTGCCGAGCTGGCGCCGCGACATCGACGGCCCGGCCGACCTGGTCGAGGAAGTGACCCGGATCGTCGGCTATGACGCCATCCCTTCGACCGCGCTGCCCGCGCCAGGAAGGCGTCGCCAAGCCGACCGCGACCCGGTCGCAGATGATCGAGCGCCGGGTCCGCCGCGCGGCGGCGGCGCGCGGCCTCGACGAGGCCGTGACCTGGAGCTTCATCGGCGAAGGCGAAGCGGCGCTGTTCGGCGGCGCGGCCCATGTCCTTGCGAATCCGATCAGCGAGGAGATGAAGCATATGCGCCCCTCGCTGATCCCCGGCCTGGCGGCCGCCGCACGACGCAATGCGGATCGCGGGGCGACGAGCATTCGACTGTTCGAGGTCGGCCGCCGCTACCTGGCCGATGCGGAACGCCCGACCGTCGGCCTGCTGCTGGCCGGCGACAACCAGCCGCGCAGCTGGCAGATCGGGCAAGGCCAAGGGCTTCGATGCGTTCGATGCCAAGGCCGAAGTATTGGCGCTGCTCGAGGCAGCCGGCGCGCCGGTCGCAAACCTGCAGCTAGCCATGGGCGCCGGAGAGACCTGGCATCCAGGCCGATCGGCGACGCTCGGGCTCGGCAAGAATATCCTCGCCGCGTTCGGCGAGCTTCATCCGCGCGTCGCCAAGGAACTGGAATTGCCGCCGGGTACGGTGGCGGCGGAAATCTATCTCGACGCCATTCCCGCATCGCGCACGAGCGAGCGAGCGCGTGCCGCCTATACTCCGCCGGCGCTGCAGGCCGTGACGCGCGACTTCGCGTTCATCGTTCCGCCCGGCCTCGCCGCGGACGCGCTGGTTCGCGCAGTCCGCGGAGCCGACAAGGCGCTTATCACCGACGCGCGCCTCTTCGATCGCTACGAAGGCGAACAGGGCTTGAGCCTGGCGGTCGAGGTGACGCTCCAACCGGGCGAGAAGAGCTTCACCGATGCGGAAATCGGCGAGGTGTCGCGCAAGATCGTTGCTGCAGCCGAGAAGCTCGGGGCCCAGCTCAGGGGGTAAGGGCGTTGATCGCCGCGTGAACCCGCGCCTCGACGTCGTCGCGCTTCAGCCCAGGCGGGATGACCTCGCCGACCTTGAAGTGAACGGTGCCGCTCCGCTTGACGAAGCCCTTGTGCCACAGGCGCCCGACATCATGCGCGACGGGCACAACGGGCAACCCGAGCGCCCGGTACAGGCCGGCAAATCCCGGTCTGCAGCGGAGGCGAGCTGCCATAGGGAACGCGGGTTCCTTCCGGAAAAATGATCACCGGCCGCCCGCCCGCGATCGCCGCCTTGGCCTCGGCCATCATCGTCCTAAGCGCGCTGGCGCCAGCATCACGGTCGACGCCGATGACGCCGTATCGCCGCGTCACCCAGCCGAACAGCGGGATGACGGTCAGCTCCCGCTTCATCACCACCACCGGGCATTGCGCGAAATGGAGCGTGTCGACCGCTTCCATCATCGACTGATGCTTGACCGCGATCAGGTAGGGGCCATCGGGAATCTGCGCCATCCCATACGATGCGAATGCCAAGGACATTGCGCACCAGCCAGTGGTGGAACTGCGACCATGCATGGACCACCGCCTGAACCGGCGCGTCGCCGATCGGCGATACGATGATCACCGTCAGCACGTAGAACAGCGTGCCCGGATAGAAGAGCAGCACGAACAGCAGGGAGCGGAGGAGGTCCATCAGATGTCGAGCCAGACGCTGATCCGGCGCAGCAGATATTTATTATATTCGCCGAACAGGGTCATGAAATTGGGCTCCGTCCGGACAGCGTCGGGGATGATCGTCACTTCTTGGCCCAGCTGCCGGTTAAACTCATAGCGCGCCCGGCGCATGTGCCAGTCGCTGGTGACCAGCCGGACGCTCTTATAATGTCGCCGCTCGATCCAGCGCTTTGCTTCCTCGGCATTGGAGCGGGTGTCGACCGATTCCGATCCAAGGTCGACGCAGCAGTCGAACAGTTTCTGCTTGCCGCCGAGCCGCCTGACCAGGTCGGACTTGCGGACCGACGGATCGGCGCCGGCGATCAGCAACCGCTTGCCCTTGCCGTCGGCAAGCAAGGCGGTGCGCATGCTCGATCCGGCCCTTGCCGCCGGTGATGACGACGATCGCGTCGGTCTTGGCGCATCCTTGGGCGCCGGCTTGCCCAGCGTCACCGCGAACAACGCGAAACCCAGAGCGTAAAGGATGGCGAGGAAGGCAAGCAGGCGGGCAATCATAAGCGCTCGCGCAATGCCCTGAGCAGCGCCGCCCTGGCAACCATGCGTCGCCAGCAGCGCAACGACAAGGGGCAGCAAGCGCAAGCAGCAAGGCGTCCCCCCAACCGAGCGGCGGCGTCCCGGCTAGCACGGTTGCCGTGCTTGCTCCGCCGATGATCAAGGCGATGATCAGCCCCGCGGCAACAGCCCCGGCAACACCGCCCAGCAAGGCATCGATCGCGATCTGTCGCACGAACAGGCGCGCGACCTGTCGGTCGGTTGCGCCAATCCCGTGCATCACCTCGATCGTCGCACGATGATTGTCGAGCGCGCCTCGCGCCGCCAGTATGATCGCCGCGGCGCTTGCAGCCGCAATCAACAGTACCAGCCCGAACGCCAGCAAGGTCAGCCCGTTCAAGCGCTTGAAGCAACGGCGCGAGGCTGGCGCGATGGGCGACGAAGCGCGCACCCGGAACGGCGCGTTCGATCGCTCGCCCGATCCTGTCCGGGTCCGCGCCCGGTTCGACGTCGACATCGATGATCGCCGGCAATGGCAGGTCCGCCTCGGCGCCGGAGGGGCCGAGCCAGCGTTCGAGCGTTCGGCGCAGTTCCTCGGGCGGAACTTGCTCTGGCGCGCGTGACGCCGGGAGCAGCGCGTGCGGCGGCAATTGCCGCCGGAGCCTTGGACGCGCCGTCGGCGATCTGGATCGAATAGCGATGTTCGACGCCCGATTTGACCACCGCGGCGCTGTTGACCAGCGCCAGCCCGGCCGCCGCGACAACGACCATGACAAAGGTCATGATCGCGATCAGCAGCGGCACCGGTCCGCGGACGCCGCTTGACGGGAATCAGCCGCCGCTCGGGCTCCGAGATGGCCAGGAAATTCATCGGCCGAATGCCCGCGGCGGCGAGCCCGGCGGATGTTTCAGCTCGCCGGTCGGATCGACCAGCAAGCCGTTTTCCAGCCGAATCAGCTGGGCCCCGGGAGTAGCGGCGATAAGGCCGAGGTCGTGGGTCGCGACGATCACCGTGGTCCCCAGCCGGTTCATTGCGGTCAGCAAATGCAGGATTCGCTCGGCCATCGCCGCATCGACGTTGCCGGTCGGCTCGTCGGCAATGATGATTTCCGGCCGGGCGATGACCGCTCGGGCGATGGCAACGCGCTGCTGCTCACCGCCCGACAGCGTCGGCGGGCGCGCGCTGGCGCGATCTGCAAGGCCCGACCCAGGCCAGCATCTCGCGCACCGGCCCTTCGACCTGCTGCTCGTCATGGCCGGAAATGCGCAGCGGCAGCGCGACATTGTCGAAAGCCGACAAATGCCGGATCAGCCGGAAATCCTGGAACACCACGCCGATCCGGCGGCGATAGGCCGGCAGCACATCGCGGGCTGCATCCGCCAGTTCGTCGCCGAACAGCGACATCCGGCCGCGGGTCGGCCGCTGGGCAAGGTAAAGCAGCTTGAGCAGCGACGTCTTGCCCGCGCCCGACGGACCGGTGAGAAAATAAAATGCGCCTTCGCGCAGGCGGAAGTCGAGGTCGCGCAGCACTTCGGCCCCCGTGCCGTAGCGCAGTCCAACCCGGTCGAATTCGACGATCGTGCCAGCCAAACGCCGCTCCCTTTGCCCCAACACCGATGTGGCACGGCGCGGGCCGCCTTGCCAAGGCACGAGCATTGCTGTTTATCCATGTTAACGCTTTCGGGAGGCTCAGAGCCCAAATGATCCTGACCTGCCCCGCCTGCGACACCAAATATGTGGTGAAGGATGACGCCATTCCGCCAGGCGGCCGCCAGGTGCGCTGCGCCTCGTGCAAGCACAGCTGGCATCAGGACCCCGAAGTCTCGGCCGCGGAACCGGCAACTGCCGCAGACATCGACTTCGGCGGTCCGCCACCTCCTTCGCCAGAAGCCTTTGAAGAAGCGGTCGCGGAAGTGCCGCAAGCGGCCGAGGCCGCAGGGCTGGTTGCCGAAGAACCGCAACCCGAAGTCGATGACGGTGGCCAATCGGCCTGGGGAGAAGTCGCCGAGGAGCCGGTTGCCGACCGATCGGCTGAAGAGGATGGCGACACTATCGCGATCGAGGAAGCGCCGGCGATGGCGGATGAGTGGCGGCCCCCGTCGGCCCCCGATGCTTCGCCGGATGAAGAGGAATTCGTCGGCTACGCGCCGATTGCAGACGATGAGGCGGCGCGCCGCCGCTGGCCGCTCCTGCTGGGCATATTGGCGTTGATCGTGGCCGCAGCAGCGGCCTTCTGGTTCTTCGCGCCACCTGAATGGAAAGCGCGGGCCGGAATTGCCCAAGCAGGAGCAACGCCGCTGCAGCTGATGATCACCACCAGCGATCGCCAGCCGCTGGAGAGCGGCAATGAATTGGTCGCGATCAGCGGACGGGTGATCAACCCTACCGACAAAGAGCAGAACGTACCGCCGATCCACGCCGAACTTCGCGACAAGGCGACCAGGACGCTGGTCCATCGGTGGACCATTGCGCCGCCGGCACGGGTGCTGGCCCCGCGCAGCAGCGCCAGCTTCAACAGCGCCGAGGTAGACGTCCCCAAAGGCGGCGACGAATTGACCGTAACGCTGGAGCAATGACGCTAAGTTATTGAAATTCCAATAGTTCTGCTGGAATTGCCCGGCCGCTGCCGTCGGTCACGGATGCTGGCCTGCGGATCGCTTCCGGTGGGACCTCCTGGGAATGAGCGCGACCGAAGCGAACGCCGGACACGATGCGTACGCTGGCGGTAGCCTGTGCAGTCACGGTGCTGGTGGGCCTGAAGGCCGGAGCGTGAGATGGCGCAGAAGGCGCGGACCCGCCGTTCGACGAAATCGCTGCTGCCAGGAAGAGGACTGGGCCGAACATCGCACGGGCTCATAACCCAATCGGCCGATCATGGTTACTGTCTTGTTTACCAGCGTCCCGATTTGGGCCGATCGTTCGCCGTTGCCAGCGAGAGTTCGCTTTGCTAGAGGCCGCGCCCTACCCAGGGCAGCGCCTCAAGAGCTGGTGCGCTGCCTTTTCACGAGTGCGGTCGTGGCGGAACTGGTAGACGCGCAACGTTGAGGTCGTTGTGGGCGAAAGCCCGTGGAAGTTCGAGTCTTCTCGACCGCACCATTTTCATCATGATTTGAATAGCTTGCCTTCGGGCAACCAAAGGCGCTGAGGGCGAAGTCGTCCCAGACGACTTTTGGTTAACGCGGGCTCAGGCTGGCTCCGCCGCCGGCCGGTTCGGCGATGGCAATTCGCGCGGCCTTCTGAATCCGGATGGCTCCGAGACGGACGACGGTCTTGGTTGCACTGATTTCGATCGTCTTCGGGATCGAGGCATCAACCCCGGCCGCCTTCGCTGAATCGGCCGTAAGCCGCAAACGATAGGCGCCGTAGGCGACGCGTTCGAACAGGAAGAAGCCGTCATAGTCGCTACGAGCGGTAGCGACGGCATGGCCGCCGGAGTCGAGCAGCTCCACATCGAGCCCTTCGAATCCCCGGCCGTCGTCCTGAACCAGCATTCCTTCGATGTCGCCGGCGCCGACCAGGCCTATTTCGATGCTGGCGGCAACTCCGGGGCGGGGGACCACAACCTGCAACGCCTTTCTCGGCGCCAGGGAGGGATCGGGCAGGCTCGACGTGTCGATTCCGACCGCGATCGGCTGGTACGGCTGCAGTCCGCCAACGCGCACAATCCCTTGCTTGTCTGTCGCTTCCTCGGAAACGCGCTGCCCGGTCGTGATGATCGCTCCTTCTTCCCATGGCTCCGCCAGGTCGCGTCGGCCGTTGTCATTGACGTCCCGATAGACGCGCGCCTCGACAGTGCCGGTGGAAGCCAGTCGTTGATTGCTAAGCTTGAACCCGCCGACGGCGGAATCGAGGGAGAAGTTGAGGTTGATCCCCGCGGCGAAGCTGCCGTCGGTCCCGCCCTCGATCGAGGCGGCGGCCGCCATCGTGCTGAAGCGGCGAATATGCGAGATTCGCGCGCGGCCGCGCTTGGCCGCCGCGTCATAGGCGAGCACGCCCTCCCAATCGGCGCGGTCCGATGCCGACCAATAGGCGCTGATTTCGGCGCTCCTGAACCGATTGTGGGGGCTGACCTCCCAGGCGGTTCCGCCTCGCAGGCGGACCTCGCCGACGTGGCCCGTGCCAATCAGGCCAACCTCCAGCCGATCTTCCTGCGGCGGATCGCTCGTGCCCAGCCAGCGCTGCCAGCTGACCAGGGTCGAAAGATTGAAGCCATTGAAATTGGTCGACAATCGACCCGATGCATTGAGCATCTTATCATCCTGCCCGCGATCGACCAGGCGAACGTCGCCATGGGCCGCGATGCTGCGGTGACCGACCTTGAGCGGCGCGTCGACCGACAGTCGGGCCTCGCGATAGCGCTTCTCCTTTTCCCCATTGATGACGAAATCATTGGCCAGCAGCGCGTCGGCGCTGAAATTGACCGATCCCACTTGCGCGACCGCCTGCAGGCGGGCCGCGACACCGCCATTGCTGTCACGCGCCAACGCCGCCTCGACCAGGGCCGAGCCGACCGAGCGGCGCACCGACCCCTCGACAAAGGTCATTTTCTCATTGTCCGCCAACAACATGGCAGCGAGCACCCCAATCGAGGTGCGCTTGTCGAGGCCGTGCTCGATCTGGACTGCTGCCTGGAGGTCGGGCCGGGTGAAATCCGCCGGATCGCTCTCGATTGGCGGCCCTCCGCCATCGTCACGCCCGACGAAATCGCTCAATAGATTGCGGCCGGGTTGGCTGACGCCAGCCCAATACCAGGTTTTGCCGGACGGAACCTGGCTTTGCCCGACGTTGATCGATTCAAGCCTGCTCCGCTGTTGGCCCTGGGGTCCGTAGAGGATGATTTCGAACCGATTGTCGCCGTAGACCAGCGGAACATCGGCAAATGCATAGCGCTGCGATCCGTCCGAGCGGCTAAATGCAAGTAATTCTCCGTTGCGATAAAGCTCGGCCTCCCAGCCGGACGGGAGATCGCCTTCGAAGCGGGTGCGGTCGAAGGCGACCGGGTTGAACAAGGGGCGGTTGGTGACTTCGAGTCCACGGCCGTTTGTTCCAGGTATGAGCCGGCTCGACACTCCGGAAACGTCGCCGACAGCAAAATGGGTCGCGTCGAGCGGGCCGAGCAGGCCGCCGTCGGGATCCGAGCGATAAGCCCGCAGGCGCAGCGACTGCGGCCGCCCCTTCTCGTCGGTCGACAACATGCTGTCGTAGGACAGCCGCGCAATCTCGCCCGCCGCGACCACCGAGGCGTGGCGATCGACCTGCATTCCGGTCGAAGCCTGGTAGGTCACGCCCGCATTGACGATGAAATCGAGGGCCGGGGCCCGCCACAGGCGGTAAGGCAGCCTGACCTTGGGCAGGCTTTCGATCGGCATTGCGGCCGGCCGGATCCGCGCTGCGCGCTCCTCGCGCTCGCGGGACAGTTCGACCGGCAGCTTGGCTTCGGATTCGAGCAACAGCACCGAGCCTGCGGTCACCGGCTTAACCCCAAGCTTGAACCAGCGGCCAAGCGCGGCGGTCTCGACACACCAGCCCTCGGGGGTTTCGCGGATCGTTCCTTCGGAGAGCCTTTCCTGTTGGTCGCCGTAACGGACCGTGCCCGCCGATTGATCGATTTCTATCCGATGATTCTCTCGGAACGCCCAACCCGAAGCCTTTTTCGCCTGCAGGTCGATCTTCATCGGCAGGTCGAGCGTCGTCAGGAAATCCCCGAATACGACGCAGGTGCCTTCAGGGATTTGATAGGCACGCACGCCGTCGCCGAGGCGGAGCTGGCGAATGTTGACGTCCAGCAGGAACTGCTCCTCCGGATCGGCGGTCCAGGCCGTGCCGACCGGGCTTGCGGCCCAAGCAGCAACGGCGCCCGCGGCCGCGAGCGCAACGCAGGCAAAAGCGCTGCGAAACCAGCGGGTTGTCCGCTGCATGGAGGAGTCCTGCTCGCCGCCCCGACGGTCTTAGCGCAGCACTGCCGTGGTTTCGGCGATGGTCACCGGGCCGGTGTCGGTCGGTTCGACATATTGGACGGTCACCTGGCCTGCCGCCTGTGCGGCATGGGCCGGATCGATGGCGATGGTCACCGATCGCTGGCCGACCTCGGTATAGACGGCGACGCCTCGGACCAGGGCAATCGGGTCGGAGATGCCGGCCTTGAGTACGCGGACCTCGCCAAAGGTGGAGCGATCGCCCGAGCGGCTGATGTCGAGCGCGATCGCCGGCTTGCCGTCCTCGGTGACCTTGCGAACATTGGAGATGGCCGCCTTTGCCTCGAGGTTGCCGAGGCGGACGATGACCGGAATGGTGACGCCGTAGATCGGGATGAGCTTGAAGGCGATGCCCTCGACTTTCTGCGGCGCTGCCACCGGTTCGGGCGGTGGGACCGCGCGGAACAGCAGGTGGACCCGATATTCGCCGTCCGCGCAGCCCTTCGGGGGCCCGCGCCGAAAGGCGAATCGACTGGGGCTGGTTGGGAGGCAGGGTGACTCGGCGCGGCGCGAAAAGCACCATCTCCTCCGCCGCCTGCTCCCTGGCGTTGGGCGTATCGACATCGATCAGCTTCCCGTCAGGGCCCATCCGGCGGAGCTCGGCGGAGATTCGATAGGTCGCAACCTCGCTTCCGATATTGTTCAGGACCACCTCTGCGCCCCGGCGTCCATTGAGCACGACACGGGTGGGCGCGACCAGCAGGTCGCCGCCACCCGCCTGTGCCGGCGGAGCGGCAAGGATCAGCACCGGCGCGACAAGCGCGAGGCAGGCGAAGCGGCCTAGAGAGAAACGAGCCATGAAACTTCCTCCAAAATGGTTGGGAGGAGAATGGCTCCAAAATGGTTATTATTCGGCTAACCATTTGCAGAAACCGGTCATGAAAAAAGGGGCCGCCGAACTTGTCGGCGACCCCTTCTTCCTCGCCCGGCGAGCCGGACGGTCTGGTCAGTTATTGATAGTCGACAGTGACGTTCATCACGCCGGTATAAAGACCCTCGGGGGTCGCAGCGGTCAGGCCGATCGAGCCGCCAACGTTGAAGTTGTCACCCGGGCTGCCCGAGCTGGTCAGCGTGACCGTGGCCGGAGCATTCGGCGTGAACAGCAGGTTGCTGGCGCCGTTGGAGAGGTTCGAGGCAACCGCGGTGATCGTCACCACGGCGTTGTTCGAACCACGAACGTTGTACTGGCCCGAGGCAACGGTGCCCGAGCAGGTCAGCTGGCCACCGCTTCCGCAGGTCAGGACACCCGCCTGGGTGATCGAGACGGTGTCGGTGCCGACAACCGCGCCGACGACGATCGTGCCGAAGTCGAGGTTGCGCGTAGCCGCGAAGCTCGAGCGGCTTCAGGATACGAACGTTGGCCGATGCGGTCGGGACGGCAGAAACCGGAGCAGCAACGGCCGGGGTCGCTACGACGGTGGCGACGGCGGCCAGTGCCGCCAGGCGAATGAATTTGGTCATGATAAGATTCCCCACTAGTTCCGAGCATGGCGGCTGGCCGAACGATTAAGCCGTCCACCCGTGGCCCCCTCATTAACCTTGCCTGCTTACGGCTTTGCTCAATGATATGGTTACCCGTCGATTAAGCTTTCCGCCGCAACGGATGAAATCGTCAGAGACGGCTAGAGATAGTCGACATCGATCGGTATCTCGCCGCGAAATTCGCCGTCGACATCACCCGAAACCCTCAAAACTCCTCCGAATCGGAAGCTGAGGCGGCCATTGCCATCGAGTCGCGGCATCTGCGGCAGGTTGGACTTGATCGATTCGAGCCGGATGGTTCCGCCAGCGCGCCCGAACAATTCGATCCGGTCGGGAAGATCGACCCGGACCAACCGCCCCGGCTCCCCCCGAATGACCACTTCGCCGACCATGGCCCGGGCTCCGATCGCGGCGACCGACCCGGAAATGCTCCTCGAACCGTCCGGCCCAAGTTCGACGCTGCCGTCTCCCGAGCCCAGCTGGATCAGCTTGTCGAAATCAAGGCTGGTCTCGACGTCCAGCCTGACCGGCACGGCTGGCTTGCTTTCGACGACGGCCTCGCCCGGCGCGCACAGGCGACAGGGCGCGGTCACGTCCTGCGGCCAGGCAGGCGCGGTCGGGGTCATGGCGCCGGCGAGCACCATGGCGAAAAGGGCGGACGTTCGGCCCATCATTTCCAGACGCTAGGGGAGCGGCATTGAAACAAGGTTAACGGTGGCTTCATCCTTGATTGCGGAGAAACAAGGTGCCGGCCCAACCGGCGCTTGTCGGAAGTGGCGCAAGCCAATAGGAACTCATCGCCAATGGCCCGCTCCAATCCGTCCCGTGCCAAGGGAATGTTCGTCTCCGCCCTGAAATGGGCCCTCGCCATCGGCTTCCTTGGGCTGGTCGGCCTGGGCGTTGCCGTTGCCGTGGCGATGTCCCAGCTGCCCGATTACCAGCAGTTGAGCAGGCGTTCCGACCTTGGCCAGATGGTCCGGGTGCGCGCCGCCGACGGGACGCTGCTGGTCTCGCTCGGCCCCAGCTTCGGCCGCTGGCTGAACTATGACGAAATTCCTCCGACCATGCGCAGCGCGATGATCGCGGTCGAGGACAAGCGGTTTCGCAGCCATGTCGGCGTCGACCCGATCGGCGTTGCCCGATCGTTCAAGGTTCGGATTCAGTCCGGAAGCTGGAAGCAAGGGCGGATCGACCATCACCCAGCAGCTGGCGCGCAACATCTTCCTGACCAACAGCCGGACGTTCGGCCGCAAGGTCAAGGAGGCGGTGCTGGCGCTGGCCCTGGAGCGGAAATTCACCAAGGACCAGATCCTCGAGCTCTATCTCAACCGCGTTTATTTCGGCGGTGGCGCTTATGGCATCGACGCCGCCAGCCGGACCTTCTTCGGCCATGGCGCCGAGCGGCTGAGCCTGGGCGAAGCGGCGATCATCGCCGGACTGGTCAAGGCGCCGTCCAACTATTCGCCCACCGCCGATGTCGAGGCGGCACGTGGTCGCGCCGGCGTGGTGCTGAATTCAATGGTCGAGAATGGCTTCCTGCCAGCCTCGGCCGCTGTCGGAGTCGATCCTGCCGAAATCAAGGTCCAGCCGGCGGCCAAGCAGAACAGCGTTCGATATTTCACCGACTGGGCCCTGCCGCAGCTCGACACGCTGATCGACGAAACCAGCGATCCGATCGACGTCTGGACCACGCTTGATCCCGGCATGCAGTCGGCCGCCGACCGGGCGATCAACGGCTTACACCCCGCCCGGCGCGCAAGGGGCGCTGGTGTCGCTCGACCGCGATGGCGCGGTGAGGGCGATGGTCGGCGGCCGCGACTATGTCGATTCAATCTACAATCGCGCCACCCAGGCCGAACGCCAGCCGGGATCTGCATTCAAGCTGTTCGTCTATCTCGCCGCGCTCGAATCGGGAATGAAGCCGGATGACACGATCGTCGATGAGCCGGTCACCATCGATGGCTGGACTCCCCGCAACTCGACCCGGACCTACAGCGGCCAGGTGACCCTGCGCGAGGCCTTTTCCCGGTCGATCAACACGATCAGCGCCAAGATCGGCGACGCGCTCGGTTTTGGCACCATCGCCGACATGGCCCGGCGATTCGGCATTTCCGGACGCATTTCGACCTTCCCTTCGATGGTGCTCGGAACCAGCGACGTTCGGTTGATCGACATGACCCGCGCCTTCGCGGCCGTTCAGAACCGCGGCGTCAGCGTCATGCCTTACGCAATTCGCAAGGTCGTCACGGCCGATGGGCGGCTGCTCTACCAGCACCAGGCAAATGAAGAGCGGGTGCTGGTTGCGCCGTGGGTCGCCGCGGGCATGACCGACCTGCTGCAGTCCGCGGTTCTTTCCGGCACCGGGCGAGCGGCCCAGATCGGGCGACCTGTCGCAGGCAAGACCGGCACCACCACCTCGAACAAGGACGGCTGGTTCATCGGCTTTTCAAGCGGCCTGACCACTGGCGTGTGGATGGGCCGGGACGATGCGCGGCCGGTCGCCGGCCTGCAGGGCGGCACGGCGCCGGCTCGCGCCTTCGCCGATTTCATGAAGATCGCGGTGGCGAAGCGACCGGTCGAGCAGTTCGAAACCAAGGCGCCGATGCCCGATTGGCAACTCGAGCCCGACGAAGAAGCCTGGGGCATGAACTATGTGGATTCAGCGCCACTGGTCGATGCCGACGGCAATCCGATTGGTACGCAGCCGGCCGACCCGCTCGCACCGCGACAGGCCCAGCCCCAGCCGCAAAGCGGAAGCCAGGTCGACCAGCAATGGCTGGATGAGGTGTTGCGGCGCAATCCCGAGAACCGGCCGCAACCGGCTCCACGCGGTCCGCCGCCGAGTCAGCAGCCGCTCAGATCCCCCGGCCGATCCGCTTCAGCCGCGGCCCTAGCGCGCGCAATTCGGCCCGCGCGGCAGCGACATCGCCGCCATAAAGCTCTGCCTCCAGCCGCCGGAAGGCGGGGCCATGATCCATGTGCCGCCGATGCGCCACTTCATGCGCGACGACCCAGCGCAGCAGGTCGGGCCGTGCGAGGATCAAGCCGCCAATTGTAGCGGATCGCGCCGCTCGACGAGCAGCTGCCCCACCGGCTGGAGGCATCCCCGATCGATACCGATCGGACGCTCACCCCTGCGCGTATTGCGACATCGGCGGTCTCCGCACGCAATCGAGACAGGGCTTCGCCGCGCAGATAGCGCTCGATGCGCGCCGCGAATCCGGTTTCCGGTCCGCCGCAGCTCAACTGGTCGCCCGACAAGCGCGGCGCGCGCGGCAGGGCTTGGTCCCAGTGCAGCCGGATTTCGCGCCCCTCGAACAATATGGTGGCGCCAGACTGAAAGGGTTCGCCAGGCTGGACCAGAGCGAGCTGGGTTTCGACCCATTCCGCCTGGCCGCGCGCCCACTCGAGAACCGTGCCCCGACTCATCCGGCGCGGATAGGTCAGCGTCAGTCGCTCTCGCGCCTCATCGAGACGAAGTCGCATGGCTCGCGCTCGCGGGTGGGGCCGAAGCTCGACCGGCCAGGCAAGGCCAGCGAGGCTCAACGGTTCAGAGCGGCCGGTCAACCAGGTGCCATTCGAGTTCGCCGGCGTCGACTTCGCTGACCGTCCAGCCACGGGTCGATTGACCGGCCTCATGTACCGTCTCCCGGCTACCCGATATGAGATAGTGCCATTCGGGAAGTGGCTTGCCCTCCCAGCGGAGGCGATAGGCACAGGTCGAAGGCAGCCATTCCAGTTCATCCAGCTTGTTCCGATCAAGCTTGACGCAGTCGTGGACCAGCTTCTTGCGGTGGGCATAATCGGTGCATTGGGCGGTGCGACGATCGAGCAGCTTGCAGGCAACATTGGTCGGAAATAGCTGGCCGGTCTCGTCATCTTCGAGCTTGTGCAGGCAGCAGCGTCCGCAGCCATCGCACAGCGCCTCCCACTCGCCGCGGTCGAGCGACGACAAAGGCTTTTCCCAAAAGGCTTTTGCGCTATTCATGTTGAACTCAGCCTTGGTCCGCCAAGGCGGCCAGATCAAGGCATGCTTCCAGGGGACTAAATGATGCGCGGGTGGGTCAAGGCAGGGTTGGCAATGGCGCTGGTGACGGCGGCCGTTCCCGGATTGGCCCAACTCGGGGCAACTTCCGACGGCGAAATTTTCCTCAAGGCCATTGAGGAGGGCGACAATTCCAAGGCCATTCCCTTGATCGAGGATCCCGCGTCGCGAGTAGTGAATTATCGCGGCTATGACGGAGATACCGCGCTACACATCGCAACCCGCAAGCATGAGCTCGACTGGGTTGGCTATCTGCTCAAGAAGGGCGCGGACCCGAACATCGGCGATGTCAAAGGGCGACACGCCGCTGATTATCGCCGCGCGTATCGGCTTCGAGGAAGCGGCCGATTATATGGTCCGGCTCGGAGCGCGGGTCGACACGCCCAACCGGCGCGGCGAAACCGCACTGATCGTCGCGGTGCAGCAGCGCCAGCCGAGAGTGGTCGAACTGCTTCTGAAGGCGGGGGCCAATCCCGACAAGGCCGATCATTCCGCCGGCTATAGCGCGCGCGACTATGCCAAGCGTGACACGCGCAATCCCGGAATGCTGAAGCTGATCGATACGGTCAAGTCGACCAAGAAGGCGGTCGCCGGGCCGAATATCAACTAGAAGGCATCGCCCAACGATGGATCGATCTGGGCCGACAGCCGCCGTGCGGCGCGGCGGGCAAAGCGCAGCGTTTCCGCCTTGCGCCTTGCGGGGGCCAGCGGACGGGTCGAAGGCTCTCGAATGACCGCCGCATCGTAGCGGTCAGCGACCATCAGGCCGGCATGGTCGGGAAGGAAGCGCGCCTCGTCCAGCAGATGCGCCAGGTCCTGCGGCACCGCCCAGAAGAAGCGGTCGCAATATTCGAGATAGTCGGTCCATTTCTGATCACCGAGCAGGTCGGCCTTGCTGACCTTGATCTCGACAATCGTCAGCTCGCCCCGGGCTCCAATCGCCATCAGGTCGGCGCGGCGTCCATTGGGCAACGGCACTTCGCACATCGCGAACAGATCGTGCCGGCAAAGCAGCCGGGTAACGCCTCGCGCGACATCTGCAGCGATCGGCGGAGCGTCGATGAAACAGTCGGGAATCGGATTGGACGCCATTCCCAATCATTAGAACAAAAGGTGGCCGCAGCCAATCCAGAGGATTGAAGGCGATGACTTTCGATCGGTGGAACGGCCTAACGGTAGAAGACGTGATTGCCGAGCGTACCCACCCGCGTCAGCTTCCAGCCCGGCGACACCCGACGGGCGTGGAAGAACAGCGCCTTGCCCATCGGCGACGGGTGGAGCTCGATGGTCGACGATCTTGGCGATCGCGACCGCATCCTTCCAGTCCTGGCTGGCGCGTGGGATATGGGGCATCGAGTGGCCGCGGACAAAGCTGAATTGGCTGCGCTGATAGACCACACCGCAATAGCTGGATGGGAATCGACCCGAGTTGGCCCGGTTGGCAATGACATGGCCGACCGCAAGCTGGCCTTGCAGGCTCTCGCTCTTGGATTCGAAGTAGATGGCGCCGGCGAGGCATTCCAGTTCGCGGCTTCCGGCTTCTGAACTACGCAACTTGGCGACGGTCTCCGCCAGGGTCGCACCCGGCGAAATTTCGTCCGCGCCTAGTGGCTGAGCGTCATCCCCAACGGGAGCCAGCGGATCGGTTGCTTCGTCAGTCGCCAGCGGGGCGGCGTCAGAAGTTTTTGAAAGATCGTTCGAATCTTCGACAATCAATGGCTCGACGGCCGGATTAACCTGGGCCGGAGCGACCGAAGAAGCGGTCAGGGCGGCAATTACCAAGAAGGCTGGAACGAAGCGGCACGAACATGCAAACCGTCACTTGGGCGGTGAACCGGCCGGTTGGCGTGCTGTTATATGCAGCTCTCGCCTAGGGTGGTTCCCCGACTGCGTGGCATCTCAATTACGACCTACATGTCGATATGCGGATGCCCCCCGCATTGGTTGTTGCGGCCCCTGATTTCGGATTGGTTCCCGCGGGTCAACCTTTAGACGTTGTTTCAGCGATGAAACGTTGCGGGTCCGGGATATCCAGTTCAATTAGCCATAGATCTTCATCAAACCGAACTCGTTTTTGGCTCCAATCCGCCAAAGCTTCTGCGTCCGCACCGGCCGCCGGCCCAACCTGCTGCCAGCGATAGGAGCCATCCGGGCCAAGCGCGCGCTCGAGAAACGCGTGATGATCGCCCCGCCGCGTCACAATCAGGACGAGCGCTCCGCGATCCGGATCGCCGCGTTTAAGGATGGTTCCGAACCCACCTTCCGCCTCCGCCTGGCGGATCAGCCCCGATGCCTCGAGTTGTGCCGGAAGCCGCTCCGCCATCAGCCGTGGCGGTAACCGTCGAGGCCGGACAGAGCGATGTGCGAGCGCATGAAGGTCCCCGTTCCGCGCGCGCATTCCTCCCCTTCGCAGTCGACGATTCGTGCCTCTGCGACGAACACCCGGCGCTTGCCCGAAATCCACCGTCCCTCTGCCCGCGCCTCGCCGGAGCGCATCGGCTTGGTGAAGTGGAGGTTGAAGGCGGTGGTCAAAAGGAAGCGATCGCTGACCAGGCCATTGGCGGCATAGAAAGCAGCGTCATCGAGCATCTTGAAATAGAGCGTGCCATGCGCCGCGCCAGCCGCATGAAAGGTATCGGGCGAGACCGAGAAGCGAATCTCGCTCCGGCCCGCCTCGGGAAGCGTCAGCCGGGATTCGAACATCCGATTGATCGGCGCCGAGGCATAAAGCGCCTCGAGAGCCCGCAAGTGCGCCTCCTCCCCCGTCGGCGCCGTATCAGGCCGCATCGCGTTCCTCTGCGCCCATCAGCACCGCAGCCATTGCGTCGCGGCTGCGCGCGCCGCGCAATTTCTCGACGATCCCGGCATGACGGACCAGCCGGCTGACCGCGGCCAGCGCCTTCAGATGTTCTGCGCCGGCATCAGGCGGGGACAATAGCAGGAAAACAAGGTCAACCGGCGCGCCGTCGATCGCCTTATAGTCGATCGGCGCCGCCAGCCGGGCGACCAGCGCATATACACGGTCGAGCTTTTCGAGCTTGCCGTGCGGGATGGCGACCCCGCCGCCAAAGCCGGTCGAGCCCAACCGCTCACGATCGGCGATGGCATCGGCGATCAGCGACGGATCGACCGACAGCCGCGCTGCAGCGATCTGCGCGAGCTGGTTCAGCAACTGGCGCTTGTTGCCCGCGGCGAGGTCGACGCGGATCGCTTCGAAGTCGAGAAATTGGGTAAGCTGCATCGGATGATTTCCAGGACAGGCGGACACGCGCGGACAAAGGCTTTCATGGCCGTTAGCCGACCAAGGCCGCCATTGTCACTTCGACGACGGTTCGACCCAGCCGATGGTTCCATCATCCCGGCGATAGACCATGTTAAATTGGCCGCTGTTGGGATTGCGGAACATCAGCGCGTTGGTGTTGCTGAGATCGAGCATCATGACCGCGTCGGACACGCTTGCCTCGGGAATATCGACCCGGGTTTCGGCGACGATCGCGGGTGCGGGCGGAATCGGCTCTTCCTCATCGATCGGGGCGGCAAAGACCGTATAGGCGGCATCTTCCTCGATCGCCGCGCTCTCACCCTCTCCCCGCCGCTCGCGCAGCCGGCCCATATAGCGCTTCAGCTGCCGCTCGATCTTGTCGGCAGCGCCATCGAACGCGACATGCGCATCATTGGCCCGGTTCGACGATTTGAGCACGACGCCCTGGTTGACCGGTGCGACGATGTCGCAGGTGAAATCCTCATAAGGCCCGCGCCCAAAGGTGACATTGGCGGCCACGGCACGGGAGAAATAGCGGTCGGCGATCGCCGACAGCCGATCTGAGACATGGGAACGCAGCGACTCTCCGGTTGCGACCTGATGACCCGCGACCCGAATGTCCATCTTGGCTCTCCTTTCACCTCCAGCGGCACCTGCGCCAACGGAGTCAGGCGGCACCGCGTTCCGAAGTGGGAGCGAAGAATCGATCCCACAAGGGATTCACAATCTTGGCCAGGAAGGCGCGATGCCGCGCCACTTCCTCCGGCGCCGCCGAATGGGGGCGCGGCGGCCGGGCGACTCGCATCGCCGCCACCGATGGCATGTTTGCTGACCCGACGCTTGGCGTATCGGCAACCAGGCCGAGCCCGATCTGCCGCCCGCCGGTCAGTTCGATATAGACCTGGGCGAGCAGCTGGGCGTCGAGCAGCGCGCCATGCTTGACCCGGTGCGACCGGTCGACCCCATAGCGGGTGCAAAGCGCATCGAGGCTGTGCTTTGCGCCCGGGTGCCGGGAGCGGGCGAGAACCAGCGTGTCGACCATCCGGGTCAGGCAGACGGATCCGCGACCGCAGCGCTCCAGCTCATGATTCAGGAAGCCGAAGTCAAAGCTGGCATTGTGCGCGACCAGCGGCGAATCGCCGATGAACTCAAGCAGCTCCTCGACCTTGTCGACAAAGCGCGGCTTGTCCGACAGGAAGATGTCGCTGAGGCCGTGAACGGCTTCCGCCTCGCTCGGCATCGGCCGATCGGGATTGAAATAGCAGTGGATAATGGCGTCCGGTTTCGACCCGGCCGATCATTTCGACGCAGCCGATTTCGACCATGCGGTCGCCCCCCGCGGGGGATAGGCCCGTGGTCTCCGTGTCAAAGACGATTTCGCGCATGACCCCCTTAAACACCCGCAGCGAGGCCGAGACAAGTCAGGATCTCAGCGACCTGGCTGCGGGTCTGTTCCACGGTGCCGGACGTATCGATGACGAAGTCGGCTCTCGATCGCTTTTCCTCGTCGGGAAGCTGCCGGGCAAGGATCTGCTCGAACTTTTCCTTCGTCATGCCGGGCCGGGACAGCACCCGTTCGCGCTGCAAATGGGGTGCGGCGGAAACGACAATCACCTTGTCGAAGGCTGCGTCACCGCCGGTTTCGAATAGCAGCGGGATATCGAACAACAGTGCCGGAGCGTCGCGCATTTTCGACGATGAAGCGGGTCCGTTCGTGATGCACCGCAGGGTGGACGATCGCTTCGAGTGCCGCCAGCTCGTCTCGATCGCCAAGCACCGCCGCGGACAAAGCCTCTCGGTCGACGGCGCCATCGCGGGTCGTACCTGGAAACCGTGCCTCGATAAGGGGCACCAGCCGACCACCCGGCCCCTGCAAGGCGCGAACGGTCGCGTCCGCATCGAATACTGGGATCCCGGCATCCGCGAACATGGCGGCAACGGTCGACTTGCCCATGCCGATCGACCCGGTGAGCGCGAGCGTGATCATTGCCTTAGCCTCTGCCAGAGTTCCGGGTCACGGTCACGCGGCGGGTCCTGGTCGAAGAACAGCTTGAAGCTCGTCGCCGCCTGTTCGACCAGCATTTCGAGGCCGGTCGATCGCTGAAAGTCCCTGTTCCCGCGCTGCGGCGATCAGGGGTGTGTCGGTGGAGTTGGTCACCATGTCGAGCACCCAGCCACCTTTCGGCATGTTCGAAAGATCGCAGTTCAGGCAGTCCTGCCCGTTCATGCCGAGCGGCGTTGCATTGATCAGACCGTCACTGACGATCTCCGCGGTAAACGGCGCCGGCTCGACTTCAAGGCCGAATTCGACCGCCAGCTTCACCGCTTCCCCCACGTCGCGCGCCTGGATCCGGACGATCGATAATCCAACCAGCTTCATCGCGACCAGCGCTGCCCGTGCTGCGCCGCCGTTGCCGAGCAAGGTGACGCTTCCCATCCGCGCCTTTGCCTCGTGCAGCCGGGCGAGAAGCGTGGCAATCGCTCCGACGTCGGTATTGGCCGCAACCAGCTGGCCTTCCCGCATCATCAGCACATTGGCAGCCCCGGCCGCGACAGCCCGGTCGGCGGCGGCATCGGCCAGCACGACGGCGTCGAGCTTCAACGGCATGGTCACATTGGAGCCGCGCCAATTGGGATCGGCACGCTTCTCCATCAGATAGGCCGGGAGCTCCGCACGGTTGACCCGGCGCCTGCCATAGGTCGCATCGATCCCCAAGGCTTCGAGCCAGAAGCCATGGATCGTCGGCGACAGGCTATGGTCGATCGGGTCGCCGATGACTTCGGCATAGGGGCCCGATTTCACGTCTCCAATACTCCTCGCGCTCGCAAGGCCCCGAGCAACGGCAGCAAAGGCATTCCAAGAATCGTGAAAGTAACTGCCCTCGACATGTTCGAACAGAGTCACTCCGCGCCCCTCCATTCGAAACACGCCGACGCAATAGCCGACTTCCGGCCATTCGGCGTCGAGGTAGCCCTGAATGAATGTATCGCTCAGCGGACGTACGGCGAGCCGGGCGGTTTCGACATGACTCCAGTCGACCTGTCCGCCTTTGGCCAGCGCCACCGCGCTCGACAGCAGCATCGTCCGGCCGGAAAAGGCGCGCAGGTGCGCGGCAGCTTCGATCGCGATCGCGCGGCTTGGAAAAGCGGACTGCCGTCAACGTTGACGCTGCTGTCGCTGCCAATGACCCAATCTTCCGGCATGGCATCGACCGACTTGGCTTTCCCCTCGGCGAGCAGCCGGGCCAGGTCCTCACCATCACCAGAGTAGGTCTGCTTGGCCTCATCTTCGTCGAAATCGGGCGCGCGGACGGCGAAGTCCAGACCCGGCCTGCGCTAGCATGGCCCGGCGAATTTGGCTGTTACTGGCCAATATCAACGACATAAGGCCCCAGGGGAAAAGTCTGTGGAAAAGTCGCCTCATATCTGGTAGCGCGAAGTAGGGGATGACCCAATGGCCTCGATCTGTCCGATTTCGCCCGCGGCGGATTCAGGACTCAACCCACAGGGGAAAAACATCGTCCACAGCCTGTGAATCATGGGAGACGTCTTGCAGCGACTCGTCGAATGCTGGCGATTCGCGCCGAATCGTCGCCTGTTGGCAAAGTCGGGAGGCGCGCTTAAATCCCGCTGCCAACGCTCCATCTACTTCATCAATCTTCTAATCTATATATATAAGGGAGAATAGAGGGTGGCCTCGCCCTTACCCGACCCATCCCAAGAAGCGACCGATCGTCCCGACAAGCCCTTGCTTGCCGTGCTTCGTGGAGAACGTCGCGACCCGCCTCCGATGTGGCTGATGCGCCAGGCGGGCCGCTACCTGCCCGAATATCGCGCGCTTCGTGCGACCAAGGGCGGGTTCCTCGACCTGGCCTATGATCCCGAGGCCGCGGCCGAGGTCACGCTTGCAGCCGCTTCGTCGGTTTCCCTTCGACGGAGCGATCCTGTTTTCCGACATCCTGGTCGTCCCGCATGCGATGGGCATGGACCTGACTTTCGTCGCCGGCGAAGGGCCGCGGCTTGTCGCCGCCGCTGTTCGATGCACGGATCCGCGACCTGTCGCCGTCAGATGGAACGGCTCGATCCGATCTATGAGACGGTGCGACGGGTGAAGGCCGAGCTGGCGCCGGAAACGACTTTCCTTGGCTTTGCCGGCAGCCCATGGACCGTCGCGACCTACATGATCGCCGGCCAGGGCAGCCGCGACCAGGCCGAAGCGCGCCAGCTGGCCTATTCCGATCCCGGCAAGATGGACGCAATCCTCGACATCGTCTCCAGCGATCACCGTCGATTATCTGTCGCGCCAGATCGAGGCCGGAGTCGATGCGGTGCAATTGTTCGACAGCTGGGCGGGAAGCCTGTCGCCGGCCCAGTTCGAGCGGCATGTCATTGCCCGTACCGCCTGGATCGTCGACCAATTGCGGGGGCGCCATCCAGACACTCCGATTATCGGTTTTCCCAAGGGCGCCGGCGGCAAGCTTCGCGCTTATGCGGCTGAGACAAGGGTCGATGCGATCGGGCTCGACGAGACGGTCGACCCGCTTTGGGCCAGTCGCGAGCTGCCGGCAGGATTGCCGGTCCAGGGCAATCTCGACCCGCTGGCGCTGGTTGCCGGCGGGGATCCGCTGCAGCAGTGCCGTGATCCGCATCCTTGACGCATTCGCCGACCGGCCCCACATCTTCAACCTGGGCCATGGGATCCAGCAGACGACGCCGATCGAGCATGTCGAGGAGCTGGTCGCGCTGGTGAAGGGCTAGGGATGGGGCTTTCGGAATATCAGGGTTTTCTGGGCGCGGCCTATCTGTGGGTGAAGGCCGCGCACGTCACCTTCGTCATTTTCTGGATCGCCGGCCTGTTCATCGTCCCGCGCTATTACGTCCATCATCAGGCGACGACGCCGGGATCGGCCGAGGACCGGGCGTGGATCGAGCGCGAGGACAAGGCCCGGACCATCATCCTCAATCCGGCGATGCTGATCGTCTGGGTGCTTGGGGCTGATGCTGGCGGTCCACCTCAACCTGTTCGGCACGCCATGGTTCCTGGCCAAGCTGTTCCTCGTTCTGATCCTGACCGCCTATCAGGGCTGGATCGGAAGCTACGGCCGCAAGCTTGCAAACGGTCATCGCGAGCTGGACGACAAAAAGCTTCGGCTGATGAACGAGGTTCCGGGCATCATCACTGCCCTGATCGTCGTATTAGTGATCGTCCGCCCCTTCTAAGCCGTTGACTTCGCCCCTCCGGGCGACTTAAGCGCTAGATCAAGACGGCTGTATCGGCCCGATTTCCCATTCTCGCCGGTACGACCAACATCCTGTCGTCCCCATTCGCGGCGTCCTGCCGTTCGCGTTTCAAATTTCAAAATATTTTCGTTCGAAAGTTTAATTCCATGCATCTCAAGGACCTCAAACAGAAAACCCCCGCCGACCTCGTCGCAATGGCCGAGGAAATGGGGATCGAGGGCGCATCGACCATGCGCAAGCAGGACCTGATGTTCTCGATCCTCAAGGTGCGCGCCGAAAGCGGCGCCGAGATCAACGGCATGGGCACGATCGAAGTGCTCAATGACGGGTTCGGCTTCCTTCGCAGCCCCGAGGCCAACTATCTCGCCGGGCCTGACGACATCTATGTCGCGCCCAACGTCGTTCGCCGCTTCGGCCTGCGCACCGGCGACACGATCGAAGGCGAGATTCGCGCGCCCAAGGACGGCGAGCGCTATTTCGCGCTGACCAAGGTCACCCAGATCAATTTCGACGATCCCGAGGCGGTTCGCCACCGGGTCAATTTCGACAACCTCACGCCGCTTTATCCCGAACAGCAAGCTCACGCCTCGACACGCTCGACCCGACGGTCAAGGACAAGTCGGCCCGCGTGATCGACATCGTCTCGCCGCTCGGCAAGGGCCAGCGCGCGCTGATCGTCGCTCCGCCGCGCACCGGCAAGACCGTGCTTCTGCAGAACATCGCCAAGGCGATCACCGACAATCACCCCGAGGTGTTCCTGATCGTGCTGCTGATCGACGAGCGGCCCGAGGAAGTCACCGACATGCAGCGCAGCGTCAACGGCGAGGTGATCAGCTCGACCTTCGACGAGCCGGCGTCGCGTCACGTCCAGGTCGCCGAAATGGTGATCGAGAAGGCCAAGCGCCTGGTCGAGCACAAGAAGGATGTCGTCATCCTGCTCGACTCCATCACCCGCCTCGGCCGCGCCTACAACACCGTCGTTCCCTCGTCGGGCAAGGTGCTGACCGGCGGCGTCGACGCCAACGCCCTGCAGCGCCCGAAGCGCTTCTTCGGCGCCGCGCGCAACATCGAGGAAGGCGGATCGCTGTCGATCATCGCCACCGCGCTGATCGATACCGGCTCCAAGATGGACGAAGTCATTTTCGAAGAGTTCAAGGGCACCGGCAACAGCGAAATCGTGCTCGACCGCAAGGTCGCCGACAAGCGCATCTTCCCGTCGCTCGACGTCGGCAAGTCCGGCACCCGCAAGGAAGAGCTGCTGGTCGAACAGGGCACACTGTCGAAGATGTGGGTGCTGCGCCGAATCCTGATGCAGATGGGCACGGTCGACGCGATGCAGTTCCTGCTCGACAAGATGAAGGATGCCAAGTCCAACGAGGATTTCTTCGCCTCGATGAACCAGTAACCTGGCGGAAGCGTTCATCCCGCCATGCTTTCGAGCCTCAACTTTTCGGCGGTATTCACCACCTCCGGGCTTGGCAAGCTAGGCCAGATCATCGTCGGCGATTTGACCATGGCCGGCGACAATGTGGTCATCATGGGCTCGCTTGCTTCCGGCTTGCCGGAGAAGGACCGGCGACGCGTGCTGATGCTCGGCGTCGGTATGGCGCTCGCCTTCCTCGTTACCTTCGCGCTGCTCGCGACGCAGCTGCTCAAGATCACCGGATTGGTGTTCGCGGGTGGCCTGCTGTTGCTATGGGTAGCCTACAATATGTGGCAGGAGCTGCATCCGCGGCGGTGGTAGCAATCGACGACCCGACGACTAGGGAGATCGAAGGCATTCCCGCCACGAAGACTTTTCTTCAGGCGGCGATCCAGATCACTATTGCCGACCTCAGCATGAGCCTGGACAATGTGTTGCTGGTGGCATCGATCGCGCGCGATAATCCGGCCTTGCTGGTGATCGGCCTCTGCTTTTCGGTGCTGTTCATGGGCCTGGCGGCCAACTACGTCGCCCGGCTGATCCAGCGCTATCACTGGATCAACTACATCGGGCTTGCCGTTATTCTTTATGTCGCGCTCAACATGATTGTCGAAGGTTGGGTGGGAGGCGAGCATGTGCTCGGCTTGAGAAATGCACTCGGATTCGCTTAAGCGGGAACAAAATCCGCCGGTCCGCCTTGGAACCGGAAACGCCGATAACAGGGGGATATTTTGCTCGAACTGATGCTGACGACGCTTTCGGCCGTTTCGACCGGATTCGGCGGCCCGGCCGATATCTGGGGCGCCATCGTCAAGGACTTCGCCAACATCACCGAGCCGGCTGCTTTTTCGGCCTTCGTCCAGGTATTGATGATCGACCTGGTTCTTGCGGGCGACAATGCCATCGTTGTTGGCGCGCTCGCCGCGGGGCTGCCGGCCGAACAGCGGCGCAAGGTGATCCTGATCGGCGTACTGGCCGCGCTGATCCTGCGCATCATCTTCGCGCTGATCGTGACGCAGCTCCTGCAGATCATCGGGCTGATCCTGGTCGGCGGCTTGCTGCTGCTGTGGGTGGCATGGCGCATGTGGCGCGATCTACGGCACACCGGGGAGTCGCCGGGATCGGTGGAAATCGTAGGCGACGAGCATTCGGGCCTCAGGCCGGCAAAGAGCTTTGCCGGGGCGGTCTGGGCGGTTGCGGTCGCCGACGTGTCGATGAGCCTCGACAATGTGCTGGCGGTTGCCGGTGCGGCGCGGGATCATCCGGGCATCCTGATCGTCGGCCTGATCTTTGCCGTCGCATTGATGGGATTGGCCGCGAATTTGATCGCCCGCTACATCGAGCGATATCGCTGGATCGCCTATGTCGGGCTGCTGGTGATCGTCTATGTGGCGTTCAAGATGATCTATGACGGCTGGATCCACCCGGAAGTTGGACTGGGCAGGCTGTTCGTCTGAACGGTTGCGGATCTCGGGCGCGGCTGCGAATGCTGCCGGCGTGAGCTCATTGGATACGATCGTCGCCCTGTCGAGCGGTCGCCCGCCGGCCGCCATCGCCGTCGTTCGAACCAGCGGTCCCGCCGCCTTTGCCGCGGCAAGCGCGATTGCAGGTGACTTGCCGGAGCCGCGCCGCGCCACACTCCGGCGGCTGATCGATCCGCGCGACGGGTCGCTGATCGACGAAGCGTTGGTATTGAGGTTTGACGGTCCCGTCAGCGCCACGGGCGAGAATATCGTTGAATATCAATGCCATGGTGGGCGGGCGACAATCGACGCGCTGATTGCGGACATTGCTTGCCCAACCAGGAGTCCGGTTGGCCGAGCCCGGCGAATTTACCCGGCGCGCCCTGGCCAATGGCAGGATCGATCTGACCGAGGCCGAAGGGCTTGCCGACCTGCTTACGGCCGAAACCGAGCTTCAGCGGCGTTCGGCCATGATGCGGGCGGGGGGAGCGCTTCGGAATCGCCTGGACGATTGGCGGGAGCGGTTGCTCGCCTTGTCCGCTCGAGCCGAAGTCGCGATCGACTATGCGGATGAGGATGATGGAGCGGGCAGATCCCAAGCTTGCCCCGGACATCAAGCGTCTCGCGGCGGACATGGCCGAGTTGGTTGCAGCGCCGCGAGTGGAGCCATTGAGGGATGGCATCAGGGTCGTTGTCGCGGGCCCGCCAAATGCCGGAAAATCCAGTCTAGTCAATGCTTTAGCTCAGTCAGAGCGAGCTATTGTAACACCAATCGCCGGAACGACGCGCGATGTTATCGAGGTTCCATTGGCAATTGGCGGAATACCCTTCGTTCTGGTGGATACCGCCGGACTGCGCGAATCAGGCGATACGGTCGAAGCGATCGGCGTCGACCGGGCTCGCCGGGAGGCAGAGCGCGCGGAGCTGCTGCTTTGGCTGGGCGCACCGGGTGATGCGCCACTTCACGCAGGATTGATCCAGATTTCTCCAAAGTCGGATCTGGGACCGGCGCGTCAGGATGGCCTGCGCATATCCGTGGTTTCGGGCGAGGGTCTTGGCGCGCTTACGAACAGCCTGATCGAACAGGCGCGGCAATTGCTTCCGAAGGGCGACGAATTGGCGCTCGACCGGCGCCAGCATGATCTACTGGCCGAGGCGCAGGGGGCGCTCGATCGTGCCGGCGAGCTGTCCGATCCAGTCTTGATTGCCGAGGAGCTGCGAAACGCTCGACTCGCCATCGACCGGATTTCAGGCCGAACAGGTGTCGAGGATCTGCTCGACGCACTGTTCGGACGTTTCTGCCTGGGCAAATAGCCGCCCCGTTTCACGTGAAACATCTGCGCGTTGAATGGGCGTTGGTCTATCTGTAATGGCAGGCCATGTTCGATGTCGTCGTCATTGGTGGAGGTCATGCGGGCTGCGAGGCGGCTTGCGCTGCTGCGCGCCGTGGAGCGCGCGTGGCGTTGCTGACGTTCCGCGCGGACGATCTTGGCCAAATGTCGTGCAATCCGTCGATCGGAGGCGTCGGCAAAGGCCATTTGGTGCGTGAAGTCGACGCAATGGGCGGCATCATGGCGCGGGCGGCCGATCGGGCCGCCATCCATCGCCGAATGCTCAATGCAAGCAAGGGCAGTGCAGTGCGTGGTCCCCGCGTACAGGCCGATCGGCGCATTTATCGTGAGGCGGTGGCCGATCTGGTCAGCGGGTCCGGGATTCAGCTGGTCGAGGGCGAGGCCGCTGGGCTTCGGCTGAAGGGCGACTCGGTTGTTGGCGTTGTGCTGGCAAACGGAAAGGTGATGGAAGCAAGGGCAGTCGTCCTGGCCACTGGCACTTTTCTTGGCGCCACGATGTTTCGAGGCGAGGAACGGTGGAGCGGCGGGCGCCAGGGCGGGCAGTCGGCAAGTGCCTTGGCAGGGCAGGTTCGCGAACTCGGGCTTGCGCAAGGCCGGCTGAAGACCGGAACGCCCCCTCGGCTGGATGGGCGCACGATCGATTGGTCGAGGACGTCGCCGCAACCGAGCGACGCAATTCAATGGACAATGGCACTGGCCGCCAACAACGCATCCGCTGCCTCAGCTTGCTTGCGCAATCACCCGCACCAATGAGCGAAGTCATGACGTCATTCGCTCGGGGCTGGGCAGATCGCCGCTATTTGCGGGCGCGATTGAGGGCCGAGGGCCGCGCTATTGCCCTTCGATCGAGGACAAGGTGCATCGGTTTGGCGACCGAGACGGCCACCAGATTTTCCTCGAGCCTGAAGGCCTCGATACGCATCTCGTCTACCCCAACGGCATTTCGACCTCGCTCCCGAGCGACGTGCAAACAGAATTGGTGCGCAGCATCGAAGGGCTTGAGCGAGCCGAGATCGTCCAGCCTGGCTATGCCGTCGAATATGAGTTTGCCGATCCTCGCCGGCTGGAGCCTACATTTCAGCATCGCGAGGTTTCGGGGCTATTCTTCGCTGGCCAGCTTAACGGCACCACCGGTTATGAGGAAGCGGCCGCGCAAGGGCTTGTCGCCGGGCTGAATGCCGCCGCCGTCGCGCTGGACCAGCCTGAGGCGCGTTTCGATCGCGGCAGCAGCTACATTGGCGTAATGGCCGACGACCTGACTTTGCAGGGCGTCAATGAGCCCTATCGCATGCTAACCGCTCGTTCGGAGTATCGCCTGCATCTTCGCGCCGACAATGCGGTGTCGCGGTTGGGCCCGATGGCGATGGAGTTGGGCGTCCTCGACGCAGATCAAAAGTCATTGGTACAGAAGCGTCTTGAGGAAAAGGGCGAGGCGGCGGGCGCGCTTGAATGTCCTGTGGTCGGGACCGAGCTCGGACTGGACGACACCGCGCGCAAGTCGCTCGCCGAGTGGGTGAGGCGAGATGATGCTATTGAGTCCGTTCGTACGCGGCTCCAAGATGTTGCGGCTGTGGATGAAGCAATCGACGATGCCATCTATGCTCCTTACCTGACGCGGCAGCGGGACGAGCTTGCAGCTCGCGCTCGGGATCGGGCGCTTGCCATTCCGCTCAGTTTCGCCTTCGACCGGGTTCCCGGCCTGTCGAATGAAATGCGCGAGCGTCTGGAACTCGCCGGCCCGGCCGACCTCGACCAGGCGTCGCGCGTTCCAGGGATAACGCCGGCGGCCCTATCGGCATTGCATTTTGCGCTGATGCGCAACGCTGCATGATCGAGCTGATCAGTGCGGCCGCGGGTCGCAATGTTTCACGTGAAACATTTGAGCGTCTTCAACTCTACGCAGACCTCTTACTTGCCGAGAATGACCGACAGAACCTGATCGCGCCGAACAGCGTCGCAGAACTTTGGAACCGACACATTCTCGACGGGGCGCAGCTTCTCGGCGTCGCGCAAGGAGAGGGGAGCTGGTGCGACATTGGATCGGGGCCCGGGCTTCCCGGATCTGGTCATCGCCATCCTCAGCGGAAGTCCGATGACCCTCGTCGAACCGCGACGGCTGCGGGCTGACTTCCTTCGCCGCGCAATCGACCGACTTGGCCTGGATGAGGTCGTCGTTGAGGAGAAAAAGGTCGAGCGGGTCGAAGGCAAATTCGACTTCATCACGGCTCGGGCGGTGGCTCGGCTCGGTCGGCTGTTCGGCATGGCGTGTCATTTGGCCCACGCTGAGACGAAATGGATCTTGCCCAAAGGCGAATCAGTGAATTCGGAACTGGATGAGGCGCGCGCGACGTGGCAGGGTAGCTTTCGTCTGGTTCCAAGCCGGACACATCCTGCAGCGGCGATCGTCGTTGCCGAGCATGTCCAGCGGAGGGGAAAGCAATGATCCGCGTCGCAGTGGCCAATCAGAAGGGCGGGGTCGGCAAGACCACGACTGCGATCAACTTGGCGACGGCGCTGGCGGCAATCGGCTGGAAAGTCCTGCTGATCGATCTCGATCCACAGGGTAATGCCTCCACGGGGCTTGGCATCGGCCAGGCCGCCCGCGAACATTCGAGCTATGACGTGCTGCTGGGCGAAACCAGCATTGGCGAGGCGGCGGTTGCAACCAAGGTACCGCGACTCGACCTTGTCCCGGCGACCGTCGACCTGTCGGGTGCCGAAGTCGAGCTGGTTGGAATGGATGATCGTACGCATCGGCTGGCGCAGGCATTCGACGAAGTTCCCGCGGGACGCTGGGACATATGCCTTCTCGACTGTCCGCCGTCGCTGGGCCTGCTGACCGTCAACGCTCTGGTGGCGTCACGACAGTTGCTGGTGCCATTGCAGTGTGAGTTCTTTGCGCTCGAGGGCCTCAGCCAATTGCTTCAGACGGTCGAGCGGATCCGGCTCGCGTTCAACCCTCAACTTTCGATCCTTGGCGTCGCATTGACGATGTTCGACCGGCGCAACAATCTGTCGCAGCAAGTCGCCGAGGATGTTCGGGCTTGCCTGGGCAGTGCCGTCTTCGAGACGGTGGTGCCGCGCAACGTGCGCCTGTCGGAGGCGCCGAGCCATGGCTTGCCGGCGCTGATCTATGACCTGAAGTGCCCAGGATCAGAGGCCTATATCAAGCTTGCTCGCGAAATCATCGCTCGCCTGCCGCAATTTGCACTGGAGGCCGCATGAAGAAAGCCACCGGGCTTGGGCGCGGACTGAGCGCACTCATCGACGAGGCGGTTCGCCCGGTCAGGGCAGAAGGCGGGACCTCCCCGAGCGGCGTGAGAGCAATCGAAATTGGCAGAATTCGGCCGAATCCCTTGCAGCCGCGCCAGCATTTCGATGAGCAGGCAATCGACGAGCTTGCTGCCTCGATCGCCGAACGCGGCGTGCTCCAGCCCATCCTCGTGCGCATTGTCGACGACGGCTTTGAGCTCATCGCCGGCGAGCGGCGATGGCGCGCGGCGCAGAAGGCGCGGCTCCATGAAATTCCGGCCCTCATCCGCGAGGCGAATGAGGAATCGAGCGCAGAAATCGCGCTCATCGAGAATATCCAGCGCGAGGATCTCAATGCGATCGAAGAGGCGGAGGCCTATCGCCAGCTGATCGGCCGGTACGGTCATAGCCAGGAGGTGGTCGGCAAGCTGGTGGGCAAATCGCGCAGCCATGTCGCCAATCTGCTTCGGTTACTCGACTTGCCGGAGCCAGTGCGCTTAATGCTGTTGCGAGGCGATATCAGCATGGGCCATGCCCGCGCCATCGCTACCGCTCCAGATCCCGAGGCGTTGGCCCAGCAAATCGTCGATGGCGATCTATCGGTGCGCCAGGCCGAGCATTTGGCAAAGAAGGTCCGGCCCGGCGCGGGTCATGACATCGCACGTGCTTCGGCACGCAATTTTCGTCCGATGGACGCCGACCTGTCGGCACTCGAGCGGCAATTGAGCGACCTGCTCGGAATCCGGGTCAAAGTCACCCACGGCAAGAGCGGCGGCTCGGTGTCTTTGCATTACAGCACGCTCGACCAGCTCGACCTTATTTGCCAGCGCCTTAGCGGCGAGCCGATCTAGCGCTTCTGCCGGGCAACGCGCGCCAGCGTCACCAAAGTTTCTCCAAGCGCTGCGTCGTCCGAAAGCGGGCGCAGCATGATTTGCCGTTCCAGTGCGCGAAACGCGCGTCGCTGCCTCAGCTAGCCGCTCAGCAGACCACGTCGACAATAGCCGTTGAACAAAGGGCTTATCCTTCCAGAACAACGCCTTACCCATTGACGTCATGACGGCGTCGACGCTCTGGCCTTGCTCGACGCGGGCCCGCAGCGGCGCCAGCATCAGCAGTCGGCGCTGCAGCGCGCGAAGCACGGGAATGGCTTCGTTGCCGCCGCTGGGCAATCGTCCCAACTCTTCGAGCAAGTCGTCCATCCTCCCGGCCAGCGCCAGGTCGCCCAGCCGGATCAGATCGGCCTCGGCAGAATCGGCGCCAAGCAAATCCAGCGTTTCCTGGTCGAGTTCCTTGGGACTTGAAATGTCGGCGCCCAGGTAGAGCGCGAATTTGCCAAGCTCCTGTGCGGCTATCGCCTGGTTGTTTGCTGCGGCGGAGGAAACGCGCTGGGCAATTTCCGGCATGACGCGCAGCCCAACTTCCCGCCCCAGCTCGATCACGATCCGCTCCATGTCGCGTCCGTCGGGAACATAAGAACAATGAGCCAGAGCCGCCGGATGGGATTCGGCAAGTTTCAACAATGCCGACGTCTTTCGAAGTGAGCCCGCAAGCGCGACCACGGCGCTTTCGCTGACCGCGGCGTCAAGCAGAGCGGAGACACCTTCGGCAATTTCATCGCCAGCCGGCTCGACCCATATTGCGCGCTTCCCACCGAACAGCGCCATTGCCCCGGCTTCATCGGCCAAGGCAGCAGGGTCCGCCTTCACCGATTGGCCCAGAGACGATGAACTTCTCAGCGTCGCCAAGCCCTTTGAGCAGTCGCATCGCCAGCGCCCGCGATCCCGCCTCATCCGGCCCATGAAACAGGTAGAAGCGAATGCTCGGGTCAGGCCGCTCCAGCGAGTGCGCCAGGCTGCTTTTGACGGCCTTCATTGCCTCGAAGCGCGATTGCGGACGAAGAGAGAGATGCGCGAAACCATTTGGTCGGCAATCATCGTGGCAAGCCGTTCCTGCGCCGTCTGCTCTGCCGCGACCGTCGCATATTCGGAGCTGACCACATCGATGCCCGCGTCGGACCCTGCGGTGGCATCGAGAACCACTTCGCCCGTGCCGATCTCGACCAGCCGATACCGCGCGCGCAGCGTGCGGCGTTCGCGGGTAGTCGTGCTGTCGCCGCGAATGCCGAATGCGATCAGATTATCGTCCAGCTCGACTTCGAGGCGATAGGTCGGACTGGCGGCCTCGCCGCCCATCCGGTCCACCAGCGCGTTTCGCACCAGCCACCCGGCCCGTTCCGGAATCGGTGCGACCTGGATGGCCGAAAGCCCGCTTGCAACCTGGCCGGACGACCCGCCGGCATACATTGGCTGAAGTCCGCACGCCCCGAGGGCCAGCATCGTCGCCAAGGCAAGCGCGCGGATCATGCGACGATATTGACCAGCCGGTCGGGAACCACAATCACCTTGCGCGGTGTTCCACCGCCAAGCTGCGCCTGGACCTTGGGCAAGGCCAGAGCGAGCGCCTCGGCATCTTCGCGGCTGATCCCGCGCGGCGCGGTCATCGTTTCGCGAAGCTTGCCGTTGACCTGTACGGCGATCGTCACTTCGTCATCGATCAGCAGCGCCGGGTCGAACGCTCGGCCAGGCGGCATCGGCGATCATGCCGGCTTCGCCCACGCGCCGCCCAGGCTTCCTCGGCCAGATGCGGCGCGCCCGGCGCGACGAGCAGCAGCAGCGTCCGGATCGCCTCGTCTCGGGTCGCCGATGGCTTCGCCTTCTCGATCGCGCTGGTCAGCTCGTAGAGCGCCGCCACCGACTTGTTGAACTGCAGACCTTCGATCGCTTCGCCGACGGCGGCGATGGTTCGATGGAGCTTGCGCAGCAACGCGTCGTCCGTCGCCCTCATTGCCGGCCGGAGCCATGGCCAGCCGCCAGACGCGCTGGACGAAGCGTGCCGCGCCTTCGATCCCGCTCTCCGACCATTCGAGATCGCGCTCGGGCGGGGAGTCGGACAGCATGAACCAGCGAACGGCGTCGGCGCCGTAGCGATCGAGGATCGGTTCGGGGTCGACCGTATTCTTCTTCGACTTGGACATTTTCTCGACCCGGCCGAGCCGCACGGCGGAGCCGCTCGCGCGTTCGATCAGCGCGCTGCCCTCGCCCACTTCGACCTCGTCCGGGTTGAGCCAGCGGCCGTCGAGACTTTCATAGGTTTCGTGGGTCACCATGCCCTGGGTGAACAGGCCCTTGAACGGCTCCTTGATCCCGATCTTGCCCATCCGCTCGAGCGCGCGGGTCCAGAAGCGGGCGTAGAGCAGGTGCAGGATCGCATGCTCGACCCCGCCGATATATTGCCCGACCGGCAGCCATTTCTCGGCTTCCGCGCGGTCGAACGGGCGGTCGTCCGGCTGGCTGGCGAAGCGAATGAAATACCAGCTCGAATCGACGAATGTGTCGAGCGTGTCGGTTTCGCGCCGGGCCGGGCCAGCCGCATTTCGGGCAGTCGACCTTGTTCCAGCTCGGCATGGCGATCGAGCGGATTGCCGGGAATATCGAAGCTGACGTCCTCGGGCAGCACCACCGGCAGCTGGTCGCGCGGCACCCCGACCGGCCCGCACTGATCGCAATGGATGATCGGGATCGGCGTGCCCCAATAGCGCTGGCGCGAAACGCCCCAGTCGCGCAGGCGATACTGGGTCTTGCCCTGGCCCCAGCCGGCGGCTTCGGCGCGCTTGATGACCTCGGCGGTTGCCTGGTCGGTCGCCAGGCCGTCGAGGAAGTGCGAATTGACCGCGACGCCGTCGCCGGTCTCGGCCTCGACCACCGGCTCGTCGGCACCAGCCAGCGTTCGTCGGCGACCACGCGCCTGATCGGCAGATGATATTTGCTCGCGAATTCAAAATCGCGCACGTCATGTGCGGGCACGCCGAACAGTGCGCCGGTGCCATAGTCCATCAGCACGAAGTTCGCGATCCACACCGGCAGGCGCCAGTCGGGATCGAGCGGGTGGATCACCTCGAGACCGGTATCGAAACCCAGCTTTTCGGCAGTCTCGATCTCGGCGGCGCTGGTACCGCCGCGCCCTGCGCCGCGGCGATGAACTCGGCGACCTCGGGTCGCTCGGCCGCCAGCGCCTCGGCGATCGGATGGCCTGGCGAGATGGCGACGAAGCTTGCGCCGAAGATCGTGTCGGGCCGCGTCGTGAACACTTCGACGTCGCATGCGCCGCCAGGTGCAGTGCCGGCCAGTCGGAAGCAGAATTGCAGGCCGCGGCTCTTGCCGATCCAGTTTTCCTGCATCAGCCGGACCTTGTCGGGCCATTGGTCGAGCGTTGCCGAGGCCTTCGAGCAGTTCCTCGGCGAAGTCGGTGATCTTCAGGAACCACTGGCTCAGCTTCTTGCGCTCGACCGGCGCGCCGGAACGCCAGCCCTTGCCGTCGATCACCTGCTCGTTGGCCAGCACGGTCATGTCGACCGGGTCCCAATTGACCTCGCTTTCCTTGCGGATAGACGAGGCCCGCTTCCATCAGGTCGAGGAACAGCGCCTGTTCCTGGCCGTAATAGTCGGGTTCGCAGGTGGCGAGCTCGCGGCTCCAGTCGAGCGCGAAGCCGATCCGCTGCAACTGCTCGCGCATGGTGGCGATATTCTGGCGGGTCCAGGCGCCAGGATGGACCTTCTTCTCCATCGCCGCATTTTCGGCCGGCATGCCGAACGCGTCCCAGCCCATCGGATGGAGCACTTCATAGCCCTGCATCCGGCGGAACCGGGCCAGCACGTCGCCCATCGTGTAGTTGCGGACATGGCCCATGTGGATGCGCCCCGACGGATAGGGGAACATCTCCAGCACATAGGACTTCGGCTTGGCCGAGTTGCTGTCGGCCTGAAAGCTTCCGGCTTCCGCCCAGCGCTGCTGCCAGCGCCGGTCGGCAACCGCCGGATCGAAGCGGTCGGTCATGAAGCGATAACCTTAGCCGCCGACGGTGGTGCGGCGAAGGTCGCGAGCGCGGGTCAGGATGATATCCTCAAGCTTCTGGACCGTCGCCGCTGCGACCGGAGCGTCGACCCAGACGCCGTTCTGGTTGACCTGGCGGCTGGCCGCGACACGCAGCGCATCGGCGCGCAGGTCCTGGTCGATGATCGACACGGTCAGCTTGACCCGCTCGCCCGGCGTGGTCGGGTTGGCATACCAGTCGGTGACGATCACACCGCCATTGCTGTCCGCGGTGATCAGCGGGGCGAAAGACAAGGTATCGACTGCTGCGCGCCACAGATAGGCGTTGACGCCGATCGACGTCATCCGTGACGGCGCGAGCTCGGTCGGTACTTCCCTGTTCTTGGTGCACCCAGGAAGGGCGACGCCAGCGACGATCAGGGCGGCAAGTGAAAGGGTCAGACGGGACATAAACTCTCTCTTCGAGCAAAAGGGCGTCGTTCAAAGGGCGTTATAGATGCTGCCACCGTCCCGGCAAGCGACAGAATTTGGCTGCCGCCGCGCGAATCTTGTGGACTCTGCGCAACAGGCCGCGTCTGAATCGAATTGAGTCATGGAACCGACAGGTTCGGAAGACTATATCCATGATCAACAGGAGTCTTTTTCTCGTGAACAACAGGGAAACCATGGCAGGAGGAAAGCTGGCGCTCGCGCTGGCAGCCGCCGCTATGGTGATGACCCCGGCAATCGGGCTGGCCGCGGCGGCCAAGCAGCGGCCGCCCGCCATCTCCTTGAGTTTCGACAAGATTTCAACCTTCACACCGGCATCTGCTGATCCACGGCTGGCTGCCATGTTCGCCGGTCGCAATCCGTCGATCGCCGATTTCAAGTTCACGCCCGCAGCGGCGAAGGGCCGTCCATCGCAGCTTCGAGTCGCGGTTCGTGCCAGCGGCGCCGCGACTCCGGCACGGCCGGTTGAGGTTGCGGTTGCCTCAGCTCCGACCGGATTGGCGCCGGCACAATATGACCTCGGCCTTGCGGTGGGCTGGAAGCGCTTTGCCATCGCCGGCGATGTAGCTCGCTCGAGCAGTCCCGATCCGGTGATCGGCACGCGTGAAACCGCCGTGGTCGGCGTCAGCTACAATTTGAAGAAGTTTACCGGCCGAGTTGCGGTCGGCGGCGAGCGCAACGATAGTCGCGTTGCTCCGCTGGCACGTCCGGACAGCATGTCGGTCGATGTCGGCGGTTCCTACAGCATCAGCCGCAATATCGCTTTGACCGGCGGCGTTCGATACAAGGTCGAGCGTGACCAAATCCCGGCACTGGCCGAAGAACATCGCGACAGCAAGGCCGTCTACGTCGGCACCGCTTTCAAATTCTGATCGCGTAAAAGCTTAAATTTCCAACCAGGCATCGATCCCCGCCCACCCGTGAAATGCGGGGCCTAGTTCCCAGAATTTACCAAATGTCATTCCGCCAAGCGCAATGACCGGGCACCCGGCAATCTCGGCGAGCCGCGTTGCGCGCTGGACCCCAAGTGCATCTGCACCCGGATGCGATCGTGTCGGAAAGACCGGCGATATAAAGACAAGATCTGCGGCGGATTCACGAGCCGCATGCGCTTCGCGCTCGTCATGAACCGAGCAGGAGAATTGGCCCGGACTGGCTTCCGATGGATTATGCACAAGCCGCGCCCCCAATTGCTGCGCGAGCAGGGGATCTCTGCCAACCGCAAGAATCAGATTCCGCTCATTCGCCATCGCGGCCACTCGCTTGCCGAGTTCCAGACGATTGGCTGGATCGAGCGAATAGTGACGAAAGACGATCCCCCCAGTGCCGGTCGGAACTCGGCCGATCGCTTCCCACAATCGATCGCCCATCCGCTCGTCGGTCATCAGCCAGTCGCGCGGCCATAAGGGCTGGTTCGCTGCCATGCGGCTTCCTATAGCGCGCGGCATGACCGACGCCGCAACCCGCCTCGCCAACGTGCGCTTGTCGATCGCACGCGCAGCCAAGGCAGCTCGGCGTAATCCGGGCGACGTGACCCTGGTTGCGGTGACCAAGCAGCGCAGCTTTGACGAGATCCAGCCGCTAATCGCCGCCGGCGTCACGGACTTCGGCGAAAATCGAGTTGCCGAGGCGGCGGAGAAGTGGCCCTCACTCCGGTCCGCGCATCCCGGGATCAAGCTGCACATGATCGGCCGGCTTCAATCGAACAAGGCCGTCGAAGCGGTCGAACTGTTCGACGTCATCCATTCGCTCGACCGCCCTTCGCTGCTCGAGGCACTGGCCTGCGGCGGGCGCGAAAGCGGGCCGTTATCCAGACGTATATGTCCAGGTAAACATCGGCGCGGAGGAGCAGAAAGGCGGATTGGCAATTGCCGACCTGCCCGCATTTCTTGATGAGGTCCGTGCTTCGCCATTGCCGCTGGCCGGGTTGATGGCGATGCCGCCGCTGGACGCTCAGCCCGGCCCTTATTTCGCGCTTCTCGGCGAGCTGGCGCGGCGTCATGGCGTCAGCGGGCTCAGCATGGGAATGTCCAGCGATTATCCAGCCGCGGTCATGCTCGGCGCGACCCTGATACGGGTGGGATCGGCCTTGTTTGAGGACTGAGCACATCGGCCCTCAACGCTGCGGCTAATCGAGATGGCCGCTGCGCTTGCTCTTGGTCGCAAGATAGTCGGCATTGTGCGGATTGATCGGCATATGATGCGGCAACCCGCTCGATCACCTCGATCCCCTCATGCTCGAGGCCGCCGATCTTGCCAGGGTTGTTGGTGAGCACCCGTACCCGATCGATCCCCAACGCTCGAAGCATCGCTGCGGCCATGGCATAGTTGCGCTCATCGTCGGCGAAGCCCAAGCCGGCGATTGGCATCGACCGTGTCAAGGCCACGGTCCTGAAGCGCATAGGCTCGCAACTTGTTGGCAAGGCCAATGCCGCGACCCTCCTGGCGAAGGTAGAGCAGTACGCCGCCGCCCGCCGCGCCCAGGATCCTGAGCGCCTCCTTGAGCTGCGGCCCGCAGTCGCATTTGAGGCTGCCGAACACGTCGCCGGTCAGGCATTCGCTGTGCAGGCGGATGAGCGGCGGCTTTCCCGCCGAAGGCGCCGACCACCAGCGCGACATGCTCCTCGCCGCTGGCCGGGTCGCGGAAAGCGACCATCTGGCTAGGCGGCAGATCGTCCAGCGGCAGCTTGGCCCGGGCAACGATCGTCGCCACCGGCGCTTCGGTGGCTTCGACGATCGCTGCCGGGTCGATTCCAATGTTGGTTTCGGCATCGACCAGCCAAAGCGCCGGCAACAAGCCCGCCAATCGCGCCAGCGTCAGTGCCGCCCGGGCGCAGTCGGGTTGGTCGACGGGGATGGCCTCCAACGGCCCGATCGGCCCGCGGTCGAAATCTCGCGCTGGGTCGGCGAGCGCCCGCGCCGCATTCGCGGTCGAGCCAGTCGCAATGGCGAACTTCCACCGGCCCGATTCGTCCGGCGGCGTCATGCGCGTTGCCGAGGCCGAGCGCCATCGCTCGGGCGCCGCTGAGAAGCATTGGCGCGCATCCGTCGGGATCGACCAGCTCGAGCATCGCTTTGCTGGCGGTTTCGACCGACAGAACGGTGGCCTTGCCGACTTTGACCGGCCGTCCCGCCTGAAGCGCAGCGATTGCCCGCTCGATCGGCGAGGTCTCGCTCACACGTCGAGCTCCAGGATCAGCGGAACATGATCCGACGGCCGCTCCCATCCGCGGCAGGGCTCGAGCACGCGATGCGCCGTCGCCTGCGGCGCAAGCTGGGGCGAAGCCCACATATGGTCGAGCCGGCGGCCGCGGTCGCTCGCCGCCCAGTCCTGGGCGCGGTAGCTCCACCAGGTGAAATTGCGCTCCGGCGCCGGAATGAAGCGGCGGCCGAGGTCGACCCAGTCATGCGCCTGCCTGCAGGCGGCTCGAGTGTTTCGACCTCGATCGGCGTGTGGCTGACGACGTCGAGCAGCGCCTTGTGGCTCCAGACGTCGCATTCCAGCGGCGCGATGTTGAAGTCGCCGACGATCAAAGTCGGCTCAGCCAACTTTTCCGACCAGCGGGTCATGCGTTCGATGAAGTCGAGCTTCTGGCCGAATTTCGGGTTGAGGTCGCGGTCGGGGACATCGCCGCCGGCCGGGATGTAGACATTCTCCAGCCGGATGCCGCACTCGAGCCGGACACCGACGTGACGAGCCTCGCCATTGTCCTGCCAGTCGTGGCGGCCGGCGTCGCGCAAGCGGCAGTCGCGACGAGGATCGCGACGCCATGATGCATCTTCTGGCCATTGAGCTCGTGATGGACGTAGCCGCGCGAGTGAAACAGGTCGGCCGGGAAAGACATGGTCCTGCGCCTTGGTTTCCTGCAGGCAGAGGATGTCGGGCTGCTCTTCGTCGAGCAGGCGCTCGACGATGGTCGCGCGGGCGCGCACCGAATTGATGTTCCAGGAAGCGATCTTGAGCGTGGTCACGGAAGGTCCTGTAGCGCTCTATGACGGCCGTGTGAAGGAGGGCCTTTTGCATGTCAGTCCCCCGGACTGACATGCAAAAGGCCCTTGCTCCGGGGGCATGGAGCAAGGGCCGACCAAGCGTTCGTCACGCAAGGTAATCGCCGATTGACCCGGGTAACAGGGGGAAACCCCGGCTATGCGACGATCACGCTCCTATATAAACCGGCAAAACTGTCGCCAGCATTAACCGTTTTCGATTGCTACGCTTTTTTCCGCTTCGGTTCGGCATAGGTGAAGGCGCTGTCGGGCACCGCGACATTGTAGCGCTGGTTCGACAGTCGGACGGTGGTCTTCTTGTTCTGCGCGTCGATCGCGGTCCAGCCTTCCAGGCGCAAGCCGCCCGGCGCGCCGGCGTGCTCGCTGGAAGGCCATCACCAGCGTGCCGAACTCGGGCCGGCGCGCATCGCGGGCGCGGACCACGACGACGTTCGGGCTCTCGCTCGGCACGATCCGGGCGATTCGACCAAGGTCCGGATTGGGCGAGAGCAGCACCGCCAGCGGCGACTTGGCGATCGGCCAGCTCGACTTCTGCCCAACGTCATAGTCGATGAAGCTCAGCGTCTTGCCGTTGGCGACCAGCAGCATGTTGACCCCGCCGCCATACGCGAAGCGGATCTTGCCCGGCCGCTTGAGGCTCAGCGTTCCGGCCATCTGCCGGCCCTTGCCGTCGGTCTGCAGGAAGTCGGCGGTCATCGACTGCGTCGCGGCAAGGCTCGCTTCGACCGCCTTCAGCTCTCCCGATGTCGCCGCGGGTGCTGGGGCCACGGCCGCCGCAACTATTGCAACCGGAACGAGCGGCGCGCGCGAAACTGTTGGCGAAACTCATCTACAAACTCCTGATTATTTGCCGCCAGAGTTGGCGTTTGGGCATTGAATGCGCCCTGAACCCGCCGGTTCCCTGCGGTTCAGGTTTGACAGCGGTCAGATCGGATGGCCGTCGGTGTCGATCAGCACCTCGCGGCGGCCGACATGGTCGGGTTGGCCGACCAGCCCGTCCTTCTCCATCCGCTCGATCAGCCGGGCCGCGCTGTTGTAGCCGACGCGGAGCTGGCGCTGGAGGTAGCTGGTCGAGGCCTTCTGGCTTTCGGCGACGATCTGGATCGCCTTGCGATAGAGCTGGGTCTCGGGATCGTCGTCGCCGACCGGCTGGCCGTCGAACAGATAGCCGCCGTCCTCGGGCTCCTCGGTGACCGCCTGGTTGTAATCGGGGACGCCCTGCTTGCGCCAATGGTCGGCAACCGCGCGCACCTCCTCGTCGCTGACGAACGGGCCGTGGACGCGGATGATCTGCTTGCCGCCGGGCATGTAGAGCATGTCGCCCTTGCCCAGCAGCTGCTCGGCGCCCTGCTCGCCAAGGATGGTCCGGCTGTCGATCTTGCTGGTCACCTGGAAGCTGATGCGGGTCGGCAGGTTCGCCTTGATCACGCCGGTGATGACGTCGACCGACGGCCGCTGGGTCGCCATGATCAGGTGAATGCCGGCCGCGCGCGCCTTCTGCGCCAGCCGCTGGATCAGGAACTCGACCTCCTTGCCGGCGGTCATCATCAGGTCGGCGAGTTCGTCGACCACGACGACGATCTGCGGCAGCACCTCATATTCCAGCTCTTCGGTCTCATAGACCGGCTGGCCGGTGTCGGCGTCGTAGCCGGTCTGGACCCGCCGTCCGAGCCTGCGAGCCCTTGGCCTTGGCGTCGCGCACCTTGGCGTTGAAGCTGGCCAGCTGGCGAACGCCGAGGCTGGCCATCATCCGGTAGCGCTCCTCCATCTGCTCGACGGTCCATTTGAGCGCGCGGATCGCCTTGCCCGGCTCGGTCACCACCGGCGACAGCAGGTGCGGGATGTCGTCGTAGATGCTGAGCTCGAGCATCTTCGGATCGATCATGATCAGCCGGCATTCGTCCGGGCTCATCCGGTAGAGCAAGCGACAGGATCATGCAGTTGAGGCCGACCGACTTGCCCGATCCGGTGGTGCCGGCGACGAGCAGGTGCGGCATCGGCGCGAGGTCGGCGATGACCGGATCGCCCGAGATATTCTTTCCCAGGATCAGCGGCAGCGACATGTTCTGGTCTTCGAACGCCTGGCTGCCGATCAGCTCGCTCAGGCTGACCGTCTCGCGCTTCTGGTTGGGAAGCTCGATGCCGATCACGCTCCGGCCGGGGATGGTGGCGACGCGCGCCGACAGCGCCGACATGTTGCGGGCGATGTCGTCGGCCAGCTGGATGACCCGGCTGGCCTTGATTCCGCTGGCCGGCTCCAGCTCGTACATGGTGACCACCGGCCCCGGGCGGACCTCGACGATGTCGCCGCGGACGTGGAAATCCTCCAGCACGCTTTCGAGCAGGCGGGCGTTGCGCTCCAGGCCGGCGCGGTCGATCTTGCCCTTGGGCTTCTCCGGCGGCTTGGCCAGCAGTTCGATGCGAAGGCAGCTGGTAATTGTCGCCGAGCGCGAGGCTCGCCTGGCCGGGCAGCGCGCCCGCCTTGCCCTCGCTTCGGCGCGCCCTTGGCGGCGGCAGCGATCGGCCGGGCCGGGTCGGCCACGGCAACCGCCGGGCGCGACCGCGGCGGAGCGGCGATGCCTTCCTCTTCGTCGGCCAGCACCTCGCGGCTGCGGCGGGGCCGTGGCGCCGGGCTGGTGTCGCGGCGCAGCTTATCCGCCGCCCATTGCTTCTCCTCCGGCCGAATGCCGAGCGCGAACCAGCCGACGACGAATCCGCTCAATGTCAGGATCGCCATCAGCGCCAGCCGCAACGGCCCTTCGATCGACGGATTGCCGACCAGCCGCACCGCGGCAGTCGACGCCATAGGCCCCGGCGAGGCCCAGCGCCCCGCCATAGCCGGCGGGAAGGCCGGACACCGCGGATCCGGCGTAAAGTCCGAGCGCGATCCCGATCAGCGCGACGCCCAGCGCGGCAACCAGCAGCGCCCGCCGCATCGGGCCGGTATCGACGCCGCGCACCATTCGAAGCCCGATCAGCGCGACCAGCGGCAGGAACAGCGCCGACGGCAGGCCCGAACAGGAACAGCAGCGCATCGCTGGCATAGGCGCCGAATGGGCCGAGCCAATTGGTCGGGCGGTCCCGCCGGCAGCGGTCGTGAAGCTGGGATCGACGCTCGAATGGGTGACCAGCGCAACGCCAAGCGCAACCGACAGGCCGATCAGGGCAAGCCCGACGGTGCGCCGCACGAAGCTGCGGATCGAGGCCGCCAGCGTTTCGCGCCAGTCTGGTCCCAAATCCTTCTTCTGTGCCCGCTGTGCGGCGGTCGCCATGACGTCACTTCCCCCGGCCTTGATGCTGCGCGCTATAGTGCCTGTCGCCGGACTCCGGGGCAAGACTTCCCTCGCTTCGATGCGACGACTAGGGAGGGCGCATGGACCGAGCAGACGTGATCATCTTGGGCGGTGGCCTGGTCGGCCTGGCGCTTGCCGCGGCGCTGGATTCCAGCGGGCTTTCCTCGATCGTCGTCGATCCGGCCGATCCCGACGCTGCGCAAGGACGCTGCGTTCGACGGCCGCACCAGCGCGCTTAGCTCCTCGTCGAAGCGGATGTTCGACACGATCGGGATCAGCGATCATTTCCCCGCGCCGGGCTGCCCGATCCGCCGGATCGAGGTCGCCGACGGGCTCGATCCCGGCGGGCTGGCGTTCGATCCGGGCGACGATGACGAACCCTTGGGCTGGATGAACGAGAACCGCCATTTGCGCGCGGCGCTGCTGGCCCGGGCCGAGAGCGGGCAGGAATGTCTGGCTGATGTGGAAGGCCAAGGCGGCAGCTGTCGAGCGGGGCGATATCGGCGTAACGGTGCGTCTTGAAGACGGGCGGACGATCGGAGCGCCGCTGCTGGTCGCTGCCGAAGGGCGCAACTCGCCGATGCGCGAGGCCGCCGGGATCCGCGTCGCTCGCTGGAAATATGATCATGCGGCGATCGTCTCGACGCTTCGGCACGAGCGGCCGCACGACAATGTCGCCTATGAGATTTTCTATCCCGCAGGGCCCGTTCGCGCTGCTGCCGATGACCGACGACGGCGACGGCCATCGCTCGGCGATCGTCTGGTCAGTGTCGCACCGAGGACGCGGCCGGCTTCCTGTCGCTCAGCGACGCGATTTCGCGGCCGAGGCAGAAGCGGCGATGGGCGGCTTCCTCGGCAAGATTGGGCTGCTGGCCCCGCGCTCGACCTATCCGCTCGGCTTTCACCATGCCGCGCGAATCACCGATCACCGGCTCGCGCTCGTCGGCGATGCCGCCCATGGCATCCATCCGATCGCCGGCCAGGGGGTCAACCTCGGCTATCGCGACGCGGCGGCGTTGGCACAGGTACTGGTCGAAGGCGCCCGGCTTGGGCTCGATCTCGGCGACCAGCAGCTGCTGACCCGCTATCAACGCTGGCGGAGCCTCGACACCTTCATGGTCAGCCTGGCTACCGACAGCCTGACCCGAATTTACGGGATCCCCGGCAAGACCGCGTCCCGGGTCCGGCGCTTCGGGATGGGCCTCATCAACCGCATCGGCCCGGTCAAGGAACGGCTGATGGCCGAGGCACGGGGCACCAGCGGCGACCTGCCGCTGCTGCTGCGCGGACTGCCAATCTAGCTTTACTGCAGCGTCTGTCCGACGTCCGCACCGCCCGGCGCAAGGCGCTGGAATTGCATCAGCTGGACAACCAGGTCGGCGCGGCCGGCCAGCGTCGGCTCCTCGAGCAGCGCCTGCTTGGCGCCGACATCGAACGGCGCGACCTGGGCGATGGCATTGACCAGCATTTCGTCGTCCAGCTGCCCGACCGCCGCCCAGTCGACCGCCAGCCCGAGCGCATCGCCGAACCTTCGGGCTTCCCGCTCGACGTCGGCGCGCTGGGCGAGCGCTAGCGGCGGCGGGTCGCGAATCGTCGAATGCGGCCAGGTCGACGTCGGCCTGGCGATAGGCCGTGCCGAGATCGCGTTCGGCAATCAGCCGGAAGCGGCTCGACCCATGGAGCACGATATTGAAACGCCCATCATCCAGCTCCTCGACCGCAACGATCTCCCCCAGGCAGCCGGTGTGGAACAGGGGCACGGGCTCGCCTGCGCGTTTTCGCCTTCACCTAAGGTCGGCAGGGGCTGGATCATTCCAATCCGGCCCTGCCCGGCGAGCGCGTCGCGTACCATTTCGCGATAGCGCGGCTCGAAAATATGCAGCGGCAGCTGGGCACGCGGAAGCAGGATCGCCCCCGCCAGCGGGAACAAGGGAATTCGTGCGGGCTTGGCGCCCATCATGTGAAAAGCAATGCCGACAGCCGGCGGCGCTGCGCCCGCGCCCACGTGATCCTCCAGGCCGGCCGCTTCCATGCATCTGCAGCAAGCGGGTCCGAGCCGCGCCTTCGTTCCAGTCGCGGTCGCGAGCGATGATCTCCAGCAATTCATCCGCGGCAGCGTCGCGGTCGCCGGCCGCCATACGCGCCTGCGCGATCGCAAAGCGCGCCTCATGGTCGTCGGGATTGGCCTTCAGTCGGGCTTCCTCGGCCGACACATCGGCCGGAGGAGCTGTCGCCACTTCCAGTGCGGCCCGCGCCCGGCCGATCGCGGGGTGCTTGGCATCTTCGTCGGACAGGGAATCGAGCAATGCCCGCGCCTCGGCGCTCTTGTCGGCGGCGATCATCGCACGGGCCAGGCCGCCGATCACTGCGGGATTGTCCGGATCCATGTCTCGGATCTGGCTGAAGATGGACTCCGCCCGCGGCGCGTCGCCATCGCCCAGCACTTGCTCGCCCATCGCCATCAGCGGCTCGACCTGGGCGGCCAGGTCCTGCGCCTCGCCCTTGACCGGCAACTGGCCGAGCAATTGGTCGAGAATCCGCTTCAGCTGCGCCTCGGTGCGGTAATTGGTAAGGTCGGCGACCGGCTGACCCTGGAAGAAAGCGTAGACGGTCGGGATCGACTTGATCTGGAATTGGGCGGCGATGAACTTGTCGCTCTCGACGTCGATCTTGGCCAGCACCACGCCCTTGTCGGCATAGTCCGCGGCGACCTTTTCGAGCACCGGGCCGAGCTGCTTGCAGGGCCCGCACCATTCGGCCCAGAAATCGAGGATGACGAGGTTGGCCATCGACGGCTCGACGACCTCGCGCTGGAACCGTTCGATCGCCGCGCGCTCGTCCTCGGTCACGCCCAGTGTCGCCACGCCTTGCTCCTCGTCCGATGGCCTTGCGCATATGGGCCTAGCGCACAGCGACGGGCAAGGCCGGGCGGTTAGGGGTTGCGTGGCTTGCGGAGTGAGTTGCTAGCTGCCCGCTCCACCCGACCGGGACATCCTCCGGTCCGCCGAGTCGAGCGGGCGTAGCTCAGGGGTAGAGCACAACCTTGCCAAGGTTGGGGTCGAGGGTTCGAATCCCTTCGCCCGCTCCATTTCCACGCACCGATGGATTCGAAAACCGGACGGCATCCGGCCATTCTCGCTCGCTCAAAAAGCATCGGGGCGGCCCCGCCTAGCGGAACCGCCCCGAATGATCGAGCCTGGATCCCCGCTCACGCGGGGATGACCCTAGCGGGTCACTTGATCTTGGCTTCCTTGAACTCGACGTGCTTGCGCGCGACCGGGTCGTACTTGCGGAACGACATCTTCTCGGTCTGGTTGCGCGGGTTCTTCTTGGTCACATAGAAGAAGCCCGTGTCGGCGGAGCTGACGAGCTTGATCTTGACGGTTGCCGGCTTGGCCATCGCGAAAATCCTGTTGCGCTAGAAAAAATGAAGGCGGGCCGTAAGGCACCGCCCGAACCGCGGCTCCATGACGAGCACGGCTTCCTTTGTCAAGTTTGGCGGCCAGTTCCAGCGCTTTGACTCACCGTTAACCATTTTGGGCGAGGCTTTCCCGGTGAACGGAGAATCACCCATGGCCGCGCTCGATTCGCTCAATATTGTCCGCATCCGCATCGGCGACCGAATTGCGGAGATCGAAGAGCGCGTCGCGCGGCTGAAGCCTGTCGACATTTGCGCGAAGATGGAGGCGATCCGGGCAATGGCCGCGGAACATGGCCTCGCCGCTCTCGAAGGCCTTGCCGATTATGGCGCTCACCATGCCTTGATGCCGGGCCATGTCGCGGCGACGCGCGCCTGCCTTGAGCATATGGACGAGGCGCTGATGAGCGAGGATGCGGCGCACGACCGCGAATCGATCCTCGCGGCGCTGGCGGTAAGGATTCACTAGGCATCCACATGGTGCCTCGCGCATTGTTGCGGGGCCATGCGCGCCTTTTCCCAGCTGCTGGACGACCTCGTCTACACCCGCTCGCGCAACAGCAAGCTCAGGCTGATCGGCGACTATCTTAAGGAAACACCCGACCCGGACCGCGGAATTGCTCTCGCCGCGTTGACCGGGACGCTCGATATTCCGGCGGTCAAGCCGGCCCAAGTCCGGGCGCTTGCCGAGGAACGGGTCGACCCGGTTCTGCTCGCCATGAGCCGCGACTATGTCGGCGACATGGCCGAAACCGTGTCGCTGCTGTGGCCGGCACCGGAGGGCCAGGATGGCGAACTCGACGACGGCACGATCCGCATTTCCGACGCCGTCGAGCGACTGCGCCTTGCCAGCCGTTCGGATGCACCCATGGCGCTTGCCTCGATGCTCGACCATCTCGATGCATCGGGGCGATTCGCGCTGCTCAAGCTGGCGACCGGGGCGCTGCGGGTCGGAATATCCGCCAGATTGGCCAAGCAAGCGATGGCAGACGCGTTCGGCCTTGATGTCGATGAGGTCGAGGAGGTCTGGCACGGCTTGCGGCCGCCTTATCGCGAGCTGTTCGAATGGGGTGAGGGCAAGGGGCCGCAACCGATCGCCAGGGACGTGCCGATATTCCGGCCGTTCATGCTTGCGCATCCGTTGGACGAGGTGCGGGTCTCGCTCGACGATTATGCCGCGGAATGGAAATGGGACGGCATCCGTGTCCAGCTGGTTCATGTCTCTGGCCAGACCCGGCTGTACAGTCGGACCGGCGACGACATCAGCGCCAGCTTTCCCGACATCGCTTCGGCCTTCGCCGTACCGTCTGTGCTCGACGGCGAGTTACTGGTTCGCGGGGAGGCGCAAGGCGGCGCGGCGGCCAGTTTCAACGCGCTCCAGCAGCGGCTTGGCCGCAAGAATGTCAGCAGCAAGATGCAAGGGCAATTTCCGGCGTTCGTCCGGCTCTACGACATCCTGTTCGACGGCGAGGAGGATCTGCGCCCGCTGGCCTGGAGCGATCGCCGGTTTCGCCTGGAAGCATTCATGGATCGGCTCGAGCCCGAGCGGTTCGACCTGTCGCAGCTGATCGAGGCCGGCAGTTTCGAGGCGCTCGAGGAAATGCGGCTGGGCGTCCGCGAGGAGGGCGTCGAGGGAATGATGCTGAAACGCCGCGATTCGCCCTATGTCGCAGGTCGTCGAACGGGCCTGTGGTATAAATGGAAGCGCGATCCGCTGACCGCCGACTGTGTGTTGATGTACGCCCAGCGCGGTTCCGGCAAACGGTCGAGCTATTATAGCGACTATACCTTTGGGTGCTGGACCGGCGAAGGTGACCTGTTGCCGGTCGGCAAGGCCTATTTCGGGTTCACTGACGAGGAGTTGAAGTGGCTCGACCGGTTCGTCCGCACACCATACCGTCAACCGCTTTGGCCCAGTGCGTGAGGTTGAGCGGAGCCTGGTGCTTGAGGTTGCTTTCGATTCGATCCACCGGTCGACCCGGCACAAATCCGGGCTGGCCATGCGCTTCCCGCGGATCAGCCGCATCCGGACCGACAAGCCGGCGCACGAGGCCGACCGCGTTGAAACGCTGCTGGCATTGGCGACTTGACCGAACATGAAAAAGCCCGCCCGGCATGACGCCGGACGGGCCTTTGTCCCCGCTCAGAAGAAAGCGTTATTGCAGCGGCTGAAGGTTCACCGCCGCATATTTGCCGCGCCGGTCGACTTCGATGTCGAACTCGAACCGGTCGCCTTCGTTGATCGTTGGCAGGCCGGCGCGCTCGACCGCCGAGATGTGAACGAACGCATCAGGTTGGCCGTCGTCACGGCTGATGAAGCCGAAGCCCTTCATGGAATTGAAGAATTTGACGGTGCCCTGAGCCTTTTCGCCGGTCAGCTGACGCTGCGGCCGCCACCGGCAGCCGCCGCCCTCACGGCCGCCTTCGCGCGGAGCCGCGGAGCGCACGACTTCCATCGGCTCGCCATCGATCTTGAGGTTGGTCGCCGAGACGCGCCCGCCGCGATCGACCAGCGTGAACTCCAGCGGCTGGCCGTCGGCAAGGTCAGTCAGACCCGCCTGCTCGACTGCCGAAATGTGGACGAACACATCTTCGCCGCCATCGTCACGGACGATGAAGCCAAAGCCCTTCTGCGGATTGAAGAATTTGACGACGCCCTTGCCTTCGCCAACGACCTGGGGAGGCATTCCGCCACCCGCACCGCCGCCGCGGAAACCGCCGCCACCGCCGCCGCCTCCACGGAAGCCGCCACCGCCGCCGCCGCCATAGCCGCCGCCGCCACTGCCGCGATAGCCACCGCCACCGCCACCGCGATCACCGAAGCCACCGCCGCCGCCAGGACCGGCAAAGCCGCCACGGTCACCGAAACCACGGTCAAAGCCTGCGCCTGCGAACTCTTCACCACCACCGAAACTGTCGCGCTTGTCACGGCCGCGACCACCGCGGTCACCCTTACGCCCTCGATCGAAACCCATGAAATCTAAACTCTCTCGTGCCCCAAAATCAAAAAAACCAACGCGCTGGGCCAATGGCGCAACCGGCCGTGCTCGCGAGATAGGTCCGCGCGCACGGTGCGAGTCTCTACAGGAAAATTGGCGCTTATCCTAGAGACTCCATGGTTAAGGCTGGCAAGCGCCACCCCGATGCGACTAGAGAAGCAGAAAATCGATGCCGTCACCGCCGGTTCAGGCGGTGCCGGCCAGTAGAAGACCGGGACTGTCATGGCGATCCATTTCCACGAAGAAGACCTTCCCTCTGGCGACCTGTTCGCGCCGGGCGCGACGATTGCGATCGATACCGAGGCCATGGGCCTCATCCCGGGCCGCGATCGGCTGTGCCTGGTGCAGTTAAGCGACGGGTCGCCGCACGAGCATCTGGTTCGCTTTGGCCCCGACAGCGACTATGCCGCGCCCAACCTCAAGGCGCTCCTGGCCGATCCGGAGCGGCTCAAGCTCTATCATTTCGCCCGCTTCGACGTCGCAATTATCCGGGCCTATCTCGGGATCATGGCGACGCCGCTTTACTGCACGCGGACCGCCTCGAAACTGATTCGAACCTACACCGACCGCCATGGCCTGAAGGAGCTGGTCAAGGAGCTGCTTGGCACTGACCTGTCAAAGCAGCAGCAGACCAGCGACTGGGGAGCGCCGGAGATCAACGACGCACAGCGCGAATATGCCGCCAGCGACGTGCGCTACCTTCATCGGTTGAAGGAACAGCTCGATCAGCGGCTCGCTGCGCGAGAATCGCATGGAACTGGCCCAAGCCTGCTTCGACTTCCTTCCCGCCCGCGCGCTGCTCGACCTCGCGGGTTGGGCGGAAGACGATATTTTCGCGCATGGATAGGCCGAATCGCCTTGTCTGAAGCCGCCAATCGAAAGCAGGAGATCAAGCGCCACTGGGCGGAGCCTGGCAGCCGGCACGATGCGGTGATCCGGGCGATCAAATTTGGCCTGCCGGTGGTCATTGTCGTGCTTGTGTTCATGCTAGCGATCGCGCCGTTCGATAGGCAGGGTGACGTCAGCTTCATTCTCGACAAGAATAAGGTCGACGAGGCCAAGGAGCGTATGCGGGTCGAGCAGGCGCGCTATGTCGGCGAGGACAACAAGGGCCAGAAATTCGAGATTGTCGCCGATCGCGCGGTGCAGCAGTCTAGCAATGTGCCCGTGGTCATGATCGAAGGGATGCGGGCGCGGTTGGACCTGTCAAAGGGGCCGCTGCGCATCGCTGCGATGAAGGGCAGCTATGATCTCGAGCAGGAAAAGGTACAGGTCGTGGGGCCGATCGCGGTCGTCGGGCCGGACGGTTATCGCCTGGCTACGCGCGACGTCGCGGTCGATCTCGACAAGCGCACGATGCAATCGAGCGGTCCGGTAAGCGGAACGATGAAGCTTGGGCAGTTCCAGGCGGGCCAGCTGAGTGCGGACCTGGACGAGCGCACGGTGCGGCTCGATCGCGGAGTTCGCTTGAAAATCGAGCAGGGGGCGGTCAGATGATCTCCATGAAGCCGAAATCGATCTTCATGTCCGCACTGGTCGTAGCTGGCCTGTTGGGCGCTGGGATGGCCCAGGCCCAGGAAGGAATTTCGGCGCTCAAGGGACATGACAGCAAGGCGCCGATCGATGTGACTGCCGACCGCATGGAGGTGCAGGACCGGGTCGATCGGGCCATTTTCGCCGGCAACGTGCTCGCGCGCCAGGGCGAACTCTCACTTCGTACGGCCCGGCTGACTGTGGCTTATGCCAGTCAGGACGGCATCGACATCAACCGGATCGACGCCAGCGGCGGCGTGACCGTAACCAGCCCGAGCGAGACGGCGCGCGGCGATTTCGCGGTCTACGACCTGAACGAAGGCCTGATCACCATGGTCGGCAATGTCCGGCTTGAGCGTGGCGGCTCCTATTTGAGCGGCGGACGGTTGACGATCGATCTCGACACCGGCCGCGCGGTAATGGACGGCGGCCTGCGTGGCGTGAATCAGGGCGGCGGCCGGGTCAACGGTCGCTTTACCGTCCCGAAGGGCAAGCCGAACCAATGAACGACGCGGCGCCCTTCGAAGCACCATCTGCTACCGTCGGGACGGCAATGCGCGGCCTTGAAGTGCGATCGATCGCCAAGAGCTACGACAAGCGGGCGGTGCTGCACGACGTCTCGCTCCATGTCGAGCGCGGCGAGGTGGTCGGGCTGCTCGGCCCAAACGGCGCGGGCAAGACGACCTGCTTCTACTCGGTGATGGGGTTGGTGCGGCCGGATGCCGGGCGGATCTATTCTGGACGGGCGCGACATCACCCATTTGCCGATGTACCGCCGCGCGATCCTGGGCCTTGGCTATCTGCCCCAGGAAACCTCGATCTTTCGCGGCCTGACGGTCGAGCAGAATATCAGGGCGGTGATCGAGATTTCCGAGCCCGATGAAAGTGCGCGCGAGGCGCGGCTGGAACAACTGCTCGGCGAATTCGGCCTTACCCACCTGCGCGAGTCTCCGGCAATGGCACTTTCCGGCGGTGAGCGGCGTCGATGCGAAATTGCCCGGTCGCTGGCCGCGGAGCCGTCGATCATGCTTCTCGACGAGCCGTTCGCCGGGATCGATCCGATTTCGATCGCCGATATCCGCGACCTGGTCTGCGACCTCAAGCAACGCGACATCGGGGTGCTGATCACCGACCATAATGTCCGCGAGACGCTCGACATCGTCGATCGTGCCTGCATCATCTATGACGGGCAGGTGCTTTTCGAAGGAACTCCGCAGGCATTGGTCGCCGACGAGAATGTTCGGCGGCTCTACCTGGGCGAAAGCTTTGCACTCTAGCGCGAGGCTCTGACCAATGGGGCTCGGCCCGCGTATCGACATTCGCGTTTCCCAGTCGCTGGTGATGACCCAGCAACTGCAGCAGGCAATCAAGCTGCTTGCCCTGTCCAATCTCGAAATCGAAGCGGTAATCGCCGAGGAATTGGCAAAAAATCCATTGCTGGAGGCGCGGCCGGGCGAGGGTGGGGCCGACGAAGGCATAGTCCTTCGCGAGGATCGCGAAACGGGCGAGGAGGCCGCCGATCCAACCGGATCGGACGAGCTGATCGCCAGGCTTGGCGGCACCGACGACAGTCCCGTCGACATCGACTGGCGCGAGGCGGCGCTGGAGACCGACAGCTTCGCTGACGTCGGCGGAGGGGCCAGCGGCGAGGAGGCGTTCGATTTCGACCGCCTCGAAGGTGGCGAAGCGGGGCTGGCCGAGCATCTTATGAGTCAGTTGCATGGGGTCGGCGGGACAGTCGGCCGGTTGGCCGAGGCGATCGTCCACGAGCTTGAGGAAACCGGCTATCTGGAAACTCCACTCCGGGTCATTGCCGAGGAGCTTGAGGCCAGCCTAAAGGAAGCCGAGGACGCGTTGGTCCTGGTCCAGTCGCTCGACCCGCCGGGAATCGCGGCGCGGAGCCTGGAGGAATGCATTGCGCTACAGGCGCGGGCCGCCGACCGTTACGACCCGGCGATGGCGCGGCTTATCGCCAATCTCGACCTGTTGGCGAAGGGACGAATGGCAGACCTTCGTCGCATCTGCGGGGTCGACGAGGAAGATCTTTCCGACATGGTGCGCGAGCTGCGCGCCTATGACCCCAAGCCCGGCTGCCGCTTCGTCACCAAGGAGCCGGAGGCGATCACGCCCGATGTATTCGTTCGGCAAACCAAGACGGGCTGGCTGGTCGAGCTCAATAATGCCGCCCTGCCGCGGGTTCTGGTCAACCGTCGATATCATGCCGAGTTGAAGCGCGGTCCACAGGACAAGGCGTCGAAGGCCTGGCTCGGCGAATGCCTCGCTAGTGCCAATTGGCTGGTCAAGGCGCTCGACCAGCGCGCCCGGACCATCGTCAAGGTAGCGAGCGAGATTGTGAAGCAGCAGCAAGGCTTCTTCGAGCAGGGAGTGTCGGCGCTCCGTCCGCTGACCCTGGCCAAAGTCGCCGAAGCAATCGAGATGCACGAATCAACCGTCAGCCGGGTTACTTCCAACAAGTTCCTTGCCTGCGACCGGGGCATGTTCGAGCTAAAATATTTCTTCGGGTCCGGCGTCGCCAGCGAAGGCGGCGAGGGTGCGGCAGCCGAAGCGGTCAAGGCTGCGATCGGCAAGTTGATTGCCGAGGAACGGGAGATTTTGAGCGACGACACGCTGGTCGACTTGCTGAAGGATCAGGGCTTCGACCTGGCCCGCCGAACCGTCGCCAAATATCGCGAGGCAATGGGCATCGGCTCGTCGATCCAGCGCCGACGCCAGCGCAAGATGGTGGGCGGCTAGAGCTAATGTTTGCGTGCCTTGCCGTAGTTTGTCGGCGGCACGCCCTTGATCCAGTCGGTCACTAGTCGGAAATAGCCATCGGTTATTCTCGTATGGGTACGGGAGCCGTCCGCCGCCTCGACGAATTCTGCCATCCCGTGGTCGGTATCCGGAAAACTGTAGATCGTAAGATCGACTCCTTCGCTGCGGATCTGCCGGAGGCGATTGAGGCTGGTTGCTGAAGGTGCCTCTCGATCCGATTCTGCAAGGACCCACAACTGCGGCACCTTCACCCGGCGGATAACGGCCGGGCTGTCATAGTTCCAAATCAAACCGAGATTATCGAACAGAGGCCGTCCGATGCGGCGCAGATCTGCCTGGCTCTCCCTGAGGACAGAGCCGGTAAACTCCCCCTGTATCTCCGTGAACCAAGGCTTCGATCCATATCGACGTTTCACGACCTCCAAGCCATCGAACCCGGTCGTAAAGTTGGATCCGACCAGCCGCCCAGTGGCCTCGGTTACCTCCGCTGCAGCCGCCAGGTCAGCAGATCCATAACCTTTCGCCCTCATCTCGCTTAGCACCTGCTCCCGATCTTCTCCGAGCGGGCTTTCAATGAGCCCGAAACCGACGGCGACGAAGTCAACGGGAATGCGAGTTGCCGCCAGTGGCGCAACCCAGCCACCCTGACTGCCGCCGAAATATCCGGCCCGGCCATATCGCCCCTCGGCAAGCCGCCGCGCAGCCGTCATCGCCGCTGCCGCGTCGTCAGCGAGCAGTTCAAAATTCTGCGTATATTCGCCCTCGGATTTGCCGGTTCCCCGCTTGTCGTAGGCAAATACTGCCAGGCCATAGGAAGCGAAAATATATGGATAGGCGCTTGTGAGGGGCGAAGTGCGTTCCGAGCCGTGGACCAGCACCAGCAACGGGTTGGGCCCGCCAGGTGGCTCGATCAATGTGCCGCTCAACTTGGTCCCATGACTGTTGAATTCGGTCGCCTGGGTGCGAAGGGCAGCCGGCATCCACGGTAGTGCGGCGGCGTTGCTTCGTGCAGCCCATTTGCCGGCTGTGCATATTAGTGGGCTGTCGCTGGCGACCAGGCTTCCTCGCCGCCCATCATTAAACATGAAGCGAAGATTACCCGCCTGGGGTTCGGTGATCGCGACAGTTTCGCGCCTATCGGGGGATTGGAAGAGGCCGGTTGGGCAAGCGCCCATGACGGCAGTCGACGCCGCCAGCAACGCAGCTCCCAGAATTTCGAACATCGGTTGTTGATCCCCAGATAGCGATTACACTTGTAATCGTTACCAATAAACGGTCAACCGGCTTTTACAATGCTACTCGCGCCCAGATAGGTAGATGGTCACTCGCCTTGCGGGCTTCCGAACTGGCGTGGACCCCGGCTGCCTCGATCGCCAGGCGATGGTCGACGATGATCCGGTCGAGTGCGGCGACCGGCCGGCGCGAATGGAAACTGGGGCCGGTCGGCGCGATCCGGTAGTCGCCGTTCAGGTCCTGCAGGCAACCCGCAGCATCGCGCCACTCGTTGGTGTCGCCCATCAGGATGGTCGGCATTTTCTGCGGCCGCCCGGCAATGGCATCAAGGATCGCCCGCATCTGCCGCCGCCGCCACAGCCCGCTGAGATCTAGATGCATGCCGACGATGCGCACCGGCCGGTCACCGAACAGCAGTTCGGCCATGACCGCTCCGCGCGGCTCGAGCGTCGGCAGATCGAGTGCTGCAACATCGATCACGCCGACATGCTTCTTCACCAGCAGGGCATTGCCGTGCCAGCCAAGGTTGCGGGTGTTGACGTTGAGCAGCCGCTCGGCCTGCTTGACGCCCGGGAAATTCTCCAGCGTGCGGCGATGGCGCACGCGAAATGGCACCGGCTTGTACAGGCCATGATCGTCGATCAGTTCGTGCGGTACCGCCGCGCCGCGGCCGCCGATCCGCTTGTCCGCCTCCTGCAGCGCGACGACGTCGGCATCGATTTCCTGGAGAACATGGAGCACTCGCTCGGGCCGCCGCCGCCGGTCGGTCCCGATCGCCTTGCGCATATTATAGCTGGCGACGGTGATGGTTTGGGCAGCAATCATTGCTTCGCCAACCATTGCCGCATGGCCCGGTTCCTCAAACGTCGAGGTTCGCGACCGAAAGCGCATTCTCCTGGATGAACTCGCGGCGCGGTTCGACCACGTCGCCCATCAGGCGGGTGAAGATCTCGTCGGCGACATCGGCCTGTGCGACTTCGACCCGCAGCAAGCGAGCGGTTAGCGGGGTCAAGCGTCGTTTCCCACAATTGCTCGGCATTCATTTCGCCCAGGCCTTTGTAGCGCTGGATCGAGAGGCCGCGGCGGCCGGCTGCGAGCACTGCGTCGAGCAGCTCGGACGGGCGGGTGACGGGAACCGTCTTGCCCTTGGTCTCCTGCTCCTCCGACTTCCTCGCCTTCCGACCGGTTCGGCCTGCGCCGATTTCTTGAGCGTGCGAAGAACCAGTGGGCTGGCATAGGTTTCGACCTGCTCGGCGGCGAGAGCATGCAGCTTGCGCGCCTCTGCCGAGGCCAGGAAAGTGGGTTCGATGATGAAGGCGTCGGTCACGCCGCGCCACAGCCGCTTGAGCAGATAGCCGCCCTCGGCGGCGACCTCTCCCGACCAGACGGCTTCCAGATCGCCCCGGCCGAGCCATTCGGCGACCTTGGCGATGCTCGACGCCCGCTTGGCCTTGTCGATGTTGGGATCGAGCGCGCCGCGCAGCGCCAGCGCTTCGAGCATCGCCGGGTCATACTTTCTTGGGCGCATAGCGCATCAGCGTACGCACACGCCGGGCATGGTCGACCAGGCCGCGCAAGTCGGCGCCGGAGCGCTGGCCGGCGCCGCCGTCGAGCACCAGACCTTCGAGCCCGGCATCGACGAGATATTCGTCGAGCGCCGCGTCGTCCTTCAGGTAGACCTCCGACCGGCCTCGGCCGACCTTGTAGAGCGGCGGCTGGGCGATCATCAGATGCCCGGCCTCGATCAGCTCGGGCATCTGCCGGTAGAAGAAGGTCAGCAGCAGCGTGCGGATATGCGCGCCGTCGACGTCGGCGTCGGTCATGATCACGATCTTGTGATAGCGCAGCTTCTCGAGGTTGAATTCCTCGCGGCCGATGCCGGTGCCGAGCGCCTGGATGATCGTTCCGATCTCGCGGCTCGAAAGCATCCGGTCGAAGCGCGCGCGCTCGACGTTCAGGATCTTGCCGCGCAGGGGCAGGATCGCCTGGTATGTGGCGGTTGCGGCCCTGCTTGGCCGAACCGCCGGCCGAGTCACCCTCGACCAGGAACAGTTCGCGACAGGGCGGGGTCGCGCTCCTGGCAGTCGGCGAGCTTGCCGGGCAGCGAGGCGATGTCCATCACCCCCTTGCGGCGGGTCAGCTCGCGCGCCTTGCTTGCGCGGCTTCGCGCGCCGCGGCGGCGTCGATCACCTTCTGGATGATCGAGCGGGCATTGGCCGGATTTTCCTCCAGCCACTCGCTCATCTTGTCGCTCATCAGGCTTTCGAGCGGCTGGCGCACTTCGGAGCTGACCAGCTTGTCCTTGGTCTGGCTGCGAGAATTTGGGATCGGGCAGCTTGACCGAGACGATCGCGGTCAGGCCCTCGCGCATGTCGTCGCCGGTGAGGGTGACCTTTTCCTTCTTCAGCATTCCCGACTTGTCGGCATAGTTGTTGATCGTGCGGGTCAGCGCGGCGCGGAAGGCGGCCATGTGGGTGCCGCCGTCGCGCTGCGGGATGTTGTTGGTGAAGCGGCAGGACATTCTCGTAATAGCTGTCGTTCCATTCCAGCGCGACGTCGATGCCGATGCCGTCGCGGACCGCCGAAATGGCGATCGGATCGGGAAACAGCGGGGTCTTGGTGCGGTCGAGATATCGGACGAAGGCGCCGATCCCGCCCTCATAGATAAAGCTCATGCTCGACCCGCTCCTCATGGCGCGCGTCGGCAGGACGATGCGCACGCCCGAATTGAGGAACGCCAGCTCGCGATAGCGATGCTCCAGCTTTTCGAAATCGAATTCGGTGATCTTGAACGTCGCCGGGCTGGGGAGGAAGGTGACTTTCGTGCCCTTCTTGCCGGCTGGTGCTGGGCCGACGACCTTGAGCGGCGCCTCGGCATCGCCATTGCGGAAGCGCATGAAATGCTCTTCGCCATCGCGCCAGATGGTTAGATCCAGCCATTCGGACAGCGCATTGACGACGCTGACGCCGACGCCGTGGAGGCCGCCGGAAACCTTGTAGGCATTGTCGTCGCTGGTGTTCTCGAACTTACCGCCGGCGTGGAGCTGGGTCATGATGACCTCGGCCGCCGAAACGCCTTCCTCGGCATGGATGCCGGTCGGAATGCCGCGGCCATTGTCCTCGACCGTGACCGATCCGTCGGGGTTCAGCTGGATGAGGATGCGGTCGCAATGACCGGCCAGCGCTTCGTCGATCGCATTGTCGCTGACCTCGAACACCATGTGGTGGAGGCCCGAGCCGTCGTCGGTGTCGCCGATGTACATGCCGGGACGCTTGCGCACCGCGTCGAGGCCCTTGAGGACCTTGATGCTCTCGGCGCCATATTCATTCTGGTTGGGATCGGTTGCCATGGTTCTCAGATAGGGCGGAAAGTCGGAAAAGTCTCACTCAATCGCGCGCGCGTATGCGCACGCGCGTAAAGCGCGAGCCGTCCCATAATCGAAGGACGGCTCGCGGCAAGGTTCAAGCGTGCAGGTTCAGCCCTGCGCGCGGTTCGGACGGCCCTGGCCGCCTCCGCCACCGCCGCCACGCCGGCCGCGGAACGGACGCTTGCCGGCGCCGCCGTCGGGACGATGGGCGGGATGACCGCCGACGCGCTGCGGATGGCGCTGGCCATCGCTGCGCACCGCGCCGTCACGACGCTGCCCCTGATCCGAACGCTGCTCGCCATGGCGACGATCGCCGGCCGGCTGAATTGCAACGCGCGGACCTGTGGGACGGCCATGACGATGGCCGCCGTCACGGCGCCCGCCGCCGCGCTCGCCGCGATCGCCGCGAGCGGGGGTCGGCAGCTTGAGCGCCTTGAGCGCCTGGACCGCCGCCATAAAGCCTTCGGGCAATGGCGCGGTTGGTAGCTTCTGACGGGTCAGTCCGCTCGATGTCGCGCAGGTTGATGCGCTCATCGTCGGAGCAGAAAGCAATCGCGATGCCATCGGCGCCGGCGCGCGCGGTGCGGCCGATGCGGTGGACATATTGCTCGGGCACATCGGGCAGGTCGAAGTTGCAGACATGGCTGACGCCCGGAATGTCGATCCCGCGCGCGGCGATGTCGGTCGCGATCAGCACCGGCATCTGGCCCGATTTGAAGGCGGCGAGCGCACGTTCGCGCTGCGGCTGCGACTTGTTGCCGTGGATGGCGTTGGCGCCGATGCCCGCGGCGGTCAGCTGGCGGACGATCTTGTCGGCGCCATGCTTGGTGCGGCTGAAAACCAGCGCGCGCTCGATCTCGTTCGGTCTGGAGATAGAGTGTCAGCAACGCCGCTTTCTCCGCCTGATTGACGAAGGTGACGCTCTGGTCGATCCGCTCGACCGTGGTCGCGGCGGGAGTGACCGACACTTCGGCCGGGTTGGTCAGATAGGCATCGGCCAGCTGCTTGATCGCCTTCGGCATGGTTGCCGAGAAGAACAGGGTCTGGCGCGTCTTGGGGACGAGCTGGACGATCCGCTTCAGCGCATGGATGAAGCCGAGGTCGAGCATCTGGTCGGCCTCGTCGAGGACGAGGATTTCGAGCCGCGACAGGTCGATCGCGCGCTGGTCGACCAGGTCGAGCAGGCGGCCGGGGGTGGCGACGAGCACGTCGAGGCCGCGCGCCACTTCGCGAACGCTCTTCATCGGCGGCGTGCCGCCGAAGATGACGCCGGTGGTGAGGTTGATGTTGCGCGCATAGGTGCGGGCGCTCTCGGCGATCTGCGAGGCAAGCTCGCGGGTCGGGGCGAGCACCAGCATGCGCACGCGCTTGGCGATCGGGTGAACGCGAGGGTTCGCGAGCCGGTCGAGCGACGGCAGCATGAACGCCGCGGTCTTGCCGGTGCCGGTCTGGGCGATGCCCAGAAGGTCGCGGCCGGTAAGGACGGTGGGGATGGCTTGCGCCTGGATCGGCGTGGGCACGGCATAATTTTTAGCCGCGAGCGCGTCGAGGAGGGGCTGCGAGAGCCCGAGGTCGGTAAATTTGGTCAAAGAATGAGTCCAATATGCAAGGCGAACGTCCGCGCCTTGATTGGCACGGACCCGCCGGGGTTTGGTTGAGCACCCCGCGTGAAAAGGAGAGCATGAAAGCTGGGTCGAGACGCGGGCCGGGACCTCCAAGGAGACCGATCACGCCGCTTGCAAGGCGTCTCGTGTTGCGGTGCAATATAGAGGGAAAGTTAAAAAAGTCCAGTCAGGCGGGCGAAAATCGTTCCGGCCTCGACATGAAAGCGGTAGGCACCGGCACCAATCGCATCGAACAATGCGGGCTCGGTCGCAGTCATCCACACCTGCCCGCGACCTTCCAAACGAGCGAACAAGGCAGCGCGGCGATCGGGGTCGAGGTGTGCGGCGACCTCGTCGAGCAGCAGGATCGGCGGCTGGCCGCGGCGTGTCGCGACCAGTTCGGCGTGGGCCAGCACCAGGCCGATCAGAAGCGCTTTCTGCTCTCCGGTCGAGCCGCGCGCGGCAGGCTGATTTTTGGTGACATACGTGACGGCCAGGTCCTGACGGTGAGGGCCCTCTGTCGCTCGTCCGGCGATCGCATCGCGCGCGCGATTGCTCCGGAGTGCGGCGGCAAGGTCGCCTTCCGTCCCAGCCTTCAAGCGCCAGCGCAGCGCGCGGAAAATCGTCGTTGGCAAGGTTCGATATCGCTTCGGTAAGGGCGGTGACGGTACGGCTCCGTGCTTCGCCAAGCGCTGCTCCATGTTCGGCCATCTGTAGCTCGAGAGCGGTTAGCCAGGAGGCATCCGCCGTTTCAGAATCGGCAAGTAGCTTGTTTCGCGCCCGCATGGCGGCCTCATAGCGCGCGGCGTGACGCGGCGTGACCGGGGTCAAGCGCCAGCGTCAGCCGGTCGAGAAAGCGCCGCCGTCCGCCGGCGCTGTCGGTGAACAGCCGGTCCATCGCCGGCGTCAGCCACAGCACCGAGAGCCATTCGCTGAGCGAGTTGACCGAAGCCGCCGCGCCGTTGATCCGCACCTGACGGCGGTCGGGGGCGGCGGGGATTGTCCCGGTGCCGATCTCGGTTCCGATCTTCAAGCCGTCCGGCCACCGCAAACCCGCCGGGCCCGTCGCTCCGCGCCATTTCCGAGATCGGCACCTGCCTCAGGCCTCGCCCGGGCGTCAGTAGCGACACCGCCTCCAGCACATTGGTCTTGCCCGCGCCGTTGGGTCCGGAGAGCAGGACGAAACCCGGTCCAGCCTCAATCGACGCGTCGCGATGATTGCGGAAATCGGTCAGCGAAAGGCGGGTCAGCGCGGTCACGAACCGCTCACTGGCCGGTCTGCGGCCTCCGGTCCAGCACTTCGAAATGGGCGGCGTGGCTATCGAACCGTTTGAGCACCGCCTGCGCGGCCGCCGGCACATGGCTCACCGCATAATCCTCACCCATAAACGCCATGATCGCATCCAGGCTGTCGAACCACATCAGGGTCTGGAACTCGACCTCTTCGCCAAGGTCGCGGCGCATCAGGTCGATGTGGCGGAAGCCAGGAATGCTCCGCGCCTCGATCCCGGGATGACCTCGCCCCGGACGATGCGCTCATAGGCATCGGCATTTTCGCGCGTGTCCACCCGCGCCACAGGCGGCAGATCGTCACACCCGCATCGGCATCAGCACGTAGAGCGCGGAGCTCTTGTCATTCTCGCGAAGCAGCGTCGGCGCCGCGGCGTCGGCGAGGTGGACTTCGACCGATGTCGCCCTCGATCTCGTGCAGGATGTCCATCAGGTATCGGGCGTTGAAGCCGATCTCGAGCCCGTCCGAGCCGTAATCGGCGGCGAGCTCCTCGACCGCCAGGCCGTTCTCGGGCTGGTCACGCTGAGCGTCACCTTGTCGCGATCGAGTGCGATCTTGACCGCGCGGGTCTTTTCGCTGGCGATGGTCGACGACGCGGTCGACGCCGGCCATGAAGCTCTTCGGGTCGAGCTTCAGCAGCTTGTCGTTGGCCGGTCGGAATGACCCGGTTGTAGTCGGGGAAGGTGCCGTCGATCAGCTTGCTGGTCAGCACCGCATTGCCGAGCCCGAAGCGGATCTTGGTCGGCGACAGCGATACTTCGACCGTGCCCTCGACCTCGTCGAGCAGCTTGCGCAATTCGCCGACGCACTTCTTGGGAATGATCACGTCGGGCATGCCGTCGGCGCCCTCGGGCTTGTCGACGGTGACGCGGGCGAGGCGGTGGCCGTCGGTCGCCGCGGCCTTCAGCTTCTCGTCGGCGACGTGCAGGAAGATGCCCATCAGATAATAGCGGGTTTCCTCGCTCGAGATCGCAAAGCGGGTCTTGTCGATGATCTGGCGGAGCGTCTGGGCCGGCAAGCTCGAACCGGGTCGGCAGCTCGCCCTCGGCGATCACCGGGAAATCGTCGCGCGGCAGGGTCGACAGGTTGAAGCGGGCGCGCCCGGCAACGACCTGCATCTTGCCCTTCGGCGGCGCTGAGCTCGACCTGGCTGCCTTCGGGCAGCTTGCGGACGATGTCGAAGAAGGTGTGGGCCGAAACGGTGGTCGCACCGGCCTGGCTGACCTGGGCGGGAACGCTTTCGTCGACCTGAAGGTCGAGGTCGGTCGCCATCAGTCGCAGCGAACCGTCATCGCGCGCCTCGATCAGCACGTTGGACAGGATCGGGATGGTGTTGCGCCGCTCGACCACCGACTGGACATGGCCCAGGCTCTTCAGGAGGGTCGCCCGTTCGATCGTCGCCTTCATTGCGGATAAGCCCCTCATGCCAAGTGATTGGCACTCGTTATAGCGAGGCTCGGGCCGCGCGGAAGGGGAAAATCGGTGGGCGGGAGCGGATCCCTGGGGGGCGCCGGGAACCGCTCCCTAACTCAGCTCGGCATCAGCACCGCGTCGATGCGCTGGATCACTCCATTGGACTTCTTTTCGTCGACCCCAACGATCCGCGCCTTGGTGCCCGCGCTGTCGGAAAGGACGATCGCATCGCCATCCTTGGTCGCGGTCAGCGTGCCGCCGCCCATCGTCTGCAACTGGGTCTTGCCGCCGCCGGCTTCGATCGCCTTGGCAATATCGGCCGTGAGGATGGCGCCCGGAAGCACGTGGTAGCTCAAGACGCCGGTCAGCTCTGCCCGGGCGTCGGGCTTCATCAGCGCGTCGAGCGCGCCCGCCGGCATCTTGTCGAACGCGGCATCCGTCGGAACCAGCACCGTATAGGGTCCTGGCCCGTCGAGCGTCAGGTCCATGCCCGCCGCCTTGGCTGCGGCGGCGAATTTGGTCGCATCGCCCAGACCCTTGGCGATCGTGCTGTCGCCGGCGGCTTCCTTGGCTGCCTTGGTTGGGGCGGCCTCTTCCTTGCTGGCCTTGTCGCACGCGCCCAGTCCCAGCAGCGCGGCCATGGCGAGCCCATGGCAAGTTTTTGCGGGGTCATTGAACTATTCTCCCTGATTCAAGCAAAGCTGCGCCGCGCGGCAAAGCTGCCGCGCGGCGCTGGCCCATTAAACGATTGCACTGACGATCGCTGTGATCAGCTGCGTCGCCGGGTCGACCCGGTAGATGTAGCCGTCGTTGTAACGGTACCAGTCATTGGGCGTATCATAATATTGGTCCCGATACGCGAACGGCACATTGTAGACACCGTACGACGGCGGCAACGGTTGGCCGACGCCCAGCGGAACGCCCGTGAGCAACGCCGCAATGCCCTGGATCAGCCCGGTTCCCGGATTGACCTGGTAGATCGCTCCGTCGCCATAACGGTACCAATAGTCGCCATTGTCGGGATAGTAGGACTGATACTGGTAGGGGACGTTGTAGTAATTATAGTCGACCGGATACTGCACCCCCATCGGGTAATAGTAATAATCCCGGTTGCCATAAGGGAACAGCCCGGCAATCAGGCCGTCGCCGCGGTTGACACGATAGATATAGTCATTGTCAAAGCGATACAGGTAGCGATCGTCGTCGCGATACCATTCGCGATACGGCCAGCCGAGCGTGTTGGCGCGAAGCGCCGCATTCAGCGGCGTGCCGTAGAGCTTCCTCGCTTGGCCCGGAGGCAGGCAGCCGTTGCCCTTCTTGGCGAGGCCCGGCGGGCAGCCGTCGACGAAGCCGCGAGAGAGACCGTGCTCGTTCCAGTGCGGAACGAAGCGGACTCCGTCGAAATCGCGGTCGACGTGCATCGCGCGAACGTTTCGGCCCCGATCATTGTTCACGATGCGGACGTTGTCATCAAATCCGCCGCGGCCCTTGTTCCTGCCATTGTCGTTCACGTTAACGGTACGCACACGGTCGCCGCCGCGGTTATCAACTCTCACGGCATTCTTGCCGCGGTCGCCGCCATGATCTTGGGCACGCATTGCATTCTTGCCGTGATCGTCGCGCCCGCCACGATCGACTGCCTTGGCCTTGCCCTGGCCACCACCGCCATGAGGCTTGTCATCGCGTTGTGCGACCTGGGTGCGCTCGACCCGTTGGGAGCCACGGGCCTGCTGATTGCCGCCGCTCGACTTGCCGCGTTCCGCCCGCTGGCCGCCCCCGCCACCCTTCTGGGCCTTGGCGCTATGGCCGGCATGTTCCTTATTGCCTCCTCCCCCGCCGCCCTTCGGGTCGGCTTGGGCCGGCGACGTAATGGCCAGCGCCGCCGCACCGGCGGCTAGCATCCATTTCAACATGGAATATCTCCTTCGGACCATTGAACGGCCAACAAAGGCGCCCGTTCCCCCGTTTAGCTGGCGTTCAGCTTCGCTGGAAGCTGTCGCTTCGACCCAGTCGTCGCGCAGGCGACGCGACAGCGAGCAACATGAGCAGCGCGGCGACGAGATAGAAGCCGACGACGCTGAACCGCGGCGAGTAACGCAACGCCTCGTTCCGAAGCGATCCTTGAACAGTACGGAAAGGCCGCCAGATCAGGGTGGGCCCGACGCCGAAGCCCGATAAGGTTGTTGATCAGCAGAAAGCTGGCCGACGCGGTCGACCGCATTGGCTGGCGGCACCAGATGCTGGACCGCCGTCGTCACCGGTCCGAGCCAGAGGATGTTGAGCGCATGTGGGAATGAGCAGCAGCGGCCAAGCGATCCAGGGAGTCAGTGATCAGCAATCCGATCGCGAAGGTCGGCGCGGTGATCAGCCAGGCGATCGCCGGCAAGCGCGCATACCAGCGGCGGTCGGCTGGCCGAGCGGTCGGCAAGCCAGCCGCCGAGCGAATACGCCGGCGGTCCCGCCGATGAGGAAGATGGATGCCGAAAACTGGCCGCGCTCGATCAGCCTCAAAGCCGAAGCTGCCGTTCCAGCACCGACGGCAGTCCACAGAGCCAGGCCGTAACCGCGAGCGAGCTGCACGAGGCAGCGCCGGCCATCAGCCAGAAGGTCGGCTTGCGAGCGATGATCGGGAAGGCGCGTGAGAGCGGGACCTGCGTCCTCAGGCGCTGGCTTTGCGCGCGGCAGATCGCGCACGAATAGCAGCATGATTGGAGCCAGCAAGAGGCCGGCAACGCCCATCGCAAGGAATGCCGCTCGCCAGTCGATCCAGGCTGCCAGATAGGCGCCGATCAGAGTACCGCCGGCAAGAGCCCAGCGGAATGCCAAGCGAGAATATCGCCAAGCGCGCGGGCTCGACGGGCGGGCGGAAAATAGTCGGCGATCAACGCATAGGCCGGAGCAACGCCGCCCGCTTCACCGACGCCGACGCCCAGGCGGAACAGGAATAATTGCCCGAAGCTGGCGGCGTCCCGCACAGGGCGGTAAAGCCGCTCCACACGGCGAGTGCCCCGGCGATCACGCTGGCTCCGGCTGGTGCGGTCGGCCAGCATCGCCAACGGCACGCCGAGCATCGAATAGAGCAGCGCGAAGGCGATTCCGCCGATCGGCCCGAATTGGGCGTCGTCGAGCTTCGAGATCGCTCATGATCGGGATCCGGCGAGGATGCCGAGGATCTGCCGGTCGAGGAAATTGAAGATGTAGGCGAGCAGCAGGAGGGCGAGGACGCGCGTCTGAAGCGGATCGGCGGGTGCTGGTTGACGGGCGCTGCTGATCCATATGCTTCACTTTCTCAGCTCTGGCAGTCCGGCCGATTGCCAGCCGTTCAGGGAACCGTTCGCAGGAATTGATCGATCGCGTCAACCGCTGTCGGCTCGGTGAGCATCGGGGCATGGCCGACGTCGGGCACGTCAACGCGCTGGAGGCGCGGCGCCGCTCGTTGCATTCGGTCGGCAATGCCGGCGCTGATAATGTCGGACAATTGCCCGCGGATCAGCAGGGTGGGGCGCTTGCGCGCCAGCCTTCGAAACAGCAGGCCGGCGATCCACATCGCTATTCGGGAAGGCGGCTTGCCCAGTGGAACCGCAATCGCCGGGTCATAGTCCGGGACCAGGCCCTCCGCTTCCTGGCGGAAGGTTCGCTGGGCAAAGCGATGCCAGTCTTCCTCGCCGAAATTGGGAAAGGCCACGGCGGTCGTCATGCGAACATAAGCGGTGGCATCTTCCCAATCGCGGACCGTCGCCATCGTTTTCCCGGCATAGCCAAGGATCCGCGCAATTCCCTCGGGGGCAACCTCCGGGCCGACATCATTGAGAATAGCCGCCGCCACTGCTTTCGGCTTCATCGCCATCATTGTCATGGTGATCAGCCCGCCCATCGAAGTGCCAAGGAAAACGGCCCTGGATATGTCGAGCGCGGCCATCATCTCCACCACGTCGCGGGCATAGATTTTGGGCTGGTAGTTATTCGGATTCGGGTCGCGGTCCGACTGGCCGCGGCCGCGCACGTCAGGAACGACTACGCGCCGTCCCCAACCAGCGATGATCGGGGCAATGTCCTCAAAGTCCTTCGAGTTGCGAGTGAGGCCATGGAGACAGATGACCGGCAGCAATGCTTGACCCGTTCGCGCCTCGATAATCGCGAGCGAAGAGCCTCAGTCCGTCGCGCGACGTCCAGCGGCATTCGGCATAGTCGGCGGGCATGGAAGCTGGCACCTGATTGCGCGGGGCGCTGGTCATCGCCAGCGCCCCGCGCATCCCCCGGTCAAAGCTTGTAGCCGACGGTGAAGATGATCTGACGCGGATTGCCGTAGAAGGCAGTTAGAATGCCTTCGCGGCCGAGCGCCGAACTGATCCCCGGCTGGCCATTCGCCAGGATGAATTCACCGGAATAGGGGTTCTGGCGCAGGAAGTTGTAGCCGGAGGTCTTGTATCGGGTGTTGGTCAGGTTCTTGCCGTGCAGGGCCATCGTCCAATGATCCCCGGGAAGCTCATAGACGATGCTGGCATCGAGCAGCGCAAAGCCCTTCTGGTCGATTCCGGGCGTGTGGATTTCAAACTGCTGGCTCTTGCTGCGATAGCTCAGCGTCGAGTTGAGATCCAACGTGCCGCCGGCCAGCGGACGTTGTGTAGTTCAGCGTTCCGCTCGCCGTCCATTCTGGTGTGTTCTGGATCTTGCGGAAATCGGCAACGTCGACCTCGACACCCGGAAGTGGGAGCGGAGTTCCGTCCTCGTCATAAGCGACAATGGTCATGAATTCCTTGAAGTCGGCATTGAGGTAGCCGAGCGACCAGCTGAAGTTGAGGCGGGATGCTCCGGGATTGCCGAAGATCCGCGCATTGCCTTCAAACTCTACGCCCTGGATTCGCGCCTTGCCGGCGTTGCTGGTCAGGCCGCAGAAATTGGGAATGCCGTTGACGATGCAGCCGACCGAGGCCGGGATTTGCATGTCCTTATATTTGGCGTGGAACAGGGCGACGCTTGTGTACACCCGCTTGTCAAAGAAGCTGCCCTTCCAGCCCAGTTCATAGCTGGTCACCTGTTCGGGCTCGAAGGTCATATATTCGAAGATGTCGCCGGCATCGACGCCGTTGCCATCGAGGTCGGGCGCCTGGGTCGACTGGCCGCGCGGGTCGAAGCCGCCGCCTTTGAAGCCCTGTGAAAAGCTGGCGTAGATATGGTGATCGTCGTTCGGCTTGTAGCTGATCGATGCGCGGGGCGTGAAATCGGTGTCTTTCCGCTTGCCGTCGAAATTCGATGTGGGAAGGCCGAACGGTATTCCGGCGCCACCAAACTCCGTCGAGCCGCCGCCAAGGTAGGACTGACGGAACACGGTCGCGTGCCGCTTGTCGCTGGTATAACGGCCACCCAAGCGATACCGCGATCTGATCGGTAATGTCGTAAGTGAAATCGCCGAAGATCGCCCAGGTCTTGGTATTGACGTCGCTGTCGGTGAAAGCCGTAAACCCGTTGAAGGTGGTGAACAGGCGCACGTCGAAAATCGTCTGTGCGTCGGCGTCGAGATAATAGGCACCGACCACGCCTGACAGCGCGCCGCGCTCGACCTCGAGCTGTACTTCCTGGCTGAACTGCTTGTTCTTGTAGATGCCGGGTACATCGACATCGATCGACGGCAATGCATCGAAATCGATCGGCGTGGTGCTCTCGTCCTTGCGGAAGGCGGTGATCGATTTCAGGGTGAAACCTTCGGCGACCTCAAGCTGGCCATGGGCCGCAACGCCCTTGTTCGTGACTTCCTGTTTGATGTCATCCAGTCCGCCGCGGGTGTTGAACACATTGTCGAGGACCGGCGCGCCGGTGAACAGGCTGGTGATCAGCCGGTGCCCGCCGCGGGCATGGCTATTGTCCTTGGTATAATCACCGCTGAGGCGAAGCATCGCGCTGTCGTCCCGGCCGATTTCGGCGGAGACGCGGCCTGCGATTACATCCTTGTCGTAATTGTCCTTGCCGGTCGTAAAGTTCGAGCCAAAGCCGTCACGCGTCAGCCGCGCACCCGCCACGCCAACCCTGAAAATGTCGGCGATGGGGTAGGAAGCGCTGGCGACCGCATCCAGCTGGCCATAGGTCCCGACCGTTCCGCGCAGATTTACTTCGGGCTGGTCGGAAAGGCGGCGGGTTACATATTTGACCGCGCCGCCGATCGTGTTGCGGCCATAAAGCGTGCCTTGCGGGCCGCGCAGAATCTCGATCCGTTCGACGTCGTAAATATCGAGCACGGTGCCCTGCGGACGGTTCAGATAGACGTCGTCGAGATAGATGCCGACGCCCTGCTCGAAGCCGGCGACCGGGTCCTGCTGGCCGATACCGCGGATGAAGGCGGTCAGCGTGGAATTGGTACCGCGCGAAACTTCTAGCGTCACGTTGGGGGTGGTGTCGCCGACATCGGTGATGTCGATCGCGCCTTCTCTTTCGAGCTGCGCACCGGAATATGCCGTAACCGCGATCGGCACGTCCTGAAGCGCTTCGGCGCGGCGCCGTGCGGTGACGACGATATCGCCCGATTCTTCCGGAGCTTCGCCCGCCAGGGGCTCATCGGCCTGAGCCGCGTCTTCGACGGCCGCCGGCTCTTGTTCCTGCGCAAATGCCGCCTGCGGCAGAATGGCGGTAATGGCGGCGCCAGCCAGAAGCAGGGCGCGTGCAGTGGTAACTGTCCGGAATGACATCAATTTCCTCCCCTTAGATGGCCCGCCGAGCGTCCCGGTCTTTAAGCCTTGAGCCAGACCATAATGAAAGTTGAACCGAGTTTCAACTTATGGAATAGAACTTCTTTATGGGGGAGATTGTGGACAAGTCGGGGCATGGGGCGGTAGCCACCACGTCCGTGCCACAAACATCCTCTCCAGCCAGCAAGGGCAAGGCTCCCCGCACCGCGCGTGGAGAGAAGACTCTTCGCAAAATCCTCGATGCGGCACTGGCCGAATTCGGGCAGCGCGGCTTTCACGAGAGCTCGATCGTCGGCATCACCAGTCGGGCAAAGGTCGCGCTGGGGACGTTCTACACTTACTTCGACAGCAAAGAGGCGTTGTTCGCCGCGCTCGTCCAGGACATGTCCCGACAGGTGCGCGATTATGTCTATCCGATGCTCGAAGGATCGACAGACAGTATCGACCGGGAGCGCCGTGGCCTAGCGGCTTATCTGCGCTTCGTCGTCGACAATAAGGAAGTCTATCGAATCATCGACGAAGCGGAGTTCGTCGATCCCGTCGGGGTTTCGAAACCATTATGAGACGCGCTGCCGCCCGAATCGCCGCGCGCCTGTCGGAAGCAACTGCGAAGGGCGAAATCCGGGACGATGGGGACGCTTGCCAATGAGGTGCGCGCCTGGGCGATTATGGGAATAAACGTCTTCCTCGGACTTCGCTTCGGCGTTTGGTCGGCCGAGGATCCCGACGAAGTTGCCGCGCACGCCAATGCGCTTTTGCGTGACGGGCTCCAGCCTTAACTTAGCTGACGCGCCGCAGCCGCCAGTTCGTCGACATCTTCCTCATCCTGATAAAGACCGAAGCCAATTCGAAGCACGTCGCCGCGAACGTCGGTGACGATGTTTTGCGCATCCAGCTCGTTGCACCACCGCTGGGCGTTCGGGCTGCGGAAGGCGAGGAAGCGGGCGTGCGGCCTTCCATCCAGGGGATTGAGCAGCTCGGCTTCGCTCAATGGGCTGCCGGCAATCCGGTCGAGCAGCCTGGCCTGCAGATTGGCTACCAGAGCCGCAATACGCGCGGTGGTCAGGCCATTCTCCTTCAGCATCCGCTGGATGGAGTTGAAGCGGTACAGTGCCGAAGGGTCGAAAGTCGCACCCATGAAACGCATCGCGTCCCTGGTATAGCCAACACTGCTGCCAGGAGGCGCGGTCAGCTCGCCGAATTCGGCATACCAGCCGGTGATTGGCGGCCGTTCGCCGAAGCCTGGCGGGCAATGCATGAAGCCCATGCCTTCGCCGGCCATCGCATATTTGTAGCCGCCGCCCAGGACGAAGGCCGATGTTGCTATCGCGGGAGTGATCGGCGCTTCGATCGCCATGAAGCCATGATAGGCGTCGATGACGACCCAGGGCCCATCGGGCCGGGCAAGCGCTGCCAGTTCTGCAACTTCACGAAACATGCGCCCGCTGTTGAACAGGACCTGGCTGACCAGGATGAGGTCGAATTCTCCTAACCGTGCGGCGCCCAGAAAGCGGGCCGAGAAATCGTCGAACGGCTCGGCGGCTATCCTGGTCAGTTCGATCTCGCCGCCTTCCGCCCAGCGCGCCATTTGCCGGCGGGCCGAATGAAATTCGCCGTCGCTCATCAGGACACGCAAGCGGCTTACCTGCCCGCCGCGGGCAAGCGGCGGTGAGGCGGATCAGGAAATCATGGGTGTTGGATGCAAAGACGATTGCGGAAGGATCGCCAATGCCTAGCTCCGCGGAGACATTGGCCTGCGCCTCCGGCCAGACCTCGCCCATCACCTTGTCCCACTTATGGTCGGCCTGGACGGCAGCGTCTTCCCAGCATTGAACATGGCCTTCAAACGAGGCGTCGGGCCAAAGGTGGTGGCTGTGGGCGGCGAAGTGCAGCCGCCCGGGCGTTCGCGCCCAGGCTCTTGGTGAACAATGGCTTGAAGCTCAAAGTTCGGTCCTCAGGGCCCATAGTTCGGGAAATGCGCGCTTCGACAATGTGGACGCGAGATAGGCGGCGCCGGCCGAGCCGCCGGTCCCGATCTTCATGCCGATGATCCGCTCGACGGTCAGCATATGCTTGTGCCGCCACGCCGCGAGCGAATCGTCGAGATCGACCAGCTTTTCGGCCAGCTGGTACAGCCCGAAATATTCGTCGGGACGGCGATAGATTTCCAGCCAGGCAGCCTTCAACTGCGCCATCGCCTTCAATATTGAACCCGGCGCGAGTCAGCGCTGCGATTCGCCTCGTCCCAAAGCGATGGATCGGCCAGCGCCTTTTCCAATCGCGCATGACCTTCGCTGCCGCCTTCATAGAAGTCGAGGAACCTGGGATCCTTGATCCCAAGCCGATATTCGAGTTCGCGAAATTGGGCCGACTGGAAACCCGACGAGGTCCCGAGCACGTCGCGGAATGCGGAGTAATCGACCGGGGTCAGCGTCGCCAGCACATCCCAGGACAGGGTCATCACCGTCCAGATGCGGCTAACCCTGGAAAGCGCCTTATAGGCTTCGGCAAACTTGTCTTCGGCAACCAGCCGGCAAGCGAAGCTGACTTCGTGAAGCATCTGCTTCAGCCAAAGCTCCTTGGTCTGGTGGATGATGACGAACAGCATCTCGTCGTGCAGGTCGCTGATCGGATGCTGGGCCGACAGCAGCGTGTCGAGCTTCAGATATTCGGCATAGGTCATGCCGGCGGGGGTCGCGGTCATGCGCGACGGCTTAGGCGGCAGGCTCCGCGGCGGCAAGCGCCGCGCCTCTTACTGTTGCGAAGCGCCGGGCAGGCCGGGCTGTGAAATGGTGCCGATGTTGCCGAACAGTTCTTCGAAGAAGCTACGCTTGCGGCCCAGCGTCGGGGTCTTGTCGCCCGTCGGGTCGACCTTGGCGATCAGTTCCTTCCCGGTCTTCTCGACCGCGGAGACGTTTCCGGCCTGGTCGAACCTGACCCGAAGAACAGTCTGGTCCGTGACCTTGGGATCGCGGAATGCAAGCTGGATCGTGTCGCGGGAAACATAATACCATTCATTGGGATCGAACTGCCCGGTGAAGGTCGGACGGCCCAGAGTCTTGGCGACCGAATCCTTATTGTCGATCCCGACCTGGATACCTTCGGCCAGCGTCGGGTCGATCACGAAGCCACGATGCTCGCGGGTTCCGGCGGAACAGCCGCCGAGCGCGAGTCCGGTTGCGATGATCGCTGCAGTGATGCGCTTGGCCATTCAATCTGTCTCCGTCGGATCGCGCTTGTCCACTGGCGCGCCGAGGCCCAATATGCGGACCCACGCGGCTCGCGCAAGCCAGACGCGCCGAAAGGAGAATTGCGATGCGCTCATTGATGGCGATGCTGCGCCCGAAAGGGGCCGATGCCGGAGCGCTTTATGGCGCGGTGGTGACAGAGGCCCGCCGTCCGGCCTGGTATCGGGAAGGCGCGGTTGCCGACACGATGGATGGCCGATTCGCGGTCTTGTCCAGCCTGGCCGCGCTGACAATTCTTCGACTTGAGGATGGCGACGAGGACGCAGTTCGCCACTCGGTGGCGCTCACCGAAAGTTTCATTTCCGATATGGACGCGCAGATGCGCGAGGAAGGATTCGGCGATCCGTCAATCGGCAAGCAGGTGCGATCGATGGTCGGCGCGCTGGCATCGCGAGTCGATCAATGGCGCCAGGCCCGGGAGGGGCAAGTGGACTGGAATGAAGCCGTTCGCTTCAGCATCTATCGCAATTCGCCACCCCAGGCCGAGGCCGCACTGACCTTTTCCACCGAAGCGCTGCGGCGATTCAATGAAGGACTGAACGGAATCGGCGATCGAGAGCTTCTTGAGGGGCGGATTGCGTGAGCGACTTCGCGCACCGCCTTTCGCTCGACCAGATTCGCGACGGAGACCGGCTCGACCTTTCCGCCGATGCCGAGGAGTGCGCTGCGATCGCTGGTCGGCTGGGGCTGCTATCACTCGATCGGCTGGAGGCTCATGCCGTGCTGTCGCGTGACGGCCAGAAAGTTCAGGCCACGGGCCGACTCAAGGCCGCGCTTGCGCAAGCCTGCGTCGCCACCGGCGATTCGGTGCCGGCCCATGTCGACGAACCGTTCGAGCTGCTCTTCCTGCCGGAGCCCAAGGTTGGATCTGCCGATGAGGAGTTTGAGCTCGGCGAAAACGATCTCGATACGATGTTCCACGATGGCGCCGCGATCGACCTTGGCAGCGCCATTGCCGATTCGCTAGCGCTCGCGCTCGATCCCTACCCCCGCAGCCCGAGCGCCGAAGCGGCGCTGAAGGAAGCGGGAGTGCTCAGCGAGGAAGATGCCGGTCCGTTTGCCGCGTTGGCGGCGCTGAAAGCCAAGCTCGGCGGCAGCGGAGCCTAGAACGGGACGTCGTCGTCCAGGTCGGTGTCGAACGCTGCCGGCTGAGGCCGCGACTGGGGTTTTGAGCCGCCGCCGCCGCTGAAGTTCGAGCTGCCATAATCATCACCGCCAAAGCTGCCGCCCGAACCGCCCTCTCGGCTGTCGAGCAAGACCAGCTCACCGCGGAAACGCTGCAGCACGATCTCGGTAGTGTAGCGATCGTTGCCGGTCTGGTCCTGCCACTTGCGGGTCTGGATCTGGCCTTCGACGTAAACCTTGGAGCCCTTGCGCAAATAGCTTTTGGCGACTCGGCCAAGGTTCTCGTTGAAGATCACCACATTGTGCCACTCGGTCCGCTCCTGGCGGTTGCCGTCCTTGTCCTTCCAATTTTCGGATGTGGCGATGCGCATGTTGACGACTTCGCCGCCATTATTCAGCGAGCGCGCCTCGGGATCGGCGCCCAGATTGCCAACCAGGATCACCTTGTTCACGCCCGCCATCTGCTTCTCCTCAATGCTCGCTTGAGGAAAGCGTTAAGCCGCGCAGCGGCTTGGCACAAGCGTCAGCCGAGGCCGAATGCGACGGCGGTCCAGTAGGTCGCGCCCGCGGCAATATAGGCGAGTATAAACAGGTAGGAGACCATGAATATCGGCCACTTCCATCCGTTGGTTTCGCGACGGGTGACGGCGATGGTCGAGATGCACTGCGGCGCGAATACGAACCAGGCGAGGAAGGCGAGCGCAGTGGCCAGGCTCCAGCGGCCGGAAAGGCGCTGTTCGAGCGTCTGCAGTCCCTGCTCGTTTTCCGCATCCAGGGAATAGACGGTGCCGATCGCGGCAATCGCCACTTCGCGCGCGGCCATCGCCGGAAGCAGCGCCATGCTGATGTCCTTGTTGAATCCGATCGGCGCTACAACGGTGTGGATTCCGTCGGCGATGTGCCCCGCGATCGATACGTCCGACTGCTTCTCGCCCGGGCCCGCCTGGGGGAAGCTTGCCAACGCCCACAGGACGATGGTCGTGAAAAGAATGATTGTCCCGGCGCGCTTCAGGAAGATCATCGCGCGCTGCCACAGGCCGATCGCGACGTCGGTCATTCGCGGCAGCTGGTACTTTGGCAGCTCCATCATGAATGCGCCGCCACCGCCCTTCACCGCGGTCTTGCTGAGGACGATCGCGGCGAGCAGCGCACCGATGATGCCCGAGAGATAAAGGCCGAACATGACGACCCCCTGCAGCCCGATGCCGGGCGCCAGCGATCGAGCGGGGATGAAGGCGCCGATGATCAGCGTATAGACTGGAAGCCGGGCCGAGCAGGTCATCAGCGGCGCGACCAGGATGGTCGTCAGTCGGTCCTTGGGATCATCGATCGTGCGCGTCGCCATGATTCCCGGCACCGCGCAGGCGAAGCTGGACAGCAAGGGAATGAAGGCGCGGCCCGAAAGGCCGGCATGGCTCATCAACCGGTCCATGATGAAGGCCGCCCGGACCATATATCCGGTCGATTCAAGGACCAGGATGAACAGGAACAGGATCAGAATCTGCGGCAGGAAGACGATTACGGCGCCGACGCCCGCAAACACCCCGTCGACGATCATTGAGCGAAGGACGCCATGCGGCAGCGCATTGCCGATCGCTTGACCCAGCGACAGAGTCGCGGCCTCCAGCGCGTCGGCGGGGATCACCGACCAGGAGAAGACCGCCTGGAACATCAGGAACAGGACAGCCGCAAGGATGATCGGCCCGGCTATCGGGTGAAGCAGCAGGCCGTCGAGGCGGTGGGTAATCCGCCGCACCGGAGTTTCGCGAATGATCGCGGCCATCGCGATTTCCCGTGAACGGCGCTGAAGCGTTAGCGGGTCATGGCTCGGACCCTCGCCGGCTCGGATCTTGCGTGGCTCGATCAGCAGCTCATTGAGCCGGGCCATGATCTCGACAAGGCCGCGCTTCCGCACCGCGACGGTTTCGACCACCGGTACACCGAGTTCTTCCTCAAGCTTCTTGGCGTCGAGCTCCAGCCCGTCGCGCTTGGCGAGATCGATCATGTTGAGAGCGACGACGGTCGGCAGGCCCAGGTCGATCAGCTGGAGCGCGAAGCGAAGGTGATTGTCGAGGTTTGACGCGTCGACGACGATCAGCAGCGCCTGCGGCAGCCGCTCACCCTTTTGCTTGCCGAGCAGGACGTCGCGGGTAACCGCTTCGTCCGGGCTGGTCGGGTCAAGGCCATATGCTCCAGGCAGGTCGACCAGTTCGACCGGTGCGCCGTCGGGCAGCGTCGTTCGGCCGACATGTCGCTCGACCGTGACCCCGGGATAGTTGCCGACCTTCTGGCGGGCGCCGGTCAGGGCGTTGAAAAGCGCGCTCTTGCCGGCATTGGGATTGCCGGCGACCGCGACCAGCGGAATTGGGTTCATGCTGCCTCGGTAGTGACCCGAACCGCGCGGGCCTGGGCGCGACGGATCGCGACGGTCATACGGCCGACTCGCACCGCCAGCGGGTCGCGGCCGAAGGGACCGAGGTGGAGCGGCTCGACCGACACGCCCTCGTCAAATCCGAAATGCCTTAGCCGGCAAGCCTCGCTCTCACCGAGCGCCGACCAGTCGACGGCAGCGATTCGAGCGCGAACGCCAAGCTTCAGCTGGTCGAGCGAGAGTAGCGGGGCAGCCATTTGCAAGCGATTATCAATAACAGGAGGCCAAGGGAAGCCCCGGGAATCTACTTAGCCGGGTAGCGCAGCCGTCCGAGGAAGCGGGTGATGCTCGGCCGATGGAGCTCATTGCCGCTCCACGAAGCCTTCCATTTTTCAAATCGCATCACGTCGGCAAGTCGCCGGTCGAGGAAGGCGCCAGTCTCCGTCCAGCCTTCGCTCTGGTCGTCGAGCCAGGCGAGCAAGGTCGATCCATAGACGCCCGACAAGATCAACCGCTTCGAATAATGATTGTAGTCGGTCGACGTATCGCCGGCGAGGCGCCACATAAGGTCGGCCGACCGCCAAGCGATACGCATCGCCAGCGGCACATTTTGCGGCATGGCGAGGATCGACAGGGCGGAACGCGCCGCTTCCCGCGCGGGGGCCATCGTTTCCAGCCGGTACCAGATCAGCGCGCGTATCCGCTCGCGAACCTTTAGGGCCGCGATCTTTTCAGGGGTGAAATGCGCTTCCATTGCCGCGTCGACACCGTCGATCCACGCCTCGATCATGTGCGGCGCATCCTTGGGGAATGCGAGCGCGGCCTGGGCCGGGTCGATGCCGAGATCGGCCGCGGCGCTGGCCACCGCCTTCTGGGTCCAGCCGTCGAACGCGGCATTCTGGCCCACGGCGAGGGCCAGTTTCAGGCGAAGTGCTTCCAGCGGAGTCGGCATCGGGCCTAATTGGGCGCGACGATCGGCTCGCGCAAGCGGGGCGCCGCTCTGCCTTTCAATCGAACGAGCGTCAGCGCGACGACGATCATCGCGGCACCTGTCCAGTCGCGCGGGGTGAAGGCTTCGCCATAATAGATCCAGCCGAGCAGCGCCGACAGGGCGGGTTGGGTCAGCATGGCTATGCCAACCACCAACGGCGGCACATGGCCGAGGGCATAGACCAGCAGACCCTGGCCGATGACCTGGCTGCATAGGGCCAGTGCGATCAGGCCGGTCCAGTCGGCCGGGATGATCGTCTCCCCCGTTGCCAGCGCCGCGGGTAGCAGGACCACCGCTCCGAACAGGCTGGCAAGGAACAGCAGGGGCAGGGGCTGGACCTCTCCGCGGGTCCGTTCGACCAGGATCAAATAGCCGGTGTAAAGTAGCCCGGCGAGCATCGCGAGCAGGTCCCCCCTGAGGTTCGCCGCGGACAATTCGGCGCTGCCCCACATCAAAAGGCCGCAGCCGGCCGCGGCGAGGGTCAATGCTGTCGCCTGCAAGGCCGACGGCCACTTACGGACAAGCCATAGCCCCCAGGCCGCAAAGAAGAAGCTGGAGATATTGCCGAACAGGGTGGCGTTGCCGAGCTTGGTCAACAGGATCCCCGCATGCCAGGCGGCAAGGTCGGCTGCGAAAAAGAAGGCGGCGAAGGCGATTGCGAGGGTCAAAGCCTTGCGCGGCAGGTGCACCGGCTGCCGGACCATCCAGGCGATCGTCCAGAGGAAGGGCAGCGCCAGCGCCAGCCGCCAGAATCCCGCCGCGATCGGCCCGACCCCGCTTTGCCGAACGAGGAACGGCCCACCCGCAAGCGCGAGATTGCCGACCAGCAGCGCGATGAAGGCCCAGCCATGACCCCTTGGCAAGTTTCGAATCGCCACTTATCTCTGTCGCCCAATTAACAGGAAGCCGCCTTATGCCGACGCTGTTCGACCCGGTCGAGATGGGTCTCCTTATGCTTCCCAATCGAATTTTGATGGCCCCGCTGACCCGTGCCCGGGCGACCCGGGACGCGGTACCGACGCCGGTAATGGCCGAATATTATTCTCAGCGCGCCGAAGCCGGGCTGATTATCAGTGAGGCGACCGGCATTAGCCGCATTGGCCTAGGCTGGCCTTTTGCGCCCGGGCCTCTGGAACGACGAGCAGGTTGAAGGCTGGAAATCGGTGGTCGAGGCGGTGCACCGGGCCGGCGGCCGGATCGTCGCCCAGCTGTGGCACATGGGCCGGATCGTCCATCCCAGCGTCGGCGGTGGCCAGCCGGTCAGCCCGTCGGCAACCACAGCGCCCGCTTATGCTCATACCTATGAGGGCAAGCAGCCCTATGTCGAAGCACGGGCGCTGACCCGGGACGAAATCAAGGCGACGGTCGCCGACTATGCCAAGGCCGCGCGCAATGCGATCCGCGTCCGGCTTCGACGGCGTGCAGATCCATGGCGCCAACGGCTATCTGGTCGATCAATTCCTGCGCGACGGCACCAATCTTCGAACTGACGAATATGGCGGGTCGATCGAGAATCGACTTCGCTTCATGAGTGAAGTTGTCCAGGCGGTCTCTTCGGAAGTCGGGATCGGCCGCACCGGCATCCGCCTTTCGCCCAATGGAGAGGTGCAAGGCTGCAACGACAGCGACAATCATGCGCTGTTCACTGCAGCGGCAGTCGAGCTCGAGCGGCTTGGAGTGCCGTGGCTTGAGCTTCGCGAGCCCGGACCGCATTCAACCTTTCGGGCGACAGATGATACGGCGGTCAGTCCTGCGATCCGCAAGCTGTTCGGCGGCAAGCTGGTCCTCAATAGCGACTATGACGGGACCAGTGGCCAGGCCAAGCTCGACGACGGCATTGCTGACGCGATCAGCTTCGGCCGGCCATTCATCGCCAATCCCGATCTGGTCGACCGAATTCGCGAGGGCGCGCTGCTCAACCGCTGGGACGTCGCCACCTTCTACACCCAGGGGCGAGAGGGTTACGCGGATTATCCGACCCGGGCGGAACAGGAAGCCGCCTGACCGGTTCCTCTTGCCGATAGCAGGAGGATCACCATGCGTAAGGATGTGCTTGCCGGCCTCGGCGTCGGAGCGGCGCTGCTTGGCGGCGCTGCCTTTTATTATTTCCGCGAGAGATCGACCGAGGAGCCCGGCTATCGCCCGCTCGAGACCGATGGCGATCACCAGATCCGGGATTATCCCGCGCTGACCGTCGCCGAGACGGTCGTCGAAGGCACGCGCCGAGCCGCGCTCGACAAGGGATTTTCGATCCTTGCCGATTATCTGTTCGCCAAGTCGCGCGACGGTGAACCGCTGGAGATGACCGTCCCAGTGGTGCAGGACGGCGGCGATCCGATGGCGAGCGATCCGCCGCTATTCGACGATGACCTTGAAGGTGCCGCATGGCGGACTCGGTTCGTGATGCCGGAAGGGCGGAGCGCCGACGACCTCCCGGATCCGCCCGAAGGTGTCCAGCTGGTCGAGCTTCCGCCGCGGAAAGTGGCGGTTGTCAGCTTCTCAGGCCGGGCAACCGACAATCTGCTGAGGGAGCAGGAGGACCGCCTTCGCGGCTGGCTCGCCAAGCGCGGCGAAAAGAGCAACGGCGAGCCCGAATATGCCTTCTACAATTCGCCGATGATCCCCGGACCGCTGCGCCGCAACGAAATTTGGCTGGCGCTCAGCTGAAGCTGTTCTTGAGGTCGAGAAGAGCGAGCGCCGCTTCGGCAGCGCCGCCACCCTTGTTGGCGTGCTTGGGGTTGGCGCGGGCGATCGCCTGGGCCTCATTCTCGACCGTCAAAATCCCGTTGCCGACCGCCAGCCCATCCATCGTCAACGCCATCAGGCCGCGCGCGCTTTCGCCGGCGACAATCTCGAAATGATAGGTCTCGCCGCGGATCACCACGCCGAGCGCGACATAGGCGTCGAACCGACCGCTTTCCGCCGCCAGCGCGATTGCGCCGGGCAGCTCGAGCGCGCCGGGGACGGTAATCGTCTCATGGCTGTGGCCGGCTGCCTCAATTGCTGCCCGCGCACCTTCGAGCAGCATGTCATTGAGGTGCGCATAAAAGCGCGCCTCGGCAATCAGGACATGGGCCAAGTTACTTCTCCGGAACCGTGATGCAGCGCTCTTCGACGATCGCCAGCCCATAAGCGCTGAGGCCGACGGGCGCGTGCCGCGTGTTCGACAAAAGGATCATGTCGTGAATGCCGAGTGCGGCGAGAATCTGCGCACCGATGCCATAGGCGCGAAGCGCCGTTCCGCCGCCTTCCGGGGTCTTTCCAGAGCGGAGGTCGGTCGCAATCGACAGCGATCCCGGGGCGGCGGCGTGAAGCGCGACGATGACGCCGGCGCCTTCGTCCTCGATCATCGACATCGCCCCATGGAGCAGGCCGGAGCGCTGCGAACGCTCGCCCAAAAGGTCGGCAAACAGGTCGATCGAATGCATGCGCACCAGGGTCGGGCCGGCCGGATCGATATGGCCATGGACCAGCGCCAGCTGCTCCTCTCCGCTGGCCTTGTCGCGGAACACCTGCGCGGTCCAGCTGGTCCCGCCGGGCGAGGTGAAGCGGGTTTCGGCGACCCGTTCGACCATATGATCCTTCTTCAGCCGATAGGCGATGAGGTCGCGGATCGTACCGATCTTGAGGCCATGGAGCTTGGCGAATTCCATCAAATCGTCGAGCCGGGCCATGGTCCCGTCCTCGCGCATGATCTCGCAGATCACGCCGCTGGGATTGAGCCCGGCAAGGCGCGCGACATCGACCGCTGCCTCGGTATGGCCGGCTCGGACCAGCACCCCTCCGGGCCGCGCGACCAGCGGAAAGACATGGCCGGGTGAGACGATTGCGTCGGGACCGTTGGCCGCGTCGATCGCCACCGCGATGGTCCGCGCGCGGTCGGCCGCGCTGATCCCGGTGGTTACACCGTCGCGCGCCTCGATCGAGACGGTGAAGGCGGTCTCCATGCTGGTGCGATTGATCCGTGCCATCGGCTCGAGGCCGAGCTGGTCGACCCGCTCCTTGCCCAGCGCGAGGCAAATCAGGCCGCGGCCGTGCCGGGCCATGAAGTTGATCGCATCGGGGGTCGCCATCTGCGCGGGGATGATCAGGTCGCCCTCATTCTCCCGGTCGTCGTCGTCGACCAGGATGAACATCCGCCCGTTGCGCGCCTCGTCGATGATCGCCTCGGCGCCGACCAGCACCTCCTGCACTCCGCCGTCGATCAGCTTTTCCAGCCGCACCAACGTGTCGGCGGTCGGGTTCCAGTCGGTCGCACCGAGCTTGCGGAGCGAGTTGGGATGAAGGCCGGCGGCTCGCGCCAGCCCGCTGCGACTGGCCTCGCCGGAGTCGACGAGGGCGGTCAGCTTATCGATCAGAGTCGTGGACATGGCGCGCCGCTATCACACTCAAATGTGATAATCTAGATGTAATTGCGTTCCGCGCAGCGGCAAATCACATTATGCGCTGGTTTTCGCTTCACTGGCTGTGAAGACCGTTTTTTGTGCCTCGAAGGCGCGCTTGAACGCGGGGCGGGCTTCGCCGCGGGCCACATAGGCCGCGAGGTTGGGAAATTTCTCCAAAACCCCCGATCCGCTGAGCCGGCGCAGCGCATTGACCATCAGCAGGTCGCCGGCGCTGAATTCGTCGTCGAGCCAGTCGGCATCGCCGAGTCGTTTGGCAAGCTGCTTCAGCCGGCCGCGGATACGGTCGTTGACCATCGCCATCCGCTCTTCGCTCCAGCTTTTGTCGCTTTCCAAATATTCCACGACTTCGCTCTCGACGATCACCGGTTCGACCGTGCTCTTGGCGGCGAACATCCAGGCGATCGCGCGCGCCCGGGCATCGGCGTCCTGCGGCAGCAGGCCGGGATGGCGCTCGGCAATATGGAGCACGATGGCGCCGAACTCGAACAGCGCGAGATTGCCGTCCTCATAGGTTGGAATCTGCCCGAACGGCTGGAGCGCCATATGCGCCGGCTGCTTCATCTCGGCGAAGGAAACCAGGCGGACGTCGTAGGGCTGGCCCACTTCCTCAAACGCCCACCGGACAGGCATGTCACGAGCCATCCCCCTGCCGCGATCGGGCGAACTTTCAAAGGCGGTGATGATTGGGGTCATCCTCGCGCGTCGGTCATCCGCTTCAGATATCGCGCCAGCACGTCGATCTCGAGGTTGAGCTTCCGCCCGGCCGCGATTCCGCCCAGCGTGGTGTGATCGGCGGTGTGCGGGATGAGGTTGATGGTGAAGCGGGTCGTGTCGCCCGCGTCCTCGACCTCGTTGACGGTCAGCGACACGCCGTCGAGCGTGATCGAGCCCTTGGGGGCGATGCTGCCGCCCAGGCTCCGCGGCGCCTCGATGGTGACGTCGATGCTGCCGCCTTTCTCCTCGGCGCGGGTCACGCTCGCGACCGCATCGACATGGCCGGTGACGATATGGCCGCCAAGCTCGTCGCCGACCCTGAGCGCCCGCTCAAGGTTCAGCCGCGCGCCTTCGGCCCACAGGCCCGGCGCGGTCTTCGACACGGTCTCCTGGCTGACACGTCGACCGCGAACCAGTCGTCACCCTTGTCGACCACCGTCAGGCAGGCGCCCGAGCAGGCGATCGACGCGCCGAGGTCGACCGTGTCCATGTCGTAGGAGCAGCCGATGGTCAGGCGCAGGTCGCCGCGCTGCTCGACGCTGCGCACGGTGCCGACGTCGGTGATAATGCCGGTGAACATGCGGCTTGAGCGCTCCTAATCCCGGACGCGCTCGTAGACTTCGAGCCGGTCGATGCCAAGGCTCGACCCGTCGCCGGCTTTCCACCGGCCATGTGCGTCGGCGATGGCGTCGAGCCCGATATAGCCGACGCTCGACTTGCCCTCGCCGACCAGGATCGGCGCGCGATAGATCAGGATCCGGTCGACCAGGTCGGCGGCAAGGAAGGCGGTCGCGGTCGCCGATCCGCCCTCGACCAGCAGGTCGTTGACGTCATGAAGTCGATAGACATCCTGCGGAGAAGAAAGGATTTCCCAGCCTTCGACCGCTTCGCCGCGGGTCAGCAGCGCCCGGCGCGGCGACCAGTCCTCCAAGGCCCGGAAGGCGCACGTCCAGCTTCGGCTGGTCGGCCTTGTAGGTGCCGCGCCCGACCAGGATCATGTCGCTGTGCGCGCGCTCCAGGTGGACATGGGCGCGCGCATCTTCGCCGGTGATCCACTTGGACTCGCCGGAGGGAAGCGCGATCTTGCCGTCGATCGACAGCGCCAGCTTGAGCGTGATGCGCGGCCGCCCGCGCTCGATCCGGCTGAAATAGCCCGCCATGCTCTCGCGCGCCTGTCGCTTGCCGATGCCGACCTTCACTTCGATCCCGGACTTGCGAAGCATGGCGATGCCCTCGCCCGATGTGCGCGGGTCCGGATCCTTGATGGCAATCACCACCCGGGCGATTCCCGCCGCCGGGATCAGGCTGGCGCAGGTCGGCCCGCGCGCGCTGTCATGAGCGCAAGGCTCAAGCGTGGTGTAGAGCGTCGCGCCGCGCGCCCTTTTCGCCGCCTCGGCAAGAGCGACCGCCTCGGCATGGGGCCGGCCTCCCGGCGCTGTCGCGCCTTGTCCGACGATCTTGCCGTCGCTGACGATTACGCAGCCGACATTGGGATTGGGGGCGGTGCGACCGCGCGCGGCATCGCCGAGCCGCGCCGCCACCTTCATCCAATCGGCATCACTCAATGCCGAACTTCTTTTCCAGCTTCTGGAATTCGCGGCGGCGGGCTTCTTCGGCCTTGCGCCGCTCCTCGGACGCCTTCTTCTGGTCGGCCTTGATGTCCGCGTCGGTCCGTGTGGCCGGATAATTCTCGACAAAGACGACGGTCGGCGGGGCTGCGGTGTTGATCTTCGAATCGACGAAGAAAATGATGACGATGATGATCGTCACCAGCACCGCCAGCGCCGCGGCGATCACTTGCTCGCGGCTGCGCTGGCGAAGGAATGCCTTAAGGTCAGCAAGCGCCGCGCGCGGGCCGAACATCGGGGGAAAGATTGCCATGTCCGCGAAGATAGGGCGGGGAGGCGGATACTGCCAGCCCCGAGCTATCGCGATGCTCACACGTCCTCCAGCCGGAAGCTGAGGTTGATGACCGTGGACGAGGGAACGGCCAGGCCATCCTCCGTCGCCGGCTTGTAGCGCCAGGCGCGAAGGATGTGACGTCGTGCCGCCTCCAGGAAGCTCGGATCGGCAGCGCCGATCGGCTCGACCGCAGTCACTCGGCCGCGCTCGTCGATCGACAGCTTGAGCCGCAGCGTCGCCTCCTCCTCGGCCCGGCGCTTGTCGAGCGGATAGGGCGGCTTCACCGCGCTGTCGGGAGTAGCGAAGCGCGCTGCCAGCCGAACGGGGTCGGCCTTCGGCGGGTCGATGACCGTGGTAGGCCCGCTGCCGATGACGATACCGATGTCCCGGATCGCCGTACCGCTGTCGAGCTGGATGGACGTAGCCTGGTTCATGTCGACAAGTTTTTGCGGCTCGTCGATGAACGAATCCTGAGGAAGCGGCTGCCTGGGCTCGTGGCTTGGCCGCGTCGTGCGGTGGCGGCGGCGGATCCACTGGAATGTTGATGATCTTGGTAGGGGCAAGGGTGTCGATCGGCACCAGATCCATCTTCACGGTCAACACCGCTCCAATCAGTGCGGCATGGCCGGCCAGGATCAGGGCGAGCGCTTTGGGGGAGCCGGCGCGGCCGGCGGGATTGGGGCTATTGGCGGCATAAGCAAGCATCACGAGCCTCCTCCATTGGAGACAGTAGATGTTACATCATTACATTTAGTTGGCAAGCATCAAATCCGGCAGTTTCCGTAGGGGTTAACCGGCAGCTGCCGCCAGGCGCTCGAGCACCCGGTCCTTGCCGATCAGCTTGATCAGCGGGCCCATCTCCGGGCCCGATTCGCGGCCGGTGATCGCCAGGCGCAGCGGGCGAAACAATGCCCTGCCCTTGCGCCCGGTGATGTCCTTCAGCCGATCGGTCAGCGCGTGCCACGGATCGTCAGACCAATCGATGCTCTCCGCCACCAGCGCAGCATCGGCGATGCAGCGGCTTGTCGTCTGGCACGACTTCGGGCGGCGCGATCAGGCAATGGAAGATCGGAACCCAGTCGGCAGCTTCGCCCAGATGCGCGAGATTGCCCCGAAGCAGCCAGCCATTCGGCCTCGCCGATCCCATCGGGCAAGCGATCGGCGACGTCGGCATAGTCGAGGTGATGCAGCAACTTGGCATTGAGCTGTTCGACCTCGTGCAGGTCGAAATGCGCCGGCGCCCGGCCGAAAGTCGAAAATTCGAAGCCGTCGGCCAGTTCGCGGAGGCTCGCCTTTGCCTCGACCGGTTGCGACGTGCCGAGCCGCGCCAGCAACGACAGCAAGGCCATCGGTTCGATCCCCGCTTCGCGCATGGCATCGATGCCCGTCGATCCCAGCCGCTTTGACAGCTTGCCTTCGGCCGCGACCAGCAACGCCTCGTGCGCGAAATGCGGATGTCGAGCGCCCAGCGCGTCGAACATCTGCAACTGCACCGCGCTGTTCGACACATGGTCCTCGCCGCGCATGATATGCGTGATCCCCAGATCGATATCGTCGATCACGCTGGGCAGCAGGTAGAGCCAGCTACCGTCGGCACGGCGAATGACCGGATCGCTGATCAGCTGAGGATCGAATTTCTGGTGGCCGCGGACCAGATCGTCCCATTCGATCGGCGCATCGTGGTCGAGCTTGAAGCGCCAATGTGGGGCGACGCCTTCCGGGACCGGCGATCCGTCGGGCTTGCGCTCGTAAACCGGCGGAAGGCCGCGACCGAGCAGCACCTTGCGCCGCAGGTCCAGTTCCTCGGGCGTTTCGTAGCAGGCATAGACGCGGCCAGCGTCCTTGAGCCGCTCGAACTCCCGCTCATAGAGAGCGAAGCGCTCCGACTGGCGCACCATTGCGTCCGCCTTGAGGCCGAGCCAGCCGAGGTCGGCGACGAATCGCCTCGACATATTCCTCCTTCGACTCGCTCAAGGTCGGTGTCGTCGATCCGCAGCAGGAAGCGACCACCATGCTTGAGCGCAAACAGCGCATTGTGAAGCGCGGTGCGGATGTTGCCGACGTGAAGCCGGCCAGTCGGCGAAGGAGCGAAGCGGGTGACGACGGTCATGGCCCGCCTATAGGCGATCCAGCGCTTGGCGCTAGCTGGTGTGGAAGGCGTTGGTGATCGGGTAGCGCCGGTCGCGCCCGAAGTTTCGGCTGCCGAGCTTGACGCCCGGCGGGGCCTGGCGGCGCTTATATTCGGCGCGGAGCAGCTTTCTCTCGATATCGGCGACGATGGCCGGATCCGCTCCGGTCAGTGCGACCGTCTCCGTAACCGACATCTCCCTTTCGACCAGGGCCTCGAGGATCCGGTCGAGCAGGTGATAGGGCGGCAGGCTGTCCTCATCCTTCTGGTTGGGACGAAGCTCGGCAGTCGGCGGCTTGTCGATCACCCGCTGCGGCATCACCGGCCCCGCGGGACCGAGCGCACCCTTTGGTCGATTGGCATTGCGCCAGCGCGACAAGGCAAAGCAGGTCGTCTTGTAGGCGTCCTTCAGCACCGAATAGCCGCCCGCCATGTCGCCGTAGAGCGTGGCATAGCCGACCGACATCTCGCTCTTGTTGCCGGTGGTCAGCAGCATGTGGCCGAAGCGGTTCGAAAGCGCCATCAGCGTCACCATCCGCAGCCGCGATTGGATATTCTCCTCGGCAAGGCCCGGCTCGGTTCGCTCGAACGACGCGGCCAGCATCTCGTCCAGCGCTTCCACTCCGGGCACGATCGGGATGACGTCATGGCGCACGCCGAGCAGCCGGGCGCATTCGGCCGCGTCTTCCAGGCTCTCGTCGCTGGTATATTTGGACGGCAGCATCACGCACCACACCTTGTCGGCGCCCAGCGCGTCGACCGCCACCGCAGCCGACAGTGCGCTGTCGATCCCGCCCGACAGGCCCGAGGATCACGCCGGGAAAGCCGTTTGCGGCGACATAGTCGCGAAGCGCGAACATCATCGCCCGGTACATGTCCTCCGGATAGGGTGAGAGGCCCGACTTCACGCCCGGCTCGCAACGCCAGCCATTGGGGGTGCGAACCCAATCCGTCAGCGCCATCGCCTCCTCGAAATCGGGCATCTGCACCGCGATACTCGCCGTCATCGTTGGTGACGAAGCTCGATCCGTCGAACACCAGTTCGTCCTGGCCGCCGACGCGGTTGAGATAGACCATCGGCAGGCCGGTCTCGACCACCCGCTCGCGCACCAGGCGCTGGCGCATGATCGTCCTTGTCGATCTCATAGGGGCTGCCGTTGGGCACCAGCAGCATTTCCGCGCCCGCCTCGGGCAAGATGGGCGCAAACCGACTCCCGCCAGATGTCCTCGCAAATCGGAACGCCGAGCTTCACGCCGCGGAACAGGATCGGCTCGGGCAACGGCCCAGTGCGCGAAGATGCGCTTCTCGTCGAAGGTGCCGTAGTTGGGCAGCTCGTGCTTCAGCGTTCGCCCAACCATCCTGCCACCCTCGGCAAGGATGCACGCATTGAAATTGACGCCCTCTTCGGCGTGGACGCGTACCGAACAGCAGCGCCGGGCCGCCATCGCCGGTGGCATCGACCAGCCGCTCGGCCGTGTTCCATCGTCTGGCGGACAAATTCGGGCTTCAGCACCAGGTCTTCGGGCGGATAGCCGATCAGCTGCAGTTCCGGGACCATGACCAGGTCGGCCCCTTCGGCCGCCGCCTTGGCGCGCCATTCCAGCACTTTCTCGGCATTGCCGGCCAGGTCGCCGATGCGCTGGCTCAACTGGCAAAGGGCAATGCGCAGGCGATCGGTCACAAGGCTGATTTAGTGGTTGGGTCCGCCATGGCAACCTTGCCCTTCCGCCCGCCCCTTTCTAAGGGGCGCTGGGGCCACCGACACGGGATCGTCACAAATGAAGCTGCTTGCCGGGAATTCGAACCTGCCGCTGGCGCGGGCGATCGCCGATTATCTCGAGCTTCCGCTGACCGAGGCGAGCGTCCGCCGCTTCGCCGACGAGGAAGTGTTCGTCGAGATCCAGGAGAATGTCCGCGGCGAGGATGTGTTCGTGGTCCAGTCGACCAGCTTCCCGACCAACGACAATCTGATGGAGCTGTTGATCTGCATCGACGCGCTGAAGCGCGCCTCGGCCAAGCGGATCACGGCGGTCATTCCCTATTTCGGCTATGCCCGCCAGGACCGGAAACCCGGCCCGCGCACGCCGATCTCGGCCAAGCTGGTCGCCAACCTCATCACCGTCGCCGGCGCCGACCGGGTCCTGACGATGGATCTCCATGCCGGACAGATCCAGGGCTTCTTCGACATTCCGACCGACAATCTCTGGGCCGCGCCGGTGATGGCGGCCGACATCCAGGCCCGCTACGCCGAACAAGAAGCTGATGGTCGTGTCGCCCGACGTCGGCGGCGTGGTTCGCGCGCGCAGCCTGGCCAAGCGGCTCGACAATGCGCCGCTGGCGATCGTCGACAAGCGCCGCGAACGCGCCGGCGAGTCCGAAGTGATGAACATCATCGGCGACGTCGAAGGCCATTGCTGCGTGCTGGTCGACGACATCGTCGATTCGGCGGGCACGCTGTGCAACGCCGCCGCCGCGCTCAAGGAGCAGGGCGCGACCGAAGTCATCGCCTATTGCAGCCACGGCGTGCTGTCGGGCGCCGCCGAGGCGCGCGTCGGCGCCAGCGTGCTGACCGAGCTGGTCGTCACCGATACCATCTACCGCGAAGGCCTGAGCGAGGGCGGCAAGATCCGCCGCCTGACGATCGCGCCTCTGTTCGGCGAGGCGATCCACCGCATCGCCGACGAGAGTAGCGTTTCGAGCCTGTTCGACTAGGCGGCGGAGCGGCGGGCGATGTGCAATCTCTATCGCCTGCACAAGGGAGCCGACGCCGATCCGGCAGCTGTTCGCCGACATGGGGCTGCAGCTGAGCTTCCCTGAAGGCATTCCCAATCTCGAGCCGCGCGACATCCGAATCACCGATCCGTGCACCGATCGTGCAGATGAGCAAGGACGGGCTGGAGATGGTCGAACGGCGCTGGAGCTGGCCCGGCCAGCACGGCAAGCCGGTGTTCAATCTCCGCTCGGAAGGGCGCAGCTTCTCCAACCGCTGCCTGGCCATCGCTGACGGCTTTTACGAGTTCACGGCGCCTGAGGATCCCAAAGGCAAAGCGCAAGGACCGCTGGCTCTTCTCGCCGGTGGATGGCGGCTTGCTCGGGATTGCAGCGGTGACCCGAACATCGCCTGAAATTGGCGAGGCCTTCAGCCTGCTGACGGCAGAGCCGAGCGCCGGAAGTCGCACCGATCCACAACCGGCAGATCATCCTGCCCAGTCCAGCTCACTGGCTTCAGTGGCTCGATCCTTCGACCACCCTGCCGTCTTCAAGCAGCTGGTCGACCGTCTCGGCAAAGCGCATCACCGAAATGGGCTTGGAAACATAGGCTTGCGCGCCTGCCGCTCGGATCCGCTCATCGTCGCCGACCGCGGCATAGGCGGTGACGGCCATGATCGGCACGTCCTTCAGCTCCTCGTCGGCGCGAAGCATCTCCATCAGCTCGATCCCGCTGACGTAGGGAAGCTGGATGTCGGTGATGACCAGATCGGGCTTGAACGCGCGTGCGGCTTCAAGCGCGTCGCGGCTATCGGTCACCGGCTCGGTTTCGTGGCCGTGCGCGGTGAGCAGGTCGCAGAACAGCTTGATGTTGAGGGCGTTGTCCTCGACAACAAGGATCCTAGCCACTCGATAACCCCCCGATTTCCAGATTCCACAGATAGGCGATGTTGAGCCCCCACACAAATGAAGCGCCGAACGACGCGGAGGCGCTCGCCCTTGCTGCGCTCGCCGCGACGCTCACCGACGAACGACGCGCGCAGCGGTTCCTCGACCTCACCGGACTGGATGCGGGGAGCTCCGCGCCCGGGCCGGGCAGCGCAGCCTGCTCGCCGCGACCCTAGCCTTCCTGGAAGCGCATGAGCCGGACCTTATTGCGGTCGCCCAAGCTATTGGAACAACACCGGAATTACTGGTTCAGGCACGGACGAGGCTGGAACGATGAAGCGGCCGCTGCTGATCACCGATTGCGACGAAGTGTTGCTTCACATGGTGTCCCATTTCGACGCCTGGCTGGGTGAGGTTCATGGCATCCGCTTCGCCTTCGAAACCGGCAGTTTCGGCGGGGCGATGACTGACAAGGCAACGGGCGAAACTGTCACCGAAGACCGGGTCTGGCCATTGCTGGAGCAGTTCTTCAGGGGCGAGATGCATCGCCAGACGCTCGTGCCGGGCGCGGTCGAAGCACTGGGCCGGATTGGCGAGTTCGCCGACATCGTCATTCTCACCAACCTGGGCGACGAGGCACATCCCTGGCGGGTCGACCAGCTCGCCCGCCACGGAATTCGGCATGAGGTGGTTTGCAATCGCGGCGGCAAGGGAGTGCCGGCGCGGGCGATCATCGAACGCTATGGCGCCGGCGAAACCGCCTTTGTTGACGATTTGCCGGTTCACCATGCATCGGTCGCCAAGCATGCGCCCGAGGTGCATCGGCTGCACATGGTCGCCGAACCGCGGCTGGCACCGGCCGTGCCGACGGCGGAGCATGCTCATGCGCGGATTGACGACTGGCCGACCGCGTCCGAATGGATCATCGAACGATTGGGTGCGAAATGACCAAGACGATCTTCATCACCGGAGTCACCGCAGGCATCGGAGCGGCCGCGGCGCGCAAATTCGTCTCCGGAGGCTGGCAGGTGGTCGGCACGGGCCGCCGTCGCGATCGGCTCGATGAGCTGGCTGCCGAACTGGGCGATTTTTTCCATCCAATGATGCTCGACATGTGCAGCCCCGACGATTTCGGGCCCGCGCTTGCTGCGTTGCCTCAGCGCTATCGCGGCATCGATTTGCTGCTCAACAATGCCGGGCTCGCCCCGCCGATGAGCAATTTGCAGGATGCCGGGCAGGAACCGCTCGATGTCGTGATCGATACCAATGTCACCGGGCTGGTGGCGCTGACCCGTACTCTGCTGCCGACGCTGATCGAGCGGAAGGGCGCAGTCATCAACCTTTCGTCGGTCGCCGCGACCTATCCCTATCGCGGCGGCGCGGTTTATGCCGGGACCAAAGGCGTTCGTCCGCCAGTTCGGACTCGGGCTGCGCTGCGACCTCGCACGGCACCGGCGTCCGAGTGACCTCGATCGAGCCGGGCATGGTCGAGACGGAGTTCACGCTGGTCCGGACGCGGCGGCGACCAGGCGGCGAGCGACGCGCTCTATGCCAATATGGATCCGATGACCGCGGAAGATATCGCCGACACAATCTGGTGGGTCGCGAGCCTTGCCGCCGCACATCAACATCAATGCGCATCGAGCTGATGCCGACCACGCAAAGCTGGGCAGGCTTCGCGGTTCATCGCCACGAGGGTTGACGGGCGGCAGCGACGAGGCCAAGCGCGCGCCATGAGCATCGAACAGCGAGTTGCCGAACTCGGCATCACCCTTCCCGAACCCGCCGCCCCGGTGGCCAGCTATGTCCCCGCGGTCGAGGCCAACGGCCTGCTGCACATTTCCGGACAGATCTCGTTCGCCGAGGACGGCAGCCTGATCAAAGGCCGACTGGGCGAGGGACTTGATCTCGAAGCCGGCCAGGCCGCGGCGCGTCGCTGCGGGATCATGCTGCTGGCCCAGATCAAGGCCGCGCTTGGCTCGCTCGACCGGGTCGAGCGGATCGTCAAGCTTGGCGTGTTCGTCAACAGCCATGGCGATTTCACCGACCAGCCCAAGGTCGCCAATGGCGCCAGCGAGTTGATGCAGGAAGTGTTCGGCGAGGCCGGGCGCCATGCCCGCTCGGCGGTCGGCGTGCCGGTGCTCCCGCTCGGCGTCGCGGTCGAGGTGGATGCGGTCGTCCAGGTCCGCACCTGATCCCGCTGGATCCCGGCCCGATGGGGTTCGCGCATCGCGGGCTTCATGGGTCGGGCGTTCCCGAAAACAGCCTTGCCGCATTCCGCGCCGCGATCGACGCGGGTGCCGGAATCGAATGTGACGTGCGGCTCTCCGGCGACGGCCAGGTGATGGTCTTCCACGACCATGACCTCCGCCGGCTTTGCGCCTCGGCTCTCGCGGTGGAGTCGACCCCGGCCGCAGTGCTGGCGGGGCAGAAATTGTACGACAGCGGCGAGCATATCCCGCGGCTAAGCGAACTACTCGACCTGGTTGCGGGCAGGGTGCCTGTCCTGATTGAACTGAAGTGTCGCGGCGGCAACGCAGCGCGGATAGCGGCCGCGGTTTCCGCACAGCTGGCCGGTTATGCCGGGCCGGTCGGCGTGATGAGTTTCGAGCCGGCGGTTGGAAAATGGTTCGCGCGTCAAGACCCCGATGTCCGGCGCGGGCTGGTCATTTCCGAGCGAGCCTCGGCGTTCAATCGGTGGCGGTCGATGCGCGTGGCTTCGCCACATTTCCTCGCCGTCGATCGCGCAGCGCTCGACCGGCCCTGGGTAGCGAAGGCTCGCAGCCAGCGATGGATTTACAGCTGGACGATCCGCACGCCGTCTGAGCGCGAGACAGGTGAAGTTCACGCCGACGCGCTTATCTGGGAAGGCGATGGCCGACCGCGAATCTGAAATCCTTGCTACGAATCGCTCCCGGCGTTTCGACGATTTCCGCCGGACGATGGGACGCGCTGGCGGGCTCGGACGATCCCTTTGTCAGCCATGCCTTTCTCTCGTTACTGGAAACGTCGGGTAGCGTCGGCCCGGGCACGGGCTGGACTCCGCTTCCGATCCTGGTCGAGCGGGACGGTCGAACGGTCGCCGCGGCGCCTGCCTATCTGAAGACTCACAGCCAGGGCGAATATGTGTTCGACCATGGCTGGGCGGATGCCTGGGAACGTGCGGGGCGGAGCTATTATCCCAAGTTGCAGGTTGCGGTACCGTTCACGCCATGTGTTGGCCCGCGCCTGCTTGGGGATGACCGTTTCGCGTTACTCGGCGCTCTGGAAACGGTTACGGTGCAGAATGGACTGTCTTCCGCTCACATCACTTTCCTCTCCGACGATGATTTAAGCGCCGCAGAGGCGCGCGGATGGTTGCGTCGCGACGGGCTTCAATATCATTGGTTCAACCGCGGCTATTCCAGCTTTGACGATTTCCTGGGCCGGCTCGCCAGCCGCAAGCGCAAGGCGATCCGCAAGGAACGAACCGCAGCGGTCGAAGGATTGGAAATCGTCGAGCTTCGCGGCTCGGACATCGACGCCGACCATTGGGCGTCCATGTGGCGCTTCTATCAGCATACCGGCGCGCGCAAGTGGGGACGACCTTATCTGACAGCGGAGTTCTTCGAGCGCGTCGGTGAGACGATGGGCGATGCGGCGCTGATGTTCCTTGCGCTTGACGAAGGAAGACCGATGGCCGGGGCACTCAATTTCGTCGGTGCCGACACACTTTACGGGCGCTACTGGGGCGCGATCGAGGACCGTCCCTTCCTTCATTTCGAGCTCAGCTATTATCGGGCGATCGATTGGGTGATCAGGCATCGATTGGCTGGCATTCAGGCCGGTGCTCAGGGCGAGCATAAGTTGGCGCGCGGCTATGAGCCGGTAGTAACGCCGTCGGCGCATTTCCTGCCCGATCCCAATTTCCGGCGAGCGGTAGGCGACTTCCTCGAGCGGGAGCGTGAGGCCGTGCGGCATGGAGCTCGAGTGGGCGCGGGAAGCTTTGCCCTACCGCTCCGATTCCTCGTCATAGACCGCAACGCAGCGCCCTTTGGGCCCGACCATCCCCCGATACATTCCCGCGGTGGTGAAGCCCCAGGCGGCTTCTCCCTCTGGCGAGACCGCAATCAGTCCGCCGTTGCCGTCCAAGCGCCTGTATATCGGCCAGCACCCCATCCAGCGCTTCCTGAAGCTCTGCCCCGCTCATTCGGACTCGTGCGCAAAGCTCGTGGGCGGCGGCGGCACGGATGAACACCTCCCCAAGTCCGGTGGCGCTGACCGCCGCGGCGCGGTCGTCCGCATAGGTGCCGGCGCCGATCAGGGGCGAATCCCCGATCCGGCCCCAGCGCTTGGCGGTCAGTCCGCCGGTAGAGGTCGCTGCGGCGACATGGCCGTTTAAGTCAACGGCAACCGCGCCGATCGTGCCATATTTGATGTCGGCGTCGAACGCGTCGCTGCCCTTTGCGAGCAATTCGTCCAGTTGGCGGCGTCGCTCGGGCGTGACGAACCAGCGGTTGGGTACCTGCTCCAGGCCCGCTTCGCAGGCAAAATCGTCGGCACCTTCATAGCTCATCAGGACGTGCGGGCTCTGCTCCATCACTGCGCGGGCGGCGCTGATCGGAGCCCGGGTCGAGCGAAGACCTGCTACCGCGCCGCAACGCCGGTCGCGGCCATCCATGATTGAAGCGTCCAGTTCGACATGGCCATCAAAGGCCAGCACGCTGCCTCGCCCGGCGTTAAAGCAGGGATCCTCCTCAAGGACGCGCGACGCTGCCTCGACCGCGTCGAGTGCGTCACCGCCCGCGGACAGGATCGCTTCGCCCGCATCGAGCGCCGCATTGAGGCCGGCGCGGCCGGCCGCGTCCAGTTCGGCCGCCAACTCGCCGCGCCGCATCGATCCCGATCCGCCGTGGATCACCAATTTCCAGCTCATGGATTGGCCCTAGCGCGGCGACGCGCCCGATTCCAGTTGACCGCGATTTAAGTCGATATTAATTTGATATCAAATAAAGGGAGGGACTCAAGATGACCGAGTCGAATGTCATTGCCTTGAACAGCAGCCGGGAACGCCTGGCCTCTACGGCGAGCGGCTATCTCATGCTGCTGGTGTTGCTCGTTGCGATTATCGCCCAGGTTTGGAGCGTTGCCCAATTGGCGAGCGACAACCATGGCGCAATACAACTGTTTACGGTGATTGCTGCACCCATCGTGATGGTCTTCGTCGCCTGCGGCTTCTACATGCTCCAGCCGAACCAGGCCGCGGCGATCACGCTGTTCGGCGACTATAAAGGCACCGACCGCTCGACCGGCCTGCGCTGGGTGCTTCCGTGGCTGATGCGCAAGAAAGTTTCGGTCCGCGCCAACAACTTCATCAGCGACAAGATCAAGGTCAACGACCTTCGCGGCAATCCGATCGAGATGGCGGCGCAGATCGTCTGGCGCGTGGTCGACACTGCTCAATCGCTGTTCGATGTCGACGATTATAAGGAATTCGTCCGGGTCCAGGTCGAAGCCGCGATCCGCACGATCGGCTCGCGCTATCCCTATGACGATTTCGAACATCTCGAGGTGACGCTTCGCGGCCACCATGACGAGGTCGGCGGAGAGTTGCGGAAGGAGCTGATCGCGCGTCTCGCAGTAGCCGGAATCACCATCGACGAATGCGGCTTCACCCATTTGGCATATGCCACGGAAATCGCCGGGGCCATGCTTCGCCGCCAGCAGGCGCAAGCGATCGTTGCGGCTCGCCGAACACTGGTGGACGGTGCCGTAGGTATGGTCGAGATGGCGCTCGCAGCGCTCAGCGAGAAGAATGTCGTCCACCTGGACGACGAGCGCCGGGCGGCCATGGTGTCGAACCTGATGGTCGTCCTTTGCGGCGAGCGCGACACCCAGCCCGTCGTAAACACCGGCACGCTCTACCAATAGGAATGGTTCGTGGGCGGTGAGCGCAAGGCCTACCCATTAAGGGTCGATCCCGCTTTGTGGATGGCGGTCGAGCGCGCCGCGGCCGCGGAACTTCGGAGCGTGAATGCCCAGGTCGAATGCCTGTTGCGAGAAGCGCTCAGGGCCAGGGGCATTAAGCTCGATGCCCCGGTCCCCGCCCGCCGTGGGCGGCCGCCGAAGGCGCCAGGCGACAGTGCCTAGTGCTTCGGTTCCGGAGACTAGGGTCTAGCTGCCGGACGACAAACCGTGTTGCTGGTCGACCAGCCTCCACTCGGAAAGGTCGGAAAACATCGCTCGCGCGGCCTGCTCGCCAAGGTCGGCAGCGCGCATCAGGCCAATGTTGTCGGACCGTAGCTCTCGTGCCAGGCCGAAAAGGGATGCGGCGGTGGCGTTCGAACGAAGCGCGCTGGCGCCAAAATCTCCCTGGAAGCGGATTCCAAAAATAGCGGCGCCGATCGCCGGCAGTCCTGCCGAAACCAGGGTTAGCCAATATTGCCAGCGCTGGACCCAGCCCGGGTCAAGCAGCATCGCGACGATGGTCGCGGCGGAAATCAGCAAAATCGTCCAGAAGACGGCCGAGCCGATCTTGCCCAACCGGTAGTCAAGCAGCATGATTTCGCGACTTTGTTGTTGATGGAAGTCGACCTGTGGATCGACTTCGTGCGCTGCAATCGATTCGGCGAGGGCGGGCACGGCGTCCGGCGCGATCCGGCCCGCCGGGCAGCCGCTTGCTCGCCATACTGCGGCGGCATACCAATCGATCCACCGCCGGGCGACCGGATTGGTCGGGCTTCCCGGAGCGTCGGGGGCAGCAATACCGAGCAGCTTCAGGCTTTTCAGCGGCCTCAGCCGTTCCGCCAGCTGTCGGTAATCGAGCCAGCGCCGGTGCCATTCGTGACGGAGGCCGAAGTGCGTATTCAGGATGATGATCAGTGCCAGCACGAACTCGATCGCCGCTAGCGACAGCTTCGATCCCGGCAACATGAAGCCAGCAAAGCCGATAACCACGGCGAGCGCAGCCAAGCTGAAATTGAGCACATGGCCACTATGGTAGTTTTGGGCGAAGTGATTAGCCAACTGATCGCTCCAGCCATGCGCATCGCCAAGCAGATCGAGCGGCATGTTGACCCCGTGGCGATCGGCGCAGGCCTCGCAATAGCGCTGCCATTCGGCGTCACGCATTGCTGCGGTACGGGCCGCGCGGAAATCCTTGGCCCCAAAGCCAGCCACTCCGGCCGTCGCCAGCAGCAATGGATATTCTACCCTGGCCCGGAACTGATGGGCCCGCTCATTCCAGAAGCTCGTCAGACAGGCTCGCTCGCGATCATCGCGCGGTGGAGCAAGCAGCAGGTCGAGCAGTGCTGCCAGATGATCCCGGTCGAACGGCCGACGGTCGACATAGTCGCTGTGCAACGTCACGACCGCCGGATCGTAAGCGCTCCATAACAGAGCCACCGGCTTGTCTGCATCGACCGGCACATGGACGATCGGCGTACCTCGGGACAGCGCCAGTTCGACGACCTCGCCGGTCCCGCCGCGACCACGCGGCACCTCGCCGTCCCAAACGGCGATCAGCAGGTCGCTATGGGCGACGACGGCCCGGCCGGCCATGACATAGGCGTCGAGCGGCTTGGCAGTATTGCCCGGCAATTCGAGGAAGCGCGACGCGGAGTCGGCGAGGCGGTCGAAATCGGCGCGAAACGCTTCCATGACCTCGCCCCGCGTCTGTTCACGCGGAAACGGAAGCACAACTTGCAAGGCATAGCCGTTGGCGATTGCCGCCTCAGCCGCGATCTGGTCGGCCCCGTCGGCCAGCGGCGACACTATCGAAAGTCGGGGCAATCCTTCGGCGAACCATTTGGAATTGGCAGCGAAGAGTTCGAGCGCGACCGCCTTAACTTCGCTTACCACCTCCTCGACCCGTGCCGCCACGACACCCGCATTTGCCCCGAGAGAGCCGGACCGATGACCGGTCACGCCGACACTGAGAGCAAACGCCGGGCGCGGGGGCGCACTCGACCCCATGCCCAGCCCAGGGGCGGGGGATAATTGGTTCGCTCGCACTAGGCCGGTCACGATGCCGTAAGGCTGCCCTCAAATGCCGGGAATGACCAGAGGCGATCTGCTCGACGCTTATGGGTCCGCATCAGTTATCTGCAACTCCAGCCGGTGCTTCTAGTTCGCCAAGATCACCGCGAGGGGCGGCCGCGACGGCTCGCAGGAGCGGAAGGGCCCCTGCAAGCCACTGCGCCATCACGCAATTCGTGAATGAACACTCACGACTGTTGGCCATTCTGATTGTTGCCGATCGGGTCGAACTCGATGGCATTTGGGCACCCCGGCCTCCGGAACCGGAGCGTGAATGCGAACTCCCGCTCGCCGTCGTTCTTGTTCCTGACCATTAGAGTCTTGTCGTCGTTGATTACATCTATGGAGAAGAATTGAGGCCAATTGCTGGGTTTAGTTGGGCAAACTGGCGGGATGCTATTGCCATCAACCCACAGTGGATCGGCTGGGTCGAATACGCAGCCCGTGTTATCCGGATCCTTAATATCGAAATAGAGGATGAATCCGGGGCGTTTGTTATTGTGGAAGGTCCTATATCCATCCAGTTTGAAATCCGGACGGCATGGATTAGCCGTTGCTGCAATCTCCACATACAAGGTCCTGGTCCATGGTCTAAGGTTTGCCATGATCGTTCCTCCTGTTTTGCCCTCACACTCTCGCGCTATTGCTGAGTGACTGACGATAACCCATCGCCGCCAGCTGCGATGCGATGCGCATTCCTTCGGCACGCTGACCAATTCCGCGCAGCATCTCGCCGCGCTCCCCCATCTGCCGGGGTGTCTCCGTGATTGTCTTGGGCCAGGCAGCGAGGCCCGCCTGCCAGGCAGCCCGCGCCCCGACGCGGTCACCACTGCGCCACAACATGTCGCCGACCAGCTTGTAGGCTTCGCCCAGGGCAAAGCGATCCTTTGCGATCAGGATCTTGTCGGCGCGAATCCCGTCGAGTTGCTGGCGCGCAAGCAATAGCGCTTCGGCTTCTGCGCCGTCGTTCAGCGCCAACTCAGCCCGCAACCGCATGCAAAATCGTCCCAGGTCGCGCCATGAGACAACCGTTGGGTCGCGCGCGACGAGCGATGTCGCCTTGTCGCAGCCCTCGGTCGCAGCAGCCTTTGCTTCGGCAGCGCGGCCGGCACGCAGAAGCAGCGCAGCCTGGTTAAGCTGCGTGTTGGCGCTTCGGTTTTTCCAATCGGCGTTGGTCGGCTCTAGCGCGACGAGCTGGTTGCCGATTTTTACTGCTGTCGCCCCGTGATCGAGTGCCGTCTTCGTGTCACCTTTCACGTAGCGCATCCACGCTAATGCCATATTGGCGATCATCGCCTTTTGGCGAAGCTGAGCGTCGGGCCGATCCTGCGCTAGGTAGGGCGCGAGCAAGCTCAGCTGGCGCTCTCGCTCTCGGATGGCTTCATCGAGTTTTCCCGCCCCATCCAGGGAGTCCGCCCGATCGGCCAGAGCTTCCAGCATCAGGTTGAGATACTCAGTGTTTCCCGGCTCGGCCGCCATGAAGGGCTCAAGCGCGCCGATGGACGCCTGCAGGGTCGTAGCCGCCTCGCCATACTGGCCTTGCTGAAGCTCAATTCTACCAAGGTTAGTCGCCGAGTAGACGACTTCCAGCTGCCATTTCGAATTGTCAGGGTCGGCGGCGACCATCCGGTCGGCCAACCGGCGATATTTGCGGAACTGGATTCCTGCATCTTTGAGGTCGCCGCGCAACCGGGCCGTTTCACCGACAAAGAATAAGCTTTGGGCATGATCGAACATGCGTTGTGGATCGTCAGGAAAGCGCCGCAATGCTTCAGCCGTTCCGGCAAGGGCTTCGCGGTAGCGGCGAAGCGCACCGTCGAGGTCGCCGCGCGATGCCGCTATTTCTCCCATCAGATTCAAAGCTTTGGATCGCTGAGCAAGCGATTCGTTGGAAAGTTCGGACTTGTCCTGTTTCTCGTAATAGGCCAGCGCCCGGGCGCCGACCGCGTCGAGCACATCGAGGCGTCCGACCGGCTCAAGCTTGTTGCGTAAATCACCCAGCATGAACCCGATCAGCCCCTCGGCCTCGCGCCGCTGGTCGCGCGCTTCGTCGCGGGCATCGATCGCCGTGTAGGCGAGGCCGCTTGCAACCAACATTCCGGCTACCGATGCCGCGGTGATCGCATAAAGCCGCCGGTGCCGCCGCTGCGCCTCGCGCTGGGCGAGGTCGTCGAGACCGACACCCATCATTCCGGCGGCAACCTTGAGCAGGCCCATTTGCCGCCCGTCACCGCCATCTCGAAGGTCCGCCGCGATCGGCTCGGCGCGTTGCGCCGTCGGCTTCCCGCGACGGTCGAAATGAACGCGCAGCGACGGCCGGGAAACATTCCTCCGCCTCGCGGCCGGGGATCTCGCTGGCAAACGGCTCGCCATCGATGATCGCCGCCAGGATGCGGTCTTCACGGTGCAAGCGCTTGAAGCACGCAATTTCCTCGTCGATCCAGCGCGAAGTTGCCGCGGTGGGCGAGCAGAGCACGATCAGGAAGCGAGATCCCGCGATCGCTTCCTCGATCTCCTCGCCAAGGTCACTGGCCGCTGCCAGTTCGTGCCGGTCGCGGAAGATGGGCGCGAGCCGCTTGGGCACCGGACCATGGTCGGTCAGTTTGCCGACCAGCCGGGGCGGAACGTGGAATTCCTCCAGTTCTTCATGAAGCCAATCGGCAGTCTCGGCATCGTCGTGGCTGTAGCTGAGAAACGCCATATACCGATGTTGGGGCGCGGTTCTTCGGGAGTGGAAAGGTCCCCCGCGGATGGATCGCGACAATTGGGCAAGTTCGGCCATCAGCTACCCCGGCTCGAATCCCTTAAATCTCCCATAACATGGGCTGTTAACTACGGCGAATCGGACATTGGGTTGGCCGCAATGCGGTCAGCGACTATATGCGCTCACATGTCCTCAATTCGTCCGTGGCGCACGATCGAGCGCCGCCCATCGCGCCAGATCATGGTCGGCAATGTCGCTGTCGGCGGCGACGCACCGGTGACCGTGCAGACGATGACCAACACGCCGACCTCGGACGCCAAGGCGACGATCGACCAGATCCGCCGCTGCGAGGAGGCGGGCGTCGATATCATCCGCGTGTCCTGCCCCGACGTCGAATCCACCGCGGCACTGAAGGCAAATCGTCCGCGCGGCAAGCGTGCCGATCGTTGCCGACATCCATTTCCACTATAAGCGCGCGCTCGAAGCGGCTGATGCCGGCGCGGCCTGCCTGCGCATCAATCCCGGCAACATCGGCTCGGCCGAGCGGGTACGGGAAGTGGTCAACGCCGCCAAGGCCAATGGCTGCGCGATCCGCATCGGGGTCAATGCCGGCAGCCTCGAGAAGGACCTGCTCGAAAAATATGGCGAGCCCTGCCCCGAGGCGCTGGTCGAAAGCGCGCTCGACCATATCCGCATGCTCGAGGATCATGATTTCCGCGAATATAAGGTCGCGGTGAAGGCCAGCGACCTGTTCCTGGCCGTCGCCGCCTATCAGCAGCTGGCCGACCGGTCGATTGCCCGCTCCACCTCGGCATTACCGAAGCGGGCGGCTTCGTCGGCGGCACGGTCAAATCGGCGATCGGCATCGGCTCTCTGCTGTGGGCCGGAATCGGCGACACGATCCGCGTTTCGCTTTCGGCCGAACCGGAGGAGGAAGTGCGGGTCGGCTACGAAATCCTCAAGAGCCTCGGCATCCGCAATCGCGGAGTACGGGTCGTCTCCTGCCCGAGTTGCGCGCGCCAGGGGTTCGACGTGATCCGCACGGTGGAGAAGCTGGAGGAGCGGCTGCAGCATATTCGAACACCGATGTCGCTTTCGGTGCTCGGCTGCGTCGTTAACGGCCCGGGCGAGGCGCGCGAAACCGACATCGGCATCACCGGCGGCGGCCAGGGCAAGCATATGGTCTATCTGTCGGGTATCACCGACCACCATGTGCAGGACGCGGAGATGATCGACCATATCGTTCGGCTGGTCGAGCAAAAGGCGGCGGAGATCGAAGCGAGCGACGCTGCTGCCGGGGGCAGCAGCCAAAGCGAGCTTGGCGACACTGCGTCCGAGGCAGCGGAATGAGGACCGTCGTACGTTCCTCGGCGACGGGCGCTGCTGCAACCGGAGTTTCCGCGTCTGGATCAAGTCTTCTGGGAGCGGCGGCACTCGGGGCAGTCGCGATGGGCGCGGTTGCACTCGGCGCGCTCGCGATCGGACGTCTGTGGATCGGCAAAGCCCATATTCGCAAGCTCCGCGTCGACGAGTTGGAGATCGGGCGGGTGAGCCACATTAGCGAAGCCGGCGAATAGGCCTAGACGGCAGCGCCGCACTTGGGCTGGCGCCGGCGCTCGCTTCGGCTAAAGGGCACGGGATGAGCGCGCCGCACACCCCTCTACCTGCCTATGCTGCAGCGGTCGCGGGCATCGCGCTGTTTTCGATCATGGACATGGTGATGAAGGGGCTGACCCTGGCGATCGGAACCTATCCGACGCTGTTGTGGCGATGCCTGATCGGAATTGGGATGGCTTCCATCCCCTACGTCGCCACCCGCAATCCTTGGCCGCGCGGCACTGCCCTGCGCCTGCACCTGTTACGCGGCACGATGATGGTGCCTATGGCCATCCTGTTCTTCTGGGGCCTGGCGAGAGTGCCAATGGCGCAAGCGGTCGCGTTGACTTTCATCGCCCCGCTGATCGCACTCGTGCTGGCCGCGCTGATCCTGCACGAACCGATCGGCAAGCGGACCGTGGGCGGCTCGCTGGCCGCCTTCGCCGGGGTCATCATCATCTTCATCGGGCAGGCCCAGGCCGACCTCGGTCCGGATGCGCTGCTCGGCAGTTTCGCAATTCTTGGATCGGCGTTGATCTACGCCTTCAATATCATCGTCATGCGCCAGCAGGCGCAGCACGCTGGCCCGATCGAAATTGCCTTTTTCCAAAACCTTGTGATCGGCGGGGTCCTGCTGGCCTCCATTCCGATCATGGGAGCGCCCCCGATACCCTCCGGCCATTGGGGAGAATTGGTTCTCGCCGCCGCCCTTGCGATCGGATCGCTGATGCTGCTCGGCTGGGGCTATGCGCGCGCCGGCGCCGCCTATCTTGTCGACCACCGAATATAGCGCGTTCCTTTGGGCCATGCTGCTCGGCTGGCTGCGGTTCGGTGAGACGGTGTCGCTGTTCACTTTGTCCGGCGCGGCGCTGATCGTCGCCGGCTGTCTTGTCGCGGCCCGGACACGCAAGGTCGAACATCCCGCGCTCGAAGCGACCGCCTGACGCGTCAGTGCGTGGCGAGGATGTTGATTGCCAGCGCAAGCACGCCAAGATTGTAGACGAATGCGGCGACGCAATGACCGGTCACAATCCGCCGTATCCGGGGCGAGCTGATGCAGACATCCGACGTCTGCAGAGCGACCCCCAGCGTGAACGAGAAATAGACGAAGTCGGAATAGTCGGGCTCATCCCGGTCGCCGGGGAAATCGAGCCCGCCCATGTCGCCGCTCTTGCCGCAGCTGTAGTATAGATGGGCGTAGTGGAGCGCGTAGACCGTATTGGCAAACGTCCACGCAAGTACCAGCGTCGCCGCGACCATCAGCTTTTCTGCCGGCGATGGGTGGCCTTCTCCGGCCAGTTCCCCAGCGACCGTGACCAGGATCACCAGCGTCAGCACGACGGTCAGGATCAGCATCACGACACGATTGGCATCGTTCTCGCGCGCCGCCTTGCGCATGGCATCGGCTTCATGGCGCAGCAAAGGCAGGCAGAGCAGCAAGAAAAGTCCCGCCGCAAGGTCGAATGCCACCATTGTCGCATGCGCTGTGGGCAACATCGACCTGGCCAATGCGCCGCCGGCAAACAGCACGGCAAAGAAGATGATGAATTTGGGCGGGGCGAGACGATTGCCGATGGTCCGCGTGGCTGCCATGAGGCGAGAGGATAGACGAAAGACGCGGCCCGTCCAGCGGCCCGGGAAGGAGGTCAAATGGCTTGGTTTTGGCTGATCCTCGGCGGCCTGTTCGAGGTCGGCTTCACGACCTCCCTGCGCTTCGTCGAAGGCTTCAGGAATGTGCCCTGGACAATTGCCTTCCTCGTCTCGGTCGCAATCAGCATGGGGCTGCTCGAGCTTGCTGCGCGCTCGATCCCGATGGGCACCGCTTATGCGGTATGGGGAGGGATCGGCGCGGTAGGGACGGTGATGGTCGGAATGGCGTTCTTCGACGAACCGACGACGACGCTGCGCTTGCTGCTCATCCTCGGCATCGTCGCCTGCATCGCCGCGCTCAAGCTTACGGCCTGACTGATTCCAATAGGGAGAGCGATCTAGGCGGCGATGCCCTCCAGCGAGCTAGGCCTTCGCGTCGGCCTTGGCGATGGAATCGAGCACGACCTGGCGCGCGGCCGCGGCGTCTCCCCATTTGCCGACCCGCACCCATTTCTCGGCTTCGAGATCCTTATAGTGGGTGAAGAAATGCTCGATTTGCTCGACCACGATCGGCGGCAGGTGGGTATAGTCCTCAACGTCTTTGTAGTAAGGCGACACGCTGGTGATCGGCACCGCGAGGATCTTTTCGTCCCCGCCAGCCTCATCCTCCAGGTAGAGTACCCCGACCGGCCGGCAAGCAATCACCGAACCGGACTGTAGCGTCCAGCGGGTCATCACCAGGCAGTCGAGCGGGTCGCCGTCGTCGCAGAGGGTCTGCGGGATAAAGCCGTAGTTGGCAGGGTAGCGCATCGGCGTGTGCAGGATGCGGTCGACGAAGATCGCGCCGCTCTTCTTGTCGAACTCATATTTCACCGGCTCGCCGCCGATCGGCACCTCGATGAGCACGTTGATACTGTGCGGGGGATTGGGCCCCACGGGAATCAGGTCGATATTCATGATGCGCGGGCCTCTAGAGCCTGATCGTCCGAGGGGAAAGGGGCTTCGCCCCGCCGAGGACGTGAATCAGGCTCTCAACCAAGGTCTTGCGGTAGCGCTTCCCTGCAAACGCAAAAATGCTACAGGCCCTTTCAATGAGTTCGACGCCGCAGCCCGTCAGGGGCACCCAGAGCCTGCTCGGTGAAGAGGCCGATCGCTTTCACGAAGTGGTCGCCGCCTTCGACCGCGTGCGCCGTCTTTACGGTTTCAAGCGGGTCGAAGTCCCGTTGATCGAGCCCACCGCGGTATTCGCCCGGACGATGGGCGAGACGACCGATGTCGTGTCCAAGGAAATGTATTCGTTCGAAGACCGGTCAGGCGATTCGATTACATTGAGGCCCGAATTCACCGCCGGCATCGCACGCGCCTATCTTAGCGAAGGCTGGCAGCAATATGCGCCGCTGAAGGTTGCGACCCACGGCGCTGCGTTCCGGTACGAGCGGCCGCAAAAGGGTCGCTACCGTCAGTTCCACCAATTGGATGCCGAGATCATCGGGTCCGCCGAGCCGCAGGCCGATGTGGAATTGCTGGCCTTCGGGTCGCAGTTGCTGAAGGAACTGGGCATCGGCGGAGTGACGCTGAAGCTCAACACGCTGGGCGATGCCGCCAGCCGCGAGGCGTGGCGCTCGGCACTGGTCGCGCATTTCTCGGCGCACCGATCGCGAACTCAGCGAGGACAGCCAGGAGCGGCTCGAGAAGAATCCGCTTCGCATCCTCGACAGCAAGGATCCGCGTGATCGGCCCCTTCGCCGAAAGCGCTCCGGAAATGACGCTGACGCCGGAAGCGGCGCAATTCTTCGGCGAGGTTCGCGCGGGCCTGGAGGCGGCGGGCGTGACGTACGAACTCGATCCCTACCTCGTGCGCGGGCTCGACTATTACCGCCACACCGCTTTCGAGTTCGTGACCGATCGCCTCGGCGCGCAAGGCACCGTGATAGCGGGCGGCCGCTATGACGGCCTGATCGAGCAGCTCGGCGGCCCGCACACTCCCGCGATCGGCTGGGCTGCCGGCATCGAGCGGCTGGCAATGCTGATCGATGCGCCGGCCGCAGAGGTCATTGATGCAGCCATCGTCGTTGAGGACGATGCAGCTCTTGGTGTCGCAATGGCATCGGCATCGCTGCTTCGGAGCTCGGGCCTGTCGGTGGAACTCTTCTCGACAGGCTCGCCGCGCAAGCGCTTCGACCGGGCTGTGAAGAAGGGCGCGCGAGAGATCGTCGTGCTGGGCATCGCCGACGGAACGGTCACTCGCCGGATCAAATCGAACGAACAGCCTCGGGCCGAAGCGCTGTTGGCTGGGCTGTGAACGTCATGAAAACCATTTCCCTCGACAAGATCGTCTCGATCGAGAGCAAAAAGCACGAACTGGCCGAGGCGATGGCAGCGCCCAACCTCGCGCCCGAGGACTTTGTTCGCCTTTCCAAGGAATATGCGCAGATCGAGCCGGTTGCAGCGGCGGCCCGCGAAGTGCGACGCCTTCGTGCCGAGCTTGAGGTGCTCACCGGGCTCGCCGCCGATTCGACCGCCGAGGCCGAGCTGAAGGAACTTGCGGTTTCCGAAGCCGAGGAGATTCGGGAAAAGTTGCCCCAGGCTGAGCGCGCGTTGGCGGTCAAACTATTACCAAAGGATGCGGCGGATGATCGCGCCGCGATGCTCGAGGTTCGCGCTGGAACCGGGGGCGATGAGGCCGCGCTGTTCGCGGGCGACCTGATGCGCATGTACCAGCGCTTCGCCGAAGAGCAGGGATGGAAGTTCGAGTTGATCAGTGCGTCGGCTTCCGATGTCGGCGGCTACAAGGAAGCGGTCGCTTCGATCAGCGGGGCAGGCGTCTTCGCCAAGTTGAAGTTCGAAAGCGGAGTCCATCGCGTCCAGCGCGTTCCGGCTACCGAAAGCGGCGGTCGGATCCATACCTCCGCGGCAACCGTTGCGGTGCTTCCGGAAGCGGAGGAGGTCGACGTGCAGATCGACGACAAGGATCTGCGGATCGACGTCTATCGATCGTCCGGCCCAGGCGGCCAGTCGGTCAACACCACCGACAGCGCGGTCCGCATCACCCATTTGCCAAGCGGCCTGGTCGTCATCCAGCAGGACGAGAAATCGCAGCACAAGAACAAGGCCAAGGCGCTCAAGGTGTTGCGCACGCGCCTGTTCGAACTGGAGCGCGAACGGCTTGCCTCGGAACGCGCCGGCGCGCGCAAGTCGATGGTCGGGTCGGGCGACCGCAGTCGGAACGAATCCGCACCTATAATTATCCGCAGGGCCGAGTGACCGATCACCGCATCAACCTGACGCTGCACAAGCTCGATGCGATCCTCGAGGGACCCGGCCTCGGTGAGCTGGTCGTAGCCCTGGTCGCCGAGGACGAGGCCGAGCGGCTGGCGGGTCTCGAGGAGGCGTGACCGCCATCCCGCGCGCGCTGTCGCGAGCGACCGAACAGCTTGGCCGAACCAGCGACACTCCCCGGCTCGATGCCGAGTTGCTCATGGCCGCGGCTTTGGGAATCGGCCGCGATCGGCTGATCCTCGACAATCCCAGGGGCGAAGCTCCGAAAGACTTCTTCGGATTCATCGAGCGGCGACAGGCTGGCGAGCCGGTTGCATATATCACCGGCCAACGCGCCTTCTGGACGGTCGACCTGGAGGTCGGGCCGGGCGCGCTCGTTCCGCGCCCGGATAGCGAGACGCTGATTGCGGCGGCGGTTGAACATTTTTCGGGAACGCGGGGACCGAATCGAATCCTCGATTTGGGCACCGGCCCTGGAACGCTATTGCTGGCAGCGCTCGACGAATGGCCGAATGCGACGGGACTCGGGATCGACGCCTCGGACGCGGCGCTGGATTATGCTCGCCGCAACGCGGCGCGGCTTGGGATGGAAGGCCGGGTGGAGCTCCGGATCGGCAATTGGGCGACTGGGATCGACGAGCACTTCGATCTCATCCTTTGCAACCCGCCCTATGTCGCGATTGGGGCCGCCACGGGACCCGGGGTTGCTGATTTTGAGCCGGCCGAAGCCTTGTTTGCGGGGCCGGAGGGGCTTGATGATTATCGTCGGCTCGCACCGGAAATCCGCGCGCCTGCTTGCGCCCGGCGGGCTTGCAGCGATCGAGATCGGATTCGACCAGGCGGACAGCGTCACCGAATTGCTCACGAATCAGGGGCTTCATCCGGCGCTCGCCTGCGACCTCGGCAGGCCGGCCGCGCGCCCTGTTGATCAAGGGCTAGGTCGAAAACGCTTGGAATTTCCGTCCACCCTCATTACATCGGGGTTCAGGGACGGGGCCGCTCCCAGAAAAATGATGCGCCCTCGCCACCGACCCCCGACGACATCGCCGCGCTCTCGCAAATGCGTTTGACGGCAAAGGGAGGGTCGACTTGCGCAATTGCGCGGGCCGATCCGCCGCGACGGGAACACACTTCCGCTGAAGGGAAGATTTAGGCGACCGGTTGAGGCCGGCGCCAGTGCGACAGGGAACCAAAAACTTGATCAACAATCGTCAAGGCGGCCGTCGTCGTGGCCGCGGTGGACAGCGTCCGCAGGGTATGGCGGGCAACAGCGGTGGAAACCGCCAGGATAACCGCCAGCGCGGCAACGCCGCCCAGCTGCTGGAAAAATACAAGAGCCTTGCGCGCGACTGCGCAGCTCGCCGGCGACCGCGTCCAGACCGAATATTATCTCCAATACGCCGATCATTATTTCCGTGTGCTCGAGGACAGCCGCTCACGCTTCGAGCAGCAGGAGGCCCAGCGCCGCCCCCGCCGACGATGATGGGTATGAAGGCGATGGCGATGAGGAAATGACGGCCGAAGCCGAGTCGGAAGAGGAGGAAGGCGAGGCCGAAGCCCGTCAGCGTCCTCGCCGCGACCGCGGTCGCGACCGTTTCGAGCGCGATGACCGACCCGACCGGGGCGACCGCCAGGCTCGTGCCAACGGCGCCCGCCGCGACGAAGAGCCGGAGAGCGAGGAGCGGATTGCGCTCGGAGTTCTTCCGCCCGCCATCGGAGCGGTCGAAACCGAGGAGGAAGAGGCGCCCAAGCCCCGCCGTCGGGCGCGCAAGCCGCGCGTCGATGAAGATGGCGATGAGATTGCGCCGGCGGCCTGACCATATAATTGACCAGTCAGCAGAGGGCGGCGGGAGCGATCCCGCCGCCCTTTTTGTTGCCCACTGGCCACGGTCGTTACCGTAACGAAACTGAAATATTCGTGTCACGAATGCGTCGTCGGCTCAATCCTAGTTGAGTCCCGTCGGCGGCCACGTTTGTCCGCCCATAGGGACGTGAACCATGACCTCGAAGATTTCACTTTATGCCGCCGCGGCGGCGACGATGCTCTCCATCCCGGCGATGGCCGATGCGCGCAGCCTGCGCGCGGTCGGTTCGTCGACCGTATATCCCTTCGCCAAAGCCGTCGCCGAGCGTGTCGCTCGCGCCAACCCGAAGCTCGGTTCGCCGATCATCGAATCGACCGGCACCGGCGCTGGCTTCAAGCTGTTCTGCGCGGGTGTCGGTGAGCGCTTCCCCGATATCAGCGACGCTTCGCGCCGGATGAAGGCTTCGGAGGCCAAGCTGTGCGCTGCCAGTGGCGTCAAGGAAGTGACCGAAATCCAGATCGGCATCGACGGCATCGCCTTTGCGACCGCCAAGGGGACGCCGCTGTCCGAGCTTACCACCCGCGACATCTATGTGGCGCTGGCCAAGACGCCGTTCGGCAAGCCGAACAAGGCGAAGACCTGGAAGGACGTCAACGCCAAGCTGCCGGCGATTCCGATCCGCGTTTACGGTCCGCCGCCGACGAGCGGCACACGCGATGCGTTCGGCGAGCTGATCATGACCGCCGGCTGCGAGACCAATGCCGGCATGGTGGCGCTGAAGAAGGCCAATGCCGACAAGCACAAGGCGATCTGCACCGGCGTTCGCGAGGACGGCGCCTTCATCGAGGCCGGCGAGAACGACAATCTGATCGTCCAGAAGCTGGCGGCCAACCCCAATACGGTCGGCATCTTCGGCTACAGCTTCCTCGAAGAGAATACCGCGCAAGATGAAGGGCATCTCGATCAACGGCGTCCAGCCGACCTACCAGACGATCAGCAGCTTCCAGTATCCGGGAGCCCGTCCGCTCTACATCTATGTGAAGAATGCGCATGTCCGGGCAATTCCGGCTATTCGTGCCTTCGTGGCGGAATTCACCAAGGAAAGCGCGATCGGGCCCAATGGCTACCTCAAGCAGCTAGGCCTTGTCGCCGCGCCTGCACGGCGTTCGGGCCGAAGTCGCAGCAGGCCGCGCGGACGCTGACACCGGTGAAGTTTGCCGAGTTGAAGTAAGTCTGAAGTTCGTCACGCAACTATATTGCGCGCCGGCCGCGGGACGGCGCGCTTCCGCCTCACCCAGTCGGGGAGGTCGGGGGGAAAGGGACTAAAATGAAGCGTACCATCATCGTTCGCGCGCTGCTCGCCGGCAGCGCACTTTTCATCAGCACCGCCGCGCTGGCTCAAGAGCCGGAGGCGCAGCCGGATGCATCGGACACGACTGCCGACGCAACCATCGCCGAGACCCAGCAACTCGACGATGCCCAGGCCAAGATCGAGCTGCTTCAGGCACAGGTCGAAGCGCTGCAGGAATCGATCGCGCAGATCCAGGCAGCGCAGGCCAAGGCTGCGCCATCGTGGAAGGGCGCGCCGCAGCTGGAAGACAAGGAAGCCGGCTGGAGCTTCAAGCCCCGTGGCCGCATCCAGTATGACGTCGGCGTCGTTTCCAATCCGAATGATGCGATTGTCACCCGCAATCTTGGCTTCAACGCACGCGCTCGCCGCATCCGCCTCGGCGCAGAGGGCACTATCCCGGGCGGCCTCGGCTACAAGTTCGAAATGGACTATGCCAACGGCAGCGTCGGCTTCGGCGATGTGATCCTTACCTACACGCCGAAAAACTCTCCGTTCAACGTCGCTATCGGTAACCAGGAAACGAACGACGGCCTCGAGCAGATTGCCAGCTCGCGTTTCACCAGCTTCGTTGAACGCGCCGCGTTTGATGATGCATTCATCAACACGCGCCGCATCGGTATCAATCTTGGGTACGTGAACGCCGCCGGTGACTTCCGGGCCAATGCCGGTCTATTCGCTGCTCACTCGATCGACTCCAGCCTCGACAATGATGGCTGGATCGGCGCAGGTCGCGTCGTCTACGCACCGATGATGGACGGCAACCAGCTGCACTTCGGCCTCAATTACCAGTATCGAAATTTCCAGTCCAACAACGGCTCGACGACGTCGTCCTCAGCGGGCCAGCCGTCTACGAATCAACTGGCTCGGTATCGCGCCCGGCCGTTCACCCAACTTACCGACGTCCGCTTCGTCGATACCGGCAACTTCGCCGCCAAGAGCGACTACATCATCGGCCTGGAAGCCGCCGGCATCTTCAAGTCGTTCCACGTTGCGGCGGAAGGCCAGTATCTCAAGACGAACGCCTATGATCCGTTCGACAGCATCAACGTCGACGATCCGGAAGATGCGCTCGATCTCTTCCCGGCACCCACCCAATATGTGGCCGACGGCAACCCCAGCTTCTGGGGCGGTTACATCGAGGCCGGCTACTTCATTACCGGTGAAACTCGCGGCTACAAGAATGGCACGTGGGATCGCACCAAGGTGCTGAAGCCGTTCAGCAAGGGTGGCTCGGCGCATTCCAGGTGATCGGCCGCGTCGATTATCTCGACCTGGACAGCGGCAAGCTCAGGAACGGCTGCACCAACAACTTCGTAACGGGGCTCAGCTGCACCGTGTCGGGGTCGCAGCTAGAGCAAGGGTGGCAAGCAGCTCGGCCTGCTCGCCGGCCTGACCTGGATCCCCGAGGATTATGTCCGCGTGCTGCTCAATTACTCGCACGCGTTCATCGAGGGCGGACCCGTTCGCAGCGACCGTCAAGCCGAACTCGAGCAAGGACCTCAACAAGCGGAAGTATGGCAACGACACGGTGCAAATGCGCTTCCAGGTCGACTTCTAAGAGCTTCTTCCCCGAAGCCAGCGGAAGGCCCTCGTCCTCGGACGGGGGCCTTTCTTCATGCCTTTTGGCGGATCGACCGGCCGCGGGCGGTGCTGCTCGTCGAGCGCGACGAAGGTGAACAGGCCTTCGGTCACCTTGACGTGGATCGCACCGCGGTCGCGGTGGCGATCGACTTCGATGCGGACTCGCCATCGACGTTCGGCCGACGCGCTCGACCTCGGCATAGACGCTGATCAGGTCGCGCAGGTGGATCGGTGCGATGAACTCCATCCGGTCGATCGCAATGGTCGCGACCGATCCTCCCGCGCGGCGGCGACGCGACGATGCCGGCGGCGATGTCCATCTGGCTCAGCACCCAGCCGCCGAAGATATGACCGTTGGCGTTGATGTCGCTCGGGCCGGGG
>CAVPOZ010000004.1:240000-2198391 GCA_963707265.1 uncultured Alphaproteobacteria bacterium
ATCTCTCACCTGGCCCGGTGGGACCGGTTCATATTTGTTGAACAACGGCTCGATCAGGACCGGCGAAAGCAGGATGATGAAAGCCATGGCGGCGGCGAACAAGCCACCGGACCAAAGCCACCAGCGCTTGCCGGTCCGCCGGATCAGCCAATAGACCCCCATCAGGAAGAGTGCGGCGAGGAGCGCAGTAATCAGCGTCGAGAGCCCGGCCTGTAACAGGAAGTCGCCGACCGGCTGGCTGGTTCGGCCATAGCCGGTTTCGCGAAACCAGCTGGCATAGATGGTCCACGGCAAGGTCAGCACCGCCGAAACGAGGAAATAGGCCAGGCTGACGGTGAAGGCGCGAAGCTGTTCCGGACGCTCGCCAACGCTGGCCTCGATCCGGTCGAGCACTCCCCATCTTACGATCAACCAGGTGACGATTCCGGCGACGACCAGATTCCACAGCAGGATCCAGTGGTTGCCCATCGTATAGGCGGCGGCCTTTTCAAGATTGGCGGCGCCAAGGCCGTCGATATAGCGCGCGGTCGCGGCTTCAACATTCATCGCAATTCCTCCCCCTGCGACAGACGTTGCGGGAGCGTAGCGATATTGTCGCCGACGGCAATGGAGCCGTTAGCGCCCTGCCGGCTTGGCGCTGGCCGCAGCAATCGCCGTCGCCGGGATCAGCGGCTTGGCCCCGTCGCCAAGAATGATGAATGCCGCCCAATAGAAGGGATGCGACGTCTTCGGATCGTCCATCAGCTTTTCCTGGGCCTGCTCGAGCGCGCTCGCCAGCGATTGTCCCGGCTGGGCGCCAACCAGGCCGCCCACCAGACGCTTGGTCGCGTCATAATCGTCGGGCACCGGCCAATGGCTGGCGACAACCGACCGCGCTCCGGCACCGACAAAGGCGCGGACCAGGCCGTCGAGCGCATAATTGCCGCCGGTCGCAACGCCCGCTTCGCGGCTGACCGCCGCGGTGGCCGAGCCGGCGGTATCGCATGCCGACAGGATCACCACATCGGCGTCGAGCTTGAGGTCGAAAATCTCCCGGAAGCTCAGGAGACCGTCCGAGCCGTCGGGCGCGAAGCTGGTAACCAGCGCTGGCCGTGCCGGGCAATCCGGCCGCGGAGCGGTGACCAGGCCGTGAGTGGCGAAATGCAGAACCCGATACTGGTCGAGACCATCGTCGGGCCTCAGCAACGCGGCATCGTTGAACGCCGCACCGGTGACGAGGCGGCTTTCCGCGGGCCCAAACCGCGCCTCTGCAACCCTCAGTTCTGCAGCCGAGATCGGATCCTGCCAGATGGCGATCGGCCAGTCGCATTCGTCGGCAACCGCCGCCATCGGTCGGGTCAGCGCGACTGCATTCTCGCCTAGGCCGAGATAGGCCTGGCGCGCCCGGCTTGGGGCAATGGCGCGCAAGTCGAGAAAGCTTCGCGGCCCGACCGAAATGGAAATCTCGCGACCGCGCCCTAGCCAGTCGACGCCGGTAAAATCGAACGGGTCGGCGTTGGCCCTGGCGGCACGCGCGGCATAAGCATCGACACCCGGCCTGCGTTGCCGGAAGCAGGTAGGGCGGCAGCTGCAGCATCGGCCCGTCGGGCTCGAAGATCAGGTGCTTGAGCCCGCGAATCTCGGCATCGACCGGCCCGAACAAGGTCAGGTACATCGCTCGCGCCCGGGCAAGGTCGAACGGCTCGGTAACCGCCTCGCCATTCTCGATCCTGACGATGCTGTTGCGAAGTGCGGTGACGTCCGCCGCCATTGCCCCGGCCCCGGTTGCAAGCTTCAGCGGACGCGCCGATTCCTTGCTTGCGGCGAGCGCATATACGGCGTCGCCCACCACCATCATCTTGTAATAGCCCTCGCCCGGCCGCAGCGCCGTCTGAAGCTCGGGAAGCTCGACCGTCTGCGGGCTGAGCACCTTGTAGCGCGGATAATCGTTGAGCTGCGCCTGCAGCCGGACCTGATCGGCCTTCAAGCGCCTCGAGGCTCGACTTGCCCGCGGCGACCGCATCAAGCTCAGCGGGCGTCGGCTGCGGCCAATGCCTCAAGCCTGCGTGATATCCGCATCCTGCCGCGCAATTTCGCGGGTCCGCGTGATCGCCAGCCGGAACAGCGCGCTGCCCTGGTCATTGCCGGCCGAATATTGCCGGGCGAGGATCGCCTGCGTCTGAGCGACGCCGGGACGCTGGAGCAATTGGGATGCGCGGAACATCGCTGCCGCGGCATCGCCCGATCCGTCCCGGGCGAGCAAGGTCGAAATAGGGACCCAAGCAGGTTGCGGAGCGACGGCCGAGCTGTCCGCGACGTTCATGCCCTGCGAGATCACGTCGTCGAACAGCGCGCGGCCGCCCGCAGTGTCGCCGGACCGAAGCAGGAAGCCGGCCTTGCGCGCCTTGGCGGACAGCAGGGCCGGACTGTCGGGGAAGCTGTCGGCGAGCGAAGCGATGGCGGCGTCAAACGCGGCATTGGCACCGGCCCGGTCGCCCCGAGCTTCGGCGACCAGCGCGCGCTCGACTTCGATCTCCGACTAATCATCCAACGCGCCGACAGGATGCGTCCCTCGCGAACGGCCATGATATTGGCCTTGGCCTCATTGAACTTGGCCTCGGCTTCGCCAAGCTTGCCCTGCTGGCGGAGCGCGATTCCGCCAAGTTCGATCGCCTGCGCATCGAGGATCGCTGCCCGCTCGGCGGGGGTAAGGTTGGCGCTGACTGCGGCCACTTCCTGTGCCGTGGCGCTTTCGCGATTGATCGCCTGGCTCAATGGCGGTGTGATCAGTCCTTGGCGGATCTCTTCGCTTTCCTCGGTTTCAGCGACCGGCGCCACCTGGGCCGAAAGGGCAGCGATCGCAGCTTCGTCCTGATGCTGGTTCAGCTGGTTGATCGCGCGATAATTGCGCATCAGCCGCTGCAGCACTCCATCGCCTCTCGGGCTTGCTGCCTCGGCCCGCCCAATCAATCGCTCGGCCGCTGCGAAATTGCCGAGGTTCGATTGTTGCAATCCCTGGTTGGCGAATGCCTCGGCCAGCGCGGAAGGATCGTTGACGTCGCGGCTGGCAAGGCTTTCGAAAAACTCGGCGCTTTCGGCAAAGCGGCCGGCGTTGTTGCGGGTATAAGCCTCGACCCGCGCCCCGGCGGCATCAAGCGATCCAGCCTGGATGCGCGCAAAGGCGGCAGGGTCGCTGACTTCGGTCGTCGCCACCTGCACGGCACCCCTTTGCGCCCGGTCCGTGACCACCGATGCCAGCGCCAGCTTCAGCGCCGGATCGTAACCGGCGAGCCCCTCCGCCAGGTAGAAATTCTTGCCGCGCTGGACCGCATAGCGCCGATAATCGAGCGAAGCCGCCTCGTCGCGGCAAGTGATGGCGCGAACCGCACCGATGCCGTCGACGGTCGCACTTTCTTCCGCTCGGCAGCTTAAAGGGCCGACCGGAAGCGCGCTTGGTTCCTGCGTCAGGTCGATCGCCTGGCGCAACGCAAGCACGCTTCCCACCGGCGCCGCCGCGTCGCGGCAGGTCAACTGGTAGGCCCGGTCGAAAATGCCTTTCAGCCGTGGGTCGGTTGGCTTGGCCTGGGCCGTGCACAAAACTCCGGCATCGCCAAGGCGGAAACTCGATCGGATCGACAGCGGGTCGCTTTCGGCATGGGCCAGTCCCGGCGCCAGCGCGACGCCGGCAAGCAGCATCATGTGCAGCGCGCGGGTCATGGCTGCTTCTCCTCGTTCGACGAGGGCGGCGTCGTTTCCATCAGCGCGGGGTTGCCGCTGCCTGATACCGGATCGTCGACATCGCCCTTGTCGCCCAGTCCGCTGGTGTCGAACAGCGGCTGCGGCGGCTCGATTGGACTGGTGTCGCCTTCCTCGGTCGTCTCGTCATTGTCGTCGATGAAATTCTCATTCTCGAATTCCGGCGGCGGCAACAGATTGTCGTTGATGAGCACGATTTCCTGCTGGATGCCCGGGGTCGGAGTGAAGCCCGGCGGGAACGGCGGCTCGGGCGGTTCGATGACCCCGCATGCCCCGCTCAACAGGCAATTGTTGATCGTGCTGTTGGCGGTGAAGGGGGACAGGTCGGCACCTGCGACCAGCGCGTCGCGGACCGCGACGCCGGTCAGCGTTCCGGCTTCGGTTATCAGCTGGCCGTTGACGACCAGATCGATCGATCCCGGCGGACCGGCAACGTCGAAATCTTCATTGAGGAAGACCTGGTTGGCCAGGAAGCCGGCCGGAGTTTCCGCGGTGCCGGTATTCTGGATCAGGACGTTCTGCAAATTGTCGGATTCGATCCAGATAACCCCGGCGTTGAGGACGCCCTCCGGACGCTGCACGGCGGCCGGCGCATTCAGATCCTGCTGGTAGCCGTCATATTGCGGGTCGATCGCGAGCTGGTCGAGGATCGAACCTTCAGCGACGTGAATCTGGTCGGCGTAGAGCCCAAGCTCGCCACCCAGCGTCGTGCCCGACGAGGTGATCGAAATCGACCCGGTTGCTGCGTCGAGCTCGAACAGGTCGGCATAAAATTCCATCGCATTGCCGGATCCGAACCCGGTGGCGGTGACATCGCCGACCACGCGAATGACCCCGCCCGGAGTTTGCGTTGCGGCATCTCCGGTGGCGAAGACCAATATGCCCTCGCTGTTCTCGATCGTGCTTCCGGCGGTCGGGCCGGTTACGGTCAGATCGCCGATAAGCATGTCCTGCGCCGCAGAGGCATCGCCGCGGGCGAGGATGTAGACCGACCCGCCCTCGATCCGGCCGAATTCGGCATTGGACAGGGCATAACCGGTGCCGGTCAGGCCGTCGCCGATCAGCGCCTGCGTAGCGTTGGTGGAGATCAAAGTGACCAGTCCGGACGCGCTGCCGCTGATGCCGCCGCTGACGGTGATATCGATGTCGTTCGACGCCAGGGTTATATCCTCGGCCGACCAGATACCGTTGAGCGTCGCGGTCCCGCCGGCGGCGGCTTCGATCGTGGTGGCGTCGATCGCGCCAGCCGTCAGCCCGGCTCCTGCCGCGGCCTGGAACAGGCCAGTCGATACCGGCCCATTGATGGTGATCGATCCGCCGGTCGGAACCGGGTCGAGCGCCAATACCAGGGAAGCGTCGAAATTGTCCTCGCCGCCGCCGGCGTCGATGAACATCGACGCATCGCCCATGTAGACGATTCCGTCGGACTGCGTCGTGATCGATCCGGTGACGATGTCCCCGCCGACCAGTGCCATCACCAGGTCGGTGGCACCGAGATCGCCGGTCGTCAGGTCGCCGAAGGTCGCGAAGCCGATCCGATCCGTGCCAATTACATCGCCGACGGTAATCGACGTCGCCGAAGCGATTCCGACTGAGAAATCATCCGCCAACGGCAGGCCTGGCCCAACGGTGATGTCGCCAAGTACGATCGCGCCGTCGGCGTCACCGCCGACTTGGCTGAACGCTACGACGTCGCCGCCGGTCACCGTGCCTGTCGAGTTGAAATCGAGCGAGTCGGCATCGACATCGGCAAAGCTGATGTCGCCGTTGGCTTCCAGGTCGATAATTGTGCCGGTAAGATCGCCCGTCGCGATACCGCCGCCACTCGAGAAGATATCGATATAATCGCCGGCCGAAATATTGCCCGTCACTACATCTGTGCCGGCCAGCAATTGTACGAAATCGAGCGCGTCAATTGCGCCTGTCGAGATGTCGCCTCCGGCCGATGCGCTAACTGAACCCTCAGCAGAAATGAGCCCCGTCCCTATGTCACCTCCGGCCGTCAGAGAAACATCGCCAGGCAGGGTGACTTCACCGTCGAACCCGCCGGCGGTTAGGTCGCCGACGTCGATATCGGCACCGGCCACGGCGGTGATGTCGCCGTCGCTGTCGATGAAGCCGCCGATAATCGAGCCGGGAGCATTAAGGTCGACCAGCGGGGCCGTGATGCTCCCGAACAGGAAGTCGTCCGCGGAATCCACCGTCAGGCTGGAAAATGCCACCAGGTCACCGGTAGCGATATCACCGATACTACTGAGGAAGGTCAGGACGCTGGCATTGACGTCGCCGAGGTTGAGCGAGCCGCCGCTGGCATCGACCGTGCCGAATGCCGAGATGTCGCCGGTGGTGATCGTGCCGGTGGCATCGAGCGTAACGTCGATCCCCGCACTGATATCCAAAGTCGAAAGATCGCCCGCCAGCGCCGTCAGGAAGACATTGTCGGACGCCGTGACGTTGCCAATGTCGATCGAATCGCCGGTTGCTGTGACATCTCCGGCCAGCGCCGTGATATCTCCGCCGATGATGGCGGTCGGGTCGATCGTCACGAACGTACCCGCGGTGATAGAACCGAAAGTCAGCACATCGACCGCGCTGGCCTGGACCGAGCCGGCCTGTGCGATCACATTGCCAAGGGTCATCGAGGCCCCGGAGTCGAGCAGCACATCCGTACCGGCGTTGAGGTCGGCCAAATCCAGATTGCCGCTGGTCGTCTCAGCGGAAATGGCGCCGGTGGTGGTGATATTGTCGCCGTTGATGAATGTGTCGGCGAGAAGGCTGACATCCCCTCCGGCAATGACGTTGCCGATGTCCATCGAACCGCCTTGGGCGGTGATCGTCACTCCCGTGCCCGCGTCGATGTCGCCGGTGTCGACGAACGTGCCGGCAAGCAGCGTAACCGATGAGTTGGCAAGGATGCGTTCGACATGGACGGAGCCGGATTGCCCCCACAGGTCGAGCAGGCCGGCAGTGGTGAACACTCCCGTCGCGATGGACCCCGGCGCAGTCAGGCTGAAGTCGCCATTGATGTTGAGATTGGCGTCGGTCAGGAAATTGTTGCCGGTCGTGATGGTCGCCGAATTGGCGAAATAAGTACCTGGGTTCGTCGGCGGTCCATTGACCGTATCGTAGATGAAGTCGGCCGCGGTCAGGGTCAGCGCATCGCCGCTCATCGTGCCGTTGTCAGCGAACAGCGACAGCTGTCCTCCTGTAACAAAGCTGAAGCTGCCATTCACCGTCACATCGCCATTGACGACGGAAATTACATCCTGGGCCGCACCAGCCGCCATCGCGTCGGCGCCCACCGTGAAAGTCAGTGAACCGATTGTCGCATCGCTGTTGCTGACGAGGAACTCGCTTCGGCCCAGCGTCAGGCTGGCGCCTGGTGAGGAGCCCAAACCACCGGTTGCAATTGCCTGGCCGTCGATGGTGCCGGCGTTGAGCTGACCGCGTGTCGTTCCCTGGAATCGCTGCGTCACGATGACCGCAATGCCACCGGTATTCTCGAAAGCCGTGCTTCCGATTATGGCGTCGCCGCCTGCGCCTGAGGCACTACCGGTTCCACCATCGCCACCATTGGCGTTGGCGACGAGGATCGCCAAATCGATATTGACCGTCGACCCGCGCACCAGCAGCGTAGCGCCGCCTCCCAGCGCGTCGCCGCCGTTGCCGCCGTCGCCCTGGATCGATCCTGAACCGCCATTGCCGCCGTCACCGCCAATGGCGCTCCCGTCGATGAACGCGGTGCCGTAATTGCCGACGCCATCCGCCTGGTCGAGCGCCTGAAAATTGCCGCTGATGGTGCCGAACTGGATGTCGCCGCCGATCGCCGCGCCGCCATTACCACCATTGCCGCCGGGCTGGTCGATGCCGCTGCCGCCATCGCCCCCGCGTCCCCCGGTGCCGATCGCCGTGGCCGTTAAATTGTACAGCTCCGGTGCCAACACGCTGTTCAGCGTCACCATTCCGTTTCCGGCCGCTGCGTTCACTCCAGCCGATCCGCCCGTGCCGGTTCCGCCATCGCCGCCGTCGCCACCGGCATTGCCGCTTTGCCCGGTGCCGCCATCGCCGCCCGTGCCGTCGGCATTGAGGATGGCCATTTCAGCAGATATCGAGCTCGGCCCAGCGTCTGCATTGCGAGCTTGGATCGCCGCCCAGCCGCCGGTGCCGTTTCCGCCATTGCCACCGACACCATTGCTGCCGTCGCCGCCTAGGCCGGTACTGCTCAACTCGGCGGTGCCGCCGATGGTGATCGTTGCGTTGCGTGCGAAGATGTAGGCGCCAGGGACCGGGGCGTCCGGATCCGGAATGCCGCCGCCCAATCCGTTGCCGCCCTGCAGCCCGTTCCCGCCAAAGCCCGAAGCATCGAGCAGCACTGAGCCGCCAATGTCGGTTGTTCCACCGGTCGCGAAAATCTCGGCGGAATTGCCGGTGCCGTTGCCGCCGGTACCGCCAAACGTGTCGCCACCTTCGCCGATGCCATAGGCCGTGAGGTCTCCGGCGATGGAGATCGTTCCGCCTTGCCCGGCGACTCGCGCGTTGCCGCCGAACCCGTCGCCGCCGTCGCCGTTGGCGCTAATGCCGCTGTCCCCGCCGTAACCGCTAGCGTCGAGCATGACGCCCGAGCCAAGGGTAATGAGATTTCCCGCGTTGGCATCGGTCGTGATCTGGACGACCCCGCCCGTACCGTCGCCGCCGGCTAGGTTGACCGGATCGTAACCGCCATAGCCAATCGCCTCCAACGTGACGTCGCCTGCGACACTGACCGAATTTCCGCCATTGGCGTAAAGGTTGATTGTCCCACCAAGACCCTCGCCACCATCGATTGTCGTGTTGCTGTCGAAATCGATGATCGCGCTATCGCCGCCATAGCCGTCGGCAGAGGCAAACAAGGTAGACTCGAATTCGAGCGTGCTGCCGGTAAGAACGCCGGTCGAAGCGACGTAGATATCACCACCTTGGCCGATGCCGCCCGCGCTGCATGAGGACGAACATTCGCTGGAATATCCAGCCTCGCCGTCCGCATTCAGATAGGCTGGCCCGGCGACAGTCAGCGATGAAGTGCCGTCGCGTGAAATGACTGTGATGGTGCCGCCAGTGCCATTGCCGCTGTAAACTCCGAAATTCGGAGTCCCGCCCTCACCAACCGCATATGCGTAAAGCCCTTGCGCAAGAGTGACGGTCCCGCCGGCAACGGCCTGCAGATAGATGTCCCCGCCGAAACCGGCGCCGGTCGTGGCGCCGGTTGCCCCGGCACCGCCGCCCTCGCCATTTGCGTCGAGGTAAAGATCACTTCCAAAGGACAGCGTTGCGTCATTGGCATAGGCCTCGACATGACCGCCCTGTCCGATGCCGCCATTGCCGCCCAGGCCATCGGCGTCAAAAGAGCTTCCGCCGACGCCGTCTGCAGACAGGGACGCAAAGCCGGTAAACGTTAGCGAGCCGCCGCCACTGCTGCTGAAATATGCGGACCCGCCTTGTCCCTCTCCGCCGACAATCAACCCATTGCCGCCAAGACCGTCGGCATCGATGCTGGAATTTCCGCCAACGGTGGCGGTACCGGCGGCCGTGAACAATTGTCCCAGGCCGCCTTCGCCAAGGCCACCACTTCCCGCCTCGGCATCGCCGCCATCTCCGCCAACAAGTTCCACCAGGTTGGACGTGAGTCCCAGCGTTCCGCCATCAACCGCGAACGCCTGGACGTTTCCGCCCTGACCGGTCCCACCATCGCCGACTCCCCCGAATGCGGTTCCGCCAAAGCCTTCTGCCTGAATTGATACTTCGCCGGTAACGGTAACGTTGCTGCCATCGCTCGCCGAGAAACTGACGTTGCCTCCAAGGCCCGCTCCGCCATCTCCGGTCTGGCCGTCACCACCATAGCCATTGGCCCATATGTACAACACGTCACCAAGATCGATGCTGCTGCCGGACCCGCTATGTGCCTGGACATTGACCGTTCCGGCATCGCCGATCCCGCCGATCCCGCCGCAGCTGAAGCATTCGGTGGGGGAGCCGGCTTCGCCGTCGGCTGTTAGATAGGTGCCGCCGGTTACGCTAAGCGTGCCGTCGCCCGAGGCGAAGACATTGACGGTTCCGCCGAACCCGTCACCGCCGTCAACATCGACATTGTCGGTGCTTCCGCCACGGCCGGTCGCGTCGGCATTGAGCGATCCGCCTAGCGACATGTCGCCACCGGTCGTCGCCTGGACAAGGATGACCCCGCCGGTCCCGTCGCCGGACGCCAGGCCCTCAGTCGAGCTGAACCCGCCCGTCCCGACGGCGCTGAGATCCGTATTGCCGGTCACGTTAAGCGTGCCACCGGCGAACGCCTGTAGCGTAACATCGCCCGCTGCGGCCGAGGTCCCTTCGCTCGATCCGGACGCATTGGCGCTCATCGTCAGGTTGCCGCCGACCGAAACGATGCCTCCGCCGCCGGCGTCCAGCCTCACCGTATCCCGCCCTCTCAGCGAGGCATCCGAGGCGAACGTCAGCGATCCGTCGACCGCACCCGCGAGCGCGTCACCATTGGCACGGCCGTAGAGGGCCGACGTGAAATTGGCATTCGCGATGCTGAAATCGGCGTCGGCGCCACTCGCCGCGGACGGGCCGAAGCTAGTGTCGCCGAAGCTGATGTCATGGCCGGCCGACAGGACCACGGCGTTGCCGTCCACATCGGCCGCTCCGGCAATGTCGAAGCCGAGGTCGGCGCCGGCGCCAATCAGCATGGTGAGAGCGCTATTCTTGGGGACGGCGACCAGATAGGCGCGGTGATAATCGGCGGCATTGGAGCTGATCGGTCCCGTGATGGTGCCGTCGGCGACGACGCCATTCTCGTCGGTGGTGCCTACATCGACCTGGATGTCGAACAGGCCGCCGGCGCGGAAATTGATCGTCGCCGCCTCGGCGCCGACCAGGGCCGCCGCGCCATTGACGTTGATGGTGCCATGATGCTCGACACGCGGCGCAACCAGGGCAACGTAACTGCCTTCGTTGGGCGCGGAAATTGTCGAACCCGCATTGGTGACGACCTTTGCCGCGGGGTTCGGCGCTTGCCCGAACTCGACCGTCGTCCCGTTGATGAAATTGCCATTGCCGTCCACCGTGATCGGCGAGGCCGTCAGTACCAACGATCCGACGTTGATGGTTGCTTCCGAGCCGATCACGAAGCCCGACGGGCTATAAAAGAAGATGCTGCCGTGGCCGGGCACGCCGTCGACTGACGAGTTGATCGTGCCGCTCATCGCCACAATGCGGCTGTTGTCGGCAACGTTGACCCGGTTCAGCACCGCGAAATCGCTGGCGCCAGAGAAAGTCGCGGTGGTTCCGGACGGCTGGAAGTTGATAGCCGTGCCGGGTGCTCCATTGTTGTCGGAAGGAGTCCAATCGATCACCGCCTGCGATGCCGTGATGCTGACGTTGGTAGTGGAGCCATCGGGCGTCGAGATCGAACCGGCCGCGGGATTGGTGAACGTGCCCGTCCCCTGGAAGCTCTGCGCGGCGGCGGGCGTCGGGCCGGCGGCGAGCGCGACGGCGAGGGCTAGGGTTGAAACCCGGCTCGGCACGGACATTTTACGCGTCATCATGACCTCCTAGGGGAGGATCCGGCTGGTCAGCGTGACCAGCAGGCGGACATCCCCCTTGCGATTGTCAAATCCCGCTTTCTCGAGCGGTACTGCGATCGTTCCGTCGAGGCGGAAGCGGTCGCTCAGTTCAGCGCGGACTCCGCCGCCGGCCGATTTCAAATGCTCGGCGCCGACCCCGTCATGCTTGTTCCACGCCCAGGCAGCGTCGCCGAAAACATAGGGCTGCAAGGTCAGCTTCGAGTTGGAAATCGGCATCATTCGCGGTCCGCGCAGCTCGGCCGTCACGCCGACTCCGCTGTCGCCGCTAAGCGTCGCCGGGTCATAGCCGCGGCCGACCGTGTAGTTGCCGGCGGTGAATTCCTCGAACGAAAGCAACGCATCGAGCGCATATTGCAGGCGCGGGCTCACCGCGATGGCGAAATCCCGGCCCAGCGCCAATTCACCCTGGCCGCCTGCCCGAAGCACGGTTGCGGTTGCGTCGCCGTCGAATCGGCTCGGCGGCACCACGCCTGGCCCGCAAAAGCCGTCGCATCCCTCGCTCGCGTCGAAAATGCCCAGCCCGCGGCGGACCTCGGCAAAGGCATTGGCGCGCCATCCGGGCCTGCGCGAGCTAAGGTCGATCGCGTCCCAATCGGCCCTAAGCCACAGGATCCGGAGCTTGTCCCGGGTCAGCGGCCCGAAGAAGTCGACCTTCTGGTCGACAAAATCGAAGCCGGCGGCCGCCCACAGGTTCGACGTCTGGCGTCGGATGATCGGGTAGCGGGCGTCGATCGTCCAGAATAATGTCTTGGACTTCAGGTCTGGGGTCGCGTCGTTGCCGCCGATTTCCGGCTTGGTCCAGGCATAGGTGAACTGGCCGTCGATGGTGAGGCCTTCCGACCCGGGCCGGAAGCTGTGCGCGACGTTCAGGATCTTCTGCTCCTTGAAGTCGGCGGTCGAATAAAAGGACAATGTGGTGACGTCGCCCAGGCCGGTCAGGCCGAACAGCTGGCCGCGCACCTGCCCGCCCCACCGGCCGGTTTCGGACGCGGCGAGGTTTTGTATGGTCATGTCGATCGAATAGGGGCGACGCAGGACCGACACTTCGCCGATCAGTTCGCCCGGTCCGGTGCCGGCGGGCTTCAGGGTCAGCTGGACGTTATAGCCGGGCAGATCGCGCGCCAGCAGCAGGTAGCGCTCAGCCCGGTCGCGGTCGAAATATTCATCCTCGGTAAGCTTGTTCAGATAAGCGGCCAGCTTGGCCTCCGCGCCATCGGTCTGGCCCCGGGCGCGGATGGTCGTGATGCGCGCGTAGAGCGTCTCCATCCGAACGACGCCATTCTCGATCCGCTGGGTCGGCACCTGGACCGCGGCAAGATAGCCCTTGTCGCGCAGCATGGTGGCGGCCGCATCGCGGATTTCGCACAGCACCGCGACCGGCTGCTCGGTGCCCGCGAATGGGGCCCAGGTCCGGCGCATTTCTTCCGGCGTTGCGCCCTTCAAATTGTTGAATTGAACGTCGCGGATCGTCACCTTGACGTCGGCGTAGCGGGGATCGGCCAGCGGGCAGGGCGAACGCTCGATCCCGCCGACGATGTTCAGCGTCGGCCGCGGTTGGGCCGGGGGCGCAGTGATTCGGGTGAGTTCCTCGCGGGTCGGGGCGATCGACTGTGCCGCGGCTGGAAACGGGGTGATGAGTGCAGCCGAGGCGAGCAACAGGCCCGGCAATTTCCGGCGCACCCCCGCTGATCTAGCCATCCGAGCCCCTTTCACGCATGACAAAGGGACTCGGCCACAATCTAGCGCGCGCCCCCACGCGTTAAAATTGGGTAAACCAAACTTAACGTGAGTCAATGTTTTCGCTTGGGAATTGCGTCTAGCCGTGACCCGATCAGGGATTGTAGGCGCGCTCTCCATGATCGCTAAGATCGAGCCCTTCGCGCTCCTCGTCGGCGTCACGGCGCAGCGAAACTACCGCCCGGGTGACGGCGAAGCAGATCGATGACCCAATCGCCGACCAGCCGATCGCCAGCAGCACCGCGCCCAGCTGCCGGCCCAGCTGTGCGCCGAGCGCATAGTCGGCCGAGCCGTGCCCACCCAGCGCCGGCAGCGCGACAACAGCAGTGCCGATCGACCCGACGATCCCGCCCAGCCCGTGAATTCCAAACACGTCCAGGCTGTCGTCCAGCTTCAACCGATGCTTGGTTCCGGCAATGAAGCCATAGCAGGCGGCGCTGGCGGCCAGCCCGAGCAGCATCGCGCCAAGCGGCCCGCTGATCCCCGCTGCGGGCGTGACCGCGACCAGCCCCGCGACCGCCCCCGATGCTCCGCCGAGCAACGATGGCTTGCCCGATCGCCACCGCTCCATCCCCATCCAGCCGAGCATCCCTGCGGCCGGCGCAACGAATGTGTTGACCATCGCAATCGCTGCCAGCCCGTTGGCCTCAAGCGCCGACCCCGCGTTGAAGCCGAACCAGCCGACCCACAACAGGCCCGTGCCGACCAGCACCAGCGCCAGGCTGTGCGGCGGCATCGCCTCCTTCAGGAAACCGATGCGCGGCCCGGCGAAGGCCACTCCGATGAGGCCCGCAACACCGGCGTTGATGTGCACCACCGTCCCGCCGGCGAAGTCGATCGCACCGGTCTGGAAGATGAGGCCGTCGGCCGCCCACACCATATGCGCGATCGGCGCATAGACGATGGTCACGAACAGCAGCGCGAAGACCAGCATCGCCGAAAAGCGCACCCGCTCGACCAGCGCCCCGACGACCAGCGCCACCGTGATCGCGGCAAACGTCATCTGGAAGCAGGCAAAGAGCAGTTCGGGGATGGCCTTGCCCGGCGTCGCCAGCGCCCAGGCGGTGTCCCCGTCGATCCCTTTAAGTCCGACCTTGGCCAGGTCGCCGACGATCGACCCTCCGCCGGAAAATGCCAGGCTATATCCCCAGCCAACCCAGGCGAGAATGGCGACCGCGCCCACCCCCATCACCTGGCTCATCACCGAAAGCAGGTTCTTGGCCCGGACCAGGCCGCCGTAAAATAGCGCCAGGCCGGGGAGCAGCATCATCATCACCAGCAGCGTCGCGGTCAGCACCCACGCCGTATCGCCGCTGTCGAACGCCATCCTCGCCCCCTTGCTGCAGCGCACAAGCTGCAATCATGGGCTCAAGCGATCAAGCCGCCGGTGAACTATTCAACGCTGCTCGAAGCCGGCCAGGCATTCGGCCACCCAGCGGGCGGCGGTCAGCGCGCTGAGGTCGGTGGAATCGAGCGGCGGGTCCCATTCGGTAAGGTCGATCAGCCTGACCTTCGGCTCGGCGGCAAGCGATCGGACCGCGATAAAGAAATCATGCGCCGCCATTCCGCCAGGCCGCGCGCCCGGCGCGCCGGGAAACTGGCTGCGGTCGATCACGTCGATGTCGCAATCGACGGCAATGGTTTCGCAGTGGCGCAAATGATCCAGCGCCCGGCCGACCGCCCGATCGATGCCCTCGGCGCGAACGTCGCCGATGTTCACGACCAAATGCCCGCCTTCGATTGCGTCGCGATGCATCCCGGCCGAATTGGCGAAGGGGGCGAGCCCGATCTGGGCGATGTTCCGGCCCGGCAATCCATCGTCGCGCAACGCCCGCACCGGATTGCCATTGCCCAGGCCCTGCGCTTGTGTCGCGCATGTCGAAATGGGCATCGAGCGTGATCAGCCCGACCTTGTCGAGCGGCAGCCCAAGCGCATGGACGCCCGGCCGGGTGACCGCGTTATTGCCGCCGACCAGCAAGGTCAGCGCATGCCGCTCGACGCTGGCCTTGCAGGCGGCGACGATCGACGGGGTCGCCTCTTCGATGCTGAAGTCCGGCGATCGGCACGTCGCCATGATCGGCGATCCTGGTTGCAAGCTCGCGCGCCGTCTCGACGTCGTAGCGCCCGATCCGCCGCAAGGTCGCACGCAGCAGGCCCGGCGCCAGGTCGCATCGCCCCGGGGTGACCGACCCGGCATCGAGCGGGGCGCCGACCATGCCCACTGGCGCATCGGCACTCTTGTCGACAATCAGTTCGGAAAGGTTGGGCCAACTGCTGCTCATGCTTGACGACTAGCATTGCCGCCGCCCAATGGCACCTATCATGTGGGACCGCCTTTTGACCGACTGCCATGTCGCGACGATGGTCGCGTCGCCGGGCAATCCGCTGGGCCTGTTCCCCAATGCCGCAATCGGCATCGCCGACGGCAAGATCGTCCGGGTCGGCAAGCGCACCGAGCTGGCCGGGTTCCGGGCAAAGGAAGTCACGCCCTGCGGCGGCGCCTGGGTCACGCCCGGGCTGGTCGATTGCCACACCCACCTGGTCTTCGGCGGCACCCGCGCCAACGAACATGCCATGCGCCGTGCCGGCGCCACTTATGAGGAAATCGCCCAAGGCCGGCGGCGGCATCGCCTCGACCGTCGCCGCGACGAAGGCCGCCAGCGCCGACGAGCTGCGCGACACCGCCCGCCGCCGCCTCCACGCGCTGATGCAGGGCGGCGTCACCACCATCGAGATCAAGTCGGGCTACGGCCTCGACACTGCATCTGAAATCCGCCTGCTCAACGCCGCCCGCGCCATCGGCCGCGACGAGCCGGTGCGGATCGTCACCACCCTGCTCGCCGCCCACGCGCTTCCGCCGCGAAGCGAAGGAAGGCCCGGCGCGCGAGGCTTATGTGAAAATGATCGCCGAGGAGATGATCCCGGCGGTCGCCAAGGCCGGGCTTGCGACCAGCGTCGACGCCTTCTGCGAATCCATCGCCTTCACACCGGCCGAGGTCGAGCGCGTCTTCACCGCCGCCCGCGCCAACGGCCTGCCCGTCCGCCTCCACGCCGAGCAACTTCAGCAACCAGAACGGCGCCGCGCTCGCCGCCAAGTACAAGGCGCTGTCGGCCGACCATCTCGAGCATCTCGACGCCGCCGGGGCCAAGGCGATGGCCGCGGCGGGGACGGTCGCGGTGCTGCTGCCCGGCGCCTTCTACGCGCTCAATGAGAAGAAGAAGCCGCCGGTCGACCTGCTGCGCGACGCCGGCGTTCCGATCGCCATCGCCAGCGACTGCAACCCCGGCACCTCGCCGGTCCTGAACCCGCAGCTGGTGATGAACATGGCCTGCACCCTGTTCGGCCTGACGCCGGAGGAAGCGATCGCCGGCATGACCATCAACGCCGCCCGAGCCCTCGGCCTCGCCCATGAGGTCGGCTCGATCGAAGCCGGCAAAGCTGCCGACCTATGCGTCTGGCGGGTTAGCGAGCTGTCGGAGCTCGGCTATTGGATCGGGATGCCGGGACCGGAACGGCGGATTTTCGCTGGGCAGGATAGCTAGATCACACATAACCCGTCATCCCAGCGAAAGCTGGGATCTCACTTCCTCTTCTCGCTCAAGCCGTTCATCACATTCCACAAGTCCAGCCACTGCGGATTGCCCTGCTCGATCAGTTCGATTTTCCAGTCCCGTTGCCACGCCTTCATCGCCTTCTCGCGCGCAATTGCGTCCTCAATGCTGTCATGCTGCTCAGCCAGAACAAGGCGCGTCAGCTTGTAGCGCGTGCAAAATTTGGAGCCCTCTCCGTTTCGATGCTGCCCAACCCTGCTCGCCAGGTTGGCGGTCACGCCAATATAAAGGACGCCGCGCGGCCGATTGGTCATGATGTACGTCCAGCCGCCGCGCATTTCGTCTCGATAGCATAAGGAAAATGAGATCCCAGCTTTCGCTGGGATGACGAAATATGACGCAGGCGCTACAGGCCGCCCGACATCCTTCAGCATCCAGGACGAACCGTGACCACCGACCGACGCGACAACAGCCGCCATATCCGCGCGCGGCGGGGCTCCGAGATCAAGGCCAGGCATTGGACCACCGAGGCCGCGGTCCGGATGCTGATGAACAACCTCGACGATGAGGTCGCCGAGGACCCGCAGAGCCTGGTCGTCTACGGCGGCATCGGCCGCGCGGCGCGCAACTGGGCCTGCTACGACAAGATCGTCGAGACGCTGGAGCGGCTGGAGGAAGACCAGACCCTGCTCATCCAGTCGGGCAAGCCGGTCGGCGTGTTCCGCACCCACAAGGATGCGCCGCGCGTGCTCCTCGCCAACTCCAACCTCGTCCCCAAATGGGCGACCTGGGAGAAGTTCAACGAACTCGATCGCAAGGGCCTGATGATGTACGGCCAGATGACGGCCGGATCGTGGATCTACATCGGCAGCCAGGGCATCGTCCAAGGCACCTACGAGACCTTCGCCGAAATGGGCCGCCAGCACTTCGGCGGCGACCTCAAGGGCAAGTGGATCCTGACCGGCGGTCTCGGCGGCATGGGCGGCGCGCAGCCGCTCGCCGCGGTGATGGCCGGGGCGCATTGCATCGCGGTCGAGGTGCAGGACAGCCGAATCGAGAAGCGGCTCGAGACCCGCTACGTCGACCATCGCGCGACCAGCATCGACGAGGCGCTGGACATCATCGCGAACGCCACCGAGCCCACGTCGGTCGGCCTGCTCGGCAACTGCTGCCGAAATCCTCCCCGAAATGGTCGCGCGCGGCATCCGCCCCGACGCGGTCACCGACCAGACTTCGGCGCACGATCCTGCCAACGGCTATTGCCCGGCCGGCTGGACCGTCGCCCAGTGGATCGAGATGCGCGAGCGCGATCCCGCCGCGGTCGCCGCCGCCGCACGCAGGTCGATGGCGGTGCATGTCCAGGCGATGCTCGACTTCCAGAAAATGGGCATCCCCACCTTCGACTATGGCAACAACATCCGCCAGGAAGCCTTCGACGAGGGCGTCAAGAACGCCTTCGACTTCCCCGGCTTCGTCCCCGCCTACGTCCGTCCGCTGTTCTGCCGCGGCATCGGCCCGTTCCGCTGGGCCGCGCTGTCGGGCGATCCCGAGGACATCGCCAAGACCGACGCCAAGGTGAAGGAGCTGATCCCCGACGATCCGCACCTCCACCGCTGGCTCGACATGGCGAAGGAACGGATCGCCTTCCAGGGCCTGCCGGCGCGCATCTGCTGGGTCGGCCTCGGCCAGCGCCACCGCCTCGGCCTCGCCTTCAACGAGATGGTGCGGAACGGCGAAGTCTCGGCCCCGATCGTCATCGGCCGCGACCATCTCGACAGCGGCAGCGTCGCCTCGCCCAACCGCGAGACCGAGGCGATGCAGGACGGCATCGATGCGGTCAGCGACTGGCCCTTGCTCAACGCCCTGCTCAACACCGCGTCGGGCGCGACCTGGGTCTCGCTCCACCATGGCGGCGGCGTCGGCATGGGCTATTCGCAGCATAGCGGGCGTGGTGATCGTCGCCGACGGCACCGACGATGCCGCCCGCCGCCTCGAACGCGTCCTCTGGAACGACCCCGCCACCGGCGTCATGCGCCATGCCGATGCGGGGTATGAGATCGCCGTGGATTGCGCGAAGGAGCAGGGGCTCGACCTGCCGATGATCGGCTAGTTGGACGGCGCGGGCGGCGCCTTCTTCTCCGCATCGTCGCCGACCTCGATCGTCAGCGGGCCGAACGTCTTGGCTCGGTCGGGCGGCTGGATCCGACTGCAGCGCTGGGCATTGCAGGCGATCATCTCGCCGCTGTCGGTGTCCATGCGCACCACCGAGTCTCCGGCCGATGCGATCTGGTAGCGCGGTTCGCCCCGCGAATTGCCCCATGACAGAATCAGCGCCGCGCCGACGATAGCGGCGGCGATGATCGCGGGTCCGCGCGCTTTACGGTCTTCCTCTGATGTTGCCATTTTCGTCCCTCCGCCTCTTCTCCCGCTATAGCCCGCTGTTCCTCGCCGCCCAAATCTCCTAGACGCGCGCGCATGATCTTGTTGAACCCCGAAGCCATCGACCTCGCCGCCCTCCGCCAACTTTGGCAGGGCGCGCCATGCAGGCTCGACGACGCCAGCCTGACCCGCATCCGCGCCTCGGCTGCCTCGGTCGAGCGCATCGTCGCCGGCGGCGAGACCGTCTATGGCGTCAACACCGGCTTCGGCCTGCTCGCCAGCACCCGCATTCCCGCCGAGCGGCTCGCCGAGCTGCAGCGCAACCTGATCCTGTCGCACAGCTGCGGGCTCGGCGACGCGCTGCCGCGCCATGTCGTCCGGCTGATGATCGTGCTGAAGCTGCTCGGCCTTGGCCGCGGCTATTCGGGCGTGCGGCCGCTGGTGATCGACGCGCTCCAGGCTTGCTCGACCAGGACGCCATGCCGCTGATCCCGGCGCAGGGCAGCGTCGGCGCATCGGGCGACCTCGCCCCGCTCGCCCACCTCATCGCCGCGATGATGGGCGAGGGGCGGATCGACCTCGCCGGCGAAATCCTCCCCGCCCGCGACGCGCTCGAGAAGCTCGGCATGCAGCCGCTCGAGCTTGGCCCCAAGGAAGGCCTCGCCCTGATCAACGGCACCCAGGCCTCGACCGCCATCGCCCTCGACGCGCTGTTCATGGCCGAGCGGGTGTTCGGCGCCGCGCTCGCCGCCGGCGCGCTGTCGGTCGATGCGCTTGAAGGGCAGCGTCAAGCCGTTCGACCCGCGCATCAGCGAGGTCCGCGGCCAGCCCGGCCAGATCCGCGTCGCCGCCGAACTCCGCGAGTCTGCTCGACGGCAGCGAAATCGTCGACAGCCATTTCCGCTGCGGCCGGGTGCAGGACCCGTACAGCTTCCGCTGCCAGCCGCAGGTGATGGGCGCCTCGCTCGACCTGCTCACCAACGCCGCGCGCACCCTGACCATCGAGGCGGGCGCGGTGACCGACAATCCGATCGTGTTCGAGGATGAGGATATCGCCATCTCGGGCGGCAATTTCCATGCCCAGCCGGTCGCCTTCGCCGCCGACACCATCTCCATGGCGATGTGCGAGGTCGGCTCGCTGTCGGAGCGCCGCACCGCGGTGCTGATCGACCCCAAGATGAGCGGGCTTCCGGCCTTCCTGACCGACGATGGCGGGGTCAATTCGGGGCTGATGATCCCGCAGGTGACGCAGGCCGCGCTGGTCGCCGAGAACCGCAGCCTCGCCTTCCCCGTCCAGCGTCGACAGCGTGCCGACTCAGCGCGGGGCAGGAGGACCATGTCTCCATGGCCCCCATCTCCGCGCGCAAGGCGGCGAGCATCGCGACGAACGTCGCCGGCATCGTCGCGGTCGAGCTGATCGCCGCCGCGCAAGGCGTCGACTATCACGCGCCGCTCAAGACGTCAGCGAAGCTCCAGGCCGTCCACGCAAAGGTTCGCGCGATCAGCCCGCGTCTCGAATCCGATCGCTACTGGGCGGACGAAATGGCGGCTCTGCAGGCAGCGGTGCTGGCCGGCGAAACCGGCCAGCTTTTCCGCCTGCCCGGCTAGGCGCTATTGTTCGCCCAGGGTTGCCAGGATCTGGGCCGCGGTCTGTCGGCCCGTTGGATGTGGTATCGGTGTGGCTGGCGATCATCGTTCGAAACTGGATGCTTGCACGAGGTCCGGACGCAATGCCCATCTTCTTCGCGGCCGCGTCGATCGCGTCATCCTGCGCCTTGGTCGTCACGGGATTGATCACCAGATAGTCCCAGCTGTCGCCCGACGTGTGAACATAGATTTGCGACGCCGCCACTCCCGCAGCCTGCAGACGCGCGATCCTGCGCCGCCATCCACTTCAGCAACGCGACCTGCTGGCCCGGTGCCGCGCGATATAGCGACACGATATGCTGCGGCGCGTCCTGGCCAATGGCCGGTGCCGCCAATGCGCATGCGGTTGCGGCAACTGCCGCAAATATCAGTCGTTTCATGTTTTGCCCCTCTCGTGGCGCGTAAGCGCCGTATCGGCCCATCCCGTAACGGGCCGGCTGCTCACATGGCGACGCCAATGATGCGAGATCTGCGGCGTGCTGTTAACGCTAATTTAATCAGAGAGGCAAGCGGGGAGTGGCGAGGGCCTAGCTGGTGATCCGCGTCCAGCGCTCATTGTCGCACAGGAGGCCGCCCAAGATGCAGCCCTGGACCTGCATCGCGTCATCGCCGAGCTGGCGGACGGTGGCGGTCGCATGGACATTGCGCTTGGGAACGAACGCACGACCGCGGAAGCGGCCGTCGCCGATCGGCTTCAGTCCGGTCAGGATCTGCGTTCCGACCAGGTTGGGCGTACCGCCCTTGCGCGCCTTGGCCTTGGCCTTCTCGCTCGCCTGGATGACCGTTCCGCAATAGGCCGCGCCGCACCGCGCCACCTTCACGACGACGCTACGCTTGGGATTGGTCCACTGGCCCTCGATCGCCTGGGCAGAGGCGGAAGCGGATGCCAGTACAATGGCCGCTGCGGCGATAAGTATCTTACGCATGCGCCCCTAATGGCAGGCCAATGTGACGAAAATGGTGCCTTCAGCTTGACCGCAGATGAACGCTTTCCCGGCTATTGATAATCATTCGCATCTGGTTTAGCCAGATTTCGATATTCCAGCCGCGTAAGAGTTTCCATGAAATTCCTGTCGTTCCTTCACCGCTGGTCCGGCGGCTTCATCGGCCTGCTGCTTGCCATCCTCGGGCTCTCCGGTTCGATTCTCCTTTGGGAAAGCCAGTGGGTTTCGGTGCCCGGCGCGCATGATCCGGCGATCGAGCGGATCGAAGCGATCGGCGCGCATCGCCGAGCGCGAAGTGGCGGCGGGCGCGACCCGAATCACCTTCGCCGGCCGGAGATCGGCCTTCACCTGGTTGCCCGCGATCGTGGGGCCGGCGCCTATATCGCGCAGGACGGAACGACGGTCGCGACCTGGTCGAGCCAATGGGAGCGGCCGGAGCTGTGGCTGTTCGACCTCCACCACCACCTGTTCGCCGGTCGTAATGGCGAGATCGTCGCCGGATGGGCCGGGGTTTTCGGCCTTATGTTCGTTATCAGCGGCTCGATTCTCTGGTGGCGCAGCCGCCGCAATTGGCGGCCGAAGGCTATTGCCGCGCAAGTTCCAGCCGGGGCCGATCGTCAGCCATCATCGCGATCTCGGCATCATCGTCGCACCGCTTCTGCTGCTGAGCTTCCTGACCGGCACCGGCATGGTGTTCAAGGAAGCGGCCGGTGTGGTGTTGAGCCCGTTCGGCAAGCTTGAAGCGCGCTCCAAGCCGCCCGAGGTCGCGCCGGCCAAGGGACCGCCGCCGGTTGCGGCCATGCTGGCCGAGGCAAAGAAACGCTTTCCCGATGCCGCGTTGCGCCGCTTGAACGCGCCGATGAAGCCCGGCCAGCCCTGGTCGGTCCGCATGCGCCAGCCGTTCGAATGGTCCGCCAATGGCCGCACCAATCTGATGTTCGACGGCTCCGGCAGGCTGATCAAGGTCGACGACCCGGCCACGGGCAGCCGGGCGGCGTCGATCTACGAGAAATTCCTGCCAATCCACAGCGCCAAGATCGGCGGCTTCGCCTGGAAGCTGGTGATGAGCCTCTCGGGCCTCGGCCTCACCATCCTCGGCTCATTCGCTACCTGGTCCTTCTGGTTCCGCAAGGCGAAGAAGCGCAAGCGTCCCGACATCGCCCGGGCCGGGCTCGAGGTTGCGGCCGCCTAGTCCAGGTCGGCGGCGCTATGCCGCTCGCGGATGAAGCTTGGATCGTTCTCCGACCTTGCGGTTGACCCGCCGGCCGCGCTGGACCGCCGGGCGCGCGCCGACTTCGTCGACCCAGCGGTTGAAGTGGCGATAGTCCTTCAGCGACAGGAAGCTCGCCGCATCGCCATAGGCCTGGCCCAGCGCAACCGCGCCGTACCACGGCCAGATCGCCATGTCGGCGATGCTATAGTCGTCGCCGGCGGCGAACCGATGCTCGGCGAAATGCCGGTCGAGCACGTCATATTGCCGCTTGGCCTCCATCGCGTAACGGTCGATCGCATATTCGATCTTGACCGGCGCATAGACGTAGAAATGGCCGAACCCGCCGCCCAGGAAGGGTGCGGATCCCATCTGCCAGAACAGCCAGTTGAGCGCCTCGGTCCGCTTGGCCGGGTCCTTGGGCAGGAAGGCGCCGAACTTCTCGGCCAGGTAGACCAGGATCGATCCGCTCTCGAACACCCGCTGCGGCTGGTCGGGATTGGACCGGTCGAGCAGCGCCGGGATCTTCGAATTGGGATTAAGCTCGACGAAGCCGGAACCGAACTGGTCGCCTTCGCCGATGTCGATGTACCAGGCGTCATATTCGGCGCCCGCATGCCCTGCCGCGAGCAGCTCCTCGAGCATGATCGTAACCTTCACCCCATTGGGCGTGCCGAGCGAATAGAGCTGCAGCGGATGCTCGCCGACCGGCAGGACCTTGTCGTGCGTCGGGCCGGCGATCGGCCGGTTGATGCTGGCGAACTGGCCGCCGCTTGGCCGATCCCAGCTCCACACCGTGGGCGGAACATAGTCGGCAGGGAGAGCGGGGATTTTGTCGGGGGCGTCGGCCATTGCTACTCCTTCGCGTCGCGTGGTCGGCGGAAATGGGTACGCGAATTGCAACTGACAAGAGGCCTCAGGCCAGGCGCGACAGCATCAGGCCAACGGCTGCCGCGATCAGCGACAGGATCACGCTGCCCAGCACATAAAGTCCCGCCTGCATCGGCTGCGCCGCGCTCCCACAGGGTCAGGGCATCGAGGCTGAATGCGGAGAAAGTGGTGAAGCCGCCGAGGAAGCCGGTGACCAGGAACAGCCGCGCATAGTGACCAGTTCCAAAGCGCCGAAAACAGGCCCGGCCAGCAAGCCGATTACAAAGCTTCCCGAGACATTGACCGCCAGGGTCCACCAGGGGAATCCGGGTCCCAGAAGCGCCAGGCCCGCCCGTCCGACCGCATGCCGCGCCATCGCTCCCAGTCCGCCGCCAAGGAAGACCAGCAGCCAGTGCATCAGGCGTCGACCACAAATTGTTCGGGATGCTTGGTGAATTGGCGGACGATGATGGCGATGATCCCGCCGACGATCAGGCCGACGAATCGACGCGGCGATGGCGTTGGACAGCCACTTCACGATTGCGTGCAGCGGGCCGAACCATGAGGCGATCGCATGGCCCACGTCATGCACCATGTGCGGCAATTGCTCGAACCCCAGTTCCTCGATGCCATGAAGAAGGATGCCGCCGCCGACCCACAACATGGCCGCCGTACCGATGCCGGATAGTGATGTGAGCAGCTTGGGCACGACATGGACCAGCCCCCGTCCCACGGCCTTGCTCATGGGGCTGGCCCGCTCCGCAAGGTGGATGCCGATATCGTCCAGCTTCACGATCAACCCGACCACCCCGTAGACCGCAACGGTAATCACCAGGCCGACCAGCGCCAGCGCCGCGGCCTGCTCGGCGATGCGCAGGTGGCCGAGCTCATTCAAGGCGATTGCCATGATTTCCGCCGACAGGATGAAATCGGTTCGGATCGCGCCTGCGACCTGCCGGTCTTCCAGCTCCTGTGGCAGTATCCGCCTGCAGCAACTCCTTCTCATGGTGATGGTCGTGGAGAATTGCCTCGACAATCTTCTCGGTCGCTTCGAAGGCCAGGTAGGCGCCGCCGATCATCAGCAATGGCGTGATCAGCACCGGCGCGAAGGCCGACAGGGCGACTGCTCCGGGCAGCAGGAACAGCAGCTTGTTCTTGAGGCTGCCGAGCGCGATCTTCCAGATGATCGGCAGCTCGCGGTCGGGGGTCAGCCCGGTCACGTAGCGCGGCGTCACCGCCGTATCGTCGATCACCACGCCGGCCGCCTTGGCCCCGGCCTTGGCGGTTGCGCCGGCGACATCGTCGAGGCTGGCCGATGCTAGCTTGGCGATCATCGACACATCGTCGAGCAGCGCAATCAATCCGGATGGCATGGAATTCCCCGTTGGTTGGTGCGCATGGGTTAGCGGGTGAAGCGGCCCCTTGCCAGCGTTCGTCTGGCAAAACCGAACGTTCGCGGGACATTCGCTTTACAAATTTGCGGAGACGAACTTCCTGTCGAGGCCGACCAGGAGCGTTCGTATGAAATTGCCGCTGATTGCTGTGATGATATTGGCCTCAACTCCGTTGGCGGCCGCGCCGGCCGACAATTCCTCGATCATTGCTGCTGCCGATGCGTTCGACCGGGCGCAGATAAACAAGGATGGCGCGGCAATCGGGCGTTTTTTGCTCGACGATCTCGTCTTCATCGACGGCTCGGGCAAGAGGCTGGGCAAGAAGGAATTCATCGACGGTTGGACCGTGCCGGGCGACAGTTTCGACCCGATCACGCTGATCGACCGGACCGTAACTCCGCTTGGGCGCGACGCGGCGGTAGTGGGAGCGGAGGTCAACCTCTGCGGAGCCTCCGGCGGGGCTCGCTTCTGCAGCCGGATCCGTTTCGCCGACACGTTCGTGCGGATCGACGGGCGCTGGCGGGTGGCGCACGTCCAGGTGACGCGCATCAAGGGCTAGGCGGCGAGATCCTTCGCTGGCTCGGGATCGCCCAGGCGGCGCGACTGGAATGACAGCCCCCAGTCGCGCATCGTCAGCAGGATGGGTTCGAGCGATCGGCCGAATTCGGTCAGCTCATATTCGACCCGGGGAGGGACCTCCGGGAAAACCGTGCGGCTGATGACGCCGTCCGCTTCCAGCTCGCGCAGTTGCAGCGTCAGCATCCGCTGAGTTGTTCCGGGGACAAGCCGCGAAAGCTCGCCAAAGCGACGCTTTCCTTCCAGCAGATGGAACAGGATAACTGCCTTCCACAGCCCGCCGATGACGGACAGCGTCGCCTCGACCGAGCAGCCGGTTCGCCAGTCGTAACGCTTGGGACGCATCCAATACTTCCTTTTATGATAGTATATGCTGTTATTGTACCTTCTTGCGAATCAATAAGTAACAGTAGAAATGGCCCGTTGTCCATCACCAGGAGACGACGATGAAGGCCATGATTTTGTCCGCTTATGGCGGCGGTCCCGACAGTTTCGAGCCGGCCGAACTGGCCGACCCCGTTCCACTTGCGGGTCAAGTGCTGGTGCGGGTTACCGCCGCCAGCGTGAACCCGGTCGACACCAAGATCCGGCGGATCGGCCATGCGTCATCGCCGGAACTGCCCGCCCTGCTCGGCTGCGACATGGCCGGCGAAGTGGTGGCGGTGGGCCCGGATGTTTTGGGCTTCAGCGCCGGCGATCAAGTCTATGGTTGCGTCGGCGGGGTCCGTGGCTCGCCCGGCACTTATGCCCAGCTGGTGTTGGCCGATGCGCGATTGCTCGCCAAGGCGCCGGAAGGTCTGCCGCTTCGGGAAACAGCGGCGCTTCCGCTGGTCACGATCACCGCCTGGGAAGCGCTCGACCGGCTTGGGGTCGGCGAAGGCACCCATCTGCTGGTTCATGGCGGCGCTGGCGGCGTCGGCCACATTGCGATCCAACTCGCCAAGGCGCGCGGCGCGCGGGTTGCGACGACCATTTCCTCGCCCGAAAAGGCGGCCATCGCGCAAGGCTTCGGCGCCGACGAGATCATCGACTACCGATCGGAACCGGTTGAGGCCTACGTCGATCGGTTGACCGGCGGGCGCGGCTTCGACGCGGTGTTCGATTCGACCGGGGGCAGCGACCTTGCCACCTCCTTTGCAGCCGCCCGGCTCAATGGGCAGGTCGCGGTCATCGTCGCCAGCTATTCCGCCGACCTGACGCCGATGCACGTGAAGGGCCTGTCACTCCACGCCGTGTTCATGCTGATCCCGCTGCTCTACGGTATCGGGCGGGAGGAGCACGGCCGTATCCTGGCGAAAGCCGCGAAGCTGGTCGATGAAGGCCGGCTCAGGCCCCTGATCGACGCCGAGCGCTTTACCCTGGAAGAGGTCGGCAAGGCCCATGCCAAGCTCGAATCCGGGCAGGCGCTGGGCAAGCTGGTGATCGACGTAGCCGCCGATTGAGCGCGCGGCCCTTGCGCGGGCGGCGCCTTTCGCGCAACTGGCCGAGCCATGCTTGCAATGGATTTCATCAAGGCCAACCGCGAAACGGTCGAGCGCGCGATCCGCGACAAGGGCGTCGACCTCGACCTCGATGCGCTGCTGGCGCTCGAGGCCGAGGCGCGGTCGCTGAAGACCGAGATCGACAATCTCCGCGCCAGCCGCAACGCGATCAGCGCCCGCTTCAAGGACGCCGCGCCCGAGGAAAAGGCGGCGCTCGGCGCCGAGGCCAAGGCGGCCGGCGCCCGCGCCTCCGAGCTGGAGGTCGAGCTCGGCGAAAAGGACGCGGCGCTCAAGGCGATGATGCTGAAGCTGCCCGGCATCCCCTGGGAAGGCGCGCCGGTCGGCCCCGACGAAAGCTTCAACACCGTCGTCCGCCAGGAAGGCGCGGTCCCGACCTTCACCTTCGAGCCGCTCGACCATGTCGCGCTGATCGAGCGCAACGACTGGGCCGAGTTGAGCCGCATCGTCCAGGTCTCGGGCAGCCGCACCTATTGCCTCAAGGGCCGCCTCGCCCTGCTCGAAACCAAGCTGATGGGCTGGGCGCTCGGACCAGATCGCCGAGGCCGGCTTCACGCCGATCACCGTCCCCGCCATCGCCCGCGAGCAGGCCTTCCTCAACCAGGGCCAGTTCCCCGGCCACAAGCGAGGAAACCTACGAGCTTCCCAACGACGACCTGTGGCTGGCCGGGACCGCCGAGGTCGCGCTGACCTCGCTCCATTCGGGCGAGATCGTCGACCATGACCAGCTGCCGATCCTCTACGCCGGCTATTCCCCCTGCTTCCGCCGCGAAGCGGGCAGCGCCGGCAAGGACGTCCGCGGCCTGCTTCGCGTCCACCAGTTCCTGAAGGTCGAGCAATATGTGATGTGCGAGGCCGACGAGGCCGTCAGTCGGCCGAATGGCATGCGAAGCTCCTCGCTCTCGCCGAGCAGCTGCTGACCGCGCTCGAAATCCCCTACCAGGTGATCGAGACCTCGACCGGCGACATGGGCCTCGGCAAGTATCGCATGAACGACATCGAAAGCTGGGTGCCGTCGCTCGGCAAGTATCGCGAGACCCACAGCTGCTCGACCCTGCACGACTGGCAGGCCCGCCGCGCCAACCTCCGCTACCGCGACGCGGACGGCAAGGTCCGCTTCGCCCACACGCTCAACAACACCGCGCTGGCCTCCCCGCGCATCCTCGTGCCGCTGCTGGAGAACCACCAGACCGCCGACGGCCGCGTCCGGCTGCCCGAGGCCATTCGTCCGCTGATGGGCGGCGATGAATATCTCTGACGGCGATCCGCGCGACGAGCTCGCCGCCGCCCACCGTGGCGCCGGCTGCATGAGGTCGCGTGGACTGGGCAGCCGCATCTTCCGCCAGCTTCGCCACTCGAGGCCCGCGCGGCCCGGAGGGCGGACCGCCGGCGCTGGTCATCCCCGGCTTCCTCGCCAACGACCGAGACCACGCTGGAGCTCCGCCGCGCGCTCGCCGCGGCGGGCTTCCGCGTCCACGGCTGGGACCGCGGCTGGAACCTCGGCGCCCGCGCACGACACGATCGAGCAGCTGAAGGCAGCGGGTCGACCAGGTCTCGGCCAGACGAGCCCGATCCTGGTCGTCGGCTGGAGCCTCGGCGGGGTCTTCGCGCGCGAATTCGCCCGCGCCCATCCCGAACGCGTCCGCGCGGTCGTCACCCTCGGCTCGCCCGTTCAGCGGCGACCCGCGCGCAGAACAACGTGTGGCGGCTCTACGAATGGATCGCCGGGCACAAGGTCGACGACCCGCCGATCGCCGCGCATCACCGACAAGCCGCCGGTCCCGACACCTCGCCATCTGGTCGCGCCACGACGGCCTCATCGCCGCCGCGCGCCGCCCGCGGCCTCGCCCACGAAAGCGACCATGCGGTCGAGCTCGACTGCACACCACATGGCGTTCGGCGTCTCGCCGGACGACTCGCAGGTGGTCGAGAGGACGCAAGTTCCTGGAAGGCCTTCCGCCGTCATCGCGAGCGTAGCGAAGCGATCCAAGCGCTGGATTGCCGCCACCTTCGGCGGCTCGCAATGACGCGTACTAAATCCCACACCGCTGAAATCTAACGCCAACCACCCGGATTCTTGTTTCGCTAACGTATTCACCCCATTGTTAACCGCATGAAGTGGGACCGCTACCCGCTCGCGCCCGTCCGGGGACGCCATTCGCCCGACGATGTTGCACCGTCGGACTGGGGCCGTTGGCGCGAGGTCGCCTGGCATATCCCGCGCCTGCTCTCCGGCCTCGGCCCGCTCGGCCCGCGCGGCCCGGAGGACGGCCCGCCCGCGCTCGTCATCCCCGGCTTCCTCGCCACCGACCGCACCACCATGGAGCTCCGCCGCGCCCTCGCCCGCGCCGGCTGGCGCGCCCATCCCTGGCTGCTCGGAATGAACGGCGGCGCCAAGGCCAACACGATGGAGCAGCTCGCCAGCCGCCTGGAGGCGATTTACGACGGCCGCCCGATCCTGCTGGTCGGCTGGAGCCTCGGCGGCATGTTCGCCCGGCAGCTCGCCGCCCGCGTCCCCGAAAGGATCCGCGCGGTGGTGACGCTGGGCTCGCCCTTCTCCGGCAACCTCAAGACCAACACCAACGTCCGCGAATTTTACGAGCGGATCGCGGGCCACGACGTCAACCTGCCCCCGTTCGAGCGGCTCGGCGGCAAGCCCCCGGTCCCGACCCTGGCCCTATGGTCGCGCAAGGACGGCATCGTCGCCCCCGCCGCCGCCCGCGGCCTCGCGCATCGAGGTCGACAAGGCGGTCGAGATCGACACCCACCATATGGGCTTTGCGGTCTACCGCCCGGCGCTGAGCAAGGTGGTGCACGAAATCCGCGTCTTCCTGACCGAACAGGAAGGCGCGCGAACCGGTGATGGGAACGAAGGCCGCCGCTTAGAACCCTCGCCCGCTGGCGGGAGAGGGCAGGGTCGCCGCGGCGCTCCGTTGCAGAGTGTCGGACTGAGACAGCTTCCGCGCCACAGCCCGCGCTAAAGTCGGGTCGGCCTTATACTCGCCGCCCGAACGCTCACCTGCCGGTACCAATCCCCGTCGCAGTAATAATAAGAGGCCCCCTCCTCGATCAGCTTCATGCAGCCTAGGGGCGGCAGCGAGTCGTAGGTGCTGCCGATGACATAGGGCTTCCGGGGCGGCGGGGCAGGCGCGGCTGCTGGCGGTTCGGCAGGCTTTTCGCGCACCACCTCGCGCTCGATGATGATGGGGACTTCCCGTTCGACGACGAAGACGCCGTTGTTGAAGCCGTGCGCCCCTTCCCAGGAGAAATGATTGGAGTGACCGGAAAAATTGTTCCGCGGTCCCTGACCGCCCGGCCGCGCCTGTGCAGCGGCTTGCGCCGCGGCAAGGATCAGCAGCGCCGACATGGCCGCGCTCAGCCCCAGCAGGTGAGTGCCCTTCACCTCGGCTATCCTTGGCTTTGGCTATTCATCACCAAGGAAGATGGGCCTGTTCGAACCATAAGCCAATCGGGGCATGTCCGTAGTACGCCCCCAATACCCGCCCGCCCGCTACCTGCTGTCCAAACTCTACTACAGCCTCGAGCCGCTGGTATATGAGCAGGGCGGGGAAGCGAAAGCGCAGTCGGTCCGGGGGACCGACGAGCATCGAGCTGGAGCACCGAGATTAGGGCTAACGAAGGCGGAATATGCGCGGCGGCATTAGGAGGATGCGGCAGCGCAGGCGGAGTGGGAGACGAAGACGCAGTCAGTCTGAGAGGTGACGGGCTTTGACGCCGAACGGGTGCAATGCCCAGTTATGGTTCCCTTCAAATTTCAGCGTATGGAAAGCAAATGGATCTTCGAGAATTCGTGCGTGAGTCAAATTTTATTGAGGGGATCATACGCGAGCCGGGCATTCGTGAAATCTCGGCGCACGAGCGACTTCTAGCGTGTCCCGTCATTACGGTCGAAGCGCTTCAGACTTTCGTATCAACGGTTCAGCCCGATGCGATATTGCGAACAAGCCACGGACTGGATGTGATTGTTGGGCCTTACCGAGCTCCACCGGGCGGACCTGCGGTCGAGCATCAACTCATCAGAATACTTATGAATGCGCGCCGAGATTCATCAGAGCAGCAAATTTTCTGTGTCCATCACCAATTTGAGAACCTGCATCCCTTTACCGACGGTAACGGGCGTTGCGGCAGAGCTCTTTGGCTTTGGATGATGGGAGGCTCCTCTCCCAGATTATTCTTACACGAGTGGTATTATCAGAGCCTGAGAGTCCGGCTCAACGAAGCACTGCCTCATCCGAACCTGACGAGGTGACGCCAAAGCCCAGCAGGGATTCACAACGGGCATGGGGCGTGTTACCAACCTATTTGATTCGCACCTTTTGCTGCAAAGGCGCGTTTACCTGCCCTTAGGCAAACCAGCTTAAGGTACAGAAGGGGAGCCAGCATGACCGAAAAACTAGCTAAGCTGCTTGAGCGCTTGAGGAGCCATTCGATCGACTTCCCGCAGAGATCGAAGCTCAGCGGGTAAGCTTTGTTTATGGAAATGCTCCAAGCGACGACAGGGGTACGCGGGAAACGGTTCGGCAATCTTTGGAGCTTGAAAAAGCCAATTGAGCTTCACTGCTAGGAACTAATTCCTTATGTAAAATCGACCCGGCCTAGGCCGGGTCTTTTTTTGGGGTGGGGCATGCTGGTACTCGATAAGAACGACCCAAGTTTTCAGTACGTATCGGAGCGTAACAGGGCCCGACAATACGACTTCCTTAGGACGGCCTTCGAAGTTTGGACGAGCCATCCAGATTTCCCCATTGATCGTGACTTCCTGTGCGATGCGAACTTTTATGCAGTCCAATATCTATCCGACCAGCCTGGTCGATACCGACAGTATGTTAATGCGACGGTCGGCCGCAATGACCCGCCTAAGTGGCAAGAGGTCGAGCCTTTGATGGCTAGGTTTTGGGATAACCTTCATCGCCTTTGGGGTCGGATGTCGCCTCTAGAAAGCTCCGCATTCGCGTTATGGGGCGTCAACCACATTCACCCATTTGTTGAGGGAAATGGCCGGTCATCGAGGGCTCTGTCTTATTTCATTTTATGCGTGAAGTACGGCTACTGGTTGCCTGGTTCGCTATCGCTGCCTGAGCAAATAAGGTTGCACCATCGTGACCGGTATTGTGAGATTCTGAGCCGAATGGACGTGGCGATGGACGCAGATGGGCTGACCGATCTGACGGAAATGGCTGCTCTACTGGATGAGTTGCTTGTAAATCAGCTTCAAAGTGCTCCCTAGCCCTTAAAGCAATTCTCTCGGTGCGACTGCAGGTAGCGTGGATGAGGGCGCAGCGCTTGGTTGGCGGGTGGTTGTGCGTAGCCGGTCTGATTGATTAGCTTCAGTACACCATCAACGTCGTTGATGCGTGACGACAGAATGATTTCCAGGTCATCCTTTAGGGAAACGAGGCCCCGATCGAACATCCAATGGATGGTTCCAGATAGCGCAAGTCCGTTGGTCACAACGTCCGGGCCGTCGGCCTCGACAGGCTTAATATGGGCGGCTTCGGCCTCAGCCCTGCCGCCACCGTTTAGCAGCCTAAAACCCGTTAGCGCACACGTACTGTCATACGCCTCCAACACCCTGCGACGGAACACTCGATCTCGAATGATGCGAGAACTAAGTAGTAGGGTTCTGTCCCTTGGAACATCAGCGAATGGCGCGTGATCTTCCGCAACGCCTACCATGGCAGGCTCGCGAAGGGGGTCGCCTAGACGTGGCAATAGGTCGTCTTCATCCGGAATGCCGGTAACGAGAATTCTGTTGAAATCGGCATCTGAGATAGGCCTCACGGCTGACTGTGCACGCCCGGAAATCTTGCCCGCTTCATTTAGCAGACCTTGTTCAGCTATTTGGCCGGCCAAACGAAAGGGGACATTGAAGTCAAAGGGCAGATAGGAGCCCGGCTCGATCAGGGCGAAATACATTCCCGTTGCCGTGGGGTCCGGCACAATCTGACTGACCTTTGCAACTGCGTGATAACCCTTAGGCCCTGCCTTTACAGGCTCAAAATAAAGAACCCAGTCGCCAACAAACTGTGAGGCACGGCGAGAGGGGAAAGTGACCGAGGAAAACGCCTTTGCAGGGCGAGACTAACTCGCTCGGTTGTGCATTCGCTAGTTGATTGAGCGAGGTGGGCGATGAATGAGCATTTAAGGCGCACTTGTTAGTCGAGCGGGGTAGGCAAGTTATCTGGCATGTATGCTGTTTGAGGCTGGCGTAGCCGAGCATGTGGGGAACTCGACATTCGCCAGCGCTTAACACTGCGGAAATCACTCCGCATCATTCGCGTTCAAGCGTGCGCGGCGTGAGCTAGGTCAAGCTACCACATATAACCGAACCACATCACGGGCGGCACTGCAGAATGATGCTGTTTTCGGCCCATGCTTCAAACGTCACGTGGAAGCAGTCCGGCACATGGAGGTTCAGTTTCTCGAGGTAACTGATCCGATCGATCAGTATTTCCTGGAGCTCTACGCTGCTCTGGAACTTGGCCTGCCGACAGACGAGTTTGACACCCATTAAAATGACGGCACGAAGTAAATTCGTGACGTCGAACGTGTTCGGCGATTCGCCGCACGCCCCGCCGTCCGGAGTTCGGCATCTCTTCGACATAAGCTCCCGTTTGCTGCGCAAACGCTCCCTTATGCTCGGTGCCTCATCCCTACTGCCAGGACGCCGACAGCCCGACGCTAAACGTCTGCGACTTATTGCCGATGAAGTTCTTGCGGTCTGAATCGAGATATCTGATCCTGACCCCCAGCACGCGGGAGATTGGGAAGCCGCCGCCGATCGACCAGCCGACGTCCTTCCTTCTGTCGTCATTGGCGATGCCGTTGATCCGGGACCGGCCGCCAACCCCGACGCCCGCGCTCACCGCTGCCCAGATGCCGGACTTGAACGAATAAATGGCGGTGCCGTCGAGCGTGTAGAAGTTATGCTGTTCCAGCAGCTTGCCGTTAAAAAACTCATCATTGTCGGTGTAAATCCACGCCATCGCGGTGGCTTCGAAGGTCCAGTTGCGGTGCCGGTGCTGCATCCCCAGCTGCGGCCGGAAGGTGAAGCGGTTGTTGCCAAGGTTGATGACCTTGTCCTCGAAATATTCCCCGGTCGGCAGGTGCACCGCAATCGCCGCGCCGACGATCGTTTCGTTCGGATGCGTGGCTCGGTAGGCGCCAAATTCCCTGGGCGGAAGCGGCGGCGGGCCGATCAGGTTGATCCCCACCCGAACGATGGTGTCGGAAAATCCGTCGCGCTCGACTTCGGTCGGAACGCCATCGACGATGCCCTCCCATCGGCCGCTCTGCCAGGCCTGCCTCACCTCGATCCGCGCCGACCTGCCGGCCAGCTTGAAGCTTCGGACATAGCCGGCGACCGCCGTGTCGACCTTCGCCTTCGCATCCTCGATCCCGATCGTCGGATCGACGTTAATGTCGGCATTGGTGTGCGCGTAGGTCAGGCTGGCGAAATTCTGGCCGATCGGAAGCTGGCTCCAGCGGCGCGGCTCAAGGTCCTGCGCGAACGCGGGCGAGCAGAGGAACAGCGCGGCGACGGCCCAGGCCAGGGCGCGAACGGCAATGCGGCGCAATTGTCTCGGCCAGCTATTCAACTGTTTCAGGCCCCCCGTGAGGGAGCATCCTAGCGGAAACGGCGCGCCGTGCCATCGGCACTGACGTGGCCGACCGGAGACCTTAGCTCTCGTCGCCCATCCGCAGCGCCGCGATGAAGGCCTCCTGCGGAATCGAGACGCTGCCATACTCGCGCATCTTCGCTTTGCCCTTCTTCTGCTTTTCCAGCAGCTTCCGCTTCCGGCGTCGCGTCGCCGCCGTAGCATTTGGCGGTGACGTCCTTGCGCATCGCGCTGATGGTCTCGCGGGCGATGACCTTGCCGCCGATCGCGGCCTGGATCGGGATCTTGAACAGGTGCCTGCGGGATCAGCTCCTTCAGGCGCTCGACACATGCCGCGGCCGCGGGCTTCGGCGTTGCCGCGGTGGACGATCATGCGACAGCGCGTCGACCGGCTCCTCGTTGACCAGGATGCTCATCTTGACGAGGTCGCCCTCGCGGTGGCCGATCTGGTGATAGTCGAAGCTGGCATAGCCCGTCGACAGCGACTTCAGCCGGTCGTAGAAATCGAACACCACTTCGTTGAGCGGCAGCTCATAGGTCAGCTGGGCCCGCGTGCTCGACCCGTGGCCGACATAGGTCAGGTTCTTCTGGATGCCGCGCCGGTCCTGGCACAGCTTCAGGATCGCGCCGAGATATTCGTCGGGGAAATAGATGGTCGCCTCGATCCACGGCTCCTCGATCATCTCGATCCGGTTGGGATCGGGCATGTCGGCCGGGTTGTGCAGCTCGATCGTCTGCGCCGGCTCATTCTTCGAATGCGACAGCGCGATGCGATAGACCACCGACGGCGCGGTGGTGATGAGGTCGAGGTCATATTCGCGGGTCAGCCGCTCCTGGATGATCTCCAGGTGGAGGAGGCCGAGGAAGCCGCAGCGGAAGCCGAAGCCGAGCGCCGCGCTGGTCTCCATCTCGAAGCTGAACGAGGCGTCGTTGAGGCGCAGCTTGTAGAGGCTGTCGCGCAGCTTCTCGAAATCGGCCGCGTCGGTCGGGAACAGGCCGCAGAACACCACCGGCTGGACTTCCTTGAAGCCGGGCAGCGCCTCCGCGGCGGGCCTCTTCGCGTCGGTGATGGTGTCGCCGACGCGGGTCTCGCTGATCTCCTTGATCTGCGCGGTGATGAAGCCGATCTCGCCCGGGCCGAGCTCGTTCAGCTGCTCGATCTTGGGGCGGAAGCAGCCGACGCGGTCGACCAGATGCAGTCGTCCCGGCGGCCATGAACTTGATCTGCTGGCCCTTGCTGATGATGCCGTCCATCACGCGGACCAGGATGACGACGCCGAGGTAGGGGTCGTACCAGCTGTCGACCAGCATCGCCTTGAGCGGCGCGTCGCGGTCGCCCTTGGGCGGCGGGATCTTGTCGACGATCGCCTGCAGCACCTCGTCGATGCCGATGCCCGACTTGGCGCTGGCGAGCACCGCTTCGGACGCGTCGAGGCCGATGATGTCCTCGATCTCCGCGCGGACCTTTTCCGGCTCGGCGGCGGGCAGGTCGATCTTGTTGATGACCGGCACGATCTCATGGTCGTGCTCGATCGACTGGTAGACGTTGGCCAGCGTCTGCGCCTCGACCCCCTGCGCCGCGTCGACCACCAGCAGCGCGCCTTCGCAGGCGGCCAGGCTCCGCGACACCTCATAGGCGAAGTCGACGTGGCCGGGCGTGTCCATCAGGTTGAGCTCGTAGGTCTCGCCGTCCGCCGCCTTCCAGTTGAGGCGCACGGTCTGGGCCTTGATGGTGATCCCGCGCTCCTGCTCGATCTCCATATTGTCGAGCATCTGCCCGCGCACCATCTCGCGGTCGGTCAGGCCGCCGGTGCGCTGGATCAGCCGGTCGGCAAGCGTCGACTTCCCATGGTCGATATGGGCGATGATACTGAAATTACGTATCTTTTTCTGCGTAATGGTCAATTTGCGGGCTTTGCCTGTAGGAGTTCGTGCGCCGCCTAGCATCTGGTGCTCGCAGTGTCACCGCCCGCCGCCAAGTCGCCATCTCGCAAGCCGGCCGAAGAAGTGTTACGGCATCGTCCTGATTAATAAATGGGGGTAATCATGCTTCGTCTCGTATCCGTCGCGGCGACCGCGTTGCTGCTTGGCGCCGCCGCGCCGCCGCCCCCGATCGCCAACTACTGGGTCGATGTCGCGACCAGCAGCGGGATGGGCGCGGGCATGACCCCGGGCGCGCGGCCCAACATGGCGCAGATGATGAACATCATGCAGGGCGGCTCCTCGGTTTCGCACGCGCTCGAACTGCGCCTCGCCTCGCGCGACAAGGCCGCCGCTGCGCCAAGCGCCCAGCATCTTATCCCGCCCGGCCTGCAGATGGGGCCGAGCCTGCCGCTGGTGACGCCGGTCGCGGCCAAGCCGGTGCGCGAGACCCCGGACACGCCCTACCAATATGAACGGCCCAAGGGGCGGATGCTGGTCTACTGGGGCTGCGGCGAGCATGTCGGCCCCGGCCAGCCGACGGTGATCGATTTCTCCAAGCTTGCCGCCGGCCAGGTGCCGCCGGGCATGGCGGCGATGGCGGCGATGGGCCGCGCGGCGACCCCGCCGCGGCCGGGCCAGTCAGCCGGCTATGGCGAATGGCCCAACGATCAGGATTCGCGCGCGGTGCCGGTGCAGGGCTCGCTGCTCGGCGCGCACCGCATCGAGGGCAATTATTCGCCGCCGATCGCCTTCAGCCTCGCCGCCGGGCAGGACTTCATGCCCGATCTGGGGCTCAATGAGGGCGCCACCCTGCCTTCGGGAGCGATCACGCTCGGCTGGCGCCCGGCGCCCCAGGCGACCGGCTATGCGCTGGCGATGTTCGGCGCGGCCGAGAATGGCGACGTGATCGTCTGGAGCTCGGCCAACAAAGCGGCGATGTCCGCCAACCTCGACTATCTACCGCCCGCCGAGGTGAAGAGGCTGGTGGCCGCCGGGGCGGCTTTGCCGCCGACCGCCAGTCAGTGCCTGCTCCCTGCCGAGGTCGCCAGCGCCTCGCCGGGCGGGATGATCATGATGATCGGTTACGGCCCCGAGGTCTTCTTCGCCGAGGCGCCCAAGGCGCCGAAATGGGCGGCGCGGCTGCGCTACAAGACCACCGCCTCGCTGATCCGGGGGATGGGCTCGATGGGCGCGATGCAGGATGGCCAGGCCCAGCCCGGCCAGCCGCCAAAGAAAAAGAAGAAGAAATTCGGGCTCGGCGACCTCCTCGGCAATCTTCCGCAGCCCTGACGCTGAGTTCCAGCCGCCGGTCGAGCGAGACCCGCCGTTCATCGAACAAAGTTGCATCGAGCGCGCGCGCGGCTAGGTTCCGGCCAAATCTATTGGGGAATGATTTCATGACGTTTAGCCGATCGCCGCCTGTCCATTCTGCTTGCCAGCGCTTCGCTGCTCGCCGCCTGCGCGTCCAATCCCGCCGTCCAGACCGTCGCTCCTCCGCCGGCAGCAGTCGCGACCGCGCCGGCCCCGGCCGAACCCGTTCCGGTTACCTCGCTGGTCAAGGAAGTGGCGATCCCACACCAGAAGTTCGTGCTCGACAACGGCCTTACCGTACTGGTCCATGAAGATCGCAAGGCACCGGTGGTCGGCGGTCAGCATGTGGTACAATGTCGGCTCCAAGGACGAGCCCAAGGGCGAGACCGGCTTCGCGCATTTGTTCGAACATCTGATGTTCAACGGCACCGAGAATTTGCCGGGCGACTATTTCACCTATCTGCAGCAGATCGGCGCGACCGACCTCAACGGCACCACCTCGTTCGACCGCACCAACTATTTCGAAACGGTCCCGACCGGCGCACTCGAGCGAGCGCTGTTCATGGAAAGCGACCGCATGGGCCATTTGCTCGGCGCGGTGACGCAGGGCGTGCTCGATAACCAGCGCGGCGTCGTCCAGAACGAGAAGCGCCAGGGCGACAACCGGCCGGGCGGCCTGGTCTTCTACAAGGTGTTGGAGACGCTGTTCCCGGTTGGCCACCCCTATCATCACTCGACGATCGGCTCGATGGCCGATCTCGATGCGGCCAGCCTGAATTCGGTCGCCAACTGGTTCCGCGACAAATATGGCCCGAACAATGCGGTGCTGGTCCTGGCCGGCGATATCGACGCCGCGACCGCTCGGCCGCTGGTCGAGAAATATTTCGGATCGATCCCTCGCGGTCCGGTCAACAATGTCGCCCAGGCGGCCGTCCCGACGCTTGCTGCCCCCCAGTCGGTGGTCATGAAGGACAATGTCGCGACCACCACCGTGTCGCGATACTGGCCGACCCCCGGCCTGCTCGACGATCAGCTCGTCGCGCTCGATGTCGGCGGCTCGGTGCTCGGCGGCCTCGCCAGTTCGCGCCTCGACGAGGTGCTGGTCCGCAACGAGAAGGTGGCGACGTCAGGTTTCTGCCGGCCTTTATGCCTTCCAGCGGGTTGGCATCTTCACCGTCTCGGCGACGGTCAAGCCTGGAGTCGACCCCGCCGTTGTCGAAAAGAGGCTCGACGAGCTGGTCGCCGATTTCATCGCCAAGGGACCGAGCGAGGACGAAGTGCGTCGTGCTTCGGTGACAGAGGTCGGCGGACGGATCCGCGGGCTTGAGCAGGTTGGCGGCTTCGGTGGTAAAGCGGTGACCCTGGCCGAGGGACAGACTTTTGCCGGCGATAGCGATTGGTACGCCAAGAACCTCGCTACCTATGCCTCCGTGACGCCGGCGGACATTCGCCAGGCCATGGGGCAATGGCTGACGAAGCCGGCATTGTCACTGCGGCTCGAGCCGGGGGCCCGCCCACCTTATGAGGAGGCCAAGTCGGTCACTGCGAAGGGTGGCAAGAAGGTCGACAAGAAGGCCCGGGCCGCCCAGCCCGGACCCAAGCGCGAGATCCCTCCAGTCGGTTCGCTTACTGCGCTCGATTTCCCGGACGTTACGATCGTCCGCCTGTCGAACGGAGTGGAGCTGCAATATGCTCAGCGCAATGCGGTGCCGGTGACCCAGCTGGCGCTATCGTTCGATGCCGGCGAATCCGCCGATGCTCCGAGTGGGCGCGGGTTGCAGTCGATGGTTATGTCGATGCTCGACGAGGGCACCACAACGCTCGGTTCGCAACAGGTAGCGGAAGCCGAGGAACGGCTGGGCGCAAACATCGAAACTGGCAGTTCGCTCGACCGCTCTTCAGTGACCTTGTCGGCATTGTCCGCCAACCTCGCGCCGTCGCTGGCGCTTCTAGGGGATATCGTCAAACATCCGGCATTCGACCCGGCGGAGTTGGAGCGGGTTCGCACTCAGCGGCTGACCGCCATCGCCCAGATCAAAAAGGATCCGAACGGAATTGCGCAGCGGGTTCTGCCGGCGCTGCTGTTTGGCTATGACCATCCCTATGCCACCCTGGCCGGAGGCGATGAAGCCGCGACCGCGCGCTTCACCCGAGACGAACTCGTCGGATTCAAGGACGCATGGCTTCGTCCGGACCGGATGAAGATCTTCGTCGTATCGGATCGGCCGCTGGCCGAAATCCAGCCGCTGATCGAGGCAGAGTTCGGCAAGTGGGCGATCCCGTCGGTTCCGGCGGGCGTCAAGCAGTTCACTGCCCCTCCTGCTCGGCCCACCAGAGCCCGCATCGTGCTGGTCAATCGTCCGGATTCTCCGCAATCGGTAATTTCCGGCGGCCAGATCACGCCGGCCGACCCGCGCAACAACATCGAAGCATTACAAAGCGCCAATGACGTGCTGGGCGGCAATTTCCTCAGCCGCATCAACATGGACCTGCGCGAGGCCAGGGGCTGGTCCTACGGCGTGCGCGGTTCGGCGCAATTGAGCGAGAAGGCGGTCCCCTATGTCATCAACGCGCCGGTCCAGGCCGATCGAACTGGAGATTCGATCAAGGCACTGAATGAGGACTTCGCAGCCTTCCTCGGCAAGAAGGGCGTTACCGGCGAGGAACTGAGCCGAACCATTGCCAATCGGGTCAATGCGCTGCCCGGCCAGTATGAGACGTCGGGCGCCGTATTGTCGGCGATGATGTCCAACGACCTGTTCGGACGGCCAACCAACTATCAGGAAACGCTAGCGGCCAAATATCGCAGCTACACGGCGGCGAGCCTGGACCAGGCGATTCGCGGCACAATCGACCCCAATGGTTTCGTCTGGGTGGTGGTCGGCGATGCCGCCAAGGTGAAGCCGCAACTCGACAAGCTGGGCATTCCGGTAGAGGTGATCGAGGCAAGGTAAGCCGGGGATTGATCTAGCCCGGTCAAAGTCGCGAAAGTTCCCGGCCACAGGGGTGCAGCCGGGAACCCCATCCGACCCCCCCTTATTTGCGGGAAAAGCGGCTTCGGTTCGCCTTCCCCGAGGATCGACATTTCCAACGATATCAAGCAATTGGCGGCGCGCAATTATCGAAAGTTAATCGTGCCGAAACGGAGCAGTCCGATATTGGCGCTTTGCCGCCGGCCGCGGGCTATTTCAGCCGCGTGACATGGCCCATTTTTCGGCCGGCGCGCGCCTCGCCCTTGTTATAGAGGTGGAGGTCGGCGCCATGTTCCGCCACCAACTCGGCCCAACGCTCGACGTCGGGGCCGATGAGGTTTTCCATCTGCGCGCTCGCGCATACCAGCGACGGATCGCCGAGCGGCAGGCCGAGAATGGCGCGCAGATGCTGTTCGAATTGGGAGGTGTGGGCACCCTCGATCGTCCAATGACCGCTGTTGTGCACGCGCGGCGCCATTTCGTTGACCACCGCTCCGCCGGCGCAGGCGAAAAATTCAACTGTCATCACGCCGATATGGCCGAGCGCATCGGCGATCGCCTTGGCCGTGCCGATCGCATCTTCGGCATAGGCCTCGATCTCCGCCCCAGCGGGGACGGTCGAGGTGCGCAGGATGCCACCGTCATGGCAATTGCGGGTTAGCGGGAAGGCGCTGCTCTCGCCGTGCTCCGTACGGGCGAGGATGACGCTGAACTCGGCATCGAAGCTCATCCTGGCTTCGGCGACTGCCGGCTGCGCGCCGACCGACATCCCACGCCGCGGCGGCCTCGTCCGGCTCGAGTGACCCAGGCCTGGCCCTTGCCGTCATAGCCAAGCCGACGGGTCTTCAGCAGGATCGGCGAGCCGAGAGCGTCCAATGCGGCGACTATGTCCTCGACGCCGTCGATCTCTCGCCAAGGGGCGATCCGGGCGCCGCATTGCTCGAGGAAACGCTTTTCGACCGCCCGGTCCTGAGCCATTTCCAGGCTGCGTGTTCCTGGCTTCAGCTTGGACCCGAGTACTGCCAGCGGTTCGACCGGCACATTCTCGAATTCATAGGTGACGACGTCGCATTCATCGGCGAAGCGGCGAAGCGCCTCTTCGTCATCGAATGCGGCGCGGGTGAAATGCTTCGAGACTTCGGCCGCGCAAGGACGGTAATGCGGATCGAAGATATGACACTCATAGCCGAACCGAGCCGCGGCGAGCGCCATCATGCGGCCCAGCTGGCCGCCGCCCAATATGCCGATGGTGGAACCGGGTGGAAGGCTCATTCGGGCGACGTCACTCGGGAAGTTCGGGGACAGCGTCGGTCTGCCGGGCGCGCCAGGCAGCCAGACGGGCTGCAAGCTGCCTCGTCGCTGTTGGCCAGCATGGCCGCGGCGAGAAGCGCGGCATTGACCGCTCCTGCCTTGCCGATGGCCAGCGTTCCGACCGGGATTCCGGCAGGCATCTGGACGATCGAGAGGAGGCTATCCATGCCTTTCAGCGCCTTGCTCTCGATCGGCACACCCAGAACTGGCAATTCGGTCATCGATGCGGCCATGCCCGGCAAATGTGCCGCACCGCCGGCGCCGGCGATGATCGCCTTCAAGCCGCGCATCTTGGCGCCATGGGCGTAATCGTAGAGCCGCTTGGGCGTACGATGCGCTGAGACCACCCGGGTTTCATGGGGTACGCCAAGCGCGTCGAGCGTTTCAGCCGCGTGCCTCATCGTTTCCCAATCGGAAGTGCTGCCCATGATGATCCCGATCTGCGGATCGGCCATTCGAACATCCCTGCGCCAAGCCAAGAGGAACTGGCGGCTTAAAGGGGCAGGGCGGATGGCGCAATCCGGGACAGTGACGGATTGGGAATCCACATTGTCTTGAATCTCGACTATGGCTTGTCGGGTTAGCGGGGGTTGAACGATGCACGACGTCGCTCTGGAACAGCGCGATCCGGCGCAGTTGCTGGAAGAGATTGCTCGTCTGCGCGGCGAGGTATCCCGGCTGGAAGTCGCGAGTCGAGGAACTCGACCGCCTCGCTCATCGCGATCCGCTGGTTCCGATCGCCAACCGTCGCGGGATGCTGCGCGAGCTTGAAACAATGATTGCGCGCCACAATCGCCACGATACTCCGGCGGCAATGCTGTTCGTCGACTTGAACGGCCTCAAGCAGCTCAACGACAGCTTCGGCCATATGGGCGGCGATGCCGCGCTGGTCACCGTTGCCGAAAAGCTGATCGAAGGAACTCGCGCGACCGATTGCGTCGCACGGCTCGGCGGCGACGAATTTTGCGTCCTGCTCGAGCATGCCGACGAAAAGAGCGCGTTGGAGACCGCCGAGCGGCTGGTCGAGATTATCGCGGACGAGGAATGCCTGTTCGAAGGGTCGCCGATGCCGCTGTCGGTGGCGATCGGCCTAACCTTGATCGAAAAGGGCGATACCGCCGCCACCGTTCTCGCCCGCGCCGACAAGGCGATGTATCGGGTGAAGGCCGCCGCTTAGACCTTCCTGGGGAAGGTCGTCTGGCAGTGGCAGTGGCAGTGGCTACCGCTCGCTCAGATAATAGCGGTCGCGAACGGTGAAATCGTCATTGAGCTCGTAGACGATCGGCTGGCCTGTCGGGATTTCCAGCGACACAATGTCGGCATCGGCGATATTCGACAGATGCTTTTCCAGCGCACGCAGCGAATTGCCGTGGGCCGAGACCATGACCCGCTCGCCGCGCTTCAGTGCCGGGGCGATCTCGGCGTCAAAATAGGGCAGCACCCGGCCGATCGTGTCCTTGAGACTTTCGGTCGCGGGGATGGCGATGCCGGCATAGCGCCGGTCGCCGGCCAGCTGATAGGGGCTGTCGGCATCAAGTGGCGGCGGCGGGATGTCGAAAGAGCGACGCCAGATCTTGACCTGCTCCGCGCCCACCTTGTCGATCATCTCTTGCTTGTTGAGACCAGTCAGCCCGCCATAGTGGCGCTCATTTAGGCGCCAGTCCTTGGCAACCGGGAGCCACAGCGACTTGAGCTCGTGCAAGACCAGGTGAAGCGTGCGGATTGCGCGGGTCTGGACGCTGGTGAAGCAGCGATCGAACTCGAATCCCTTGTCCCGGAGCATCCCGCCGGCTTCGCGCGCTTCGGCGATGCCCTTCTCGCTGAGGTCAACGTCCCACCATCCGGTGAATCGATTTTCGAGGTTCCACTGCGACTGGCCGTGACGCAGGAGGACGAGCGTCGGCATCAGGCTTCGACCTTCTCCGCCTGCGCACGTTCCGCCTTAGCCTTCTGCAGTTCGGGCAGGATGGCGTGGAGCGTGTCGAGGCAGGCGCCGGCGAGATATTTGCTGCGCTCCGGCGACCAGCCATAAACATCGTCGGGCAGGTCGAAATTGTCCTTGAACGGCATTTCGAGCGTCATCGACACGCAGCCATAGCGTTCGGCCAGTTGGGTCGTGGACATCGACATGTTCGCCTCGCCGGGCCTGGCGACTTCATAGCCCTTGCGGGTCTGGAAGTCGGGTGAGACGCGCTCCAGCGTTTCGCTGAACAAATGGAACAGGTGGGACTGTCGCTCGGTGATCGACGGAATGCCCTCGAAGCCGGCAAGGAAGTTGGCCGGGATCGCCTCGTCGCCATGAATGTCCATCGCGAAATCGGGCGGAGACTGGTCCATTGCGTTACGGACATACAGCACTTCCGGGCTCTTGTCGGCCGAGGGAGCGTGCCATTCGCGATTGAGGTTGACGCCGACCGCGTTGGTCCGAAGGTGGCCGCGGCGCGACCCATCGGGATTCATGTTGGGGACGACGTGGAAAGTGCAGTCGCGGCGGAGGACGCGGGCGACGGGATCGTCGGGATCGGTCAGTTTCTCAAGCGCGCCTTCCATCCACCATTCGGCCATCGTCTCGCCAGGATGCTGGCGGGCATAGAGCCAGACGGTGAGATCGCCCTCGCCGAAGCTCAGGCAGTCGATGTCCTGGCCGTCGAGGCTCTTGCCGAGGCTGCGATAGTCGACGCCGGGCAGTGCGGCGACGGTCGAGATCAGGTCGTGGTGCCGTTCCATCGAGTAGGGCGCGAAATAGGCGATCCAGACGAGGTCGGTTTCGGGCACGAAGCGGATGGTGAGGACGCCGTCGGCGTAGCTGGTGCCGGCGATGCGGGTCCAATCTTCGCGGTCGAGCGAAACGCAGGCCTTATAGTCGGGCCAGCCGTCGGGATAGGCAGCGCTGCCGCAGTTGACGATCCTCAGCGTCACTTCGCGGCCACCGGCTCCGGCCAGCCGGAAGTGGAACCACTGGTGGAAATCGCTCATGTGATCCTTGACGATCTCCAGGTCGATCGTGTCGCCTTGGCCGCCGACGACGCGAATGTTGCCGGCGTCGAATGCGCTCGAAATCGTAATGGTCATGAAAGCCCCTAGTGACTGGCGAAGGTGGACAAGGGCGGCCTCATAGTGCCGTGCGCGCCGAACGGCAAACCGGTGATTCGACGAACGGCGGTCGCGACACTGGCGCGCCAGCATGCGGTCGACTAGCCCTTGGCGCCACAGTCGGCGGTTAACGCCCAAGATTGCTCGGAGCCTATCGATGCGTTTGCTTGCCGCCGCCCTACTGTTGTTTGCGCTTCCGGCATCGGCCCAGATAGCGCCAGCTCCGCCTTACGGCGAGGACGTCGTTCGCCGAGTTGCAGGCCGATGTCGAATTCCTGGCCTCGGACAACCTGGAAGGCCGCGATACGGGTTCGAAGGGCTATGCCATCGCCGCCGACTATGTCGCCTCGCAGTTTCGGGCGATCGGACTTGAACCGGCGGGCGAGAAGGGCAGCTGGTTCCAGCAAGTGCCGTTCCGCCGCGCGTCATTCGAGAAGCCGCCGCGGCTGACGCTGACCATTGGTGGAAAGCAGATCGTCCTGGAGCAGGGCAAGGATGTCGGCCTGCGCCCGAGCGTTACCGACAAGTCGCCGCCAGGTGTCGGCCGGGTTCGTGTTCGTCGGCTATGGGCTTCGGGATCACCGCTATGGGTTCGACGATTATCGCGGGCTCAATGTGCGCGGGAAGATCGTTGTTGCCCTGTCGGGGACGCCCGACGGATTGCCCAGCGACGTCGAGGCACATTTCAAGGCCAGCAAGGACCAGGTCGCGGCCGCAGCCGGTGCGATTGGCTTCGTCGAGCTTCCCCGAAACAACGGCTCGGCCGGACGACTCGATCCCGTCCGGCGGGCCGGGCGTCCGCTGGTCGATTGGGTCGACTCGCAAGGGCGCGCGGGCTCGATTCCGCCTGGCCTCCAACTCCTGCTCAGCTTTTCCAGCGATTGGGCAACGCGATTATTCGACGGTGCGCCGAAGTCGCTGGCCGACATCAGGTCGAAAGCCAAGGCCAATCCAAAGTCCCGGCCACGCGGGTTCGCGCTTGCGCCTACCCTGTCAGTCGAGGCCGAGAGCAAGTGGGAGGACTTCACCAGTCCCGAGGTGGTCGGCCTGCTCAAGGGATCCGATCCGACGCTTGCCGCGCAGCATGTCGTCCTGATGGGTCATCTCGATCATCTTGGGGTGAAGGCCGACGCCAAGCCCGGCGAGGATGCCATCTACAATGGCGCGCTCGACAATGCCGCCGGGGTTGCCACCATGCTGGAGGCGGCGCGGCAGTTCGCGGCGCAGCCGATACGGCCGAAGCGCTCGGTCCTGTTCATCGCCAATACCGGCGAGGAGCGGGGGCTGCTGGGCGCCGACTATTTTGCCAATCACCCGACGGTCCCATCGGCAAGCATCGTCGGCCTGGTCGATCTCGACATGCCGTTGTTGCTCTATCCCTTTACCGACGTGACGGCGTTCGGCGCCGACCATTCGACCATCGGAGCGACGGTCGCCGAGGCCGGGCGGTCGATGGGCATCTCCGTCAGTCCCGATCCGATGCCGCAAGAAGCGATCTTTACGCGGTCGGATCATTATATGTTCGTCCGGCGCGGCGTTCCGGCAGTGCTGCTGATGACCGGCCATGCCAATGGCGGAAAGGCCTATTGGGATGCCTATCTGGGCAAGGTCTATCATTCGCCGCAGGACGATCTGACCCAGAAGATCGATTGGGATGCGGGTGCCCGCTACGCGATGCTCAACTATCGCATCGCGCAAGGCCATGGCCGACGCCCCGCAGCGGCCGATGTGGCTTAAGGGCGACTATTTCGGTGATCTATACGATCCGAAGGGGCCGCGTGCACCGGTGGTGATTGCCGCTAATCCTTGACTTGAAGCGGCGGCCGCCATAGGGGGACCGCCGGTTTACAACCTCCGACAACTCAAGAAACACGAAGGCAGGCGTTCCGGCCATGAAGATTCGCAATTCCCTGAAGTCGCTGAAGTCGCGTCACCGCGATTGCCGGGTGATTCGCCGTCGCGGCCGGACCTACGTCATCAACAAGACGAACCGCCGCTTCAAAGCGCGCCAAGGCTAAGCTCCGGGCGAGCTTTGCCGACGATGCTCGGCAGGACTGGCCTCAGATGACGCTTCAAAGGCCTCCGCCCCTCTCGGGCGGGGGCTTTTTGCGTGGTTGGCGCAGGCGATTCGGCTGTTTAAGGCGTGAATATGCCCGTCAGCCCGCGTTAAGCTCGACTTGGCTAGTTAGGCGGTCAAGGAGTGAGTGAAATGTCTCGCAAGTTGAAGATTGTTATTGGAGTTGGGGTGTTCGCACTTGCTGCGACCGCGGCCAGCGCTGCCTACGCCCAGACCACTACTGGCGACCAGGCGACGCCCAAGGATTTCAATTGGGAGATCAAGGACGGCAAACGCGTCCCCAAGGGGCAGCGCCAGGTCAATGCCGACGGCAGCTGGCGCGAGGAAATTCGCCAGGGCAAATGCTTGACCATCAAGGAAAAGTCGGCGGCCGGCGAATATAAGGAAACGCGCAAGTGCGACTAGACGTCGCCTAACCCGCGCTATTTCCGACCGAATTATCCAGCCCGGTACCGCCCTCGGTGCCGGGCTGAACTTTGCAGGCAGGCAGGCCGACCTTTTCATTATCGTTGCACAGCCGCACCTGAACGCTGTCGTTGGCGGCGATGAACAAGGCCCACTGGCGGTCGTCTTCGCAGGTGGCGGACCACATATCCATATCGCGATAGCGGGTAACATAGCCGGTCGAGACGATTCGGGCGCAGCGCAGGCCCTGGTCGGCGATGGCCCGCTTGAGAGCGATCGCCCGGTCGAGATCGTTCAGGTCGAATAGGCGCTGCTGCGCCTCGCTCCGGACCATGATGTCATTCTGCAGCGGGGGTGCGGGATTGTCACTTTGGCCGCATGAGACGAGCAATGTCGCCGAAATCAGCAGGGTTGCGGAACGGATCATCGGCTTCACTCCTTGTCCGGCGCAACGCGCCGATACTCGATTAAGCTCCCGATCGGCGGCGCTGCAACATCGCCGAGACCGAATCCGGACTGGCACCCTCGGCGAGCGCGACGAAAATCGTGTCGTCGCCCGCCAATGTTCCGGCAACCTCCTCCAGCCCCGCGGCGTCGAGCGCGTTGGCGACGAGGTTGGCCGAACCCGGCGGTGTCTTGAGCACCAGCAAGTTTCCGGCCGGGATGATCGCGTCGACCCATTCGCTAAGCAGCCGATCGAGCTTGGCGGCGGCGTGGCCGGGCTCGACCTGGTCGGGCATGACATAGCGGATCGACCCGTCGCGCTTCAATTTGACTGCACCCAGTTCAAGCAGGTCGCGGCTGACCGTGGCCTGGGTGGCGGCGATTCCGGCCAGCGACAGCCTGCCGACCACCTCCTCCTGGCTTCCGACCCGATGCTCGCGGAGCCAGTCGGCGATCATCCGCTGGCGCTGGGTCTTGCTGGTCATTAGCCTGTCTCCCCACAAACCATCGTGCCGACGCCCTCGTCGGTGAACAATTCGACCAGGATAGCATGCTCGGCCCGCCCATCGATCATGTGGGCGCTTCCTACCCCTCCCTCGACTGCCTCGGCACAGGCGAGGAGCTTGGGGATCATGCCGCCGGTGACGCTTTCATCCGCGATCCGGTGGCGCGCTTCGGCGGCGGTCAGCCGATGGATCAGGCTGTCGGGTCTTGCGGGATCTTCAAGCAGGCCCGGCGCACCGGTGAGATAGATGATCTTTTCCGCGCCCATGGCAACGGCGATGGCCCGGGCGGCATCGTCGGCATTGACGTTATAGGGCTGGCCAGTGCGATCGGCGCCGACAGTCGAGACGATCGGCACCAGTCCGTCGTCGAGCAGCGCATGGAGCAGGCCCGCACGGACATTGCCGACCCGTCCGACGAAGCCCAGCCTGGCATCGATCTGCGTCGCTTCGAGCAGGCGGCCATCCTCACCGGCGACCCCGACCGCGACCGGCTCCAGCGCGTTGACCGCGCTGACCAGTTCGCGGTTGATCTTTCCGACCAGCACCATCCGAACGATGTCGAGCGCCTCGGCGTCGGTCACTCGAAGGCCGTCGATCCGCTTCGACCTCCTTGCCCTGCCGCGCCATCTGTTCATCGATCTGCGGTCCGCCGCCATGGACCAGCACCGGGCGAATGCCGACCGAGTGGAGCAGCAACACGTCCTTGGCGAGGCTGCGCAGCCGCGATCGGGATCGGTCATCGGCAGGCCGCCGACCTTTACGACGATGGTCTTGCCGGTGAAGCGGCGGATATAGGGCAGCGCCTCGATCAGCAGGCGAGCGGTGTCGTTGGTGTTGATCATGACGTCGCCGCATTTTCCTTGATGTAGCCGGGGCCGAGGTCGACCGAGACGGCGCGGCCCGTGCCGATGCCGAGGCCGAGGTCGACCAGGATGTCGATCTCCTCGCCCTTCATATGGGCGCGCACCGCCTCGGCATCGTGCGGGATTTCGACGCCCGCCTCGGCAACCTTGATCCCGCCGTAGCTGACCGCTCGATCGTTCGGTGTCGAACTCAACCCCGCACGAGCCGGCTTCGGCCAGCAGCCGGCCCCAATAGGCGTCAGCGCCATACCAGCTGCATTTGATCAGCTGGTTGTTGCCGATCGACCGGGCGACCTTCCGAGCCTCGGCGTCGCTGGCCGCCCCGGTGACGCGGACGACGACCAGCTTGGTCATGCCTTCCGCGTCGCGCGCCATCTGCAGCATCAGTTCTTCGCACACCTGCCGCACGTCATCCTCGAACTGGGCGAGGTCGGCCGGGCGGCCCTTGCGGCCGCTGGCGAACAGCATGACCGTGTCGTTGGTCGAGGTTGCGCCGTCGGTGATCAGCGCGTTGAAGGTGGCGTCGGCGGCGCGGAACAGGATCGGCTTCAGCTCATCCGGCGACAGCTCTGCGTCGGTGGTAAGGAAGGCGAGCATGGTCGCCATGTTGGGCGCCAGCATGCCGCAGCCCTTGGCCATGCCGCCGACCGCATAGCCGTCGCGGACGACCGCCGCCTCCTTGGGCCGAGTGTCGGTGGTGAGGATGCCCTTGGCGGCGTCGCGATGCCCGTCGCGGCTCAGCGTTTCGCCGAGCCTGGGGATGGCGGTCAGGATCTTGCGCATCGGCAGGCGGTAAGCCGATCAGGCCGGTCGAGCAGACCAGCATGTCGCGCGGGTCGCAGCCGACCGCTTCGGCCGCCGCCGCGCACATCGCCTCGGCATCCGCCCGGCCCTTGGCGCCGGTCCCGGCATTGGCATTGCCGCTGTTGACGATCACCCCGGACGCATAGCCGCCCGAAACGTTGAGCCGCTCCAGGCTGGCTTCGACCGGCGGCGCCCGGAACTTGTTCTGGGTGAAGACTGCGGCGGCCGGCACCGGCTTGCCGTCGTCGGTGGCGAGCAGGCTGATGTCGCGGCGCCCGCCGGTCTTGATGCCGGCATGAAGGCCGGCGGCGACAAAGCCTTCGGCGAGCGGTGACGCTCACGGATAAACTCCCATATTGGACAGGCCCGCGCCCTCGTCGAGGCCGAGCATCAGGTTGGCGCACTGGATCATCTGGCCCGCCGCGCCCTTGCCGAGATTGTCGATCGCGGCGAGCGCGAGGACGGTGCCGGTGCGCTCGTCATAGCGGGCGGTGAGGAAGGCGGCGTTGGAGCCGGTCGCCCATTTCGTCTCCGGCGGAGCTTCGCCGACATGGACGAAATGCTCGCCGGCATAGGCTTCGCGAAGGATTGCCAGCGGATCGCACGGTCCCGTCGCCCGGGCGTAGCAGGTGGCGAGGATCCCGCGGCTGGCGGCCATGAGGTGGGGCGTGAACAGTACGCTCGCGCCGGACATCATTTCCATTTCGGCGGTGTGGCGATGATTGAGCAGGCCATAGGCGCGATAATTGCCGTCGACCGCGCAGAAATGGGTCCCGGCATTGGCCGTGCGGCCCGCGCCGCTGACGCCCGAGGCTGCGTCGACGATAATGCCCTGCCGGTCGATAGCGCCCGCCTCGATCAGCGGGCGGAGCGCCAGGTTGGCAGCGGTCGGGTAGCATCCCGGTGCCGCGACCCGCTTCGAACCCTTGATCGCATCGCGGAAGAATTCCGGCAGGCCGTAAGTGAAGGTTTCGAGTAGCTCGGGCCGAGCATGAGGCTCGCCGTACCAGCGCTCAAATTCGGCGGCGCTATCGAGGCGGAAGTCGGCGCCGAGATCGACGAATGGAATGCCAGGGGCGAGCAATTCGTCGGCCAGCCGCTGGGTCTCGCCATGCGGCAAGGCGGCCAGGATCAGGTCGCAGCCCTTCAGCAGCGCCGGATCCCAGGCAGCGAAATGCCACGTCCGGATAGGCAAGCGCGAGGTGCGGATGGACCGCCGCGACCTTCTGACCGGCGTTGGACGCGCCAAAGGCGACGCCGACCTCCATCGCCGGATGGCCGGCGATGAGGCGCATCAATTCGCCGCCGACATAGCCGGAGGCGCCAAGGATCGCGGCGCGAATCATGCGCGCTATATGCAAATCAATGCATAATTATGCAACTACTCAGTCGCGATATTCGATCCGAACCTGAGAGGCCGCTGCGACGGCGCGGGCCTTTGCCTGCTCGACATCCGCATCGCGCGCCAGTGCTACGCGCTATATGCAATTCAATGCATAATTATGCAATACGAGGAATGGCAGCTATGGGTGGAAAGCGGACATTAGCTATTCACGATATCGGAGAGCATCCACTAACAGCGCAAATGCCGGCGATTGCTGGCGGCGGCTCGGGTAATAGAGGTAGTAGCCGGGGAACGGCGGGGTCCAGTCGGTGAGTACCCGGACTAACTCGCCGGAAGCCATGTGTTGCTGAACCGTGTCTTCGGGAATGAAGGCGATGCCAAGACCTTCCAGCGTCGCTCGCCTGATGACGGCGATGTCGTTGACGGTGAGTTGCCCGTCGACCTTGACGTTGATCTCGCGGCTGCCTTTCTCGAACTCCCAGACATAAACACCGCCAAGCGTCGCAAGGCGCATGTTGATGCAACGGTGTTTGTCTAGATCCTGCGGCGTCTTTGGTTTGCCGTGTTCCGCAAAGTAGGAGGGCGTCGCGACCGCTGCCAGCCTGATGTCGGGGCCAATCCTGACGGCGATCATGTCGCGCGCCAAGCGCTCTCCCATGCGGATGCCTGCGTCGAACCGCTCGGCGACAATGTCCCGCAATGTGTTGTCGACGATAAGGTCGACCTGGATGTCCGGATATTTGGCGAGGAAATTCGATAGCGCCGGCCACAGGATGGTCTCCGCCGCGTGATCGACCGTGGTGATGCGGATGGTTCCGGCGGGCCTGTCGCGAAGCTCCGACAGGGCGGCCAATCCCGTCTCGATTTCGTCGAGATGCGGACCAACCGTCGCGATCAAACGCTCACCCGCCTCGGTCGGCGCGACGCTGCGGGTTGTGCGAGTGAGGAGGCGGACACCCAGCCGTTCCTCAAGGACGCGCATGGTCTGGCTCAATGCGGAAGGCGAAACACCGAGCTGCGCCGCAGCGCGGGTGAAGCTGCGCTCGCGGGCGACGGCCAGAAACGCTGCGAGATCGCCGATTGGTTGGCGCGCCATTGTTAAGTTCCACTTACAAGTTCATGCACATTATAGCGTCTAATCGAAACAAAGCGCAGCCCGTAAATGGGTTGCCATGATTGAAACGGCAATTTCTCGAAACACTCGTGCGGGCGGCTGGAGCGCGGTGTTCGCGCTCACGCTGTGCGTCGGCACGCTCATCGCGTCGGAATTCATGCCGGTCAGCCTGCTGACGCCGATCGCGTCGGACCTCTCGCTGACCGAAGGCCAGGCCGGGCAGGCGATCGCCGTTTCCGGCATCTTCGCGGTGCTGACCAGCCTTTTCATTTCATCGGCGACCCGCGGCCTCGATCGCCGAGCGCTGCTGTTGTGGCTGACGGTGATGATGATGGCGTCGGGCGCGATGGTGGCGTTTGCCCCGAATTTCGCAGTGTTCATGGCCGGACGCGCGCTCCTAGGCATCGTCATCGGCGGCTTCTGGTCGATGTCGGCGTCGACTGTCATGCGCCTCGTCCCGGAAGACCATGTGCCGCGTGCGCTGGCGCTGCTCAACGGCGGCAATGCGCTGGCGACCACTATTGCCGCGCCTCTGGGAAGCTTCCTCGGCCAATATATCGGCTGGCGCGGAGCCTTCTTCGCCGTCGTGCCGCTGGCGGCGGTGACCTTCGTCTGGAAGTTCGCCACCTTGCCGTCGATGCCCGCACGCGAACAGGCCGGCGCGGGCGCGACGTTCCGCGTCCTGGCCAAACCGAATGTGCCGCTGGGTATCGTGGCGGTTACCCTGTTCTTCGCCGGCCAGTTTGCCCTGTTCACCTATCTTCGCCCGTTCCTGGAGACCGTCGCGCAGGTCGATGTTTCGACCCTGTCGCTGATCCTGCTGATCATGGGCGGCGCCGGGCTGGCCGGAACATACGCTATCGGCATCGTGCTGAAGTCGCGGCTCTACAGCGTCCTCATCGTCCTGCCGCTCGCCATGGCAGTGATTGCCATCGGCCTGGTCGAGTTCGGCTCGTCCGCAGCTGCTTCGACGGTCCTGCTTGCGCTCTGGGGCATGATTGGGACCGCCGCGCCGGTTGGCTGGTGGATGTGGCTGGCCAAGGTCCTGCCCGAGGACGCCGAAGCCGGCGGCGGGCTGATGGTTGCCGCGATCCAGCTCGCGATCACGCTGGGCGCGACCGCCGGGGGGCTGCTGTTCGACAGTAGCGGCTACCGGGCGACCTTCGCAGCTAGCGCCGCCATCCTCTGCGCTTCGGCTGGTGTGGCGCTCCTGGCGTCATGCACGGCGCGCGAAGAGGCTCGCGCTGACCCCGTCGGCGATGAAGCAATCGTCCTGGAGGCGTGTTGAGATTGGCGGCATGACACTCCGCGTTGCGATCCTGCTCGCCGCCAGCCTTGGCCATGCCGGCCGCAGCGCCGAGCACCCGACTGGAAACAGATCGTCCACCGCGGTGCAGATCGAACCGGAACGAGAGGAAGCAACCATGCAGATCAGGATTACCGCTGGTGACCAGCATTTCACGGCCCGGCTCGACGATAGCGTGGCCGCGCGAGATTTTGCGGCCTTGCTTCCACTTCAGCTGACGATGAAGGATTATGCGTCGACGGAGAAGATTGCCGACCTGCCACGGGCGCTTTCCACCGAAGGCGCTCCCGCCGCGATCACCCCGGTCACCGGCGATCTCACCTATTATGCACCTTGGGGCAATCTCGCTCTGTTCTATCGCGGCGGTCACTACTCACCCGGCCTCGTCCGGCTCGGGCGGATCGAATTAGGCGCGGAGCAACTCGCCTCCCTCGAAGGGCTGGTGATCATCGAAGCAGTCGCACCGTGACGCCCTTGATCGCGGCGATGCTCAAATCGCACTTCAACTGAGGAGGCGTCGAACATGAACATCGAGCCAAATAACGACCGACCGATCGAAGAAGGAAAAGCCGCAGAGACTGATCGGCGCCGTTTCCTGATGGCGGTCGGCGCCGGCGTCGCTGGCGCTGCTCTACCCGTCGGCATCGCGTCGTGGGCCAGCCCCGCCGCGGCTCAATCTACCTCAACCCGTTAGAGAAGGACACAAAATGAAAACCCGAAAGCTGGGCAGCCTGGAGGTATCGGAACTGGGCTTCGGCAACATGGGCCTGAGCGGCGGCCATACGGTCCGGGTGTGGACCGGGCCCAGGGCATCCGCGTGATCCGCGAGGCCTACGAGCAAGGCGTCACGTTTTTCGACACCGCCGAAGTCTACGGCCCTTACGTCAACGAGGAACTTGTCGGCGAAGCGCTCGCGCCTGTCCGCGACCAGGTCAAAATCGCCACGAAGTTCGGCTTCAAGATCGACGGCACGAACGGGCTCGACAGCCGTCCGGAGCGCATCCGGCGCGTGGTCGAGGAATCGCTGAAACGGCTCAAGACCGACCGCATCGACCTCTACTACCAGCACCGGGTCGACCTGACCGTGCCGATCGAGGACGTGGCCGGCACGGTCAAGGATCTGATCCGCAGGGCAAGGTCCTGCACTTCGGCCTGTCGGAACCGAGCGCGAGCACCATTCGCCGTGCGCACGCGGTGCAGCCGGTCGCGGCCATCCAGACCGAATACTCGCTGATCGAGCGCAGCGTGGAGCGCAACGGCGTTCTGCAGACCTGCGAGGAGCTGGGCATCGGCTTCGTTCCGTGGGGTCCGCTGGGCCAGGGCTTCCTGCCCGGGACAATGGACGTGAACGTACAGTCCACCATGGACCCGAAGAACGACCTGCGAGCGACGTTCCCGCGCTTCTCGCCCATGGTCATGACGAACAACCAGCCGATCATCGAGTTTCTGAGGACGTTCGGCGCCAAGAAGGGCGCAACGCCTGCCCAGATCGCGCTGGCATGGCTGATGGCGCAAAAGCCGTGGATCGTTTCGATTCCCGGCACGAGCAACATGGATCACCTGCGCGAGAACATCGGCGCGGTCAACGTCCAGCTCACGCCAGCGGATCTTCGCGAGATCGAGACAGGCTTGGCCCGGCTCGAGATCTATGGCGGCCGCATGGATGCGAGGCAGATGGCCCAGATCAATCAGGACTGAGGGATTTGGCTCGAGCGAGGTGTCCCGTGACTGCCTGAACCAAATCCAATGGAGAAGTGAAATGAACAGCAATTTCGAAACCACGCCATTCGCGCGAAATCGACCGGTCAGCCGGCGCAGCCTGCTGCAGCTCGTAGGCGCCGTGTCGCTCGGCGCGATGGCGCTGATCAACGCCGCTCCGGCAAGCGCCCAGGACATGTCAAACGGCGCCAGCAATTTCTACGTCAGCGACCGCGTGACGGTTGAGAAGGTCAGCTTCAAGACCCACTATCAGACACGGGTCGTCGGCAATCTTTTCATCCCTAGCAATCTCGACCGCAGCCGCAAGCATCCGGCGATCATCGTCGGCCATCCGATGGGCGCGGTGAAGGAGCAGAGTGCCAACCTCTATGCGACCAAGATGGCGGAACAAGGCTTCATCGCCTTGTCGATCGACCTGCCTTTCTGGGGTGAGAGCGAAGGCCAGGCGCGCAACGCGGTGGCGCCGGACTACTACGCGGAGGCGTTCAGCGCCGGCGTCGATTTCTCGGTTCGCAGGCGCTGGTCGACCGCGAGCGGATCGGCGCGATCGGGGTTTGCGGAAGCGGCAGCTTCGTCATCAGTGCGGCCAAGATCGACCCGCGGACTGAAGGCTATCGCCACGGTCAGCATGTACGACATGGGCGGCGCTGCCCGGAACGCGCTGCGCAAGTCGTCGACAGTTGAGCAGCGCAAGGCGATCATCGCCGAGGCGGCCGAGCAGCGCTACACCGAGTTCGCGGGGGGCGAGGCGCGACTATAGCAGGCGGGACGACACATCAGCTGACCCCGGACACCGACCCGATCCAGCGCGAGTTCTACGATTTCTACCGCACGCGCAGGGGCGAGTATCACTCCTGCTGGGATCGTCGCCCGAACTGACCACCCACCCGACACTAATCAGCAACGTAAAGTTCATGAACTTCTACCCGTTCAACGACATCGAGACGATCTCGCCGCGTCCGATGCTGTTCATCACGGGGTCCGAAGCCCACTCCCGCGAGTTCAGCGAAGATGCCTATCGCCGCGCGGCCGAGCCGAAGGAGCTGGTCATCGTTCCGGGCGCCGGGCACGTCGACCTATACGACCGGGTGAAACTGATCCCGTTCGACAAGTTGACGCAGTTTTTCAGGCAGCACCTCGGGTAGGCGTCCACACGACTTCAGCGAATGTCCGCTTTGGGTCGAAACCGGACATTCCCCGGCGACGTCACGACGCTCCGTCCGCCAGTTCGATCTTTCGGCGCCACGTCGCCGGGGGTTCGCCATATTCACGCTTGAACGCCCTATTGAACGCGGCCTCGCTGTTGAAGCCCACGGCATAGGCAATGTTGGCCGCGTTATGCTTGCCGTCTCTCAACATATTTGCCGCGACCGTCATCCGCCACTTGGCGCAGTAGCGCATCGGCGGATCGCCCAGTAGTTCGGTAAAACGTTCGCCCAGCACCGATCGCGACATCCCGACTTCCCGCGCGATGCTCTCGACGCCCAGATCCTCGGCATATCGATTGTGGATGATCGACAAAGCCTTTGAAATTGCCGGATCGGCCAGGCCCCGCAGCCAGCCTTGTTCTTCGGCCGGAAGCTGCTCGACATATTCGCGGATCGCCTGCGACAGCAGCAGCTCAGCTAGCCGCGCAACGGTTTCGGACGGCGGATTTTGCTCGGCGACGAACCGCATTGAGCTGTCGAGCCACTGCGCCTGACCCTGCGATACATTGAGCGTTAGCAACGCCGGCAGCGCATCGAGGATCGGATGCCCGTTCGATTTGGCGGTGCCGAGAAAGCCACACCAAACCTCCGCCCGCTGCCCCTTTGTTCCCGCCGAAACATGATGCACGCCCTCGTCGGTGACCCAGCCGATTTCGTCGACCTCTGCCGGCGGAAGGCCGCAGCGGCTGGCAAGGATATGGGGGTCGTTGCGCGGCAGGATGGCGATGCTCCCGGCCTCCAACGTGAGGGCCGGGTGGTCGTCGATCTGGATCAGCAACCGTCCTGAGCGGACATAATGATAGCTGATCAGCGTTTCCGGCAACGGGAAGAAGGGCGCGCAATGTTGCGGCGTAAATTCGGCGTGGACGCAAAACTCGCCTGAAAATCCGCCATCAATCACGACGCCGCCGGTCAGCCGCAGCGATGCCAATATCTCGTCGAGAACATCCAAGGCGGCCCCCAATTCGGCGTTTCGGTCAATTTATCCGGCATCCCAATCATTTTCGCAAACCTGCGCCCGATCTAAATAACCATCACCAAACCCGCCGAGCGATTTTGCGAACGGGAAGCGATCTTCGTTTCCAGCGGCAAATACTCACGGATGAATATTAGGGGTAAAATAGAAATGACATTCGAACTGATTATCGAACAACGAAAGATTGCGGCTGTGTTTTTCACTGCTGCCGCCAGCTTTTCGGCGATCGCCGCGGCGATCCTGCCCGCTTTTACCTAACAGATCGGCTGAGGGGCAAGATCATGCCATATGATTACCAACACCGGGGGTCCTTGGTCGGGCCGCGAAATATCCATCACCAGGATCACGCGTTTTCAAGCCGGGCCACCCAACACCTCGATCCGGTCGAAACCGTGATCGGGTGTCAGCTGCAGAGCCGCTGGGCGCGCGCAACCGCAGCCGACCCGCGGTTCCGCTGACCCATCCACGCATTTCATTCAAAGGAGAAAAATCATGTTGGATACAGTCAAAAATGCACCCGTGAACGGCCTTGATCTGACCGCGCTCGGCGAAGTCGTTGATGCGATCGGCAAGGACCCGAAGCAGGCGATTGTCGAGTTCGACGTTGCCACGCGCTGGGCCGGTCAGACCCGCAGCGAGTCGACCGTGACCGGCTTCACCATGGCCGGCGAGCGGAGTCGAGCGCAGCCACAAGGTGATTGCTGACGAACCGTGCCAGCTACTCGGTGCGGATGGCGCTCCCAATCCGCAGGAACTGCTGATGAGCGCGCTCAACGCCTGCATGATGGTCGGCTATGTCGCCGGCGCCTCGCTGCGCGAAGTCCACCTTCAGTCAGTCGAAATCTTGACCAAGGGCAAGCTCGACCTGCGCGGCTTCCTGGGGCTCAGCGACGACGTCATCCCAGGCTATGAAGCGATCGATTATGAGGTTCGCATCAAGGGCGATGGAACGGCCGAGGACTATGAGGCGATCCACCAGACGGTGATGAAGACCTCGCCCAACTACTTCAACTTGAACCGCCCGATTCCGATGAACGGCAAGTTGACGGTCGGCTAATTTATCGACCGATTATTGAGGATGCGGGCGCCCGACTGGGCGCCCGTTTCTTCGTACACAGAAGAAAGGCCTTGGGGTGCCAGCGCCATCTCGATGAAAACTGAGGGTTCTGGAACAGACCTGCGCCCAGGTCATAGGCTCTCCACCAGAGCAACGCCCCCACGAGCAAACCGACTGATACACCAATATCCGTGCGCCAGGGCTTTGACTTCGTCACTTGGGTCTTCTCCGGTTTGACGCACCAGCGGTACTTTGACGTCTGAGCTTTGAACTACAGGTCTAATGTCCGCAATGGGTGGAAAGCTGCCATTAGCTGGCGTCTGCTATCGGCCCAAAACTGCCATAGCCGTGCGTCTGATTTCGACCCATTCCGGAAGTTGGGTCGAGGGCTACAGAATCAGAAAGCCGTGCTAAGCTTAAGTTTGATGCGATTTCGGCCGAGAGTGAACTGGGAAAAAACGACGCGTCGGCCAAGCACTGTCAATGGAACGCCCCGCGTTAAGTTAGGATATTTGAGATCAAAACCGAATAACCTGGCTTCATAGTGGCTCCAGTTTGCGATGCCTGGCGTCCATTCGGCGCTAGCCTCAGCTGTCGGCTTGGCGCGGCAACTCTTCCTGGCCTTATCCGAGAACTCGACGGGAACATCGAACAACGATTTTCCCCCGGCGGACGATTCAAAACTTAGGCTCGTTGCCGAAGTGATTGCAACGCCAATATTATAGCTGAGGCTTTTGAAATCGCCGGGTTCGGCGACCGAGACGGCTTGAACGAACCTGTCCTCGTTTCTCACGCGGCCCGCGGCTGCATCCCATGAGAACCGGCCGGAATCGAGCGAAGGCGCGACCTCTTCTACGAGATCGGCAGCGCTCACTGGGGCCCCCACCAGCACCATCCCGAGTGCCAGGCAATGAGCCAATGCGGGAAGCACGCGCGCCACCTTCATGACCAACTCGAACGCAAGCGGGGGCGCACGATGCTCGGCCCTAGCAATAGTCCCATGGGGTCGCAGGCGGCGGACACGGCTGCGTTGCAGGGGCACCGGGCGGTGGAGGTGGAATCGCGGCAATTGACCGAGCGCTCCCACCTCCCCCACCGCCACACGCTGTCAGGCCAATGGCCATCGCCACTGCTGAGGCAATCAAGAATCGGGAATTGTGTGTCATGTTGACCTCCTGTTGGTTCATTTGGAGGACCTTATGGGAGACAAGTTGCGACTGCTGAGCTAGGTTGGGATGCCGATCTTTTGATGATGGGATGCCGATGAAGGGGGAGTTCGGCCCTGAGGTAGATGCGGACCGGATTAATCTGGCGGAAACGGCGGATTTCGATCTTGGCGGACTGTGCGTTAGCGCGGCCCATCGCGAGGTCCGGATGAATGGCGAGCGCAGGGAGCTCGAGCCAAGAGTAGCGCAGGTGCTGGTCGCACTAGCCTCGGCCCGGCCCAACGTGGTTTCGCGCGATCGGCTGATCGAACAATGCTGGGACGGTCGGATCGTCGGTGACGATGCAATCAACCGCTGTATCGTGGCGCTGCGTCATCTCGCCAAGGAATTCTCTCCCGAACCCTTCGCCATCGAGACAGTGCCTAGGGTTGGCTACTCGCTGGTTGAGCAACCGGAAATTGCAGCCGCCCGTGGTGCGTGGAATACCCGAACGAAGGTAATGGTGGGCACACTGCTCATCCTAGCTCTTGTTGCTGCCGTACTCGTGTTTAGCTGGTCCCGTATGGGGCGCGGCGAAGCTGATCCGGCGTCGATCGCAGTGATGTCGTTCCGTAATCTCTCCAGCGGTGATCCCTATTTCGCGGAAGGTATTGGCGAGGAAATCCTCGGCCAGCTGTCGCGTGAGCCGCAGTTTCGCGTCGTAGGTCGGGCATCGGCGAGGGAGTTCGGGCCCGATGCCGACGCCCGCGAGGTCGCGCGGCGCCTCAACGTCGATTACGTCGTGGAAGGAAGTGTCCGACGGCAAGGCGACCGGGTTCGCGTCAACGCCGATCTCATGAGGGCCAGTGACGGCAGTCGCTTGTGGTCGGAAACCTACGACGGCAAGCTCGACGACATCTTCGCGATTCAGCAGCGGATCGGCGGCGCCATCGCCGGCGCGCTTCGGCGCAAACTAGTTCGGACGCCCGCGCTATCGGGCGCATTGGTCACGAACGGCGAGGCGTACAACCTCTATCTGACGGCGCGTGGTCTGATCAGGACGCGCAACAAAGACGTCTTCGTAACCTCATCCAATTTACTTCGCGACGCGATCAAGCTTGATCCCAACTATGCCCCAGCCTGGGCCAGCCTCGCGGAGTCCAAATCTCTCGAGGATTACCCTGACGGCACCGAAGGCTTGATCGCCGCTCTGCCGAAAGCCGAAAGCTACGCGCGCCACGCACTTCAGCTAGCGCCCAACCTGGCGGACGGGCACCGCGTCCTCGCCCTGCTTCTGCCATACGGCTCTCCCGAAGCGCTGTCTCACTTCCGCCGTGCCGTCGAACTGGATCCGAACAGCGCGGAGGCTTTGATCGGCCTTGGCTCAGCTTTGGCTGCTGCCGGAGAGTTCGACGCAGAGATGGCGGCGTATAGACGCGCCCGGGAATTCGACCCGGTCTGGTTTAGAACGACGGGACAGCTCGCAATTAGGCTCGCCGAGACGGGGCAGCGCACCGAAGCCGAGGCAATCGGGAGGCGAGGCTTCGCCAATAACGAAAGCAACCTGCACATCATCCTCGGGCGAACCGCCTGGATTTTCGGCGACTTCTCGGAGGCGGCAAGACATTGGTCGATCGTCGCGCGGGCGAATTCGCCTCGCTGGAGCTCGCGGGCTCGAATGGGTGTCGCCGATGTGAGGATAATTGTTGGACTTGATAAGGGCGCGCCGGGGTACAAACCGGCGTTTCTCACTGTGCATCAAAGAGGCGACGTGCAGATCGCCACGCCGCCTGCTCCTGCGGCCTGGCAGATGCACAATCGCAATGCGGCAGCGGCGGACGTGTATCGGGACGATAATCACATGGCCGCTAAGTTGATGCTCAATGCCGGCCGCGCAAAGGAGCTCGCCGACACTTACGATGGCCCAGTTGGGCTGCTCAGCCTTCGCCCCGACAAACCGGTGCGCGCGGATCAATTGCACGAAGCGGCTGTGGTCGCGCTGGCTCTCAGGCAGGCCGGGCGAGCGGCAGACGCCGATCGGCTGCTGAGCCAGGCAGCCTCCAAGATCAGCGCCATTTATCGTCAGGGCACAATTCCCTTCACTCTCGATGCCGACGTTGCGGCGATCCGGGCAGTTCAGGGTAGGCGCGATCAAGCGCTGTCAATGCTTGAAAGGGCAATGCGGCGTGGCTGGACCCACTCCGATAACACGGATCTGCTCAATATCGCCGATGAGCCCGTTTTTCGCTCGCTGCTCAGTCAGGCCCGGTTCGAGCGGATCAGAGCGAGGCTCGCCGCGCACCTCGCACGTGAGCGCTCAGAGACCGTGCAGCTACGGATTTAGCCGCGGGTTGGGGGAAGGGGGAGTCGTGTGAAACATCGGGGCTGGATCATCGCCCTGAAGCGCGGTCTGCCCCTGCTCCTCGCGGGATGTGCGGGTTTCGTTTCGTCTCCCGCCGAGGCTCAGGAGGTCCCGCCAGCGACGTCCCCTGAAGACCATCTCAATGACATCGTCGTGACGGCGCGGCGCCGGCCGGAACCTCTCCAGCGAACACCGGTATCCGTTGTCGCTCTGACGGGTCGGGAGCTGGAATCGCGCTCCGTCACAAACCTCAGATCGCTTCAAAACTTCGTTCCCAACCTGACCTTTGCGCCCTCGCAGAACGTCGGCGAAGCGGCCGCGAACACGTTCATCCGTGGAATCGGCCAGGAAGACTTCGGCATTGGAGCCGAAGCCGGGGTCGCCTTCTATATCGACGGCGTCTATTTACCTCGATCGCTCGGCTTGCTCATGAACCTGGTCGACATCGACCGCATCGAGGTGTTGCGTGGCCCCCAAGGAACCTTGTTCGGCAAGGATGCGATCGGTGGCGCGATCAGTTTGATTTCCATCATGCCCGGGCCCGGTCGCGAACGGAGCGCGAGTGCGATCCTCGGCAATGACAATCAAATAGAACTGCGAACGATCGTCAATGAGCCGCTTTCCGACCGGCTCTTCCTGCGGCTCGCGGTCGGCCTCGTAAGCCGCGACGGCTACCTCCGCCGCCTGACTCCGCCGGCTCCGCTGGGGCCGGTCGAACGGGCGAACGGCCGACCGATCGATCTCCACTCCGAAGGCGACGATCGCGGCCAGGGCGGCCGGCTGCAGCTGCGCTGGCTCATGACCGATACGCTCACCGCTGACTTGGCACTGGACGGGTCGCGCAAGCGCGACCGTCAGGGGGCGATCCACATCGATTTGATCGATCCACGCTTCGGCGATTTGCCGAAAATCAACGAGCTGATCCGGCAAGGCAAGCTGCCAGGGCCCGAGATTACCGACGACCTGGCACCGGCCAACCTTCTCGAAAGCTACGCCGGCGGCAACAATTTCACGGATCAGGAATTTTGGGGGGCGTCGGTCGTCCTGACCAAGCAGCTCGGCGCCAACGCGCTCAAATTTATAGGCGCCTACCGTGGATTGTACAGCCATGTCGGGACTGATGTTGACGGATTGTATTTCGATCTGGGCGGGAACGATCTGAAGGTGAAGCAGCGCCAGGTTTCCGGAGAACTGCAGTTTAACGGCGTCGCGGGCAGGCTCACCTACACGGCCGGCCTGTTCGCTTTCGGAGAAAGGCCAAAGCTCCTGCCGTGGGGCTCCATGACCGACGTGCTTTACACGTGTGGCTGCTTCTATACGCCTGACAATCTACCAACATTGACGGCCGATCCGCGTCAGCTCCGTGTTGAAAATGCGTCAGGCTATGCGCAGGGAACGTACAAGCTGAGCGACAGGCTCAGCGCCACGCTCGGCGCTCGCTACAGCCATGAGAAGAAGCGGCTCGACGGCAAGTCGTACGTGACCGACGCCAACCTCAAACCGACGAACATTGTGTTGGCGACCGGCGCGGCCAGGCACAGCTGGAATTCGTTCACGTACCGCGCCGACCTGCAATATCAGCCGACGCGCGACCTGATGGCCTACGGGTCGGTCGCTCGAGGTTACAAAAGCGGGGGGTTCAACGTTCGCGGCGAAGTCGGACTTCCCAACATGGGGTTCGCCCCGTTCGATCCGGAAACGGCGCTGACCTATGAGATCGGGCTGCACTCGGAGTGGCTGGATCACAAGCTGCGGGTTAACGCGACGCTGTTCGATACCGAATATAAGGACATCCAGCTGCGCCAGCAGACGATTATCGCGGGCGAATTCACGACGCTGATCGAAAACGCCGCCAGGGCGCGGATCAAGGGCGCCGAGGTCGACGTGGCGGCAATTCCGCTGAAAGGACTAACGCTGACCGCCGCCTACGGCCACCTCACTCCCAAATATCTCGACGTCGGGCTGGTTCGCGGGCTGGCCCTGGACAGCAAGTTCCAGAGAACGCCGCGCCATTCATTCTCGGGCTCAGTCAATTATGAAGTGCCGTTCCGGTCCGGCATGCTCGAGCTGCACGGCGATTACAGCTACCGATCAAAGGAACAGTTTCAGATCTTCGCGGCGATGAACGATCAGGAGGCCTATGGTCTGCTCGGCGCGCGGGTCACCTTTTGGGCACGGGACGATCGCTGGTCCGCCGCCTTATTCGGTACCAACCTCACCGATGAGCGGTATCGCACGGCCGGCCGCGGGACGCTGATCGAGCAGGCAGGATTCGCCTATTCGAGCGTCGGCATGCCCCGCCAATTCGGTATCCAGTTGACCGCAATTTTTTAGAGCTCTTGTCTGCGGGTGAAGCCGGCGAATTCGATCATCGGCAATCCATCTCCAAACGATCGGCTTCCCAACCTATCCGATTACCTTGGTTTGGTCTCCATTGGCCGGCGGCAAAGGCCTTGAATGGCCACTGCAAAGCAAGAGGAGACGGGAAAATGGTACATCATCGTAAACGCGAGATTGCAACTCGAAAGGCGCTCGGCACTGGAACGACCATAGCGGCGGCGGTCGCCTTCGCCGCGTCCGCGCTGATCGCAGCGCCCGCAACCGCAACCCCGGCATCGCAGTTCGTAGGCACCGTGCAATGGGAGGCCCGCTTCGGCGATGTCGAAGTAAATCCTATGGCGGACGGCTGGCATCTCAAGCTCAAGCTCAAGGGCGACACCGACTTGGTAGTAACCAAAATCGCGATCGGCGCGGGTGGCACCAGCGGTTGGCATACCCATCCGGGCTCCAGCCTGGTCAAGGTGACCGCGGGGACGGTCACGCTGTATGACGCCGCCCTCTGCACGGGACAGCAGTTGGGTGTCGGAGGAACCTTTGTCGACGAAGGCGGCGGCCACCTGCACCTCGTGCGCAACGAGACCGGCATCGCGGCGGAGGTTTCCGTCGTCCAGATCATGCCTGCAGGCGTTCCCAGGCGGATCGATGCTCCACGTCCGAACAATTGCGAGCCAGGCGTCCAGTAGCATTGAGTGAACGGCCGAGGGTTTTATGTGGATTCGCGGTTAGGGCGGTCTGGTAAGACTGCCCGACCGCGCCGCACTTGATCCAAAGGGAACGCGCCCTTCCCAATGTCCGCAATGGGTCGAAATCAGCCGCTAAGCTAGTGGCAGCTTTGGGTCGAAAGCGGACATAAAGCATCGAGACAAAAATGAGGCGCTATGCATAGCGTATGCTGACGCGGCCCGCAGCCTCGACAGCAAGCGCCCTGGCTTCTTCCACCGAGTCCGCCCGCGCGAGTGCCACGCCCATCCGCCGATTCTTGAGCGTGTTGGGCTTGGCGAACAGCCGCAGGTCGACCGGCCGGCCCGGTTCGCCACCGGCCAGCGCCTCGGCGACGCCGGAAAAGCCGAAGTCATGGCTCTCGCGATCGGCGAGGATGACTGCCGACGCTGCCGGGCCCGCCAGTTCGATCGCCGGGATCGGCAGGCCGAGAATGGCGCGCAGGTGCAGCTCGAACTCGTTGGGTGACTGGCCGATCAAGGTGACCATGCCGGTATCGTGGGGGCGGGGCGATAGCTCGGAGAAGATTGCCCGGTCGCCGGCGATGAAAAACTCGACCCCGAAAATTCCATGGCCGCCCAAGGCAGTGACGACCCTCGCGGCTTGTTCTTCAGCCGACTTGAGCACGGCCGGCGTCCATCGGCGCCGGCTGCCAGCTTTCGCGATAATCGCCACTTTCCTGCCGATGCCCGATCGGCGGGCAGAACAGCACGCCATCCTTGGTCGACACGGTGAGCAGGGTGATTTCATAGTCGAAGGCGATGAATTCCTCGACGATCACCCGGGGCCGGTCGCCGCGCATGTTGGCGACTGCATAATCGAACGCCGTGCCAAGCTCGTCCGCCGTTCGGGCGATACTCTGGCCCTTGCCGCTCGACGACATCACTGGCTTGACCACTGCGGGGAGGCCGACGGTCGATGCGGCGGCGATCGCGTCGTCACGCGTTTCTGCGAACAGGTAGCGGGAAGTGATGAGGCCAAGTTCTTTCGCAGCGAAGTCGCGAATGCCGTCGCGGTTCATGGTCAGCTGGACTGCCTTGGCCGAGGGGACCACGTGCCAGCCCTCGCGTTCCAGATCGGCCAAGGTTGCCGTATCGATCGCCTCGATCTCGGGCACGATATAGTTAGGCCGGTGCTTTTCGACCGCGGCGCGAAGTGCCGAGCCGTCGAGCATCGGGAAGACTTCGCGGGTGTCGGCGACCTGCATCGCCGGGGCGTCGTCATAGCGGTCGCAGGCGATGACGCGGCAACCGAGCCGCTTGGCGGCGATAGCGAATTCGCGGCCCAACTCACCGGAGCCGAGCAGCATCAAAGTGGCTAGATACATGGGCGCCCTCTAGCGGGCTTGCGCAGAAATGGGGAGGCGGCAATGTTCGCGTCCGAAACATAATGAAAGACCCGCCATGCGCCGACTAGCCGCCCTTGCATTCGTTGCCCTGATTGCCGCCGCTCCGGTCGCCGAGCCAAAGACACCGAGCGAAATCGTCGCCGGGGCGCCGAAATCCGATTGGAGCGAAATAGCCGCCGAAGATCTTCTCGTCTTTGAGCTTGAGGGTGGGCGCAAAGTGGTGATGCAGCTCGCTCCGGATTTCGCGCCGATACATGTCGCCAACATCCGCGCCCTCGCACGGGGCGGCTGGTGGGACGGTGCAAAAATCTACCGGGTGCAGGACAATTATGTCGTCCAATGGGGAAATAATGAAGGTGAGAAGCCGTTCCCCCCGGGCGTCGTCTCCAAGCCGCCGGCAGAATATCATCGGGCGCTCAAGGGCCTGCCGGTCACACCCCTGGGCTCCCCGGACGCCTATGCTCCGGCTGCTGGGTTTTCAGGCGGCTGGCCGGTTGCCTTTGATCCGAAAGCGGGCACCGCCAACCTGGCCCATTGCTATGCCATGGTCGGCGTCGGCCGCGATTTGTCGCCTGACACCGGGACCGGCGGGGAGCTTTATGCGGTAATCGGCCATGCACCGCGCCACCTCGATCGCAATATCGCGGTGGTTGGCCGGATCGTGCAGGGCATCGAGCATATGAGCTCATTACCGCGCGGCACCGAGGCGCTCGGCTTTTACAAGGAACGATCATCCGATGTGCCAATCGTGAAGGCGCAGCTGGCGGCCGACATGGCGGCCGCCGAACGGCCCAGGTTCGAATATCTCACCGGGCCGTCCTTCGCGGCCTATCTCCACGGGAGGAAAAACCGGCAGGACGATTTCTTCATTCGTCCCGCCGGCGGAGCGGATCTCTGCAATATTAACGTGCCTGTCAGGCCGGTTCCAGCGCGCTAGGCAGCCCAGGCAGGGGCGATCACCCTATTGCGATGCTGAATGACGATTGGACCATTGTGGTGGCGCATGCTGGCCTCAGCCAATGGCAGGGCCGTCGTGCAGAAGGCGCATTCAGCCGACATGCGGCCGATCAGCCACTGGGTGCGGCCGCAGCCTGGGCAGTGATTCACTTCATGTTCGCGATAGACGACATGATATCCCCGCATGGCGGGGTCATGGCTCATGCCCAGGTCGCTCAGCGTCGAGACTGAAGTCATAAAGACGTTCCTTTCGGTGGCGATGAACGACCGAACGCCCGCCGGGTTGCACGGAATCGATTTCTACAGTTCCCGCAGTCCCTGCGCGGGACGGGCGTTGAGCGCCGGTAATGCCGCTGCGAAGGCAGCCAGTACGGCGAGGAAAACCGCCCCCAGCGGGATCAGCGCCAGGCTTGCCCAGTCGGGACTGAACGGAAATTCGAAGAGTTGCACGACGACCAGCCAAGCGGCGATCGCCCCGGCAGCAAAGGCGGTCAACGCGACTACCGATGAAAGGAGCGCGAACTCGATCAGTTGGCTTCGAGCCACTTCGCCCCGCGTTGCGCCCACCAGTCGCAGCAGGACGATGTCGCGTGCTCTCTGACGACGGGTGGCGACGACCGATCCCGCCAGCACGATCATGCCCATCAGGATAGCGAAGCCGGTCGCGATGCGGACGGCCCCGTCGATCGATTCGAGCAATGTCTTCACCTGGACCACCACGTCGGAGACTCGAATGGCGCTGACCATCGGCAGATCGATCGTGAGACGTCGCTCGAATTCCGTCGTCGAGCGGCCGTCCGCCGGCGAAACCGTGGCCATCAACGTATAGGGGGCAGCTTCGATCGCACCGGGCGCGAAGATGATCGCGAAGTTGAAGCCAAGGCTGCGCCAGTCGATCTCCCGCATGGACGCAATTCGGGCCTCGATCGGTCGTCCGAGGATGGCGATCGTCAGCGTGTCGCCGACTTTCAGGTTCAGCGCCGTCGCGGCATCGACGTCGATGCTGACCAGCGGCGGGCCGCGATAATCCTTGGGCCACCATTGGCCCGCTACGATCCGGTTGGCCGGCGGCAGGTCGCGGGCGAACGTCAGCCCACGGTCGCCGCGAAGGATCCAGGCTCCTTCGGGGATGTTGCGCATGTCGGTCACCCGAACTCCATTGACCTCGGTTACCGGCCCCCGCAGCGAGGGGACCAGCCGAAGGTCGGCGCCGGGCAAATCGGCAGCGGCCAGAGTGCGGAACTTCGCTTTCCTCTGCGCGCGGTATGTCGACCAGGAACAGGGCAGGAGCGCGTTTTGGCACGGCGGTATCGATCTCCGCGAGGATGCTGGAGGCGGTACCGGCAAGCGTCACGAGCAGTGTCAGGCCCAGGCCGAGCGACACCGCAAGCCGCCCGGTAGCCGCACCCGGCCGGTCGAGCGCAGCGACGCCGAGACGGGTGATCGGGCCGCCAAGATGCTTTGCGCGACGCGCGATCCGCCGGACGGCCAGCCCGAGTAGTGCAAACAGGCCGCAGAGGACCGCGATACCGGCCAATCCAGTTGCGGCGAACTATGGGATCGCTTGCGCTGACGACCGCGACTGCTGCAGCGAGCGCAAGCGCCGAGGCGGGCAGGATGAAGCTGCGCCAGCGTAGCGGCTCGCCGTCGACGACATCTCCGCGCAGCAGCCGGGCGGGCCTTGTGTCACCGGCATTGGCGACCATTCGCCAGCTTGCGGCGAAGCTGATCAGCACGCCGAACAGCGCGGCCTGGCCCAGGGCGACCCACTGCGGCGAAGTGTCCGGCGCAACCGGAAGCAACGATTCGGTCAATTTGCCGACCAGTGCCGGAGTCGATTGCGCCAGCGACCAGTCCAACCAAGATGGCGAGGCCCGCGATAAGGCCAATCTCGGCCAGCAGCATTGCATTGACCGTCGAACGGCTTGCCCCGACCAGCTTCAAAATGGCGATGGTCGAGCGGCGAGAGGCCGCGAAAGCAGCGGTCGCACTCGACATGCCGAGCCCGCCGATCGCCAGCGCCGACAGCGCGACCAGCAGCAGCATCTGGCCCAGCCGGTCGATGAATCGACGAGTGCCCGACCCGGCCTCGTCGCGGCTGGTCGACCGCCAGCCGCCTTCGGGAAAGCGTTTCTGGAAGGCCTTGCCCGCGGCCTCGGCATCGGCGGCAGGCGGAAGGACGATCCGATAGCTGGTGCTGCTGAGGCTGCCCGGCTGGATCAATCCGCTGATTGCAAGCCCGGCGTCGTCCATCAATGCCGGGGGCGCCAGCGCGAAGCCGGACGCTCGCGGCATTTTGTCGACGATTGCAGTCACTCGGTAGCCGGCACGACCGATCCGCAGATTTTCGCCGATGCCGATTCCGAGCCGCTCGGAAATTTCACGACCTATCGCCACTTCGGCACCTGCCGGGCGCTTGCTGCCGCCGGCCCATTCCACCTTGCCCGCCAGCGGCCAATTGGCGTCGACACTCGAAAGCTCGGCAAGCAGGCTGCGGCCTCCAGGCGCGACCAGCATGGCACGTGTCGTTATGCTCTTCGATGATCGCCCGAGCGCCGTCGATTGCCGCGCGCTCGTCTGCGCCGGCATCTCGCTGCGCAACAGACAACATCAGGTCACCGCCCAGCAATTGGCGGCCATTGGCGGCGATGGCGCTATCGACCGATGAGGCGAGGCTTGTGACGGAGGCCAGTCCCGCGATCGCCACGGCCAGGCAGAGCCACAGCAATCCCAACCCTGAAAGTCCGCCTCTCAGGTCGCGAAGCGCAAGGCGAATCGGCAATTTCACGCGGCGAGGCGCCCGTCCGACATATGCAGAATTCGCCCCGCCCTGGCCGCGACCGCGGCGTCATGGGTGATGACCAGAAGACCCGCACCGGCATGACCGGCTCGATCGAACAGCAGGTCGATGATCGCCGCGCCGGTAGCGCTGTCGAGGTTGCCGGTGGGTTCGTCAGCCAGCAGCAGCTGGGGGCGAGGGGCGGTCGCGCGAGCGATTGCGACCCTCTGCTGCTCGCCACCCGATAATTGGGCCGGATAATGGTTCAGGCGATGGCCGAGGCCGACCGCTTCAAGTTCAAAGGCCGCTCGGCTGCGCGGGTCGTCAGCGCCCGCCAGTTCCAGCGGTACGGACACATTCTCCAGCGCGGTCATGGTCGGAAGCAGATGAAAAGCCTGAAGGATAATTCCGAGCGATCGGCCTCTCAGCCTAGCCAGGGCATCTTCGTTCAGGTTGCCGATATCCTGACCCGCCAGCCTTACCGATCCGGCGTCGGCTCGTTCCAGCCCGGCGACTACCGCCATCAGCGAGCTTTTGCCCGAGCCCGACGGCCCGAGGACCGCGACGCTTTCGCCCGGTTCAAGCCTCAGGCTGACGCCTTTCAATATGTCGGTTCGGACATCGCCCTGGCCAAGGGTCAGGCGGACGTCGTCGAGGTCTATCAGGGGCTCGGTCATGGTCGGTGTAGCTAGGGAGCTTGTTCCGCAGCCACAATGGCCCCACCTTCTCCGCCATGATCCGCCGGTCGATTGCCACCGCCCTTCTGTCGATCATCCTGATCGGTGCGAGCCCGCCCCAGCAGCGGCCGTTGGTGCTGGCGTTCGGCGACAGCTTGACTGCTGGCTTCGGCCTCGACCAGGGGCTTGGCTTCGCACCTCAGCTACAGGCGACGCTTCGCCGGCATGGGATTGCAGCGACAGTCGCCGATGGCGGCGTTTCGGGCGACACGAGCGAGGCGGGCAAGGCTCGGCTCGGCTGGACGCTCGACGGCCTAGAGCGAAAACCGGATCTCGTTATCCTTGAGCTGGGCGCCAACGACATGCTGCGCGGGCTCGATCCCGATCTTACGGCCAAGAATCTGGACGCGATGCTGGAAGAGCTGAAGCGCCGCCAAATAACTGTCCTCTTCGCCGGGATGCGGGCGGCGCCGAACCTCGATCCTGCATATGTAGCTCGGTTCGATGCAATCTATCCCGAGCTTGCCCGCCGGCATGGCGTCGCGACCTATCCGTTCTTTCTCGACGGCGTCGCGGCTGAAAGGGGCATGCAGCAGGCCGACGGCATGCACCCGACCTTCGCCGGCGTGAAGCGGATCGTTGCGGGAATTACGCCGGCGGTGAAGCAGGCGCTCGGGCGAAGCTAGGCGTTTAGCCCCTCAAGCGAGATGGGCTCGGCAAACTCGGCGCCGATCCGGCTTCCCGCAATCCAGCGAACCAGGGCATTGGCGCGCTCGCGACCTGGCAGGATCAGCCATATGCGAGTGCCGACGTCAAAGTGGCCCTCGGCCTCGGCCATGAATCCGGTTTCGGAAATGTTGAGGACGCGCGCTTCGAACCCTTCGCTGCCAAGCTCACGAACGCGCGCGCCGATCTCTACCGGATGGCGAGACGTGCGTCGCCGGTCACTTGGATCACGGGCTTGTTCAATCCGCGCCTTGATCATCCGAAAGCTCATCTCCACGGCGCTAGTCCAGCGGAACGGCGAAATACACGCCCATCCGCCCGTCGCGCAGCCAACGCACCTGACCCGCAATCGTGCCGCGGTCAAGCAATTGAAGCGAAACGGTTTCACCGATGTGAGCGTTTCCGGCGAAGCGGAGCATCGCCCCGGATTGCGATAGGTTGACCAGCGTAACGACGTGGTTGTGCCCGCGCAGTGAAAGCACGGCCGCGTGCGATTCCGCTTCGATCCGCTGTTCGGACCGCTCGTCGAACACGCGCTTGACGGTGCGCGGGATCATGTTGCCATGAAGTTGGAACCGCGATGACATCTCGCCCCTTCCGTTCACGCCTCTTCTGTAGATAATCTTATGCTTCCCAACTGCTTAAGGATTGGTTGGCAAGCGTCGATTTGCGCGCTGAACCGTTCCATGGCCTCTGGCCCGTCCGGTTCATCCTGTGTAAGCTTGGGGCTATTAGACAGAGCACTATATCGGCGGGATGCTGAAGTGTTTGCGAGGGGTATGTTGCGGTGATGAAGGCGCGTTGGAACCATTGGGCGATGTTCACAGTCATGGCTGCTATACCGCTGGCGTCGTTTGCGGCCCAACCGGCCGCCGCGCCTGCCGCCAAGCCCGTTGCAGCGCAGCCGAAAAAGCTGGTCGACCCGATTGCGCCGCTGCCCGAAGGTACAGAGGCACCTGCACCTGCCCAGCCCGAACCGGCGCCCCTACCTCCGCCTCCCCCGCCGCTGTGGCAGGTGCAGCAGGCGCAATCGCTCCTGACGTACATCAACAATATCGGGCGTGAGGGGCTGAGTCCTGCGGATTATGATCCGGCGGGGCTGATCTCGGCAATGAGCTCCGGCGATCCAATGGTGCTGGCCCAGGCGGCGACCGACCGATTCAACAAGCTGTCATCGGACCTGGCGCTCGGCCATGTGCGGGGCGACGCGCGAATTGGCTGGTTTGTCGTCGGACAAGGATATCGACGACGCCAGCCAGCGCCAGCTGCTTGAGGCCGCGTTGGTAACCAATCGCATCCCCGAAGTACTGAACAGCCTGCTACCGACTCATCCGCAATATGGTGCGTTGCGCACGGCCTTGTCGATCGCGCCGCGCACGGACGCCCAGAAGATCAACAAGATCCGGCTCAACATGGACAGGTGGCGCTGGCTGCCGCGCGACCTTGGCGACAAATATATCATCGTCAACGTGCCGGCATTCCATGCGACGCTGGTCGAAAATGGCGTGACTCGCTGGAAGCACCGAGCGATCGCCGGGGCGATCAAGACGCCGACGCCGCAGCTAAGCGTGATGGCGACCGGGCGTGATCCTCAATCCCTGGTGGGAAGTGCCGACCAGCATTTCCAAGGAAGTCGCCGGCAAGCCGGGCTATGTTTCGGTCAAGGGAAAGGACGGCAAGGCCCAGCGCTGGCGCCAGCCGCCGGGACCGAGCAATGCGCTCGGCCAGCTCAAGTTCGTGATGTACAACCCGTACAATATCTATCTTCACGACACCAATGCACGGAGCCGGTTCAACAGCCAGATCCGGGCGCTGTCGCATGGCTGTGTTCGCACCGAGCATGTCCTTGACCTGGCGACCGAGTTGCTGGGCGACGACAATGGCGAATGGACGCCTGAAAAGATTCAGGAGACGCTCACAGCCAAGAAGACCGTCCAGGCCAATTTCGTAAAGCCGGTGCCGGTGCACATCGTCTATTTCAGCGTCGCTGCGCTGACCGATGGGACGATCGTCAACTACACCGACCTCTACAAGCGCGACAATGAAGTGATTGCGGCGCTCCTCGAGGGCGATGGCGAACCCCCTAAGAAGCCCGGGGAGAAAGTCGCGAGCAACTGATTGCGGGGCAAATAGAGAGGGCGGCTCCCGCGGGGGCCGCCCTGATTAGTTTTGGCTAACTATTCAGCAAATCGATCATACGGCCGAGCCATCCAGCTTGTCCGCGTAGATCATCCGCCCGCCGGCAAGCTTGCTCATCACCTTCCACTGGTCTGCGCGACTGAAGGCGAAGCAGCCTTCCGAGCGGCCGAGCTTGCCGTGAATGTCGATCATCTCCGGCTCCGCGTACCAGGCGTTGTGAATGACGATGGCCCGTGATTCGGCATTGCTGTTGGTCCAGTCGAGGCCATGCACCTTCATCGAGAGACCATATTTGCCATGGTAATATTCGCCGGTGGTGTAGGTGCCATTCGACGTCGCCTCGGAACCCGGCCGGTTCGAGAACATCTCGACGAAGCCGCTGTGATCGGGGTCCGATCCGCGGCCATGGGCGACCCGGAAACTTTCGACCTGACCGCTCGCGAGGCTGACGAGATGGAATCGGGGGTCGCGCGAAGCCAGGGTGAAATCAACGATGCCGATCGAATCGCGTGCTGCGATCCGGTGCGAATCAAGCGCAGCCTTGGCGCGCTGGAATAGCTTAGGATCGATTCCAAGCGGAGTTGTCGGCGCTGCTGCAACCGGAGCCAGCGGGTCGACGGGCGCCATCGGAGGAGGCAGGATCGACGGCAGCAATATTTGCGAGCTAGCAGCACTGGACAGCAGGAATCCACCCGCACCAGCCGCCCCAAGCCGCAACATTTCCCGACGATTCAACGACATCCACACCCTCCGGTTGAAGCGACCCTTATACCTGTGAAAAGGTTAATCGCCGATAACTGTCTTGGGTCAGCGCCGGTTTTTGTCCCGCTCAGCCAACGGTTCGTCGTTCCTGGCGGAACCCGCAACGCCTTGAAATGAAGGGAAGCCGCTGCTAAGGGGCCGCCTCCGCACGCGCCTCGAGCGCTTGCGAACCATGTTCATTGCTCAGTGGAATCATGGCCGGATGTCCCGGTCTTTTCGCCGGGCCTGCCCGGTCGAATTCGGGTGCACTTGAAGGGAGTTGGACGGCTTTTATGCAAATCATCGTTCGCGACAACAATGTCGACCAGGCGCTGCGCGCGCTCAAGAAGAAGCTGCAGCGTGAGGGCGTCTATCGCGAGATGAAGCTTCGCCGTCATTACGAAAAGCCGTCGGAAAAGCGCGCCCGTGAGCGTGCCGCCGCGATTCGCCGCGCCCGCAAGCTCGAGCGCAAGCGGATCGAACGCGAAGGCGCCCGCTAGGCCTTTAGAGGCTCCGCTTTTCCTTTTCCTCTGGCCGCATCGCGAGGGCAGACATGTCGGTTACCCAAGTTCCGCTTCGTCCAGTCGCGAAGGGCACGCTGATCAAGCTGTGGCTCGCCGTCGCCGCGCTTGTCGCCATTGCCTATGGTGTCGCCCATTTCGGCGCCGGCCAGTTCAAGACGGTCACCGTCGATACGGTGGCCGCAGGAAGCGGGCCGCTAATCCGCGAGCTCGATGGGGTAATCATCGAATATACCGGCCGGACCGAGGATGGCACGGTGTTCGACACGACCGATGGGCGCGGACCGGCACCGTTCCTGGTGATGCAGGTGGTTCCCGGCTTCCGCGAGGCGCTGACCAAGATGCAGCAGGGCGGCCGCTACAAGATCCTCATTCCGGGCCGACTGGCCTATGGCAAGAATCCGCCGCAGGGCAGCCCGATCGGGCCCAATGAGGACCTCTCTTTCGACGTCCATGTCCTGCAGGTCGTGCCAAATGCCGCACTGACGGCGGGCGCTGCCCAGCCGGGCCAGTAAGCGCTAAGCGTCCTCGGCCGCGATCCGCGGCCGATTCGTTTCGCTGAACTTCTCCAATGTCACCTTGAGGGTGGCAACGATCGGGTCGGCCAGGAGCAGGCCCAGCACTCCGAAAAGCGCCCCGAACAGCAGCTGCGCCGCGAGCACCAGCGCCGGGGCAAGGTCGACCGTCCGTCGGGCGATGTAAGGCACCACCAGATAGCCGTCGACATTCTGCACCAGGAAATAGACGAAGATCGCCCATAGGCCCTCGCTCGATCCGGCGGAGAATCCGACCGCGACCATCAGCATGCCCGAGATGATCGCGCCGATGTTGGGGATGAAGGCGAGGAGGCCGGTCAGCAGGCCGAGCAGAGCGGCCATCGGCACGCCGCCCGCCCACAGCAACAGCCAGGTGAACACGCCTTCGAACAGCATTCCGACAATCCGGCCGAACATCAGCCGTCTCAGGGTGAAGCCGACCTTGTTGCTGATTTCGTAGAAGCGGGTGCGATTACCGACCGGCAGCATCCAGGCGAACGCCCGATCGTATAGCCGCGGCTCGATCGCGACGAAGATGCCGATGACGATGATCATCAGCATCGACGGTCACGGCGCCGATCGCCGTGCTGACTGCGCTGGTCAGGCGACCGACTCCGCCGAGGATCTGCTGGCTGAAACTGTGCAGCCCCGCGCCTTCGGAGGGCATCAGGTCCAAATCGACCGCATAGCCGATCAGGCGATCCCACTGCAGCCTGACCACTTCCCGCAACTCGCTGGCCTGCCCGATCAAAGTCGTTCCGGCGAAATAGAATACCCAGCCGACGAAGGCGAACCCGGCGAGGGTAACGATTGCGAGGCGCCAGCCACGAGCGATGGGTAGTACGCGGCCGAGCAAGCGAGTGCCGCCGTCGAGGATCACTGCGAACACCATTCCGCCGATGATCAGCAGGATCGGCTGCGACAGGACGATCACCCCGGCGACCAGCAGCGCCATGCCGATCCAGACCGCCGCCCGGCGAACCTCGGCGATGACGGCGGCGTCCGAAATATCGGCGGGACCGGGCCGTTCGGCGGATGGGGCGGACGGCTTTTCGGTCATCGCTTTAGCCTACTCCTTGGCCGGGCGGAGCGAGTTTCCGGCTCGCCCGTCGCGGAAGGCAGGGAACCAGGTCAAGGGGTTGGTATAAAGCGTCGATCCGTCAAGGCTGAAGGTGATGAATTCGGCCCGGCCGCCGATATTCTCCCACGGCACGGGACCGCCCAGTCCCTGCTGGTCAATGCTGAATCGGCTGTCGGCGCTATGGTCGCGATTGTCGCCCATCAGGAAGACATGGCCGGCGGGAATGCGAATCGACCGATATTCGTCTCCATCCGAGCCGTCGACGTCGTCGATCGTGTCGTAGCTGACTCCATTGGGCAGTGTCTCGCGGACGATCGGCAGCCGGCAGAAGGAGCCGTCGCTGGTTTCAACCCTCCGCCCCCAGAACTGGTTCATGCTGCACGGGGCATTGGCGTCGACCGGGATGATCGCCGGCGGGCGGGCTTCCGCCTTCACCCGCTTGCCGTTGAGGAACAGTCGGCCGTCGCGCACTTCAACGGTATCTCCGGGAAGGCCGATCACTCGCTTGATATAATCCTGGTTGCCGCCCGGCGGGGTGACGATCACCACGTCTCCGCGCTCGGGCAAGCGCCCAAGCAGCCGCCCCTTCGAGAACGGCAGGGTGATGGTCCAGGGCTCGGCCCGGTGTAGGACCAGGTTGCGGAAGATCGCCGCCGGGTTGGGAATGGTCGGCGAAACATAGGACCAGCCATAGGGGATATTTGGTCACCACCAGCCGGTCACCCGTCAGCAGGTTCGGCATCATCGATTCCGACGGGATGTAGAAGGGCTTGGCGATGAAGCTGTGGAAAGCGAGCACCGCGACCAGCACCCAGAACAGGCCCTTGATCTCCCGCCAGATGGCCTGACGGTGGCTTTCCTTAGCGGGTTCGGTGGTCGTGGCCGGAACCGCGCTGGCGGTAACGGGCTTGGGACTCTCGGACAATCAGGGCTCCATCTTGCGGGCGTAAAGGATCACGAATGCCTGCGCCCAGGGGTGGTCGTCGGTCATCGTCAGATGCACCTCGATGGCGTGGCCCGGCGGAGCCATGGCGTCAAGCCGGGCTCTTGCGCCGCCGGTCAGTTGCAGGGTCGGCGCGCCGGATGGGGCATTGACCACGCCAATGTCCTTCATGAACACGCCGCGCTTGAAACCGGTGCCGACTGCCTTGGAGAAAGCCTCCTTGGCGGCGAAGCGCTTGGCGAGCGTGCCGGCGATCGTATGGGGCCGCCGGGCCGCCTTGGCGCGCTCGACATCGGTGAAGACGCGGTTGAGGAACCGGTCGCCGAAGCGATCGAGCGAAGCCTGGATCCGCTCGATGTTGCACAGGTCGGAGCCGATGCCGAGGATCATCGCGCCTCGTCCATCAGCTCGCGCATCCGTCGGACGCTGGCCTCGAGGCCGGTGAAGATCGCTTCGCCGACCAGGAAGTGGCCGATGTTGAGCTCCGCGAGCTGGGGGATGGCGGCGACCGGCACGACATTGTCGAAGGTCAGGCCATGGCCGGCGTGCGGCTCGATGCCGTTCTTGGCGGCGAGCGCGGCGGCGTCGGCGATGCGTTTCAGTTCGGCAGCCTGCTCCTCGCCCTCGACATGGGCGTAGCGCCCGGTGTGGAATTCGACCACCGGAGCGCCGAGCCGCACGGCGGCGTCGACCTGGCGCTCGCTCGGCTCGATGAACAGGCGACACGCGGATGCCCGGCGTCGATCAGCCGGTCGACATAGGTGCGAGAGTCTCGAACTGGCCGGCGGCATCGAGCCCGCCTTCGGTCGTGCGTTCCTCGCGCTTCTCGGGGACGATGCAGGCGGCGTGCGGCCTATGGGCCAGCGCGATCGCCAGCATTTCCTCGGTCGCCGCCATCTCCAGGTTCAGCGGCAGGTCGATCTCGGCCATCAGCCGGTCGATGTCGTCGTCGGTGATGTGCCGCCGGTCTTCGCGCAGGTGAGCGGTGATTCCGTCGGCGCCGGCCGCCGCCGCCGCCTCGGCCGCGCGGACCGGGTCGGGATGCGCTCCACCGCGCGCGTTCCGGATGGTCGCGACATGATCGATGTTGACGCCAAGGCGAAGGCGGCCGCTCATGCCGCGGCACGGCTCCCCGGCTTGATCGCCGGAATGGCCGCCAGCTCGTCCGGAAGATCGTTGGCGATCATAGGTCGGCACATCGATCCGGATCAGCGGCACGAACGGCACGCCGAGATCGACGGTGCCGCCCGACCGATCGACGAGGCTGGCTTCGGCGACGACCTTGCCGCCCAGCTTCCTCGATCGCCGCGATCGCTTCCTTCGACGACAGGCCGGTGGTCACTACATCTTCGACCATCAGCACCCGCTCGCCCGGTTTCAGCGAAAAGCCACGGCGGAGGTCGAAATGCGCCATCCGGCCGCTCGACGAACATCGCCGGCTTGCCGAGCGCGCGACCCATTTCATGGCCGATGATCACGCCGCCCATGGCCGGCGAAACGACTGACGTCGATGGATTCGCGGAGCTCGGCGGTAGCTTGGCGGCGAGCGCCCGGGCCAGCCGTTCGGCCCGCGCTCCGTCCATCAGTACGCGCGCGCATTGCAGGTAGCGCGGGCTGCGAAGGCCCGAAGAAAGGATGAAATGACCTTCGAGCAATGCGTCCGCAGCGCGGAATTCCGCCAAAACTTCCTCGTCGGTCACGCCAATCTCCTTCGATTTCGCGGCCCGAAATAGGCCCGCTGCGCCTGACCCGCAACCGCCGCTTGAGGGAGCGCAATGTCCCGCCTATAAGGCCGCCAAATTCGGGACCTGCCGCATTCGGCGGGCCTTTCTCTGCAACCGAATCAATCGGGGTGACGATGAAACTGATGGGATGGGCAATTGCCCTGGCGGCGGCCGGACTTACACCAGCAGCGGCAGGCGCGCAGACGCCTGCAGCTGCCCAGCCGCAAGTAACCAGCGCGGCTCCTGCTGCCGCCCCGGCGGCGGCGAATCCAGCGCCGGCCGCCGCGACGCCTGCTCCGTCGATCGACTATGTCGCGCCGACCCCCGGCATCGGCGTTCCCGACGGCCGCAAGGGCGTCCAGGATCAGGTCACCGCGCTTGGCCAGCAGGCCGCCGACTTCCACAATGGCTCACTGCTGCTGATGTGCGCCGTCATCAGCCTTTTCGTGCTTGCACTGCTCTTGTGGACCATCGTCCGCTATCGCCGCGGCGCCAACCCGACCCCGTCGCGGACCAGCCACAACACGGCGATCGAGGTCGTCTGGACGTTGGTCCCGGTGCTGATCCTGGTCGCGATCGCCATTCCGTCGATCCGGCTGATCCGCGCCCAGTACAGCCCGCCGCCGGCCGACGTCACCGTCAAGGTCATCGGCAACCAGTGGTACTGGACCTATCAATATCCGGACAATGGCGGGTTCGAGATCGTCTCCAACATGCTGAAGGAGCAGAAGGACGTGAAGCCGGGCGAGCGCTATCGCACCGACGCCGACGGCCCGCCGCTGCTGGCGGTTGACGAGCGCATCGTCATTCCGGCCGGCAAGATCGTGAAGTTCATCGTCACTTCCAACGACGTCATCCACGCCTTCGCCGTTCCCGCCTTCTGGACCAAGATCGACGCCAACCCCGGCCGCCTCAACGAGACCTGGGTCAAGGTTGACCGTCCGGGCGTCTATTTCGGCCAGTGCAGCGAATTGTGCGGCGCACGTCACGGCTATATGCCGATCGCGGTCGAGGTCGTTCCGGAAGCGACCTTCAACGCCTGGGTCGCATCGAAGGGCGGAACGCCAAAGGGCGCGAAGCCTTCGACCGAGACCGCTGCCGCGCCGCCGCCGGCGCCTGCCGAGGCGGCTGCCTCCCCGGCCGACAATGCCGCGGTCGAGCAGCCCGCGACCAACCAGCCCGCCGTGGCCCAGAACTAATCGATTAGCGGAAACGAGAGACACATGAGCACCATTCCCGCCGACGCGCTTCCGCTGAAAGCCCATGAGGCGCACGACGCGCACCATGACGCAGACCATAAGCCGGGCTTCTTCGCCCGCTGGTTCATGTCGACCAACCACAAGGATATCGGCACGCTCTACCTGATCTTCGCGATCGTCGCGGGGATCATCGGCGGCGCAATCTCGGGCGTGATGCGCGCCGAACTGGCCGAGCCGGGCATCCAGATCCTGACCGGTGCTGGCCCCTGGGCGCCGGCGCTGGCGCCAGTTTCGACGAGGCGCTTCATCACTGGAACGTGCTGATCACCGCCCACGGCCTGATCATGGTGTTCTTCATGGTCATGCCGGCGATGATCGGCGGCTTCGGCAACTGGTTCGTGCCGCTGATGATCGGCGCGCCGGACATGGCCTTCCCGCGGATGAACAACATCTCGTTCTGGCTGCTCGTCCCGGCCTTCATCCTGCTGCTGGGTTCGTCCTTCGTCTCGGGCGGTACCGGGCTTGGCGCCGGAACCGGCTGGACGGTCTATGCGCCGCTATCGACCTCGGGCTCCAGCGGGCCGGCGGTCGACATGGCGATCTTCTCGCTGCACCTTGCGGGTGCCAGCGTCGATCCTTGGCGCGATCAACTTCATCACCACCATCTTCAACATGCGCGCGCCGGGCATGACCCTGCACAAGATGCCGCTGTTCGTCTGGTCGGTGCTGATCACCGCCTTCCTGCTGCTGCTGGCGCTGCCGGTGCTGGCGGGCGCGATCACCATGCTGCTGACCGACCGCAACTTCGGCACGACCTTCTTCGATGCGTCGGGCGGCGGCGATCCGGTGCTTTACCAGCACCTGTTCTGGTTCTTCGGCCACCCCGAAGTGTACATCATGATCCTGCCGGGCTTCGGCATGGTCAGCCAGATCATCGCCACCTTCAGCCGCAAGCCGGTGTTCGGCTATCTCGGCATGGCCTACGCCATGGTCGCGATCGGCGTGGTCGGGTTCGTCGTCTGGGCCCACCACATGTTCACCATCGGCATGGACGTGAACACCAAGATGTACTTCACCGCCGCGACGATGATCATCGCGGTCCCGACCGGCGTGAAGATCTTCTCGTGGATCGCCACCATGTGGGGCGGCTCGCTCATCGTTCGAGACGCCGATGCTGTGGGCGATCGGCTTCATCTTCCTGTTCACCGTCGGCGGCGTCACCGGCGTCGTGCTCGCCAACGGCGGCGTCGATAACTACATGCACGACACTTATTATGTGGTCGCGCACTTCCACTATGTGCTGAGCCTCGGCGCGGTCTTCGCCATCTTCGCCGGCTGGTATTACTGGTTCGGCAAGATGACCGGCCGGATGTACAACGAGTTGCTGGGCAAGCTGCACTTCTTCATCATGTTCATCGGCGTGAACCTGATCTTCTTCCCGCAGCACTTCCTCGGCCTCGACGGCATGCCGCGGCGTATCCCGGACTACACCCCGGCGTTCGCCTATTGGAACAAGATCTCGACCATCGGCTATATGGTGATGGCGGTCGGCATGGTGATCTTCTTCGTCAACATGATCTGGTCGCTGCTCGCCGGTAAGAAGGCCCCGGACAATTATTGGGGCGAGGGCGCGACGACGCTGGAATGGACCCTGTCAGCAGCCCGCCGCCGTACCACCAGTTCGAGACGCTGCCGAAGATCGACTAGCCTTAAGGCATCGAAATCAAGCGAGGATTTGCGATTGCGAATCCTCGCCTGGTCGTGAGATGCCGCGGTTCAGGCCGACGGCATTGCGGACATTGCCGCAAGAATATGATATTTGGATTGCGGGCTACTAGGAGTAGCAAATGCCCGAGTTCGTCATCGAGAAGAGCATGCCTGGGCTTAGGCCAGCTAAGCCCCTTTCAACGCGACCAGTCGGTTCGGCGGTCATGTTCCACGCTCCACGGAATCGTACCGGATGTCGAGTGGATCCAAAGCTATCTGACCGAAGACAAATGCTATTGTGTGTTTCGTGCTCCCAGCGAGCAGCTACTTCGCGACTTGATCAAGCAGTGGGACCTGCCTCCGCCCCTGAGCATTTCTCAAGTGCATCAAATCGCCGGAACCCGAGCCCAACGGTCGAACATGGTGCGGCGACGTCCCAAGCCTGACGCTCCGATGTCCTCATTCTGCATCGCTAATTGCAGGCACTCGACTCAATCGATTGTGCAGTGAAGCTGGAACGCACCCAAGTCCTTGCCCCGCTGCCCCTTTCCTCTCCTCGGTCGACGTCTTATAGGGCCCGCGTGACCAGCGTTCCCCTGACCCACGACCAGAGCCTTCCCGCCGATTGGCGCGACCTGTTCGCGCTGACCAAGCCGCGCGTGATGAGCCTGGTGGTGTTCACCGGGTTGTGCGGCCTGCTCGCCGCGCCGGTGCCGGTTCACCCGGTGCTGGGCTTTGCCGCCGTGCTGTGCATCGCGCTTGGCGCGGGGGCGGCCGGGGCGCTCAACCAATGGTATGAGGCCGATCTCGACGCCAAGATGAAGCGGACCGCCAGCCGCCCGCTTCCGGCCGGCCGGATGACCCGCCAGACGGCGCTCCACTTCGGCGTCGGACTGGCCGTCTTCTCGGTCATCCTGATGGACCTTGCCGCCAATCATCTGGCCGCTGCGATCCTTGCCGTATCGATCCTGTTCTACGTGCTGGTCTACACCGTCTGGCTCAAACGGCGCACCGCGCAGAATATCGTCATCGGCGGAGCGGCCGGGGCCTTTCCGCCGCTGATCGGCTGGGTCGCGGCGACGGGCGACATCAGCGCGCTGCCGGTCCTTCTGTTCGCGATCATCTTCCTGTGGACGCCGCCGCATTTCTGGGCGCTGTCGCTGTTCGTGCGGACCGATTACGCCAATGCCGGCGTGCCGATGCTGCCGGTGGTCGCGGGGATCGACCAGCACCCGCCGCCAGATCCTGCTCTACACGCTGCCGATGATCGCCGCCGCAATTGCGCCCTGGGCGATGGGACTGACCGGCTGGGTCTATGGCGCCGCCTCGATCGCGCTCAACGCGATCTTCCTGGTGCTGTGCCTTCGCCGTCGCCGCAAACAAGGCGACGGAACCCAAGCAGATGGGACCCGAGAAGCGGCTGTTCGCCTTTTCGATCCTCTATCTGTTCGGCCTGTTCGCGGCGTTGGTCGTCGACCGCTGGGTGCTGGCCGCATGAACCCGCACCCCGAGGACGAGTTGATCCGCAAGCGGCAGCGCGAACGATCGCGCGTGCTGGCCATCCTGCTTGGCCTGTTCGTGGTGCTGATGTTCGCCATCACCATCGCCAAGATGACGATCAACCAATGAATTCGCTGGCCCAGAAGAACCGCAATGTCGGGCTTCGGGCCGCGCTGTTCGGGCTTGCCATGCTCGCGCTCGCCTTTGCCGCTGTGCCGCTTTACCGGGTGTTCTGCCAGGTGACCGGCTTCGGCGGGACGACGATGAAGGCGGAGGCCGCGCCCGGTGCGGTGGCCGGTCAGATCGGCGTCCGTTTCGACGCCAATATTTCCCCGACGCTGCCATGGAAGTTCGAGCCCGAGCAGGCGACGGTCCGGATCCATCCGGGCGCTCGCACAACCATCTATTACCACGCGACCAACTACACCGCGCGGAACACGACCGGCCAGGCGATCTTCAATGTCACTCCCGAGGCGGCGGGCAAATATTTCAGCAAGATCGAATGCTTCTGCTTCACCGAGCAGACGCTTGAAGCCGGGCGAGGACGTCCGGATGCCGGTGGTATTCTACGTCGACCCGAAGCTTCGCGACGACCCGGCCACCGACCACATCGACGAGATCACTTTGAGCTACACATTTTATCCGGTGGAAAATCCGGAAAGCGGCCGCTAGAGCCGCAAGCGACTACAGGGAACGAGACTCAATGGCCTCGACGAAGAACCACGATTATCACATCCTTCCGCCTGATCAGTGGCCGCTGATTGGCGCCTTCTCCGCGCTTGGCCTGTTCGGCGGCGCGGTCATGTGGATGCATGACAATCCCTACGGCAAATTCATTTCGCTGCTTGGCCTGCTTGGCGTGCTGGTGACGATGTTCAGCTGGTGGGGCAATGTCATCCGCGAGGGCAAGGCCGGCGACCATACTCCGGTCGTGCAGCTTCACCTGCGCTACGGGATGATCCTGTTCATCGCTTCGGAAGTGATGTTCTTCGTCGCCTGGTTCTGGGCCTTCTTCGCATCGTCGCTGTTTCCGGCGCCGGTCGAGATGGTCGACGGCGCGGTTCAGCACATCACCGATGCGGCCACCGCCGCGCAGTGGCCGATGAAGGGCATCGAGGTGCTCGATCCGTTCGGCTTCCCGCTGCTCAACACCTTCATCCTGCTTTGCTCGGGCACCACGGTGACCTGGGCGCACCACGCGCTGATCCACCATCAGCGCGGCGGCGAGCTCAAGGGTGCATGGGGAATGCTTGGCGTCGGCGAGAATGACAGCCTGAAGAAGGGCCTGTGGCTGACCATCGCTGCTCGGCCTGCTGTTCACCTCGATCCAGGCCTATGAATATATCCACGCGCCGTTCGCCTTTAAGGGCAACATCTATGGCGCGACCTTCTTCATGGCGACCGGGTTCCACGGCGCCCACGTCATCATCGGCACGATCTTCCTGATCGTCTGCCTGGTCCGTGCCTACCAGGGCGATTTCACGCCCAAGCACCACTTCGGCTTCGAGGCGGCTGCCTGGTACTGGCACTTCGTCGACGTCGTGTGGCTGTTCCTGTTCGTCTCCATCTATGTCTGGGGCGGCTGGGGCGCACCGTCTCACGGCGGATGAGCGACGCGCCGGCCAGCGGCGCAGCGCCGTCGCTGTCGGCGGCGGCCTTCCAGGGGCTTTGCCCGAATTGCGGGGCGAGGACGCTGTTCGCGGGCCTCGCCCGCTTCGCCCCCAAATGCCGCGCCTGCGGGCTCGACTTTTCGACGTTCAACGTCGGCGATGGGCCGGCGGCCTTCCTGATCCTGATCGTCGGGCGCCATCGTCGCCGTCGGCGCGATCCTGCTCGACCAGGGCGATTAGCCCTCCCTGGTGGGTGCATATCATCTGGCTGCCGATCGGGGCCGCTCTCACGATTTACGGCCTGCGCATCGGCAAGGCCGCGCTGCATCTACCAGGAGTATAAGCACCGCGCTCGCGAAGGGAGGCTGGCCGAATGAAGCGCAAGCTGCCGATCATCCCGACCATCCTCGTCGCGCTCGCCGTGGCAATGATGATCGGCCTCGGCATTTGGCAACTCGAGCGGCGCGAGCAAAAGGAAGCGTTGCTGGCAAGCTATGCCGCTGCTGCCCACCAACCTCCGATCGGTTGGCCTTCGGTGCCGCCCAAAGGAGCCGCTGCCGCTGTTCCGATCTGCCACCGCCAATTGCCTTTCCGTAACCGGCTTTCGCACCGCGGCTGGCCAAAACCAGCACGGCGAGCCGGGCTTCCTCATCATCGCCGATTGCCGCACCGGCGCGGAAGGGCCCGGCGTGGCGGTCGAGCTCGGCTGGTCGAAGGATCCCAATGCCGGTCGCGCCTTTCAAGGCGGGTTGGTCAGCGGCGTGATTGCGCCCGACCAGATCAGCCGGATGCGGCTGGTCGCTGCGACCGCGGCGCACGGGCTCATGCCGAGCGCTCCGCCGTCCCCCGACATCATTCCCAACAATCACTTCAGCTACGCTATCCAATGGTTCCTGTTCGCGGCGATCGCAGTGGTGATCTACACGCTGGCATTGCGCGGTCGCTGGCGGAAGGAAGACGCTGGACCCAATGGCTGAGCTGACCCGCCTTTCCAACGGCGTTACCGTTGCCATCGACCCGATGCCCGGTGCGCAATCGGCAGCGATCGGCCTCCATGCCTTCGTCGGCTCTCGATCGGAGGCGGACGGCAAGGGCGGCCTCGCCCATCTGGTCGAGCATATGGTGTTCAAGGGCGCTCGCGGCCGCGACGCTCGCGCTATCGCCGAGGCGATCGAGGATGTCGGCGGAAGCTTGAATGCCTGGACCGCGCGGGACCAGACGGCATTTCATGCGCGAACCCTGGCCCCTGATGTCGGCCTGGCGCTTGAGCTGATTGCCGACCTGGTCCGCGCGCCGAAGCTCGATGAAGCCGAGCTGGAGCGCGAGAAGCTGGTCATCCTGTCGGAGCTCGGCGAATGCCTCGATGCGCCCGACGACCTGATCCACGACCATTTGTTCATCGCCGCGTTCGGCGACCAGCCTCTGGCCCGGCCGGTGCTGGGCAGCGAATCGAGCATTCGCGGCCTGACCCGGGCCGACTGCGTGGGTTGGCTGGAGGAGCAGTATCGGCCGGAGCGGCTGGTCATCAGCGCGGCTGGCAAGGTCGATCCCGGCCACATCCTGCTGCTCGCCGAAGCGCTGTTCGGCGATCTCGAAGGCAACTCCCGCGCCGCGGCTCGACCCAGCCCGATTCACCGGTGGCATCAAATCCGATCGCCGAGCGGCCGAGCAGACGCACCTCGCGCTGGCATATGCAAGGCGTTCCTGCTTCCGATCCGACCGCGCCCGCGCTGTCGCTGTTCGCCCAGGCGGTCGGCGGCGGCATGTCGTCACGGCTGTTCCAGGAACTGCGCGAGGAACGCGGCCTCGCTTATTCCATCTATGCCTGGACCCAAGGCTTCGCCGATACCGGCCTGTTCGCGGTCAATCTGTCGGCCGACAAGGCGCGCGCCGCCGAAGCGATGGAGCTGGCACGTGACACGGTCGAGCGGGCGGCAGAGGAACTCACCGAGGCCGAGATTAAACCGCGCCCGGGCGCAGCTCGAGGCGAGCATCCTGATGGCGCTTGAAACGCCGCAGGGGCGGGCCGACTCCATGGCTCGCTCGATCGAGATCTTCGGCCGCATCATGACGTCCGATGAGATGCTGGCCGAACTTCGCGCAGTCGATGTCGGCAGCGCGCGCGCCGCCGGCGCCAATCTGCTCGAGGGCCCACGAGCGCTCGCCTCGATCGGCGGCAAGCTCGCGCTGGCCGCTTGAGGTTCCGTTCATGAGCCTTGCCGACCTCAAGACCATCGTCGCCGAGCCCTGGGATGACTGGGGACTGATCGATAGCGGCAATGGCCAGAAGTGGGAGCGCTATGGATCGGTCACCGTCGTCCGGCCGGAACCGCAGGCGATGTGGGCGCCGGCAGCTCGACGAATGGGCGCCCGACGCAACATTCGTCCCGGGTTCAGACGAGGAGGGCGGCGGACGCTGGGTCCGCCATCGAGACGTTCCGCAAAGCTGGCCGCTGGCGCGCGGCAACGTCCGCTTCCACGCCAGCCTGACACCCTTTCGTCATTTGGGCTTCTTCCCGGACATGGCGCCGCAGTGGGACTGGATGGTTGAGCGGGCCGATGGTGCGGAGGTGCTGAACCTGTTCGGCTACACCGGCGTCGGCACTTTGCTGCTCTCTGACGCAGGAGCCAGGCTGGTTCATGTCGATGCGTCGAAGAAATCGGTCGAGGGCGGCCGGGCCAATGCCACGCTTTCCGGCTTCGCCGAGCGGCCGATCCGCTGGATCGTCGACGATGCAGCCAAATTCACGGCGCGCGAAGTTCGCCGTGGACGGCGCTATGACGGTATCTTGCTCGATCCGCCCAAGTTCGGCCGCGGACCTGAAGGTGAGGTGTGGCGGCTTGAGGAGCATCTCGCGCCGTTGCTCGCCGACTGCCGCAAGCTGCTCGACGCCGACAGCCGCTTTCTGGTGCTGACTGTCTATGCCGTGCGAATGTCGGCGCTTGAGTATCGGGGAACTGCTTCGCCAGCTTACCGCCGATCTCGGCGGCAAGGTCGAATGTGGCGAGATGGCCGTGCGGGAAGAGGCGCGCGGACTGCTCCTGCCGACCGCCATTTTTGCTCGCTGGGTCGAACGACTAGCTTCTAGCCGCTCGGATCGCAGCGCCCGCGACGAATGGCGCTCCCGCTACCGCCAGCAGCGCCACTGCCGCCTCCAGCTTCAGGGCAGAACTTTCTCCGTCGCCGGTGGCCGCTGCGCCGAAGATGATGAGGGGTACTGCAAGCGGCATCATCAAAAGCCCCGCCAGCGCGCCTGCTCGCGGAAGGCCGGCTGTCAGCGACGCCACTGCCACCGCCAGCGCGGCCAGGGCCGGGGTGCCGATGGCCAGCGAAATCAGGCTGCGAACCAGGGCCTGTCCGTCCAAGCCGACCAGGAAGCTGCCGGGTATTGCCGCGATCAGCAGCAACGGCCCGAACGTCAGCCAATGACCGATGATCTTCGCACGCGCCGACCGCTTCCTCGGTCGTTCCGGTCAATGCTAATTGGTCGAGGACACCGTCGGCTCGGTCAGGCTCGATCAGCCGTTCGATCGGCAACAGGGCAGCGGTCAGCGCAGCGATCCACAACGCACCGCCACCGATCCGGGCAAGCAATCGCGCATCCGGCCCGACCGCGAAGGGCACGATGGTGGCAACCAGCAGGAAGAAAGCGACCGGCAGCCAGGCAGCGCCATGCAAGCCGCGGCGAACCTCGCGTCGGATCAAGGCGCCGGTCACTGCCCCATCTCCATCATCCGCCAGTCGCCGCTAAGCGGATGATGGCTTGCCGCCAGCGACCGCGCCCCCTGCCCTTCGCTGCGAGGCGATGGCCGCGTCCAGCCGTTCGGCTCCATCGCGGTCAAGGCCGTTCAAAGGCTCGTCGAGCAGCCAGAGCGGGGCGCCACTGGCCATGACCCGCGCCAGTCGCGCTCGCTTCGCCTGACCGGTCGAAAGCAGCCGCACTGGAACCTGGGCCAAATCGTCAAGATGGAATGCCGTCATTGCATCGCCGAGCCGCGGTCCACGCCAGAATTCCAGCGCCCTGCGCAGCGGAAGCTCGGGTCCAGTGCAAGCGCTTCGTCGGCTAGCGCCGCCTCGACCCGCTCGATTCGGCCGGCGTTTGGCCGGAGCAGCCCGGCGATGAGCCGGATAAGGCTTGATTTGCCGCTTCCGTTCGGGCCGGTGAGATGGATGGCTTCGCCTGCTTCAAGCTCGAGCTCCAGCCCCTCGAACAGCAGCTTGCCGCCGCGGACTAGTGCCAGTCCCTGACCCTGGAGTAGCGCGGTCATGACTGTTCTTCGATTGCATGCATGTCGGCATCGGAAAGGCCGAAATGATGGCCGACCTCGTGGATCAGTATGTGCCGGACGAGATGTTCGAACGGCTCGCCCTCCTCGGCCCATTCGGCGAGGATAGCCTGGCGGAACAGGCGGATGCGATCGGGCAGCGTGCCTGAGGTGTCGACGCTGCGGTGGCCGATCGGAATCCCTTCATAGACACCGGTGAGATCGAGTGGATGCTCGATGTCCAGCTCTCCGAGCAGAGCGTCGTCGGCATATTCGTCGATCTGCAGCACGATATCGGCAAGATGGCTGGCGAAGGGTTCGGGCAGGCGACGCATCGCATCGCGCGCGATCGCCTCAATTTCCTCGGCCGAAGGGGGGTGGTCGAAGCGCCGCGCCATGACTTATCGCCATAGAGGCGCGATGCACGACGCGGCAAGCTTGCCCGATCGGCCCGGCTTGCCTAAACGGCGCCCTTCCAGAGCATGCGGAGCGGTGGCCGAGTGGTCGAAGGCGCTCGCCTGGAAAGTGAGTATACGGCAAAACCGTATCGAGGGTTCGAATCCCTCCCGCTCCGCCACCATCAGCGAAATGTCGCGAACTACGTTGTTCGTCTGCGCGCGTTGGGCCTAGTTCAACAGCGAAAATAGCCTCGGACTTCGCCTTTGCTTCGTCCGAGGCTATTTCCCTGCTGGTGGCTGTCAGCCTTAACCGCGTTCCGGCTCCGGTGTCGGCGGCGGTGGCGGTGGCGGAGGAGGCGGGGGCGGACATGCATCCGTCGCCAGGATCACCGAACCGTCCGGACACGTCTGGGTTGCCGGTGGCGGTGGCGGAGGTGGTGGCGGAGCGGCGGAGGCGGTGCTGGAGGCGGAGGCGGAGCGAAATTGTAAATTAGGCTTGCCAGCAGGCTATGCGACTTGAACGAGGATCGCGCCTCGAACGGTTGGTCGTAAAGGTCGCCCTTCAGTACGCCGGCTGAAAAGTACCGATACTTAAGGCCCGCATCGATCGACGAAGACACGGGAACGCGCATGCCGGCAAGCAATTGCCACGCGAGATCGGTGTCCTTCAGGTGATATTTCGAATCACCGAGCTGGTCGATCGTCATGCTGACCCGGGCAATGCCGGCACCGGCGCCCGCAAAGAAACTAACGCCGTCATCATTGCCAATGTCGATTAGCGCATTGATCATTCCGCTGGTGACGCTGGACCGGCCATCGGCATCAATCGACGCGCCTGGAGTTACGCCAGCCGGGAAAGGACCGGGAGCCTGGTCATCGATGTTGTACTCGCTGTGCCCGGCACGCTTGTAACCCAGTTCGCCTTCAAGCCGGATCAGCCCGAAATCATAGCCCCCGATAAGGTCGACGTCGAAGCCGACCTTTTGGTCGATATCAAGCCAATCTACCCAGTTATCGCTTGCTACCAAGGGACCTCGTCGATCTACATTGGCATCCTTTGGGAGAAGTACGCCGCCTTCCACCCCAAGGTAGGGCGATCCGTCGCGCGCATAAGCTGGCGCGGCAACCGCCGCGATAGCTACGGCAGCCAATAGATATTTTTTCATTTACGCTCCTTTTACAATATCTCGTGCCACAAATAATCAACGGCCTAGATATGGTCTCAATTGCAACAAGGGATGATCAATTCGCTCGGGATTCATATTGACTCAATATTACTCCACGGAATTTCCATTCCTTGGATGCGCCAATGCTTGGAGCGCCAATAGGTTGCAGTGTCTTTTATGAAAGAATTTTTTGCTATTGTTCCCGGATACTTAGGACTGGCAAACGGCGACGACCAGTGTGGCGTCCTTGGGCTCAATCAGCGTCGATATGGGGTTGTTCACGGGCCAATATTTTCTGGCAGGTCCGCGCAACGAGGCTTGCGGATGTTCGAGCCTTCGCCGCTTTAAGGCGCCGACCTGCCCAATCGGCAATCGATTGTCAGTCCACCGGAAAATTTGGCCGCCTTGCCACGCGACGGCCAGCAGGCGACGCAAAGATTCGAACAATCGGCCCACTCGTTCTGCCTGGTGCGGGAGCAAAGGTCGCAACCTGTGACATGCCCGTCAACAGCTGCCGATAGGCTGCCATTTCAGCGGGGTATCGGGATGCCTCGGCCGCGTATCGATCCAGTTCGTTGACGATAATGAAGTCGGCTCGGCAACTGGCGATACGGTTGCTCGGGACAGTGCCCAGATTGATGTTGATGCGGCCCTTCGTCGCCTGAGCGACATCGTCGTAATCGACCCCCCCGGCCATTGCCGCGCGCGGGTCGATGCACCCCAGGTCCCCCAAGGGAAAGCGCAATTGCCAGGGGCCACTGAGCAGAGCCAGCGCAGGCGTCTCGACCGAAACCGACGCGTCTGGTTCGGCGTGGGTCGCGATCCATTGTAGTGCGGCGTCCCTCGTATCGTGCGATCGCTCGCGCGCGCCAGCCATTGCGGAAAGCAACAACGGCACTGCGAGCGCTGCTGATAGCCCCATTCTCAGCGCCGGCGCGGGGGTGCTGGTTCGCTTGGCAAGCCAGTGAGCCGCAGAATCCACGCCAAGAGCGGCCAAAATCGCGACAAAGGGTATCAGTGGCACCGCCCATCGGGCCCACTGGATATGCTGTGCGCTGATAAGCGCCAGAAACGTCAGCAGCGGCATCACGATAGTCGGCCCAATCCGATCGCGCCAGGAACGCCCAAGCGCGAGGGTCAGCCCAGCGATCGAAAGAGCCCACACCGGCCAGGTTACCCCAGCGGGGATGACTGTCAGCAGATAATAGGAAAGGGTTGGGATCAGGCCGTGGCTGGTCTGGCTGAGGTGCTGCGGTCGGCCTTCCAGGATGACGTTGTTCAAGACAGTCTGGTAATCGAGCAGGATGAAGGGCGATGCGACGAGCAGGGCGGTCACTGCAATTGCCGCCGACATTCCCGCTCTGCGTAGCCCGGATGCGACACTGGGCGCCGATCGTATTGCTAGCGTCATTGGCACTAAAACGGCGACCATGCCGGGCCATTTGGTCGCGCAAGCCAAGCCGGCAAAGACCGCTGACCAAATGAGGCTTCGCGGTCGATAATTTTCCAGCAAAGGCAATGCGGCGTTGACCGTAAGCAACAGGAATAACGTCATCTGTACGTCGGTCCGGATGACTTGCGATAGATTGATATGGAGTGGCGACAAGGCCAAGATCATGGCTGCCAACAGGCCCGCCGGCCGCGATACAAGGCGGGTCGCAATCCTGTAGGTGACGTACACACTCAAGACGCCCGGAATTACGACCGTAAGCCTCTCCGGTATCATCAGCAGCGCCGGATTGGCATAGACGGCCGCGAGAAACTGGGGAACGTTGCTCCATCCGCCGAGCAACATGCCAATACCGTAAACAAGCGCTGCAACAGCGGCGAGCAAATATATTGTGATCGTTCCGGGGTGCCCGAACCAACCCGGATTAAGCGTCTGATTTTTTAGTAGCTTCAGCCCAAACATAAGGAAGAACGGCTCGTCATCGTCCCAAAGAGACGGCAGGCCGAAGTCTATGTTTTGGATGCGAAGGACGATCGCGACAAGGAGGATAAGAGCGAGCAACATGCCCGCAGCCCGATTGGGGTTCATTAGCTCGTCACGATTCCATGGCTGGCGATCGCCCAGAGCGATTCGTTGAGGTTCAGTGGCGCGAAAGGCAGCCATTGACAAGGTGCGGGGCTGCGGTCAGGCAGCCCGAAAACCGCCAGTTGAAGGGAATCGATTTACAATGAAGGCTGTGTTGCTCGCCGGTGGGCTTGGCACTCGACTTGGTGAGGAAACGTCCGTTCGCCCAAAGCCAATGGTAGAAGTCGGCGGAATGCCCATTCTTTGGCATATTATGAAGATATACGAGGCAGGCGGCGTGAACGATTTCGTCGTGTGCCTTGGGTATAAGGGGTATATGATTAAGGAATATTTCGCGAATTACTACAGGCATACCGCAGATATTACGATTGATCTTCGAAAGAACTCCATGGAAGTTCATCACGCCCGAAGCGAGCCATGGCGAATTACATTAGTGGAAACCGGCGACGACACGATGACCGGCGGACGCCTGAAAGCGGTCCGTGACTATATAGACAAAGACGAGCCTTTCTGCCTGACCTATGGCGACGGCGTCGCGGATATCGACATCTCCAAGTTGATCGAGTTCCACAAAAGCCATGGGAAGAAGGCGACGATCACTGCGGTTGCGCCTCCGGGACGGTTCGGCGCCTTGGGTTTCGAAGGCGACCTGGTCACCAGCTTCAAGGAAAAGCCAGCCGGCGACGGCGGCCTGATCAATGGAGGGTTCTTCGTCGCCCATCCTTCGGTGCTAGACCTGATCGAAGGCCCCTCGACGATCTGGGAACAGGGCCCGCTCGAGAGCCTGGCTGACATGCACGAGCTGGTAGCTTACCGTCACGACGGCTTCTGGCAGCCGATGGACACGCTCCGCGACAAGATTCACCTCGACGAGCTTTGGGCGGGCAAGAAAGCCCCGTGGAAGGTTTGGTAGGGAGGCCAAGAACCCCTGAACGGCGGCCTTAGGACCTGGCGGCCACCTATCGTGCTGCCGCAGGCATGGATTCGCAGTTGGAACGATAACGCCATGGGAATGACCAGCCATTCTGCCGGATGTCGAGCCAGACAGTGCGGACTGTCACCAGCGACAGGGCAGCTGGAATTGTCAGAATAAGCAGGGGCCGGAAGAAGGGTCCAAGCATAATATAGTAGGTCGCCACCACCGTCTTTCCCCACAGATAGGTTTCGCGGACGACAGCGGGTACCTGATCGACGGGGATGTCTGCACTGAGAGACAGAAGGTAGCACATGATGATTGCCCATTTGCGGCCGAAACCTTCGAACTTTTCAAGGAAGACGAAGAAGATGAAATAGGCTTGCGTGTAGCCACCCGCTTCGGATGTGATCAGAGCGAACATCAGGCCAAGATTGATCACCCGATAGTAAGGCACGGCGTGCGGGCGGAGCCATACCGCTCCGGATGCAGCAACGATCAAGGCCTGGGTGGTGTGAATTATGGCTGGAATGAAGAACAACAGAAAGTCCGTTAGGCGCGAACCTATTTGATCCGGCGCGTAAAATACGGAACTGTTCAGCAGACCGATGTGTGGAACGAAAGTCGTTGAATACCACAATCCAAGCAAGTCATTGGCTGCCGATTGCCATTCATTGAACTCTTGAATGTTGCGATAGATTTCGAAGACCGTGCCTCTGCCCAGCACGATAAAGCTGACGACGTAGACCAGCGCGGTCGCTAAAATCCCATATTCCACGAAGCGCCACCTGCGCCGAAGAACCAGAGGAACAAGAGCAGCGATAAGATAGACCTTGAAGTTGATCGCAAGTCCGATCGCCAGCGCCCGCATGCGGGCAGATTTGAAAATCGGCCCGAACGCCAGGATCAGGCAAATCAGAGCGACGATGACAAGATTGCCGCGCTCAAGGCCGTCGAGCAGCGGCAAGCCAAGCCCCAAACCGATCGTCCGCCACAGGGCAGTTCGTCGATCCTGCTTGTAGAAGCTATAGGCGGCCAGCCCGACGGCGAGCAGATAGAACCCGTGCAGCGATACAATTCCCCACCAATCGCAGCTCCGCGCTGAAAGTCCCGGCCGTCCGGCGCCATCGTGGATGATGTAACAATGGTCGAGGGTAAACAGGTCAAGAAAGAGGAAGCTCAATGGCGGATAGATCGTCCGCCAAGAATCATACGTGCCTTGATCATAGGCATAGTAGGCGGTGTTAAACCAGTCGGCCCATAAATCATCGGGTGAATGGAAAAAGGGCTGGGGCAAATACGCATACGTGAACAGGTGCCAAATTGGGTACGCCAACGACGCCAACACGCCGAGTGCAAGAAGCGGCTCGATCCAGTTGCCACCAAGCTGCTTGCGCCCGGGTCCATTCATGATGTGGCACTGACGAAAACAAGCTTCCTCAACAGGAAGAAGTTGATAATCGACACCACCAGCGTCGCAACCAATCCGGCCAGGTAGGGCGATTCAAAAATCAGGCTTGCCAGCCAAAGGAATCCGACGGCCAGCAGGTAGTTGAGCGCGTAGGATAGGATGAATCGTTGTAGAGATCCTTGCCGGCCCGCGAACGCATAGCGGCTATAGGTGAAATAGTTGAAAACCATCCCGAGCACGTGCGCAATGATCTGCGCGACGAACATGTTCAGTCCCACAGCAACGAATAGCGCATAGAGGCCATAGCCGAACGCTGTGTTGACAATGCCGGCCTGATAGTAGCGCCAAAGCTGCTTCCATTCCGCGACCGAACGCCAATCAAACATGCCTAAAAGCCCGCCGGAAAGTTGACTCTCTCGCGCTCTAGCACCAGCGGCGTGTTTCTCGTGCGGTCAGAAATGAGCCGGACTTGAACGCCAATCAGTCCCAAAAACAGGAACAGCAGGCAGAATTGCCCTTCCAACATTGCGGCAAACAGCCAGAGCTGCACCGAGCGACCGGTGAAGGCCGCAAACACTGCCCCAAGCAGTGATATGAGGGTCAGCGCGCCGATGACGAACGCAACGTATAGAGGTACCCGCAGCAGTCCCTTGGACGAGCCGGCCAATCCATTCAGTGCAAAATCGAGCAACGTGAAGAAATTGTTATTCGACCGTCCCCCCGCACGCTGCGGCCGCTTGAAAGGGATGGTTTCGATAGCAAATCCGGTTTCGACCAGCAGGCCGCGGAAAAATGGCTCAGGCTCGTTGAGCGATTCAATCGCACGCACGACGCGGGCATCGTAGATTCCGAATCCCGTGGCATTGGGGATGATGGGATAATCGCCAAACTTGCGCTGCAGTTCGTAAGACAATGATCGCATCGCGGCGAGCATCGGCGAGGATTTCTCTTTTTCCCGGACGCCAAGCACGATGTCGCTGCCGGATCGCCACCGGCGGACGAACTCAGGAATCAATGCTGGCGAATCCTGGAAGTCGGCACACATGGAAATGATGGCGCGACCGCCGGCCTGATAAATGCCATGGGTCGGGGATCGCATCTGTCCAAAATTGCGCGTGTTGACGATCAACCGGATACGGGGATCCCGTGCGCACATCGCCTTTACGAGCGCGACGGTGCCATCGGTCGACTCATTGTCGATGAAAATGATGTCGAAATCGGCGTCAACACTTTCTAGCTCGCGGCAAACGGCGTCCGCGATAGCCTCGACGTTGTCCTCTTCGTTCCGGCAGGCAATAACTACCGAGACTTCAGTGGTGGGCGATGACGCTTTAAGCATGCCGCTCGCGCACCACGATGCGGTCCCCGACTGGCGGACGAAGCCGATAAAATTCGACCGCCGCCCACAACAGTGCAATTGCAGCCGCAATTGCAAGGAAGCGGTAATCGAACTGTCGTTCGGTATCGACGTAGGGCGGTTCCAGCACCCGCACACTGGCTTGGGATGTCAGGTCTTCGACCGACGTGCCCTGTAGGAAGCGTATGTAGCTGTCGTATAGCAGTTGCGCGACATTCAGCTCTCGCTCCAGCCGCTCCGCCTCGGTTGACGCGCGCACAACGCGACCGACCGAGTTGTTTTGGCTGGGGTTCGTTGCCTTGGCCTCGCCAAGTTGGCGCACCAATGCATCGCGTTCCGACACGAGCTGGCGAATAGTCATATTGTCGTCGGTGTAGAACTGCCGCGCAGCACTCAGTTGCACATCCTTGGCTTCGATAGCCGCTTCGAGCACCGGAATTCGGGCGCCGATTGCCTCAATTGCTGCTTCCGGATCGCCGTATCGAGTTTGGAGACGGAAATTGTCGTAGGCGGTCTGGGCGCGCGCGAGGCGATCGGAAGCATCGCCAACCAGTTTCAGCAAGATGCCACGCTTATACTCTGTCTGCCGTTGATTGATCTGAGCGAGACGGACTCGCGTCGCCTCGGCATATGCGGCGACCAGTTCACGCGCCAGGTCGCGGTCCCGGTTGTTCATTTCGATGAGAATGATGCCGCCCCGCAACGACCGGACTTCCACCTCATCTTCGAGCCAACGATGCGCTTGAACTCGGTTCATGCCCAAGCGTTGCTCGAGTTTGGTTTTGCGTATCACCGAATCCCGAACATAGACGCTGCGCCCCACTTTGAGCGCAACCTCAACGGCGGCCTGGTTTCCGAAGACGCTGTTGACCGCGCCGAGCTGTCCGAGCGCGCCGGCCAGGCCAAGCGTATTCGGATCGGCTGGCGTCAACGACGACGCCGCACGATATCTTTCCGGGAATGCCGACAGACCCAGAGCAATCGCCAGCAAAGCCGCGAACAGTATTCGCCGGGGACCATTGTCGCGAATGATGCGTGCATGGACAATTGACGAGATGATCGAGCGAGGGGGGGTCATCAGTTGTTATCCGTCACTGACACTACCGTGGCTGCAGTCAGTCCCAGCTGGAACAGCGTAGTCGTAATATCCTTGAACTTTGCCCAGAACGTGCCGGACTGCGTCTTGACCGGAACGAAGACCACGTCACCCGGATAGACATAGGAATTCAACGCGCCGCGACGGCGCGACAGGACTTCGCCATTGGCACGGACAACAAAGATTTCGCCTCGATCGGCAGCCCGTATCGTGCCGCCAGCCTGATCAACATAGTCCTTCACTTTCATTGGCCTGGCTTCGCCGATGAGGAATGACGCCGGACGATATACGGCGCCGAATACCCCGACGGTCGACGCGCGCGGTGGCACGTAAATCCGGTCGTTATTCTCCAGCAGGATATTTTCGGGAAGGCTTTGTGCCGATGGTGAAATATCCAAGACCAGCCGCCCGTCGGGCCGCGCCTGACGCAGGCGTTCGAGCACCGCTTTGGCTCCGGCGATCTGTGTCCCGCGCTCGCTCTCGCTCTGGCTCCGGTCGGCAGTCAGCGGAGCTGCCGCAAGGGTCAGCTCTAGCTGCCTGATGGCTTCTTCGAAGCTTTCCTGTTGCTGCGCCCTCACCGATTCTCGCACGAAACGAGTACCATAGGGAAAAGCTCGAGGTGACAAGCCTCCGGCCAATTGCAGGATGTTACTGGTTGGCGTGTTGGGGGGCACATAATAGTTGCCGGGGCGGTTCACCTCGCCCTCGACCCGGACGAGCACCGACTGCCGGTCGATCGGTTGGATCAAACTGCCTTTTGACAAGATCTGCAGAACGTCGCCGCCTTGCACTTGCGTCATTGCGGCTTGATCGCGGCTAATCTGGCGCGGACCCGGCTGATCCATATCGCTGGTCCGGTACAAAATGACCCGCGTCGGGTCGCCCAGCGTATTGGGGCCGCCCGCGGCCGCCAGCATCTGCTCTACGGACTCGCCTGGCTTCGCCTCGTAGATCGCTTCTTCCTGAACGCTTCCGACGATTGCGATCTGCTGTCCTGCAGGCGGAATGAACAACACGTCTTCGTTCTGAAGAACAGCATCGTTGACGCGATTGCCGCCACGCACGAGGTCATAAAGATCAAAGTCAGCGACCTCCTGCCCATTACGGTACAGCTTCATGCTGCGGAAGCTGCCACCGCTGGCAGGCCCACCTGCCTGGAATATCGCATTGGCCATTGTCGACAGGCTGCTGACAGTGAAGGCGCCGGGACTGTTTGCGAAACCGGTCACGTAAACGCGGATGCCGCGCAACCGCCTGATCCCGACGGTGACCCCATATCCTCTATATTGCCGGCCAATAGCAGCAGAAATGCGATCGCGAAGGTCGGCATAGCGAATGCCGGCGACCCGAACTTCTCCGATTTTGGGAAGAAATATTTTCCCCTCGTTGTCGATCTCGCGCTCGACACTCCCCTCGACTGAACCGGTCATGTAAATGGAGATCACGTCGCCGACGTTGAGAATATAGTCGGGAGGGACAGCGGCGGTAGCCGGAGTGGCAAAGTCGCGGCTTGCCGGGAGCAGCAGGTTGGCTCCGAAGCGGGGCAGGTGACGGCCCAAAACGCGCTCAAGATATTTTTCGAACTCGCTGGGTGGGGGCGGCGGCTTGAGGCCCGCCGCGCCAGAATCCAGCGCGCTAGCCGCAAGTGCGCGATCGATATTGATCAGGTTGCGATCGGTATCGATGATGTTTGTTGCCGAAACCGGAGCGCCGCCGCCTGTCGGATCATACATCGGCGGCGCGGATTGCGTGTTCCGATAGGAATCGTCGTTGTCTTTGCCGTTGAGCGGGGATCCGGACGGGACCGAGGGGTCAACTCTCTGCGCAGGCGCAGGCGCAGCCATTGCCGCACTCATCAGCAGCGCAATTACAACTTGTTTTGCAAATTTCACTTCAGCCATCCGTCAATCTACTCACCAACAAGGGCAGGCCGAGCCCGCTTTTCTATCTTGTCTGGATCTGATGAAGTCGCCCCCGGGGCCAACTCATGCCCAGTATCCGGTAATATTCGTCAATACCAGCGCTGTTTATTCCCATCGTGCATCAAGGCTTGCGCGGAATTAGGGTATTTTTCAGTGACTTGGTCGTGCCCCAACAAGGCAATCGAAGTGTGCCGCTGTCCAAGGTCGACGAACTGAGACCGTTCTAGAAGGCCGACCCTGATTGGGGGCCTCGGCTGCATGCGGCCTGGCCAAATGCTCATGATTCGAACACCTGTTTTCGGGCAAGATATGCCGCGGTTTCCGCTACCTGACGCTCGATATCGACTGGATCGACGCCGTAACGGCTAAGCAGATTTTGATACCGATCCCCATCACCTGAATATTGATTGCCCCGACCGTCCCCCAACGGGTTTCGGTTGACTGCAAGCGGGCCAATAACGTCGGCGACGCAGGCCGCAACTTCGCTGAGCTCCATCGGCATGCCGCCGCTGTCAAACCGTACGACGGAGTTTTCGTCGTCGGCCAAAAGAGCCGTGAAAACCAACGACATCAACTCGCGAATGGCGACATAGCTGCGAACCACGCGAGTGGGGGCATTGACGCAAATGGTCCGGCCCGACAGCGCGTCGAGAATGAAACTGGCAAGCGCATAGGTCTGGTGTTTGTTGATATAAGGGCCAGACAGGCTGAATATTCGGCTGATAAGAGCCCTGCGCTGGCACGATTGCGCTTCGGCCCACGCTGAAAATAATTCCTCATCGTCTCGCTTCAGCCGGCCATAGAGGCGCAGATCAGCCGCGGCTTCCGGATCATCGGCATAGGCCGCAGCTCCAGATGATGCGAGAAACAGTCGGTCGGCCCCAATGGTGTCGAGGCAGTCTGCCACCATCCGCGATAGAGCACGATTTGCGCGCCCATATTCGGCTTCATCCATATTGGCGACCTTGTCCTTGGTCAGGAATGCAAGGTGCAGCACCATGGTGGGTTGGGCTGACAAGTAAGCCATTGAAGCCAGTGGCAATTGCTCAAACTGAACTCCTCGCTCGAGTTCGATCCTCTTAGTCTGGGAACCGAAGCAGTGCACACGGCGATGTGCTTCCTCCACGCCAAGTGCGTTCGTGATAAGGTCCAGCGTCGCTCGTCCGAGCCATCCGCCGGGGCCGGTGATGACGATGCGGCGAGAGTCTTCGCGCAAGGCCTTCACGGCACCAGCCGACAAATGGGCAGAAATCTGGTCTACCAGCGGATCAAACGGAAGGGGTCGGCGCACGGCTCAGGCTGTGACGGGCTCGGCGGAATTGACCGCAAGATAGTTGATTTCCGGAGTCATGCGATCAATTGGGTTTGATTCCATCGATCCGCTTTCTGTGATCCGGCTTGTGATCTTCGGGAAGTATGTCTGTTCGGGGTCCACGGGAACGATGAAGGCGCATGGGCCGTCGGCATCCATCCTGCGCTGAAATTCTTTGTCCGTGGTGAAGCCCAAGGGAAGCCGCATCATCGGGATGTCCCATGCATCGAACAACTTGTTCCAGTTCGGAAGTCCCAAGCCCGACGAAGTATCGCAGCCCAGATATTTGCCGCCGAAATAGCTTCTCTGAGTCATTCGGATGGACGCGTGGCCCTGGTCGTCAAAGATGAACATTTTCAGGTTGAGTCGATTGATCGCTACTGTCCCAAGCTCCTGCAAGTTCTGCGCAAAGCCGCCATCACCTTCGATCAGGATCGTGCGCCGCGGGCTGCCGGCAATGGCCGCACCAATTGCGCCAGACAGGCCGTAGCCCATCGACGCTAACGACTTGTTGGTCAGCATCCGCTGGCCGAGTTTCTGCTTGTACAGTTGCATCGACAAGGTGAATGCGCTGCCGCTGGAGCAAGGGATAATCAGGTCGTCTTCCGTCGTGACCGTCTCGAGCTGCACGATGAAGTCATAAGGCGACAGATAGCCACGCCCTGTATTGTTTACCGGCTCGACGCGCGGAATTCCCTCACGGATATGGCGAGCATCGGCCAGCCACTCATCCTTCCGGGGCAATTGAAGCGCCACCAGCCGTTCCAGGAAATTGTTGGCATCGGCGCGGCATCCAATGTCGATCCGTGGATGGCCCTTGGCCAGTTCGGCCGGATCGATTTCGACCTGCACGATAACCGCTTCTCGGCCAAACTCCTGCCAGTTGAAGCCGGTCTGCTGCATTCCCAAGCGAGTTCCGACGGCAACAATCAGATCCGACTGCTGAATAATAATATTGGAACTTCGCTGGCCCCAGGTATTGGGCCGGCCGAGATAATTTTCAGCGTCTCCATCGAACCGGTCGGCGCCATTATAGGTGGTCATCACGGGGATGCCGAGTTCGGCAATCCGCTCACCAAGGCGCCGTGCGGTCGAATAATCGACACCGCCACCAACAAGCAGAATGGGCCGCTTCGCATTACGATAAAGGTCCGCGACGCTCGCGATCACTTCATCGGAGGCGCTTGGGAGGGCCGCCGGAGGGTTAGGTGGAAGCGGCGCCTCGTCGACCTGCTTTGCTTGGATGTCGAGCGGGAACTCTAGAAACACCGGACCTTTTCGCGGCATCCAGCTTTGGGAAATCAGGTTCAGAAATTCGATCCCGTCGATCGTGCCCTCGAACCGATAGGCGAGCTTCGTCGTGGATTTTAGCAGTTCCACTCCATCGATTTCTTGAATTCCCCGCGACCGTAGCTTTTGGCGCGCCAGGTCCGCCGTCTTTACTTGCCCCCCAATCACAAGCAATTCACGGCTCTCGAGCCACGCACCGCTGACCGCCGTGACGATGTTGGTCAATCCTGGCCCAGCCGTGACAAGTGCCAAAGCTTTGGAAGGTGCGGCAATCTCGTTGAAATATTCAGCGGCAATTCCGGCGGCGACTTCATGCACAACCGGAACCCCGGTCAGAAAACGATCGAGACTTTCGGTCAGGTGCATGATGTTGCCCCCGCCGACATAGAAATAATGAGTGTATCCGGCGGCCTTCAGCCACGCACCGATCTGATCGCTATACTTCACTGCAGTGCACTCTCAGTCAGCGCGAGCAGCGACGACACGATGTTAATCATCTGGTTGGCGGAGAGGCTTCCCGGAGTGCCCTTGTCATAACCCCAGTCGGCGTGGAGCGGCAGATGAATCTGGCCTTCGAACGGCTCCAGATGGCTGTTCATGTCGTCGATGTAGACGACTAGCCATTTGCCGCGCTCCAACCACCTCTGGTCCTCTGCAACGGCAAGCTTGTTTCCGTGACGGCGAATGTCTTCTTGCCCGAAGACGCGAATGACGTCGGCTTCGTGAAATGCCAACGCTTCACGGATCGACTGAACATTGCGCGTAGACAGAATGGTGAAGCGATCCGAATAGGCCAGAAGGAGTGGCTTTAGCAGGTAAAAGAAGTCGTACGGTGGCATGACCTTCGGCCATTCCGGATCCGCCATCAATTCCTTGCGGGCCTCGAAGAAATCGTGCGCAAAAGCCCAGTCTTCGTCACAGGGGGTGATCGAGTGTAGCGACGATGCCGGGATACTATGGCGCTCGCTATACAGGCGATGATAGTGCCAGGCATCGGTGACCACCGCGCGATATTCAAGAAACTCCTCGTAGCTGACGTCCTGACGAAAGTCGGGGCGGCCATTCGTGCAGCGATTGGCTACAGTGAAAGCCTCGAAAGCGCTATTGAACAGCACGCCATCGAAATCGAGCAGGAACTGGAGTTGCATTACAGCCTCGAGCGGATCTGCTGAACCCGGGCCTCGGCAGCAGTGGCAATTCCGCCGTGATGAGCGACGATCATGTCGAGCAGGGCACCTTCGACCTCGAAGGCAGCTTCCAACGCACCGTTGGAAACGAACTTGTCGACTGGCATGACGCACTTGCGCGTTTCGACGCAAGCAATCAGGTCGCGCAGTTCCTCGTCCCGAGCGAGTAGCTCACGGGTAAGCTTGTTGACCGAGCCGCCCATGGTCGTCTTGAGGCCACGCTTGCGCGCGGCACGCGCGACCTTCTTGACCATTTCGATGGTTTGATCGCTGTCGACGCCGGTTCCACCATAGCTGGCTGTCAGGTCGGTGCGGCCAACCGTCACCTCGGTCAGCTTCACGCCGGCATCAAGAATTTCGTCGATACGACGAACCGCATCGACCGTTTCTATCGTCACGCCGACGTGATCGAAGCCGCCTTCCGGAAGCATCTCCTGATATTTCTTCATTGCAAATGGGCTCTCGATCATCGGAGCAACAATGCTACGAATGCCGACCTGCAACAGATAGCGCATGTCGGACTTTGCCTCGCAGCCGCCGATCTTGACGAGGTAGCCAAGCCCATTGCGGGCAGCAAATGCGGATTCGGCCGCGACGACATCGCGCGACAGGCCCTCGGCTTCAAATTCACCCTTGAGCGAGACGATGTTGGCCAGTTTCATGGCAGTAAATTTCCCTAAATCAGATGAACAGTGGTTCTCGGCTCGGACTTCAGTTCGGCCGCGTCGCGAGGAAGGAGCGGATGCTATCGGCGACATAGTCGATATGTGCTTCGCCGATTCCGGGGAACAGCCCGATCCAGAAGGTACGCTCGGTGACGATATCGGCGTTGGAGAGGTCGCCGGCCACGCGATAGTTGCGTCCTCGCATATATGGCTGGCGGATCAGATTGCCGCCGAACAGAAGACGGGTGCCGATTTTCCTGGTGTCGAAATATTGAGTCAGCTCCTCGCGCGTAAATCCGATATTCTCGCGCAATGTTAACGGGAAGCCGAACCACGACGGATCGCTATTGGGGGTCGCCTCGGGCAAAATGAATAGATGCTCGAACTCGCGGAACGCTTCAATGAGCAGCGCGAAATTGCGTCGGCGCGCTTCGATGAATCCCTCTAGGCGATCAAGTTGTGCCAAGCCTACGGCGGCCTGCATGTCCGTTATCTTCAGATTATATCCAACGTGGCTGTAGGTATACTTGTGGTCATAACCCGTCGGCAGGTCGCCTAGCTTGCGACAAAAGCGTTTGCCGCAAGTATTGTCCTGGCCAGGTGCGCACCAGCAATCGCGACCCCAGTCGCGCATGGATTCGATCACGCGCTTCAGGCGGGGCTTGTCGGTGAAGACTGCGCCACCTTCACCCATAGTGATGTGGTGGGCCGGGTAAAAGCTCAGGGTGCCAATGTCACCAAATGTACCGACGCCCTGACCGTTGTACGTAGCGCCGAGTGCGTCGCAGCAGTCTTCGACCACCCACAAGTCGTACTTTTCAGCGACGCGCATCACTTCGCCTAGGTCGAACGGGTTGCCGAGCGTGTGGGCAACCATGATGGCTTTGGTTTTTTCGGTTACCGCAGCCTCGATCGCATCCGGCTTGATGTTGTAGGTCGGGATGTCAATGTCGACGAAGACCGGGACAAGTCCATATTGAAGGGAAGGATTGACGGTCGTCGGGAAACCAGCAGCGCAAGTGATGACTTCATCGCCTGCTTTCAGAGCCTCATCGCGTAAATAGTGGGAAGTAAGCGAGGAGAGAGCGAGGAGGTTCGCGGACGATCCCGAATTGGTCGTCAATACGTGGCGGACGCCAAGTCGCTCAGCTAGGCGCTGTTCGAACTGATCATTGAAGCGGCCCGTCGTCAGCCAGAAATCGAGCGCGGAATCGACCAGCAGGCGCATGTCCTCCGCGCCATATACCTTACCCGAAACGGGCACGGGGCTTTCGCCGGCCACGAACGATTTCGGGGCATGTGCGCGGCGAGCATATTCGCCGACAAGGTCCAAAATCATTTGCCGAAGGGTTTCATTGTCACTGGCTTCGGGAAGCCGTGAAACAACATCGTCGATTGAAGGCGACAGGGTAGTGAAATCGTTCATGCGGCTATTCTCGCCTTCGATTGGGAGCGTGAAAGAAAGTGGCGGATTTGGTCCAGCGTCACTTGCCGCGCATCAGCTCCGGAATTTACGGATTGGTGCCAGTCGACAATCAGATTGATTGTCTCGTCGAGCCCGAGCGTCGGTCGCCAGCCAAGTTTAGCTCGAGCTTTAGAGCAATCGAGCTTCAGAAGGCCCGCTTCGTGAGGAACGGGACCTTCCCAGCCAGCATATTCGCCGTCTGCGCCCCATGCCTCGGCCATGCGCTGCACGATCCAGGCCACGGGTCGCGCATCATCTTCGCTGGGTCCGAAATTCCAGGCATCGGCGAAACTCGAATCACCGGCCATCAGTCGCTCGGCTATCGCAGTGTATCCGACCAATGCTTCTAGCACATGCTGCCATGGGCGAACGGCAGCAGGCGCGCGAATGACCGGCTGGTCACCCTTTTCAAATGCACGGACCAGGTCGGGTATCAGCCGGTCCAAAGACCAGTCGCCGCCGCCGATGACGTTGCCGGCGCGGACCGATGAGACCGCAGTTCCATGATTTTCGAGTTCGGAAGGCGGGAAGTAGCTTTTGCGATAGGCCGATATCACAAGCTCCGAGCACCCCTTCGAGCTGCTATACGGGTCATGCCCGCCCATCGGGTCATCTTCGCGGTACGGATATACCCATTCGCGATTTTCGTAACATTTGTCGCTAGTTACTGCCACGACTGCGCGAATATCGCCAACCTGCCGGACCGCATCGAGCACATGGACCGTCCCCATGACATTGGTCCCATAGGTCTCGACTGGGTAGTCGTAGGAATATCGGACCAGAGGCTGAGCTGCGAGATGGAAGACCACATCGGGTTGCGCTTGGCGCATCGCTTCAATCAGGGACTGCTGATCGCGAATGTCGCCAATTATGCTGTTGTCTATGGCGTCAGCGATTCGGGCCTGATCGAAGAGGCTGGGATCGGTGTAAGGCGTTAGTGCATAGCCGGTTACGCGCGCGCCCATTTCCTTGAGAAGGAGCGACAGCCAGCTACCCTTGAAACCGGTGTGGCCGGTGACGAATACGCGCGTCCCAATCCATGGGTTCACTGCAAACGTCATAGCGATCTCAATCGAAGCTGCACGAGTGCATAAGCCCCGGAATTGAATCTGCAGCTATGAATGGGGAATTTTACTAGTGATCTAGCTATCCACCGACGTAGATGCTCATCGGGCACTGACAACATGCTATCCTTGTTGCAAATTCACGGCCTACCACAGCGCTTTTTCAGGAAAAGCGCTCATTTTCCGCTAAATTAAGCCCCGATTACCCGACTAATTGGACCACTTTACTCGTAGTTAGCATAAAATTGCCGAGCGCCGAGCGATTTACCCTAATTTCGTGATGAGTCAACGCGTTTTGCAGCCGACCCGGTGGTATCTATGCAACAGAAGTTTCAGACAAATATTACTTTCAACCGCCAAGAGGCGTTTGGGGTCGCGTGCAGCACAGTAATCCATGAATGGATGAGCCTGAACCAGGCGGGGCTCGTGTCTTTACCGATCCTATGCCAATGTTTTTTCAATGACTGCGGCCCGCTGAAGCCCGGTCAAGTTGGAAGACATGTCAATGCCGAATGAGAGCATCGCGGTAATCGGTCTGGGCTATGTCGGTTTACCCTTGGCGGTCGCGCTCTCCAGAAGGGGCGAAGTCGTCGGTTTTGACGTCGATGCCAGGCGTATCGAAGAGCTTGGCCGAGGCATTGACAGGACGAACGAGGTCCCACTTTCGGACCTGCAGCGCAGCTCGCTCACGATCACCGCCGATCCCGCCCTGCTGGCGGGAAGGACCATTTATATCGTCACCGTTCCAACGCCGATCGACGAAGCAAACCGGCCTGATTTCACGGCGATGCTCAAGGCATGCGAAATTGTCGGGCCCGTCCTTTCTCCTGGCGCCATCGTCGTTTTTGAGAGCACCGTTTACCCGGGCGTTACCGAGGATATCTGCGGCCCGGCACTGGAAAGGGCGTCAGGGCTGAAGTGCGGTACGGACTTTACTTTGGGTTATAGCCCCGAGCGCATCAACCCAGGCGATAAGGAACATTCGCTCGAAAATATCATCAAGGTGGTCGCAGGACAGGATGCCGAAACCCTCGACCGACTGTCGGCCCTCTATGGCTCGATCGTCGAGGCGGGCATTCACCAGGCGCCTTCGATCAAGGTCGCCGAAGCGGCCAAGGTTCTGGAGAACACCCAGCGCGACGTGAACATTGCGCTGATGAACGAAGTATCGAAGATCTGCGACCTGATCGGCATTCGTTCCAGCGATGTGCTCGCGGCCGCTGGCACCAAGTGGAATTTCCTCAAGTTCCACCCGGGACTCGTCGGCGGCCACTGCATCGGCGTCGATCCTTATTATTTGACCGCGAAGGCCCAGGAGCTCGGCTATCATCCCGAGGTCATCCTGTCGGGGCGGCGGGTCAACGACAGCATGGGGGCCTATGTCGCGCAGCGGCTGATCAAGCTGCTGTCGCGCCATGACCAGCCGCTTAAGAATCTTCGCATCGGCATCCTTGGATTCACCTTCAAGGAGAATGTGCCGGACATCCGCAATTCCAAGGTTGTCGACATTTATGCCGAGCTGGCGTCCTTCGGCCTGGAGCCGCTGGTTCATGACCCGATGGCCGATGCCCATGCGGTTACCGACGAATATGGGATCCAGCTGTCCCCGCTGGATGAGTTCAAGGGTCTTCACGCATTGGTCCTGGCAGTCCCCCATTCGGCCTTCGACGGACTCGATGGCGATTTGGTCAGCGGTATGTTGGCCTCGAACGGCATTTTCGTGGATGTGAAGTCGCGGTTGGCGCCTGCGGCAATGCGCGAAGATATAATTTATTGGAGTCTTTGACCCCCACGGTTGTCCGCCAGCCGTTTAGGCGATCGAGTGCATCGGTCGCACATTTTCCTTTCAAATCCACCCGCTTGACTCTCTCAACCCTAAAGCGCACCTGAGAACATATAGGGAACAAATAATGCGCGAATCGGTTGATCATCTTGCCATGCTCAGGCGGCAGCTTGCCCGGATTGCGGGGGGCGAACGCTCGCCCGGAGCGGCGCGCTTCGCCACCGGTCATGAGGCGATCGACACCGCCCTGGGCGGGGGCTTTGCGCGCGGGCGGGTGCATGAACTGTTTGCCGCCGAGGCTGATGATTCGGCCAGTTCGCTGGGCTTTGCCGCCATGCTCGCGATTCAAGCGGCATCGGGCGCGGCCGATCCTGTGGCTCAAAACCGATGAGGCCGAGCGGCGCGGCGGGGGTTTCCATGCACCGGGCCTGGCCGAACTAGGGGGCGATCCGGACGCGCTGGTGCTGGGCTTTGCTCCCGACGCCAAGGCGCTGCTCAAGGGCGCGGCGGATGCGGCGCGTTGCGCCGGGCTGGGGGCGTTGATCGTCGAATGCTGGGGCAAGTGCCCGGCGCTCGATCTGACAGCCAGCCGACGCCTTTCACTCGCCGCCGAGCAGTCGGGAATGACGCTGTTTCTGGTGCGGCTGGAGGCGGAGCCCGGCCCAAGCGCCGCTGACACGCGCTGGGCCGTCAGCGCCGCCCCTTCGCGCGTACTGGAGGCCAATGCGCCCGGGCCGCCTCAGTTTGAAATCGAATTGCTGCGCTGGCGCGCGGGCCCGTCGGGCATGCGCTGGCGCCTGGAGTGGGATCGTGACCGACTTGCCTTCAACGAACCGGCGCTACCTGGCGCTGTGGTTCCCCTTCCTTCCCGCCGACCGGCTCCGGGGGACGGGCTGCGGCTTAGCGCCTGAGACGCCGCTCGCCTTCGCCGAGAAGGTGAAGGCCGCGCTTCGGTTGGCGGCGGTCGACCAGGCGGCGACGGCGCTGGGGCTGGCGGCAGGAATGACCCTGGCGGACGCAAGAGCGCGGGTGCCGGAGCTTCTCGTCTTCGACCGCGATGAGCCCGCCGACCGTGCCTGGCTCGAACGCATCGCCGACGGCTGCATTCGATACACGCCGATGGTCGAAGTGAATTCGTCCGATGGGATCATCCTCGACGTCACCGGTTGCACGCATTTGGTTGGTGGTGAGGCGGGGCTATTGGCGGATGTCGAGAAACGCATGGCCAGGCTCGGCATGTCCTTGCGCCATGCCTTCGCCGGCACCTCCTTCGCGGCCCACGCCCTGGCTCGTCACCAGGCAATAGAAGTTCGCCAGCTGCCGGTGGCGGCGCTCGAACTGGAGCCGGAGGCGACGCAAGGGCTGCTCCGCGCTGGGTTGAAGACCATCAGCGACATGGCGGCGCGGCCGATGGCGGCGATCGCGGCGCGCTTTGGCGATGAGGCGGTGCAGGCGCTGCGCCATCTGCTGGGCGAGACCAGCCGGCCAATCACCCCGCGCATCAAGACCGCCCCTGTCCTTGCCGAGCGGCGCTTCGCGGAGCCGGTGGCACGGACCGAATATGCGCTGGAAATATTGGGCGAGCTGGCCGCCGAAGCCGTAGGCCAGCTCGAACGATTCGCGGCTGGCGGACGGCGGTTCGAGGCGGCTTTCTTCCGAAGCGACGGGCTGGTGCGTCCGCTCGTCATCGAAACCAGCCAGCCGACCCGCGACGCCGCCCTGGTGGTCCGCCTGTTCGACGAGCGGATCGAGGGCTTGAGCGACCCGATCGACCCCGGCTTCGGGTTCGATCTCATCCAACTGGCGGTGCCGGTGGTCGAGCCGCTCGCCGCCGCGCAGCTCAAGCTGGAAGGCGGGCCGGCAAGGGATGCCGAGGTCGCCGCGCTGATCGACCGGTTAAGCACCCGGCTGGGACGCGGGCGGGTTCGCCGGCTGGTCCCGGTCGATACCCATATTCCCGAGCAGATGCAGCTTGCCCTGCCGGCGGTCGAGGCGTGTGCGCCGGTCGCCGCCTGGCCCGCATCTGCGCCCGGCGAACCGCCGATGCGCCCGCTTGCACCTGTTCGACCCGCCCCAGCCGATCGAGGTAATCGCGGAGGTGCCCGATGGCCCGCCGCATCGCTTCCGCTGGCGTCGCGCCTTCCATGAGGTGCGGCGGTTCGAGGGACCGGAACGGATCGCCGGCTTATGGTGGAAGCGGCGCGACGGGGCGAGTCGATCAGCCGGGCCTGACGCGTGACTATTACCGGGTCGAGGATGCGCGCGGCCGCCGTTTCTGGGTCTTCCGCCATGGGCTTTACGACGAAAAGCCCGATCCTGGCTGGTACCTCCACGGGCTGTTCGCATGAGCAACTTCGCCGAGCTGGTCGCCGCGACCAATTACAGCTTCCTGCGCGGGGCATCGCATCCTTCGGACATGGTCGCAAAGGCACTGGAACTGGACATGGCCGGGATCGGCATCGCCGACCGCAACAGCGTCGCCGGGGTGGTCCGCGCCTGGGTCGCGCTCAATGAGGCCCGCGACCAGGCCCGGGCGGCGCTGGCGGGAGAGATTGATTTCAAGCTGGTTGTCGGCGCTCGGCTGGTGTTCGCCGATGCCACGCCCGACGTCATTGCTTATCCCGCGACGCGCCATGGCTGGGGGCGGCTGACCCGGCTGCTGACCATCGGCAACCGCCGGGCGAAGAAGGGAGATTGCCACCTCTATTTCGGCGACCTCCTCGCCCATGCCGACGACCTGCTGCTGATCGTCATGGCCGAGGAGAGGCATGAGTTCCTGTTGCGCCGCCTGGCCGAAGCGCGGCCGGGCGCGGTTTGGCTGGGCGCCGCCATGCCGCGGGCGGGAAGTGACCGCCGGCGGCTGGCAAAGCTGAAGCGGCTTGTCGCAGCGCACCGGAGTTCCGCTGCTCGCGACCAACGATGCGCTCTACGCCTCGCCCACCGATCGGCCGTTGCACGACATCGTCACTTGCATCCGCGAGGGCGTGACGATCCAGGCGGCGGGCCGGCTGCTCGCGGCCAATGCCGAGCGGCATTTGAAGTCGCCGCGGGAGATGGCGCGGCTGTTCGGCGATTTCCCCGAGGCGGTCGAGGAAAGCCTCAGCTTCCTGGAGCGCATCGACTTCACGCTCGACCAGCTGCGCTACGAATATCCGCATGAGCCGGTGCCCGAAGGATGGACGCCGCAAGACTGGCTTGAGCATCTGGTGATGGAGGAAGCCAACCGCCGCTTTCCCGACGGTTTGCCTATCAAGTGGCGAAAGCTGCTCGACGAAGAGTTCGGCCTCATCGGCAAATGCCAATACGCCAACTATTTCCTGACCGTGCACGACATCGTCCGTTTCGCCCGGGCCCAGGATCCGCCGATCCTCTGCCAGGGTCGCGGGTCGGCGGCCAATAGCCTGGTCTGCTACCTGCTCGGCATCACCGCGATCGACCCGGTCGAGAACAACCTGCTCTTCACCCGCTTCCTTTCCGAGGAGCGCCGCGAGCCGCCCGACATCGATGTCGATTTCGAACATGAGCGGCGCGAGGAGGTGATGCAGTATATCTATCGAGCGCTACGGCCGCGAGCGGGCGGGGATCGCCGCGACCGTGATCCACTATCGTTCGCGAAGCACGGTGCGCGAGGTCGGCAAGGCGCTTGGGCCTGTCGGAGGATGTCACCGCCAAGCTCGCCAACACGACCTGGGGTAGCTTCGAGAATGACCTGGAGGATGAGCGGTTCGCCGAGGCCGGGCTGACGCTCGCCAACCCCGAGATCGCGCGGATGAAGGCACTGGTCGACCGGCTGCTGCGCTTCCCCCGGCATTTGTCGCAGCATGTCGGCGGTTACGTGCTGACCGAAGGGCGGCTCGATGAAATCGTGCCCGATTCACAATGCGGCGATGGAGGATCGTACCTTCATCGAATGGGACAAGGACGACATCGACGCATTGGGCCTGATGAAGGTCGATGTGCTGGCGCTCGGCATGCTGACCTGCATCCGCAAAAGCTTCGATCTGATGCGGTTGCACGGGCTCGGCGATTATCAACTCGACACGATCCCGCCCGAGGATCCGGCGGTCTATGACATGCTGTGCAAGGGCGACAGCATCGGCGTGTTCCAGGTCGAAAGCCGGGCGCAGATCAACATGCTGCCGAGGCTCAAGCCGCGCTGCTTCTACGATTTGGTGATCGAGGTGGCGCTGGTCCGTCCCGGGCCGATCGAAGGCGACATGGTCCACCCCTATCTTCGTCGCCGCAATGGCGAGGAGAAGGCCGATCTGCCGTCACCGGGACCGGAATATCCCGCCGACGAATTGAGAACGTGCTCGGCCGCACTTTCGGCGTGCCGCTGTTCCAGGAACAGGCGATGAAGATTGCCATTGTCGCGGCGGGCTTCACGCCGGACGAGGCCAATGGCCTTCGCCGGGCCATGGCCACCTTCCGCAATGTCGGAACGATCCATCGCTATGAATCGAAGATGGTCGAGGGGATGGTGCGGCGCGGCTACGATCGCGCTTTCGCGGAGCGCTGCTACAACCAGATCAAGGGCTTCGGAAGCTATGGGTTTCCCGAAAGCCATGCCCAGAGCTTCGCCAAGCTGGTCTATGTTTCGGCCTGGCTCAAATGCCATCATCCGGCGGTGTTCACCTGCGCGCTGCTCAATTCGCAGCCGATGGGCTTTTATGCGCCCGCCCAGCTGGTCCGCGACGCGCGCGAGCATGGAGTGGAGGTGCGCGGCGCGGATATCAACGCCAGCGACCATGACAATCTGCTCGAGCGGCGGGACGATGGCTCGCTCGCGATCCGCCTGGGCTTCCGCCAGATCGACGGCTTCCGCGAGGAATGGGCGACGAAGCTGGTCGCGGCGCGGGACGCGGGCTTCACCCATGTCGAGCAACTGGCGCAGCGCGCCGGGCTGCCGTCGCGCGCGCTGAGGCTGCTTGGCGATGCCGATGCCTGCGGCTCGATCGGGCTCGGCCGGCGCGAGGCATTGTGGGAAGCGCGCCGGACTCCGCAGGGGGTGCTGCCACTGTTCGCCGCGGCCGAGGCGGCGGAGCTGGGCGAGGAGGCGGATGCCAGGTTGCCGGCGATGCCGCTGCCTGAGGAGATCGTCACCGATTACCAGGTGACTCGCCTGTCGCTGAAAGGCCATCCGATGCAATTCCTGCGCGGGACGTTCGAGCGAGAGGGCGTGCGGAACTGCGCGGCAGCGACCAAGGCGCGCAACGGCTCAATCGATCCGGGTCGCCGGCGTGGTGCTGATCCGCCAGCGGCCGGGCAAGGGCAATGCCCTCTTCATCACGCTGGAGGACGAAACCGGCATCACCAATGTGCTGCTGTGGGCGCGCGATTTCGAACGCTATCGCCGCGCGGTGATGGCCGCCCGGCTGATGGAGGTGGAAGGCGAGGTGCAGCGGAGCAAGGACGGGGTGATGCACCTGATCGCTCGGCGGGTGTTCGACCGCAGTGCGATGCTGGGCAGCCTTACCGAAGGGCGCACTGCCTTCACAGCGAAGCCTATCCACGCCACGGGCATCCCAGGAACGTTCGCGTCCTGCCCAAGTCGCGCGACTTCCACTGAGATCAGAGCGCCTCGACGATCGTCACATTGGCGATGCCGCCGCCTTCGCACATGGTCTGCAGGCCATAGCGCTTGCCGCGGGCGCGCAGCGCATGGACCAGGGTCGCCATCAGCTTGGCGCCGCTCGCGCCCAAGCGGATGGCCAAGCGCGATCGCGCCGCCGTTGACGTTGAGCCGCTCCGGGTCGGCTCCGATTTCCTTGAGCCAGGCCAGCGGCACCGGAGCGAAAGCCTCGTTGACCTCGTAAAGGTCGATTTCGTCGAGCTTGCGCCCCGACCGCTCGAGCGCACGGCGGGTCGCAGGGATCGGTTCCTCCAGCATGATCACCGGATCGCCGGCGGTGACCGTCAGATTGTCGATCCGCGCGATCGGGGTGAGGCCGTGCTGCTTGAGCGCCTGCTCCGACACGATCAGTACTCCCGACGCGCCGTCGCAGACCTGGCTGGCGTTGCCCGCGGTGATCATGCCGTTGGCGGTGATGGTCTTGAGTTCGGCCAGGCCTTCGAGGCTTGCGTCGGCGCGGATACCTTCGTCGCGGTCGTGGTGCCGTGCATTGCCTTCCTTGTCGACGCCCTCGACGACGACGATTTCCCGCTCGAATGCCTCGCTGTCTGCCGCTGCTGCCGCCTTGCGGTGGCTGGACAGGGCGAAGGCATCTAGCTCTTCGCGCGTGAAACCGTAGATTTGCGCCATCATCTCGGCGCCGGTGAACTGGCTGAATTCATTGACGCCGTAACGGTCCTTGATCGACTTGCGGCCATGGACCAATGCCGATGCCCGCCTGCATCGGCAGGATGACCGGTGTCCCCATCGGCACGCGGGTCATGCTTTCGACGCCAGCGGCGATAACCACGTCCTGCGTCCCGCTCATCACTGCCTGCGCGGCGAAGTGAAGCGCTTGCTGGGAGCTGCCGCATTGGCGGTCGATGCTGACCGCCGGGACGCTGTCGGGAAGGTCGGACGCCATCACCATGTTGCGGCCGATATGGAAGCTCTGCTCGCCGACCTGGCTGACGCAGCCGACAATGACGTCTTCGATCGCGGCCGGGTCGATCCCGCTGCGTTCGACCAATGCATCGAGCACAGAGGCTCCAAGATCCGCGGGATGCCAGTCGCGCAAGGCGCCGCCGCGCCGCCCGCCTGCAGTTCGCAGCGCTTCCACGATATAGGCTTCGGCCATCAACTGCTCCTTGGTTCGGTCGACCAGGCGAGAACGAACGTTCCCTCGCTGCTCAATCTTCCGCGCGCTAACGTCGTCGATCAGGGCGCATTCGCCTGGATTGATCCCGCCAGCTGCCGCATCGATCGGAAGCAGCTGCACGTCGTGCAACGTGGCAGGCAGCTCGGGCGGAGATTTCACGCACCAGGCAACGCCGAAATGCGGACCGTCGACCAGCACGCGGCTTTCATCGCCGACCCTGGTATCGAGCGAATTCCAATGTGGTTGAGGTCGGACGACGTCGGCTGCCTCGTCGAGGTGCAATTCGCGCGGTCGGCCATAATCATAGAGGCGATAGGTAAGATCGACGGCCTGCTGGATTTCAAGCACCGTGAGCCCAGGTCCAAGCGCATGAATGGTGCCGGCCGGATTGAAGATAAAGTCGCCCTTTGCCGGCTTTCGCCAGTCCATCAGCTCAACGATTGAGCCATCGCGCGCCGCGGCCATCACCTCTCCCGGGGTGAGTTCGCGGACGGTACCGATCCCGAGCTCCGCATCGGCGGCAACGTCGAGCACGATCCAACATTCATCCTTGCCGCGAGGATAGCCGCGTGCCTGCGCGGTCTCATCGTCGGGATGGACCTGGATCGACAGCCGCTCGGTGGTGAAGAGATATTTGGCCATCACGTCGAGCTCTCGGCCCGGCGGCGGCTCGAACCATATCTCGCCAACTTGTCGATCGGGCTCGACATCGAATCGGGGATCGATTCCGCGCCTGCCCCACGGCTTTTCGACAATCTTGGTGGCGAGCTTTTGCACCTTGCTCAACTCAGCGCCGCTACAAGTTCCTTGAGCGGCAGGAACGCGAAGCCAATCGAACTGTCCGAAATTCCATATGGCATGAACAGCTGTTCGCAGACACGCATTCCCCCGCAGGTATAGACGACGTTGGGCACATAGCCGTTGCGGTCGTCGTCCTTCGCCTCAAGGATCGGATAGCGGGTACGGCCAATAATTTTCGAAGGATCGTCGCGGTCGAGCAGGACTGCACCGAGCGCATATTGCCTCATTGCCCCGACGCCGTGGGTCAGTACCAACCAGCCCTCGTCGATCAGGATTGGCGCGCCGCAATTGCCGATCTGGATAAACTCCCAGGCATATTTGGGCTCCATCAACAGGGTGCCGCCGTCCCAATGGGTAAGGTCGTCCGACTTTAGCAGGAATATGTTCTGCCCGTCCTGGCGGCCGAGCATCATATATTGACCGCCGACCTTCTGCGGGAAAAGCGCCATGCCCTTGTTGCGCGCCGCGTCGCCGGTCAACGGAATGAGGTCGATCGACCGAAAATCATCGGTCCGAAGCATTTCGGAGCGAATGCCCTTGCCCGAGTAGGCGGTGTAGGTGCCGATATATTCCTGCCGCCCATCGTCATGGATGAAATGGGTTAGCCGGAGATCCTCAAGCCCGTTGGATTGCGCCGGCGTGACGGGAAAGATTACCGTTCCCGACAGATTGGCGTCCTCATGCCGGTAGACGGTGACCGGTCCATCGATCAGCCGATCCAGTTCGGGCGAGTCAGCGGCCGTCGCGAACGGCGGCTCGGGCGCCAGTTGCAGCCCGCCCTCTGCAGAAACCAGCCCCTCCCTAAAGGCGATCGAGCTGATATGTCCTTCGCCGACCGCCCGCAGCGACAGCAGGATCCGAGTGGTGTGCCGATCAAGCCCGGATTGGTCGGGGTGCGGAACGACGCTAGGGTTCATCAGCGCTGCAGCGGCGTAGCTATACTCATGACAGAAATAGGCGCCGATCAACTGCTGCCGTTTATCGCCGATGCCTTCCAGCGACAGATTGAGCAGCGCGCAAATCTCCTTGAACCGGTTGAGGAAGACTTTGCGCGTCTGCCAATGGCGCTGTTCGAAATCCTGCATCACCGCGCGGAGTTGGCGGCCGATTTCGCGATCATCGAGTGACAGCACGCTGATCGACCAGCCGGCGCGCCCGGCCCGGGTCGGACTGATTGCCCTGCCAGGCAAGGTGAAACGGCCGCACAACGACTCGGGACGGGTCCGCCTTCAGTCGCAGCGGGTGGAGTTGGGATTGGATCATGAGTCTCTCAGGAAGCGGCGAGGGTCCTCGTATCTGCTTCCGAGCGGCTCTCCTGTCCAGTCTGTTTGGTCATCCCGAAGCTCTCCCGCATCGTCAGCGCGGCGAGATGGAGCGCCAAGATCGATTCCGCACCCTGGTTCCGGTTGATCCCCGTTGCCATCAGGCCGTCGAAACAGCTCCCGTCCCTCGCATCCGCCAAGGGGGCGCCGGCGTCGTTGTCGCCGAAGAACCAGGCAAATGCGTCGCGCGCGACCTGGCCCCATTCCCCATGTCCGCTGGCTCGATGGGCAGCAGACGCGGCATCTATTGTTGCCACCGCTTCGACCGGTTGCTGATCGAAGGCGAGCGGCGGCGCATAAGGCCGGCTAAAGCTCTTGCATCCAACTGGCCGGAACGTTCCGCGCGGGCCGGTTTGCTGCTGCACAAGCCAATTGAGGGTGGCTAGGCCGCGTTCGACCATTGAGGGCTCTCCAAGCACCATTCCGGCCCGGATCAGCGCCTCCGGCAGGCGAGCATTGTCATAGGCAAGCTCCGGCTCGAACCAGTCCCATCCTTCCCTGGAATAGCGGAAATGGCCGTGGGTCAGCTGCTCAGCGGACTGTCCGAGCAGCCATCGCGACAGTTCGTGATCGGGTCTTGCCTGGAGCAGTTCGTAACCACCCAGCGCGGCAAAGGCCTTGGCCCGGGGAGCGCCGAGCTCGCCGGCAAGGGGCGCTGCCTCCTCGAACAGTTGCAGGGCCCAGTCGCGAATGCCAGGCGAGGGCGATCGCGCCGCTGCCATGCCAAGAGCCCATAGCGTGCGGCCATTGCTGTCCTCGGAGCCCGACGATTCCAGCCACTTGCGATCATAGCCCATGAAATTGCGGAATCGGCGCAAGTCGGGATTCCAGCCATGCTGGAGGAAGGCCGCGAATATCGGAGCCAGCGCGGCCGACTCCTCGTCATTGCGTCGAACCGCAACCATCAGCGCGCGCGCATTGTCATCGATGCAATAACCGTGATCTCGATCGGGCATCGAAAAGACCGCATGCTGCAGCATACCGACCCCGTCGGTCATCCGCCGTATCGCGTCGAGCGGCAGCGCAGAGGAGCGCGGCAGCAGCGGGCGCACGGTGGACTTGGACGATTCCTCTATCTGCCCGAGCGAGCGTTCAACCACCCTTGGCCAGAGCATCTCGCGGCCGCGGCGATAGGCGGCTCGAGCCAGCGATTGGCGCTGCTCATCATTCGACAGCAGGTCGTTCGTAGTCTTCGCCAAGGCGGCGGGATCGCCCGGAGCGACAATCATGCCGTGTCCGTCGGCCAATATTTCGCGCGCATGGACGTAGGGCGTAGCAATGACCGGCTTGCCGACTGCTACGGCATAGCTCAGCGTTCCCGAGGTCACCTGGGCCATGTTGAGGTAGGGCGTGACATAGATGTCGGCCGCCTGGAGCATGTCGAGCAGCTCCTCCTGCTCAACGAAGCGATCGACGAAGCGGACGTGATCCTCAACGCCTAGCTCTGAAGCGAGATCGATCAGCATGGTGCGATGACACTCGCCCTCGCTGCGAACCAGATTCGGGTGGGTCGCGCCGACGATTTCGTAGAGCGCATCGGGATGGTTCTTAATGATCGCGGGCATGGCCTCGATCATGTGACGGATGCCCTTGTCGGGCGTGATCAGCCCGAACGTCATCAATACTTTGCGTCCCTGCCAATCGAATTGCGGCTTCAACTCGTCAGGATCGCGAAGTTGCCGATCAGGAACGCCGTGGGGGATCACGCTGATCCGGCCCGGCGAAACGCCGTATCGTCGCTCTAAAATCTGTGCGCCGGTCTTGGCCATGACGATGGTACGTTCGGCGCGGGCGATGAGGCGGTTCAACACCGCTTCCTGCTCGTCGCTCGGCTGTTCGAGCACCGTGTGGAGGGTGACGATCAGGGGCAGGCTGGTTGCACTGGTGAGTTCAAGGATGTCGCAGCCGGCGGCTCCGCCAAAAATGCCAAATTCATGCTGCAACCATATCGCCTCGGCTCCACTCGCCTCTATCCGCTCGGCCGCATCGCGATAGCTGGCAGGATTTTCCGCGTCGACAGTTACAATCTGATCTGGGTAACTTGATGCCCGACCCGTCATCCATTGCGTAATGGTCGAGCTTCATCGCCGGGTATCGCAGGCGAAGCGCATCGGCGACGTCGCTTGTATACGTCGCCAATCCGCAGCGACGCGGCAAAGCGTTGCCGATCAGCGCCAGATGCCGGAACGGCGCTGCTGTTTGACGGTCGGAAATCCGATCGTCGTCATTATTGATCAAGGCATCAAACTCGAACATTACGCCTCGGTTTCGTGAATAGGAGCGAGGCGGCCGATAAGCCGCATATGTCCTAACGATTGGAACGGGCTCTGGTTTCTACCACGTTCGCGCTCGCACAAAAAGTTTTTTGCAGTGCAGCAATTCTCGGATGATTTGGCGCGGACTGTTGCGCCCGCAGTCAGGCGGCGATTTCCGCTGGATCGAGCCGGTCGACGCTCGGCAATTCTCCCGCGAGCGCCGCATCGAATTGCTCCTGGTCGAGCGCGCCTTCCCAGCGGGTGACGACCACGGTGGCGACCGCGTTGCCGATGAAGTTGGTAAGGCTTCGGCACTCGCTCATGAAGCGGTCGATGCCTAGGATCAGCGCCATCCCCGCGACCGGTACCGAGGGCACGATCGACAAGGTCGCTGCTAAAGTGATGAAGCCAGCCCCGGTGACGCCCGCCGCGCCTTTCGATGAAAGCATCGCGACCGACAGCAGAAGCAACTGGTCGCCAAGGCTGAGATGCACTCCAGTGGCCTGAGCGATGAACAGCGCAGCCAGGGTCATGTAGATGTTGGTGCCGTCGAGGTTGAATGAGTAGCCGGTGGGCACGACCAGCCCGACGATCGACTTGGGACAGCCGGCTCGTTCCAGTTTCTCGATGAGCGAGGGCAGGGCGCTTTCGCTGGAAGAGGTCCCAAGCACCAGCAACAGCTCGGCCTTGAGATAGCCTATCAGCTTGAAGATGGAGAAGCCGGCAAGCCTCGCGACCGTTCCGAGAACGACCAGCACGAAAAGCAGTGCTGTCGCATAGAAGGTCGCGACCAGGTGGCGAGGTTTGCGAGCGTGCCGATTCCGTATTTGCCAATGGTGAAGGCCATCGCTCCGAACGCACCGATCGGGGCGACTGCCATGATGATCGCGACCAGCCTGAACACGACCAGCGACAGCTCGTTCAGAAGATCGAGGATTTTCGTCCCCTTGTCGCCGACCAGCGCCAGCGCAATCCCGAACAGGATGGAGGCCAGCAGGGTCTGGAGAATGTGCCCCGCGGTCAACGCCGACAGAAATGTGTCGGGAATGATGTCGAGCAGGAAGCCGATCAGCGTCGTCTCATGGGCCTGGGCGGAATAATCGCTGATCTTCGAACTATCGAGCGTTGCCGGATCGATGTTGAGCCCTTCGCCCGGGCGGACGACGTTGGCCACGATGAGGCCAATGATCAGCGCCAGAGTGGAGAAGAAGAGGAAGTAGGCGAACGCCTTCAATGCCACCCTCGCCGACTCGCCTCAGGTCGCGCATGCCGGCGATGCCGGTGACGATCGTCAGGAAGATCACCGGGGCGATGATCATCTTGATCAGCTTGATGAACCCGTCGCCCAGCGGCTTCAGCGCTTCGCCGGTCGCCGGCCAGAAATGGCCGATCATTACGCCGAGCAGGATCGCGACCACCACTTGGACGTAGAGGTGCCGGTACCAGGGTTTGGCCGCCGGTACGGTGGCGTCCTTGTCGAAGCTGATCGTCATCGGTTCCCCTCCAAACATGAGCAAAGCCGTCGCGTCGCGCTTTGGCAAGCGGCGAGCCTTGCGCTAGGGCGCGAAGCGATGAGTGCGACGCTTGTTTCAAACCTCGGCTGGTTCCCGGCCAGCTGGCGCGGCCGACCGGCCCGCCAGATGCCGACATATGCTGATGAAAAATTGTTGAGCGCAGTCGAAGCGCGGCTTTCCGGCGCTGCACCGGTCGTCGACCATGAGGATGCGGCGCGGCTGCGCGCCGTCATGGCCGAGCTGGCCGAAGGGCGGGGCTTCCTCCTTCAGGGCGGCGACTGCGCGGAAAGCTTTGGCGATCCGGTCGCGGAGCAGGTGGCGGGTATTGCCGGCCTGTTCGACGCGATGGCCCAACGGCTCAAGCCCGCGATCGACGGACCCCTGGTCGAAGTGGCGCGGATTGCCGGGCAGTTCGCCAAGCCTCGCAGCGCGCATGACGAAACGCACGATGGCGTCATATTGCCCGCCTATCGCGGCGATATCGTCAACGGCGTCGAGTTCGATGCGACCGTGCGAAGCGCGGATCCGCAGCGCATGATCCGGGCACATATGCAATCGGTCGGCACGGCTGCCAGCCTGTCCGCTGCCCGGGGGGCGGGGGCTCCGATCTACACCAGTCACGAGGCCTTGCTCCTCCCCTATGAGGAGCCGCTGACCCGGCGCGATTTGGCGGGACGGTGGTGGGCGACCTCGGGACACATGCTGTGGCTTGGCGATCGGACTCGGCAACTTGACGGCGCCCATGTCGAATATCTTCGCGGAATCGAAAATGTGGTGGGCGTAAAGTGCGGGCCGACCATGACGGCCGACGAATTGCTGCGGCTAATCGACCGGCTCGACCCCCGCAACCTCGCCGGCAAGCTGGTCCTGATCGGCCGGTTCGGGGCACGGATGATCTGTGAGATATTGCCCCCGCTCATGCGCGCGGTTCGGGGCGCAGGGCGCGCCGTCGTCTGGACGATCGATCCGATGCACGGCAACACCAGCATGACCGGCAAGCGCAAGGTACGCAGGCTGCCCGACATCCTTGTCGAGATCGACGCTTTCTTTGCCATTGCCAGGGCCGAGGGCGTGCATGGCGGCGGGCTGCACCTTGAGATGAGCGCGCTCGACGTAACCGAATGTATTGGCGGGCGCGGGCCGGCTTCGATCGACGAGCTTGAAAAGAATTGGCTTACAGCTTGCGATCCGCGTCTCAACCGGGCCCAGGCGATCGATCTTGCTGCGCACGTCGCGGAGCTGCTTGGTTGAAGATCGTCGCGACACCGGGCTCGTCACTTAACGGCGAGGCGGCAATCCCGGGCGATAAAAGCTGCTCGCACCGCGCCCTTATCCTCGGCGCGATGGCGGACGGTGAAACGCGGATCAGCGGCTTGCTCGAAAGTGACGACGTGCTGGCGACGGCGCGAGCGATCGAGGCATTCGGGGCGAGAGTCGATCGCGGCGAATGGCTGATCCGCGGCGGGCCGTGGCGCGCGCACTGCTCGGTCGATTGCGGTAACAGCGGGACGACCGCCCGACTCCTCATGGGCGCGGTGGCTGGAATGCCGGAGGTTCGCGCCGTTTTTGTCGGGGATGCCTCGCTGGCCGCTCGCCCGATGCAGCGGGTTACCCTTCCGCTCGAGCGGATGGGCGCCCGGATCGAAGGTGGCGACAGGCTGCCGCTGACCGTCCAGGGTTCGCAACTGGGGGGCATCGATCATCGCAATGTCCCCGCCTCGGCCCAGGTCAAGTCGGCGATCCTGCTCGCGGGACTTGCGACGAATGCACCGGTATCCGTCACCGAACCGATCCCGAGCCGAAATCACAGTGAACTGATGCTGGCCCAGTTCGGATGCGAGCTTGAGATATCGGCAAGCCCTGAGGGCCAAGTGACCCGGTTCGGTCGGCGTCGGATGCTTGCGGGATGCGATATCAGGATTGGCGCCGATCCCTCTTCGGCCGCATTTCCTCTTGTCGCCGCGGCGATCGTGCCGGGATCCGACGTGCTGGTTCGCGGCATGCTGGTCAATCCGCTGCGAACCGGGCTCTACGAAACGATGGAAACCATGGGCGCCGACATCGAACTCTCGAACGAGCATCTGCAGTCGGGCGAAATCGTCGCCGACGTTCGGCTTCGTCATTCCGCGTTGCAACCTTGCCATGTGAAGCCCGAGCAAATTCCGGCGATGATCGACGAGATTCCAGCGCTGGCGGTCGCTTGCGCCTTTGCCGATGGCGAGAGCCTGATCGAGGGGTTGAGTGAGTTGCGGGTCAAGGAAAGCGATCGATTGGGCGCCATCGTCGCCGGGCTCGCGGCCTGCGGGGTCGTTGCGATCGCGGAGGGGGACGCGCTGCGTATTTTCGGCCGGGGACGAGTGCGTGGCGGCGCCAGCATTGCCACCCAAGGCGATCATCGCATTGCAATGGCGTTCCTGACGCTCGGCCTGGCCGCCGAGCAACCGGTCGAGGTCGATCGAGGCCGAGATGATTGCCACCAGCTTCCCCGGCTTTACGGATGTGATGCTGTCCTTGGGAGCCGACATCGGATGAGCATCAACAGCTTCGGCCATCTGTTCCGCCTGACGACCTGGGGCGAGAGCCATGGGCCGGCGATCGGCTGCGTCGTCGATGGCTGCCCGCCGGGGCTGGAGCTCGACGAGCCGTGGGTGCAGCGCTTCCTCGATCTTCGCCGGCCGGGCACGTCGAAGAATGTTTCGCCGCGCCAGGAGCCGGACCGGGTACGCATCCTTTCCGGCGTTTATGAGGGCAGGACCACCGGCACGCCGATCGCGATGATGATCGAGAATGTCGACGCCCGCAGTGCCGACTATCCCGCCGACGCGCCCTACCGGCCGGGCCATGCCGACTATCACTTACGATGCCAAATACGGTTTTCGCGATCCCCGTGGCGGGGGGCGGGCTTCGGCGCGTGAAACCGCGATGCGGGTCGCCGGCGGTGCCGTAGCTCGGCTGGTCATACCCGAAGTCGAGATTGCCGCAGCAGTGGTCGAGATCGGCGGCGAGGCGGACGAGAGTCGCTGGGAAACGATGCTCGACGAAGCGCGGGCGGCGGGCGACAGCCTTGGCGCGATCGTCGAATGCGTCGCGACCGGAGTTCCCGCCGGCTGGGGCGCTCCGGTCTATGCCAAGCTCGATGCCGAGCTGGCGGCGGCCTGCATGGGCATCAATGCGGTCAAGGGCGTCGAGATCGGCGAGGGGTTTGCCGCCGGCGCGGTCGCGAGGCAGCGAGAATGCCGAGCGTGGCGATGCTCAAGCAAACCAGCGGCGGGATCGACGGCGGCATTTCGACCGGCAAGGCAATCGTCGTTCGGGTTGCCTTCAAGCCGACCTCGTCGATCGGCATGCCGGTGCCGAGCGTCGATGCCAGGCCGCGAGGCGATGCAGACCAGGGACGCCACGATCCTTGCGTCGGAATACGCGGCGCGCCGGTCGTCGAGGCGATGGTTGCGCTGGTGTTGGCGGATCACAAGCTGCTGCACCGGGGGCAGTGCGGCTAATGGCACTTGAACCGGTCGAACGGCTCCAGGCAGTCCTTGCAGCGCCATTGCGCCTTGCACGGGGTTGAACCGAAGCGGCTGACCTCCTCGGTATTGGTCGATCCGCACTGAGGGCAGGTCGCCGACTTGGCCAGGTCAGGCGGGGCAATTCCATAGGCAAGAAGCTTGGCCTTGCCTTCCTCGGTGATCCAGTCGGTTGTCCATGGCGGGGCGAGCCGGGTTTCGATCTCAACGTCGCGGTAGCCGGCGGCGTCGAGAGCGTCGCGGATGCTTTGTTCTATGAACTGGGTGGCGGGACAGCCCGAATAGGTCGGGGTGATGATCACCCTGTCTTCTTCAACCGAGCGGACAATTCCAAGGTCGAGCACCGACACGGCCGGGATTTCCGGATCGGGAACGCCCTTGAGGACGGTCCAGATGTCGCGAACGCCCACTACACTCGCTCGAGCGCCAGCGCGATTCCCTGGCCGACGCCGATGCACATGGTGGCGAGCGCATAGCGACCCGAACCTTGCTGCAGCTCTTCGGTCGCGGTCAGCGCGAGCCGCGCGCCCGACATGCCGAGCGGGTGGCCGAGCGCGATCGCACCGCCATTGGGGTTCACGCGGGGATCCTCATCCTCCAGCCCTAGCTGGCGCATCACAGCCAGCCCTTGGGCGGCAAAGGCTTCGTTGAGTTCGATCACGTCGATGTCGGCGATGTTCAAACTGAGCCGGGCGAGCAATTTCTCGGTTGCCGGAGCAGGGCCGATGCCCATGATGCGCGGCGGCACTCCGGCAACCGCCGCTCCCAAGATCCGCGCGCGCGGGGTCAGGCCGTGGCGTTTGGCCGCTTCCTCACTGGCGATGATCAGCGCAGCCGCACCATCGTTTACCCCTGAGGCATTGCCGGCGGTAACCGACCCATCGCCGCGGACGATCGGCTTCAGCCGGGCGAGCGCTTCGAGGCTGGTCAGGCGCGGATGCTCGTCGGTGTCGACGACAATCGCATCGCCCTTGCGCTGCGGGATCGTGACCGCGACGATTTCCTTCGGCAGCCGCCCATTCTTCTGCGCTGCCGCCGTTTTCTGCTGGCTGCGCATCGCGAACTTGTCCTGGTCCTCGCGGCTGATCTGATACTCTTCGGCGACATTCTCGGCCGTCGAGGGCATTGTGTCGTCACCATATTCGATCGCGCATCTTCGGGTTGACGAAGCGCCAGCCGATGGTGGTGTCGTAAATCTCGGCGTTGCGGTCGAACGCGCTCATCGCCTTGGGCATGACGAACGGCGCGCGGCTCATGCTTTCGCTGCCGCCGGCGATGATCAGTTCGGCATCGCCGCCGCGGATCGCCCGCGCCGCCATTGCCACCGCGTCCAGGCCCGAACCGCACAGGCGGTTAAGCGTCACTCCGCCCGAACTGTCCGGAAGGCCAGCGAGCAGTCCGGCCATCCGCGCCAGGTTGCGATTGTCCTCGCCGGCCTGGTTGGCGCAGCCGAGGATGATGTCGTCGAGCGCCAGCCAGTCGACCTGGTGATTGCGTTCCTTGAGCGCACGGATCGGAATTGCGGCAAGATCGTCGGCGCGGATCGAGCTCAAGTGCACCGCCATAGCGGCCGATGGGCGTTCGGATGGCGTCGCAGATAAAGGCTTCTTTCATGCGCGTCACCTAGGGTCGTGGCCCACAACCGGCAAGTACTATGCCTCGATGATCGCTCCGCCAATTTCGCGCGACAGGCCCTGGAATTCGGCGACGGTGCGTCCATCGTCAGCCTTTACTCGTACGGCATAAACCCCGCTGCGGCCACTACGAGCGCGCTCCTCTGCCTCGGCAACAAGGGTTTCGCCGACCTTGGCCGGCGACAGGAAGCTGATCGATGCATGTGCCGCCACGGTGGTCGCGTTGCGGCTGTTGCAGGCATAGGCGAAGGCGCTGTCGGCGAGGCTGAAGATCATCCCGCCGTGGACGATGCCGTGGCCATTGGCCATGTCGGGGCGGAGCAGCATCCGCACCCGCGAATATCCCTCACGCGCTTCCTCGATGACCAGTCCCCAGCTGGGGCCGGTGCCTTCCTTCGACAACATGGTGTCGGCGACGCGCCGGGCGAGCACGTCGGCTTCGCTGGCGCTCATTCGGCGTCAATCACTCCGCGGCGGATCTGGTCGAGCTCGATCGATTCGAACAGCGCCTTGAAATTGCCCTCGCCGAAGCCCTCGTTGCCCTTGCGCTGGATGATCTCGAAGAAGATCGGGCCGATCACATTCTGGGTGAAGATCTGCAGCAGCAGGCCCTGGCCCTCGGTCGGCGCGCCGTCGACCAGGATGCGGCGCTTTTCCAGCTCCGCGGTCGGCTCGCCATGGTCCTTCACCCGCTCGTCGACCAGCTCGTAATAGGTGTCGGGCGTGTCCTGGAAAGGAATGCCGCGCGAACGGAGGATGTCGACGCGTCTGGTAGATGTCGTCGCTGCCCAGCGCGATGTGCTGGATGCCTTCGCCCTTATATTCGCGCAGGAACTCCTCGATCTGGCTCTTGTCGTCCTGGCTCTCGTTCAGGGGGATGCGGATCTTGCCGCACGGGCTGGTCATCGCCTTGGAGAAGAGGCCGGTGACCTTCCCTTCGATGTCGAAGTAGCGGATCTCCGGAAGTTGAAGAGCCGCTCGTAGAATTCGGCCCAATGGTTCATCCGCCCGCGGTTCACATTGTGGGTCAGGTGATCGAGATAGGTGAGGTGCGTGCCATTGCTCGCCTCCAGCTCGGCGGCGTCGGGGAAGAAGTCGAAATCGATGTCGTAGATGGTGCCTTTGTCGCCATAGCGGTCGACCAGGTAGAGGATCGATCCGCCGATCCCCTCGATCGCCGGAATGTCGAGCTCGCCCTCTGCGACATCGTTGTGAACGTCGGTCGCGCCGAGGCCCATCGCCCGGTCGTGCGCAGCCTTCGCGTCCTTGACCCGAAAGGCCATGGCGCAGGCGCTCGGTCCATGCTCGCGCGCGAAGTGGGCGGCGAAGCTGTCCGGCTCGGCATTGATGATGAAGTTGATGTCGCCCTGTCGATGGAGCGTGACGTTCTTGCGCTTGTGCCGGGCGACCGCAGGGAAGCCCATCTTGGTGAACAGGCCGCGCAGCAGCTCAGGATCGGGCGCGGCATATTCGACGAATTCGAAGCCGTCGGTGCCCATCGGATTCTCAAGACCCAGCGGGCCGAGCTCGACGGACGGGGCGGTGGCAGCCATGTGAAGTCACTCCTTTTCGTGCCGCCCATCTGCGCTTGGCATCGACGCTTTGCAAGGCGTAGGGCAGGCCCATGGATATTCCCGACGGTTGGACGCTGAGCGAGGACGGCACGGCCCTGGAGAAGAGCTTCCGCTTCACGGATTTTGCCGAGGCCTTCGCCTTCCTGACCCGCGTCGCGATGCACGCGGAGAAGGTCGATCATCATCCCGAATTCACCAGCGTCTGGAACCGGGTCGACTTCCGTTTGACGACCCATGACGCCGGCGGCGTAACGGAGCGAGACCTGTCATTGGCCGGGGCAATCAATCGAATGGCTTGACCTGCTCGCCGGGAGTTTCGGCTGGCCCGACCCCCGGCTTGGGGTTCAGATTTGCCAGTCGGCGGCGAGCGGATCGCCGGAATGGCCATGGTCGGTGGCGGAGTCGGCTACCCGAAGTTCCCATCTGGCGCCGTCTTCAAGGCTGACCGAATTGAGCACGTCGAGACTGCGGTCGCGGACCAGGACGAATAGCCGCCTGATGGCGCAGGTAGCCTCGTCATGGCAATCGCCACAACGCTTGTAGAAATTGACACTGGCGCAAGGCACCAGCGCAATCGGGCCCTCCAGGCCGCGAATGACCTCGCCGAACGAAATACCTCGTGGATGGCGGGTCAGGCGATACCCGCCCTTGGGGCCGCGGACGCTTTTGACGATGCCGAGCGCCTTGAGGTCCAGCATAATGAGTTCGAGGAATTTGCGCGGGATTTTCTGGGTCTCGGCGATCCGCGGAAGCTGGACCGCGTCCCCATGACCCTCCTCTATGAGGTAGAGAAGGGCGCGAAGCGCATATCGCGTCTTCTGGGTAAGCATGGAGCAATCTTGCTCGGTAGCCATTCGCGGCGCAAGCGCCCGCACCTAATATCTATCTTCCGTTCACATCTCCGATGCGATAGACTGTAGGCGATGACATTGTTTGCGCCTTCCAACCTTGCTTCGCCGACCGCCCGGTCGGCCGCAGTTCGTTATTATCGCATTGCGGTGGAGACCGGCTGAGGCAGCGCGCTCAGACCAACGGACCACCGCCCCGCCAAGCCTCGCTTCGGCGGGGTTTTTTATTGCCTTCACCCGCAGGAGTTAATGATGTTCCAACCCGAATTCGCCCAGACCGCCGACCGCCTTCCGGCCGCATGGCGCGAATATCTGGTCCCGCAAAACTGGGAGCATTTCAGCCAGGAAGACCATGGCGTGTGGGACACAGTTGTTCCAGCGGCAGGTTCCGTACCTGGGCACGCGAATCGTTTTGCCGTTCCTGGATGGGATCACCAAGCTTGGGCTCGACGAGCCCGGAATTCCCGACCTCGACCGATTGAACTCGCGGCTTGAACCGTTGACGGGTTGGCGCTGTGTCTCGGTGCCGGGACTGGTGCCCGACGACGCATTCTTCTCGATGCTTGCCGAGCGCAGGTTCCCGATCGGCAATTTCATCCGCTCGGCCGAAAGCCTCGATTACCTGGAAGAACCCGACTGCTTCCACGACATCTTCGGCCACGTACCGATGCTGGCGCATGGTCCGGTAGCCCGGCTGATGGAGACGATGGGGCGGCTCGGAGTGCAGGCAGTCGCAAACGGCCACGGCGACACCATTTCGCGCCTTTACTGGCATACGGTCGAATTCGGCCTGGCACGCGAGTGCGGCGAGGTGAAGATCCTGGGCGCCGGCCTGGCCTCCAGCTTTGGCGAGGCGCACTTTGCGATTGAAGCCGACGTGCCGCGCCCCCGCTTTACGCTCAGCGATGCTGCTGCCACCGGGTACAGAAGCGATGCTTTCCAGCCGCTTTATTTCGTCTCGGATTCGCTGGACGATGTGGCTGCCGAGTTGGAAGCGCTCGACCTGGCCGGACTGAGCATCCTCGCAGGGTGACGGGTCGAACCTTGGCGGCTATGGCGGCGGCGATGACCGACGCACCCGTTGCCCGCGAATATCGAACCGGCTCCGACCCGCGCACCCTGCGCGATGCGCTCGGCTGCTTCGCGACCGGAGTGACGGTGGTCACCTGCCTGGACGGCAACGGCCACCCGGTGGGCCTCACGGCCAACAGCTTCACCTCGCTCAGCCTCGAACCACCGCTGTTGCTGGTCTGCGTAGCCAAGGCGGCAGCGAGTGCCGGGCCGCTGAGCGAGGCAGAGCATTTCGCGGTGAATGTGCTCCAGACCGGCCAGCAGCCGGCATCGATCACCTTTTCGACCCGGGTCGAGGACCGGTTTGGCTGCACCCCCTGGGCGTTAGGAGAGCATGGCGTTCCAGTGCTGATGGATTCGCTGTCGGTGTTCGAGTGCGCGCGCCACGCGATCCATGACGGCGGCGATCACTATATCCTTGTCGGCGAAGTGAAGAAGGCGACGTTTGAGCCCGGGCTGGACCCGCTACTCTATTTTCGTGGCAGCTATCGTCGACTCCACTTCGACTAAGATGCACCAACCGGCCGGGTCCTGAGCTGCGATTGACGCGGCATGGCTTGCCCGAAACTTATCCACAGGCGCGTGACTCCGGCAGCAAATGGGCGCAGCGTCAGCCGATGGCAGGCCGGGGGAAAAATGATTCGCCTACGGGCGGAGCCGTGAAGAAGCGACGGCAGAAGACCGACGCTCTGGAAACGGCCGCGGTCGCCAATATGCTGCCCAACCTCGGCGGATCCTTCGATTTCTCCCAGATCTTATCCGTCGCCGACGCGCTTCCGATCATGATTGGATTTGTCGACCGGACAGAACATTATCGGTTCATCAATCGGGCGCTGGCCGATTGGTTTGAACGGCCTCGCCGTGAAATGCTCGGCCGGACCATGCGTGAAATGCTGGGCGACAAGACCTATGAGGCTCGCCGTCCTTTGATCGCGGCGGCATTTGCAGGTGAGCGCCAATGGTTCGCCGCTGACTTCAATCATCCAACGCGCGGGCTCCTTGCGGTCCAGGCCGACTATGTCCCGCAGACAAATGCCCGCGGCGAAGTGGTCGGGATTATTCTCCTGGTGCAGGACATTACCGAGCAGCGAACGGCCGAGCGCGCGCTCAAGGAAAGTGAAGCTCGATTTCGGAGAATTGCCGATTCGGCGCCCGTGATGATGTGGGTGACCCGGCTCGATCGCACCCGGGACTTCGTCAACGACGCCTATGTCGAATTTGCCGGGTTGACGCGCGAGGAGGCCCGGCTGCTCGATTGGCGCGGGCGGATCCACCCCGACGACCAGGAACGCCTCGTCGCAGAGAGCATCGCCGGGGAGGCGAGCCTGAAGCCCTTCACGCTCGAGGCGCGCTACCTGCGCTACGATGGAGAGTGGCGCTGGCTTCGGTCGGTTTCCCAGCCGAGATTTGGAGCCGATGGTAACCTTTCGGGCTTCATCGGCGCCGCCAGCGACGTAACCGAGGCCAAGGAGGCCGAGCTTGAGCTGCAGCGGCAGGTGGCCGAGCGCACCGCCGAGCTCACTCACGCTCAGGACCAGCTTCGCCAGAGCCAGAAGATGGAAGCGCTCGGCCAGCTGACTGGCGGGATCGCCCATGATTTCAACAATTTGTTGACGGTGATCGTCGGCGGCCTGGACATGATTTCAAAGCAGGTCGGCGATGAACGGCTGCTGCGATATGCGACCAATGCGCTGGCGGCGGCCGAGCGGGGGGCGAGACTGACCGGCCAGTTGCTTGCCTTCAGCCGGGTCCAGCGACTTGAGGTCAAGCCAACCTATGTCGCCCCCTTGATTGAAGAAATGCGGCCGCTGCTCCGCAACGTGCTCGGCCCGGGGATCGAAAAGATATTCGACCTTGACCCGCATTTGATGCCGGTGCTGGCCGACCCGACCCAAGTGGAGGTTGCGGTCCTCAACCTCGCCATTAACGCCCGCGACGCCATGCCTGAGGGCGGCACCCTGACCATCAGCAGCCGCAAGCGTCGGATCAGTGATGATCCCGAGCTGGAACCGGGCACCTATGTCGAACTGTCGATCACCGACACGGGCGAAGGCATGTCTCCGGAAGTTGCGGCGCGCGCATTTGATCCCTTCTTCACCACCAAGGAGGTCGGCAAGGGGACCGGGCTTGGCCTGTCGATGGTCTACGGCATGGCACGCCAGTCGGGTGGTGCGGCACGGATCGAGAGCGAGCCGGGAGTTGGCACAACGGTAAGACTTTACTTCCGTCGTTCCGATCGGGACGCCGAGGTGCCGGCGAGCGGCGGCAAGACCGGCGACGAAATGCGCCGTGGCCGAGGAACCGCAACAGTGTTGGTGATCGATGATGATGAGGATGTTCGACAGTTCATCGTCGCAAGCCTCGAGGAATATGGCCACAACGTGATCGAAGCCGCCGATGGGGTCGACGGAATCGAATTGTTCGGAGCCAGTCACCCCGACCTGGTGGTTATCGATTATATTATGCCCGGCCTGTCGGGCGCCGAGGTTGCGGCTCACATCGTGGCGACGAAGCCCGACCAGCCGATCCTGTTCGTCTCCGGCTACAATGAGACCGATGCGATCCGAAAGGTCGCGCCCGATGCCAATATTCTGGCAAAGCCGTTTCGCGCGGCGATGCTGGAGGACGCGGTCCGTGCGGCGCTTGCACGGACGGCTGGATAGTACCAAGGCGCAACTCATGGCCCGCGAGGTCGAACTCAAGCTCGAAATCGATCCGGCGCAAGTCGGCAAATTGAAATCGCACCCACTGTTGCGCCAAAAGCCGCACCGCGCGCAGCAGACTTCGATTTATTTCGACACCCCCAAAGGCAAGCTTCGCAGGCACGGCTGGGTTCTTCGGGTCCGCCATGAAGGTGATCGATGGATTCAAACGATCAAGCATTCGGGTGAAAGCGCAGGCCTGTTCGACCGCGAAGAATGGGAAGCGGACGTAGCCGGACCGCAACCGGATCTCCAGGCCATCGTCGGCACATCTTTGAACGCCCTGATCAAGGCTCGTCAGTTTCGCCATCTTGTACCGGTCGTGCGCACCGAGGTGACCCGGTCAACTTGGATTGCACGGCCCACCGGCGCCACGATCGAAATCACCTTTGACGAGGGACTGGTCGAGGCTGGTGGAGTGACCGAGCCGATCCATGAGCTGGAGCTTGAGCTCAAGGCCGGCGAACTGGGCGCCCTGTTTGCGGCGGCCAACCGGATCGGTGCAAGCCTTCCGGTCAAGCTCGGGGTACTTGCCAAGTCGGAGCGAGGGTTCGCCCTGGCTGACGGCCGACAAAGCAAGCCGGTCAAGGCGACGCGGGTCGATCTCGGCGAAAAGGCCAGCGTCGCGGAGGGCTTTGCCGCGATCGTAACCGCCTGTCTCAAGCACTTTCGTATCAATGAGTCCTTGTTCATCAATCATGGGGATCCGGAATCGCTCCACCAACTGCGAGTTGCCATCCGCCGGATACGCTCCGCGCTGTGGCTGTTCCGGCCCATCGTGAAGGATGATGAATTTACCAAAGTAACCGACCGGCTTCGGAGATTCACTCGCGAGCTGGGGGCAGCTCGGAACATCGACGTGATCCTGACCGCCATGCGGCAAGGCGATCCGGCCCGCGATCACCTGGAGCGGGATCGCCGCCTGCTCTACGTGCGGATACTGCGAAAGCTCAATTCACGCGTCTTCCGCGTCTTCGTTCTGGACCTTCTTGCCTGGACGCACACTGGTGAGTGGCGGAACAGAAAGAAAGCAGGCAAGCGGCTGGTTCCGTTCGCCGTCATGCGGCTCGATAAACTTTGGGAAAAGATCGAAGAGCGCGGCGCCGATCTTTCGCTTCTGACGGTTAGCGAGCGGCATCGGCTCCGCATTGACACCAAGAAGATCCGCTACGCGCTGCAGTTCCTGGAGGAGCCGTTCCGCCATGCAGGAGCCGCCCAGGAGACGTTTGCCGATGCGGCCGAAGGGGTGCAGGACTCGTTGGGCTGCCTCAACGATCTTGCAACCAGGCAAGCGCTGCTCGGAAGTGCACCGCAACCATGGCTGATTGAGATGGATGCGACCCGCTACCTGCGTGCAGCCAAGAGCTACTTAAATAAATTGCGGAAAGTTGGGCCTTATTGGCGAAAGGCCAGTCGTTAGCCGGCCATTCGCTTGGCGCCGAGGCCAAGTACCATCTGGTTTGCGCGTTCGTAGCTCAGCGGTCGGCCGAACAGATAGCCCTGGATGGTGTCGCAGCCGAGATCGCGCATCCGCTCGAAGTCTTCGGCCGTCTCGACGCCCTCGGCGGTGATCGACATGCGGAACGATTTGGCGAGCTGGACGATCGACTGGATGATCGCGACATTTTCCGGCCGCGAGCCGGCCTCGCGAACGAAGCTGCCGTCGATCTTCAGCTTGTGGAACACCGCCTTGTTCAAATAGCCGATCGATGAATAGCCGGTGCCGAAATCGTCGAGCGCGATTCCGACGCCCAGCGTGCGAAGGCGCCTCAGTACATCGAGCGTCTGGCCATTGTCGCCGAGGAACACGCCTTCGGTCACTTCCAGCTCGATCCGGTTGGCGGGAACCTTGTGACGGCCGAGCGCCTGGCTGACGACATTGGGCAACGCGGGCAGGATGATCTGCTTGGGGCTGATGTTGAGCGCCACCGTGATCGGTTCCGGCCAGGTGGCGGCGGCACGGCAGGCTTCTTCGATGACCCATTCGCCGATCACCGGCATCAGGCCGCTCTCTTCCGCGACCGGGATGAAGACGTTGGGCGGGACGAAGCCGCGCTGCGGATGGTTCCAGCGAATGAGAGCCTCGAACCCGATCAGCTTCTGCGTCTTGGCGTTGACCAGCGGCTGGTAGACCAGGTGGAACTGCTTGGCGGCGATCGCGCCCCGAAGATCGGTTTCCAGGCGGACGCGGTCGTCCTGTTCGGTTTGCAGCTCCGAAGAGAAATATTTGGCGACGCCGCGGCCCGCGCCCTTTGCTTCATACAAGCGCAAGGTCGGCCTTGAGGATGAGGTCGTCGACCGTTGCCCCGTCGATCGGGCCAAAGGCACAGCCGATCGATACGCCGATGCGAATTTCGGTCTGATCGATCATATAGGGCTCGGCGATCGCCTTGATGATGCTGTCGGCGAGCTGCTCGACCTTATGGCGGGATTGGGCGTCGGTGATGACGATCGCAAATTCGTCGCCACCCATTCGACCGACGTGGCCGTCGGAGCCGACCTGGTCACACAAGCGCTTGGCAACCGCCTGAAGCACTGCGTCGCCCTTGGGGTGGCCGAACGTGTCGTTGACCGGCTTGAAACCGTCGAGATCGAGGAACATGATCGCGCATGGCACATTGCTGGTGGTTGCCTGGCGAAGTGCCTCACCGAGCAAGCTGGCGGACCCGCCCACGGTTGGGCAGCCCCGAAAGCACATCCATGTTGGCCAGGTGGGTCAGCCGCTCCTGGGTCTGGCGGATTTCGGTGATGTCGCTGCCGACACCGCGGAAGCCTTCGAAGCGGCCAGCCGTGTCGACGATCGGGTCTCCCGCGATCGAAATCCAGCGTGGGACCGCGGGCGGTCTTCAGCTCCATCTCTAGCGAATTGAATGGCTGCTTTTCGAACAATACGCGGCCCAGCTCGGCATGACCGCCAAGCAAGGCAGGAAGCGAATGGCCGAGCAATTGGCCAGCCGGACGACCGAGCAGTGCGGTCATTCGGCTGGAAATATAGGTTACGCGATTTTCGCCATCGACCTGCCACAGCCAGCCAACGCCGCGCTGCTCATATTCCTGGAGCAGCAGGCTGGCGCTTTCGGACTGCGAGCCGAAGTCGGCATTGGTCTTGAGCTGCCCAAACGCCCAGCGCGCAACGGTCAGAACCCCGACGATTGCGACGCCCAGCGTGAACAGGATGGCCAGCATGGCATCGAACGGGACCGAACTGCGGCCCACCAACAGTGAATAGCTCAAGCCGGCGGTGAAGATCGCCATCCAGGCGGTAACACAGGTAGGCACGACCACCAGGCCGAGCGCCGCGATGCCAAGGCCAGCGATGAGCGTTGCTGCAACCGCCTGGCTTCCCGCTCCTATCGAAGGAAATGCGAGGACAGGGAGAGAAAGCCAGAGGAGGGCGCGGAGGACGACATCGCCGAGCATGAGTAGCCTGGGCACCTTGCGCCCTGATCGACCGACATGGGTCACTGCCTGCGTACGAGCAAGCTGCATTGTGCCGAGGTTGGTGCCGACCACCGCGAGGACCCAGCCGCCCAGATAGGCGGCGTCGACATGTCCATAGAGAATCATCGCCATGAACAGCGCCGCAACGCTGTTGGCGGCGGCGAAAAATGGAGCGAACTGACCGCGGGCAATCAGCTGCGCGTCGCGCAGCGGACTGCTGCCCTCGTCGCTCTCGCGCGACGTTACGCCCAGCGATTCGCCGTCGGGCAGGCGCGCCGAAATCATACGCTTGTAACGGTCTGGAGCCTCGTACATCCGGTCATCCGCTTGTCTGAATAGACAGCAGATAGGCCAAAGAGCGTTACTTCGCGGTTAAAGGTTTGGCGATTTCCCCTCTGGAAGGAGCCCCAATTTGTCGAGGTCGCGGGTTGTTACAGGGTGGTAGGATGATCGGTTTTTGGCATAAATCCGCTCCGCAATCGGCCGTCCCCACGCGGGATCCTTCGCCAGAGCGGTAATCAACGGCCGTACGAACTTCCGCCGCCCCTGCATTGCCAGGAATTCCTCAAGCGCCGGCACCGCCGGATCGAACCGGTTGTTCACCGCGAGCGTAAGGTAAGCGAAACGCAGCTCATTGTTGCCCGCGCGCGACAGGTTGAACGCTCCGTCGAGCGCCGCCAACCGCTCGGCCGGCTGTTTCGGGTCGATCCGATTTAGGAACCGCAGCCGCTCGTCGGTGGTCCAGCCGCTCCAGGTCGCGGCATCGGGGAGCTTCCCGGATTTGAAAGCCGCCACCGCCGAATCGACCGCTGCAAATGCATTGGGGTCGGCCAAGGCAATATTGCTGGGAATTCCGGGCTCATAGACCCAGCGATCAAGCTGCAACTTCTCTTCAAGCGCCTGGTCGCCCTTCACCAGATTCTCACGAATATCGGCCAGGAAGATACTGGTCGTCACCGGCTTGAACATATGCCGGTTGAACCAGCCCTTCAGCCACTCGTCGAACCGCTCGCGGCCTACGGTCTTTTCGATCGTTCGAAGGAAGGCCGCGCCTTTCTCATAGGCGACGTCGGTCAGCCCTGCGTCGGGGTGGCGGCCCTTGAGGTCGATGTGAAGGCGCGTGTCGGGATTTGTAGGCCCACCGTTGTCCTCGATCGCCTTGTTCATCGCGTCCAGGCCAAGCGCGACCTGTTGCTCGGCCACCTTCGGACCATAGACCTGCTCGATGATCCTCCGCTCGGCATAGGTGGTCATGCCTTCGTTGAGCCAGAAGTCGGCCCAGGTGGCGTTGGTCGCGAGGTTGCCCGACCAACTGTGGGCCAATTCGTGGGCGATCAAGCTGACCAGGCTCTTGTCCCCGGCGATAAAGGTCGGCGTGAGGAAGGTGAGCGTCGGATTCTCCATTCCGCCCATCGGGAAGGAGGGCGGCAGTACGAGCATGTCGTAGCGGCCCCACTGGTAGGGGCCGAACAGGGCTTCTGCGGCCTCGACCATCTTCTCGGTATCGGAAAGTTCCGCGGCCGCTTTGTCGAGCATCACCGGCTCCGTCCAGACGCCGGTGCGCGGACCGAGCTGCTTGAACGCGAGATCGCCGGCCGCAATCGCGATCAGGTAAGGCGCAACCGGCTTGTCCATGCTGAAATAGAAGCTCGACCGGTTTGGCGGCGGCGGGGTTGGATCCGCCTTGTCGCCCTTCTCAGCGCTCATCACCGCGGTCAGCCCGCTTGGTACGCTGATCCAGGCTTCCCAGCTTTGCCGGATTCCCGGCGAATCCTGGGTCGGGAATCCAGGTCCGATTCTCGATCGATTCGCCCTGGCTCAACAGGAACGGATGCTTCTTTCCGGCGGTCTGCTCCGGGGTCAGCCATTGCAATGCCCCGGATTCGGGCGCCGATTTGTAGGTGATGACGATCTTGCGCTTATCCCCCATCTGGATGGCCAGCGGCGCACCCAAATTCTCGTCATTTGCTCCGATTTTGTAGGGCAGAGGCTGGCCTGCATCGTCGGTGACCGCTTCGATCTCCAGCCCCTTGTCGTCGAGAATGATTTCCTTGGCGTCTGGCTTGGCCTCGACATCCAGCGTCGCCGTCCCGCCGATCCGCCTGGTGTCGAAATCGACATTGAGGTCAAGCGCGACGTGGGTAACCCGAGCTTCGAGCGGCTTGGCGTAACTGTGAACGTCGACGGCATCTGGCGCACTGAGAATCGGTGCGACGATCCCCGCCTCAGCCGATGGCGGCGTGGCTTCCTTGGCCTGGCAGGACATCAGCAACAGGGCCGCGGTAGCGGCCGTCAGGATTCGGTTATGCAATTAGGGTCTCCGAATTGGCCTCAGGCAGCTTCGCCGACCGCCTTGTAGATGCTGTTAATTGGCCGTTCGAAGACGCGCCGGACCATTGGTTCGAAAAATTCGAGCGGCGCGCTGTCGTAGGCAGGGTCGAATGCGGTCTGGTCGTAAAGCTCGCAGAATCGCGCCGTATCCTCGAAATATTCATGCCCTCGAAACGCCTCCCGCATGTCGCGGTTCATTCCGAGATAATGGAAGAAATAATAGCCCTGAAAGATGCCATGATGCTGGGTAATCCAGTGCAGCCTGTCATCGACGAAGGGCTTGAGGATCGCTGCGGCGATATCCGGATGGTTGTAGCTGCCCAGCGTGTCGCCAATGTCATGAAGCAGGGCCATCACCACATAGGGCTCGCTCTCTCCGCCCGGTGCGCGCGAGTGGCGGTCTGCAGGCTATGTTGCAGCCGGTCGATGGGAAAGCCCCCATAATCGCCATCGAGCAGCTTCAAATGGGTCAGCACGCGATCGGGCAGCGCATGGGCGAAGGGCATGAAGTGCTGGCCGATGACCAGCCAATCCTCCTGAGTGCCCTCATCCATCGAACGGAATTTGGCGCGCTGCTCGTTCATCGGGATTCTCCTTGAGGCCAACTCTAATCCCGTGATGCGAGGACGCCAAGGGTAGGCGGTCGCGCGCTAGCCGCCTATATCGGCCCTATGGACCGGATTTCGGCAAACCAGGCGGAAATGGCCAGCGATAGCGTTCGCGCGCTGGCCGAGGCCGCCGCGCAGGATCATGCCACCCGACCGCGGGGCAAAGGTCCAGCCCGGCCGATCTTGGCCGGTGTCGGACTCGACCGGCCCTTCTTCGACGACAAGAACCGCGCTTTCTGGGTGCTGCAGTCGATCGGGTGGAGCGGATATTTCATCCTCCGTTCGCTGTCGGGCCTGGCCAATTCGATGGGGGCCATGTTCGTCGTCCATGCACTACTGCTGACGGCGACCGGCTATTCGCTGACCTTGCTGATGGCCTCGCTCTATCGGCGGCTGATCACGATGCGGGCGATCTGGACGGTGATCATCAGCCTCGGCACCGTGGCGCTCGCTGCCGCGGCCTTCTCCTTCATCGAAACGTGGAGCTATTCGACCTTCCTGAGGCCCGACGCAAAGCCGGCCGGCGTCGAATATCTTGGCGCGATTATCCTCGATTTCTCGATCCTCGCGGCATGGTCGGCGCTCTATTACGGGATCAACTATTATCTGCTGCTGGAAGAAGAGATCGACCAGCGTGCCCAGCTCGAAAGCCAGGCGTCCTCAGCCCAGCTGGCGATGCTTCGCTATCAGCTCAACCCGCATTTCCTGTTCAATACGCTGAACAGCATCTCGACCCTGGTGCTTTTGAAGCAGACCGAGCGGGCCAATGCGATGTTGTCCCGACTGTCGTCCTTCCTCCGCTACACGTTGGTCAACGAACCGACCGCCAAGGTGACGCTGGTGCAGGAAGTCGAGACGTTGAAACTCTATCTCGAGATTGAAAAAATGCGGTTCGAAGACCGGCTAAGGCCGCATTTCAAGATCGATGCCGACACGATCGGCGCCCGGCTGCCGTCGCTATTGCTGCAGCCGCTGATCGAGAATGCCATCAAATATGCCGTCACCTCAGCGGAACATGGGGCCGACATCTGGATTACTGCGCGGCGGGAGGGACGCGCCGTGCGGATCGAAGTTGCTGACAGCGGTCCGGGTCCGGGAGGCGCTCCGTCGACGCACAGTCGACCGGAGTCGGGCTGGCGAACATCCAGGACCGCCTGACGCAGGCCTATGGACCCGGCACATGGCTTTTCTACGCGAACGAACGAACATGGGGGCTTTAGCGTTATCATCGAAATTCCGCTCGATACCGATCAAAAGGATCATTCATGACCATTCGCACAATCCTCGTCGACGATGAGCCCCTGGCGACGCAGGGCCTCCGCCTGCGCCTGGAGGCGCATGACGATGTGGAGGTCATCGCCACCGCGGCCAACGGGCGCGAGGCGATCCGGGCGATCAAGACCCACAAGCCCGACCTCGTCTTCCTCGACATCCAGATGCCGGGCTTCGACGGATTTTCGGTCATTTCCGGGCATGATGGAGGTCGAGCCGCCGCTGTTCGTGTTCGTCACCGCCTATAACGAGCATGCGCTGCGCGCGTTCGAGGCGCAGGCGGTCGATTATCTGATGAAGCCGGTCGAAGAGGATCGGCTTGCAGCGACCCTCGATCGGGTTCGCCAGCGGCTGGCCGAAAAGCGCGGCGCCGAAGAGGCCAAGCAGCTCAAGGAGGCGCTGGCCGAGCATGCGCCGGAAGCGGCCGAGGAGCTGGCCGACACGATGCCCGATGCGCCCGCCGTCGTCGCGGTTCGAAAAGATGATCAACATCCGTGACCAGGGCCAGATTTTCCGGGTCGATGTCGACACGATCGAGCGGATCGACGCCGCCGGCGATTATATGTGCATCCAGACCGGCGACAATACGCTGATCCTGCGCGAGACGATGAAGGACCTGGAGAAGCGGCTCGACCCGCGCCGTTTCCAGCGGGTGCACCGCTCGACCATCGTCAATCTCGACCTGGTGCGACAGGTCAAGCCGCATACCAACGGCGAATGCTTCCTGGTGCTGGACAGCGGCGCACAGGTGAAAGTGTCGCGAAGCTATCGCGACGTGGTGGCAAGGTTCGTTCACTAGCAGGGGACAAGACATGGCGAGGGTCACCGGCCTTGGCGGCGTCTTCTACAAGGTAGCCGATCCGGCCGCGACGCGTGCCTGGTATCAGGAAAATCTAGGCATCGGCGGCGAATGGGGCGCGATGTTCCCGTTCAAGAAGGACGACCCCGAGGGCTTCACCTTGCTCTCGCCGTTCAAGGATGACAGCGATTATTTCGGGCCGAGCGAACAGCCGTTCATGGTCAATTTGCGGGTCGACGATCTGGACGGAGTGGTTGCAGACCTGGAAGGTAAAGGCATCGAAATCCTCGGGCGCCAGGACGAGGATTATGGCCGCTTCGCCTGGATCCTCGACCCCGACGGGGTGAAGGTGGAATTGTGGCAACAGTTGGGGCCGGCACCGGAGTGATCGAATTATGACCGAACAATCTCAGAAGTTCGAAACCTTTGCCGCGCTTCATGTGCCGGGCAATCCGGTAGTGCTTTACAATATCTGGGACGTTGGCAGCGCGCTGGCTGTGGTCAAGGCAGGTGCCAAGGCGCTGGCGACCGGGAGCCATCCGGTCGCGGACGCGAACGGATTTCCGGATGGCGAGCAGGTGCCGATCGACTTCGCATTGGCCAATGCGCGCCGGATCGCCGAGGCGGTCGAGCTGCCGCTAACCGTGGATTTCGAGGGGGCTTACTCGACCGATCCCAAGCAGGCCGGTGATAATGTCGCGCTGCTCGCTCGAGCCGGCGCGGTTGGGTGCAATTTCGAGGACCAGGTGATCGGCGGTGAGGGCGTGCATCCGCTCGACTTGCAGGTACGACGCATCGAAGCGATCCGACGCGCCGTTGGGGATGACTTTTTCATCAACGCCAGGACCGACCTGTTCCTGAAGGTCGAGCAGCGGGATGATGCGCTGGTCGATCAGGTGATCGAGCGCGGCAAAGCCTTTGCCGACGCCGGCGCGAGCGGCTTTTTCGTTCCTCGCCTGGCGGATGCGCGCCAGGTGGAGCGGGTGGTCCGAGAGGTGCCATTGCCATTGAACTTGATCGCTTTCCCCGGTGCACCGCCCAAGGCGGAGTGGGCCGCGGCCGGGGTGGCGCGGATCAGCCATGGACCATTCCCGCACCGCGCCTTGATGGCGCAGCTGGAGGAGTCGGCTCGGGCCGCCATCACTTGATTTGTTGACCGCAAGATTTGGGAAGCCCGGCTGACTCGCCTGCCTCAAGGCAAGGCGCGAGGAGGAATTTCATGACAAGCGGTAATTTCGAGCGCTTCGCGGCGCTGCACGTGGCGGGCGATCCTCTGGTCCTGTTCAACGCCTGGGATGCCGGCAGCGCGCAGGCGGTTGCCAAGGCAGGTGCCAAGGCGATCGCAACCGGCAGCGCGTCGGTCGCAATGGCCAACGGGTTCGGCGACGGCCAGGAAGTGCCGACTCGAATTCGCCCTGGCCAATGCGAAGCGGATCGTTGAGGCGGTCGACCTCCCGGTAACGGTCGATTTCGAAGGAGCTTATTCGGACGATCCGGTCGAAGGGGCTCGCAACATTGCCCGGCTGGCGGAGACGGGCGCGATCGGCTGCAATTTCGAGGATCAGGTGGTCGGCGGCGAGGGACTTCACCCGATCCCGGTCCAGGCGGCGCGGATCGCGGCAGCTCGCGAGGCCGTCGGGTCCGGACTTCTTCATCAACGTCCGGACCGACCTGTTCCTGAAAGCTCCGCAGGAAACGCACGATTCGGCGATGCTCGATGAAGCGATCGCAAGGGTAAGAGCCTATGCGGAGGCGGGGGCCAGTGGATTTTTCGTGCCGATGCTGGGCGATCTCGAGCTGCTTCGCCGGTTGTGCGCCGAATCCCCGATTCCGGTGAACTTCATGACTTACCCCGGATGCCCGTCCAATGCGGAGGTCGCTGCGACCGGGGTGGCCAGGATCAGCCACGGCCCCTTCCCGTACATGGCGTTGATGGGTCAGCTGGAGGAAGCGGCGCGCGGGGCGATCAGCTAGGCAGGCCGCTGCTTCCGACGCTGCCACGGCCAGCGCCGCGACGGCCCGGACTTGAGCACGCTGCGGCGGAAGATGGCGGCTGCGAATTTAAGGATCAGCGCAACCCATAGTCCTTGCCAGACCAAGGCTAGCAGGTGCGGCCAGATCACGGGCTCCTCGGCGGCCCGGGCGATCATCGCGAAGGGAGAGGATAGCGGAAAGACGGCGGCGGCGATCGCTTCGCCGCTACTCGGCCGGCCGACGCCGAGCGAGGCGAAGCCGAACAGCACCAACTGCCCCATGGTCACCGGCATCGACAATATCTGGACCTCGCGAGCCGTCGATGCCTGGGCTCCGATGCCGAGGAATGTCGCGCCGATCAGCAGATAGCTCATCGAAAAATAGACGAGGACGAGAGCAAGGAAGACCGGCCAGCCGACGGCGGGCGCCGGCAATCCGCCAGGGCCGCCAGTGGCCCAGATGGCGACTCGCCGCGGCCCCGGCCGCTGCCCATAACGCGATGCCGATCAGCGACGTGGCAAGCATCGCGAACAGCTTGCCAAGGAAGATGGCGTCGACCGGGACGGCCGCGGCGAGCACCTCGATCACCTTGCTCGATTTTTCCTCGATCAGCTGGCTGAGCAGCATGCCGGCCAGCAGGATGGTCAGCACGAACAACAGGGTCTGGCCGACCCGCCCGGTCACGCTGCGCGTAAAGGCCTTCAGTCCGGCCGTGTCTGGTGGTCGGCACGATTTGGATCGGCAGCGCTCGGTACGGGCTGCTGGACGCTCATTCGCCGAGCCTCCTCGACGAACAGGCCGATCTGGCGAGCCGTGCGGTTCTTCCTCGTGACCGCGCCGGTAAGGCGGGGCGCGGCCAGGCCTCCGTCCAAGACCCCAATGACAGGATTCTCCTCGGCCGAGAGCAATTGAGTCCGCTGCGCGGCAACATCTTTGGCGGGTTGAACATGGCGAAGTTCAACGAGGGGCGTTGAATCGGCCAGCGGCGACAGGCGTTGTCTCGCGGCATCCAGCAGTTCGAAATCATGATCCGAAGCGATCACCGCAACCGGCGGCGACTTGGCGTTGCGGTCCACCTGGGCGCCAATTCCGACCATGCCCATCCCGAGCAAGATTGGGAACAGGGGCCCCAGCAGGAACAGCAGGAACGTCTTGCTGAGCACCGTCGCGGTGAAAGTCGCGGCGGGCGATGACGAAGGCTGCGCGGATGGTTTCGGGCAGCTTCATGCGGCTTCCTCCGCGCTGGGCACATGGCCCATCTCGCGCGCTGCCGCTTCGCCGGCGATGGCGATGAAGGCGTCGTGCAGGCCCGGCCGCTCGATGCTCAATGTCTCGATCCCGGCGTCTCCGTCGATCAGCGCCTTTAGCAGCGGCTCGGGGCCGCGTCCTGGGCAATTCGAACCGCCATTCGCCGCCGACCTGCTTGGCCGAAGCGGGCAGGGCCGAGCGCCAGGGCCCTTCCTGCGCACGCGTTCGGAGGTGGACGATCGGCCGAAGGCGGCCGCGCGCCTCGTCGACTTCGCCTTCGAACACCGACCTTGCCTTCGGCGATGATCGCGATCCGCTCGCACAGCCGCTCGGCGTGGGCGATGACATGGGTCGAAAAGATGACGGTGACGCCCGCCGCCGCCTGATCGCGGATCAATTGCTCAAGCTTCTCCTGGTTGATCGCGTCGAGCCCGGCAAAGGGCTCGTCGAGCACGATCAGGCGCGGCTCGTGGATGATCGTGCCGAGCAGCTGGACGGTCTGAGCCATGCCCTTGCTGACAGGGTACGGATCGGCTGCTTCGCCCAATCCTCATGGCCGCGCGATTTCAGCAGCTCCATGGCGCGGCGCCGCCCTTCCTTGATCGGCAGGCCGCGGAGCGCGCCCATGAAGGCGATCGCCTCGACCGCCGGCATGGCCGGATAGAGTCCGCGCTCTTCGGGCAGATAGCCGACCTGCCTCGCCACCTCGAGCGGCCGGTCATGGCCGAGCAAGCGACCGGCTGCCCGAACTGGGATCGATGATGCCCAGCATCATTCGGATGGTCGTCGTCTTGCCGGCGCCGTTGGGGCCGAGAATGCCGGTAATGCTGCCTTCGGGCACGGTCAGGCTGACGCCGTCCACGGCGCGCTTGCCGTCGAACTCCTTGACGAGGTCACGGGCCTCGGCGGCGATTGCTCTTTCCCCCATGGCGGGAAAGGGTAAATGGTCGCCGCGTCATGACAAGCCTCAAGGCACGGATTTTCGACAAAGCGGCGGAACTGGGCTTTTGCGCCTGGGGGATTGCGCGCGCCGATGCTGCTCCGGAGGCAGGCGATCGCCTGCGCGAATGGCTGGCGGCGGGCAATCATGGCGAAATGGGCTGGATGGAGGCCCGCGCCGAGCAGCGCGCCAGTCCGAACGGCCTATGGCCGGAGGCGAAATCGGTCATCGCGCTGGCGATGAGCTATGCGCCGGCAAATGATCCGCTGGCGCTGGCCGAGGCCCGCGATCGTGGACGTATCTCGGTCTATGCCCAGGGCGCCGACTATCACAAAGTGGTCAAGAAGGCGCTGAAGGCGATGGGCCGCTGGCTGGCCGACGAGGCGGGCTGCCAGCTCAAAGTGTTCGTCGACACTGCTCCGGTGATGGAAAAGCCGCTGTCGGCCGCCGCCGGAATCGGCTGGCAGGGCAAGCACACCAACCTCCTGAACCGCGATCATGGCAGCTGGCTGTTCCTCGGAGTGATCTACACCACGCTGGAGCTGGAACCCGACGATCCGGCCGAGCCGCATTGCGGAAGCTGCACTCGCTGCATCGAGGCCTGCCCGACGGGCGCGATCACCGGCCCTAACCGGATCGATGCGCGGCGCTGCATTTCCTATCTCACGATCGAGCATGCCGGACCGATCCCGCATGAATTTCGGGAAGCGATGGGCAATCGCATCTACGGCTGTGACGACTGCCTGGCGGTGTGCCCATGGAATCGCTTCGCCTCGGCCGCCCAGGCAAACAGGGCCTTCACGCCACGGGCCGAACTGGTCGCTCCAGCGCTTGCCGACCTGCTGGCGCTCGACGATGCGTCATTCCGCGAACTCTTCTCCGGTTCGCCGATCAAGCGGATCGGGGTGGCTCGAATGACCCGAAACTGCCTGATCGCCGCAGGTAATAGCGGCGACGCGGCCTTGCGACCATCGGTGGAACGGCATTTGCATAGCGAAGACCCGGTAGTCGCCGACGCGGCAAAATGGGCAATGAGCGGCGCTAGCGCGTCTCGATCGTGGCGGCGCAGCTTTGGGCGCTGATGTCGTTACCTTGTAAATTGCGCGCCTCGATGTGGGTTGCGCGCGGAGCTCCCGAGCTACCAGATGGTGGGTAGAGGTAGACATCCAGAACGCAATTGGGCCCTTTGAATTGCAGCTTCGTTCCATCGCCTTCGACGATCTGCAGCCGTGGCTTGCCGAAATGCTGGACCAACTCATTGGCGGTCATGCCATTGACCGTGCGGTGATCATGCGGACCTGAAGATACCGGAGTTGGAGCAGCAGGCGACGGTTTTGGCGCGGGTGTTGGGGCGCAAGCGGCCACCAGCAAGACGGCAAGTAGGACAATACGACGCATTACCCGCTTGTGGCGGGGCGGACTTGGCCTTGCAAGCTTGCCGGAACTGGCTGGCATCGCTAGGCGCGCCGCAACCCCCATCCCCGCAGGACCTTAGATCAAATGACCAATCCCCGTTTCGACGTGCTTTGCATCGGCAATGCAATCGTCGACGTCATTGCCGACACCGAACGACGCCTTCCTTTCCAATCAGGGGCTTCACAAAGGGTCGATGCGGCTGATCGATGAGGAAGAGGCGGTGCGGCTCTACGAGGCCATGGGACCGGGCCGCGAGATTAGCGGAGGCTCGGCCGGCAACACAGCGGCAGGGCTCGCGGCCTTCGGACTTAAGGCTGCCTTCATCGGCCAGGTCGCGGACGACCAGCTGGGCAAGATCTACCAGCATGATATCGAGGCGCAGGGCATCGACTTCCTCGTTCCCGCGCGCAACGACGTCGGCGCGACTGCCCGCTCGCTGATCCTGGTCACGCCCGATGCACAGCGGACGATGAACACCTTCCTCGGCGCCGCGCAGCAGTTGGAACCGGCTTCGGTCGATCTCGATGCGGTTGCCGATTCAGCCATCATCTACCTGGAAGGCTATTTGTGGGACCCGGCGGAGCCTCGCGCTGCAATGGAAGCGGCGATCGAGGCCGCGCATTCTGCCGGGCGCAGGGTCGCCTTCACCCTGTCCGACACTTTCTGCGTCGACCGGCATCGCGAGGGGTTCTGGCAGCTGCTTCGCGATGGAAAGGTCGACATCTTGTTCGCCAATGAAGCGGAGGCGGCTTCGATGGCGATGGTCAACGATGTCGAGGAAGCGATCGCTTGCCTGGCCAAGGTCGTGCCAACCCTGGTCGTCACCCGCAGCGAGGCAGGCGCAACGGCGGTATCGGGTGGACAGCGGGCCGACGTACCGGCCGAGCCGATCGAGCGCCTGGTCGACACCACCGGCGCTGGCGACTTGTTCGCCGCGGGCTTTCTTGCAGGCCAGGCGCGTGGATTGAGCCTTGAGGCTTCGCTGAAGCTTGGCGCCATCGCCGCCGCCGAGGTGATCCAGCATTATGGCGCTCGGCCGGAGAAGGATTTGAAGGCGCTGGCCGAGGGCGTTTTCGCCTAGTCGGCCAGGGGCCCTTCAATTCGATCTGATTGCCTGACGGATCGCAAATATAGAAGGACATTCCGTCGCCCTTGGCGCCGTAGCGAATGCCTTCCTCGACGATTGCGACGCCCATCCGGGAGAGATGGGCTCGCATCGCCTGTTCATCGCACAGGCCGGTGGCGATGCAGACATGGTCCACATTGCGCCCGCCCTCAGTTTCGGGACGTCCCCAGGCGCCTTCCTCCGAGCCAATGTCGACCAGATCGATCAGCGATGCGCCGGCGCGGAGCTGAAGCATGCCATATTCGGGCAGCGCCCGGTCGACCGAGCAGCCCAGCACCGTCTCATAGAAGCGCTGAGCCTGGCCATGTCGCGGACCAGCAGAACGACATGATCAATGCCTTCGAGCGTGAAGGGCGGTCGGCTCATGAACCCAGGATAGACCTTCATCGCCAACGAAAAGGGCGGGCCCATCGCCGGCCCCGCCCTTTTCCTCGTTTGCCGATAAGCTAGGGCCGGATGATCGGCTTTCCGCTTTCGTCGCGCGGCGCATCCTCCGGATAAACGGGAAGCTGGCCGTCGGCATCGACCGGGTGGCCCTTCGCCAGTTCCGAATTGTGCATGCCGTAGATGAAGTAGAGCACGATCGCCGCCACCACATACCAGGCGAAGAAAACCAGCACGCGATTTTCGACAGTGAAGATCAGCGCGAAGCAGGAGACGATGCCGAGCGCGGGCAACACCGGGTAAAGCGGCACTCGATAGCCTCGCTTAATTTCCGGGTGCGTGCGGCGCAGCCAGATCACGGTGAGGCAGACGATGCCGAACGCCGCGAGCGTGCCCACCGACGTCGCATCCCCAAGGAAGTTGATGTCGAAGAAGCCGGCGGCGCAAGCAACGGCAAGTCCGACGACCATCGTATTGATCCAGGGCGTGCGGAACTTCGGGTGCACGCTCGAAAAGACCTTCGGCAACAGGCCATCGCGGGCCATGGTGTAGAAGATACGGGTCTGGCCATACATCAGCACCAGGATGACCGACGTCAGGCCGATGATTGCGCCGACCTTGATGGTCTTGGCAAACCACGCCCACTGCGGGCCGAAGGCGTCGACCGCGACCGCGACTGGATCGGGCACGTTCAGCGACTTGTACGGGACGATCAGCGTCAGCACGATCGACACCAGGATGTAGATGATGGTGCAGGCGACGCAGCGAGCCGATGATGCCGAACGGCATGTCCTTGGCCGGATCCTTCGCTTCCTGGCCCGCGGTCGAAACCGCTTCGAAGCCGATGTAGGCGAAGAAGACGATCGAGGCAGCACGCAGGATTCCGCTCCATCCGAACTCGCCCTTCTCTCCGGTGGGCGGCGGGATGAAGGGGTCCCAGTTGGGCGTGTAGGCGGGCAGGTTGGAAAGAATAATGAAGCCGCCGACCAGGATAAACGCGACCAGCACGGTCACCTTGATGGCAACGATCGCGTTGTTGAACTTGGCCGATTCCGACACGCCGACGACGAGAAGGATCGCGAGGGCGCTGCAGACCAGGAAGGCCGGCAGGTTGAACAAATAGACGACGGGGGCACCGTTCACGAGAACGTCAACGCCGTCTTTCTGCAGATGATGGCCAGTCGGCCCGGTAAGCACCGATGGGATGAGTAGCCCAAAATCACCGAGCAGGCTGACCACATAGCCAGACCAGCCAACCGCGACGACCGACGCGGCAAGCCCATATTCGAGCAGTAGGAGCGCACCCATCACCCAGGCGGCGAATTCACCGATCGTGGCATAGCTATAGGTATATGCGGATCCCGAAACCGGCAGGGTCGACGCCAGCTCGGCGTAGCAGAGGCCGGCAAAGGCGCAGATAATTCCAGCGATCGCATAAGAAATCAGAACGGCCGGGCCCGCGTGGAGCGCTGCGGCATTGCCGGTCCGCACGAAGATGCCGGCGCCAATGATGCAGCCAATTCCAAGGAAGACCAGGTTCCACGGCCCCAGGCTGCGCTTCAACTCGCTGGTCCGGGTCTCTTCCTGTATCTGGGCGACGCTTTTGCGCAGCCCTATCCTTCCTAAAAAGGTCCTCCGCGGTGCCGCAGTGGCCATTCGTACTCCCCTCGAATTGGTTCTTTGTCCGCCGCGGACCCTAACGCCTCGCACCGCAGGCGCAATCCCCTTGCGGCTTATCGGCTAACTTGTTGCCCTAGCGCGACAACATCGGCCCCAAGGGAGCGCCACCGAAGACATGCATGTGAAGATGTGGCACTTCCTGCCCGCCTCGCTTGCCGCTGTTGGAAAGGACCCGATAGCCTTGGGTGTCGGCGCCGGTCATCCGTGCCACTTCGCCCACCGTCCGAACGAAATCCGCGATTTCCGCGTCGGACGCCTTGGCCGTAAAATCATCCCAGCTGACATAGTTGCCCCTTGGGATCACAAGGACGTGGATCGGGGCGAGCGGGTTGATATCGTGGAACGCCAGGCTGTGTTCGGTTTCCATCACCGTCTTGCTGGGGATCTCGCCGCGCAGGATCCGGGCGAAAATATTCTGGTCGTCGTAAGGCTGCTTGGCGTCGATCGGCATGAGCCCTCCGTCGAAAGTTGCTTGTTGGATCGTCTCAACCAACCCTAGCGACATTCAAATTCCGGGCAAGAGAAGGGGATAGCATGGCGACGTTTCTACTGGGGCTCGTCCTCGCCGCTTCGCCGCCTGGGACGGCTGTCGAAACTGCGTCGCTGACTGCCATCCGGGATAGCTATCCCGACCCCTCCCCCGATGGCCGCTTCATTCTGTTCCAAAGCAACCGGTCTGGCCGGCAGGCACTTTGGATCGCCGCCGCGAATGGCGACAACGCACGCATATTCTTCGACGACCCTTCAACCGGGACCAATCCCGGAACGCCCGATTGGTCGCCGGACGGACGAAGCATTGTGTTCGCCATGACTCCAAAGGGCGCAACCGACGAGAATGAATCCGAAATCTATCTGGTCGATGGCGACGGAAAGCAGTTGCGGCGGCTGACCTCTACTCCAGGCGATGATTCCCATCCACGCTGGTCGCGGTCCGGCCGGATTTTCTTCAACTCTGCGCGCGCCACACCGGACCTTAAGGCGGACTGGAACCGGCAATGGATTGACATTTACAGCATGGCTGCGGACGGCAGCGACGTTCGCAAACATACCGACTGCCATAATATCTGCACCTATCCGGCGCCGTCGCCCGACGGCCGCTTCGTTGCGCATCGGCGTGTCACGGCAACGATGGGTCAGACGTGGGAGCTGTCGTCCGAGATGCGCAACAGCGAGGTGTTCGTGACCCCTCTCGACGGCTCCGCGCCGATCAATGTCAGCAAAAGCCCGGCTTTCGACGGATGGCCGAACTGGTCGCCGGATGGCGGGTGGGTGGTTTTCGCCTCCAATCGCGACAAGATCGCCTACGCCGCCCAGCTCTTTGCGGTCCGACCGGATGGCGAGGGCCTGGTGCGACTGACTGAGGGTACATGGTCCCGCGCCCAGCCAAGCTTCGCCGCGACGGGCAACCGAATCTATGTCTATGAGAGCATCGAGAACAGGAATTTCGAGCTTGGCCACATTGCGACCGTGCCGTTCTCATTGTCCGGCCCAAAGTCACCTTGACCCGATGGCCCCGCTCGCTACCACGAATAGCGATGAGCGAGGAAACACCTGAGTCCCTTATTCCGTATGACGAGATTGTGCAGGAGGCCCTGCGCGATGTCGTTGGCCGCGTACTGCACGAGGTTGAGCAGGCAGGCGGCCTGCCGGGCGGCCATCATTTCTACATTACGTTCAAGACCCGCATGCCCGGTGTTTCGATTCCGAAGCATCTGGTTGAGCGCTTCCCTGACGAGATGACGATCGTCATCCAGCATCGCTTCTGGGACCTGAAGGTCGAGGACCAGGGATTCACGGTCGGATTGAGCTTCGGCGGCGTTCCGTCAACGCTGGTCGTCCCCTTTGCCGCGGTAACCGATTTCGTCGATCCGGCGGTCGATTTCAGCCTGAAATTCCAGGCCGATGGCGCCGTCGAGGGCCATGAAGAGCATGACGAGCCCGAGAATGACTCGCCCGTCGGGGAACCGGCCGACGACGGCTCTAACGTGGTCAACGTGGATTTCACCCGGAAGAAATGATCCCGCGCATGGGGCCGTCACCCCGGGCTTGACCCGAGGTCCACCGTCCTTCAGCGGAGTCAGGAAAAGTTAGATGCCGGCTCAAGTCCGGCATGACGGATTAGGGACGAAAATGAGCACCCACACGCGCACCGAAACCGACAGCTTTGGCCCGATCGAGGTTCCTGGCGATAGCTATTGGGGGGCCCAGACCGAGCGCTCAATTGCCAATTTCCCATTCGGTGAGCGCGAGCGGATGCCGGCCGAAATCGTCCATGCCCTGGGCTATGTGAAGCAGGCCGCGGCACGGGTGAATGCCCGCATCGGCGGGCTGGCGCCTGAAATCGCCGAGGCAATTCAGCAGGCGGCCGGAGAAGTGGCTCGCGGTGACCTTGACGGGCAGTTTCCGCTGGTCATCTGGCAGACCGGGTCCGGTACCCAGTCGAACATGAACGCCAATGAGGTGATCGCCGGGCGAGCGAACGAGCAACTGACCGGCACGCGCGGCGGCAAGACGCCGGTTCATCCCAATGACCATGTCAACAAGGGCCAATCGTCGAACGATAGCTTTCCGACGGCGATGCACATTGCCGCCGGGCTGGCCGTCTATCGCAAGCTGTTGCCGGCGTTGAAGAGGCTCCATGCTCGCCTCGACGAACAGGCGATGCGCTGGGATCGGATCGTCAAGATCGGCCGCACTCACCTCCAGGACGCGACGCCGCTCACGCTGGGCCAGGAATTCTCCGGTTATGCGATGATGATCGGCGACAACATTGCCCGGGTTGAAGCGGCCCTGCCAAGAGTGATGCGGCTGGCACAGGGCGGGACGGCGGTGGGCACCGGCCTTAATGCGCCTGAGGGCTTTGCCGATGCGTTCGCCAAGGAAATCTCCAACCTCACCCAGTTGCCGTTCACTTCGGCGCCCAACAAATTCGCCGAGCTGGCTGCACATGACACGATGGTTGAACTGTCAGGCGTACTGAACACCATTGCCGTCAGCTGTACGAAGATCGCCAACGATATCCGCCTGCTCGGCTCGGGACCGCGTTGCGGGCTCGGCGAACTGAAGCTGCCGGAAAATGAGCCGGGCAGCTCGATCATGCCCGGCAAGGTCAACCCGACCCAGTGCGAGATGCTGACGATGGTCGCCGCCCAGGTGATGGGCAATCATGTCGCGGTCACGGTGGGCGGACTCCAGGGTCATCTGGAACTGAACGTGTTCAAGCCGCTGATCGGCGCCAATGTGATCCGATCGATCAACCTGCTTTCGAACGGCATGGATAGCTTCACCGAGCGGACGCTTGACGGACTGGAGCCGGACGAAGAACGCATCGCCGAGCTCATGAACCGATCGCTGATGCTCGTGACTGCGCTCGCGCCTGAAATCGGCTATGACAATGCCGCGACGATCGCCAAGCATGCGCACAAGAAGGGGTTGACCTTGAAAGAAGCCGGATTGGAGCTGGAGCTGGTCGACGAAGAGACCTTCGACCGGGTGGTCAAGCCGGAGACAATGCTTGGCCGCTAGCCAAGCCATTCGCATTGGCGGCGCGATCGCCGCGCTCACAGCGCTTATGCTCGCCGGCTGTGCGCCCAAGCAGCCCGCGCCTCCGCCCGGGCCGCCCTCTCCGCCGGCAGTGCCGTTGCCCGCCCCCGTCGCGCTGGATCCCGAAAGCTATATGGCCTTTACCGCGTCGAGCGCGCTGTTCGCAATTCGGGCATCGAATTTCGCCGAGGGCCGCGGATCGACGAACAAGATCCAGAAGTTCGCGACAAAGGTCGTCATGGATCAAATGGGAATCGGGGCCCAGCTGAGTTTTGCCGGCAGGCGCATCGACCTGCTGCCATCGTCGCAGCCGCTGCCGGAGCACCAGGCCATGCTCGAAATGTTGGCATCCAGCACGGACTTTGATGCGACCTACAAGGCTCAGATGGCCAAGGTGCTGAGAAACGCCGCCGCCGCCCACCGGGCGTTCGAAGCCAGCGGCTCCAGCCCGACGCTTCGTCCCGTCGCCCGGTTCGCAGCGCCGGTATGCGAGCAGAATCTCGCGGCCCTCTTGAAGCTCTAGGCCCCCGCCTGCCAGTTGAGGATCGCATCGCTGGGCGCCAGCAGCATCCACACGTTGAGCGTCAGATTGTCGCGGATGGCGACGAGCGGGACAAGCTCCAGTAGCAGGACGATCGCCGACGCTGGCCCAGACAGGCAGGCGTCGCGCGGCGAGGAAGCCCAAAGCCATCATCGCAATGTCGCTGGTCGAATTGAGGATGGAATCGCCCGAATAGCCCAGCGCGATGGTCGCTTCCCGGTAACGATCGATGATCATCGGGGTGTTTTCGACGATCTCCCACGCAGCCTCGATGATCAATGCGACCAGGAAGCGCAGTTCGACGCTCGCCCTCGGCCATAGCCAGCTGAGTGCCCAGTAAAAGAGAAAGCCATGGACGATATGGCTGGGGCTATACCAGTCGGCCAGCATCTGGCTCTGTGCGGGACCGACCCGGCCCCAGATCGTCACGGTACCGCAGGTGCAGATCGGCGGACGGCCCATTGCCCACAGGATGGCGATCGAAACTCCGAGAACGACAAGGAGACTGAGGAGCGGCTTGGGCCGCGGCAGCGTGGCCAGCATGGGCTGCATGCGTAAGCAGCAATGCCCAGCTTGCCAAGCTCGGGTGCCGTTTCTTCGGCTCGGGCCTTACGATGGGCGTCATTCGCGCCCTTTGTCATGGGCACCCAATCTTGCTAGGGGCGCGGCCAACAGCGGCCCGCTTAACGGCGGGGCCTCCATCGACCCGATATCCTGAAGGACTAACGAATGATCCCGACCGGCCAGGACAGTTTGAAGACCCGTTCGACGCTGGAGGCCGGTGGAAAAAGCTATTCCTACTATTCGCTCGACAAGGCTGCAGCCGAGCTCGGCGATGTCAGCCGCCTGCCCTTCTCGATGAAGGTGCTGCTCGAGAACCTGCTCCGCTTCGAGGACGGCGTCACCGTCACGCGCGACGATCTGCAGTGCATGGTCGATTGGCAGAAGGAGCGGCGGATCAATCGCGAGATCCAGTACCGTCCGGCGCGCGTGCTGATGCAGGACTTCACCGGCGTACCGGCAGTGGTCGACCTGGCCGCGATGCGCGATGCGATGAAGTCGCTTGGTGGCGATGCACAGAAGATCAATCCGCAGGTTCCCGTCCACCTGGTCATCGACCATAGCGTCATGGTCGACGAATTCGGCACGCCGCGCGCGTTCGAGAAGAACGTCGAGCTTGAATATCAGCGCAACGGCGAGCGTTACGAGTTCCTCAAGTGGGGCAGCAACGCGTTCGACAATTTCAAGGTCGTCCCGCCGGGGACCGGCATCTGTCACCAGGTGAATCTGGAAAATATCGGCCAGGCGGTCTGGACCAGCGCTGACCAGAATGGCGAGGAAGTCGCCTATCCCGACACGCTGGTCGGCACGGACAGCCATACCACCATGATCAACGGCTTGGGCGTGCTCGGTTGGGGAGTCGGCGGGATCGAGGCCGAGGCGGCGATGCTTGGGCAGCCGGTCTCCATGCTGATCCCTGAGGTGGTCGGTTTCCGCCTGTCCGGCGAGCTAAAGGAAGGCATCACCGCCACCGATCTGGTGCTGACCGTCACCCAGATGCTCCGCGCCAAGGGCGTGGTCGGCCGTTTCGTCGAATTCTTCGGCCCCGGCCTCGACGCCCTGAGCCTCGCCGACCGTGCGACGATCGCCAATATGGCGCCCGAATATGGCGCGACCTGCGGATTTTTCCCGATCGACGAACGGACCATCGATTACCTCAAGCTCACCGGCCGCGACGACTCGCGGATCGAGCTAGTTCGGGCCTATACGAAGGCGCAGGGCATGTGGCGCGATGCGTCCACTCCCGACCCGGTATTCACCGACACGCTCGAGCTCGACATGTCGACTGTTCAGCCGAGCCTGGCCGGTCCGAAACGGCCGCAGGACCGGGTGCTTCTGAGCGACGTCGACAACCGATTCAACGAAGAGCTGGTCGCCACCTACAAGAAGTCCGGCGACGAACGCGTTGCAGTCGAGGGCGAGGATTTCGCGATCGGCCATGGTGACGTCATGATCGCCGCAATCACCAGCTGCACCAACACTTCCAACCCATCGGTGCTGGTCGCTGCAGGCCTCGTTGCCCGCAAGGCGAGGGAGCTTGGACTGACCCCCAAGCCATGGGTCAAGACCAGCCTCGCGCCCGGCAGCCAAGTGGTGACCGACTATCTCAACGCCAGCGGCCTCAGCGAGGATCTCGATGCGATCGGATTCAACCTGGTCGGTTATGGCTGCACGACCTGCATTGGTAACTCAGGCCCGCTCGCCCCTGAAATTAGCGCGGCGATCGCCGAGAATGATCTCGTCGCAGCATCGGTACTGTCGGGAAACCGCAATTTCGAAGGCCGTGTGTCGCCCGATTGCCGGGCCAACTATCTCGCCTCGCCACCGTTGGTGGTCGCCTATGCGCTGATGGGCACGGTCACCAAGGACATGAACAAGTCGCCGATTGGCCAGGGCAAGGATGGAGCCGATGTCTACCTGAAGGACATCTGGCCTTCGAACGACGAGGTTCGTGCGCTGATCGACGCCCATGTTCACAGCGACATGTTCCGCCGCCGCTACGCCGACGTCTATCATGGCGATGATCGGTGGCGCGCAATCGACGTCACCGGGGGCGACACCTATGACTGGCCGCCTACATCGACCTATATCCAGAACCCGCCCTACTTCACCGGCATGACGATGACGCCCAAGCCGCTGACTGACATCAGTGGGGCGCGAGCGCTGGCGGTATTCGGTGATTCGATCACCACCGATCACATTTCGCCGGCGGGCGCGATCAAGCTCGACAGCCCGGCGGGCAAGTATCTGGGCGAGCATGGAGTGCCCCGCGCCGAGTTCAACAGCTACGGCGCGCGCCGCGGCAATCATGAAGTGATGATGCGTGGCACGTTCGCCAATATCCGTATCCGCAACCGCATGCTCGACGGCGTCGAAGGCGGCATGACCCGCTATGCACCGACCGGCGAGATCATGCCGATCTACGATGCGGCAATGAAATATCAGGCCGACGGCACACCGCTGGTGGTCATTGCCGGCAAGGAATATGGCACCGGCTCGTCGCGCGACTGGGCGGCCAAGGGCACCGTATTGCTCGGTGTTCGGGCGGTTCTGGCGGAGAGCTTCGAGCGCATCCACCGTTCAAATCTGGTCGGCATGGGCGTGATTCCGCTCCAGTTCGCCGATGGAGAAAGCGCCAGCACCTACGAGCTCGACGGCAGTGAGACATTTTCGATCGACGGCGTCGCGGCGATCGAGCCGCGCCAGGACGTGACGGTCAGCGTGACGCGAGCCAATGGCGAGACTTTCGCCATCGTCGCCCGTTGCCGCATCGATACCTACAACGAACTCGAATATTACCGCTCGGGCGGCATTCTCCAGTTCGTGCTCAGGAATCTGGCCAGCTGACCTCCGCGGAGATCTTGGTCGAAATAGTCGGCTGGATCGGCGCGGCGCTGATCCTGCTGGCCTATCTGCTGCTGTCGATGGGCAAGCTGACCGGCCAGTCGGCAGTCTATCAATGGATGAACGTCTTCGGAGCGGCGGGCTTCACTGTTAATGGCTGGTGGCATGGTGCGTTGCCGTCGGCGGCGCTCAATGTCATCTGGATGCTGATCGGAGGAGTGGCGCTATGGCGGATCACGCATCGGAAAGCTTAATCGACCTCAGCCATGTGATCGAAGAGGGCATGACCACTTTCAAGGGTCTGCCCGGTCCGCATCTTTGTGACTTTTGGAGCCGCGAGGCTTCGGCCGCCAAATATGACGACGGCTCCACCTTCCAGATCGGCCGGATCGATATGGTCGCCAACACCGGCACTTATGTCGACAGCCCGTTCCACCGCTATGCCGACGGCAAGGACCTGTCGGAGCTGCCGCTTGGTTCGCTTGCCGATCTGGATGGGCTGGTCGTGCGACGGCCATTCGAAAATGCCCTGGCCGTCGATGCCGACGCCTTTGCCGGGCTCGACGTCGCGGGGAAGGCCGTGTTGATCCACACCGGCTGGGCCCGATTTTGGCGGACGGAAACCTATTTCGCCTCCCACCCCTTCCTGACGGCAGCAGCGGCACAGGCGTTGATCGACGGTGGGGCGGCTTTCGTCGGGATCGACAGCCACAACATTGACGACACGCAGGCCCGCGCGCGCCCCGTCCATACCCTGTTGCTCGGCGCGGAGATCCCGATCGGCGAACATTTGACCGGACTCGACAGGCTGCCCGACCAAGGTTTCCGCTTCTCGGCAGTCCCGCCCAAGGTGAAGGGCATGGGCACGTTTCCGGTGCGCGCTTTCGCTAGGCTGGACTGAGCGCTGCTTCCAGCCACCCCGGAATGATGGCGTTGGACGGAATGGCGTCAGTCCGGGCGTGCACGATGGCCAGACCCAGCTTGGGATAGACGGCCCGCGCCCGGTCGCCGCCATCTCCCTCAACTACCACCAGTCGGCGATTGATCTTCTGCCGCCAGTTCATGCGAGCCGTATTTTCCTGGCCGACGAAGCAGCCTTTGGAGAAACTGACCCCGTTCAGTTCTGCGGCATTGCATTCAAGCCAGAGTAGGTCCGCCAATTCTTCATGCCCTTCGCAGACGCCCAGATAGAGACGATGCTCCAGCCAGCCTGCCGTTGGAGCATTGGCGGGTGCGAGCCAGCGCCGGCCAAGTGCCGGCAGCCGTGGGTCGGCAATTCCTGAATTTCCTTCCAACGACCAGTGGACCGCCATGCTTTCGTCGCGAGCAATCGTGATCGGCCGGCGCAGGCGGTAGATCGACAACCGCTTGATTAAGTCGTCGGTGGCATCACTTTCGCAATCGAGCAGAAAGTCATCGCCATCGTCCCACACCAGGAAATCGAACAGGCATTTGCCCTGGGGCGTGAGCAGGCCAGCCCAAACCGGAAGCGGCCCCGCGACGTCCTGGGTTACCAGTCCCTGAAGAAATCCGCGGACATCTTCGCCTGAGAGGCGGATGATTGCTCGATCGGCAAGGGTGGTCGTGGGCATGGGCCTTAGCTAAGGAGCGCGCGTGAATATGCAATCAATCACCATTCGCCGCCCTGACGACTGGCACGTCCATTTGCGTGACGGGGACATGCTGAAAGGTGTCGCGCCTCATACGGCGCGGCAGTTCGCCCGGGCGATCGTGATGCCCAATCTTGCCCCGCCGATAACCAGTATCGATGCCGCCACCGCCTATCGCGATCGGATCGTGGCGGCCGCAGGCACGGATTTCACCCCCTTGATGACCAGATATCTGACCGACAATGTCGATGCCGACGAGCTGGCGCGCGGCCATGCCGAGGGCGTCTGGGTGGCCGCCAAGCTCTATCCGGCGGGCGCAACGACCAATAGCGACAGCGGTGTCACCGATATCCGCAAAATCCACGCCGCACTGGAGCGGATGCAGCAGATCGGAATGGTCTTGTGCGTCCATGGCGAGGTGACCGATCCGGCGGTGGACGTCTTCGATCGCGAGGCGGTGTTCATCGATCGCGTCCTGTCAGACATCGTCCGCGACTTTCCAGCGCTGAAGATCGTGTTCGAGCATATTACAACGAAGCAGGCGGCCGAATTCGTTGCCGACGCGCCATCGACCGTGGCTGCAACCATCACTCCGCAACATCTCCATCTCAATCGCAACGCCCTGTTCCAAGGCGGTCTTCGCCCCCACGCTTATTGCCTGCCGGTCCTGAAGCGCGAGGAGCATCGGTTGGCGGTACGGAAGGCGGCAGTGAGCGGTTCGCACAAGTTTTTCTTGGGGACCGACAGTGCCCCTCACTCGCGCGAAGCCAAGGAATCGGCGTGCGGCTGCGCAGGCATATTCAACGCTCCGTTCGCACTGGAAAGCTATGCCGAGGTGTTCGAGGAAGAAGGGGCGCTCGACAAATTCGAAGGCTTTGCTTCCGAGCATGGCCCGCGCTTTTACGGTCTGCCGCTCAATGACGGGACGATAACGTTGGAACGTTTCGACCAACTGGTTCCGGATAGCATCGACGGGCTGGTACCCTTTCATGCCGGCGGACAGCTGCGCTGGCGGGTAGTGCCCTAAACTAAACCGACACCCTTCGGCCCGACGATGTCGCCGAAGAAATGCTCGACCCGATCGTAACATTCGCATGCCCGGCGCTCGAGCCCCTGGCGATCATGAACTTCAATGATGCCGCGCCTGGTGGTGATCAGCCCCTCGTCTTGTAGTTCGCGGGCCACCGCATTGACCGTGGTCCGCTGTACGCCGAGCAGCCCTGCCAGCGATTCCTGGGTCAATTCGAGCCGGTCGCCGGCCCTATCCTGCGCCGTAAGCAGCCAGCGCGCGGCTCTGGCCTCAATGTCATGGAAGCTATTGCAAGCGACCGTCTGCATGATCTGCGCCAGCAAATAGTCCGCGTAGCGGCAATAGAGATTGCGCAGATGCGCTGATCGACCCTTGGCCTCCTCCACCACTGCCATCGGCACCTTGGCCGCGGGACCAGGAACGATCACCTCAGCCCGGGAAAAGGCCGGCGCGCGGCCGCAGCTGATGATTCCCCCGACCGCGCCTTCGCGGCCAATCGAGGCTACCTCGACCGAGCGACCATCATCGAGATCGACGACCATCGAGATCATCGTGGGCCCGAACGGAAAGATTGAGTGAGCGACATCGATCCCGCGCCGCAAGACCGTCATACCCAAATCGAGCTCTACCATTTCCATGCGCTGCTCCAGCAACTGTCGCAGGTCATCGGGGAAGGTGGAAAGCAGGCGATTGCCGGTGAAAGCATCTCCGATCGATGGCGGGGCATAGCGGATTTCGGGCATGGATTGCTTCTTTTCGCCGGGAAACGATCAACCAATGATCGACCAGTCAAAACGTTTCATGCCGCGAACGAGGAATATCGCTCGCTGCAAGCTAAGGGCGGTTGAACGCGGAAACTTCGTTCGCTAAAGCCGCGCGACGCTGCGGTCCCGGAGACGTGGGTGAGTGGCTGAAACCAACGCTTTGCTAAAGCGTCATACGGGCAACCGTATCGAGGGTTCGAATCCCTCCGTCTCCGCCACCGGCTAATCGCCTGCAATCTGCCGTCGGAAAAAATAGCCCTAAAATTGTTGATTTATCGGCGTCAAACGTCCGCGTGCCGGCTCGAATTAAGCGAGCTTTCGATAGAAGCGCACGACCAATTCTTCGACGATGACCATCGTTACAACCACGATGATCAGCCAGACGATACCGTGCCAAGCACCCCCGAAGCGGACCTTGTCGCCAAAAACGACGGTCAGGGCCTTCAGGATCACGAACTTGGATCCGAACAGAATCAGCCAGGCAACGAAGTATTTTAGGGACGTCCACCAAATACCCGTCTTGCCCTTAAATCGTTCAAGGGCGTTGTGCTCAACCACAATCGTCAGCTTCAGGAGAACCTGGAGCAGGACCGCAGCCAGGATGCCGATGCTGAAGGACTCGACAAAGACCTTGTCCGTCCAATCGGTGAACAGGCCAAGGATCACCAGGTCGATTAAGGTCCCCGTATAATAGCGCAGGAACAATTTCTGCCGATCGGAGGGCGCTTCCGCCGATGCGGGCATTAAGACGTCAGCGGACATGCACTTGCCCCCTTCGAGATCGGCCGTCGGCCAGGCGGGTTTTGCCTATTACTGGGGTGGTGGTGGACCCTGTGTACTGGGATCCGGCACCGTCACGTATACGACCGTGTCGCCCTCATATTGCGGCTGGTAATAGGCACCCCCGCAATTGTAATAGTTGTAGCCGTAATAGGCGTAGGGCGAGCAGCCTCCCGGAAGCGCGTAGTAAGCAGAGCCGATTGCCGCGGCTGTCCAGCCAGCCATTGCGCCAATGGCGATACCCGCGCCCAGCGGATAATCGCCCCAGCCGTCCCAATCGCCGCCCCAGTCATTGTCAATGTTGACATTGCCGGTGTTGATGTTGCCGGTGTTGATATTACCCGAGTTGATATTGCCGCCGCCCGGGCGATTTGCGCCGCCGGCACCGCCAACACCACCAACGCCACCGACACCGCCAACGCCGCCGGCACCGCCAACGCCGCCAACACCACCGACACCACCGGGCTTGCCGACGCCACCAGCGCCACCGACACCGCCGGGCCGTCCGGCACCACCGACACCGCCGACGCCGCCAGGCTTACCGGCACCGCCAACACCACCGACGCCGCCGGGCTTACCGACGCCGCCGGCACCGCCGACGCCCCCTGGACGCCCGGCACTGCCGGGACGGCCCGCACCGGTCGACGGACGAGTAGACGCCACATTGCTGGGCCTATTGGTCGGGCGACTATAGCTTCCCGATGGCCGGCTGTAGGAGCCTCCTCGACTGAACCCTGATTGCCCGTAGCTACCGCGGCTACCACTATAGCCTCCCCGGCTACCACCGTAGCTACCGCGGCTGCCGCCGTAGCTTCCACGACTACCGCCGCCGCCACGGCTATAGCCGCCACGACTGCCGCCGCCACCACGGCTCATGCTGCTCGATCCGCCGCCACTGAAGCCGCCGCCGCCTCGACCGCCGCCGCCGCCGCCGCGGCCGCCGCGCGCATCGACCTCCTGGATCATGAATGCGGTCAGGCCAACGAATGCGCCGAGCATGGCCAGGATTTGGATTTTGCCGCGCATCTTACTCTCCCGATCCCTTGTAGGTGGCCATCTGGATCCGCTTCGCATTCGCGTCGGGGACGAAGGTGAAGTCGGCATCCGTGAAAGCCGGGTTGAATTGCCAGTTTAAGCGGGCCGTGAAGGTCGGCCTTGCCGGATCGGTTCGGTCGACAATCACCAGCTTGCGGGGCCAGGGCTGATCGCCTTTTTGAATCCAGACTTCCCAGTCCACGTCCGCCTCGCGAAACGCGAAGTGATCCGTCTCTACGCCATCGATTGTTGCCGATCCGACTTCGTAGGCCGACTTAAGAGCCTGGATCCGGTCGGCATTTGAACCGTCGCCCCAACGGAACAGATCTTCCAGCGGCAACTGGATGCCGAATTTGCTGTAGATGGTATCAAGCACCTCGCGGTTGGTCGCCGGCGCCGCGACGGACGCGTAGTAGCCGAGTTTTGGCGAATAGACTGTGAATGTCTTGCCGTCGTAGATGAACCGCCGGCTCTTGATGTCGCTGTTGTAATCGATGACGAAACCCGGCCGGCGGATTTTGTAGTTCGTGGTTCCGTCGAGCTGAATTCGTTGCCCGTCGTTGGTAACCACGTCCAGACTTCCCTGCGACGTGATTGCCAGCGTCTTGGCTGTCATCAGAAAATTACTCATTTCCTTGATTGCGTCGATCGCTCCGTCCTCGATCATTCCCTCGTTGACGATCGGATCATCGAGTGCGGATTCCGGCATTTGCATGCCTGACCGGGGCGGGGCTTGCGCGATGGCGCCCTGGGCAGATGCAAGAGACAGGATCAGTCCGACTGCCATAGAGCGAATGCGCTTCATGCGACGTACTCCGTGCTGACGTTAAGGTGTGGCCCCTTTGCCGGCGTTGAAACGTATCGACCTGCCATGGGAAGCTATTCCTAACTATGGCCAACGCATCGGTTTTTTTGGATCGATAGGGGCCTGCTTAAACTGCGATCGTTTCCAATGCGGATTATTTGCAGGGGCAAAATACGCCCCCTACAGCCCAATCCCATCGGTAATTATACTGGTGTCGATAGGCTTTTTAGCCGCACATGGCCGGTGGCCTTTTTCCCGGCCTGGCACTTCGCGCCTGCAATTGTCGCCAATTTTTGAAGGTGGGCGAACCTAGGTCGTGACAGTTGCCGTCGTGGATTGCGGTTTCCTGCTCCAAACCAAAATCATCATTGCGATTGCGAACGTGCAGGCGATTGCGAACTGCAATAGGCGAGTGATCCACACTCCCGACGATGACGAAGGGTTTGCTATCGCGGTGCTCAGGATGATCAGGGTCGAATTGCAGGTAAGCAATGCGATCGCTCCCTTCGATCCGCCCTTGTCGATGCTGACGGCAAAGGCGGTCGCGATCAGAAATATGATGACAGTGAGGGTGATCAGCGACGGTATCACCGCCAGCAGCATATAAGCCGCCAATCCGATCAGGCCGCCGATGAGGTTGCCGATCATCATTGCCAAGCCCTGCATCGCACCTTGCTGAGGATCGAAATTGGCGACAAGCAAGACGGTTGTAACAAGCACGGGCAGCGCATTTGCAAGCCCCAGAAGGAGGTAAACCAGCATCAGTGGCATCACGACTGCAGTGCCAACCAGCGCCGATTTCACGGGCGAGGCGATTGTGGTTTGGGTCGGCGGGGCGCCCCGCGGCGCGACCCGGGGCCACAGCGCATGCATGCACCAAAGGATCAGCACGGCCACCGCCATTCCGCGCACCATAGCCACCGGCATGATACCCGCCTGAGCTGGGGCGATAATGGCGATCACCGGGATGGTTGAAATGGACAGCAACAGGAAGGTCGCCTGCAGCTTGGCGCGGCCGTGCGCCATGGCGGTAAACGCAGCGAAGACGACCACGGCAAGTGCCCCGACCAGGATCTGAGGCGTTTCGTTCAGAAGGGACGGCAGCAGGAACGCGATCAGCGCCGAGGCGGCCATTACCCCGATCAACCCCAACCCCAGCTTCAGCGGCGGGGAGAAGGGCAGGTTGGCGAGCAGGACCGCGACCAATACCGAAGGCAGGAACGTCGGGGTCCATCCCATCGCCTCAGCGAGGACGAATGCCACCGTGACCCCAGTGCCGAACCTTAACACCCCATGGAGGCGCGCAAGCGCTACCGGATCCCGCGTCATGCTCGCCAGAGCAGACGCCAGGGTCATCGCAGATAGCTCAGCTGCGCGATGACGTGCATCCACAGCCTGCCGAGCGGATTGAGGATCGAGCTATCGTCAGTGAACACCATTACATTGGCCTGCGCTCCGCTGCGCCCGAAGGCCAAGGTCGGCTTTCCGTCGTCGGTTGGCGCCATCACAACACGGACGAGAAAGCGCTGCGGCTCGCGGAGCCAGCCATTGGTCGCCTGGACATCCGGTAACTGCCCGGTCGGGGCTTCTTCGCCGCCGGTGATGCCCCAGCCGATGCTATCGACCCGCCCCGGGAACAGCTTTCCAGGATTGTCGTCGAGCGCGACCAGGACCTTGTCGCCGGGCTCCAGGTTACCGAGTTGGTTCTCGCGCATCGCAGCCGAAATCCACCGCGGCCCAAATTGGATAAAACTGAGCAGCGGCTGGCCCTGACTGACATATTGACCGGCCGACAGACGGAGGTTTGTGACCACGCCGTCGGCAGGCGCGATTACCGTCGAGTTGGTGAGGTTGAGCCGCGCCTGCTGGATTGCCGCAACCGCCTGCTTCACATTCGGGTTATCGTAACCGGCCGCTCCCAGATTTTGCCGCGCGCGTTCAAGTTCCGCCTCGGACTTTTGGACGTCGGCTTGTGTCTTTGAAATATCGGCGCGCGCCCGGATGGCTTGGGTTTCGGCCAGCGCGCGCTGATCGACCAGGTCGATCACGATCTTGCCAAGCTGCCGGCTCGCCGCAAGATCGACGCGTTGCTTTTGTAGCGCAGCCTTCGCTACCCCGATCTCAACTGCTGAAACCTCCGCTCCCTGAAGCGCCACCGCGAGATCGGCTTCCGACTTGCGCAGCGCGATCTGGAATGGCTCGGGATCCAGGCGAAACATCACCTGGCCTTTTTTTACGGGTCCGTTGTCCTTGACCCCGACTTCGATCACCTGCCCGGTCACTTCCGGTGCAATCTGTACCAGCAACGTGTCCACCGTCGCCTGGGACGTGTAGGGCGTGATCCGGTCGGCCGCGACGTGGTAAACGTACAGAAGCAGGAGCACGCAAAGGGAGATCAGGATGATCTTGCGGGCCGGGTTCGCGGGGGCCGCTGCTGCGCCCGGCTCTGCATCCGCCACGGCGACTTCGCGGGTATCTTCGGGCGCTGTCATCGTGGTTGCGCCGCGGCAGTTTTGGATCCGCGCTCCTCGATGGTCATCGTGTCGACCTGATCCACCCAGTCCCCTCCCAGCGCTCGATACAGACTGGCCAACGCCCGATAGGTGTCGCCACGCGCTTCGGCGAGCGAAAGCTCGGCAGAAAACAGGCTGCGCTCCGTATCGAGTACGTCGAGATAGTCCGAATAGCCATTATCATAACGTACGTGCACCAATGTCACGGCCTGCTTCAAGGACTCGACGCGACGATTGACCGACTGTTCCACCTCGCGCGATTTCTGCACGGTAATGAGGGCGTCCTCGACATCGCGAAATGCATTTTGAATGGTGAGTTCGTACGCGGCGAGCGATTGTTCGCGGCGGGCCACGGCTTGGTCCGTTGCTGCCTTAAGACCGCCACCGGTATAGATCGGGCCCGCAGCGTCGCCGGTGAACGTCCAGGTGCGGGCCGTGCCGGTGAACAGATTTCCCAGGGACTTGCTTGCAAATCCACCAATGCCGGTAAGGAAAATTCGCGGAAAATAGAGCGCGCGCGCTGCTCCGATCAGGGCATTGCTCGCAATTAATTGCTGCTCGGCGGCCAGGATATCGGGGCGTCGCGTCAGCAATTCGGCAGGCAGGCTCGCAGGGACTGTTGGCGTACCCAGGCCACGCAAATTGCGTCCGCGCTCGATTGGGCCAGGATTGCGGCCCAGCAACACCGACAGCGCACTTTCCTGGACTCCGATTAGTCTCTCCAGATCCGGCACTGCGGCGGCGGCGGACTCATACTCCGCTTGCACCTGCGACATTTCGTAATCCGATACGTAGCCGCCTTCGAGCCGCTTGCGGAATATCACGACCGACTCTTTGCGACCCGCAAGTGTATCTCTTGCAACCTGCAAGCGGTCGTCGAGATCGAGCAAAGTCACATAGCCAGTGATTGTCGACGCGACCAATGTCAGGATCACGCCGCGGCGGGCTTCAGTAGTGGCGAGCAGGTTGGCTCGAGCCGCTTCCGTCTCGCGCCGAATGCGGCCCCAAAGATCGATTTCCCAGCTGGATGTCAAAAGCGCGCCGAAGCTCGAGCTAAGCGGGCTTGAACCGGGTGGAAATGGTATACCTATCCGCTCGCTGGTTCGCTTGCGGCTGCCCTGAACGTCATAGCCGATTTGCGGAAACGCCTGGGATTGCGTTCCCCTGAGTATGGCGTCGAATTCCTCGACCCGCGCCGTTGCAATGCTCAGGTCGCGATTATTGGCGACGCATTCGCGTATCATTCCGTCGAGAATTGGGTCGCCGAATGCGTTCCACCATTCCGCCTCGTCAGTTGCCGTAGTTGTCCGCAGGCCAGGATCGTCAAAACGGTAGGCGGGCGGGATTTGAACTACGGGTTGCTGATAGTCAGGACCTTGAGTGCAGCCAGAGGCCAAGCCCAAGCAGAGCACGATCGCAATGTTGTGCGCGCTAATCCATCGCCATCCCGGCCCGACCATCCCTTTATCCCGGGTAGCCGAGCGGCAGCAGTTGCCGGGCCACTGCATTGGACGGGCCAACCAAAGGGATACGATGGTGCAGCTTCGAAATGACGGCACTGCGCACGCGGGCCTCCTTGGATGCCAAATGGTAGGATGCGCCCGTAGAAACGAACATCAGGGAAGACCCCGAGTTTTGGCGAGCGAAGATCGCGCCCTAGCCAGGCTTGACTGCGAGCTGCCGAACGAAGCCCCACCCATCGCGCCTGTTCAGTGGCCTTCTCCCTTTTGAGGTCGAGCCATTGCGGCCTTAAGGATTTCCGTCACCGAAGCGGTTATCAAAAGCGCGCGGCCCAAACGGATAAGCATTGTTGACCGTTTCCATCCGACTTCGCGGGAGCCCGCTGAGGAAGTATGCGCCCATTGGGTGGTGGAGCTCAAGTCTGGCGTTTCGCGGAGTTTCTACTGCCAACCGGTAGTTCTGAAAATTCATCCTGGTCGCAGTTTCTCAGGGTTTATGCTGATGGATTGGGACGCCTGCGCGGCGGATCAGCAGGTGATCTGACTTGGGGAAAATAGACATGGCTATTCCGGTATGGCGGCAGCTCATCCTAGTCGCGGGCGCGTTTCAGTTGGGGTTGTCGGGATGCTCGACGCCTGGGCGGCTACCGGCGGTTCCGAGAGCTTCGATTCCGGAGGCTACTACGGGCCTGGGCCAAGTCCGCTATTTGGTCGCTCGGGAAACTGCCACGTTCGCGGCGGATGCTGATGCGGTGATGGAGCGGGAGAAGGCCTGGCTGGCGAGCCAGGGGCGCAGCGGCGAGTTGCCGCCGGCTTATTTCCTCGCAATCTCGGGTGGCGGCGACAACGGCGCCTTCGGGGCCGGGCTTTTGAACGGCTGGACTGCCTCCGGCACCCGTCCGGATTTCAAGCTTGTTACCGGGGTAAGCACAGGCGCCCTGATCGCGCCGTTCGCATTTCTCGGGCCGAAATATGATTATGTGCTCGAACGAGTTTACACCCAGACGTCGCAGAAGGACATTTTCAAGAAGCGCGGAATGATCAAGGGCTTCTTCGCCGATGGCATGGCCGACACTTCTCCGCTCGCCAGCGTCATCGCCACCTACATCAATCCAGCCGTTCCTAGATGAGGTTGCCGCGGAATATGCCAAGGGGCGCGTGCTGCTCGTCGGAACGGCAAATCTCGATTCGCTGGAACCGGTCATCTGGAACATGACCGCTATCGCGGCCAGTAAGGATCCGCGCGCTCTTGGACTTTTCCGTAAGATTTTGCTCGCGTCCGCTTCGATCCCGGGCGCCTTTCCGCCGGTGATGATTGACGTTGAAGTGAACGGCACTCGCTATCAGGAAATGCATGTCGATGGCGGGACGATGGCCCAGGTTTTCCTGTTCCCCCCGTCAATCTCGGATTCTCGCGCGGCCAAGGTCGAACGCAAGCGCGTCGCCTATATTATCCGCAATGCCCGGCTCGACGCCGACTGGGCCAGTGTTGAACGGCGGACCTTGCCGATCGCTGCGCGCGCAATTGGCTCGCTGACCACGACGCAGGGCATTGGCGACCTCTATCGGATTTTCGCCACTACCCAGAAGGAGGGAATGGATTTCAATCTTGCCTACATTCCGCCGACCTTCAATGTTCCGCATACGGCAGAATTCGACACCAATTACATGCGGCAGCTTTACGCCACCGGTATGCAAATGGCGAAAGCCGGCTATAACTGGCAGAAATATCCGCCGGGCTGGACAATGTCCAAGTCGGCATCCCAACCCGACGGCAAATAAGCGAGGGTCCGTATGCGTGAGTCCGGGATCGCCCTGCTGATCGCGATCGCGGCCACCGCTGGTTCGCCAACCTGGGTAGGGCGTTTCACCACCGCGGGCGCACCGCCGGCCCCATGGAACATGGTTCCCCTAAAGGGCGAAAAACCGACGTCTTATAGAGTTGCGACCGTGGCCGGGCGGATGGCGCTCGAGGCCCGCGTTGACAGCAGCATGTCCCTGATGGCTCGGCCTATCAACGTCGATTTGGCGGAAAGGCCGGTGCTTTGCTGGCGCTGGTATGTCGACGCGCCGGTCGCGAAGGCCGACATGACGCGGAAGACCGGGGATGATTATGCGGCGCGGGTCTACATCGCTTTCGACATGCCTGAGAGCGCATTGTCCGGTTCGACAAAGTTCAAGCTGAAGATTGCTCGAAGCATGTTCGGCCGGTCGGTCCCCGATGCGGCGGTCGTCTATGTCTGGGACAATAAGCATCCCGTCGGGACTGCCCGCAAAAGCGCCTACACTGATAGATCGCAACTGATTGTCGCCGAAAGCGGAGCAGGCCGTGCGGGAACGTGGGTTACGAAGCGGGCCGACGTTGCCGGGGATTTTAGCCGGGCATTCGGCAACAAGCCGGGCAAGCCAATCCAGCTCGCAGTCGCGTCGGATGGCGACAATACGAAGAGCAAGGGCCGCGCCGCCTTCGCAGACATTCATTTCGTCGGGCGCGACCAACCCTGCGCTTTCTGATGTCTAAGTAATTGTCCCGATGGAGTGTGGCCAAGCGGGATGCGAAGGCATCACTCATACCCCAACAGGGGGCTGAGGTCCGCATCTCGGTTCATATACCAGACGACAGAGGAGCTTCATCGCCATGACCACATGCTCAGCCGTAAGGGCGATTTCCTGCGCTGCGGTTCCAGCGGCGCTCCTGATGTTCGCATCTCCTGCTATTGCCCAGACTCAAGATCATGCGCCGGTCAACCTCCCGGCATCCGCCGAGATGAACCAGGACAAGGCAGGGAGCGAGTCCTGGACCTACGTAAACCCGAGCGCCAACTTCACCACCTATCGCAAGGTGATAGTCGATCCGACCACGATCTACACCGGTCCTGATGCCCAGTTTGGCGACATCAGCCAGGAAGATCGAACCAAATTCGCGGGGATCATGACCGACGAGCTTCGCGAGGAGATCGCAAAGGCGTTCCCGACGCCTTCAGGGGCACCCACAGCCGACACGCTGCGCATTCGCGTCGTACTGCTCGGAGCCAAGAAGACCGTTGGCGGCGTAGCCACGGCAACCCGGGCTACGCCCATCGGGCTCGGCCTCAATGCGTTCAAGAGCGTGATCGGGAAGGGCGGCACGATGACCGGGTCGCTGCTCTATGCAGTGGAGGGATATAACGGCAAGTCGGGCGAGCTTCTGTTTACTGCTGTCCGCAGACGGACCCCCGACCCGCTGGATATACCCGCAACGTTTTCGACCACGTGATACCGTCAAGGCAGTCGCCCATGATTTCGCCGAAGCAGCCGTCAAGAAGCTCCAGAATATGATGGGCGTACCGCCGACACCCTAAACGCAATTCCTTCGTACGATGGGGCCGGTGGGTGGAAACCCATCGGCCTTTTCCATGCTCGGAAAAGGAGGGGCCAACGGGCAAATCCGTTCGAGCCGAGTTCCGGGTTTTTACGTATCGATGCTCCATTTCCCTAGGGATAAAAAGCGATGGTGCATGACGAATGAGGCATGACTTTGAGGATGAATCGGTATATTAACGTAAGTTAATCACTGAGTTTCCGAGTCTGGCCATTATTGTTTGACCCGGTGGTTTGCGTCCCAACTATTAATTTTGTTTCCTTGAAACAACGGGGGCGTTGTTGATGGATGTTGATGTGGAACTATTGGGATCCGGACGTCCCGTTGATTACGACGCCCTTCATCCCGTTTGCGCGGTGCATCCCGAGCATCACCTGTTCGCAAACGCGGCCGGAGCCTTACAGGAAAATCATTCTCACACTTCTAACGAAGACCGTTCTTCGGCCTCGGGATCGAGCCTCATCGAGGAGTCGTGGATATCGGACTTGAGCGCGCGGGAGTGCGATCATTACCTTGAACATCGCTTGATGGCCCAGGAATATGAAGGGCTGCGGATGGGTCGCGAGCTGCATGATTCTACGGGACAGCTGCTACTTTCGCTGAGGCTTGGCATCGGCCACTTGAAACGCGCAAATGATGCACGCGAGTCCGAAGAAATTCTTGAAGAAATCAGTGAAACCGTACGGCAGATCGATCAGGAAATTCGCGCTTTTTCATACCTTCATTATCCTGCCGAATTGGGTCAGGACGGGCTTATCGGAGCTCTCAAAACACTTGCCCGAGGGTTCGGCGATCGGACCGGCCTGAAGATTGTGTTCAAGGCAATTGGCCATCGCGCTGTTGCTAACGCCGAAGCTTCGGTCGCCCTTCTGCGAGTGGCGCAGGAAGCGCTGATGAATGTCCATCGGCATGCCCACGCCGGTTCGGTACGCATGTCTCTGGTTGATCAAGGCGACACGCTTGAGCTCAGTGTCCAGGATGACGGCCGGGGTATTTCTCCACAGAATAGCGGACCGGTATCCAAGGGGCTGGGATTGCCGGGGATGCGACATCGGGTTGAGCGCCTTGGCGGGCAATTCTCGGTTCGGCGGTTGAAGCAAGGCACCAAGCTGGTGGCGAAGGTCGCAATCGATCAGAGTTTGGCCGCGTAGCAGGCCACCAGGTTCTGCTAAGCCTGAACGATATTGTTGCGAATGGCGTAGCGGACCAGATCGGCGGTGGTGCGCAGCTTGAGCTTGTGCATGGCGCTGGCGCGGTGAGTTTCGACCGTCTTGACGCTGATGCCCAATATTTGGGCTATTTCCTTGTTGATACGTCCCTCGGCTATCTGCTGGACCACTTCCCGCTCACGGTGCGTAAGGCTGCTCGCGCAGGGTTGCGGCTTCGTCTCGAGGAATTTCTGCAGTAGCGTTTCGGAAATGGCGTTGGAAAAATAGGGCCGGTGAATCGACAGTGCGTCGAGCGCTGCGATCAGATGGGATTCGGTATCGGACTTGAGGATAAATCCGCGAACCCCGGCCCGTAGCACGTCCATGATAATCTCTTCGCGATCGTGCATCGTGTAGAGCAATATCTCCATTCGCGGGTGGGCACGTTTCAGCAAATGCGCCAGGTCGAGGCCGTTGAGCTCGGGCAGCGAATAGTCGAGGATGGTGATGTCCGGGTTCATCTCCTGCGCCAGCTCGACGGCAGTCCGGCCGTCGGCCGCTTCTCCGACCACCTGGTAATAGGGCTTTGTTTCGACAAGCTGGCGGACGCCGCGGCGAACCGCGCTATGATCGTCGACAATCAAGATGCGCCTGATCGGGCTTGTCATCGTTTTGGCTGTCCCGCGTTCTTATCGCTGCCTTTGTCTCGTACCCGGCAGCGCGCCCAGCGCTATCAGGATAAACCCTTCCCCGCCTGCTGGCGATGCCAAGTCTATTCATGGCTAAAAGGCACATTTGTTGCGGCCGGTCGAAATGTAGGGTGTTTCCCCGATAGGCGGACAAAAAGTGAGGAACGATAGTGCCCTAGCTCGCCCAACCAGTTCGCGAAAGGTGGTCCCCTTGGCTCAGGAAATTGAACCCGCGCGGCTACTGATCGGAGGAGATGCGGGTACCGAGCTTGCTTCCAACCGCACTGCGATGGCGTTCGATCGCACTGCCTTAGCCAGCGATCGTACGTTGATGGCGATGGTCCGCACCGCACTCGCGCTGATCGGCTTCGGTTTTACGATTTTCAGCTTCTTCCATACGTTGGCTGAGAAGTATCTCGAATTGCCCGCCGAAGCGCCGCGGCGTTTTGGCGGTGCGCTAATCATTCTTGGAATCATCCTTCTTTCGCTGGGTATCCTCAATCATCAAAGGGAAGCTAGGGAACGGCGAAGCCGGAGGCAGAGACTGTACGATGAGAAACTCCTTCATCATCCCGAGACCGTCAAAATATCGGGCACGATGGTTGTCGCAATCCTCCTGCTTCTCGTCGGGTTGCTCGCAATCCTGAAGATCATCGCCCGGGCCGGCCCATTCTAAGCCAAGGAGGGCACGCGATGGACGTCAAGGAACTGGTGCCGATCGTCGCACAGTGCGCGCTGGGCTTCATCGTCGCGTCCATTGGCATGCGGGCTCAGGCCCGAGACGTGCTCGCGGCGATGCGCAACACCAAGTTGGTGCTGAAGGGCTTATTGGCTGTGAATATAATCGTGCCAATTGTCGCCCTGGCTATCACTGCGATCCTGCCGATTAATCCTCCTGTCAGGGTAGGAATCGTCGTCATGGCGGTTTCCCCGATGGCGCCATTGGTACAAATGAAGATGTGGAAGGGCGGGCTCGATACATCGCACGCCATCGGCCTCTATGTTGCGCTGATCCTGAGCGCGATTCTGTTCGTCCCGGCCACGGTGGCCTTGTTTAGTGCCCTGTATCCCGGTGAAGTCTCAATCTCAGTCGCAGCAGTCGCAAAGATGGTTTCGATCACTACCCTTCTTCCCGTGGGGGTGGGCTTGGCGATCGGCAACTGGGCGCCGGCCTTTGCCCGGCGGGCTGCCCCGATTGTCATGATCCTAGGTTTCCTCGCTGTCCTATTGTTGGCTGGACTCATTCTTTACCAGCAAGGCGGTGCCATGCTTGGGCTGATCGGCGACGGGACGTTGCTGGCAATCGTCATAACCATCGCCGTCGGGCTCTTGGCGGGACATTGGCTTGGCCGGCCCAGTCCGGCAAACAGCGACGCGCTGGCGATGGCGGCAGGCACCCGCCATCCGGGCATTGCTGCATTGATCGTCAATGCGAATTTCACCGATCCTCGCGTCATGTTGACCGTGGCGCTGTTTCTTTTGACCGGAATAATCATGACCGTGGCCTATTTGGTCTGGCAGACTCGGCACCAGCCGGGCGACGACCATGGCGTCTCGGCTGCATAGCCGCTGGGGCAGCTTATCGGCCGCCTTAATATAGCTTCGGGGTTTACCCTGATGATGGTGCGAGCCGCTCTTCTCTACCCTCATTTCAAACTTTGGATTCGCCGCGATGGAGGGAGCAATGATTAGGATTTTGGGGCTGGCCCTAACGACAGCATTGGTGTGCACCTATTCCACCGGCGCTTCGGCGGCCGAGTTGGCGATCACAGGTGCAAGCACCGCGGAAGCTGCTGTCGAAGTGAGCAATTCAGCCACCTACGGTGTGGCTGCCGAAGTTGACAATGCAACCGCCGATAACATCACTGCCGCGTCATCGTTGGTCACCGCCACTTCCGAGGGCTCGGGAAGCGGCTGGGAATTCGCCGTGACGCCCTATTTGTGGATGTCGGGATTCAAGGCGAATATCGATACCCCGCAGGGCGAAAGCGTCAAAGTCGACGAATCCTTCACCGACATTCTTGGCGACCTTAAATTCGCTTTCATGGCCGGCTTCGAGGCGAAGCACGGCCGTTTCGTGTCGGTCCAGGATATTTTCTTCCTAAGTATGGGCTCATCGGCGGATGGCCACATTGGGCCCGTCCCGATCGATGCCGAGGTTGATGAGAAGCTACTCACCACGACCCATCTGTTCGGCTATCGCGTAGTCGATGACGGCCCGATGTTCGTCGATCTCATGGCCGGCGGGCGTTTCACCTCAATTAAGATCGATGTTGAATTGACCGGCCCGCTGCAGACGATTGAGCGGGACACCAAGAAAACGGAATTCGGTCCGGTCATCGCATCCCGTGTTCGGTTCCCGCTGAGCGAGAGGTGGGGCGTTGCGCTTTACGGAGATTTGGGCGGCTTCGGTATCGGCGCCGATCTTTCGTGGCAGCTGTTGGGCACGGTTCAATATGCGATCAGCGACAATTGGTCGCTTGTGGCAGGGTGGCGCCACTTCAATGCCAAGCAGGACAAGAACGGCTTTGATGTCGACATAAAGCTCGATGGCCCGATCCTCGGGGCGACCTTCCGCTTCTAAGGGTATGGATGACGGACGGCATCGGGCCTTTACCGGATTGGCGGCGCTGTTAACGCATTCATAATGCGTGTCTTGGGCCTCATTGGGGGAAGCGGCATGCGAGGGATCAAAATGTTGTTGGCGGTCGCGGCGTTAGCCGCCGCGTCACCGGCCGCGGCCGACAAGTTGCCGGCAACATGGGACGGTCTGGTCCAGGTGAAGGCCAATAAGCTCGCTGCAGTATATCTGCTTCCGGAAGCAGATTTCCGCGCCTACTCCCAAGTCATGTTCGATCCGTCCGAGGTGGCGTTCGAGAAGGACTGGGCACAAAATTACAACCAGCAGGCGATATCGCTCGAAGGCCGTGTCTCGAACAGCGATGTGCAAAAGGGAATCACCGACGCCCAGGCCGGACTCGACAAAATCTTCCCGCAAATCTTCGCCAAGGAAGGCTTTCAAGTCGCCACCGCCCCCGCAGCCAATGTTGCGCGGATTTCCGTCGGGGTCATGAACCTGTCCGTCACTGCCCCCGACGTTGGAATAGGGGTGGGGACAAATTTCGCGGTTGATGCAGGCGAAGCTACTTTGGTGCTCGAAGTGCGAGATTCATTGACGAACCAATTGTTGGGTCGCGGTCTCGATCGACGGGAAGCCGGAGACGACGACGGCGCCGGCTTCCCGAGGACGTCGGTCAGCAACCGAGCGGATTTCAAGGAGCTGTTCGAAACCTGGGCGACCATCGCTGCAAAGGGGCTGACCGAGCTCCGCGCGTCGTCGCCGATCAATACGGACGGGATTCGCAAGCAATAGGCGAATCCCTTCCGAGCCCCCGCATCGGAGCCGTCCCCTCCCCACCCGCGGCTCCGGTGACGGGGGCTAGTCGTTCCGAACGCAGCGGAAACCGATGTGGCTGGACGATGAGTCGATCGGCTGCGGGTGGCGCGCCGCCGGTCGATAGCGCCGGCAATAACTCAGCGCGCATAAATGAGAACCGCCCTTCAACGCCTTGCGCGGAATGGCGATCGCATCGCATTGCGCATGGCTATCGGACCGGGGGCCACCGCGTGGATTGATCGGGATACAGCACGGTTTGTCCTTCGCCGCTGGATGTCGCTCGCGATACCAGTCGTCGGTCCATTCCCAGACGTTCCCGATCATGTCGTAAAGGCCGAACCCGTTGGCAGGATAAATGCCGACCGGCGAGGTGCGTTCATATCCGTCCGACAGAAGGTTCTGCCATGGGAAGTCGCCCTGCCATACGTTGGCCATCTGGCGCCCCTCCGGCTCCAGCTCATCGCCCCAGGCAAATTCGTGGTCGTCCATCCCGCCCCATGCCGCAAATTCCCATTGCGCCTCGGTCGGCAGGCTTTTGCCCACCCATTTCGCATATGCGGCTGCATCGCGATGGGTGACGTGGACCACGGGGTGATCCATCAATTCGTCGATGCTGCTGCCTGGTCCGAGTGGGTGACGCCAATCGGCGCCGAAACAGAAGGTCCACCATTGCGACCAGTCGGATGTGTCGACCGGGAATTGTGTCGGCACAAACAACAGCGAGCCCGGCTTCAGCATCTCGGGAAGCGCACCAGGATAGTCATCTGCAGCGGGTGCGATCTCCGCCGTTGTGACATGTCCCGTCGCTTCGACGAACGCAGCGAATTGCCGGTTGGTGACTAGCGCCCGATCAATCGAGAAGGCGTCGACTCGAACGGGGTGCCGCGGCGCCTCTTCCGGATAGTGACGATCCGATCCCATGTGGAACAGTCCGCCCTCGATCCGGATCATATCCTCGTTCGAACTCGACCTCGATAGGCTGCGCGGAGGATGGAGTGGCCATGGCGACTCATCTTCGCGCAACTGCGCGCCGAGGGTATAGGGAAAATTCCCGAGCGCTAGATCGATCCGCAGAATCGTTTGATTGAGGATGAGTGTCGCGGGGCGGGAGCGCATCTCGGTACAGTTCCCCCCCGGCCTACGGGATTAGCCCGATAAAAGCGGTGAAATGGCGGTGCTAGGCAAGTGCGATTCCAACACGGTTTCGCGCCTGTCATGGAGAATGACGCATGACCAGTCTCCGTCCCCGAATATTCGCCTTGGGAATCATCCTTTGCGTCGGAACCGCGCCACTAAGCGCGGCTCCGCCGACAACCGGAACGACCATGCCCAAGGCGACTGCACCGCAAATTGTCTCGCCGGGCGTTGTCGATCCTAACTCGGTCGCGGCGTTGAAGCGAATGAGCGCTTATCTGACGTCGCTAAATACTGCGGCAATAACGTCCGAAGGCAGCCTAGACGTCGTCACCGACGACGGGCAGCGAATCCAGCTGGACGGTGTAACCAAATATAAGCTCCGCAAGCCGAACGGCTTCGTTATCGATTATGTCAGCGACGCCAAGAGCCGGCAGTTCATCTACGATGGAAAGCAATTCACGGTCTATGCGCCGAAACTCGACTTTTACGCGACCGTTCCGGCCCCTGCGACCAACCGAGAGGTGCTCGACACAATCTACAAGCGATTTGGCATCGCACTACCACTCGAGGATTTGTTCCGCTGGAACGATCCAAGCGGCTTGCGCGTCGACGCCCTGAAGTCCGGCTACCTTGCCGGCACTGCAACGCTAGATGGCGTTGAAACCGATCATTACGCCTTCCGCGAGACCGACGTCGACTGGGAGATATGGATTGAAAAGGGCGACCGCCCGCTTCCGCGCAAGGTCGTGATCGTCGACCGGACCGTTCCGGCCAATCCGACCTTTATTGCGCGGTTGAATTGGACCGTGAACCCGGCCTTCACCGACAGCGATTTCGCCTTCGTCCCGGACAAGGACGCGATGCGAATTGAGCTGGCGGTCTATGAAGAATCAGGAGAGTAAAATGCGCAGTACCGTATCCCGCGTCGCAGCGATCGGCGCATTTGCGAGCCTTTTGGCCTTTACCGCGGCGCAAGTCGATGCGCGCGGCGGCGGGGGCGGCCGCGGCGGATCAACCAGCATGGGCCGCGGCGGCGGCGGTGGCGGCGGTGGCTACAACCGGGGCGGCGGTGGCGGCGGAGGCGGGGGCTATAACCGGGGCGGCGGCGGCGGCGGTATGAACGCCGGTGGATTCAGCCGCGGCGGGAACTACGGCAGCGCAGGCGCGGGAAATCGCGGCAACGTCAACGCCGGCAACGTCAATCGTGGCAACGTCAATCGCGGAAACGTCAACACCGGCAACGTTAACCGGGGAAACATCAATACCGGCAACATCAACACAGGCAACGTCAACGTCAACGTCGACAACAACTATGGCTGCTGTCATGGCGGCTGGAACGATTATCCGGTCGGTGCAGGCCTTGCTGTCGGCGCAGTTGCCGGCATGACGGCCGCTGCGATCGGCTCCCGCTACTACGCACTGCCGTCTGGTTGTGCGCCTTATCCCTATAGCGGCCTTACCTATTATTCGTGCGGCGGCGCCTATTACAAGCCCACCTATCAGGGCGATACAGTCGTCTATGTCGTAGTGGACCAACCCTGAGCTGTCAGAACAACTTCAGGCTCTGAGCTCTGCTGCCCGCATCTCCGCCTCGCGCTGGAAGGTGCGGGCCAGTTGCGCCATGCCACCCAAATACTGCGGCGGGACCCATTGGTCGCGATAATTGGCTTGGGCCGCCGCTCGCAAGGTCCACATCGGATCGATCATGTGCGGCCGCGCCAGCGCGACCAGGTCGGCTCGGCCGGCGGTAAGGATCGAATTGACCTGGTCGGGATCGGTGATGTTGCCGACCGCCATGGTAGCGAGCTTCGCTTCGTTTCGAATCTTGTCCGAAAAGGGCGTCTGGAAAAGGCGGCCGTAGACGGGCTGGGCATCGGCCCATGTCTGGCCGGCCGACACATCGATCAGGTCCGCGCCCGCCTGGGCGAAGGCTTCGGCGATGAGCACGGCCTCGTCGGGGGTGACGCCATCCGATCCCGCCCAGTCATTCGCTGAAATGCGCACCGACATTGGCTTGCTTGCCGGCCATGCTTCGCGCATCGCCGCGAACACTTCCAATGGATATCGCAGGCGATTTTCGAGGCTTCCGCCATATTCGTCGACACGCTTGTTCTGAAGTGGAGTGATGAAGCTGGACAATAGATACCCATGCGCAGCGTGCATTTCGATCATGTCGAAGCCAGCTTCCAGCCCCCTGCGGACCGCGGCAACGAATTGATCGCGAACTTCGTCCATGTCCGCGCGTGTCATTGCCCGGGGCTGCTGGTTGGCCGGCGCCCACCGAACTTCGGATGCGGAAATCAAGGGCCAATTTCCCTCGGTCAGCGGAGCGTCCATCGTTTCCCAGCCGAGTTGGGTAGAGCCTTTCCCGCCCGAATGACCGAGCTGGAGGCAGATCTTCGCCTTGCTGTTTGCGTGAACGAATTCGGTGATACGTTGCCAAGCCGCGACATGGGTTTCGTTCCACATGCCCGTGCATCCCGGGCTAATCCGGGCAGTGGGCGAAACGCAGGTCATTTCAGTGAAGAGCAGTCCCGCTCCACCCTGCGCCCGCGCGCCGAGATGAACCAGGTGGAACTCGCCTGGCGTGCCGTCGACCGCGGAATACATTGCCATCGGCGAGACAACGACGCGATTTTCGAGATTCATTTCACGCAACCTGAATGGCGCGAACATTGGCCATGCGCTCTTGGCTGCACCGGTCGCCCGCTTCCAGAAGGTCCGCTCCGTTTCCTCCAGCCAGCGGTGGTCTCGGAGGCGGAGGTTTTCGTGGCTGATCCGTTGGGACCGGGTCATTAATGAATAGGCGAATTGCCAGGGCTCGAAGTCCAGGTAGCGCTCCACCGTCTCGAACCATTCGGTCGAGTTTCGCGCGCTGTTCTGAAGCTTCAGCACCTCCAGGTTCCGCTCGGCCTGATACTCGGCGAGCGCCTCGATCCGGTCGAGGCCGGGACGATTGAGCACCTCGGCCAGCTTGATCGCGTCCTCGAGTGCCAGCTTGGTTCCCGACCCGATCGAGAAATGAGCGGTGTGGGCGGCGTCGCCTAGCAGGATGATCTTATCGTGATGCCAGCGCTCGCAGATGATGCGGCGAAACTTCAGCCATGCCGCGGAGCCGCGAAGGTGCGTGGCATTGCTAAGCAGCGGCTGACCATCGAGGTATTTCGCGAATATCTTTTCGCAAAGCGCGATGGCTTCGGCCTGGTCCATCCGGTCGAAGCCCAAGTCCGGCCCAGGTCGATTCCGGACATTCGACAATGAATGTCGAGCAGTCGTCAGCGAAGCGATAGGCGTGGGCCCAGATCCAGCCCGCCTCGGTCTTTTCGAAAGCGAAGGTGAAGGCATCAAACGTCTTCGGCGTTCCAAGCCAGACGAAGCGGTTGGCTCGTTCCTGTACGTCGACCCCGAAATATTCGGCGTAGGTTTCGCGGAACCGGCTGTTGATGCCGTCGGCGGCGATCACCAGGTCCCACTCGCGCCAGTCGTCAAGGCCAGGATCGCATTCCGCCTCATAATGGATTTCGACGCCCAGCTCGCGAGCCCGGGCCGCCAGTATTTCGAGCAAGCGCTTGCGGCCAATCCCGATGAATCCATGACCGGACGATCGGACGCACGACCCATGGATGTGGACGTCGATATCGTCCCAATGGGCAAATTCGTCGGCGATGATCTGGCCGGAAGCTGGATCGTTCGACATCAGATTCTCAACGGTCTGATCGGAAAAGACTACGCCCCAGCCGAAGGTGACGCCTTCGGCGTTACGTTCGAACACATGCATTTCGTGACGCGGGTCGCGAAGCTTCATCGAGATGGCGAAATAGAGGCCGGCCGGGCCTCCGCCGATGCAGGCAATCTTCAAGCTCGTCCCTCCCGGTGAAGCGGGCATCCTAGCGGGGTGCGGCGACCGATGCACCAGCGATCGAATTAGTACCGAATCGACTCGGCAACTCGTCGCCCCATTTGCCGAGTCGCTTGTTAGGGGGTCGGTTGGCGGGCTGATTTTCCCAAAGCGGGACGCTTGACCCACAATTTTTTCCACAAGCTTCAAGCCCATCGGAATCCCGGTTGAATCGGCATTGGCTGCCCTCAGCGCCCCGTTAACCTTTCGCTAACCTAAGTTATAAATTTAACACGAATTAACTTTTCGCCTATTACGAGAATCTATTCGCTAACCTTCTCTGGGATAATTCAGGCAAAACATATAAGGGTCTTCCTTAATCTCATGATGTATCCACAAATTGTCTGTACGAATACTTACTAAAATACAAAGATTAACCATGAAATTCGGACAGCAACATCAAAGTTGAACGTCGCTTATCCTATCGTTGATCGGGCCAAGCTTGAAAAATTCGAAATTGAGGTGTTTCTTTTGCCTTACGAGCGCGGGGGCGGTCTCGACTATTCGCGGCTGCATTAACCAAGGTCGGTTAACAGCCAGCCCCCGCTATGAACGATTTACGCGTCGCGGGCTCTGCCCCGGCGCAAAAGGGCAGAGGTGGTTATGCGGTACGAAGATGCTTCCCAAACGGGCGCGTTCCAGGGCTCCCAGCCGATCGCCAACGATGACTTGGACTCGCTGGCCGCCGGCTCGCGCAGCTCAGCCACTGGCAACCTGATCACCGGCGAAGGCACGCAAACCGGTTCGGCCGGCGCGGACGTAGCGCGCCGGCGGCCCATATCACCGCCATTGCCGGCAAGAGCGGCGAAGACACGAGCTTCGCCGGCGGAAAGCTCAGCGTCACCGGCGAGCACGGGAAGCTCAGCGTCGATGCCGAGGGCAATTATATCTACCAGGCCAATTCGGGCGTGGAGAATGTTCGCGACCGCTTCACCTACACGCTCGCGGATAACAATGGTGCCACCGACACTGGCTCGCTGATCGTCGAGATCGGCAAGACGCCGGTCGTCATCAAGGCGGGCGCCCAGCAGATCGTCCCGGGACCGGACGGCGTCGTCACCTTGCCGCCGGGCGTCGAGCTCAGCGACATTCGGGTCGTTGGCCGCAACCTGGTCATCGACATGCCCGATGGCACGCAGCTGATCATCATCGACGGCGCCATCTTCGTGCCGCAGCTGGTGCTCGGCGGGGTCGAAGTGCCTTCGACCAACCTTGCCGCCCTGCTGATCGGCCAGGAGCCGCAGCCGGCCGCCGGCGAAGCCCCGCAATCCAGCGGCGGCAATTTCGACGTTCCGGTTCCGCCGCTCGATCCTGGCGTTCCGCTCGGCGACCTGATTCCGCCGACTGAATATGATTACATTCCGCCCGAGCCGCTGCCGCCGTTGCTGCCCCTCGACGACGATGAAGAACCGTCGATCGTCATTCAGCCGGACGGCCAGCCGGCGTCAGTCAATGCGGTCGACTCAGTTGACGAAGATGGCTTGCCGGCCCGCGACGGCGATTTGCCGGACGAACCGGAAGGCAGCGACGAAGGTGCCGACGGAAACCCGTCCAACAATAGCGACACTGACGAGACGACGGCCGGAACCATCATCATCAATTCACCGGACGGTGTCGACAGTGTGACGATCAATGGTGTGCTGGTCACTGGTGCGATCGGTCAGGTCATTCAAGGCCAATACGGCACCCTGACGATCACCGGCTTCAGCGGCCAGAACATCCTCTACAGCTATACGCTGACCGACAATACGTCGGGCGATGACACGCACGACGACTTCAGCGTTGTCCTTACAGACGAGGATGGCGACCAGGCGACGGCGACGTTGACCATCGACATCATCGACGACGTGCCGACGGCGCGTAACGACACTGACACCACCGTTAACGGAGTTGCTACGGGCAACGTGATGACCGACGCCGCACCTGGCGACGCCGGCGACAGCGATACCAACGCCGCCGATACGGTCGGCGCCGACAATGCCAGCCTGACTGCGGTCAGCGGCTTCGGCGGCAGTAACGATTCGACGTTCGAAGCGGGACTTCTAACGGTCAACGGCCAGTTTGGCGTGCTGACGATCGATGCGCAGGGCAATTACACCTACACCCTCAATCCCGAAGCCGGCGGCGGGGGCACGGACGTGTTCACCTACACGCTGACCGACGGTGACGGCGACACGACGACCGCTACGCTGACGATTACCAATCCTGACCTGCATCCGGACCTTCCGAATCCGGCACTCGTGCAGTTGGATGACGACGTTGTTCCGGGCGCTAACGGCAATGTGCCGGACGGCCCGGGCGACGACGATCCTGACGTGGTCGGCCAGAACGTCGTCAACGGCCAGCTGAACGGCTCGGGCGGCGACGGCGATCTCGACTATAACTTCACCGGAGTGAACACGCTTCCGACCGGCTTCAGCATTGGTGCTGGCAGTGACGCGGATACATTGCTTATCGTTCAGGACCAGAACGGCAATCCCGTTGTCGTCATGACGATCCAGCTCGACAACGAAACGGGCGCATTTACGGTCACCCAGAACAACCCGATCGACCATCCGTCACTGGATGGGCTCGCTGGTGACAATACCGAGAATAATCTGGACTTCTCGATCGGCGTCGAAGTCGAAGATTCCGACGGCGATACTGATCCGGCGGCGATCACCATCAATGTCGACGACGACACTCCGGTCGTAAATGTCGAGCTTGATCGCGAAGGCGCGGTTACGGTCGACGAGAGCGGTCCGACGGGCGCTTCGACGATCGACTTCGGCGGAGCCGAAGGCGATGACGAACATGTCGCCGGCAGCGGCCCGATCGGCCGGGCGGTAGGCTCGACGGCCATCGTCAATGCCAACGCGCTGTTCGGTGCCGACGGACCCTCGGGCAGCGGCCTGACCTATGAGCTGCAGCTTGGCGGTTCGGACACCGACCTGACACTGACCGACGGCTCGGCGATCGAGCTCCAGCTGATCAACGGCGTGATCGTTGGCATGGTGACCGAGGGCCCGCACTCCGGTGAGGCAGCCTTCGCGATTGCGATCAATCCGACGACGGGCGTTGCGACGGTCGAGCTGTATCTCAGCCTCGATCATCCCGGATGTTTCGAATCCCAACGATTCGCTGCCGCTCGGCCCGAACACGGTCGACGTGGTGGTGAGCGCGACCGATGGCGATGGCGATACCGCTACCAGCGACCCGGTCGACGTGTCTGGCCTGTTCAACTTCAATGACGACGGCCCCAGCGTTGATCCGGAACTGAGTGATGACGGTCCGGCGATCGTTGACGAGAGCCCGCCCGATGGCGGTTCCGACGATCGACACTGGTCCCTATGCAAAAGGCGACGATCCCGACCTCGTGGCGGTCAGGCAATCGGTTCTGGCAGCACGACATTGCTGGTGCCGAATGCCCTTTTCGGAGCCGACGGCCCGGCAGCCAGCGACTCGCTGACGTTCGCGCTTTCGATCATCAATCCCTCGTCCGGGCTGACCTTGACCGACGGTTCGGCGATCAACCTGGTCCTGCTCCCGAGCGGAGTGGTGGTCGGCGTGGTCAGCGGCGGAACGTTCGACGGTCAGGCGGCATTCGCCATTTCGATCGACGGCAGCACGGGTACGATCACGGCGGAGCTGTATCTCAGCCTTGACCATCCGGACATGGCGGATCCGAACGATGTTCTTACCCTGGATCCGAACAGCCTCGGAGCCGTCGTCACGGCGACTGACGGGGACGGAGACACGGCGAGTTCCGCAGTCATCGACATTGGCGGCAAGATCAGCTTCCTCGACGATGGCCCTGGTGCGAACGACGACAGCGACACGGTCGACAACAATACCGATACCGCGGTCGGCAATGTCATCACCGGCTCCGGCACGACCGAGGGCACGGGCAATGCTGACAATGCCGGCGCCGACGGTTTCGGCAGCATCACGGGCGTGGTCAGCGATGCCAACGACAACAGCGACACCAACCCGGCCGGCGGTTTCACCGTGGTCGGCGCCTACGGCACGCTGCAGATGGATGCCGACGGCAACTATACATACACGCGCGACCCGGCCAGCCCGGGCGCCGTGAACGAGAGCTTCACCTACACCTATGTGGACGGTGACGGCGATCCGGTCAGCGCAGTGCTGACGATCACAATCGACGACTCCGTGCCGTCATTGCCGGACCCGGACGTCGCGCATCTCGATGACGACGTCGTGCCGGGCCTCAATGGCAATGTCCCGGACGGCCCGGGCGACGATGATCCCGATGTGGTTGGGCAGAATAGCGTCGACGGGACGCTGGTCGGCTCCGGCGGCGACGGCGACCTCGATTATTACTTCTCGGCGAGCCAGACCGGGCTGCCGACGGGTTTCACCATCGATCCCGCCAGCACGGCCACGCACATGATCATCCTGCAAGGCGGGAACCCCGTGCTGACGATCGATCTCAATAACGAGACCGGCGACTACACGGTTACGCAGGTTGCAGCGATCACGCATCCGTCACTGGACAATGTGGCCGGGGACAATACTGAGAATAATATTCCGAACATCAACATCGACTTCTACGCTCAGGACGTCGACGGCAGCCAGTCGCCACCGGCGACCCTGACGATCGACGTTGATGACGACACGCCGACGATTGATGTCACCAAGGGATCGGACTCGGCGGTCAACCTGACAACGGACGATGCCCAGACCATCGGCGTCAACAGCGATACGGCACAGTCGGCCGCCAACTTCAGCGGCGTCTTCGGCCTGACCCAGTCGGCCGGCGCTGACGGCACCAACGCGGCGGCGACTTTACTATATGCGCTGGACGTTACCGGGTACGCCGGCGGCCCTGGCGGCGTGAATTCGGGCCTTGAATCGCACGACGCTGACATCTTCCTCTACGAGATCGGCGGTAAGGTCGTCGGCTCGACGTCGGCAACGCTCGCCGGTGTCACCGTGGGCAACACCGTGTTCGACGTTGGGGTCAACGGCAGCGGCGTCGTCACGCTGACCCAGTATCAGCAAATCGACCATGATACGGTCGACCCGACGCCGACAGGCGGGCCCCCGTTCGCTGACCATATCGTCAGCCTGACGGACAGCCTGATCACCCTGACCGCTTCGGCATCGCTGACCGACAAGGATGGCGACACGGTAACGGACAGTGAGGTCGTCAACATCGGCGCCAACCTGCACTTCACCGACGATGGACCGACTGCGGACGTCAGCGGCACCGGGGTCGGTACGGTCAAGCTCGACGAGACCCGGGCGGAGGGCACCGATACGGTGGGCGGCACTGCACCAACCGGCGATCAGTCGGCGACGATCGATTTCTCGGTCAATTTCGTCACCGGCGGGAGCGTCAATTATGGCGCCGATGGCCCGGGAAGCCCCACCTATGCGCTGCAGCTTACCGGCTCCAACGTGAACTCCGGGCTGTACGCCCTCGACAACACCGACCTGGTGGCTGGCGGAGACGGCGACGGCTACGGCCAGGGTGGACAGATCGTCCTCAACCAGGTCGGCAACACCATCACCGGCTCGTACAACGGGACGAATTACTTCACGATCACGATCGACCCGGCAACTGGCATCGTAACATTCACCGAGCTGAACAATATCTGGCACCCAATCGCCGGTTCCAGCGCGGCTGCGTTGGATGACACGGCGACGCTCAACACGCTTGCGGCGAACTTGATTCAGGTCGTGCAGACGGTGACCGATTTCGATGGCGACACCGACACGGCGTCGATCGACATCGGCCAGGGCGTGTTCCAGATCCAGGATGACGGCCCCAGGTTCGGACCCGATATCGATGCGACGCTCAGCATCTTGAACGATGCGACGCCGACCAACACCGGCGACCTGGATATCGTCATCGGGACGGATTCGCCCAACGGCGGGACCGGCAATAACAATCCCGACGATATCAGCCTGTCCAACTTCGCGATCACGGTTAATGGCAGCCCCATTCCGGCCGGTGACGTGACGTTGACTGTGGGAGCAGAGAACGCGAACACGGCGAGCTATTCGTTCAGCTTCGATTATCCAACCGGAGCCGGCACGGAAGCGACCGCAACCGGCACGATCGTGTTCGACAAGGTTGCGGGTACTTATACAGTGGCGCTGACCAACGGCCCGATCCAGGGGTTCAGCATCCTGCAGACCGCAACCGGTACGGATTTTACCGGTTACGATTTGAACACGTCGAACGAAACGGGTTCGCAGCCGGACGTGGCGGTGACGCAGCTTCGTGGCGATCCGAACAATCCGGATCCGAGCGACTTGTTCATCCAGTTTACCAGCATTGCGGAGCCATCGAGCGGCACCGGAGCGAACAACCTGTTCACGACCGGCTATGCGCTGACGGGCGATGCAGACGGTAACGGTGTGCCCAATACGTTTGCGAATGGCGAGTTGTTCACGCAGGCAGCGGGGTGGGTCTCTGCCTCGGGCTCCGAAAATGGTGTCAACGGCGATACCGTCGGCAGTGGCGAAGTGCTCGACTTCAACCTCTATCAGGGAACCAATCCTGAAGGGTTTGTCGGGGGAGAGCCGACGGCTTCGGCCTCGACCATGTTCCTGAAGTTTGACGGCATCACCAATGACGCCGACAACTCTGGCAACGGCGAAGACCTGATCATTGTCCTGAAACTGTACGATCCGACTACGGACACCTACACGACCAAGGCGTTGATCGTTCAGAACACGGATATTCAGAAGGGTCCGGGGTCCGGGCCGGGGCAATTCTCCGGCGTCACGCTCGACAACAATGACGGCCTGATCGTCATCGAGCCGAATGACTATCAGGAGGGCAATACCAACCTGGTAATCGTCGGCGCACAGATCGTCGCGTCCGACGAAGGCGTGGTCGGCACCGGCATTAACTTTAACAATACGACCGGTGCTGGTGGTGCCAGCTCCGGCACCGAAGCCTTCTCGACCGACAACAATGACGGGCCGCTGAAGATCACAACGTATCGGCTTCGTCACGACAGTCGACTACCGATCAGGAAGCGACGATCGACTTCGATGTCACGATCCATGATGCCGACGGTGACACCGCCACCCAGCATATCGCCGTCGACATCGGCGACTACGCAGTCGGCGCTGCTGCCGCCTGACCCGCAGTCTTTCTCGACCCTGTCGACTGAAAGCCTGCTTGCCAGCGACAGCCAGAGCGAGCAGCTGCAGAAGACGGCAGCCAACAGCAATACGCTGACGCTGGCGGCTGCGGTTGCGGCGGCGGGCGTGGCGGAATCGGCGGCGGCCCATGGTAACAGCGACTTTGGTCGTAGCCACAATAACGGTGAGACCGAATCCGCAGCCGGTCATGTCGGGAAGGGCGCGGTCAGTGACTCGAGCGACGACGACGGCCATTCGGTGCTGTCAAATGTCGCCCTGAAAGCGGCCAATGACTCGGCACCGGCGGACACATCGAGCCATAGCTCGGATGCGCCGGCGGAATCGGGCCATTCTCTCGACGACAGCTCGGCTAACGCCGCGGCCCAGTCGAGCAATGCGCCGGCAGCCGACAACGACCAGGGCCCTGCACCCGCAGTCGCCGCGGTCGCCCCAGCTGCTACCGTCGCGATGGTTTCGGCCGAAGCGCTGAAGGCGGCAGGGGTCGATGGAGATGCCCAGCACAACGGTTCGGTCGAACAGGTCGTTGCCGATGCGCTTGGCCAGGGTAACGCGCCCGCCGCGGTGGACGCGCTGCTCAATGCCTTGCCGGGCGGAAACGGTGCGCTTGCGGCGCTTGCCAAGGTGGCAAGCCCTGCCGCCGGAGATGTGTCGGCTTGGGACATGGCGGGGCACGGGCCTAGCGGCCACGGCGCCGACATGCTGATGAATGTGCATGCGGCCATGCAGCACCACGACGCAGTTCAGCCGGTCGTTAACGGCTAACGAAGGTAGCGGCCCTCCCTGGTGGACGGGGAGGGTCTTTGCCTATGACCAGAAGGGGGAAGACATGAAAAGGAAGCACTGGACGTTGATCGTTCCCGGGGCGGTGCTGCTATGCGCCTCACCGGCATTTGGCGTGGATCTCCAGAGCGCGGTTCAAGCCGCTCTCAATACCAATCCGGAGATCCGGCAGGCGGTTGCCAACAAGGAGGCGACCAAGGAAGAGCGCAAGCAGGCCGAGGGCCTGTGGTATCCGCGCATTTCTGTCGAAGGTTCGGCCGGCGTGCGCAAACTGCGCAATCCGACCCGTCGCGATCTCGGCATTGCCGGCAATACGCTTCATCCGGTCGAAGGCTTCATCATCGCCGATCAGCTGCTGTGGAACAGCGGCGGCCGGACGGCGGAGATCAAGCGCCAGGCCTCGCGGACCGACGCGGCCGCTACCCGCATCGAGGAGCGCAGCGAATTCGTCGCGCTCAACGTCAGCCGCGCCTATATCGACTATCTGCTGCAGCAGCGGCTGGTCGCGATCGCGCAGGACAATGCGACGTTCCACGAACGTCTCGCCGGCGATCTTCGCGAAGGCGTAGCCAAGGGATCCATCTCGGTTGCCGATCAGCAGCAGGCTGAAGAGCGGCTGCAGGCGGCCCGGACCAAGATCACCGAGGCCCAGGAAGATCTCGATACCGCATCGATCCAGTTCCAGACGCTGACCGGGGTCCCGATCGATAGCGTCACCATGCCACCGGACCTGTCGGCGACGATGCCGGCATCGCTTCCGGAAGCGGAGGAAATGGCGCGCCAGAACAACCCGCGTGTCCAGGAAGCGCTGGCCGATCTCAACACGTCACGTGAAGAGATCAAGTCGGCGCAATCAGAGTTGGGCCCACGGTTCAACGCTGAGGCCTCGGCCCGCTACGGCGACGACATCGACGGTTTCCAAGGCCGCACCAGCGACCTTACCGCACGGGTCGTGATGCGCTGGAAGATCTTCGACGGCTTCGCCAACACGGCGAATGTCCGCGAGCAAAAGGCGCGCGCTGACGAAGTGCACGCCCGGCTGTTCGAAATGACCCGCCGGGCCGAGGAGGACACGCGCTCTGCGTGGAGCCGACTGACCAATCAGAGCCGGCTTGTCACGGAGCTCGAGACGCAAGGCCGCGTCGCGGACGATCTGCTGCTTTCCTATCGTGAGCAGTTCAACGTCGGCCGCCGTTCGCTGCTGGACGTCCTCGATGCGCAGAACACGCGTTACAATGTCCAGGCCCAGGCCGAGACGGCGCGCATGTCCAAGCTCTACGCCCAATATCGGGTGCTGGCGGCTTCCAATCGCCTGATCGAGGCGCTTGGCGTGCAGATGCCGGTCGAAGCATTGGCTAACCAACGCGCCAAGTTCGACGTCAATCCGATCCCGCCGGAAGACCGGCAGGAAAATAGCTTCCCGTATCCGGTCATGGGTCCGCCCGCACCGGATGCCGCAGCGGCGCCGGCACCGGCGCCCGCCGCGGAGCCTGCTCCCGAGCCGGCGCCAACGGGCGGCCAGTAATAGGTATGAAGGGGACGGGTGTTGAGTATCATGCATTGGCTGGATTCCACGCCGTCGCGTGAAATTGACCCTGTCCTCGACTGCCTGACCTTCCTCGCGCGCCGCGCAGACAGGCCGTCTTCCCCGGTCTTGCTGCGCGCGGGGTTGGCGCTTTCCGACACGGGCACGCTTCCATTCCACCAGATCGAGCCAGCGCTCGAGCAGGTCGGAATGCGTGGCGAGCCCGTGTCTCGCCGCCGCCTGGCGGGCTGGCGGCTGCAGCAGCTTCCGGCGATCGTCGAGCTCAGCGAAGATCGCGCGATCGTCCTTTTGGAAATGAAGGCCGGCGACGCGCTGGTCTATGCGCCCGGCGCTGCCGAGCCGATCTGGGTTCCCGTTGCCGAACTGGAGGCAGCCTTCACCGGCCATGCCGTAGCGGTCGAGCCCGATCCGACCCAGGAACGCGCCGGGGAGCGGCCGTGGGACAAGGCACGGCGCACCCATTGGTTCTGGTCCGAAGTGTGGAAGGTCCGGCGCGAATTCTGGCCGGTCCTGCTCGCGGCGCTGATCGTCAACCTGCTCGCACTGGCGGTGCCGCTGTTCACGATGAACGTTTACGACCGGGTTATTCCGAACAAGGCCGTCCCGACGCTGTGGGTCTTGGCGATCGGCGTGTTCTGCTCGCCCTCGGTTTCGACTTCATCCTGCGCATTGCCCGCGCCCAGCTGGTCGACGAGATCGGCCGCCGGCTCGACGCCAAATATTCGCAGAAGCTGTTCGAAAAGGTGATGAACCTGCCGATGGCGGAGCGCCAGGGCAGCACCGGCGCTTTCGCCAAGCGGATCAGCGAATATGAGGGCGTCCGCGACTTCTTCGCCTCTACGTCAGTCGTGCTGGTCGTCGACATCGGCTTCATGCTCGTCTTCCTGGTGCTGATCGCGATCCTCGCAGGGCCACTGGTGCTGGTGCCGATCGTCGGCATCGTGACGATGCTCACAGTTGGCATGGTACTGCAGCGGCGAATGGCCGGTGCAGCGGTCGACGCCCAGGCCGACAGCTCTCTGCAGCATTCGGTGCTGGTCGAATCCATCTCCGGGATCGAAACGTTGAAGTCAGCGGGCGCCGAAGGGCAGATGCTCGGCCGCTGGCGCCGCTATGCCGCAATGTCGGCGGCGACGCAGGAGAAGATGCGCCGGCTGACGTCGATTGCGGTCAACCTTGCCTCGATTTGCCAGCAGGCGATCAGCGTCGGACTGGTGATCGGCGGCTTCTACCTCTTCAACAATGGCGACATCACCATGGGCGCGATCATCGCCATCGTGATGCTGGCCGGCAGGGCGATGTCGCCAATCGGTCAGTTCGCCTTCCTGATCACTCGCGCACGTCAGTCGATGACGACCCTGGATTCGCTCCAGCGGATGATGGAGGCCACCGACGAACGGCAGGCCGCGTCACGTAGCATCGTGCCGGAAATCCGCGTCGGCCATCTTGAGCTGAAGAACGCCAGCTTCCGCTATCCCGGGGCGAGCATCGACAGCCTGAGCGGCATTAATCTCAAGATCGAACCCGGCGAGCGCATCGCGATCATCGGCCGGGTGGCGTCGGGCAAATCCACGCTTGGCCGGCTGATGTGCGGACTCTACGCGCCGACCGACGGGGAAATGCTGGTCGATGGGCTCGACAGCCGCCAGTATCACCCGCACCAGCTTCGCAACAGCTTCCGCTATGTCGGACAGGATGCCGACCTGTTTTCGGGAACTGTGCGCGACAATCTGATGCTCGGCGCGGCAAAGGCCGACGACCAGCAGTTGATCGACGCGGTGGTTCGCTCAGGCGCCGATATCTTCCTGTCGCGTGACGCTGCCGGGTTCGATCGCCCGGTCGGCGAACGCGGTGCCCTCTTGTCGGGCGGGCAGCGCTCGCTGCTGGTCCTGGCCCGCGCCCTGGTTTCGCAGTCGAAGCTGCTGTTCCTGGACGAGCCGACTGGTGCGATGGATACCCAGACCGAGCTCTATTTCATCGAGAAGCTGAAGACCGCGCTGGGCAAGGATCAGAGCCTGATTGTCTCTACCCATCGGCACAATATGCTGTCGATCTGCGACCGCCTGATCGTCATCGACGCAGGCAAAATCATTGCCGACGGACCGCGCGACAAGGTTCTTGGCAAGCTGGCGGGCGCGGCAAAGCAGGAGGGTGCGCAATGATCGCGCTTCCTCGCCTCTCGCTTCCGACGCGGCGCCATTCGTCGTTCGCTGCGGCGGCGCTGTTGGGCGTCGTGGTCGGTGGAACGACCTTGCGCATAGATCCGACCGAGGCGTCGACCGCATCGGTCATGATTGCGCCCGCTGCCGCGGCATCGCTGATCGCTGCAACGTCGGGCGAACATCTTATCGAGAATCGCGCGATTGGAATGGACGCAAAGCTGATCAACGCTTCGATGCCGTTCAGCGGTGCGCCGGTAACGGCTGCACGGCCGTTCGACCTTTCGGCCTCCGACCCGCTCGATCGCCGCCGGGCGCTGCTGTGCCTGACCCAGGCGGTATATTATGAGGCAGGCTTCGAGCCGCTCGAGGGCCGGCGGGCAGTTGCGCAGGTCGTGCTCAACCGGATGCGTCACCCGGCCTTCCCCAAATCGGTTTGCGGTGTCGTCTACCAGGGAGCGCGCGACCCGGTCTGCCAGTTCAGCTTCGTCTGCGACGGATCGCTCTATCGCCGTCCGGCGCCCGGCGCATGGAAGGAAGCGGAGCTCGTTGCCCGGGCGGCGCTGGATGGCTTCGTCGAACGGGCGGTTGGCGCCGCGACCCATTATCACGCCGATTATGTCGCACCCTATTGGGCGCCGCGGCTGGCGAAGATTTCGCAGATCGGCGCGCATATTTTCTACCGCTGGCCGGGAGCCTGGGGCTCAACCGCCGCCTTCTCCGGCCGCTACATCGGCGAGCCGAACGATCCGCTGGCGCTTCGGCCTCCGCTGCGCCAGGCAATCTTGACCGACGGCAGCCTCGTCTCGGTCGACGATCCGGCAATGGCTGGCCCGCCGATCGCGCGCGCCCCGAACGATGTCGGCGGGCTGCTCGATACGTCCAAGGGCTGGACGCTCAACATCCCGATGCCGTCGGACAGCAATTCGGCAAGCAAGTCGATCTCTGACACTCAGGTCAAGCCGTCCGAGCCGGCCGCGCCGGTGACGCTGGCAGCTCGATAGCGAACGGACAGGCTTCAACATGGCAACTCTTCCCTTCATTCCCTCCGCGGCCAAGCGTCAGCGAGAGCCGCTGACCGGGGCACGACTGATCATCGTCTCGGTGGCGGTCGGTTTCGCGCTGTTCCTGCTGTGGGCGATGCTGGCGCAGGTCGACGAAGTGACCACGGGCCAGGGCAAGGTCATCCCGTCGAGCAAGATCCAGGTCATTCAGTCGTCGGTGCCGGCGACCATCGCCGAGCTGCTTGTCCGTTCCGGCCAGCGGGTTTCCAAGGGGCAATTGCTCGCCCGGCTGGACAATCCGGAAAACCGCTCGATCCAGGCCGAAACCGAAGCGCTGCAAGAGCGTTCGGCGCGCCTGCAGGCGGAGGGCACAGGCGCATCGACGACTTTGGCCGGCGACGAGGCAACGCTGAGCGCGGTTCGCCGGCAGGCGCTGTCGAGCCGCGTTGCGGCGCTTGGATCATCGGCCGAGCAGCGCCGCCGGGAGGCGGCAGAAGCCAACGCGACCATCTCAAGCCTGCAGAGCAGCCTCGTGCTTGCCCAAAAACAGGTCGACATGCTCGAACCGCTCGCGGCGAAGAACATCGTGCCGCAGACCGACCTTATGAGTGCGCGGCGCGAGGTGATCGACCTCCAGGGCCGGATCGCCGCCGCGCGCGAGCAAGCAGAGCCGGGCGAATGCCGCGGTGCAGCGAAGCATTGAGCCAGGCCAATGAAGCCCGCTTCACCTTCCGCCAGGAAGCGCTCAACGAGCGCAGCCAGGTCAATCAGAAGATCGCCGTCAACGAGCAATCGCTGCGCGGCGCCGGAGGGCAGCCCGGGCCGAATGGAACTGCGCTCGCCGGTCGACGGCGTCGTCAACGACGTCCAGGTGACCACCATCGGCGGCTTCGTCCAGGCGGGCGAAAAGGTGATGGAAGTGGTGCCGATGGGCGACAAGCTGCTGGTCGAGACCCGGGTCAAGCCGAGCGACATCGCCTTCATCAAGGTCGGCGACAAGGCGCTGGTCAAGGTCACCGCCTATGACTTCTCGACCTATGGCGGACTGGACGGCAAGGTCGTCCAGGTGTCGGCCGACAGCATCTACGACGAGGTCGAGCGCGAGGCCTATTTCATCGTCATCGTCGAAACCGAGAAGTCCTATCTGACTGCCGCGGGCCGGCGTCTGCCGATCACGCCGGGCATGATGACCGACACGCAGATCATCACCGGCCGCAAGAGCATTCTCACCTATTTGCTGAAGCCGGTCCTCAAGGCGCGCAGCGACGCGCTGCGCGAGCGCTAAATCAGAGGCTGACCGTCGTCGGAACGAGGCTGGCGGTTTCGCGCACCACCTCGGGCAATTCATCGTCACCCGACGAAGGCTCGAACCTGGCATCGGCCAGTACCACCGGCGCGCGAACGTCGTTGCTGGCGTAAATGACCGGCGGCAACCTCGCGGCGATAACCATGCGTGTAAGTGTGGTTGGCAGTGAAGGTCAGCACCGGCTTGTAGTCCTGGACGTCGCTGGAATCGACGATCCGGTCGGTACCATTGTCGAGCACCAGGAATCGGCCGGCGGCACGGACCACCAGCACGGCGTGATCCGCGCGGCGGGTTAGGTCCTTCAGGACGACGAGGTAGAGATCCTTGTCGGGAACGCCGGCTGCGCGAAGCATGGCTCGCTTGGCCAGTGCAAAATCCTCGCAATCGCCGCGGCCGCGGCTCAATGTTTCCGAAGCGGCCATCCACCGGTCGGCGACGCCGAACTGGACGCGGTCGTCAACGAAGCGAACCCGCGCATTGACGTAGCCGTTCACCGCCTCGAGCTTGGCAATAATTCCCTCGCCATGAAGCGACGCGGCAAACGCGCCAGCGGCACCGCTCACGCCCGCTCCCGAAACCCGGCTCCAGCGCGCGTCGAGCGGGCTTCGGCCGATCGATAGTGCGACGCTGTTGAAAATATCTGGACGATCGTTCGACACCGGTTGGCGAACAACATTGGCGATGGCCGGGCGGGAATAAGCGCCACGGCTCATGGGTACGACCGTCGACGTGTAAGCGGGGCGGCCGCCCTGTTGGGCCGTGATTGCCGCCAGTGCGCTGGGCGCTCCACCCAGGATAGCCTCGGTCTTCGTCATCGACCGGTACGCCGAATTGACGACCTGCGCCTGGGCGGGCGCGGCCAATGCAACCACGGCAAGGCTGGAGAGAAGCGGAAGGGCAAAGAGGGCGGCGCTGTTCTTCATTGCCCCGCTTTTCGCAGGACAAGGAAAAAACTGCCTTAAATCACAAGGTTAATAGATCAGTAAGGCTGTTCGGAGAGAAAGGATTCAATGGCCCGATTAAACGCCTCGGGTTGCTCCGCATTGGCGAGGTGACCCGCTGCCGCGATCCGCTCCAGCCGCGAACCGGGAATGAGATTTGCCAATTCCTCCGACAGCGCCGGCGGTGTGATGCGGTCCTCATCGCCGACCAGGATCAAGGTCGGGACATCGATCTTCATTGCCCTCTCGCCTTGGTCGGCCAACCACACTGCGGCTGCCCCGATGCGGTACGCGACGGGGTCGATCGTGGCCATGGCCTCGATCACGTCGGCCTGCAGTTCGGAACTCGCGGCCGACCCGAGCAGCACGCCGCTGCGCGCCTCGGCTAGTTCGCGCATTGTCATCGCCCGGCTTGCCGCAACCGAGCGGTCGTGGATGCCCTGCCCGTCGGGATGGACCGCGAAGCTGTCCGCGATAATCAGCGAAGCACAACGATGTGGCGCGGCAGCATGCAGGGCTATCGCGACAACGCCGCCGAGCGAAAGGCCGCAGACATGCGCCCGGTCGATACCGAGTGCATCCATCGCTGCGAGAATGGACGCGGCGTAATCGTCTCGCGTTGCGCCGTCCAGGAACTCGCTTTCGCCATAGCCGGGATAATCGAATGCCACGGCGCGCCGGCTCTTGCCGAAATGGGCGAGTTGCGGAGCCCACACGCTTTTGTCCGAACCCACGCCGTGCAGGAACAGGATCGGCAAGGCGTCGCCGATACCTGCTTCGTCAAATCCGATGCGCCCCCGCGCCGTCGCAATACTTCCCATGGCGACCATCATGGCTGCGCGGTCCCACTTTGCAAGTCGGGCCTGCCATCCTAGGCTCCGCAGCGACATGACCAGCATGACAGTCAACGGCGAAGCTATCCATTATCGGCTCGATCCGGAAACACCGCTCCTGTTTGCGCTGCGCGACGCGTCCAACCTGACCGGGACCAAACATGGTTGCTACAGCGGCGATTGCGGCAGCTGCACGATCATTGTCGACGGACGTGCGGCCCTTTCCTGCCAATTGACCATCGCCGCGGCGGAAGGCGCGGACGTTACCACGATCGAAGGCTTGTCCGCCGACCGCGCCCATCCGCTGCAGCAGGCCTGGGCCGCCGAGCAAGTCAGCCAGTGCGGACGCTGCGATCCTGGCTTCATCATGGCGTTGGCGGCGCTAATGCGAGCGACGCCCAAGCCCAACGCCCGAGCAGTTGTCGAGCCTTCCCAATATCTGTCGTTGTGGCGCCACCCCGCGCATACTCAAGGCTATTGCTAGAGCAGCGCAGGTTGCCGCTCCCCTAAACGCGGCTGGAACCAATAAGCGAGTAATTGGACGGGCTGATGAACAACTCAATTCATCACGGTTCAGCAACGGCTCATCCGCTGAAGTGCAACCCCCACCCAGCGACATATGACGTCGAAACTGGAGTTTGTGATGCGTAAGTTTTTGATCCCATTGCTATTGGCCGGCGCCATGGTGCCCGCTGCCGCCTTGGCTCAGGACAGCGGCCATCGGGGACCTCGTTCCGCAGGTGAGCGCGACAGTGAAAGTGGCAGCCAGCGCGACCGTACCTCCAATGATCGTGCGCCACGTGCCGAGCGAGCCGAACCTTCTGGCGACCAGCAGGGCGCACGCGCGGACAACGCCGATCGGCCAGCCAGAATCGATCGCAACGAACCGACGGATCGCGTCCAGAAAATCGAACGTCCAGTTGAAGTCCGGCCTGTCGAACGCCCTGCCCAGATTGAGCGGGTCGAGCGGCCAATCCGGATCCCGCCGGGTGAAACCAATGTCCAAACCGCGGAGCCGGTGCAGCCGGTAGGGAGCACCCCGCCCACCGGCAACGATATCGTGGACGGTCTGCGCGTCATGGCCCGCGAGCAGGAGCTAAAGCGGGATACGCATCGAGACCAGGACAGCGGCTGGTCCGGCAATCGCGACGGCGACGACAATCATCATTGGTCGGGCGATTGGCGCCGCGATCACCGCTATGATTGGCACCATCATCGCAGCCACCATGGATCCCTGTTTCGGCTCGGCCGCTATTTCGACCCCTATAGCTGGGGTTATCGTCACTTTTCGATCGGATATAGCCTTTGGCCGAGCTACTATGGCTCGAGCTTCTGGCTCAATGATCCTTGGCAGTATCGGCTCCCGCCGGCCTATGGGCCTTATCGATGGGTGCGCTATTATAACGACGCATTGCTGGTGAATATTTACACCGGACAGGTCGTCGACGTGGTCTACAGCTTCTTCTGGTAGACACAGCTTAACTGTTGGTCGAAGGGGCGTTGCGGGCAACTGCGGCGCCCTTTTTGCGTCAACGGGACCGGGAACGCGCGTCGTGCGCGTCGACGAAGGGGTAAGTGATGAAATCGAAGCTGGTTTTCGCCGCGTCGGCCGCTGTGCTGGCGCTGTCCTGTCTCTCGGCCGGTCCGGCAACGGCGCAAGTGGCGAGCCCGGCAGCCTCGTCAACGGCCGCCGCCGAATCGCCCCACGACCGCCTGTTCCGGCTGTTCAAGGAAAGCGACGAAGCGCAACTCAAGCGCAACCCGATCTTTGGAATTTTCCGTGGCGACCTGCGCTACGCCGACCAGTTTGGCGATTATACTACCGACCAATATTATGCCGGGGAAAAGGCAGCGGCTGATTCCGACCTTGCCGCCTTACATGCCATCGACCGAGCGTCGCTCGATGCTACCGATCAGCTTGCCTACGACGTGTTCGAATATACGACCGCGGATACGCTGAAAGGCTATCAGCCGGAAATCCTGGATTTCACCAAGGTACGCCCGATCAACCATTTTTCGGGCTTCCACACCTTTTATCCCACATTCTCGAGCGGCGCCGGCGGTGCGCCGTTCAAGACCGTCCTCGACTATGACAATGCGCTCAAGCGCCACGCTGGCTACGTCGTATTGCTCGACCGATCGATCGATCGTTTCAAGCAGGGCGAGGCCGCGGGCGTGTTCGAGACCAAGATGACCATCAAGAACGTCATCGAGCAGCTTGCCACGCAACTGAAGCAGCCGGTCGAGGAATCGCCTTTCTACGGACCGGTCAAGGATTTCCCTGCCGACTTCAGCGCTGCCGACAAGGCACGTCTTACTGCCGCCTATAAGGCGTCAATTGCCAACGACATTTATCCGGCGATGAAGCGCCTGCACGACTATCTCGCGACCAGTTATCTTCCCAAGGCCCGCGATGGCTATGGCCTGATGTACATGAAGGGCGGTGATCGGCTTTATCGCTACCTGGTCCAGTCGACGACAACCCTGCCCCTGACGCCCGAGGAAATTCACGAAACCGGCCTTAGTGAGGTCGCCAGGATCACCACCGAAATGGAGAAGGTGAAACAGGAAGTGGGCTTCAAGGGGACGCTGCCGCAATTCTTCAACTATCTGCGCACCGATCCCAAATTCAAGAAGCCGACGCGTGAAGCGCTGACGCAGGGCTATTACGATATCGGTAAGGCGGTCGACGCCAAGCTGCCGGAATATTTCTCAACCATCCCCAAGGCCAAGCTCGAGATCCGGCCCTATGAGCCGTTCCGCGAGAAATTCCAGGCCGGTGGCAGCTATGAGCAGGGAACTCCCGACGGCTCGCGGCCGGGCGTATTCTACTTCAATGCCTATGATCTTCCATCGCGGACGACACCGGGAATGACGACACTTTACCTCCACGAAGGATCGCCAGGTCACCATTTCCAGATCAGCCTGGCGCAGGAAAACACCGCGCTTCCGGCGTTCATGCGGTTCGGCGGAAATACTGCATATGTGGAGGGCTGGGCGCTCTATGCCGAGACGCTTGGCTACGACATGGGCTTCTACAAGGACCCGATCCAGCGCTTCGGAACGCTCTCGGACGAAATGCTGCGGGCGATGCGCCTGGTGGTCGACACCGGCATCCACAGCAAGGGTTGGACCCGGCAGCAGTCGATCGACTACATGATGTCGCACTCGGACATCGGGAAGACCGACGCAACGTCGGAGGTCGAGCGTTACATCGCGATCCCCAGCCAGGCGCTGGCATACAAGACGGGTGCGATGACCATCCAACGGCTGCGGCGCAAGGCCGAGGCGGAGCTTGGAGCCAAGTTCGACGTTCGCGAATTTCACGCGCAGGTCCTGATGACCGGATCCCTCCCGCTGGCGATTCTCGAACAGAAGATCGATCGCTGGATCGCTTCGAAGAAATGATAGCGGCGCGACGCGGGCGGTTCAGCCGTTCGCGTCGCGATCGTCCAGCCGGATCATCGGCCGGTTCTTGATTTCCTTTTTGACGAAGCTCGTTTCGTAGCGCCGGACCACGGGGCTTGCCGCCAGCTCGTCGTCGGCAAACACATTGAACTCCGCCATGTCGCGGCAGCTGATGAGAATCAGCATATCGTCGCTTCCGCTGACCTCCAGGCAAAGCTGGACCTCATCGCGTGACTGGAGTCGCGCACGCAATTCATTGAACGCCGTCGCCTGCTCATGTTCGTGAAGCTGCAGACGAACAACCGCGCGAAGGCGCCGGTCGGCGAAGCCCGAGGAGACCAGCGCCACGGTCCGCGCAATCGCGCCGGTTTCGCGCAGCCTCCTAAGTCGACGCGCTATGGCCGATGGCGACAGCGGGATCGTTTCGGCAAGCTGCTCGGCAGTCCGGTCGGCGTCCTCCTGCATGGCATTCAGAAGCTTGATGTCGAAATTGTCGAACATAGGCTGAACCTTGCCAATTTTTGGCGCTGAGGCCAGCAACTTTGCATCCTGCCACCTTGATTCCCGATGTATGATCATGGGCATCGAGGATCCGCAGTCATGCTTTCGAATTTCGCCCAACTGCTATCGGCGCTGTCGCTGCTTCTTGCCGCGAACTTGTCGCCGTCGTCCTGGACCCGCCCTCTAGCTGGTGAAGTCGAGGCCAAATGTACCTCTGCGTCGCACCAGCACGGAGCCAATTGGCAGGGCAAGCCGGCCACTCGCATCGTGATTGTTCGCCCATCAACGGCGCCCGAGTTGCAGATTTTGTCATACGGCCCCTGAATCGCGCCGAAAAATGGCCGAAGTCCGCGTGAAGTCGGCGAGAAATGCTGCGTCCGCCGCGGTAATATTCCCTCAAGATTGATCATGAATGGAGCTCGCCTTGCTTCGTAATATCCTAATCGCTGCGGCTGCAGTGCCCGCACTCGCGCTAACGACTCTAGCAGCGGCCCAGCCTGCTCCATCGGCGCCGCCCGCGCGCCAACTTCCAGCCGGGGCACAGCTTCCGCTGGCGACCGGTGAGGGACGGGCGATTGCCGAGAATCTGGCCACCAAGCTGACCGCTAATTTCGTCTATGCGGACCATGGCCAGCGCTATGCGGAAATGCTCCGGGCAAATGCCCAGGCTGGCCGCTACGACAACGGAACACGCCAGGAACTGGCGGAGCGCATGACCGACGACCTACAGGCGGTTCAGAAGGACGGCCACCTCCATGTGGCGGTCGCCGAAAAGGAGGATGGCGATCGCGCCGGCGGCTCGGTGGGCATACCAAAGAATTGGCCGCCACTGATCCAATCGGCAAAGTGGATTGCGCTCCGGGAATCGCCTACATTCGCTTCACCGCGTTCATGTCGACTGATGAGGAGGTCGCGGCGGTGCGCGCCTTCATGCGCGAACATCGCGAGGCCAAGACCTTCATTTTCGATCTTCGCAACCATCATGGTGGCCGACTGGGGGAGATGGATGAGATCTTCCCATATCTGTTTGCGGAGAAGACCGGTCTTGTGACCATGGAAATGCGCAGGTCGATCTTCGACCGGGAAGGATCACCCTTCGGGGAGGCCCCGACGCTTGAGTTGGCCAAGGACGATGCATATGCCCGGGTGACCCACTATGCGCTGCCCGGCGAAGCGACGCCGGCGCGCGATGCGAAGGTTTATTTGCTGACATCGAACAGGACGGGATCGGCCGCCGAGCATTTCTCGCTGGCAATGAAATCGACCGGCCGTGCGACGCTGATCGGCGAAGCAACAGCGGGCGCCAATCACTTCGGCGACATGACGGAGATTGGCGAGCATTTTGCTGCCTTCGTTCCGGTTGGACGCACCTATGACATCAAGACCGGCAAGGACTGGGAAGGCAATGGGATTGCGCCGGACGTCGCGGTCGATCCGAAGCAGGCGCTAGTCGTTGCGCTGGAGAAAGCCGGCCTGTCGCACGAGGAAGCCGTTCGGCTCGATGCGACGGAAATCCCCGCTGAGCCAGTGCACCGCGACAGAAAGCGGGCGGGTTAGGCGGCCAGCGCCTCGGCGATCAGGCGACGGCTGTTGTCGATGCCGTAGAGCGCGATGAAGCTGCCCATGCGCGGGCCCTGGCTGGACCCAAGCAGCGTTTCATAAAGCGCCTGGAACCAGTGGCGCAGGCTTTCGAACGGGTGGCGCTTGCCGACTTCGAACACGATGTGCTGGATGTCATCTGCCGGCGTGTCGGGCGTGAGCTTGGCCAGTTCGGCGTCGAGGTCGCGCGAGGGCAGCGCGCTCTTCCGTCGTCGGTGCGCGCCGCTTGAGCGTCGGCGCCACGAAGTCGCGGGCATAGTTGACGGCCAGCCCGATGAGATTGTCGAGCTCTGCATGGGTCTCCGCCGACGTATCGGGCGCGTAGCGCTGAACGAACTTCCAGGCCGTTTCCTTGTCGCCGACACCGGGGAGTGACGCCAGGTTGAGAAGAAGTCCGTAGGTCAGCGGCAGCTTGGCGGTCGGCACCTTGCCGCCATGAATATGGTGGACCGGATTGCCGAGCTGCTGCTCGACCGGTTGCGCCGGATAATTGCCGCGGAACTGGTAATATTCGTCGACCGCGCGCGGGATCACGCCGATGTGCAGGCTCTTGGCCTTCCTCGGCTCGCGATAGGCGAAGAAGGCCAGGCTCTCCTCGTTGCCGTAGGTCAGCCATTCCTCAAGGCTCAGCCCATTGCCCTTCGACTTGGAGATTTTCTCGCCCTTTTCGTCGAGGAACATCTCATAATTGAAGCCCTCGGGCGGGCGGCCGCCGAGGATGCGCGCGATCTTGCCCGACTGGATGATCGAATCGATCAGGTCCTTGCCGGCCATCTCATAATCGACGCCAAGCGCGACCCAGCGCATCGCCCAGTCGACCTTCCACTGCAGCTTGGCTGAGCCCGCCGAGCGCGGATTGCTCGATTGCGGCCCCATCCTCGTCGGTGAAGGCGACGATCCCTGCTTCGGCATCGACCACGCGAACCGGCACCTGCAGCACGCGGCCGGATGTCGGCGAAATCGGCAGCACCGGCGAATAGGTCTGACGCCGTTCCTCGCGCAGCGTCGGCAGCATCACGCCGAGGATCTCGTCCCACTTGCGCAGCACCTGGCGGAGCGTCTCGTCGAACTGGCCGCTGGCATAATATGTCGGTCGAAGAGACGAACTCATATTCGAAGCCGAAGCGGTCGAGGAAGCGCCGCAGCATCGCATTATTGTGATGCGCGAAGCTTTCATATTCCTCGAACGGGTCGGGGACCTTGGTCAGCGGCTGGCCGAGATGCTTGCCGAGCAACTCGCGGTTGGGGACATTGTCCGGCACCTTGCGCAGCCCGTCCATGTCGTCGCTGAACGCGATCAGCCGGGTCGGAGCGCCGCCGGTCAGTTCTTCATAGGCATGGCGGACCATGGTCGTGCGCAGCACTTCGTTGAAGGTGCCGATGTGCGGCAGGCCCGATGGTCCATAGCCGGTTTCGAACAGCATCGGCGCACCATCAGGCTTGCCGTCGGGCCAGCGCTTCAGCAGCTTGCGCGCTTCCTCATATGGCCATGCCTTGCTGGTCATGGCAGCATTGCGGATCGCTTCGTCGCTCAACTGTTGCCCTTTCGTTCCGGCGAAGTCATTGGTTAAGCCGCCGTGGCCGCTCCTTTGCCTCTTCCCGCCCTCCATGCAACCCATGCCGGCATCTGGATCGCGGCCGGCAGGGAAGTGCGGGAGGCGTCGCGGGGCGAGGCGATCGCGCGGCTGGCGGAAACGCCGCACATCTTGCTCAATGCACCGCTGGTCGGACAACGCCTCGGCTATCCCGATGTGTCCGGGCTCGACCTGCTGGAGCTGTTCGCCTTCGTCCATCCGGCACGCTTTGCCGTGCCGACGGTGGCAGGGCTAGCTCGGGCTTGCGGTATTGAGCCGCCTACGGGCGAAACGGAAGCGACCGTCACTCTGGTCGAAAATTGCCGAAGCGCTGCTGGCTAAGTTGGAGCGACGAAAACTGGCCCGAGCGCGAGGGGGCTTGGACTGCCAATGCCACTCTCTATCGGCTGGGCTGGAGCTGGGCGCCGTTCGTCGGGCAGCGCATTGCCAAGCCCGAGCGGGGCGAGCGGATGCTGTTTTCGCGTCTGCCGCAATGGGACGATGCTGCCGAGCGACCCCAACCCAAGACGATTTCCGTTCCCGCCGCCGACGCTGAGGCGAAGCTCGCCGAGCTGACCGGCCAGGGTTCCGAGCCGCGCGAGGGCCAGCGGGCAATGGCGGCGGAGGTCGCGGCAATATTCGCGCCGCGTCGCGCAGTTGGCGACCCCAACATGCTGCTGGCCGAGGCCGGCACCGGGATCGGCAAGACGCTGGCCTATCTCGCCCCGGCATCGTTGTGGGCGGATCGGGCGCAAGGCACGGTCTGGGTGTCGACCTTCACCAAGGCGCTGCAGCGCCAATTGGACGCCGAAGGATGGCGGCTGTTCCCCGATGGAGAGGAGCGCAAGCGGAAGATCGTCATCCGCAAGGGCCGCGAGAATTATCTCTGCCTGCTCAATCTCGAGGATGCGATGCAGGGCGCTTTCGCCGGGCGGGCGGCGGTGCTGGCGCAACTGGTCGGGCGATGGGCGGCCTATACGAAGGACGGCGACATGGTCGGCGGCGACCTGCCTGGCTGGCTGCCGAGCCTGTTCCGTCGCGCCGGCGCCGCGGCGCTTACCGATCGCCGCGGCGAATGCGTCTATGCCGGCTGCCCCCATTATCGGAAATGCTTCATCGAGCGCGCCGAGCGGGCGGGGCGCGAGGCTGACCTGGTCATCGCCAATCACGCGCTGGTGATGGTCAACGCCGCGCGGGGCCGCCCGGACGCGCCCAGCCGGATCATCTTCGACGAGGGCCATCACCTGTTCGATGCTGCCGATTCGACCTTCTCGGCCGCGCTGACCGGGCAGGAAGCGATCGAAATGCGTCGCTGGATCGTCGGGTCCGGAAGGCAAGTCGCGAGGGCGGCGTCGCGGGCTCGCGGCGCGACTGCTCGACGTATGTTCCTATGATGACCAGGGAGCGCAGGCGCTCGACGCGGCGGTTGAAGCGGCGCGTGCGCTGCCGTCCGACGGATGGCTCGGGCGGCTGGCGGAGGATGATCCGTTCGGGCCGATCGAGGCGTTGCTCAGCCAGGTGCGCGGCACGGTCTATGCGCGGGCCAAGGCGCAGGAGGCGGGCTATGGGCTCGAAACCGAACTGGCCGAGCCCGACGGCGACTCTCGTCTCTGCTGCCGCTGCGGCACTGGAAGCGCTGGAAGCACTTGCGAGGCCGCTTGCCGCGCTTGGACGACGGCTCGAAGCGATCCTCGAGGATGCTCCCGACTGGCTGGACAGCCAGGCGCGGGCGCGGGTCGAAGGGGCCATCAGCGGGCTTTCGTGGCGACGTGAGACGCTGGGCGCGTGGATTGCCCTGCTTGGGACGCGTCGGCGGGGTGGCGGATCCGGATTTCGTCGATTGGCTGGCGATCGAGCGGGTTGAGGGTCGGGAATATGATGTCGGCCTTCACCGCCACTGGCTCGATCCGACTCGCCCCTTGGCCAAAGCGGTGCTCGAACCGGCGCATGGTGTACTGGTCACTTCTGCGACCCTGCGCGGCAGCGAAGGTTGGCCGAGCGCCGAGGAGCGCACCGGGGCGCTTCACCTTCCGGGGCCGATCGGCCATTTCGAGGCGGACGAGCCCGTTCGATTATGCCGCCCAGGCCGAGGTGCTGATCGTCAACGACATCGGCCGCAACGATATCGCCGCGCTCGCGGGTGCCTATGCGCGGCTGATCGAGGCCGCGGAGGGCGGTACGCTCGGCCTGTTCACCGCCATCCAACGGCTGCGTGCGGTTCATTCCCGGATCGCCGATCGGCTCGCACGGGCCGGGCTGCCGCTGCTCGCACAGCATGTCGACCCGATCGACACCGGTACGCTGGTCGACATCTTCCGCGACGATCCGCATGCCTCGCTGCTCGGTACGGACGCGCTCCGCGACGGGGTCGACGTTCCTGGCGAGTCGCTTCGGCTGGTGGTGATGGAACGGGTGCCGTGGCCGCGCCCGACAGTGCTCCACGCCGCGCGAAGGCTGGCCAATGGCGGAAGCGCCTATGACGACCGGGTGGTGCGAGCGCGCCTCGCGCAGGCATTTGGCCGGCTGATTCGGAGGCAAGGCGACAAAGGGCTGTTCGTGATCCTGTCGAGTGCGCTTCCTTCGCGGTTGCTCAGCGCCTTCCCGCCGGAGGTGGCGATATCCCGGCTGCCACTCGACGCGGCATTGGAACGGGTTCGGGCGAAGCTATTCGGCTCGGTCTGCGTTGATCAGGGGGAGAAAGTGTCATGAAAAGCCTCACCTTGTTGCGCCATGCCAAGTCGGAACGGGATTCGCCCGACGGCACCGATTTCGCCCGTCCGCTCAACGACCGGGGCCGCGCCAATTCGAAGAGGATTGGCGAGGAAATGCGCCGGCTGGGCCTGGCGTTCGGGCTCGTGCTTGTCAGCCCAGCGCAGCGGGCGGTCGAAACGGCCAAGAGGGTTGGTGGGCTTTCGCCACAGTTCGACCGCCGTATCTATGAGGCCTCGACCAACCAGCTGTTCGACATCATTCGCGGAGTCGACGATCGGATAAGTCGGCTCATGCTGGTGGGCCATAATCCCGGGTTCGAGCGGGTGGCGGCGCGTCTCAGCAGCGGCGAAGTCGATACCGTTCCGACAGGCGCGTTGATCGAGATCGAGCTACCGGTGGATCGCTGGCGGGAGATTGGTGACGCAAACGGACGCCTGGTCCGCTTTATCAGGCCAAAGGAACTGGCTTAGCCCTCGAGCGCCTCGGCCAACCGGCTGCGCAACGCTTTCAACCGCTCTACATCGATAGACCCTTGTCCCGAGATCATAGGGGCTGCGACGCCATAGGATGGTTGCTGAGTGACCGGCGCGGGTTGCTCGAGTGGCGCTTCATCCGATGCACCACCTTTCGACCGAAGCAGCTTCTGGACGCCTTTCACCGTATAGCCTTCTTCGTTGAGGAGGCGATGGATGCGCCGCGCAAGCGCTACGTCGGCCGGCCGGTAATAGCGGCGGTTACCCGCGCGCTGCAGTGGCTTCAGCTGCGGGAATTTGGTCTCCCAGTAGCGCAGGATATGCTGCGCCACTCCCAATTCGGCGGAAAGCTCGCCGATGGTGCGGAAGGCGTCCGGAGCCTTTTCGCCGGTCGCCATCTCAGCCGTTACCCGGCGATCTCGTCGCGCATGATCTGGCTGGCGCGGAAGGTCATTACCCGGCGCGGAGCGATCGGCACCTCGACCCCGGTCTTCGGGTTACGGCCGACCCGCTCACCCTTGTCGCGCAGGATGAAGGTGCCAAAGCCTGAAATTTTTACATTCTGCCCGACGCTCAGCGCATGGCACATATGATGAAGCACGCGTTCGACGATGCCGGCGCTTTCGGCGCGTGAAACGCCCAGCCGGTTGTGAACAATGTCGGAAAGGTCGGCGCGGGTCAGCGTGCCCGCATGCAATCCGTCCGAACGGGCAACACCTGCATCAGCCATATTGATCTCCGCCCCCTTTAACATTTTGCCCCCAACTCATCGCTTGCGGTCATTACGCTATCGCAAAGTCCCAGCGTCGGCAATTCGACTTTTGCCCGATTTTCCAACCGGTTCAATAGCGGAGCGCGGCAGCGCCCCAAGTAAACCCTCCGCCCATCGCTTCCAGGACCAGAAGATCGCCGCGCTTGATCCGTCCATCGCGTACCGCAACATCGAGCGCCAAGCGGCACCGAAGCCGCAGAAGTATTGGCATGCCGATCGACGGTGACGACCACCTTTTCCGGAGGCAGGCCGAGCTTACGGGCGGTGGCGTCGAGAATCCTGGCATTGGCCTGGTGCGGCACGACCCAGTCGATATCCTCCGCGGTCAGCCCGGATTCGGACAGCACTTCGTTCAGCACGTCGGCGAGGTTGACGACCGCATGGCGAAACACCTCGCGGCCCTTCATCCTGAGCTTGCCGACGGTGCCTGTGGTCGACGGACCCCCATCGACGAACAGCAGCCCGTTGTGACGGCCGTCGGCATGGAGCTTCGTGGAAAGAATGCCCTGCTCGCCATCCTGGGCTTCGAGGACGACGGCTCCGGCACCGTCGCCGAACAGGACGCAGGTGGTGCGGTCTTCCCAATCGAGGATCCGGCTGAACGTTTCCGAGCCGATGACCAGCGCCCGCTTGGCGTTGCCGCCGCGAAGCATCGAATCGGCGACGCTCAGCGCGTAGAGAAATCCGGTGCAAACGGCGTGAACATCGAAAGCGATGCAATCGTCGACCCCGAGCAGCGCCTGGACCTTGGTTGCGGATGAAGGGAATGTCTGGTCAGGAGTCGCCGTCGCGAGAACGATGAGGCCGATGTCGTTAGGTTCGAGCCCGGCCGCTTCAAGCGCCTTGCGGCAGGCTTCTACCGCCAATGTCGCGGTGGTTTCGCCATCGGCAGCGACATAGCGACTCCGAATGCCGGTCCGCTCGACGATCCATTCGTCGGACGTATCGACCTGCTTCGCCAGCTCCGCATTGTCGACGCGGCGTGCGGGTAAAGCCGATCCTGTCCCTTTGACGACGGAACGAAGGGTCATTCGGCAGCCTCACCATTGAATGCATGGGCGCGGAAATTATCGAGATCCTCGCCGATCTTGCGGGTTATGTCGTTGCGGACCATCGACGCGGCGACGCCGATGGCGTTGGCGACGCCCTTGTAATTGGCACCGCCGTGGCTTTTCACGACCAGGCCGTTCAGCCCAAGGAATACCGCGCCATTATGATTGTTGGGGTCGAGGTGGACCTTGAGCAGGTTCAGCGCAGGCTTCGAGAGCGCGAAGCCGGCCTTCGACCTCAAGCGATGACGTGAACGCCCTCCGTAGCAGGTCGGTGACGAAGCGCGCCGTGCCCTCAGCGGTCTTTAGCGCGATATTGCCGGAAAATCCGTCGGTGACGACCACGTCGATGTCGCCGCGGCTGAGCCGGTCGCCCTCGGTGAACCCCTCGAAGCGCAGCGGCAGATAATCCGCGTCCCGAAGCAGTCCGGCGGCTTCCTTGAGCTCTTCGGTGCCCTTCAATTCCTCGGTGCCGATGTTGAGCAGCTTTACCCGGGGCTTGGAGATGCCGAGCACCGTTCGCGAATAGGCCGAGCCCATCACCGCAAACTGAACGAGGTTCTGTGCGTCGCATTCGGTATTCGCGCCGAGGTCGAGCATGACGCAATCGGTCGCGCCAAGCGTCGGAAGGAGCGCGGCGAGCGCAGGCCGGTCGATACCCGGCATGGTGCGCAGCGCCAGCTTGGCCATTGCCATCAGCGCGCCGGTATTGCCTCCGGAAAGCGCAGCGTGTGGCGGCGCCTTCTTTTACGGCGTTGATCGCCAGGCCCATCGACGTCGTCTTGGCCCGGCGGATGGCCTGGCTCGGCTTCTCGGACGCCTGGATCGAGTCGGTGCAATGGTGAATGATGACCGCGTCGACCAGTGGCTGGTGCTTGGCAAGTTCAGGCGCGATCTTTGCTTCGTCGCCGAACACTTCGAATCGCAGCGCTCGATCCCGGCGCCGCGCACGCGCCATCCCGGCGACCATCACCGCCGGGCCGATATCTCCACCCATGGCGTCAATCGCGATGCGCGGGCTCACGTCCATGCGTGTTTCGCCCTCGTCCGCGTTGCCGCTCAGGCCTCGGTCGAAACGATCTCGCGGCCGTTATAGTGGCCGCAGGCCGAGCAGAGGTTGTGCGGGAGCTTGAGCTCGCCGCAGTTCGGGCATTCCTGGAAGCTGGCCGGGGTCAGCGCATGATGGCTGCGGCGCATGTTGCGCTTCGAGGGCGAGGTTTTTCTCTTAGGGACGGCCATCTCGGCTCTTCCTTAAATCAGATGCACAAAAAAATTGGCGACTCTCCTCGCCCTGCTCATCGGGTTATCCCGCGGCGGCGGCCGGATCGTCGCGAACGAAGGGGCCCTATAGCGAAATGGCGGCGAGACGCAAGCGCTTCACGCCCGCGCCAGCACCTTGTCGGCGACAAAGGGATTGGTCGCCCGCTCATGCCCGAAGGTCGACATCGGCCCGTGGCCGGGGACGAAGTGGGTGTCGTCGCCCATCGGCCACAAGCGCGCGGTGATCGAATCGAGCAGCTGCTGATGATTGCCGCGGGGAAAATCGGTCCGCCCGATCGAGCCCTGGAACAGTACGTCGCCGACCATCGCCAGCTTCGATTCGGGATGGTGGAAAACGACGTGGCCCGGCGTGTGGCCGGGGCAGTGGCGGACGTCGAAGGTCAGCTTGCCGACCGTCACGGTCTCGCCATCCTCCAGCCAGCGATCGGGCTCGAACGGCTTGCCGGGAACGCCGTAGCGCTTGCCGTCATCTTCGAGCCGCGAAATCCAGAAAATGTCATCCCGGTGCGGCCCCTCGATCGGCACGCCAAGCTCGGCGGCAAGGATTCCCGCCGGAACCGCAATGGTCGATATGGCCATGGGTGAGCAGGATCTTCTCGATCGTTACACCGTGCTGGGCTGCGGCGGCCTTGAGCCGGTCGAGGTCACCGCCCGGGATCGACGAAGGCGCCCAGCATCGTTTCGGTGCACCAAAGCAGGGTGCAATTCTGCTGCAACGGCGTCACCGGGACGATCGCTGCCCTGAGCGGCGGATTGGACATGGAACGCCGCCTAAGGAGTGGCCGACAGCTTGTCGAGCGCGGGCGCAACATTGCTTCATCGATGCAGCAACGACTTCCGTGCGGCGCAATACCCGAAGCACATTACCGCCGGCCAGCTTGGCGAGGTCCTCGTCGCTCCAGCCGCGGCGGATCAACTCTGCGAAGACCAGCGGATAGCTCTCAACGCCGACCAGTCCGGCCGGCGCAAACGGGATTCCGTCGAAATCGCCGCCAAGACCGACATGATCATGCCCGGCAATCGCGACGATATGTTCGATATGATCGGCGACGTTGGTGACGTCAGTGGGCGGGCGCGGATGGGCGTCCTCCCACGCCTTGAGGCCGGCTTCGACCGCCGTCTTGCTGGCGCGGTGGATGGCTTTCAGTCGCGCTTCTTCGGCGGATTGCGCTGCGCCCCATTCCCATACGTCCTTGGACAGGAAAGGAGGTACGAAATTGACCATCACAACGCCGCCGTTCGTCGGCAGCAGGCGGAGAATGTCATCCGGCACGTTGCGCGGGATGACCATTTAGTGCGCCGGCGCGAGCTGTGCGAAAAAATGACCGGTGCGCGGCTGGCTTCGATCGCATCGCGCATTGTCGCAGGCGAAACATGGCTCAAATCGACGAGCATGCCGAGCCGGTTCATCTCGGCGACGACCTTGACGCCGAATGGCGAGAGGCCGTCATATTTGGGCTCGTCGGTCGCGCTGTCGGCCCATTCGGTGGTCTGGTTATGGGTCAGCGTCATGTAGCGGGCGCCCAGCCGATAAAATTGGCGCAGCGCGGCAAGGCTGCCGCCGATCTGGCGCCCTCCCTCGATCCCGATCAGCGAGGCGACCTTACCCTTCTTGTGGATGCGGACGATGTCGTCGGCGGTGAGTGCGCGTTCGAGGTCGTTGGGGTAGGCGGCTATCATCCGGTCGACGATGTCGATTTGCTCAATCGTTCTGCGGATCGCTTCGTCGCCGGTGTAGGTGCCGTCGATATAGACCGACCAAAATTGCCCGCCGACGCGTCCGGCATGGAGCCGGGCCATGTCGGTCATCAGCGGATGATCGGGCCATTTGTCCGTACCACTGGCGAGATTGGCAACGCTGTACCCGTGGCTCTCCTGCAGCTGTTCGGCAATGTCGTTGTGGCCATCGATCAGCGGTGTCGCCTTGAGGATACGGTCGATCCGGGCCTGCACCTTGGTATCGATCGGCTGCTGCGCCAGGGCCGGTGAGGCAAAGAGTAGCGCAGCAAGCAGGACGGAGGATCGCATCGGCAATGACCTTTGGGAGGAAAGTGGAAGCGAGGGTTTACGGACCACACTCGGTGCGGGCAAGGCAGGCGGATGTTGATCTTGTTCGACGACGCGAGGGAGGAGGGAGCCAGTCCACGGCTTTACGCCAGATCCCAAGCCATTGTCGTTGCGAACGCAGTCGAGGAAGTCCTGCCCGCGCTCGATCGGGTGCGGGAAGCCGTTGGGAAAGGCGCTCACGCCGCGGGTTACCTCACCTATGAGGCGGGCTATGCGCTCGACCCCAAGCTTCGAGGCTGCGCTCGGAAATCCGAGGGGCCGCTGCTTTGCTTCGGCCTATTCGACCGGTTCGAAATTCCTGATCTCGAGCAGCTGCTTCCTCCGGCGGACGGTTCCTATGTCGGACGACCGCAACCTCGCACTTCTCAATCCGACTATGAAGCGGCGGCACGGCAAGTTCGCGAGCATCTGTTCGCAGGGGATTTCTATCAGGCGAATCTGACGTTCGGCTGCGATGTCGCCGTCGCCGGAGATCCACTGGCACTCTATGCCCGGCTACGCCGTTCGGCACGCGCCGGCTGGGGCGGTGTGCTGATCGACGAAGAGTCAGCGATAATCTCATTGTCGCCGGAGCAGTTCTTCACGATCCGGAACGGGATGATCGAAGCTCGGCCGATGAAGGGTACTGCGCCTCGCCGACAGGATCCGCCCGCCGATCGTCATGAAGTGGAGGCGCTGGTCGGCGACGAAAAGCAACGCGCCGAAAATCTGATGATCGTCGACTTGATGCGCAACGACCTTGCCCGATTATCGGTGGCGGGCAGCGTCGAGGTTCCGGAACTGTTTGCGGTGGAGACCTACCCGACCGTCCATCAGATGGTGAGCCGAATTACCGCCAGGCTTCGGGCCGAGTGCGACGCGATCGACGTGATCCGCACGATCTTCCCCTGCGGGTCGGTCACGGGTGCGCCCAAGATCGCGGCAATCGAGGCGCTTCGCCATCTCGAGCCCGAACCGCGCGGAACCTATACAGGCTCGATGGGCTGGATCGAGCCGGGCGGAAACGCAGCCTTCAACGTGTTGATCCGAACGCTCGAATGGCGCCACGGCGAAACAAAAGCTCGACTGGGACTTGGTTCGGGGCTTGTGGTCGACAGCGTGCCAAGCGATGAGTGGGCCGAGTGTCTCTTGAAGGGGGATTTCGTGCGGCGGGAAAGCCAGGACTTCGACCTCATCGAAACCATGGGTTTCGATCCAAGCGAGGGCATTGTCGAATTGGATCGACACCTCGACCGGATGCGCAATTCCGCCAGCGATCTCGATTTCAAGTTTGACCGGCACGCTGCCCGCAACGAGCTTCAGGCCGCGACCTTCGGCCGCAAGCAACGGGCAATGGTTCGCCTGCTTCTGTCGCGGAGCGGGGCGATGGCAATCCAGGTCAAGCCCTATGACGACCCCGACGAAACGCCCGTCTCGGTTGCGTTGCGGCCGTTGCCGGTCGACCCGTCGGATTTCCGGCTTCGCTACAAGACGACCGATCGCCGTTTCCTCGACCAGGCCCGACAGACAGGATCGGACATGGGAGACGGTGTTCGTCGATCCTGACGGCCAGCTGACCGAAGGCAGCCGCACCAATGTGTTCGTCGAACGCGATGGCAAATTGCTGACCCCGCCCGTTGTCGCGCGGACTGATGCCCGGCATCCTGCGCGCCAAGCTGATCGAGGAGGGTCGGGCGGCGGAAGCCGAACTTACGGCCGTCAGACCTGGAAGGTGGCTTTTACGTCGGCAATATTGTGCGCGGCTTGGTCCCGGCGCAGCTCGCCTAGGCGGCGATCGGGAAGCGGAGCAGTCGGTCCGTCACCGGGACCAGCGCCGACGCGCCCGGGCCGACCTTGCGTATGAATTTCAGGATGGGATGCGTCGAGTCCGCCGGTGAATGCGCCATAGGCGGGCAGGATTAGCTTGGTCTCGCTTGCCACATAGCAGCGCCGCGATACGGTCCGGCCCCTGATGTTGACGCCGAAACTTGGGATGAAAATGGCCGGAGATTTCGGGCCGCGCGTCATGTTCCACGGCCTCGTGCCGAAGCACGATCCCGCCAACCTCGCACTCTTCGACGAGTCCTCCCTCCGCAGTGGTCGATGAAGCCGGCGTCGTGGTTGCCCACGATCCAAATCCAGTCGATCTTCGCAGTGAGTGCGGTAAGTATGTGGCGTGCGTCGGCGGGCAGGCGGTCGCAGCCGATATATGTCGTGAAAGCTATCACCGAGACAATAAAGTCGGGAGGTGCCAGTCCGCGCAACCTCCATTGCAAGGGCTCCCAGCGTCGCTATCGAATCATAAGGCGGCAGCATCTGGCCCAGCCGAGCGAACCAGCTCGCTTTCTCCAGATGCAGGTCGGCGACCAGCAATGCCTGTTCAGCAGGCCAGAAAAGTGCGCCTTCAGGGCTGGCGAGAAAATCATGCCCGGCGAACGAAAAGGGAACCATGGGCCCGGCTGTAGCCCGACTAATCGCAGCTATTCCAAATGGTTCATGATGTGCTCGCGAAGCGCACGGGCGTCATGCAGCGCATTGTGGGGAACGACGCTGTTGGCGGCAGTCGAAAAGCCATGAAGCGGGACGAGGTGAAGACTGAGCGGCGGAACCGGCAACATGATTCCCGGCCCGGTGACCAGCAGCATCGCCAATTGCGCCAGGTCTTCGGGCCAGTCGGCGACGATGTCGGGCGCCGAATCATGCTCGATCCAAGTCGCCAGTGCCTCGGCAGCGGCGGGGCGCGCCAAGCGAGGGCTTTTGAGTTGCTCCGGAACCATGTCGAGGAACGGGATGACGTGGCGCTCTACCCAAGGATCGACCGCATCTTCGCACTGAAGCGTAACGTAAAATTCTTCGCCGCCGTCCTCGGGCACAAGCGCAAGGCTGAGCAGCGCGCCGCCGAAGCCATTATATTCTGTGTCGAGAAAGTATCTCATTCGCCTCCACTCTGGACGAGTGCGCCTGAAGGTTCCAGTCTGTGTTCCGAGAATCCAGATCAGGGGGATACAATGAGCAAACGCATCATGTTGGCGGCCACGGCGATTGCCTTGGCCATTCCGTCGGCAGTTACGGCCAAGCCGGGCGATCCAGGCCGGGAGAAAGTCGTTGCGGCGATCAAGGCCGATCATGATGCGTCTATCGAGCGCCTGCGCAAGTGGATTGCGCTGCCGACCATCGCCAACATGGGGATCAATCATAAGGAGGGCGCCGAATATATGCGGCAGCTGGCGCTCGATGCCGGTTTCCAGCAGGCCAAGGTCGTCAATACCGACGGCGTTCCGGGCGTATTCGCCACGCTTGATGCCGGGGCCAAGGACACGCTGGCGATCTACTTCATGTATGACGTCAAGCATTATGATCCAGCCGAATGGTCGTCGCCGCCGCTGGAAGGCCGGATCGTCGACCGGCCGGGGGAGGGCAAGGTTCTCATTGGCCGCGGTGCAGTCAATCAGAAGGGGCCGGAGACGGCGTTCCTTACGGCCCTGCGCGCCTTCAAGAGCGCCGGAGTCAAGCTTCCCGTCAACTTGGTATTCGTGGCGGAAGGCGAAGAGGAAATTGCCTCGCCGCACTTCTCCCAGGTCGTCAACCAGCCCGAGGTTCGCGCCGCCCTGGAAAAAGCCGCGGGCATCATCATTCCATCGGCAAGTCAGTCGGTCGACGGCCAGGTGACACTTCTCTTGGGAGCCAAGGGCGCAGTCGAGCTGCAGCTGATCTCCAGCGGCGAAAAGTGGGGTCGCGGCCCGAACAAGGACATTCATTCCAGCCTGATGGCCAATGTCGACAGCCCTGCTTGGCATCTGATCAAGGCGCTCAATACGCTGGTTGCCGATGACGGCCACACGCCGGCGATCGACGGCTGGTTCGAGAATGTGAAGCCGCTCACCGCGCGGCAAAAGGAGCTTATTGCGGCCGATGTTGCTGCCGGCAACGAGGCCGACGACATGAAGGTGCTCGGCATCAAGCATTGGTACAAGGACGAGGATTATCTGACCGCCTCATACCGGCTTGCCGAGCAGCCTACGGTCAATATCCAGGGCCTGGTGAGCGGATACATGGGTCCGGGCGGCAAGACGGTTCTACCGGGTCGGGCCGAGGCCAAGATCGATCTCCGATTGGTGCCAGACATGACCAAGGACGAGGCGGTGTCCAAGCTTAAGGCGCACCTGGCAAAGCGCGGATTTGGTGACATCGAAGTCAATGTCAGTGGCGGCTACGGCCCAAATCAGACCGACGAGAATAGCCCGTTGATCAAGGCGGAGCAGGCGACGCTTGCCGACGCAAAGATCCCCGCCACCTTGTCGGCGCGCTCGGCCGGGAGTTGGCCCGGCGTGGTTTTCACTGGTCCGCCGTTGCACTTGCCGGCCGGCCAGTTCGGAGGCGGGCGGGGCGGGGGCGCTCATGCGCCTGACGAGTGGTTGCTGATCGACAGCAGCAATCCGAAGGTGCTCGGTTTCGATGGACAGGCCGTCCTTTACGCCGACTTCCTCTATGAGGTCGCGCGAACAGCGAAAGCCAAGCGCTAGTCCGTTGGTGGAGTCACGGGCGCTGGCGAGCAAGTCTCGCCTCGCTCAGCTGCCTTCCTGCAGGCCTTTTCGCGCTCGCGCGCTTCCCGGCCGGCCTTTTCCTCGGCCTTGCGGAGCTCGCGGCCGCGCTTCTCGTCGGCCTCGGATTGACTGGTGGTCGCCAGATCCACGCTCTTCGAAACGGCCTTAACCGGCAATGTGGCAACGTCGACTGCGGCATCGGCGACGCTGGCGACAACGCAACCCGACAGGGCAAGCGACAACACAGGCAGGATGAGAACGCGCATCGGGCATCCTTTAAAGAACCCGACGTTGAGGGGGAATGAACTATTCGATCCGCATCGCTTCTTCCGCCAGCGCCTCAGCTTCGATCAGCAACGCTTCGTCGGCCGTTCCGGCGGGGGCTGCCTCGCGTCCGACGATGACCATTAATGGCACCGCCATCGGAGTGATCCGGTCGGCCTCTACATGGACCATCGTCGCTGACGCGCGGTCGACCAGGCGGACGAGGCGGCCCAATTCGGTCATTCTCATCCGCGCATCGTCCCATGCTGCGCGCAAGAGCAGGTGGTCGGGCTCATATTTGCGAAGCACGTCGTAGATTAGGTCGGTCGAGAAACTGACTTGCCTGCCGGTCTTGCGCTTGCCGGGATGCTGTCGCTCGACGAGGCCGCCGATCACTGCCACTTCGCGGAATGCGCTCTTGAGCAAATGGGAGCGTTCGACCCATTCGACGAATTCGCGCTCCAGGATGTCGGGGGAAAAAAGCGACTGCGGGTCCCCGATCGGCTCCAGGCCGTAGCAGGCGATCCCATAATCGTTGGCGACAAAACCGAGTGGCTTCAAACCAGCATTCTCCATGCGCTTGGTGAGAAGCATCCCCAGCGACTGATGAGCATTCCAGCCTTCGAAGCTGTACGCGCACAAATAATGGCGACCCTCATGCTCGAACGTTTCGACCAGCAGTTGGTGCGGTTCGGGAATGATCGATCGGCGGTCCTGGACCTCTAGCCATTCGCGCACGTCATCGGGGAAGCGGTGCCAGTCGTTGCGATCGGCGAGCATATGCCGGACGCGGTTGGCGAGGTGCGTCGACATCGACATGCGCTGGCCGCCGTAAGTGACGATGCGCGCCGACTTCTTCGACGCATGGACGATGATGTCGGTGTCCTTGATCCTCTCGACCTCAAGACTGAGGCCGGCAAAGAAGAAATGGTCGCCTGGTGAAAGGGTCGAGGCGAAGCCCTCCTCGACCGTGCCGAGCCTGCGGCCGCCCTTAAAGCGTACATCCATCAACGGCTGCTCGACGATCACACCGGCGTTCATTCGATGCTGTGCGGCGATGGCCGGCTTGGCGAGCCGCCAGCGGCCCGGCGCATCCTCAACAATCCGCCGGAAGCGGTCATAGGCCTTCAGCGCATAGCCGCCGGTCGCAACGAAGCTGAGGATTTCTCGGAAAGTGTCCAGCTTGAGATCCGCATAAGGAGCGGCCGAGCGAACTTCGGCGAGCAGTTCGGACTCGTCGAAAGGCCCGGCGCAGGCCACGGCAAGGACGTGCTGGGCCAGAACGTCGAGTGTTCCGGGGCGGAAGCTCTCAGGATCGAGCTCGCCGTCATCGATGGCATCGAGCGCCGCCCGGGCTTCGAGATATTCGAAACGGTTGCCGGGGACGATCATTCCCTTGCTCGGCTCGTCAAGCCTGTGATTGGCCCGACCGATCCGCTGAAGCAGGCGCGAGCTTCCCTTGGGCGCACCCATCTGGACGACCAGATCGATGTCGCCCCAGTCGATGCCGAGGTCGAGACTGGCGGTGGCGACCAAGGCGCGGATCTTGCCTGCGGCCATTGCCGCTTCGATCTTTCGCCGCGCCTCGATCGACAGGCTGCCGTGATGAATGCCGATTGGCAGCGCCTGGTCGTTGACCGCCCACAGTTTCTGGAAAATCAGCTCGGCAAGGCCTCGCGTGTTGCAGAAGACCAGCGTGGTCCTGTGATGCTCGATCTGCTTTCATCACCTCGCGGGCGGCATGAAAGCCGCTGTGACCGGACCAGGGAATGCGATTTTCCGGAATAAGGATCGACAGGTCAGGCTCGGCGCCGGGCTCGCCTTCGACCAGCCGGACAAGTTCCATGTCGGCATCCGGTGCGAGCCAGCTTCGATAGGCATCGGGATCAGCCACCGTCGCGCTTAGCCCGATCCGGCGGTGGCCGGGAGCAAGCGCGCTGCAAGGCGCGACAGGGAAAGTGCCAGCAGGTCGCCGCGCTTCTCGCGGGCGAAGGCGTGAATTTCGTCGACGATGATGGTCTTGAGATTCTCGAACAGCAAACTGCTGTCGGGGTAGCTCAACAGCAGGCTAAGGCTTTCCGGGGTGGTCAGCAATATTTGCGGCGGTCGCACCCGCTGCCGCGCCTTGCGGTCCGACGGAGTGTCGCCGGTTCGGGTCTCGACCCGAATATCGAGGCCCATTTCCTCGATCGGGGTCAGCAGATTGCGCTGAACATCGACCGCCAGCGCCTTGAGTGGCGAAATGTAGAGGGTGTGCAGGCCCTCCGCTGGCCGCTCGATCAGATCGACGATCGTCGGAAGGAAGCCAGCCAGCGTCTTTCCGGCGCCGGTAGCCGCGACCAACAGCACATCGCCCCCCTGACGCGCTGCATCGAGCATCTCCAGCTGGTGCCGCCGGGGCTGCCAACCGCGTTTCGCGAACCAATGCTCGACAACAGGGGGAAGGGCACTCACATTGGCAATCATGGCCCGCCTCGGTAGCTGGATCGAGCCTTTTCCCGAAGGCATTTACGTTAAGCCCGCCGACGCCTGGGTCGATCCGTCGGTCCCAAGGCGAATGCGCTGGTCACGCATGGCCATGGCGATCATGCTCGCGGCGGGCATGGCGCTGTGTGGGCAACGCCCGAGACCCTGGCGATCATGGAGACGCGCTACGGCGAGCAGAATGGGAAGCCAGTGGCCTATGGCGATAATATCCGGCTGGGCGACGTTGATATCAGCTTCGTTCCCGCGGGCCATGTGCTCGGCTCGGCCCAAATCGTGCTGGAATTTGGCGGGGAACGAGTGGTTGTGTCCGGCGACTATAAGCGCCGCGACGACCCGACCTGCGCGCCATTCGTCGTCACCCCCTGCGACATCTTCATCAGCGAGGCGACCTTCGGCCTGCCGGTATTCCGCCATCCCGAAACCGGCAGCGAAATCGATCGCCTGCTACATCGACTTACATGCAGAGCCTGAGCGATGCGTGCTGGTCGGAGCTTATGCGCTTGGCAAGGCCCAGAGGCTGATCACGGAATTGCGTGGACGAGCCTATGACGAGCCAATCTATATCCATGGCGCGCTGGAGCGGCTCTGCCGCCTCTACGAGGATTTGGGCGTTCCACTCGGCGAGCTTCAGCTGGCGACGGGAGTGCCAAAGTCCGAACTCCAAGGCAAAATCATCCTCTGCCCGCCCGGTGCGCTCAACGACCGCTGGTCGCGCCGACTGCCCGACCCGATCACGGCCATGGCCTCAGGCTGGATGCGGATCCGCCAGCGGGCGCGCCAGCGCAATGTCGAGCTACCGCTGATCATTTCCGACCATGCCGACTGGGACGAGCTAACCCAGACCATTCGCGAGGTCGCGCCCAAGGAAGTGTGGATCACCCACGGCCGCGAGGATGCGTTGATGCACTGGTGCCAGCTGCACCAGATCAAGGCGCGGGAGCTGAACCTGGTCGGCTATGAGGATGAGGACGATTGAGGTGAAGGCAGTCCGGGAGACCGTCGAGCATCTATCGGTCAGCCAGTCATCCGGGCGATGTTGCGCAGGGCGCTCTGGGCCCGGTCGCGGTCGATTACCAGCGCCGCCGTTTGCGTGACGAGGTCGACAAGGGCGAGATCACGCACGGTCGGCTCACGCGGCTCCCGATGGTACATGGCAAAAGTGCCAAGCACCTTGCGGCCCGCGGTCATGATCGGGATCGACCAGCAGGCGCGGAGGCCATGGGCATCGGCCAGTTCTTGGAAGTCGGCCCACAGCGGATCGTTCGCGATATCGGACACGAACACCGGTTCGGCGGTGAAGGCGGCGGTCCCGCAGGAGCCGACGCAGGGCCCGATCTCTGCGCCGTTGATCGCCTGGCAATAGGCGTCCGGCAGGCTTGGCGCTGCGCCGTGGCGGAGGTGCTTGCCGTCGGGATCAAGTAGCAGGATCGAGCCCAGGACATTGGTCCGCGAAGTGGACTCGACGATCCCGATCAGCTCGCTCAACGTTTGTTCAAGCGGGCTGTCACCGATCGCCAGTTCGAGCACGCGATTGTGCGCCGCGCGGAGGGCTTCGTTCCTCTTGTCGCCGGTGACCTCATGCCCCTGCACGAAGATGACGGCTGGGCCGCCGTCGCCAGCGGGCAGCGGCTGGAACAGAACGTCGACGAAGATTTCTTCGGGCAGTTCGCCGGGACGGGAGACCTGCATCGCCACGCCATGGCCGATCAGCGGATCAGGGAAGTCGGCGACGCGGTCGAGCAGATTGACAAAGGCCTGGCCGGCGAACTCCGGTATTGCTTCCGTGACCGTTTTGCCGGCCAGGTCATTGTGGCCGACCAGTTCTGAGAAGGCGCGATTAGCGAAGGCAAAGCGGTGAGCGGGACCTTCGAACAGGGCCATGAATCCGGGCGCTCGCTCAAACAGCTGTTGGAGCCGCTCGCGCTCGCTGCCGTCCAAAGCAAGCTGGTTCAGCATCATATCGCCTTACAGTAACCGCGCGCCCTAGTCACGGCGGTCAAGGACTTGGCTGCCGAACCGTGCCTAGTGAACCGCTAACACCGGTGCGACGCCGCTTTTCTCCAGCTGGTCGTTGACGGCGGCCATCAGCCGGTCGAGCCCCGCCTGGTCCTTCGCTTCGGCACGGGCAACCAGCACGTCCTGAGTGTTCGATGCGCGCAGCAGCCACCAGCCGTCGGGAGTGTTGACCCGTACGCCATCGGTTGAATTGACGTTGGCACCCTCGTCGGCGAGCCGCTCGGCAACCTCGTCGATCACCGCGAACTTGCGGCTTTCGTCGACCTGGAAGCGAAGCTCGGGCGTCGCGACCGAAACCGGCATCTCGTCCTTCAGCTCGGTCAGCGACTTGCCGCTGGCCGAAACCGCTCGGATCAGTCCGCACGGCGGCGTAGAGCGCGTCGTCGAAGCCGTACCACTGGTGCTTGAAGAAGATGTGCCCGCTCATCTCGCCCGCGAGCGGAGCGCCGGTTTCCTTCATCTTCGACTTGATCAGGCTGTGCCCGGTCTTCCACATCAGCGGCTTGCCGCCCATCTCGGCGATCCGGTCGAACAGGGTCTGGCTGGCCTTCACATCGGCGATGATTGTCGCGCCCGGGCTCGTCCTTCAGCACCGGCGCGGCGAGGATGATCAGAAGCTGGTCGCCCCAGATCACCCGGCCCTGGCTGTCGACCGCACCAATCCGGTCCGCGTCGCCGTCCAAGGCGAAGCCGAAGTCGAGCTGCTTGTCGGCCACCAGCTTCTTCAGGTCGGCAAGGTTGGCCTCGACGGTCGGATCGGGATGATGGTTGGGGAAGCGGCCGTCGACCTCGGTGTAGAGCGTGTAATGCTCGCCGGGCAGGCGCTTGACCAGCTTCTCGAGCGACCGGTCCGCCGGCGCCGTTGCCCGCGTCCCAGCCGATCCGGTAGGCCTTGCCGTCGAAGCCCTTGACCAGCGCATCGACGTAGGCGTCGATGATGTCGACTTCCTCGACGCTGCCTCGGCCTTCGCTCCAGTCACCCTCCGCGGCGCGGCGGCCCAGGTCCTGGATCTCCTGCCCGAAGACCGAGCGGCCGTTCAGCAGCATCTTGAAGCCATTATAGTCGGCCGGGTTGTGGCTGCCGGTGACCTGGACTGCCGCCCTGCACGTCAAGCGTCGCGACCGCGAAATAGAGCATCGGCGACGGCCCCATGCCGATCCGCACCACGTCGAGACCGCCTTGCGTCAGCCCGTCGATCAAGCGCCGCCTCCAGCTCAGGCGAATGGGTTCGGCCGTCGCGGCCGACGGCGACGCGCTTCGCCCCTTCCGATGTCGCCAGCGCGGCATAGCTGCGGCCGAGCGCATAGGCGTCCTCGGGATTGAGGGTCTGTCCGACGATCCCCCGAACGTCATATTCGCGCAGGATGGTTCGATTAAACTGATGTGACATTGGAATCCTTGTTTGCGAGCTCGGGATCAGCCCGCGGCAGCGGCCTTGGGCTGCTCGATATCGGCCTCGCCGGGAACGGCAAGCCCCGCAATCATTTCGCGCAACTCCTGACGGGCGGCAATGTGTCCCAGGCTGACGTCGCTGAGCTCCGGCAGGTCGAGCAAGGTCAGCCCCTTCGGGAACAGCTCGCGGTAGATGACGCGCTCGCCGAGGCCCGGGATGACCCGATAGCCGACCCGGCGCGCCAGCTCGTCAAGCGCCGCGCCGACGCGCTGCAGGTTGTGCGAGCTGATGTGCTGGAGGCGATTTCGAAGCACGACCCAGTCGACGCTCTTGCCGGTGTCCTTGGCGCGCTGCGTGCGGCTGTTCCAGATCAGCTCGGCATAGAAGCTGGGCTTCGTCACCTTGAAATTTTCAGGATGGACCTGGCCGATGAGGTCGAGGTCGACGAAACTGTCGTTCATCGGCGTGACCAGCGTATCGGCCTTGAGGATGGCAGCTCGGGCAATCGGATCGTCGCGGCCGGGCGTGTCGACCACCAGTCACGTCGGCCTCTTTGGACAGGCGGGCGATGGCAGCTTCAAGCCCGGCGTCGGTTTGGTCTTCGAGAACCTCAAAGGCCGCGCGGGGCAGTTGCTTGTCGAGCCGGCGCATGGTCGCGTCGCGATTTTCCAGATAGCGGGTCATGGTCCGCTGGCGCTGGTCGAGGTCGAGCGCGCCGACCCGGTGGCCCGATGCGGCGAGCGCGATCGCCGTGTGAACCGCGGTGGTCGACTTGCCGGTGCCGCCCTTTTCATTGGCGAAGACGATGAAGTGCGGCTGGCCCATGGCCTGCTTATCCCCTTGTGATTCCCACAACCGCGCACGTAAGACGCGGCCCCGACAACAGATGTATCTGAGGCCTGAATCGCATGCAAATCATTCGAGAGATGGGCGATTTGGCTTCAGCCCTGTCGGAATGGCGTAAGTCGGGGCAGTCGATCGCGCTGGTTCCGACCATGGGGGCGCTTCACGCCGGGCATATGGCGCTGGTCGATGCGGCCAGGGCCAAGGCCGACCGAGTGGTCGCCTCGATCTTCGTCAACCCACTCCAGTTCGGGCCGAGTGAGGATCTCGATCGCTATCCGCGTCAGGAAGCGGAGGACGCCAGCCTACTTGAGCATCACGGTTGCGATCTATTGTGGATGCCGACCGCGGCCCAGCTCTATCCGCCGGGGTTTGCGACGACGGTCAGCGTATCCGGTGTCAGTGAGCGTTGGGACGGCGCGGCGCGGCCGGGGCATTTCGACGGGGTGGCGACGGTAGTCGCCAAGCTGTTCACCGCGGTGCAACCCGACATGGCCTTCTTCGGCGAGAAGGATTTCCAGCAGCTGGCAGTCATCCGCCGAATGACGACCGATCTTGGGCTGGGCGTGACCATTCACGGCGTCGAGACGGTGCGCGACGCCGACGGCTTGGCGCTGTCTTCGCGCAATGCCTACCTTAGTGCTGACGAGCGATTGCGGGCATTGGCTTTGCCCCGAGCGCTCGCGCAAGCGCGCGAGGCTATTCTCGGCGGCGAGCCTATCGAAGTCCGTTTTGGACGATGCCAGGCGAATGCTGGCAGAGGCCGGCTTTTCGCGGATCGACTATTTTGCACTGGTCGATGCGGCGACGCTCGAACCGCTGGATATTGCCGTCCGGCGAAATGCGTCTAATCGCTGCCGCGGTGATTGGCGCGACCAGGCTGATCGACAATATCCGTGTCGTTTCGGACACAGTTTGAGATTATGGTCACTGCGTCGTTAACCATTTGTTTGCGCCTGAGACGCGAACCTCTGCTCGATCGAACGAACAGGGGATATTTTTATGGCGATCAGTCAGAAGAGCGCGGACTTCTTCCTCCGCAGCCGCATGGCGGAAGCGGAAGCAGGCAGCGTCGAAGCGCTTTATGAGCTTGGCGTCACTTATTCGACGGGGCGCGGCGGAATTATTGTCGACCTGATCGAGGCGCACAAATGGTTCAATCTGGCCGCTTTGTCGGGCGACACCCGCAGCCAGGCCTGCCGCGCCGAAATCTCATTCGAGATGACCGCGCGCGAAATCGCCGAAGCTCAGCGTCAGGCTCGCGCCTGGCTGGGGCAAAGCGGCCACCAGCGTTACGCGGCCTGACGCCGAACCGAACGTCTTACTTCACTACTACGGAGACAGCGCGGCGGTTCTGCGCCCAGGCTTCTTCGTTCGAGCCGAGCGCGACCGGCCGTTCCTTGCCCCAGCTGATTGTGGTCAGCCGGCCCGCCGGGACGCCGTTTGCGATACAGGAAATCCTTGGCGGCATTGGCACGCCGCTCGCCCAGCGCCAGGTTATATTCGCGCGTGCCGCGCTCGTCGGCATGGCCCTCGATCGAGCCACGAACCGACGGATTGGCAAGGAGCCAGCGCGCCTGCGCGGCCAGCGTCGCCTTCGACTGATCGTCCAGCGAATATTCGTCCGTTCCGAAATAGACGGTGTCCGATCCCGCCTTGGCGACCAGATCGGCCTGCATCGCCGGAAGCTCGACCAGGTCGACACTATCGTCAGTGGCGGTGCCCGGCGGGTTGGCGGGCTGCTCAGTCGCAGGCGGGACTTCGGCCGGCGGCGTCTTCTTGCCGCAGGCGACAAGCGCCACAGCAGTCATGCCGATCAAGACGGTCTTCTTCATCACTTACTCCTTATTTCCCTGTTCGGCTTAATTGTTGAGCGGCGACCAGCTCGGGTCGGAGCCGCCCACCGGGGTCGGCATTCGACGCGGCTGGCCCGCCATTGATGCTGACCGCATAGAGGGTGGCGTTGCCCGAGCCCTGAGCGGTGCGATGGAACATGACGAACTGGCCGTTGGGGGCCCAGCTCGGCCCTTCGTCCTGCCAGCGCATTGGTCAGCAATCGCTCGCCGCCTCCGCCGGGCTCATCACCCCGATGCGGAATGCGCCGCCGCCGATCCGGGTGAAGGCAATGAGATCGCCGCGCGGGCTCCATGTCGGCGAGGCATAGTGCACCGCCACCGAAGCTGATCCGCTCTGGCTGCGAGCCGTCATAGTTCATCACGTAAAGCTGCTGGGTGCCCGACCGGTCGCTTTCGAACACGATTCGATTGCCGTCGGGCGAGAAGCTGGGCGACGTGTCGGCGCCCGGCGTCGACGGTCAGCCGCCGCGGCTGACCGCCATTGGCGTTGACGACGTAAATGTCGGTATTGCCGCCGGAAGCCATCGAGAAGACGATCTGGCTTCCATCGGGCGAAAAGCGCGGAGCGAAGGTGAAGGCGGTGCCGGGGACCAGCAGCCGCTCGGTGCCGGTCGCGACATCCATCACATAAACGCGCGGGCGGCGGCCCTGGTAGCTCATGTAGACCAGCTTGTCGCCGCGCGGGCTGAAGCGCGGGGTCAGCACCGTTGCCTTGCCGGCGGTCAGATAGCGGTGGTTGGAACCGTCGCAGTCCATGATCGCGATGCGCTTGACGCGGGCGTTCTTCGGCCCGGTTTCGGCGACATAGACGACGCGCGTGTCGAGGAATGGCTGCTCGCCCGACAGCCGCGAATAGACGAGGTCGGCGCATTTGTGAGCGGCGCGGCGCCAGTCGTTGGCGTTGACCGCAAACCCCTGTCGAGCAAGCTCGCGCCCGGCGGTTACATCGAACAGATAGCAGGCAAGCGTGATGCGTCCCCCGGCGCCCGTTTCGACATAGCCGGCGACGAGCGCCGCCGCTCCGGCGTTGCGCCAGGTGGCGTAAACCGGGTTCGAGGCCTGGGCGAAACTGTAGGTGTCGATGCCGCCGGGCCCCAATGGCGTGAACAGGCCCGTCGAGCGCAGGTCCGATGAAATTACCTCCGCGATCTGGCGGCCAACCGCGGCATCGCCGCTGGAACTTGGCAAGGCCGGAACGGCGACTGCCATCGGCGCCTGGATTCCGCCGACAACGTCGACCTCGAGCGGTCCCGTGTCCTGGGCGAAGCTGGCAGCAGCAATGGGCAACAGGAAAGCGGCAGCGATAATCTGCTTCAAAGGAACACTCCTCACGGCAGGTTGTAATTCATAATGAAGTCGGACCACCCCTTGCCGCTATCCGTCTCATAAAGATCCGGCGGCAATCCCGTCAGCGGTGCGCAGCCGACAAAGGTTGCAACTGCCAAATCCTTCACCCGTTCCTCATAGCGGGCATTTTCATCGTCCACTCCAGACGTGCCTACCACTTGGGGCGGGGTCCTGAGGCGGCCATTGCGGAGGAGCTGGAGCCGAAGCTTGACGCGGATCCGGCTGGCGCCTTCGCCGGGATTGACCTGGCGATCGGCACAGGGCTGCACCTGGCGGCGGATCGCCTGGACGATTCCGGCCATCGCCGAAGGGCTGACAGTTGCGGCGGAAGCCTGGGCGGGTGCAGCGGACCGGGACGGAGCGTCCTGCCGGATACCCTTGAGGAAGTCATCGCCGATCCGGGATACGCGCGGTGCGGGCTTGGCCGCGGGCTGCGGCCGGGCGGGCGTAGGCGTGATGCTTGGCGTCCGCACCGGCTGGATAGTCGGCACAGGCTCGGTCGGCTCGGCCTCGCCAATCTCCGGCGCCTGGCTCGGCGGCGGAGGGACCGCGACCGATTGGGGCGCGGCGGCGGTCAGGCCGACATCCTCGACGAATTCGACCTCCATTGACGGCGGTTCTGGAACGCTTGCCACCTGGGCAAGGCTCAGCGTCAGCGCCCCGATCAGCGCGACATGGAACAGCAGGGCTGCTCCCGTGCCGGCCCATTCGGCGCGATCCATCCTCATTGTTGCTCGGCCCCCACGGAGACCAGGGCAACGCGGTTGAGCCCGGCGCGGTTCAATTCCCCCATCACCCGCATCACCCGGCCATAATCGAGGGTGCGGTCGGCACGCAGGTAGATCCGGCGCCCTTCGGCAGGTGCGGGCTGAGCGGCGATTTCGGACAGCTTGGCCGGGAGGGCCGCTTCCGCGACCGGCGAGTCGTCGATCGTGATCAGGCCGTTACGGTCGATCGCAATTTGGACCGGCTCCGCCTGCTGATCGAGCGCGCCGGCCCGGCTTTCGGGCAGGTCGATCGGAACGCCCGCGACAAGCAGCGGGGCAGTGACCATGAAGATGATCAGCAGCACCAGCATGACGTCGACCAGCGGCGTCACGTTGATTTCCGACATCGGCCGGCGGCGACGGCCGTGGCGGGACGAGGAGGGAAGGTTGGCGCCCATCAGTGGCCGGTCACTACCTCGACCTCCAACTCCCGGCTCAAGGTGGCGTGGAAGCGGTCGGCGAAGCGGCTCAGCTTGGCCTCCAGCCGGTCGAGGCCGTGGGTCAGCCGGTTATAGGCAATCACCGCCGGGATCGCCGCGAACAGGCCGATGGCGGTGGCGAACAGCGCCTCGGCGATGCCGGGCGCGACCACTGCCAGCGAGGTGTTGTTGGCGCCGGCAATGGCCGTGAAGCTGCGCATGATGCCCCACACCGTGCCGAACAGGCCGACAAAGGGCGCCACCGACCCGACCGTGGCGAGGATGTTCAGACGATCGCTCAGCCGGTCGAGCTCGGCAGCGACAGCAGCGTTCATCCGGCTGGCCAGCCGCTCGCGGGTGCCGGCCCGATCGACGGTTGCCGCCTTGGTCGAGCGGCGCCATTCGTCGAGAGCGGCTGCCATGACCACGGCGATCGGCAGCTTGTCCTCCCCGCGCCGGGCGTGAAATGCATCGATGTCGTCCGCTGCCCAGAAGTCGCGCTCGAACCGGTCGGTCTGGCGATTGATCCGCCTCAGCCGCAGTGCATGGGTAAAGATGATCGCCCAGGTCCAGACGCTGGCCAGCAGCAGTCCGAGCATGACGAGTTTGACGACGACGTCGGCCTGAAGGAACAGGTTCAGTGGCGACATCAGGTCGGCGGAGGCTTCGACGGTCGGCATTAATTCCCTTTTTGCTCGATAGCGCGGAAGCGTTCGATCCACTCTGGCGGTTGGCGACGGGGACGTCCCTCTGGGGTGAGGAGGGCAGCCGTCACCGTCGCCTCGGCCAAGATTTGGTTCCCGCGCATGACTCGTTGATGAATAGAGCAGGATGCGTTGCGCACATCCGTGACCTTGCTGACAACGATCAGGTCATCGTCCAGCTTGGCCGGGCGGCGCCATTTGATGTCCATTTCGCTCACCGCATAGGCACCGATGCCGGCCTCCATCGCTGCCCGCTGGTCGATGCCGGCGGCACGGAGCATGTCCGACCTCGCGCGCTCGAAGAAGCGGAGGTAGTTGGCGTGGTAGACGATGCCGGCAGTGTCGGTGTCCTCGAAAAAGACCGTCAGCGCAAAGCGATGCTCGTTGCCGACAAAGCCGCCGCGATAGGGGTGGTCGAAGGGAGATGGCTCCATCGCGACCGCCTTAACCATCCGCGGACTCACCCGGCAACCCTTGATGGATGGAAAGTGCGGCTAGCGCGGCTGGCCGCTGGCGGTTTTTGGCCGTCCATTGAGCGATTCGACCTGGCGGATCAGGTCGCCCATCGGAGCGCTCAGGTCGGCGAGGTGCATGCCCCAGCCGGGGATGAAAAAGCCCAACGCGCCGACTTCTCCGCCGACGCGATCGGTGCGTTTGTCGTTGGGATCGGCATTGGTTCGGATCGAAAGATAGCCGCGCGGGCCTTCATTGACACATCGCGCCGATACCAGGCCGTCGGTGCGGACGAAGGGCGTTGGCGGCGGGCCTTCGGTCGACCAATCGATCGGTCCGCCGGGCACCGGCATCGCCGAGCGAGCAAACCAATAGCTGTCGAGGCCGACCAGCCGGTGGCGCCGGGTCTTGCGGGATTGGTGCAGGCGACGGTCATTCCGGGCTTGTCGGCATAGCCGAACATCGCGCCGGGGGGCGGGACGTTCTTTTCGCGGTAGCTGACCCAGGTCATGACGCAGCCGGTCTGGCCGGCCCTTGAGCAGACCGGGGTCGATTTGAACGTGCCGCCGGTGAGTTTGCCCTGCGGGACCAGCACGTTGAAGCCGGGAATAATGGCGAGCTTCATCCGCTTCGCTTCGGGCTTGCCCTCAATCTCCTTGGCGATGAGCGTCTGGAGCATCCACGAGCCCTGGCTATGGCCGATGAGTACAAAGGGCCGACCCTTGTTGTACTTCGCCAGATATTCCTTCCAGGCGGCGCGGACGTCGCCGTAGGCGGTGGCAAAGGGGGCCTTGAAGTCGGCGCCGGCCGCGACGGCGGTGATCAGCCCGACAGTCATCGAGCGATAGACCGGGGCGAAGGTCCGGCAGGCGCCGGCAAAGCGGGCGAACTGGGTGGCCACCGCCGCTTTTTCCTCGCCGTCGCCAGGGGTGAGGTCGCTGTTGACGCCACGATCCCGGCTAATGGTCGGATAGACGTAAAAACAGTCGATCGCGGCGTCCTTTGTCACCGGCGACTGGCCGGTCGAACCATAACCGTTGGGATTTAGTGCGGTCGTCGGCAGGGGGGTCGAGCAGATGTCGGCGCGGCCGGGAAGGCAAAGCCAGTTTGAGGGCTTCGAATAGTCGGGCGATGCGGTGGCGGTGCCCGCCTGGGCGGCGGCGAGCAGTGCGGCAGTAAGCAACATCATTTGTCTCCGGTATCGAACAATCCGGTTTGTGCGCCGCTGGGCGGGTTGAGGCCCAAGTGGGTCCAGCCGCGCCCATTGAGGCAGCGTCCCCTTGCAGTACGGGCGATGAGGCCGAGCTGAATGAGATAGGGTTCGACGACTTCTTCGAGCGTGTCGCGCGGCTCGCTGAGGCCCGCCGCCAATGTCTCGATTCCGACCGGGCCACCGCCGTAAAGGTCGGCGATCATCATCAGATAGCGCCGGTCCATCGCATCGAGACCAAGCCGGTCGATCTCGAGCCGGGTCAGCGCGCGGTCGGCGACCTCTTGCGTCGATTGCGTCAGCGCCCGCGGCATGGGCGAAGTCGCGTACTCGGCGAAGCAGTCGGCCGGCGATGCGAGGCGTTCCGCGGCTGCGGCGGGCGATTTCATGCTCCCCCTCGCTCGTGGTTGGAGCGGCCAGCAATCGGGCCGCGCGGCGGACGACCTGTTCCAATTCTTCGACCGTATAGAAGTTGAGCCGCACCGGAATGCCGAAGCGGTCGCGCAAGCGGCGTGGTGAGCAGGCCCTGTCGGGTGGTGGCGCCGATCAGGGTGAAGCGCGGCAGGTCGATTCGCACCGATCGCGCCGACGGACCCTCGCCGATCATGAGGTCGAGGGCGCGGTCCTCCATCGCGGGATATAGCACCTCCTCGACCGCCGGATTGAGCCGGTGGATCTCGTCGATGAACAGGACATCGCCGTCTTCCAGGTTGGTCAGCAGGGCCGCGAGGTCGCCCGACTTGGCGATGACCGGGCCCGAGGTGGCGCGGAAGCCGACGCCCATTTCGCGGGCGAGGATCCCGGCGAGCGTGGTCTTGCCGAGGCCGGGCGGCCCGTGGAACAGCACATGGTCGAGCGCTTCACCGCGCGAGCGGGCGGCGTTGACGAAGACCCGCAAATTTTCGCGAGCACCCTGCTGGCCGATGAATTCGTCGAGGCTCTTCGGCCGCAGCGCCGCATCGGCGTCTTCGGCGGTGCGCTCGGGCGTGGTAATGCGGGCGGGGTCGGTAGCGTTCATCGTCCTAAATTCACAATTTTCATGGAGAGCGCGACCAATTTCGTGAAGTTAAGACCGCCGATGTCACCACTCGCCGTCGACTGCTGAAATCCTTGTCCCACCCATGTTGGTCATGATGCACATTTGCGAGCGAGTAGGACAGGATTTCGCGCTAGCCACTTCGATGCTAGGTCGGGAACAAGCGGAGGAGAGGGGACATGAAGATCGACCGGCGAACGATGATGGCGGGGAGCGCGGCGCTGGTCGCGGCACCTGCGCTGGCGAAGGCAGGTGCGGCGAAGGCCGACTGGTACGACCGGGCGATCATCATCGATGCGCTTGGCGGCGTAGGCGACCCCTATTCGCCTCCGGAGCAACTGAGGCTTGGCGACCGCGCCTGGGCCGAGATGATCGCTACTGGAGTCACCGTGCTGCGCGACACGGTGATGCCGGTCGGCAACCTTGCCGATCCGTGGGGCGATTATCAGAAGGACGTCGCGACCAAGCAGGATATTCTCAACGCCAACCCCGACCGCCTTGTGCTGGTCAGGACCGCGGCGGACATCCTCAAGGCCAAGCGCGAGAAGAAGTTCGCAGTGGTTCTCGGCACGCAGGACACGTCGATGGTCGGGCCGGAGCTCGACCGGCTGGCGCAGATGAAGAAGGACGGGGTGATGACCGTCCAGCTGACCTACAACAACCGCAACCTGGCCGGCGACGGCGCGCTGGAGCCGGCCAATGCCGGCCTTTCGAAACTGGGCCGGGCGACGATCGAGCGGATCGAGGCGGAAAAGCTGCTGCTCGACCTGTCGCATGGTGGTGCACGGACGATGGCCGAGGCGACGGCCTTCGCCAAGCGGCCGCTGGTGATCAGCCATACCGGCGCCCGCGCGCTGACCGACCATCCGCGCAATACCGACCGACGAGACGATCAAGGCGGTGGCCGACAAGGGCGGAGTGGTCGGCGTCTATTTCATGCCTTTCCTGACCGCCGACAGCCATCCGAAGGGCGAAGACCTGCTGCGGCATGTCGAGCATGTCGCCAATGTCGCGGGCGAGGATCATGTCGGCATCGGCACCGACAATGGCGTGCTGCCGACCACGCTGGACGAGGAAACCAAGAAGAAGCTGAAGGAATGGCAGGAGCAGCGGATCAAGGCCGGCATCGCAGCGCCGGGCGAGGCGGTCGGCGTCTATCCGATGGTCGAGGACTATAACAGCGTCGACCGCTACCGACGGTTCGCGGCCGACCTGGAGAAGCGCGGCTGGAGCCAGGCGCGGCTGGAGAAGCTGATGGGCGGCAATTTCCTGCGCGTCTATAAGGATGCGTGGGGCGGCTAGCGCGCTTCAGTGCGAATGCTCGACGTCGTCGCCCAAAATCTCGACCCAGTCATGCTTGCGCTTTTCCCAGACGGAGAAGCGCGGCTCCAGGGAATAGGGATCGTCGAACGCGCCTAAGGGAATGGCGATCAGTCCTTCGAACTTGCCCTCGATTCTGAAATGAACGGTCGAGCCGCACTCAGGGCAGAAATGATGTGTGATCTTGTTGCCGCTGTCGGCGAGATGGGTCCAGGTCTGCGATTGGCCTTGAACCTGGACCTGCTCCGAAGGCCAGCGCGCCTGGGCAGCGAAGGCACTTCCCGATCGCTTTTTGCAATCGAGACAGTGACAGACCGAGACCCGCACCGGCTCGCCGGTCACCGTCGCCCTCAACTGCCCGCAACGGCAGGAGGCGGAGCGGACTGTCATTGCTTCGCCAGTTCCTTCTCGATCCGCTGCCACAGGTCTGCGACCGCCTCCACCGCTGGAGATGAACGTGAAAACAGCTCGCCGATGGGAGCACGCGCCTCGCTCATCTTTTCATAGGCGCTGGCCATGGGAATTGCGGGCCAGGCGGGCTGGCTTTCCAGTGCCGTGCGGTGAAGCAGGCGGCGCCGATCGACCATTGAGAATACTGGCGCCAGGATGACCTTGGGGCCCTTCTTTTGGCCGACATGCTCCTTGATCTCATCGAGCGCCCGGCGTGACAGGATGGCGGGAATGAGCGGGATGACCGCGAGATCTGCAGCGCGCAGGATCTGGTCCGACGTGTCGGTCAGGCCCGGCGGGCAGTCGATGATGATCCGGTCATAATCGCGGCTGAGGTTCGAAGCGATCTTCGCCAGCCGTTTGCGCTTGCCAAGGTCGTGGAATGCATAGTCGAGCGTTCGCAGCGATTCATCGGCAGGAAGCAGGTCGAGGCGGTCGATGCCGGTGTGCCGGATGAGCTGCGAGGGATCGGCATCGCGGGTAATGCTTTGCCGAGCCTTGGATCCACCCGGCTCCTGGCCGAGAATGTAGCTCGCCGCGCCCTGGGCATCGAGATCCCACAACAAGGTGCGGCGGGACGATAGCGCGGCGCTGGCCCAGGCAAGGTTGACGGCCAACGTCGTTTTTCCGACGCCGCCCTTGGCGCTGTAAACGGCGATGATCATTTGGCGGCCTTCCTCAGGGCAAGGCGGACGAGCGCATCCAGGCTCGCGTCGGCTCCTAGCTCATCGGCGGCCGCTGCAACAGCCGCGCTGGCTTCGGCGGGCTTGAACCCGAGGTTGGCGAGGGCCGAAAGCGCGTCCGCCGCCGCCCCGCCGCGTGGAGGCGGCGAACCAAGGGCTCCGGCCAGCGCTGGATTGCCGAGCTTGCCGGCCAATTCGTTGACGATCCGTTGGGCCAGCTTGGGGCCGACTCCGTTGGCCCGCGACACCATCGCCTTGTCGCTGCGCGAGACGGCCGCGGCGAGCTCGGCGGGGTCGAGCACCGACAGGATCGCGAGCGCCACTCGGCCGCCGACGCCCTGGACGCTGGTCAGCTGGCGGAACGCCTCGCGCTCGCCGGCAGAGCCGAACCCGAACAGCGTCCAGCCGTCCTCGCGCACCTGCAGCTCGGTCAAGAGCATGACGTTGCCGCCTACCGGGCCAAGCGCGTCCAAGGTCCGACCGCTTGCGAGCACCTGGTAGCCGACGCCCTGGACATCGACCACCACATGGTCGGCGGCGCTTTCGGCGAGGATTCCGGTCAGGCGTGCGATCATCGGACGCAACCCTAGTCGGTTGCGCGGAGCGAAGTCGAGTGGCCCATTGGAAGCGAGATTCCAGTTTCTCAAAGAGACCTAGTTTGCGGGCGGTCGATTCATGGTAAGCGGGGCGGTCGCGCGGCAGTGCGGCGAGTTGGCGCATATCCTTCTTCCTTGAAGGGAACGGCATGCCCAATACGATCGTCCTGATCCATGGCGCCTGGCTCAATTCCGCCTGCTGGGAGGGTTTTCGCGGTCGTTATGAAGCGCGGAGCTATAAGGTAATTGCGCCCGACTGGCCCTACGACGACCGTTCGCCTCCTGAACTGCGAAATTCGCCCCGGCCGGAGCTGGCAAAGCTCGGCCAGCGCGAGATTATCGCTCATTTCGAAAAGCTGATCCGCACGCTGCCGGAGCCGCCGATCCTGATCGGCCATTCGGCCGGCGGGGTGTTCGTCCAGCATTTGCTCGACCGGGGCTTGGGCGCGGCCGGCGTGGCGATCGATCCGGCGCCCACCCCCGGCGTACCGCTCTACCCGCATGCCATTGTCTCGGCGCTTCCGGTGTTTCTCGATCCTTTCAGCTGGCGGAAGGTCAAGCATATGTCGCGGCGCTTCTTCCACCGCCGCTTCGCGCAGCTGGTACCGGCCGATGAGGCCGACGGGCTCTATGACCGCTACATCGTGCCGACGCCGGGCAAGGTCTATTGGGACGGCGTCGTCGGCAAGATCGACATCGACTGGGACAATCCCGAGCGCCCGCCGCTGCTGCTGATCGGAGGCGGCAAGGACCTGATCGCCGACGCGGGCATGACCCGGGCCATTTTCCACAAGCAGGCGCGGGCCGCGACGGCCACTGAATTGAAGATTTTTCCCGATCGGTCGCATTGGACCTGCCTCGATCCCGGCTGGGAAGAGGTTGCCGATTATGCGCTCGACTGGGCCGAGCGGCACGCAAAGGATGACGCAAAAGCGCAACCTGCAGCTGCTTGAACGATTTGCCGGGGGGCACCACTGAGCCGAGGAGGCCAAAAATGCCGACGATTACGACCAAGGACGGGACGGAGATTTTCTACAAGGACTGGGGCCCGCGCGACGCGCAGCCGATCGTCTTCCATCACGGCTGGCCGCTGAGCTCCGACGACTGGGACAACCAGATGATGTTCTTCCTCGGCAAGGGCTATCGGGTGATCGCCCATGATCGCCGCGGTCATGGCCGATCGAGCCAGACCGACGGCGGCAATGAGATGGACACCTATGCGGCCGACGTGACGGAGCTGGTTACCGCGCTCGACCTCAAGAATGCGATCCATGTCGGCCATTCGACCGGTGGCGGCGAAGTCGCCCACTATGTCGCCCGTGCCGAGCCGGGACGGGTCGCCAAGGCCGTCCTGCTCGACGCCGTGCCGCCGGTCATGGTCAAGAAGGATTCAAACCCCGGCGGAACGCCGATCGAGGTGTTCGACGGATTTCGCAAGGCTCTGGCCGACAATCGTTCCCAGCTTTACCTCGATATCCCGACCGGGCCCTTCTACGGGTTCAACCGGCCGGGCGCGAAGGTGTCGGAAGGCCTGATCCGCAACTGGTGGCGGCAGGGCATGATGGGCAGCGTCAAGGCCGGCTATGAATGCATCAAGGCCTTTTCCGAAACCGACTTCACCGAAGATCTGAAGGCGATCGAGGTGCCGGTGCTGGTGATCCACAGCGAGGACGACCAGATCGTGCCTTATGCGGACTCGGCGCCGCTCGCGGTCAAGCTGCTGAAGAATGGCAGGCTGAAGACCTACAAGGACCTGCCGCACGGCTGCGCTTCGACCCATCCGGACTTGATCAACGCAGACTTGCTGGACTTTTTCGAAGGTCGGGAAGTTGGCGAGGCGGCGAAGCAGGAAGAGGCCGCGCTGGCCTGAGGCTCAGCCCAGCCGCCGGGCGCTGGCGAGGTGATGCGCATGCGTGATCGCCACCGCCAGCGCGTCGGCGGCATCGGGGCCGGCGATTTCGGCGCCCGGTAGCAGCCGCTGGATCATGGCGTGGACCTGCACCTTTTCGGCCGCTGCCGGTGCCGACCACCGCTTTCTTGACCAGCCGCGGCGCATATTCGCCGACCTCGATCCCGGCGCGCGCGGCGATCATCAGCGCGACTCCGCGCGCCTGGCCGAGCTTCAGCGTCGACTGCGGGTTCTTGTTGACGAACACTTCCTCGACCGCGGCGGCCTCAGGCGCGTAATCGGCGAGGATCGCCTCCAGCTGGGAGGCGAGATGCGACAGGCGCTTCGGCAGCGTTTCGGCCGCGTTGGTCTTCACCTGCCCATTGGCGACGTGCGACAGGCGATTGCCCTCGGCGCGGATCAGTCCCCAGCCGGTCGTCCCCAGGCCCGGGTCGAGACCGAGGATCAGCGTCAGCCGAGCTTCTCCAGTTCCTCGTCCGGAACATCGTAATTGCCCCAGACGGTCTGGACGTCGTCGTCGTCCTCGAGCGCGTCGATCAGCTTCATCAGGGTCGCGGCATCGTCGCCGGTGACGGTGACCTCATTCTGCGGCCGCCAGGCGAGCTTGGCGCGCTTCGGCCTCGCCGAGCGCGGCTTCGAGCGCGCGGGCGACGTCGTGAAGCGAATCCTGCGCGGTCCAGATCTCATGGCCCTCCTCGTCGCTTTCGACATCGTCGGCGCCGGCCTCGATCGCGGCTTCGAGCACCTTGTCCTCGTCGCCGGCGGAGCGCCGAATATTCGATCAGGCCCATGCGGTCGAAGCCGTGGCTGACGCTGCCCGACGCGCCGAGGTTGCCGCCATTCTTCGAAAAGATGGTGCGGACGTTGGTCGCGGTGCGGTTGCGGTTGTCGGTGAGCGCTTCGACGATGATGGAGACGCCGCCCGGGCCGAAGCCCTCGTAGCGGATTTCCTCGTAATTTTCGGCGTCGCTGGCCGAGGCCTTGTCGATCGACCGTTGGATATTGTCCTTGGGCATCGACTGGGCCTTGGCGGCCAGCACGGCGGCGCGCAGCCGCGCGTTCATGTCCGGATCGGGCAGGCCCATCTTCGCCGCGACGGTGATTTCGCGGGAGAGCTTGGAGAACATCGCCGAGCGCTTTTTGTCCTGCGCGCCCTTGCGATGCATGATGTTCTTGAATTTGGAATGACCAGCCATGGCTGTTCCTTACGCGAGGCCGAGCGCGTTGCGATAGGTTTCGAGCAGCGCGTCGGCTTCCTGCGCGGGCATGCGTTTCCATCCGCCGGAGGCCGACGATCTTGCGCATCGTCTTGGTGTCATAGCCGTTGGCCTTGGCTTCGGCGTAGACGTCCTTGACGTCGTCGGCGATGCCCTTCTTCTCTTCCTCAAGCCGCTCGATACGCTCGATAAACAGCCGCAGCTGATCGGCCGCGACATTGCCTTCGCTCATTGGTCCCTGCCCTTTTCGAATCTCATGAAATTGCAACGTGAGGCGGCTCACTAGGCGACCGGCCGGAAAGCCTCAAGCCGGTTGAATGACCGGGCACAGCCGCTATGGCGGGGGCGGGCAGGACAGGGAGCAAGACCAGGGTGACCATGCTGAAACCGCGCGAACGCAAGGTGAAGATCCTGGCCACGCTGGGCCCCGCTTCGTCGAGCCCGGAAATGATTCGCGCGCTGGTGGAAGCGGGCGCGGACGCTTTCCGGATCAACATGAGCCACGGCAGCCAGGCCGAGAAGGCCAAGCTGGTCGATACGATCCGTGCGCTCGAAAAGTCGCTGCACCGGCCGATGACCATCGTCTTCGACCTTCAGGGGCCGAAGCTTCGCGTCGGCAAGTTCAAGGGCGGCTCGGCGGTGCTCGAGCAGGGCAGGCTGTTCGTGCTCGACCGCAACCGCGAGCCGGGCGACGCGACCCGGGTCGAACTGCCGCACCCCGAGCTGTTCGAGGCGGTCAAGAAGGACGCGTGGCTGCTGATCGACGACGGCAAGATCCGGCTGCGCGTCGCGGCGGTCGAGCAAGACAAGATCGCCACGGTGGTCGAGGTCGGCGGCAAGGTCAGCAACAACAAGGGCGTCAATGTGCCCGACGTGTTGATCCCGATCCCGGCGCTGACCGCCAAGGATCGCAGCGACCTGGCCTTCGCGCTGGAGCAGGGCGCCGATTATATCGCACTGTCGTTCGTACAGCGGCCTGAGGATGTCGCCGAAGCGCGCGAGCTGGTCGACGACAAGGCGGCGCTGATGGCCAAGATCGAAAAGCCCCAGGCGATCGACCGGCTGGCCGAGATATTGGAGCTGGCCGACGCGGTGATGGTCGCGCGCGGCGACCTGGGGGTCGAGCTTCCGCCCGAAGGCGTTCCGCCGCTTCAGAACAGGATCGTCGCGGCCGCCCGGCAGGCGGGCAAGCCGGTGGTGGTGGCGACGCAGATGCTGGAATCGATGATCGTCTCGCCGACCCCGACGCGGGCCGAGGTCAGCGACGTCGCCACCGCCATTTACGAAGGCGCGGACGCGGTGATGCTGTCGGCCGAAAGCGCGGCGGGCGCCTATCCGGTCGAGGCGGTCGCAGATGATGGACCGGATCGGCCGAAGCGTGGAGGCCGACCCGGTCTATTCGGCCCGCATCCATTTCACCGAGACGCCGGCGGAGGCGACCACCGCCGACGCGCTGTCGGAAAGCGCGGCGCAGATCGTCCACATCCTCTCGGCCAGTGCCGATGGCCTGCTATACGTCGTCGGGATCGACCGCGCGGCGGATCGCCCGTGAGCGGGCCCAGGTCCCGACCCTGGCGATGACCGCGAGCATGAAGGTCGCGCGGCGGCTGGGCCTGCAGTGGGGCGTCCACGCGGTCCACACTCGCGACGTCAACAATTTCGAGGAAATGGTCGGCAAGGCCAAGCGGATGGTGCTTCGCCACCATCTCGCCGAGCCCGGCGACAAGGTGCTGATCATGGCCGGCGTTCCGTTCAAGACGGCCGGGTCGACCAACGTGATCCATGTGGTGAAGATCAGCGGCGACGAGCTCGAGAATTATTCGAACGAGGTTTGAGGGGCGTTATCGCCGACAATTGACGCTCCGTCCGCTCCGTGGCAGCGCGAGGGCAGGGAGAGAGTATGGCGACGACCATCGAGGAACTGGAAGCCAAGCGCGCCCAGGCGCGGCTTGGCGGCGGCGAGAAGCGCATCGCGGCGCAGCACGCCAAGGGGCGGCTGACCGCGCGCGAGCGGCTGACCGTGCTGCTCGACCCCGGCAGCTTCGAAGAAGTCGACATGTTCGTCGAGCATAATTGCGCCGACTTCGGCATGGAGAAGCAGAAGATCCCCGGCGACGGCGTCGTCACCGGATCGGGCACGATCAACGGCCGGCTGGTCTATGTCTTCGCGCAGGATTTCACCGTGTTCGGCGGATCGCTGTCGGAACGGCACGCGCAGAAGATCTGCAAGGTGATGGACGCGGCGATGAAGGTCGGCGCGCCGGTGATCGGCCTCAACGACAGCGGCGGCGCGCGCATCCAGGAGGGCGTCGCTCGCCTCGGCGGCTATGCCGAGGTGTTCCAGCGCAACGTGCTGGCTCGCGGCGTGGTGCCGCAGCTCAGCCTGATCATGGGCCCCTGCGCGGGCGGCGCGGTCTATTCGCCGGCGATGACCGACTTCATCTTCATGGTGAAGGACAGCTCCTACATGTTCGTCACCGGCCCCGACGTGGTGAAGACGGTGACCAACGAGGTGGTGACGCAGGAGGAGCTGGGCGGCGCCGTCACCCACACCACCAAGTCGGGCGTCGCCGACGTCGCGTTCGAGAATGACATCGACGCGCTGCTGGCGCGCCGCGACTTCTTCGACTTCCTGCCCCTGAGCAACCGCCACGATATTCCCGAGCGGCCCACGCGAAGACCCGTGGGACCGGCTCGAGAACAGCCTCGACACGCTCGATCCCGCCGTCGGCGGCGACGCCCTATGACATGCATGAGCTGATCCGGAAGGTCGCCGACGAGGGCGATTTCTTCGAGCTCCAGCCGGCGCATGCGGCCAACATCATCATCGGCTTCTGCCGGATCGAGGGGCGCACGGTCGGCGTGGTCGCCAACCAGCCGATGGTGCTGGCCGGCTGCCTCGACATCAACTGCGTCCAAGAAGGGCGCGCGCTTCGTGCGCTTCTGCGACGCGTTCGACATTCCGATCCTGACCTTCGTCGACGTGCCGGGCTTCCTGCCGGGCGTCGGGCAGGAGCATCACGGCATCATCAAGCATGGCGCCAAGCTGCTGTTCGCCTATGCCGAGGCGACGGTGCCCAAGATCACGGTGATCACGCGCAAGGCCTATGGCGGGGCCTACGACGTCATGGCGTCGAAGCATCTGCGCGGCGATTTGAACTATGCCTGGCCGACCGCCGAGATCGCGGTGATGGGGGCCAAGGGCGCGGTCGAGATCATCTTCCGCGGCAAGACGCCGGAGGAGATCGCCGAGCACACCCGCGAATATGAAGAGCGCTTCGCCAACCCGTTCGTGGCGGCGACAACGCGGCTATATCGACGAGGTGATCATGCCGCATTCGACGCGGCGGCGGGTCGCGCTGGGGCTACGCAAGCTGCGCGACAAGCAGCTCGAGAATCCGTGGAAGAAGCACGATAATATTCCGCTTTAGCGTTGTCGTCGTTCTTTTCGTCATTGCGAGCGCAGCGAAGCAATCCAGGTCGACGTCGGAATAACTGGATTGCTTCGTCGCTTTGCTCCTCGGAATGACGGCGGATGAGGAAGCCAGCTGTCTACATCATGGCCAGCAAGCGGAACGGAACGCTTTATACGGGCGTCACATCGAACCTCATTCAACGGGCTTGGCAGCATCGGGAAGGACTCGGCGACGGTTTCACGAGGCGTTACGATTGTAAATTGCTGGTTTGGTTTGAACTCGCTGACACAATGGAATCGGCCATCGTACGAGAGAAGCAAATTAAGGGCAGATCCCGTGCCAGGAAGCTGGCGCTGATCGAGGCAACAAATCCCGACTGGCGTGACTTATTTGAAGAAATTGCATCGGGCGGATAGGGCAACTGGATTGCTTCGCTTCGCTCGCAATGACGGTGATTGAAATGAAACTCGGACGCTTGAACCATGTCGGGGTCGCCACCCCTTCGATCGAGAAATCGGTCGCCCTGTACCGCGAGCACATGGGGGCGGAGGTGGTGCGGGAGCCGTTCGACCTGCCGGCGCAGGGGGTTCGCGTCTGCTTCGTCGACACGCCCAACAGCCAGATCGAGCTGATCGAGCCGCTGGGCGCGGACTCGCCGATCGTGAAGTTCCTCGAGCGCAATCCCGAGGGCGGGCAGCATCACCTTTGCTTCGAAGTGCCGGACATCGAGGCGGCGCGGGCCTTCTATGACGGCAAGGGCGTGCGCATCCTCGGGCCGACGCGGATCGGGGCGCATGGGACGCCGATCTTCTTCCTGCATCCGAAGGATATGGGCGGGGTGCTGACGGAGATTATGGAAAGTCCGAAGCAGGCGCATTGATGCGACCAGTTCCCCGGCGTAGGCCGGGGCCCAGTCATCGCAAGCGAAGCGCAGTGATTAGGTTTTGGGCCCTTCGGGCGTCTGGGCCCCTGCCTTCGCAGGGGAACTAGGAGAGACAAATGGCCAACCACAACGCCACCATCCGCTGGTTCGCCTCACCGGGCGAGGATTTTGCGCGGGGCAAGTACAGCCGGGCGCATAGCTGGAATTTCGACGGCGGAACCATTGTGCCGGCATCGGCCAGCCCGCACATCGTCCCCGCACCCTGGGCCGACGCCGCGGCGGTCGATCCGGAGGAAGCGTTCGTCGCCTCGCTGTCCAGCTGCCACATGCTGTTCTTCCTCGATTTCGCGCGGCGATCGGGGGTGATCGTTACCTCGTACGAGGACGAGGCCGACGGGCTGATGGAGAAGGGCGAGGACGGGCGCATTCGGATCACCAAGGTGACGCTTCGCCCGAAGATCGTGTTCGGCGGCGAGGAGCCGGACGCGGCGGCGCTCGATGCGCTTCACCACAAGGCGCATGAGGCCTGCTTCATCGCCAATTCGACGACGGCGGAAGTGGTGGTTGAGCCGAGGTGAGTGTGCGCCTGCGAAGGCAGGAGCCTAGACCGCTGCCGCAGGCAGCGCTGGCGCGCTGGACTGGGCCCCTGCCTTCGCAGGGGAACTAGTTTGGCAAGGGACCGGCTTGGCGCTAGTGGCGGAGGCGATGAGTAAGAAGCCGACCCACCGACGACTGGAAGCAACTGGCCGACAAGGAATCGAAGGGCCGCGATCTGTCGCGCGAGACGCCCGAGCATATCCGCCTGAAGAATGTCTACGGTCCGGACGATGCCGCGCACATCGACAGCGGCCTGCCCGGCCTGCCGCCCTACACCCGCGGCCCCTATGCGACGATGTATGCCGGGCGGCCCTGGACCATCCGCCAGTACGCCGGTTTCTCGACCGCCGAGGAATTGCAACGCCTTCTATCGCCGCAACCTCGCCGCGGGGCAGAAGGGGCTTAGCGTCGCCTTCGATCTCGCCACCCATCGCGGCTATGACAGCGACCATCCGCGCGTCGCCGGGGACGTCGGCAAGGCGGGCGTGGCGATCGACAGCGTCGAGGATATGAAGCTGCTGTTCGACGGCATTCCGCTGGACGAAATGTCGGTCAGCATGACGATGAACGGCGCGGTGCTGCCGGTGATGGCCTTCTACATCGTCGCCGGCGAGGAACAGGGGGTCCCGCGCGACAAGCTTAGCGGCACGATCCAGAACGACATTCTGAAAGAGTTCGCGGTCCGCAACACCTATATCTACCCGCCCGAGCCATCGATGCGGATCGTCAGCGACATCATCGCTTACTGCGCGGAGGAGATGCCGAAGTTCAACAGCATCTCCATCTCCGGCTATCACATGCACGAGGCCGGGGCGACCGCGGTGCAGGAGCTGGCCTACACGCTGGCCGACGGCATGGAATATGTGCGCGTGGCGAAGGCCGACGGGCTCGATATCGACGATTTCGCGCCGCGGCTTTCGCTTCTTCTTCGGCATCGGCATGAACCTGTTCATGGAGGTGGCGAAGCTGCGCGCGGCGCGGACGCTGTGGGCGCGGATCATGACCGATCTTGGCGCCAAGTCGGAGAAGTCGAAGCTGCTGCGCACCCACTGCCAGACCAGCGGCGTGTCGCTGACCGAGCAGGACCCGTACAATAATGTCGTCCGCACCACGATCGAGGCGCTGGCGGCGGTGCTGGGCGGGACCCAGTCGCTGCACACCAACAGCTTCGACGAGGCGATCGCGCTGCCGACCGATTTCTCGGCCCGCATCGCCCGCAACACCCAGCTGATCCTGGCCGAGGAAAGCGGAGTGACCGCGGTCGCCGACCCGCTCGGCGGCAGCTGGTATGTCGAGGCACTGACCCGCGAGCTGGAAGAGCGCGCCTGGGCGCTGATCGAGGAGGTCGAGCAGCATGGCGGCATGACCAAGGCGGTCGCCGAAGGCCTGCCCAAGATGCGGATCGAGGAAGCCGCCGCCGAGCGCGCGGCGAAGGTCGACACGGGCGAGACGGTGATCGTCGGGGTCAACCGCTATCGCCTCAAGGAAGAAGAGCATCTCGACATCCTCGAGGTCGACAATGCCAAGGTCCGCTCCGGCCAGATCGCGCGGCTGAAGAAGATGCGCGAAGGGCGCGACGAGGCGAAGGCGCGGGCCGCGCTGGACATGCTGGAAACGGGCGCGCGCGACGGCGGCAATTTGCTGGCGCTGTCGGTCGAGGCGGCGCGGGAGCGCTGCTCGCTGGGCGAGATTTCGGAGGCGCTGGAGCGGGCATTCGGCCGCTATCACACCAGCCCGCATCCGGTCAGCGGCATCTACGGGCGCCGCAACGACGGGCGCTGGAAGGAAGCGCTGGCAGGCACGCGCGCGGTCGCGGATCGCATGGGCCGCAAGCCCCGCATCCTGGTCGCCAAGATGGGCCAGGACGGGCATGACCGCGGCGCCAATCTGGTCAGCTCGGCGTTCGGCGACCTGGGCTTCGAGGTGATCGCCGGGCCCGCTGTTCCAGACCCCGCGCGAGGCGGCCGAGCTGGCGGTCGAGAATGACGTCGACGTGGTCGGCGCCTCGTCGCTCGCCGCGGGCCACAAGACGCTGATCCCCGAGCTGATCGACGCGCTGAAGGACAGCGGCCGCGCCGACATCAAGGTCGTCGCCGGCGGCGTCATCCCGCCGCAGGATTACGCCATGCTGCGCGAGGCGGGGGTGCAGGCGATCTTCGGGCCGGGCACGAACCTCGCCGATGCGGCGGACGAGGTGCTGCGCCTGCTCGGCCACAACAAGCCGCCGGTCGAGGAGGCGGCGGAGTGACGGTCTGCAGCGCTTCGTGTCGGCGCAGTGCGCTTTGGACGCTCATTTGCGTCATTGCGGATGCTTGTGCTATCGGCTGCACGTGCATCGACTTTGGGCGACTGCGCTCAGCCTGACGTCATGCTGCTGGCCGGACATCGAAGCGTGCTAGACGAGTGATTGCTTGCTCGCTGTGCACTCGTTGCATCTGGCTCGAAGCGGCTGTGCTAGTGCTGTGATTCGGCTGTCAGGCGATCGAGGGTCGCTGAATGTTCAAGAAAATCCTGATCGCCAATCGCGGGGAAATTGCCTGCCGCGTCATCCGCACCGCCAAGCGGATGGGGATCAAGACGGTCGCGGTCTATTCCGATGCCGACGCCCGCGCGCCGCATGTGCGGATGGCCGACGAGGCGTGCGGCTCGGCCCCGCGCCGGCGGCGGAAAGCTATCTCAAGGCCGAGCTGATCATCGACGCCTGCAAGGCGACCGGGGCCGAGGCGGTGCATCCGGGCTATGGCTTCCTGTCGCGAGCGGACCAGCTTCGCCAAGGCGCTGGAGAAGGCCGGGCATCGCCTTCATCGGCCCGCCGGCGAAGGCCATCGCCGCGATGGGCGACAAGATCGAATCCAAGAAGCTGGCCAAGAAGGCCGGGGTCAACGTCGTCCCCGGCTATCTCGGCGACATCGCGACGACCGACGAGGCGGTGAAGATCGCGAACGACATCGGCTATCCGGTGATGATGAAGGCCTCGGCCGGCGGCGGCGGCAAGGGCATGCGCCTCGCCTACTCCGAGAAGGACGTGCGCGAAGGCTTCGAGGCGACCAAGCGCGAGGGGCTGGCGAGCTTCGGCGACGACCGCGTGTTCATCGAGAAATTCATCGAGGACCCGCGCCACATCGAGATCCAGCTGCTCGGCGACAAGCACGGCAACATCCTCTACCTCAACGAGCGCGAATGCTCGATCCAGCGCCGCCACCAGAAGGTGATCGAGGAAGCGCCGTCGCCGTTCGTCACGCCCGGAAATGCGCAAGGCGATGGGCGAGCAGTGCGTCGCGCTGGCCCGGGCGGTCGGCTATTATTCAGCGCGGGCACGGTCGAGCTGATCGTCTCGGGCACGGACCCGACCGGCAAGAGCTTCTACTTCCTCGAAATGAACACGCGGCTGCAGGTCGAGCATCCGGTGACCGAGGAAATCACCGGCCTCGACCTGGTCGAGCAGATGATCCGCGTCGCGGCGGGCGAGAAGCTGGCGTTCGCGCAGGACGATGTGAAGCTCAACGGCTGGTCGATCGAGGCGCGGGTTTATGCCGAGGATCCGTACCGCGATTTCCTGCCGAGCACGGGGCGGCTGACGACCTACCGCCCGCCTGCCGAGCATCGCGGCAAGGACAGCGTGATCCGCGTCGACGACGGCGTCGCCGATGGCGGCGAAGTCAGCATGTTCTACGACCCGATGATCGCCAAGCTGATCAGCTGGGCGCCGACCCGCGATGCCGCGATCGAGGCAGCAGGTCGAGGCGCTCGACGCGTTCCAGATCGACGGGGTGTCGGCACAATATCGATTTCCTCTCCGCGCTGCTGCAGCACCCGCGGTTCCGCGCGGGCGAGCTGACGACCGGCTTCATCGCCGAGGAATATCCGGAAGGGTTCCAGGGCGCGCCGGCGGACGAGCAATTGCTGGCCGACCTCGCCGCGCTGGCGCGCGATTGTCGAGCTGACCAACGAGACGCGCGCCGCGATGATCGATGGGCAGCTGGGCGAGCCGCAATTCCCCGACGCGACGCAGGTCGTCCGCATCGGCGGCCAGGAATTTACCGTCACCATCGCGCCCTATGACGGCGGCAACCTCGCCATCGTCGACGACAATGAAGCGGTCGACGTGGTCGGCGACTGGTCGCCGGGCGACCGGCTGCTGGTGGCCGACATGGATGAGCGGGCGCGCATCGTCCAGGTGGCGAAGAAGGGCCGCGACTGGCTGCTGACCACGCGCGGCGCCGCGCACCGGGTGCAGGCCATGCCGCGCCACATCGCCGAGCTGTCGCACGCACATGATCGAGAAGGTGCCGCCGGACATGTCGCGCTTCCTGCTGGCGCCGATGCCGGGGCTGCTGACCAAGCTGGACGTCAAGGCCGGCGACACGGTCGAGGCCGGCCAGCCGATCGCGGTGGTCGAGGCGATGAAGATGGAAAACATCCTCCGCGCCGAGAAGGCCGCGACGGTCAAGGCGACCCCGGCCAAGGCCGGCGACAGCCTGGCGGTCGATCAGGTGATCGTGGAGTTTGAGTGACCAAGTGCTCCTGCGAAGGCAGGAGCCTAGTCCAGCGCGATAGCGCTGCCTGTAGCAGCGGTCTGGGCCCCTGCCTTCGCAGGGGAACTATCGGTTCCGCAACTCCACCCGCCTCAATTTCCCCGTCGCCGTCTTCGGCAACGCGTCGACAAACTCGATTTCGCGGGGATATTTGTATGGCGCAATCGTTTCTTTAACGAAATTCTTGAGTTCTGAAATTAGCGCCTCGTTCGGCGTCAACATTGGCCGCCGCGACGATGAACGCTTTCACCTTCTGGCCGCGCTCGGGGCAGGCGACGCCGATCACCGCGCATTCGGCGACCGCGGGGTGGCCGAGCAGCGCATTTTCCACTTCCGGCGCGCCGATGTTGTAGCCGCTCGACACGATCATGTCGTCGCTGCGCGCGACGTACCAGAAGTAGCCGTCGGCATCCTTGCGGTAGGTGTCGCCGGTCAGGTTCCAGCCGTTCTCGACATAATTCACCTGGCGCGGGTCATCGAGGTAGCGGCAGCCGGTCGGACCCTTGACCGCCAGCCGTCCTTCGCCCTCGTCCATCGGATTGCCGTGCGCGTCGAGCACGGTTGCTTCGTAACCAGGCACCGCGCGGCCGGTGGAGCCGGGGCGGATGGCGTCGCCGCTTTCGGAGATGAAGATGTGCATCATCTCGGTCGAGCCGATGCCGTCGACGATGTCGATCCCGGTATGCGCCTTCCACGCCGCCCAGGTCGCGCTGGGCAGATGCTCGCCGGCCGACAGGCAGCATTTGAGCGACTTCAGCGCCTCCTGCAGCGCGGGTTGCGACAGCATCGCCTTGTAGGCGGTCGGCGCGGTGGCGAGGTGGGTGACGCCGTGCTTGCGCCATCGCCTCGAGCATTGCCGGCGGGGAGGGCTGCTCGATGGTGGCCGCCGCCGCGCCGGAAGCCAGCGGGAACATCACGGTCGCGCCCAGCCCGAAGGTGAAGGCGATCGGCGCGCTGGTCATGACGATGTCGCCCGGCGCCATGCGGAAGTGGGTCTTCGCGAAAGTGTCGCACGGGGCGAGGATGTCGCGGTGGAACTGGATGCAGCCCTTGGGCATGCCGGTGGTGCCGCTGGTGAAGGCGACCAGCGCGGGATCGTCGCGGCCGGTGTCGACGGGCGGCAGCGGCTTCAGCCCGGCGCAGCGCGTCTCCAGCTCGCCCTTGCCATAGTCGCCGTCATATTTGACGAGTTGCTTGACGAAGTGGGTCTGGCTCATCGCGCCGCGGAAATCGCCGATGAAGCGGCTGTCGACGATCGCATGGCTGATCTGCGCCGCGTCGATGACCATCGCGATCTCGCCGGGGCGGAGCAACGGCATGGTCGTCACCACCACTCCGCCGGCCTTGAGCACGCCGAGCCAGGCGGCGAACAGCGTATAGCCGTTGGGCCCGCGCAGCAGCACGCGGTTGCCGGGAATGAGGCCCTTTTCCTCGACCAGCAGCCGGGCGATGCGACCCGAGAAATCGTCCAGCTCGCCAAAGGTCCAGCGGCCGTGGGCGTTGATGACGGCGAGGTCGTCCGGGCTTGCCGCCCTTGAGCAGCTCGGCAGCGGCGTTGAGGCGCTCCGGATAATCGAGCAGCAGGAATTCGGGCAGCTGGTCGGCTGGCGGAAGCCGGTCACGGACGAAGGGGTCGTAGGTCATTTCCTTATCTCGTCATTGCGAGCGGAGCGAAGCAATCCAGACGCTGCTTGCTGGATTGCTTCGTCGCTTCGCTCCTCGCAATGACGCTCACTCGGGCACCACCGCCGTCGCTTCGATTTCGATCTTCGCGGCCGGCTCGACCAGGCGGACGACCTCGACCAGCGCCATTGCCGGGTAGTTGGCGCCCATGATCGATTTCCAGATGGGTCCGAGTTCGTCGCGGGAGTTCAGATATTCCTGGAGCTGGGTGACGTAGACGGTCAGGCGGACGATATGCTCGGGCCCAGCGCCATCCTCTTTCAGGATCGCGAGGACGTTGCGCAGCGCCTGCGCGAACTGGCCGTCGAGGCGATGCGAGGGGAAAAATTCGCGCTCGTCCCAGCCGACGACACCGGCGGTGAAGATCATCCGGCCGGTCGCGCTGATGCCGTTGGAATAGCCCTTGGGCCGCGGCCAGCCGGGGGGAAGCAATGACTTCATGAGCGATGCTCCTTCAGAAGATCGCGGGCGATAACCATCCGCTGCACCTCGCTCGCGCCTTCGTAAATACGAAGCGCGCGGATTTCGCGGTAGAGTTCCTCGACCTTGGCGCCCTTGGTGACGCCGAGCCCGCCGTGAAGCTGCACCGCCATGTCGATGACCCGCTGCGCTTCCTCGGTGGCGTGGAGCTTGGCCATGGCTGCGGCACGTCGGTTGTCGGCGGTGCCCATATCCTGCTGCCAGGCGGCGCGGGCGATGAGTAGCGCCGATGCATCGATGCCGGTCGCCATCTCGCCCAGCCGTTCCTGGGTCACCGCATTGTCAGCCAGGGTCAAATTGCCGAGCTTGCGTGATGACGCGAAGGCCAGCGCCTCGTCGAGCGCGCGCCGCGCGAAACCGAGCGCAGCGGCGCCGACGGTCACCCGGAACAGGTTGAGCGTCTGCATTGCGATGCGGAAGCCGTCGCCCGGCTGGCCGATCAATTCGGCGCGAACGCCCTCGAATTGTAAGCGTGCCAGCGGATGCGGTGCGATCACTTCGATACGTTCCGCGACCGACAGGCCCGGCGCGTCGCCGCGTACGATGAAGGCGGAAATGCCCCTGGCGCCTTCGCCTTCTCCGGTCCGCGCGAAGACGGTCAGCACATCGGCGATGGTCCCGTTGGAGATGTAGCTCTTTTCGCCGTCGAGGACCCAGCCATCGCCCTCCCGACGGGCGGTCATGGCGAGGTTGGCGGCATCGCTGCCTGTTTCGGGCTCGGTCAGGGCAAAGGCGGCGATCGCTTCGCCAGACGCCACCTTGGGGAGCCATTCGGCCTTCTGCGCATGCGCTTCCGAACAGGCTGATCGCCCCGATCCCAGCCCCTGCATGGCGAAGGCGAAGTCGGCGAGGCCGCTGGCCCGAGCCAGGGTCGACCGGGCGATCGCCAGGCTGCGGACGTCCGGCGGGGTTTCGCCGTCAGCGACGCAGAGATTGAGGAATCCCGCCTCGCCAAGCGCTACCACCAGCGAACGACAGGCGGCATCGACATCCTCGGCATGTGCGTCGCCGAGATTGGCCCCGCACCATTGCTCTAGCCGTTCGGCGAGCTCGCGATGGCGCGGCTCGAAGAAGGGCCAGTCGAGCCAGTCAGTCACCCTTGAACTCCGGCTTGCGCTTGTCGGCAAAGGCCTCATAGGCGCGGTGAAAGTCCTTGGTCGTCATGCACTCGGCTTGCACCTCGGCTTCCATTCCGATCGCGGTTTCGATCGATACCGCCCATTCGGCGTCAAGCTGCTGCTTGGTGATGTAATGCGCCTGGACCGGACCGTCGGCGAGGCTTCGTGCAAGCGCCTGCGCTTCGGCCTGCACATCGTCGGCGATGCGGCTGAAGAATCCCCACCGTTCGCCTTCGTCCGCGCTCATGTTTCGGCCGGTGAACAAAAGCTCGGCCGCCCGGCCATGCCCGATGATCCTCGGCAGGATCGCGCAGGCGCCCATGTCGGCGCCCGACAGGCCGACGCGGGTGAAGAGGAAGGCGGTCTTGGCGTCGGGCGCCGCGAGGCGCAGGTCGCTGGCCATGGCGAGGATCGCGCCCGCGCCGGCGCACACGCCCTCGACCGCGGCAACGATCGGTTGCGGGCAGTCGCGCATCGCGCGAACCAGGTCGCCGGTCATGGTCGTGAATTCGCGCAGGCCGAGCACATCCATCCGGGTCAGCGGACCGATGATCTCATGGACGTCGCCGCCCGAGCAGAAATTGCCGCCCGCACCGGTCAGCACGACGACCCTGACCTCAGGCGTTTCCTTGAGCGCCCGGAACAGGTCGCGCAGCTCGGCATAGCTGTCGAAGGTCAGCGGATTCTTCCGCTCGGGCCGGTTGAGGGTGATCGTCGCGACGCCATCGTCGAAGTTCCACAGAAAGTGGCTCGGGATCAGGCTTTCCGGGTGCAGGCTCAAGCAGTAGTTCCCCCATCGATGGTGATCGCCGCGCCGTTAACGTCGCGGCTTTGCGGCAGGCACAGGGTCAGGATCATCGTCGCTACCGCGTCGGGATGAACCAGCCTGCCGCTCTTGTTCATCGCCGCCAGCGACTGGCGAGCTTCCTCTTCGCTGCGCTTCGAAACGCGCGCAATCCGTGCCGCGCTGTCGTCGACCATCGGCGTGTCGACAAAGGCGGGGCAGACGGCATTCACGGTCATCGGCGATCTTGGCAAACTCGCTGGCCAGGCTGCGCATCAGGCCGATCAGGCCATGCTTCGACGCGGCATAGGGCGCGGCATAGGCAGCGCCGCGAAGACCCGCGACCGAGGCGATGAAGACCATCCGCCCATCTTCCTGGCCGAGGAGGTCGGGAAGGGCAGCCTGGGCGCAATCGAATGCCGAGGTGAGGTTGGTGGCGATGATCCGGTCCCACGCTTCGCGCGGCGTGCGGTCGAAGGGCGCGCTGTCGCCGACGCCGGCGTTGACGATCAGGAACGAGATCGGTCCGTTGGCAGCGCGCGCTTCGTCGAAGGCGCGAAAAATCGCGTCGCGATCGGTGACATCGCATTGGATGGCAGTGCCCGAAACGATCGCAGCCGTTCGCTCAAGCGGCTCAAGACGCCGTCCCAGCACGGAAATCTTCGCTCCCGCCGCATGGAGGTGCGTCGCCGCGGCGGCTCCGATGCCGGTTCCACCGCCGGTGATCAGCGCATGGCGCCCCTGAAGCCATTCATTTGTCGGCATGCTTTCCCCTTTCAATGGAGCATTGGCCGAAGCCGACGAAGGTGGCAAGGCAGCCGAAACAACAAGGAAACCGACTCATGAAGACCCGCGCCGCCGTTGCCTTTGAAGCCAAGAAGCCGCTCGAAATCGTCGAGCTCGACCTCGAAGGGCCCAAGGCCGGCGAGGTATTGGTCGAGATTATGGCGACGGGGATCTGCCACACCGACGCCTATACGCTCGACGGGTTCGACAGCGAGGGGATTTTTCCGTCCGATCCTCGGCCATGAAGGCGCGGGCGTGGTTCGCGAAGTCGGCCCGGGCGTGACGTCGGTTAAGCCCGGCGACCATGTCATCCCGCTTTACACGCCCGAATGCCGCCAGTGTAAGTCGTGCCTGTCCGGCAAGACCAACCTCTGCACCGCGATCCGCGCGACCCAGGGCAAGGGGCTGATGCCCGACGGCACCAGCCGCTTCAGCTACAAGGGGCAGACCATCTATCACTACATGGGCTGCTCGACCTTCTCCAACTTCACCGTGCTGCCCGGAAATCGCGGTGGCGAAGATCCGCGAGGACGCGCCGTTCAAGACGAGCTGCTACATCGGCTGCGGCGTGACCACCGGCGTCGGCGCGGTGGTCAAGACGGCGAAGGTCGAGCCTGGCGCGAATGTCGTGGTCTTCGGCCTGGGCGGTATCGGCCTCAACGTGATCCAGGGCGCCAAGATGGTCGGCGCGAACAAGATCATCGGCGTCGACATCAACCCGGCGCGCGAAGAATGGGGCCGGAAGTTCGGCATGACCGACTTCATCAACGGGGGCGGCAAGGATCGCGCGGCGATGATCGAGGAAGTGCTGGCCCTTACCGATGGCGGCGCGGACTATAGCTTCGACGCGACCGGCAATACCGAGGTGATGCGCACCGCGCTCGAATGCTGCCATCGCGGCTGGGGCACGAGCATCATCATCGGCGTCGCCGAGGCGGGGAAGGAAATTTCGACCCGGCCATTCCAGCTGGTCACCGGCCGCAACTGGCGCGGCACGGCGTTCGGCGGCGCCAAGGGCCGCACCGACGTTCCCAAGATCGTCGACTGGTACATGGACGGGAAGATCGCGATCGACCCGATGATCACTCATGTGCTGACGCTGGAAGAGATCAACAAGGGTTTCGACCTGATGCATGCCGGGGAAAGCATCCGCAGCGTGGTGGTCTATTGATGGCGGACAAGGTCAACCTTGCCGAGAAGCTCGGCAGCTTCTCCGATCATTGGGCGCCGCGGATTGTGGCGCGCTACAATGACAATGAGGTCAGGATCGCCAAGGTCGAGGGCGAGTTCATCTGGCACCAGCATGACGCGACGGACGAGCTTTTCCTGATCGTCGATGGCGAACTCGACATGGAATTTCGGGATCGGGTAGTCACGTTGAGGCCCGGCGAGCTGATTGTCGTTCCGAGGGGGACCGAGCATCGCCCCTGCGCGCGGCAGGGCGAGGTGGCGATGATGATGATCGACCTCGAGGATACGCCCAACACTGGCGACGAGACGACCGCCACCAAAGCGGTCGAGATTTAGAAGGAGAGATCATGTTCAGTCATGTCATGCTGGGGTGCAGTGACCGGGAGCGGTCGCGCAAATTCTACAATGCAACCTTGGGTGCGCTCGGCATCGCGCCGGGACAGGATTTCGGCAAGTCCGACTGGTGGATGACCCGTGATGGATCGCTTGGGGTTGGGCAACCGCTGGATGGTCAGCCATGCAGCCATGGCAATGGCTCGACGATCGGCTTGCGGGCCGGCAGCCCCGAGGAGGTCGATGCCTGGCACGCGGAGGGTATCGCAAACGGCGGGACCTCGATCGAGGACCCGCCCGGCATTCGCGACGCGGGCTTCGGCAAGATGTATCTCGCCTATCTGCGCGATCCCGACGGCAACAAGCTGTGCGGTTTCTATCGAATGCCCAAGGAATGACGCTGGAGACCGTCAGCGAGGTCAAAAGTCACGGCGGAATGCAGGGCGTGTATCGTCACGCCTCCGCCGCGACCGGTACCGACATGACTTTCTCCGTGTTCATGCCGCCGCAGCCGGAAAGAGGCGAGCGGCTTCCGGTCCTTTGGTATTTAAGCGGGCTCACTTGCACCCATGCCAACGTCACCGAGAAGGGCGAGTATCGCGCCGCTTGTGCTGAAGCGCGGAATCATCTTCGTTGCCCCAGATACTAGCCCGCGAGGCGACGACGTGCCTGACGATCCGGACGGCGCCTGGGATTTCGGTCTGGGCGCAGGCTTTTACGTCGATGCGACGGAAGAACCCTGGGCCGCCAACTATCGAATGTGGAGTTATGTGACGGAGGAGCTGCCCGACCTGATTGCGGACCATTTTCCGATCGATCCGGAACGGCAGGGAATTACCGGGCATTCGATGGGCGGGCATGGCGCGCTGACGGTGGCATTGCGACATCCCGACCGCTTCCGCAGCGTCTCGGCATTTGCGCCGATCGTCGCGCCCGGCCAGGTGCCGTGGGGCGAAAAGGCGTTGGGAAACTATCTCGGGGCTGACCGCCTGGCCTGGCGCTCCTACGATGCGGTGGCGTTGATCGAGGATGGAGCACGACTTCCCGAGCTTTTGGTCGATGTGGGCGACGACGATCCCTTCCTGGAACGGGAGTTGAAACCCGAACTGCTTGAGCGAGCCTGCGCCGATGCGGGTATCCCGCTGACCCTCCGGCGTGCATCCGGGGTACGATCATAGCTATTATTTCATCTCGACCTTCATGGCCGATCATGTCCGCTGGCATGCGGAGCGGTTGACCGCATGATCGACCTGGCGGATGAGGCGATACGCGTTGGCGCCGCCCTGGCCGCCGGGTTGCTGATTGGTATCGAGCGAGGCTGGAAGCAGCGCGCCGACCGATCTGGCACCAGGGTCGCTGGGATCCGCACATTCACCTTGCTTGGACTCGTCGGCGGTCTCGCCGGGCTACTCGGCTCCGATGGCCAGCCCCTGGTTGGTGGCGCCATCGCTCTGGCCGCCGCAGCGGTTCTGGTCATTGGCTATGCGCCGAAGCTCAAGGCCAAGGGTGACGCGACCAGCGCGATTGCTGCGCTTGTCACGTTGACGATCGGGTTTATCGCGGGATCGGGCAGCGCGGGGCTGGCGATCTCGACGGCGGCGGTTGCGGTCCTGATATTGGCGATGCGCGAGGAACTGCACGGCTTCGTCCGTCGCCTCGATGAGCGTGACGTCAAGGCGCTGGCACGCTTTGCAGTCATTGCGCTCGGCGTCCTCCCATTCCTGCCTAACCAGCCGATGGGTCCATACTTGCGCCTGGAATCCCTATAAGCTGTGGTGGGTAGTGGTGTTGGTCACCGGCTTCTCCTTTGCCGGATATGTCGCCAATCGAATCTTCGGCGAGCGACATGGCACGATCGCAACCGCACTGATCGGTGGAGCATATAGCTCCACCGCCGTCACCCAGTCGCTGGCCCAGCGGCTTAGGAACCGACCAGAAAGGAGGCGCCGAGCCGGCGGGAATCGCGCTGGCCAGCGCGGTCATGTACCTGCGCGTCATCGTGCTGGTTGCGATTCTGGCGACGCGCATCCTGTGGCCATTCGTCATCGTCATTTTGCCGCCGCTGATTGTCGCCTGGATCGCCGGCTGGTGGCTCTATCGAAGGGCGCCCACGACGGAGGGTCCCAGCCCGCCGGGCAATCCGATCGCATTGGCTCCCGCGCTGGCCTTTGTTGCCTTTGTTGCGGGCGCCGCGGTCATTGCCCGTTGGGCCGAAGGCCGGTTCGGGGAGCAGGGCATCGCGGTGCTGCTGCTCATCATGGGATCGATGGACGTCGACGCGGCGATTGTCACCGCGGGCGGCCTGCCACATCAATCGATTACGGCCGAGCTGGCGGCGCTGGCTATCGGTGGTACGATCCTTGCCAACATGACGGTCAAGGTCGGCGTGACGCTTGCCTATGCCCGAAGGAAGGGAATTGGCGCTGCCTTGGCCCTTGGAGCGAGCATGGCCGCCTTGGTAGCGAGTCTGGTCGTGGGTTGGCTGCGATTGTGAAAAGCCGCTGTCACCACTTTGTCCGGCTTTCCCCCGGGAAGCCTTAAAGTGGTGACCCCTACGGGAATCGAACCCGTGTTTCAGCCGTGAAAGGGCCGCGTCCTAACCGCTAGACGAAGGGGCCACGTCGTGGTGCGGGGCGCGGTTAGGCGATGGGGCGCTTGGGGTCAAGCGGGCGCGGCGTCCTCCAGGTGCATTTCCGCCGCGTTGCCGCCATTCCATTCGTCGCGCTTGATCGTTCCGGCCAGCCACCAGCGCATGTCGGCGGGCGAGGAAAGCAGGGCCTGGCCCAAGGGCCGTTTCGGCAGCGCGGAAGGCGATCAGCTTGAACGATCGACCGTCGTCACCGCAGGCGATGGCCCGTACGTGGCCGTTGCCGACGACGCTCGACCTTGATCAGCCGCGCCGGCCCCGCAGCGACCCGGGGCGCCGGCCAGCCGGCGCCATAGGGTCCCGCGGCATCGAGCGCATCGCACAGCGTCGCCGCAACTCCGCCCGGGGCGAGCAAGGCGTCGAGCAGCAGCGCCCGGCCTCCGCGGGCGGCCTCAACATCGGCAGCCATTCGCTCATGCAGGAAGGTGCGGAGCGGCTCGACCCCGCCGGGAGCGACGGTCAGCCCGGCCGCCATCGCATGGCCGCCGCCGGCAACGAGCAGCCCATGATCCTTGGCGGCAAGCACCGCTGCACCAAGGTCGACGCCCGAGATGGAGCGGCCCGAGCCCTTGCCGGTTCCGTCATCTTCTTCGGCGACGACGATCGCGGGTCGGCCGAAGCGCTCCTTCAAGCGGCTGGCGACAATGCCGATCACGCCGGGGTGCCAGCCACGCCCGCTGACCATGATCAGCGGGGCATCGGCCTGGGCTTCCGCTGCCTCCCCCGCCTGTTCGGTCACCAGCATCTCGATCGCGCGCCGTTCCTCGTTCAGCCGGTCGAGCTCGATCGCGATTGTTCGAGCTTCTTCGGGATCGGTCGAGGTCAGCAGTCGGACGCCGAGGTCGGACTTGCCGACCCGCCCGCCGGCATTGATCCGAGGCCCAAGCGCGAAGCCAAGATCCCGGCAGGTCGGCGGCTTCACCAGCCGCGCCGCTTCGGCCAGCGCGACGAGCCCGATGTTACGCCGTTCGGCCATGACCTTGAGGCCTTGGGTGACGAAGGCGCGGTTAAGCGTTCTTCAGGCGCGCGACGTCGGCAACGGTGCCGAGTGCGACAATGTCGAGCAAATCGATGAGCTTGGGTTCGGCCCGATCAGCGAAATAGCCGCGGCCGCGCAGTTCGCGCAGCAGTGCGACGCCGAGCAGGAATGCCATCCCCACTGCGGCGACATGTCCGTGCGCCGCGCCGATCTCGCTTTCGTCGAGCCGGTTGGGGTTGATCATCGAATGGGCAACCGGAAGGCTCGTAGCGCACTGATGATGGTCGCAGACGATGACGTCGAGCCCGGCGTCGGCCGCTTCCTGGAGCGCTTCGAACGCCTGGGCGCCGCAATCGACGGTGATGGCGAGGCTGGCCCCGCGCCGTTGCAGTTCGACCAGCGCGGCGCCTGACGGACCATAACCCTCCATCAGCCGGTCGGGGATATAGACGATCGGTTCGATTACCGAGTTGGCGCAGAAGGATAGTCAGCAGCGCCGCCGAGGTCGCCCCGTCGACGTCATAGTCGCCGAAAATGGCGATGGTCTCGCTGGACTCCACCGCGTCGGCCAGGCGCGCCGCCGCCTTGTCCATATCGGCAAAGACCGACGGGTCGGGCAGGAAATCGCGGATGGTCGGCTGACGATGCCGGGCGAGGTCGGCTTCCTCGATCCCGCGCGCGAGCAGCAACTGGTCGGTGAGGTCGCGGCCAAGCTCGTCGCCGCCTGCACGGCGCCAGCGCCAGGGCTGGCCGGAAAGGCTGTTCTCGACGCCGCAGACAAAGGGACTCATGACAGCAATTCCGCGCGCAGCGCTTCGGCTTCCGGTCGGGTCAATGCCGGGCACATGGTGATCGGAAAAGCCACTTCCGCCGGCCACGCCGAGCCTCAGCGTGCAAATACCGAACGCGCGGCTCCAAAAGTTCTCGGTCAGGTCGATGCTCTGGATCTTGCGCACAGGCAAAATGTTGCGGCGATGACGCCACCAGCCTGACTCGACGAAAAGGTTGCCGGCATCGAGCGCAAAGTGCGTCCGTCGCCATGCCAGCCAACGCATCGCTACCGCCAGTAATGCGCCGAGAAGCCATAGCAGCCCGACTGGACCCAGAAACAGGAACGAAATGATTGCCGCAAGCGAAGCGGGGACCAGGACGCCGATGAATGAGGTGACGAAGGCGCGGGAGACGGAACGCCATGTGGTGACGGCGGGCGCGATCGGCCAGCCGAGCGAGGTGAGGATCGCGGCGGCTTCCTTCTCTCTGGCTAGCGGGGCGACGACATGGTCGCCCTTGCCGCCGTCCTGGGCAAGGCTTTGCAGCTTCAGCACCCACCAGCCGAAGCGCTCGCGGATTGGGCCGTTGGCGAGGATCGCGGCCTGCACCCGCTTGGCTGGAATGGTGACGTCGGTCAGGGTCAGCAGGCCGCGGCGGCGGCGGAAGCCGGTCTCGGTCCGATCGAGGCGGAAGCCATATTCGCGAAGGATGGTGCGGACCAGGCCCGTGCCGATACCAAGCAGGATCGAGCAGTATGCTGCCGCCAATGACGGCGACGATCTGATGCGTCATGACCAGCGTCCGCAGGGGCTCGCTGCGGTTCAGCAGGTCGAGCCAGAAGCTGCGCTCGAACGGGTCGAAGCCGAGCGCGTCGCCCATCGTCTGGGTGATACCGAACAGGCCGGCGATGACTGCCAGCGAGAAGTTGAACAGGCCGGCGGTCAGCACTCGGCGGCTGTCCATTGCGAACAATGCAGGGCCTTCGTCGGTCGCCTGCGCAGCGATCGGCGCCGCCACCCGTCCGCGCCGGGCGCGGATATGGTCGCGCAGCGCCTCGGCCCGTTCGAGCGAGATGGTATGGAGGACGCCTTCCTCTTCCTTGCCGCCGGCCGATGCGCCGGTTTCGAGCTTGACCCGGGCGAGGCCGAACAGGCGCTGGAGCGGGCCCTGCTCGATATCGACATCAGTCACTCGGTCGAACGGGATGGCGCGGCTGGTGCGCGACAGGAAGCCGCTGTCGATCCGAATTTCATGCGCGCCGACGCGATATTCCAGCTTCAGCCAGCGAAGGAGCAGCGCGCCGATCGAGAAGACAGGCGAAGAGCACTCCCATCACGACGACGAGCCACCAGCGCCCCTGGGTGGCGAAATAGGCGCCGCCGGCGATCATGCCCCAGGCGCCCCTAACCGACTGGCCGAGACCGGTCAGCAGGTAGAGCGGGTGGAGCCGCTCGGGCGGGCCGAGCGGGTCGTCGGAAGTGGAAAAGGCGGCAGCCTCGCTCATTCGGCCCAGCTCATTCAGCGTCCGCGCGGATCTCGGAGCGGATCGCGTCGCGGATCTCGGCTGCGCGATCCGGTGACAGGCCAGGCAAAACGACGATGCTATTGTGCGTGCCGGCCGTGTGGACGACCAGGCTGGCGGTACCGAACATCTTGTCGAACGGCCCGCGGGTAACGATCGATGTGCTGGACCCTTACGAAGGGGACGACCGTGTCGGTGTGGAAAAGCCAGCCGCGCACCGTACGCAGCAGCCGCCCGTCGATCGCATATCCGAGCCGGCGGTAAATTCGGTCGGGCGCAATCATGATTGCACTAAGTCCAATTGCCCCGACCAGCACCGGCAGGAGGCTCGAAACGGGGGTTGTTGCAAGCAACTGCTGATCGACGACCAACGCGGCGAGGAACACCGGCACCCAGAATATCGTCGCGCGGGCTCGGAGTGCCTTGCGGTAGGCGGGCTCTACCGGCTGCATGTCGGCAGGAATTGCAGGGGCTGTCATGCCCCGACGATACAGCAAGCGCGACGGCTCACAAGTTAATCAGGCGGGTGTCCGGTGAGATTGAGTGCTGACCCGGCGCACCGTGCCGGAACTGGCGCGCATGACGATGCTTTCGGTCTCGATACAGCCGCCCTTGCGCCTCTTGACCCCAGACAGCAGCGAGCCGTCGGTGACCCCGGTCGCGGCGAAAATGCAGTCGCCCTTGGCCATGTCCTCCATCGAGTAGATCCGGTCGAGATCGTCGATGCCCCAACGATGAGCTCGGCCGCGCTCGTCGTCGTTGCGGAACAACAGCCGCCCCTGCATTTGCCCGCCGACACAGCGCAGCGCTGCCGCCGCCAGCACTCCTTCAGGCGCGCCGCCGGTGCCGAGGTAGATGTCGACCCCCGTATCCGGATCGGTAGTGGCGATGACCCCGGCGACGTCGCCATCGGGAATGAGCTTGATGCCGCAGCCCAGGGCGCGAAGCTCCGCGATGATCTCGGCATGGCGCGGGCGATCGAGTACGCAGGCGATAATCTCGCCGGGCAGAACATTCTTTGCAGCCGCCAGGGCCCGAACATTGTCGGTGACCGATTTCTCGAGGCTGATCGTTCCTTCAGGATAGCCGCCGCCGATCGCGATCTTTTCCATGTAGACGTCGGGCGCATTGAGCAGGCAGCCCTTCTCCGCAATGGCCAGCACGGCGAGCGCATTGGGGCCGGCGGTGGCGGTGATGGTGGTGCCTTCCAGCGGGTCGAGAGCGATGTCGATCGCCGGGCCTTCGCCCTGGGCGCTGCCGACCTTCTCTCCGATATAGAGCATCGGCGCTTCGTCGCGCTCGCCTTCGCCGATGACCACGGTTCCGTCCATCGGCAGCTCGTTCAGGGCTGCGCGCATCGCTTCGACCGCGGCGGCGTCGGCCGCGTCATTGTCGCCACGTCCGATCCACTTCGAAGCAGCGATGGCGGCGGCTTCGGTCACACGGACCATTTCAAGAACGAGGACGCGATCGAGGACGTGGCTGGCGGAAATCATGTCGGCTCCGGCTGGGATGAGTGCTTGCGAGCGCCCTAAGGGCGGTGCCTAACGATGTCGAGCCGTTCCTCACATCGCACGCTTCGCCTCGGTTCCAGCCGGTTTTCAGCGATCAGATGCGACGGGGTCCGCAATGGCAGGCTTTGGCGCGAGAAGCATCACCCGGAACAATTCCAACTTCTGCGGCTCGGGTCGATATACCAGCCTGAATCTCCGAGCGTCCCAACCGCAATCTCCGCAACTGCATGCGCCTCCCACGCAGCAGCTCGGGGCTAGTTCATTAAGCCTCAGGCTGTAGCCGCCGGCAATAAACCGCACTTCCTCCACCGTATAAAGACGGTCGACTTCGGGCATGATGGTGCTGATGGGGTGTCGGGGGCGATTGTCGACGCACTCAACATAATCGCCCGGCTTCAGATCAAGCATGTTTTCGCCGTTTCCGCTGGGCCCGACGACGGCTTTACCTGAGCGACGCGGCGTCCCAGCCTGACTAGAGGGATGCATATGGTCGTAAAGCCTTGGATCGGCTGCGACCTCGCACGGCAAAATGTTCAGCGCGCTTTTTGGTTCCGATCTGCTGGCCGGCCGCTATTCAACTGCGTTCATCCTCATCCGGCTCGTGATCCAATATGTGTGAGCCGATGCGGACGCTGCGAGTGCCGAGGCGCGTTTCGTGGAGGAAGATGGCAAAGCCCGAGGCGGTGGCGATCATCGCTGCAATGAACAGCAGGGCAATTAGAGTGCCGAAGCGGTATCCGGTGAGGAAGGCGCCGAACAGCAAGATCACGACGATCGAGATTAGCACCGCGGCCAGCACGGAGGTGAAGATCGCCGTGTTAACGACGCGGATTCGCCGGTCGAGCATTCGAATCTCACCGATCAGCCGGTCATGCTCCTGGCCGCGACTTTCGAGGATGCGAGGCTCGAGCCTGCGCGCCCGGTCGACGATCCGCGCCAGTCGCCCCGCGCAAACGTTGAGAAAGGCGCCGAGCCCGGCCAGCAGGAACACCGGCGCGACCGCCAGCTGAATGATCTGGGCCAGCTGGGCCAGTGCGGGCGTATGCGGCAGTAGCGAAGGCGTGGCCATGGAAGCCGATATGCCTCAGCAATATGTCCAATGCGAGGGCTTAGCCCTCAATCACCACCTTATTGCCCGGCTTGGTTAGCGTGTAGAGCTGCTTGGCAAAGGCCATCGGCAAACGGATGCAGCCATGGCTGGCCGGATAGCCGGGCGTCACGCCACCATGCATTGCGATGCCCTTGTCGTCGATATTCTGCATGAACGGCATCGGCGCGTTGTCATATTTCTTCGACCGGTACATCGGCCGCTTCCAGTTGATCGTCCAAAAGCCCAGCGGGGTCGGATGCCCCTTCTTGCCGGTCGAGACATTGGTCACGCCGATCAGCTGCGAACCCTTGAACACGAACGCGATCTGGTTGGCGGTGTCGACGGTGATCGCGACATCGCCCTCGGCCGGGATCGACTGTGCCCAATGAAACTCCGCCGGCCGAAGCTTGGTCCGTCCAAGCATCTGATGCATGGCCTCAAAGCCTGAGGCCGAGAAGCCGTTGGTCCAGCGATAATTGGTTTCCGGCGGAATGAAGGTTGGCGTGGCGATCCGTGGCGGTGGTGGCGGCGGAGCGGTCGAACAGGCAGCCAGCGCAAGCGTGCCGGCAACCGCCACCCAAGACCAAATCTTCCTCATCCTGCACCCCACGCTCTTGAAAATCCCTTGCCGATCAAGTGCATGATGCAGAACACACGCACAAGCCGAAGCCATTAAACTCGGCAGGCGGCCTGTCGTTCCATCGGGTCAGTTGGGCGATAATTCGGTAACGGCTGCAGCTAGATGCGGTTACCCATAGCGTTGTTGCCGGTAGATATTCGGCGAACAGCAGCGATCCCGCAAGTCGTCATAGCAGACGAGCGTTCGCCCTGCGGCGTCCTCAATCCCTTCAAGCTGGAAGCGGGCATCGACTGAGATTTGCCGAGCGTAGGCAACAGCGTCTGCTATTGTCGGCAATTCCAAAAAGTCGTTTTCGCCTTCGCGCGGGCCGATGAGTACCAATAATACTAGCCGGACAGGCTGCACCGCGAATCCCCCGATCCAAGCCTCGGATCGTCAAATCGACCGAGGCCCCCGTAGCCAATCTGTCATTTTTCGCGTCGGTGAGCAAATTTTTTGCTCTGGATGGTCGGGAACAAGGGAAAAGGGAACGCCCAACCTAAACCGACTTCAGCCGGGGACGCACGGCATCCGCCAACTCGTCCTGGAGCCGGGCCCCGACGGCGCAGGCGAGATCGCGGCACCGCTGCCCACCTCAGTCACCGTATGCTCCAAATTACAGCTTGGCAGGATCAAACGCAGCTTTTCCCATTACGATCCCGAATCAATCCGCCTGCGGAGTTCGGCGGGTGGCGGATTTGGGAGGGAAGCAGCCATTGAACGGCGCGTCGGTGGAAGCTACGTCATGCCCACGGCCGGAACGGTTACCGCTCCTAGCTCAACTGGATAGAGCGCCGGGCTTCGAACCCGGAGGTTGGGGGTTCGAGCCCCTCGGAGCGGGCCACCGCCAATGTGCGCAGTGGATGGAAAGTGACCCTTGGCGCTACGCTTCCGCCATCATCTTTTTCACGCCGCGCGCCGCCTGTCTCAGCCGCTGTTCGTTCTCGACCAGTGCTAGCCGCACGAACCCCTCGCCTTCCTCGCCGAAGCCGACGCCGGGGGCGACCGCGACATGGGCTTCGGTCAGCAGGCGCTTGGCGAATTCCATGCTGCCTAGGTGCCTGAACGGCTCGGGGATCGGGGCCCAGGCGAACATGCTGGCCATGGGGACGGGAATGTCCCAGCCGGCGCGGCCGAAGCAGTCGACCATGACGTCGCGGCGCTTCTTGTAGAGTTGCCGGTTGGCCTCGACGCAGTCCTGCGGCCCGTTCAGCGCCGCAACCGCGGCCGCCTGGATCGGGGTGAAGGCGCCATAGTCGAGATAGCTCTTCACCCGGGTCAGCGCGCTGATCAGCTGCTCGTTGCCGACCGCAAAGCCCATTCGCCAGCCGGCCATCGAATAGGTCTTCGACATCGACGTGAATTCGACCGCTATTTCCTTCGCGCCCGGGACCTGGAGGATCGACGGGGTCGGCGTGTCGCCGAAGTAGATTTCGGCATAGGCGAGGTCGGAGATGACCCACAGGCCCTCCGCGCGGGCGAAGGCGACAAGCTGCTCGTAAAAGGCAAGGTCGACGGTCTGCGCGGTCGGATTGACTGGGATAGCCGATGACCAGCACCTTGGGCCGCGGCACGGTGTAGCGCATCGCCCGCTCCAGCCGATCGAAGAAGTCGGGGCCGGGGACGGCGGGGATGGAGCGGATCGAGGCGCCGGCGATGATGAAGCCGAAATGGTGGATCGGATAGCTGGGGTTGGGGGTGAGCACGACGTCGCCAGGTGCGGTGATCGCCTGGGCGAGGTTGGCGAGCCCTTCCTTGGAGCCGAGCGTGACGATCACCTCGCGGTCGGGATCGAGCTCGACCCCGAAGCGGCGCTGATAATAGGCCGCCTGGGCCTTGCGCAGGCCCGGAATGCCCTTCGACGCCGAGTAGCGATGGGCGGTCGGCTTGGCCGCGACCTCGGCCAGCTTTTCGATGACATGCTTGGGCGGCATGCCATCCGGATTGCCCATGCCGAGGTCGACGATGTCCTCGCCGCGCGCCCGCGCAGCCGCCTTCATCGCGTTGACTTCGGCGAAGACGTAGGGCGGCAGGCGCTGGATGCGGTAGAATTCGTCGGTCATGCTTAAGCATGGCAATTCATGTTGCGCTGCGAAAGGGGGTATCGCAACTTGTCCGGGGGACAAGCGAGAAAGCCCCTCTATCTGTCGTAGGCGGGCAAACTCAGCCCTCGCGCGATCGCCGCGCCGCGCAGGCTGAACCCCGCCAATCCCGCGACCAGCGCTGCCAGTGCAGCGGGTGCGCCGAACAAAGCCAGGATCACGAACAGTCCCGACGCCAGCGCTGCTGCGGTCACATAAAGCTCCGGTCGCATCAGGATCGACGGTTCGTTGGCCAGCACGTCGCGGATGATTCCGCCGACGCAGGCGGTCATGACCCCCATGGCGAAGGCAGGCACGGGCGCAACACTGTATTGCAGCGCCTTCGCCGCGCCATAGACTGCGTAGGCGGCGAGCCCGACCGCGTCGAACCACAAAAGCGCTCGCCCGGTGATCTTCTGGCGCGACAGGAACCAGACGCCGAGCGCAGCGCCAATGCAGATCAGGAGCGTAGCGTTGGTATGCATCCAGAAGACCGGCGCGCCGATCAGCAGGTCGCGCATCGTTCCGCCGCCGACCCCCGTAATTACCGCGAAGAAGATGAAGGTGACCAAGGTCTGCTTCTTCTCCGCCGCCAGCAGGGCGCCCGAAACGGCGAACACTGCAATGCCGACATAGTCGAGCAGCACGAGCGCGTCGGGGAGGGTTGGGGTCATTGCACACCCATGCGTCGCTTCGCTTTCCCGCGCAATCCGGCGTATGAGATGGGCCTATGACAGACGACACGACAACCATTCCGAGCCTTGATGACTGGCAGCATTGGGCGCTGGTGATGGCGCGGGCCAACCAGATGATCATGGAAGCCTGGGCCGACAATCTGTCCAAGGGCAAGTCGATGCCGGGTCTCGGCCTGCCGGTAGGCAAGGCCACGACCGATCCGATGGCGTGGATGAGCGCGGGTGCCGAAGCCTGGTCGAAAGGCCTGGAGGCATGGAGCCAGATGCTCGGCCAATATTCCGAGGCCGCGGAAACCAAGGATCGCCGCTTTAGCGCGCCCGAATGGCGCGAGAATCCGATCTTCGACACGGTCCGGCAAAGCTATCAGGCGATCAGCGACAAGCTGCTCGGAACAGTCGAGGAAATCGAAGGGCTCGACGAGGATGCGCGCAGCCGCCTCCGCTTCGCTACCAAAGGCTTCGTCGACGCGATGAGCCCGGCCAATTTCATGGCCACCAATCCGCAGGTGATGAAGCGGACGATCGAGACCAAGGGCGAGAATCTGCTTGCCGGTCTCAAGAACATGCTCGACCGACATCTCGCGCGGGCAGGTGACGCAAAGCCCTGAGGGCGCATTCGAGCTGGGCCGCAACCTGGCGACGACGCCGGGCAAGGTGATCTACGAGACAAAGCTGTTCCAGCTGATCCAGTACGCGCCCTCGACCGATGAGGTTCTGGAGACGCCGCTGGTGATCTTCCCGCCGTGGATCAACCGCTTCTACATCCTCGACCTGACGCCCGAGAAGAGCTTCGTGAAGTGGGTCGTCGACCAGGGCGTGACCTTGTTCATGGTCAGCTGGAAATCGGCCGACGAGACGCATCCGCGACGTGATGATGGACGACTATGTCGCGGCGCAGGAGGAAGCGATCGACGTGATCCGCGACCTGCTCGGCGTGAAGTCGGTCCATGCGATCGGCTATTGCGTCGCCGGGACGACGATGGCGGCGACGCTCGCCTATCTTGCCGGCAAGGGCGAGGCCGACAAGGTCGCCTCGCGCCACCTTCTTCACCGCCCAGGTCGACTTTGAGGATCCCGGCGACCTGAAGATGTTCGTCGGCGACGAGACGTTGGCGACGCTGAAGCAGCTGACCGCAGAGAGCGGCGTGCTCGACGGGCGGGTGATGGCCGCGACCTTCAACCTGCTGCGCGGCAAGGACCTCATCTGGAATTATGTCGTCAACAACTACCTGATGGGCAACGATCCGCCGCCGTTCGACCTGCTTCACTGGAATGGCGACGTCACCAACCTGCCGGGCGCAATGGCACCGCGATTATCTGGAACGGCTATATCGCCAGAATTTGTTGATGAAGCCGGGCGCGATCGAGGTGAAGGGCGTGCCGATCGACCTCAGCAAGATCGAGACCCCGGCCTACATCCAGGCCGGCCGGGAGGATCATATCGCCCCAGCGCCGAGCGTGTGGAAGCTGACCAGGGTGCTGAAGGGCCCCAGGCGCTTCGTTCTCGCCGGCTCGGGTCATATTGCCGGCGTGGTGAACCCGCCTGCCGCGGGAAAATATCAATATTGGACCAATGACGAGCCGGCAGCGACGCTGGACGAGTTCGTTGCCGGGGCGATCGGAGCATAAGGGCAGCTGGTGGCCCGACTGGATCGAATGGCTGAGAGGGCTCAGGCGCCAAGACCGTCAAACCGGAAGGCGCGCGCGTTCCCGGTGCAGGGCAAGTTAAAGGCGATCGAGGACGCGCCGGGACGCTATGTCCGGACTCGCTGATCTCCGCATTCGATTGGCAAGGCCAGACGAACGATCGGAGTTGGAAGAATTGCAGCGCAGGGCAAGCCTGGCGCTGGAGGAATATCGCCAGCAACTGGAAGCCGCTCCGGACGCGATCGAGCTTCCGGCAGAGCAGATCGAACGCAAGCAGGTCATCGTCGCGGAACTGGGGAATCGGATTGCCGGATTTGCAGTGGTTCTGGCCGACGATGATCTTGCCGAGCTCGACGGGCTGTTCGTAGAGCCGGAATATTGGAGGCAGGGCATTGGAGCAGCATTGGTCGACGTCGCGGTTCACGAGGCCCGTCGCCAGGGCCTGGCAATGACGGTGATAGCCAATCCTTCCGCCCGGGGATTCTACGAGCGTTGCGGATTTGCCCTGGAAGGCGAGGCCCAGACCCGGTTCGGGCCGGCGCTACGGATGTCGCGCTAGATTACTGCGTTTAGCAGTTCTCGTATTTCCAGTTACGCCGCTTGCCCTCGGCCAGCCATTCTACCGCCGTCGCGATGCGCTTGGTCCTCGTCGCATCCTGCTTCGCCTCGGCAATCCAGTCGACATATTCGCGCCGCGCGGATGGCGGAAAACCCTCGAGCGTCGCTTTGGCGATGGGATTGGCGTTTAGCGCAGCAGCAAATTCGGGATGCACCGCGGACGGTGCCTTTGGTTCGTGCTTGACCTTTCGCGGCGCGGGCGCAGCGGTAGCCAGATCGGCGGCCTCCCGGATCAGCTGGTCGAGCTTGGCATCCGAAGGCAGGTCATCGAGCGCCTTGATCTTGCCGAACTGGCCCATGGCATCGGCGTTGGCGGCCTCGCCTCGCAGCTCCTGTCCGCGCCAGAAATTGAGCGCCGCATGAGCTTTGAACGATGCCGTGATCAGCACGATCTTCCCGCCTAGCGTGTAGGCTGGCATGCTCCACTTGACCGTTTCCTCGACATCCGGGAGGACCGCGTGAACGCGTTCCCGGACATGACTGAGTATCGGCCGGGCAAACGGCTGGGCGCGTTGCGATATAGGCGTCGACGCGTCCGTCGCGGCTCAAAAGATGCCACCGCCGATCATCAGCCGAACGATGCCGACGACAATCACGAACAGGTTGAGGTTGCGGCCGGTGTTGCTTCCGGACATGGCGCCGATCCCCGCGCCGATCACTGCCAGCGGAATGATCAGCCAGTTGGCCCAGCCGAGCAATGGGATGAAGGCAATGGCGGCGCAGACCAGTGCGACGATGCCGATGATGAGCGATACGACGTTGAGCAAAGTCTGGCGTCTCCTGCGTGTTCCCGGTTCTTAGCAGGCGACCCGCTGCCTGTCAGGCCTCCGCCATTTCACTGCATTCGCGTTGCTGCTTGGCCCGCCGGTCGCGAACCATCGACCCGAGGTAGAGTGCAAGTGCAGTCCAGATACAGCCGAAGGCAATCGCATGGGCACGAGTGAAGGGCTCGTCATAAATGGCCACGGCCAGCAGGAACTGCAGAGTCGGAGCGATGAACTGGAGCATTCCGACCGTCGAGTAGGCAAGGCGTCGCGCCGCCGCGGTGAAGCATAGCAGCGGCACCGTCGAGACGATTCCGGTGGCGACCAGAAGGACGGTCTCGCTGCCTCCGGCGCCGAACATGGGCCGACCCGCGGCGCCGCCCAACAGCAACCAGCCGAGCGCTATCGGAAAGAGCAAGGCCGTCTCGATTGTAAGTCCCGCGAGCAATTCAACGTGGATGATCTTCCTGAGCAACCCGTAAGTTGCGAAGGTGAAGCAGAGCGTCAGGCTGATCCACAGCGTGCCAAGCGCACCAGCCGCAAGCACTGCAATCCCGACCGCGGCGATTGCCACCGCGGCCCATTGCTGCTTCGTCAGATGTTCCTTGAGAATGAAGCGGCCGAGGAGGATGTTGGCCAGCGGGTTCAGATAATAGCCGAGGCTTCCGGCAAGGATGTGCCCGCTGTTGATGGCATAGACATAAAGCATCCAGTTGGTGCCGATCAGCAATGCGGTGACGAACAGGAACGCAAGCGTCCGTCGATGACGGATGGCGGCCCGCACCTGGTCCCACGCTCCCGCCACGGTGGCGAGAATCGCGAGCGCGACCAGCGACCAGACGATTCGATGAGCGACGATGTCGATCGACGGCACCGCCTTCAGCCACTTGAAATAGATCGGCATGATGCCCCACAGCCCGTAGGCGGCAAGGCCGTAGAAAAGGCCGGCGCGCGCTCGGCTGGCGGCCGCCTCGGCAGGGGGTGCTCGGTTCACTTGACGTGCGCGTAGCGCCAGTTTTCTCGCAGTCAATCGACATGCTGAACATATCGTTGGTTGAAAGCGTTGCGCGCCTTGGCCATCCTATGGTTGGCCGGGGCCATCATTCGGAGTCGCGCATTTGAGACCTTTTCGGTCCGCCATACTGATGCTTGCACTCGTCGTGACGGGTTGCACCTTGCCGCCCAAGGAGCCGCCGAAGCCCATTGTCACGGCTCCGCCCCCGACCAAGGCAGATATTTGGCAGGGAGTCGCTAGCCCTGGGGATCTCAGCCGGATCCGCCGTGTCGCCACTGGTTGGTCCAGCGGACTTGCCGAAGCGCGTACAGCGGGTTTCCGCGACCAGATTCGGGCGGAAGGCGATTTGCTCGATCCCGATGCGGCCAAGCCCCGGCCGGCCCCAACTCCGGGCAGCTATAGCTGCCGGATGGTTCGGCTGGGCCGGGAACGCGGCAAAGGCCCTGCATTCCAGAAGTTCAAGCCCTTCTTCTGCTATGTCGAGGTCGAAGGACAATTGTTTACGATCGTCAAGCAGACCGGAAGCCAGCGGCCAGCCGGACGCCTTTGGGAAGACGATCTGCCCAGTCGACTGATTTTCCTCGGTACGCTCGCCCTTGGAAGCGAGGAGGAGGCGCGCGCCTATGGGGACGATCCCAAGCGCGACATGGCCGGCGTGTTCGAACGGATTGGGCCGTTCGTATGGCGGCTGGCCATCCCTTATCCTCAAAATGGCGCAAAACTTGACGTGTTTGAGCTGACTCCGGTCGCCGAACAGCCCGAGGGATGAGCCTCCACGACCCGGACGAAGTTCGGGCGCACCTGATTGCAGCTGCGGCTGCCGGGCATGCCCTTAGCTATTCCGAGCTGCTCGAGCATCTCGGCTATGGTTTTTCACGGCCCAAGATGCGCCAGCTCTGCGTGACCTTAGGGGTAGTCGACAGGGAAGCGGACGAGCGGGGCGAGCCGGAGCTTGCGGTGCTTGTGGTGCGCCAGTCAGACGGGCTTCCAGGCCAGGGTTGGTGGGTTTCCGGGGGCGGTTCCGCGCACGGCTATGAAGGTCCGTGGGAGGGGCCGCAGGCGACCCGCTTCATCAGGAAGCTGCAGCAGAAGACCTTCGAATATTGGGCAATGGCGGACCTCGACGCTTCGGGCTAAGGGGCGGCCATGGCCCTGGCTTCCAGCGATAATGTGCGGACGTTTACCGTCGGCGAAGACGACGACGGCATTCGCCTCGACCGCTGGTTCAAGCGGCATTTGCCTGACGTCAGCTTCAACAGCGTGTCGCGCTGGGCGCGGACCGGGCAGCTGCGCGTCGACGGAAAGCGCGCCGCGCCGGGCGATCGCCTGGAGACTGGACAGGTGCTTCGCGTACCGCCGGCCGAGCCCGCGCCGGCGGAAGGACCGGGCGCACGGCCAAAGCGGATCGTCGAGCCGCTGACCGACGAGGAGGCCGAATTCGTCCGCGAAATGGTCATGGCCAAGGGGCGCGACTGGTTCATGCTCAACAAGCCGCCGGGGCTGGCAACGCAGGGCGGAACCAAGACCGTGCAGCATCTCGACCGGCTGCTCGACGGGCTTGCGGACGACGAGGGGCAACGGCCGAAGCTCGTCCACCGGCTCGACAAGGACACCAGCGGGGTGCTGCTGGTTGCGCGGTCGGCACGCGCTGCGGGGCATTTCGCCAAGGCCTTTTCCGGCCGCACCGCGCGCAAGGTCTATTGGGCGCTGATCGTCGGCGTTCCCTCGGCCGATGAAGGATTGATCGATGCTCCGCTTGCCAAGCAGCCGGGAACTGGCGGCGAGAAGATGCACGTCGACGAGGAAAATGGGCTTCCCGCCCGAACGCGCTACCGGCTGATCGACCGCGCCGGCAACCGGGCCGCCTGGGTCGAACTGCAGCCGCTCACCGGGCGCACCCATCAGCTTCGCGCACATATGGCGGCCATCGGCCATCCGATTGTCGGCGATGCCAAATATGGCGGGGCCGAGGCGTTCCTGACCGGCGGTATCAGCCGCAAGCTCCATCTTCACGCACGGCGGCTGAAGATCGACGGACTGGACGGCAAGTCGATCGATTATACGGCGGAGCTTCCACCCCATTTCGTCGAGAGCCTAGGAATGCTGGGATTCGAAGTGATGGCTGGCGACATGATGCCGCTCGACAATCCCGATCCCGCCAAATTGCCAGCCACCAAGGCCAAGCGCGCGGCTGCGGCAGCCAAGTCCGCCCGCAAGGCGCGCAAGGGGGAGCGCCGGGCTCGCGGCGGTCAGCCGGGCAAGCCGGCGAGGCGGCCGAGGAAGAAGGGCTGATGCACCCGAACCGGGTTTTCGACTGGAACGACAAATCGCAGATGCTGCGCTTTGCAGCCGATCGCAGCTTTGCGCATATCTTTACGTGCATCGGACGACGGCTTGTTTGTCGTTCACGTCCCGATTCTGGTGACCGACGAGGGCAGGGTCTGGTTCCACGTCTCCCGGCGCAACCGCATCGCAGATCGGATCGACGGTCGCCAATTATTGATCAGCATTTCCGGCCGTGACGCCTTTCAAAGCGCCAATTGGTATGTTTCGGAGAACCAAGTGCCCACCTGGCATTATGAAACGGTCGAGATCGAGGGCGCAGCGAGGCAGCTTTCGGACGAGCAATTGGTCGAGCTACTCGATGGCCTCAGCGACATTCACGAGCGTCGCCAGTCGCCGGATCGGCCTTGGACCCGCGGCAAGATGGCCCCCGGCAAGTTCGAGGCGATGACCAGAGCGATCGTAGGCTTCGAAGTTGATCCGACTGAGATCCGCGGAACCCGCAAATTCAACCAGCACAAGGCCATGGACGACCTTGCGGCAACGATCGAGGGGCAGCGCGGGGCCGGACGTGAAGATATCGTTGTCGCCATCCGCGAAGCCAGCGGCAATGAATAAGCTCGCGATATTCGACTGCGACGGAACGCTGGTGGACAGCGGAGCGACGATTCACACTGCCCTTGAGCAAGCATTTGAAGCCCATGGGCTGGAATGCCCGCCGCGCGAGGTGACGAAGAAGGTGATCGGGCTGAGCCTGATGGAGGCGATGGCGGCGTTGGTGCCACACGGCGACCATGCGGCGCTGACCCAGACCTACAAGGACGCCTTTTTCGCAATGCGCGGGGCCGGGCGGGTCGAGGAGCCCTTGTTCGACGGGATCGCCGAACTGCTCGATGCTCTCGACGCCGCCGATTGGTTGTTCGGCGTTGCCACCGGGAAAAGCGACCGGGGGCTGAGGCATTGTCTCGAAAAGCATGACCTCGGTAGCCGCTTCGTTACCTTGCAGACCGCCGATCGCAACCCGTCCAAGCCGCACCCGGCGATGGCGCTGGCCGCAATGGCCGAGGCGGCCGTCGAACCGCGGCGCACGATCTTCGTTGGCGACACGGGATGGGACATGGGCTGCGCGCGGGGTGCCGGCGTCGGCGCGATCGGCGCGGGCTGGGGCTATCATGAAATAGAGGAACTGACCGCAGGCGGAGCGCATGGCGTGGCCCTGGCGCCGGCCGAAGTGATCAAGCTGGCCGACATCTGGTTGGGAAATAGCGAATGACCGACGAAGAGATTGCGAAGAAGCGGTTTCATATATTCCTGGTGATCAGGCTGTTTGGGGTCGCACTGTTCATTCTCGGCACCGCAATTGCGTTTTCGGATCTCCTGAAACCGGGCGGCTGGCCGCTGCTTGGCGCAGTTTTGGCAATCACCGGCGTAATTGACGCGGTGTTCGCTTCCCGGGTGGTCAAGAGAGCGTCAGAGCGAAAGTGAAGCGCTTCTGGAAGCAGGCGGAAGTTGTCGATGCCGACGCTGGATTTGGAATCGCGCTCGACGGCCGACGGTTAAAGACTCCCGGACGGATCGACCTCGTCGTGCCGACAAGGGCATTGGCCGAAGCCATCGCAGCGGAATGGCAGGAATGCGGAGAGACCATCGATCCCTGCAAAATGCCCCTGACCGGGCTGGCCAATGCGGCGATCGAGCGAGTGGCCGCCGATCCAGTGGCGTTCGCTGCAGGCCTCGCCCGCTACGCCGAAAGCGACCTCACCTGTTATCGCGCTGAGGGTCCGGCCACGCTGGTCGCCCGGCAGTCGGAAAGCTGGGACGGCTTGCTGGCGTGGGCGCGCCGTCGTTACGACGTCGATTTCACCACCTGTTCGGGCGTGATGCACATTGCCCAGCCGGACGAGACGGTCCGCAAGCTTGGCCATGCGGTGTCGTCGCTCGACAACTTCCAGCTTGCGGGCATGTCGCCCCTCGTGACGATCGGCGGATCCTGGTCGCGGCGCTGGCGGTGCTGGAGGAAATGATGCCGGCTGAGGCCATCTGGGAGGCGGTCAGCCTCGACGATCGCTGGCAGCTTGAGCAATGGGGCGACGACGCCGAAGCGCGAGCAGCGCTCGATGCACGGCGGCGCGACTTCATGGCCGCGGCACGATTTCTCGAGCTATTGCGCGGCTGAACCCGCCACCAGGTCGCGGACAAAGCTGACCAGGCCGGCTTGCCGCCAGCGCTTCAGCCGCTCGGCAGCGAGGATCGAGCGGACTTCCTCCAGGCAGGCGCCCATATCCTCGTTGATCAGCACATAGTCATATTCGGCCCAGTGGCTGATTTCGGCTGCGGCGCGCTGCATCCGCGAGGCGATGACCTCGTCGCGAATCGGTGCCACGCTCGTGAAGCCGGCGCTCCAGCTCCTTCATCGAAGGCGGCAGGATGAATACGCGAACAAGGTCTTCGCCCATCGCGGCGTGCAGCTGCTGCGTGCCCTGCCAGTCGATGTCGAAGATTACGTCGTGCCCTTCTCGGAGGGCTGCCTTGATCGGCGCCTGGGGAGATCCGTAGTGATGATCGAATACAGGTGCCCATTCGGCGAATTCGCCGTCCTGGATCATCCTCTGGAATTCATTGTCGTCGACGAAATGATAGTCGCGACCCTCGACTTCGCCGGGCCGCTGTGGTCGAGTGGTGGCGCTGACCGACATGGTGATGTGCGGGATCGGCTTCCAGCAGCATGCGACTGATGGTCGACTTGCCCGCGCCCGACGGCGAGGACAGGACGATAAGAAGTCCGCGGCGGCGGCGAGATGGAAGTGAGCTGGTCTGGTCGGCCATAGGTGCACTTGCCTTGGGCCGCGCCACTCCGTCAAGCGCGCGTCAATTCCGTTTTATTGTGCAATGCACAAAAATAGTTGAAATCCATGCCGCACTGCATTATGTTGCATTGCAGCAAAGGAGTTTTGACGTGGCTGATGAGATTAAGGTCGAAGAGAAAGATTGAAGCAGCTGCGAAGGCTGTCGCGGCACCGGTGAAGGCCGTTGCCGAGAAGGTCGACGAATTGGCCGCCGCCGTCGTTAACACGCCGGTGATCGAGACCAAGCCGGTCGCCAAGGCCAAGCCCGCCGCCCGCCGCGCTCGTAAGGCTCGGGCGAAGGTCGTCGAGGCCGTCAAGCAAGTAAACAAGCGCGCGGTCAAGACCGTCAAGCGTGCCCGCAAGGCCCGTGTCGCCCGCGTCAAGCAGATCGAAGGGACCAAGACCATGACTTATGATTTCAACCAGCTGTTCGCTGGCTTCCAGATCCCGGGCACCGACAAGGCCCAGCAGCTGTTCGCCGAAGCCGGCGAGCGCAGCCAGCAGATTGCGGCCAAGTCGCAGAAGGCCGCCGAGGAGCTGACGCGAGCTCGCCAAGGCCAATGTCGAAGCGTTCGTCGAAGCCGGCAAGATCGCCGTTGGCGGTGCCAAGGCGATCGGCCAGGACGTCGTCGCTTCGGGCCGTGACGGCATCGAGCAGGCTTCGGACGCGGTCAAGACGCTCGCCGAAGCCAAGTCGCCGGCCGAGTTCTTCCAGATCCAGTCGGAACTGGCTCGCGCTTCGTTCGATCGCTTCGTCGCCGAGACGTCGAAGCTGACCGAGCGCGTCGTGAAGCTCGCCGGTGAAGCAGCTGAGCCGCTGCAGACCCGCGCCAGCCTCAATGCCGAGCGCATCAACACTTTGGTTGCCTGACCTCTCCCCCTCTTTGTGAAGGCAACCCTGTTCGGCGGCCGTCCCCTTCGCGGGGGCGGCCGCTTTTTTCTTACCTTTTCGGGACAGGTGGAGCGCGCCACCTTGCTAGGCGTTGCCGCAATGCCATATTTTAGGCCGAACATGATTGGACGATCTGATTCTGATGACCGGCGATGAGCCGGGGCACGGCGACGGGCTCGACGAGATCGAGACGCGGCGTCGTTACGCGCACCCGCCCGCAAGACCAAGAAGCCCAGCAACTACAAGGTGCTGATGCTCAACGACGATTATACGCCGATGGAATTCGTCGTTCTCGTCCTGCAGCGCTATTTCTCGATGGACATCGAGGATGCGACCCGGGTCATGCTCCAGGTTCACCAGCAGGGCGTCGCCGTGTGCGGCGTGTTCACCTATGAGGTCGCGGAGACCAAGGTTTCCCAGGTCATCGACTTCGCCCGCGAGAACCAGCACCCGCTTCAGGCGACGCTGGAGAAAGCCTGACACCTTGTGAGTCTCAACAGGCGCGCTAAAGCGCGCCGATGGACTCCATTCGCATCACCGGCGGCAAGCGCCTCGAAGGCAAGATCCCGATCTCGGGCGCAAAGAACAGCGCGCTGACACTGCTTCCCTGTGCGCTGCTGACCGACGAGAAGCTGACGCTGGCCAACCTGCCGCGGCTGGCCGACGTCGACAGTTTCTGCGCATTTGCTCAACCAGCTTGGCGTCTCGACCAAGGTCGCGGGCGTCAAGAAGGGCGAGATCGGACGGCGGATGACGCTCCAGGCGGGCGAGATCGCCTCGACCGTCGCCCCCTACGACATGGTCCGCAAGATGCGCGCTTCGATCCTGGTGCTCGGACCGATGCTGGCCCGCGCCGGCGAATCGACGGTTTCGCTGCCAGGCGGCTGTGCCATCGGCGACCGGCCGATCGACCTGCATTTGAAGGCGCTCGAGTGCATGGGCGCCGAAATCGAGCTCGCCGCGGGCTATGTGAAGGCGACCGCGCCCAAGGGCCGGCTTGCCCGGGCGGCGACTTCAGCTTCCCGGTCGTCTCGGTCGGCGCCACCGAAAATGCGGTGATGGCCGCGGTGCTGGCAACCGGCCGCACCCAATTGTTCAACGCCGCTCGCGAGCCCGAGATCGTCGACCTGTGCAACCTGCTGGTGGCAATGGGCGCAAAGATCGAAGGCATCGGCTCGTCGCACCTCATCATCGATGGGGTCGAAGGGCTGCATGGCTGCACATATGCAGTGATGCCCGACCGGATCGAGGCGGGCAGCTATGCCTGTGCGGCTGGAATTACGGGCGGCTCGATCGAGCTGGTCGGAGCGCGCCCTTCGGACATGCTGGCGATCACCAACGGCCTCGCCGCGGCGGGGCTGATCATCGAAATGACCGATGGCGGCATGAAGGTCAGTGCCGACGGACCGCTCAAGCCGCTGGCCATTTCGACCGCGCCCTATCCGGGATTTCCGACCGACATGCAGGCACAGTTCATGGCCATGCTGGCGGTCGCCGAGGGGCAGAGCTTCCTCGAGGAAACCATCTTCGAGAATCGCTACATGCACGTCCCCGAACTTCGCCGAATGGGTGCGGATATCGAGGTCCATGGCCGCTCGGCGATCGTCAAGGGCGGCAATCCGCTGACCGGCGCCAAGGTCATGGCGACCGACCTTCGCGCGTCGATGAGCCTGGTGCTTGCCGGCCTTGCCGCCGAAGGCGAGACCGAGGTCTTGCGCGTCTACCACCTCGACCGCGGCTATGAGCGGCTGGAGGAGAAGCTCAGCGCGGTCGGCGCCAAGATCGAACGAGTGAGTGCGGGCTAAAGCGTATCGAGTGCGTGAAGAACCAATCCGACCATCCCGCCCACCAGCGTGCCGTTGATACGGATATATTGAAGGTCGCGGCCGACGGCGGCTTCGAGACGGTTGGTGATGGTCTGGGCATCCCAGCGGCGCACCGTTTCGCTGACCAGCTTGACGATCGATCCGCCGTAGCTGGCCGCCATGCCGGCCACGGCGCGACGGGCGAACATGTTGATCGCGCCCTTCATCCGCGGGTCCTGCTCAAGGCTCTGGCCCATCGATTGAAGCACTTCGCCAAGCTTCCCGGCCATTGCCGCGTCGGGGTTACGCGCGGCCCGGATCATCGCTTCGCGGCCCTTTTGCCAGAGCGTGTCGAGCCATAGCGACACGGACTTGTTGTCGAGCAGTTCGACTTTCATCGCTTCGACCCGCTCACGGGTTTCGGGCTTGGTCTGCAGATCGTTGGCCAGCTGTGCGAGGGCTTCTTCGATCTTGACCCTTACCGGATGGGCGGGGTCGGTATGCATGTCGGCGGTAAGCTTGCGCAGGCCGTCGACGATCGCATCGGCCAGCTTTGCGTCGAGCCCGGCGAGCTTCAGCACCCAATTGGCGCGCTTGTGCACCATCTCGCGGATCAGCCCTTCGTTGGCGTCGAGCGCCCGCGCGGTCCAGCGGATCGCCGCCTCCAGCATCGGCACGTGCCGGTCCTCGTTGATGGCCGAGGCTAGCGCATGGCCAAGCAGCGGCGAGACCTCCATCTTGCGGATGCGGTTGGCGATCGAGCTTTTGACGAGTCCGCCCAGCCGCTCATCGTCGAGGCTTTCGAACAGGTCGGCGATCAGGCGGCTCGCGCCCCGACGGATGCGCGTTTCCTGGCCATGCGGCGCTTGCAGGAAGCGGCCGACGGCGCCGGCCAGGTCGATATTGCGCATCCGCCGCGCCACCACCGGCGCGATAAGGAAATTTTCCTTGAGGAAATTGGCCAGCGCCTCGCCGATCCGGTCCTTGTTGCGCGGGATGATCGCCGTGTGCGGGATCGGCAGGCCGAGCGGGTGGCGGAAAAGCGCCGTGACCGCGAACCAGTCCGCGAGCCCGCCGACCATCGCCGCCTCGGCAAAGGCCTTCACATAGCCGAGCCAGGGGTAAGCGGTTTCGAACTGACGGGCAGCGATGAACACCGCTGCCATGATCAGCAGCAGGCCGGTCGCCGCAGCCTTCATCCCGGCTGTGCCCGGCTGTACCGGGTTGAACCGCGCGAGGGCAGGCTGAGGCAGCGGCGCAGTCATCGCCGCCACTCTAGCCGCCTTGCCGCCGATGTCACTCCGCCGGAGCGGGGATCGGCTCGTCCATCGGCTTGTGGGCCTCACCATTGTCGATCAGCCGGTTGAACTTGGCGGCGATCCAATGCTCGATGTCGACGGCGATCGAGAAGAAGGCCGGGACCAGCAGCAGCGTCAGGATCGTCGAGAAGATCAGTCCGCCGATCACAGTGACGCCCATCGGTGCGCGCCAGCTGCCGTCACCGGTCAGCGACATGGCAATCGGCACCATGCCGGCGACCATCGCCACCGTGGTCATGACGATCGGCTGGGCGCGCTTGTGGCCTGCCTCGTAGATCGCCTCGTTCTTGGGCATGCCGTGGTTCATCATCTCCACCGCGAAATCGACCAGCAGGATCGAGTTCTTGGCGACGATCCCGAACAGCATCAGGATGCCGATCAGCACTGGCAGCGAAATCGGGTTGCCGGTGAGGAGCAGGCCGACCGCGGCGCCCAGCGGCGCGAGCAACAGCGAACCCATGTTGACGAACGGCGACAGGAACCGGCGATAGAGCAGCACCAGCACCGCGAACACCAGCAGGACGCCCGAGAGCAAGCGCGATCATGAAGTAATAGATCAGCTCCGCCTGCCACTTGCTGTCGCCAAGCTCGAGCTTCTGTACGCCCTGCGGGAAGGTGCTTGACCGTCGGCAGCTGGTTGATCTTGGTCCAGGCATCGCCAGTGACGAGGCCAGGCGCGAGGTCGGCGCCGATTGCGATGCGACGAATCTGGTTGGTCCGCTGGACCGTCGTCGGGCCCGAGCCGAATCCGATTTCAGCGACCGCCTTCAGCGGGACCGATCCGCCGCTTCGAAGTCGGAACCGGCAAATTCTCGAGGTCGACAGGTCGCGCCGCGAGCTTCTCCGCCAGCGATACGGTGATCGGGACCTGGCGATCCGCCAGCGAGAATTTTGCGCTGTTCTGCGCAATGTCGCCCAGCGTCGCGATGCGGATCGTCTGGCGACAGGGCGGTGGTGGTGACGCCAAGGTCGGCCGCCAGGTCGAAGCGCGGCTTGATCGTGATTTCCGGCCGCGACAGGTCACCCTGAACGCGCGGCGCACGAATTTCCTTAAGCCCCGTCATCTCGTCGACGATCTTGTTGGCGGTGGCCAGCAGCAGCTCGGGATTGTCGCTACCGAGGTAGAGGGTGATGTCGCGGCCGCCGCTGCCGGGACCCCCGCCGTTCTGGCTCATGAAATTGACCTGGGCGTCGGGGATCGCCGAGATCAGCGGGGTCAAGGCCGCGCTCGAACTCGGTGCAGGTGATTTCGCGATCCTTCTTCAGGACGATGTTGATGAACCCGCTTCCAACGAAGATGCGCTGGAAGACGCGGTCGACCGCTGGATCCTTTTCGATGATCGCCGCAGCGCGGTCGGCGACTTCGGCCGTCTGCTCGAGCGTGGAGCCCGGCGGCAGTCCGATACGCACCCGCGAGAAGTCGAGGTTAAGCGGCGGCTGGAACGACATCGGGATCATCATGAATAGCCCGATCTGGACGATGAAGGCCCCGATGCCGGCACCGACCATCGCGAAGCGGTGGTCGCGGAACAACGACTTAACGCCGCCAAAGAAACCCGGATGCCGAGCACGATAGGCCTGGGCCTTGTCGGTATTCAGGCTCCAGTTCAGAATCCCCAGATAGCGCTCCATGAACTTGCCGGCGGCGTGTGGCTGGACGCCATGCGCCTTCAGGAAATAGGCTGCGATCAGCGGGGTGATCATTCGGGCGACGAACAGGCTCATCAGCACCGAGATGACGACGGTGTAGCCGAAGCTCTTGAAGAACTGGCCCGATATGCCCGGCATCAGCGCGACGGGAAGGAATACCGCGACGATCGACATGGTCGTAGCGACGACCGCCAGGCCAATCTCGTCGGCGGCGTCCATCGCAGCCTGATAGGCGGATTTGCCCATGCGCATGTGGCGAACGATGTTCTCGATTTCGACGATTGCGTCGTCGACCAGCACGCCGGCGACCAGGCTCATCGCCAGCAGCGACAGGCCGTTCAGCGTAATTCCCATCAAGTCCATGAACCAGAAGGCAGGGATCGCCGACAGCGGGATTGCAAGCGCGGAGATGATCGTGGCGCGGAAGTCGCGCAGGAACAGGAAGACGACCAGCACCGCCAGGATGGCGCCGAGGATCAGGCCTTCCATCGCGGAGAGATATTGCTCCTTGGTGTAGTCGACCTGGTTGATGATCTCGATGAAGCGGATCCGCGGATCCTCCTTCTCGATCTTGCGCAATTCCTTCCAGGCGTCGTCATAGGCGGTGACTTCGGACGCGCCCTTCGACCGCTGGACGTTGAAGCTGATCACCTGCCGCCCGTTCATCTTGGCGATGGTGCGCTGTTCCGAATAGGCGTCCTTGACCTCGCCGAGGTCGGCCAGGCGGACGACGCGGCCGTTGCCGGGACGACGATTTGGGTCTGCGACAACTCATAGGCGGAGTGCGCATTGCCAAGCACTCGGACCGCTTGTTCGGATCCGGCGATCTCGGCGCGGCCGCCGGTCGCATTGAGGTTGGTCTGGCGAAGCTGCTGGTTGACCTGGGCGGCGGTGATGCCCTGCGCCTGGAGCGCGGCGGGATCGAGAATGACGCGAATCTGGCGATCAACGCCGCCTTCGCGCGATACGGCGGCGATGCCTTCGACCCCGAGCAGGCGGCGCGAGACGGTATTGTCGACGTACCAGCTCAATTGCTCGAGCGTCATGTCGGTGGTCTCGGCGGCGACGAACAGGATCGGATCGCCGGCAATGTCGACGCGGTTGATCTGCGGTTCGAGGATGCCCTCGGGCAAGTCGCTGCGGATCTGCGCGACCGCGTCGCGGACATCGTTGACCGCGCGATCGGTCGGCGTGCCGATCTCGAACTGGACGAAGGTGTTGCTGTTGCCTTCGCGGACCGAGCTGTTGATCTCATCGACGCCGTTGACCGAGCGGATCGCCGCCTCGACCTTCTGCGTGATCTGGTTTTCCATCTCGGTCGGCGCGGCGCCCGGCTGCGAGATGTTCACTTCCGCGGCCGGAAAATCGATGTCCGGATTGTTGTTCACGTCCATGCCCATGAAGGCGACGAGACCTGCCAGCATGAGGCCGACGAACAGGACGATCGGCGGAACCGGGTTCGGATGCACCAGGACGATATGTTGCGGAAATTCATTCAGTCACGCCTTCGTTCTACAAGCTCCGCGATCAGCGGGCCGCCTGCCGCTTGGGGGCAACTTTCTGCCCTTCATTGAGGAACGGCCCGGCCGAAAGCACTACCGACTCCTGACCCGACAGGCCTTCGGCAATGGTCACGCCCTGGTCGTCGACCGTCCCGATCTTGACGTTTCGGCGCACGACCTCGTTCTTGCCGTCGATGATGTAGACATAGTTGCCCTTTTCATCGCTCAGCACCGCGCTTTGCGGCAGCAGTGGCGCAGTGGTCGCACCTGCCTCGATCTTGGCCTCGGCGAAGCCGCCGGGCCGGATTGCCGCATCATAGGGGACCGTGATCCTGACCTCGCCCTGTCGGCTGGTCGGATCGATCACCGGCGACAACCTGCCATACCCGGCCGGCGAAGCTGCGATCGGAACCGATCGGCCTGACCGTTGCCGGCATTCCGTCGCGGACGAACGCCAGGTCCTGTTGCGACATCTGCGCGCGCATTTCCATCTCGCCGCCTTCCGCAAGTCGGAACAGGGCGCCCGATCCGGCGCTGACCACCTGGCCAACTTCCACATTACGCGACAGGACCAAGCCGCTCTTCGGAGCACGGATATCGAGCCGCCCGATCTGGGCGCGCATCGAATTGAGGTTGGCCTCGGCAACCCGGATCCGCGCGTTTGCAGCGTCGCGCGCCGCTTTCTTGCGGTCGAGATCCGCCTTCGACACGAAGCCGCGGCCGACCAGGGCCTGACTGCGCTCATATTCGTTCTGGGCGAGGGCCGCGTCGGCCCGTGCAACCTGCACCTGTGCCGCCAGCTGCGCCGCATTCTGCGACTGCACCGACCGGTCGACCGTCGCCAGCGTCTGGCCCTGGCGAACCCAGGCGCCGGCATCGACCAGCACGGCGCGAACCATGCCGCCTTCGCCGGCCACGCCTACTGGTTGATCACGAAGGGCCGCGAGCGCGCCTGACGCGGTGACGATCCGCGCGACCTGGCTCCGGCCCGGTACGACTACGCTAACCGTTGGAATCTGTCCGCGTCCGCCCGGCGCGGAGGCACCGGGGCCACCGGCCTCGTCCTTGCTTCCGCCCGAGAGCATGAAGAAGGCGATCAGCGCCGCTGCAAGAACGGCCACTGCGGCGATGATGATGTTCCGCCGACGCCGTGAGCGATCGACCACGACCAGCGTGTCGGAGCTCGCGAAAGTGGTTTCCCGGTTCATAAGCCGCATTCTTTCCGCCATTCGTAACAAGCGGCAGCATTCAGAGCCGCCACCGCTGTATTACCTAAATAACTCACCGCGCGCAACTGCACCGCCCGCGTCGCCGGTGGAAAGGCTTTTTCTACGAACGGCGGCACCCGTTACACAGACGCGCGTTGTTGCAATAGTGAAACGAGCATGTGCAAACTGAGTTGCTGCGCCATTTAGCACAGGGAGCAAGAAAAGGATGATCGAAAGTTACGGAATCCTCGGCTGGATCGTCATCGGCCTGCTTGCCGGGGGAATCGCCAAGCTGCTCATGCCAGGCAAGGACCCTGGTGGCTGCGTTATCACCATCTTGCTTGGAATCGCCGGCGCCCTGCTGGCAGGTTTCCTTGGCAAGGCAGTGGGCTGGTACGACGAAAGCGAAGCCGCCGGTTTCGTGGCCGCCATTGTCGGCGCCTTCCTCATCCTGCTTGTCTATCGGCTGGTGCTGAACCGCCGCCGCTGAACGCCACCGCCTCGTTCATGTTCGGGCCATCGCCCATCGACCACGATTCGGCGATGGCCCTGTTTTTGGCGGGAGGTTAGATTATGCGAAATAAATTGATGACTGCTCTGGCGCTGTGCGCCTCGGCAATTCCGGCTAGCGCCACGGCGCAGGCGATTGGCCCCGTAGCTGTGTTGGCCGGCACCCGGCTCGATGTAAGTGCGACCGGCGAGGTGACTCGCGTGCCCGACCTGGCAATCATCTCGGCCGGGGTCCAGACGCTTCAGCCGACGGCAACTGGCGCGATCGAGGAGAATGCGACGCGGATGGAGCGGGTCCGCGCGGCGTTGAAGCGCGCCGGCATTGCCGACAAGGACATCCAGACCTCGTCGATCAATCTCAATCCGGAATATCACTATGAAAACAACCAGCCGCCACGATTGACCGGATATCGGGCGACCAACACGGTCAATGTGAAGTTCCGCGATTTGAAACGCACCGGTTCAATACTCGACGCGCTCGTCGCGGAAGGTGCAAATCAGATCAACGGTCCGAACCTGACGATCGACAAGCCCGATGACGCCTATGACGAGGCGCGGATCAAGGCGATTGCCGCAGGACAGGCGCGGGCGGAGCTCTATGCACGGGCCCTTGGCAAGCGGGTCGTCCGCATCCTGTCGGTTAGCGAGAGCGGCGCTTATGTCCCGCCGCCGATGCCGATGGCTTATGCCCGCGACATGGCTGCCGCGGCCCCGATGGCAAAGACCGAAATCGATCCCGGCACCCAGCAGCTGCAGGTGAATGTCTCGATGAGCTTCGAGCTGCAGTAGGCCCAAAAAGGAAAGAGGCCGCCGGGAATTGCCCGGCGGCCTCTCTTATTGCGTCTTTGTCAGCGGCTAGCGAACGCTTCCGCGGCGGACCAGATTGACGACCGCCAGCAGGATCACCGCACCGAGCAGCGACCACAGGAAAGTTTCAACGGTCAGACCCTGATTGATAGTGCCCTTGCCGAGGATCAGGCCGGCAATCACCGCGCCGACGATGCCGACGACGATGTTCATGAGGATGCCTTGCTGGGCATCGGTGCGCATAATCAAGCTGGCAAGCCAGCCCACCACACCACCGACGATGAGCCAAATAATGATACCCATGTTCGTTCCTCCTGTTCGTGGCCGCCCCAGTTGCACGCGGGGCGCCTTCCGGCATCAGAGACGCACGATGCGGGCATGTTGTTCCGGCAAAGCAACTCCGTGTCTAGTGTCGGGAACGAAATGAATGTGGAAAGGGCCCCGCCTTCCGGCGGAGCCCTCTCCTGGTCCAACTGGGGACGGACCTTAATCAATAGCGCTGCTGGCGCTCATACTGGTCGCGATAATGTTTGATTCGAGTGACCCGAAGGCCGGGCATGCCCGACCGATCGACTGCACGCTGCCAGCCGGTGAATTCCTCGAGGCTCAGCGTGTAGCGCTGGCACGCCTCGTCGACCGTCAGCAGCCCACCGGCGACCGCTGCGACGACCTCGGCCTTGCGGCGCACGACCCAACGGGTGGTCGAGGGAGGCGGAAGCGAGTCGAGCGTCAACGGTTCGCCAAGCGGTCCGATAACCTGCGCGGGACGAATTTTCTGATTCTCGAGCATCTAAAACCTCAACCACGTTAAACTTTTGTCGATAGCCAGCTTTTAACCGAAGGCCGTTGAGAAGGTCTGAAACACAACGGTAACCTTCTGCTTCATCATTCCTTACTTTCCCTTAACCACGATGGCCGCGGGATGCTTGCAAAGGTGCCTTTCAGCGTGCCCTTCGCATCCTTCCACCCCTCGCTGACGGAGAGGAAACAGGCGATTGCGTCCTGACGCTCGTCTCGCCCCAAATTGGAGCTCGACGACAGCACGGAAAGAAGCTCGTCGATTTCGAGCTTGGTCTCCCCCGCCGCCTTAAGTTTGCCTTCGAATCGCGCCAATGAACGCCCCCTCGCCCCCGATTGGGTAGGGTCGATCTAGCCGAACAGGGTGAATTTCGAGTAAAGAGCCGCGCAGCATGACCCCAAATTTTGACCTTAAGGACGCCGCGTCGGCGCGGATCGTCGTGGCGATGTCGGGCGGCGTCGACAGCAGCGTCGTCGCGGCGCTCGCGCGCGCACCGGCGCGGAAGTGATCGGGGTGACGCTCCAGCTCTACGACCATGGCGAGGCGGTGAAGCGCAGCGGCAGCTGCTGCGCGGGGCAGGACATCTACGATGCCAAGACCGTCTGCGACCGTCTCGGCATTGCCCATTACGTGCTCGATTATGAAAGCCGCTTCCGCACCGGAGTGATCGACAAGTTCGCGGATGAATATGCCGCGGGGCGCACACCGGTCCCCTGCTCGCTTTGCAACCAGGGCGTGAAATTCGTCGACCTCATCGCCTTCGCCCGCGACCTTGGCGCCGACTGCCTGGCCACCGGCCATTATGTTCGGCGGGTCGAGCGGGACGGGCGGATCGAGCTGTGGAAGGGCCGGGACCCGTCGCGCGATCAGAGTTATTTCCTCTACGGCACCACGTCTGACCAGCTCGACTATCTCCGCTTTCCGCTCGGCGATTTGCCCAAGAGCGAGGTGCGCAAGCTGGCTGCGGAAGAAGGGCTGATCGTGGCCGACAAGCCCGACAGCCAGGACATCTGCTTCGTTCCCGATGGCGACTATGCCGGCCTGGTGAAGCGGCTTCGGCCCGAGACCGCTGCGCCGGGCGAAATTGTCGACCTCGAAGGCCGGGTGCTCGGCACTCACGAGGGGGTGGTTCACTTCACCATCGGCCAGCGCCGAGGAATCGAAATCGGCGGGCAGCCCGAGCCGCTTTATGTCGTTCGGATCGAGCCGGAGGCGCAGCGGCTGGTCGTCGGCCCGCGCCGTGCGCTGGCGGTCGGGGCAGCCAGGGTCGAGGGAATCAACTGGCTGGCCGAGGACCAGGCGAAGGTCGAAGCCAAGGTCCGCTCGCTGGCGCGGCCGGTGGCAGGGCGCTGGGACGGCGAGAAATTGACCTTTGCCTCCCCCGAATATGGTGTCGCACCGGGCCAGTCGGCGGTCTTCTACGACGGAGAACGGCTGCTTGGGGGAGGGACGATCGTCGCGACCGAGCCCGCGGCGATCGAAGAAGCCGTCGCGGCGTGACGGCCCAACGATCGGTTCCCAAGTTCACTACGTTCACAAAAGTCTCGGGATGAGGCGCCATTGGCGTGAACTTAGCGACCTCTTGGCGCCCAATTTAGCTTAGTGCCGACAATGAGAAAGAGCGTGGCAACGCTCTCACATTCTGCCGCCTGTAGGACAGGAAAATCGGTTGGCCCGGCAAGGGTAGAGGCTTACCTTTTGATTGGTGTGATCTTAGACCCTTCGAGGCCCAATCCGGCCATCAATCCCTTTTGGCCAAATGGCATTGCGTACACGTCTTTCGCGATCGTCGTGGACGTCGTGCTCATGGCCGCGCCCTTATCCACAACCACCACGCTTGGACCCGAGCCGATCGCCCATCCGTCGCTCTTCCGCAGATAGGTGAGCGCCTTGTCATTCATCAGAAACAGCGCGTAGCTGAATGATTGTCCACCGGCCTGAAGACCAAAGGAGGCGGCACCGATTTTATAGTAGCCCGTTGGTTTGCCTCCAACGAAAAGGACGCCTTCTCCACCCTGCCCTCCAACAACGAGGCCGACCTTGACGATCTTCGGAAAGACGAGAATCGCGCGGGCATCCCGCCCATATCTGCGTGCCCTGTCGGACTTGGCGTAGAGGCGATTGAGCGCCGCTTTGCCATCCGCGTTCAATTCTGCGGCGGTCGCGGCGAGAGCGCTTTGAGAAAGAGGGCCAATGATGCTGGCCAGCATGAGGCAAAGTGCCAAGAGCCCGTGTCGAATGATGTTCATTTTCCCGCGGCCTTCCAAGATGCGTTTACCAGCCTATTGCTGACAAAGCCGGGTTCAACCATCGGCATATGTACTGAGCGGATTCCGTCGCACTAATGACCGCAATGGGTGGAAAGCGGACATTAGGCCGGTGCATTAAAGCGGCGGGCAGGACTGGCAGATGACGCGGGACTTCGGGACTCGTCGCCCCGGTATTGGTAGGGTAGGATCGCCGCGCCGCCGCATCGTGGGGGCTGCCGGACAACGGGCCGGACGCACTTAACTTTCCTCATTGCGGGGGGACCGATGTCAAGCAAGCCCAGCTACGGAATGCAGTCGGAAACGACCGACGAGCGCACCATCCGCCTGCTCCACGACGAAATCACCGAACTCCAAGGACAGGCGGGGCTCGCCATCGACCGCGAAGTCGATTTGGCGGCTTCACTGCTCGCCGCCGAAACTCGACTGCTGGACAGCGGGGTGATGCTCCACGAGGTCAACCATCGGGCCAAGAACAGCATCCAGATCGCGATGTCGCTGCTAGGCCTGCAGATGCACGCGACGCAAAGCGACGAGGTGCGTCTCGAGCTTGCGAGCGCTATCCGGCGGCTGGGCAATATCGCCGCAGCGCATTTGATGCTCAACAGCCAGTCGCCAGACGAGCAAAGGACCTCGTTCCGCGCCTATTTGACGCTGATCTGCACTGAGACCCACCAGTCACTCGGCGGGGAGAGGATCGCGCTGATCGTCAGGACCGACGAACTAGAGCTCGACACGTCGCGGGCCATCAACCTGGCACTAATTGCCAGCGAGGCACTGACCAACGCGATGAAATATGCTTTCCCCGATGGGCGTGCAGGAACGATCCGGGTCGACTGTCATCAGGACGGGGATGTAGCGACGCTGTCCATCGCCGACGACGGAGTTGGCTTCGCGGCGACATCGCGAGAAGGCGCGCTCGGCCTGCGCCTGGTCCGCACGCTTGCCAAGGCGATCGGCGGCGAAGCAGAAATCGACGGCAACAACGGCACGCGGATCGAAGTCCGCTTCAAATTGTGATTGAAAGCTGGGATCCAGTCACCCATCCCCCACCGCATCCCTGTCGATCACTCTAATGTCCACAATGGGTCGGATCAGCCGATAAGCTAATGACCGCAATGGGTCGAACGCGAACGTTGGCTATATCTGGAAAAAGCCCTCGATCACCGTGACCGCATGGCCGCCGAGGATGACTCGGTCGCCGCGCAGTTCGCAATCCAGCAGGCCGGCTCGCTTGCTTGCCTGGAAGGCGGTGAAGCGGTGGCGGCCGAGGCGCTTTGCCCAATAGGGCACCAGCGCGGCATGGGCCGAGCCGGTCACCGGATCCTCATCGATCCCGGCATAGGAGACGAACACGCGGCTGGCGATGTCATGGATGTCGCCAGGCGCGGTAACGATCGCCATGCGGTGGATCGAGCGCAATGCGACGAAGTCCGGCGTGATGGCGCGCACTTCCTCCTCATTTTCAACCGGGACGATGCAGCTGTCGTTGCAGCCTTCCGATAGCCAGACAGGTCGCGGCGATAGGCCGAGCGCGCGGCAAACCGTCGGCTCGGCCACTTCCGAAAGCGGCGGCGCGGGCAGGTCAAGCTTGAGCAGCGCCGCGTCATCCTCATCCCGAGTGACCGTGAGTATCCCCGCCTTGGTCGAGAAGCGGATGGCACTGCCCTTCAGCAGGATATGGGCCGCAGCCAAGGTGGCGTGGCCGCACAGGGGTACCTCCATCTCCGGGGTGAACCAGCGCAGGTCATAGTCGTAGCCGTCACGCTTCGCTCGGTACGGTGAAAGCGGTTTCGCTGAGGTTGTTCTCCGCCGCGATCGCCTGCATCACCGTCATCGTCGAGCCAATGGTCGAGCGGCATGACCGCCGCCGGGTTTCCGGTGAACGGCCGCGCGGCAAAGGCATCGACCTGGAAGATGGGCAGCGGGGTCATCGACGCACTTTCCGTCAGCGCGGACGGCAGGATCGCCTTCGCGGTCGGTGTGACCTTCCGGATCGAGGTGGATGATGATTTCGGTCCCGGGGAAGCGGTGCTGCAGCTTCTCCTCGACCGCATCCATTCGCCGATGCGCTTCGCCGACCGTCCAGTCGGCCGGCACCCACACATGGAACTGGACGAAGCGGTGGGCGCCCGAGGTGCGGGTGCGAAGGTCGTGCAGGCCGGCGAGCTCGGGATATTCGCGCGGCAGCGGCGAGGAACGCCTCGCGCTCCTCCTCTGGCCATTCGCGGTCCATCAGCTGGTCGACCGAATGGCTGGCCGCGCTCCACGCGCCATAGATCAGCCAGGCTGCGATGGCGAAGCCGAACAGCGGGTCGGCAAGGCGCCAGCCGAGCATCTGGTCGAGGACCAGCGCGGCGATCACCGACAGGTTCAGGAAAAGGTCGGACTGATAATGGACATGGTCGGTGTGGATCGCGACCGAACCGGTCTTGCGGATCACGTAGCGCTGGTAGGCGAGCAGCGCGAAGGTCGCGACCATGGCGATCACCGAAACGCCGACGCCCAGCTCCAGCCCTTCGGTCGGCCGGCCGCTTTGCAGGCGATCGAAGGAGCGCCAGGCGATGCCCAGCGCCGACACGGCGATCAGGATGACCTGGACCAGCGCGGCAAGCGCTTCCGCCTTGCCATGACCGAAGCGATGCTCGTCGTCGGCCGGCATCGCCGCCCAGCGCACGCCGAAGAATGTGACCAGGCTGGCGACGAGGTCGAGCGTGGTGTCGGCCAGTGACCCAGCATCGCCACCGAACCGGTGCCCCAGCTGGCATAGGTTTTCAGCGCGACCAGGAACAAGGCCATTGAGATGCTGGCCATTGCCGCGCGCTTGGTCAGCCGAGCGCGCTCGCTGTGATGAGCGTGATGATGCCCGTGAGGAGCGTGGTGATGGCGATGATGCGCGCCGCTCATGGGTAAAGCAGTCCTTCCGATCCAGCCGTCGCCCTGGCGGACGAACAGGCGGCGCTCATGCAGCCGGTGCGGGCGGTCAGTCCAGAATTCGATTTTCTCCGGCACGACACGAAAGCCGGTCCAACGTTCGGGGCGCGGCACGTCGCGGCCCTCGAAACCGCCGCTTCAGCCTCCTCATATCGCGCTTCGAACGTCGCCCGTCGGTCGAGCGGGCGCGACTGGAGCGAGGCATGGGCGCCCAGCTGCGAATCCCGGCTGCGGGTGGCGAAATAGGCGTCGGCTTCCGCCGCGCCGACCTCGCTCGACCGCGCCTTCGATCCGCACCTGGCGGCGCAGCGACTTCCAGTGAAACAGCAGCGCGGCCTGCGGATTGGCGGCCAGTTCCTCGCCCTTCCGGCTGTCGGCGTTGGTGTAGAAGGTGAAGCCGTCCGCACCGAAGCCTTTCAACAGCACAATCCGCACTGAGGGTCGTCCGTCAGGCGTTGCCGTCGCCAGCGCCATCGCGTCCGGGTCGTTCGGCTCGACCGCCTTCGCCTCGTCATACCAGGCGTCGAACAGGCGGAATGGGATCGTCGGCCATGCGCGCGCTTTGCCCGCTTGGACTCTGCGGTTGCGGCATCAATGCGGCTGTGCGACGTGCAACTTCCGGCGCCTCCAATGCTTGACGGATGTTGGCGCTGCTCCGAAACGGGGCGGCGGACTAAAGGGGAAATGAATGGATCTCTACCAGCAGTTGGGCGTCAAGCGCGGGGCGAGCGAGGCCGAGATCAAGAAGGCCTATCGCAGCCTTGCCAAGCAGCTGCACCCCGACCGCAACAAGGATAATCCGCAAGGCCGCGGAGCGGTTCGCCAAGGTTACCCAGGCCTATGACCTGCTGTCCGACAAGGACAAGCGGGCGCGCTATGATCGGGGCGAGATCGACGAGGACGGCAATCCGCGCATGCCGTTTGGAGGCGGCTTCGGCGGAGGCGGGGCGGGTCCGCGGCCGGGCGGCGGTGGGTTCGAGGGATTTCCAGAAGGATTCGATGCGGGCAATGCCGCCGATCTGTCGGACCTGTTCGAAGGGTTGTTTGGGGCAGCAGCCGGTTCGCCGTCGGGGTGCGGGTCGCAGGCGGGCCGTTCGGCGGTTTCGGTCGTGCCAGGCGCCCGCAGAAGGGCGCCGACGTCGCTTATCGGCTAAAGGTCGGCTTCACCGATGCGGCGACCTTGAAGGAACAACGGGTCACGCTTTCTGGCGGGCGGACGATCGACCTCAAGCTGCCCAAAGGGGTCGAGGACGGTACGAAGATCCGGCTGTCCGGTCAGGGGCAGGAAGGTCCTGGCGGTCGCGGCGATGCGATCGTGACCATCGAGATATCGCGGCACATCCCTTCTTCGTCCGCGACGGCAAGAACATCCGCTTGACCCTGCCGGTAACGCTGAAGGAGGCGGTGCTGGGCGCGAAGGTGAAGGTACCGACGCCGGAAGGGCCGGTGATGCTGACCGTCCCGAAGGGTTCGAGTTCGGGCAAGCTGCTGCGCCTCAAGGGCCGCGGCTTCACCGGCAAGGACGGCAACCGCGGCGACCAGTTGGTCCAGCTGGCTATCGACATTCCCGCCCATGACGAGGCGTTGGAAAAGTTTGCCGAGAGCTGGGAGGGCGGCGGCAACCCCAGGGCTTCCCTTGCGGTTTAGTCGCCCTAGATGAAGGAGCTCCATCCTTATTCGCCCGAGGAACGGCGCAAGCGACTGGCCGGCTGAGGGCGCGCTTCGGAAAGGCGGCGATCGAACGCGCCAAGCGCGAAATCAAGCCGCTGATCGTCGCCAAGCGGGTCGGGATCGGCCTTTACGACGACGGTTTCATCCACGCCGGCAATCTCGCCTATCTGTCGCTGCTCGCGATGTTTCCCTTCTTCATCCTGGCCGCCGCGGTCGCTCGGCTGTTCGGCCGGACCCAGGATGCCTCGCTGGCCGTCGCAGCGATCCTCGGCCGACTGCCGGCCGATGTCCGAGCCGTGCTCGACGGGCCGATCGAGGAGGTGCATCCAGGGCCGTTCGGGCGCTCTGCTCTGGTTCGGTGCGATCGTCGGACTGTGGACCGCGGCCAGCTTCATCGAAACCATCCGCGACATTCTGCGCCGCGCCTATGGCGTCAAATATTCGGCCAGCTTCTGGCAATATCGCCTGGCTTCGATGGCGGTCATCCTGGGATCGGTCATATTGCTGTTCATGACGCTTCGGCCTCACCGTCGTCCTGTCGTCGGTTCATAATTTCGTGGTCGAGAAGCTGCCCTTTTCGGAAGGGTTGGGCCGCGAGCTTGGCTTCTATCGCCTCGCGCCCGGGCTCACCTTGTTCGCAACCTTCTACGTCATTTTCCTTGCGCTGACCCCGTCGCGATACCGCACCATCGAATGCCGCAAATGGCCCGGCGCGTTAATCGTCACCGTCTGGTGGCTGGTGACGGTCGAGCTGCTGCCCGACGTGATCGGCTTGTTCGGCGGCTATGAAACGACCTACGGCAGCCTGGCCGGTGTGATGGTTGCGTTGCTCTTCTTCTTCGTCATCGGACTCGGCGTGGTTGCCGGCGCGGAACTCAACGCCGCCCTAGTCGAGCCGGGCGGAAAGGCGCTAAGGGGCGAGCATTACGAGGGGCCGTACGAAGCCGAGCTTCCGGTAGAGGAGCCGGCCCCGGAGGAAGAGTTAGCGGCGGCTGCAAGGCGCCAGATAAGGGGAAAATAGCCGATGGGCGGCATCATGGCAGGCAAGCGCGGGCTGATCATGGGACTCGCCAACGATCGGTCGCTGGCGTGGGGAATAGCCAAGCTGCTTGCGCGAGCATGGCGCCGAGCTGGCATTCAGCTATCAGGGCGAAGCGCTCGAAAAGCGGGTGCGCCCGCTGGCCGAGCAGCTCGGCAGCGACTTGCTGGTCGATTGCGATGTCAGCGACATGGCGGCGCTCGACCGCACGTTCGAGGAACTGCGGAAGCGCTGGGACAGCCTCGACTTCGTCGTCCACGCGATCGGCTTTTCCGACAAGAATGAGCTGCGCGGCAAATATGTCGAAACCAGCCTCGAGAATTTCCTGCTGACCATGAACATCTCGGTCTACAGCTTCGTCGCGGTGGCGCAGCGCGCCCGGGCGATGATGAAGCCCGGGCGGCTCGCTGCTGACCTTGAGCTACTACGGCGCCGAGAAGGTCATCCCCCATTACAATGTCATGGGCGTCGCCAAGGCGGCGCTCGAAACCAGCGTCAAATATCTCGCCGCCGATCTTGGCCCGGACGGCATCCGCGTCAACGCGATCAGCGCCGGGCCGATCAAGACGCTGGCCGCCAGCGGCATCGGCGACTTCCGCTACATCATGAAGTGGAACGAATATAATTCGCCGCTTCGCCGCAATGTCACGATCGAGGATGTCGGCGGCGCGGGGCTCTATCTCTGCTCGGACCTGGCGTCGGGCGTCACCGGCGAGATCCATCATGTCGACGCGGGCTATAACGTCGTCGGCATGAAGGCCGAGGACGCGCCCGACATCGCTACGGTGTAATGCCCCGCGTCGGCCGCCACGTCCGCGTGACCGGCCGCGTCCAAGGGGTATTTTTCCGCGCATGGACCACCGAACAGGCGCTTGCGCTTGGTGTGACCGGCTGGGTGCGCAAATGCTCTCGACGGAAGCGTCGAGGCGCATCTAGAGGGTGAAGAAGCTGTTGTTCAGCGGCTTATCGACCAGTTGAAAAACGGACCGCCCGCCGCGCGGGTCGAGCAGATTGATGTTGAGGCCGTCGATCTCGAAGGAAGCGACTGCTTCGAAGTCCGGCACTAACCGGCGAATGGATCGCTCACCAGGATCGTGTCGTCGCGCTGCGGGGACGTGCTCACCAGCGCCACCGGGCAGCGGATCAGTTCCTCGATACGGCGGACATATTTGATCGCCTGCGCCGGCAGGTCGGCCCAGCTGCGCGCGCCGGCGGTGGTCCCGCTCCAGCCTTCCATTTCCTCGTAGATCGGCTCGCCCGCGCCTGGTCGGCGGAGTGGGGCGGAAGATAGTCGTAGACCTTGTCGCCGATCGCGATAGCCGGTGCAGATCTTCACCGTCTCCATCCCGTCGAGCACGTCGATCTTGGTCAGCGCGATGCCGGTGATGCCGCTGACCGCGGCCGACTGGCGAACCAGCACGGCGTCGAACCAGCCGCAGCGGCGCTGGCGGCCGGTGACGGTGCCGAATTCATGGCCGCGCTCGCCAAGCCGCTGGCCGATCTCGTCGTCGAGCTCGGTCGGGAAGGGGCCGGAGCCGACGCGCGTCGTGTAGGCCTTGACGATGCCGAGCACGAAGCCGGCCGCGCCCGGGCCCATGCCGCTGCCCGATCCGGTCGTTCCCGCCACCGTGTTGGACGAGGTGACGAACGGATAGGTGCCATGATCGACGTCGAGCAGCACGCCCTGCGCGCCTTCGAACAGGATGCGGCGGCCGCGGCGGCGCGCCTCGTCGAGGTCGCGCCACACCGGCCGGGCGAAGGCCAGGACGAAGTCGGCGATGCCTTCGAGGTCGCGCTTCAGCCGGTCGCGGTCGACCGGCGGCTCGCCGAAGCCGGCGCGAAGGTGATCATGGTGGGCGCACAGGCGGTCGAGCAGCGGATCGAGTTCGCCGAGATGCGCAAGGTCGCAGACGCGGATCGCGCGGCGGCCGACCTTGTCCTCATAGGCCGGGCCGATCCCGCGCCGGGTCGTGCCGATCTTGCCGGCGCCCGACGCATCCTCGCGCAGCGCGTCGAGATCGCGGTGGATCGGCAGGATCAGCGGGCAGGTCTCGGCGATCATCAGCACGTCGGGCGTGATCGTCAGGCCCTGGGCGGCGATCTTCTCGATCTCGGCCTTCAGCGCCCAGGGATCGAGCACCACGCCGTTGCCGATGACCGACGGCGTGCCGCGGACGATGCCGGAGGGCAGCAGCGACAGCTTGTAGGTCTCGTCGCCGACGACCAGCGTGTGGCCGGCGTTGTGGCCGCCCTGGAAGCGGACGACCATGTCGGCCCGGCTGGCGAGCCAGTCGACGATCTTGCCCTTGCCCTCGTCGCCCCATTGCGCGCCGATCACGGTGACGTTGCCCACACCGAATCCCTTATGATTGCGGGCGCGCTCTAGGCGAGCGGAGCGTTCCGGTCAAAGGGACCGGGCAGGCCGACCGGCGGTCGTGCAATTCGAGGCAGGGCTTTACGATAATCGATAAATAGATTATCGTTTATCGATATAGAGATTGATGGAGTCGAAGCCGATGCCCCGACCATATTCCGCCGCCTTGCCGATTGCCTATGTGCTGCTGCGCATCCTCATCCTTCTCAACTGGCTGATGTGTGCGGTGATCCTCGTGCTTCTTGTGGCAATGCCGAACGAGCAATGGATCATGTCCGCGTTCGACCTTTCGCCCGGTCCCGATGCGGAGCGGCTGGTCATGGGACTTCGCGCGGTCGCCGTGATTGGCCTCGCCACCATCCCGCTCAACTACATGATCCTTAAGCGGCTGGTCGCGATGGTCGAGACGGTTCGCGCCGGCGACCCGTTCGTGGCCGCGAACGCCTACCGATTGCGCACGATCGCATGGGCGCTGCTTACGTTGCAGCTTCTTGGCCTCATCATCGCCGCCATCGCCAAGGCGGTTTCGACCGCGGCGCATCCGGTCGATCTGGATGCCGGCTTCTCAATCAACGGCTGGCTGGCGGTGATCCTTACCTTCGTGCTGGCCCGTGTTTTCGCCGAGGGCACGCTGATGCGCGAAGACCTTGAAGGGACGGTGTAGGCATGGCGATCATCGTCACGCTTGACGACATGCTGCACGAGCGGCGGATGACGCTGACCGAACTGGCGGACCGGATCGACATCACGCTTGCCAATCTTTCGATCCTTAAAACCGGCAAGGCGCGCGCCATCCGCTTCTCGACCCTGGATGCAATCTGCGAGGCGCTTTCATGCCAGCCCGGCGACATCCTGCGGCACGAGCGGGAGGAGGCGAACTGTAACGAGCGGACCTCGAACTGACTGGCTGGGTCAGAAGCGCAGTGGAACAACCTCACGAACGCCCTCTAGCTTCGATAACGTTTCCACGACGGCCGGTGGGACGTCTCCGTCGACTGCGACCAAGGCCACTGCCTCCCCGCCCGCTGCGCGGCGGCCGAGGTTGAAGGTGGCGATGTTGATTCCGGCCTCGCCCAGCGCGGTGCCGAGCTTGCCGATGAAGCCCGGCGTGTCGGTGTTGACGATGTAGATCATCGAGCCGGTCAGCTCGGCCTCGACCTCGACTCCGAACATGCTCGACCAGCCGCGGCGCCTTGTTGCCGAACAGGGTGCCGGCAACGCGGCGCTTGCCGCCCTTGGTTTCCGACCTCGACCGCGATCAGCGTGTGATAATCGCCCTCGCGGTCGTGGCGGATTTCGCTGACGTCGAGCCCGCGCTCCTTCGCCAGGAAGGGCGCGTTGACCATGTTCACCGTCTGCGAATAGGTGCCCATCAGCCCGGCCAGCACCGCGCCGGTGATCGGCTTCTGGTTGAGCTGCGGCCGCCGCGCCCTCGACCTCGACCGCGACCGAGCGGACGTCCTCGCCGAGGATCTGGCCGACCAGCTTCCCGAGCTTCTCGGCCAGCGCCATGTAGGGCCTCAGCCGCGGCGCTTCCTCGGCGCGTCAGCGACGGCATGTTGATCGCGTTGGTGACCCCGCCGAGCAGCAGGAAGTCGCTCATCTGCTCGGCCACCTGGATCGCGACATTGACCTGCGCTTCGCTGGTCGACGCGCCGAGGTGCGGGGTCGAGATGAAGCCGGGCGTTCCGAACAGCGGCGAGGCCGTGGCCGGTTCGGTTTCGAACACGTCGAGCGCCGCGCCGGCGACATGACCGCTGTCGAGCGCTTCCTTCAGCGCCGCTCGTCGATCAGTCCGCCGCGCGCGCAATTGACGATGCGCACGCCCTTCTTCGTCTTCGCAAGATTCTCTCGCGACAGGATGTTGCGCGTCTGGTCGGTCAGCGGCGTGTGCAGCGTGATGAAGTCGGCGCGCCGCAGCAGCTCGTCGAGTTCGACCTTGTCGACGCCGAGCTCGACCGCACGTTCGGGGGTCAGGAACGGGTCGTAGGCGACGACCTTCATCTTGAGGCCGAGCGCCCGGGTGGCGACGATCGAGCCGATGTTGCCGGCGCCGATCAGGCCGAGCGTCTTGCCGGTCACCTCGACGCCCATGAAGCGGTTCTTTTCCCACTTGCCGGCCTGGGTCGAGGCGTCGGCCTCGGGCAGCTGGCGGGCGAGCGCGAACATCAGCGCGATGGCATGCTCGGCGGTGGTGATCGAATTGCCGAACGGCGTGTTCATCACCACCACGCCGCGCGCGGTGGCGGCGGGGATGTCGACATTGTCGACGCCGATCCCGGCGCGGCCGACGACCTTCAGGTTGGTCGCGGCCTCGAGGATTGCCTTGGTCACCTTGGTCGCCGAGCGGATCGCGAGGCCGTCATAATCGCCGATGATCGCCTTCAGCTCTTCAGGCGTCAGGCCCGGCTTCTCGTCGACCTCGATCCCGCGCTCGCGGAAGATCGCCGGCGGCCTTGGGGTCCATCTTGTCGGAAATGAGGACGCGTACGGTCATTGGCATTGCTCCCAGGCCCAATCGAGCCAGGGCCCGAGCGCTTCGATGTCGGCGGTGTCGACGGTCGCGCCGCACCAGATGCGAAGGCCCGGCGGCGCATCGCGATAGCCGGCGATGTCATAGGCCGCGCCTTCGCTCTCGAGCAGCTTGGCGAAGCGCTTGATGAAGTCGCTGTCGGCGCCGTCGACGGTCAGGCAGACGCTGGTCTTCGACCGGATGCGGGGTCCTGCGCGAGATGCCCGAGCCAGTTGCGCGCCGCGAACGATGTCGGTCGAGCGCGGCGGCATTGGCGGCGGTTCGCGCGATCATGCCCCTGAGGCCGCCGACCGATTTGCGCCCATTCAAGCGCGACGATCGCATCCTCGACCGCCAGCATCGACGGCGTGTTGATCGTCTCGCCGGTGAAGATGCCCTCGATCAGCTTGCCGCCTTTGGTCAGGCGGAAGATCTTGGGCAGCGGCCGGTCGGGGATGAAGCTTTCCAGCCGCTCGACCGCGCGCGGGCCGAGGATCAGCACGCCGTGCCCGCCTTCGCCGCCCAGCACCTTCTGCCAGCTGAAGGTGGCGACATCGATCTTGTCCCACGGCAAGTCGTAAGCGAACACCGCGCTGGTCGCGTCGGCGAAGCTCAGGCCCTCGCGGTCGGCGGCAATCCACTCGCCGTCGGGCACGCGGACGCCCGAGGTCGTGCCGTTCCAGGTGAACAGCACGTCGTTCGACCAGTCGACCTGACGAAGGTCGGGAAGCTCGCCGTAGTCGGCGCGGATGACGGTCGGGTCGAGCTTCAGCTGCTTGACCGCATCGGTCACCCAGCCTTCGCCGAAGCTTTCCCAGGCAAGGCAGGTGACGGGACGCGCGCCGAGCATCGTCCACATCGCCATTTCGAACGCGCCGGTGTCGGAACCGGGCACGATGCCGATTCGATGCGTGTCGGGCAGCTGGAGCATCTCGCGCATCAGGTCGATGGCAGAGCCTGCAGCCGCTCCTTGCCGAGGCGCGCTGCGATGCGAGCGGCCGAGAATTCGGGTGTCGATTTGATCGGGGCTCCAGCCCGGCGGCTTGGCGCAGGGACCGGACGAAAAATGCGGGCGCTTTGGGCGCACCGCAGGCGGGGTCGTCATCATTCAAACTCTCCTTGCAGAGAGCACGCGCCGCGTTGGGACGGCGTGGCCCGTCGCAGGCTTTAGCGGGGAATTGCTGCAGGTGGGAAGGACCTATTTTGCAGGTGCGAAAGAATTCGCGCGTGAAATGATCGGCTAAATTCCGGTTAAATTCTTAACCTAACGCAAGTTGCAAAAACGGTTCGTCGTAGTGTGCCCGCACTTCACCCTAAGAAGGGGAACCGAAGGTTGAATTGATTAACCACTCCGGGCCAGTGTCACCCTTCCACCAGGCGAGGGCAATCGCCTGTTGGAATAGCGGGGCTGGGGAGCTCCATAACCGATGAACTACTGCACCGGGCGCGATTGTTGCGCCAGGCGCCAGTGACTTGAGGAGTTGGGCGGAGCCATGACCCAAGCGGCAATTGCGACGACCAGGATTTTCCAGACGCGGGACCTGTTTGTCCACGACGGCAGTCATCTTCGCCGACTGCGCCTTTCGGCACCGGTGCAAATGGCGATGTTTGTGCGATGCTGCTGTTGCTTTGTGGTCCGCTTACTCCGCTTTCCGCCTTATTCGTTGCTCCCTCTTCACTGACGGCCGCTCCGGCGGCCGTTTCTTCGGATATCGCCCGTCTCGCCGCCGCAACCGAGCTCGCGTCAAGCAGATCGAGCAGCGCCAGCAGGTCCTCGCAGCGATGATCGCCGGCCAGAAGGTCGATCCGGAAGCGATTGCCAAGCTCGGTTACGCCCTCCCGCAGGGCGGTAAGCTGGCCCAGGGCGGTCCGTTCGATTCCGCGACGCAGGCCGACCCGACGTTCAAGTCGCTGTTCACCAGCTGGAAGAAGCTCGACAATCTCGCCGACGGCGCGATCGCCGTTCCTTCCGACAAGCCGGTCAAGACCGCCGAATTCACTTCGGGCTATGGCGTCCGCTCCGATCCGTTCAACGGCGGCGCGGCCCGCCATCAGGGGATCGACCTTGCCGGGCCGACCGGAACCGCCAATCTACGCCACCGCCGACGGCACCGTCAGCGAAGCCGGCTGGAACAGCGGCGGCTATGGCAACCTGGTCAAGATCGACCACGGCCGCGGCATCGAAACCCGCTACGGTCACCTCTCGGCGATCCTGGTCCGTCCGGGCCAGCATGTCACCCGCGGCCAGCAAATCGCGCCGCATGGGCTCGACCGGCCGTTCGACCGGCAGCCACCTTCACTATGAAGTCCGGATCGACAGCCGCGCGGTCAATCCGATCCCGTTCATGAAGTCGAACGACTATCTGCTCGCGATGCAGAAGAATGGCGCCGGCACCCATTCGATGGACGCAGTCGCTCTGGGCGGCCCGAAGCGCTAAGCTTGCCGCTACCCCCTCGCGTCCCTATCTCGCGGACGTGACCTCACGTGACCCTCTCCCCCAGCGCTGCCAAGCGCGTCGCCTTTATCGCTGGCAAGCAAGGCAAGCCCGCCGTGCTCCGCCTGGCGGTCGACGGCGGCGGCTGTGCCGGATTTTCCTACCGCTTTTCGCTTGGCGAACCCGAGGAAGGCGATGCGGTGGCCAGCACCGACGGGGTCAGCCTGGTGGTCGATCCGGTCAGCCTGGAACTGCTTGATGGGTCGGAGGTCGACTATGTCGAGGAGTTGGGCGGGGCATCGTTCAAGGTGACCAACCCCAATGCCGCGTCGGGTTGCGGCTGCGGATCCAGCTTTTCCGTTTGATTGAGGATTGAGCCCCGCTAGGGAAGCGGGGTGAAGCTCGTCACCTTCAACATCAACGGCATCCGCGCGCGCATGCCGCGCCTGCTCGAATATCTTGAGCGGGAGGCGCCCGACGTCGCCTGCCTGCAGGAACTGAAATGCGCCGACGAAGCGCTGCCGATCGGCGAGATCGAGGCCGCTGGCTACAACGCCGTCTGGCATGGGCAGAAAGGGTTCAACGGCGTCGCCATTCTCGCCAAGGGCGAGACGCCGGTTCTCCGGCAGGTCGGCCTGCCCGGCGATCCCGACGACAGCCACAGCCGCTATATCGAGGCCGAGGCGAAGGGTTTCATCGTCGCGTCGATTTACCTTCCCAACGGCAATCCCATCGGGACCGAGAAGTTCGACTATAAGCTTCGCTGGATGGATCGGCTTCGCGAGCGGGCGGCGGCCATATTGGCGGAGGAGCGGCCCGCGGTGCTTGCCGGCGATTTCAACGTCATCCCCGAGGATCGCGATACGTTTTCACGCCGGGCGATGGCCGATGACGCCTTGTTCCAGCCGGAGAGCCAGGCCGCGTTCCGAAGAATCGTCAACCAGGGCTGGACAGACGCGCTTCGGGCGCTCCATCCGAACGAGGAACGGCTCTACACCTTCTGGGATTATACCGCAGGCGCCTGGCCGCGCGACGCGGGGTTTCGAATCGATCATCTGCTCTGCTCGCCACAGGCCGCGGACCGGCTGTTGGGTGCGGAGGTTCACAAATGGGCGCGCGGTGAGGAGAAGGCGTCCGATCACGCACCGGTGGCGATCGAGCTCGCTTAGGCCCTTATCAATTCCGCGGTTGTGAGGACGCGGCAGAACTCGAAGCCGAGCGTTGCGACATGGGCGGCATGGATCGCCTCGGCCGAAATCGTTCCGCCGTTGCCGTCAGGAAGCTCGAAGCAGTCGCAGGCATCTGCAGCCAGGACCATGTCCCAGCCCATATTGGCACCCGTGCGGACCGTGGTCGAAACGCACATGTCGGTCGAAATGCCGAAAGCAATCACGTGACGTGCACCCAGCCGCCTAAGCCTCAGGTCCAAATCGGTGCCGATGAACGCGCTGTTGACGCTTTTGCTCACCATCGGCTCGCCGGCCAGCGGCTCGAAGCCCGGCCGGAACCGATTGCCTTCGCTGCCGGGTGCAAGTGAGGATCCCTCGGTCACCGAGTCGTGCCGGACGTGGACAATCGGCCGGCCCGCCTCTCGCCACCGCCGGATCAGCGCCAGCCCGTTTTCGTCAACCGCCTCATTCCAGCGCCGGGGCCAGGAAGCGCCGTCGAACGCCTGCTGCATGTCGATCGGCAGCAATACCGCGCGGTCATAGTCGATTGTCATTTTTACAGCCTCCGGGTTCGAGCCCGACATGCCTATTTCCTCTGCCGGTTTCATTGGGCATCATGCCGGAATTGCCGGCAGAATGACGGAATTGGCATTGGACGATCGCGACCGGTTGCTCGTGGACTTGCTGCGGAGAGACGCCCGCCGCCCAATCGTCGCGCTGGCGCGAGATCTCAATCTGTCGCGCAGCGCCACCCAGGAGCGTCTGGCCAAGCTCCAGGCTTCCGGCATCATCGGCGGCTTTACAATCCGCGAGGGCAATGCGGTCGGTGCCCGCCAGTCCGCCTATCTGATGGTGAGTTTCGAACCCGGTTACCGTTGCGCCCAGGTCGTCCCGAAACTTCAGCGAATAAGCTCGATCGGTTTGATCCATTCGGTCACCGGACCCATCGACCTGGTGATCAGGGTCGATGCGGCAGACGTCGCCGGTATCGAGGCGAGCCGCTCGGCAGTCGCCGCAATCCCCGGCGTCGCGTCGGTTTCGACCTCAGTCGTGCTGGATCGGCATCTCGATTGAAACCGGCTTAGAGCGGCTTCTGGTAAATCCGATAGGTGTGGTTGATCCCCGCGCCGGGCAGCTGGGCGATCGACATCATTCCCTGATTGTCCTCCAGTACCCAGCCGAACTCGCCGACATTGATGCCATATTTGTCGACGCACACGCGGCGGGTGAATTCGATCAGCATGAAGGCCAGTTGGCTGGCCATGCGCCCGCCCTGGAGCGACTTGCGGACGCCCATCAGCGGGACGCGCACCCGGCGCGTCGTCACCTTGTGAAGACGCCAGAGCAATTTCGCCCAGCCGAAGGGGAACAGCTTGCCGTCGAGGTCACGGATCATCTCGTTGAGGTCGGGAATGGTGATCATGAATGCGACCGGCTCGCCGTCGACCTCGGCGATCTTGACCAGGTCCTCGACAGATTATCGGCTTCAGCTTCTTGCCGGCATAGGCGATTTCGGCATCGGTCAGCGGCACAAAGCCCCAATTGTCCGACCAGGCGTCGTTCAATATTTCGAGGATGATGGCCGCTTCCTGGTCGAACTTCGACTTGTCGACGTCGCGGATCCGGATGCGCGGATTGGCTTCGCCCGCCTTGATCAGCCGGTCGATGACCGGGATCATGTCGATCCGGATGTCGAGTTCGAACGTGTAGAGGTCCTTGGCCTTGCCGTAGCCGGCGGCCTCGATCCATGCGCGATATTCCGGGCGATGGTGGCCCATCATCACCAGTGGCGACTCCTCGAATCCCTGGATCAGCAAGCCCGGCTCATCCCAGATGGAGATGGAGATTGGCCCAAGCGCTTTGGTCATTCCCTGAGCTCGCAGCCATTCCTCGGCCGTCGCGATCAGGGCCGCCGCGGCCTCGCCGTCGAGCGCTTCGAACATGCCCCACTGGCCGAGGCCCGGTTCCATATGGACCTGGACCAGTTCGTCGACCTGGGCGCTAATCCGCCCGACGACCTTGCCGCCGCGCGTCGCCAGCCAAAGCTCGGCCTTGCCATGTCCGAACCAGGGATTTTTCCTTGGATCGAGCAGCCCGTGGACTTCGTCCTTTAGCGGCGGGACCCAGCAGGGATCGTCTTTGTAGACCTCCCAGGCGAAGTCGACGAACGCCCTGCGGTCGGCCTTGGTCGCGACCGGGCGGATGATGATTTCTGAACTCATGCGCGATCCGTTGCAGGCGACAGGAGCTGGCGCAACCGATTAATGTCTGCCCTTTCACCGCCACGATGGCGCCACTATCTCCTGCAAGTGACCCCCATTCCTATGAACAAGTCCGCTGCCCTCGACCGCTCACCCGTGCCGGCTTCGGCCGACAAGGCCATGCACGCGCCGCTCGGCGACGATAATGCGATGCTCAAGGCCGCCGCCGGCCTGACTCGCGACCTCAATGTCGCCCGTCCGGCGATTTACTGGGCCGATATGCTCGGCTCGGCATTGCTTGGCTACGCGGCTCTGGCCGCCGCCATTGCGACAGGCTCGACAATCGTTGCGCTGATCAGCGGACTCATCGCGGTGCTCGCGCTCTATCGCGCCGGCAGCTTCATTCACGAAATCACCCATATGAAGCCCAATGCGGTTCCCGGCTTCTACTGGGCGTGGAATGCGTTGGTCGGGGTGCCGCTGCTGGTCCCTTCATTCATGTACGAGGGGGTGCACAACCAGCATCACGCCAAGACCTATTACGGGACCGCCGAAGATCCCGAATATCTGCCGCTCGCCCTGATGCATCCGTGGACCCTTCCGGTGTTCCTGATCGCCGCGGCCCTGGCGCCGATCGGAATGTTGATCCGCTTCGGCTTGCTGGCGCCACTGTCGCTGCTGTTGCCAAAGCTGCGTGAGACCGTGGTTGCCAAGCTATTCCGGGCTGCAGATCAATCCCCGCTTCCGCCGACCGATGCCCGACCGGCGAATTCAGGCGCGATGGGCGATCCAGGAAGCCGCAGCGAGCCTTTGGGCGATTGCGCTCATTGTCCTGGTCGCGACCGGGATCATTCCGCTGCGCGCCTTCCTGATCTTCCTGGGCATCTCCTCTGGCGTGATGTTCCTCAACCAGATCCGCACCCTGGTCGCGCATCTGTGGGAAAATGATGGCGAGCCGATGAGCGTCACCGCGCAGTATCTGGACAGCGTCAACGTCCCGCCGCCGGGCAGCTTGCCGGCCCTGTGGGCGCCAGTGGGCCTGCGCTATCACGCGCTGCACCATCTGCTGCCCGGCCTACCCTATCATGCGCTTGGGCGAGGCGCATCGCCGAATCCGGCGACACCCTAGGTTCGGATTCACCTTACTTCCGGTCCAACCACCGCGGGCTTGTCACCGCTGGTCGTGCGACTGGCCGTCAGCAGCTGGAAGGGTGTCGCCCGGTAGCATGGCCATGCTCTCCTGTCCGACAGGCAAGCCGAACGTGGCTATTCTTCCTGCCGGATCAGGACGAATTCGCCGATCAGAAGGAACAGCAGGAACGGCGCCCAAGCGGCAAGGAACGGCGGGTAGGCGCCGTAATTGCCGAGCGCCAGGCTGAAATTGTCGGCCACGAAATAGGTGAAGCCCAGCGCCATTCCGATCGTCGCGCGCAGCAGCACCTGACCCGATCGGGCAAGGCCGAAAGCCGCGGTTGCCGCCAGCAGCGGCATCAGCACCGTCGATAAAGGCCCGCTGATCTTGTGCCACCAGCCTGTTCGCGCTTCCTCGGTCGGTCGGCCGGCATCGTGCAGGGCCTGGATCTCCTTCCGCAGGGCAATGAAGGTCTCGTTCGCCCGGATCGACCTTGGCCAGCGTGAAACGCGCCGGCTCGACCCCGCTGAGCCCGATCATCGTCAGGTTGGCGCATCCGATGTTCATCAAGGCGTCGTAGGTGCGGACATTTTCCAGCCGCCAGCCGCCGGGAACCTGTTCCGCGCGATCGGCTTCGATCACCCGCGCCAGTGCGCCGCGCTCGCGCTCGTAGATGGTTACGCCGCGCAGTCGGGTCGTTGGTCCGTTTCCGCTGACGATCCTGGCTCGAACCATGTCGTCGCCGTCGCGGATCCAGACGTTCGACAGGATGCCGCTCGACGGAGGTATCGGTTCATAGTCCGCATCGGTCCAGGCATTCACCGTTCGGGCTGACTTGACCACCACCAGTTCGTTGAAGGCGAACAGGGCGATGGCGACGCCCAGGCTGGCGACGATCATCGGCGCCAAAATCTGATGCGCCGACAGGCCGGACGCCTTCATCGAAATCACCTCGCTGTGCTGGTTGAGGCCAACGAAGGCGATCAGGGCACCGAGCAGGACCGAAAAGGGCAGGAATCGTGATATGAGTATCGGAACCCGAAGCGAAACGTAGCGCCACAGCTCGGCCTCGCCATTGCCGGGTACGTTCAAGATCTTGCCCGACTCTCCGAGCAGGTCGAGCGTCATCAGAACCAGCACCAGCATGACCAGCACCGCCAGGCTGCGGGTCAGGAACAGCCGGGCAGCGTAAAGCGCCAACTGGCGCGACGGCATGAAGTCGAGGTTGATCATGCGGCCGCCTCGATCCCGGCATGATGCCGCCGCGGCAGCAACCCGCGAACCGCCTTGCCAAGCTTGGCGAACGCCGCTTCAAGCGCGCCGATCGGCTGGCCGCCCGGGCGATGGGCGATGACGTGATACATCCAGAGAATTAGTACGACGAAATGCCAGGAACGGCAGCCAAAGCGCGAGTTCCGGCTGCAACCGTCCCTGCGCTCCCGCGCTTTCGGCATATTGGTTGATCTTGTGATAGGTGACGACCATCACGATCCCGACGAAAATGCCGAGCGCGCTGTTGCTGCGCTTTGGCGGGACCGCCAAGCGCGACCGCCAGCAGCGGCAGCATCAGCATCATCGCCACCTCGACCAGTCGAAAATGGAAGTTGGCGCGTGCAGCGAGCTCATTCTTGCCTGTCGGGCGCCGCCCCGCGGTAGGCCCGGGCGAATACCTCCGGCAGTGACCAGTTCCTTCTCGTCGTTGCCGCGGCTGCGGAACGGGTCAATGGACGGCAGGTTAATCGGCAGATCGTAGCTCTCGAAGGACAGAGTCCTGGGCGTGGCGAATCCCGGACCTTCCTGGACCAGCCGGCCATTTTGCAGACGGAAGATGATCGTGTCGGGGTCGTCGGTCGACAGGAATTGTCCCTTCCTCGGCAGTTGCGGCGATGCGAGTTCCCGACTTGTCGTCGAGCGCCGTGAAGATGCCCAGCAAGTGAGTACCCTTTTGTTCGCTGCGGTCGATGCGAAGGGTCATGCGCTTGCCGAATTCGTTGAACTCTCCGACCTTGATCGACGCCCCAAGCGCACCGGACTTCAGCTCGAACCGCAATCCCTCATATCGGTAGCGCGCATAGGGATCGACCCAGCCGACGATCGCAATGTTGACCAATAAGAGGCCAATCGCAAACGCGTAGGGAACGCGCAGCAGCCGGCCGTAGCCGATGCCAATCCCGCGCATCGCATCCAGCTCCGAAGAAAGTGCCAGCTTGCGAAATGCAAGCAGAACTCCCAGCAACAGGCCGATCGGAATTCCAAGCGAGAAATACTCCGGCAGGAGATTGGCAAGCATTCGCCAGACCACGCTGACCGGCCCGCCGGCGTTGATTACGAAGTCGAAAAGCCGGAGCATTTTCTCGAGCACGAGCAGCATCGCCGCCAGCACCAGCGTGCCGATCAGCGGAACCGCGATGTTCCGGGCAAGGTAGCGATCGATCAACGCCAAGCTTGAGCACCTTTTCGTCCCCGCGGCACCATGATTTGGCCGCAAAGCGGGCCGACATGGAACGCCGGGGCGTCGGGCCTCGCCGCTTCCGAAAAGGGGGGAGTGGCAAGGGCGCGGCGCCACTTGTGCCTATAGCGAACCGGAAGATAAAATCATGTCGAAATCTTCGATCCCCTTTATGGTCGCTTCCGGCGCTGCTCTCACGGCGGCGACGGGCGCGGCTGCCTTGCCTGCGCCAAGCCTCGCAAATGGCGGCTGCACGGCCGGCAAGCCTTCGGTGCTGGTGCACGTTGCCGGCTTCAAGCGCCCCACCGGCAACGTCAAAGTATCACTGTACGGATCTGAGAGCCGCTGGCTGGCAAAGGGCGGCCGGATAAGCCAGGTCAAAGTTCCGGTCACCGGCCGCGTGATGGATATCTGCATGCCGGTACCGGCCCCAGGCCGCTACGCGGTAGCGGTTCACCACGACTACAATGTAAATGGCGAGCGCGACCGCCAGGACGGCGGAGGTTATTCGCGCAATCCCAAGATCAGCATTTTCAATCCCAAGCCGCCCTTTTCAAAGGCGGCATTCACGGTCGGAAACGGCCCATCCAAGGTCGGCGTCACCTTGCTCTATCTCAAGGGTCTCAGCGTAGGGCCGGTCGCAAGCTGATGTCCCGGCCGCGGATCGCATTGATCAGCAATCCCAAGTCGACGGGCAACCTTGCCCAGTTGCCGCGCATCCGTGCCTTTTGCGCCGACCATCCGAATATCTTCCATTATGAGGTCGAGGCCGCCGATCAGATCGGCGAAGCCATGCGGACCATCGCGCGAATTGAACCGGCGGTGCTGGCCATTAACGGCGGCGACGGGACTGTTCAGGCTGTACTGACCGAGCTTCATAATGGCGGCCATTTCGGTGCCGCGGCTCCTCCCGTCGCCGTGCTGCCGAGCGGCAAGACAAACCTCATCGCGCTCGATCTTGGGGCGCGGGGCGACCCTGTCGAGGCGCTCGACAAACTCCTGGCAATCGCCCAGGCCGGTCTAAAGCCGCACCTTGTAGCGCGCGAGTTGATTGCCCTATCGGGTGGAGAGACTGGGATTACCCCGGTGATCGGCATGTTCCTTGGCGGAGCGGGCCTCGCCGACATCATGCTTTACTGCCGAGAGCGGGTTTATCCGCTCGGCCTGCCCAACAACATTAGTCATTTCATCACGGCGGTTGCGGTAGTGCTGCGGCAGGTGTTCCGCGTCCGCGCCAGCTTCCTGCCGCCCGAGCCGGCAATGCTGAGCGTCCAGGTCCGTAGCGACGATGCCATCACCGGGCGGTTTGCATTCCTGTGCGTTACCACGCTGGAAAAGCTGCTGCTGTCGGGCGAGGTCAGCTCGCATGGTCGGGGGTCGCTTAAGTTCGTCGCGGTCGAGCAAAAGCCGGTGTCGATGCTGCGCGCCTTCTTCGACAGCTTGATCGGTCGTCTCGGTCGGACCAAGCTCGACGGTGTTCATGTCGAGGAGGCCGATGAAATTATGATCGAAGGCGACTCGAGCCACGTCATTCTCGATGGCGAGACGTTCCGCGCCGGCATCGGCAAGCCGATCATGCTCCGGCCAGCGCAACCGCTGTCCTTCGTGCGCATCGCCGCTTAGGGCGTCCCCATGACTGACCACTTCCGTGCGCTCGTCGAGGACGAGCTCAGCCAACCGGTCGACCCGCGCGTCACCGCGATGGCGGAAGCGATTGCGGCAAAGCATGGCGCGGCGAGCCGTGCGGTGCTGTTTTACGGCAGCTGCCTGCGCCAAAAGCAGCTCGATGGGCTGATGCTGGATTTCTACCTTATCGTATCGGATTACCGTCAAGCCTATGACAAGCCGTGGCTCGCAAAGGCCAACGCGCTCATCCCGCCCAACGTGTTCCCTTTCCATCATGACGGCCTCGCCGCCAAATATGCAGTGCTGAGCGAGGCGGATTTCCATCGGCTGAACGGTCCGGAGACTCGGAACGTGTCGGTATGGGCGCGCTTTGCCCAACCGTCGCGCCTGGTTTGGGCAGCGGACGATGGTGCTGCCAGAAAGGCGATCGCAGCAGTCACCCGCGCCGCTCCGACCTTACTTGCCGCAGCCGGCAGGATCGAGGGCGAGCCCGTCCTCAACTGGTGGCGGCGCGCATTTGCGCTGACTTATTCGGCCGAGCTTCGGGCCGAGCGCAAAGGGCGCGCCGGTTCGGTAATCGATGCCGATATCGCCCGCTACCAGCGATTTTCTCCGGCGGTAATCGCCTCGATCGACCCTACCACGCCCGCCGGCAATTGGGGCCGACGGCGGCTCGAGGGAAAAGCGCTGTCGGTCGTTCGGCTGGCAAAGGCGAGCGCGACCTATGCCGGCGGCGCGGAATATATCGCCTGGAAAATCAACCGGCATGCGGGGACCGATATCGAGCTCAAGCCCTGGCAGAAGCGGCATCCGTTACTCGCCGCGATCAGCCTGCTGCCGCGGCTCCTCCGATCGGGCGCGATTCGCTAGGTCGTCGGGCAGAAGCGGTGGCAACTGCGCTGGCCAGCGTGCTCACGGTGAATGGCTTCCTCAGCAGATCGTAGCCAACGAGGTCGTCGCCTTCGCCTTCGCCGACATAGCCGGTGACGAATAGTACGGCGATGTCGTGCCGACGCGCTTTCATCTCGCGGATCATTTCCGGCCCCGTCATTTCCGGCATGATTACGTCGGAGATGACCAGATCGAACTCCATGCTGTCGAACAGGGCAAGCGCCTCCGCCCCGCTCGCGCAGGCGATCGGTTCATAGCCGAGATCCTCGAGTGCTCCGACCGTAGCGGTCCTAACTCGCGGATCATCCTCGACCAGCAATATTCGTGCGCCGGGCACGGTCATGTCGTCCTCCGCCCTTGCCTGCATCGCCGGGTGCGCGCGCACATTGCTTGCCTGAGCATCTGTTCGTGGCAGGTAAATAGATACGGTTGTGCCTTTGCCAACCGAACTTTCAATGCCGACCTCGCCGCCCGATTGATGGGCGAAACCGAAGATCTGGCTGAGGCCGAGACCAGTCCCCTTGCCGACCGCTTTGGTCGTGAAGAATGGCTCGAACGCGCGCTCCTTGACCTCCGGGGTCATGCCGCAACCGGTGTCGGATACCTCGATGACCAGATATTCGCCTGCCCGGATGTCGCCGACGGCGTTGGATTCCATGGTCATGTTGCGACTGCGGATGGTCAGCTTTCCGGTTCCGTCCATCGCATCGCGCGCATTGACCGCCAGGTTGAGAATGGCGTTTTCCAGCTGGTGGGGGTCGACAAATACCGGCCAGGCGTCATCGGCCAGCTCGGTCTTGATCTTGATCCGCTCACCCAGCGTACGGTCAAGCAGTTCGCTCATTCCGCCGACCAAAATGGCAGTGTCGAGCCGTTCCGGGCAGCAGCGGCTCCGACCGAGCGAATGACAGTAGGCGGCGGGTCAACGCGGCGGCGCGGGTCGCACCTTCCATCGCATTGGTGAGGTGGGTCATCACCTCGCGGCGCGGACCATTGAGCCGTCGCCGGGCAAGATCGATTCCGCCCACGACGACCGCAAGCATATTGTTGAAATCATGGGCGATACCGCCGGTCAGCTGGCCCACCGCCTCCATCTTCTGAACCTGGCGAAGCTGAGCCTCGGCAGCCTGGCGTTCGACCGCTTCGGCCTTCAGCGCCTGGTTCGCCTCCCACAGTTCCTGGGTCCGGTCGCGAACCGCCTGCTCAAGGGCCTGGGCGCGTTCGGACTCGCTCTCGGCTTCGCGCCTGGCGGCCGCGTTCAGGCGCAGCGCCTGGACCGCGATGTAACCCATGAAAATCGCGAACAGCCCGACGATGACGCCCAGCCAGCTGAGATAATCGGTCAGCCGATCGGCTTCGGCCGAGAAGAGCTGCGTTTCCTCGATCTTTTCGGACAGGCCGGCACGCTCAGCATTGGCGATTTCCGAAAGCTTGCCCCTCAGCCGCGTGCCAACGTCATCAATCCCGTCTTGCTTGACCGAGATGGAATAGAAATAACTAAGTCCATAAGCCTTCTTGCGCGCCGGCAATGTAGCGAGCGACGTCGCTGAACTGCTTGCCCCGCTCATTGAACAACACGCGCAGCTCGGCGGCCCGCTTGCTGCTGTTGCGGATCGGGCGAGACAGATCGCTCGAGCTGGGAAATCTGCTGCTCGGCCAGGCGCCATTGGGCATAATATCGACTGCCGCTCGATTTCATGTCCTCGTCGAGGGCAAATCGACCGACTGCCGCTTCGGCTCGGGCGATGCTGGCGTCGACGGTGCGGGTCAGCAGGGTGACGTCATAGGCATGGCGCTCAGCCTCCAGTGCCTGGTCGCGGGCGCTGTTGGTCATTGCGACCAGCACGACCATGCCCAAAAGCACCAGCGTGGCGATGAGCGCGACCGCCGCCGCTCCACCGCGGCGCCAGTCGAACCATTGTTCTTCCCCCGGCGTCATGACGCCAGTCTAAACGCCGGATTCCGCGAACGAAACCCCTATTAGGGTGTGGTTCCTCAGCCGATGCAGCCGGTGGCTCGGCCCGCCGCTTCGAACATGCCGAGGATCTCATCGACCTGCTCGGTCGAATGCTCGGCGCACAGCGAGCAGCGGAGCAGGGTCATGTCTGGCGGGCGTCGCCGGCGGGCGGGCCAGGTTGACGTAGAGGCCCTCGTTCAGAAGCGCTTCCCACATCGCCGCGCCGCGTTCCAGGTCGGGCATGATGACGGCGATGATCGCCGACTGCGGCTCGTCGGTGCCGAGCGTGAAGCCAAGCGCCTTGAGACCCGCGTGCAGCTTCTTGCTGTTTTCCCACAGGTGATCGCGCTTGGCCTTGCCGTGCATCAGCTTGCGGATCGACGTCGCCGCGGTGGCGACCACGCTGGGCGGGAGCGAGGCGGTGAAGACGTAGGGCCGGCAGACCAGCCGCAGTATCTCGAACTTCGGGATGGTTGGAGACGCAGAAGCCGCCGACGGTGCCGACCGACTTTGAAAAAGTGCCGATGATGAAATCGACGTCGTCGATCACCCCCTGCGCCTCGGCGACGCCGCGGCCGTTCTCGCCGATGAAGCCCATCGAATGGGCCTCGTCGACCAGCACCATCGCGCCGTGCGCCTTGGAGACGGCGACCATTTCCTTCAGCGGAGCGATGTCGCCGAGCATCGAATAGACGCCTTCGAGCACGACCAGCTTGCCCGCGTCCTGCGGGAAGCCGCTTCAGCCGCTTTTCCAGCGCGTCGATGTCGTTGTGGCGGAACGGGACGATCTGGGCATTGCCGAGCGCGCAGCCGTCGTAGATCGACGCGTGGCTGTCGATGTCGAGGATGATGTAGTCATCCTTGCCGGCCATCGTCGAGATGATGCCGAGGTTGGCCTGGTAGCCGGTCGAAAAGACCATGGCATGATCCATGGCGTAGAAGTCCTTGAGCGCCTCTTCGACCGCCTTGTGTCCGACGTAGGTGCCGTTGAGGACCCGGCTGCCGGTGGTGCCCGAGCCGAACTCGTCCAAGCGCATTCTTGCCCGCCGCGATCACGTCGGGGTCGAAGGTCATGCCCATATAATTGTAGGTGCCGAGCAGGATCGTCTTGCGGCCGTTGCAGATGGCGACGGTCGGCGAAACCACCTCCTCCATCACCAGGTTGAACGGGTCGGTGACACCGGTCGACAGCAGCTGCTCGCGGGTCTCGATCAGCGGATCGAACTTGGAGAATAGGTCCGTCAATTCAGGCCGCCTGCAGCTTGTCGACCGCGTCGACCAGCTGGCCGACAGTCTCGATCTCCGCCTGCTGGTTCATGGTGATGAGGATGTCGAACTCATCTTCGACATTGGCGACGAAATCGAGCACCGTCAGGCTGTCCCACTCAAGGTCCTGCGCGAACCGGGTCTGATCGGTGACTTCGATCCCCTTCTTGTTGAAAGGCTCGATCAGGGCCTTCACCCTGGCATCGGTTTCGGCTCGGTCGGTCATGTTCGCGTCCCTAGTGAGGAGCGCGGGCTTTCGCAATCGAATGGGGCGCAAAGAGGGCGGGGGCTTGCGTCGCGGCCCAAAGCGCGGTTGCATGCATTGAGCCCACGCAGGGGATAGTCGATGAGCGAGAAACTGGTGAACCCGGACGATCCGGTTTTCCCGAAGGAGGTTCACAATCTCCTGGTCGCAGCCAATGCGACTAACATAACCTTGTCGGGCATGGCCGACACCAAGGCATCGATCCTGATGGGCGCGAGCTTCGTCGTCTTTTCCATGTCGATCAGCGACATCGCCGACGGTAAGGCCAGCCTGCCGCTTCTCGTGCTGACCATGTTTTCGTTCGTCGCGACGATTTTCGGCGTGCTGACGGTCCGGCCGAACAAGATGACGGTCACCAAAACGCCGATTCCGCCGGAGAAGATCAACATCCTGTTCTTCGGAAGTTACACCAATGCCAGGCGCGAAGATTATATCGATGAAATGATGAAGGTGTTGTCGTCCGAAGAGGAGACGTACCGTCGGCTGACCGCGGACCTTTACGACCATGGCAAGGTTTTGCGGGACGACAAGTTCAGCTGGCTCTACTGGAGCTTCACGCTTTTCCTGCTGGGCATGGTCCTGACCGCCGCTGCGGTCATTTACCAACTCACGATGCACTAGAGCCAGCCGCCGTCCTCATACCAGCGAGCAGTGTCGGAGACGCCGTCGCTAGTGTCGATTGTAGGCTGCCAGATGTCCGAAGGCACTGCGCATCCTGGATCCACGACCCAATCGGGATGGCAAAAATAGGAGGCGCGGTCGGGGGTCAGCTTGGCCCCGTCGCCGCGCAGCCAGCGGTCGATCGTCGCACCCATGCGGATCAGGGCGGAAGGGGCCGAGAAGTTGATGGTATTCCGACCAAAGGCTTCACCCAAGGCGTTGGCGAATTCCTGATGACTCCATCCATCAGGCCGTCCGTCGTCCGGCTCGATAGATTTCGCCGGTTGGTGCCGTTGGTTTCGCCAACGCTAACAGGAGAAGCCCAAGATCGTCGACGTGGATCACCGACAGCCTGCCCTTAGGCGGCAACAGGACGAACCCGCGCTTTGCCATCTTGAACAGGTCGAGCGTTTCCTTGTCGCCGGGACCATAAACCGCAGGCGGTCGGACGATGACCAATTCGATCGAGCTATCGCGCACGAGCTGCTCGGACCGCGCCTTGCTCGCCCCGTACATCGACAGTTTCGGTTCTCGCGCGGCCAGTGAGCTTACATGGACGAAGCGGCTGGCGCCGGCATTCTCGGCCGCGTCCAGCATCGCCCGGGTGCCTTCGACATTGCCGGCCTCAAAGCCCGCCGCATCACGCGCATTGAGCACGCCGGCGACATGGATGACCGCGTCGGCTCCCTCGGTCAGATGATCGAGGCTGTGGGGATGGTCGAGCGCGCCATGGATCCAGGTGACGCCTTCGCGCTCCGCCTGCGGGCGGCGGGTCAGGGCGCGGACCTCGTGTCCCTCGGACAGCGCCAGCTCGAGCAGCCGGCCGCCGACGAACCCGGTTGCCCCCGTAATTGCCAGCTTCACAGCGGGGACCAATCCTTCGCCTGGACGGCTTCGTCCTTCTCGACCTCCTCCTGCTCCTCGCCCAGCCGGTCGAGAATGGCATCGAGCAGTGGTTCCAGCCCATCGCCGGTGGCGGCAGAGATGACGAACGGTTCGGTCCCGGCCGCCTTGGCCAATTTCTTGGCGAGCTTGGCGAGTTCCTTTGGCTCGACGAGGTCGGCGCGGCTTAGCGCCAGCACCTCGATCTTGTCTTCGAGCCCCGCGCCATAGGCATTCGAGCTCGCCGCGGACGACGCGCCAGCCTTCGACCGGATCTTCGCCCGCGGCATCGACCAGGTGAAGCAGCACCCGCGTCCGTTCGACATGGCCGAGGAAGCGGTCGCCGATCCCCGCGCCTTCCGCCGCGCCTTCGATCAGGCCGGGGATGTCGGCCAGCACGAATTCGCGGCCCTTGTGGCTGACCACGCCGAGCTGCGGTCGAAGCGTCGTGAAGGGATAGGCGCCGACCTTGGCCACGGCATTGGTGGTGCGATTGAGCAAGGTCGATTTGCCCGCGTTGGGAAGGCCGATCAGGCCGACATCGGCCATCAGCTTCAGGCGCAGCCAGACATACATTTCCTCGCCCGGCCAGCCGGTCCCGTGCTGGCGCGGGGCGCGGTTGGTCGAGGTCTTGTAGCTGGCGTTGCCGCGACCGCCGTCGCCGCCCTTCAGGAAATGATTGCGCTGACCTTCGTAAGTGAAGTCGGCGAGCAGGGTTCGTTCTTCGTCGTCGGCGAGGATCTGGGTTCCGACCGGCACCTTGATGACGAGGTCCTTGCCGCCGGCGCCGGTGCGGTTCGAGCCGGCGCCGCCCTTGCCGCGCGGCGCGCGGAAATGCTGGGTGTAGCGGAAGTCGATCAGCGTATTGAGGCCGTGAACGGCTTCGAACACGATATCGCCGCCCTTGCCGCCATCGCCGCCGTCGGGCCCGCCGAATTCGACGAACTTTTCGCGCCGGAAGCTGACGGCGCCGGGGCCGCCCGCGCCGGAGCGAATGAAGATTTTGGCCTGGTCGAGAAAATGCATGGGGCCGCCCTTAACGACAAATGCGGCGAAAAGGCAGCGTTACCGGGACGGTAGCAGTTACTCCCCGACGATTCCCTTGATGAGGCCGACCGCGTCATCGCGTACCGCTGCACGCGGGAGGCCGGTTGCGGCGGCAACCTCGTCGCCGACCAGGCTGTCGCCAATGGCCATCAGGACCAGGCCGAGCGTTACCCGATCCATTGGACGTGGATCGCCCGCGGCGCGGAAGTCCGCGACAATCGTTTTGATGGTTTCGATCACCGGCTCGAGCGCTTCTCGCTGCCGGGTGAGGGCGATCCAGCCGATCAGCTCGCCCACCCGCTCCGCGCGAAAGGCATCGAACATCGCGTCGACCACGTCGCGCTCGCTCGCCTCGCCACGCCGGCGCTTGCCGATCGCCTCGCTGATCGACGCCGAAACGGTCGCGGCAATATCCTCTGCAAGGGCCTGGTGAAGGCCCGCAACCGAGCCGAAATGATGGAGGAGGTTGGCATGGGTCCGCCCGACCCTTGCTCCGACCGATTTCAATGTGACGGCTGCAACTCCCTCGTCGCGAAGCAGTTCGCGCGCGGCCGCGACCGCGGCGGCGCGGCTCTCATCGGGTGAAAGGCGTTTACGAATCTGCAATCTTATTGACATTTATGTAAGTTATGACAGGATGGTTCCTTCCGCATCCTTGGAGGTGATTGATGAGCGCCGCAAGCGTTACGCCCGCCGACCTTAGTATCACCCCGCGCGACCGGCGCTTCGCCCGGGAGCAAAAGCCGGGGCGCTGGTGGAATGGCGGGGATCCTGTGGCGACCTCACTCTATAATGCGCTGTCGGCTACCTTTCCCAAGGGTGAGGCGTTTTTCGTGGAAGCGGTGCGCAATCACCGCGACGGAGCGCCCGCCAAGCTTGCCGAAGAGATCAAGGCGTTCACCACCCAGGAAGTGATTCACAGCCGCGAACATGCCGCCTTCAACAAGGCCGCGCTCGATGCCGGCTACGACCTAACGCCGCTGGAAAGACAGCTGGATTTCCGGCTCGACCTGATGCGCTCGAGGCCGCCGATCGCCTCGCTCGCGGCGACTATGGCGCTGGAGCATTTCACAGCCATTTTGGCGCATGAGCTGCTGTCCGACGCGGCGCATCTCGGCAGTGCGGAGCCCGAGGCGGCCGCGCTTTGGCGCTGGCACTCGATCGAGGAGATCGAACATAAGGGCGTGGCATACGACACCTGGCTCCACGCTACTCGCCATTGGCCACGGTCCAAGCGTTGGAAGGTCAAGGCCAAGGTGATGTTGCTCGTCACCCGCAATTTTGTGGTCGACCGCACTCGCGGCTCGCTCGAGCTGCTTCGGCAGGACGGCATCACCGGCGTGCAAGCCTGGGCGCGGTTGATCTGGTTCATGTGGGTTCGGCCGGGAATGATGCGGAAGATCTTCAGCGCCTGGGCGAAATTCTTCCTACCCGGATTCCATCCCTGGAACGAGGACGACCGTCATCTGATTGCCGCTTACGAGGCGAGCGTTGCGGCACCCGCCGAACCGGGGAGAACGGTCCGGCGGGCACGGCAGGCGGCCTAGGCGGCCATCGGCTCCGCAATCTCGCCGCGGCCAGCGATCGAAAGCCGGTAAAGCCGCGACATCGCTTCGCCGCCCCGCGCACAGCTGTACCGCGCCGCGCTGAGCCCCGTGGGGACGAAGCCCAGCTTTTCCAGCACCCGGCCCGAGGCCGGATTGTCGACGAAGTGCGAAGCTTCGAGCCGCGGGAGCTTCAAGGCGCGGGCAATGTCGATCAGCGCCCGGCCAGCCTCGGTGGCGAAGCCTTTGCCCCAGTGCGGGCGCGCGATCCAATAGCCAAGCTCTACCGCGCCGGATGGCCGGCGGCCAAGTCCGCAGGCTCCGACGACAATTGGATCGCCTTCGGTCCGCTGGGTGATCAGGAAGCTCGGCATCGCCGGGTCGCGCGGAGCGGCGAGAAACGCCTCCGCATCTTCCAGCGCGAACGGCCATGGCGCGGTCGCGAGGTTGCGCACTACCTGCTCGTCGGCAATGGCGCGGGCCAAGGTCGGGGCGTCCTCGGCCCAGCCGGGTCTCAACAATAGTCGCTCGGTACGGGCGAACATGGTCACTTCCTTCTCCCTTCGAGCTGCCCGCTAAGGCCGCTCTGTTTCAGTTTCGGGAGAAGAAAATAAAAAAGGGAGAGGAGGGGGCTTCCCTCTTCTCCCTTTCGAGTCCTTTTTCGGGTCTCGTCTGGGGCGCCCCCTCCCGGGAGCGGCCCTTTATCGACCGATCCCGCCTATTCCGCTGCCTCCGGCATAATGGCTTCGACGTGGACGTATTTGCGACCAAGCTTGCCATCGCGGAAACACACGCGACCGTCGGTGAGTGCAAAAAGCGTGTGATCCTTGCCCAGGCCGACGTTGTCGCCCGGGTACCACTTGGTGCCGCGCTGGCGCACGATGATGTTGCCGGCGCGAACCGCTTCGCTGCCGAACTTCTTCACGCCAAGACGCTTGGATTGCGAATCGCGTCCGTTGCGCGATGAGCCGCCTGCTTTTTTATGTGCCATGACTTACTTCTTCTTCTCGGTCTTAGCGGCCGCTTTCGGAGCAGCCTTCTTCGCCGCCGCCTTAGCAGGTGCAGCATCCTTTGTCGACTTCTCGGCCTTGGCCGGCGCGGCTTTTGCCTCAGCCTTGGGAGCCGCAGCCTTCTTTTCCGCCTTCGGAGCAGGCTCTGCCTTCGCAGGTGCAGCAGCCTCGGCCTTGGGCGCAGCGGCCTTCTTCTCGGCCTTCTTGCCGCCGATCGAGACGATCTTCAGGATCGTCAGCTGCTGGCGGTGGCCGGCCTTGCGGCGATAATTGTGCCGACGGCGCTTCTTGAACACCGTGACCTTGTCGATTTCGCCTGGGCGATGATTTCGGCAGCGACGATCGAGGCCGTCGGTCGACTTCAGGTCCGAACCTTCGCCCGCAAGGAGCACATCGGTGAGGTCGATGCTGTCACCGGCATTGCCGGCCAGCTTTTCGACGACGATCTTGTCTCCGGGGGCAACGCGATACTGCTTGCCACCCGTGCGCACGATTGCGAACATGGGCCTCTTCACTTTCCGTCACTTATTGACCGCGCAAGGTAACGCCACGTGGCATGGGCCCCGCGCGGGAAAGCGTGCCGCCTATGGGAGGGTAATGATTCTGTCAACCGCCGAGGGGCGGAATTCGCCTAGTGCCGGTGCTCCGGCTTCAGCTTGTAGCGCTGGCCGTCGAAGCCTTCGAACAGCGTGCCGATGGCGGGATGGTCGATCGGCTCGCCTTCGTCGTCCGGCGACCAGATTCTGCTGGCTGACATAGGCGACGTAGCTCGACTCCGAATTCTCGGCGAGCAGGTGATAGAAGGGCTGATCCTTGGCCGGGCGCATCGCCTCGGGGATTGCTTCATACCATTCGTCGCTGTTGGCGAATTCAGGGTCGACGTCGAACACCACGCCGCGGAAATCGAGCAGCCGGTGGCGAACCATTTCGCCAATGCCGTAACGCGCCTGGGGAATTTTTTCGGAAAGAAACGCCGGAGACATAATCCCTATGTAGTTTATGCGTGCCGGCAAGCAAGCAGTTTGGCCGGTCAATCGGGCTTTGCAATGCGGCAGCACGCTGCTAGAGGCCGCCCCCGACCGATGCCGGCTTGTCTGCCGGACAGCATCATCCTGTCATGCGGAGAGGTGGCTGAGAGGTCGAAAGCACCGCACTCGAAATGCGGCGTGCCGGCAACGGTACCGTGGGTTCGAATCCCACCCTCTCCGCCACGCACCAATCTAACGAGCCAATTATCGGTCACGATCCGGGCAACCGCCGGACTTCTCAGCCTTATGAGAATGCTCCTTGGGCACGTGAAAGTGACGTCCGTCTACAAGGCGCTATATCGTCACCCTCAATCATATGCAGGTCACGCTGAACCAGCTGCTTCCACCCGCTTGCGCTGGGCAAAGGATTGGACGGAAATATTTATGTATAAGTCGACTTTGCGGAATCTTTCATTTGGCATCGTCGTCGCATGCCTGTCCGGACCCGCATTCGCTTATCAAGCTGCGTCAGCCCCTCCGGCAAACGCGCCCGCAGCCAATCGTAGCGGCCAGCAGGATTTCGATTTTGAGTTAGGCACCTGGGCAACGAAGGTTCGGGTGCTGCGTAACCCCTTGTCAGGAAGCGTGCCGATCTGGGCTGAGTATCAGGGAACAAGCATCATACGTCCGCTCATGGGTGGCAGGGCCAACGTCGTCGAGCTTTCGTTAGAAGGAGCAGCTGGAAAGATCGAGGGTGTGTCCCTTCGCCTCTACAGTCCGAAATCGAGCCAATGGAGCCTCAACTTTGCAGGCCTTCGCAATGGACTGCTTACTGCTCCGGTTTACGGAAGTTTCGACGGTCGCGGTCACGGAACATTTTACGGGCAGGATATGCTCGAGGGGCGTGCCATCACGGTGCGCTTCGTCATTTCCCAGATATCGCCGAACGAAGCGCGATTTGTTCAGTCCTACTCGGCCGACGGCGGTGCAAGCTGGGAAGTGAATTGGGTGGCCGTGGATACTCGGCTCGATGGCGGCTGAGCTAAATGGCAAGCGGTGCTAAAGATAGGGCACCGCCCATGTCCTATCGTTTCGATCTTCAAACTGCTCTCCGATAGACGATGAAACCGGAGCGCTCGGCGACTTGCTCGTAGAGGCGCCGAGCCGTGTCATTCGATTCATGCGTTTGCCAATAGACGCGCGGACATCCCTCGCGTCCGGCGTGTTCGGCGACGCGATCGATTAGGGTGCTTGCAATTCCTCGCTCGCGGGCTGCCTCGGACGTAAACAGGTCCTGGAGGTAGCAAATGGGTGCAATCGACGTCGTGCTACGGTGGAACAGGTAGCCGGCATACCCGACGAGTTCGCCGTCGTCCTCCGCGACCAGTGCAAACATTGGCTCGTCAGGGTCGAAGAATCGAGCCCAGGTTGTCTCGGTAACCTCAACCGGCAACGCAGTCGCACCGACCCGGCCATAAAATTCGTTGTAGCCAATCCACAATCGCAGCCATTGATCGAAGTCTTCTGGAATGACTTCGCGCACCTGAAAACTATCGCTCATCGGCAAGCTATTCCGGTACTCGTGTCAGCTGAGTGTAGCCGATCAGCCATCGGTCATTCTGTTTGACCCAGTAATGGGCAATGCGCAGCCGGCGACTTTGATGACGACCTTCCTGCGTCCAATTGAGTCTAAAGGTTCCACCTGTCAGCGCCGCTTCACCTCGCACCCGATAGACTGGCTGCTCGATCACGTAGGGCTCGAGCTCAAAGCCCGGAACCTTGAAGTCGGCCAGATAGGAAGCCTTGTCTTGCACGCTCGAATCTGAATTGACGAGCATATAGTCATCGGTGACGAGCTCGGCGAGCGCCGTGACGTTCTTGGTAATTGTAGCCTGGTTATAGGCGGCGAGCGCCCTGGCAAGATCAGAAGGCAACTGAATCGCTTGCGGTTCGATTGCACACGCCGGCGCCAAAGCGAATGCCGCCGCAGTTGCGGCCATCGCAATGAGGCTCCGGCGGCGAAGTGCCGTTGTGTGTTTTGGCGTCATCCCAATTCCCCAATGGATTTTCGAATACCGTAGAATGCGGGGTAGGAGCTTGCCAGCATGTCGCGCTCCTACCGATCTTGCGCATCAGGGTTTGGCGTGGCGTGGGTGGAGCGCGGCTTTGGGGCTTAAAGCCGCGCTCCGTCTGCAAAGCGGCAATGGACAACCGCTTTTTCGACTTTGCCGGTAAGTTGAGTGCCTAAAATTGCGCGGGCAAACTTAATGCCGCCTAACGTCGTTTTCTTGATGCCGGACGGTCTCCATCCGGTAGTCGAATTCTATCAAACTAGATCGGAAGGCCGGCCGGGGCAGGCGGGGGGCTGCTATGTGCGACAGGCGAACGGGATTGGAGCGGGTGGCGGGCGAGACACTCCGTCGGACTTCAACCGCGCTTGAAGCAGGGGATATGGCCTGGCGTCGAAGGTCGGATAGACAAGATACTGCATCAAGGTGGTCAAGCGATCCGGGCGATCCAACGGCCTCAACATTTCGACGGCACGCTTTGTATCGCCCAAAAGCTGGGCGCTTTGCCAAGCCGTCGAGATAGAGGCGTCGGGGAGCCTCGCCAATCGCGCAGCAATCTCCCGCGCGCCGCTCCCGCCATCCGCACAAGCTTGCCTCAGCTCCGCCAGCAGCTTGTTTTCTTCGGGCAGCGAGCTCGAACGGATCTGCATGAGAATGTCTCGGGCTTCGTCCCGCCTGCCGCCCCAGAGAAAGGCACGGTGGGCCTGATACTGGATCAAAGCCTCTCCCGGGCTTCGGGCGAGTTGCTCCCGCGAGCGACGGACAGCATTCGGAATGTCCAGGGACAGCACGGAGGCCGTGATTGCGCGGGATTTCGGCGAGCCGCTTTCCATGGAAAGGGTGTGAATGCGCTCCGCCGCCGTCGCCATCAGCTTCCGGTTCTCGGCATAGCCGGCAAGATCGACCAGGTCTTCCCAGGCATCGAGGTCGCGCGGTCGCTCGTCCAGGTACCGAAGCATCAGCTGGAGCGCCTCCCGAAACTGCAGGTCCATCAGCGCCCTGGCCGAGCGATATTTGAAGTTGTCGGGTCGGCCGCGGCTCGATGCGATGGCGGCGTCGACCCTTGCCAGATATTGCTGGAGCCGCTGCTCGTCGCTGCCGCGCTTTTCGGTAAGAGAGGAGCCTACGCGGGTAGTGTTTCCGAACCATGCCTGCGCCGCTTCCCATTGCGCGGCGGCGAAGGACGGGTCGATCGTCCGCGCTCGCTCATAGGCCTCGTAGGCCAGCTTGGTATCCGTATCGGCGCCGGTCACCAGCCCCCGCCGCTCATATGCCAGGCCCTTCAGATATTCGTCATAGGCCTCGACGGAACGCGTTCCGAGAATCACCATTGCCTGCAGCCGCTGCGGACTCATGATGGTCTTGAGCGACTGGGCGATGGCGACGGCGATATTTTCCTGGATCGACACGACGTCGTTCGCCGGGCGATCGTAATTCTGCGACCAAAGATGGAATCCGTCCGACGTGCGGATCAGCTGGGCGGTGACCCGGACACGGTCGCCGTCCCGGCGAACCGATCCCTCGAGAATGTGCGCCACGTTGAGCCTGCGGCCGATTTCCCGCACGTCCCCCGGTTTGATCGACATGGTCGAAGTCCGCGCCGCGACATGGAGGTCGGGCGTACGGGCAAGGCTGTTCAAAATCTCTTCGGTTAGGCCGGCAGCGAACCATTGCTGGTCATGCGCCTGCGAGAGATCTTCGAACGGAAGCACTGCAATCGATTTGGGATGGGCGGCGACCGTGGCCGTCGCCACTTCCCGGCTTGGGACCTTCGGCCGGATCATGATGGCGGTTGCGGTGACGATCAGCAGCAGGACGGCGGCCAGTCCCATCCAAAGTCGCCTGTCGCGAACGGCAAGCGACGGCCAGTGGATTGCTCGCTTTGCGACGGCATTCGGGGACTCGTCGCTGGCCTCGGTTTCGGGCAGGAACCGATAGCCGCGACCGTATACCGTCTGAATCAGTTTCGGTTGGCGCGCATCGTCGCCGATGGCCTGGCGAGCTTCCTTTACGGCCGTTGTGAGCACCGATTCCGAAACCGCCAGGTCAGGCCAAACGGTGTCGAACAGCTCGGCCTTCGTTACCAGGGTTCGCGGCCGCTCCATCAGGGCGCGAAGAAGGGCAAAGGCTTTTCCGCCGAGTCGGATGTGCCTGCCATCTCGCCACAGGCGCTCATCTTGCCGGTCGAGCCAAAGCGACCCTGCGATAAGGTACCTTTGCTGTTCCATTCCGCCTGGCCGAGCTCCGTCTGAATCGGCCTTCGAGCGCCACCTTCGCCCGCCTCCTCAGAATTGCCTCAGAATAAATCATTCCGATGCCGGATGCCAGTTGGGCCGCTAACTCTTTGAAAAGGCGTCACTCGTTGGCTCAGAATCTCTCCAACACGAATGAAATCACGAATCAGAAGTTTCCATGAGCTTTGCAGGACTTTGGGCCCCCGACGCCCCAAAGAGCCGGCCCCAAGTGAACGCAACTGGAGACAAAACTTGTTTCAACGATTCAATTTCAAGGATGTGCTGGAGGGATCGACTCGCGGTGCCTGGCAGATTGAGGACGTACTGCCGGAAGGAGCCCGATTGGACTTCGGCCGCAACTTCCTGCCGGAAAATCTCGCACGTACGGATGCGGCGCCCGGACTCGATCCGGAGCAGCGCAGGACCCTCAACCATATCCGCGGTCACGAATATCTGACGATCTTCGGGCTGGTCGAGGAGTTCATCCTGCCGTTCGTCCTCGATCATGCACGGCCGCAGCTCAACGGCGACGATGAGCGTATTCGCGCGCTCCTCAACTTCGCCGGCGAAGAGGCCAAGCACATCCACCTGTTCAAGCTGTTCCACAAGCGCTTCACCGACGCGTTCGGAACCGCTTGCGAGGTGATTGGTCCGCCCGAGGCGGTCGCCGGAGAAGTGCTCCGCCACGATCCTCTCGCGGTGGCTCTGCTGATCCTGCACATCGAGTGGATGACGCAGCGGCACTATCTCGAAAGTGTCCGCGACGACCGGGACCTCGACCCGCTGTTCAAGAGCCTGCTGAAGCATCACTGGATCGAGGAAGCGCAGCACGCGAAGCTCGATACGCTGATGGTCGAGGCGCTGGTCGAGGGCCGGGACGAAGCCGGCATCCAGAAGGCGCTCGACGAATATCTCGAAATGGGCGGCTTCCTCGACAATGGGTTCAAAGCCCAGGCGGAGATGAACATCGCCGCGCTCGAGAAGGCGACCGGAACCGCGATTGCCGAGGACGTCCGCGCTTCGCTCGTCGAGCAACAGCACCAGGCGCTGCGCTGGACCTACATCGGCTCCGGCATGACGCATCCCAACTTCGTGGCGACACTTACCGCCATTTCCCCGGCCGCACGCGACCGCATCGCCGAAGTCGCTCCGGTCTTCTGCTGAACTTCATCGAAAGGAAATTGAACATGCTTGATATCACCACCACCCGGGTCAACGGGATCGATCTGAAGGCGCTCGACGAGACGGTCGACGCCATCAACAAGGACGCGGGCTGCGCCAATGTGCAGTTTCGGGTGAAGACCGACTGGCTTGGCCAGACCCGGTCGGAATCGACCGTCAAAGGCTATCGCATCGGCGGCCAGGAGGTTGAGCGCAGCTTCAAAATCTCCGCCGACGAGCCGCACGAGCTGCTCGGACGGAATGAAGCCCCGAACCCGCAGGAGCTGCTGATGAGTGCGGTCAATGCCTGCATGATGGTCGGCTATGTCGCCCAGGCATCGATCCGCGGCATCAACCTGGAAAGCTGCACCATCGAAACCGAGGGCGAGCTGGACCTTCGCGGCTTCCTGGGCCTCGATGCGACGGTTCCCAACGGCTACCGGCGGATCGACTATACGGTGACCATGAAGGGCGACGGCACTCCCGAGCAATATGAGGAGATTCACAAGGCCGTGAAGGCGACCTCGCCGAACTTCTTCAACATGGCCCAGCCGATTGAGATGGTCGGTACGCTGCGCGTCGCCTGACCAGAATAAAATGGTCGCTATCAGCGTCCAATTCCTCAACAACCAACCAAAGGTGGAGCCCTGTCGCCACGGTGACAGGGCAAAACCGCCCAATAGGAAAGTGATTCATTTCATGAACGCGAACAAGGCACTGTGGGAGAAAGGCGATTTCACGCGGATCGCCGAGACGATGCGTCAAAGCGGCGAGGAACTGATCGACGCGCTTCGCATCATTCCGGGGATGGATGTACTCGACCTCGGCTGCGGGGACGGGACCACCGCCGTTCCGGCGGCAGAACTGGGCGCCAATGTGCTGGGCGTCGACATTGCCGCAAACCTGGTCGTGGCGGGCAATGGGCGCGCGGCGGCGGCCGGCCTTACCAATCTTCGCTTCCAGGAAGGCGATGCCTCCAACCTGGAGGGCATCGACGACGAAAGCTTCGATGCGGTCGTCAGCATTTTCGGCGCCATGTTCGCGCCTCGCCCGTTCGACGTCGCCCGGGAAATGGTTCGGGTGACCCGACCCGGCGGTCGCATCGTCATGGGCAACTGGATTCCGGGCGATCCGACCCTTGTCGCGCAGATTCTGAAGATCAGCGCGGCCTATACCCCGCCGCCGCCCGAAGGGTTCGTCAGCCCGGTGACCTGGGGGGTCGAGGATAATGTAAGGGAGCGGTTCACCGCAGCCGGTGTGCGGCCGGAAGACGTAATCTGCGAGCGCGCGACCTATGTCTTCCGCCATAACGGCCCGCCGTCTGAATTCCTGGCCGCCTTCCGGGAATATTATGGCCCGACCATGAATGCCTTTGAAGCGGCCGCGAAAGATGGCCGGGACAGCCAGCTGGAGGCGGAACTGACTGCCTTGTTCGAAGCCCAAAACCAGGGCGGCGCGGATAAGACGGTCATTCCAGCGACCTATCTGAAAGTCGTCGTCAACAAGCGGTAGTTCCCAACATGGCTCAGCGTTAGGTTTTTCTGGTCACCTCGAACGCGCCGATGAGGCGGGCAACCATCACCGCAAGGTAAAGCTGCCCGCCGATAACTTCGAGCGTGGCGACGCCCCGAGCCAGTTCCGAACGCGGCAGGAAGTCGCCGTAGCCGAGCGTCGCCAGCGTGACGAAGCTGTAATAGGTGGCGCTGGCCGAGGTAAATTTGTCGGGCCCGGTAAAGCTGCCCGGCCAGCTGTATTCGATGGCTGAATAGAGAACGCCGAAGAACACGCCTGCAAGCAGGTAGGTGCTCAACGCCGCGTGTATCGTTTCGCCGTCGACTTTTGGGGAACTCACCGCGAAGCGAAGCGTACCGGCGGCGGCAATCAACCCCGTCAGTCCATAGAGGGCCAGCACCGGGCCGAAATCGATCGGGACATCTTCTCGCTCCGATACCAAACGCACCGCGATCAGCAGCAGGATGGCGGCTATAAAGAAAATCCGGGTATGGTTGTTCGCGTTGGGCAGCACGGCCAGCAACAGGCAGATTGCAAACAAGATCGTGATGATGATCTGGGGCACGTTGAAGCTTGACGCGACCGGCTCAGCGATCAGCATGAACAGCAATGCATAAAATAGGATCGCGTAGCGACGGCGGCCATATGCCTGCCAGAACGTGGTCCTGTCGCTCAACGCATGGCCGACATGAGTAGAGCCGGCTGCGAGGGCGTCGTCTGAAGGATCGCTCATGCCGGCAATCTCCCACGCCTACGCAACGTCTGCAATGGGTCGTATGCGAACCCTAGGCGGAAGCTATCCTTAGTCCGATCCGCGCTTCGAGAATGGGCGCAGACAACGCACCAGCCAAAATGCAGACCGTCGCGATCGAGTTACTGCCCGGCGATCGCCACTGCCTTGTTTGGCGACAGTGAATCCCAGCCGTAGACGTCCTTGTTATAGGCGATCTTGCCGGCATCGGGCAGCGCCGTCAGATAGGTGACGTAAATCGGCACGCCCTGCGGGAAAGGAACGGTCAGCTCTGCTGCCGTATCTTCCGGCCTCGCCGGGCGCCCCATCATCCAGCTTCCGAAATCGGCGGCTCGTTCCAGGCGGATGCAGCCGTTGCTGAGCGTACGCTTCGCTTCCTTGAAATATTCTTTGTGCGGCGTGTCGTGGAGATAGATGCCGAGCCCGTTTTCGAACGGAAACTTCATTTTGCCCATGGAATTCGCGCCGGTCGGCTTCTGGCGAAGCAAGGCGTGAGCAGTGCCGGCGGCAACCGCCTTCCAGTCCACTGTGGCCGGGTCGACGATAACCGGGTTGCTCGACCAGCTAGCGACCACCTCATATTTATTGCCCTTCAGCGCGCCCGGCCCGAGCTTTGCCGCGGCCGGAGCGATGTTGCGGCGGACGAGGTGATCCGGCACGTGCCAATAGGGGTTGTAGATGGCGTAATACATGACGCCCGCGAGCATCGGTGTCCGTAGGCTGTCGCCGCTCCTTGGTTCGATTTCATTCTTGCCGACGACGACTTTCATCGAATCTACCGGAACCCCGTTTTCATACATCCACAGCCGGGCAGATACGATGTCGATCAGCACGAACTTGGTCGACGGCGGCTTGAACCGCGCGCGCGACAGGTTGAGCGCAAGAAGGGCCGACTGGCCGCCGTCCGGAAGCTTGGCCTCTTCGATCGCAGCCTGGCGGAGCTGTGCATAAACCGGGTTGAGGTTCCACACGCTGTTCATGTGCGCAGCCAGCGACGGGGCGCGGGCGGCAGTGGCGAGGATCGATTCCCCGCTTGGGGCCTTGGCGCGCACCCAATTGTCACCATAGGTCATGCCGGGGATCGGCGTGTAGAGCGACTGGACATAATCGATCAGCGACTGCGACATCAGGCGCTCGGCGCTGGTCGCGGCGGCCGCATTGCCCGCCTGGGCAGTGGCGATTGCAGCCTCGATCTGGGTTGCGAGCGCCGGTCCGCGGGTGAAGCCGTCGATCGGCGCATCGCGCAGCAATTGGATCAGCGCGACCTGGGCCTCGCGATTCGACATCCACAGGGGCGCGTCCTTTCGCGCCGAATAGAAGCGATCGACCGGTGTGAAATTGCGCATGACTACAGGGGCGGCCACCGGCGCCGGCTCCGGTCGCTTCTTGGCATAAGCCGGGGTCGCGCCGATCACGGCGGCGAGAAGGACGAGCCTGTAGGTCGCTGAAATCACGGCAATTCCCCAATGTTGGTCAATGGCGAATATAACGCATTGGCTGAACCTGTGCTGCATCATCCTTTCCGACCCGTCAACCAAAGTGACGAGTGTGACCTCGATGCCACTCTTCGCCCGGTCGGGTTGCTTCCCTTGGGGGGAGCGAGGGCAAGCGGACGGCCATTCGCCGAAGCTCTCCATCGGTCGCGTGTTCGCGGAGGCTGAGCAGCCGATCGAAATTCATTGGTGCCCGTGAGTGCCTAGCGTCCGCAATTGGTGGAATTCTGGCTTTCGCTTAATGGCAGGCATGGGTGGAAAGCGGACATTAGCAAGCTAACGCGAGCCACGTCGCCCGTGCTATGATGACAAGCATCCAGAAGGAGGGGCCAATGACGAAAATGCTATTGCTACTTTCTGTAACCGCCTTGCTGCTGCCCGCGTGCCAGGCAAGAGAGAAGCCTGCAAACGACGGCGCCGAAGTGAATAGTGCCGCCGCCGTCGACACTGCCGGGGATGAGCAGGCAATCCGCGCGCATGTCGATCATTGGCTACAGCTCGTAAAAGCCAAGGATGCCTCAGGCATTGCGAAACTCTACGCTGAGGACGGCGCGGTGATGCCACCCAACGCGCCGATCGGCAAAGGACGCGCGGCGATCGAGCAAACTTGGGCATCGATGATGCGTACCCCGGGCTTCGATCTGACTTTCAATCCGGAGCAGATCGTTATTTCGTCGTCTGGCGATATGGCTCTCGATCGGGGGACCTATACTCTTACGGTTGCGCCCGCGGGCACGACGCAGACCGACACCGGCAAATACGTAGTTGTCTGGCGCAAGATCGGCGGCGATTGGAAGGCAGCTGCGGACATCTTCAACAGCAATCTGCCAGCCAGCGGAGGTTAGGCTAGTGTCCGTTATGGGTCGAAAGCTGCCATTAGCGATGCTGGCCAAAAAGCTCAGTGGAGCGGCTTGCCGGTCGTTTCCTTCATGAAGATCAGCGCGCAGATCACGCTCATGGCGGTGAAGAAGATCGGGTACCAGAAGCCGGCGTAGATATTGCCGGTGATCGCGACGAGCGCGAAGCTGGTGACCGGCAGGAAGCCGCCGACCCAGCCGGTCCCGATATGATAGGGCAGGCTCATCGCCGTGTAGCGAATGCGGGTCGGGAACATCTCGACCAGCGCCGCGGCCTGCGGTCCGTAGAGTGCGGTCGCGGCGATCACGAACACCAGCATCCAGCCATAGAGCCTGATCCAGTTGATCGTTTCCGGCTGGGCGCTGGGCGGATAGCCCGCGGCAGCAAGATCGGCCTTTAATGCGCTCGCGATTTCGGCCTTGCGCGCCTTGAGGGCAGGGCCATCAAGGGCCTTGCCATCGGCAACTTCGAGTGCGGTGCCGCCGACCAAAATGCGGGTCGCACCGTCCGCCGAGGCGCGGTCCGAATAGCCGATGCCGGTGGAGACCAGCTGGCTCTTGGCGATGTCGCAGGCGCTGTCGAAACGGCGAGTGCCCACGGGGTCGAACTGGACCGAGCAGGTCGCCGGATCGGTCTCGACGACCACGGGGGCGCGGGCCTGGGCAGCGACCAGCGCCGGGTTCACCGCTTCGGCGATGGCGTGATAGCCGGGGACATAGGCGACCAGCGCCAGCAGCATCCCGGCGACCATCACCTTCTTTCGGCCGATCCGGTCGCTGAGCGAGCCGAAGATAGACGTAGAGCGGAGCGCGAAACGATGGTCATCATCATGATCACCACGTTCACGCTGGCGCCCGCCATGCCGAGCGTCTTTTCCAGAAAGACCTGGCTGTAGAAGAAGGTCGAGTACCAGACCGCGCCCTGGGCCGCCATGAAGGCGAAGAAGGCGACCAGCACGATCTTCAAATTCTTACGGTCGGCGAAGGCCTCGCGCAGCGGCGTCTTGCAGACTTCGCCTTCCTCCTTGAGCTTGGCGTAGGCCGGGCTTTCGCTCAGTTTGAACCGCATCCAGATCGAGATTGCCGAGCAGCAGGATCGAGACCAGGAAGGGAACCCGCCAGCCCCAGGCAGCGAACGCTTCCTCGCCGATGATGGTGCGGGTGGCGAGGATCACGCCGAGCGCGGCGATCAGGCCGACCGCGGCGGAGGACTGGATCCAGCCCGTGGCCCAACCGCGGCGATGGTCGGCGGCATGTTCCGCGACATAGATGGCCGCGCCGCCATATTCGCCGCCAAGCGCCGTGCCCTGGCAGATGCGAAGGATGATGAGCAGGATCGGGGCAAGGATGCCGGCCTGGCCATAGGTCGGCAGCAGGCCGATCGCGAAGGTCGCGCCGCCCATCAGGCTGACGGTGGTAAGGAAGGTCGCCTTGCGGCCGACGCGGTCGCCCATCGCCCCGAAGATGATTGCGCCCAAGGGACGGAAGGCGAAGCCGGCGGCGAACAGGCCCAGCGCGGCGATCAGCGCCGAGGTCGGGTCCAGCCCGGCGAAGAACACCTTGGAAATGACCGAGGCGAGGCTGCCGAAGATGAAGAAGTCATACCATTCGAACGCGGTACCCGCCGACGAGGCGGTGACGACGCGGGCCATCGACCAAGGCCTCGCCGGATGCGACATGAAGGGCTCCCCCGATAATATGCTTTGCGTTTCAGGCGACCCTAGCGTCCGCGCCGGGGCGCGCAAGCAGGGCCGTCAGCGCTTGTCGATGCGCTCGGTGAGGGTGGCGACCTTTAGTCCCCATTTGGTGAAGCTCGTCTTGTTCTGGACCGTCCGCCCATCCGGCAAGGCAGTCAGCCAGGTTTCGACCTTGACCCCGTCCATCGCCGTGTAGCGGATACGCATCGTTCTACCCATGGTCAGGGCCTCGACGGGGCCGTTAGCGTCGCTGATCGTGCCGGTGTAGCGGCCAGGGCCTGCCTCGCGCAGCCGCCAGTGCCGCAGTGCGCAGCGGCTCGCCTTCGATCGCGACCTTCTGGTCGAGGAGCAACAGGCCGTCGTTGTCGGCCCGCCCGACGCTGTCGACCGTCACCCGCTGCTCGCGCTTCAAGGCTTGCTTGAGCTTCCCTTCGCCATGGGTGGCTCCGGTAAAGAATGTGACGGGATCGAACGCTTCGCCGGCCGCGAGCGTCTCCGCAGGCAGCACGATTGCGCCGGCAGCCAGGGCGGCCGCAACCAGAGTGGAACTTCGCCTCACAGGCCCTGGGTCACGTCGATCACGAAGCGATAGCGGACATCGTTCTTCAACAGCCGCTCGTAGGCCTCATTGACCTTATCCATCGTGATTGTCTCGGTCTCCGGATAGAGTTGATGCTCCGCGCAGAATTCGAGCATTTTCTGCGTTTCGGCAACGCCGCCGACGCCGGATCCGCCGATCGCCTTGTTGCCCATGATCAGCAGGCCACCGTGAATGGACGGCAAGGGTTCGATGGCCCCGACCAGCACCATCCGGCCGCCGCGGCGCAGCAGGGTGAGATAGGGCTGAACGTCATGCGCCACCGGAATGGTGTCGAGGATGAAGTCGAAGCGGCCCGCCGCCGCCTGCATCTGGGCCGGGTCGCGCGAAACGATCACATCGTGAGCGCCGAGCGCCCGAGCGTCCTCGGCCTTCCCCGGCGAGGTCGTGATCATGGTCACATGCGCGCCCAATGCGGCCGCGAACTTGACCCCCAAATGGCCGAGGCCGCCGAGGCCGGCGACGGCGACCTTCTTTCCGGGCGCGACCTTGTCCGCATACTGGCGGAGCGGCGACCATGTCGTGATGCCGGCGCAAAGCAGGGGTGAGGCGCGCGCCGGATCGAGCCCTTCCGGCATCTGGAAGACGAAATGTTCGCGGACCACGATATGGTCGGAATATCCGCCCTTGGTGATCGCTGCCGTCGACCTTGTCGATGCCGTTATAGGTGAAGGTCGCCCCGCTCAGGCAGAACTGCTCCCAGCCATTGAGGCACTCCTCGCAGGTGAGGTCGCTGTCGACGATCGTGCCGACGGCGACGGTATCGCCAACCTTGTGCCGGGTTACATCCGGGCCGACTGCCGTGACGGTCCCGATGATTTCATGGCCGGGGATGACCGGATAGCGGCTGTTGTGCCAGTCGTTGCGACATTGATGGAGATCGCTGTGGCAGATGCCGGCATAGGTGATCTTGATGGAGACATCGTCGGAGCGAAGGTCGCGCCGCTCGAACTGCATCGGCTTCAGGGGCTGGTCGGCGGCGTCGGTTCCCCAGCCATGTGCTTGCGGTCGGCATAATAGCTTACTCCTACAATGTTCAGCGGGCCCGGCTGAGCACGCCTTCCGCCTGGACGAGATGCGGCCGGTCGACCATTTTTCCGTCGACCGACAACACGCCCGCGTCGGGCTCGGCGGCGAAGGCCTCGATGATCGCCCGGGCATGGGCGATCTCTTCGTCCGACGGCGTGAATGCGGCGTTGATCGGGGCGATTTGGGCCGGATGGATGGCAAGCTTGCCGGTGAAGCCTTCGGAGGCTGCGGCGCGTGCCTCGCGGATCAGGCCTGCCTCATCGCGAAAGTCGGCAAATACGCCGTCGACCGGCTGGACGTCGGCCGCCACCGCTCCTGCCAGGCAAAGCGATCGGGCGAGCTTGTAGGTAAAGGCCAGCTCGCCATCGGCTCCATATTTGGATGAGGCGCCCAGGGCGGCAGACAAATCCTCCGCGCCCCAGCTCATCGCCGTGAGCGCCGACGCCGCCTTGCGATAGGAAAGCAGGCCGAACAGGGAGGCCGCCGTTTCGGTGACGATGGCATGGACCGGCAGGCTGCGAGGAGCGAGTGCGGCAGCAAAGATCGTCCACGTCGTCGCCGCTTTCGGCCTTCGGCAAGACAATGCCCTCAATGTCGAAATCATCGAGCGCTTCAAGGTCGTCGTCGTGCGCGTCGGTGCCGATCGGATTGATTCGAACCCATCGCTCGGGCTCTCCATCGCTCCGGGTTGGGAGGAGGCTGAGCAACTCCCGGGCAATCATCTTCCGGGCCGGAGCAACGCTGTCCTCAAGATCGAAGATGACGGCGTCCGCATCGCTTTCCAGCGCCCGCATCATTTTCTTGTTGCTGTCCGCCGGAACGAACAGCCAGCTGCGCGGCGGGGGGCCGCGGTCCATCATTGCGGCTTCTTCAACAACAAGGCTGAGCGACTGCATTTGCACACCAGCTCGCCGCGCTGGTTGAAGCTGCGGTGCTCCCAGGTGACGATGCCGGCATTGGGGCGCGACTTGCTTTCGCGCACCTCGAGGCACTCGCTTTCGCTGCGCAGCGTGTCGCCGACGAACACCGGTGCGGGGAAGATGAGCCGGTCATAGCCGAGGTTGGCGACGAGAGTGCCGAGCGTGGTGTCGCTGACCGACACGCCGACCATCAGGCCGAAGGTGTAGACCGAATTGACCAGCGGCCTGCCGAACTCGCTCGCCCCGGCCACCTCATGGTCGAGGTGCATCGGCTGCGGATTGTGGGTGAGCGCGGAGACCAGCACATTGTCGGTCTCGGTAACGGTGCGGGTGACGGCATGGGCGATGACATCGCCGACCTTCCACTCGTCGAAATATCGTCCTGCCATTCGCAAGCCTTAGGCGAGGCGCGGGCGCGCCTCAAGCGGCGCTAAGCTTGGCCCTGAGTTCGCACATGCCGATGCGGTCGATCGCTTCGCCCCGGTCCTGGGCGCGGACGACGTTGGCGATGTGGCCGAGCATCTGGCCGACGATGTCGACCGCCTGCAGCGCCATTCCATGCTCGGCAACGACCTCCGGGCTCATCGCCAGCTCGTCACCCATCATCACCAGCATGTCTCGGGCATGGTCGAGCTCGGCGGCGAGCAACAGGTCGAGCGGATTCGTGGGGCGGTCCATCCCTCTTGGGGTAGAAGGATTATCCTTAAGAAGCCGTTTGCGGCAGCAGTATTTCGGCAATGCCTTCGGTGATTGCAGCGCCGTCGAGGCGGTAGGCAGCATAGAGATCGGACAGGCTGCCGGTCTGGCCGAACCGCTCGACGCCAAGCGGCGCGACCCGCTGGCCGAGCACGCCGCCGAGCCAGCTCAGCGAGGCAGGGGCCGCGTCGCACAGCGTCACAAGTCCGGCGCCGGGGGCAAGGCGCGACAGCAATTGTTCGACGTGGCTCGGCTCGCGGCCGCCCTGCCAGCGCGCTGCCTGAGCAGCGGTCCAGCCGCGGTGAAGCAGGTCGGGCGAGGTGACCGCCAGCAGGCCGAGTCCGGGCATGTCGGCGCTGAGTTCCTCCCACGCCGCCAGCGCTTCGGGCATCAGCGCGCCCATCGCGACGATCGCGGCCTCGGCGTTGGCGCCCGGCTCCTTCAGCCAATAGCCGCCCTTCAGCGCACCTTCCTTCCAGTCGTCATTGGCGCGCTCGACCTGATCGATCGAACGGGTCGACAGACGAAGATAGGTGGATTCGCCATCGGGATCGTCGATCAGCCGGAACGCTTCTTCCATCATCGCCGCCAGTTCGTCGGCATAGGCCGGCTCATAGTGGCGAAGGCCGGGCTGGCCGAGCGCGATCAGCGGCGGGTTGATCGACTGGTGCGCGCCGCCCTCCGGCCCAAGCGTCAGGCCCGACGGGGTCGCGACCAGCAGGAAGCGCGCATCCTGGTAGCAGGCGTAGTTGAGGCTATCGAGGCCGCGGGCGATGAACGGATCGTAGAGGGTGCCGATCGGCACCAGCCGCTGCCCGAACAAATCGCCCGACAGGCCGAGGGCGGCCAGCATCAGGAAAAGGTTGGATTCGGCGATGCCCAGTTCGATATGCTGGCCTTGATTGGTAGCCGACCATTTTTGCGCAGACGCAATCTTTGCAGCAGCGAATACATCCTTCATCTCGCGCCGCTTGAACAGCCCGCGCTGGTTCACCCAGGCGCCGAGGTTGGTCGAGACGGTGACGTCGGGCGAGGTCGTGACGATGCGATCGGCCAGCTCGCCGCCGGCCCGGCTGAGGTCGAGCAGGATCCGGCCGAACGCCGCCTGGGTCGATTGCTCCGTCGCCCTGCGGCGCGGGGATTGCGGGGATCGGCAATCTGCCCGAACGATCGCGCCCTCTTCTCGCGGGCGATGCGGCTGCGTTCGATCAGCGCCTCGACCCCAGGCCGTTCGTTGCCACCGATGCCGCCCAGCGGCTCCCATTCCTCGCCTTCCTTGATCCCCATCGAATCGCGCAGAGCGGCGGCCTGGGTCGGGTTCATCAGCCCGGAGTGATTGTCCTTATGGCCGGCGAACGGCAGGCCGAAGCCCTTGACCGTCCAGGCGACGAACAGGGTGGGGACATCGTCCTGCGCCGCGTCGAACGCCTCGACCAAGGTTTCCATGCAATGGCCGCCGAGGTCGGTCATCAGTGCGCCAAGCGCTTCGTCGTCATGCTCTTTCAGGAACGCGGACGACTTCTTGCCGAGGTCCGCCTCAATCCGCGCCCGCCAGGCCGCGCCGCCCTGGAAGGAGAGGGCGGCGAAATCGGCGTTGGGCAGCTCGTCGAGCCAGTCCTTGACCACCGGATGCTTGGCCAAAGCCGCGCCCAGCCGCTTGCCGTAGCGCAGCTCGATCGTCCGCCAGCCGCACGACGCGAAAATCTCGTCGAACCGCTCGAACATCCGGTCGGCCGAGGTCGCGTCGAGGCTCTGGCGGTTATAGTCGACGATCCACCAGCAATTGCGGATGTCGTGCTTGTAGCGCCTCGATCAGGCATTCGTAGATATTGCCCTCGTCGAGCTCGGCATCGCCGATCAGCGCGACGAAACGGCCGCGATCCTCCTCGGCCATCATGCCATGGGCAGTCAGATAGTCCTGCACCAGGCTGGCGAAAGCGGTGATGGCGACGCCAAGGCCGACCGATCCGGTCGAGAAGTCGACCGGGATCTTGTCCTTGGTCCGGCTGGGATAGCTCTGCATGCCGCCGAAGCCGCGGAAATTCTTGAGCTGGTCGAGGCTTTGCGAGCCGAGCAGGTAGTGGATCGCATGGAGCACCGGCCCGGCATGCGGCTTGACCGCGACCCGGTCGTTGGGGCCGAGCGCATGGAAGTAGAGCGCGGCCATGATCGCGGTCATCGACGCGCAACTCGCCTGGTGCCCACCGACCTTCAGCCCGTCGGCGCTTTCGCGGATGTGATTGGCGTGGTGAATGGTCCACGCCGACAACCAGCGTAGCCTGTCGTCGAGGGCCCTGAGTGCGTCGAGGTTGGCGGAGGTCGTCTTGAGCATTGCGATGCCACTAGCGCCTGTTTGCCGCTTCGGAAACAGGCCAGCGCCATTCAAAGCCAATCGCGGGTCCGTGGGCGACGAGCTAGCGAATTTCGCTGCGAATGCTCTTCCTCAGCTGCTTGAGATAGACGCGCCCGGCCGGAAGCCGGCGGCCATTGCGAAGGACGATTTCGGTCTGGCCGATGGGCCGCGGCATCAGCCTGGCAATAGCGGTTCGCTTGACCAGCCACTGCCGGTGCACTCTTACGAACAGTCCAGGCTCGACCCTCTGGGCGAACTGGCGGATCGAGCCGCGCATCAGGTGCGATCCCGAAGGGGTGTGGATGGCGACATATTCGTCAGCGCTGCTGACGCAGTCGATGGTATCGACTGGTACCCTGATCAGGCCGCCCGTTCCGCGCAGCCAGAATTCAGTCTCGAAGGCCGGTATTGAATCGGAATTGGACGCGTTCCTGAAGTTCTCGCAGGACCTGCTGAAGCTCCTGGACCCGCTGTTCCGCATCTTTGGCCTGAAGTTGCTGGCGAGCCCTTTGCAACGCCAGCGCCAAGCGGTCGCGCTCGACCGGTTTCAACAGATAGTCGACGACCGCATTGTCGAAGGCGCGCGGTGCAAACTGGTCGAAGGCGGTCACGAAGATGATCAATGGCGGGTTGGCCCGATCCGCAATGGCTTCGACCACGTCAAAGCCATTTCCGTCACGCATCTTGATGTCGAGCAGGACGGCATCCGGGCTGAGCTCGCTGATCTTGGCATGCGCCTCGGCGCAGCCGCTGGCTTCACCGACATGCTCCACCTCCGGAAGGGTCTGAAGCAACAGCCTGAGGCGCCTCAAGGCCAGGGATTCATCGTCGACCGTCATGACACGGAGCGGAGTCATGCGGTCTCCAGAGGAAGGGAGAGCTGAACCCGGAATTGACCGTCAGGTTCGCGGCCTGCGACCAGGTCAGTCGCCCCTCCGTACAACAAGTCCAGCCGCTGACGGATATTTGCAAGGCCGATGCCGCCTCCGGGAGAAGCCTGCTTGGAACCCTTGCCGCTATCGATCACCTCGATCGTCAGTTGCTCGCCGCTTGCCATTGCGCGGATCGCGATGGTTGCCGGTGGCGAGGCTTCGGCTACGCCATATTTTACCGCATTCTCGACGATCGGCTGAAGGATCAGCGATGGGACGAGCGCACCGTTCAACTCTTCGGGAACATCGACTTCCACCGCTAGGTCCGGATAACGCAGCTGCTCGATATCGAGGTAAGAGCGCTGGAGTTCGACCTCGAGCTCCAGCGGGATCTTCCGCGTCGGATCGGCGCTGAGGCCAAGGCGAAGGAACCGAGCCAGCTTGACCACCATTTCTTCGGCCTTGTCGGTATTCTTGTCGAGAATGAGCGCGGATACCGAATTCAGGCTGTTGAACAGGAAATGCGGGTTGATCTGGCTGTGGAGCGCGCGCAGCTTGGCGACGTGGGCTTGTTCCCTGAGCTGGGCCGACCGATGCTGTTCCTCCTGGACGTCAAAGCTGTACATCAAGGCCAGATAGAGACCGGCCCAGGCGAGAAAGAACCAAGTCCAGAACGCGATGGTCCGGACGGCATCGCTCCAGTTGAAGTTCTTTAGGTCGAGGCTGGGATCGACTGCCGCGACGGTAAAATATGCGATCCAGGCATAAATCTCCGCCGCGATCGGAGTGACGCAGGCCAGCGCGATCAGCCTGCGCTTCGTGGTGGAAAGCCTCGGATGCCCAAGCAACAGGTGGATCAGGTAGCAAAAGCCGAAGCCGATGATCGTGGTCACGATCCGCATCCCGGCGATCGCCGGTAGATGCTCATTGCCGCTGAGCGCCGTTCCAAGGGTCAGCAGGAAATAGCCCGAGCCCCAGACCGCCAGTGTCAGCCAAAGTGCCGCTCGAGTGCGCGCGCGAAGTGGTTGCTCGGGATCATGAACCGCGAGCTCCGGGACGTGAATGTCCCCAATCGATCGCAACAAATTGGTGGCCACGGGGCGAAGATGAGGGTCCGGAAGGGCTTTGTCGACTGCTGTTCGGGCTCAACTTTTCAACGTTCACCCGCAATTGAGAACGTCCGACTGCAAAAAATGCCGCTTCGATGGCAAACGGCTTCAACTGTGCTCGACCCCTAACCGAGAGTGATTACTCGAAAGGGGATGCACCGTTATGCTCGATTTCCGTCACCGGCTCATGGCCACGACACTTTTGGTTTCCGCCGGTCTGCTAGCCACGCCGGCGCTGGCCCAGGATATGCCGGCTTCCGACGCGCCAACCGGACCGGTTGAAGCGCAGCCACCGGCGCAGATGGAGGCGCAACCTGGCGACGCCGCTCCGCCCGCCGATGAAGGCGGCAAGGACATTGTCGTTACTGGCACCCGCATTCCGCAGGCGAACCTGGAATCCGTTTCTCCGGTGACGGTGGTATCCGGCCAGGATTTCAAGCTGTCGGGAACGACCAGGGTCGAAGACCTGCTCAATACGCTGCCGTCGGTCGGCGCATCGATGACATCGTCAATGTCCAATGGCGCCACCGGTACCGCCGAAGTCGATCTTCGCTATTTGGGTTCGAAGCGTACCCTGACGCTCGTCAACGGACGTCGTCTCGCGCCGGGTGATCCCAACAGCACTACCCAGGCCGCCGACCTTAACATGATCCCATCGGCGATCGTGAAGCGGGCCGAAGTTCTGACGGGCGGCGCTTCGTCGACCTACGGCGCGGACGCCGTCGCCGGCGTCGTCAACTTCATCATGGATACCGAATTCACCGGCATCCGGTTCGATGGCCAGTACAGCTTCTACAACCACAACAACACATGCCCGGGCATCACCAACGATCGCACGGTCTGCGACGCGCTCGACACCCGCATCGGCCAGGGCCTCAACGGCTACGGCTATCCGGGCGGCCGTGTCACCGATGGCGGCACCTTCGACGGGACGCTGGCGATCGGCACCAGCTTCGACGACAATCGCGGTCATGTCATGGCCTATTTCGGCTATCGCAAGGTCAACGCAGTTACCCAGGATCGTCGCGATTTCAGCGTTTGCGCTCTAGGTGGTGCGGGCAATCCGACCTGCGCCGGCTCGTTCACCTCGGCCGAAGGCAATGCGTTGCTGTTCAATGACGACGTTACCGACGGAACCTCGACGGTCTACACATTCGGTCCGAACCGGACGCTGCAGAACGGCAACACGCTGTTCAACTTCAACCCGTACAACTACTTCCAGCGTCCGGATGAGCGTTACATTGCCGGTGCGTTCGCGAACTATGAAATCACGCCGGCGATCAGGCCGTACCTAGAGTTCATGTTCATGGACGATTTCACGAAGGCGCAGATCGCTCCGTCCGGCGACTTCGGCAACACCTTCACGCTGAACTGCGACAATCCGTTTATGTCGTCGCAGGCCCATGACATCGTTTGCGGTCCGGACAACCTCATTGTCGATTTCATCGGCAACTTCCCGGTTGCGGCAGGTGCGGCTTACAATCCAGACCCCAGCAACACGACCCCGATCAACTTCGTCGATTCGACCGGCACCGAATATCAGCAGGGCTACTTCAACCTGCTTCGTCGTAACGTCGAAGGCGGGCCGCGCATTGCCGAATTGAGCCACACCAACTTCCGTGGCGTGGTCGGGTCGAAGGGCGATCTCAGCCCCGTCTGGTCCTACGATGCCTATTACCAATATGGCCGGACCAACTACTCCCAGGTGTTCCGCAACGAGTTTTCGATTGCTCGCCTCAATCGCGCCCTGAACGTCGTCGACGACCCCCGAACCGTCGCATTCGACCCGATCTGCCGCTCGGTGCTCGACGGCAGCGATCCCACCTGCGTTCCCTATGACATCTTCGGAACGCCTTCTGCCGCATCGATCAACTATCTCAACGTCTTCGGCGTGATGGAAGGCAGGACGTCGGAGCAGGTCGCCAACATCAACTTCACCGGCGCGCTTGGTGAATGGGGCGTCAAAACTCCCTGGGCGGAAGACGGCATCGGCGTGAACGCCGGTTTCGAATATCGCAAGGAAAGCCTGGTCCTGAACCCCGACCAATCGTTCCAGTCGGGCGACCTCACCGGCCAGGGCGCCCCGACCCTTGCGGTCGACGGCAATTTCAATGTGAAGGAAATTTTCGCCGAGGCCCAATTCCCGATCGTCCAGGACAATTTCATCCACGATCTGTCGGTGAGCGCCGGCTATCGTAAATCCTGGTATTCGACCCACTCCAACACCACGGAGGGTGTCGATCGCAAATACGATACCAGCACCTACAAGTTCGGTCTCGAATTCGCTCCGATCCGCGATGTCCGCCTCCGTGCCGCGTACAACCGGGCAGTTCGTGCACCGAACATCCAGGAACTGTTCGCTCCGCAGTTCGTCGGCCTCGACGGCGGTACCGATCCGTGCGGTGACGCTCCGGTCGGACCGACCGACTACGGCTGCCTGGCGCAGGGCCTTGTTGTCGGCCAGCAGCCGACGCTTAACCCGGCCGCCCAGTACAACGGGCTGCTCGGCGGCAACCCACTTCTGAACCCGGAAAAGGCGACGACCAAAACGGTGGGCGTAATTCTTGAGCCGAGCTTCCTGCCGCGGTTTGCGCTGACCATCGACTATTGGACGATCAAGGTCGACGACGCGATCCAGGGCTTCGGTGCCGATACCATCCTCCAGGATTGTATCGACAATTCCACCGCAACGACGACCGCTCCATCATGCGCGCTGATTCACCGCAACGCGGCAGGCTCGCTATGGCTATCGCCCGACGGCTTCGTCGTCGACACCCCGACCAACGTCGGCGGAATCAAGACCAGCGGCTTCGACTTCAACTCTTCATACAGCCATCGGATTGGCGGCATCGGCAATTTGACGGCCAGCTTCGTCGGCACGTGGTTGAAGAAATATGTCACCGACAACGGCTTGGCAGAGCCCTACGACTGTGCCGGCCTGTACGGTACCACCTGCAGCGGCTCGGTCGTGTCCAGCAGCGCTCCGCTTCCCAAATGGCGGCACAAGATGCGGGCGACGTTGCAGATGCCGAACGGTATCGGCTGGTCGTTGCAGTGGCGGATGATGGGCAAAGTCGCTCATGAGAGCAAGGAATTGGGTGGCGCCACTCCGCAGCTGAGCGACAAGGTCAAGGCACAGCATTACTTCGACTGGGCCACGACCTACAGCTTCGGCGACCATTACAACCTGCGCGTCGGCGTCAATAACATCTTCGACAATGATCCGCCGCTGATGACTTCAGCTGCGGGCTCGTGCCCAGCCGGTCCGTGCAACGGCAACACCTATCCTGGCACCTGGGATGCTCTCGGCCGCTATGTCTACGCCGGCGTAACCCTCGACTTCTGAGTCTTGCCAAGGAGATGCGTTAGCAATGTCCGATCTCGTGCCAGACCAGCCAAGAGACCTTGGGCCCCAATCCCACTGGGCTTGGTCTGGCATTCGCACGGGACACTCGGCGTCAATTGGGTTCGGCCGGTGTTCCGCGCGAAAGCGGGAGAGGGGGTCACACGGTGCATCATCTTCCCGCGTCGCGTGGCCCCCTTCCATCAACAGCGTTTGTGTGAAGCCAAGTCAAGCCATCAGGGAGAAGCGTGAATGAAGGATAAGGTTGGTTGCCTGCCGATTGTGACAGATTTGCCGCGCATCCATCATAGGCGGCGAGGCACCGCGTTGCTTGTTGCGGCTTCGCTGGTTGGCCTGGCGATGGAACAACCAGCCGCCGCCGAAAGGTTGGAGACGGCGGTCCTGGCCGGCGGTTGTTTCTGGGGCGTCGAGGGCGTGTTTGAGCATGTAAAGGGCGTTCGCGATGTCGTTTCGGGTTTCGCGGGCGGGACACGGACCGGTTTGACCCGATCCAGCAATCAAGGCCTGGAACCCGCCGAGGTAGTTCGGATAAGCTTTGACCCTGCGCAGATCAGTTACGGTCAGCTCCTGGAGATTTTCGCCACGGTCGCGCACGATCCGACCCAGGTTAACCGGCAGGGACCCGACGTCGGCCCGCGATATCGGTCAGCGATTTTCCCCCAGAATGCGCAGCAGCGACAGGTGGCGGAGCGCTTCCTGGCGCAATTGCGGGCGTCGGGCCGATACAAGCGGCCGATCGCAACCCGAATTGAAGGCGGCCGGTTCGTCCTAGCTGAACCGTATCACCAGGATTACATGCGCAAGAACCCGAGCTCACGATATGTGATCGTCAACGACGTGCCAAAGCTGGCTGAGCTTCGCAGGGCTCATCCGCAGCTTTGGCGGGAATGAGGGCGAGCGTCACCGGTCGATAAGTTCCCGAAGCTCTCCCAACTCCCACTCGTCGTTGGCACTGAACGGCAGTTGCCGGTTGAGCGCGGCATAGCCGACTTTTCCGATCGCCTGCTTGACTTCTTCCAGCCTGGCAAAGGCAGCGCGGAGTCTCTCCGCCTCGCCTTCTTCCAGCTTCCGGTCGCGGTCGAGCAATTCCTCCTCGGCGGCAAGGACCAACTCGGCTTTGACGATGCAAAAATCGCGGATCAGGGTCGCCTGCTCGGGTTTAAGTCGTGCCGCGAGAGACTTGATCCGCTGACCGCTTGCGTCGGCTGGAAAGCCACCCGCTCTCCATTCCTCCAGCCAGCGACGATGCGCCTCGCTTTCCTCGGTCAGCCATTGGTGAGTTTCGCTTTCGCCGAGTCGAAACAGCGCAATCAGGAGCACCGGTGCGACAATCAGGGTGACGATCATCACCAGCATCGGCTGGCTGGGGAAATGGTTGAACGTCAAATGGATCAGACTGGCGACCAAATAGCCGGGCAGCATCCACAAGAGATTGAAGCCACGCCTTGCGCCTTGATTCCGTAGTGAACGCTCGATCAACTCATGCGTCACGGCGGCGAGAATTGCGGTTGTCGCACCATGCATGACCGCGGTGCCAAGGCCGCGAACCATCCAGACCGACGCCGACAGCTCAGGGAAGCGGACGAGGTAGAGAATATTCTCAACCACCGAGAAACCGGCGCCGATCGTGAAGCCGGAAATGACCGCATCTAGCTTGTAGCCGATCCGGTTCGTCGCGATCAGCAGCGCCAGCGCCGCGCCCTTCAGTGCTTCCTCGATCCACGGTGCGACCATCCGGCTGTAAAAGCTGTAGCCCATCGGCAGATTATCGAGCATCTGGCCGCTTACCGGCCAAGCGACGAGGGCGGCCAATGCACCGAGCAGAAGCAGGCCGATCATCTCGCTCACCGACATCAGCTTGAACACGTCGAGCCAGACGAACAGTGCCGCCATCAGCAGCACCGGTACCAGCGCTATCGACCAATCGACGATCTCGGCGAAGATCATGGCAGACGCCTTACAATATCTTTAGCGATGCCAGCCACTCCGTTCGTCCGTCGATATCCCTGTCGCCAAAGCCGCGGGCGATGCCGAACGAGAAGACCATCGGCAGGCGCATGATGACCGTGAAACCCAGGTCGACCTGCGCGCCGACGTTGTAAAGCCGATAGCTCCTCTTTTCAGGCGAGCCGAGCAGCATCGTCCCACCGAAGAGCGCCGGGCGGGCATAGCTCAGGAAAAATGCGGATGTTCCGACTTCGGCAAATCGCAGCGGCGGCAGGTTGATCTCGCCCGTCAGCTTGGCGAACTTGCGCGCCGTGATCTCGTCGATCTCGAAGCCCGGAAAGCTCTCCAGCTCGCGATAGCGCTTCTCCGGCCGGTTATCGACGTAGTTGTTTCGGAAACTGCCGAAATAATAAGCGGCAAGCGGACTTTCCGACCTTCCACCGGCGATGCCCGCCTGGGCGTAAACCCAGGCCGAGCTGTTCGAGAGCGGCAGTGGCACGCCATAATCGATACCTCCCCACACGTGCGGGAAGGCGTCGCCGTCGGCGCCATCAATGCCGCTGACCACGCGCCAGGCAATGCCTTTTTCATGGTCGACGCCGCCCAGCGACTGGCGCGTATTGGTGTAGCGAACGCCTAGCTCGGCCGAAAAAATATCCTTCGGGCTGGACACATTTTGCGCCGACGGAAGCTGCTCCAACCCGAAGTAGGCGGCCGCGCTGCCGAAAACGTCGAGTTGCCGCGGCGGGTCATAGATTTTGGCTTTCTCGTAGCTGAGGATGAAGGCATCGCCCTTGCGGCTGCGCAAGCACCGGCCCGGCCAGGTCATAGATGTCGGCGTCGTTATGCCAGTAGCGCGCCTTCCAGTTGAGCGAACGATATTCGATGTCCGCGTGGAGGCGTTCGCTGTCCTTCAAATCGACGAACGGCGACACGCTAAGCGTGGCGCTCAACTGGTGGAACTGCAGCGGATCCTCGAAATGGACAGTAATAGCCGACCGCCGGTTTCTGCTTGTAGCCTTCGACCACCGGATAGGATGCGGCGAGCCTCATCCGATCGGTCGCGCGGTACATGCCCCGTCTCGGTCACCAGCGAGTCGAGGTCGATTTTCGCCGGAGAGCCGACGCCCCACTCCTTGAGCTCGGGGTGGGTGTTGACGACCTTGGTCCCGAGGAATTCGACCGTGCCGAGGTCCTCGCGCTTTTCGGGGCGGATCAGCGACGGGCTCAATCCCTTGCCGGTATATTCGTAGACGAGCAGCTGCCCGTCGGGCCGCAGCATGGGCCGAAAGAAGCCAGTCGAGGCGTTGGACAACACCTCATACTTCTGGGTCGCGATATCGAAGCGGAAGACGTTCGACACGCCGGTGAAGTAGCTGGTGCCGTAAAGCGACTTGCCATCGGGCGAGAAGGTGAAGCCTTCGGGAGTCGACGGCGGCAGATCGAGCCGCGCCACTTCCTCCGGCGATCCTGTCTCCTCGAAAGCCTGGGTTTGCCACACCCTGACCGACTGGGTGCCGTTCACTTCGCCATAGCTGGCGGACATCAGCGAACCGTCGGGCGAGATGTCGAGATCGAATGGCGTGATGCCGTAATCGAAGGTGTGGATCTGGTTGAAGCCGGCATAGGGCGGCGGGATCCGGACGATGGTCGCATAGCCGTTCTGATGGCGGATGCCCCAGATCGATTTGTCCCGGGGATTGATGACGATGTCGCCGATGCGGGCATCGCGCAGGAGCATGCGCTTCCTTGCCGGTATCGACATCGACTTCCATGAGATCGCGAAAGGCGCGGTTGTCGTTGATATAATAGGCCTTGCGGCTGTCCGGATCGAACGCGACGTTCGTCACGAAATAGAGCATCATGCCCTTGAGGTCGGCGAGCTTGCGAAGCTTGCCGGTGTCCAGGTCCATCGTGCCGATGAATCCGATCTGCCCAGGAAAGCGGAATGCAGCGACCAGCCGGTTGGTCCGCTCATCGACATAGCCGCGGGACATGGACCCCAGGCCGCGGGGGCTGAGATGCTGTACCTCGGTCAGCGGATAGGCGGAGAGCCTGGCGAGGTTGACCTTCTGGAACTCGCGTTCCCAACCGTGCCAGTCGCTCCATGCATCGTCGAGCGGCTTACCGAATACGCGATGGAATTGCGTCGCGTAGAATGCCGCGCTGCCGTCTTCCCGTCGCAGCCATTGCAGGACCTTTTCGGGGCCATAGGTCAGCGCCAGCCATGAGAAGAAGCGAGTGCCATAGAGATAGTCGTTGGCGCCGATCTGGAAATCGATGGCAATGCCTTCGCTTTCCAGGCCGAGCGGAGAATAAAGCGTGTCGCCGTCACGAACCTTGGCGCGGAACACCATCTCGTCATAGCCGCCCTGGGCCCGTCCAAGACCTCCGGCCATCCAGGTTTCGAAGAACACGGCCGACCCTTCCGCATACCAGCGCGGGACGTTGTTCCGGGGCGTCGTTAGATAGTTGTAGAGGATCGATTCCGGATGTTCCTGGATCGGCATCGGCTTGCCGCCGAGGAACCTCCGCCAGAAGGCGTCTTTCTTGTTGTAGGCGTCAAGCGTGGCAACGTGCGCAAGCTCGTGATTGATGAGCGTGAAGAACCGTTCGCCCGGCGTGAACGTTTCCATTCTCTGCGACAGCGGCGCGACGTCCAGCAGCACGCGCATTGTTCGGCGATGAACGGGCAGCGGCATTGCCGAAGTCGCCGAAATCCTTGAGCAGGACCGTGGTCCGATCCCACGGATCCCAGTGCAAGCGCTGCTTGTGCCATTCGATCGCATTTTCGAACGCCCGGGCGACGTAGGGCGTCAGATAGGTTTGGACGGGATCGAAATAGAGCAGGGACTGGTTTTTCGTCTCCAGCGTCGACAGCGGAATGCCGCCAGCGTTCGGAGGCGCATGCTTGGGCTCTTCGACTTTGTCTTCGGCCGGGGGCGGCGCAACGGGCGCATTGTCATCAGCCGTCGGAGCGGGCGCTTCTTCTATCGTGGTCGTAGGCGGCTGAGGGGGTAACGGCTCCGGTTGGGCCTGCGCCCAAGCGCCGGTCGCGACGCTGCCTAGACAGACCGCCGCCAGTCGCCTTGCCCAGCGCCGGTCGCGACGCGCTTTTCCCCCGTTCATCACCCCCCTTTCGGGCCAAGACGCGGCCCGGAAGCGCTATTGTCTCAAGCTTGCTGCGAAACTGGCGTCCTTCATGGCAGCTGCAAAGGACGGATTGGCAGCCAGTGCCTGGAACTGATGCACGCCCTGCAGCGCATTGAGCGCATTGGCGTTGCGCGCAATGGCCTGTAGTGCGTTGGCGTCCTTGGCGACCGCGGCGAAGGCCGCCGGCTGTGCGGCCATGGCCGCAAATGCCTGCGGATTGGCAGCCATTGCCTGCATCGCCCGGGCGTTGAATTGTCCCTGCGAAGCCAAATGCGCAGCAGCCGACGCCGCGTTGAACGCCTGTGCAGCCTGGGCTGCGGCAGCGAGTGCATTGGCATTGGCGGCGAGAGCCTTGAAGGCCTCGGCATTGGTAGCCACTGCCTGCAGTGCATTGGCGTTTGTCGCCGCGCTGAAAGCCTTGGCATTTGCGGCGAGGGCGCTGAAGGCGTCCGCGTTCTTCGCAATCGCGCTGAATGCATTGGCGTCGCGGGAAATGGCCTGCATCGCGCTGGCATCACGCGACAGTGCCTGGAACGCCTGAGCGTCCTTCGACATTGCCGCCATGGCCGATGGATTGCGCGCCGCCGCCGAGAATGCGCTGGCATCCTTGGCGAAGCTTGCAAAGGCGCTCGGATTGCGGGCGATCGCCGCGAGCGCCTGCGGATGCTTGCCGAGTGCCGCAAAAGCCTGCGGATGCTGTGCGATCGCAGCGAAAGCCTGAGGCTGCATCGACAATGCCTGGAAGGCAGAGGCGTTTTGAGCCATCGCAGCGGCCGCTTGGGAATTGACATTGGCGCGGGCCGCATAGCCACTGAAGGCGTCGGCGCTCTTCGCCGCCATCGACAATGCCTGGGCATTGGCGGCAAGCGCCTTGAACGCATCGGCATTGGTGGCAATCGCGCTGAACGCGCTGGCGTCGCGGGAAATGGCCTGCATGGCACTGGCATCACGCGATAGCGCCTGGAAGGCCTGCGCGTCCTTCGACATCGCCGCCATCGCCGACGGATTGCGCGCGGCCGCCTGGAAGGCGCTGGCGTCCTTGGAGAAGATCGCAAAGGCGCTCGGATTGCGGGCAATCGCCGCAAACGCCTGCGGATGATTGGCGAGTGCTGCAAAGGCCTGAGGCTGCCGTGCCATGGCGGCAAAAGCCTTCGACTGGGCGGCATCGGCATTACGCGCCACCGCCGAGACTGCTTGAGCGGAACTCAGCGTCGCCTGGAATGCCTGTGGGTTCTTGGCCAAGGCGCTAAAGGCCTGCGGATTGGCGGCGATGGCCGCCATCGCCTGGCTATTCTGCGCAAGCGCCGCGAAGCCCGGGTCGCTCGCCAAGGTGCGGAAACTCGGATTCTTCGACATCACCTCGAAGGCGTCGGTCTGCATCAGCTTCGGTATGGACGTATCGCCAAGCGCGACGTCGCCTTCCCCGATCTGGGGCGAGACATAGCGCCCAGCTGCGGTGATCGTTCCCTCGGCCGGGCCGAGCGGCGGATAGATGCGGCCGAGCCCATAGGCTCCCACGGCCACCGCGATGATTGCGGCGCCAGTGACGAAATATCGCTTGTTACTGGAACGAGTTGCTTCGATGGTGGCCACGTCGCACCCCCTTGCTGCGTTGAAACCAATCCGTCATGGTTTACGCAAATTTAACAAGAGTCAATAAACTACCGGCCGCCACGAGGTGAGAATGGCGGCCAATTGAGCGGCGGCGGGCTGGTCGGAGGCGTCAATATCGCCGCCTCGACTCGGTTTGAAGCTTGCTCAGCAGCGGCGACGGCTTCAAGCCAGTTCTTCCCTCACTCCAAACCAACCGGGCAAGCAGGAACATTCCTCCGCCCTTGCTCGGTCACCTCGGGGCGTTACGGTCGTTAAGCAATGATCGCTTCGCCAGAATGCCTGCCAACGTCTAGGGAGTAGGAATGACCGCGGACAAGGTTTCAACGCTGTTGCTGTTCGGCGCGACCGGCGACCTGGCGCATCGCATGCTGTTGCCCTCGCTCTACGCTCTCCACGCCGACGGCCTGCTGCCCGACAACTTCAAGATCGTCTGCACGGCGCGGAGCGAGCTTGACGACGACCAGTTCCGGGCCAGCGCGGTCGAGGCGCTGAAGGAACATGTCCCGCATAATTTCTACGACCCCAAGTCCGCCTTGGTCTTCTCGCGCCGGCTGACCTATGTGGCGCTCGACGCGACCAAGCCCGAAGGTTTCAAGCGCGCTGGCCAAGAAAGTCGATCCCGACGACGGGCTCGCCATCTTCCTGTCGACCGCGCCCTCGCTGTTCAAGCCGACGATCGACGGGCTCGCCTCGGCTGGCCTGACCGGGCCAAGGGTCCGCCTTGCGCTCGAAAAGCCGCTGGGCAGCGACCTCGGCTCGAGCCGCGAGATCAACGACGCGGTGGCGGCCGCCTTCCCGGAGGAGCGGACGTTCCGCATCGACCATTATCTGGGCAAGGAAACGGTCCAGAACCTGCTCGCGCTGCGCTTCGCCAATTCGACGTTCGAGCCGCTGTGGAACTCGGCGCATATCGACCATGTCCAGATCACGGTCGCCGAAACCGTCGGGCTGGAGGATCGCGGCGGCTATTATGACAGCGCCGGCGCGCTGCGCGACATGGTGCAGAACCATATGCTGCAGCTGGTCGCGCTGGTGGCGATGGAGCCGCCCGCAGAGTTCGACGCGACCTCGGTGCGCGACGAGAAGGTCAAGGTGCTGCGCTCGCTTCGCCCGATCCGTGCCGACGACGTTTCCGATCACGTCGTCACCGGCCAATATGGCGACGGGGCGGTCGGTGGGCCAGCCGGTCAAGGGCTATGCCGAGGAGCTGGGAAAGGCATCGGCGACCGAGACTTTCGTCGCGCTGAAGGCCCATGTCGATAATTGGCGCTGGGCCGGCGTGCCCTTCTATCTCCGCACCGGCAAGCGGATGGCGGACCGCAAGACCGAAATCTACATCCAGTTCAAATGCGTGCCCCACTCGATCTTCGCCGCGCGCGGGGCGCGAACCCAACCGAACAAGCTGGTCATTTCCATCCAGCCCGAGGAAAATATCCGCTTGCTGGTGATGGCCAAGACGCCTGGCCTTGACCGGGAAGGCATTCGACTGCGCGAAGTGCCGCTCGATGTCGGGATGGCCAACGCATTCGCCGATGCGCGGCGCCGGATTGCCTATGAACGGCTGATGCTCGACCTGATCGACGGGGATCCCACCTTGTTCGTGCGCCGCGATGAGGTTGAGGCGCAGTGGCAGTGGATCGACCAGGTCCGCGCCGCCTGGACCGAGGCGGGCCTGGTGCCGAAACCCTATGGCGCGGGGAGTTGGGGTCCATCGGCCGCGATTGCCCTGACCGAGCGGGACGGAGTTCATTGGCATGACTAGGCTCGACGCGCGGATTGCCGCCGTCACCGACCGGATCATCGAACGGTCGAAGCCTTCGCGCAAACGCTATCTCGACCTGATGGCAGCCGAGGCCGAGCGCGGCATCAGCCGGCCGCGCCTCAGTTGCGGCAATTTCGCCCATGGCTTCGCCGCCGCGGGTGAGGACAAGGAAGCGATCCGCCACCTTGAGCGGGCCCGAACCTCGCGATCGTCACCGCCTACAACGACATGCTGTCGGCGCATCAGCCTTACGGCCGCTATCCCGAGCAGATGAAGATTTACGCTCGCGAAGCCGGCGCCACGGCGCAGGTTGCGGGCGGGACGCCGGCGATGTGCGACGGGGTGACGCAGGGCCAGCCGGGAATGGACCTGTCGCTGTTCAGCCGCGACATCATCGCCTTGTCGACCGCCGTCGCTTTGAGCCACGGCATGTTCGACGGCGTGGCGATGCTCGGCATTTGCGACAAGATCGTTCCGGGACTGCTGATCGGTGCGCTCCGCTTTGGACATCTGCCGGCGCTGCTGGTGCCAGGCGGACCAATGCCGTCGGGCCTTGCCAACAAGGAGAAGCAGCGAGTTCGCCAGCTGTTCGCAGAAGGGAAGGTCGGCAAGGAAGAGCTGCTTGCTGCCGAGGCCGCTAGCTATCATGGCGCCGGCACCTGCACCTTTTACGGCACGGCCAATTCCAACCAGATGATGATGGAGTTGATGGGGCTGCACATCCCCGGAGCCGCCTTCATCAATCCCGGCACTCCGCTGCGGCAGGCGCTGACGCGTGCGGCGGTGCATCGCCTCGCCGCACTGGCGCGAGACAAGGTGAGGCCGCTGGCACAGGTCGTCGACGAACGTGCCATCGTCAATGCCGCGGTCGGGTTGCTGGCGACCGGCGGGTCGACCAACCATGCCATTCACTTGCCTGCCATTGCCCGGGCGGCAGGGATAATCGTTCGACTGGCAGGACCTCGACGAATTGTCGGCAGCAGTGCCGCTGATCGCCCGCGTTTATCCCAACGGTTCCGGCGACGTGAACGACTTCCACCACGCTGGCGGAATGGCCTTCACGACCCGGACGTTGCTCGACGCCGGCCTGCTTCACGATGACGTCATTGACGGCCGGAGCGGACGACTTCGCCGCTTATGCAGGCAATCCGAAGCTGGACGGCGATCAACTGGCCTGGGACGAAGTGACGGAAACGCACGATCCCGAAATGCTCCGGCCGGCAAGCGATCCATTCCTGCGTCGACGGCGGAATGCGGTTGGTTGGCGGCAATCTGGGTCGCGCGATCTTCAAGACCAGTGCGGTCGCACCGGAGCGCTGGACGATCGAGGCACCTGCCGAGTCTTCTCCGACCAGAACGAGGCGCTCGCAGCGTTCCAGGCAGGCGAGCTCAATCGCGACGTGGTGGTCGTCGTCCGCTTCCAGGGCCCGCGCGCCAACGGCATGCCCGAGCTCCACAAGCTGACCCCAATGCTCGGCGTCCTTCAGGACAAGGGCTTCAGGGTCGCACTGGTTACCGACGGCCGCATGTCGGGGGCCAGCGGAAACGTGCCGGCCGCCATCCATGTCTGCCCTGAAGCGCTGAATTGCGGACCGCTCGGCAAGCTGCGCGATGGCGATCGCGTCCGACTGTGCGGGTCGCGCGGCACGCTCGAGGCGGTCGACGTCGATCTGGAAGGGCGGGAGGCCGTGCCGCCACCACCACCGCCGCTCGGAACCGGCCGCGAACTGTTCGCCTTCATGCGGGCGACTGCCGACAATGCCGAACATGGAGCATCGGCAATGCTCCATGCGATGGAACCGATTCTGTGAAGACCATCGCGGTTGCGGACATTGCCTTCGCGAAGGAGTTTCAATGACCATCGACTCGATCATGCGGATGGCGCCGGTCATCCCGGTACTGGTGATCGACTGGGAGATCGATCCCGTGGCCTTGGCCGAGACGCTTGTCGAGGCGGGACTTCCGGTGATTGAAGTGACTCTTCGAACGAACGGCGCGCTCGCGTCATTGCGCGCCATGGCAGCTGTTAAGGGGGCGGTGGTTGGTGCCGGCACCGTGCTGAACGATCGAATGCTTAACGAGGGGATTGATGCCGGCGCCAAGTTCATCGTTTCGCCGGGCCTGACCGAAACGCTCGGCCGTGCGGCAATCGCCAGCGGTGTCCCTTGCCTGCCCGGCGTTGCAACCGCGGGCGAAATCATGCGAGGACTCGACCTCGGCCTCGGTCACTTCAAATTCTTTCCCGCGGAGGCAGCGGGTGGAATGCTTGCCTTGGAGGCCTTGGCCGCCCCGTTCGGCGACGTGCGCTTTTGCCCGACCGGAGGCATCCGCATGGAAAGCGCTCCGCAATGGCTAGCTCATCCCTCGGTCCTGTGTGTCGGCGGAAGCTGGTTGGTTCAGCCCGGCGAGACCGACCTTGCCGCAATCGGCGCCCGCGCCCGCGCCGCCGCGAGCCTCAGATAAGCTGTCTTATCCGCAGGCGTAACGAAACCTGCACCCGTTCGTTAACGTTGGGCAATCATGTACCAGCCGCAGATCACTCGACGCGACCGCGCCGCGACCATCTTTCTGGTGGTAGCTATTCACGTCGCGCTTGCGTTCGCGCTGATCAACCTGTCGCCGCCGCTGCGCGAGCAGTTGCCGCAAGAAGTGGTCGAAATCTTCGATGTGACCGAGCCGCCTCCACCGCCCGCGATCGTTGAAGAACTACCTCGGCCCGAAGACACCAAGCCCCAGCGCGAAGAGGGTGCAGCCTCCGCCAAGAACATCGAAAGCAAGGCAACACCCGTAGTCGCGCCGAAGCCCCCGATCATACTGCCAATTCCGCAACCGATACCGGTCACCAAGACCCCCAACACCGGCAGCGAGAGTACACAGGGTGCATCCAATGTCGTTGGCCCAGGAACCGGAGCAGGGGGCGTCGGAACGGGCACGGGCAGTGGCGGATCGGGCAGCGGTACCGGCGGCGGCGGAACTGGCGGGATCGCGACTCGGCCGTCGGTCGTCCGAGGGATCACCAACCGCGATTACCCGGACGAGGTCGCACGTTACTGGCCAAGGGGCGGGGCCGTGTTCATTGCGGTGCGCGTCCTGCCAAACGGCCGGGCGACCGACTGCAAGATCAACCGCTCGATCGGCGTCCCGGCGATCGACCAATGGACCTGCAAGCTGGTCGAGGAGCGGGCTATGTTCCGCCCCGCGACCGACGCCAGTGGCCGGCCGGTCGCATCCTGGTACGGCTATATCCAGCGAGAGGTCGGCCGCGACCGGCGCTGAGCGCTGGCATTTTCCATTTCGTTGCGGCAAGGCCCACCCGCTGAAAACGGGAGCAGATGATGATCGAAGCCGAATGGTGGGAATATGACAGCGTCGACGACATGGCGGATGCCGTCGCCGGCGACATCGGCTTCATCGTCGACAGCGCGATCGAGGCGCGCAATGCGGCGCTGCTGGCCTTCCCGGGCGGCGAAACGCCCAAGCCAATCTATGCCAAGCTCGCAGAAGCCAGCCTGCCGTGGAAGCGCGTAACGATCATTCCCGGTGACGAGCGGCTGGTCCCGATGGACAGCGACTCTCAGCAACGTCCGCGCCATCGCCAAGACCTTCCTGCCGATCGGCGCCCGGGTCGTGCCGATCACCGGCGACATCGCTGACCATAAGCTGGCGGGCAATTCGGCCGACGCGCGGCTTCAGGACCTGTCCTGGCCGCCGGATCTGGTCTGGCTTGGGATGGGCAGCGACGGGCATACGGCCTCGATCTTTCCCGGCCCTGACCTCGATGATGCATTGAACGCTCCAAAGGCGCGACGCGCAGTTGGAGTGATGCCCGACCCCATGCCCAAGGAAGCGCCGGTGGCGCGGGTAACCCTGACCCGTCCCGCGATCCTTTCCGCACGCACCATCCTCATCACCATCCGCGGCCAGGAGAAGCGCGATCTGCTAGAGCAGGCGATCGCGGATGGGCACAGCTCGAAGCTGCCGATCGGCCGGGTCCTTGCCGAGGCCGAGCAGCCAATCGACATTCATTGGTGCCCCTGATCGCTTAGAGCCGAATGTCTGCTTCGGACGAAAGTTGGGCGTTTAAGCCGCGATGTCGTCGCGCTCGGCGTCGAAGCGTGCGTGCGCCTCATGAATTTCCGGCATGTTGGCGATCGCCCAATCGGTGAGCGCGGTCACCGGCCCCTGGAGCGAGTGACCGAGCTCGGTCAGCTCATAATCGACACGCGGCGGGATCGACGGGGTAACCGTGCGGCTGACCAGTCCGTCGCGTTCGAGCCCGCGCAGGGTGAGGGTCAGCATGCGCTGCGACACGCTGGGAATTTCGCGCCGAAGCTCGTTGAAGCGCCGGGGTCCCTCTGCAAGTGTCGAGACGACCAGCACGCTCCACTTGTCACCGATGCGCGATAGCAAATCGCTTATCGTCCGGCAGATCGGGTTGTTTGGGTCTTTCATTGCAGTTTTCCGGTTACCTAGCTGATACTGCGGCACAAATTTGTTTCGCTCTCACAAAAAAGTGCCTTCTTGCGGGGCTTTCTTAGGTGGTTATTTAAAGTGTCCAGGTAACAAATCAATACCAAGGACCAAAAGATGACCATCCTGAAGATCGATAGCAGCATCACCGGCGAAGCCAGCGTTTCGCGCCAGCTTACTGCCGCCACAGTCGACCAGCTTCTGCGCCAGCGCCCGAATGCTCAGTTAATTCGGCGCGACCTCGCCGCGAACCCGCTCGCGCACCTTACGGAGCGTGGCCAGGACGAGGACGTCCTCGAGGAATTCCTTGCCGCCGACGCAGTGGTGATCGGCGCGCCGATGTATAATTTCTCGGTGCCGTCGCAGCTCAAGGCGTGGATCGATCGCATCGCGGTTGCGGGCAAGACGTTTCGCTATGGCGAGAACGGCCCCGAGGGCCTGGCCGGCGGCAAGCGCGTAATCGTCGCAATCTCACGCGGCGGCTTCTACGATACCGACAATGCGTTCGAGCATGTCGAAAGCTATTTGAAGATCATGTTCAATTTCATCGGCGTCGAGCCCGAGTTCATTCACGCCGACGGCGTCAACTATGGTCCCGAGCAGCGCGAAGCGGGGATTGCCAACGGACTGGCCGAGGTCGAGCGCCTGGCGGCTTAAGGCTTGGGCGCGGCGGCGGCTGCCTGGGCGTAGAGCCCGGCGATCGCCGCCTCGTCCAACTTCTGGAGTTCGGCATAGGCGGCGTCACTAGCCGCCTTGTCGCCCGTGCCTTCGCCGTACAATTCATGGCCTTTTTCGGTGGCGGCAATGATGAAGTAGAAGGGCGCGGCCGGGTTGCCGTCTTTCGCCCGGGTCAGCAGGGATCGGCCATCGTCGCAGGCATAGACCTGCCACTCAGTACCCCCGAAGCTGTGGTCGATCGGCCCCACCTTGCATTTGATCGGCTCGGCCTGGACCGCAGCCATTGCAAGGAGTGCCGCGAGAATCACGACAGCAGCCGGATCGGATTCTCGATCAGCGCCTTCATCGTCTGCATGAAGTTCGCCGCGTCCCAGCCGTCGACCACACGGTGATCGCAGGACAGCGACAGGTTCATCAGCTTGCGGGCCTCGAGCTCGCCGTCGACGATCACCGGCATCTCGCGGACCTTGTTGACGGCGATGGTCGCGACCTGGGGCGGGTTGATGACCGGGGTCGATACGACTCCGCCCATCGGGCCGAGCGACGAGATGGTGATGGTCGGGCCGGTCAGCTCCTCGCGGCTGGCCTTGCCGCCGCGCGCGGCGTCGCTGAGGCGCAGCACTTCGCGCGGCCAGCTGCCACACGCTCATCGCTTGGGCGTTGCGGATGACCGGGACCATCAGCCCGCCGTCGGTCTGCGTCGCGACGCCCATGTGGACCGCGCCGTGGCGAGTGACGACATTGGCCTCGTCGTCGTAGGTCGCGTTGAGCATCGGCCAGTCCGCGACCGCCCTGGCCATCGCAGTGATCAGGAAGGGCAGCAGCGTCAGCTTGGGGTTGGCGCCGCGGTCGCGGTTCATCATCGCCCGCGTTTCCTCGAGCGCGGTGACGTCGAACTCCTCGACCAGCGCGAAGTGCGGGATGCGGCGCTTCGCCTCCTGCATATTCTCGGCGATCTTGCGGCGGAGGCCGACGACCTTGATCGTTTCGTCGGCGCGCGGAGCCGCGCCACGACCCGACACGCTGCCGCCATTGTAGAGCAGGTAGGCGTCGAGGTCGGCGTGGCGAACACGGTCGCTCGTGATCTTCACCTGGCCAGGTCGATGCCGAGGTCGCGGGCGCGTTGGCGCACGGCGGGAGAGGCGAGGACCTTCGAACCATGCGCGGCCGGGAATCCTGTTGCGGCGGACTCGGCTGCGACATCCTGCTTTTGGAGGCTCCGGCTTGCGGGGCGGCAGGCTCTGGCGCTGTCGCCATCACCGGCATGGCCTTCTTCCTGCTCGGGCGTCGGTACTTCCGCGCCATCGGCCAGCGGCTGTTCGCTCTCGCTTTCGGCCGCTGGCTCGCTTCGCCGCGGGCGCGTCGCCTTCGGTCTCGATCTCCACCAGCACCGATCCGATCGCGATCTGGTCGCCGACTTCGCCGGCCAGCTTCCTGACCACGCCCGCAACGGGCGATTCCATTTCGACCGTCGCCTTGTCGGTCATCATGTCGGCGAGCTGCTGGTCTTCCTCGACCCTGTCGCCGACCTTGACGTGCCAGGCGACGATCTCGGCCTCGGCGATGCCTTCGCCGATGTCGGGCAGCTTGAACTGATAGACGCATCATGCTTCGAGCACCTTCTTGAGGGCGTTCTTCATGCGGATCGGGCCCGGGAAATAGACCCATTCGTAGGCGTGCGGATAGGGCGTGTCCCAGCCGGTGACGCGCTCGACCGGCGCTTCGAGATGATAGAAGCAGCGCTCCTGCACCAGGCGTCGCCAGCTCGGCGCCGAAGCCGCTGGTCCTGGTCGCTTCCTGGACGACCAGGCAGCGGCCGGTTTTCTTGACCGATTCCTCGATCGTCTCGATGTCGAGCGGGACGAGCGTGCGCAGGTCGATCACCTCGGCGTCGACGCCATTCTCCTCGACCGCGGCAAGCGCGACATGGACCATCGTGCCATAGGCGAGCACGGTCAGCGCCTCGCCTTCGCGCACGACCTTCGCCTTGCCCAGCGGCACGGTGTAATGGCCGTCGGGAACCTCGCGAGAGCTCATGCTTCGACCAGGGCGTGACCGGCCGGTCGTGATGGCCGTCGAACGGTCCGTTGTAGATGCGCTTGGGCTCGAAGAAGATGCACCGGATCCGGGTCCTCGATCGCGGCGATCAGCAGGCCCTTGGCGTCGTAGGGATTGGACGGGATGACCGTCTTCAGGCCCGCGATGTGGGTGAACAGCGCTTCGGGCGACTGGCTGTGCGTCTGGCCGCCGAAGATGCCGCCGCCATAGGGCGAGCGGATGACCATCGGCATGGTCCATTCGCCCGCGGTGCGATAGCGGATGCGCGCGACCTCGGAGACGATCTGGTCGTAGCCGGGATAGATATAATCGGCGAACTGGATCTCGATCAGCGGCTTCAGGCCATAGGCGGCCATGCCGACCGCGGTGCCGACGATGCCGCCTTCGCTGATCGGCGCGTCGAAGCAGCGGGTCTTGCCGAACTGCTTCTGCAGGCCCGCGGTGACGCGGAACACGCCGCCGAAATAGCCGACGTCCTCGCCATAACACGACGATGTCGGGGTCGCGCTCCATCATCACGCGGTGGGCGTCGTTGATCGCCTCGATCATGTTGCGCGTGGTCATTTCGGCTCGTGCCCCAGATATTCGCGGGCCTCGGCCAGCGCCTGCGTCGCGCTGCTCGGCGAGATGCCAGGGCGTGTCGTGCGTAGACGTCCTCGAACATCGACGGGATATTGTCGAAGCCCTGCTGCGGCAGGATGCCCATGCGTTTCGGCTTCCTTCTGGGCGGCGCGGACGGTGGCGTCGATTTCCTTGTCGAGCGCCGCGTCCCGGTCCTCGTCCCATTCGCCGAGCGCGATGAGATGCGCTTTCAGCCGCGCGATCGGATCGCCCAGCGGCCATTCCTCCGCCTCGCCCTTGGCGCGGTAGCCGGTCGGATCGTCGGAGGTCGAATGGCCCTCGGCGCGATAGGTGAAGAATTCGATCAGCGTCGGGCCCTTGTTGGTCCGCGCCCGCTCCGACGCCCAGCGCACCGCGGCATAGACCGCGAGCGCGTCATTGCCGTCGACGCGAAGGCCGGCGATGCCATAGCCGATCGCGCGGCTGGCGAAGGTCGCCTGCTCGGCCCCGGCAATGCCGGAGAAGCTGGAGATCGCCCACTGGTTGTTGACCACGGCGAGGATGACCGGCGCCTGGTAGACCGCGGCGAAGGTCATCGCCGAGTGGAAGTCACCCTCCGCCGTCGCGCCGTCGCCGATCCAGCCCATGCAGATGCGGCTGTCGCCCTTGATCGCGCTGGCCATCGCCCAGCCGACCGCCTGCGGATATTGGGTGCCGAGGTTGCCGCTGATCGAGAAGAAGCCGTGCTTCTTGTCCGAATACATGATCGGCAGCTGGCGGCCCTTCACCGGATCGCCCTTGTTCGAATAAATCTGGCACATCATCGTCACCAGCGGATAGCCGCGCGCGACGAGCAGGCCCTGCTGGCGATAGGTCGGGAAGTGCATGTCTTCCGGGTCCATCGCGGTGGCGGCCGCGACCGCGATCGCCTCTTCCCCGGTGCACTTCATGTAGAAGCTGGTCTTGCCCTGCCGCTGGGCGCGATACATGCGATCGTCGAAGACGCGGACCGTCTTCATGTCCTTCAGCATCTTGCGCAGCGTGTCGGGGTCCAGCTTCGGGTCCCACGGGCCGACCGCCTTGCCCTCGTCGTCGAGTACGCGGACGAGGTGGGTGCAGAGCGGGAATGTCTCCTCCGCCTTGGCCGTGACGTCGGGTCGCGGCGCCTCGCCAGCAGCGGGAACCTTGATCGACGAAAAATCGGGCGTGTCACCAGGCCGGAACGGCGGTTCGGGCACATGCAGCGCCAGCGCCGGCCGGTTGCGGCGGGAAGTGGGTTTATCGCTCATTGCCTCGCCGCTTAGTGCGGCGCGGGGTTTCGGGCAACTAGCGCCGTCAATCCTCGTGCGGCACTCCCACCGTCGCGCCGGCGGTAAATGCGCCGCCGGCCTGCTCGTTAAACCAGAAGGGCTTGAAGCCGCCCTGGCCGCCGGCGATGATTTGCAGGTTGCTGTCGAACAGTCGCCCGCCGGCCATCGTCATCGCGATGCTGGTCGAGTTGCGGATATTCTCGAGCGGGTTGGCGTCGAGCACGACGAGGTCGGCGAGCTTGCCCGGCTCAATGCTGCCAAGGTCCTTGTCGAGCCCGAGTGCGCGGGCCGGGTTGATCGTTCCGGTGCGCAGCGACATCCAGCGGCTTCATGCCGCCGAGCGCGAAACTCCACATGTCCCAATGCGCGCCAAGGCCTTCGCGCTGCCCGTGGGCACCGATCGAAACCGGGATGCCCAGCTCCGAGATTTCCCGCGCGACGATGGAATTGGAGACGATATTGTCCTCTTCCGGCGGGTTCATCACCGGCCGGCGCGAGCGGGCGTCGATTAGTGGCCGCGGGGTCCAACGCGCGAGGATCGGCTCCTTCCACACCTCGGTGTGCTGGTACCAATAATTCTCGCCGAACGGGCCGCCGTAAGTGACGACCATCGTCGGCGTATAGGCCGTGCCCGACCCGCGCCAATATTGCAGCACGTCGTCGTAGATGTTGGCGACGGGCAGCGAATGTTCGATCGTCGTGTGGCCGTCGGCGATCATCGTCATGTTCATCTCGAACAGCGAACCGCCTTCCGGAACCACTTCCATGCCGAGCTGGCGCGCGGCCTCGATGATCATCTGCCGCTGTTCGCGCCGCGGCTGGTTGTAGCTCTTGACCGACCAGGCGCCCGACGCCTGCAGGCGGCGAAGGTGCGACAGCGCGTCGTCGAGGCTGTTGATCTCGACGGTGAAGGGCGTGGTCGCGCCGTAAAGGATGGTGCCGGTCGAGAAGATGCGGGGGCCGAGGATCTTGCCCGCCTTCTGATATTCCGACGCGGCGAAGATTTCGAACGTGTCGTTCGATGGATCGTGGACCGTGGTAACGCCATAGGCGAGCGCGGCGGCATGGAACCAGTTCTGCTTCGGGATGACGAGATCGCTGCCCATCGACGCCATGCCAGTGGGCGTCGATCAGGCCGGGGATGATCGTCTTGCCGCTGACGTCGATGGTGCGCGTCCCGGCCGGGTAGGTGATGCTGGCTGTCGGCCCGACTGCGGCGATGCGGTCGCCCTCGATCAGGACGGTGCCGTTCTCGATCACCTCGTCGCCCTTCATGGTGACGATGCGGGCGCCGGTCAGGGCGATGCTGCCCGCTCGGCTTCGCCTGGCTGGCGGTAACGACGCCAAGCTCTGCGACCAGCGGCGCTGCGGCCTGCTTTCCGCCGGCAAAGGCGTCCTGCGGCGGCCGAGATTCTGGCCGTAGAGGTTGGGCCCCTGGCTCCAGTAGAGAGTGCGGCTGTTGCCCGACCAGTGGATCCAGTCGCCCGCGTCGGCGCTGAGCCTTCGACTGGGGCAGCGCCTTGCCGTCGGGCGCGATCTCGATCGACCGGCCCGGAACGGACGAAGGGCATGACATAGGCCTGGTAGCGCTCGGTCCAGGCAATGAACTGCTCGTCGGGCGACAGGGCGAAATCGCCGGCATTTTGCGAGATGAGGTGGGTGACCTCCTCGGTGCCCTGGATCGATACCGACTTCAGCAGCCGCTTCTCCTCCTCGCCGGTGGCGGTGAAGAAGATGCGGTCATTGGTAGCGCCGAACATCGGCTGTGTGCCGCTCTTGGCGACCCGCTTGGGCGTCGCCGCCCTTGACCGGCACGACATAAAGGCCGGGGTCGCGGCCGTAGAGCGGGGTGGTCAGGAAGCCGTCGGTCGTCTTGCGATAGGCGATCAGGCTGCCGTCGGGCGAGAAGGTGGGTTCGACATAATGGCCGGGCTCGGGCGTGACGATGCGGCCTTCGCCGCCGCCGACGCCGACAACCTTGATCCGTGCCGCCTTGTCGTCGTCCCAGGCGACATAGGCGATGCTGCGACCGTCGCGCGAAAAGGTCGGATAGCTTTCGAACTCGTCGCCCCGGGTCAGGCGCCTGGGATTGCCGCCGCGCCCGTCGGCGATCCAGATGTTGCCGAGCGCTTCATAGACAATCCGCGACCCGTCCGGGCTCTTCTGGGCGAAGCGCACCATCTTGGTCTTGAAGCTGGCCGGGGCGACATCCTTCTGCTGCCGGACGGCGTCCTCGACGAAGCGCGTGCCGGTGACATGGAACGGGATTTCGCTGACCTGCCTCGATGCGACGTCGACGCGATGGATACCGCCCTTGGCCCAGAAGACGATCGACTTGCCGTCGGGCGTCCAGCTCATTCCCGGATAGACGCCGTGGACCGCCCAGGTCTCCTGCATGTCGCGGTCGAGGATGTCGGTGAGCGGGGTGATGCGGCCGGACTTCAGGTCCATCAGCATCAGCGTCGATTTGTAGCGGACGCGGCGGATGAAGGCCAAGCTCTTGCCGTCGGGCGACGGGGTCGGGCGGATCGCGCCGCCCGGGCCGCTGACCAGCGTTTCGATTTCGCCCGTCTGCCGGTCCAGTCGCTGAATGACGTAGATCTGGCCGTTGACGTCCTTCGAATATTCGAAAATGTCGCCCGGCGTCGCGTCGTCGGAGAAATAGAGGTAGCGGCCGTCGGGCGAGAAGGCCGGCTCGTTGGTGTCCTTCTGCTTGGTGCGCGCCTTGGTCATCTGCACGCCCGCGCCGCCGCCCTGCCGGTGATAGAGCCACATTTCGCCCGCGCCCAATGACCGGGCCGAGGTGAAATGCTTGCGCGCGACGATGAAGTTGCCGTCCGGCGTCCAGTCGGCCTGGTTCAGCAGGCGGAAGTCTTCCTTGGTGATCTGGCGCGGCGATCGATCCGTCGCGGCGGATCGTCCAGATGTTGTCGCCGCCGCCGCGATCGGAGGTGAAGGCGATTTCCTGCCCGTCGGGCGAATAGCGCGGCTGCATGTCCCAGGCGTGGCCGGTCGAGATCGCGCGCGCTTCGCCGCCCTCGATCGGGATGACGTACAGGTCGCCCAGCAGGTCGAATGCGATTTCGCGGCCGTCGGGCGAAACGTCGAGCGACATCCAGGTGCCGCGGCGCGTGTCGATCGCGACCTCATGGCCCGGTCCATGGCGGGCGTTGACGTCCCATTTGGGCGGCTTGTCGCCGTCGGCCCAGGAGCCGCAGCAATGCCCGGCGGTTGCGGCTGCATGATCGGCGAGGCCTGGCCCGGCTCGGGCGGCGGCGGGGCGACCGGCGGTGTCGGCTGCGCGATCGCGACCGAAGCGGCGAACAGCGAGCAGCTGATGAAAAGCGATAGTTGGCGCATTGAAACCCCCGGAGAACTGGAATTGCGCCGGACATTGGCGGGGGGTTGCGGCGATGACAACGGCGTTACACCGCCGTTCGTCGAATTGACGGAAGGCGAGCGCAGCGGCTAGTGCGCGCGCCATGTCCGAAGAGAAGAAACCGCTCCCCGATCGCCTGTCGCTCGACCCGCGCAGCCCGCACTTCGACGAGGAAGTGCTTCGCCACGGCGTCGGCATCCGCTTCAACGGCGTGGAAAAGACCAACGTCGAGGAATATTCGATTTCCGAAGGCTGGATCCGCGTCGCCGCCGGCCGCAGCCGCGACCGCCACGGCAATCCGATGACCCTGAAGCTCAAGGGCAAGGTCGAACCTTATTATGAAGCGGCGGCCGAAGCCGAAACGGACAAGGACGCTTAGCTAGTCGGCGTCTCGCGCCGTTTCCGCCGGCGTTCGATCAGCTTCTTCGCTCCCCATCCCGCAGCCAGCGCCAGCCCAAGCGTGCCGAGACCGCGCCGGGCAATGGCCGGAACCGCCGCGCCGACCAGGGCGCCGGCCGCCTTGTTGTTCGGTCCCGCGAGCTTCTCGCCAACGATCGCGCCAATTAACTTCCCAAGCATAGTGAAATCCTTCCTTGTGCTCATAGCGCTTGGCTCGGTCCCACAGTTCCCGGATCGGGTTTGGGCCAATCTGCCAACAGATGGTGGGAAATCCCGCCAACTTGCCGTGCGATGAATGAATTCGTCGCGATATTTGGCGGAAATCTCCAATTGGCACAACCCTTGTAAAGAAAGGGCCAGAACCAACGGGCCAGGGCCCCGCGGTTCTAAAAAGGGAGACTGAACAATGTCTGGTTCGAAGTTTCATCGCCATCTGATTGCGGCCTTCGCGTCGCTTCTGATGAGCACGATCGCGGTTGGTGCCGCGGTAGCCCCGGCCCAGGTTTCGGCCGCTGACGTGAAAGTTGTTACCTATGCCTGAATTGGAACCGATCGAGGCCCGCCCGGCCATCCGCATCCCGCGGCAGACCGAAGACAGGAATGAGACGATCGTCCGTTTCGCGCCGCTTGGCGGCATCCTGTCGGGCCCGATCTTCACCCGCACCCGGGACATCATCGCGGCGAACATGACGGAATTGCTCGACCGGTCGGAAGACCCGGCCCGCATGATCCGCATGATCATCAACGAGATGGAAGAGACGCTGGTCGAGGTGCGCGCCACTGCCGCCCGCTCGATCGCCGACATCAAGGAAATGCGCCGCGCCTGCAGCCGCCTCGACGATCTCCAGCATGGCTGGACCGAGAAGGCCGAGCTGGCGCTGGAAAAAGGCCGCGAGGATCTGGCCCGCGCCGCGCTGGGTGAAAAGCAGAAGGCGGCCGAAATGGCCGAGAGCCTGCACGCCGAAGTTTCACAGATCGAGCAGGTGCTGCGCGGCTATGAGGCCGACATCCAGCGGCTGCAGGCCAAGCTGGCCGAGGCCCGCGCCCGGCAGAACGCCATTGCCAGCCGGTTCGAGAGCGCGCTGACCCGCGCCCGGACCAGCGAAGTGCTGCACGGCAGCCGCACCGAGGAGGCGTTCGCCAAGTTCGAGCTGCTCGAGCGCCGCGCCGACTTCGCCGAAGGCCGCGCCGATGCGCTGGCGCTTGGCCGGCCCGAAAAGCCTTGAAGAAGAAATCGCCGAGCTTCGCTCCGCCGATGCGGTCGATGCCGAGCTCGATGCCATGAAAGCCGCGCTGGCGGCCAGGAACTGACGGGAAGGAAAGAGGGGAATGTCCGTGTCCAATCGCTATTCGCTGAACCGCCGCGACAAGAAGCTAGCCGGCGTCTGCTCGACCCTCGGGGACGTGTTCAACATCGACCCGACCTTCATCCGCGTCGGCTTCGCCGCCACGGCGATCCTGATCAGCTGGAAGTTCGCGCTGATCGCCTATGTCGCCGCCGGCATCTATCTCCACATCCAGAAAGGGCGAGTGATGCGCGGCAAGGATCGGCCTTCGGATTTCGAGCGCATGGGCGAAGTGGGCCGTGGCCGCGCTTCGGTCCATGACATGCTTACCAAGCTCGACGTCAACGATCGCCGGATGATGGCGATCGACCATCACCTCAACAGCCAGAATGACGAGCTCGCGCGCGAAATCGAGGCGCTGCGGCAGGAGAAGTGACCATGGAACCGCTATCCATCGCGCTGATCGGCGCCAGCGTATTCCTCGCGATCGGCCTGGCCTGCGTCGCCGGCCTCAAGGGATGGCAGGCCTGGCTGGACTATAAGCGGCTCGAACTCGCCAGCCAGACCGGCGATCACGGCCTGCCCCCCGCCACCGGCCGGATCGAGCTGGCCGACCTTAAGGAGCGGGTCCGCAAGCTCGAAGCGATCGCCGCCGGCATCGACCTTTAAAAAACGGGACGACCTCTTCCCCACACCCCGTCCCGTCACTGGGCGGCCCGCGCATCGACGCGGGCCGCGACGACGTGAAGATGATGCTCGCGGCGATGCCGAGGGGGAGGTTGTGATTTTCGATGGAACGGCATCAGCCGATCGAGGCGATGACCAGCGTGTACGCGCCACGGTCCGGTCACCAGCGGCGCGGAGATCTCGACAATCATGCTGATGCGAGCTAGCTCGGCGTCCGCGCGAGGGACGAGCATCGCGCCGACATCCAATCAGAAAAGCGACCGGTATGCACCGACCCTGCGTCAACCATGCCTTTACCGAGCGCCCTTCCGGAAAACCGTGGTGATTGCCACCCCGGCTGACGATCCAAACCAGACCATCGATCCGCCAAAGCGGACCGAGTAAGCGAGCACCGCCCAGTCATGAGCGACCTCGCTCGAGCGCGATCACGGTCGACACGGGATGAAGTCGAACGCCGCGGACCGGCGGGCGAGGCCGAAGGCGCATTGCCACGAAGGGCCAGGCAGCGCCATTACCGGCATGAGCGAAGCCGCAAGGACCAGGGCGACGAGAAAGAGTGCGACCCGAAAGTGCGGTCGCATAGGCGACCACCCGGCTGGCAGGAACTGGGCCCGAAATCAGGATCGCCGCCCAGAAGTCGCCATTCCGAGCCAAGGAGCCGCCGCGTCGCCCTAGCTCAACACGTTGGCGAGGACGACGGCGGCGACGGCAGCGACGAGGATCGACGCGACAATCCGCAAGACGCTCCAATGAAGCGGCGCACAGTCGGGCAGATCCATGTCCTCGCCGGGACAGCTCGGCGGCGCCTGAGCCGACGCCAAGCTGCGCGATGGGTCGACGCGAAAATTGCGAAAGGCTAACGAGCGCCGGGAGCATATGCCGGCAGAGACATGATGGGACGGCCGGGCAACTGACCTTCAATCGCCCGGCCGCTTCACCGCGCTATTCACCTTGTTGCCCGTCCATGTTGCTTTCGACCCGTCCCGTGGATCCGTCCCGGTGAAGGTGAACGATTTTCCATCCGCGCTTGGCACGATGGTGTTTATCCCAACTTCCTTGCCATCGCGCGTATATGTCTCGCGGAGACCATTGGCACCTTCGCGGGCGACTGCGACCATGGTTCCACCGGTGTCGCCCTCAACGGCGACGGCGGGGCCACCGATCTCGGCCTTATACCCCTGTCCCTGAGATTTTTGCGTTACCGTGTTGCCGTCGATGCTGAAGGTGATGTTGAGCGCTTCTTCAGTATAATCCTGAATGCGATCCTGCATCCATTGCCCTGAAACCGCGTGTGCTCCGGCAGGGGCTGGACCTGCTCGCTTTGCAGTCGCCTTCCCCTCGATTGGCGGTGCGTTTGGCGTCGTGGCATCGGTGAACTTGGTGTTCAGCACATTGCCGTCCTCCGACACCTGCAATGTCGCGGACGAAACTTCCTTGTCACCCTTGCGGCGATGAAATTCGACCGTGCGATCATCGACCGCCTTGACCGACATGCTGTCGTAATAGGGCCGGTCAGCGACGGCGTGGAACTGGCCATCGGCCGCGACAGTTAGCGGCGGGATACAAGTGTTGCACTTGTAAGTGCCGTCCTGCAGCAAATATTCGTCCGGCTTGCCTTCGAACTTGAGGCTCGCCAAGTCAGCCTTCCATGTGCCGCTCAGCGCGTCGCCAAGCAGCCGCTTCTGTCGCAGCGGGCGCATCGGTTGCCGACTGCTCGCGGTTGCAGGCGGGAAGCGATAAGATCAATACGGCCGCAATTGCGGTGCACGTCGTCCTGTTCATGCTGGATGCCCCTCCATTTGCGCGAGGTCTCGCCCAGTTTGGCTCCTCGCTTTAGGCGGCCCCGCCGGCTGCATTCGGAATTGAAGGCGAGGTCGTCCGTGTCGACGCCTAATGGCTTTAACTCGAAGCAGCAAGTATTGTAATTAACAGGAATTAAACGACTGCCGCGCCGGGTCGAAGCGGACGCCTCAGAACCCAAAGCTTGCGGTCAGGCGAATGTCGCGGCCGGCGAGCGGCGCGTAGTCCTTGAGCAGGCTCGAAGTGCGCCGCGCGACGACGTCGAAGATGTTGTTGGCGGCGATGCCAAGCGTCAGGTCCGGCCTGTCGCTTAGCGGATGCCAGTCGAGCGAGGCGTTGACCAGCGTATAGCCGGCGGTCTCGGTCTCCAGCGGCGCGTTGCGGTTCTGGCGGAACGCATGCTCGACCTCCAGCCGTCCCTCGACCGGCCCGTCGGTGCCGCTGATGCCGCCCAGCAGGCGGAACGGCGGGATTTGCGGCGCCGGGCCGAAATCCTTGACCGTGGCGTGGACATAGTCGGCGATCAGGTCGCCGTCCCAGTGGATGCCAAGCGCATTGCCAAGCTCGGCATTGGTCTCCAGCTCGAACCCGTAAAAGTTCGCCTTGCCCTGTTGGTAGACGATAGACCGGCAGATCATCCTCGATCTCGCCGTTCGGCGCCTGGAAGATGAAGTTGGAGAAATGGCTGTAATAGGCGGTCGCGGTCAGGTGCACCGGCCCTGACGACCTGCGCAGGCTGGCCTCGACCGAAATGCTCCGTTCGGTGTCGAGGTCGGGATCGCCGACTTCGAACGCCTGGGTGCCGGCGTGCGGGCCGTTGGCGAACAGCTCGTCGATCGAAGGCGCGCGGACGCTGCGGGACAGCGTTCAGGCCGGCCCGCCAGCCGCGGCGAGAATTCATAGGCCGCGCCCAGCGATCCCGAAAAGGTGGTGAAGTCGCGCTTCATTGAGGGCGTGCCGAGGTCTGTCATCCTCGGCGGCCGACAGCTTGCTGAACTCGACCCGAGCGCCGCCTTCCACCCGCCAGCGGCCCGCGGACCAGGCTTTGCATGGTGAACAGGCCGAATTGCTTCTGCTTGCTGGGCGGCAGGAACTTCTCTTCGCCGTCGATGCTGACCTTGCGATCGAGATACTGGATGCCGCTGGTGCCGCCCCAGCCGGCCCGCTCGGCCTGGACCAGTTCGGCGCGGCCCTCGCCGCCCTTGGTCGTGGAAGGTCGACGCGATCTCGCCGGTGTCCTCGATCTCATTGTGGCGATATTTGGCATAGCCGCCGCGCGAGCGCGGACCTGGCTGAAGAAGCCGGTCAGCGGAATTTCCGCGCGCGCGTCGTAGCGGGTCTGCTTGACGTCGATGGTTGGCGCCTCGGCCTCGACATCCGGGTCGAGCGAGTAGCGGATCGGGACGCCGTAGAGCGCGTCATGACGGGTGACCGACACGCCGACGTTGAGGTCTCCGTCGACATAGCCGAGGCCGCCGGCGACCTCCCAGGCCTTGGCGGCGCGTGTTGGGCAGGTCGCCCTTGAGATCGGCAAGTTCCTGGATTTCGGGATCGGGGCTGGCGGCCGCCTGCTCGCGCAATGCCTTGGTCAAAATATGTCCGCCAGTTCGCAGGTCGTCGCTCTTCGACCAGTTGCCGTCGGCATGGACGACGAAATGGCTGACGACCGGCACGTCGACCGAAAGATTGGCCGCGCGTTCATTGGCCGCAGTGCCATATGTCGAGCAGCCCATCGACATCGACGGGCCCTTCCGGCTCGGCCCGCGGAATGCGCCGGTCGATGACGTTGACCACGCCGCCGATCGCGGACGAGCCGTAAAGCAGGGCCGATGGACCGCGCAGCACTTCGATCCGCTCGGCGGTCAGCGGATTGATCGAGACCGCGTGATCGGGACTGGACGCCGACACGTCGAAGCTGCCGATGCCGTCGGTCAGCAGGCGGATCCGGTCGCCCGACAGGCCGCGCAGGATCGGCCGCGATGCGGTCGGGCCGAAGCTGCTGGCCGTGACACCCGGCTGGCGGGCAAGCGTCTCGCCGATGCTCGGGCGCAATTCCTTGGCCAGATCCTCGGCGCTGAGCACCGATAGGCCGCCAAGCACGTCGCCCGCCTTCCGCCGAGACGCCGGTGACGACGATCATCGTCGCTCATGGTCGTGATGCTCATCGTCCTGCGCGGACTCGGTCGCTGCCGGTGGCGGCCTCGACCGACGCGGCAGAGGTGTCGGCCGACATGGGAGCAGTGTCGGCCTGGGCCAAGGCTGGGGCGGTGTAAAGTGCCACAGCAAGGGCAAGCAACGAGGCTGAGCGGGTCATTTTCATCCGGATATTTGCAAGGGATGCCCGCCTGTAATGCAGAATGATACAACATCGCAAACGATATATTGTCTCTTCGTCGCTGCAAGGACGCCGTTCGTCGAATGGAGGGCCTCGCCCGATGCGCTTGGCCACGCTAGGCGTGGACCATGTTCATGACCCATCTCGAATGTTCGCTGACCGGCGAGCGCTATGACGCCGACCGGCTTCAGAACCTGTCCGAGTGCGGGAAAGCCGCTGCTTGCCCGTTACGATCTAGAGGCAGTGGCAAGCCGCCTGACTCGCGACGAGCTGGCGTCTCGGCCCGCGGGCATGTGGAAGTGGCGCGAGCTGCTGCCGCTGCCGGAAGGAGCGGAGCCGGTCAGCCTCGGCGAGCCCGAGACGCCGCTGATCCCGCTCGATCGGATCGGAGCGCGGCACGGCGCGCAAGCACCGATCGTCAAGGACGAGGGCCGGCTTCCGACCGGCTCGTTCAAGGCGCGCGGAATGGCGACGGCGGTCAGCATGGCCAAGCATTTCGGGGTCGAGCGCATCGCCATTCCGACCAACGGCAATGCCGGCGCGGCGCTGGCCGCCTATGCGGCCCGGGCGGGGATCGCATCGCTGGTGATTTGCCCGGCCGAAACGCCGGAGATCAATATTCGCGAGACTGCTGCCTACGGCGCCGAGGTGATCGTCGCCGATGGCCAGATCGACGAATGCGGCCGGATCGTCGGCGAGGGCGCGGCGGCGGGCCGCTGGTTCGACTGTTCGACGTTGAAGGAGCCCTACCGGCTCGAGGGCAAGAAGGTGATGGGTCTGGAACTGGCCGAGCAATTCGGCTGGGAGCTGCCCGACGTGATCTTCTATCCGACCGGTGGCGGCACCGGCCTGATCGGCATGTGGAAGGGCTTCGACGAGCTGGAACGGATCGGCCTGATCGGCTCCAAGCGGCCGCGGATGATCGCGGTCCAGGCGGCCGGCTGCGCGCCGATGGTCCGCGCCTGGGAGAATGGCGACGAGTTCGCCGACCGGTGGGAAGGGGCGGCGACCATGGCGACCGGCATCCGCGTCCCCAAGGCGGTCGGCGATTTCCTGATCCTCCGTGCCGTGCGCGAGAGCGGCGGCGCTGCGATCGCGGTCGAGGAGGAGGCGATCGCCGAGGCGGTCGACGATGCAGCCCGGGACGACGGCATGCTGCTTTGCCCCGAGGGCGGCGCGGTGCTCGCCGCCTGGCGGCAGGCGCTGGAACGCGAGCTGGTCGGCGCGGACGAGCGGGTCGTTCTGTTCAATTGCGCCAACGGCAACAAATATCCGCTGCCCGATCGGGCGCGGAGGATGTCGTTGGCGGAGATGGATGCGGGGAGTCTCTGAACGAGTAAACCCCGGAGACCGAAGTCTCCGGGGTTCCATGATTCTCATCCGAAGATTTGAACCACGTGACAAGAACGGCCTTCCTGCATCCAGGTTCCAAGGGTCGAAAAAAAATTTCACAAATGCGTCATTGAGCGCTCGTCGGCCTTCTGCTTCGATGCGCGGGTGCCCTTGACCTGGAACTTCGCGATCGATCGCGGCGGGACGTTTACCGACCTTGTCGCGACCAGCTCCGATGGCGCGCAGCGGGTCGAAAAGCTGCTGTCCGAGAATCCCGGCCAATATGAAGATGCGGCGCTGGAGGGCATCCGGCGCATCCTTGCCGAGGAGGGCGGGACGCTGGGCGACGTGCGCATGGGCACGACGGTTGCGACCAACGCGCTGCTTGAGCGCAAGGGAGAGCGACTGGCGCTGGCGATCACGCAGAGGCTTCGGCGATGCGCTGCGGATCGGCTACCAGGCGCGACCAGAGATTTTCGCCCGTCACATCGTGCTGCCGTCGATGCTCTACGAGCAGGTGATAGAAATCGACGAGCGGATCGGCGCGGATGGGGCAATCATCAGGCCGCTCGATGAGGATCGAGCCCGCACCGACTTTTTGCGCATCAGGGATCAAGGCATTGATGCGCTTGCCATCGTGCTGATGCACGGCTGGCGTTTCACCGACCATGAGGCGCGGCTGGCCGCCATCGCCCGCGAAGTCGGTTTCGCGCAGGTGTCGGTCAGCCATGAGGTCGCGCCGCTGATCAAGCTGATCGGTCGCGGCGACACGACTGTGGTCGATGCCTATCTCTCGCCAATCCTCCGTCGCTATGTCGACAAGGTCGCGGCTGGACTGGGCGGGGGAGCTCGGCTGCAATTCATGCAGTCCAACGGTGGACTGACCGAGGCCAAGTCGTTCCGCGGCAAGGACGCGATCCTGTCCGGTCCGGCGGGCGGGGTCGTGGGGATGGTCGCGGCCAGCGCCCCACATGGGTCCGACCATTTGATCGGCTTCGACATGGGCGGCACCTCGACCGATGTCTCGCACTATGCCGGCCGCTACGAGCTGGGCGACGAGAACCTGATCGCCGGGGTTCGAATCCGCGCACCGATGATGCAGATTCACACCATCGCCGCCGGTGGCGGTTCGATCTGCCGGTTCGATGGAATGCGGTTTCGTGTCGGCCCGGAATCGGCCGGCGCCCGGCCGGGCCCGGCCTGCTATCGCGGCGGGGGGCCGCTCACCGTCACTGACTGCAACCTGTTCCTGGGCCGGATCAGCGCTGAACATTTCCCGGCGGTGTTCGGCCCTGAGGGCGACCAGCCGCTCGATCCCGACGCATCCCGCGATCGCCTTCAGGAAGTCGCGGACAACGCTTGGCGGCTCCAAGAGCCTGGAGGAAATCGCCGAGGGCTTCCTGGCCATCGCCGTCGACAATATGGCCGCGGCGATCCGCAAGATCTCGATTGCGCGTGGCCATGATGTGACCCGCTACACGCTCGCCTGTTTCGGCGGTGCCGGCGGCCAGCACGCCTGTCGCGTCGCCGACGCGCTGGGCATGGAGCGCATCCTGGTCCACCCGCTGGCCGGCGTGTTGTCCGCCTATGGCATCGGCCTTTCCGACGTGAAGGCAATCCGCGAGGCAAGCTGGCTGAAGCCGCTCGGTATAGACTTTGCGGACGGATTGCGGGCGCTGGAGAATGCGGCGCTAGGCGACCTGGTCGACCAGGGCTTTTTGCATGAACAGGTCCGGTTCGAGCGCCGCGCCCGGCTGCGAACTCCGGGTAGCGACACGACGCTGGAGCTGGAGGTCGAAAGTCCGGACGAAATGCGAGCGAGTTTCGAAGCACTCTACCGCAAGCGCTTCGGCTATGCCGAGGAAGTCGAGCCGATCGTCGATACGCTCACCGTCGAAGCAATTGGCATGCGCGCTCGCATCGGTCGATTGCTGCAAGTGCCGATGTCTCGGCTGGCGAGATCGTGGAGGGGCCAGCCGTAATCAACGAGCGAGGCTCAACCACGGTGGTGGATCCGGGCTGGCGGGCGGAGCGAGCGCGTGACGGGACACAGGTCCTGGCTCGAGCCGAGCCCCTTGAGCGCGCCCATGCGATCGGCACCGATGTCGACCCGGTGCGGCTCGAGATATTCAACAACCTGTTCATGGCCATTGCCGAGGAAATGGGCGTTGCGCTGCAATCGACCGCCACTTCGGTCAACATCAAGGAACGGCTCGATTTTTCCTGCGCCATCTTCGACGCGACGGGGGCGCTGATCGCCAATGCCCCGCATATTCCGGTCCATCTGGGCTCGATGGGCGAAAGCATCCGGACGATCATCGACACCCGTGGTGGCGGACGCGACGGCCGCGGAATTCGTCGCGGCGATGCCTATGTACTCAACGATCCCTATCGGGGTGGCACTCACCTGCCTGACATCACGGTGATCGTGCCGGTGTTTTACGGCGATGAAAGTGAGCCTAGCGCCTTCGTCGCGGCGCGCGGCCATCATGCCGATATCGGTGGAATCGCGCCGGGGTCGATGCCTCCCGACAGCCGCACGATCGACCAGGAAGGCGTGCTGATCGACAATCAACTGCTGGTCGACGAAGGTCATTTCCGTGAGAGCGGAAATTCGCGAGTTGCTGGCTAGCGGCCCCTTCCCGGCGCGCAATCCCGATCGCAATATCTCCGACCTGCGCGCGCAGCTTGCAGCCTGCATTCGCGGCGCGGAATCCTTGGTCGAAACGGCGCGCGATTACGGTCCGGAGGTGGTCGCTGCCTACATGAATCACGTGCTCGCCAACGCCGAGGAGTCGGTGCGGCGATTGCTCGACCGGCTCGACGACGGCGAATTCAGCTATGAAATGGACAATGGCGCTCACGTGAGCGTGTCGATCCGCATCGACAAGGAGGCACGGTCGGCGACGTTCGATTTCACCGGCACCAGCGCCCAGCTCCCCGACAATTTCAACGCGCCCTATTCGATCGTCCGCGCTGCCTCGCTCTATGTCGTGCGGACGTTGATCGACGACGCGATTCCCGATGAATGACGGCTGCTTGCGGCCGATCCGGTTGGTCGTGCCCGAAGGATCGATGCTCAAGCCCGCCTATCCGGCGGCGGTCGTCGCAGGCAATGTCGAGACCAGCCAGGTGGTGACCGACGCGCTGTTCGCCGCGACCGGGCGGCTGGCGCCAAGCCAGGGAACGATGAACAATTTCACCTTCGGCAACGAGCGGTACCAATATTATGAGACGATCGCCGGCGGCTCGGGCGCCGGGCCGGACCATGACGGGACCAGCGCGGTGCAGACCCATATGACCAACAGCCGGCTGACCGATCCCGAGATCCTCGAAACGCGGCTGCCGGTTCGGCTGGAAGAATTTGCCGATCCGTCACGGGTCGGGCGGGAAGGGCAAGCACCATGGCGGGGACGGGATCGTTCGAAGCGTCACCTTCCTCGAACCGATGCGGGCCAACATCCTCGCCAATCGCCGCGAGGTGCCGCCGCGTGGCTTGAAGGGCGGCGGGGATGCCATGCCCGGCCGCAACTGGGTCGAGCGGGCCGATGGCTCGGTCGAGATGCTGAGCGCGACTGCCTCCGCGGAGATGGGGGTCGGCGACCGCTTCGTCATCGAAACGCCGGGCGGCGGCGGCTTCGGCCGGGAGGGGGCATGATCAACTATTGGCCGCTGATCGGCATCCTGCTGGTCGTCGCCGGGTTCGCGCTGAAGCTGAACCCGATGCTGGTGGTGACCGCTTCGGCGATCGTCACCGGCCTGATCGCCGGCATGGATTTGCATGAAGTCATCTCGACCTTCGGCAAGGCGTTCAACGACAATCGCATCATCGCCATCGTCTGGATCGTGCTGCCGGTGATCGGCCTGCTCGAACGGTTCGGGCTTCAGCAGCGGTCGGCTGCGGTGATCCGCAGCATGAAGAATGCGACCACCGGACGGCTGCTGATCCTCTACCTTATCTATCGCCAGATTACGGCGGCGATCGGTCTTCATTCGACTGCCGGCCATCCTCAGACCGTCCGGCCGCTGGTCGCGCCGATGGCGCTGGCGGCGGCGGAGAAGCAGCATGGCGAGCTGACCGAAGCCGAGGCGGAAAAGGTGAAGGCCTATGCCGCCGCGACCGACAATGTCGGCCTGTTCTTCGGCGAGGATATTTTCTTCGCGATCGGCTCGATCGTTCTCATCCAGCAGATCCTTATGACCTATGGCTACAATCTCGCCCCGCTTCAGTTGGCGCTCTGGGCGATCCCCAGTGCCATCGCCGCCTTCCTGATCCATTCGACCCGGCTGCTGATCCTTGACCGCAAGCTCGGGAGGCGCGGGCAATGATCACGCTTCACTGGCTCTACGCCCTTGCCGGGGCGATGTTCGCCGCCTTTGCGCTGCTATCAGCTTTCGATCGCGCCAATCCCAAGCGCTTCGGCAATGCCGCATTCTGGGGCCTGATGGCGCTGAGCCTGTTCGGCGGCGATGCTATCGGCGACTTCGGCAACGGGCTGCTTGTGTTGGGGCTGGCCGGGCTGGCAGGTTTCGGCTTCATCGGACGTAGCCACCCGCCGACCACCAGCGATTCCGAACGGCAGGCCTGGTCCGACAAGCTCGGCAACAAGCTGTTCCTGCCCGCGCTGATCATCCCGATCACGGCGCTGGTCGGCACACTCGCCTATAACTACACCGCGCTCGGAACGTACGGCTGGATCGAGGCAAAGCGCGAGACCTACGTCTTCCTCGGCCTTGGGGTGTTGTTCGCACTGGCAGCGATCTTTGCCTGGCTGCGGCCGCCCGCCATCGCCCCGCTGCAGGAGGGCCGGCGGCTGATCGACGCGATCGGCTGGGCGGCGGTGCTGCCGCAAATGCTTGCCTCGCTCGGCGTGCTTTTCGCCGCGGCCGGCGTCGGCGATGCGATCGGCTCGCTCACGCGGATGGTCATCCCGGAAGGAAGCGTCTTTCTGACCGTCGCCGTCTTCGGGCTTGGCATGGCGATCTTCACCATGATCATGGGCAATGCTTTCGCCGCCTTCCCGGTGATGGCCGCGGCGATCGGCGTGCCGTTGCTCATTCAAGGATATCACGGCGATCCGGCGGTGGTCGGCGCGATCGGCATGCTGGCCGGCTTTTGCGGGACGCTGATGACTCCCATGGCCGCCAACTTCAACCTGGTCCCAGCAGCGCTGCTCGAGCTCAAGGACCAATATGGCGTGATAAGGGTGCAGGTGGCGACGGCGCTGCCGCTGCTGATCGTGAACATCCTCCTGATCTACTGGCTGGCGTTCCGATGAAGCTCGACGCCGACCTCGCCGCCCGTTTCGCGCGCATCGCGCTGGGCCATGTGACCCGCCCATATCCCTACAAGCTCGACCATGTGCTGCTCGGCGACGAGGATGCACGTCCGCCGCGCGAGCTTCATCCGATCTTCTTCGGCAGCTTCGATTGGCACAGCTGCGTCCATGGCTGGTGGACCCTGCTGACGCTGCGGCGGCTGTTCCCCGACAATGCGGAATCGGCCGCCATCTCCGAAATGGCCGACACTAGCTTTACGCCTGAAAAGGTCGCGATCGAGCTAGCCTATCTCGACCGGCCGATGTCGGCGGGATTCGAACGACCCTACGGATGGGGCTGGCTGCTTTACTTGCACCTCGAAGCATCGCGGCACCCGGATCGCGGATGGGCGACCGAGTTGGAGCCGCTCGCCCGCGCCTTCGCCGAGCGACTGCAAGCCTATCTCGCCAAGCTCACTTATCCGATCCGCGTCGGCACGCATTTCAACACGGCTTTCGCGCTGATCCTCGCGATGGAATGGGCAGCGCGATTTGACCCGGCATTGGCCAAACCGATCCGCGACTGGGCAATAGCCTCGTTCACCGACGATCGCGATTGCCAGGCTTGGGAGCCGGGCGGCGACGAGTTTCTGTCGCCGGCGCTGATCGAGGCGCTTTGCATGGCGAGAGTGCTGCCTTCGGAGGAGTTTGCCGCATGGTTTGCGGCTTTCCTGCCGCGAGTAGCCATCCGCGAGCCCAAGACGCTGTTCGTCCCGGCAATCGTCAGCGACCGAAGCGACGGCAAGATTGCGCATCTCGACGGACTAAACCTTAGCCGGGCCTGGTGCTGGCGCTCGATCGCGCCGCTGCTCCCGGAAACCGAGCGAAAGGTGGCCGAAGCGGCGGCCATGGAGCATCTCGTCGCGGCGATGCCGCACGTTGCCGGAGACTATATGGGCGAGCATTGGCTGGCGAGCTTCGCGCTGCTGGCGACGCTCGCATAGGTTCTAGATTCGCCAGTTTGAACTTATGGTGAGGCGTTCGGCATTCCTGCGCGAAGATAGGCCGTCACGGACCAAATGTCCCGCTTGGACAGCGTTTGCTTGAACGCGGGCATTTCGGAATCGAAAGCCCTCCCGCCCTCAGCGATGCTCCAATAAAGATAAGGATCGGATTTGCTCTTTGGCGCGCGTGCCAGCCATTCCAGATCGGCTGGAGCCGGGACCAGGAAGAAGCCCTCGGGCCCGGAGCCTTCCCCGGTCGATCCGTGGCACGACGCGCAGTGCTGGTCGAACACGGCCGCGCCGCGCCGCAATTTCGCGGGCGTATCTGGCTGCGGGTCGCGAACCGCACTGTAGGGAGCGGGAATTCCGTACATGATGACCTTCTGGTGCCGTGCCATATTTGCCATCCAGCGCGGTCGATCCATGTCGGATTGGGCTACTGCAACGGCCAGGGGCAAAGCGGCGACAACTGCGGCAGTCAAATAGCGGAACATCGGCGGTCCCCTGTCCAAATCGCATAAGCGTCGACATTCAGCATGGCATTGCGCCCAGATGACCGCAATTGGCGAATGTCATTCAGCCGGGCTGCTGCCTTGCTGCCCTTCGTGGATCGACATGAGCGACGCCAGCAGCTCCTCGTCACCGCCGGACATCACCGCAAGGACTACGGCTTCGTCGCATCCCTCCGCCGCCAGATAGGCGTGACCCATGCTGGAATCGAAATAAATCGACTGCCCGACATCCAGTGTCACCGCATCGTAATGTTCGGTGCTGACGGTAACCTTGCCACTGATGACGTAAACGAATTCCTCGCCGGCATGGTGCACCAGTTCGCCGAACTCCTCGGACGTCTTGGCTCGGATCTTGGAGATCACCGGAATCATCCGCTTCCGGCGGAGGTCGGTGCATAAATAATAATAGTCGTAATTGCGCGTTTCGACCCGCACGGCATGGTCGATGTCGCACAGGCTTCGGCGCGCCGTAATTGCAGCCGGCGCCTCATCGCTCGATTCGGCGAACAATTCCGACATGCGCATGCCAAGGCGCTGGGCGACCTGGTATAGCTTGTCATAGGTCAGCGTCAGACGGTCATGCTCGACCTTCGATAGAGTCGAAACCGGAATCCCGCTCTTTTCGCTCATCTGCTTCAAGGTCCAGCCTTCGCGATTGCGTACGCCACGAAGCAACGCGCCCAAGGTCGGAGCGGATGACGGCATGAGGGGATGAGTCCTTTCCAGTTGACGAATTTTCCAATCAGGATAACAACGTCCCAATCAGAACAATAGGGTTACTCTATTGGCTGGCGCTGGCCGGGGCAATCCCGGTCACTGGGGAGGATTTGGCAATGGTTAAATGGCGAGGCTTTACATTCGGGTTGCTGGCAATCGCCGCCGGCGCAGCATTGGCGCAGGAGGCAGTCAAGCTGTCGCCGCCAGGCGCGATCGAGAAAGCAGCGGCACCTGTAGCGACGCCCGCTTCGCCCGCTGTCGCGGCGGGCCATGTGTTGGACAAGACCGACGTTGACGCCTGGCTGGACGGCTACATGCCCTATGCCATCGCTCGCGGCGACATCGCTGGGGCCGTCGTGGTGGTCGTCAAGGACGGCCAGGTACTGACCGAAAGAGGTTACGGCTTCTCCGATGTAGAAAAGCGCAAGCCGGTATCGCCGGAAACGACGCTCTTCCGCCCGGGCTCCGTGTCCAAGCTGTTCACCTGGACGGCGGTCATGCAGCTGGTCGAGCAGGGCAAGATCGACCTGGACAAGGACGTCAACACCTACCTCGATTTCAAGATTCCGCCGCGCAACGGCAAGCCGATCACGATGCGCAATATCATGACGCATACGGCGGGATTCGAGGAAACGGTTCGGCATCTCATCCATGACGATCCCAGCAAGGTTGTTCCGCTGGAACGTTATGTGAAGGAAAGCCTGCCCAATCGGGCGTTCGATGCAGGTTCGACCCCGGCTTACTCCAACTATGCAACGGCGGTCGCGGGCTACATCGTCCAGCGCCAGTCGGGAATGTCATTCGACGACTATGTCGACAGCCACATCTTCAAGCCTCTCAACATGCGTTACGCCACTTTCCGGCAGCCGCTGCCGAAGCAGCTCCAGCCCTTCATGTCGGAGGGATACAAGGGCGCGTCGCAGAAGGCCGAGAAATTCGAGATTGTCGACCCGGCGCCGGCCGGTAGCCTGTCGGCGTCTGGCGCGGACATGGGCAAATTCATGATCGCGCACCTCAATAATGGCGCCGGCATCCTCAAGCCGGAAACCGCCAAGCTGATGCACGAGTACCGCCTGGACGAAATCCCAGGGCTGCATCGCATGGCGCTCGGCTTTTATGAGCAGAACATCAATGGTCATCGCGGCATCGCCCATGGCGGCGATACCACCCTGTTTCACTCCGATTTGACGCTGTTCATCGACGACGGCGTGGGCCTGTTCGTTTCCGTCAACAGCGCGGGCACAGACGGGGCACCCCGCGCATTGCGGGAACGACTCTTTGACGAATTCGGCAACCGCTATTTCCCAGGCCAGCCGGTGACCGGCGCGGTCGATGCCGAGACATCGAAAAAGCATGTCCAGCAACTGGCTGGCAGCTATTTCAACAGCCGAGGCTACCGCACCAAGTTCCTTCATATTCTGGACCTTGTAAGCCCGATCGCCATCGGTCCCGACGAAGATGGAAAACTGTCGGCGCCACTCGTGACCAACACGGGCAACAAGCCGCGGCGCTGGGCCGAGGTCGCACCTTATGTGTGGAAGGACCTGGATAGCGACGAAAAGCTCGCCGCAAAGGTTGAGAATGGCCAGATCAATCGCTGGAGCTTCGACACCGTTTCGCCATTCATGATGTTCGACCGGGTGCCCTGGTACAAGGATCCGGCCTGGCTCGCCCCGGCTCTTTATACCGCACTCGGCCTGCTTCTCCTCGCGGCGCTTTCATGGCCGGTCGGCGCAATTGCCAGGCGCCGGTTCAAGGTTGCGAACGCCTATGAAGGCCGCAGGCTGCGGTCCCAGCGCATCTGGCACGGTTGGCAGTGGCTTTCCCTGGCGACAATTGCCGGCTGGGTAACCTTCATCGGCGTCGGATTCTCGACCCTCTCGCTGCTGGGTGGCCCCCTGGATCCGCTGTTAATCACGCTACAGGTGCTCACGCCGATCGTCTTTATCGGGTTCCTGGTCCTGGCAGGCTGGAACCTGCGTCAAGCTTTCGAGGAAAAGCGCGGCTGGTTCTCCAAGCTGTGGGCGATCGCCCTGCTGCTGTCGTCCGTCATTATCTTGTGGGTGGCTATTGGCGTTCCACCTCGTCGGATTTGGAACCAACTACTGATGGGACGGCTGACGCTGGACGTCGCGGTAGAAACGCTGCGGCTGGCCCAGCCGTTTCGGATTTCCGGCTATGTCTTCACCCATTCGGACGTTGTCGTCGTCACGCTACGGGACGGCGATCACAGGGGTAGGGGAGAGGGGGGCGGCGTCTACTATCTGGGCGACGACGTCCCCCATATGCTTTCGAGTACTTGGCGCGGCCCGGGCCGCGATCGAAGCCGGGCCCACTCGGGATGAGCTTCGTTCAATCATGCCGGCCGGCGGCGCGCGGAATGCAGTAGATTGCGCGCTGTGGGAACTGGAGGCCGCGCGGGCAGGCGTACCGGTGTGGCAGCTCGCCGGACAATCGTCACCCAAGCCGTTGCGCACCACCTTCACGCTCGGGGCGGACGATCCCGAAATCATGGCGAAAGGGGCTCTCGCCTATAGCGATGCGCCGTTCGATCAAGGTCAAGCTGACCGGCGAATTGGAACTGGATATCGCCAGGGTTAGGGCGATCAGGGCTGCCCGCCCCGATGTTTGGCTGGGAGTTGACGGCAACCAGGGCTTCGTCATCGATGTACTCGACCAATTGGTTGCTGCGCTGAAAGATCAGGATGTTTCGCTGCTGGAGCAGCCTTTGGCCCGCGGGCGCGAAGCCGACCTTGAAGGCTACAAGTCGGCGGTTCCGATCGCCGGCGACGAGAGCCTGCTGACAATCGACGATGTTGCCGGTGCCGTCGGCCGGTTCGACGTCGTCAATATCAAGCTCGACAAGTGCGGCGGGCTGACCGAAGGGCTGATGATGGCGGCCGAGGCGCGCCGGCTCGGGCTGGGTGTCATGGTCGGCAATATGGTCGGCACCAGCCTCGCAATGGCGCCGGCATTCGTCCTCGGGCAGGGATGTGACATTGTCGACCTCGACGGTCCGACCTTCCTTGCCGAAGACCGCAAACCCAGCGTCCACTATGAGGCTGGCATGATCACCGCCGGACCTGAAGTGTGGGGCTCGGGGAAAGTGGTTGTCGAATGACGGCACAACCGACCTGGTTCGGCCAGCCACGCGGTTTGACGGTCCTGTTCCTCACCAACATGTGGGAGCAGTTCTCCTACTTCGGAATGCGGGCTCTGCTGGTCTATTACATGACCAAGCAGCTGCTGATCGGGCAGGCGCAGTCTTCCTTCATCTACGGCACTTACACCGCCTGCGCTTATTTCACGCCGATCGTCGGCGGAGTGATCGCCGATCGCTATCTCGGCAAGCGAAAGGCGGTCATCATTGGCGCCAGCATCATGGCGCTGGGCCATTTCATGATGGCGTTCGAGCCGTTGTTTTACTCGGCGCTGGCTGCCATCGCGATCGGCAACGGGCTGTTCCTGCCTAGCCTGCCAAGCCAGGTCGGTGACCTCTACCAGCGTGACGATCCGCGGCGAAGCTGGGCGTTCAACGTCTATTATGTCGGGATCAACATCGGCGGCTTCCTGGCTCCGCTGATCTGTGGGACGCTCGGCGAGCTTTATGGCTGGCACTACGGCTTTGGGGCGGCCGGGGTCGGCATGGTCGCGGGGCTGATTATCTACCTGGTGGGTCAACGCCATCTTCCGCCTGAGCAGCCGCGGCTGGCGGAAAGGAATGCCGAAACCAGGCAAGGCTTCGACCGACACACCATCATGGTCCTCTTGGGCATCGGCCTTTCCGTCACCGTGTTTCGCGCGGCCTATGAGCAGGTCGGCAACACGGTCGCCTTGTGGGCCGATAGCGGCGTCGATCGGGCAGCCGGGGCCTTCCAGATCCCAATGACCTGGTTTCAGTCACTGAACCCGTTGTTCGTGATGCTTCTGACACCGCCATTGCTGGCCTATTGGCGCCGACACAGCCACAAGGATACGCAGCCAAACGCTTATCCGGCGAATGGCATTCGGAGCGTTGATCGTCGGTTCGGCCTATTTGCTGCTGGCGGCCGTTACATCCTTGAGCGGCGCGGAATTGTCGGGCTGGGTCTGGCTGGCGCTATTCTTCCTGATCCTGACGTTCGGCGAACTGTTCATCCTGCCAACGGGCCTTGGCCTGTTTGCCCGGCTTGCGCCGCCGCACCTTGGAGCAACGACGGTCGCATCCTGGTTCCTCGTCATCTTTTCCGGAAGCCTTAGTGCCGGCCTGGTCGGGACATTATGGAGCCGCTTTGACCCGGCTACTTACTTCCTGATGCTCGCTGCGATTGCGGCGACATCGGCATTCCTGCTTCGAATGTTGAGCGCTTTCGCAGCACCACGGACTTCAGGCTTGAAATTTCTCGCCGAATCCGATTGACAATTTTCTAATCAGGACAATAGTGTCCTTATCAAGATTAAACGGGAGCGGCGCGAGGGCGCCGCCTTCCGGGCGCAGAGCAGGCGAAGACCGTGCAACGGCGACCGGAAATGGGGAGGAAATCAATGATCAACTGTCGCACCGCACTATTTCTGTCTTCGGGCATCGCCGCTTTGCTTGCGAGCGCGCCCGCACTCGCGGCTCAGCAAGCCGCCGAAGCAAGGTCAGGCGCAGGCCACCGAGGCGCCTTCTGCGGCGGAAGGCCAGGAAGAAGGCGGAGACCTGATCGTCGTCACGGCGCAGAAGCGCACGCAGGTACTGATTGACGTTCCGCAGTCCATCACGGTCGTCAGCGGCGCCACGCTGGAGAACCAGCAGGCGACCAATTTCCAGGATTATCTGAAGCTCGTTCCCGGCCTCCAGCTCGACCAGAGCAATCCGGGCGAAGGCCGACTTATCCTTCGTGGCCTTAACACTGGCGGTGTCGCATCAACCGTTGCGGTATACCTGGACGAAACCCCGTTCGGATCGAGCACCGGCCTGGTCAATGGCGCAGTCCTCGCGGGTGACTTTGACACGTTCGACGTGGCTCGAATCGAAGTCCTTCGCGGACCCCAGGGCACCCTTTACGGTGCAAGTTCCCTCGGCGGCCTTCTCAAATTCGTCACCAACGAGCCCGACACGACCAAGGTCGAAGCGCGTGGCCGGGTGGCGCTCGAAGACACCAAGGACGGCGATTTGTCCTACCGTGGCAATGCGGTGATCAACGTCCCGCTGAGCGAGACGATCGCGTTCCGCGCCTCGGGCACTTATCGCAAGGAAGGCGGATTCATCGATTCGACCGGCGACAGCGCCCTGAGCCCGATCGGCACGGTGGTGACGTCCGACGATGAAGAACAACATCAACGGCGTGAAAAGCTATGGCGGCCGCGCCTCGCTGCTGTTCAAGCCCAGCGACGTGTTCGACCTGCGCTTGAGCGCCTACCTGCAGAATATCCGAACGAAGTCCCCGACCATCGTCGAGAGCGATCCGGATACGCTGGAGACCCTCTATGATGATCTGACCCAGTCGCGCTATGCGGAGCCGTATGGCGATCTCGATTACCGGGTCTACAATGCGTCTGCTGAACTATGACCTGGGCTTCGGCACGATTACCTCGTCAACCAGCTTCAGCAAGCAGAACCAGACCCGCCGCCAGGACCTGACGTTCAATTTGAGCTGGCTCATCGAGGCGATTACCGGCGTCCCGAACGAGCTTGTCCTCGACCAGAACACAAACAACAAGAAGTTCACCCAGGAAATTCGGTTGACATCGCGTGACGACGACCGGTTCGAATGGCTGGTCGGCGGATATTACACCCATGAGGACGGCCTGATCTTCCAGGAATATATCACGCTCGCGCCGGGCACGAAGACGGAAATACTCACTCCGCTCGGTGTGCTTGCCGAGGTCAGCCTGGATTCCAAATATAAGGAGATTGCCGGCTTCGCGAATGCCACGGTCCATCTGGGCGAGCAGTTCCACGTCGAATTCGGCGGCCGCTACAGCCATAACAAGCAGAATGCCGCGCAGACGGGAATCGGTGCCCTCGCGGGCGGTTTGCCGATCAATACCGACCTGAAGTCGTCGGACAATGTGTTCACCTATTCGTTGGCTCCGCGGTACGAGATCAACGATCATGCGTCGGTCTATGCCCGGGTCGCCAAGGGCTATCGTCCGGGTGGTCCGAACGTCCTGCCGCCGAACCCGCCGGCTGACTTGCCGACCACCTTCGATCCCGACACCGCAACCACCTATGAACTGGGCTTCAAGGGCGAAACCGCGGATCGCAAGGCAAGTCTCGATGTGGCCATCTACCACATCAGCTGGAATGACATTCAGCTGGTGACATCGATCAACAATTTCGGGCTCAATATCAACGGTGGCAACGCCAAGTCTGACGGTGCCGAATTCACCGCGACCTGGCGGCCGGTCAAGGGCCTGAGCACGTCGATCAACGGCGCTTATACCAATGCGCGGCTTGCCGACGACCTGCCGCCAGTTCTCGGCCAGGTGTCGGCATTTGACGGCGACAGGCTGCCGTTCACACCGAAATTCTCGATGGGTGTGAATGCCGATTACAACTGGTCGCTAAGCGGGACCACAGAGGCATTTGTCGGCGGTTCGCTGCGTACCTTGTCGAAGCAGACTGCCGACTATGATGCCGACTTCTTCGAAGCCAATGACCATCACCGCAAGATCGATGGCTATTCGGTCGTCGACTTGCGTGGCGGGGTCAATTTTGGCCACTTCAGTGTCGAAGCCTATGCGAAAAACCTGTTTGATGCGCATGGCAAGACATCAACTGTTGGGCCGAATGCGAACGGAGCTCCGATCTACCCCAACGGTGCGCTCGGCACCGGCGTCATCCGCCCGCGTACCATCGGGCTCAGCCTGACCGCGAGTTACTGATCGCAATGGTTCGCGTCGCTGCCGATCCAGTAGACCGATCGGCGCCCTTTGAGCCGAACTCGGCTGCCCCGCTTGGCCCGTATCTGCTATTTCTCGGCGATACGGTCGAGCGGGGTTATGCCAAGACTGCCTTTGGGTTGCGCGATTGGGCTCCCGACCGCTGTGTCGGGGAACTTGCCCTGCCGGGCGGGACCGTGACGACGGGCATCCCACAGCTTCGACCCGTTGAGGCATATGCAAGCGGAGCCCGCGCGCTACTGATCGGAGTGGCAACTCCCGGAGGGTCGATCCCTCAACTTTGGATTCCTTCGCTGCTCGATGCGCTTGCGGCGGGCCTCGATATTGTATCCGGGATGCATGCCAGGCTTGTCGAAATTCCCCAGTTGGCGGCAGCGGCAAAATCGCTCGGCCGCCGTCTTGTGGATGTCCGCGTCCCACCGGCCGACATTCCGATTGCCAGCGGCAAAAAGCGGGCAGGAAAGAGACTTCTAACGGTCGGAACCGATTGCGCACTCGGCAAGAAATATACGGCCTTGTCGGTCGCCCGAGGCCTTGAGGCACGCGGGGTCGATGTCACATTCCGGGCCACTGGCCAGACCGGCATCATGATTGCCGGCGCCGGAATTCCCATCGACGCGGTCGTGTCGGATTTCATCGCCGGCGCGGCGGAGATGCTGACGCCGGCTGCTTCCCCGGATCACCTCGATGTCATTGAGGGTCAAGGTTCTCTATTTCATCCCGCCTATGCGGCAGTTTCATTGGGACTGCTGCATGGCAGTCAGCCCGACATGTTCATCGTGTGCCATGAGCCTGGCCGGACCCATGTGCTTGGCTATCCCGATTTCAGATTGCCCTCGATCGAAGAGGTCATTGCTCAGACGACGGCGCTAGGCAGCCTTACAAACTCGGCCATTCGCTGTGTCGGGGTCAGCCTCAATACGTCGAGCCTGGCGCATGGTGAAGCGGAACGACTGATCGCAGCCGAGGCCGATCGGCTGCAGCTTCCAGTAGCCGATCCCGTCCGTGGTGGCCCGGCCTTCGAGCGATTGCTCGACCGCTGCCAGGACTGACCGGGTGATGCCGGACACGCCCGTTACTTCGTCACGATTCCAACGCTTCCTGTTGCCGGGCTTCGCCTTCAAGGCGGTGGTCATCGGCGGCGGCTATGCGACCGGACGCGAGTTGGCAGAGTTCTTCCTGCCCAGCGGCACTTGGGGCGGGCTTGCCTCCATGGCGCTGTCGACCGTGATCTTCAGCCTGGCCTGCATCGTCACCTTCCTCTTCGCCCGACAGGTCGGAGCACGAGATTATGTAACCTTCTTCAGGCAGCTGCTGGGACCCGGATGGGTAGTCTTCGAGGGCGCCTACATCCTGTTCATCGTCCTGATTCTGGCAGTCTACGGCGCCGCCGCCGGGGCAATCGGGGCTGCGGTCTTCGGCGTGTCGGAACTGTGGGGCACGCTTACGCTCGCGCTCTCGATCATCGCGATCGTGACCTTCGGCAACGCGTCCGTCGAACGCATGTTCGCTTATGTCTCCTACCTGCTTTACGCCGTCTACGCCTTGTTCGTCGTCCTGGCGTTCAGCCGGTTCGGGGGCGAGATCCAGGCGGCATTTGCGCGCGATACCGCGGTTGGCAGCTGGGCAGCCGGCGGAACGATCTACGCCAGCTACAATCTGATCGGCGCGGTCGTCGTCCTGCCGGTCGTCAGGCATCTCACCAGCAACCGGGACGCGGTCATCGCCGGGCTGCTTGCCGGACCGCTGGCGATGCTGCCGGGCGCGCTGTTCTTCATCTGCATGGTCGCTTTCCTGCCCGACATCGCGGCGGCGACGCTGCCGTCCGACTTCATGCTGCAGCGGCTGGACATTGCCGTTGTTCCACTTGCTGTTCCAGCTGATGATCTTTTCGGCGCTGCTCGAAAGCGGCGCCAGCTCGGTCCATGCCATCAACGAGCGCATCGCCAAGGCCGTGCGGGTACGGCGCGGGACGGAGCTCAGCCATCGCGCGCGGCTGGCCATCGCCGTCGCGCTGCTGGTCGGCTGCATGTTCCTGGCCGATCGCTTCGGCCTCGTTGCGCTGATCGCCAACGGCTACCGGGCGCTGGCCTACATCCTGCTCGTCGTATTCATCCTGCCGCTCATGACCATTCGGCGTCTGGCGGTTGTGGCGCCCTAATTCGAAATCCCTGGAGGTCGCATGAACATCCGCCTTTCCGTCGCGCTGATCGCCCTGCTTGCCGCCAGTCCGGCACTGGCCGCTCCGCCGGCCAATTTCGACCAGCGGGTCGAAGCGCTTCGCCGCGCGTCGGAAACCCCGGCATGGCGATCGCCATCGTCGAGAATGGCGAAGACGGTGCTGGCCAAGGGCTATCGGCGTCCGCAAGATCGGCAGCAACGAGCCGGTCGACGCCGACACGATCTTCATGACCGGATCGACCGGCAAGGCGGTGACGGTCGCGGCGCTGGCGACGCTGGTCGACGCGGGCAAGCTCAGCTGGGACGACAAGGTCGTCGACCGACTGCCCGGCTTCCAGATGTACGACGCCTGGGTCACGCGCGAGATGACGTCCGCGACCTGCTGACGCATCGCAGCGGCCTTGGCCTTGGCGCCGGCGACCTGATGTTCGTCCCGCGCAGCAATCGTACCCGCGCCGAGATGCTCGAGCGCCTGAAGCACATCAAGCCGGCGACCAGCTTCCGCAGCGGCTATGCCTACGACAATATTCTCTACACCGTCGCCGGCGCGCTGATCGAAGCGGTCAGCGGGCAGAGCTATGAAAGCTATCTCCGCGACCATGTCTACAAGCCGGCCGGCCTGCTGACTGCGACCAGCGACGAGCCGACCCGCCTCGGCACGGTCAACCGCGCCTATCCGCATGGCCGCGTCGGCGGTCCGGTTCGCGGCCTCGCGCCCCAGCAGCTGCTCGACGAAACCGACCAGCTTGGCGCTGCTTCGACACCTGCCGGCCTGCTGGCGATGAGTGCAAACGATCTCGCCAAATGGCTGAAGATCCAGCTGTCGCACGGCAAGACCGAGAATGGCGGCCGGCTGTTCAGCGAGGCTTCCTCGGCGGCGATGTGGAACCCCGAGACGATCGAGCCGATCGGGCCGCGTGCCTGCCGGGTTTCGAAGCGACCAAGCCAATGTTCAGGACCTATGCGCTCGGTTGGGAAGTCTCCGACTATGGCGGCGCCAAGATCATTTCGCATTCCGGCGGAGTGTTCGGCTTCATCACCATGGTCGTGCTGATCCCCGAAAAGAATGTCGGCTTCGCGATCACCATGAACGCCGAAGAAGGCGCGGTCCGCCGCGGGCTCACCAATGAGCTGATCGACCATTATCTGGGCCGTCCGTTTGTCGACTGGCCGGCAGCGCTACAAGACGCTGATCACCACCATGCTGACCAATGCCAAGGCGGCAGTGGAAACCAAGGCGGCGACACCCGCCAAGATCGGACCGTCGCTGTCGCTCGATCGCTATGTCGGGCAGTACAAGGATCCCTGGTACGGGAAGATCACCGTGTCGCAGGGCAAGTCGCGGCCTTAGCGATCAACTTCAACGAAACGCCGCGGATGAGCGGTCCGCTGGTCCATTACCAGTACGACACGCTTCATCGCCCGCTTCGACGACAAGGGGATCGAGCCGGCCTATGTTACGTTCGGCCTCGACGCCGAAGGCAAGGTCGACCGGATCACGATGAAGGCGGTATCGCCGACCGCGGACTTCAGCTTCGACTATCAGGATCTGAACTTCACTCCGGTTGCATCGGCTGCCGCTGATCCGGGAATCCATTGACGGGAGGCTGCCATGGCGTGGCGGACAGGTGTTGCAACGGCCGCATTGGCGGTCGCGCTTCTAGCACGGGCTCGGCGCAGCAGGCGCGGAAGCCGGCCGACCTATGATCGTGCTGATCCGCAACGGCATGATCTACGACGGCAGTGGCGGTGCAGCCCTTCGCGGCGACGTCGGCATCAAGGGCGACCGGATCGTCTATGCCGGGCCGATCGCTGCCGGCGATCGGCAACCAAGATCGTCGACGCCAAGGGCCTCGCGGTCGCGCCGGGCTTCATCAACATGCTCAGCTGGGCGACGGAATCGCTTGCTGGTCGACGGCCTCGGGCAGAGCGACCTTCGCCAGGGCGTCACGCTCGAGGTGATGGGCGAGGGCTGGTCGATGGGCCCGCTCAACGACCAGATGAAGAAGCTGGCGGTCGAGCGGCAGGGCGACTTCAAATATCCGATCGAATGGACGACGCTCGGCGATTATCTGAGCCTGCTTGAGAAGCGCGGCACATCGATGAACGTCGCTTCGTTCGTCGGCGCGACGACCGTCCGCCAGCACGAGCTGGGCGAAGGCGATGTCGACCCGACCCCGGAGCAGCTGCGATCGGATGCGCGCGCTGGTCCGGCAGGCGATGGAGGAAGGCGCGCTCGGCGTCGGCTCGTCGCTGATCTACCCGCCGGCGATCTTTGCCGAGACCGACGAGCTGGTCGCGCTGACGACCGAAGCCGCCCAGTGCGGCGGCAGCTACATCAGCCACATGCGCTCCGAAGGCGATCGCCTCGCTCGAGAGCATCGACGAGCTGATCGAAATTTCGCGCCGCTCCGGCGCGCCTGCGGAGATCTACCACCTGAAGCAGGCGGGCCGCGCCAATTGGGGCAAGCTCGACGCGGCGATCGCCAAGATCGAGGCAGCGCGGGCGGCGGGCCTGAAGATCACGCGCCGACATGTACACTTATACGGCCGGCGCAACGGGCCTCGCCGCGTCAATGCCGCCCTGGGTGCAGGACGGCGGCAATCGAAGCCATGCTGGAGCGCCTCAAGGATCCGGCGACGGTCGAGCGCATCAAGAAGGAGATGCTGCAGCCCGGAAAGAACTGGGAAAATCTCTATCTCCATGCCGGACCGGAAGGTGTTCTTCTGGCCAGCCTGACTGAGCCGTCGTTGAAGCCGCTGATCGGGAAGACCGTGGCCGAAGTTGCCAAGATGCGCGGCGTCAGCCCCGAGCAGGCGGTGATCGACCTCGTGCTCGCCGACCAGGGCCGCTCCGGCGCCATCTACTTCCTGATGAGCGAGGACAATGTCCGCAGGCAGGCGGCAATGCCCTGGGTCAGCTTCGGATCGGACGGCGAAGCCTCGGCGCCCGAAGGCGTCTTCCTGAAGACCAGCACCCATCCCCGCGCTTACGGCAATTTCGCGCGCTTCCTCGGCAAATATGTTCGCGACGAGAAGGTCGTGCCGTTGGCCGAGGCCGTTCGCCGCCTGACGTCGCTTCCCGCACACAATCTGGGATTGCGGGATCGCGGCCTGCTTAAGCCCGGCATGGCTGCCGACGTGGTCCTGTTCGATCCGGCGACGATCGCCGATCACTCCACCTTCGCCAAGCCGATGCAATATGCGACCGGCGTCCGCGACGTGTTCGTCAACGGAGTTCAAACGCTCAAGGACGGCCAGCCGACCGGCGCCAAGCCTGGCCGTTTCGTCAAAGGCCCGGGATGGACCGGGTGGCCTAACGGCGGAGCCTGCCGTCACGGCGGAAGGCGCGCCGGCAAATAAGGTTTTTGAGTGGTGCCGGATGCAGGAATCGAACCCGCGACCTTCGGTTTACAAAACCGCTGCTCTACCATCTGAGCTAATCCGGCCCGGCGGCCCCTTTGCGTCAGGCGATGCCGAACGTCTAGCCCGCAATTAGATCGCGGTGCCGACGAGTTTTCCGATCCCGGCCGTCAGCGCCATTGCCAGTGCGCCCCAAAAAGCGACCCGTGCCGTGGCCTTGCCCACCGGAGCGCCGCCGGCCTTGGCGCCCAACGCGCCCAACAGCGCCAGGAAGAGCAAGGAGCCAAACGAGACCGAAAGAATGGTGGCGCGGCCGACCGGCGCGAGCCAGGCGATTGTGAGCGGTAGCAGCGCGCCAGCCGTGAAGGTCACCGCCGACGTAAGGGCCGCCTGAATCGGCCTGGCTGTCGTGATATGGGTAATGCTGAGCTCGTCGCGCGCATGTGCAGCAAGCGCATCCTTGGCCATGAGCTGCGCTGCGACGTTGCTGGCGGTCTCGGCATCCAATCCGCGCTTTTGATAAATTGCCGCGAGCTCGCGCTGCTCAAACTCCGGATCCGTTTTTAGCTCCTCGCGCTCCCGGGCAAGGTCCGCGTTCTCCGTATCCGCCTGGGAGCTGACCGAGACATATTCGCCCGCCGCCATGGACATGGCGCCGGCGACCAGCCCGGCGGCACCGGCGAGCAGCACCTCGCTGCGCCCGGAAGCTGCGGCAGCGATGCCGACGATCAGGCTCGCGGTCGAGACGATACCGTCATTGGCTCCAAGCACGGCGGCCCGAAGCCAGCCGATGCGCGCTGACCTGATGTCGTTCGGGGTGAGTGTGCGGCAGGACCATGTCGGATCTCACCATCGGTCAGACGATGCCGAAGGTCCAGCCTTCGGTTTGCGCGAGTTCGGCTGTCAGGCCGGGCGGCGCGAAGGCGCGGGATTGGCGAGATGCGCCCGCATTCCGGCCGCAGTGACCAGCGCGTCGGTCTGGTGATCGTTGGGCTCGAAACGCAGGCGGGCCGGCTTGCTACCAAGGCCTGCCAGCGCCGCGTTGAGGTCGGCGCGGCTGCGCAGCTTCTTCCCGGTCATGCCGGCATTGCGGAGGTAGATGCGGGTATAGATTTCGACCACCGCGCTTCCGCTCTCGGGCAGTGGGTCCATCGGCCAGATCGCGACATTTGCCGTCGAGCCGATGGAGCAGCCGCATGCCGGAGAAGCTTGCCTTGGCTACCTGCGCCGCGCCGATCGCGTCATAGGCGCTGGCGGTCTTGCGGCCGCCCTGCGCGTTCAGGCGCGCGTCGCACGTGCGGAAGCGAACGAAGTCGGCCTTCACGCCGTCGGCAATGCCGAAATAGAAATGGCGGCGATGGACCTGTTCCAGGAACGACGCCGCACCAAGATCCTCGTCCTGGCTGTTTCCGTCGACATAGGCCCAGAAGTCTCGCGCATTGTCGGGGACGTCCTGTCTCGCCCGGCAGATAGGCGCCGCGCTCGGCGAACGGCGGCGCAAAGCTGAAGTCGAAGCCGAACAAGCGTCGGCTCCTTCGCCGCGCGCTTCGAGCAGCCAGTCGAGCACCTCGCAGCGCGACCAGACATGGCCGGGCCGAACCAGGCGCGGCGGGTCGTCGCCGCGCGCCTCGGCAATCGCAATGCCCTTGTGCCGTCGTCCCTTGGCGCCCGACCAGTCGATCGCGACGCAACTGGCGAAGCGGTTCACACCAGCGGCGGCTGGCTGTCGTCCTCCGGCGCGACGCCTTCTTCAGCCGCGGCGGAGGGGGACGCCGGACGGCTGGCGGTTGGCTGCCGTCATGCCATTCTTCCAGCAGGCGCGCAGCATAGTCGCGGCCGCCCAGGCCGAAGGCGATGGCCGTGGCCACCGCCGCCGAGCCCAGGATCAGCCCGAACGCCATCATCACGATCTGGTCGGCCAGCCCCATGAAGGTCAGGCCGATCGCCGTGAACAGGGCGATGATCGCATATTTGACGATCGACTTCGGCATAGCTGGTCCTCGTCGGTCGAGCTCCCGACCAGCCCGGCGAGAATGCGCGCGAGGACAAAGCCGACGACGATGATCACCGTGCCGAAGATCACCTTGCCGCCAAGCTCGGTGACCTGGATCACCAAGGCTGCGGTATCGTCTCCGCCAAGCCGATGCAGCGCTTCGATACCGGCCAGCAGCAACAGCGCGGTCATGGCGATCGCCCCGACGACCTTCGAAGGCGAAACGTTGCGCGGCATCACGCCGAGCGAGTGGATGAAATTGTCGAAGCCGAGGCTGGGCAAGACGGTCTCGATCAGCGCTTTGACCCAGCGCGCAATGAGGAAGGCAATCGCCAGCCACAACGAGCGCGGCCAGCACATTGGGTATGGCCAGCGCAATCATGTTGAGCATGTTCTTGGCCGGCTCGGACATGGCCTCGATATGCAAGATGTCGAGCGAGGCGATCGCGGCAAAGATGATGATCATCGCCGACACGGTCATCCCGACCGCTCGGGCGATCGTGCTGCGCGTCGGCGACACGCCTTCGCTAGCAGTGCCCTCCGCATCAACCGCCACGGGCGTCTCGCCAAGCCTTAAGCCTGCCCGCCCGGCCAGCTGCTCGAGGTTGAGCGCTCCCAATGCGGCCTCGATGACGTGCCGGACGATCCGCGCCAGGATCAGCCCAGCGAAGAAGAACAGCCCCGCACCAAACAAGCGAGGTATGAAGGTAGCGACTTCGTTGAGCATGGTAGAGACCGGCGCCAGCACGCCCGAGAGACCGAGCGGCTGCAGCGCGGCGATGAGGCCGACAAGCCAGACCAGCCAATAGGCCAGCCGCCCGAGTTCCGTCCCGACGCTGTCGCCGCCGACTCCCGGATGACGCTTCAGGACCGGCATCCGGTCGATCAGCTTGGCCACACCCCATTGCACCGCCTTTGCGACGAAATGGGTGACGACCAGGATCAGGATGGCGAACAGGACCTTGGGGCCCCAAAGGATCAGCTGGTCTTGCCAATAACGGGCTGGTTCGGTGGTCTGGTACATGTGACTCCCCTGTGAGGATCAGTCGGCCTCTCGCCTTTCTCGGCGCTTTTCATCCCAGAAGGCAAGCCGCTCCGCGACCTTTGCTTCAAAGCCGCGATCGACCGGCCGGTAGAAGGTCTGCGGCTCCATTTCCTCGGGCCAGTAATTGTCGCCCGAAAAGCCGTCCTCGGCGTCATGGTCGTAGGCATAGCCCTTGCCGTAGCCGATGTCCTTCATCAGCCGGGTCGGCGCGTTGAGGATGTTCTGCGGCGGCATCAGCGATCCCGTTTCCCGCGCCGAACGCCAGGCCGCTCCCTGCGCCATGTAGGCCGCGTTCGATTTGGGCGCGGTGGCGAGATAGAGGCAGGCCTGGACGATCGCCAGCTCGCCTTCGGGAGAGCCCAGGAAGTCGTAGGCGTCCTTGGCCGCGACGCATTGAACCAGCGCTTGCGGGTCGGCGAGGCCGATGTCCTCGATCGCGGCGCGGATCAGTCGGCGGAGCACGAACAGCGGCTCCTCGCCGGCGACCAGCATCCGCGCCAGATAATAGAGCGCGGCCTGCGGATCCGAGCCGCGGATCGATTTATGCAGCGCCGAGATGAGGTTGTAATGGCCCTCGCGATCCTTGTCGTAGACCGCGACGCGCCGCTGGAGGAATGACGCCAACCCCGCGGGATCGAGCGGTTGCTCCAGCCCGACATCGAACAGGGTCTCGACCTGGTTCAGCAGGAAGCGGCCGTCGCCGTCGGCGCTGGCGACCAGCGCGTCGCGCGCTTCGGCGGTCAGCGGGGCCGGCCGGCCTTCAAGCTCCTCCGCCCGGTCGAGCAACTTGCACAGCGCTTCGGTATCGAGGCGGTGAAGGATCAGCACCTGGCAACGCGACAGGAGCGCGGCGTTGAGCTCGAAGCTGGGGTTCTCGGTGGTCGCGCCGACCAGCGTGATGGTGCCGTCCTCGACGTAGGGCAGGAAGCCGTCCTGCTGCGAGCGGTTGAAGCGGTGGATTTCGTCCACGAACAATAGGGTCCGCTGCCCGGCCTTCATTGCGACCCGTGCCTCGGCGAACACTTTCTTCAGATCGGCGACGCCCGAGAATACCGCCGACAATGCGACGAAGCGCAGCCCGACCGCGTCGGCGAGCAGCCGGGCGATGCTGGTCTTGCCGGTTCCGGGCGGCCCCCACAGGATCATCGAGGAAAGCTTGCCCGCCGCGACCATCCGTCCGATCGCGCCCTCGGGCCCCGTCAGATGTTCCTGCCCGACGACTTCATCGAGCGACTTGGGCCGCAGCCGGTCGGCCAGCGGCGCGTTGGGCGCCGGCTCGTCGAGCGGCGTCGACGGAAGCGGCTCGTCGGTAAACAGATCAGCCATCCGTCGAAGCAATAAGCAGCTTCGCCGAAAGTTGCACCCATCCTTGACGCGATGCATCTAAGATATATCTTAGAGCTATCACAAGGAGGATCAGATGCATTTACACTATGAGTGCGACGACAATGGCCGCCACGGACGGCACGCAGGCGGGCGTACCCGCTCCTTTCGCTTCGGACCCTTCGATTTCGACTTCGATTTCGACAATGGCCCGGGGCGCGGCGGTTGGGGCGGCGGCCGGCGTGGCCGGGATCGCAAGCGGATGTTCGAGGGCGGCGAGCTGCGCCTGGTCCTGCTGAAGCTGATCGCCGACCAGCCGCGCCACGGCTATGAACTGATCAAGGCGATCGAGGAGATGACCGGCGGCGAATATGCGCCGAGCCCAGGCATCGTCTATCCGACCCTGACCATGCTTGAAGATATGGGACTGATCGCCGAGGCCAAGTCCAAGGATACGAAAAAGGTCTATGAAGCGACCGACGACGGTCGAGCCCATCTCGAAGAAAATTCAGAGGAGGTCGAGGATCTGATCGAGCGCCTGGAAGGCCATGGTCACCATCGGCGCCGCGGGCAGCGGCCCGAGATCGGGCGGGCGATCGGAAATTTGATGACCGCGCTTCGCAACCGGGTTGCTCACGAAGGGTGGAACGAGCAGTTGCTAAACGAGGTCGTCGACATCCTCGACGAGGCCGCGCAGCGGATCGAGCGGGTCAAGGATTCTAACGCGAGAAGGCGATTGACCCGCTGGCGGCGCTCGATGACCCGTTCGTAAACATGCATCAGGGCGCCGTTGATTTCGTCCCAATCCATCGTCTTGGCGAACTCGAGGCCCGCATGGCCGTGACGGGCTCGAAGAGCAGGGTCCCGCTGGTAGGTGGCAAGCGCATCGGCAAATCCGTCGATATCGGCGCCTTCATCGAGTATGCCCGTAACACCGTCCTGGACCAGGCTCGTCGCGCCGGAAGCGGCCGCCGCGGTTACCGGCAAACCTGACGCCATCGCTTCAAGCGTGACGTTGCCGAACGTCTCGGTGATCGACGGATTGAGAAATACGTCGGCGGAAGCCAGCGCCGTTCCAAGCTCCGCTCCGGTCAGCTGGCCGGTGAAAATTGCGTCCGGCAACCGTTCTTCGAAATAATCTCGCGCGGGACCGTCACCGATGGCCAGCACCTTAAGCCGAACGCCCCTTGCACGAGCGGCATCGATCGCGTCGGAAAAGACGTCGATCCCCTTTTCCAGGACCAGGCGTCCAAGGAAGGCGACGACCATGTCATCGTCGGCGATCCCGCGCTCGCGGCGCCATGCCAGGCTCCGCCGCCCGGGATTGAACTGTTCGCGATCGACCCCGCGGGTCCATAACGAAATGAATTTGTTCATCCGCTGCGCGCGGAAGATGGCGGCAGTCGATTCCGCCGGGACCACGATCGCGTCGCACCGCCGATAGAATCGGCGCATGATCCCACGCGTCGTTGGCTCCAGGAACTGCAGGCCGTAATATTGCAGATAGGTGTCGAACCGAGTGTGCACCGACGACACCACCGGGATTTTCCGCTTCCTCGCCCAGGTCAGAGCGCGATGTCCGACAATGTCCGGCACTGCGCAGTGGACGACATTGGGGTCGAATTCCGCCAGATCGCGCTTGACCCTCCCGGGCACCCCCAGGCCGAGGCGATATTCGGGGCGGCCGGGAATGGATACGGATGGCACGCTTACCAGGTCGCCGGTCGGCGGAAATGCGGGATGTTCAACCGTCGGTGAATAGACGCGGACCTGCGCGCCCTGGCGCAATAGATAGCCGACCAGCCGGTTCAGCGCCTGGTTGGCGCCGTCACGGACATAGTTATAGTTGCCCGAGAACAGGGCGATGCGGAGTTCTTCGGGCTTCATTGCGCCTCGCCTTAGCGGCAGCGGCACTCATGCTGCAACCGGCTGGGAGGAGAAGGCGCCAATCACCGTCAAGCGCTCGATGCCGCCGGTCGGATCAACCGACGCCAGGCTGCTGATCCTCGGCAGCCTGCCGGGCGAGGCCTCGCTTCGCGCCCAGCGCTATTACGCCCATCCTCAAAACCAGTTCTGGAGGCTGCTGGGCGCCGCAATCGGTGAGGAGCTTGGCCGGTCTCGATTATGAGCAACGGCTCGCCCGGCTGGCTGCGCGCGGAATTGCGCTGTGGGACGTGGTTGGCGAAGCTCGACGGCAGGGCAGCCTCGATGGCGCTATTCGCGGTGCGACCGCCAACAAGCTGGCCGAGTTTGTCGCGACCCATAGCAGGCTGAAGGCCGTGGCATTCAACGGCAAGACCGCCGCGCGGCTCGGTCGCGCAGCCTTGGCAGGCATTGGAACCGTTGAGCTGATCGAGCTGCCCTCTTCCAGCCCCGCCTATACGCTTGCCCTTGCCCAGAAGGCCGAGTCCTGGGCGGTGCTCGGAGCGCTTGCATGGCCGCCAGAAGTTGGCACATTGGGGCCATGACCGACGCAATCGAAGAAGACGAAGACCAGGCCCTGACAATGGTCGACGAGGCGCTGGTGGCCGGCAATATCGCCAACACCAACGGGCTGCTGGTGATCCTTGCCAGGCTTGTCGCCAAGGGCGTGTTCGATGCGGAGGACCTTCATGCCTTTTCCGACAGCTATTCCAAGCCGCTCGACCATGAGCATATGCGTGAGAATGAGTTGATCAGCCAGATGCAGGACCAGATGGAGGCGACCCTCGCCCAGCTAATGCATTTCCTGGCCGACAAGGGCAGCGACTAGCCGCCGAACCTCAGGCGGATTGACTCCAACCTCCGCCAAGCGCTCGGAACAGGTCGATCTGCGCGGTTACGACCAGACCGTCCATCTCGGTCAGATCGGCCTCGGCCTCGGCGAAGGTGCGCTCGGCATCCAGTAGGGCGAGCGAATCCACCTGACCTTCGCGCTGCTGGGCGCGGATTATGCGCGCCGCTACTTCCGCCTCGTCCCGCGCTGCCTTCAGTGCATCGCGGCGCTGAAGAGCATTGGCGTAAACCGAAAGGGCGGTCTCGGTCTCCTGTAGCGACTTCAGCACCGTCCCGTCGAACTGGGCCAGCGCTTCCTGCGTGCCGGCTTCGGCACCTGCGACCCGCGCCCGGGCACGGGCATGGTCGGTGAAGGCCCAGCTGATCAGCGGGCCGAGTACAAAGCCCACCGGATTGCTGAACAGATTGCCGACATTGCCCGCCGACGCGCCGACCGAGCCACCTAGTGTGATCCGCGGATAAAGGTCGGCGGTGGCAACTCCGATGCGCGCCGTCGCCGCGGCCAGGCGCCGCTCGGCCGCGCGGACATCGGGCCGCCGGGCGAGTAGCTGCGCTCCGTCGCCGATCGGAATTGGCCGGTCGAGCTTCAGTGCAGTGTCGCGCGCGCCCGCCGCATGGGGCAGCTCGGCGGGCGCGCGCCCGGTCAACGTCGCCAGCCGGAACAGCGCGGAATCGCGCTCGGCGGCGAGGGCCGGAATTTCCGCCTGTCGCTGGTTGCGCAGCGCGGCGATGCGGGACGTGTCGAGCCGCGTGGTCAGCCCGACATCGACCCGGCGGGTCGTAAGTCTCAGTGAATCATCGAGCAGCGCGACGATCCGCGTCGCAACCGCCAGCTGTTCGGCGGCGCTGGCGGCATCGGCATAAGCACGCGCGGTCTCGGCGACGATCGCCACGCGAACCGCCTCGGCATCGGCTTCTGCAGCCGAAACATCGCCTCGCGCCGCCTCGACATTGCGGCTGACTCGGCCGAACAGGTCGACTTCGTAGGCGACATCGAGGCCGACATCGAAGCCGGTGCTTGCATCCGATTGGCCTATGTCACGTCCACGAGTCGCCGAAGCGCTAGTGCCGACATTGGGTAGCCGGTCGACTTTCACTTCGCGAAGCGCCGCGCGGGCCCTTGCCAGCCGGGCGACGGCGACGCGCACGTCGGTGTTATGGGCGAGCGCGTCGGCGATCAGTCCGTCGAGAACGGGGTCGTCGTAGAGCCGCCACCAATTGCCTTCCACGGGAGCCAGCGGCTGGATTGCCGGACCCGTGGCAGCGATGAACGGTCCGGCCGCCGCCGAGGGCGTGGCGGGCGGGGCATAGTTCGGTCCGACGGCACAGGCCGCCAGCGCGAGCGCCGAGGAAATTGTGGCGAGGTTTCTAAGGTACGTCATGCAAGTTCCTTATTCTGCCGGTAGCAGCGCCAGCTCCGGCTGCGTCGGGCCCTGGCGTCGCCGCAGCCGCTCTCCGAGCGCGCGGGTGGCGACGTAGAAGACAGGTGTGAAGACCAGGCCGAAGGCGGTTACCCCGATCATTCCGAAGAAGACCGCGGTGCCCAGCGCCTGGCGAAGCTCCCAGCCCGGGCCGCTTGCGATCACCAGCGGCAGGACGCCGAGGATGAAGGCGAAGCTGGTCATCAGGATCGGGCGCAGACGAGTCCGGGCCGCCTCGACCGCCGCATCCAGCGGACTTAGTCCCCGCTCCTCGGCTTGCTTGGCGAATTCGACGATCAGGATCGCATTCTTCGCCGCCAGCGCGATCAGCACGATCAGGCCGATCTGGGTCAGGATGTTGTTGTCCATGCCCCGTAGATTCACGCCAGCCATCGCGGCCAGCAGCGTCATCGGCACGATCAGGATGATCGCCAGCGGCAACAGCAGGCTTTCGAACTGGGCGGCCAGCACCAGGAAGACGAACACCACCGACAATGCGAAGATCAGGATGGCGATGTTGCCTGCTGCTTCCTGCTGGAAGGCAATACCAGTCCATTCGGTCGAGAAGCCGGCCGGAAGTTGTGCGGCCAGTTTCTCCATCGTGTTCATCGCCTGCCCAGTCGACGTGCCGGGCGCGGTTTCGCCATCGACCTCGACCGCGGGGAAGAGGTTGTAGCGGGTCACCCGGTACGGTCCGGTCTTGTCGCTGAACGTAGCGACCGAGCCGATCGGAACCATCGCGCCGGAGTTGGAGCGGGTCTTCAACTGAGCGATGTCGCTAGGGTCGTCGCGCGCACTGGCCTCCGCCTGCGCGGTCACGCGATAGGTGCGGCCGAGCAGGTTGAAGTCGTTGACGTAGGCCGAACCCAGATAGACCTGCAGCGCCTCGAACACGCGCGACGGCGGCACGCCGAGCATGTCGGCCTTGGCCCGGTCGATGTCCGCCCAGATCCGCGGCGTCGCGGTATTGTAGAGGGTGAAGACATTGGCCAGGGTCGGGTCCTGGTGCGCCGCGCCGATCAGTTGGCCCGCGGCCTGCTCGAGCGCCTGATAGCCCATGTCGCTGCGGTCCTGGACGATCATCCGATAGCCGCCGCCGTTGCCGATGCCCTGGATGACGGGCGGCGGAATGACGAACACGAACGCCTCGTCCATGTCGGCCAGCGCGGCGCGCATGTCATTTTCGATATTCTGCTCGGTGCGGTCGGTACCGGCCCGCTCTTCGAACGGATCGAAGGTGACATAGGCGGCGCCGGCGTTCGACGCCTGGGTACCCGACGCGCCGTCGAAGCCGGAGAACATCACCGCTTCGTCGACACCGGGCACCTTGAGCAGCTTGCCCACGGCCTTCTTGAGCACCGCGTCGGTCCGCTCGATCGAGCTTCCTGGCGGCAGCTGGATCGCGGCGAGCGCGTAGCCCTGGTCCTGCGCCGGAACGAAGCCCGCCGGGGTCGCCCAGAACAGGGCAACGGTCAGCGCGACCAGCCCGCCATAGACGGTCAGCGCCCGCTTCGGCGCACGCGTAATGCGCCGGGTGAAACCGCCGTACCATTCGCTGAGGCGGCCGAACGCATCGTTGAAGCGGTCACCCGCACGGTGGACCACGCCCATCACGCCAGACTCCGCCCGGTGATCGCTCTTCGGCTTCAAGCAGCAGCGCGGCCAGCGCCGGCGACAGGGTCAGCGACAGCAGCAGCGAAATGATCGTCGAGCTGGCGATGGTCACCGCGAACTGACGATAGAATTCGCCGGTGATGCCGGTGAGGAAGGTGGTCGGCACGAACACCGCGCATCAGCACGAGCACGATTGCGACCAGTGCCGCCGAAACCTCGTCCATCGACCGGTGCGAGGCTTCGCTTGGAGACAGGCCATGCTCGAGGTTGCGCTCGACATTCTCGACCACGACGATGGCGTCGTCGACGACGATGCCGATCGCCAGCACCAGGCCGAACATCGACAGGGTGTTGAGCGAGTAGCCGAGCGCCGCCAGCACCGCGAACGTGCCGATCAGCGAAACCGGGATGGCGACGATCGGGATCGATCGCCGCGCGCCAGCTTTGCAGGAAGACGATGATGACGATGATGACGAGCAGCGTCGCCTCGAGCAGCGTTTCCTGCACCGCGCTCATCGATTCACTGATGAATTCGGTCGGGTTCCAGATGATCCGGTATTCGAGGCCCTTGGGGAAGCTCTTGGCGGCATCGGCCAGCTCGGCCTTGACGCCTTCGGCGGCGGCGAGCGCATTGGTGCCCGGGCGCTGGGTGATGCCAAGGATGATCGAATCCGTGCCGGACAGGTAGGCGTTGACGCCATAATCGGACGGCGCCGAGCTCGACCCGCGCCACATCGCGCAGGCGGGTGACCGCGGCCGTTGCCGGATCGGTGCGGATGACGATGTTGCCAAATTCGTCGGCGGTCTTGAAGCGGCCCTGGGTTTCGACGTTGAGCTGCTGCGCCGCGCCGGTGTCGTAGGGCGGCTGACCGACCACGCCGGCGGCGACCTGGACGTTCTGCGAGCGCAGCGCGTCGACTACTTCGCCGGCAGTGAGGCCGAGCGTCGCGGCCCGGCCGGGGTCGATCCACACCCGCATTGCATAATCACGCGCGCCGAAGATCTGGACGTCGCCGATGCCGTCGACACGGGTCAGCCGGTCGCGGATCTGCGTCAGCGCATAATTGGAGACATAGCCGCGATCCAGCGATCCGTCGGGCGACAGGACGTTGACCGCCATCAGCCAGCTTGGCTGCTCCTTGCGAACCACCACGCCCTGGCGCCGGACGTCTTCAGGCAGGTTCGGCTCGGCCAGCGCGACGCGGTTCTGGACCAGCACCTGTGCGGTATCGAGGTCGGTGCCGAGCTTGAACGTCACGGTGATCGTCACGCGCCCGTCGCCGGTCGACTGCGACGACTGGTAGAGCATGTTGTCGACGCCGTTGATCTGCTGCTCGATCGGGGCAGCCACCGTGTCCGCGACGGTTTCGGCCGACGCACCGGGGTAATAGGTGCTGACCGTCACCGTGGGCGGGACGACATCGGGGAACTGCGACACCGGCAGGCCGACGTAGGCGAAGGCGCCGACGATCGTGATGATGATCGCGATCACCGCGGCAAAGATCGGCCGCCGGATAAAGAAGTGACTGAAGCGCATGACTTGGCTTTCGAATGGCTTAGTTGGCGGCCAGCGTGGCCTGCGACGCGCTGGGCGACGACGCAGCGGGAGCCTTGGTCGGGCTGGCGTTGAACGTGATCTGGGTAACGCGCGGCTTCACCTTGGCGCCGGGCATCGCGAACTGGACGCCCTTGGATGATCACGCGATCAGCCCTGGTCAGGCCGGAACGGATGGCGCGGAGGTTGCCGACCAGCGGGCCGGTCTCGACCGGCTTGGCGGCGACCGTGTCGTCCTTGCCGACCACCAGCACGATCTTGCGCGCCTGATCGGTCCGCACGGCCGCATCGGGGATCAGCAGGGCAGGGGTCGTCCCACCGTCGGCGAGGCGCATGTTGCCGAACATGCCTGGCGCCAGGAAATAGCTGGGGTTGGCGATGACCGCGCGGGCGCGAATCGTGCCCGGAATTCTGGTTGAGACCGTTGTCGGTGAAGTCGAGCCGCCCGCGCCAACTGTAATCCGCTTCATCCTGAAGCCGGATCTCGGCAGTCTGGCCCGCGCCGCCCTTGGCCTGCCGCTCACGCGCGGTCTTCAGATAAAGCGATTCCGGAACGTCGAAGGTGAAATAGATCGGATCGAGCGCATTGATCGTGGTCAGCAGTGTTCCGCCGCTGTCACCGGCGCGACACCAGATTGCCGGCATCGATCCGGCGATCCGAAATCCGTCCGCCGATCGGAGCGCGGACCTGGGTGAATTCGACATCGAGCGACCGGGAACGGACGCGGGCCTGCGCCGCGGCCAGGGCAGCACGCGCCGACTGGGCGGCGGCCGTCAGGCGGTCGACGTCGCTTTGGGACACCGCTTCCGCGGCGAGGAGGCGCCGGGCCCGGCCAAGGTTGGTTTCGGCCAGCGCCAATTCGCTCTGCGCAGTTGCGACCCCGGCCCGCGCCTCGGCCAGTGCGGCGGCGAAAGGCCTGGCGTCGATCGTGAAGAGCAGTTGCCCCTTTCGGACGATCTGGCCGTCGGTGAAGTGAACGCCGACGATCTGGCCCGACACGCGCGGGCGCACTTCGACGCTGCGGCTGGCTTCGAACCGGCCGACATAATCGTCCCACTGGTTGATCTCGCGCTCGATGGGGGCCGCGACCGTCACCATGGGCATTGGTGGGGCAGCGGCTGGGGAGGGGTCGCTGTTCCAGAAGGTGACGGCCGCGGCTAGCACGGCAAGGGGTCCGCCGACGATTGCGGCGCGTTGCCACATCGGGCGTTCATTGAATTTGGCACGCAGGACTACGGCTTCGCCGTCGACCCGCGACATGGACGTGATCATGTTCATTAGTGGATCCTTTGCGAGCCGGCGCTGATGGCGGCGCGAACGCTGTGCACCAGCAGCTCATATTGTTCGGGACTGAATCCCGCGGCGATAAAGTCGGCGACGTCGTCGCCCGGCACGGTGAAGCCGAAGTGCCAGCTGAGCACCGAAATCCGCCGCAGCGCTTCAAGCTGCGGGTTGGCGAGCTCCGGGCTGCCGTTGCGGCCCGTCAGCCAGTTGATGAAGCGGCCGAAGAGGCCGGGCTCACGCAAAGTCGACAGGCTGTCGACCCGGGAGAGCCGGATCACCGACCATTCCAGCGGGGAGAAGTTGGGCTTCTCGACAACAGGTGTAGGCGCTTGCCGCGCCTTCACCGGGAAGGGAATCGGCTGGGCTGCCTGGGTCTGGATCGGCGCGAGATAGGCCATGAAATTGCTCCCTTCCATTCGGATGAGACCGGGCAAGCGCCATCGACGGCCGAGAGGAGGCCTCGCGGCGAGATGGGCAGAACCGGACTCGCAGAAATTCATTCGACGGAGCTCTTCGCTCCGGCGGCGGTCGGCTTTGGGTTTCGGTACTTACTACTGGCGGGTGTCAGGGCCCGCAGTGGACATGGCGATATTCAGACGCATCGGCCCCTTTATCTGTCGATGGGTCAGAAAGGCGCTGCCACAACCTTTCTGTACCGTTCAGTATAAAGACAGGTAGGCGACGTCAAGCGCATTTCTATACCGACCGATAAAAAATCTTTATGGGGCGATAAAATCAGGCGCTCGGCCAGAGAGCGAGCGCGGTGTCGACCAGCCGGTCGAGGTCGTCGCGGGTGGCGTCCATGTTGGCCTGGATGGAAATGCCCTGGAGGAAGGCAATCAGAACCCGGGTCAGCCCCTCGATATCGATATGCGCTGGCAGATCGCCCTCCGCCTTGGCTCGCTCGAACCGGTCGACCATCGTCTGTTTGACCAATATTGCTGCGGCCTGCGACCTCATTATGGATGGATTGCGCCGCAGGGCCGCAAGCGACCGACGCGATGACGCGAAGACACCCGTGCGGTTCGTCATCGCCGGTCACATTGTCCACCGCGCCGCGCAGCATGGATTTCGGCCACCTTGCGCGCCGTCGGCTGGGCCAACGCCTTGCCGATATAGGCCATCTTCTCGCGCTCGTAGAGATCGAGCGCCTTGCGGAAGAGCGACTCCTTGTTGCCGAATGCGGCGTAAAGGCTCGGCCGGGTGATCCCCATCGCTTCGGTGAGGTCGGTCAGCGAGGCGCCTTCATAGCCCTTCGTCCAGAACACGCGCAGCGCCTGCGCAAGCGCATGATCGACGCAAAATTCGCGCGGGCGGCCACGGGTGGCGATGATCTTCGGGTTTATTCATATCGCTCGGTACATAATACCGCTGGCGAAAAAATCCAGAGGTTTCTTTACGGAGCGTGACGGGGCGAGAAACTGGATGAACAGGAATGGCTGGCCGAATTCGGCCATCTGGGCGGTATGGGTCCACCTCCCGTCCCCAGGCCTGTTCAACTGATCGACTGCTGCCACCTTCTGCGTAGGCCCTAGTCTTGCGCACGAGGGGGACGGATTATCGAGACGCAATCGACGGATGAGTGTTCTCTCCAGCACGGCCGGCAATGTTGGTTTCGTCGAATCGCCTCCCTTGGGCGTACGACGCTGTCTTTTTCGCAATGAAGAATATTGCCCGTCGTGTTCTCGCATGGTCTCGGACCGGCCCGATCCATGACAGTTTTTTCTCAGCGGTGATTGACTGATCGTCGCCGAAGTTCTTCAATTCGCGCGCGTGCCGATCGAACGCGTGTACAGGGGGTAGCAATTGTCGACTGAACAGTCGGGCGCCGGAACGGCGGACCCGAACTTCGCTGATGCGACCCCGCATGCCGCTTCGTTGATCCAAAGTCTCCGCGACATCGGATACTCGTGCGAGACGGCGGTCGCTGACATCATCGACAATTCGATCACGGCCGGGGCGAAGACTGTCGAGATTCTCTCGGACGCCAGCGGCGACGATCTCGCACTCGCCGTCCTAGATGACGGGACCGGCATGACCAGGACGGAGCTGATCGAGGCGATGCGGCCAGGCAGTCGCAATCCGTTGAGCGATCGCGCGGCAAATGATCTTGGCCGGTTTGGGCTCGGACTGAAGAGCGCCAGCTTCTCCCAGTGCAAGCGTTTGACCGTCGTGACCCGAAAGGACGGGCAAACACTGGGGGCAACCTGGGATCTCGATTTCGTCGCAACAACCAACCGTTGGGAAATCCGGCTTCATGAGGACATCGAGGGGATTCCGTGGGCCGACAATGGTTTCGCCCACAGCCCGGATTGCCGCAGCAAAAGAACTGGAACCCTTCGGTCGGCCGCCGGGATTGCCCGATTTCCCCTTTTTGAACTGCGATCTTTTCGGCGGCTTTCTATAGCCACCGCCACGTTCATCTGACGACATGATATCCCCCTCGTCGGGTCGGCACTCTCGTATGTTTGAGTGCTTCCCCTCGACCAAGGGGTGTTGGCTTAGCGTGGCTTCCTGGAGCGCCAACGATTGAGAAATGGAAGCCCGCAACCATTACCCGAATTGCGAGCTTGATGCAAACAAAAGGTGAACATAGTTGCGTCAGTTTAGGGCCGCCGAGATATTCCCTGTTATTCAGGGAATAACAGGGAATTTGGGCGCCGACATGCGCGCCGGCTCCTGCTCGGCCTGGGGCGCTAAATGTCGAATTTGCTGGTGACCCCTACGGGACTCGAACCCGTGTTTTCGCCGTGAGAGGGCGACGTCCTAGACCGCTAGACGAAGGGGCCACGGCCATGGCGGCAAGGGCGCGCATATGTCGGCTCTTGTGTCGCTAGTCAATCAGGCGCGGCAGGTTTGTCGGGGGATCGCCTGATCGTCCAGAAAGGCGAGGCAGTGCGCGGCGATCCGCGGGCCGGATTGGCCGTCGCCGAACGGAAGTACAGCATTTGCCATGGCCCTCAGCTGGGAGCGGTTCCGGCGCAGACGTTCGATCGCTGCAATGATGCGATCGGGCTCGGTGCCGACCAGTTCCGTCGAGCCCGTAGCCAAGGCCTCGGGTCGCTCGGTTTTCTCGCGCAGCACAAGCAATGGCACTCCCAGCGCAGGCGCCTCCTCCTGCATCCCGCCGGAGTCAGACAGGATCAGGTCGGCCTCACGCATCGCCTGCACAGTGGCGGCATGGGACAAAGGCGGGATTAGGCGAATAGAGGGTAGACCCCCCAACAGGTGCGTCAGACGCTCGGTGATTGTAGGGTTGGGTGGAAGCAATATATTGGTTCGCACCGGACCTTTGCTCAGGTCAACCAGCGCTTGGGCAAGCCCATCGAGGCCCGCCCCCCAATTTTCCCGGCGATGGCAAGTGACGAGCAGCTGGAAGCGGCGTCGCGGCCACCATTGCCGCCTGGGCCTAGGCGGCAGCGGTCCGACTAGCGCGGCCAGGGCATCGATCCCGCTGTTGCCGGTAACATGGATCTTCCCATGCACCTGTTCGCGGCGAAGGTTATCGGCGTTGCCGATGGTGGGCGCGAACAGCAGGTTGGATAATCGGTCGATCGTCACCCGATTTTCTTCCTCGGGCCAGGGCATCGTGGGGTCATGGGTGCGCAGGCCCGCCTCGACATGGGCCAGCATGATGCCCAACTCACTGGCAGCGAGTGCGCCACCAAGCGCGCTTGAAGTATCACCCTGGACGATGAGGAGGTCGGGAGGATCAAGCGGCAGCAAGCGTTTCAGCGCTGACCGAACCATTTCGGAATGATTCATCGGGTCGGGCTGCCCAGGGCAGTTGAGCGATATGGATTCGAAATCCCTGCAGCCGATGGTCGGCCAGCTCAAGCCCTGGATGCTGGCCGGTCACGAGCAGGGACGGCGGCTCGCCAAGGGCGGCCAGGGCATGGGCAACGGGACTGAGCTTGATGGCTTCGGGACGCGTTCCAACAACGAACGCAATACGATACTCGCGCAGCTTTCCCCCTAGCTTCGGCGCTCCGTCTTTTCATTCAAAATGGACGGATAGGCAAGTCGCGCACAAAAATGCTGGACAAGCGCGCCTCGCTGTTCAAGCCTTAGGGTCAAGGGGGAATGCTTGGCCAAAAGACCTTCGATCGACGGGATCCTGGTTGCACAGGTGACCGATCTCCACATCGGCTTCGAACGCGACAATCCGCACGAACTCAACGTTCGACGCCTGAACCTGGTGATCGATCAGTTGAACGCAATGCGGCCCAAGCCGTCACTTCTGCTGGTGACCGGCGATCTCGTCGAATTTGCGGAGGACTTCGATGCCTATCGGCACTTGGTCGCCCTAATCGGTCGATGGGACGGACCGGTACTCTGGGCGCATCGGCAATCATGACGGCCGCGACCAATTTCGGTCAGTCTTGCCGCATGTGCCGACCGACGAGAATGGATTCGTCCAATATGAGATGGATCATGAGCGGGCTGCGCTGGATCGTGCTCGACACGCTCGATTCCGGGCGGCACGGCGGCATGATCTGTGAAAAGCGCGCGGGGTGGCTGAAGGCACGGCTTGGCGAGCGCAAGGACATGCCGACGATCATCGTCCTGCATCATCCGCCGGTCGACACCGGCATCGACTGGATGAGCGCGCTAAGCTGTGAAACCTGGGTTCAACGCCTGGAAGAAGTAGTGCGCGGCGCCACGCAGGTCGTCGGAATGATCGCCGGCCACGTCCATCGGCCGATCGCGACCAGCTTTGCCGGAAAGCCGCTGGTGGTCTGCGCGTCGACGGCACCTTGGGTCGCGCTGAACCTGGAAGACATAGATCCTCGGCATCCGGACGGGCGGCCGCTCATCCTCGGCGATGCTCCTGCATTTGCGCTTCATTATTGGAATGGCGAGCGGCTGCTGACCCACTTCGACGCCGCCGGTCCGCACAATGTGCTGGCAAACTACGACAGCAATGCTCAGTCGATGATCCGCGACTTCATTCAGGAACGCGGAACGGGCTGAACCTTAGCGGAAATTGTCCGCGTAGGCCTGGAGCTTCAGGCTGACCGGTGCCGCCGGGACGAGGTGGACGGTAAATCCCTTGCGTTCCGCATAGGCCAGCGCCTCTTCCCTGGTTTCGAACTTGAGGCGGACCTGGGTCTTGGTGTCGCCGGAACCGTTCCAGCCGGTGAGCGGATCAGGGCGCTGGGGCTGCTGCCGCTCGAACTCCAGTGTCCAGCGGCCGTCCTGGGCCTTGCCGGACTGGGTGGTCTTGCGCTGCTCTTCGATGATGCGGGCGACGGTCATGGCCCTGCGATTGGCTGAAGCAATGACAGGAATCAAGGGGCTCGCACGCTTTGTGCGTAGCGTCGGCGGCCGCCCCGGCTGGATCGTCGGGCCAGGGATGCTTGGGATAGCGGCCGCGCATCTCCTTGGCGACGTCGCGCCAGCTTCCTGCCCAGAAGGCCGGCAGGTCCTTTGTCGTCTGGATGGGCCGGTGGGCCGGAGAGGTAATGGCCAGCGTAAGCGGCACGCGACCGTTCGCCACGGTCGGATGATCCTTCAGGCCATAAAGCGCCTGGGCACGCACCTCGACCGTGGGCCCGCCCGGTGCTGCATAATCGATCGGATGCGACGAGCCCGCCGGTGATTCGAAATGGGCTGGAGCGAGCTTGTCGATCGCCTGTCGCGCGTCATAGCCGAGCAGACCATCGAGAGCGCGCCATGAGCGATCCCGCTCCGATCGTGTCGAGGCGGCGCTTGCCGTGGAGAAGTGGCGCCAGCCATTCGTCGAGCGCGGGCGAGCAGCGCGGAGTCCGAGAGGTCAGGGATCGACTCGATCGTGCATGGCGGCGAAGGCGGCACGTTGTCGCAGTGCGATGGCAGCTCTCGCTCCACGGTAGAATGACGAGGCCGTGGCGGCCGACAGCTTCGATCAGTCCGGCCTCGATTGCGGCCTGGTTGGGCCGGGGATCGGGCGCGGACGACAGGCGGATCGCGCCTAGCCTGCGGCCCTTGGTCGCGCTGGTCGCGGCGGTCGTCGGATCGAAGCGGACATCCGTGTAGGTCTCGATCTCGTTCGGCGAACATCGCTTCGACATCGCTTAGCTCGATAGCGGCGGCGGACAGGATCCGCGCGCCCGAAGCGGCGCCGGCGACTTCGGCAACGGCGAGCCATTCGCTGCGGGCGAGCGGCGAAGTCGGATCCAGCCGGAAACCACGGCCCCCGACCGATTGCCACTGCTCGCCCTGGCATCGCGGCGGCGCGACAGGCGGTCGGGGAAAGCGAGGGCGATGGCGCGAGCAAGATCGTGCCCATGAACTGCGCCGTCCGACTTGAACCGGCGCGCCCAATTTTCGGCCATGCGCCGCGCCGCCTGTGCTCTTGGGCTCCGATCGCCCAGCCACCGCCGATGACGCACTTCCAGATCTGCGTCATTCCCCCCAAGTCCACGCTCAGTAAGCAAGGCCGCCGCGTCAGCTGCCGCTCTGGCAAACCCGCGCTCCCCCGCATCGATCAGCATATGGGCGAGACGCGGCTCGAGCGGGATCGCTGCAATGGCTCGGCCGTGCGACGTAATATGGCCGTCGCCATCGATGGCACCCAATTGGAAAAGCCGTTGCTTCGCTTCTGCCAATGCCGGTGCCGGTGGTGGGTCCAGGAATGGGAGGCGTTCGGGGTCGACTTTCGCCCCAAAGAAGGCATGTCAGCAGTAGGCTCGACAGGTCTGCTTCCAAAATCTCTGGCGGGTCATGGGCCAGCAGCGACGCGTTCGCCGCTTCTTCCCAAAGCCGGATTGCGATGCCGGGACCCTGCCGAGCAGCTCGGCCGGCGCGCTGAGTAACGGCAGCACGGCTGGCACGCTCGGTGACGAGGCGGGTGAGCCCGGCGCCGCGGTCGTAGCGCGGTCGGCGAGCGAGACCACTGTCCACCACGATGCGTACGTCGTCGAGCGTCAGGCTGGTCTCCGCGATCGCGGACGCCAGCACGAGCTTGCGCGTGCCCGGCTTCGGTGGGGCAAGCGCCGCGCGTTGCTGGGCCGGCTCGATCGAGCCATGTAGTCGGTGGAGGACGACATTCGGGCGGCAACTTGCCTAGCGCTTCTGCCGTCCGTTCGATCTCGGCAACGCCAGGCAGGAAGGCGAGCAGCGAGCCATCATGCTCGTGCAGCGCGTCGCGGATTGCGGACGCCATTTGCGGCTCGATCCGTTGCATGGGATCGCGACCCTCGTGGACCAGCGTGAGCGGATACGACTTGCCCTCGCTTTCGATCTTCGGCGGGTTGCCGAGCAGCCGGGAAAAGCGATCGCTGTCGAGCGTTGCCGACATTGGAAGGATTCGAAGGTCGGGCCGTAGCCCGTCGGCCGCATCCAGCGTGAGCGCGAGCGCGAGATCGCTGTCTAGGCTGCGCTCATGCACCTCATCGAACAGCACGGCGCTCACACCGTTGAGCTCGGGATCGGCCTGCAGCCTCGAGAGATAGACGCCATGAGTCATCGCGATGATCCGCGTCGACTTCCCTACCTTGGTGTCGAGGCGGGTTGCATAGCCGACCGTCGCTCCCGCTTCCTCACCGCGTTCCTTGGCCATAAATTCGGCCGCGCTTCGGGCGGCAAGGCGGCGCGGCACGAGCAGCAGTATCTGACCGTCGCACCAATCCTCCCCAAGAATTGCCGGCGCGACCCGGGTGGTTTTACCCGCACCCGGTGGCGCCACGAGTAGCGCCCGCGACCCATGACGCAGCGCATCAAGCAGCTGTGGCAAAACCTCATCGATTGGCAATGCGGCGCGGGGCATCAGGCGCCCGCTATGTCAGATCACGATAGGACGGGACAGGGCCCCAACGATCGGGCGGGAACATAACCGGCACCTAAGGAATTGGCTGGCCTCGGATACAGAGAGTCCCCGATGGGTGGAACAAGACAGTATTGTTACATTGGCGACACAATCGGAAAAACATGGCCAGCAGGAGTAATCGATGACCCCCGTCGTCCGCCTTGCGAAATGGCTTATGCTGCCGCCAATCACAGGCAAATCGGCACTCGCCTGGAGCCTTGCGGCTATCGCTGTGCCGACGCTTGTGCGCGCTTCGCTTGACGGCGTGGTGACCGGCGTCGGGTTTACGCCCTATTGCCCGTTCGTGCTGCTTTCGGCGGTCATGCTTTGCTGGCGGTATGCCGCGGTCGTTGCGATTGCCTCAGCAGCAATTGCAGATGCATTGTTCGTGGGGCCGCGCTTCGAACTGATCGAGAGTCCGACGGACGTATTCGGCGTAATCGCTTTCCTTGGCACCTCATTCCTCATCATCGGCCTTGTGCATGCCATGAGGACTCTGATGGAACATCGCGGCAGACCTACTGGTGCCTCAAATGGCGTGATCTTCAGCCAGGAGCGTGGGAAGGCATGGGTAAGTTGGCCCGGAGAGCCTTATTATGTGCAACTCGGACAACAGGACGAAGTTGCCGAGATGATGAAGGACTATCTTGCTCAACTGGAACTCGGGAAGCGCCTTACGAAGGCACGTGAGCGGCCAGAGGTTGCCGAAAGTTCGCGATAGTTCCGCTAGCGCGGATTCTCCTCATTCTCGATCACGGTCACGGGAGTTCCCGAACTTCCGGCCTGGAAGGACTGTGGGGTGACGAGAATGATGCTGCCGGCTCGAAGCACGGTTTGAACATTGTGACGGAAGTCCCACGGCGCGTCGAACCGGTCGCCTTCGCCCTTTGGCACTTCCATGCTTCCGCCGGGACCGGAATATTGCAGCTTCAGCCAATGCTGTCCGGTCTCATCCCAGGCGCGAAGCGCATAGGCCAGGCCGCCCTTGACCTCGCCGTTGACACGGACCGGTGCGGATCCGATCTCAACTCCGCCGCGCAATACGATGGCCCGCTGGTCGGCGGCGCTGATGATCACCGATACCGGCCCCTCGGTAGAGCGCTCCGGATGCCATTCGAACGGCGCGTGCGCGAGACTCATGGCCGCGGCCGGGATCGGCGCGGCCATGTCCGGGGCGTCCGACTGCTGCGGCGCGACCGGCAAGCTGGTGATGATTACTGTCATCCCCAGCCGGGTGGCGTCAAACAGCAGGGCCGAGAATTTCATGGGCAGGCGGATGCAGCCATGGGACGCGGGATAGCCGGGTAGGTTGCCGGCGTGGAGCGCGATTCCCCTTCGCGTCAGCCGCTGCATGTTGGGCATCGGCGCATTGTTATAGGTGCTGGAATAATGCTCCTTGTTCTTCTCCAGGATGGTGAACACGCCGGTCGGCGTTTCATGGCCACGACTTCCCGTTGAGACGGTGCTCGCACCGATCGGCACGCCGTTGCGGAACAGGATCGCTCGCTGGGTCGCCAGGTTGACGACCAAAAGGCCGGGACCATCGGGCGCCACGTCGGGGGCCCAGACATATTGGCCAGCCTTGAGCGTCGGCACGACTTGCAGGATCGGCCGCCCGGCGGCGTCGACGGCCTGGGCGGCGGCGGGTGAAGGCCACGGGGCCGCAAGCGCGACCAGCGAGGCAAGAAACAGCTTGTTCATTTGAGAAGTGAAACCTGTTTCTACCGCCAATGCCATCGGGGAAAACCCCAACCTTGATGCTATGTGAAGAGGCTGCTGCACAGTGCGTAATTGTGCTACGTCGGCGGCGTCCCAGCCTTTGTTGGAGGGAGCCCATGAAAATCTGCAAATCCGCCGCAGTGCTCAGCGCCGTTGCGGCACTATCGCTAGCTGCCTGCGAAAAAGCGAAAGTGGCCGAACCCAAATCTGAAAAAGAGGTCGCGGCCCACCCCACCGACCCGGTCGAAAGCGCGATGGCCGCGGCGCCCGCAGCGATCGCCAAAGATGCCAAGATCATCTCGATGAATCCCGATGGTACGATGCGTGTGCTGCGCGACGGCGCCAACGGTTGGACCTGCATGCCCAACAATCCGGCTACTCCGGGAACCGACCCGATGTGCATGGACGCCAATGCAATGAAATGGGCCGAAGCGTGGATCGGCCACAAACCGCCACCAGCCGACAATGTCGGACTGATGTACATGCTCGCGGGAGGCAGCGACGCCAGCAACACCGATCCCTGGGGTCAAAAACCCAAGGAGGGCGGAAAGTGGGTCGAGACCGGCCCGCACGTGATGATCGTCGGATCGGAATCGCTCAACAAACTCTATCCGAGCAGCGACAATCCCGACACGACCAAGCCATACGTCATGTTCGGCGGCACACCCTATGCCCATGTGATGATGCCGATCAGCTAGGCGACCAGGACGCCTTTGCACTCCATCGCCGCAGCTATTGGGGCACTTCGACATGGCCGCCGAAGCCGTATCGCATTGCCGACAATAGCTGGTCGGCATAGCTGAACTCGACCCGGCTGCGGAAGCGGGCGAACAGGGCGGCGGCGAGGACGTCGACCGGCACGGCTTCTTCGATTGCTGCGTCGATCGTCCAGCGCCCTTCGCCCGAATCCGCGACGCGGCCGCTAAACTTGGCCAGTGACTGGTCGTCGGCCAGCGCAATGGCGATGAGGTCCAGTAGCCAGGAGGAAATAACGCTACCGCGGCGCCAGACTTCGGCGACATCGGACAGGTTAAGCGAGAAGCGCATCTCTTCCGGCAGGTCTTCCTTGGCGCGCTGCTTGAGGATGTCGAAGCCTTCGGCGTAGGCCTGCATCATCCCATATTCTATCCCGTTGTGGACCATCTTGACGAAGTGGCCCGATCCGGCCGGGCCGCAGTGGACATAGCCCATTTCAGCCTGCCACTCGCCCTCGGTCTTGGGACGGTGGGTTCGGGGGATGGTACCGAGGCCTGGCGCCAGCGCGCGCAGGACCGGGTCGATGTGCTTCACGGCCGCATCGTCTCCCCCGATCATCATGCAGTAGCCGCGGTCCAGTCCCCAGACTCCGCCCGACACGCCGACGTCGATCAAGGTAAGGCCCCGCTCCTTCAACCATTTGGCGCGCTCGAGGTCGTGCTTCCAAAAGCTGTTGCCACCGTCGACGATGACGTCGCCTTCGCGCGCAAGTCCGCCGATCTCGCGCATAACTTTTTCGGTAATCTCGCCGGCAGGCAGCATCAGCCAGTAGATGGCGGGAGAGGGCAGCAGGGCGGGGATTTCGGCAAGGTTAGCGGCACCGGTCGCGCCGTGCTTGATTGCCTCTTCAACAGCAGCAGGATCGCGATCGTAGGCAACAATATCATGGCCTTCGCGGACCAGCCTGCGAGCCATATTGCCGCCCATCCGGCCAAGCCCGATCATTGCCAGCTTCATGCGCGCCTCCTTCGTCCGACCGGCGACGCGCCGGTGCCAATTCAATAAGCTCGCGCCACCGCGAATTCGACCGCTTCGACCAGTGCCGCCTTGGCACGGCTGGCAGGGAACGGGGCGAGTGCATCGATCGCGCGTCGGCCATAATGGCGCGCGCGCTCAAGCGTGTCGGACAGTGCACCGGTCGAGCTGATTAGTTGCGTGGCGTGGGCAAGGTCGCTCGTCGCTGATGCGCTCGCCCTGCATCGCAGCCTTCCAGAAGGCGCGGTCGTCGGCCGAGCCGCGGGCGTGGGCAAGGATCACGGGCAGCGTCACCTTGCCGTCGCGAAAGTCGTCGCCCTGGCCCTTGCCCATGGTTGCTTCGTCCGACGAATAGTCGATCGCATCGTCGACCAGCTGGAAGGCGATGCCAAGGTTGCGGCCATAGGCCTCTAGAGCCTCCTCAGCCTCTTCGCCGCCCTCGGCGACCACCGGGGAGATGCGGCAGGCAGCGGCGAAAAGCTCGGCGGTCTTGGCATTGATGATGTGGAGGTAATGCTCCTCGCTGGTCTCGACCTGGCGCTGGGCGGAAAGCTGGTCGACTTCGCCCTCCGCGATCACCGCGGAAGCATGGCTGAGGATCCGGAGTACCTTCAGGCTACCGTCTTCGACCATCAGTTCGAACGCGCGCGAAAACAGGAAATCGCCGACCAGGACGCTCGCGGGGTTTCCCCAGATAAGGTTGGCGGTGCGCTTGCCACGGCGCATGCCCGATCCGTCCACGACGTCGTCGTGAAGCAGCGTTGCCGTATGAATGAATTCGACCGCGGCGGCGAGCTTGTGGTGGCGCGCTCCGGTGTAATCGAGCAGTGCGGCACTGGCCAACGTCAGCATCGGCCGCATCCGCTTGCCGCCGCCGGCGATAAGATGACCGGCGAGCTCAGGGATCAGCGCGACCTTTGACTGCATCCGGTCGAGGATCACGGCATTCACCGCATTCATGTCAGCCGCAGTCAGCGCGATCATCGGATCGAGCGAGGGGCTGCGCTTGTCGCCGAGTTGGTGAACGGTCGCGGTCACGGCCGCCGCCCTAACCGGACGGCGGCGGTTTGACCAGCTACCAAACCTTTACCCGTTGCTCCGGGGGCAGGTACATTTTGTCGCCCGGCTGGACGTTGAATGCCTTGTACCAAGCATCGATGTTGCGGACGACGCCATTGACCCGATACTTCGCCGGAGAATGCTCGTTGGTCAGCAGCTGGGCGCGAAGCGCGCCTTCGCGCTGCTTGGACTCCCAACTATATCCATAGGCGATGAAGAAGCGCTGGTCGCCGGTCAGCCCGCCGATCACCGGCGGCTCGCCATGGGCGGCGACATAGCGGCGATAGGCGGCATAAGCGACTTCCAGCCCGCCGAGGTCTCCGAGATTCTCTCCCAGCGTCAGTTGGCCCTTGATGTGCACGCCTGGGATTGGCTCGTACGCGTCATATTGCTTCACCAGCTCAGTCGCGTGCGCCTCATATTTTTTGGCGGTTGCTGGGGTCCACCAATCCCGCAACTTACCAGTTCCGTCGAACTTGCGGCCCTGATCGTCGAAGCCATGGCCGATTTCGTGGCCGATGGTCGCGCCGATGCTTCCGTAGTTGGAGGCAGCGTCCGCGTCGGGATCGAAATAGGGCGGCTGGAGGATTGCCGCCGGGAAGGTGATCTGGTTCTGGGTCGGGTCATAATAGGCGTTGTTGGTCTGGGGCAGCATGTCCCATAGCGTACGATCAACCGGCTTCTTCATCCGGGTCAGCAGCAGGTCCCTCGCGAACTGGTCCGATCGCATGACATTGCCGAGCAGGTCGGAGCGATCGACCTTGAGGCTTGAGTAATCGATATATTTTGTCGGGTGTCCGGTGCGCGGATCGAATGTCGCGAGCTTGGCCAGCGCCTCCTTGCGGGTGGGTTCATCCATCCAGTCATTGGTTTCGATCTTCTGCTGGAGCGCGGCGCGAACGTTCGTAATGAGTTCGCCCATCTGCCGATCGCTTTCGGGCGGATAATGGCGCTGAACGTAGATCTGGCCGACCGCCTCGCCGAGCGAGCCATTGACCAGGCTGACGCCACGCTTCCAGCGGTCGCGCTGGGTCGGCACATCGCGCAGGGTCTTTGAGAAGAAGTCGAAATTGGCCTGGTCGAACGCTGTCGGCAGGTAAGCGGCATGTTCGCTGATGAAATGAAAGGCGAGATAGTCCTTCCAGGTTTCAAGCGGCACGCTGTCGAGCAATTTACCGATCGCCTGAACGGCGGTCGTTTCGGTGACGATGACCGTCTGCACATCACCAAGGCCCGATTTCGCGAGCGCCCGGTTCCATTCGAATTGCGGCGCGAAGCTACTGCAGCTTCGCGCGGTCCATCGGATTGTAGATTTTGTCGATGTCGCGGCTTTGCTCGGGTGTCCAGTGGACCTTTGCGATGGCTGTCTCAAGCGCGATGATGCGGTCCGCTTTGGCGGCGGCATCGGCTATTCCGGCGAGCTCCTGGATCTTGGTTACATAGGCTCGGTATGCGGCCCGATAGGCGTCATATTTGGCGCCTTGGAGCAGGTAATAGTCGCGGTTGGGCATTCCGAGCCCGCTCTGCCCGGCATAAACCGCATATTTGGTCGGGTTAGCGAGGTCGGGGTAGATGGCCACGCTGACGGGAGACTCGAAGCCGATCGATGCAAAAAGATCGATGAGGTCGCCCTTGCCCTTCACGGCAGCAATCTGGTCGAGATAGGGTTTGAGAGGCGCCGAGCCCTTGGCGGCAATAGCCGCTTCATCCATCCAGCTGGCGTAGAAATCGCCGACCTGCTGTCCGATCTGCCCAGAGCTGGCAGGATCCTTGGCCACGTCCTCGACAATGGCACGAACGTCCTTGTCGATCTGGTCGTTCAGTACGGAATCGATGCCGACGAAGGTGCGGTCTGCCGCAATCTCGGTCCGCTTGGACCAGGCGCCGTTGACGTAGTCGAAAAAGTCATCGCCCGGTTTGACGCTTGGATCCATCGCCGTGAGGTCGACGCCCCAAGGTGCAAAAGCAGGCTGGCCGTTCCGGGCTGCAGCAGGCGACATCACCAGGGCCGAAGCCGTGGCCAACAGCAGCAATTTCTTCATCACAGAACCCCTCCCGAATATTTGGCGGGACGCTAGCTGCGGCCGCCGCGTTGCCAAGCAGCTATTCGATAAACGGCCATGATTAAATGACTTGCGGTGCTTCTGGCAGCGAAAGGGTGATGAGCAGGCCACCCAGATCCTCGCTTTCGGATAGCGAAACGGCGCCGCCATAGATTTCCGCCACGTCGCGGACGATGGCCAGCCCCAGGCCGGTGCCGGGCTTACCCGTCGTGTCGAGCCGCTTGCCGCGAGTGAACAGTTCGTCGCGCTGCGCTTTGGCAATGCCCGGGCCGTCATCCTCTATCTGAATTGTCGACCTTGCCACCGGAGGGCGGTTCTACCGTCACGAACACTCGACCGTTGCCATATTTCGCGGCGTTCTCGACGAGGTTGCCGAGCATCTCGTCCAGATCCTGGCGCTCAACTCGCACTTGTGCAGTCTTGGCGCCGGCGATGTCGATGGTGACGTTGGGATATAGCGTCGAGACGGCTCGATCGACCGCCTCGGACGCTGTCCCAGACGGTCGCGCGGGCCTGGGCGGAAGCGCGGCGGCCGATCGCCCGGGCGCGGGCAAGATGGTGGTCAACCTGGCGGCGCATTACCGCAGCTTCGCGGATCACCGTGTCGTTGAGGTCGGCTGAATGGGCGGTCGCGGCATTGGTGATCACGGTAAGCGGTGTCTTCAGGGCATGGGCCAGATTGCCGGCATGGCGCCGCGCTTCCTCGGCCTGCTCCTCGCTATGGGCCAGAAGCTCGTTGATTTCGTCGACCAGTGGCTCGACCTCTCGCGGGAAGTCTTCGGAAATACGGGTTTGCGTTCCGCCGCGAATGGAAGCGACTTCGCGCCGGACCCGGCGTAGCGGCCATAGCCCGTAGAATGCCTGTAACGCGGCAAGGACGAGCAGGCCCGCTCCCAAAGCCGCGAAGCTTCGGATCAGGGTCGTGCGAAGTTCGCGGATCTGGCCGTCGATCGCGTCGCGCGACTGGGCAACCTGGAAGCGCCAGCGGACATTTGATCCGGGAAGGATCACGTCCCGCTCAAGGATCCGCAGCGGCTCGTCCTCGAATTCGAAGCTGTCACGCTTGTGCAGCTCGACGTCATTGTGGCCGTCGTCGACCGATAAGCCGCCGATCCCACAGCGACCGGGAAGGGAATGTTTCCTGGCCCTTGCCCGCAATCTGGAAATAGGCGCCCGGAATAGGGCTCGAGGAACCGCTGGTCGGCCGGCGGCCGGGTGAAGCGAACCTCGCCATCGGGACCGATTTCCGATGCGGCGATCATCGCGTTCAGGACATATTCGAGCTGCTGGTCGAAATTCTGGACGATGCCGCGCGACAGCACTCGGTCGAGCGCATAGCCACCGATCAGCAGAAGCACGCCGATCCAGATCGCCGCGACGACGATCATGCGCCGGGTCAGCGACCCCCCGCGGCGTTCCCTGACCTTCACCGCACCGTCCGTTGACGGCGGCGTCGTTCAAGCGCGGGCTGTCCTCAAGGCTGTAGCCGAGGCCGCGGATGGTGGTGATGACGTCGGCGCCCAGCTTCTTGCGGATGCGCGTCACGAACACCTCGATGGTGTTGCTGTCGCGGTCGAAATCCTGGTCGTAGATATGCTCGATCAGCTCGGTGCGGCTGACCACCTTGCCCTTGTGGTGCATCAGGTAGCTCAGAAGCTTATATTCCTGCGCGGTCAGCTTCACCGGCTCGCCCGCCTTGGTGACCTTGCCCGAACGAGTGTCGAGGCGGATGTCGCCGGCATCGAGTTCAGAGCTGGCAACGCCCGCCGCACGGCGGATCAGCGCGCGCAGGCGGGCGATCAGCTCTTCGGTCTGGAACGGCTTGGCCAGATAATCGTCGGCGCCGGCATCGAGGCCGGCGACCTTGTCCGACCAGCTGTCGCGCGCGGTCAGCACCAGCACCGGCATCTTGCGGCCTTCCTTGCGCCAGCGGTCGAGCACCGTCAGGCCGTCGATCTCGGGCAGGCCGAGGTCGAGCACCACGGCGTCATAGTTTTCGGTCGCACCCAGATAATGGCCGTCCTCGCCATCGGTGGCGAGATCGACGGCATAGCCGGCGCCCTCGAGGGTCGAGCGCAGCTGGCGCCCCAGGTTCGGTTCGTCCTCGACGATCAACACGCGCATCAAATCATTCCTCGAAAATAATGTTCGGTTACTCAAACACGCGCGAAGCTGAACGGTTGCTTGTGCGCAACGAAGCCCGTGATGCAAGCGGGAATGTCGATCGGACGGCGCCGAACGCAGAATTGACCGCGCACTGGCCGCGGGGCAGGCACCGGTAATGTTCGACTGGATTGCCCAGCTGATCGATCGGGCCGGCTATGCCGGGATTGCCCTGATGATGTTCCTCGAGGGTATTTTCCCGCCAATCCCGTCCTGGCTGGTGATGCCGCTGGCTGGGTTCGAGGCCTCCGAGGGACGATTTTCGCCGCTCGCCGTCGTGCTGGCGGGAACGGTTGGATCCACGCTGGGCGCGATTTGCTGGTATTTTGTCGGGCGGCTAGTCGGCGTGGAACGGCTGAAGGGCTTCGCGGCCCGTCACGGCCATTGGTTGACGCTGACCCCGGCGCAGGTCGACCGGGCCGATCGATGGTTTGACCGGCATGGATCGGCCGCCGTGATGTTTGCCCGGGTCGTGCCAGTCGTGCGACTGTTGATTTCGGTCCCGGCTGGCGTTTTCGCCATGGATTTGCGCCACTTTATCCTGTTCACCGCCATGCGGCGACGCGATGTGGAACGGTTTGCTGACGGGCGCAGGCTATCTGCTCAGGTCGCATTTCCACCAGGTCGCTGATTATCTGAATCCGGTCAGCACTGTGGTCCTGACGACTGTTGCCGTAACCTATGTTGTCCGCGCCATAACCTGGAAACGAAGGTCCTGAACTAGTCGCCCGACTTGTCGATAATGCGGCCAGTCATCGGATCGACATCGACCCAAATGACCTTGCCCTGGTCCATGAACTTCATGCGCAGGTTTCGCCCACGCATTTCGGGGCCGAGATAGTCGGCGCCACCCATTCGCGGCAAAACGCGACTGCTCGATCTGCGGAAGCGGCATCGATTGGCCGCGCTGCTTCTGAGTATAGGCGCGATCCTGGTCGCGCGGACGGTCGAGCCAAGCCAGCCGCGCTGCCTCGTCCGTTGGGGCGGGCAAGCGCGGGGGTTGCGACCGCGGCAGGCGGCGCAAAGCGACAGGAAAAGGGTACGAAACAGGCTCATTGGCAAATCTTTCGCCGACCTGCCTAATGCCAATCCATTGAACAAGCTATGAATGCCCCTGTTGCGTCCCGTTCAGGCTGTTCCCCGTGTGCCTAGGTGACGCGGATGGGAAGCTACGCTAGGGGGCCACGCGATGGCACCCCCAATTTTATCCTATGAAGACCTTGGCCTGATCCAGGGCGAAGGCTGGCTGTTCCGCCACCTCGACGTCCATATCGGGCCGCGCGACCGGCTGGCGCTGATCGGCCGCAACGGCGCGGGCAAGACGACGCTTGCTGAAGTGCCTCGCCGGCCTGATCGAGACCGACGAGGGCAAGCGCAAGATCGTGCCGGGCACCAAGGTCGTGCTGCTGGAGCAGGATCCCGACATGGGCGGCCATGCGACGCTTGAGGATTGGGTGCTGGCGGGCGCGCGACGCGCCGGCGGCGCACGAGGCGGCGGCGATCGCCGACCAGATCGGCATCGACCTCGCTCGCGACGTCGCAGACCGCCAGCGGCGGCGAACGGCGCCGGGCGGCGATCGTCCGCGCGCTGGCGCAGGACCCCGACGTGCTGTTCCTCGACGAGCCGACCAACCACCTCGATCTCGGCGCGATCGACTGGCTCGAGGACTGGCTGAAACGCTTCAAGGGCGCTTTCATCGTCATCAGCCACGACCGCACCTTCCTCACCCGCCTGACCAAGAGCTGCCTGTGGCTCGACCGCGGCTACGCTCCGCCGCGCCGAAATCGGCTTCGGCGGTTTCGAGGCCTGGACCGAGGCGGTCTATGCCGAGGAGACGCGCGCCGCCGAGAAGCTCGACGCCAAGCTGAAGCTCGAGCTGCACTGGCTGCAGCGCGGGGTCACCGCGCGGCGCAGGCGCAACCAGGGACGGCTGGCCAAGCTCAACGAGATGCGCGCGCAGCGGGCGGCGATGCTCGGCCCCGCCGGGCGCGGCCAAGCTCGGCCTCGCCAAGGACGACGTGAAGACCAAGACGGTGATCGACGCCGAGCATGTCTCCAAAGCCTTCGGCGACCGCCCGATCATCCGCGATTTCACCCTGCGCATCCAGCGCGGCGACCGCATCGGCCTGGTCGGCGCCAACGGCACGGGCAAGACGACGCTGCTGAAGCTGCTGACCGGCGAATTGAAGCCCGACAGCGGCACGGTGACGCAGGCCAAGACGCTTGTCCGGCATCGTCATCGACCAGCAGCGCAAGCTGATGGAGCCCGACAAGCGCGTGCGCGACGTGCTGGCCGAGGGCGGCGACTGGATCGACGTCCGCGGCGCACAAGAAGCACATCAAGGGCTATCTGAAGGAATTCCTGTTCGATCCCTCGCTGACCGAGGCGCCGATCGGCTCGCTGTCGGGCGGCGAGCGATCGCGGCTGCTGCTGGCGCGCGAGTTCGCCCGGGCGTCGAACCTGCTGGTGCTCGACGAGCCGACCAACGACCTCGACCTCGAAACGCTCGACCTGCTGCAGGAAGTGATCGCCGATTATGACGGCACCGTCCTGATCGTCAGCCACGACCGCGACTTCCTCGACAAGACGGTGACGGTGACGCTTGGCCTCGACGGATCGGGCAAGGTCGACATCGTCGCCGGCGGTTATGAGGATTGGGCGAGGCGGAGGCGCGAGGCGAGGGCTCCGTCGCGCAGTTCCTCGGCTAAGGCCGGGGCCCAGGGTGCTGCGTCAGCAGCGCCTAGTGGCGCTTCTGGATCCCGGCCGTCGCCAGGGAACAAACTTTCCTACAAGGACCAACGCGACCTCGACCGACTTCCGCATGAAATTGAACGGCTGGAACAGGAAATCGCCGCCGACGAAGAGGCGCTACACGACCCCGACCTCTATTCCCGCGATCCAAAGCGTTTTGCTGCCCTCACCATGGCAATCGCGGATAAGCGTGCGGCCAAGGAGGCCGCCGAGCACCGCTGGCTGGAAGTAGCCGAGATGGCCGAGCAACTCGCCCGGGGGGCGAGCGTCGCGTAGGTCATCGGAAAAGGTAAGCGTCTAGCTTCTAAGCTTGGCCGCAATCCTTTCATCCACACGCCGCTCGAAGATGGTCAGCGGCATCGCGCCTTCGTTCAAAATGTCGTGGAAGTCGCGCAGGTCGAAGCGGTCGCCGAGCGCCTTCTGCGCCTTGGCGCGGGCACGGATCCAGGCGATGTGGCCGATCTTGTAGCTGCATGCCTGGCCGGGCGATGCGCAATAGCGCTCGATCTCGCGCTTGACCCTCGCCGCGGGCGAAGCCGGTCGCCGCGACCATATGATCGATCGCCTGCTCGCGGGTCCAGCGCTTGTGGTTAAGGCCAGTGTCGACCACCAGCCGTTCGGCGCGGAACAGGATAGGACTGGAGATAACCGGCGCGCTCGATGCTCTTGTAGGCGCCAAGCTCGTCGGCAAGCTGCTCGGCATAGAGCGCCCAGCCTTCGCCATAGGCCGAATAGAAGGCGATGCGGCGGAGCATCGGCATGGCGCCCGGCTTTCTGCGCCGTAAGCAACTGGAGGTGATGCCCTGGCAGGCCCTCGTGATACGTAAGCGCAGGCAGGGAATATTTGGGCCAGTCGGCGGTGATTCTTGAGGTTGATGAAGTAAATCGCCGGGCGTGAGCCGTCCAGCGAAGCCGGGCGGTAATAGCCGTTCGATGCGCCTTCCTGGATTTCCGGCGGCACCCGGCGGATGTCGAGCGGATCGGTCGGAGGATTGTGGAACGCGCGGGGCAGCCGCTTGGCCATATCCGCTACGCCGGCATTCAGGTCCCGCGATAAGCTCGGTCCGGCCCGCGTCGGTGTTGGGATAGAGTTGCTCGGGCAGCTTGTTCAGTGCGGAAAGCCGCTCGCCAACCGTGCCGGAAGTCTGGCCTGCTTCGCGCAGGATCTTGTCCAGCTCGGCGCTGATCTCCGCGACCTGCTGCAGCCCGATCTGGTGAATTTCGTCAGGCGTAAAGCTGGTCGTCGTCGCTTCGGCCAAAGCGGCGGCATAGATGTCCGAGCCCTGCGGCACGCGCCACAGGCCGTCGCCGGCGGCTGCGGTCGGGCGAAGCTCGCGACAGCATGGCGATCTGCCGATCGAGCGCGGGATAGACTTCGCCGCCGACGATAGCCGCCGCTCGAGCCTTCCAATTGCCGGCAACGCCTTTGGCGGTCGTTCGCGAAGCGAGGGCATCGACCATCGAGCTTTCGGCTCGGAGCGGCCGCCCGAAGTTCGGCCATCTGGCCGAGAGCGAGATCGACTGACCAGCCGGGAGCAAGAAAGCCGCGGGCGGCCTGGCGTCGCTGCTCCGCCGTCTCATTGTCGAGTACGGTCGCAAATTGGCTGAGGCGCGACAGATAGGCCTCGGCGTCCGACGCATTCTCGATTGGATGAGCACTGGCAAGGAAGTCCGGGATCGAGAAATAGGCCCCGTCCTGCTGGCTGATGACATAGGGGCTTTGGGGATTGGAGATGTCGAACCGCTTCTGGCCCCACATTGTTGGTCTTGAGGTCCCAAAGCACGACCTCGCGATTGAGCGCCGCGGCGGGCGACAGCGAGGCTGGCGGTACAGCTTCAAGGCTTGCGATCCAGCGCTTGGCCTGGGCCAGATTTTCGGCACGCGCCTGCTGATCGGGGCGAGTATCGAGCTTGGAGCGAAGGCCGGCCAAGCTCATCCTTGTCGAGGCCGAGTTGGGTAGCGAAAGTCGGAAATGTAGCGACCTGCTCCTGGAATATCGCTTCGAACAGCCGGTTAAGCGCCTCGTCCCCGGGACCCGTGGGCGCCTGAGCCGAGGCAAGCCCGGCCGGCATAATAGGTAGAAGCGCTGCTACACTGCTCAGCGACAGGAATTCTCGGCGATCCATGTTGCACCCCATTCAAAAATTTGGGGCGGACGATAGACTCGGATCGGGGCTCGGCAAGGGCGCTCGTCGAAAAGCGCCGGTCGTTCGTCAATTGAATGCCGATCAGGCCCCCAGCTGATACTGTTTCATCAAATCGTAGAGCGTCGGCCGGCTGATACCGAGCAGCTTTGCCGCGCCGCTGATATTATTCTCGGTTCGCGTCAGCGCCTGGTGGATCGCCCGGCGGTCGGCGACTTCGCGCGCTGCACGAAGGTTGACGGGCAGTGGCTCATCACCGCTGCCACGCGCGCCGGGAAGGTCGAGATCTGCCGCCCCGACCGATTTGCCGTCGGCCATGATCACCGCCCGCTTGATGCGGTTTTCTAGCTCGCGCACGTTGCCCGGCCATTGATAGGCGTCGATCGCGTCGGTCGCGTCCGGGGCTAGTCCCTGCACCTTCGGATTCATCTCTCGCGCGAAGCGAGTGACGAAATGACGCGCGAGCAGCACCGCGTCGCCGGCGCGTTCGGCGAGACTCGGAATCTTCACGACGATTTCGGCTAGGCGATAATAAAGATCCTCGCGGAAGCGTCCGTCAGCGATCATCGCTTCCAGATCCTGGTGAGTGGCGCAGACGATGCGCGTGTCGACGGCGATCGGGGCCCGGCCGCCGATCCGTTCGATCACTCGCTCCTGCAGGAAACGCAGCAGCTTGACCTGAAGCGGCAACGGAATGTCGCCGACCTCGTCGAGGAACAGTGTTCCGCCCTGTGCGAGCTCGATCTTGCCGGGCGTAGTCTTGACCGCGCCGGTGAATGCGCCGCGCTCATAACCGAACAGCTCCGCCTCAAGCAGGTTTTCGGGGATGGCGGCGCAATTGATCGCAACGAACTCGCCCTTGGCGCGCGCTGATTTTTCATGAACGGCACGAGCCAGCAGTTCCTTGCCGGTGCCGCTGGCGCCCAACAGCATCACCGAGACATCGGCGCTTGCCACTCGCTCGATGGTCCGAATGACCTTGACCATTTCCGGGCTTGCCGGTGAGCAGGCTTCCAAGCGCCGCCGCGCCGCCGCCTGCCGCCTCGAGCCGCCGATTCTCGGCTTCGATTTCATAAACGTGGAAAGCGCGGCCGACGATCAGCCCAAGTTCGTCGATATCCACCGGCTTGTGGTAGAAATCATATGCGCCGAGCGCGATCGCCTTGAGCGCGCTTTCCCGGGCGCCATGGCCCGACGCGACGATGATCTTGGTATCGGGCTTGAGGGCCAAAATTTCGGTCAGCGTCGCAAATCCCTCGGTCGTGCCGTCGGGATCGGGCGGCAGGCCGAGGTCGAGCGTGACCACCGCCGGCTCGTGCAGGCGCACCAGTTCGATGGCGCTCGCGCGGTCGCCCGGCGCTGACCACTCGATAGCCCTCATATGCCCATTTCAGCTGGCGCTGGAGGCCTTCGTCATCCTCGACGATCAGCAGGACTGGGAGGTCGGCTTGGTCGCTCATGCGCTTTTCCGTTTCGGTTCAGCGGCGGGTTGGGCCGCCTGGAGGCTGATGGTGAAGCTGCTGCCCTCTCCGGGCTTGCTCTCGACGGATAGGCGGCCACCCATTGCGGCGATCAGGCTCTTCGCTTCGAACGCGCCGACGCCGAAGCCGCCCTTCTTGGTCGAGGCGAAGGGCTGGAACAGTCGGGTGCGTACGAAATCGGCGTCCATGCCGGTTCCGATGTCGGCAATCGTGATCAGGGCGTGCTGGTCATCGTCGCCCATGCGGACCGTGACCGGTTGGCTGGGGTTGCTTGCATCGACGGCGTTCTGGACCAGATGGCCGATTGCCTGCTCGAGCATCAGCGGGTCGGCCATGACCCACAAATTTCCGTCGCCCAGCAGCATGATGTCATGATCGCCGCGGTTGGCGGCGATTGCCGATGCGACCAGCGGCCGTAGCGGGGTCGGCTCGGGCCGCGCGGGGCGCTGGTCGGGAGCCGGGGCGAGCCGGGCGAGCAGGTCGTTCATCTTGCCAACCGAACCCTTCAGGGTCGCGACCATGTCGGCGCGGAATTCGGCATTGTCGGCATGCCGCTCGGCATTGCGGGCCAGCAGCGACAATTGGCTGACCAGATTCTTCACGTCGTGCAGGATGAAGGCGAAGCGGCGGTTGAAATCCTCGAACCGCTGGGCATTCATCAGCGCTTGCTGGCCGTGAGCTTCGGCAAGCGACGATGCGGCCTGCCGCCCGGCGGTGCGGAGCAGGTCGAAATCCTCCCAGTCGAGCGGGCGGCGATAGTCGGGCGCGGCGAGCAGGACCAGGCCGACCAGCCGGTCGTCGTGGATCAGCGGCACGCCGGTCCAGGCTTGCTCCTCGCCGAGCAGCGGGGCAGGGATGTCCAATTCCCGGTCGCGAGCATCGGCCCAGCCGCCACCGAGCGCGTCGAAATCGATGATCCGGCCTTCGGCGCCGACCGACAGCCAGAAGGCCAGCGCTTCCGCGCTTGGGATGGCCGTACCGAGATTTGCGCTCCCCGACCAATTCCAGGAAGCGGCCGGCTCGATCGAGCCATTTTCGTCGGCAACGAGCAGCAGTCCGCCAGGCGCGTCGAGGATGTCGGCGAATGCCTTGATCACCCGCTCGCCGAGCGGCGCGGCCTTCGGCCCGGTCGCACCGATGGTTTCGGTGAAACGAAGCCATTCGGTGCGATAGTCGTAGCGATGCTCGAAGAAATGCTTGGCGATCTTGACCTTGGCCCAACCTCGCGCGCGGCTTGAGGGCAACAGCACGATCGCCGCCACGGTGATCGCCGCAAGCAATGCGATCAGGAGCGCCCGGGTCCAGTCGACGCCGGACCCGCGCAGCGCCGGTCACCAGCACCGCCATCACGGCCAGGTAGGCGGTGATGGCCAGCAACGAGAGGCTCTGGAAGGTGGCGGCGCGCGACAGTCGGATCCGCCAGCGATCATCCTGGGTGCCCCCGATGGCGAAGAGCGGCGCAGCAAGTGCCAGCGCAAGCCCGCGCCAGTCGAACAAGCCCCTGGCCGAGCCGGGATCGAAATAGGCGATGGTGTAGAGATTAAGATCGTACGCCCACATCACGGCGAGCGCGATCATCGCCAGCCGAATGTTGCCCCGACTCGACGGTGCGGCTTGGCCATAGAGGTTGTGAACCAGGACCAAGGCGCCGGCCGCAGCGGTCAGGCGGAGAATGATGGCGGTGACGACCAGCGCATGGTTGCTGCTGATTCCGTCGGTCTCGACGAGCAGCGGCAGCGCATCGACGACCAGCTGCAGACCGAGCACCGCCGCCACTGCCGCATAGACCGGCCGCACCCCGCGCTGCTCGTCGCGACCGTCAATGTCGGCCAGGCGATAGAGCACCCCAACCCAGACCAGGTTGCGCGCAGTTTCCGAATAGGCAGCGAGCATCGACGTCGGGGCCATTGCGGTGATCCACGCCCAGACGCCGGTCAAAGCGAAGGCAGCCAGCAGCATGCGCTGTTCGCTTTCGCCGACGCCCCGTCGCAGCTCCCACAGGGTGAGCGAAGCGAACAGCGCCGCGGCGAGCGCGTGCGTCCAGAAGGCGATCAACGCCTCCACGCGGCCTCGACTGTCAATTTCACCGACATGCAAAGAGGTGTCGCAAAATTTTACAAAGGAAAGGTGAACGCTGGCGTTCCGCGGCTGTTATCCGCATGGAGGTTGTCATGAGCGCATACGATGGGGGACGGCCGATCCGTCCAGTCATATTGGCAGGCGGTGCGGGGACGCGGCTGTGGCCGCTTTCGACCGCGGAGCGGCCCAAGCATTTGCTGCCGCTGCTTGGCGAGCAGAGCCTGTTCGAGCAAACACTGGAGCGGTTCGGCGATGTCTTTGCGCCGCCGATCGTCGTTGCCAACCAGGCACAGGAGGCGGAGCTTCGGGCCATAGCGGGAGCCGGAGCGCGTATCATCCTCGAGCCGATGAAACGCGACAGTGCGGCCGCGATCGCGCTGGCGGCATTGCTTGCGAACGAAGACGAGATTTTGCTCGTCTGCCCGAGCGATCATCATATCGGCGACGTCGCGGCCTTTCATGAAGCCATCGCGTTGGCGCGACCCGAGGCGGCGGCAGGGCAAGATCGTCACCTTCGGCATCGAGCCTGATCATCCGGCGACGGGCTTCGGCTACATTGCCGGGGGCGAAGGCGAGGGTGTTCGCCCGGTCGCGCGGTTCGTCGAAAAGCCGCCGCTCGAACGGGCCGAGGCGATGCTGGCCGAGGGCGGCCATTACTGGAATGCCGGAATCTTTCTGGCATCGGCCGCAACCTGGCGTGAGGAACTGCTGCGCCATGCGCCGGGAATTCTCGAAGCTGCGACCGAGGCGCTCGAACAAGGCGAGCGCGATGGCCCGCTGATCCGCATTGCCGAAGCGCCCTTCGCCCGGTCGCCGGCCAAGTCGATCGACTATGCGGTGATGGAGCAATCGGACCGAGTGGCGGTGGTACCGGTGTCGATGGGCTGGTCAGACGTCGGCAGCTGGACGGCGGTATTCGATGCGTCGGTCAAGGACCAGGGCGGCAACGTCGTCGTCGGCAATGCGCTTGTCCTCGACAGCTATGCCAATCTGATCCGCAGCGACGGACCTCGGGTCGCTGCCATCGGGGTTGACGACCTGGTGATCATCGTTTCCGGCGACTCCGTGCTGGTCACCAAATTGACGCATGCTCAGCGCGTGAAGGAAGCGGCCGAATGGTTCGAAAAGGAAGGTGCCAATGATCAAGCGCCCGATCGGGAATAGCGGGATCGAGGTCGCGCCCGTCGCGCTCGGTGGAAATGTGTTCGACTGGACCGCTGATGAGGCGGCGAGCTTCGCCGTACTGGACGCATTCGTCGATGCGGGCGGCACGATGATCGATACTGCCGACGTTTATTCGGCCTGGGCACCGGGCCACAAGGGCGGGGAGAGCGAAGCGCTGATCGGCCGCTGGCTGAAGCGCGATCCGGCCAAGCGAGACAAGGTAATCATTGCCACTAAGGTCGGCTTCATGGCCGGCCTCGCCCCGGAAACGATCGGGCCATCTTGCGACGCTTCGCTCCAGCGGTTGGGGATCGACAGGATCGACCTCTATTACCAGCACAAAGACGATGAGAGCGTGCCGCTTGCCGACAGCCTGGGGGAATTCGACAAGCTTCGCCGGGCGGGTAAAATCCGCGCGATCGGCCTCTCCAACTTCACGGCGCAGAGGGTCGAGGAGGCGCTTTCCGTCAGTGCCGATAGCGGCTTAAACAGGCCCGACGCCCTTCAAAATTGGTATAATCTGATCGAGCGGGAGAAGTTCGAGGGCCCACTGCGCGATGTCGCGCTGCGCGAAGGACTGGCCTTTTTCCCCTTCTACGGCCTGGCCAACGGATTCCTCACCGGCAAATACCGGTCCAAGGACGACCTTGGCAAAAGCGTCCGCGGCACTCGCAGCGCCGAATATCTCGACAGTGAGCGCGGACAAAAAGTGCTGGCAGCGCTGGAAGAGGTCGCGGCCGATGCGGGCGCGGCAATGGCTACTGTCGCGCTCGCCTGGCTCAAGGCCCAGCCCGCCGTCACTGCCCCCATCGCAAGCGCCACCAGCCTGGCCCAGGCCGAGCAATTGATCGCCGCGCTGGCGCTGGAACTGAGTCCGGCACAGGTCGATCGATTGAATGAGGCAAGCGTCTAAGCGTTCCCGCGTTGGGGGGCTGGAACTGAAACGCCGAAACGCAGTTGATCAATGCGGAGGTGCCGAGCCTCCAAGCCCGTCGCGCCAGTCGCGGCGGGCTTTTTATTGCCCGTCAGGAGAGGCTTCAGCAGCCCGGCTTGCCGGTGTTTCCGGTTGTCTGGGGCATGCACGCCCCCACTTGGCCTCGATCGATCGCCTCGCGATCCAGGCGACGCTTTTCCGCCCACTCGGCACGGGTGGCGCAGACCTTCTTCGACCCAAGTCGGCTTCCTACCGGCGTGATCGACTCGCAAATCTTTTCATTGGGATTGTCGTTGCCCTTGGCGGCTGTGACTTCCGCTATTGCATCGGTGCTGATGGCGATCAGTCCGATTCCGATCACCGAGAATAGCGCGAGGAAATGTCTCATCTCTAGCCCCTCCTAGGACATTCTCATTGAAGGCCCAGCATCCGCCCGGTGCAACCCATGTTCGACGAACGACGGCATCGGCGATGCGCCGAGGCGGTGTGCGATTGGGACCATCCGAACTAGTTCCCACGCCTGCCTCCGCTACCTTACTCCTTTGACGGAGAATCACGAATGAGTTGGCTTATTGGACGGGCGGCGGCCATGTCCGATCCGGAAGGCGCAAGGCGCAAGGCGCTGGAGAAGCTGCGCGGAATCGCGGAGATGGAGGATCCGGAAAGCCTGGCCGTGCCGATCCTCATCGACGCGATCCTGCTGGTAGAGTCCTACCGCGGCGCGCGCCACCAGATCACCTTCCTCGACGACCTAACCGGCAGCGTCGACACATTGCTGCGCGAGCTGACTATTGTCGAGAAGTCCAGGCTGTGGGCAGCGGAATAGTTCAACTCTAGCCTCTACCAATGCCCGCAGTCGCCCCGTAATTCTTCGTGGGCATCCTAGGGGTATTACCCTATTTACCGACCGGGCACCCCACCCATACCTCCGGGCATGAGCTTCGAGAGGAAAATTGAAATGAAAATCACAAAAAGTGGCTTGGCAATTTGTGCCGCCACCTTGCTGGTTTCGACCTACGCTTTTGCAGAGCCGGTGAAGACGGAAGCCGTCATTACGGCGGTCGATGGCAATACAATTACCGCCAAGACCATGAACGGTCCGCTGACCGTCATTTTGACGCCGACCACGAAGATCACTCAGACCAGCGGTATCGCCAAGAAAGAAGCGCGCCCCGTAAAGGCCCTGATCCCTGGCCTCATCTTCACGGTCAATGGCGACATGCAGGGCCAGACGGTGACGGCCGAGGACATCAAGTTCAAGGATCGTGACTGGCGCGCAGCGGTAGCTACCAAGGCAGGCACCGCCGCGGAATTCTCTGAGCTTCGGAGCGCCATCATCGGCGGCCAGGAATATGTGATCCGTGAGGAATCGATTGTCTATTTCCCAACCGGAAGCACAGTAATTGGGGCAACCTATAAGCAGAATCTCACTGCGCTTGCGCAGAAGGCCCCGACATACGGCAATTACCGCATTTCGATCCTCGGCTTCGCCGACCCAACCGGCAATGTTGCGGCGAACGAGCGTCTGAGCCAGAAGCGCGCCATGGCTGTCAGCAATTATCTGCGCCAAACCGGGGCGATTGAGCCAGGGCGGGTCCTTTCGCCATCGGCGATGGGTGAGGGCACCACGGCGCCCGGCGAAGCGGCTCCGGTAAACAATACCGAAGCACGTCGCGTGGTGGTTCGGATTGTCACGCCGAAAGTCCAACTTACTCAATAAGGCAGGCGCCGCAGCTGGCTCCTGCCGCATGCGATAGCTAACCCTTCTTCAGCACATCCAGCGCGGCAATCGTCATCGCTTCCGTCGCGGTCGAAATGACGGCTTCGGCGTCGGGCGCCCAAAAGGGGCTATGGAGCGAAGGGAGTTTCTGCTGGTTGCCGCCGGCCGCGTCCCACACCGGACTTGGGCGTTCCGCCGACCCAGAAGATCAGGCTCTCGATCGACTTGTCGGCCAGCCAGTAGCGGCTGAAATCCTCGCCGCCCATTACGGCCGGGGTCTTGATCGCGCGCTGCGGGCCGAAATGCTGCCTGGAACAGAGCCAATGTGCTTGCGCTGATCTTGTCGGTGTTGAAGGTCGAAGGCGTGAATTCTCCCTCGCGGATCGTTACCACCGGCATCTTGTCCTCGGGCATTCCCGCCGCAATCGCCTCGCCCCGGACGATGCGCCGGATCCCGTCGAGCAGCAGCTTCCGAACCTCGGGCGTGTAGCTGCGCACTGTCAGCTGCAGCTTGGCCTCGTCGGAAATGATGTTGTGCTTGGCCCCGGCCTGGAAGCTGCCGACCGTGACCACCGCCGGGCTGGCCGGGTCATTCTCGCGGCTGACCAGGGTCTGCAGCGTAGTGACGATCCGGCTGGCAAGCACGATCGGGTCCTTGGTCGTTTGCGGGTAGGCGCCATGGCCGCCGATGCCCTTCACGCTGATGTCGACACTATCGACATTGGCCAGCGCATAGCCGGGCGTAATGCCGATCACTCCGGCGGGCAGCGCTGCGGCGTCATGGAAGGCGAGGGCGACGTTGGGCTTGGGGAAGCTGGTGTACAGGCCGTCCTCGAGCATCGCCCGCGCTCCTTCGCCGGTTTCCTCGCCAGGCTGGAGGATCATCACCAGCGTGCCCGACCATTGGTCCTTCATCGCTGCCAATCGCCGGGCAGCGCCGATGAAGCTGGTCATGTGCGTGTCATGGCCGCAGGCGTGCATCACGCCGGTCTCGACGCCCGAGCGGGCGACGGCGCGGACCTTGGACGCGAAAGGAAGGTTGGTCTGCTCGACCACCGGCAGGCCGTCCATGTCGGAGCGGATCAGCAGAACCGGGCCAGGGCCATTCTTCATCACCGAAACGACGCCGGTCTTGCCGACCTTCTCGGTCACCGTGAAGCCGAGCTTCCTCATTTCCGCTGCCAGCTTGGCCGGGCTTCGCACCTCCTGCATCGACAGTTCGGGATTGGCGTGGAGGTCGCGGTAAAGCGTCATCAGCTCGGGCATGTCGGCCCGGATCGCGTCGTTGAGCGTCGCGGCGGATGCCGGAGCGGCCAGGATCGACGCGGCAAGCAAGGCAATGGTTGTGCGGTTCATGTCAGGGCTCCGGAACAAGCTCAACCACGTCGAGGGTCGATTCAAAATGAGGATAGGGCAGGATCATGCGCCAGCGATTGTCTCCGACGCGCTCGACCCAGCCGGCGAGGTCGCGTTCCTGGTCTCGGCCATATTGCAGGGCGCGATTTTCATCGCCGAGCACCAGCGTGCCGAGGAATGCCTGGCGCATCGGATCGGCGGAATAGAGCAAGCCCGTATGACGTTGCGATCCGGTCAGTTTGAAGAAGCTTTGCAGATCCCCTTCCTGGCTGATGCGGCAGTCGAAAGCCGGATAGGCGATATAGTCGAGCATGCCTTTGCTCTTTGCGCCGACCTTAATCACCCGGCATTTATAGCGGCCGTCAGGAATAGGCACCGGGCCAAGCGCGGCGTCGGGTTCCAGCAGCGCGCCTTCGTGCTCGATTTCGGCCGAATGACCCGCTGCACGCGCCTGGTCGAGAGCCTTTACGAACGCGGTGCGCCAATCGCGCAGCCGCTCGCGGTCATTGTCGGTGGCGACGACCCGCCAATCCGTAACCGTCGGGCGCGGCGTGGTGGCGCAGGCGGCCAGCGAAAACGCGGCGAATAGGATGAGATGTTTCATCGTCGTTGCGAGCGTAGCGAAGCAATCCAGCGGCGCAACTGGATTGCGTCTTGCTCGCGCTGGTCGCGATGGCGGACTCAGGCTGCCGTCCAACCTCCGTCCATCGACAAGTTGGCCCCGGTTATCGAGGCAGCTCCATCGCTGGTCAGGTAAAGTGCCAGGCTGGCTACCTCGTCTACCGTGACGAACCGCTTGGTCGGCTGGGCGGCCAGGAGCACGTCGTTCATCACCTGCTCGCGCGTCAGGCCGCGGGCCTTCATCGTGTCGGGGATCTGGTTTTCGACCAACGGGGTCCAGACATAGCCCGGGGAGATGCAGTTGACGGTGACACCATCCCGCGCAGCCTCGAGTGCCACTGTCTTGGTGAAGCCGGCCACGCCCATGCTTTGCGGCGACATAGGCCGATTTGTTGGGCGACGCGACTAGGCTGTGCGCCGACGCCGTGTTGATGATCCTGCCCCAGCCGCGCTCCCGCATCGCCGGCAGGCAAAGGCGAGTGGTGTGGAACACGGCGGTCAGGTTGATCCGCAGAATCGCTTCCCACTTATCGACCGGAAAATCCTCGACCGGGGAGACGAACTGGATCCCGGCGTTGTTGACCAGGATGTCGGGAGCGGAGAGCTCATGGCCGCAGCGCTTGATCATTGCCTCGATCGCAGCGGCGTCGCCAAGGTCGGCGCCATCATAATGCGCCTGGGCGCCCGACGACGCCTCGAGCTCGAGGCGGATCGCCTCGATTTCTTGCGGGTCGCCGAAGCCGTTGATCATCACGCTGGCGCCTTCGAACGCCAACGCCCGGGCGATGGCGAGGCCGATGCCCGACGTCGATCCGGTAACGAGCGCAGTCTTGCCCTGAAGCTTCATAAGTTACGATTCTCCTTTGGGCGCTGATGTCGCGAGCCTCGCGATCGATTGCAACCGTTACGCTGGTGGAGCATTGGGACGGCTAGGCAGGAGAGTAAATATGCGGCTCGGTGACGCACCCGAAAGCGACAACTTCGAAGACCGAACCGGCGGTGGCGGCGGCGGGTTAAACCTCGGCGGCGGGCTGGGAATGATCCTGCCACTCATTGCATCGCGCTTCGGCTTCGTCGGGATCGCAATCCTGCTGCTCGGCTATTGCGTGTTGACGCAATTCGGCGGCGGCGGGCTTCTGGGCGGCGGTGGCAGTGGAGGCGGCTCTCGCGGAGAATCCACCTTGAGTCCCGAGCACAAACAGTTGCTGACCGGCGTGCTCGGCTCGACAGAACAAGTTTGGGGCCAAGTCTTCCAGCAGGCAGGAGCGCAGTACCGGCCGACGACACTGGTTGCTTACACCAATTACGATCAGTCAGGCTGCGGTGCGGCCCAGGCGGCGATGGGGCCATTCTACTGCCCGACCGACCAGCGCATCTATATCGACCCTGCCTTCTTCAACGAATTGTCGCGGCGGTTCGGGGCGCCCGGCGATTTCGCCCAGGCCTATGTCATCGCCCATGAAGTCGGTCACCATATCCAGAACCTCGAAGGTACGCTCGACCGTGCACAGTCAGCGCAGGCACGGGCCGGCACCGTGGGTGGCAATCAGATCCAGGTTGGCGTCGAGCTACAGGCCGACTGCTATGCGGGTGTTTGGGCGAAGCGGTCCGGGTTGCTCGAGCAAGGTGATATCGAGGAAGGGATGCGCGCCGCCGAGGCGATTGGCGACGACATGCTGACGCAAGGCAAGGTCTCGCCCGACAATTTCACTCACGGAACGTCGGCACAGCGGACGGAAGCGCTTCGCCGCGGCCTGTCGAGCGGCAATCCGTCCAGCTGCAACTACGCGCGCTAAATCCCGTTGCGCCATGCCCTCGGCGTGACTGCGCTCAGAGCTTCACCAGCATCTTCCCGGTGTTGGCGCCCGTAAACAGGCCGAGAAACGCCTCGGGCGTCTTTTCCAGGCCCTCCACGACGGTATCGCGACCCCGGACTTGGCCGCTGGCAATCCATCCGCCCATGTCGCGATAGAAGTCGCCCATCTTCGCCAGATAGTCGGTGTAGATGAACCCCTGCAGGCGGATACGCATCGCGATGATCCGCATGATATATTTAAGGCAGGTCGGGTGGGCCTCGTTATAACCTTCGATCATCCCGCAAATGGCGAAGCGCGCATCCTTTCGCGCCACAGCCAGCGCGGCGTCGAGATGATCGCCGCCGACATTGTCGAAATAGACATCAATGCCTTTTGGCGCAGCTTCGGATAGCTGTTTCAAAACCGGTCCGGCCTTGTAATCGACCACCGCAGTCGCCCCCAGCGAGCGGACGAAATCGCATTTGTCGGCGCCGCCGGCAGAGCCGATCACCGTCATGCCAAGCGCCTTGGCGATCTGCACCACTGCCGATCCCACCGCGCCCGCGGCAGCTGAAACAAAGACGATATCGCCTTCCTTGGCGCTGGCTGCCTCGAGCAGGCCGAAATATGCAGTGCCGCCGGTCAGGCCGAGATTGCCGAGGAATGCCTGCGGCTCGACCCCAGGGATGGCCGGTAGCTTGTTGAGGGATGAGCCGGCCGCGACCGCCTCGTCGCGCCAGCCGGCCATATGCAGCACCATGTCGCCGGGCGCAAAAGCGGGATCGCGGCTTTCGACTACCTCGCCGACCGCACCGCCCTCCATCGGGGCATCGAGCGCGAACGGCGGCACATAGCTTTTCACGTCATTCATTCGGCCGCGCATATAGGGGTCGACCGACAGCCAGCGGTTCCTCACCCGAACCATGCCGTCGCCAAGTTCGGGAAGGCTGAGATCCTTAAGCGCGAAATCGTCCATGACCGGCATGCCCTGCGGGCGGCGCATCAGATGCCAGGCCTTGGCCATCGCTTGTCTCCTCAAGTCGCGTTCCAACCCCGATTAGGCCGGTGGCAACGCAAACGGAAGGCCCGGCCGTCACGAATGACGGCCGGGCCTCCAATCATGTCAGAACCCGCGGATCAGCGCTCGTAAGTCCCCGAGAAGCTGCGGTTCAGCATGTGCGGACCGGTGCCGCGATCTTCGTCACGATCGAATAGTCCGCGATCGAGATTCTCGGCCGAGAATAGTTGCTTCGCCTCGGCGGCAGGCCGATCGAGGATGACCCGGTCGCCTTCGACCCGGTCGACCATCCAGCATTGCAGCGAATGATGCTGCCCGTCCTCGCTGTCGCTCTTGGTGAGGACAATCCGGTCGCCGCGAATCTTGTCGACCGTGCCGATATGCTCCTCGTCGGATCCAACCACGGTCATATGTTCGCGAACCTGGCCAAGCAGCTGGCGCTTGCCCTGGCGGGTGCTGCGCCATGACGAAAAATCGTCCTCGAAGCGTGACTGGTTTTCGCGGCGATAATCGTCATAGTCGCGGTCCAATTCGTCCAGTTGGCGCCGCCGCCATTCGCTGTAGTGCGGATCATGGATACCCGAAGCGGTGCCGGTGAACTCGCGCTGCCGCTCCGGCACCCAGCGGTCGCCTCGGTCGAACCGCCCGTCATCGACACCGGCATAGCCGCGACCTTGGAAGCGGCCGGTGTAGGGACGGCGATAGCCTTCCTCACGGAACCGGGGCGACCGGCCATAGCGTGCATAATCATCGTCGCCAGTGAAAGTGCTGGGGCGGCGCGTCCAGCGGTCGTCTTCGCCGAAGCGGCGAGCGTCCTCGCGGCGGCGGCGCTCGGCTTCTTCATCGCCGAACCAACTAGCCACCTCGTCACCGGCACGCTCGAAGAAACCTCGATCGTCGCGGTCATAGTCGCGATCGAATGGACGGCCATAGCTTCGGTCTTCGGATCGGTCATAGTCGCCGGCAAATCGCGAACGCGGTTCGCGCCAGCCGCGGCGGGTTTCGTATCGGTCATAAGCCATGGAAATTCCTCCTTTTTCGAACCAGCCCGTCCGCCCTAACTCCTCGACCTATTCAACGAATGCGGTAAGGCGCCGTTCCGCCAGGCATGGCCGGACAACGCCCAAGCGAAGGACGCGAGCGCTGGAGCGAAAAAGGGGGGTTCAGAGGCGTTGCCACGACAAGAAAGCGCGGCTATTGGGGCGCCCACCGTAGGGCGCGGGGCTGTAGCTCAGATGGGAGAGCGCTGCAATCGCACTGCAGAGGTCAGGGGTTCGATTCCCCTCAGCTCCACCAGCCCCCTTCGTTGATATTCCACGACAATCTCGGTCCGGTTGCCATCGTAAGTGGTGAGCCCGCCGGCCAGGGGAAAAACCGGCGGGCTCGGGCGACGCGCGGGGTCAGGCTGCGTCGACCAGTATGATTTCACTGTCATTGATCGCGGTGACCGCGATCTCGCTGACGTCCCGAATGGCGACGCCGTCGCGCGCTTCGGCCGCAACCCCGTTGACCTCGACCTTCCCGGTCGCTGGTACGAGATAGGCGCTTCGCCCCTCGCCAAGCGAATAGCGCACCGTTTCTCCGGCCTTGACCGTCACGCCGGAAACCCGCGCGTTGGTACGAATAGGTAGGGCATCGTCATCGCCGTTCATTCCGCTGGCAAGCGTTACGAATCCACCGTCGCGCTCGGCCTTGGGGAAGGGCTTGCTGCCCCAATTCGGCTGTTCGCCTTCACGGTCTGGCATGATCCAGATCTGAAAGATGCGGGTGACGCCGTCTTCCAGATTATATTCGCTGTGCCGGACGCCGGTACCGGCCGACATGACCTGGACATCGCCGGCCTCGGTGCGGCCGACATTGCCCATGTTGTCGCGGTGGGTGATCGCGCCCTCGCGAACATAGGTGATGATCTCCATGTCGCGGTGCGGATGCGGCGGGAATCCCGTCTGGGGCTGGATTGTATCGTCGTTCCAGACCCTTAGCGAACCCCAATTCACGCGATCGGGATCGTAATAGTTGGCGAACGAGAAGTGATGCTTGGCGTCCAGCCAGCCATGGTTTTCGCCACCGAGGCTGGAAAAGGGTCGAAGCTCAATCATGGGTAGTCTCCCGACTTACAACGTTACAGGGACAGGATGCCGAGCGCAGCGATCTGCCGCTCGTTGAATCCGAGCTGGGACAGTGCTTCGCGGCACTGATCGGCCGGTTTTCTATCGCGGCGCGTCAAGGAAACGAATTGCCGGATCGGATCGGGCATTTCGTCCGACCGAGGATGACGGACGTCGATCCCCAGCAGCGTCGACGCCACTTTCTTCCATTCAGACTGGGTCAGCTTCGGGGCTGTTGCATTCAACACGGTCATCGTTGTCACCTCTTGATTGACGACGATGTAGGCCTGTGCCTCTTCAATGATTAGCGGTATAATGTTGAAAATATTATTCGAGAGAGTTGAATAGCTGTATGGCGAATCCAGGAACGCCGACGTTCGATCAACTCCGCATTTTTTTGGCGGTGGCGGAAACCGGCAGCTTCGCCGCGGCTGGGCGTCGACTCAATCGGGCGACATCGGTGATCAGCTATGGCATCGACAATCTCGAGGCCCAACTCGGCCTAGCGCTGTTCGACCGCGAGACGACGCGCAGGCCGACGCTTACCGTTGCGGGCCTAGCGATGATCGCCGAAGCGCGGACGGTGGCTCACGGGATCGACGGCCTTCGCGCCAAGGCCAAGGGCTTGCTCGAAGGGCTCGAGGCCGAACTCAGCCTGGCAGTCGACGTGATGGTTCCGGCCGCCCAGCTCGGCGATTTGCTCAAGTCATTTCAGCGGGAGTTTCCGACCGTCTCGCTCCGTCTGCATGTCGAGGCGTTGGGCGCGGTGGCCGACCTCGTCCTCAGCCATCGGGCCAGGATCGGGATCAGCGGTCCGCTGACGACAATCATCGAAGGGGCTGACCAGCTGGAACGGATCCACGCCGGCTCGGTCAAGCTCGTCCCGGTCGCGGCTCCCGATCATCCGCTGGCCAAGCTGCACCCCGTGCCGCCTGGCGCGACCCGCGATCATATCCAGCTGGTCCTGACCGACCGCTCCCCGCTCACGAGGGGCCGCGATTTCTCGGTACTGAGCCCGCGGACCTGGCGGCTGGCCGATCTTGGCGCCAAGCATGCCCTGCTCCGGGAAGGGATCGGGTGGGGCAGCATGCCGTTGCCGATGGTCGAGCCCGACCTGGTCGACGGCACGCTGGTCCGCCTTGCGCTGCCCGACCAGCAAGGCATCGATTACATGTTCGACGCCATTTACCGGACCGATACGCCACCGGGTCCGGCGGGTAGCTGGTTACTGCAGCATGTCGCCGCGCGGCACTGGGCGTAACTCTACCCCGGCTCAGTCAAGCTTGAACCGCACGAATCCCATCGCGCCGATCGGATTGTTGCCGCCGTAGAGCGGTTCCAGCGTATCGGGGACGAAATTGACTGCGAACAAAGCACCGAGGCCAAGCGCGAAGTGATCGGCCAGGCGGAAGTCGTGGATCGCCCCGAGCGAGATTTTGCCGACGTTGAAGGCCGGGCCATGCTCTTCGATGTCGAGCAGTTCGCGGTTCTCGGTCATCTCGCCCCGGCCGAAGACGGTCCAGGGGCCATGCTTTACCGATGTCTCCACAACGAATGCATCGTCGCTATGCCCCTCTGCTGTCTTACGGCCCCACGCGAGGGTACCGGCGAGTTTCCAGCCTGGCGCAACTTCACGGGCGTAGAGTGCGCTCGCCGACCAGCGTTTCTGATCGACTCCCGGCTCTAGCTGCTCGGGATCCTCGAAATGGCCCCAGCTGCCCTGCAGCGAGAGACTGTCGCCCGGGTTCCAGGAGACGCGGATGGCGGTCGAATCCAGCGCGCCGGTTTCGATGTTCCAACGGTGCTGGTCGGGCTCCCGCCCGTTGAAGCGGCTGACTTCCAGCTTCACCCGATCGAGCACCAGTCCCGCGGTCAGCACGCCGAAGCTAATGTGCGTCGAATCCAGCCAGTGGTGGCTGATCGGCGCTTCGGGCGAGTCCATGATCGCCTCGCGATGCATGAAGGCTGGCGGTCCGAACGCCGGCTCGCCCGGAAGCCCGGCATAGACGAAGACGCTGCTCTTCGCGCCGATGTTCTGCGACGCGCTGGCCGAAAGCTCCATGAAGAAGTCGTGCGGATGCTGGCGGTCGATCAGCCGGTCGGTTCCGTTGGCGGTCTCGCCGCTGGCCAGCAGCAGCGGATAGCCGCGCTTGCCCATGATCGGGTCGGGACTGACCATGGCCTTGAACTGCAGCGTCCCGTTGCCGATCGGCCGCCGCGCCATGCCCATCAGCATGCCGGACGACGAACGCCTTGTCGTCGCCGCGGCGGCCGGACTGGTGGTCGTAGACCAGGTTGAGCAGGCCATGAGTCATTAGCGTCCAGTCGCCGCTCATCAGGTGGACGCCGCCATGTTCGCTGGCATCGGGCTGCCAGGCGGTGCCCGAGGCCTCGCGGGTCATCGGATAGTCGCCAAGGGCACCCGTCATGGCATGCCCTTCCGCCATGTCATGCCCCATGGCCGCATGATCCATCTGGGCATGATCCATTTTAGAATGATCCATGGGCTCAGCCGGCTTTTCGGGCACTGGCTCGGCCTGAGGCGCGGGCGCTGGCATGGGCATGGGCATCTCATGCCCGGCGTGTTGAGCGGCGGCTGGTGAGGTCATCGACGCAAGCGCGATCGCACTTGCTGCCGCAAGCAATTTGTTGGTCACAAAAAGATACTCCATTCGCGCGTTGCCGGCGGCCCACGGGAAAGCAGGCCGCCGGCGTTCAACGCGGCTTAGTGCTGATGCGCCTTGTGCTCGTCGGCCTTGGCATGGTCGGCGTGCTCGGCATGGTCCATCTTGGCCATGTCCTTGCAGCAGCACTCCTTGCCCTCGGCCTTCATCTTCTCGCAGCAGTCCTTTTCAGCCGCGGGAGGTGGCGTGTCAGCCGCATGGGCGACGGCGGGAAGGGCGATCGACAGCGCGATCGCGGTCAGCAACTTGTTCATGTCATAACTCCGTGAATTCGAATGATTGGGTCGTTCGATTTCACGAAAGTCGGGGAGGGGGAGTGGCGATTTCGCCCAGATAGCCGCGGCGGAATGGCGCGGCTCCGGGGCGCAGTGCCGAAGCGTCATAAGGCAAGGGCTCTCCGGCCATGGCCGTCGCCATCGAAAGCCCGAGGCACATCGCGGCGCAGCAGCCGTCATCGACGGTCTTGTGCGATCTGTCGGTATCCGATTTTTCGCCGCAATGGCCAGCACCGGCCATTGCGCCGTGATGCGGAGCAGCGGCCGCCGCCCGGCCGGCCGGCATGGTCAGCGGGGCGACCATCATCGCCAATGCGCACAGCATCATGAAAAGACTGCGGAAACTCACGTGCAACCCTATGCCCCCGACAACAGGCTTTATCAACTCCGGGACCATCACCGAGGCCCGGCTGTTAACCCAGAGTTTGCCGCCATTCCCTGCCCCTTTCGCGATTTGCCCAACCGCACCAGTTCGCGCTACATTGGGTGTGACGCGACGGCCGATGTGGTGGCCGCCTGCGCCGCGTTACCGGCGCTGTCATGCAAGGTGCTGGACCCAATCGTGGAGGAAGCGTCAAGATGAACAAAACTGTTGGAAGGGTCGACCGCGTCGCAAGGATTGTGGTGGCGGCTTCGCTCACCTTCCTTGCAGCCACTCCCGCGATCAACGGCTGGGTGGCTTATGGCTTTCTCGCTGTCGCCGCCTATCTCGTGATCTCTGCGATTACCGGCCACTGCCTTATCTACCGGATGATTGGCATCGAAAGCGATGTCCATGGTGGGGAATATCATAGCGGCCCGACTGAGGCCGACTGATCCACCGAGCGCAGCTAGGCTGGCGCCGACCGGAAATGGGCGCCTGGACCCAGGTGAAGGAGCGTTATTATGCTCAAAAATGTCGGCAAAATCGATCGCGTAGCAAGATTGCTCGCGGCCTGTTTCCTGTTTTTCCTCGCTGTGGCTCCGGGCGTGGTCCTCTCGGCATCGTCGTCCGTGGATTATTGGCTGACCGTTATTCTTTATGTCGCTGGGGGATATCTCCTCCTCAGCGCTATTCTCGGCACCTGCCTCGTCTATCGAATGCTCGATATCGACAGCCACGTCCATGGCGGAACCTATTATAGCGGCGAAGATCCCTATGATGGGCGAGGGGGAAATTAAGCGCTTAGCGCCCGAGCATGGCGAACCGATGGCAGCGTGATCGAGGCTGGCGCTCGCTTTGCCGACACGCCCTCGGCGCGGGTTGAACCTTCGCAACGGGTGGAAAGAGGATATTTCTGCCAGGATTCATAAGCTGACAAATCCCCGGGTCCAATGGTCCTCATCAATCTCATAACGGTCGATGGCAAAGCTGTCAGGCCGATTGACGAAGCCCGGCAGCACCCGCGACCGCTGCATGGCAGCCTCCGCCAGTGCCTCCGAACTGTAGATACCGATGACTTTCACTTTTCCGGTCTCCGGCGGGTTATGTAGCAGCAGGAATGCATGAGCCATGAGGGTCAACCTAAGCCTTCACCCGATGTCCGCAATGGCTCGATAGTGGAAGGAATGCGTGGAAGACAAAAGCTGCCTGCTTGTTGATTTTCCCTTCGGACATTAGCTGAACAATTTCGCGTCCCAGGAAGGTCAGGCAATTTCTTATTCTAAAGCAGGAACTTAGTGCCACTCCAACGAAAAAGGCCCCGCATCGCTGCGGGGCCTTCCTTGTCTTAATGGGCTGGGCCCCGGCGCTCGCCAGGGAACAGCTTAATCGTCGTCGCGGTTCAAGAACGCCGGGGCGAACTCGGGCGCGGGGCCTTCGTCGTTGCCCTGACGCTCCGGGCGTGGTCCACGGTCGCCGCGGCCTTCGCCACGGGGACCACGGTCGCCACGGTCGCGGCGTGGGCCGCGGTCGTCACGGCCACGGCCACCGCCGCCATCGCGGCGCGGGCCGCGGTCTCCACCACGGTCACCGCGGGGACCACGATCGCCGCCTTCGCGGGGCTCGCGGGCCGGGCGGGTGTCTTCCAGCTCGGCTCCGGTTTCCTGGTCGACCAGGCGCATCGACAGGCGGACCTTGCCGCGCTGGTCGACTTCCAGAAGCTTGACCTTGACCTCCTGGCCTTCGGACAGGACGTCGCGGACGTTCTCGACCCGCTCGTTCTTGATTTCCGAAACGTGGACCAGTCCGTCCTTGCCGGGCATGAAGGTCACGAACGCGCCGAAATCGACGATGTTGGCGACCTTGCCGGTGTAGACGGTGCCGACTTCCGGCTCGGCCACGATGCCGTGGATCCACTGGCGCGCGGCCTCGATCTGCGACAGGTCGGACGAGCTGATCTTGATCAGGCCCTCGTCGTCGATGTCGACCTTGGCGCCGGTCGTCGCGACGATTTCGCGAATGACCTTGCCGCCGGTGCCGATGATCTCACGGATCTTGTCCTTGGGAACCGACATCGTCTCGATCCGCGGCGCGTGCGCCGACAGCTCGGTACGGGTGTGGTCGAGCGCCTTGGCCATTTCGCCGAGGATGTGCGCGCGGCCTTCGTTCGCCTGGGCGAGCGCGACCTTCATGATTTCCTCGGTGATGCCGGCGACCTTGATGTCCATCTGCAGCGCGGTGACGCCGTTCGACGTGCCCGCAACCTTGAAGTCCATGTCGCCGAGGTGGTCTTCGTCACCAAGGATGTCGCTGATCACCGCGAAATCCTTGCCTTCGAGGATCAGGCCCATGGCGATGCCCGCGACCGGGCGCGCCAGCGGAACGCCGGCGTCCATCATCGCGAGGGAGCCGCCGCAGACGGTGGCCATCGACGAGGAGCCGTTGCTCTCGGTAATGTCGGAGAGAACGCGGATCGTATAGGGGAACTCCTCCGCGCTCGGCAGCATCGGGTTCAGCGCGCGCCAGGCGAGCTTGCCGTGACCGACTTCGCGGCGGCCCGGCGCGCCGAAGCGGCCGACTTCGCCGACCGAATAGGGCGGGAAGTTATAGTGCAGCATGAAGCGCGAGTAGGAGAGACCCTCCAGCCCGTCGATCATCTGCTCGGCGTCCTTGGTGCCGAGCGTGGTGGTGACGATCGCCTGGGTCTCGCCGCGGGTGAACAGCGACGAGCCATGGGTGCGCGGCAGGAAGCCGACGATCGCCTCGATCGGGCGAACCGTCTTGGTGTCGCGGCCGTCGATGCGGCGGCCTTCCTTCAGGATGGCGCCACGGACGATGTCCGCTTCCAGGCTCTTGACCGCCTTCGATGCAGCCATCTGTTCCTGCGGGTCGGCGTCGGCGAAGGCTTCCTTGGCCTTTTCGCGGATCGCATTGAGCTTGGCCGAACGCTCGGACTTGTCGGTCAGCTTGTAGGCTGCCTCGATGTCCTTGCCGACCAGCGTCTTGAGCTTGGTCTTGGCTGCGGTCTTGGCGTCGCTGGTGGCGAGTTCCCAAGGGTCCTTGGCGGCCTTTTCGGCCAGGCTGATGATCGCTCCGCAAACCTTCTTGCTCGCCTCATGGGCGAACATGACGGCGCCGAGCATGACTTCTTCCGAAAGCTCCTTGGCTTCGGATTCGACCATCATCACGGCACCCGGCGTGCCGGCGACGACCAGGTCGAGCTGGCCCGCCTTGATCTGCTCCTGCGACGGATTGAGGATATATTCGCCGTCGTTGTAGCTGACGCGCGCGCCGCCGATCGGGCCCATAAACGGAACGCCGGAGATGGTGAGCGCCGCCGAAGCCGCGATCATCGCGACGATATCGGGCTCATTCTCGCCGTCGTAGCTCAGCACCTGGGCGATAACGAGGACCTCGTTATAGAAGCCTTCCGGGAACAGCGGGCGGATCGGGCGATCGATCAGGCGGCTGGTCAGCGTTTCCTTTTCGGTCGCGCCGCGTTCGCGCTTGAAGAAGCCGCCCGGGATGCGCCCGGCGGCCGAGAATTTTTCCTGGTAGTGGACGGTCAGCGGGAAGAAATCCTGTCCCGGCTTGACCGACTTTGCAGCGGTGACCGCGCAAAGAACGACGGTTTCGCCGAGGGTCGCCAATACGGCGCCGTCGGCCTGGCGGGCAACGCGGCCCGTTTCGAGCTTCAGGGTCTTTCCGCCGAGCTCGATTTCTACGGTTTTGATATCAAACATCTTATTTCCTTCGCCCATGCGCCGAATGCGCCATGGGTTCATCTAGGTGCGGGCAGTCCGGCCCGCGGCGGGTAGGGGCATTTCAAGCCCCAGGAGCGCTCCACCGAATTGCAGTGCGCCCGATAGGACAAGGGCGCCCGCAGGCGCCCTTGGTGAATTACTTGCGGAGGCCCAGCTTGGTGATCAGCTCACTGTAGCGGGCGGTGTCTTCGCGCTTGAGATAGTCGAGCAGCGAACGACGCTTGTTGACCATCATCAGAAGGCCGCGACGCGAGTGGTTGTCTTTCGCGTGGGTCTTGAAATGCTCGGTCAGGGTTTGAATGCGGCTGGTCAGGATCGCGACCTGCACCTCGGGCGAACCAGTGTCGTCGGCGCCGCGGGCGTGGGTCTTGATCAGTTCCTGCTTCTTCTCAGCGGTAATCGACATCAATCACTCCTTATGTGTCTATAGGTTGAACCCGCGCACGACCTTGATCGCGCTCCCGTCGCTTTCGACCAGCGCGACCGGCGTATTGCCGTCCATCGCCAGATGAAGCCCCGGGGTTACGGGGGTCCCGAAAAGCTGCTGTCCGTGACGGAGCAGCTGAGCCTGTTCGGGGGTGACGGGGAGGGCCGGGATGTCGTCCAGCCCCGCCTCAAGCGGGAGAACCGTCCTCGTCAGTTGGCGCGCCTTAGCGGCATCCTGCAGAAAGTCCAGCGAAATCGCCTGTTCCAGGGTGAAGGGACCGGCCCTGGTCCGCCTCAGCATCGTCACATGGCCGACCGTTCCGAGCGCCTGCGCAATGTCGCGGGCGAGGCTGCGGATGTAGGTGCCCTTGCTGACGGTGGCGGAGAGGGTGATTTCGCTGACAAGACCCTCGTCATTCCCGCGCAAGCGGGAACCCAATTCTGTTCTTGTTCGGCTGGGTCCCCGCTTCGCGGGGATGACGAGCAATGAGAGTGTGCACCGTTACATTACGCGCTTTAAGCTCGACCTCCTCGCCGGCCCGGGCGAGGTCATAGGCGCGCTTTCCGTCAACCTTCAGCGCGGAAAAGGCGGGCGGAACCTGCTCGATCGGGCCGGTGAAGCGGGGCAGGATGGCCTCGATCTGCGGCGCATGTCGGCCGGACGTCGCTGGTGGCGATGACTTTCCCTTCCAGGTCGAGCGTGTCGGTCTCCTCGCCGAACCTGATGGTGAAATCATAGGTCTTGGTTGCGTCGAGCATCCGTCCCGCAAGCTTGGTCGCTTCGCCCAGCGCGATCGGCAGGACGCCAGACGCGAGCGGATCGAGCGTTCCGCCGTGGCCGACCTTGGTCTTGGGCTCGCCGGCTTCGCGCAGCGCGCGCTTGACCGCGCCAACCGCCTGGGTCGAGCCCAGTCCGACGGGCTTGTCGAGGATGATCCAGCCGTGAAGCGCCATGGCCCCGCGCGATAGACAAGACATCCGGCTTTGACCATAAGTCCGCCCCTCTCCAGGAGGATCGTCACCCTTGCTTTCACTCGCCTGGCCAGCATGACCAAGCGCCAACAATTGCAGCAGCTTGCGTGGCGCGAGTATTTGCCGCTGGCCGGGACCATCGCCACCTGGGCGGTGATCGTCGCGGCGATTGGCCATGCCGATACCGCACGACTGCTCGCCGCGGTTGCAGTCGTGCGCGCGGTCCAACTGCTGACCAAATTGGCGACGCCAATCCCGCTGAAGCGGAGGCTGAAGGCGCCACGGGAAATTCGCCGGCAGGCGCGTCGGCTGGCGTTGAATCTTCAGTCGGCGGCATTGATCGTGGCGCTCATCATGGTGGCATTGCTGGCGCAGGCGATGAAGAGCATCGGCCAGGAACAGGTCGCCGCCTTTTTGCCGTTCATCGCGCTGGGAATGCCGGTCCGCTACCTGCGCTTCGCCGATGTCCGGGTGGCTTCGCCCTATTACCGGCTGGCGCTGTCGGCCGGCGGATTGGCGTTGGTATCGATCGGCTGGGCTGCGGGCTGGCAAGCAGCCGCCCTGGGCGTGGCGTTCGGGGCGCGCGAGTGGATTGCCTATATTACGCTGAGATTGTGGCCTCGCGGTCCACGCGAGCCGCGTTTCCCCACCGACGATCCGCTGAAGTTTCAGGAAGTCGGACGTTATACGGCAATCCTGGGCCGTCGCCTGTTGACCTATCGCCTCAGCAAGTCGCTGCTGACGGTATTCGGGCCGGTCGGCAATGTCGCGGCCCGAACCGGCCGAGGGTTGAAGCTGCATCAAAAGCTGGAACCCTATGTGCCGCATCATTTGGGCGGTTTCATCCTGTTCAGCGTCGTCTCTTTCGGAGGTGCCGTCTTCCTGGCACTGCGCAGTGGCGAGCCGGCGGCGATGATCGGCGCGGCCGGCCTTTGCCAGATGGGCGCGGCAGCAGGAAATGTCGTCCTGTTGTGGCGCTACCTTCCGTCCCGCGATGCGGAGCCGCTGGCCGAGGACGACGATGATGACGATTGATCGCTTCGCCCTCAGGGGCAGGCGCCATCCTTCGTAGCGACCTTGAAGTTGCTCAGCCGAACGCCGTCCGCCTGCTGTGGCCAATGCTCGAAGGAAAGCTGGTCATTGGCGGGCAGACGTGCATGACCGGATCGGAATGGGCTTACCCTTGCCGATCAGTTCTGCCTGGTAGGTATAGGCGACCGGGCTGTTGCTGGTGATGGTCATGGTCGTGCCCATCATGGACCGGACGGTGACGATTACCTGACCTGCGCCGGCCTTGGCGGTCGCGGCTACTTTGCGCGCCTTGACCGGCTGGCCGCCCTGAATGGCGAAAACCCAGCTTTCGCCCGTCTTCACGACCAGGCCGGGGGGCTTGGCGGAAAGCGGCGCGCTGGCCAGCAGCAGCGCAGTAGCAAGCAAGGGCACCCTCAACATATTTCCGTTATTCGTCATTCCCGCGAAAGCGGGAACCCAGTTTTTTCGTTCTTCGCTGGGTCCCCGCTTTCGCGGGGATGACGATATTGGCTAGTGCGGCCACTCCTCACGCAGGATTGAGAAGAGGACGGTGTCACGGACATGACCGGTCCAGGTGATGCGATCGGCGCGCATCACGCCTTCGCGTGATGCCCCAAGCTTGGCCATCGCCGCCTGGCTGCGCTTGTTGCGCTCGTCGACGCGAAACTCGACCCGGCGGAAACCGCAATCGAAGGCCCGGCGGAGCATCATGTCCTTGACCCGACGGTTGAAGCCGGTGCCGCGAAACGTGGGCCGATAATAGGTGCCGCCAATCTCCAGCACACCGCGGCCCTCGTCGATGCCGAGGAAGCTCGACATGCCCGCCAGTTCGTCGCCCTCGAACAGCACGAAGGTGCGGTTGCGTTGGCCGGCTGCGCAAAGCTGTCGATGCGTGGCGTCGAAATCCGTCCGGGCCGAAAGTTGATCGCGTAAATCTGCCAGATCTCGCCATCCTCGGCGCAGGCGGCCTTGAGCGGCAGCCGGTATGGCTCGGAAAATAGCTCGGCACGGCAATTGTCACCCAGCATGGGTGCATCGAGCTCGCTCATTCTTCGCCGAGGTCCTGCGCCACGTGACCCGATCGCAGGAGGGTGTCGATGTGGCTGCCCTCGTCGAAACTTTCATCGGCGAGAAACTTGAGCTTCGCCGCATATTTCGTCCGCACTCGGCTCGCGACTTCGCGCTGGAGGTAAGCGGTGTGGGTGCGCAGCGCCTTCAGCACCTCCGCCTCGTCCTGCCCGAGCAGCGGCTTCACGAACACGGTTGCGTGGCGAAGGTCGGGCGACATGCGCACCTCCGTCACGCGACACGAGGTGGCTGGCCAGCGTGTCGTCATGCACGTCGCCGCGCTGCAGGATTTCGCTCAGCACATGGCGCACCTGCTCGCCGACGCGGAGCAGGCGGACCGAGCGGCCTTCGGGGGTTTCGACTTTTCGCATCATCACCTCCCGTGGCTGAGTTCAGTCTGCCGCGTCGACCCCAGCGAACCGCCATGCCGAGCTCGATGAGCATCCATTCCACCGTCGGCTCTGCTGCCTCGCGATGACGGCACCACTGACTCGCAGTCCGAGGGTGACGATTACAGCGTTCTCGCGCGCTCTTCCGTCTCGAATACTTCGAGGTTGTCGCCCGGCTTGATGTCGTTGGTGTCGGCCAGGAGCACACCGCACTCCATGCCCGCACGTGACCTCCGCGACGTCGTCCTTGAAGCGGCGCAGCGAGGTGATCGTCGTCTTGCAGACGATGACGTCTTCGCGGGTGAGGCGGGCGTGGAGGCCCTTGCGGATGACGCCTTCGAGGACCAGCAGGCCGGCGGCCTTGTCCTTCTTGCCCGCGGGGAAGACTTCCTTGACCTCGGCGCGGCCGACGACCGTCTCGATGATCTCGGGACCAAGCTCGCCCGCCATCGCCGACTTCACCCAGTCGGTGAGGTGGTAGATGACGTCGTAGTAGCGAAGCTCGACCTTGTTGCGCTCGGCGGTTTCGCGCGCCTTGGCGTTGGGGCGGACGTTGAAGCCGATGATCGGCGCGCCGGTCGAGGCGGCCAGCGTTACATCGCTCTCGGTGATCGCGCCGACGCCCGAGTGAAGCACGCGGACGCTGATCTCGTCGGTCGAGATCTTGTTGACCGCGTTGACGATCGCTTCGACCGAACCCTGCACGTCGGCCTTGACCACCATCGGGAATTCGATCGTCGTCGAAGCGCGGTTGGCGAACATATTCTCGAGGCTGACCGGCGCCGAGGTCGTGCGCTTCTTGTCGAGCACCGACTGGCGGTAGGCCGCGACTTCGCGGGCGCGGGCCTCATTCTCGACGACCGTGAGCTGGTCGCCGGCCGACGGCACCACGCCGAGGCCGAGCACCTCGACCGGGAAGGAGGGCCCGGCCTCCTTCACCTGGCGGCCATGGTCGTCGATCATCGCGCGGACCTTGCCCGACGCCGCGCCGACGACGATCACGTCGCCGACGCGGAGCGTGCCGCGCTGGACCAGCACGGTCGCCAGCGAGCCGCGGCCCTTGTCGAGCTTGGCTTCGACCACGGTCGCTTCGGCGGCGCGGTCGGGATTGGCCTTCAGCTCGAGGATTTCGGCCTGGAGGTTGATCGCTTCGAGGAGGCCATCGAGGTTGGTCTTCTTCAGCGCCGAGACTTCGACGTCCTGGACGTCGCCGCCCATCGCCTCGACGATGATCTCGTGCTGCAGCAGCTCCTCGCGGACCTTCTGCGGATTGGCGCCGGGCTTGTCGATCTTGTTGATCGCCACGATCATCGGCACGCCGGCCGCCTTGGTGTGGTTGATCGCCTCGATCGTCTGCGGCTTGAGGCCATCGTCGGCCGCGACAACCAGCACGACGATGTCGGTGACGTTGGCGCCGCGAGCGCGCATTTCGGTGAAGGCTTCGTGGCCCGGCGTATCGAGGAAGGTGACCTTCGCCCCATCCTTCAGCGTGACCTGATAGGCGCCGATATGCTGGGTGATGCCGCCGGCCTCGCCGGAAACGACGTCGGCGCCGCGGATCGCGTCGAGCAGCGACGTCTTGCCGTGGTCGACATGGCCCATGATCGTCACCACCGGCGGGCGCGGCTGCAGCGACTCATCGGCATCGACGTCGGTCGACGTGTCGATGTCGACATCGGCTTCGCTGACACCGCTTGAATGCGTGGCCGAATTCCTCGACCAGCAGCTCGGCGGTGTCCTGGTCGATCGTCTCGGTGATGCGTGACCGGCGTGCCCATCTTGAACAGCGACTTGACCAGGTCGGCGCCGCGCTCGGCCATGCGGTTGGCGAGTTCCTGGACGGTGATCGCTTCGGGCACGACTGCACGTCGCGGACCTGCTTGACCGCAGGGCCGGCCTGCTGATGGGCGCGCTTTTCCTTTTCGCGGGCGCGGCGAAGCGCGGCGAGGCTACGGGTGCGGCTGTCGTCTTCGCCCGTTAGGGCGCGGGAAACGGTCAGCTTGCCGGCATGGCGGCGTTCGTCATGGCCGCGGCCGGGACGGCCGGGCTCGGTGCGCTTCGGGGCGTGTGCGGGGGTCGACGCCGGCTTACGGAAGCTGCGCTCTTCCTCGGCCACTTCCTCGACCGGAGCGGCGGCGGGTTGGGCTGCTTCTTCCGCGGCGCGGCGTTCGGCCTCGGCGGCTTCCTCGATTGTCCTTTGCGCAGCTTCTTCCTCGGCCTTGCGATTTTCTTCGGCGCGGCGCTTTTCGTCTTCGCGTCTGGGCTTGCTTCGAGCGGTCCTCGCGGCGGCGCGCTTCCTCGAGCGAGGTCATGCGCGCTTCTTCGGCCTCGCGCAGCAGGCGTTCCTGCATTTCCTTGCGCGCGGTGATATCGTCAACCGGGCGCTTGGCTGCGGGCTTCGCGGCAGGAGCGGCCGGCTTTGGCGCCGGGGCCGGTGCTGCCGCCTCGACCTTGGGCTCGGGCGCGGGTGGAGCTTCGCCCGGCTTGCCCAGGATGCGGCGCTTCTTGACCTCGACCACGACGGTGTTCGATCGGCCATGGCTGAAGCTCTGCTTCACCTTGCCCGTTTCGACCGTGCGCTTCAGGCCCAGCGGCGGCCGGGTTCCAAGCTTGGGCTTCTCGCTCTGGTCGGTCATGCGTTTCCTTCGTCTACAAATTCGTCAGCCGCGCTCGGCCCAGCGGAGTGGCCGCCGTCTAGCCCAGCATCGGGGTCAATGAAAGCTTGCCACCGGTCGATGGCTTGAGTGACGCGCCTTGCGGCTGCGGCATCGGTCAAGGCGATGTGTACCACATTTTCGCGGCCCAGCGCCATCGACAAGATGGTGCGCCCCTCGGGAAATACCAACCCCGCCTGGTCGCCGCCGCCAACGCGCCAGGCCTGGTCGAGCCTCCTGCGGCCGTCCTCTCCGGCGTCGGCGGCGTGGATGAGCAGGCGAACCTTGCCCTGCGCGAGCCGCGGCTTCGACCCGTTCGGCGCCGGTGACCAGCGTTCCGCCTCGCGCCTCGAGGCCGAGCCGGTCGAGCGCCTGGGCCCGAAGCGTCGCCTCGATCCGCTCGCCAAGGTCGGCCGGGACATCGAGATCGCCGGTCTTGAATGCGCGAGCGAGGGCGCCCTTGAGCTTGCCCTTGGCGTTGGCTTCGTCGAGCGCCTTGCGCCCGACGCCGATCCAGGCGCCGCGACCGGGCGCGCGAGCACGCACGTCGGGCGCGACCTGGCCATCGGGCCCGAGCGCAAGCCGGATCAGCCGGTCCTTGGGCCCCGTGGCGCGAGTCAGGACACAGGTCCGCTCGGGACCCGTATCATTTGCCTCGCCGTTAGCGGCGTTCAGACGATCATTGGTCCTTGTCCGCAACCGCGTCCTCCCCGGTTGCAGGCTCGGCGTCGGATACCGACGCGGACGCGTCATCCTCGAACCAGTGGGCGCGAGCGGCCATGATGATCTCGTTGCCCTGCTCTTCGGTCAGCGAATAGTCGGCGAGCACGCCGGCCTTTTCCTCCGACCGCTTGCTGGTCTCGGCCCGGCGGCGCGGTTCGACCCGCTTCTTCTGGATCAGCTCGTCGGTGGCGAGATCGGCGAGGTCGTCGAGCGTGCGGATGTTCGCCTTGCCCAGGGTCACCAGCATCTGCTCGGTGAGGTAGGGCAATTCGGCCAGCGCATCCTCGACGCCCAGCTTGCGGCGCTCCTCGCGGGCAGCGGCCTCGCGGCGCTCGAGCGCTTCGGTGGCGCGGCTCTGCAGTTCGCGACGCGATCTCGTCGTCGAGGCCTTCGATCGAGGCGATTTCGTCGACGTCGACGTAGGCGACTTCCTCAAGGCTGGTGAAGCCTTCGGCGACCAGCAGCTGGGCCAGCGTCTCGTCGACGTCGAGCTCGGTCTGGAACATCTCCGACCGCTCGACGAACTCGCGCTGGCGCTTCTCGCTGGCATCGGCCTCGGTCAGGATGTCGATCTGCGAGTTGGTCAGCTGGCAGGCGAGGCGGACGTTCTGGCCGCGGCGGCCGATCGCCAGGCTGAGCTGGTCGTCGGGAACGACCACCTCGATCCGGCTCTCTTCCTCGTCGATGACGACGCGGCTGACCGTCGCCGGCTGCAGCGCGTTGACGACGAAGGTCGCGGTGTCCTCGCTCCACGGGATGATGTCGATCTTCTCGCCCTGAAGTTCCTGGACCACCGCCTGGACGCGGCTGCCCTTCATGCCGACGCAGGCGCCGACCGGGTCGATCGAGCTGTCGTAGCTGATGACGCCGATCTTGGCGCGGCTGCCCGGGTCGCGGGCGGCGGCCTTGATCTCGATGATGCCGTCGTAGATTTCCGGCACTTCCTGGGCGAACAGCTTCTTCATGAATTCGGGATGGGCGCGCGACAGGAATATCTGCGGTCCGCGGGTTTCGCGGCGGACGGCCATGATCAGCGAGCGAATGCGGTCGCCGACGCGGACCATTTCGCGCGGGATCTGCTGGTCGCGGCGGATGACGCCCTCGGCGCGGCCGAGGTCGACGACGACGTGGCCGAATTCGACCCGCTTGACGACGCCGGTGATGACCTCGTTGGCGCGGTCCTTGAATTCCTCGAACTGGCGCTCGCGCTCGGCGTCGCGGACCTTCTGGAAGATGACCTGCTTGGCGGCCTGCGCGGCGATGCGGCCGAACTCGATCGGCGGGCAGCGGATCGACGATGAAGTCGCCGACGGCGGCGTCCTTCTTCAGCTTCTGCGCGCCCTTCAGGTCGACCTGCTTGAAATGGTCGTCGACCTCTTCGACCACCTCGAGCACGCGCCACAGGCGAAGGTCGCCGGTGACGGGGTCGAGCTTGGCGCGGATGTCGTTCTCGGCGCCATAACGGGCGCGGGCGGCGCGCTGGATCGCGTCCTCCATCGCCTCGATGACGATAGCCTTGTCGATCAGCTTCTCGCGAGCGACCGCATCGGCGATGGCGAGCAGCTCGGCCTTGTTGGCGGTAGCAGCGGCGGGCACGCCGGAAGCTGCAGTAGTGGCCATGTCGTTCAACCTTCCGTCTTGATTGTATCGGCGCCTTCGGTGCTGAGCGGCGCGGTGGCGTTGATGAGCTTGTCGGTCAAGAGCAACTTGGCCGATCCGATGTTGGCGAAGTCGACCTGGCGCTCGCCCTTGGGCGTCGCGATCCGGATCGTGTCGCCGGAAATCCCTTCGATGATTCCGGATACCTGCTTGGCGCCGTCGACGGGTTCCGCATATTTGATCCGCGCCTCATGACCCGCCCAGTCGGCGAAGTCGGCGCGGCGGGTAAGCGGCCGGTCAATGCCGGGCGAGCTGACTTCCAGCCGATAGGCGTCCTCGATCGGGTCGGCTTCGTCGAGAATGTCCGACAGCTTGCGCGAAATCTCGGAACAGTCGTCGATCGTCAGCTGGCGCGTGTCGGGGCGCTCGGCCATCACCTGCAGGGTCGGGTCCGACGTGCCGCCGATCATCGCCACGCGCACGAGGTCGAAGCCCAATTCCTTGACGGCGGGCTCGATCAGTCGAGCGATGGCAACGGTATCGGTCAAAAGCACCTCGAGTTAACATCAAACCCTCTCGGTGCCGGACCGTCCCCGGCCCGGCCTCAACGTCTTGACGATGTCGAGGAGAGTGGCCGCCATATAGGCGCGTCAATTGAGAGTCGCAAGAAGAAGAGTCAGCGGCCCAAAGCGCGGTTTTCGGCGCGGATCCGGATCGTCAAGACTGCGGCGTTGAGCAGCGAAAAGATGAGCGCGACCTGCCACAGGCCGAACACCAGCGGCAGCACGGCGATCTCGCCGATCACCACCAAATAGTTGGGATGGCTGACGAAGCGGTAAGGGCCGGTCGCGACTAGCTGCTCGCCTGGAACCACGATGATCCGCGTCGTCCAGCGCGGTCCTAGCGTCCGTAGCACCCAGATGCGCGCCGCTTCGATCAGCGCGAACAGGATAAGGAAAGGCAGATGGATCGGTCGGCCGGGTGCCAGCCACCACAGGGTCCCCAGCCAGGCGGCGTGAAGCGCGATGATGTAGGGATAGTGGCCGGCACCGACTTCATGCCCGCCCGCAGCGAGCAGCCGCTTTGTGTTTGCGCGCGCTATCGGGAGCTCGACCAGCCTTTGCAGCGTGACAAAGGCGAGCAAGGCGATCGACGGCCACATCAATGCCGTTCCAGCAGCAGGCCGGCGCAGGTGAAACCGGGGCCGAATGCGGTCATCAATACCGTCTCCGGCAGGCCGCGTTCGATCAGTCGTTCGAGCACGAACAGCACCGTGGGCGCGCTCATGTTGCCGCAGTCGTTGAGCACGTCACGCTCCAGGTCGAGCGTGCCGACCGGCAGATCCATCGCGGCTTCGATCGCGTCGATGACCTTGACCCCGCCGGGATGGCAGCAAAGGCGGTCGATGTCGCCCCGGCTGCGGCCCATGTTGGCGAGCATATCGTCGACCGCGCCGGCCAATTCTCGTTCGATGAATGGCGGAATCGCGCGGTCGAACACCACCGCAAGGCCCGGATCCTCGACCCGCCAGCCCATGATGCCCAGCGTATCGGGCCACATTCGTTCGTCGGCACCGGCAATATTGGCGATTCCCTCTTCCCCGGCCGCTACCACCGCCGCCGCTGCGCCATCGCCGAAGATGGCGGTGGCGACGATCGCCGCAGGGTCGTCGCTGTCGAGACGAATTGCGATCGAGCAGGTTTCGATCGTGACGTAGAGCCAGCGCTTGCCCGGCTCGGCGGCGGCCAGCCGCGCTGCGGTTGCGAGGCCATTGACCCCGCCGGCGCAGCCGAGGCCGAAAATCGGGACGCGGCGGACGTCGGGCCGGAGCCCGATCGCGGGACCATTGCGGGCATCGAGGCTGGGCGTGGCGATTCCGGTCGTCGAAACCGCAACGACCCCGTCGATGTCGTGCGGCCGGAGGCCCGCCCGCTCGATGGCTGCCGACGCTACCTCGCGAAAAAGCGCGTCGCACGCTTCCAGATAGAGCCGGTTGCGTTCGGTCCAGCCATGGTTGCCTTCATACCAAGATATCGGCGCGACGATGTGCCGCTGGGCAATCCCGGCATTGTCGAACACGCCCGCCAGCCTGTCGAACAGCGCTTTCCGGCCGCCGAACAACTGGCGAGCCTTGGATTTTGCTTCGCTTTGTTCGACGATGTGCGGAGGCAGCGCTGTGGCGAGCGACAGGATGGCGACCTTGTTCATTGAAGCCTTTCAGTTCGCCCTGTCAGTTGGGAGGATCGGATGAGCCGGACATTTTTGCAAGCGGCGCTCGCTGCAGCCGTGCTGACCGGCTGCCAGTCGGAAGGGTCGGCCCAAAGCGAGGCGGCCTCCGGCAAGCGGCCCTTTACGGTGACCGAGATCGCCGAATTCAGCACACCCTGGGCGATGGCCTTCCTGCCCGGCAGCGGTGTGCCGATGACCAATATGGCCTTGCTGACCGAGAAGGAGGGCAATCTGTGGCTGGTCGACGTTGGCAGCGGCAAGCGAACCGCCGTTTCCGGAGTGCCGAGTGTGCGGGTCGCGGGGCAGGGCGGCCTGGGCGATGTCATGCCGCATCCCGATTTCGCCGGGAATCGACGCATCTATCTCAGCTTTGTCGAAGGCGGCGAGGGTGGAACCAGCGGCGCCGCGCTGGGATATGGGACGCTCGATCTCGCCAATCCCGAGGCTCCGGCATTGCGCGACTTCAAGGTCATATGGCGCCAGCAGCCGAAGGTCGCGGGCGACGGCCACTTCTCGCACCGCATCGCCTTCGGACCCGATGGATTCCTCTACCTGAGTTCGGGCGAGCGACAGAAAATGTCGCCCGCGCAAGATTTTAACGGCAATCTCGGAAAGGTGCTGCGGCTAACCGACGAAGGTGCGCCGGCGCCAGGCAATCCCTGGGCGTCGCGCGGCGGCGTCGCCGCCCAATTCTGGACGATCGGCCATCGCAACGTGCTTGGGTTGAGCTTCGCGCCCGATGGACGGCTTTGGGCCAGCGAAATGGGTCCGCAGGGCGGGGACGAGGTCAACCTGGTCCTGCCCGGCCGCAACTATGGCTGGCCGAGGGTTTCGAACGGAAGCCATTATGGCGGCGCGGACATTCCCGATCACAAGCCGGGTGACGGGTATGAGGCGCCAAAGGTCTGGTGGAATCCGTCGGTCTCCCCGGGCGCATTGATGATCTATACCGGCGACAAATTCCCGCAGTGGAAAGGGGACGCGTTGCTCGGCGCCCTGTCGGGTGAAGCTTTCATTCGAGTCGACATCGACGGCGACAAGGCGCGCAAGGCCGATCAGTGGGACATGGGGGCACGGATTCGGGCGGTCGACCAGGGCCCCGATGGAAGCGTCTACCTGCTCGAGGATGGAGGGCGGCTGCTCAGGCTCGATCCGGCAGCCGCCCGCTAGCGCTTATTCCGCGGGCTGCGGGATGCGGCGAAGGTAGGGCTTCACCGTTTCCCAGCCGTTCGGATATTTCTCCCTCGCGGCCTCGTCGCTGACCGATGGCGGGATGATGACGTCTTCGCCCGGCTTCCAGTTGACCGGGGTGGCGACGCCCTTGTTTTCCGTCAACTGGACCGAATCCAGCAGGCGCAGCACCTCGTCAAAGTTGCGGCCCGAGCTCATCGGGTAAAGCAGCATGGCGCGGATCTTCTTGTCCGGGCCGATGATGTAGACGGTGCGGACGGTCGCGTTATTGGCCGCCGTGCGGCCCGCGGCGGTGTCGCCTGCGTCGGCCGGGAGCATGTTGTAGAGCTTGGCGACATTCAGGTCATTGTCCCCGATCACCGGATAGTCGACCTTGTTGCCCGACACTTCCTCAATGTCCGGAAGCCAGCGCCGGTTATCTTCGGCGGTATCGACGCTGAGGCCGATGATCTTGGTGTTGCGCCTGGCGAACTCGTCCTCGAGGCCGGCCATGTAACCAAGCTCGGTCGTGCAAACCGGGGTGAAGGCCTTGGGGTGGGAGAAGAGGATTGCCCACTGGTCGCCAATCCAGTCGTGGAAGCTGACGGGGCCCTGGGTGGTTTCGGCGGTGAAATCCGGGGCAACGCTGCCGATCGAAAGCGTCATTGGTAAGTTCCTTATGCTTCAGGGTTGGACGGCGCCGCCTATACTGCGGCTGGTACCGGGGCGAAATCGGGTTCGACCGTAATCGGCCGATCCAGCCACTCCGGCGGGCTGAGGCCCTTGGAGCGGAGGAATTCGGGGTTGAACAGGCGCGACTGGTAGCGGGTAGCCGGATCGCACAACATGGTGACGATCGTCCGGCCCGGGCCCAGTTCCCTGGCGAGCCTGATGGCGCCGGCGACATTCACGCCGGACGAAAGGCCAAGCGCGAGGCCTTCTTCCTTCAGCATTGCAAAAGTGGTTGCCAGGCTTTCCGCGTCGGGGATGAAAAAGCTCTGGTCGGGCGCGAATCCCTCAAGATTTGCGGTCACGCGCCCCTGACCGATGCCCTCGGTGATCGAGCTTCCCTCGGCCTTCAGCTCCCCAGTTTCATAATAGCTGTACATCGCCGCACCGGGCACATCCGCAAGGGCGATGACGATCCCGGGCTTCCGCTCGCGCAATGCCATCGCCACACCCGCCAAGGTGCCGCCGGTTCCGATCGCGCTGACGAAGCCATCGACCTTGCCGCCGGTCTGCTCCCAGATTTCGGGCCCGGTGGTGGTGACGTGAATGTCGCGATTGGCGACATTGTCGAACTGGTTGGCCCAGATCGCGCCATTCGCCTCCTCGCGCGCCAGCCGTTCGGCGACCCGCCCCGCGACTTTCACATAATTATTGGGGTTTCGATACGGTACCGCGGGCACTTCGATCAGGACCGCACCGAGCGACCGGAGCGTGTCCTTCTTCTCCTGGCTCTGCGTCTCGGGAATGACGATCACCGTCTTCATGCCCAGCGCATTGCCGACGATGGTCAGGCCGATGCCGGTGTTTCCGGCAGTACCGTCGACGATCACCCCGCCTGGCCGAAGCTGCCCCTTGTCGATGGCGTCGCTGACGATGCCGAGCGCGGCGCGATCCTTGACCGAAGCTCCGGGATTCATGAATTCGGCCTTGCCGAGGATCGTGCAGCCCGTCTCCTCGGACGCGCGCTTGAGCTTGATCAGCGGCGTATTGCCGATCGCCGCGAGAACGGAGTCCTTTATCTCCATGGGCCTCATCTAGGCAGCCGAGGTCGCCAGCGGAAGGGGTCAGCCGATCCGTCGATAACGGAACTGGTGGGGCGTGCGGCCTTCGCGACGAGCCTTGGCGGCATAGCGGGTCTCGGGCCAGCCGGATGGGTAGCGAAGCCACTCGCCCGGTTCTTTCACAACCCATTCGAACTCGTCGGTATGGCGCTGCATGATCATCAGCAGCCAGTTCAAATAGGTCGGATCGTCGGTCGCGACGCGAAATTCGCCACCCGGCTTCATTTTGGAGGCGATCAGATCGACCGGGCCGTCGTTCATCATCCGCCTCTTGGCGTGGCGCGCCTTGGGCCAGGGATCGGGGTGGAGCAAATAGACCATCGTCAGCGATCGGTCCGGCAGTCGCCGAAGCACGTCGAGCGCATCGCCCATGAGAATTCGAACATTGGCCAGCTTCTGGTCGCGAATATGCGCCAGCGCCTGGGCGACTCCGTTCAGAAATGGCTCGCAGCCGATGAAGCCATGGTCAGGCAGCAGGTCGGCGCGATAGGCAAGGTGCTCGCCGCCGCCGAAGCCGATCTCCAGGTGCAGCGGGCGGTCGTCGCCGAACAGGCGTACCGCCGTGATCTCGCCCTCGTCCGGGCACGGCGATCGCGGGGAGCAGTGTTTCGATCAGACTCGGCCTGGCTCTTGCGCAGCTTATGCCCGCTCGACCGGCCATAAAGCCGGTTGATGGTGGTCGGATCTGCTTCCGTTTTAGCAATCATCGGCGGCTCGTTAGGCGGCGAATATCTCACGCGCAACGCGATTGGAGCGGGGAAGGCGAGATGATATGGTTTCACCCGCGTAACGAGGGGTAAACCTCGGCGTGAAATGGGGAGGGGAATATGCGCTCTGGTGGGATAAACTGGCTGGCCGTGATCGTGGCCGCCATTGCGATCTACGTAATCGGCTTCGTTATCTACGGAATGCTCATCCCGGAGGAGGCGATGAGCGGAATGACCGATGCCGAAAAGGCCACGGCGATGTCGCGGATGATGTACAGCCCGCTGATGCCGATCCTGACGGCGGTGTTCATGGCCGTCCTGTTCAAATGGGGCCAGGTCGCCGACGCGATGGCGGGAATCAAATGGGCTGTTGTGATCGGCCTGGCTTCGGCCGTGCCGACCATGCTCTACGGCTGGGTCTATGGCGGGCTACCGACCGACATGACCATGATCGACTGCGCACATTTGTTGCTCGGCCACATCGCGGCCGGTGCGATTTTGGGTGGCTGGAAATAGCCAGATCCTCGTCATTCCCGCGAAAGCGGGAACCCAGCCAAGTTTGAAATCTGGGCCGCCGCTTTCGCGGGGGTGACGATCACCCAATCAGGCGGGAACGGACACTTCGGCCAGCGCCGCCTTCAGGTCCTCGACCAGGTCGGTCTTTTCCCACGGGAAGAGGTCGCCGTCCGGCTTGCGGCCGAAGTGGCCATAGGCTGCCGTGGCCAAATAGATCGGCTTGTTGAGCCCGAGGTGGGTACGGATGCCGCGCGGGGTGAGGCGGCCGAGCTTGCCGATCCGGCCGATCGCCGCCTCGATCACGTCGTCGCCGACGGTACCGGTGCCGTGCGTGTCGACATAGAGCGACAGCGGCTCCGGCACGCCGATCGCATAGCTCAGCTGAATCGTGCAGCGCTTGGCGAGGCCAGCCGCTACGATATTCTTGGCGAGATAGCGTGCGGCATAGGCTGCCGAGCGGTCGACCTTGGTCGGGTCCTTCCCGCTGAAAGCGCCGCCACCGTGCGGAGCGGCGCCGCCATAGGTGTCGACGATGATCTTGCGGCCGGTGAGGCCGGCGTCGCCGTCGGGACCGCCAATCTCAAAGCTGCCGGTCGGGTTGATGTGGTAGACGGTATCGTTGCTCAGAAGCTCGGCCGGCAGGACGTCGGCGACAACTTGCTTCACATAGGCGTGAAGCTCGGCTTCCTTCTCGCCCTCGTCATAGCCCTTGGCATGCTGGGTCGATACGACGATCGTCGTGGCGGCGGCCGGTTTGCCGTTCTCGTAACGCAGGGTCACCTGGCTTTTGGCGTCGGGCTCCAGGAACGGGGCACGGCCGGCGTGACGATCGTCGGCCATGCGCTTCAGGATCTTGTGGCTGTAGTAGAGCGTCGCCGGTAGCAGGTCCGGCGTTTCGTCGGTGGCGTAACCGAACATGATGCCCTGGTCGCCCGCGCCCTCATCCTTGTTGCCGGTGGCGTCGACGCCCTGCGCGATGTGGGCGGATTGGCCGTGCAGATGGTTTTCGAAGCTGGCGGTCTGCCAGTGGAAGCCTGCCTGCTCGTAGCCGATACGCTGGACGACATGGCGTACAGTCTGCTCGATCTCGTCGCGAACGCCCGGCGCCCAGCCATGGGTGTCGCCGAACTGCTTCTCGTCATACGCCCCCTCGCAGCGGATCTCCCCGCTGATAACGATCCGTTGAGTGGTCACCAGCGTCTCGCAGGCGACACGGGCCTCCGGGTCCTTCGACAGGAACAGGTCGACGATCGCGTCGCTGATCTGGTCGGCGACCTTGTCGGGGTGGCCTTCGGAAACCGATTCGGAGGTGAAGAGGTAGGAGTTGCGCATGGAAAAATGTTTATTCCTTGGCTGAAAACGGCGAAAAACTAAGATATAAAGGATTCGTTATATGGCCCTGTAGCGAGCGCGACGGTCCAGCGCAATCGCCGCGATCAGCAACAGGAAGCCGAGAAGGCCAGCGGGATGATGTTGCCCATTCGGGCGAAAAGCCCCGGTGACCCTGGCAAAGGCAGATAGCCATCGATTGCCCCCGCCTGACCCCACGGAATAGAGTCTTTACGATCCCATCCGCGGTGATGATCGCGCTGATGCCGGTCGGCGTCGAACGGATCACCGGCAATCCTTCCTCGGCGGCGCGTAGCCGTGCCTGGGCCAGATGCTGCGGCGGGCCCCAGCGGCCGAACCAGGCATCATTGGACGGATTGAAGATGAAATCAGGGCGGTTCCGCCGATCGACGACTTGCCCCGAGAAGATGATCTCGTAGCAGAGCTGGAAGCCGACCTTGCCCCAATTGCCCGGTAGCCGGATGGTTTCAGGGCCCGGCCCGTCGGCGAAGTCGATGTCGCCCGGCGCGAGGCGCGACAGGCCGATCGCCGACAGCAGCGGCCGCATCGGCAGATATTCGCCGTAGGGGACAAGGTGCGCCTTGTCATAACGGCCGAGGATCCGGCCGAGCGGTTCCAGCACATAGACGCTGTTGGTTGCGCCATCGACGATCTGCCCGTCGGAGGAGGTGAGGCTAAGTCCGCCTGTCAGCAGCAGGTCGCCCGGCCCAAGTGTGCGCGTCGCACGCAGACGCTCGGCTTCGGTATAGCGTTCGGCGCCCGGGCGGCCATCTTCGAGCGGGTTGGTCACGGCGGCCTCGGGCCAGAAGATCAGCCGCGGCTTGGATTGACCCTTTAAGGTCAACTGCTCAAGTCGGCGATAGGCCTCCTCCTCGAAGCCCGGCCGCCATTTGTCTTGCTGGCCAATATTGGGCTGGACGATGCGGATCTCAGGCCGATCGGCGAGGAACTCTTTGCCAATCGGGAAGAAGACCACCCACAAGGCCGCTAGCGGCGCGAATACGCCAACGGCCGAGATCCACTTCCGGTGGATGGCCAGCCAAAGGCAAGCCGCCAGCAGAACGGCCGCGGAGGACAAGCCGTAGGTCCCGATCAGATGGGCTGAACCGCGCCAGGCCGTGTCCACCAGTGTCACCCCAATCGGGTTCCACGCAAACCCCGTGAACATCGTCGCGCGAAGCCATTCGGTGATCGCCCAGCTTCCGGCGAGCGCCAGCACTAGCGCCAAACGGCTTTTCCGCCCGAACCGCCACGCCAGACCCGCCGCCAGCATCGGATAGACGGCGAGGTAGAGCGAAACCAGCACTACCGCGACCCAGCCGAGCCAGGCCGGCATTGCCGCCTGGAAGGTGAAGGCGGTGGCGATCCAGTTGAGCCCGATCGCGAACTGGCCGAAGCCGAATGCCCAGCCGATCAAAAGCGATTGGCGCAGCGATCCGGCCCGGGCGATCAACTCGCACAAGGCGGCGATCGAAAGGATCATCAGCGGCCACCAGCCGATCGGCTGGAAGGCGAAGGCGGACACGCCGCCTGCCGCTAGCGCCGCGAGGAAGGCCAACCGCGGCTGTGTCATTTGCCGGGAGGCGGCTCGTGGGTTGGTTCGGGCGCATGAAGGCGCAATCGCAGGATCCGCCGCGGGTCGGAATCCACCGCCTCGAGCCGCCAGCCGGACGAATGGAGCACGGATTCTCCCTTGGCCGGAATGCGTCCGGCGAGCAGGAAGACAAGGCCGCCCAGCGTGTCGACTTCGTCATCCTCTGCCACGAGCCGCGGGTCGACGACCTTGGCGAGCTCGTCCAGTTCCAGCCGGGCGTCGGCTTCCCACAGGCCGTCGTCGAGCATCTGCAGCATTCCGGCGGCCTGTTCGTCGTGCTCGTCTTCGATTTCGCCGACGATTTCCTCGACGACATCTTCGATCGTGACCAGGCCCTCGGTGCCGCCGAATTCGTCGACGACGATGGCAAGATGCATTCGCCCGGTGCGCATCCGCGCCAGCAGGTCCAGCACGCCCATCGATTCCGGGACGAACAACGGCGTCCGGAGCAGCCCCTCGATCGAACGCGGGCGGGACGGATCTTCCTGCGCCTTGAATACATCCTTGATGTGAATCATGCCGATCACCTCGTCGAGGTTCTCGCCGGTGACCGGCAGCCGGCTATGCTCGGCTTCGGCGAAGGCGCGGATCAGATTTTCGAAGCTGATGGTCGACGGAACCGAGACGATGTCGCCGCGCGTTACCGCGACTTCGCCGACGGTGCGGTCGCCGAAATGCAGCAGGTTGCGAAGCATCTGTCGCTCGAGCGGGGAGAGGTCGCCGCGCTTGAGCGGTTCGGCGTCTGCTTCGTCGATCGCGTCCTCGATCTGGTCGCGGAGCGTTGCGTCGTGCCCCTCTCCGAACAACAAAGCTCGCATGCCGCGCCACAGTCGCGAACCGCCCTCTTCCTCATTTTGGGTCGCCATCAGCGGTCCCCCGCATAAGGGTCGGCGATCCCCATCCGCGCCAGCGCGCGAACCTCGCGCGCTTCCATGTCGCGCGGCGCTTTCCTCGTCCATATGGTCGTAACCCAGCAGGTGAAGCGTGCCATGCACCATCAGGTGCGCGGCGTGGTCCTCGATCGGAATTGCCTTTTCTTCAGCCTCGGCAACGCACACCCCGCGGGCAAGGATGATGTCGCCGAGCATCAGTTCCGGGCCTGGCGGACCTGGCTTCAGCCAATTCGTCGATCTCTGCCATCGGGAAGGACAGCACGTTGGTCGGCTTGTCCTTGCCGCGCCATTCGGAGTTCAGGGCGTGCACCTCATCGTCGCCGGCAAGGCGGATCGATAGTTCGACCGTGCGCTCGCTGTCGTCCAGCTGCGGAAACGCGCTTTCGGCGATTGCGGCGGCGGCGGCGGCACGAGCAAGCTCGTCCCAGCCGGTGCTACTGTCCCACTCCCCGTCGGCCTCGATTGCGACCTCCAGCATCACTGCCCCGGACCTTCATAGGCCTCGACGATCCGGCCGACCAACGGGTGGCGGACGACGTCGGCGGCGGTGAACCGGACCATCGACAGCTTCGGAATGCCCTCCAGCTTGGATACGGCATCGGCGAGGCCCGACGTGACGCCCGGCGGCAAGTCGGTCTGGTTGGGGTCGCCGCAGATCACCATCCGGCTGCGCATGCCGAAGCGGGTCAGGAACATCTTCATCTGCTGCGGCGTGGTGTTCTGCGCCTCGTCGAGGATGATGAAGGCGTCGTTCAAGGTTCGGCCGCGCATGAAGGCGATCGGCGCGATCTCGATCTCGCCACTGGCAATGCGCCGCTCGACCTGTTCGGTCGGCAGCATGTCGTACAGCGCGTCGTAGAGCGGGCGCAGATAGGGATCGACCTTTTCCTTCATGTCGCCGGGAAGGAAGCCGAGCCGTTCGCCCGCCTCGACCGCGGGACGCGACAGGATCAGCCGGTCGACGCTGCCCGACACCAGCTGCGACACCGCCTGTGCGACGGCGAGATAGGTCTTGCCGGTGCCGGCCGGACCGAGCGCGAAGATCATGTCGTCGCGCGCCAGGCATTCCATGTAGCGGGTCTGCACGGTCGAGCGCGGGACGATGGTCTTCTTGCGCGTCCGGATCATGACGTGCGGCGGCGAAGCGACTTCGTCGGCGATGATACCGTCGAGCGCCGGCTGGTTGGCCATGCCGATCACCGCTTCGACCGCGGCGGCATCGACGTCCTGGCCCTGGTCAAGCCGGTTGTAGAGGCCGAACAGCACGTCGCGGGCACGGGCGGCGGCGTCGGGGTCGCCTTCGATCATGACCCGGTTGCCGCGGGCGGCGATGTTCACGCCCAGCCGATCCTCGATCATGACCAGGTGGCGGTCATAGTCGCCGAACAGCGGGCCCAGGAGATAGGGCTGCTCGAATTCCAGCTCGAGCCGGGCGCGCCCCTCATCCATCCTGGCATCGATGTTGGCGGCGGCGGGCAGGTCGCGCTTGGCCATCAGGCGGCCTTCGCCGTGCGGAGAACGCCGCCAAGGCTGTTGGGCAGGGCTTTCGTGACGGTCACGTCGAGCATGTCGCCGATGCGGGCGTCGGTTTCGACGAACACCGACTGCAGCCAGGGCGACTTGCCGATCATCTGGCCGGGCAGGCGGCCCTTGCGGTCGATCAGGATCCGGGTGTCCTTGCCGATGGTGGCGCGGTTGAAGGCGAGGCTGTGCTCGGCGAGGCGGGCTTGGAGCCGCTGCAATCGATCGTCCATCACCTCTGCCGTCACCGCTCCTTCCATCAGCGCCGCCGGCGTTCCTGGCCTGGCGCTATATTTGAACGAATATGCCGAAGCGTAACGCACGGCATCGACGATGGCGAGGGTGGCGGTGAAATCTTCATCGGTCTCCCCGGGGAAGCCGACGATGAAGTCGCCGGATATGGCAATGTCCGGCCGCGCTGCGCGAACCTTTTCGATCGTTCGAGGTAGGACTTCGGCCGAATGGCTGCGGTTCATCGCCTTCAGCACAGTGTCCGATCCCGACTGAACCGGCAGGTGAAGGTAGGGCATCAGCTTGTCGACCTCGCCATGGGCGGCGATCAGCCCGTCGGTCATGTCGGCCGGGTGGCTGGTGGTGTAGCGAAGGCGCTCCAGCCCATCGATTTTGGCCAAGGCGCGGATTAGCGAATCGAGCCCGCCGGAACGGCCCTTTTCATCCTCGCCGCTCCACGCGTTGACGTTCTGGCCAAGCAGGGTGATCTCGCGCGCACCGCCTTCGACCAGCGTTTGCGCCTCCCCGACAATATCCGCCCAGGGTCGGCTGATTTCCGCGCCGCGCGTGTAGGGCACGACGCAATAGGTGCAGAATTTGTCGCAACCTTCCTGGACCGTGAGGAAGGCGCTCGGCCCGACCTTGCGGCGCGCCGGAAGGGCTCCGAACTTGCTGATCGCCGGCATGTCGGTGTCGACCGGACGGCGGCCGCTGGCGGCCTCGGCGACCATCTCGGGCAGGCGGTGATAGGCTTGCGGGCCGACGACCAGGTCGATCATCTTTGACCGCGCCTTGGCCTCCGCGCCCTCGGCCTGGGCGACGCAGCCGGCCAGCGCGATCATCGGCTTGCTGCCGTCCTCGCGGCGCAAGCGACCGATATCGGAATAGGCCCTCTCCGCCGCCTTTTCGCGGATGTGGCAGGTGTTGAGCACGACCAGGTCCGCATCCTCGCCCTCGGCGGCCGGCGTCATGCCTTGCGCGCCGAGCAGCTCGGCCATGCGCTCGCCGTCATAGACGTTCATCTGGCAGCCGAAGCTTTTGACGCGGTAGGTCTTGGGAAGGTCAGTCATTTCGAGCGCGCCTATAGGCCGGTCGGCTCGCTGCACGGAAGATAGGGCCGCGGCAATTGACCTGGCGCGCGTGGCGGGCCAGTGCCTTGCGGTCGTCGGACGGCGGTAGCGGGTGAAGCAGGCGAACGGTGACGTCCATCGTCCCGCGATGACCGAGCACGCGCTTGACATTGGCCAGGCCTGGTTCGCCGCTGTGCCAGCCGACGACGTCGGCATGGTCGCCATAATCGATTGCCACGGGGCGAACGTTTGCGCCCGGCGGCGGCGGCGCGACTGCCTCAAGCAGGGTCGAGCGGAACGGAAGCAAATGTCGTCCGCTCGCCGTCGTTCCTTCGGGAAACACGGCCAGTGGCTGCGGCTGATTTAGCGCCTCCGCGATGCGCTGCACCTGTGCTATGGGCATCACCGCGCTGCGGCGCGATCGATATAGAGCGTGCGATTCTGGTCGGCGAACCAGCCGACCAGGGGCGTTCGCTGGACCTCGGCCTTGGACACGAAGGCGGTTCCGGCAAACCCGCCGAGGATCAAAATGTCGAGCCAGCTGGTGTGATTGGCAACGACGAAAGTGTGAGGGTCCAGCGGATGCCCCTCGACGCGCACCCGAACTCCGCAGATGCGCGCCGCGGCGGCCAGGAAGCGGCCTGGCCATGCCGAATGGCCAAGCAACCACTTCGACAGGATGTGAATCGGCGCGACGACCAGGAAAAGGACGAAAAGGCCGGCAATACGGAGCCAGCGGAGCAGCAGGGAAGGGGGCGGCTCAGCGCTCGCGGTCAATGGCGACGCCGTAGAGTTCCATGCGATGGTCGACCAGTCGGAAGCCGAGCTTCTCGGCAATCCGCTTCTGAAGCAGTTCAAGCTCCTCGTCGACGAACTCGATGACGTTGCCAGTCTCGACATCGATCAGATGGTCGTGGTGAGTTTCCGACGCCGCCTCATAGCGCGATCGGCCGTCGCCGAACTCGTGCCGCTCAGGATTCCGGCTTCTTCGAACAGGCGCACGGTACGATAAACCGTCGCGATCGAGATATTGGGGTCGATCGATGCCGCGCGAGCGTGAAGCGTCTCGACGTCAGGATGATCTTCGCTTTCGCCCAATACTCGCGCGATAACCTTGCGCTGCTCGGTGATGCGCAGGCCCTTGTCGGCGCACAGCTGCTCTATGTCGATGGTTCGATGCATGCGCAGTTGTTAGTCGCGACGCTTGAAGGAAAACCAGACCGTCATTGCGAACAAAGCGAAGCAATCCAGAAACTATATGGCTGGATCGCTTCGCCACTTTGCTGCCCGTAATAACAATTCTGACTATCGCCCCTTGGTCTTGCGGCGCTTGGTGCCGAGGCCGATCGACTTGGCCAGCATTCGACGCTGCTCGGCATAGTTGGGCGCGACCATCGGATAGTCGGCGGAAAGGCCCCACTTCTGACGATATTGGTCCGGGGTCATCTGGTAATGGGTCATCAGATGCCGTTTCAGCATCTTCAGCCTTTTTCCGTCTTCCAGGCAGACAATATAGTCCGGCTTGATCGATGAGCGGATCGAAACCTTCGGTTCGGGCTTGGCTTCGGCTGCCGCACCCGCGCCGGATAGTCCCGACAGCGCACCATGCACATTCTGAATGAGCTGCGGCAGGTCGTTGACCGCCACGCTATTGTTGCTGACATGCGCTGCGACGATATCCGCCGTAAGCGTAATCAGCGTGTCATCGTTCCCTTGATTGTCCATATTTTCAATTCCCGAGCATAAATAGGAACAGGACAGTTGCCCACTGCCGATACTATCTTCTGACTACTACCCGATTATTTTGCCAGCAATAAGCAGTGACACGTATACAAAATAATCGTTTCAGTGCGCTTAGCGTCAGCGTGACCGCGTCGTACGCTCGGCCGTCGGCGCCATGATAGTAGTTGCGCCGGCGGCCGGCCGGGACGAAGCCGGCAGCCTGGTACATGGCGACAGCCGGGTTGCCGTCGCGTACTTCAAGGTGGAGCCTGGTGGCGCCCCAGTTCCGCACCGTCTTGATAAAGTCGTCCAGCAAGGACTGGCCGATGCCGCTACGCTGGCACGCGGGGTCGACCGCAATCAGCAGCAGTTCCGCTTCGTCCGCCACGCACCTAACCAGCGTAAATCCGGCGGGTCCGCGATCATCCTCGGCAATGGTCAGGTTGACGCCGGCCATCGGCAGGATCCCGGCGCATTGCGATCGGGTCCAGGCTTCACCGAAGCAGGGCTGGAAGGCGCCGGTCATGATCCGCATGACGTCGTCGAGGTCGTCGACTCCTCCTGGGCGCAAGCGAAGGTGGTTCGCTGCTTGTCGGATCGTCGCCATCATGCAGCCTTGGCTCGCGCGTCGGGGGCGCGGGCGTAGATCGGCTTGCACTCAAGCATGCGGAGAAGCTCGGGCAGTTGCATCGCGCGGCTGGCAGTCGGCAACAGGTCCACGGCCTCTCCCGAGCGTCGGGCCGCCACCAGTGCTTCCGCGCCACTGCCGACGACCAGCGGCGCATCGACCTTGGCCGCCGCGGCAACAGGGGTCAGATTGAGGATTGGACCGGTCGCAGTCAGTTTCTTTCGGTTGAAGGTCTGGACGAAAAGCTCGCCATGCCCGCCGGCCATCGCCACCGCGACCTTGCCTTCGCCTGGCGGAGCGGAGGCCGCGACCAATGCCAATGAGTTCATCCCGGACAGCGGAATGCTCCAGCCGATTGCCATGCCATGGGCGGCGGCAATTCCGACGCGTAGGCCGGTGAAACTGCCCGGGCCGACGCCGACAAGCAGCCGCGTCGGCACGTGACCGTCGAGCATTTCCTCGTATCATCGGCACGAGTCGCTCGGCGTGACCGCGTCCGATCACCTCGTCACGCGACGCGACGATCGTCCCGTCCGGCAGCAGCAGCGCGGCGGTGCAAGCGGCGGTCGACGTGTCGAGCGCGAGGATCAACGGCTTAGCCTCCAGTCTCCCCGGGCCATGGAGGCACAGGCGCCGCTATCGGGCAAGGAAAAAAACGAAGCGGATCAAACCGCTTCGATGGTTTCGACCTCGGGGACGTAATGCTTGATGAGGCTTTCGACGCCGCGCTTCAGCGTCACGGTCGAGGAGGGGCAGCCCGAGCAGGCGCCCTGCATGCCAAGGTAGAGCGTGCCGTCCTTGTAGCCGCGATAGACGATGTCGCCGCCGTCCTGGGCAACGGCGGGCCGGACCCGCGTTTCGAGCAATTCCTTGATCTGGTCGATGATGTCGGCGTCGGCCGGATCGTCTTCGAACATCGGAGCCGAATCCGCCGCGACTTCGATTCCAGCAGCGCTTGCCCTGCCGGAACAGCGGTGCGTCGAGCATGAAATGGTCGAGCAGGACCGAAAGGACTTCAGGCTCGAGCTGGTCCCACTCGACCGTCGGCGCGGCAGAGACGGAAACGAAATCGCGGCCGAAATAGACGCCGTCGACCATGCCGGTCGCGAACAGCGCTTCCGCCAGCGGGCTCGCCTCGGCGGCATCGGCATTGGGGAAATCGCGTCCGCCCGCTTCCATCACGGTGCGGCCGGGCAGGAATTTGCGGGTCGCCGGGTTGGGCGTCTTTTCGATCTCGATCAGCATAGGCGGGATGTGGTCTCTTGCAGGCGCTCAATCAAGCGTCGTAACCGGCGGCGCTACTTCCTTCTTCCCCTCGGGCGAACACCAGCTGTCGTCGATCATCTTGATGAGGGCCGAGAAATCCTTGCGAACCGCCGCCCAGGTCGACGAAGCGCTGGTAAAGCTCCTCGGCCTCGCCGCCCATCGGCGTGTAGGCGCCGGCTGCCTGCGCAGCTTCCATCGCCAGCTTCAGATCCTTGAGCATCAGCGCGGCCGCAAAACCGCCTTCGTAGTCGCGGTCGGCCGGCGTTTCCGGACCGACACCGGGCACCGGGCAATAGCTGGTCATCGACCAGCTCTGGCCGCTCGCCTTGGACGAGATGTCGAAGAAGATCTTCGGATCGAGCCCCAGCTTCTGCGGCCAGCACGAATGCCTCGCAGGTCGCGGCCATGGTCGCGCCGAGCAGCATGTTGTTGCAGATCTTGGCCGCCTGGCCGGCGCCCGGGCCGCCGGCGTGGATCACCGCCTTGCCCATCTTCTCGAGGAATGGGCTCGCCTTGGCGAAACCGTCTTCGCTCCCGCCGACCATGAAGGTCAGCGTGCCGCCCTCGGCCGCGGCGATGCCGCCGGAGACCGGCGCGTCGACCATCGTGTAGCCCGCCGCCTGCGCTTCGGCCTCGACCGCCTTGGCGGTGGCGACGTCGATGGTCGAGCAGTCCATCAGGATCGCAGTCTTGGGCGCGGCGCCAAACACGGCCTCGCGGTAGACCTGCGGCGACATGCTTTCCGGCAGGAAGCATCGTGACGACCGCATCGGCGTCCTTGCAGGCGTCCGCTGCGGATTTGGCGCGCTTGCAGCCGCGCTCGACCGCGTGGGCCAAGCGCTTCCTCGCTGAGGTCGAAGGCGCGGACTTCATGCCCCGCCTTGGCGAGGTTGGGCGCCATGCCGCCGCCCATATGCCCCAGCCCGATGAATGCGACCCGTGCCATGCATCCTTACTCCCTTACCGCCCCGTCCAATTGCCCGGGCGCTTTTCGACGAAGGCGGTCATGCCTTCCTTCTGGTCCTCGGTGCCGAACAGGCCGTGGAACAGCCGGCGTTCGAAGTTGATCCCCTGTGCCAAGCCCATTTCGAACGCGGCGTTGACCATTTCCTTGGTGGCGATGGCGGCGAGCGGAGCCATCGACGGCGATCGTCTCGGCGGTCTTCAGCGCTTCTTCGAGCAGGTCTGCCGCGGGGACGACGCGAGCCACAAGGCCGGCTCGCTCGGCTTCCTCGGCGTCCATCATCCGGCCGGTCAGGCACATCTCCATCGCCTTGGCCTTGCCGATCGCGTGGGTCAGGCGCTGCGACCCGCCCATGCCCGGCGTGACGCCCAGCTTGATCTCCGGCTGGCCGAACTTGGCGGTGTCGGCGGCGATGATGAAGTCGGCCATCATCGCCACCTCGCAGCCGCCGCCGAGCGCGAAGCCCGGCGACCGCGGCGATCCACGGCTTGCGGGTTGCGCGTGACCTTTTCCCAGCCGGCGAAGAAGTTGGACGAATACATGTCGGCGAAGCCCTGGCTCTGCATCTCCTTGATGTCGGCGCCGGCGGCGAAGGCCTTTTCCGAACCGGTCAGGACCAGGCAGTGCTGGCTGTCGTCGGCGTCATAGGCGGCGAAGGCGTCGATCAGTTCCTTGAGCACGGTCGAGTTGAGCGCGTTGAGCGCCTGCGGGCGGTTCAGGGTGACCAGCGTCACCGCGCCCTGCTGTTCGACCAGGATGGTTTCGTACGCTCATTTGCTCGTCCTAAAAATCGAACGGCCGCCACTGCTCCTCGACCGGCAGCGGCTCGAAAAAGGCTTCGACCTCCGCATCGCCGATCACTTCGGGGCTGGTCGGATGCCAATTGGGCTTATTGTCCTTGTCGATCAGCAGGGCGCGCACGCCTTCCTTGAAGTCGGGATGGTGGATCAGGCGGACCATGATCCCATATTCCATCCGCATCTCATCGACGAAGTGGAGCTGGTAGGGGCTTTCCTGAAGCAGCTTCAGGCTGACCTTGCAGGCCATCGGCGACTTCTTGCGGATCGTCGCCGCTTCGGTCGCCGCCCATTCGTCGCCCTCGTCCCCGCCCATGTCGAGCGCATCCAGGATTTCCTCGAGCCGGTCGCTGGCGAAATAGCGGTCGATCTTCTGCAGGTTGCCCTTGATCCGTGCGCGGCGGAACATCGTCCTCGCCCAGTTCGTCGAGGATCGCTTCGACCCGGAACGGCTGGGCCATGATCCGCTCCTTGGCTTCCTCCAGCCGCTCGGACGGCAGGTAATGGGTGGCAAGCCGGAGCGCCTTGCACTCCGCGCCGTCGAGCCGCGCGCCGGTCAGCGCCAGGAACTGGGCCAGCCGCCCGCGCAGCCGCGACAGATAGCGTCCGCCGCCGACGTCCGGGAAGATGCCGATCGCCGTTTCGGGCATGGCGAGGACGGTGCGCTCGGTCGCGACGCGATAGCGGCAGGGGCAGCCGATGCCGACGCCGCCGCCCATCGTCACTCCGTCCATGAAGGCGACGCCCGGGCTTGGGGTAGGTATATTCGAGGTGGTTCGAGCCGATATTCGTCGAAGAAGAAGGCGCGCGCCGCCGCCTCATGCCCTTCGACATTCTGCGAGATGTCGACCACGTCGCCGCCGGCGCAAAAGCCGCGGCCTTCGGCATGGTCGATCAGGATGATGCGGACGTCGGGATCGTCGCGCCATTCGATCAGCGCCCGCGCCATGTCGCGCACCATCTGGCGATTGAGGCTGTGCAGCGCCTTGGGGCGATTGAGGCGGAGGCGGCCGGCGAGGCCTTCCTTGACGGTGAGAACATCGCCTTGAAGATCAGTCATCAGGTTCATTTCATCATCGCGTAGCGGCCAGGAGCCGGTTCGATCCCATCCTTGATTTGGCGGGCCGGCACTTTCTTGCCGCCGCCCTTGGCGTCAAGCCATTGCGTCCAGGTCGGCCACCAGCTTCCTTCGTGGCGGGTCGCGCCAACCAGCCACTCGTTCGCGTCGACGGGCTTCGCGCTGTTGGTCCAGAAGCCGTGCTTGTTGGCGGCGGGCGGGTTGATCACCCCGGCGTTGTGGCCCGATCCGCCGAGGATGAAGTCGGCGCCAATGTCGCGCGCGCCGCGATAGACCGCTTCCCAGGCCGACACATGGTCGTCCTTCAGCGCGATGACCAGCATCGGCGTCGTGATCGCCGCAAGGTCGATCGGCACGCCGCCGACCTCGAAGCCCGCGGGCTCCTTGAGCCTGTTGTTCAAGCAGGAGGTCGCGATTGTAGCCTTTGAGGAAGGCCGCCGGGATCCGCGCGCCGTCCTCGAACCAGTAAAGCAGGTCGCTCGGCGGAGCCGGCTCGATCGAGCAGGTAGTGGTTCACCACCGACGACCAGATGAGGTCGTTGGCGCGCATCGCCGCGAACAGCCGCTGAAGCTCCAGGCTGTCGATGAAGCCCTGGCTTTCGAGATGGTCCTCAAGCGCGGCGAGATGCCCTTCATGGACGAACGCCGACCAGTCGCGCATGTCGGCGAAGTCGACCAGGCTTCCGATCAGCGTCGCCGAATTGACCTCATCCGCGCGCTTCTTGGCCGCCAGCCACGCCAGCGCGATCGCGACCAGCGTCCCGCCAAGGCAGAAGGCGAACAGGTCGGGGGAGGCGCCGGTGCGTTTCCGAACCTCGCCGATCGCCGCGACGATGCCCTCGAGCACATAATCGCCGACGCCCTTGTCCTTGTGCGCCTCGGTCGGGTTGACCCAGCTGATGACGAACACGGTGCGGCCCTCGTCGACCAGCCATTTGACCAGGCTCTGCCGCGGGCACGAGGTCGATCATGTAGTAGCGGTTGACCAGCGGCGGGACGTAGAGCAGCGGCTCGGCCGCGACCTTGCCGGTGGTCGGCGTGTACTGGATCAGCTGGAACAGGTCGTTCTCGAACACCACCTCGCCGGGCGTCGCGGCGATGGTCTTGCCCTTCTCGAACGCGGTCGGGTCGGTGCGGCGCTGGACGATGCCCTTGCCGCTCGAAATGTCCTCGATCAGGTGGGCGAAACCCTGGACCAGGTTGGCGCCGCCGGTTTCCTTCGTGCGCTTGACCACCTCGGGATTGGTCGCGGCGAAATTGGCCGGCGAAATGGCGTTCAGATATTGGTCGAGCAGGAAGCTGACTGTCGCCTTGGCGTTATTGTTGCCGTCGCCCAACGCAACCACGTCGCGAAGCTGGCTGGAAGCGAGCAAATAGGCGTCGCGGATGCCCCGGTAATAGGCGTCGTCCTGCCACTCCGGTGCACCGAAGCGGCGGTCGCGTGGCTTCTCGCTTTCCTTGCCGGCCAGCGCGCCGGTCCAGAACGCGCCCCACTGCTGCGCCGCGGCAAGCTGTACCTGCATCAGGTCGGTCGGCTTCATCGCCAGGCCAAGCGCGAACTCGCTGGTTGCCTGGGCAATGGCGAACGGGTCGAACGGCAGGGTCGGCTTGACCTCGCCCTTCATCATCTTCTCGGCCGCATCGTGCAGTTGGCGGGTGAGGTCGGCAATCACTGGCGGGTAAGCTCCCGCCCGACGATCATCCGCATGACCTGGTTGGTGCCCTCAAGGATCGAGTGGACGCGCAGGTCGCGCCAGAAACGCTCGATCGGATAGTCCATCAGATAGCCGTAGCCGCCGTGGAGCTGCAGCGCCCGGTCGACCACCGACGATCCGGTGTCGGTCGCGAAGCCGCTTGGCCATGGCCGCGAACTTGGTCTTGTCGGGCGCATTGGCGGTGACCTTGACCGCCGCGACGTAGAGCAGATTGCCGCGCCGCCTGCAGCTCGGTTTCCATGTCGGCCAGCATGAACTGGGTGTTCTGGAAATCGGCGATGGCGGTGCCGAACTGCTTGCGCTCCTTGGTGTATTTGACCGCTTCGTCGAGGCAGCGCTGGGCGCCGCCCAACGAGCAGGCGCCGATGTTGAGCCGGCCGCCGTCGAGGCCCATCATCGCGATGCGGAAACCTTCGCCCTCGGCGCCGACCCGGTTCGAGACCGGAACGCGAACCTCGTCGAAATTGACCTGGGCGGTCGGCTGCGAATGCCAGCCGAGCTTCTTCTCGTTGGCGCCGAAGCTGACGCCCTTCATGTCCTTTTCGATCACCAGCGCGCTGATGCCCTTGGGCCCGTCCTCGCCGGTGCGGACCATGGTCAGGTAAATCTCATTCTCGCCGCCGCCGGAGATGAACGCCTTGCTGCCGCTGACGACATAATGGTCGCCGTCCAGCACCGCCTTGGTCTTGAGCGCCGCGGCGTCGGAGCCCGACGACGGCTCGGTCAGGCAATAGCTGGCGATCCGATCCATCGGGATCAGCGAGGGGAGATATTTCTGCCTTGAGCTCGTCCGACCCGAAGCGGTCGATCATCCAGCTCGCCATATTGTGGATCGAGATGAAGGCGCTGGTCGACGGGCAGCCATAGGCCATCGCCTCCATGATCAGCGCCGCCTCGAGCCGGCCAAGGCCGATCCCGCCGCTTTCCTCGCTGACATAGATGGAGCCGAAGCCGAGCTCGGCCGCCTGGCGGATCGTGTCGCGCGGGAAGATATGCTTCTCGTCCCACTCGCCGCGAACGGAGTGATCGCGTCGGCGGTGAATTTCTGCGCCATTTCCTGGATCTGGCGCTGATCGTCGGTCAGGTCGAACTGGGTCATGGCCAGCGCCACTAGCACCGGGTTTGACGCCTATCCAGTGGGGCGGCCCGCTGCGCACCGTCGATAAGTAATCTGCTGCCCACCACTGGTCCGGACCAGCACATTGCGGTTGCCGTTCAACGCCAGCTGCTCCCGCACCTCCGTCGCGCTGTCATAGGCGAACCTGCCCTCGAAGCGGCCCGGATAATCTCCAAGCACGCCCTGCAGCGATCCAACAGCGTCGGCCGAAATTATTTGCTCCGGCGTGATCATGATGGCGTTGCCGGTGACATCGCCCGGACGGCAGTCGGACGGAGCCATGGCCCATAACGCCTGGAATGCCGGCGGGATGGTGCCCGGGACGCCGGCCGGAATCATCTCGTTCTCGACTGCGTTATCGAGCTCGTTGCCGAGGGTCTCCTCCGGTGGAGGCGTCGCGTGGCGCGGGGGGCGGTTCGGGATTTTCGCTTAGCTGGACGTCGGGCAATTCGGGTGCCGACTGGGACGACTGGATCTTGGCGTCGGTCAACACGTCCTCGTCGCTCGGCGAGCCGCATGCCGACAGGGTAAGGGTGAGGCTCGCGATGGCGAGCAGCGTCTTCCGCACTAGCCCGCCGCCAATTCGATCGGCCGATCGATTTCTCCGGTCATACCCTGCTCCACCGGCTGCAATCAGGCACAGCGCTTGTAGCTATAGCTTTGCGCGACATCGGTTTCGCTTCGGACCAGCGTGTTGCTGCTGCCGGTCAGCTTCAAATTCTGGCTATTGGTCCAGCTCTGGCCCTCGCCGGTAAAGGCGAAGGTGCCGGTGAAATTCTCCGGCGCGTTCAACGTGCACCTTGGTCAGCTTGCCCACGCTTTCGAAGAATTTGATGCTGGTTCCATCGACAATGATCAGCCCCTTGGCGTCGCCCTTGGTCGAAGTGCAGTCGGCCGGGACCATGCCCCACCGGCCATGAAATGCGGCCGGGATGGCAAGCGCGCCCGAAGTCTCGACCGAATTGCCGTCCGCGACATTGGCGGTTTCGTTCGTGACCGTCTCGTCGGGCGGCAGCGTTTCGATCACGCCGTTCGCCGAATTGGTGTCGTCGATGGCGATATTATCGTCGTTGGACTGCTGGCAGGCCGCCAGCGCCAGCGCGAGCAGGGCGATGGAGCAAATCTGTTTCATGGCCAATCAACGCCCTAACATAGATTAGGATGCAGGGCTCATCACGCCATCGTCGGGATGATGGAAGGCTTCCTTATGGTCGCCGGCGGCCGTTCCGTCGGGCCAGCTTCTGGGTGATCGTCTTGACCTTGGTCCAGAATTTGACGCCTTCCATGCCGTGCTGGTTGGTGTCGCCGAAGCCCGAGCGCTTCCAGCCGCCGAAGGTGTGATAGGCGACCGGCACCGGGATCGGCACGTTGACGCCGACCATGCCGACATTGACCCGGGCGGCGAATTCGCGCGCCGCATGGCCGTTGCGGGTGAAGATGGCGACGCCGTTGCCGTATGGATGCTCGCTCGGCAGGCGCACCGCCTCGTCGAAGCTGTCGGCGCGGACCATCTGCAGGACGGGGCCGAAGATTTCTTCCTGGTAGCTGCGGAAGTGCGGCTTCACATGGTCGAACAGGGTCGGGCCGACGAAGAAGCCCTTCTCATGGCCCTGCAGGGTGAAGCCGCGGCCGTCGACGACCAGCTCGCCGCCCTCGTCGACGCACATCTGGATGTAATTCTCGACCCGCTGCTTGTGCGCTTCGTTGACCACCGGGCCGTAATGCGCCTCCGGATCGGTCGAGATGCCGACCCGCAGCTTCTCGATCGCCGGGACCAGCTTTTCGCGCAGCGCCGCGGCGGTGTCGTCGCCGACCGGAACGACCACCGGCAGCGCCATGCAGCGCTCGCCGGCCGAGCCGAAGGCCGCACCGGCAAGGTCGTTGACGACCTGGTCGAGGTCGGCGTCGGGCATGACGATGCCGTGGTTCTTGGCCCCGCCGAACGCCTGCACCCGCTTCCCGTTCGCGGTGCCGCGCGAGTAGATATATTGGGCGATGTCGGACGATCCGACGAAGCTCACCGCCTTGATGTCCGGATGGTCGAGGATCGCGTCGACCATTTCCTTGTCGCCATGGACGACGTTCAGCATGCCGTCGGGAAGGCCCGGCTTCCTTCATCAGCTCGGCCAGGCGCACCGGGACCGACGGGTCGCGCTCCGACGGCTTCAGGATGAAGGCGTTGCCGCAGGCGATGGCCACCCCGAACATCCACATCGGGATCATCGCCGGGAAGTTGAACGGGGTGATGCCGGCGCCGATGCCGAGCGGCTGGCGCATCGAATAGACGTCGATGCCGGGGCCCGCGCCTTGCGTATATTCGCCCTTCAGCGCGTGCGGGATGCCGCAGGCAGAATTCGATCACTTCGAGGCCGCGCTGGATGTCGCCCTTGGCGTCGGCGATGACCTTGCCATGCTCGCTGGCGAGCAGCTCGGCGAGCTCGTTCATATTGGCTTCGACCAGCGCCTTGAACTTGAACATGACCCGGGCGCGGCGCTGCGGGTTGGTCGCGGCCCAGGCCGGTTGCGCGGCGTTGGCGGCGTCGATTGCCTTCTGAAGCGTCGCTGCGGTGCCGAGATTGACCTTGGCCTGGACCTCGCCCTGCGACGGATTCCAAACGTCGCCGTGGCGCGTGCCGTCGGCGACGCTGCTGCCGTTGATGAAATGTTCGATGCTGCGCATGGGGTTATCCTCAGGCCTGATATGGGTTTGGCGATGCCCCTAGCCAAGCGCGGCGGCGAATGCCAGCGTGGGCGCAAGAGGAGATTAGTCGATGCGTTCTTTGTTGCTGATTGGCCTGCTTGGATCGACCGCGATCGCGGCTCCGGCGCCGGGTCCTGACCAGAAGGTGGCGGCGATCGCGGCCGAGGTTTCGCCGGACCGGATGAAGGCGACGGTCGAGAAGCTGGTCAGCTTCGGAACGCGCCACACTTTGTCGTCGCAGACCGATCCGAAGCGCGGGATCGGCGCGGCGCTCGATTGGACCGAAGGCGAGTTCAAGACGCTCAAGCTGGAGACTGTCCGTCCTGCGACACGGTCACCGGCAACGCGTGTCCCGACGCCGACGCGGGTGTGCGACATGGTCGCCATCCAGCGCGGGACCGAGCGGCCCAACGACGTGGTCATCATCACCGGGCCATATCGACAGCCGCGTCACCGATCCGATGAACGCCACCGCCGACGCGCCCGGCGCCAACGACGACGGGTCAGGCACTGCCGCGGTGATCGAGGCGGCTCGGGTGCTGTCGAAGCACAAATTCCCCGGCACGATCGTCTTGCGGCGCTGTCGGGCGAGGAGCAGGGGCTGCTACGGCGGCAAGATCCTCGCCGATTACGCCAAGGCGCAGGGCTGGAACGTCATCGCCAATCCTCAACAACGACATCATCGGCAACAGCTGCGGCTCCGACGGCGTGTGCAACGACAAGGTCGTCCGCGTCTTCTCCGAAGGGCCGCGCTGGCAGGGGCATGAGGAGCTGGCCGGCGCAGATCCGCAGCCTCGGCGGCGAGAATGACTCGCCGTCGCGCAACATCTCGCGCTTCCTCGACAGCCTGGCCGAGCGCAACCCGTCGCTCGGCATCGACGTGATGCAGGTGTGGCGCAACGACCGCTTCGGCCGCGGCGGCGACCATACCGAGTTCCTGAACGCCGGCTTCCCCGCGGTGCGCATCTCGGTCGCGGTCGAGAATTACAATTGGCAGCACCAGGATTTGCGGACCGAAAATGGCGTCGAATATGGCGACACCATCGACAAGATGGATTTCCCCTATCTGGCGCGGGTGACCAAGCTGAACGTCGCCGCCCTCGCCTGGCTAGCCAGCGCCCCGCCGCCGCCCGAGCCGACCGTCGAGGGGGCGGTGAGCACGGATACGACCGTCAGCTGGCCGCCAACTCGGCGACGTATGGAGTTATGTCGTTCGCTGGCGCCGCACCGACTCATCCAACTGGAACGGCGCCTTACGGGTCGGGCGACCGAAGCGAATGTGGCTTGGCTGAGCACACAACGTTCGAATCGAGCAGAACAATGATGGGACCGATACAATCACTAGCGGCTGGACGTTTCCAAAGTGCAAGGTGGTCTTGAAGGGCATCCGCGTCGACGACTGGGTGTTCGGCGTCTCGTCGGTCAGCAAGGACGGCTTCGAAAGCCCGGTCGCCTCGGCCGTCCCGGGCGGCGCGTTCAAGCCTATGTCGCGCCGCCTCCAGCCGCTTCCCAATAGATGGCGCGAACGACAGTCCACGACACCGACCGGCCGGCCGAGCAACACCACGTAGCGGGTGTCGGCCTCAGGCTGCTGACCGCGCTGCTTCTCGCCGTCATGTTCGCGCTGGTGAAGCTGGCGGCGACGCGCGGCGTCAACATTGTCGAGAGCCTGTTCTACCGCCAGTGCGGCTCGGCCCTGTGCGCCGTGGGGCTGGTCGCGGCGGGGCCTGGGTTCAGCTTCGCTCCGCACTCGGCGGGTTTGGTCCCATGTCGGGCGCATGGCGCTCGGCCTCGCGGCGATGGCGACCAATTTCGCGGCGATGATCATGCTTCCGTTGGCCGAGGCGACGGTGATCGGGTTCTCGGTGCCGATTTTCTCGACCGTGCTCGCCGCGCTGGTCCTTGGGGAGCCGACCGGCAGGTGGCGCTGGGGCGCCGTCGCGGCCGGGTTCCTGGGCGTGCTGCTGATCGTCCAGCCCGGAACCGGCGAGGTGCCGCTTTACGGCGCATCGGTTGCGCTGGTCGCGGCGCTGCTCACCGCTTCGGTGACCATCGTCATCCGCCGGCTGGGCGCGACGGAACGGGCGTCGACGACCGTGTTCTGGTTCGCGGCCAGCTCGCTGATTCCGCTCGGCATGCTGATGCCATGGTTCGGCCGCGCGCACGATCCCATGACCTGGGCGATCCTCGGCGGCCTGGCGCTGGCGGGAGGACTGGCGCAGCTTGCGCTGACCGGTGCGTTGAGGCTGGCGCCGGTCGCCCTGGTGATGCCGATGGATTACACCAGCCTGCTGTGGGCGACGATGTTCGGGGCGTGGATTTTCGGCGAACTGCCGACGCCATGGACCTGGGTCGGTGCGCCGATCATTATCGCCAGCGGGCTGGTGATCGTCTGGCGCGAACATCGGCTGTCCCGCCGCGCGGCATTGTCGGCGGCCACGGCCGCGCCCAATTAGGAACCACATGCCCCGCAAACCTCCCTCCGGCCTGCCGACCCCCAAGCAGATCCTCGACTTCATCGAATCCTCCGGACAGCCCGCGGGAAAGCGCGAGATTGCCCGCGCGTTCAGGCTCTCGGGCCATGACAAGATCATGCTGAAGGCCCTGCTCAAGGACATGGCCGACGAGGGGTTGATCGATAGCGCGCCCGGCCGCGCCTTCCACAAGGCGGGCGGGGTGCCTCGGGTGACCGTGCTGCGGGTCGTCTCGGTCGATGACGGCCAGGTCCTGGCGCAGCCGGAAAGCTGGCATGCCGACACGCCGCCGCCGCGGCTGCGCGTGATCGAGCGTGGGCGGCGGTCCGCATTGGCGCTGAACGACCGCATCCTCGCGCGCACGGAGGAGGCGGGGAAGGGCCATGTCGCCCATGTGATGAAGAAGCTCGAGCGCTCGGCCGAGCTGGTGCTGGGCGTGGTCCGCAAGGAAGGCGATCGCTTCTATCTGACCCCGGTCGACAAGAAGGAGCGGCGCGAGCTTCCGATTTCGGACCTGAAGGATGCCCAGCCGGGCGACCTGGTGCTGGCCGAGCCGTCGGGCCGCCCGCCGCGCACGACGGCGCGGATCGATGCGATCCTCGGCGATCCGTTCGCGCCGCGCAGCTTCAGCCTGATCGCCATCCACAAATATGGCCTGCGCGACGAATTCCGGACCGAGGCGATCGTCGAGGCGAAGCATGTCGCGCACGCAGCGGCTGGGCGAGGATCGCGAGGACCTGACTCATCTGCCGATCGTCGCGATCGATCCGGAAGATGCGCGCGACCATGACGACGCCATCTGGGCCAGCCCGCGCGACGATGGCGACGGCTGGGACGCAATCGTCGCCATTGCCGACGTCAGCTTCTACGTCCGCCCCGGCAGCGAGCTCGACCGCGAGGCGAGGGCACGCGGCAACAGCGTCTATTTCCCCGACCGGGTCGTGCCGATGCTGCCGCACGAACTGTCATCGGACATCTGCTCGTTGAGGCAGGGCGAGGTGCGCGCGGCGATGGCTTGCCACCTCCACGTCGGCAAGGACGGAGCGCTCAAAAGCTGGCAATTCTCGCGTGCAAAAATTTGCGTTGCTGCAAATATTGCATATGAGAATGCTCAGGCGGCGATGGACGCGACGGGCGAGGAAGTGATTGAAAACGCTTCATCTCCCTGCTCGATGCCACCACTCGACGGGCCAGTGCCGAGCGAGTTGGTCGACAAGGCGCTGAAGCCCCTTTGGGCCTGCTGGCGTGCGCTGCTCTCCGCCCGAAACAAGCGCGAGCCGCTGGAGCTCGACCTGCCCGAACGACGCGTGATGCTCGACGAAAAGGGCCGCATCATGTCGGTCGCGCCGCGCGAGCGGCTCGACGCGCACCGGCTGGTCGAGGACTTTATGATCGCGGCCAACGTCGCCGCGGCCAAGGCGCTGGAACGCAAGAAGGCGCCGGTCATGTACCGCGTCCACGAGGCACCGGGCCGCGAGAAGCTGGTCGCGCTGAAGGACTATCTCGCCACCTTCGACCTGGAGTTCGCGCTGGGCCAGGTGATCCGCCCGGCGACCTTCAACCGCATCATCGAGCGGATCGGCGAGGACCATCCGGCGCGGCCCGAGATCATGGAGCAGGTGCTCCGGACCCAGATGCAGGCGCGCTACGCGCCCGAGCCGCTCGGCCATTTCGGCCTGGCGCTGCCGAGCTACGCCCACTTCACGTCGCCGATCCGCCGCTACGCCGACCTTCTCGTCCACCGCGCGTTGGTCAGCGCCGATAAGCTGGGCGACGGCGGCCTTCCGCCGGACGATGCCGAGAAGTTCGTCGAGATCGGCGAGCATATCTCGATGCTCGAGCGCCGCGCGATGGAGGCCGAGCGCGAGACGATCGACCGCTATGTCGCCGCCTTCCTCGCCGACAAGGTCGGGCAGATCCTTCGCTGCCGCATCACCGGCGTCCAGCCGTTCGGCTTCTTTGCCACGGTCGAGGACCTGGGCGGCGACGGGCTGGTCCCGGCGGCGATCCTGGGCAACGAATATTTCCGCTACGACGAGGCGTCGCGGGCGCTGGTCGGCGAGGAAACCGGCGAGACCTATCGGGTCGGCCAGCATCTCGAGCTGAAGCTGGTCGAGGCCAATCCCGCCTCCGGCGCGCTCCGCTTCGAGCTGCCCGAAGGCAAGTTCGCCGCCCCACCGCGAATCGGCCAGCGCCGCGACCGGGTCAGAGGCGGCCCCAAGCGCGGCCGTCCCGCCAATATTCGCCACCAGGGTCGCCGCTGATCGGTGGGTCTCCGTTCGCTACTGATTTAATCGACTAATACAGTTCTCCCGTCGACCAACCGACAGAGGGCGGATGGCACGGCCCTCCCTTCCCACCGTAAAAGCAATGCGGGATGTCGTTGGGAGAAGTAATATGCGTATTTTCGCCTTGGCGACCCTGTCAGCTGCCCTCGTCGTCGCCGTTCCGGCTGGCGCGAAGACTCAATCGGATTCCGACCAGCCGACGGCCGGTCAGTCTGCGGACAAGAAGGTCTGCAAGAAATTGAAGGTCACCGGATCGCGCATGAGCGACCGGGTGTGCATGACCGCCTCTGAGTGGAAGAAGGTTGAGGAGCAGAAATAAAAGCGTACGGGCCGGTCCGATCTATTCCGCCATCAGGCCGGCTCGTCCGCAACCAATCCGAAGGTGACGCGCTTAGCCTGACGTTAATGCAGGGGAGGCGCACATGCCCGTTCACAAGATCGCGATCATCGTTGGAAGCCTTCGCGAAGGAAGCATCAACCGCAAGATCGCCCGGTCGATCTGCGCGCTCAAGGACGACAATCTGGACTGCACGATCGTCGAGATCGGCGACCTGCCGCTGTACAATCAGGACATTGAGAAGAACCCGCCCGAGCAATGGGTGCGGTTCAAGGAGCAGATCGCGGCGGTCGACGGGATATTGTTCTGCACCCCCGAATATAATCGCGGCATGCCGGGCGTATTGAAGAATGCGATCGACGTCGGCTCACGGCCCTACGGGCGCAGCGTCTGGGACCGCAAACCTGCTGCGATCGTCAGCGCCTCGCCTGGCTCGATCGGCGGAGCCCTTTCCAATCACCAGGTGCGCCAGAGCTGCGTCTTCCTGAACATGCCGGTGATGCAGCAGCCCGAGGCCTATCTCGGCCACGTCAACGACGACAGCTTCGACGAGGACGGAAAACTGAAGGAAGGGCCGCTATTGGGGCTGGTCGAAAAGCTAGCCCATGCCTTTTCGGAGTGGGTGACGACCATCCACGAAGCCCGCGCGCACCTGGAGCGGACTGCCCGCGGCTAGGTCACGGAACTGTCATGCCCGCGGAACATTAGCAGTTATTGCTAGAGCGAAGGAGGCAGACATGGCCCATGAGTTCGTGATCCGGAAATCGGCCAACGGCGAATTTCGCGCCTATTTCGAATATAATGGCGAGAAGATTTTCTGGACCGAGGGCTATTCGAGCAAGGCCAGCGCCAAGAACGCGATCGAGTCCATCCAGAAGAATGGGCCTGGCGCCCCGACCGACGACCAGTCGGCCTAAGCGCTAAAGCTTCGGCAAAACCTTAGTCAGCTTTAATCCCCCGGACTAAAGCTTGGGCAAGGTTACCCCGCGCTGGCCCATATATTTGCCGGCGCGGTCGGCGTAGCTGGTCTCGCAGCGCTCATTGCCCTTCAGGAACAGGAACTGGCAGGCGCCTTCGTTGGCGTAGATCTTGGCCGGCAGCGGCGTCGTGTTGGAAAATTCCAGCGTGACATGCCCTTCCCAGCCGGGCTCGAGCGGGGTCACGTTCACGATGATCCCGCAGCGGGCATAGGTCGATTTGCCGAGGCAGATCACCAGCACGTCCTCGCGGCACCCGGAAATATTCGACCGTCCGGGCCAGCGCGAAGCTGTTGGGCGGGATGATGCAGACGTCGGTCTGGCGGTCGACGAAGCTGTTCGACGCGAAGTCCTTGGGGTCGACGGTCGCGCTGTCGACGTTGGTGAAGATCTTGAACTCGTCGGCGACGCGCGCGTCATAGCCGTAGGAGGAGAGGCCGTAGCTGATGCAGCCCTCGCGGCGCTGCGCCTCGACGAACGGCTCGATCATGCCGTTGGTTGAGTGCCTGCTCGCGAATCCAGCGGTCGGATTGAATGGTCATGGCGACGTGGCTAGCCGTGCACATGTCAGCCCTTCAATTCCGTCGCGATCTTTTTCTGTGGACGGAGCCGGACGGCGCAACGTTGCCTGAGTTCTCGCCAACGGCGGCCAGCCTTTCGCGCTCACAGATCTATCCACAGGTCGTGCTACTTTTGTTCTTGTATCCGACAGTTGCCGCATTGAGCATAGACCGACCCATGGCCGAAGTAATTCGAATCGACGGCGGGACGGAAGCTCCCGCAACCCCCTCGCTCCCCCAGAATATCGAGGCGGAGGCGGCGCTGCTTGGCGCGTTGATGATCGACAACCGGCTGGTCGAGGACATCCAGATCCGGCTGAAGCCGCACCATTTCTTCGAGCCGCTGCACGGTCGCATCTACGAAGCGATCCTCCGGATGACCGACAAGAATATGGTCGCCAACCCGGTCACGTTGAAGCCGATCTTCGACGGCGACGAGGCGATGAAGGAAGTCGGCGGGCCGGCCTATCTCGCCCAGCTGACCGGCTCCGGCGCGGCGGTGATCGGCGCGCGCGATTTCGCTGCGCAGATTTACGATTTGGCCCTGCTCCGGGCCCTGGTGGGTGTCGGGCGCGATATGGTGGAGGGCGCGCTCGACACCTCCGAGGAAGTCGCGCCGCTGACGCAGATCGAGCGGGCGGAGAGCGAGCTTTACCGGGTCGCCGAAGAGGGCGGGAACGAGGGCAAGGTCAAAAGCTTCGGCGAGGCGACCAGGCTTGCGCTCGAGCAGGCCGAGCGGGCGCTCAACAGCGGCGGCCACCTGTCGGGCGTCACTACCGGGCTGGACGGGATCAACGCCAAGATCGGCGGCCTGCACAAGAGCGACCTGACCATCCTCGCCGGACGTCCCGGCATGGGCAAGACCTCGCTGGCCACCAACATCGCCTTCGCCTCCGCGCAGCGCTTCGTCCGCGACCAGGAGGACGGGATCGAGCCGGCCAAGAGCGCCGGCGCGCCGGTCGCCTTCTTCAGCCTGGAAATGTCCGCCGACCAGCTGGCGACCCGTATCCTTGCCGAGCAGTCGGGGATCAGCTCGGAAAACCTGCGCATGGGCAAGATCAGCCAGCAGGAATTCCGCTCGCTGGCCCGCGCGGCGGGCGAGCTGTCGACGCTGCCGCTCTATATCGACGACACGCCCGGCCTGACCATCGCCGCGCTCCGCGCCCGCGCCCGCCGCCTGAAGCGGCAGAAGGGCATCGGCATGGTCGTGGTCGACTATCTCCAGCTGCTGCAGGGGACCGGCAAGAGCAGCAACGACAATCGCGTCCAGGAAATCTCGGAGATCAGCCGCGGCCTGAAGCAGCTCGCCAAGGAACTCGACCTGCCGGTGATGGCGCTGTCGCAGCTCAGCCGCGCGGTCGAGCAGCGCGAGGACAAGAAGCCCGCAGCTATCCGACCTTCGCGAATCCGGCTCGATCGAGCAGGACGCGGACATCGTCTGGTTCGTGTACCGCGAGGATTATTACGTCGCGGCCAAGGAGCCCAAGCGGCCGATGGAAGGCGACGACGCCAAGATCTTCGAAGCCTATGAGCAATGGCAGCGCGACATGGAGCGGGTCTACGGCATGGCCGAGCTGATCGTCGCCAAGCAGCGCCACGGCGCCACCGGCAAGGTCAAGATGCGCTTCGATAGCCGCATCACCAAGTTCAGCGATCCGGTCGACAGCGATTATCTGCCGGAAATGCGCAGCTAGGCAAACAGCACCGTTCCCGCCGCGGCCGTGCCGAGAATGACCGCTGGGACGCTGAGCTTGGATTTCCAACCGTAGAGCAGCGCCAGCGAGGCAGCGAACAATGCTGCCGCCTGCCACAATATCGGCGCGGATCGCGCGACGCCCCACGCCAGCTGGAGCGCAGTGACAGCGATCAGTCCAACTACCCCCGCCGCCACTCCTTCCAACAGTCGGTGCACCCGCTCGTCTTCGATCACTCGTTCCAGCCGGTCGTAGAAAAGAAGAGCGAAGCCAAAGGCGGGCAGGAAGATTCCCGCAGTGATGGCCAGCGCTCCGGCAAACCCGCCGGCCAGATAGCCCACGAATGTCGCGAAAATGATCAGCGGTGCGGGAATGATTCCGCTGAGCGCCAAGCTGTCGAGAAATTGCCCCTCGCTGACCCAACCACGCCCGACTGCGTCGTTCCGGACGAACGGTATGGCAGTGTACGCTCCGCCAAATGTCAGGAGCCCTGCTTTCAGCCCGGACCCGAACAGTGCCAACGCCCCGACCGAGCCGGCTGCGACCAATTCGGCCGTCGGGGGCCGAGAACCGGTCAGCCCTGCATGTGAGACCGTCAAAACAGCGATCAAAATGGCCAACCCGGCGATGATAGCGGCGATTGCGAAGCGTCTATCGGCGAGCGAAGCGTAGATCAGCCCTGCAGCGGGCAGCACGACCCAGAAGCTCACCCCGGCATATGAAGCGAGCGCGCTTGCGGATGCTATCGTCCACAGCCAGTGGTCGGTCAGCGTATGATCAGCGATTCGGTGAACCGCTCGTACGATCAGCGCGATCACGCCGATCTGGACGCCTAAGAAAGTGGCGGCAAGTAGCGGGTTCTGCAGGTTTAGGCGGCCATAAGCCCAGGCAATGGCCAGGACCAGCAGGAAGCCTGGGAGCATGAAGCCCAATCCGGCCAATAGCCCGCCAATTCGTCCGCGCTTCATCATGCCCAGGTGGACGCAAAGTTCATGCGCTTCCGGGCCGGGCAGCACCTGGTATATGGCGAGCAGGCGATTGAAGCGGGCCGGCGTCAGCCAATGCTCCTCTTCGACCAACTCGCGCTTGATCATCGCAATCTGCGCAACCGGTCCGCCCCAGGCGAGCAGACCGAAGCGCAGGAACCGCACAAAGACCGCCAGCAGCGTAGGCTGCGCGGCCCCGCTACTCACTATTCTTCCGGAATATAGGCGTCGCGAAGGCCTTCACCGATCACCGCACGGGTTACTTCGGCCTCAACACTTGTCACCGGATAGGCGCAATAGTCGGCGGCGTAAAAGGCGCTCGGGCGGTGGTTTCCGCTGAAGCCGACGCCGCCGAACGGAGCGTTGGACGGAGCGCCGTTCGTTGGCTTGTTCCAGTTGATCACGCCCGACCGGACATTGGCCCAGAAGCGGTCGTAGAGCGCCGGGTCCTTGGTCAATACGCTTGCCGCAAGGCCGAAGCGGGTATTGTTGGCTTCGTCGATCGCTGCGTCGAAATCCTTGACCCGGATCACCTGCAGGACCGGGCCGAACAATTCCTCGTCGGGCCGGTCCGTCGGCGTCGGTCATGTCGATCAGCGCGGGCGTGAGATAGGGCCGTTCCTCGTGCGGCCGATCGAGCCGGCGGATCGGCTTTCCGCCCTTCATCATCAGGCCCAGATAGCGGTCCTGGAGGATGTCGGCGGCGACCTGGTCGATCACCGGGCCCATGAACGGCTGCGGGTCGGCCATCGGATGATCGACGATGATGCGGTCGATCAGCTTGACCAGCTCTTCGATCAAACCTTCATGCTTGCCGTCTTCGACGATCAGACGCCGTGCCGCGGTGCAGCGCTGGCCGGCCGACAGATAGGCCGACTGCGACGATGATGGTCGCTGCTGCCTGCAGGTCGGGCGTGTCCCAGGCGACGATCGGGTTGTTGCCGCCAAGCTCGAGCGCCAGGATCTTGTTCGGCGTTTCAGCGAACTGGCGGTGCAACGCCATTCCGGCACCAACCGATCCGGTAAACAAGAAGTCCATCGATTCCAGCCTGTCCGGCTAACGACTTGCCTTCCTCGGGTCCGCCGATCAGCAGCCGCAACACGCCTTCGGGCACGCCCGCCTCATGGAAGCAGTGGACCAGGATACTCGCCGGTCGCTGGGGTCTTCTCGGATGGCTTGAACACCACCGCGTTGCCGGCGATCAGCGCCGGGACGATGTGGCCGTTGGGTAGGTGCGCGGGAAAGTTGTACGGCCCGAGCACCGCCAGTACGCCGTGCGGCTTGTGGCGGACCGCGACCTTGTTGCCCATCGCCGCTTCCAGCCGGCTGGTCGGCGTGCGCTCGGAATAGGCGTTGATCGAAATTTCGACCTTGGCGATGACCGAATTGACCTCGGTCTTTGCTTCCCAGAATGGCTTGCCGGTCTCGCGCGCGATCAGTTCGGCGAATTCTTCCTCGCGCGCCCTGACGACGTTGGCGAAACGGCGCAGCGTCTCCATCCTGAAAGTGACCGAGTGCGCCGCCCATTCGACCCAGGCGGCGCGCGCGGCGGCGACCTCGGCCGCGGCATCGCCGACCGGCCCGGACCAGAGTTCCGCGCCGGTTGCCGGCTCGGTCGAGACGATCATTTCAGTCATGGATGCTCCAGCACGTCGGCGCGTTCACACGGCGGCGCGTCTGGTCAAGCCGGAGCATCTGACGTCATGGCGTCGCCCATGCGGCGAATGGCTGCGATCTTGGCCTCGAACGGCTGCCAATCGTCCTTGTCGGCAATCGCCGCCCAGATCGATTCCACCTCGTCGATCAGCATCGAACAAGGTTGCGGGTCGGACCAATAGGGATGGGTGAGCGGCGCGATGCCGCCCATCGAGCCGCGCTCGAAGCTCGTCGAACTCGGCTGCTTGATAGACGTCAGCGCTCGGAGCTCGCCCGCCACGCCAGTCGAAGAAGAAACGGTCGATCCCGACCAGCCGCGATCGCAATGCGCCAAGTATCGCCGACACCAGCGGCCGATCTTCGGCATCTCCCGACCGCGCGACCCCAAGGCGCGCCATCAGCCGTTCGACCAGCGCTTCCTCGAACCGTGCTGGCCATTGCGCCAGCAAATCGGCCAGCTGCGGGCCGTCGGCGATCATCGCCAGGCAGCCGCCCAGCTGCGCCACGTCCCACTGGATCGCCTCGGGCTGGCGGCCGAAGGCGTAGAGCCCGCTCTCGTCGAAATAGGCGGCGGTGAAGCCTTCGTCCCACTCGCGGCGCGAACCGCCACGGGCCATAGTCGAAGCTCTCGCCAGTGATGTTGATATTGTCGCTGTTGAGCACGCCATGGACAAAGCCGGCGGCGATATAGCTGGCGGCCAGCGTCGCGGTGTTGCTGCACACCCGATCGAACAGGCGCAGGCCGTTTTCGGCGTCGTCCCCAACCGGCTCGCCCAAGCAGGTGATCGAGGCAATAGCGGGTCAGCTTCGCAATCGCTTCGACATCCTCGAAGAAGGCGAATCGCTGGAAGGTGCCGATGCGGATATGGCCATGGCTGAGGCGGGTCAGGACCGACGATCGGGTGGGCGAGGGCTCGTCGCCGCGCCACAGTTCCTCGCCCGTTTCGAACAGTGCGAAGCTCTTCGATGTGTTGACGCCCAGCGCCTCCAGCATCTCGGTCGCCAGCACTTCGCGAACGCCGCCTTTAAGCGTCAGCCGGCCGTCGGCTCGGCGGCTGTAAGGCGTCTGGCCGCTGCCCTTGGTGCCGAGGTCGAGCAGCCGGCCACGGTCATCGCGGACCTGGGCGAACAGGAACCCGCGCCCGTCGCCGATGTCCGGATTGTAGACCCTGAATTGATGACCGTGATAGCGGAGCGCCAGCGGCTCCTCGAGGTTTCCTGGTAGCGGCTCGAACCGGGCGAAATGCTTCTCCCAGTCGACATTGCCAAGGCCGACCCGCTCTGCCCAGCGCCGGTTGAGGAAGCGCGGAATGGCAGTGGGGAATTCGGCCGCTTTCACCGCGTCGTAGAATTGGTCTCCAAGCTCCGAAATTGGCGGATTGCCCGGAATGGGTTGCGGCGCGGCCATTGGCCCGCGATAGGGGAGGCAGTCACCGGGGGAAAGCATAGATGGCGAGTTGGACCGACCGTTACTGGTACAGCGCGGAAGGGCTTCGCCTCCACTATCGCGATTATGAGGGTCCTCGGGACAAGCCGCCGATCCTCTGCATCCCGGGGCTGACCCGGAACGCCCGCGATTTCGAGCCGGTGGCGGACCGCTATGCCGGCGAGTGGCGAGTGATTTGCGTCGACCTTCGCGGTCGCGGGCTCAGCGATCCTGATCCGGAAGCCGGCCGCTATTCACCGCATTATTATGTCGCAGACGTGTTGAAGCTGCTGGACCAGGAGGGGATCGCCGATGCGGTCTTCTTCGGCACATCTCTGGGCGGCATCTGCACGATGTTGCTCGCTTCGACCGACGCCGACCGGATCGCGGGAGCAATGCTCAACGATATCGGGCCGGAGATCGACCCCGCCGGCATCGAGCGCATCGGCACCTATGTCGGCAGGGACGTGCGGTTCGAAAGCTGGGAGGAAGCGGCAAGCGCATTGGCCGATCGCAATCGCGACAAGTTTCCCAAATGGACGGCGGCCGACTGGGACAAATTCGCGCGCAGGATCTGCCATGAAACCGGCGACGGCATCCGCCTTCAGTACGACATGGCGATCGCCGAGAATTTTCGCGCCGTGACCGAGGGCCCGGCCAGTCAGAGCTGGCACCTTTTCGAAGCACTTGCCGGTCGCCCGGTAACCATCCTGCGGGGCGAACTGTCGGACCTTCTGTCAGCCGAGATCGCGGAGCGGATGGTCGAAGCGCTGGGCGACGAGGCGGAACTGGTGGTCGTGCCCGACGTCGGTCACACGCCCAATCTGGAAGAACCCAGTTGTGCAGGCTGCGATGGATCGGCTGCTCGACCGGGTGTCGGCCCGCGAGGAAGCGATTTAGGTCGCGATACGGCGCAGCTTGTCGAGCGCGACGGCATCGCCTTCCTCGCGGCGACAATGTCGCGACGAACGCGCCGTTGCGGTCCAGCAGGAAGACCGTTGCAGTATGGTCGACGCTATAGCCGCCGCCGGGCTGCGGAGCCTTCGCCGAATAGACTCCGAACTGCTTCTTGACCCGCTCGATGTCGGCCGGACTTCCGGTCAGCCCGACGACCGGCGAGTTGAACAGTTCCGCGTAGCTGCCGACTTCGGCCGGTCCGTCGCGCTCCGGGTCGACGCGTGATGAAGACGATCGACAGCGCATCATCGCCCTTGCCGAGTTGCCCGCGTAGCTTGACCAGCCGCGCCAAAGTGGTCGGGCAGACGTCGGGACAATGGGTGAATCCGAAAAAGACCGCGGCCGGTCGGCCATTGAGCTTGGCACTCGAGAATGGCTTGCCGTCGCTTCCGGTCAGCGTGAAGGGCCCGCCGATCGTTCCCAGCGCCGTCTCGCGGACGGATGGCGATCGGGTCTGCAGCACTAGCGAGAGCCCGCCGATCGCGGCGAGACCCACCAATACCCACAGGACCAGCCGAAGTCGGGTCATCGTTATTGGCCCTCAGGCTTGAGGACCGTCACCTTCACGGTCTTGTCGCCGCTCTCCTTGAAGCGAAGTACCAGGTCAAAATCGTCGCCGGTCTTGAGCGGGGCGCGCAGGCCTTCGAGCATGATGTGGGTGCCCCCGGGGGCCATCTCGATTTTCTCGCCGGCGGGAATGTTGATCTCGCCCGCCATCCGCATCTTGGAGACACCGTCGACGAACTCGTTCTGATGAACCATCGCCATCGCCGCATGGTCGCTGAACGCACCGGTCAGGCGATCATCCGTGGAGCTCTTGTTGTCGATCGTGACATAGACGGCGGCAGGCGCCGCTCCCACGGTCGGCCTGGCCCAGGCATTTTGAAGTTCGATCTGGGGCGATTCCTGCTGCCCGCATGCGGCGAGGAAGAGCAGGGCGGGGAGCAATAGGTGGCGTATCATTGAATTCGACCTAAGGCCTGCCGCCCGCGCTCCGCAATGGAGGCGAAGTGGCGGTTGTACCGATGTCCGTCATTGGGCGCCTCTTTCCGGAGAATCGTAAAGCGAGTCCCCACCAAGGGCCCGGTAGAGCTCGACCAGGTTGGTTGCAGCGGCCAGCTTGCTCGCCACCAGCGTCTGTTGCGCGAAATAGGAGGATCGCTGGGCGTCGAGGCTGCTGAGGAAGTCGTCGATGCCTTCCCGGTAGCGCGCCTCGGACAGCATATAATTGTCGGCGGCCGCTTCCTTCTGGGCCTGCCGGGCGCGGACCTGGTCATTCATGGTTGCGCGCCGCGCGAGGGCATCGGCCACTTCGCGAAATGCGGTCTGGATTGCCCTTTGATATGATGCGACCGCAGCGTCCCGTTGCGCTTCGGTCAGGCGAACATTCGCCCTGCCGGCCCCGGCCCGAAAAATCGGATAGGTCGCATCGGCCGCCCCGCTCCACCCGAAGCTGCCGCCACTGAACAGGCCGGTAAGCGAGCCGCTTGCAAGGCCCAGCAGCCCGGTCAGCGAAATTCGCGGGAACAGGGCCGCACGTGCGGCACCGATCTCGGCATTGGCCGCCAGCAGTTGATATTCGGCCTGCATGACGTCGGGGCGGCGAAGGAGGACGTAGGAATTGACGCCCGCCGGCAATTCGCCAATGGCGGGACCGGCATCGTCGATCGACGCCGGCAGCAAGCGTCGCGTCGATCGGCGCTCCAACCAGCAGCTGCAAGCAGGTTCACGTCCTGCGCCACCTGCGTGCGCAGGTTGGCGAGGTCGGCACGAGCCTGGTTGAGGATCTGCTCCGCCTGGCGGAGGTCGGTTCGCGGTGCGATTCCTCCCTCGAGCCGGGCGCGGGTCAGCCATACGCTTTTCTCCGCGCTCGCTGCCGTCTGCTCGGAGATCTGGAGCATGCTGCGGTCGGCGGCATAGGTCAGCCAGGCCGTGGCGACATCGCCGATCAGGGTGAGCCGCGTCGCCCGCGCCCCTGCCTCCGTCGCGAGGTAGCGGTTGAGATCTGCCCGGGTCAGCGAGGCGATCCGGCCGAACAGGTCCACTTCGAAGCTGGGGATGCCGACGCCCGCCGTATATTGGGCAACGACCCCCGATCCGTTTTCATTGCCGGTGGCAATGACTCCGGTGCTAGCGTCAAGCTCGGGAAGGCGTTCGGCGCGCTGGATTCGATATTGTTCGCGCGCTGCGGCGATGTTGGCGGCCGCAACCTGCAGGTCGCGGTTGTTGACCAATGCCTGCTCGATCAGGGCCTGGAGCCGCGGATCGCGGAATATGTCCTTGTAGGTGACTGTCGGAAGCGTCGCCTCGGACTGCCGCAGATAGGGATCGCCGGCCGGCCAGCTTGCGGGGATCGCCGGCTCCGGGCGCACATAGTGCGGATCGAGCGACACGCAGCCGGCAAGCAGCAGCGCGATAAGCGGGGCGGACTTTCTCATGCCGCCGCTCGCCCGCCGTTGCTGGATTTTCGCTTTCACGACCTTCAGCCCGTCGCGAACGCCGCGGCGCACCAGCACGAAGAACAGCGGGATGTAGAAGATGGCGAGGATCGTCGCCGTCAGCATGCCGCCGATCACCGACGTGCCGATGGCGATGCGGCTGTTGGCGCCGGCGCCGGTCGAAATGGCCAGCGGAAGCACGCCGAAGATGAAGGCGAAGCTGGTCATCAGGATCGGGCGAAGCCGGATCCGGGCTGCCTCGATGCGCGGCGTCGATGACTCGCTTGCCCTGCTTTTCGGCTCGCTCGGCAAATTCGACCATCAGGATGGCGTTCTTGGCGGCGAGGCCCATCGTCGTCAGCAGGCCGATCTGCAGATAGACGTCGTTCTGCAGCCCGCGCAGGGTCACGGCGAATATGGCGCCGACCAGCCCAAGCGGGATGACCAGCAGCACCGCAACCGGGATCGACCAGCTTTCGTAGAGCGCGGCGAGGCAGAGGAACACGACCAGCAGCGAGACGGCGTAGAGTAGCGGCGCCTGCCCCGACGACAAGCCGTTCCTCGAAGGATTGGCCCGACCAGGCGACGCTGACACCGCCGATCTTGGAGGCGAGTTGCTCGATGCTGTTCATCGCGTCGCCAGTGCTCTTGCCCGGCGCGGGCTGGCCCTGGAACTCATAGGACTGGATCGCCCTGGAAGCGGGACAGGGTGACCGGGGCGGTCGACCAGCTTGCCTGGGCGAAGGAGGAGAAGGGAACCATCTCCCCCTCGTTGTTGCGCACCGACCATTGGTCGATGTCCGATGGCGCGGCCCGATATTGCGCGTCGCCCTGAACGTAGACGCGCTTCACGCGGCCGCGGTCGACGAAGTCGTTGACGTAGCGTCCGCCCCATGCGGTCGACGAGCGTGCCGTTGACGTCGGCGGTGCTCAGCCCGAGCGCCGAAATACGCTCCTGATTGATGTCGATCTTGAGCGTCGCGACGTCGGGTAGTTCGCCCAGCCGCACCTGGAAGAGGTCGGGATCGGCCTGCGCCGCTATCAAGCAGCCGGTCGCGCACTTCCTCAAACTGCTTCTGGCTCATGCCGCTGGTGTTTTGCAGCTGCATGTTGAACCCGCCCGACTGGCCGAGGCCGCGGATGGCGGGCGGGATCAGGGCGAAAACCTGCGCGTCGCGGAGACCCGTAAAAGCCGAGCGTGCGCGCTGGGCAATGGCGTCGGCGGAATTTTCGCTGCCCTTGCGCTGATCGAAGTCGGACAGGTTGATGAACGCCTGGCCAGTGTTCTGTCCGGCGGCCCCCTGTCCGCCGCCGGCGACGATGAAATAGGATTCGAAATTGTCCTTGTCGGGCCCGCGCATCAGGTAATTCTCGACCGCTAGCTGCACCTCCCGCGTCCGCTCGAGCGTGGCACCCGCAGGAAGCCGGAACTGAACCTGAGCGGCGCCCTGGTCCTCGGTCGGAAGGAAACCGGTGGGCAGGCGGAAAAACATCAGCGCCAAGGCAACGCAAACGACGGCATAGCCGGCAAGGAAGCGCCACTTGCGACTGGCGACATAGCTCACCGACCTCACATACCATTCGGTCAGCCGCTTGAATCCGGAATTGAAGCGGTCGCGTTCCCTAAGGACCTGTTCGACTACTCGGCCATAACGGTCGATGAGGCGGCGGTCGGACTCGGCATCCTTCTGCTTTGGCTTCAGGACTTGCGCCGCTAACGCCGGGCTTAGGGTCATCGCAACGAACACCGACAGGACCATTGCGGAGACGATCGTCGCCGAAAACTGGCGGTAGATGACTCCGGTCGAGCCGCCGAAAAAGACCATCGGCAGGAACACTGCCGAGAGCACCAGGGCGATCGCGACCAGCGCCATCTGGATCTGGTCCATCGACTCGATGGTCGCCTCTCGGGGCGTCAGGTGCGGATTTTCCTCCATCAGCCGTTCGACATTCTCGACCACCACGATCGCGTCGTCGACCAGCAGGCCGATCGCCAGAACCAGGCCGAACAGGGTCATGGTGTTGATCGAGAAATCGAGCGCGTAGAGCACTCCGAAGGTGCCCAGCAGAACCACGGGAATGGCAATCGCGGGGATCGAGCGTCGCTCGCCAGCTCTGAAGGAAGACGAACATGACGAAGATGACCAGGATCATCGCCTCGACCAGCGTCTTCACCACTTCCTCGACCGACAGCTTGATGAAGTCGGTCGTGTCATAGGCGAATGTGTGGCGGAATCCGGGGGGATAATTCTTTGCCAATTGCTCGACCCGGCTCTTCACCAGGTCGGCGGTCTCCAGCGCGTCGGCGCCTGGAGCGAGGAACACCGCGATGCCCGCGCCCGGATGGCCGTTCACCCGGCGGTCCACATTGTAGTTTTCCGCGCCTAGCTCGACCCGGGCGACGTCGCTCAGCAGCACCCGGGCGCCCGAGCGCTCGGCCTTGACGATGATGTTGCGAAATTCTTCCGGCGTTGAAGCCGCGACTGCGCAGTCACCGTCGCGTTCAACATCTGGCCGGGCGGTGACGGCTGCCCACCCACTTCGCCCGCCGCAACCTCGACATTCTGAGCGGCGATCGCGTTGACGATGTCGCCCGGTATCAGGGAAAAGGAACGAAGCTTGGCCGGATCGAGCCAGATGCGCATCGCATAGGGCGATCCGAACACGTTGACGTCGCCGACCCCCGTTATCCGGGCGAGCGGGTCCTCCATGTTGCTGGACAGCTAGTCGGCAATGTCCATGTCGGTATATTTGTCGTTCTCGTCATAGAGACCGACGATCAGCAGGAAGTCGGTCGACGCCTTGACGACCCGGACGCCCTGCTGCTGGACCTGTTGCGGAAGGCGCGAGAAGGCCGGCTGAATCGCATTCTGGACCTGGACCTGGGCAATGTCGGGATCGGTTCCCTTCGCGAAGGTGACGTTGATCGTGACCTGGCCGCGAGAGCTCGACGACGACTGAAAATAGAGCAGCCCATCGAGGCCGGTCAGCTGCTGCTCCAGCACCTGGGTGACGCTGTCCTGAAGCGTCTGGCGCCGACGCGCCCGGATAGGTTGCGCGGATACTGACCTGGGGCGGGGCGACATCAGGATATTGGGCGATCGGCAGCTGGGTGATCGATCCGATCCCGATCATCATGAAGATGATTGCGACAACCCAGGCGAAGATCGGGCGATCGATGAAAATGCGGGACATGGACGCTTATGGCCGCCGGCCGGCCGGCTGGGCGGGTGTCCCGGCGGGAGCCGCCTGGATCCGCTGGGGGGCCGAGGCCGGAACCGGCTTCAGCTGCGCGTCCGCCTTTAGATTCGCGGTGCCCTGGGTGATCACCTTTTCGCCTGCTGCCAGGCCTTGGGTCACGATCCAATAGGATCCCAATGTCTTGCCGGTGACGATCGTGCGCGCCACCGCCCGGTTGCCTGGCCCCACCACCCACAGAGTTGCGTTGCCCTTCGGGTCGCGTGCGATCGCCGACTGCGGGACAAGGAAGGCCAGAGTGTCGATCGCCTGGGCAAAGCGAGCCTTTACGAACATTCCGGGCAACAGGATGCTCTGGGAGTTGGGAAAACGGGCTCTCAGCGTCACCGCGCCGGTATCGGGGCTGACGATTACCTCGCTGAACTGGACCGTGCCGGTGTAACCATAGTCGCTGCCGTCGGGCAGCAATAGCCGCACTTGGGCCATGGTCGGTGAGACCCCGCCTTGCGACAATGATCGGCGGAGCCCGATCAGGTCGGTCGCGGATTGCTGAATGTCGACATTGATCGGGTCAAGGCGGGTAATGGTGGCTAGCGAGTCCGCCTGGTTCGCCGTGACCAGCGCGCCTTCAGTTACGTTGGATAGGCCGATCCGGCCCGTGATCGGCGCCGGGACGCGCGTGTAGCGCAGGTTGATCTGGGCGGTTCGCAAGGCGGCATTGCTCTGCGCAATGGCGGCTTCGGCCTGGCGAGCCTGCGACAGCGCGTCGGTATAGTCCTGCTTCGAAACCGCTTCCATTTCGGCCAGCGGCCGATAGCGGTTGGCTCGGGCGCGGGCCGCCTCGGCACTGGCCCGGGCACTCTGCAGGTTCGCGGACGCCTGCGCGACCTGCGCCTGATAAAGGCTCGGATCGATCTGGTAGAGCGTTTGCCCCTGCCGGACGATCCCGCCCTCCTTGAACAGGCGTCGCAGGACAACGCCTGTCACTTGTGGCCGGACTTCGGAGATCTGGTAGGCGGAAACCCGAGCCGGCAAATCCTGTTCGATCGGCACGTTGGTCGGCTGAACGACGACGTAGCCCACGGTGATCGGACCCTGGGCAGCCTTATCGCCGCTCTTGCCACCTTGGCCGCAAGCACCGAGCAGCAGCACGACCGCAAGCATCGTCACTCCTCGCGCACCGAAATTCGCGCGCCCGATCACATCACGCCTTACCGTAGGAAGCACTTCGACATGCCGCGTATTTCGAAAGGGCTCCATCACGTCTCCCAATTTGTAGGCAGAAGTCGGCGGTCGAACCAGATAATTGAGGGCAGAAGGTCGATATTGGTTGTCTATTGGCCGATCGATCGGACCGGTTTATTGCGAACCCGGGGCCGAACCGAGCACCCGTCAATTGCGGCGGATTGTGACAATGTGGTTATAGGCAACATTGGCTTGGTGTGATGGAGGCCCGACCGGGAATCGAACCCGGGTGCAAGGATTTGCAGTCCTCTGCGTCACCACTCCGCCATCGGGCCTCGTGGGCAGGCCTTTGGCGGCTGGGCCCGCCGCTTGTCAACCGAGCCATTCGACGAACGGGGGCGCCTCCCGCTTGGCGAGGAGAGCGGCAAAGGATAAGGACGACTTGAACTGTCACTGTATTAGTGACATATAACAGTCCGTGACCAACGAGGATTTCATGCAGGATTTCAGCCTGGCCCGTCGGGCAATGGTCGACAACCAGCTCCGCCCCGAGGGCGTAACCGACCGTGGCGTATTGGCGGCGATGGGTTCGGTGCCGCGCGAACGATACGTTCCCGAAGGCGCTCGTGCGCTTGCTTATTTCGATCGGTCGCTCAAGATCGCCGAAGGCCGAACGATGATGCCGCCTGCTGCACTTGGCCGGCTTCTGTCCGAACTCGCGCCAAAGGCGGGCGAGCGGGCAATGGTCGTCGGATCGGGGTCCGGTTATTCCGCAGCCGTGCTCAAAGCCATCGGGCTCGATGTCGTCGCGCTGGAATCGGACCAGGCGCTCGCCGCCGCTGCAGCCGAGGCCGAGGTAGAGACGGTCGATGGCGATCTTGCAAAGGGCTGGGCCAAGGGCGCTCCCTATGATCTCATTCTGATCGACGGAGCGGTCGAGGAAATCCCCGCGGAATTGGTCAAGCAGCTTCGTGACGGCGGACAGCTTGGGCGGCGCCGTCGTCGATCGGGGCGTGACCCGCCTCGTAATCGGCCGGGTTTCCAGTGGCGCGCTTGGGCTACGCAGCCTCACCGATGCCGACGTCGATCCGCTTCCCGGCTTCGAGCGGCCACGGGCCTTCACTTTCTGATGCTATTCGAAAGAGCAATGCCTGTGATTCGTAACCTATCAATCGCATCGCTTCTCGTTGCTCTGGCTGCGGGTACGGCTTCGGCCGACACGCTGCGGGAGGCGCTGGTTTCGACCTATCAGGCCAATCCGACGCTGACTGTCGCAGCGCGAAAACCTGAAGGCCACCGACGCCGGGGTCGCTGTCGCCCGCTCGGCGGGAAGGCCGACGGTAGGCGGCACGCTGGGCGTGACCCGCGACCTGACCCGAAGCGGCCGGTTCGACATCGGCACGGGCCGGGGACCGTATCTCAACGCCGGCGTCGACGTCAGCCTGCCGCTGTTCCAGGGCGGCACCGTCAAGAACGACATCAAGGCCGCCAAGACCCGGGTCGAGGCCGGGCGGGCAACGCTTCGCGCGGTCGAGGGCGATGTCTTCACCGAGGCGGTCGCGGCCTACATGGACGTGATCCGCGACCGGGCCACGGTCGAGCTCAACAACAACAACGTCAAGGTGCTGGAGACCAACCTCGAGGCGACGCAGCGACCGGTTCGAGATCGGCGACGTCACCCGCACCGACGTTGCCCAGTCCGAAGCGCGCCTGGCCCTCGCGCGTTCACGGCTCACATTGGCCCAGGGGCGCCTGATCGCGACCGAGGAAAATTATCGCCGCGTGATCGGCAAGAGGCCCGATCAGCTTCAGCCGCCGCCGCCCTTGCCGCCCTTGCCGGCCACTGCCGACGAAGCGGTGCGTATCGCGCTGGCCGACAATCCTGACCTGTTGCGGTCACCCGGCAGGCCGAGGCGGCGGGTTATGACGTGCGTGCGGCCCGCGGAACCCGGCTTCCGACCGTTTCCGCCGTTGCTGCAGCCGATCATTTCAACGCGACTGGGGACGACAAGGGGCTGCAGTCCGGCTCTGCGACCAGCATTGGCTTGCAGGCCCGTGTTCCATTCTACCAGGGCGGCCTTCCTGCGGCCCGAATTCGCCAGGCTCAGGCCCTCGAAGGCCAGACACTCGAGCAGCGTGTCGGCACCGAGCGGGCGGTGGTCTCCAACACCCGTTCGTCCTATCGCCGACTATCAGGCAGCGCTCGACGCGATCAAATCGAACGATGTGGCGGTCAAGGCCAACGAGCTGGCGCTGGAAGGCGTGCGGGCCGAGAACAGCGTCGGCACCCGCACCATCCTCGACGTGCTCGATGCCGAGCAGGAGCTGCTGAACTCGCAGGTGTTGCTCGTGACCGCGCGGCGCGACGCTTATGTCGCCGGATTCCAGCTGCTGAATTCCATGGGCCAGGCAGAGGCCGACGATCTCGGCCTCGACGGCGGGCCGCTCTACGATCCGCTCGGCAATTATCGCCGGGTCGCCGGCAACTGGAACGATTGGGCGAGCGATCCCAAGCATCCGACCGTCGCGACCAGCACGGTCACACCCGCCGAGCAGCCGCCGCAAGGGGTGACACCGGCCTCGCGATAGGTAATAGGGAAGCCATGGCTGGCGCCCGGGAACCCTCGATGGAAGATATTCTCGCGTCGATCAAACGCGTGATCGCCGAGGAGAAGGAGATTCGCGCCGCGGCTCCGCCGTCGTCGCCGGAGACATCCGGACGAGAGGAGGACGTGCTCGAGCTCGACGAGAGCATGGAGGCGGTGACGCATCGCGCCAATCGATCTCGGCCCGCCCCTGCTCGAAGAGGAGCGTCGCCGACGAAAGCCGCCAAAAGCTCGAGGCGCTGGCCGCCGTCGCCGCCTGCCGCTCCGCCGCCGCCAGCCTATAATCCGCTTGAGGAAATGATCCGCGAAATGCTTCGCCCGATCCTCAAGCAATGGCTCGACGAGCATCTGCCTGCCATCGTCGACGAGCATGTGAAGCGCGAAATCCACCGCATCACCGGCCGTCCGGTCTGACGATCGTCAACCTGAACCCGTTTCAGGACCATTTCGACAAAAGCACCGGACGTTTCGACTGGGTGCGAACATTCGCGAGGGATGCCGCAGTTGACAGGTCGCGGCGTACGTTACGCCGTCGCGCCATGATCAAGCGCCTCGCCCTTGCCGCCAGCGTCGCGGCCGCCGCCCTCATCGCCACTCCCGCCGCTCGCCCGGCCGATGACCGCGACCGACATGCACATGATGCGTCGTCTCGGCGCGCCCAGCGTGTCGCCCGACGGACGCCATGCGATCTTCACGCCTGTCGACGACCGACCTTGCCGCGAACAAGCGCAACAATGTCGTCCATATTCTCGACCTGAAGGCCAAGGGCGCGGCGCCGCAGCCGCTCGCCGGGCTGACCAAGGGCGCGCATGACGCGGTGTTCGGCGCGGACGGCGCGGTCTGGTATCTCGCCCCGGTCGACGGGCAGGATCAGCTGTTCCGCATGACGCGTTGGCGGCCAGCCGGCCCAGCTTTCGAGCCTCAAGGGCGACATTTCCGGCTTCAAGGTCAGCGCCGACGGCAGCCGGTTGATCGTCTGGGCCGACCGCGACCTCCAGTGCGCCGACTTTGCCTGCGACGACTTGCCCAAGGCGCAGAAGATCGGCTCCGGCCGCACCTATGACCAGCTGTTCATCCGCCACTGGGATACATGGGCCGAACCTGGCGTCCGCAGCCGCATCTTCGCCTTCCCGATCGAGGGCGGCAAAGTCACCGGCGCCGGCGTGCCGGTGACCGGCGCGCTGGTCGGCGACACGCCGTCCAAGCCGTTCGGCGGCGGCGAGGAGATCGACATCTCCGCCGACGGCACGCACCGTCTATTTCGCGCTTGCGCGAGGCAGGCCGGATCGAACCGACCTCGACCAACCTCGACATTTTCGCGGCCCCCGCCGACGGTTCGGCCCAGCCGACCAATCTGACTGCCGACAATGACGGCACCGACAATCTGCCGACGCTTTCGCCCGATGGCCGCAGCCTCGCTTATTTCTCGATGGCGCGCGCCGGTTACGAAGCCGACCGGCAGGTGCTGCAGATCCGCGATCTCGCCACCGGCCAGGTCCGCGCGGTTACCGCCAATTGGGATCGTTCGGTCGGCTCGATCGCCTGGTCGAAGGACGGCAAGTCGATCCTGGTCACCGCCGAGGACGTGCTGGAAGCGCCGGTGTTCCGGGTCGACGTCGCCAGCGGCAAGGTCACCAGGCTGACCGGCGACGGCCATGCCGGCAACGTCGGTCCCGCTGGCCGGCGGGCGGAGCGCTCTTCACGACCAACAGCGTGATGGCGCCCGACGACCTCTATCCGCGTCGATGCCAAGGGCAAGGTCGCGCAGCTGACCAACGTCAATCGCGCGCTGCTGGCCGAACTCGACCCGGTGAGCTTCAAGAAATTCAGCTTCACCGGCGCCAACAACGACACGGTCTGGGGCTTCACCCTGAAGCCTGCCGGTCCGCAATATGCCGCCGCGGCCAAGCTGCCGATCGCCTTCGTCGTCCATGGCGGCCCGCAGGGCAGCTTCAGCAACGGCTGGTCCTATCGCTGGAACCCGCGCGTCTTCTCCGGCGCCCGGCTATGCAGTGGTCAGCGTCGATTTCCACGGGATCGACCGGATACGGCCAGGCCTTCACCGACGCGATCCGCAACAATTGGGGCGGCTGGCCGCTCGAGGACCTGCAAAAGGGCCTCGCCTTCGCCACCTCGCAGGATGCGCAGCTCGACGCCGACAACGCCTGCGCGCTCGGCGCCAGCTATGGCGGCTACATGATGAACTGGATCGCCGGCCAGTGGCCCGACCGGTTCAAATGCCTCGTCCAGCATGACGGCGTGTTCGATGCCCGCGCCATGGCCTATGAGACCGAGGAGCTGTGGTTCGACGAGTGGGAACATGGCGGCAAGGCCTATTATGAGGATCCGGCCGCGTTCGAGCGCTGGAACCCGGTCAACCATGTCGCCAAGTGGAAGACGCCGATGCTGGTGATCACCGGCGAGAAGGACTTCCGCATCCCCTATACGCAGGGCATCGCCAGCTTCACCGCGCTGCAGCGTCGCGACATCCCGTCGCGCTGCTGGTCTATCCCGGACGAGAACCATTGGGTGCTGAAGCCCAACAACTCGATCCAATGGTATGGCGAGGTGTTCGGCTGGCTGGGCACCTGGATCTGGGCAAGCCGTCCGCCAACTGATTGTTGCGGTGCGGCACATGCGGTCGCTAGCCGCGGCCCATGACCGAGCTTGCCAAGACGTTCGAACCGGGTCCGATCGAGGCCCGCTGGTATGCCCATTGGGAAGGGCAGGGGCTGTTCCGCCCCGAGCGGCCGGACGCCGAGCCCTTCACCATCGTCATGCCGCCGCCCAACGTCACCGGCTCGCTGCACATCGGCCATGCGCTCGACAATACGCTGCAGGACATCCTCGTCCGCCACGCGCGGATGCAGGGCAAGGACGCGCTGTGGGTGGTCGGCACCGACCATGCCGGCATCGCCACGCAGATGGTGGTCGAGCGCAACCTCGACAGCCAGGGCGTCAAGCGCACCGACATCGGCCGCGAGGCGTTCCTCGACCATGTGTGGGAATGGAAGGCGCAGTCGGGCGGGCAGATCACCCGCCAGCTCCGCCGCCTCGGCGCCAGTTGCGACTGGGCCAACGAGCGCTTCACCATGGACGAGGGCTTCTCGACGCGCCGTCATCAAGGTGTTCGTCGAGCTCTACAAGCGCAAGCTGCTCTATCGCGACAAGCGCCTGGTCAACTGGGACCCCAAGTTCCAGACCGCGATCAGCGACCTCGAGGTCGAGAACCGCGAGGTCGCAGGGCCACATCTGGCACTTCAAATATCCGCTCGCGGACGGCGAGACCTATACCTACGTCGAACGCGATGCCGACGGGAATGTCGTTCTGAGGAAGAGCGGGACTACATCTCGATCGCCACCACCCGGCCCGAGACGATGCTCGCCGACATGGCGGTCGCGGTTCATCCGGGCGACGAGCGCTACCGGCCGATCGTCGGCAAGCTTTGCGAGATTCCGGTCGGGCCGAAGGATCACCGGCGCCTGATCCCGATCATCACCGACGAATATGCCGATCCCGAATTTCGGCTCGGGCGCGGTCAAGATCACCGGCGCGCACGACTTCAACGACTATGGCGTGGCGCAGCGCAACGGCATCCCGATGTACCGGCTGATGGACGGGACGGCGCACATGCGCAGCGACGGGCCGCCATACGCCGAATCCGCGGCACGCGCCGTGGCGATCGCTCGCGGCGAGCCAGCGACCGCCGCAGAGGTCGACGCGCTCAATCTCGTGCCCGAGGCCTATCGCGGCCTCGACCGCTACGACGCCCGCAAGGCGGTGGTGGCCGACATCGACGCCGAAGGCCTGATGATCAAGGTCGAGGACAAGATGATCATGCAGCCCTTCGGCGACCGGTCGGGCGTGGTGATCGAGCCGATGGCTGACCGACCAATGGTATGTCGACGCCGAGACGCTGGCCAAGCCGGCGATCGAGGCGGTGCGCGTCCGGCGACATCGCGATCGTGCCCGAAACCTGGAAGAAGACCTGGTTCAACTGGCTCGAGAACATCCAGCCCTGGTGCGTGTCGCGCCAGCTGTGGTGGGGCCACCGCATTCCGGCCTGGTACGCCGAGGACGGCAACGTCTTCGTCGCCGAGACCGAGGAAGAGGCGCAGGCCGCAGGCGGGCGGAAGGCGCGCTGCGCCAGGACGAGGACGTGCTCGACACCTGGTTCTCCTCGGCCCTGTGGCCGTTCGCCACGCTGGGCTGGCCGGAGCAGACCGCACGACCTCAAGCGCCATTACCCCAACGACGTGCTGATCTCCGGCTTCGACATCCTCTTCTTCTGGGACGCCCGCATGGCGATGCAGGGCTTCGAGTTCATGGGCGAGCGTGCCGTGGAAGACGCTCTACCTCCACGGGCTGGTCCGCGACGCCAAGGGCCAGAAGATGTCCAAGTCGAAGGGCAACACGGTCGATCCGCTCGGCCTGATCGACAAGTATGGCGCCGACGCGCTGCGCTTCACCCTGGCGGCGATGGAAAGCCAGGGCCGCGACATCAAGCTCGATGAGAAGCGGGTCGAGGGCTACCGCAACTTCGCGACCAAGCTGTGGAACGCCGCGCGCTTCCTGCAGGGCAACGGCATCGGCGCGATCGCAGAGCATCGCCGCGCCCGAAGCCGCGCTGCCGGTCAACCGCTGGATCATCGGCGAGGTGGTCGAGACGCTCGCGCAGCTCGACAAGGCGTTCGCCGAGCTGCGCTTCGACGACATGGCCGACGCCATCTACCATTTCACCTGGGGCACCTTCTGCGACTGGTATGTCGAGCTGGTGAAGGGCGCGTTCGACGACGAAACCCGCGCCGTCGCCGCCTGGGCGTTCGACCAGATCCTGGTCATGCTCCACCCGTTCATGCCGTTCGTCACCGAAGAGCTGTGGCACTCGCATGGGCGAGCGGCCGTACGATCTGATCGTCGCCAAATGGCCGGAGCCGCAAGCGACAGCGCGATCCCAACTGCGGCGCGCGAAATCGACGGGCTGGTCGACGTGATCGATCAGGTCCGCGCGATGCGCGCCGAGCTCAACATCCCGTGGAGCGCGACGCCTGGTCCCGCACGTCATCGGCGGCGACGCGGCGATGCTCGACTCGGCTCTGCCAATAACGCTGCCGACGCTTGTCGCGGATGGCCAAGGTTGATGGGCCGTCGCGAGCCGATGCAGTGCCGCCAGGTTCGGCGCAGATCGTCGTTGAGCGGCGTGACCATCGCCTTCCCGCTCGAAGGGGCGATCGACCTCGATGCCGAGCGCGCCCGCCTGTCCAAGGCGATCGCCGCAGCCGAAAAGGATCGCGATCAGCTCGCCGCCCGCCTCGGCAACCCGGCCTTCGCCGAGCGCGCCAAGCCCGAAGCGGTCGAAAAGGCCCGCGCCGACCACGACGCCCGCGCGGCCGAGGCGGAACGGCTGGCTGCTGCCCTCAAGCGGCTGGGATAGTTTCCCTCGGCGCCGCGACCTCGATTGCGCCGCGCGCTACCTCGACTGTTACCGGGGTTTTGGCGGCGATTTCGCCGTCGATGCTGATCTTCTGACGCGGACGGGCATCGAGGATCATCTTCCTGCCGCGCCATTCGGTGAACGTCTGTTCCCGCCGGCGAAGCTTGAACAGGGTCGCAAACCAGCTCCAGGCCAGATGTAACAGGCTCTTGCCGGTCACGGCCTGGATAACAATTACTCCGCTATCCAGCTGCTGGCTCTCGACCAGCTCGACCCCGCCGTGATGGGTACCATTGGCAATCCGTGCCTCGGTCGACCAGCATTTCTCCACCGTTCCGTCGTCCAACGTGACTCGAATCCTGAACGGTCGGAATTTGAACGCCACCCGCGTCGCCCAGATCAGGTAGCCGACCATTCCAAGATATCGCTTGAGATTATGCGGGACCGTGTCCGCGATCAGGGGCGACAGGCCCAGCGCCGCTGCGTTGGCGAAATAGTCGCCGTCGATGATGCCAAGGTCGATGCGCCTTCGCCGGCCGGTCGCAATGACGTCGATAGCACCTTCGAGATCGAGCGGCAGGCCAAGCGTCCGGGCGAAGCTGTTCGCGGTCCCGAGCGGTAGCACCGCGAAAACCGTATCCTTTCCAACGAAATGATCGACGGTGGACGACAGCGAACCATCGCCGCCGCCGATGATGACCATTGGCGCCTTGGCGACCGCGGACTTCACCAGTCGATCCATCCCCTCGGGTTCGGTAACCTCATGCGCGTCGATTAACGTGACGCCGGCGGCGGTCAGACGATCGCGAGCCTCATCGAAAGCGGCCTCGCCCTTCCGACTCATTGCATTGACGATCAGGATCGCCCGTTTCGGAAGCGCATCGGTCATTGGCTGCTCAATGCATGGAGGCGGCTTTCTTTCCTTTACCCTTCTCGGCTAGTGCGACCGCATGGTGACTCCATCCTTCCCCGCCATGCGCATGCGGCGCGGCCGTTCGGCCCCCTGGATCCGCGACATGCTGGCCGAACATCGACTTCATCCCAGCGACCTCATCTGGCCCCTGTTCATCTGCGAAGGGCAGGGACAGGAAGAACCGATCTCGACGCTTCCCGGGGTCAGCCGCTGGTCGGTCGACCGGCTGGCCGACAAGGCCCGCGAAGCGCGCGACCTTGGCATTCCCTGCGTCGCGCTGTTCCCGAATACGCCGGCGAACCTGCGCAGCGAGGACGCGCGCGAGGCGCTCAATCCCGACAATCTCATCTGCCGCGCGATCAAGGCGATCAAGGACGCGGTGCCGGAGGTTGGCGTCCTGACCGACGTCGCGCTCGATCCCTACACCGCCCATGGCCATGACGGGCTGACCGACGCCCACGGCAGAGTGCTCAACGACGAGACGACCGCAGTCCTGGTCCAGCAGGCGCTGGTCCAGGCCATGTCCGGCGCGGATATCGTTGCTCCGTCGGACATGATGGACGGCCGGGTCGGCGCCATCCGCCAGGGGCTGGAAAAGGCCGGCTGCATCGACACCGCGATCATGGCCTACGCCGCCAAATATGCCTCGGCCTTCTACGGCCCGTTCCGCGATGCGGTCGGCAGCCGCGGCCTGCTGAAGGGCGACAAGCGCGGTTACCAGATGGATCCCGCCAACGGCGCCGAGGCGCTGCGCGAAGTCGCGCTCGACCTCGCCGAGGGCGCGGACATGGTGATGGTGAAGCCGGGCTTGCCCTATCTCGACGTACTGGCGCGGGTGAAGGACCGCTTCGGCGTCCCGACCTTCGCCTACCAGGTGTCCGGCGAATATGCGATGATCGAGGCTGCCGCCGCAGCCGGTGCGGGAGAGCGCGACGCGCTCGTCCTTGAAACGCTGCTGGCGTTCAAGCGCGCCGGCGCCACCGGGGTTCTCACCTATCATGCGCCGCTCGCTGCGCGGTTGATCGCGGAGTAGTAGGTTGGGCGAGGGGGAACAGCCGGGCGAGACCCGGCGCGACGTCGGAGTCTGGGGCGCGGCCTTTCTTGCCCTCAATGGCATGATCGGGGCCGCGATTTTCGGATTGCCTGGAATGCTGGATGCCGCGGTCGGCAGCTTCGCACCCTGGCTGCTGCTGATCGCTGGCCTTGGCGTGATGCCGATCGCGCTCTGCTACGCTGACCTAGCCAGCCGGTTTGACACCTCCGGCGGCCCGCAACTTTATGCCAGCGCAGCATTCGGTCGTTTTGTCGGCTTCGAAGCAGGCTGGATGCTTTATGCGGCACGGGCCGCTGCCTTGGCCGCCAATGCCAACGTGCTTTGCGCTTATGCCGGGGCCCTATGGGCGCCGCTCGAGGGACCGCTCACGATCATCGTCACGGTCGGCGCAATCACTCTGGTGAATATCGTCGGCATCCGCCGCGCGGTCGACACGCTGGGCGGAATGACGATGCTGAAGCTGGCGCCCCTTTTGCTGATCGGGGCGCTGGGGCTGTTGCTGGCGCCGATTCCCGCGCCCACCCTGCCCGATTTCTCGGCTATCGAAGGAGTGGCGCTGGCTGCCCTCTACGCTTTCGTCGGCTTCGAGGCGGCAACGATCCCCGCCGGCGAGACGCGCGACCCGAGGCGGGCCATTCCCAAGGCGCTGCTCCTGACGGTGGCCGGCGTCACGATGCTCTACGTCCTGGTCCAATTGGCCTATACCGCGTCTGGAATTGGCGCGAGCGATGCACCGCTTGCCGATCTGGCTGCGAAGTCGCTTGGGCCCGCCGGGGCGCTGCTCCTCGGATTGACCGCCATTGTCTCGGTTCTCGCCAACCAGCTGAGCGCGGTGACCTCCATTTCGCGGATTACCTCCAGCTTCGCCGATCAGGGCCTGCTGCCCCGCTGGTTCGGCCGAATTTCGCCGCGCTTCGCGACGCCGGTAAACTCGATTTTGGCGGTAGGTGGGATAGGTCTGGCGCTCGCCCTGTCGGGAACCTTCGTTACGCTCGCGGTGATCAGCACCGTGTCCCGGCTGTTCGCTTATATTGCCTGCATCGCCGCCGTTCCCCGGCTCGACTTTGTTGCCGGAAAGCTTCGTTGGGGAAGGGGCATCCTCCTCCCCATCGTGGCAGCCGCCTTGTGCATCTGGGCAGCTTCCCACTCCAACTATTCGGAATGGCGGGCCTTCGTTGCATTCCTTGCCGTGGGAGCCTTTCTCTACCTGATCGCGGGACGTGGCCGGAGGGCGGCATGACGGATGTCGTCGCAGAGACCGAACGCCTGCGCCTGCGCTCGTGGCGCGAGGAGGACGGCGATCGCTTCTACTCGATCATGAACACCCCCGCCGTGATGCGCCATCTCGGCGGGGTGCAGGATCGCGCAACCTGGGAGGCAGCTCTTGGCCGCATCAGTGGTTTCCAGCGCGACTTCGGCCACACCTTCTGGCTGGTCGAGCGAAAGGCCGATGGCGAGCTTCTCGGCTTTTGCGGGCTCAAGCGGGTCAATTCGCCGGGAACCGACCTGACCGGCCAGTTCGAAGTGGGCTGGCGGCTGCGCGAAAGCGCATGGGGGAAGGGCTATGCCAAGGAAGCGGCGATCGCTGCGCTGGACCTCGCATTCGGCCAATTTGGCGCTCCTCATGTGCTGGCGTTTACGATTGGCCCAAACCAGGAAAGCCAGGGCCTGATGAAGCGCCTTGGAATGACCAGGCGCGAGGATCTGGATTTCACGGATTCGCGCTTCGGGCCGGAAATGAACCCGACGGTCGTCTATCGTATCGATGCCGCGGAATGGCCAGCCGCGAGAGCGTTCGCGCTCGGCTAGCGCGCCAGCTGGCCCTGTATCCGTTCGATAGCAGCGGCCTGCGGCGCGCCAATGGCGGCGACTTCGGCCGCCGCCGCGGCAATCGCCTGCTGGTCGGTCGGCCGGATCCAGCGCTGGCCTTCAAGCCGTGACGAGGCAAGCGCGTCGATATCCGCCGCGGCCCGGGTCGTCACTCCAAACCGTTCGATCAGCTTCGAAAGCGCCTGTTGCGCAACGACCCAGCTCTCGCTTGCGCCCGGACCGGCGGCGGCGGCCTGCCGCTCTGCATTCGCCAGTTGGGCGTCGAATTGGGGCACTCCCGATCTCGCCCGGTCGACCAGCTCATCGAGCTGGCTGGCAAGCGTTGCATCGACCGGCCCGCTGGGCACCTTGTCGGGGATTGGAACGCGCGGATCGATCGCCTCGGCCGCGCGCGGTCCAAGGCTCGGCTCCGACCCGGTTTGGGGCGCCGCGCAGGCACCGGCTATCGACACGGCAAGCAAGGGTACAAGGCGTCGCATGATGATCGTCTAAGGGCGCGCGAATGTTCGCGCAATGCGGGCCATATTGTTGGCAAGGGGGTTGCGCCGTTTAGCCCGTCACCCTAAGGGACGCCCCGGCACGCGCCCGTAGCTCAGCTGGATAGAGCATCAGACTACGAATTTGAGGGTCGGACGTTCGAATTGTTCCGGGCGCGCCATTTTCCCAATCAAGGCGATTTCCGCGGGCTGCAACTGGCCGCGCGCTGGTGCCGTAACGCAAAACGGCCCGGGAATTTCTTCCCGGACCGTTCCTGCCCCCAAAAGGACGGCGAAGCTGGCTGCCGCCGTCCTATTGGATATCGTGCTTAGCCCCGTTCCGGCTCCGGCGGCGGCGGCGGCGGCGGCGGCGGCGGTGGCGGTGGCGGACAGGCGTCCGTCGCCAGGATCACCGAGCCGTCCGGGCAAGTCTGCGTCGCCGGTGGCGGCGGCGGCGGTGGCGGCGGCGGCGGCGGTGGCGGCGGCACATAGAAATTATACGTCAGCGTCGCCAGGATCGAGTTGGATTTGAACCGGCCATCGACGTCCGAACCATCGGAGAAATTCTCCTTGACCCGGCTCGCATGGAAGTAGCGATACTTCAGGCCGAGATCGAGGTTGGGGTTTAGCGCATAGCGTATGCCGGCAATCAATTGCCACGCCACGCCACCGTCCTTGATGTCGTCATCGGTACCGGTAACATTGTCGAGGTCGAACTTGCCCCAGGCAAATCCGAGGCCCGGGCCAGCATAGAAGCTGACGCCATCTTCATTGCCCAAGTCGATGAGCAGGTTGGTCATGATCGCAACGTAACGGCTGCTACCGTTGCCATCGACCGAACCGTCGATGAACCCGCCTTCGCCGTCGACGAAGTTGAATTCATAGTCGTTATGCGAAACGCGCCTGTAGGACAGGTCGAGTTCCGTCCGGACAATACCGGCGTCATAGCCGAAGATGAGGCCCACATCGTAGCCCATCTTATGATCGATGGTCAGGAAGTTGTTGATGTCGACCGTGGCATTACCAACCCCCGTCGGGACATCGTTGGCGTCCAGGTCGGTATCGCTGGCCCAAGCCAAACCACCTTCCACGCCGAGATAGAGTGTCTTGTCGCGGGCAACTGCCGGCGATGCAATCAAAGTCGTGGCCAACAGTGCCAGGCAAGTCCGACTGAGCATGGTATCCCCCGTTCCTGATAATCAATGCCGATTGTTTAACAGAGTTAATGAAACTTCGCTAGCCGGTGCTGTTGCAGCGCGATACTAGGGAATTCCCCTAGGACTTCCGACGGCCGTTTCGGCCAAGAAACGGACGGGCTAACGGGCAACACTGGAAGTAACGATTGGCTCGCCTCAAGCGCTGACGGCCACTGCTCCGGCGGCTACGGCGCCACATTCGATTGCCCGGCGGGCAAAATCCTGAGCCAATTTGCTGTGCCATTCGCGTGCCTGGGGCGTAATTGCGCGCTGGGCGGCCGTCCGCTCTTCTGCTGCACGGCGCAGATAGAAACGCTGGTTCGACACCATTCCACGCACTCCCCCGACTATCGTTCGGCGCACAGCAGACTGCGCGCAAAAAGTGAATCGATAGTTAATATCCACAGGGGATTGCCCGTCCCCCTGCGGGACAGGAGCGTTGCACAGTGGTGACAGCCTAAGCGAATCGGCTTATCGTTGAAACCTAACGACTCGTCGCTCGTTTCGGGCCTTGAAGGAAGGTACGATCATGCGGAGTTCGAATATAGCCGGATTCGATCCGGCCAGGCGCGGCTATCACGCCGTGTACCGCGATAATGAAGTCAATCACTGCCCGGGTTGCGGGCGGACACATTGGTATGTCGGCCGCACGTTGGCCGAATGCGGATTCTGCTCGACGGCATTGCCGCTGTCCGGAAGTTTTCGCCAGCCGGCCGCGGCCGTGTTCATCACGCGCTCGCGCCCGCACAGCCCTTCGGCCTTCGCGGCTTAGCCGCGGGGCTCTGGCGCGCGCCCGACGAGCGGGGTGGGCGCGCGCCAACCCTTTGAATCCCAACTCCGCCGGGATTATGTTTGCATCATGAACCGCCTAATCGCCTCGTTGCTCGGCATCGCGATCTTTGCCGCGCCCCTTCCGGCCGCCGCCGCCGGGGCGGGCAATTTCACACTGGTCAACAAGACCGGCGCGAACATCAGCTCGATGAGTATCAGGCGGGTCGGCACAAGTGCATGGACTCCGCTCGGTGGAACGCCTGCGGATGGAGGTCGAACTGCTGTCGCCTATGCCAATCCCGATTGCGCATTCGACATCAAAGCGGATTTGGCCGGCGGGGGCTCCGCGACCTTTACCGGCGTCAATCTATGCGATGTGACGACGGTAACGCTGAACCGCGGGCCGAGCGGTGATCTTTGGGTCGACTATGACTGAGCCGTCGCCGCGGCAATCGGCGGGGTAGGCTCAATCCATTCAACGTCGGACCGACTGCAGCGGGACGAACGCTGTCGAGCAGCTTCGCACCGGCAATGAATGGCACTCCCAGGCAGGCCAGGGCGAGCAGGACTCCGCCGTTGCCGGGATAGTTTTGCATATAATGGGCACCGCGCTCGACCGCGCCGACAGCGATTGCGTAGGTGACGAGGAACGCCTCCAAGCGCGTCTTGATGGTGAAGAGCCTGCCGAGCTTACGGAATGTCGTCATATGTTAAGCAAACGCCACGCGAATGGCGTCGTTCCGCCCTTTCCCGATTAAGGACAGTGGTTAACTGTGCCTTTACCCTCACTGGGTAGCGGAAAAAATGAGTCGGGTCGAATGGCCCTGTGACGACTGTCCCAGAAAGCGACTCAAGTCAGCTCGGAAAGCCCCAGCGTGTCGAGAATTGCGCCGCGCGCACGCTCAACATCGGCGACCAACGAAGGCGACTGAATTTCGCTTGATGCAATTTCCGCGGGCCAATGATCTCGCGATGACATCGGCAAGCCGGTCGAGCTTGGCTTCGTCGACCAGGAAGCGCGGATCGACCGTCGGCCGGATCGCAGGCAACGCGAAGGCGAAGACAGGCAGGCCCGCCGCCATTGGCCATCGACTGGCGAACATCGACAAATTCGACCCGGCGAATGGCGCCGTTGGAGGCCAGGTGCCGGTCGATCCATCCCTTGACCGACGGCGTATCGCGGCACTCGGTCGGCGCCACCAGCGTCATCGCTCCGTCGGGCGGAGTGACCAGCTGGGCGTTGAACAAATAGCTGCGGATCGCATCGCCCAGCGGCACCTCCGCGTCCGGGACCTCGACCAGTTCGAAGCCGGGGATTTGCTCGTCGAGCTTGGCAACCAATGCGTCGCGGTCGGCGAATGCCTTCTCGTGCGCGAAAAGCACCAGTCCGTTTGCGACCGCCACAACGTCATTATGAAAGGCGCCGGCGGCAATCGCTTCCTCGCTCTGCGCGGCGAAAATGGTGCGATCGGGATCGAGCCGGTGCAGCCGGGCGATGGCCTTCGACGCCTCGACATGCTGGCGAGCGGGGAAGGGGCCGCCCGAAACGCCGTAGACGAACACCTCGACGCCGGCCTCTCCATGCGACGGGGTCAGCCGCATATGGTTGGCCGCGCCCTCGTCGCCGAAAGCGGGCGGGATCGGACCGTGCACCGCGAACGCATCGCCGGCGAAGGCAAGCCGGAGTTGGGCGAGCGTCGCCGGCCATTCGTGGCTGCGATGCGGCATGGTCTTCAGGTTGGCGACGGTCAGGTGGCATCGGCCGTCGGCCGCGTCGGGCGCCGGGCTGACCGTCGCGGCATTGGCCGCCCACATCGCCGACGCGCTCATGGCATTGGCCGCGATATGATGTTCGGCTTCCTCGATCGTCGTCCCCAGCTCGGCGAGCCAGGCGCGCGCCGGGCGCGGCTGCGGCACGAAGATTCCCTGGACGAGGCCAAGCCCAATGTTGGCCCGCATCTTGTCCAGCCCCTGGAGAGCCGCGGCGCGCGGCTGCGACACTTCTCCGGCATTGCGGGACGAGGCGAGGTTGCCGAGGCTCAGGCCCGCATAATTGTGGCTCGGCCCGACGATGCCGTCGAAATTGATTTCCCGGATTGCGCTCACCGGGAAACCGCCAATATCCGGTCGCCCGGACCGATGCCGAGCATTTCCATTGACTTGGCGTCGATCAACAGCTCGCCATTGTCGGTCTTCGTCGCATGGCCATAGCAGGCGACGAAATCATGCATGACGCCCGCCGCCATCATCATCATCGGCCCGTCGGCGCCATTGGTGCCCGCGACCCGAAGCCAATCCGCCTCCATCACCGTCTTGATCCGGTCGGTGCGCGCCGTAACCGTCGGGCCGCCGTCGAAAATGTCGATATAGCTGTCCCAGACGAAACCCTTCGTTTTCGAGCATCTTCAGCGCCGCGCGGCCGGTCGGGATGCGGCTGGCCGATCACTGCTCGCGCGCTTTCCGGAAGCATCGACATATAGATCGGCGTCTTGGGGAACAGGTCGGCGATGAACTGGGTGCCGTGGATCGCGTTGAATTCGTCGGCCTCGGGAAAGGTCATGCCGAAGAAGCGCCCGCCCAGCGCATCCCAGAACGGCGAGTGCCCGGCCTGGTCCATCACGCCGCGAAGCTCAGCCAGTACCGTGTCGCCAAAGCGCGGCCGATGCTGCTTGATGAACAGATAGCGGGAGCGGGCGAGCAGCATGCCGAGACCGCCGGCGCGTTCCTGCGGATGGAGGAACAGGCCGCCGACCTCGCTCGAACCCTTCAAGGTCGGTGGTCAGAGTCAGCGTCTGGTTGCGGAAGATGCGGCCCAGCTCCTCGCTCTTCTGGGTCAGGGTCGAGATCAGGTAGCTGTAGAACGGCCGGTCGGTGCCGACCGCGCCGAACACCTGGCAGGTGCCGCGGATCGCGCCGGTTTCGACATGCTCCAGCATGAAGACGTAAAGGTCGTCGCCCGGATTCTCGCCCTGGCGGCTGAAGCCCCGCTTCGGACCGCGCCAGCTTGTCCTCCAGGGTCGCGCGCTCGGCCGGCAGGTTGGTGAAGCCGCCGCCGGTCAGCTTCGCAAGGTCATAGAATGCGCGCAGGTCGTCGGGCCGCGCGGCGCGGATGCGGTAGCTCATGCGCCCTCCGCCAGCCGGAGGATGGTGAGAGCCGATAGCGCGGCGCGCTCGGCGAGGGACTGTCGACGATCAGATATTCCTCCATCGAATGAATGCTTCCGCCGCGCACGCCCATCGTGTCGATGACGGGCACGCCGCAGGCGGCGATATTGTTGCCGTCGCACACCCCGCCGGTCGATTTCCAGCCGATCGACTGGCCAAGGTCCGCGCCGGCCTGCTTGACCAGTCCGAACAAGGCTTCGGTTTCCGGGGTCATCGGCTTGGGCGGCCGGGCGAAATGGCCGTGAACGTGGATCTGGACGTCATGCTCGGCAGCGACCGTCGCCGACCGCGTCGTCGATCAGGGCCTGCGCGCGCGCCTGGTCGTCAAGCGTCGCCGGCCGCAGGTTGACGCGCAGTATCGCCAGGTCGGGGACGACGTTGTTGGGGCTGCCGCCGTCGATCTTCGCCGGATTGATCGACAGCCGCGGGCCAACGCCTTTCTTCAATCGCAAGGCCAGGTCGGCGGCGGCCACAAGCGCATTGCGGCCTTCCTCAGGATTGCGGCCGGCATGGGCCGAGCGACCGTGTGACGGTGAAGCTGAAATTGCCGCTTCCGGGCCGCGCCCCGGCCAGCGTTCCGTCGGGCAGTGCCGACGGCTCGTAGGTCAGCGCCGCGCGTTTGCCCCGGGCGGCTTCGGCAATCAGCGTCGCGGAACCCAACGAGCCGACTTCCTCGTCGCTGTTGATGACGACTTCATAGCCCAGCTGCGCCGCCAGCGGGCTTGCTTCGACCGCCTTCAGCGCCGCCAGCATGACTGCGATCCCGCCCTTCATGTCGGCAACTCCGGGGCCGTTGAGCACTTTGCCCGGCTCAAGCCACTTCAATGACTGGAACGGGTGGTCCGCACCAAACACCGTGTCCATGTGGCCGGTGAAGAGCAGCTGGACCGGCGCGTCGGGCCGGACGGTCAGGTGGAGGTTCCGGCCATGCGAAACCTGGTAGGGTTTCCCCGCCGTGTCGATCGCATCGACCGGCGCCGGCTCGCGCATCTGTAGCTCGCCCGGCAGGTCGGCGAACGCTGCGGCCAGCCGCGCCCCGATCGTCGCCAGCCCGTCGAGGTTGCGCGACCCGCTGTTGACCTCCGACCAGGATTCGACCTGGCCCAGCATGTCGCCGGCCATCGCCTGCTCGACACAGTCGCGTTCGATCTCGGTCAGCCCCTGCATGGCCGCCGCTCCTAGCTTGGCGGAGCGACGAACGCCACACCCGTCGCTTGGAGGCGGTTAAAGGAAGTCGGCAAACCCCTCGACGATCGTCCGGTACATCTCCCGCTTGAACGGAACGATCAGCTCGGGAAGCAGGTGCGGCTCGACCCATTTCCAGTGGCTGAACTCGGGGTGATCGGTGACGATGTCGATGTCGTCGTCGGTGCCGAGGAAGCGGGCGAGGTACCAGTCCTGAAGCTGCCCCTTCCACTTTCCGCCCCATAGCCGGAACGCGATCGCGTCCGGTATGTCGTATCGCAGCTGCTGCGGATGGTCGGCCAGCCTCTCGACCAGGTGAGGCCCGATCCCCGTCTCTTCCTCCAGCTCGCGCAGCGCGCCCTTCCAGGGCTTCTCGCCCTTGTCGAGGCCCGCCTTGCGGCATCTGCCAGGCCTCGTCGCGATTATCGATCCGCCGCCCGACCCAGACGAGCCGGTCCTGGTTGATCAGCATCACGCCGACCCCGCGGCGGTAGAGATGGTCGTCGGTCATTTGCCGGTCATTGTCGCCGTTGTTCGCCCGCGGCAAGTCGTTTGCCCGTCACCAGCGTCTGAATGATGAACAGCAGGATCAGTATGCAGCCGACGATTCCGACAAACAGGTCAAAGCCCGAAATCGCGCCGAACCATCCCGGGCCGCTGCCAAGTGCCAGCATGGCAAGGGTCAGGCCAATCAGCACGAACCGGAGCTCCGTCGGACCAGCGGCCAGATATGAAAGCCGGAACTCGCCCAGCACTTGCGTAGCCAAATAGGCATGGATCGAAAGCAGCAAGTAACCCGCCAGCGCAATCATCGCGACGTCGAGCCTGACGTAGGGGCTAAGCCCCATCCCGGCGAGGATCAGAAGTGTCGCGATCCCGTCGCAGCTATGGTCGATGAAATAGCCATAGGATGGCCGCTCGATCTGGCGATAGCGGGCCAGGCTCCCGTCCATGGAATCCCCGAACCACTGAATGCAATATCCCCCGATCGCCAGCCACAGCCAGCCGCTGCTGATCGAGCTTGCCGCATAGGCCGCGAACACTGCGACGGCGCCGGCGACGCCGATGATCGTCAATAAATCGGGCGTGACCCAACTTGGCATTCGCTGGCACAGCCATGTGAGGAGCTTGCGTTCTGAGGCCGCAAGGAAATTGCCCTGGATACGGGTGACGGGCTTTGCAGCCCGGTTCGGGGGATTTGTCATGCCCGCTTATCGAGCGTCGGCGCCCAACAGGCAATGACGCGGGCCAACTATCGATCCGATTTCAATAATATTTCAGCGCTTCGGCCTCGACCCGCTTGATCCACCGGTCCTTGCAGTCGGTATAGGCATTGCTGTCGGCGGGATGTTTCGCGGCGCAGCCGCGCTTCATCTGCTGCATAAGCTTCGGCCTCGGCCGGGCGGGCGCTCAGATAATCGCGGAACGCGAAGTGTCGGCGAATGGAAGGATCGCCCTCGGCATAGCAATGCAGGTGGAACTTGCGCAGGCCGCTGGCGGGATCGCTCAGCGTACAGAAACGCCGGCCCTCCACTCCATAGTCCCCGTGCCAGGCATAACCCAGGGCTTCGATATCCGGCCGTGCGCCGTCAAGCGCGCCAAGGTCGGCGGCCACCGCCATCAGGTCGATGATGGGCTTTGCAACGATGCCCGGAATGGCGGTCGATCCGATGTGGTGGACCGCCATGATCGCAGGCCCCGTCCCCTCGAGCAGCCGGGCCCCTTCCAGACCGGCCTGCACCGCCCATTTCGGGTCGTGCGGGACCAGTCGAACGGCATAGGGCGGAAGCATGTCCTGCTTGTGATTGCAGTTGGCCATCGCATCAAGTCGCAATGTCGATCTCGCCAAGCCCGCGGCGCGTCTACGAAGACGATCGGGCGATAAGAGCTAATGGCAGCTTTCGACCCATTGCGGACATTAGCTAGGGGGGAAGCCTCGCCGACGTTATTCCTCGGCCTTGCTTCGCACCGACGCTGCCAGCTTTAGCTTGAGCGCGGCTAACTCCTCTGTTTCCAGCTCTTCGATTCCAGCCAGTTCCTTGCGAGCCAACTTCTCTGCGCGAAGCAACTCATCAAGCTTTGCATGCATGGCTACGTCTCGGCGACGATCATCTTCCTCTCGCAACTTCTGGCGATTGAGGACCATCTGAGTGAGTGTGATCGCCAGAATGGAAAGTGTTGCCGTCAATACGTCAGTGGGTAGCCCAATGGCCCACCACAGGATGCAAAACGCAATGACGCCAGCTTGGCAAAGCGGCTGCGCGGCAGCATTTGCGACAAAGCTGGAAATGGAATGACCTGCCTCAGTAATTGTGGTCGCTAGTTGCCGTCGCACCATTAGGTCCCGCCCTTCCGTCAGAATTGCAAACTGAACGCGGGGTGACCCTTGAACCATACGTGGATTCCCCGACGAAACTTTTGCTGCCTCGACTGGAGTGTCCGTTTCCCACCCATCCCGGTCATTAGCCGAAGGTCTGCTTTCGACCCAAAGCTGCCATTAGCGTGGGTCCGATTTCGCCCCATTGGCGACCCTCGCAACGAACTTTTTACAACTGGCTGTTTATCGCAGCGCGGTGAGTAGGCGTCTGCGTTCCATTGACCTGTTGCGTGCTGTGGCTGCCTGCTCAGTCGTATTGCGGCATAGCCTGGAAGGCTTTTACATCGGAGCCGCAGGCGTAGACCTGTTTTTTGTCATTTCCGGCTTCGTCATCGCCAGCGTCTCGACGGGACGGTCGGCGTCCGAGTTTCTGTTGGATCGTGCGTCACGCATCTTCCCGGTGTTCTGGCTTGCGCTGCTCTGCTGGGGGATATTGTCATCCTATTCCGGCGCAGCTTTCGACCTTAGCCAGTTGCCAATCGACCTGCTCCTAGTGCCGCTATTATTCGTCGATAAGGAGCCTTTGTTCTACCTCTCGTGGTCACTGGTTTTCGAGGTGCTTTTCTACTGCTGTGCAGCTGCCTCTATTAAGGTGAACAGCGCGAAGCCCATCGTTGCGACATTCGTCATGCTCATGTTGGCATCGGCGGTTACGGGATCGAGTTACCTTAAATGGGTTGGCAGCCCGATCATTTTCGAGTTCCTATTTGGCGTCCTCATTTTTCGTGCGCCGAAGGTGGCCCGGGTTGGCCTTCCGGCCCTGCTGCTTGGCGCTGCGCTGCTTGTCACCAGCCCACCAATTGAAAGGGACGTATTCGAGTTTTCCTCGGCTCTAACCCGAGCAGCAAGGTGGGGCATCCCATCCGCTCTTATCGTTTATGGCCTCGTCACGCTTGAACACCGCCTGACGTGGCCAATCGTCGATCGGTTATGCTGGCTCGGCTTGGCCTCCTATTCCATTTACCTCTTCCATCCACTGGCAACGGACAAGGTGCTGGACCCTTGGTGGGCTACGTTCGTCCTCGGCGTCAGCAGCGGCGTTGTCGCATGGGCATTGGTAGAGCGGAACTTGGAGAAAATGCGCCGCCATTGGCGACGGACCCGTCACGCGACCACTGGCTGTCCGGCAGCTTCACTTACATAAGTCGAGTGGTAGCTTTCCACCCATTCCTGCCATTAACGGAGTGGCAGCTTTCGACCCATTACGGACACTGGAATGACAACTGAGCTCGGTGCATAACACGCACCGTGTTGATGAGGGCCTCACTCTGGCTGCTGCTTGCGTCTTTTGCTGGCGTCGCAGAAGGTCAAACCGCTCGACCGCCTAACGCAACGTCGGGCAATGAACTTCTCCGGGCATGTAGCGCTGAAGGCAATGATTCAGATTTCTGGTTTTGTCTGGGCTATCTCACCGGATTCAACCAAAGCATCGTCGCTCTTGTCACCATCGGTGCGATGAAACTGCCATATTGCCCGCCCAAGGAGTTCACCAATCGGCAGTTCCGCAACGTCGTAGTCTCCTATCTGCGGGCCTATCCGGACCAGCTGGATCAATCTGCGGAGTTTCTCACCTTGTCCGCGCTTTCAACCGCTTATCCCTGCCCGAAACGATAAATGTACGGGTCCCATCGTGTGTCCGCTTTCGACCCGCTGCGGACATTAGCGGAGTGGCGGCGTTCGACCCAAAGCAGACATTGCAGATGTCATGGCGCAGGCAAGGCGCTGCTTGGCAACCGTAGGTGGAAGACCACGCCATACTCGTCGCCATGCGTGGCCCAGAGACGCCCGTGGTGTTCCTCCGCGATGGTACGACAGATCGATAGACCCAAGCCGGTGCCGGTCGCCTTGGTTGTGAAGAAGGGATCGAAAATATGCTCGATTTCCTCGGATGGGATGCCGATGCCGGTATCGCTGATCTCAAGCAGCACGTCATGATCTTCCCGCTGCAACGTGCGGACCCTGATGCGGCGAGGTCGCCCCCGCGTCTCATCCAGGGATTCGATCGCGTTGGTGAAAAGGTTCAGAAGCAACCGCTGCATCTGGACTCGATTGGCCAGGATCGGCGGCAGGGTCTCATCCAGATCGAGTTCCAGCTCGACCTTCGCGCTGGCTAGTTCCCTGTCCAGTAACGACGCAGTGTACCGCACGAGGCCGTTGAAATCGGATTCGGCCGCCGCGCCCGGCCCCTTGGCAAACGCCTCGCGGATGCTTTTGATGACGTCAAATGTACGACGCTCATCGTCAATCGCGGCATGAAGCGACTTGATAGCCATTTCAACATCAGGCCGTTTGCGCGTTAGCCAGTTCAGGCCTGCCTTCGTATCCAGCATGGCTGCAGTCAGTGGCTGTCCGACCTCATGGGAGATGGCGGCTGCTACCGCGTCCATTGACATCAGCCGGGCTTCACGTTCCCGCCTCCGCGCCGATGTCGACAGGGCTAATCGAGCGTAGAGCCAATTCGTCTCGGCAATCAATGCAAGCATCACTACGAGATTTGAGACCAGCATCAGGCCGAACAGGCTGTACCAGCCAACCGTGAATCGGGCCTCGATTGGCACATTCAGCAGCGATTGGGCCAGCCAGCCCGCCAACATCACCAGCAGCCACATATCGAGTACCGATTTGCGCTTCCGGAACAGAGCGGCCGTGGCGACAATATAAAGAGCGAGAATGACGGATTGATACGCGAGCTTGTAGGCAAGAATCGGTTCGGAATGGCTGAGGTAAAACGGCGGCAGCAAGTCGTGGCCGCTTGTCGCCAGCAGGGTAACCGCCGCTGACAGGACAAACGCTGAAAACACCCACACGGTAATCCTCTCCGCAGGTAGTTCCCTTCTCGGCTTCGCCGCCGAATCTGTCGGCTTGAGCAGGACATAAAGAATAATGGCAATGGGAAACGCCGCTCGCCGGACGGTAAAGATCCACGCTGTGGTATTGACCCCGGCGTCAAGCAATCCGTCCGGGGCAAAAGCACCGGGAAAGGTGAGCGCGTGCGGGACGAGCAGCAATGCAGCGAAAACGAAGCCGGTGGCCAGAACAGTCAGGGCTCGCGACCGAAAGACAACGGCCTGAGCGTAAAGTAGGGTGGCCGTAATCAGCTCGCCAAGCAACATGACCGCATCGATCGTCGGGACGAATGCGCCGAGTTCGCGCAACCGAATGTCATGCACGGGCAATATCAGGAGGAGAGCGCCGAACAGCAGCCCGACGATTACGAGACTGAACCGGATTTCGTGCCCGTTCGGCGGTGTATCGAACAGCCCAAGGTGGTCCGACGCCATTTATCCCCCCGAAGGCCAATCTGCGTCGATGCGCATTGAGGTGGTCAGCCTTTCAAGGGAGGCTAGTGCGATTTCCCATTGAAGCCTAGCAGGCAAATGACACCCAACCGAGCATTCCCAAGCGCGACCGGCTAATGTCAGCATTCCACCCATGCCTGCCACTAGCCGCGTGTCAGTCTTCGACCCATTGCGGACACTCCCAACTCGTCATTACAAGTCACTATGGGCGTTCAGGGAAGCTGTCACTGCGGCAACGTACGCATAGAGCTGCCAAGCAATCCTGACTGGGTTGCTGACTGTAACTGTTCCCTCTGTCGTCGGCTCGCATGGCGCGTGGCCTATTATCCGCCGGACCAGGTACGCATTTCAGGCGAAACGACAGCCTATGTCTGGGGCGATCGAATGATTGGCATTCACCATTGTCCAATCTGCGGCTGCGGAACCCACTGGCAGTCTCTTGGGGAGGACTTCGGCAAGATGGGCATCAATGCGCGCTTGCTTGACGATTTCGATGAAAGCACCGTCGAGGTCAGAAAATTCGACAATGCCGATTAGGCCCAGTTCTAACGGCCACTATCCACGCAAAGTCGCCGTCCCAATGCGCCCGTCGCGGACGTCCGAAGATTTGCCGAAATAAGTTGAAAAGGGACCTCCCGGCGTGAGGGGTTAAGGGGTGCTCAACCGGGAGGTCTCGGGTCTTTCTTTCGGCTCGCTTTCAAATTTTCGAAATAGGTGATTGCCCCTAAGCAGTTTCCGGGAGCAGTTAACGCGTTCTATTTTGGAGGAGGCGCGGCATGGACCGATTCACCGGCGGCTGCCTGTGCGGCGACGTCCGGGTCGTTGCGTCGGGACGTCCGTATCGGGTCGGCCTTTGTCACTGCCTCGACTGCCGCAAGCATCATGGGGCCCTGTTCCACGCCTCCGCGATATTCCCCCAGGATGCGGTGACGATCGAAGGCGAGACTGGCGACTACGCCGGTCGGTCTTTCTGCCCCCGCTGCGGATCGTCCGTTTTCGCCCGCACGGGCGACGAGATCGAAGTGAACCTCGGATCCCTCGATGCCCCCGACCAGATGATGCCAACCTACGAAAGCTGGACCATCCGTCGCGAATCCTGGCTGCCGCCGTTCCCGCTTACCCGGCGATACGAGCGCAATCGTGATTCGACGGGCCGCTTTGAGGAGTAGCTCGCACGATCGATGAGTAGTGCGTGCCCGGACCTGCTACCGATCAAGGCCGCACGGCCTGTCAAAGAAGGTGGCGAAACGTCCCTCTCCGCCCTATTGTAGGTTTCAAACCCCACACTGAAGGACGATCATGGCCACGGCCACCCATTTGACGACCGAGAAGGAAGCCCACGCCCATCCGCCGCAGGAAGCGGTGGTCGTCCGGTTCGCCGGCGACAGCGGCGACGGCATGCAGCTGACCGGCGGCCAGTTCACCCTGTCCACGGCGCTGGCCGGCAACGACCTCGCCACCTTCCCCGATTTCCCGGCCGAGATCCGCGCGCCGCAGGGCACGACCTTCGGCGTCTCCGCCTTCCAGATCAATTTCGGCTCGTCGGCGATCGACACCGCGGGCGACCAGCCCGACGTGCTGGTCGCGATGAACCCGGCGGCGCTGAAGATGAACGTCGACGGCGCTGCGCGAAGGCGGGCTGATCATCGCCGACGAGGGCGAGTTCACGCCGCGCAACCTCGCCAAGGCAGGCTATGACGCCAATCCGCTGGAGGACGGCAGCCTCGCCAAATGGCAGCTGGTCCACTTCAACATCTCGCAGCTGACCCTCGACGCGGTGAAGCCGTTCGGCCTTGGCAACAAGGAAGCGCTGCGCTGCAAGAACATGTGGACGCTGGGCCTGGCGCTGTGGATGTTCGACCGCGACCGCGCAGCCGATCGTCGAGTGGCTCAACACCAAGTTCGCCAAGAACCCCGAGCTGGCCGAGGCCAATATCGCCGCGCTGAACGCCGGCCACGCCTATGGCGAGACGGTCGAGATCGGCGGGCACGTTCATCAGCGGCATATCGCGCCGGCGCCGGCCGAGCCCGGCCTCTATCGCACGGTCACCGGCGCGGAATCGCTGTCGCTCGGCCTCATCGCCGGGGCGCAGCTGGCCGACCTGCCGATGTTCTTCGGCAGCTATCCGATCACTCCGGCAAGCCCGATCCTCCATCACCTGTCGCGGCTCAAGGAATATGGAATCACCACCTTCCAGGCGGAGGACGAGATCGCGGCGATCTGCGCCGCGCATCGGCGCCAGCTATGCCGGTCATCTCGGCGTTACCAGTTCGTCGGGCCCGGGCATTGCGCTGAAGGGCGAGGCGATGGGCCTGGCGGTGATGACCGAGCTGCCGCTGGTGATCGTCAATTCGCAGCGCGGCGGGCCGTCGACCGGCCTGCCGACCAAGACCGAGCAGTCCGATCTCTACCAGGCCGTCTATGGCCGCAACGGCGATGCGCCGCTGCCGGTGATCGCCGCCCGCTCGCCCGCCGACGCGTTCGAATGCGCGATCGAGGCGGTTCGCATCGCGACCCGCTACATGACCCCGGTGATGCTGCTCACCGACGGCTATATCGCCAATGCCGCGGAGCCGTGGAAGGTGCCGGACATGGCGAGTTACGAGCCGTTCCCGGTCAAGTTCGCCGAAGGCTCGGCACGTGAGCCGGACAATGACGAGGTCATGCCCTACCAGCGCAACGCCGACCTCGCCCGGCCGTGGATCAAGCCGGGCACGCCCGGCCTCGAGCATCGCATCGGCGGGATCGAGAAGAACCCCGGCACCGGCAACATCGACTATTCGCCCGAAGCGCATGCCGAAATGACCCGGCTGCGCGCGGCCAAGGTCGACGGCGGTCGCGGACTCGATCCCGGACCAGGACGTCTGCCTCGGCAACGACAGCGGCAAGCTGGTCGTGGTCGGCTGGGGCTCGACCTTCGGCCCGATCCACCAGGCGGTGCGGCGGGCGCGGGCGCGGGGGCTCGACGTCAGCCACATCCACATCCGCTACATCGCGCCCTTCCCGAAAAATCTTGGCTGTCCTACTCAAGGGCTTTGAGCACATCCTCGTGCCCGAGATGAACAGCGGACAGTTGAAGACCCTGCTGCGCGACCAGTTCCTGGTCGACGCGCGGCCGCTCAACAAGGTGTCGGGCCAGCCCTTCACCATTGCCGAAATCGAAGCGGCGATCGATGGGGCGCTGGCATGATCGCTAACTTCACACTTCAGGGCACCTGCCCCCATGAAAATAATGAAGTTAAGGGCGTCTCGCCGTGAAACCGATCAACCCCTGGCCGCTAATCGCCATGCTGATCGCTGGTCGTGTTCCTCTACCTCTGGCTCAACGGTTATCTCGACATGAACGAAGTCGCGAAAATCACCACCGCCAAGGACTGGGCAACCGACCAGGAAGTGCGCTGGTGCCCGGGCTGCGGCGACTATGCCGTGCTGAAGGCGGTCCAGCGGACCATGCCGGACCTCGGCACCGCGCGCGAGAAGACGGTGTTCATTTCGGGCATCGGCTGCTCCAGCCGCTTTCCTTATTATATGGCGAGCTACGGCTTCCACACGATCCACGGCCGCGCCTGCGCGGTCGCGACCGGGACCAAGCTCGCCAATCCCGAGCTCGACGTGTGGATCATCACCGGCGACGGCGATGCGCTTGTCGATCGGCGGCAATCACACGATGCACCTGCTGCGCCGCAACCTCGATTGCCAGCTGCTGCTGTTCAACAATGAGATCTACGGCCTCACCAAGGGCCAATATTCGCCGACCTCGCGCATCGGCACGCGCAGTCCCGTCGACCCCGTTCGGCTCGGTCGACCGGCCGGCCAATCCCTGCGCCTTTGCGCTGGGATCGGGCGCGCGCTTCGTCGCCCGCGGCATCGACGTTCACAAGAACCTGGTCGACGTGCTGAAGGCGGCCCACGCCCACCGGGGCGCGAGCTTCGTCGAAATCTACCAGAATTGCGTCGTCTACAACGACGACGTGTTCGCCTCCTTCACCGACAAGGGCGTCGCGGCGGACAAGCAGCTGTGGCTGCAGCGCGGGCGAGAAGATGCTGTTCGCCGGCGGGACCAAGGGCCTCGCGCTCGACATGGACCGCCACATGCTGAAGGTCGTCGAGGGCGACAGCGACGAAGTCCTCGTCCACGATCCGAAGAACCGTGCGGTCGCCCACATGCTGGTCGAAATGCCGGCCGCCAGCTTCCCGGTCGCGCTCGGCGTGCTCTACGAGGATCCGGCGCCGACCTTCGACAGCGCGGTGCTCGAGCAGAATGAAGCGGCCGTCGAAGGGCAAGACCGCCGATCTCCAGGCGCTGGTCAGCAAGGGCCAGACCTGGATGGTCGATAAGGAACCGCGGCCGGAATAGCAGTCACCAACAAGGAAGGTATTTGAGCATGGCGAAAGCGACGACGGCCAAGGCGCCGAAAAAGGTGAAGAAGGCCACAAAGGCGCCCGCAAAGGCAGTCGCGCTCAAGGCCAAGCCGGCTGCCGGCAAGAAGAGGCAAGAAGCCCAAGGCAGACGGCAAGGGCGTCGATATGCTGTGGAAGCTGGCCGAGCATCCGCTGGTCGGCGAGCTTCTCGCCATCGGCGCCACGGCGGCAGTGGCTGCGATCGCCGACGAGAATTTCTCGAAAGGGCAAGAAGCATGCTTCGTCCAAGGCTGTGAAGGCCGCGGGCAAAGCGGCTGCCGCGGCGATCGGAGCGCGGCTGATTTCCGAATTCTCCGAGGTCAAGAAGGCGTCGAAAAAGGCCTCAGCCTGACCGTTTGAGCAAGGTCAGCCGCGCGCGGCCGACATCTCGCTCGACATCGATTGTCCAACCATCGGGCGGGGTGACCTTGTCGCCGCGCTCGGTTTCGACCGCCATCCAGCCGCCGGGCGCGAGCCACTGCGCCTTGGCCACGGCGCTTGCCGCTGCCGTGCCGGACCCGGGCTCGTAGGGCGGATCGGCGAAGACCAGGTCGAAGGGCTCGGCGGCGGGCAGAGTTGCGGCCGACATCGCCCGGATGGCGACTGCGATCGCCGGCGCCAAGCGCAGCGGCATTGGCTTCGATCGCCTTCAGCGCGGCGCGGTCGCTTTCGACGAAGGTCGCATGTGCCGCACCTCGCGACAGCGCCTCCATGCCCAGCGCACCGCTGCCTGCATAAAGGTCCGCGACCCGCAGCCCCTCGAAGGTGCCAAGCCGGCTGGCGAGCATCGAAAAAAGGGTCTCGCGAGTCCGGTCGGCGGTCGGGCGGGTCTGCTGTCCCGCCGGCGCGACCAGCTTCCGTCCACGCCATTCGCCGGCAATGATCCTCATTTCAAAGTCTGGCGGAACCGGAACAGCTGTTCGCGCTGCACTTCGCCGACGTCGCCCGGCTCAAGCCCTTCGACGGTGAACGGCCCATAGCTGGTGCGGATCAGGCGCGAGACCTGCAGGCCGAGGTGGGCGAGGACGTTGCGGACTTCGCGGTTCTTGCCCTCGGTCAGCGACAGCTCGATCCAGCAGTTGCGCCCGGTTCGCCGTTCGAGGTTGGCGTCGATCGATCCGTAGCGGATGCCGTCGATCGTCACGCCCTCGGCCAGCGCCTCGAGCTGGGCCTGGGTAACATCGCCGAACGCCCGCGCCCGGTATCGCCGGACCACGCCGGTCTTGGGCAAGCTCAAGCTGCCGCTTCAACTCGCCATCGTTGGTGAGCAGCAGCAGCCCTTCGGTCATATAATCGAGCCGTCCAACGGGCATCAGCCGCGGCAGGCCCGGCGGCAGCTTGTCGTAGATCGTCGGCCGTGCCCTTGGGATCGCGCGCTGCGGTCAGGCATCCCGCGGGCTTGTAGAAGAGGAACAGGCGGGCGGCGCCCGGCGGCTTCACCGGCTGTCCGTCGACCGTCACGCCCTGCAGATTCTCGAGCAGGGTTGCCGGCGTCGTCAGCTTCTCGCCGTTGAGCGCGATCCGCCCTTCGGCGATCATCCGCTCGATGTCGCGGCGCGATGCGACCCCGGCGCGGGCCAGCAGCTTGGCGATGCGTTGCGGCCCTTCTTCGCGGGCCGGGCCGGGCTTGGGGCCGCGCGGCGGCTGCTGCCCCCTTGCGGCGCGCCGCCCTTGACGCGGCACCGGGGCACGCTTCGTTCGTTGCGGGGTCATTCGTTTCTGTCCTACGGAGTCCAGATGCTGTTCGGGAAGCGCAAGCGGATCGTCAATAGAATCCTCATCGTCGAGGATGAGCCACTGACCGCGTTCGACAACGAAAACCTGATCGGCGACGCAGGGTTATGAGGTGGTTGCGACCCTCGATCGTTTTGCCGACGCGGTGGCAACCCTGGACAGCGAGCAGGTCGACCTGATCCTGTGCGACGTACGCCTGACCGGCGAGCGGACGGGAATCGACCTGGCGCAGGTCGCCAAGAACCGCGCGCATCCCGGTGCTGTTCGTGACCGGCGTCGCCCCCTGACAATGCGTCGGAGTTGGTGATTGGCTGCCTGTTGAAACCCTATAGCGACCGGACGCTGCAAGGCGACGCTGGCGGCAGTCGACAAATATCTGGCTGGCGAAAAGGTCAGGCCGCCCAAGGGACTGACGCTTTATCCCGACGGCGAAGGTCTAGAGCGCTTCTTCGATCTTGCGGTGGAAATCGGCGATGCCGTTTTCCAGCTTGCCGAGGATGACCTCGTCGATCTGCCCCGACGCCAGCCCCTTGTGGCAAAGCGCCGCGGCATAGAAATCCTCCGCGCCGAAGGTGCCGCCGTCGAGCAGGTCCCAGCTTCTCTGCCAGTGCGCCTCGGCCTCATTGGTCGCCGGAGCTTCGGGGATCAGCATGAAATCCTCGATCAACGTCCGGTCCGACGCCTTGTGGCATGCCCACGAGCAGATTGACGTAATCGGGACTGACGATGATCACCGAGGCCGGAAACAGCTGGTAGGTATAGGTCACGGCCTTCCTCAGCTGGCCCCAATCGTCGCGGTCGATTTCGGACAAGATAGGCCTCGCGGCCAACCGCCGCCCGCTGGTGCATGCCGATGGTGTCGGCCGCCGTTATCCCATCGGCGAAGAAGGTGGCGATGGTCGCGGCGTGCAGCCGCTGGACATGATAGCTTTCGAGGAAGGCGTCGACGAACAGCTTCCAGTTGGCAGCAACGTCGTGGGTGCGGCGGCGATAGAGGTGTAGGTCGCCGAGTCCGAACGCATCAAGATCGGGCGCCAGCGCCACTGCGTCGCTGAAATCGGCCGCATCGTCCTTCGCCCACCAGATCAGCCCGCCGGCCTCGACCGATGGGAATTCCCTGAGGCCGTGCGCATCCTTGTCGAAGTCGGGGAAGCAGTCGGCTCGCGGCATGCCAGTCAGCTGCGCCGTCCGGCTTGTAGGCCCAGGCATGATAGGGGCAGACGATCCGCTTCGCGGGCGCCACTTCATGGCTGTCGATCAAGCGGGTACCGCGATGGCGGCAGACGTTGGCAAAGACATGCGCCTTGCCGTCCTGGTCGCGCGAGATGATCAGCGGCGTTCCATAGCCGTCGTGCGCGACCGCCTCGCCGTTGCGAGGCAGGAGCGCGGTGGGGGCCAGCAAATGCGGCAGCTTGTCGAAGATGGAGCGCTGCTCCGCCTCGAAGCGATCGGGATCGATATAGACGCTGGCCGGAAGCGTCTGGATGCCATCGCCAAGTGCGGCCTCGCCCCTCGCAAGGGCTTCGGCCAAAGCGCGTTGGCCGGGCGTCGGCCGGCGCGGCGTGCGGGGCATATCCATGATTGCAGAGGCTGCTCCTGTTGGTGATTAGTTGCAAGGGCGAACCGGCCCAATTTAACCGACCACTGCCCCGCATTTGCACTTTCCCTCGAAGGAGACGCTGCTAGGCTCCGCTGCAAATTCGAGCCGGGGAGAATATGGTGAGCGAAGCAGCGGCGATCCCGAGTGACGGCAAATCGAAGAATTGGTGGGATGGCTTTCGCCCCTATCTTGAAAAGGCGCCGCTGGCCGCTCTGTTCCTCGGCATTTCGTCCGGTTTTCCTTATGCGATGATCGGCGCGACGCTGACCACTCGGCTCAAGCAGGACGGCATCGACAAGTCGACAATCACCGCCTTTTCGCTGGTGTTCCTGGCCTATAATTTCAAATTCCTCTGGGCATGGATCATCGACGGAGTGAGACTTCCGTTGATTGGCCGTCTGGGCCAGCGCGTTTCCTGGATGCTGGTCACCGGCATTGCCGTGATGGCCGCGGTCGCCAACCTTGCAATGGTCGATCCCGCCAACCACGGCATCAGCGCAGTTGTAACCGCGGCGATCTTGCTAGGCGTCGCGGGGGCCAGCTTCGATATCGTGATCGATGCATATCGTATCGAGGCGCTCGAGCCGCGCCAGCTCGGCGTGGGTTCAGGCATGAGCCAATACGGCTGGCGTATCGGTTCGGCGGGAGCAGGCGCGCTGGCCCTGGTCATTGCGGCTCGTAACGGCTGGGAGGCGGCCTATCTGGCCTGCGCGCTGCTGGCGCTGCCGGCCATGCTGACCGCTCTGCTCTATGGCGAGCCACATCGTCACCGCGAAGCGGCACACAAGCCAGGGTTTGCGGGTGCAGCCACCGCCGTGTGGAGGCCATTCGTGGAATTCTTCGCCCGCAAGGGGGCCTGGCTGGTGCTGCTATTCATCCTGCTGCACAAGATCGGCGACACGCTTGCAAACCTCACCTTCCGCCTTCTCTTCGACGATCTCAAATTCACCAATGACGAGATCGCCTTGTGGGACGTGGGCGTAGGCTTTTGGGCATATCTCATCGGGATCTTCATCGGCGGAGTTCTCTATTCACGGCTGGGGCTGAAGCGGTCGGTGATGATCAGCCTGATCCTGATGGCGGTCAGCAATTTCAGCTTTGCGCTGCTCGCAATGTCGGGCCATTCGAACCTCGGCATGGCCGCCGCGATCGGTTTCGAAAACACTGCCAGCGGCATCGGCGGCGTGTGCGTCGTCGCCTATTTCTCGGCGCTCTGCGACCTGCGTTTCACGGCCGCACAATATGCGCTGATCTCTGCAGCTGCGAGCATCGTCGGACGCTTCCTTACGGGCACGACGGCCGGCGCGCTGATCGACGCCTTCGGTTATGTCAATTTCTACTTGTTGACGACGCTCGCCGCACTGCCGGGCATCCTGCTCTTCTGGATCATGATGCGTAGCGGTTTGGTCGATAGTTCGATCGGCACGGCTGGAACGGTTGACGATGGCGATCTTGCCGAGCCTAGTCCGGCAGCGGCCCGTTGAGGGCCAGCATTTCGCCAGCGAGGTAGAGCGAGCCGAACACCAATATGCGTGCCGGTTTCGGAAGTGCCGTCATCGCATCGGCCAGGCTGGACTTTGGCTTGGCCGGAAGGCCCATGCTCTCTGCCAGTAGAGCCAGCTCTTTCGGCGGTCGGCATTCGTGTCCCTCGATCGGAAGGGTCAGCACTTGGGCGGCAATTCCCTTGAACGGACGGAGCACTCCCGCCGCGTCCTTGGTCTGTAAGGCTTGCGAATAACAGCACCAGCGGCAGCCCGTCCGACCAATTCTTCCGGGCATAATCGGCGACCAGGCGCGCCGCGCTTGGATTGTGCCCACCGTCGACCCACAGCTCGCTACCGCGCGGAAGCATGTCGAATAACGGCCCCCGATGCAGCTGCTGAAGCCGTGCCGGCCAATTCGTCCAGCCCATCGCCGCGCTGAGCGCCGACGGCGGCACTTCGCAGCGCCGACTGATGCCGAAGCATTGCCACGGCCAACGCTGCATTCAGCGCCTGATGCTTGCCGGGCAATCGGGGCAGGGGCAGGTCGAGTTCGTCCTGCCTGTCGCGGTAATGTAGCTTCCCCTGGCGGACGATCGCGTCCCAATGCAATCCGCGCGGCTCCCAAATGGCGCCGACATCCGTCGCGATCTCACTGATCCGGCCAGCGAGCTCCGGCGGATAAAGTTGCGTGACCAGCGGCACTCCGCGCTTGGCGATGCCGGCCTTCTCTCCCGCCACATCGACCATCCTGTTGCCGAGGAACGCCTGGTGATCGAGGCCAAGGCTGGCGATGCCGGTAACCAGCGGCCGCTCGATCACGTTGGTCGCATCAAGCCGACCGCCGAGACCAACTTCAAGGATGCAGGCATCGGCCGGAGCTTCGGCGAAGGCGAGGAAGGCGACCGCCGTATTGACTTCGAACAGGCTGCGCGCCAATTTCGTCGTTTGCGTCGAGTACGCGGCCCATCAGCTCGGCCAGCCGCGCATCGTCGATCAGCTTGCCGGCGATGCGGATGCGCTCGTTGTATCGAACCAGATGCGGGCTGGTGAAGGCATGGACCCTGTGCCCCGCGGCCTCGAGCCCGGCACGAAGGAATGCGCAGGTGGAGCCCTTGCCGTTCGTCCCCGCGACATGAAAGACCGGTGGCAGCCGGTCTTGCGGCCGTCCTAGCTTCTCGAGCAGCGCCGCGATCCGATCCAGGCCGAGCTGGTCGCGGTCCTGATATTGGGTCGCCTGCCGTTGAATCAGGGCCGCGATCCTTGGATCCGCCGAGCGGATCACCTCTTTCATCAGGCTGCCTTCTTCGCCTTGTCCTTTTCGGGAGCAAGATAGGCGATCAACCGACCGATCCGATCCTTGAGCGCGTGGCGATGAACGACCATGTCGATCATGCCGTGCTCAAGCAGATATTCGGCTCGCTGGAAGCCTTCCGGCAATTTCTCGCGGATGGTTTGTTCGATCACCCGCTGTCCGGCGAAACCGATCAGCGCGCCCGGCTCGGCGAGCTGAACGTCGCCCAGCATGGCATAGCTGGCGGTGACGCCGCCGGTGGTCGGGTCGGTCAAGACGACGATGTAGGGAAGACCGGCTTCCCGAAGCTTGGCCAGCGCGACGGTCGTGCGCGGCATCTGCATCAGCGACAGAATGCCTTCCTGCATCCGTGCGCCGCCGGCGGCGGTGAACAGGATGTAGGGGCTGTTCTTGGCAATCGCCTTTTCGACCCCCGCAACGAACGCTGCGCCAACCGCAACGCCCATCGACCCGCCCATGAAGGCGAAGTCCTGGACCCCGACGACCGCAGTATGGCCTTCGATCTTGCCGAAAGCGTTGATCAGCGCGTCGCGCTCGCCGGTCGAGGTTCGCGCCGCCTTGATGCGGTCGGTGTATCGCTTCGTGTCGCGGAATTTCAGCGGGTCCTCGCGGACCTCTGGGCTCGGCAGCACCTCATATTTCTTCCGGTCGAACAGCGCGTCGAACCGTACCGTTGGGCCAACGCGGTCATGGTGGTCGCAGCGCGGGCAGACGTACCCATTGTCTTCCCATTCCTTGGTGAAGACCATCGATCCGCACTTCTTGCACTTGTGCCAAAGCGTATCGACGCTCTGCCGCTTGGTCAGCGACTGAATACCCTTACGGACGCTGCTCAGCCAACTCATCGAAACCTCTTGGATAGTTCGCCGGCGAGGTAAGCGCGGCTGCCGGCAATGTCCACTAAAGCGTCGCGGCGATCGCCCTCAGCGCCTCATCGGGATATTCGGCGCTCGTCACCGGACGGCCGACCACCAGGATCGAAGCACCGGCGTCAATCGCCGCACGCGGAGTCATGATCCGCTTCTGGTCGCCGACCGCTGCATCGGCCGGGCGAATTCCCGGCACGACGAAGAATCCGTCCTTCCATTTGCGGCGGGCGGCGGCGACCTCCTGGCCGGAACATACGATCCCGTCGAGCCCTGCTTCGCGGGCCAAAGCGGCAAGGCGTTCGACCTGGGTATGACCGTTCGACGGCACTCCGATTGAAGCGAGATCGTCATTGTCGAGGCTGGTCAAGACGGTAACCGCAACGACCTTGGTTCCCGTCGGCGCGGCGGCCTTCGCGTCTTCCAGCATCGCCCGTCCGCCGGCAGCATGAACCGTCAGTACCGCCGGGGTAATCGGCGAAAGCGCCTGCACCGCCTTGGCGACGGTATTGGGGATGTCGTGGAGCTTGAGATCGAGGAAGATCGGCAATCCGAGTTCCGCCAGCTCCAGCACTCCGGCACGACCGTTGTGGCAAAAGAATTCCAGGCCCAGCTTCAGGCCGCCCGCGTGACGCTTGACGGCGGCCGCTATCGATCGGGCTCGATCCATGTCGGGCGTGTCGATGGCGATGAAGATCGGGCTGCTCATGCCGCGACTTCCTCATCGGCATTGATTCGCGGGGCCGGAATCGACGTCACAATAGGACGTTCGGCCAGCGCCAGCTTGCGCTTCAGGCTCCAGGTCCGTCCACGCAGGATCAGGAATGGGGGCAGGAAGCCAATCAGAAATGCTAGCAGGATAAGGACGGGAAGTTTCACGTCGGCCTGAATATTGCCCCACAGGTTGATCGTTACATCGGCCCAGTTGCGATTGGCGAAGATCGCCAGCGACACCGCAATCACGACCCAAAACAGCGTCTTCAGAAAATTCATCCGTTACTCCCCGCACGGGCCTTTAGGCGACTGCGGCGAAACTGACCAGCCACCTGCCGTTCGCCGCTCGAAAGAGTCGGTTCAGCGCAGGGAGATTCCTTGGGGAGTTGAGCGTTGGAAGCGTCAGGCCCACAGCAGTCATGGGGAGGTCGCGTTTTCATTGGAACGACAATTTAAGTTGGGACTTGGCGTATTTGCGCTGGCGGCCGGGGCCTTGGCGCTTGCCCATCCGTTCGGAGATTCGAGACAGGCCTCGGCCAAGGATGCTCGAGCAGCGGAAATTGCCCGAACCAGCGCTCGACTGGCCCTGGTCGAGCCCGCGAGCCGCAGTCGCATCGACTACGCCCAACTGGATAACCGGCTGAAGCAGATGGTCGAAAAGCCGACCATGGTCGGCATGGCGGTCGGAATTGTCGAGAATGGCCGCATCACCTTCCTGAACGGATATGGAGAGACGCTCGAGGGCTCGGGAGAAAAGGTGACCCCTGAGACGGTTTTCCGTTGGGCGTCAGTGTCGAAGGGCGTTGCCGCAACCATGGTTGCCAAGCTGGCCGAGGAAGGCAAGCTTAGCCTCAATGAACCGGTTGCCGAGGCCGCGCCTTCACTGCGTTTGCCGGGGCGCAACGAATTCAAAGCAACGGTCGGAGACGTGCTTAGCCACCGTCTTGGCCTCTACCGCAATGCATTCGACAACAAGCTGGAGGAGGGGCAGGACGTCACTTTCCTCCGCGGTACATTGGCTACGCTCAATAGCATTTGCCCGCCCGGGAGCTGCTGGAGCTATCAGAACGTCGCCTATGACGCGGCCAGCGAGATGGTCGCTCGGGTCAGTGGGGCACGCTATCAGGAAACGGTCGAGCGCGACTTGTTCGGGCCACTTGGAATGACGTCGGCCAGCCTGACCAAGGATGGACTGACCAGTGCCAAAAGCTGGGCGAGGCCGCACAGCGTGGGCCGGCGTCCGCTCGAGCTGAAGGACATTTATTATCGGGTTCCTGCGGCCGGCGGGGTCAACAGCAATATCAAGGACATGTCGCTGTGGATGCTGGCTCAGATGGGCGAGATGCCCCAGGTGCTCAGCCCGCAGTTGCTTGAAACCATCCATCAGCCGCGGGTCAAGACCCCGGGCGAGCGCGGCCGGATGCGCAAGTTCCTCGAACGGCTCGGCGACGCCCAATATGGCTATGGCTGGCGAAGCTACGAATATGCGGGCCATCACATCATCGGCCATCGCGGAGGCGTCGACGGATATCGGTCACTGATCTTGTTCGATCCCAAGCTGAAGAGCGGAGTGGTCGCGCTCTGGAACAGCAATACTTCGCAACCGGGCGGGCTGGAATTCGAAGTCATGGACATGCTCTACGGCCTCGAGTTCCGAGACTGGATGGAGCTCAACAAGGCCGGACCCAGGGCACCTCAGCCCAACGATCTGGCGGCACGCCGCAATGGCAAGCGATCGGTCTGATCGCGGACTCACAGTCGATGATTATCCATGCTATTGTAGTAACTTGACGCGGTTGCACTTTGGGCGGGAGCCACGTCTCGGCGGCTAAAAGGGGGGCCGCTGCCTGCCGCAGTGAGGATATTGGCATGAGCGCGGAAAACGATCGCGCGTTCCACGTCGAGCGGGCTCAGCAATGCCGGAAAATGGCGGAAGAAGCCTCCGATCCGGCAGTGCGGCATCTCCACGAGCAGCTAGCCCAATTCCACGAGGCAGAGGCGAATAGGAGACTTCCGGAGGTCGCCGCGAACGAGGACGTAGTCTAGGTTCCCTACGGCCGTCGGACATCGGCAGCGCGCTAGGCATCCGCTCGGTCCCGACAGGGTGACGCTTGACGTACTCCCATCCCAATCACCTCCATTGTCATTCCTCCTGTCATGCAACCGTCGCAAATCCGCGCAGCTGAGGAACTGGCGTCACCCGTCCACGTTGAGCAGACACACGGGTATCGGGTAACAGGAGGCGTAAATGGCGGAAACGAAAGCAAAAGATGCGGTGGCGCTACTCAAGGACGATCACCGCACGGTCGAGGATCTATTCGCCCAATTCGAAAAGGCCAGCGGGGACGGACGCAAGCAGAAGCTCGCCACCCAGATCTGCTTAGAGCTCTCTGTTCACGCCAAGATTGAAGAGGAAATTTTCTACCCCGCCTGCGAGGGCAAGGTGGAAGAGGATTTGCTCAAGGAAGCCTATGTCGAACATGATGGCGCCAAGCTGCTGATCGCCGAAATCCTGGCTGGTGAACCCAGCGACGAATTCTATGACGCCAAGGTGACCGTGCTTCAGGAACAGATCGAGCATCACGTCGAGGAGGAAGAGAAGAGGCTCGAAGGCCTGTTTGCACAGGCTCGCAAGGCGGGTCTCGACATGGATGCCCTCGGCGAGCAGCTCGCCGCCCGCAAGTCGGAACTGACGACAAAGTTCGAGACCAGCGGGATTCCCAAACCCGAGTTGTCGACGATGGAGCAGGCGACGGTGTAACTCACGCAAAGTCGCCAAGAAGTCTTGAGGCTTGGACGGAACTTCCCGTCCAAGCCTTTCTTTTTCCCCGCCATGCGGCATGCTTGCCTCGTTTTGGGGACGAGGGGCGGGTGATGCGGGGAGTGAAAGCGGTAGCAGTGGTGGCAGCGGTCGTCGGTTGGGCCGGGCTCGCACTGCAATATGTGATATTCGCCAAAGCCGTCGGACTTGGGCTAGCGACATGGCGCTTCTTCGGCTTCTTCACGATCCTGTCGAACATCGGCATCGCTGCCATCGCAACGGCGACCGCACTTGGCCGCAGTAACCGCCTGACGAGCGCGCGGGCGCGGCTGATGGGCCTGACCGCGATCGTCACCGTCGGGTTCGTCTATTCGATCCTGTTGAGGTCGACTTGGAATCCGCAGGGATTGCAGAAGCTCGCCGACGCCACTCTGCACGATGCGACGCCGCTGATATTCGCTATTTTCTGGGCAATGATGCCGCACGGCGAGTTGAACTGGCGCGACTTGAAATGGGCACTCACACCGCCCGCGCTTTACCTTGCATATGCGTTGGCGCGCGGGGCGATCGACGGCTGGTATCCATATTATTTCCTCAACCCCACCCTTCAGACGACGGGCGAACTTATCGTCAGCATTTTGGGCACGCTGGCGGTGTTCGCAATTGTCGCCGGGAGCGCGGTTGCTGTGGACCTCAGGATGGGGCGGGCCAAGGTAGGATAAGTCAGCAGGGAAATCGCTTCTTTAAGTCGCCACTTAACCGCTTCGATTCACTCCTTTTTTGTTGAATATCTCACCGAGTCTCCATGACTCCGCGATGGTATAGTGCAAGGCGGGCGAGAAGTTCGCTCGTGGAGGGGGAAGCGACATGGAATTTGAGGCTGGGCGCAATACCAAGACGCAACTCATCGCGCTTCTGATGACCATTGCCGTTGTGGGTGGCGCGATCGTTTACGCGATATAGACCAGGTAAAGCGCAGGGTTGGTCGCGGCTGACCCGCTGGCTGGCTTTCGGCCGGCGTTAGCGACTTCTTAGGCGTCGCAGGCGCAAGCTTGCGGGCGATGCTTCGAGGTCGTCCATGACTGATTCAACTTCGGTCACTACCTTCGTAATGGAGGAACGGCTTCCGTGGCCGGATGATGCTCCAATGGCCGACCACCAAGGCCCATTTGATGTTGGCGTCATCCATGCCGCGGGCCGACGTCGGAACTGCTCCATTCGGAAGATCTCGAGGCTGGGCGCAACGGTTCGCGGCGATATGTGTGGCGCGCCTGGTGACGAAATCGCGGTGGAGCTCGCGACTGGCCAGCGGCCCGCCGCCACGATCGACTGGATAAGTGGCGGAGAGGCAGGCATTCGCTTCAGGCAGCCAGTCGACATGTTCGCGCTCATCAATCGCAACCTAATCAGCCAGCCAGCGGAGCGCCGCGCCATGCCGCGTGTCGAGCTTTGCTGCAGTCTCTACGTGAAGTGGGGTGCAAACCTGTCGCCCGCGATCATGCGAAACATTTCTGCCCGGGGATTTCAGATTGAGGGCGAGATGCTTCCGCCACGCGGGACGTTTGTTTCGCTGTTCGTCGAAGGCCTGAACATTCCGTCCGGTGAAGTGGTGTGGAGGAAAGGCGATCTTGCGGGAATCGAGCTTTTCGAGGATCTGAGCTGGAGCTCGATTATTCCTTGGATTCGCGAAGTCGGCCGGAACCAGACGAGATAGCTACGGTCCAAGTTCAATCCGTGATGACGAAACTATCCAGCACTCGCTTGCGCCCAGCCTTCTCGAACTCGATCTCCAGCTTGTTGCCTTCGATCGCTTCGATCGTGCCGTAGCCGAACTTGCCATGGAACACGCGCTGGCCGACCGAGAGATCGTCGCGGCCTTTGTTGCCGAGGGAGATAGCCGAGGCGCGGGCTTCAACGATCCGCTGTGGCTGGGAGTTGAAGCTGCCGGACGCTCGCCCGCTGCCATCCTGGGCCGCGCGACGGCCTCGCCACGTGAGCGAACGGGTCGGCTTGTTCGCTCCACTGGGCACGCCAAAGGCTTTCGCCGCCAGTCATGGTGGTTTCTTCGTCGATATGATCCTCGGGCAGCTCGGCGACGAAGCGGGAGGGGATGCTGCTGGTCCACTGGCCGTAGATGCGACGGTTGGCGGCGTGGAGGATGGTTGCCTGGGCGCCGGGCGCGCGTGATCGCGACATAGGCAAGGCGGCGTTCTTCCTCGAGGCTGGCGAGGCCGCCCTCGTCGAGCGAGCGCTGCGACGGGAAAACGCCTTCCTCCCAGCCGGCGAGGAAGACGACTGGGAATTCGAGGCCCTTGGCGGCGTGGATGGTCATGATGGTGACCTTCTCGCCCGCTCTGCTGTGCGTCATTGTCCATCACCAGGCTGACATGCTCGAGGAAGGCGCCGAGCGTTCTCATATTCTTCCATCGCCCGGGTGAGCTCGGCGAGGTTTTCGAGCCGGCCCGCCGCCTCGGCGCTGCGCTCGGCCTGGAGCATGGCGGTGTAGCCGCTTTCGTCGAGCAGGATGCGGGCGAGTTCGGGATGGGGCAGTTCGGCGGCCATCTGCCGCCAGCGGGCGATATCGGCAACGAAACGGGCGAGGCTATTGCGGGCGCGGGACTGGAGCTCGTCGCTGTCGAGCATGGACGCGGCGGCGAGGAGCAGCGGCTGGCCGGTCGCGCGCGCGTGCGCGTGGATCGTGGCGAGCGCCTTGTCGCCGAGCCCACGCTTGGGCTGGTTGACGATCCGCTCGAAGGCGAGGTCGTCGGCCGGCTGCGCGATGAGCCGGAGGTAGGCGAGCGCGTCGCGGATTTCGGCGCGCTCGTAGAAGCGAAAGCCGCCGACGATCTGATAGGCGAGACCGATCGCGATGAACCGCTCTTCGAACTCGCGGGTCTGGAATTGGGCGCGTACGAGGATGGCGCAATCGTTGAGGCGAGCCGCCGCGGCGGAGGTGCGCCTCGATCTCCTCGCCGACGCGGCGCGCTTCTTCGGGCCCGTCCCACACGCCGATCACCTTGACCCGCTCGCCGTCGTTGACCTCGGTCCACAGGGTCTTGCCGAGCCGGCCGGCGTTGTGGGCGATGAGGCCGGTGGCGGCGGCGAGGATGTGCGGGGTCGAGCGATAATTCTGCTCGAGGCGGATGACCTTCGCGCCGGGAAAGTCCTGTTTCGAAACGAAGGATGTTGGCGACCTCCGCTCCGCGCCACGAATAGATCGACTGGTCGTCGTCGCCGACGCAGCAGAGATTGCTGCGCGGCTCGGCGAGCAGCTTCAGCCAGTCATATTGGACTGCGTTGGTGTCCTGATATTCGTCGACCAGGATGTATCGAAATCGATCTCGGTAGGCTTCGAGCACGTCGGGGTGCGCGCTGAAGATGGTCAGCATGTGCAGCAGCAGGTCGCCGAAGTCGCAGGCGTTCAAGGCGCGCAGTCGGTCCTGGTAGGCGGCGTAAAGCTCCCGGCCGCGACCGTTGGCGAAGGCCTCGCTTTCTCCGGCGTCGATGTGTGCCGGGGTCCAGCCGCGGTTCTTCCAGCGGTCGATGACGCCCGCCAGCTGCCGCGCCGGCCAGCGCTTCTCGTCGAGGTTCGAGGCGACGATCAGCTGCTTCAGCAGCCGCAGCTGGTCGTCGGTGTCGAGGATGGTGAAGTTCGATTGCAGGCCCGACCAGCTCGGCATGGCTGCGCAGCATCCGCGCGGCGACCGAATGGAAGGTGCCGAGCCAGGGCATGCCCTCGACCGCGCCGCCGGTGATGGCTGCTGACCCGCTCCTTCATCTCGCGCGCCGCCTTGTTGGTGAAGGTGACGGCGAGAATCTGGCTCGGCCAGGCGCGTGCGGGTGGCGATGAGGTGGGCGAGTCGGGCGGTCAGCGCCGCGGTCTTGCCGGTGCCTGCTCCGGCCAGCACCAGCACCGGCCCTTCGGTGGTCAGCACCGCCTCGCGCTGCGGCGGGTTGAGACCCTGCAAATAGGCAGGTTCGGGGGTCAGGGCAGGGGATTCGGGCACCCGTTTGAACTAGGCATGCGGGAACGAAACGGCAACCATCGGGGCTTGCGCGGGCTGGCCCAATCATTATTTGGCCCGGCAACTCGCCGGGATAGGTGGAGTCCCGGTGCGCGAATCGCCAGTTACGCCCGATATCCCCGTTATCCACAGGCTTTGACTCGCTTTTTTCGCTTTCGCGACTCGAAAAAGTCCGCCAAGTTACATGGGTGATCGGGACGGAAGTTCCCGCCTCACTGGAAGGCCGGCAACGGCAAGAAGGTGCGGCAGGTGACGGAAGGACCGATCTCCACCGGATGGCGATGAGGAGGGCTTCGGCCCAAGTCGGACCACCGGAAGAGGCGCCGGAAGAGTTGGTCGTCCTGTCGCAGTTCGCGGCTCCCCCTGGGGGCAGGCGACGCGAAGGATCCAACCCAAGAAGGGCCGCGGAAGATCGAGAACCTGCCTTCGGGCAGGACCACGATTGGAAGCGACGCCTGAGCTGGTGAGCCAGGATCGAAAAGCGGAAGGCCTTCGGGTCGTCAGGCTAGCGAACACCGGCAGATCCTTAGCTCGGTGCAGGTGGGGGCTGGCAGCAATGCCGGCCCCCATTTCTGTTTGGCCACTGTCGCTTCGCGCCCATCAATCTGCATTATTGCCAATCGCTCGTCGAAAATGGGGAGCGTGCAGTCGAGCATGGTGCTGTTCTCTTCTTGAGTCGTGCTAGGGTCGGCTCGGGCAGAGACGGGGGCGAGTCGCATGCGAAACTGGGGCGTGCCGTTAGGGCTGGGTTTCTTGCTGGCCATTTCCGGTGCCGCGCTTGCCGCCGATCCGCCGCACCGCGTCGGTCCCGCTAAGTCTCCTATCTCCACCTCAGTTTCCGTCCAGCCCGGCAGCCGGCTGGTCTACGTCAGCGGGACGGTGCCGGACGTCGTCGATCCCTCCGCGCCAGAAGGGTCGGTGGCGCGATTCGGCGACACGGAGGCTCAAACCCGATCGGTACTGCGCAAGATCCAGGCGTCTCTGGCCGAGCAGGGTCTCGGTCTTGGCGACGTCGTCATGATGCGCGTCTTCCTGGTCGCGCCGGCGGGCCAGCGAATGGACTTCGCCGGCATGATGCGCGCCTATGGGGAAGTCTTTGGGACCAAGGCCCAACCCAACAAGCCGGCGCGCTCGACGATGCAGGTAGCTGGCCTGGTCGATTCCGGATGGTTAGTCGAAATTGAGGTGACGGCAGCGAAATAATATCGCGCCGTAGGACAGGGGGGATGGCGAATGACCCTAACTCGGCGCGATATTTTGATGCAGGTCGGAATGGCCGGCGGAGCGGGGGCAACATTTGCCGCGATGCAGATGCTTGGCTTGGCGCCGGCCACCCCCATTGAAGCGGCTGAGTTTGCGCTTCCCGGCGGATCGGGCCGCGGCAAGTCGGTAGTCGTTCTTGGCGCCGGTATTGCCGGGTTGGTAGCGGCCTACGAGCTCCGGCGCGCCGGCTATTCCGTAACCCTGCTCGAGGCGCGCGATCGGGTAGGCGGCCGAGTGTGGACCATTCGCGGCAACGACCGGGTCGTTCAGGCGGAACGGCCGATGCAACAGGCCAATTTTTCGCCCGGCCTCTATTTCAATGCGGGTGCAGCGCGCATCCCGTCGGTGCATTATGCAATCCTTGGCTATGCCCGCCGGCTCGGCGTGCCGATGGAAACATTCGTCAACAGCCATCAAGCGACGGGTTGGGATTTCGGCGGCAAGATCCATCGCGGTCGCCAGATGATCTACAGCTTGCAATCCCGCCTTGCCGAGCTGCTGGCAAAGGCAGTCGACGGCAAGGCGCTGAATGCCGAGATGCCCAAGGAAGAGCTGGAACAGTTTCGCCAGTTCCTCGGCTTTTACGGCGGACTCAATGACAAAGGGGTGTCAACGGCCCGAGCATCCCTTGGCTTCAGCGATTGGCCCGGTGGTTATGACGACTCTGGCCACCCGCTCGATCCATTGACGTTGAAGGAAGTCTTGCCGAGCAGGGGAGCCGCCTTTCCGCAGATTTTCGAAGCGATTATCGACATGCAGCCGACCATGCTGCAGCCGGTCGGTGGCATGGATCAGATTGCACGGGCGCTATATCGTGAAGTCAAGGCTAGCGTCCGCTTCAACCAGCCAGTCGGCGCCATTCGGCGTGAAGGCAATCGGGTACGGATCGAGCATCGCGGCAATGTGACTCGCGCCGATTATTGTGTCTGCACGCTGCCCGCTAACCTTCTAAGCCGCATTCCCAATGACTTCTCGCCAGCCAAGCAGGCCGCCCTCAAAAATGTGCCCTACCTGAAAAGCGCCAAGGTTGCGTTCGAAGCTCCCCGTTTCTGGGAAGACGAGGGGATTTACGGCGGACTGGCCTGGACCGATCGGCTTAACGAGAACCTCATTTATCCGAGTGACCGGCATATGTCGCCGCGAGGCGTGCTGGTCGGCGCCTATGTTGCTGGATGGACCCACCCCGATACGCCCGAGGCCTTCACCAAGCTGCCGATTGCCGAGCAGATCCGCATAAGCCGGGATTCGGTCGAGGCGTTGCATCCGGGGAAGGCGGCGCTGCTGAGCAGCCCGGTTGCGATAAATTGGGGGCAGGTCGCTTATTCCGAGGGGGTCGGTGCCCTGTGGGACGATGGGCCTGCCGCTACGGCGCGGCGGACCGGAGCCTATCTGGAGCTGTTGAAGCCTGAGGGGCCCATCCTGTTTGCCGGCGAGCACCTGTCCTATGTCGGCCTGTGGCAGGAGGGGGCGGCACTTTCGGCTCATGAAGCGATCAAACTCCTCCATGCGATGGCGGCGGAAAGCGGGAGTAAGGCAGCGTGATAAAATCGTTCGAACGAATGGCCACCCAGGTTTCGGCTGCGACAGGACGACCGAAAGCCTTTCTGCTCGCGCTGGCCGTCATCGTCGTGTGGGCCGTGTCGGGCCCGATATTTCGCTGGTCCGATACGTGGCAGCTGGTCATCAATACGGGTACGACCATCGTCACCTTCCTGATGGTATTCCTTATCCAGAATTCCCAGAACCGCGACGGCGCGGCGATCCAGGCCAAGCTCGATGAGCTGATCCGTGCTGTCAGCGACGCCCGCAACGAGTTCATCGGAATTGAGCATCTGAACGAGCAAGAGCTTGATGAAATCCGAACCGCCCTGGAAAAGATTGCCGGCGACGAGCAGGCCCGTCACGCTGCGATTATCAGGCTGATTGAAGCGCAAGGGTTAGCGATTCAAAAAAATGGAGGCGGCGGAGCTGGCCAGCCCGCCGCCTCATGACCCAGCCGGGAACGATCGGTCGGCAGGATCACAACCCTGCCAACGCACAGATCGGCAGAGAGATGCGCGGTTCGGCTCGAAAGCCGCGCGGCTAGTCGCCTAAATGCCCGGAAGATGGGCTGCGATCGGGGCCCAGGCGCCGCTGGCGATGATTGCAATGGGAAGCAGCGACGTAACCGCCGCGAGCAAAAAGCCTAGCCAGGTCGCTGGATGCACTCGGCCGTCCCGCCGACGGTCCCACACGAACAGCGGAACGAACAGCGCGAGTCCGACTATCACCTGGAACAGGAACCCCCCAAGCGTTGGCGGGGCCATTGGGATGCGGCCAACCGCCGGACCAAGCATGACCAGGATGGCTGCGCTCAGCATCAGCCGCTTGTGCCACTGCGCCTGCTTGCGCCGGGCCCAACCTTGCCAGACCAGGATGGCATAAGAGGGGATGACGGCGAGCGGGACGATCGTCCAGTTGAGCGGATCGGTGAAGGGCGGCTGGTTGGCGCGTGCCACTTGCCACACAGCGACCAGATACATCATCGGAATAATCGCCAGCGCGAGCAGGAAGCTGAGCTTCCCGAGGCGCATGTGAAGCTCAACCTTGCGCGCAGCGACCAGTTGCGTCTGCGCGACGAACACCAGCATCCACGTCGTGAACAAGGCTCCGTGCACCAGCACCGATAACGGCAACGTCGGATTGGGGCGGGGGTAGGACGGCACAACCCCCCGCAAATAGAAGCTTGGCGCAAATCCGATGAACACGACTGCCAAAAGCAGCAGCGCCATGCGCGAATAGAATTTCCGTTCCGCCGCTTGCCGGTCGGCCGGCGCCCCCGCCAGTGTCGCCATGATAAGGCCTCTCAATTAGCCCCGGCACGCTAGCCGAGGATGCATCAAAGTAAAGGGGAGCGGACGTTCGTCGAAAATCTGTGAGATTGGATTCGCAGCGCTCTGGCGCCGTAAGCAGTGCCGCGATAAGCCTTCGCCGGCAATTCGAAGGAGGCACATATGCGGTCGTTGATCTTGGCGGGTTTGTTAGCGGCGGCTCCCGCAGCGATTTCGGCAGCCCCGGCGGACGTCAAAGCAAGCGTGGCGGCAACCGCATCCCGAAGCGAAGCCAACGTCAAATTGGACGAATTGCGCAAGCCGGCCGAGGTGCTCAAGTTCCTTGGCCTGCAAAAGGGAATGCGGGTTGCCGATCCATTTGGCGGCAACCTCTATTGGGCGGAAATCACCGCTCCTGCCGTCGGACCGAACGGACGAGTGTCGATCTGGGAGCCGAAGCAATTCTACGACCAGAAGTCATACGACAATTATATGGCGTTGAAGGCGAAGCAGCCGAATGTGTGGCTTCGTGTCAGCCCGATGGAAGCCCCCGATCTTCCCTCGAACACCTATGACTTCATGCTGATCAACCTCGATTATCATGACGTCTATTGGGAGAGCGCCAAATACGGGATCGGGCGCATGGACCCCGACCAATGGCTGAAGACCATTTACGACGCCATGAAGCCGGGCGCCGTGGTCGGCGTAATCGATCATGTTGCTAACCCCGGCGACACGCGTGCGACGGTGGAAAAGCTGCATCGCATCGACCCGGCAACGGTAAAGGCAGACTTCACGAAAGCGGGCTTCAAGCTGGAGGGGACCAGCGACCTGCTGCGCAATCCGGCCGACGACCACAGCCTGCTGGTGTTCGACCCGAAGATCCGCGGCAAGACCGATCGCTTCATCTTCAAGTTCCGGAAGCCGCGATGAGCGACGTCGAGCCGACGCTCGACATGGCTGGTACTGGGCGCGCTATTAGCAGGGCTGCTGCTGGGCGCACTGTCGGCGCAAGCCGGTGCATATCGCGAGCCGCTGGTCCAGGTCGCTTCGACGGTGGGCGGTCTTTGGCTCGACGCGCTCAAGATGACCGTCATTCCGCTGATCATCGCACTGCTGATCACCGGCATCGTGTCCGGTGCCGACCAGGCACGCGCGGGCGGAATCGCGGGGCGATCGATCCTGTGGTTCGTGGTGGTGCTGACCAGCTCGGCGGCATTTGGGGCGCTCGCCATGCCGGCGTTGCTCGAAGCATTTCCACTTCCGACCAGCGCCGCCGAGGCATTGCGCGCCGGCCTGGCGAGCGTCGACAGTTCGGCGACCGCCGCGTCCGTGCCGACGGTACAGGATTGGCTGAGAGGCCTGATCCCGACCAACCCGATCGCTGCTGCGGCGAATGACAAGGTGCTGGCGCTGGTCGTGTTCACTGCGGTCTTTGCCTTCGCGGTGACGCAGGATCGAAAGCGAAGGGCGGCAGGCGGTCGGTCGCTTCTTCAAGGGCATCCAGGATGCGATGCTGGTGGTCGTCGGCTGGGTGCTGTGCACTGGCGCCGATCGGCGTCCTCGGCCTGGCGTTCGCCGTCGGGGCAGGCGCGGGCGGAGCGGCGTTTGGCGCGGTGCTTCATTATGTCGTGATGGTGTCGGTGATCGGCATCGTCGTGACGCTGATCGCCTATGTCGTTGCCGTGACCTTTGCGCGGTGGCGGCTGGGCGACTTCGCCCGGGCAATGATCGCGCCGCAGGCGGTGGCCATTTCGACGCAGTCGAGCCTTGCTTCGCTGCCGGCGATGCTGGACGCGTCTGCGCGCCTTCGCGTGCCGCAACGCAATGCCGACGTCACCTTGCCGCTGGCGGTCGCCCTGTTCCGCGCGACGGGGCCGGCGATGAACATCGCCGTCGCCATCTATGTCGCCTACTGGATGGGCGTCGATCTTCACGCCGGCAACCTCATCGCCGGCTTCGCGGTCGCCTCCATCGCCAGCTATTGGGCGGTCAGCCTTCCGGGCGCGCTGTCCTTCGTCACCTCGATTGCTCCGATTTCCCTGGCGATGGGCGTGCCGATCGAGCCGCTGGCGCTGCTGATCGCGGTCGAGGTCCTTCCCGACATCATTCGCACGCTCGGCAATGTGACCTGGGATGTCGTGGTGACCGGTGCGGTCGCCGGTGGCGAACGGGAAGACGAATAGCCGACAGTCGTTCGTCAGTCCGGGGCAGCCGTTCGTCTGCTGTTATGATTGCCGGTCGAGCCCGCAATGATTCCCGTCGAGCATCGAGTGCAAATTGCCGCGACTTGACGCTCAGGTGACGATGCGGCGCGAGGAGGGGAGACCCCTGACATCCCGACCCTACTTCGCGCCGCAACCTTTGGTCGAACCGGAAAGGGTTAGCGCCCAGCGATCGCTCGGACCTGGTCGGCGTACAGGCGGCCCACCGGCTGCTCATTGCCGTCGGCCAGCCGCGCGATCCAGCGGCCTGAGGAATTGCGGGTGAAGCCAGCGATGAAGTCGCGGCGGACGATCGCCGAGCGGTGGAGCCGGACGAACAGCTCCGGATCCAGCCCTTCCTCAAGCGCGGTCATCGAATGGTGGATCAGCCAGCTGCGCTTGCCGACATGCAGCCGCATATAGTCGCGCTCGGCGGTGACCCGGTCGATGTCGCGCGCGGCGATGCGCACCAGGCCCGACAGGTCGGACGCCCAGAATTCTTCCAGCCATTGAGACGGTGCGGACGGCGCCTCGTCCAGCGGGCGCTCGACTGCGGGCATCGAGATAGGCGCGAGCACGATCGATCGAGCGGGCCAGCCGCTCCGCATCGACCGGCTTCATCAGATAGTCGATCGCCGCGACGTCGAAGGCCGCGACCGCGAACTGGTCGAAGGCGGTGACGAACACGACGGCTGGCGATTGCCCGCTGTCGCGACAAGGCGCGCGCGACTTCGATCCCGTCCAGGCCCGGCATGGCGATGTCGAGCAGCAACAGGTCGGGCTCAAGCGCTTCGGCCATGCGCACCGCGCTTTCGCCGTCGTGCGCGGTTCCGACCAGATGGACGTCGTCGATCCGGGCGAGCAGCATCTGCAGCCGCTCGGCTGCCAGCGGCTCGTCATCGGCAATCAGGATTTTCAATCCGTTACTGTCAGTCATCTTCGTCCACTGGCATGGCGAGGGAAACTTCGTAGCCGCCCGGGATCGGGCCGAAGCGACACATCGGCACGGCTGCCGAAATGAGCATGCAGCCGTTGGCGACACATTGGAAAGGCCGAGCCCGGTGCCCTCGTGGGTCGGTGCCGCTGCCTTCTTCGAGCTTGAGCCAATCGAGCGGTTGGTTACGTCGAGCTGCATGCGTCCGCCATCGAGGCGGCGAGCGCGGATCGACAGCGTCAACCCGGGCAGTGGTCGCCGAAACTCCATATTTGATCGCGTTTTCGACCAATGGCTGAAGGATCAGCGCCGGCACGCGCACTTCCGCCAGGTCCTCGGGAATATCGATGTTGACGTCCAGCCGGTCGGGAAAGCGAACCTTTTCAATCTCCAGGTAAAGCCGCTGCAGTCCGATCTCTTCCGCCAGGCTGACGTCGGCCGACGGGTCCATCGACAGGCTGGTGCGAAAGAAGGTGGACAGCGCCATCAGCATGTCTTCGGCCCGGTCGGAGCGGCCCGACATGACCAGCGACGACAGGCTGTTCAGCGTATTGAACAGGAAGTGCGGATTGACCTGGTAACGCAGCGCGCGGACCTGGGCGGCATGCGCCGCGGTCTCCGCTTCCGCCAGCCGAAGTTCGGTAATTCGCGTGCGATGCTGCTGCGTCATGGCGATGAAGAAGGCGCACCAGGCGGCGAGCAGGAAATACCAGGTAACGGTGCCGTCAGCGATCAGCCGCGGCATCTTGGACGCGATGATCTCCTCGACCGGGGGAAGGTTGACCTCAAGCTCGTCGCCGCCCTGCTTGATGATGCGGACGTTCTGGCCGCGCTGGACGATCGCGATGCCTTCCTGGGTCGTGATCTTCGACTGTTCGCCCATCTGGTCGGACCACGTCGCCATTCTCAGGCTTGCGGCCGACATGAGTATCGCGGCGGGGAGGGCGGCGACAGCGGCGACGATCGCCATCCGCCTAATGCTGCCTTCGCGCGCAAGCAGGCGAATGGCCGCATAAATCAGGAAGGTGAGGATCAAGCCCAAGGCGGCATTGATCGCTCGATAGCCGATCGCCGATGCCGCCTCCGGCCCGAACAGGCCGCGTAGCAGTACGGTGACGAGGTAAAAGGCCCAGAAGCCGATGATCGACTGGGTAGCGAGGCGCCAGTCGGCAAAGCGGCCGTGCGGCGAGAAAGGTGAATATCCGTTCATCTAGGAAGCTCATTAGGGACACTTCACCCAAATCGACAATTGCACGCTTGTCCGTTGGCAGACCTGCGCCGCCTATCGGTCGAACATTTGGGTCCTGCGAAGGCGGAACGCCCGGTGGCGGCACTCGTTCTTTGTTCGAAACCGAAATTGGAAGGTTCAATCATGGCGGACCCAAAAACGGATCCAAAGAAGGGAAAGAATCCTCCGGCGCCCACGCTTTCGGGCGAACCGGATCGCGAACTTGAACTCAAGGTGAAGAAGCATCCGGAGGATGAGGATGCCAAGGTCGACCTTGGCAGCGACGAATCGATGGATGCGTCGGATCCGATCTCCACGACCCAGCCCGGGTCGTCCAAACCGGCCCCGTCGTCTGGATTTCCCCGAATAGTCATATTTGGGGATTAAACCCGAGACTGCCGGAAATCCCTGATTTCATCGTGCCCTGAAAAACACAGCCGCGAATATTAGTCGTCGCGGTGAGAAATTCATGTTGCGGCGCAAGACTCCCCTTTGATTCAATGTGAATGGGGGGTGGGATTTTGGTTAAGAGATTGGCAACCCAATCGGCCGCATGATCCTGCCTTAGAGTTAGAGGAGTCGGGGATCATGGCGACCAGGACGAGCCAGCCCGCCGGTGGCGCGCTGCTCATTTCGGAGATGAAGGAATTCGCTTCCTTCCCGAAAGCGACGCAGCGCTACATCCGCCGTTCGCTGGATGTCGCTTACGGCCGCTCCGACCCGATGGAGACTTGGGCGCGCGACGAGATCGAGGCTGCGGCGATCGCCGCGCAGGCGCGCTTCTACAAGCAGATCGACCATCTTCGCGTGCAAATTCCTGATGACAGCGGCCTCGACATGATCGAGCCGTTCCTGGGCATGCTGGTGACGCTGGCCGCGTTCGACCTGGGCCAGGATCGCTTGCAGAATTTCGCGGCCTTCCGGTTCCTTTACGAGCGGCTGCTTGGCGCCAGCGTCCGGCCGTGGCTTCCGGCGGCTTTCTGCGCGGCCGCGGCGCTGCCGCACCTTCACCCGGATCGTCGCCGGGTGCTGCTGCAGTCGATCAGCGAAAGCGCGGCGACCGCGCCCGGCTGGTCCACGCGGGAGCCGGTGTTCTGGCCGGAGTGGGTCGAGAAGGTCGATCAGGCGGCCGCCGCCTAAGCTCACGCGACCGTTTCACCGTCGGATAGATTGCGGCGAGCTGCTCAAGGCTTTCGCGCGCACTCTTGTGATGAACGAAGATCCCGCCCGCGGCTTCCCATTTGTCACGATGATCCTCCCGGTCGTCGACCAGCACGTCGGCGCCCTTCATGTGGCGATATTTGTCGCGCGCCATGCAGGTGATGATGTGAGTGCCGGGGAAATGCTCGCTCGGCCCAGCGAACCTTTTGCGGCGCGGCCCAGTTGCCAAGCGGTAGGCCGGTCAGAATGATCGGATCGAGATGCTCGACCGCGTCGAACAGCGTGTCGTGCGTCGGCCATCAGCGGCAGGCGCGCGTAGAAATCCGTGGCCCGGGCGATCCGCCGCCAGAATTCGCGCTTGCCATGGCGATCCTCGAATGCGTGCGGCGACATGCCGAGGATGTCGATCGCGCCCGCGTCGAAATCCGCAAGCACTCCGTCGCAGTCGAGGAACAGCTGGGGCGCGGCATTCATGGGCTAAAAATCGCCGAGCTGGCATCTGTTCCTAGCCGAGCCGCTCAACCAGTTCGATCGCGAATTCGCTCAAGCTGTCGTCGCGTGCGCCGAGGATCGCGATGCGATCTCCAGGCAGGGCATTCGCCAGCAATCGTTCGCCGATCGCAGCGCGTTCGGGAATATGCTCGGCATGCCCTCCGGCCGCGCGGATCGCCTCGGCCAGCCAATCCGAGCCACGCGACTCGATCGACCGTTCCGCCCTGATAGACCGGGTCGGGAAGGTAAAGCCGGTCGCCTTCGCGCATGCCCGTCGGCGAATGTCGCCGCCAGCTCCTCGCCCATCTTCGCGAGCGGGCCATAGCCGTGCGGCTGGAACATGATCAGCAGCCGGCCGGGCTGGGCGGTCAGCGTCGCCAAGGTCGCAGCGATCTTGTCGGGATTGTGCGCGAAATCGTCGATGACGGTGACGCCGCCCGCAGTGCCGACGGTTTCCAGCCGGCGCTTGAGGCCGGCGAAGCGAGCCAGGGCGGCGGCCGCTTCTCCGCAGCGGAATGCCGAGCGCATGGACCGCGCCGAGCGCAGCCAGCGCATTCATCGCATTGTGGCGGCCGGGGACTGCAAGTTCGACCTTATGCTTTTCCCCGTCCATCTCCGACCGTAAAGCGAACGCCATCTGGGAAGCAGTTCGAGGTTCCGGCCGATCAGCTCAGCGCCCGGGCTATCGAAGCCGAAGCCGATGCGCCGCTCCGCTGGCAGGCTGTCGGCGAGCAGCCGCGTTTCGGGATCGTCCAGATTGACCACCGCCTTGCCGGCGGCGGCGAGGAAGCCGCCGAACAGCGACGCGCAGCTCGTCCATTTCCTTATGGTCGAGGCTGATGTTGCCGAGCACCGCAACCGTCGGCCGATAGAGCGCGATCGAGCCGTCACTTTCGTCGACTTCGCTGACGAACAGTTCGGGATCGCCGACCAGCGCCGAGGCGAATGGCGCGCTGGGCGAAACGAAATTCTTCATCACCGCGCCGTTCATCACGGTCGGCTGGCGATGGAGTGCGTGAAGGATCCAGCCGATCATGCCGGTGACGGTCGACTTGCCGCTGGTCCCGCCGACGGCAATGCTTGTCTGCGCGGCGTTGAGCAGCTTGGCCAGCAGCTGCGGCCGGGTCAAAGCGGCAAGACCCAGTTCGCTGCGCGCGGACGACGTCGGGAATTGTTTGCTCGACCGCCGCCGAGGTGACCAGCGTCATTCCTTCGGCAAGGCCCGGAGCCGTCCTGCGGCGCGAGGGCGATGCCGAGCGACGAAGATAGTCGAACTTGGACGCCGAGGCGGCCGGCGTCGAGCGAGCGGTCGGAGCCGGCGACCCGCGCGCCGCTCGCACGCAATATGGCGGCGAGGGGCAGCATGCCGCTGCCGCCGATTCCGCAGAAGAAATATTGGTCGGTCATTGGGAGCGATGCCCTATGCGGGCGCGCGGCCTTGTGCAAATGATGCGCACGATGAAGATCGCGGTCGTCGCGCCAAGCTGCACATTGAGGCCCGAGGCCGCCGAGGCCGTGAGCGCGATTGCTGCTGCGCGGGGCGATGCGGAGCTGGTCATCCATCCGCAATGCTTTCTTCACCGACGGCCATTTCGCCGGGTCCGGACGAAGCGCGTCTCGAGGCACTGCGCGAGGTCATGGCCGACGATCGCGTATGACGCGATCTGGTTCGCGCGCGGCGGCTATGGCTCCAACCGGATCGCCGAAGCGGCCGCGGCGCGACCTGCCCGCCGGCGGCGCGCTCCAAGACCTATCTCGGCTATTCGGACGCCGGTTTCCTGCTTGCTGCATTCCACAAGGCCGGCCTCAATGTCGCCCACGGGCCGATGGTGCAGGATGTTGCGCGTCAGGGCGGGGAGGCGGCGATTCACCGCGCGCTCGACTGGCTGGTGCGGCGCGACGAGTCGGCGCTGGAGCCGGGCCTTGAGACCGGGTCGGCGGGCGATGGCCTTCAACCTGACGGTCCTGTCGCAACCTGCTCGGGAACTGCCATCGAGCCCGACTTCGACCGGCGTCGAGCTGCTGATCGAGGATGTCGCCGAGCATGAATATCGGATCGACCGGACGATGTTCCATGTAACGGGAAGCGCGGCGGTCCGCCGCGTGGCGCAGATCCGAATGGGCAGGATCAGCGAGATTCCGGAGAATGATCCGGCGTTCGGAAGCGATGCCGAATCCATCGTTCGCGACTGGTGCGAACGGGCCGGAATCGCCTTCGGGGACGTGCCGATATCGGTCATGACGCCGCCAATCGGGTCGTTCCGTTCAACTATCGCTGAAATTAACCACTTTGATGACTGTCTCCCTCTTGCGCACAGAGGGGAATCGCGCTCTATCTCTCTCAGAACAACAGGAGGGCCAAATGGCAAAAGCATGAGCGGGACTGGTCGTAAAGCAGGGGGCGGACTTGCCCGTCCGGTAAAGCCGTCGGCGGATCTTGCCGCGATCGTCGGGTTCGAGACCCGCTGCCGCGCAGCCAAGTCGTATCGAAGGTGTGGGATCACATTCGCAAGAACAACCTGCAAAACCCGAATAACAAGCGGGAAATTCTTGCTGACGACAAGCTGAAGAAGGTCTTTGGCGTCGACAAGTGCACCATGTTCGAAATGAACAAGCATCTGTCGAAGCATCTGAGCTAGTTCGCTCGCCGCCTCTAGCCGCGGCAAGCGAATGAGGAGGGGCCCACGGCATTGCCGCGGGCCCCTTTCCTTTGCCTGCGAGTCGCGTCAGGCGCGAAAGGCGGTGGCAAGCGGCTCGGAAATTACCGGGTAGCCGCGCCCTTCGGGGATGCGGACGTGCCGGATCGCCGTCGATTTCCTCGACCCACGGGATGATCGTCTCGAGCGAATGAGCTTGCGCGTCGGACAGCGCGGAGCTGAGAGCGGCGTGCCTGGCAAGTCGTTCCAGATTGCGCTTCGTCGGAAAGATCGCGCTCGCCTCACCTCGGTCGATCCTTTCGAGCAGCTCGGACGGAGCGGCCCATTCGGCAGCGACGCATTCGCCGGGTTGCGGGTTGGGTTGCCAGTCGCCGGCGGGGGCCGGAGCCAGGAAGAACATCGTATCGAATTTCCGCGGCTGCTTGAACGCCGGCATCCAGCGCGCAAACGGGGTCAGCGCGTCGAGGTCCGGCTCCAGGCGAAATTGCGTCAGCAGGGCCGCAAAATCGGATCCCTCGAGAAGGGCTCGTTGCAATTCACCAGCCCAAGGCGGGATCGCCGACACCGCGCAGGGCCGGGATCACCGCCGTTTCTTCGATCGTTTCGCGGATCGCGGTGATCTTTGCGGCGTCGTCAGGACGGCCCAAGGCCTCTGCCAGCGCCTGATCGGCTGCATCTACCCGTCCACCCGGAAATACGATCGCACCCGCGGCAAATGCCATCGTCGCGGACCGTTCGACGACCAGGATCTGGGATGACCTGCGTCGCCCGATGCGGGATCGCGCCAAACGACCAGCGTCGCGGCGGGAATGGCTTCATCGGTCATCGTCACCGCCCTAGCAGGATTGGCCCTGCAAAAAAGGGCCGGCAGCCCGAAGGCGCCGACCCTTCCATTCCACCCCGAGGGTGAAGCAATGATTACATTGCGTTGACGGCCTGTGCGTTGACGTCGGCATCGTCGACTGCATCTTCCTTGTTTTCGCCCTCTTCGCGAAGCGCATCGGCCTGGTTCTCCAGGGCGTCGCGACTTCGCAGCGTTGGCAGTGTTGTCGGCCGCCGCTTCGAGGTTATCGGCGGCTGCATCATAGATTGTCGGCGATGTTGTCGCCGAGCGCGTCGTCACCCTTGCCGCCGCAAGCGGCGAGAGCGAGTGCAGCGGCCCCAACGATGGCGAACGAAAGCTTCTTCATCAAAAATCCCCTTTGTTTCAGTGCGGAGGCGCTATCGCCGCCCTCACATGGACGGTTCCAACGCAACCACTTTGTCACGGTTCCGTAGCGGGGCGCATTTTGTCAATCACTTGCATCTGGAACGCGCCCGTCACCTATCTTGGGCAAGCCGGGAAACCGGCTATGTCGGTAGAGTATCTGGTGGAATAGGCATTTCGGACCCGGGGGGCAGTACCCCGGCGCCTCCACCACCAGCGGCGAAGCGAGAACCATGAAGGGTCCGCCGCTGCTGATGGGGGCGAAATAGGATCGACGAGTGCATTAAAGGCCTGGTTGCCGATCGGTATGAGCCGACCGCTAACGGCTCATTCACACAAGTGCCAACGATAACGAGGCGCTCGCAATTGCCGCGTAACTGAGGGCCTAACGGTCTGAAGTTACAAGGACAAAAGCGCGGTTGGACCCCACCGGGCAACAGAAGGGGATTCCAGCGGTACGGGAGGCACCGGGCAACAGAAGCCTCCCACCTTTTCCCGACAGACGCGAAGCACCGGGCAACAGAATGCCGTGCGCAGCTTGCCCGGGGACAAGCGAGCAGCGGCATCCCCACTTTTTCCGATGGTTCCGGTCATTGGTCGAAGTGCGGCTTGCCGTGCCGCAACTCTCCGCGCAGGTTGCGCTGTCCAACCGGGGGAGTCGCCTGATGTTCATACGCCGTGCCCTGTTCGCGCTTTGCCTTGCCGTGTCGCCTGCAGCCCTGGCCGCCGCGCCGGTTCCAAAAGAACAGCTTCTTCAGCCACCGGCCAACGCCGATCATTTCGTGGTGGTGTCTGAGGCCGGCAAGCACGGCGACGAGTGGCGCTGGACGCTCCCGGACGGCAGCGTCGCCTATCGGGAATCGATCCTGCTTCGCGGCCTGGTGTTCGAGCAGGACGAGGTCATCCGCTTCGACAAGGACGGAAAGCCGGTCAGCGTCGTTATTCGCGGCGTGACGCCGTCGGGCGATTCTGCCGAGACATTCGCGATCGACCAGGCGATGGCGCACTGGAAGTCGCCGGTCGATGAGGGCGAAGCGCCGGCAGGACAGGCAATGTACTTGCCATACGGCGGCGCATTCCTTGCCAATGATGCAGGGATTTCTACTTTCCTCCGCGCGGGAGCAGGCGGATTGTCGCTCTTGCCGTCCGGGCGCGGCGCGCTCGAGCCGTCGCGGACGATGACCGTAACCGGTCCGGCTGGCCCCAAGACGATCCGGCTCTATTTCCTGAAAGGCGTGAACCAGACGCCGCAGCCGGTCTGGCTCGACGAGCAGGGCAAGCTGTTCGGCTTCTTCGGCGGGCTTGGCTTGCTTCCGGCCGGCTATGAGGGGAATCTGAAGCCATTGATCGCGGCCCAGGAGGCGGCGATCGCCGAGCTGGCACCGGCCATCGCCAAGCGGCTGCTCACCGCCGATGCGCGGCAGCCGATCCTGTTCCGCAACGTCAAGATTTACGACGCCGACAAGGAGCGCTTTGTCGAAGGCCAGAATGTCGTCGTCAGTGACGGCAAGATAAGCCTCGTCGGAACGGCGCTGCCGAAGCTCCCGGCCGGTGCCAAGGTCATTGACGGGACCGGCAAGACGCTGGTTCCCGGGCTGTGGGACAGCCACATGCATGTTTCCGACGATTTCAATGTGCTCAGCGAGGTCGCGCTGGGCGTGACGTCGATCCGTAATCCAGGCGGAAGCATCGAACTGGCCGTGTCGCAGCGCAAGCGCCGCGCCGAGGGGGCGCTGGTCGCGCCCGAGACATTCTCGTCGGTGATCATCGACCAGAAAGGCCCGCTCGCCGCGCAGGGCAGCCTGACGGTGTCGAGCCTCGAGGAGACGATCGCCGCCGTCCATAAGGTCAAGGATGCGGGGCTGACCGCGGTCAAATTCTATACGTCGATGAAGCCCGAATGGATTCCGCCAGCCGCGGCCGAGGCGCATAAGCTCGGGCTCCACGTCCACGGCCATATTCCGGCGGGCATGCGCACCCTGGATGCGGTCAACGCCGGCTATGACGAGATCACCCACATCTATTTCGCGACGATGCAGGCGATGCCCGACGAGGTGGTCGCCAAGTCGAACACGACGATGCGGCTGCTGGGCCCCGGCAAATATTTCAAGGATGTCGACTTCAACGCGGAGCCGACCAAGACGGTGATCAAGACGCTGGCAGACAAGCATATCGCGGTCGATCCGACGCTGGTCGTGGTTGAAGGAACGCTTCTCTCTGAGGCAGGCAAAGTCTCCCCGGCCTACACCGCCTATGTCGGCACGCTTCCACCGGCGACCGAGCGGGGTTTCAAGTCGGGACCGCTGCCGTTGCTGGAAGGAATGACGCGGGACGATGCCGTCGCCAGCGTCAAGCATATGGTCGAATATGTCGCGGTGATGCGAAAGGCCGGGGTACCGATCGTCGCCGGGACCGACGGCAGCGGGCTGGAGCTGGTTCGCGAACTGGAGCTGTACGTCGAGGGCGGAATGACGACGGCCGAAGCGCTGGCCACTGCGACCATCGATGCGGCGCGCAACGTCAAGGCCGACAAGCGCACCGGATCGATCGCGGTCGGCAAGGAAGCGGATTTGTTGCTCGTCAGTGGCGATCCCGAAAAGAACATCGGCGATCTTCGCCACGTCGAACTGGTCGTGCTCGACGGGGCAGCCATGTCTGGCGACGACCTTCGCAAGGAAGCCGGATTCAGCGGGCGCGCCAAAATAGGCTCGACCGAAAGGGGGCAACGGGATGCGCATCTGGGGGAAAATGCTCGCGGTTGCGGTCGCGCCGCTGATGCTGAGCGGCTGCCTGTGGGGACCAGGCAAGTTCACGTCCGAACTTGCGCTGCGCAAGAACGGCAGCTTCGTTCTCGACTATCGCGGCGAGGTCATCCTGCAAATGCCCGACGACAAGGGGCCGCCGGCGGGACCTTGGAAGGCCGATATGGCGCGCTGTTATGCCGACGGGCGGAGCGAAGTTGTGTCGGATGCGATCCCGATTACCCTGGAGCCCGGCGACGGGGCCGACAGCGAAGAATCCGACGAAGTGCGCAATTGCACCGCCGCCGAGATCGCCAGGCTCAAGGCCGAATATGACAAGAAGGCGGCCGAGAAAAATGCCGAGCGCCTGAAGGAATCAGACAATATGGCCAAGCTGTTCGGCCTGCCGGGAACCGACGACGCGTTCAAACCGCCGCTTCGCCGAGAATTTGATGAAGTACAAAGGCTGGCGGTCGGTCACCTACAAGGGCAAGGGCGTGTTCGACGTCGACTATCATTTCGAGGGCCGGATCGGGCAGGATTATGCCTTCCCGATGATGCCCAATAGCGACCTCATCATCCCGTTCATCACGCATCAGGCAGCGCAATGACGGGTCGGTGATGGTCACGGCACCGGCGCTGACCGGCGGATCAGGGCCCGTTCGGCGCCCGTGCCAAGATGATGGGCCTTCCCGACAAGGGCAACGATGGACCGGTGTCGCGCGCCGAGGGCCGGTTCACGATCGTCACCGACGGCGAAATCCTGACCAACAATAGCGAGGACGGGCCGGTCGCCCATCCGGCCGGACGCCAGGTCCATTGGGACGTCGGCCCGGCATCCGACAAGATCCCGGAGATGCTGGTCCGGCTTTGAGCAGGTCCCGAGCGCTAGCGCTTCCGAGCTCGTCGCGGATCTCGGTCAGCAGATCGACCTCCGTCGGTCCGGCCGGGCCTCTTCGCCGCGCTTCATCATCTTGGTGGCGCTGCGAACGATGCAGGAAGATGACGAAGGCCAGGATCAGGAAATTGATCAGCACCGTGATGAACTGGCCCCAGCCGAGAACCGGAATTCCGGCAGCCTTCAGGTCGGCATAGCTTGCCGGATTGCCGCCGAACCCTTCCGGTATCGGGCCCAGCACGATGAAATAGCTGGCGAAATCCAGCCCGCCGAAGATTGCGCCGACCACCGGCATGATGAGGTCGTCGGTCAGGCTTTTGGTGATGGTGGCAAAGGCGGCGCCGATGATCACGGCGACCGCCAGATCGAGCACGTTGCCCGCGGGCGATGAAGGCCTTGAATTCGGAAAGCATGGTTCATTCCCCCGAAGTTCTGTGGACGACACGCAGCCTGTCCTCGTTTCGCGGGCGATTGAAAGGGGCATGGGACTGTCCTACCTATGTAAGCCACTTTGGCCCACATGGGGGACTTGGACATGACTGCACTTCGTCGTTTCGGCCTTCTCGCACCGCTTGCCGCCCTTTCGCCTGGCTGGATGCGGCCTTAACTCGGTCCCGACGGCCGAGGAGAATGTCAACGCCAAATGGGCCAATGTTGCAGAGCGAATATCAGCGCCGCACCGACCTCATTCCCAACCTGGTCGAGACGGTGAAGGGCTATGCAAAGCAGGAAAGCAGCGTGCTGATCGCGGTCACGCAGGCGCGGGCCGATGCCGGGCAGCGTCCAGCTCAGCGCCGAGCGACCTCGACGACCCGGCCAAGGTTCGCGCGTTCAACGATGCCCAGAACCGGCTGACCCAAGCGATTATTCCGCTGCAGCGGCTGCAAGAGGCCTATCCGGAGCTCAAGTCGAACCAGAATTTCCTGACGCTGCAGAGCCAGATCGAAGGCACCGAGAATTCGATCCTGGTTTCGCGCCGCGATTATAACGAGGCTGTGCAGGCCTATAACACCCGCATCCGCACCTTCCCCGACGCGATCGGTGCCAAGATCTTCTACGGCGCCAAGCCCAAGGTGCCGTTCGAAGCGGCCGCAGGCGCACAGGAAGCGCCCAAGGTCGATTTCAACACCGCGGGCTAATGTGATCCGCTTCCTTGTCGGCCTATGGCTGGCGGTGCTCGTCGCCGCCACGCCAGCCAATGCCCAGACCTTTCCCAAGCTGACCGGCCGGGTGGTCGACCAGGCCGGACTGCTGACGCCGGCGCAGATCGCCGATCTCAGTTCCAAATCAGAGGCGCTGGAAGCGCGCACCGGGCGGCAATTCGTCGTGGCAACGGTGAATAGCCTCGAGGGACGGACGATCGAGGATTATGGCTATCGGCTTGGTCGTGACCTGGGGCATCGGCAACGAGCAGAAGGACGATGGCGTCGTCCTGTTGGTCGCACCCAATGAGCGAAAGGTCCGCATCGAAACGGGTTATGGCGCGCGGGTCTTTCTGACCGACGCGGTGTCGAGCGTGATCATCCGCGAAAGCATCGTGCCGCGGTTCAAGGCCGGCGACTTTGGCGGCGGGATTACTGCCGGTGCCGACCAGATCGTCCAGATGATGGAACTGCCACCGGCCGAGGCGGCCAAGCGCGCGCAAGAGATTGGCGCGCAGGAAAGCCGACGGAGCGAGCGAACCGTCAATCCCTTCCCGGTCCTTTTCATCGTTGTCATCTTCTTCGTCATCATTGGCTCGATCGCGAGCCGTGCCGGCGGCCGGCGCTACCGCCGCCGCGGCGGCATCAGTCCATGGGTCATTCTGTGGGGCCTCGATGCGATCAGTCGCGGTGGCCGTGGCGGAGGCTGGGGCGGCGGCGGAGGCGGCTTCGGGGGAGGCGGCGGCTTTTCCGGCGGCGGCGGATCGTTCGGCGGCGGCGGCGCCTCGGGGGGATGGTAATGTTGAAATTGAGCGAAGAAGATCACGCCAAAGTCAGCGCGGCTGTCGCTGCGGCGGAGGCAAAGAGCGACGGCGAAATCATCGCCATCGCTGCCGATCGGTCGGATGCCTATCACGACGTCGGTCTGCACTATGCGGTGCTGGTGCTGTTTATGGTGCTCGCCTTCTTCGCCGCCTGGCCGCATCAGCTGGAGCTGTGGTGGACGCGGCTCGTGGGATGGTCGGCCGAGCCCACCCTGCGCGAATTGCTCACCTTGTTGCTGGGCCTCGCGCTGGCCAAATTCCTGGTCGTCCTGTTCATCCTCAAATGGATGCCATTGAGGCTCGCGCTGACGCCGGGATCGACCAAGACGCGCCGGGTTCGGCGGCGGGCGGTCATGCTGTTCAAGACCGGCGGCGAGCGGCGCACCATCGGGCGCACCGGCATCCTCATTTACCTGTCGATGGGCGAGCACCGCGCTGAAATCATCGGCGATGAGGCGATTACGGCAGTGACCACTCCCGAGACGTGGGGCGAGGCGATGGCCGCGCTCGTGACCCATGGTGAAGGCAGGACGGCCTGGCGACGGCATCGTTGCTGCGGTCGAGCTGATCGGCGGAGTGCTGGCCGAACATTTCCCCAAGAGCAGTACCGACACCAATGAAATCCCCGACAAGCTGATCGAGCTGTGATGAGCGAGCGCAAGGTCGAGTGGGAAGGCAAGTATATCCGCGTCGCCCGCGAGGGGCCGTGGGAATATGTCGAGCGCTGCGGCGGGGTCCATGCGGTTGTGATCTTCGCCGAGCATGACGGTAAGGTTGTGCTGGTCGAACAGTATCGCATTCCCTTGGGCCGCCGTTGCCTAGAGCTGCCGGCCGGCCTGGTTGGCGACGAGGATCGACAAGGGCGTCGAAGAGACGGCGGTCAAGGAACTGGAGGAAGAGACCGGCTTCACCGCGGAGCGCATCGAAGTGCTGGGCGAATTCTTCAGCTCGCCCGGAATGGTCGCCGAAGGCTTCACCCTGGTTCAGGCACATGGGTTGACGTCGGATCGGTGATGGCGGCGGCAACGATCATGAGGACATCATGGTCCATTTGGTGCCGCGCTCGGAGATTGCGAACTTCGTTTCGAAGAAGCGCGCCGAAGGCTGCGCGATCGATGTGAAGATGCTGTTGCTGCTGGCCGACGGCATCCTGGGCTGACGCCTTTCGTCAACCCCGTCCGATTAGGCGGTCGGAGCAGCAGCGCGGTTCATTGCGTCCAGCTTTTCGCGCAGGCTGATCGTGAAGCTATGTTCAAGGGCATGCCGCGCATCGGGATTGGCGGCCAGGAAAGCGTTGAGCGCGCGGCCCTGCGCGCACCAGAAGCGTGACGGCTGGGTGAGAGTGACGGTGGCGATCGCCGCTGACTCGCCCAGCACCGTCGCTTCGCCGATCAGCTGACCGGGAACGACCCGGCCGACCAGATTGCCGCGAGAATGGACGTCGCCGGCGCCGCTCGCCAGAAAATAGAGCTGGGCGGCCGGCTCGCCTTCATGGACCAGAACGTCGCCCGGTCGCCCCTCTATCCACATGCCCTGGTCGATCAGGCGGCGGGCCTGGGCGCGGCCGAGGCCTGCGAGTGGCCCGGAGAACATCGTCTTTTCGTCGTCGTCGAACTTGGCTGCACGGTCCGCGCCCAGCACGCTGGCCGCCTGCACGCCCGCCACGATCAACATCAGGAAAGGCAGGACCATGGCCAGCAGGCCAAAGGTGAGCAGGCCATAAAGCAGACCGAACAGGCCGGTCAGTCCCAGAAGCAAATGATTGGCGAGGCGGGCGCGCGAAAGCAGCGCGCCAAGAGCCGCGGCGAAGATCGCAAGGTAGAGGCCAAGCATCATCGTCATCGAGACGCTAGCCTTCGGATCGCGTGCTGAACGTATTGATCAACACATCCAGTTGCGCCTGGCAGTCGGCTCGAATGAGGCTCTGGGCCATGCCCTCAAGCCCCGAGGGAACGGGCGAAAGAACCCGCAATGTGAGCGTAGCCGGCGCTTCGAGGCCCGACACGTTGATCCTGGTGCCCGACGTAACCGGAAGTGCGGCAGGCCAGGCGGCATCCGACTGATTGGCTTCGAAATGCACCTCCGCCTTCTTTCCGGTCGAATCGACCAGGGTCACGTCGGCGGCATTGCTCGCATCGGCGCGATACAGGGTCAGTTCGCTCGGATTGGCGACGCAGACGTTACCCGACCGGCTGAGATCCGCTTGCCAGACGCTGCGCGTTCCGGCGCCGCGAACCGCCCCAAGGCGTACCCGGCGCGCACTGGTGCCGGCGGTATTTGTCGAGCTGGCTGTCGGCGCGGCGCTGGCCAGCACGCTGAAGCTGCCCGGTCCGCGAAGGGTGCGTGTGCCACGCGAGTCCAGCAGGACGACCGTGTCGCTCGGCTTGAGCTTGAGCATATGCGTATCGGGCAGCGCCTTGCCCGGAGGATAGGCGGCTGCAGAGGGTCCCGACGAGCGCACGACCAGCACCGCTGCGGCAGCGGAGGTGGAAACGAGAAGCGCTGCACTTGCGATGGCGAGCAACATGCGAGCCATGTCATTTCTCCTTGAGTTGGACGGCGCCCCCCGGTCCCGCCTCGCGAAGACGGCAGGCGAAGGCCGAAAGGGCGGCATCCTTATCATGGGTTAAGCAAATTTGCTCGATTGCGTCGAGGGCGGAGCGGTCGCCCTGGTCATAAGCTTCCCATAATCGGACAAGCTCTGCGCGAACCTTTGGATCGAAGTCGGGCACCGGCTCCCAAACGACGACGGGCGTGGCGCGGCCCGAAAGGACGATCCGTCCCATCGGACGGAAGACATCAACCGTCGTCTGCTTACGCGCCTCGTCGCTGACCAGCGCGATGGTCTTGAGATATTTATTGGCGCCTTCGAGCCGCGCGGCGCAATTCATCGCATCGCCCAGCGCGGTATAGCTAAGGCGACCCTCGCCGCCGAAATTGCCGACCACGGCGTCGCCATAATGGAGCCCGGCGCGGGTGCGGCCGAACTCAGCGCCTGGTTCACTGTGCTTTGCCGAGAATTCCCGGGTGAACTGGTTCATCGCCAGCAATGCCGCCGTGGCCCGATCCGCATCGTCAGGACGCGCGATCGGAGCACCCCAAAATGCCACGACCGCATCGCCGACGAATTTGTCGATCGTTCCGCCGTGATCGAGCACGATATCGCTCATTCCATCGAGATAGGCGTTGAGCAGCGACGCAACCTTTTCCGGCGGAAGCTTGTGGCTCAGTTCGGTGAAGCCTTCGATGTCGGTGAACAATGTGTAGAGCGCGCGTTTTTCGCCGGTCAGCGACAGCTTCTTCGGATCGCGCAGGATTTGCGCGGCGATGTCGCGCGGCAAATATTTGCCGAGCGCCGACTGGGCATAGCGGCGTTGTTCCGAACCTACTGCGCGCACCGCCGCGCCGGTCGCGGCATAGGCCAGTGCCCAGCCGCCCAGCCAGCCAAATGCGGGCAGGCCATAAGTGTCGATCCCGATCCATTCGAAATAGAAGGGCGCAGCGCCGAAGAATGCCAGCTGGCCGAGCATCACCAGCGCCACGACCCAAGGCCGGACGTCGAGCATGGCGGTGAATGCACCGCAAAGCACGACCAGTATGGCGAGCGTCCAAAGCGAAACGGGCCCGGCCGGCCGCGGCAGGCGGCGGTCAAGCAATTGCGCCAGCATCGTCGCATGCGACTTCCAGTCCGCTGATGGTCGGCTTGCTCGAGACGGCTGGAGGGATTTCAAATTGGTCGAGGTCCGGCAATTCGCCGCCGATCAATACGTCCGGCCGCGAACTTGGTCGGCGAACAATGGTGCGCATCGCCGGAGTCGGCGAACAGATCGATCTGGCAGGCTGGGAAAACGTTGCGCTCCGAATTAATCGGAGCGCGGAAGTCGACGCTTCCCTGATAGGCGAAATCTGGCCCGGGCACCGGCCAGGGCAATTGGCAGAAGCGGCGGCAGGCCGGCAGGCAGCGATCGGCCAGCGCCGAAGAACATTATCGCCGTCGGCTTCAAGTCGGATCGAGGTCTGGCCGCACTTGGCTGCCGGCAAGCTTGGCGCAACCAATTGTCCATGAACTCTTGCTGCCACTGCTCGATTTCATTCTGGCCGCCGGTCCGGCGGTGGCATAGGCGAGCCAAACCGGGGTCTTCATTTCCTTCAAAGTCGGCAAGCAGCTGAGCGTCTTCAGGCTGTGGCTGGTCGATCAAAATGTCGATGCCGATCGCCTTGGCGCCCATCTTGTCGAGTTGGCCAGCGCACGCGCAAGGATTGCACGATCGAGCGGAGATCGCTTGGCGGTCGCCCGCAACAGTATCTTGCGTATAGGGGACAGCAGGATGCGCTGGTCCTCTTCGACACGGCGCCGGTTCTCGACCTGTCGTCTGGCGCCAGTCGAACAAGGCTCGTTCGGCATCGGTCGCGACTGGGATCGTCGTTTAGCCGGGAATGCAGTAGCACGCGCCGACGCTTACGGGCATTTCCCAGCTGTAGCGGGCGAACAGGATTGCCCAGGCGATGATCAGCGCGGTGACGAGCAAGCGGGTAGGCGGGACACGGCGTAGCTCCCGTACGACGCCTTCGACGGTCGGACGTTCTTCGCCCTCAAGCGGGTCGGGGCCAAGGGCCCATCGGCGACGCGGCTGGTCCACGCTCAGCGGCACTCACCCTTAAAATCGCGCATCGCCTTGACCCCCGTCGGCTGGGGCAGCGAATCATGCAGCCCGAAGCGATTAACTTGCGATAAAATTTTTTTGCGGCTGGCGCGAGTCAGAGGTGGGCCGAGCGTGCCTGGGCCAGAGCGAGATCGGCCAGCGGCTCCAGCTGGCCGACCATCTGCGCGGCGTGGGACGAAGAAGCGTTGCCGCGGGCCAGCCGTCCCTTGATGCCGTGAAGAATGGCCGCGAGGCGGAACATCACGAACACCATCAGATAATCAACGTTGGGCAGACCATCGCGGCCGGTGCGGCGACAATATGCCGCTACATATTCCTGCTCCGACGGGATTCCGAGCGCGGCAAGGTCAAGCCCGGCAAGACCGGTGAAAATGCCGGCCGGCATGCGATACATCAGCAGATGATAGACGAAGTCGGCGGCTGGATCGCCCAAGGTCGACAGTTCCCAGTCGAGCACCGCCGCAACTCGAGGTTCGCCGGCGCGAAGATCATATTGTCGCAGCGAAAATCGCCATGGACGACGCGCGCGTCGCCGCTGTCTGCCGGAAGGTGCTTTTCCAGCCAGTCGACCACGTCATCCATCTGCGAAAGCCGGCCGGCCTCCACGTCGGAAGCATATTGCTTCGACCATCGGGCGACCTGCCGTTCGACGAAGCCCGAAGCGCGGCCATAATCCCCGAGCCCGATCGAGCTGGGATCATAGCTGTGCAGCTGCGCGATCGTTGCATTCATCGCATCGAAGTGCGCCGCGCGTTCGGTGGGCGACAGGCCGGGAAATGAGGCTTCCCAGACAATACGCCCGTCAACCAGGTCCATGACGAAGAACGGCGTGCCGATGATACTTTCGTCCTCGCACAGTCCATGGACATGGGGCACCGGAAAGCCCTGGGCGCCGAGCGCGCTCATCACTCTCGCCTCGCGCTCGACCGCATGGGCTCCGGGAAGGAGCTTTCCCGGCGGCTTGCGGCGAAGGACGAATGCCCGGCCGGGTTGCGTGTCGAGGCGATAGGTCGGGTTGGACTGGCCGCCCTTGAACTGGCTAACCGTCAGCGGGCCGGCAAAGCCTTCGACATGGTCCTTCATCCAACGCTCAAGCGCGGCGACGTCGAAGCGCAGCCCTTCGCTAACTTCGCGGGTGCCCGTGTTCGCCTTGGTACGGTCCATGGAGCGGACCATGCGAGGCAAGCGGAGCGATTGCAATTGCCCGGCGTTTATCTGCCATGGTCCGCATCGCCCATCTGTCAGACCTGCACTTTGGAGCGCATGACGAGCAACTCGTAGCGGCAGTCGAGGAACGGCTTGATAAGGCCAAGCCTGACCTGGTGGTCATATCCGGCGATTTTACCCAGCGCGCCCGTACCGAGCAGTTCAAGGAAGCCTGCCGTTTCCTGGAGCGGTTGAAAGGCGCGGGCCACGAAGTGCTTGGCGTTCCCGGCAATCATGACGTGCCGCTTTACGATGTCTTGCGCCGCTTCCTGTCGCCGCTGAGCCGCTATCGGCGCTACATCGACGATACTCTGTGTCCCTATCACGAGCTTTCCGGAGCTGCGGTGCTGGGAATCAACACGGCGCGATCGCTGACGGTCAAGGACGGGCGGATCAACGAAGGGCAAGTGGCCTTCATCCGGGAATCCTTCGCTCGAACCGGACGGGACACCGTTCGGATCCTTGTCACGCATCACCCGATGTTCGCTCTGCCGGTCGGCGAGGGACCGGAGCTTGGCGAGGCGATCGGCCGGCAGGAAATGGCGTTGCGGGCGGTTGCCGAGGCCGGAGTCGATCTGCTCCTGGCCGGGCATAACCATCGGGCCTCGACCCACCACGCCCGGGACCTGGTGACCGATGCGGGGTCGGCGCTGGTGGTCCAGGCGGGAACCGCGACATCGACCCGATTGCGCGACGAGGAGCAGAGCTTCAACCTGCTTGAAATCATCAAGGGCCAGGCGACGGTGACAGTTCAGACGTGGAACGGAGATAGCTTTCGATCGCGCGACACTGAAAGCTACATTCGCCAAGGCGCGCATTGGCAAAGCGAGTCTGGCGACCAGCTGGCCGAGGCCCCCGCTACTTGAGTCGAGCGGCTTACCGCGCCAAAGGACTGGCGCAATCGGGGAGGATCGATGGACGGCGCGGCATTGGAAACGACGGATCTGCCGCAATTCGACCTTGGGGAATTCGTTCGCCGGGTGCTTGCCGAGGATTTGGGCTCTGGCGGCGACGTCACGTCGAAAGCAACGATCGATCCCCACGCCCGCTTCACCGCGGAAATGAACTGCCGCGAGCCGATCGTCGTCGCGGGCCTGGATGTCGCCGTAGCATTCTTCCGTGCGCTCGATCGGGAAGTGCGGATCGATCGGCTCGCGCGTGACGGCGACGCAGTGCCGGCGGGCACGGTGCTTCTTCGGTTGGACGGCAATGCGCGGGCCATGCTGGCGGCGGAGCGGTCGGCGCTCAATACGCTCCAGCATCTTGTCGGGCATCGCCACCATGACGCGGCGCTATGTCGACGCGATCGATGGTACGGGCGCCATCCTTGCTCGACACTCGCAAGACCATTCCCGGGCTCCGACTGCTGGAAAAATATGCGGCGCGCATGGGCGGCGCGGAGAACCATCGGATGCGGCTCGATGATGGCCTGCTGATCAAGGACAATCATGTCGGTGTCGCGGGCGGCGTGGCCGAAGCGGTGAGTGCTGCGAAGAATTATGGCAGCGGCCTGCCGATCCAGGTCGAGGTCGATCGGATCGAGCAGATCGAGCCGGCCCTGGCGGCCGGCGCCGACCGCTTGCTGCTCGACAATATGAAGCCCGACTTGCTGCGCGAAGCGGTCAAGCTGGTCGCTGGACGAGTGCCGCTGGAGGCGTCGGGCGGAGTGAATTTGGACAGCATCCGGGCCATTGCCGAAACCGGTGTCGACTATATCTCGGTCGGACGGATCACCCAGTCCGCGCCGGCGGTCGATATCGGCCTGGATTATGTGCTCGTTCCCTAACGCATTTTTTCCGCGCCAAGAGGCCGCTTGCGGCTTATAGGACCGCAAACGACCATTGGAGACGCAATTGTTCAAAGGTTTGAAGCCCATCCTGTACGGTGGCCACGAAGTTTGGCCGCTGGTCGAGGGCGGCAAAGGCGTCTCCGCGACCAACCATGCCAGCTCCGGCGCCTGGGCGGCGGCTGGCGGCATCGGCACCGTGTCGGCGGTCAATGCCGACAGCTACGATCCCGACGGGCGGATCATCCCGCAGGTCTACAAGGCGCTGACCCGCCGCGAACGGCACGAGGAGCTGATCCACTATGCGATCGACGGCGCGGTGGCGCAGGTCAAGCGCGCCTATGAGATGGCCGGCGGCAAGGGCGCGATCAACATCAACGTGCTGTGGGAAATGGGCGGCGCGCAACGCGTGCTGCACGGCGTGCTCGAGCGAACCAAGGGCATGGTCACCGGCGTCACCTGCGGCGCGGGCATGCCCTACAAGCTGTCGCGAGATCGCCGCTTCCTACGGCGTCCATTACCTGCCGATCATCTCTTCCGGCCGCGCCTTCAGCGCGCTGTGGAAGCGGGCCTATTCCAAGGCAGCCGAATGGCTTGCCGCGGTGGTCTATGAGGACCCGTGGCTGGCCGGCGGGCACAACGGCCTTTCCAATGCCGAGGATCCGCGCAAGCCGCAGGATCCCTATCCGCGCGTCAAGGCGCTGCGCGAGACGATGCGCGAAGGCGGCATCGCCGACAGCGTGCCGATCGTCATGGCCGGCGGCGTGTGGCGGCTCGACGAGTGGAACGACTGGATCGACAATCCGGAGCTGGGGCAGATCATGTTCCAGTTCGGAACGCGGCCGCTGCTGACCCAGGAAAGCCCGATCCCGCCCGACTGGAAGGCGCGGCTGATGACGCTGGAGGAGGGCGACGTGCTGCTCCACCGCTTCTCGCCGACCGGCTTCTATTCCTCGGCGGTGCGCAACCCGTTCCTGCGCTGGCTCGAGGCCCGCAGCGAGCGGCAGATCGCCTTCACCAAGGAGCCGATCGGCGACCATGCGTTCGAGCTCGACGTCGGCATCGGCACCAAGAAGAATTACTGGGTGACCAAGGGCGACCTGCAGCATGCCCGCGAATGGTATGGCGCAGGCTTCACCAATGCGATGAAGACGCCCGACGACACGCTGGTGTTCGTCACTCCGGAAGATGAGAAGATCATCCGCAAGGACCAGGCCGATTGCATGGGCTGCCTGTCGCAATGCGCTTTTTCGTCGTGGGCGGACAATGAGAAGAATTCGACCGGGCGGCTGGCCGATCCGCGCAGCTTCTGCATCCAGAAGACGCTGCAGGACATCGCCCATGGCGGGCCGGTCGAGGAGAATCTGATGTTCGCCGGCCATGCCGCGTTCCGGTTCAAGAGCGATCCATTCTATTCGAACGGCTTCGTGCCGACCGTGAAGCAGCTCGTCGACCGCATCCTGACGGGGGCTTGATGCTCGAAGCGGGGGCGTTCGGCGTTGCGTTGCTGCTGACGCTCGCCGCTCCCGCCAGCGCGCAGGACAAGAAGCCGCCCTATTGGGCGTCGATCGCGTCGCGGCGAGGCGATGATGCGCAGCGGTCCGGGGCGCAACTATCCTGGCATCTGGCTTTACAAGCGCCGCGACCTGCCGATCCGCGTCGTCCAGATCTATCCTAATTGGCGCAAGATCGAGGATCCTGACGGCCAGCAGGGCTGGATGCTGGTGACCCTGCTGAGTGACCGCCGCACCGCGATCGTCAAGCCGGGCGAGCCGCGCGACATCCGGGTAAAGCCCGAAGCCAATGCTCCGGTCCGCTATCGCGCCGAACCGGGCGTGGTCGGCCGCCTCGAAAAATGCGACGGCAGCTGGTGCCAGATCCAGATCGGCAAGCGCAAAGGCTGGATTGCCGAGGGCGACGTCTGGGGCGTCAGCGAAAGCGAAGTATTCGACGATTGACTTGATCCCCGGTCTCCGCCGGGGAATTTTAGGAGGCAGTCATGAAGCACTTATTGGGAGCGCTCACTATCATGCTGACCACCACCGCCGGCGCGCAGGATCGCCCGCCAGTCGAGCATATCGGCAAGCCAACTCTAAACGGCCAGCCGCTGCCCTTCTCTCAAGCGGTACGGGCCGGCGATATGCTTTACCTGTCGGGACAAATTGGGATCGGCGCCGACGGCAAGCTGCCGCAAGGGATCGAGGCGCAGTCCAGGCAGGCGATGGACAATATCGCCGCCGTCCTGAAAGGCGCCGGACTTGGCTGGGGCGACGTCGTCAAATGCACGGTGATGCTCGACAACATGGCGGATTGGCCGGCGTTCAACAAAATCTATGTCGGCTATTTCGGCGATGCTCCCAAGCCCGCGCGCAGCGCCTTCGGCGCGGACGGGCTGGCACTGGGCGCGCTGCTTGAGGTCGAATGCATGGCCTATGCGGGCAAGCGTTAGGCGACCAGCATCCGCCCCATCCACAGGGCCATCGCGACCATCATGATGTTCTCGGTCAGCGAGACGAAACCCAGCGGCACGTTCGACGATCCGCCGACGCAGGCACATTTAAGCTCTCGCCGGTCGACGTAGACCGCCTTGAACACCGAAATCGCGCCTTCGAGGCCGATGAACAATGCGATCGGCACCGACAGCCAGGTCAGCCGGTCGGCAAGCATCAGCACACCGGCGGCGCCCTCCAGGAAGGGATAGAGACTGGCGTAGGGCACCCAGCGCCGCGACAGCAGATCGTAGTTCAGGAACATGGCCGAGAATTTCTCGACATCCTGCAGCTTCAGGAGCGCGAGGACGATCATCGACAGTCCAATGAACCACTCGGCTGCGCGGATGGTGAGCGGCGTTCCGAAAACCGACGTACTGAGCGCAAGCGCGCCGAGCGCCGTCATCGCGAACAGGGCAAGGACCGGCACATAGGTCGTGCCGTTCGGGTCGCGCACGGCCTTGCCAAGGAAGCGCTTTAAATCGTCGTAGCCGCCGACCCGCACGCCATTGATGAAGACTTGCGGCGTCGTCGCGACGTTATGCTTTGCCTTGAAGGCGTCGATTTCATCGCGCGTCGTGAGATGGTGGTCTTCGACGTCATAGCCCCGGCTTTCCAGCAGGTGCTTGGCCTTCAGGCCCCATGGGCAGACATGTCCGGGCATCACCATGCGGTGGATCGTCGCTCGCTTGCCCGTCGCGGCGTTCACAAATTCAAATTTTCCCAACGTATGTCCTTCCCGCTTTTTACGAGTCGGACACATCTTTACCTTCTGTACCATGGTACGGAGTCAAGGATGGACGCGCGCTAATCGCTCGCACGGCTGGCGCGCTCGTGCAGGGAGGGGCCGGGAAGTACCCTGCCCAATCGTCGTGTCGCTTGGTTGATGCCGGGGCGGCGCACCCCGTCGCGCCGCTCCAACAAACTAGCGGTTAGGGTTTCACCGCTTCCGGAACGGCCATGAACGCGACGCGCTTGACGGACAGCTTCTCGCCCTTGTCGCTGGTCGTATCCATCGACTGACCGACTTCGACCGCCGATGTGGTCCAGCAAACCTCGCCTTCCTTGTCCATGGCGCTGGTGAAGCAGGCCTTGCCGTCCTTCATGACCGCCGTGCCATGATCGATATGCTCGGCGCCCGACCAGGCGACATAATTGCCGCTGGCGTCGACCGACTCGGTCGTCGCCTTGCCTTCGCGCGTGAATTCCCAGGTCGTTTCGTTGATCTGGAATTCAGCGGGAGTCGCCAAATTGGCGTCCATCGCCGCATTTTCGTCCATGGCCATGTTGGTATCGACGGCATTCACGTCTGTGGTCGTTTCCGCCGGCTTGTTGCATGCAACGAGCGCCAGCACGGCCAGTGAAGTCATCACGGTCCGCATATCTCTCTCCCTGTTTAACGAGGGGAGTCGCGTTAGCAGCTTTGCTGGCTCAGCGCACGAGGCGCGATCAGACCAGTTCGACCGCCACCGCCGTCGCTTCGCCGCCGCCGATGCACAGCGAGGCGACGCCGCGCTTCTTGCCCTTGGCCTTGAGCGCGCCGATCAGCGTGACGATGAGGCGCGCGCCGCTGGCGCCGATCGGGTGGCCGAGCGCGGTCGCGCCGCCGTGGACGTTGATCTTGTCATGCGGGATGCCGAGGTCGCGCATCGCGAACATGGCGACACAGGCGAAGGCCTCGTTGACTTCCCACAGGTCGACGTCGTCGACGCTCCAGCCGGCCTTCTTCAGCACCTTTTCGATCGCGCCGGCCGGGGCGATGGTGAACTCCGACGGCTCGCGCGCATGGGCGGCGCTGGCGACGATCCGCGCGACCGGCTTCAGCCCCTTGGCGTCGGCGTCCGACTGGCGCGTCAGCACCAGCGCCGCGGCGCCGTCGGAAATCGACGAGCTGGTCGCCGCGGTGATCGTGCCGTCCTTGGCGAAGGCGGGCTTCAGGGTCGGGATCTTGTCGGGGCGGCCGCGGCTCGGCGCCTCGTCGGTGTCGACGACGGTTTCGCCGCCGCGGCCCTGGATGGTGACCGGCACGATTTCGTCCGCGAAGGCGCCGCTGTCGATCGCCGACTTGGCGCGCGACAGGCTCTCGATGGAATAATTGTCCATCTCCTCGCGGGTCAGCTGATACTGGTTGGCGGTTTCCTGGGCGAAGGTGCCCATGGCGCGGCCCGGCTCGTAGGCGTCTTCGAGGCCGTCGAGGAACATATGGTCATAGGCGGTGTCGTGGCCGATGCGCGCGCCGGAGCGGTGCTTCTTGAGCAGGTAGGGGGCGTTGGTCATCGACTCCATGCCGCCGGCGACGATCAGGTCGGCGTTGCCGGCCTTCAGCGCTTCCTCGGCCATGATCACCGTCTGCATGCCGGAGCCGCAGACCTTGTTGACGGTGGTCGCCTGGACCGACTTGGGCAGGCCGGCCTTGATCGCCGCCTGGCGCGCCGGGGCCTGGCCGAGGCCGGCCGGAAGCACGCAGCCCATGTAGATGCGGTCGATCTCGTCGCCTTTGATGCCGGCACGCTCGACCGCCGCCCTGACCACGGTCGCGCCGAGGTCGGTGGCGGAAACGTCGGCGAGAGCGCCTTGCATCGAGCCCATCGGGGTGCGGGCGGTGGACAGGATGACGATAGGATCGGTGGCCATGGTAATTCGACTCCGGAGGATTTCGATTATGTTGCAGGTGCACATAAGCGCCGGGAGCGCCTTGTTCAAATGCCGAGCGCGCTGCTAGGCGCGCCATCAAGGGAGAAAGCAATGAGCGAGATGGCCGGCCTGGATTTCGACCTGGGCGAAATGGCGGAGACGATCCGCGACACGACGCAGCGTTTCGCCGCCGACAAGATCGCGCCAATCGCCGCCGAGATCGACGAGAAGGACCGCTTTCCCGGTCGAGCTGTGGCCGCAGATGGGCGAGCTTGGCCTTCACGGCATCACGGTCGAGGAGGAATGGGGCGGGCTTGGGCTCGGCTATCTCGAGCATGTCATCGCGCAGGAGGAAGTGGCGCGCGCCTCGGCTTCGGTCGGCCTGAGCTACGGCGCGCACAGCAACCTTTGCGTCAACCAGATCCGCCGCTGGGCCAATGAGGACCAGAAGACGAAATACCTCCCCAAGCTGATCAGCGGCGAGCATGTCGGCGCGCTGGCGATGAGCGAGGCGGGCGCCGGCAGCGACGTCGTCGGAATGAAGCTTAACGCCGACAAGTCGGGCAACGGCTATCGGCTCAACGGCACCAAATTCTGGATCACCAACGGATCGCATGCCGACACGCTGGTGGTCTATGCCAAGACCTCGCCCGAGGAAGGCAGCCGCGGCATCACCACCTTCCTCATCGAAAAGGGCATGGAAGGCTTCTCGATCGGCCAGAAGGTCGACAAGATGGGCATGCGCGGATCGCCGACCGCGGAGCTGGTGTTCGACGACTGCTTCGTGCCCGGCGGAGAACATCATGGGCCCGGAGAATGGCGGGGTCGGGGTGCTGATGAGCGGGCTCGACTATGAGCGGACCGTGCTCGCCGGGATCCAGCTCGGCATCATGCAGGCCTGCCTCGACGTGGTCATCCCCTACGTCCGCGAGCGCAAGCAGTTCGGCAAGCCGATCGGCGCGTTCCAGCTGATGCAGGCCAAGATCGCCGACATGTATGTCGCGCTGAATTCGGCACGCGCCTACGTCTACCAGGTCGCCAAGACTTGCGATGCCGGGCGGACCACGCGGTTCGATGCGGCCGGCGCGATCCTGCTGGCGCAGCGAAAGCGCCTTCAAGGTCGCGGGCGAGGCGGTCCAGGCGCTGGGCGGCGCGGGCTACACCAAGGACTGGCCGGTCGAGCGCTACCTGCGCGACGCCAAGCTGCTCGACATCGGCGCCGGCACCAACGAAATCCGCCGCATGCTGATCGGGCGCGAGCTGATCGGCGCCTGATCGCACCGCGCGCCTTTTTGCGCTAATGCCGCCCGAGCAGGGGGCGGGCGCAATGAGAAATTTCGCTATGCTGCTGGCGTTAGCCGGCCTGACCGCATGCGATCGAAACGGTTCTGAAGAAGGCAGGACATCGCCGCCGGCAACGCCCGCCGAGCTGAGCTATGAAGGCGCCGACGTACAAGGACGAAGCGGCCAAGATTGCGCACGGCAAACGGCTGGCAACCATCCTCGACTGCACTGGCTGCCATGGCGAGAATCTTCAGGGCAAGAACGTCACCGCAGACGATCCCAACTATGGGGATATGAACGCGCCAAACGTCACGCTCCTGCTCGACAAATATAGCGATGCGGATTTCGACCAGCTGATCCGCCACGGCATGCCCAAGGATGGACGCGAATTCTGGTTCATGCCGGTCGAGTCATTCCAGTTCCTGAGCGACGCCGACTTCGCGGCGCTCGTCGCCTACCTCCGCACTTTCAAGCCCGCTGGGAGGCAACTGCCGCCGATCAAGAAGGGCAAGGGTTTCCATGAGGATCTGGAACGGGGCTTCGGCAACGCCCAGCAACAGTTAGCGCGATATCGTGCCAACCTGCCCGCTGACATGGGGAAGCCGCATGAATGGGGTCGCTTTCTCGTCAAGACCACCTGCACAGCCTGCCACAACAGCACCCTGCAGGGTTATGAGGGTTTTACGCCCAATCTCGACATCGCCGGGGCTTACTCCGAAGCGGAGCTGACGCGCCTGCTTACGACCGGCGAGGGCAAGGTGAAGAAGGACCTGGGGATGATGTCGGACATGGCACGCAACCACTTCTCGCAACTGACGCCGCGCGAGCGCGACGCCATCGTCGATTACGTCAAGGCCCGCGCCGGCCGGCAGCAACCAGCCGGCGCGAATTAGGCTACCACACCTTCACCCGCTTCTCCGGCGCCAGGTAAAGCTTGTCGCCCGGCTTGACGTCGAACGCCGCGTACCATGGGTCGAGGTTGCGGACGGTAAGCGCTCGAAACTGGCCCGGCGAATGCCCGTCGGTAGCGACGCGGGCGCGCAAGGCGGCGTCACGGAACTTCGACGCCCAGGTCTGGGCATAGGCGATGAAGAAGCGCTGGTCGCCGGTCATGCCGTCGATCACCGGCGCTTCCTTGCCGCCCAGCGAGGCCTTGTAGGCGTCATAGGCAGCGCTGAGGCCGGCGACGTCGGCGATATTCTCGGCCAGCGTCTGGCGTCCCTTCAGATGTAGGCCGGGTAGCGCTTCATAGGCGTCATATTGGGCGACGAGCGCCTGGCCGGCCTGGTTGAACTTGGCGAGGTCGGCCGGGGTCCACCAGTTCCTGAGGCGCCCCTGGCTGTCGAAGGTCGCGCCGAGATTGTCGAAGCTGTGGCTGACCTCATGCCCGATCACCGCGCCGATCGCCCCATAGTTGGCGGCCGGGTCCGCGCCGCGATGGTAGAAGGGGACTCGAGGATTCCGGCCGGGAAATTGAGCGCGTTCTGAAGCGGGATGTTGATCGCGTTGACGATCTGCGGGACCATCCACCATTCGTTCTTGTCGGGCGCCTGGCCCAGCTTCGCAAGCTGGTGGCGATATTCGAACTGCAACGCCCGCTGGTAATTGCCATAGGCGTCGTCAGGCTTGATCTCGAGCGAGGAATAGTCGCGCCACTTGTCGGGATAGCCGACGCCGACATGCATCGTCGTCACCTTGGCGCGGGCTTCCTTCTTGGTCTCCGGAGCCATCCATTCAAGCGCTGCGATGCGCTTGTCGAATGCGGATTTGATGCCCGCCGACCATCTTTTCGATCTCGGCCTTTTCCGAAGCCGGGAAATATTTGGCGACGTAGAGCTGGCCGACTGCGTCGCCCATCAGCCAGTTCAGATTCTGCTGAAGCTGCTTGTCGCGCGGCCGTTCCTGCGGCGCGCCGGTCAGGGTCGTGCCGAAAAAGGCGAAATCATCCTTGTGCATCGCCGCCGGAAGCACCGGTCCCGACTGGATGATCTGGTGGAAGGCGAGCCAATCCTTCCACGCCTCGAGCGGCTCCGACGCGACCAGCGCGGCAAGCTTGCGGGTCGGCTCGGGATGCCAGACGACGATGGTCGGAACGGTCGACAGCTGCGCGCCCTGGAAGAAGGCGTTCCAGTCCAGGCCCGGCGCCTTCTTGGCGAAGTCGGCCTGGCTCCAGGGATTGTTGGCCTTGAAGCTGTCTTCGGTCTCGACGATCGTCGCATGGGCGGCGGCGATCTTGGCTTCCAGGTCATAGACTCGCTTGGCCCGCGCCTCGGCATTGTCGAGGCCGGCCGAGGCCAGCATCTTGGCGATGAAGGGCTTATAGGCGTCGCGGATCTTCGCCATTTCCGGGTCGGACGACAGATAATAGTCGCGGTCAGGAAGGCCGATGCCGCCCTGCAGCAAATAGGGTACGTTCTTCGACGGCTCCGACATCGACTGGGTGACGAAAATGCCGAACAGATTCTCGGTCTGGAGGTCGGTGGCGTTCAGCGGATCGACGTCGGCGCGGATGGTCGAGCCGATCGCCGACGCCAGCGCGCGCTTGTCGGCGATCGCTTCGAACCGGTCGATGTCGGCCTTGAGCGCGGGCAGCGTTCGCTGCGTCGATCCCCGCCTGGTCCATGAAGGCGGCGCGATAGTCGGCGACCTTGCGTTCGTTGGAGCCGGCGGCGGCGTCGGACTTGGCGAGATCCGCCATCAACGTGTCCATCCGCTTTTCCAGCTCCTGCTGGGTGACGAAGAAGGCGCCGATCGAGCTTCGGTCGGCGGGGATTTCGGTGTTCTTGAACCAGCTGCCGTTGGCGTAGGTGAAGAAGTCGTCGCCGGGCTTCACGCTCTTGTCCATCGCCGCAAGGTCGATGCCCGACTTGCTGGCGGCGGTTGCTTCGACCTGGTTGTCGCTGGTGCCGCTGCGGCAAGCCGCCGCTCCCAGCGCAAGGCTGGCGCTGCCGAGCAGCAGGACAAGGGTCTTGTGGCGCATTTCTTTCTCCCTAGGCGCAGCCGGTCTGAAACCGCCGCTTTGCAAGTCGCATTGGGGACGCTACGCGCAGGGCACTAGAAGGTTTCGACAAACGGGGATTTGGGCCAGATGAGCGCACCGCGGCTCGATACGAAGATCGACCTGTCGAGCGAGGAGTCGCGCGCCCGCGCCGCGCATAATCGCGCGCTGGCCGAGAAACTGCGCAAGGATGTCGCCAAGGCGGCCATGGGCGGCAACGAGAAGTCGCGCGAGCGGCATATCTCGCGCGGCAAGCTGCTTCCCCGCGATCGGGTCGAGCGGCTGCTCGATCCCGGCTCGCCGTTCCTCGAGATCGGCCAGCTCGCCGCCTGCGACCTCTATCATCGCGAAGTGCCCGGCGCGGGGATGATCGCCGGCATCGGCCGCGTGTCGGGCCGCCAGGTGATGATCGTCTGCAACGACGCGACGGTGAAGGGCGGCACCTACTATCCGCTGACGGTCAAGAAGCACCTGCGCGCGCAGGAGATTGCCGAGGCCAACCGGCTGCCGTGCGTCTATCTGGTCGACAGCGGCGGCGCCAACCTGCCGCACCAGGCCGAGGTCTTCCCCGACCGCGACCATTTCGGCCGCATCTTCTTCAACCAGGCGCAGATGAGCTCGAAGGGCATCGCCCAGATCGCCTGCGTCATGGGCAGCTGCACCGCCGGCGGCGCCTATGTCCCGGCGATGAGCGACGAGAGCGTCATCGTCCGCAACCAGGGCACCATCTTCCTCGCCGGCCCGCCGCTGGTGAAGGCCGCGACGGGCGAGGAGATTTCAGCGCCGAGGAGCTGGGCGGCGGCGACCTCCATGCGCGCAAGTCGGGCGTGGTCGATCATCTCGCCGAGAATGACGAGCATGCGCTGACCATCGTCCGCGACATCGTCTCGCACCTGGGCAGCGAAGCGGGGGCAGGGATCGAGCTGCGCGAGCCGCGCCCGCCGCATTACGACGCCGAGGAGCTCTACTCGATCATCCCCGAGGATGTGCGCGCGCCCTATGACGTGCACGAGGTGATCGCGCGGATCGTCGACGGCTCGCGAGTTCCACGAGTTCAAGCCGCTGTACGGCACGCACGCTGGTGTGCGGCTTCGCCCACATCTGGGGCATGCCGGTCGCGATCCTCGCCAACAACGGCGTGCTGTTCAGCGAGAGCGCGGTGAAGGGCGCGCACTTCATCGAGCTCGCCTGCCAGCGGCGCATCCCGCTGCTGTTCCTGCAGAACATCTCGGGCTTCATGGTCGGCGGCAAATATGAGGCGGAGGGCATCGCCAAGCATGGCGCCAAGCTGGTCACCGCCGTCGCCACCGCCAGCGTGCCCAAGGTCACCGTCCTGATCGGCGGCAGCTTCGGCGCCGGCAATTACGGCATGTGCGGCCGCGCCTATTCGCCCGCGCTTCCTGTTCACCTGGCCCAACAGCCGGATCAGCGTGATGGGCGGCGAGCAGGCGGCGAGCGTGCTGGCCACGGTCCACGCCGACGCGGCCAAATGGACGGCGGAGGAGGCCGAGGCCTTCAAGCAGCCGATCCGCGACGATTATGAAGCGCAGGGCAACCCCTGGCACGCCACCGCGCGGCTGTGGGACGACGGGATCATCGATCCGGTGCAGACGCGCGATGTGCTGGGCCTGGCGTTCGCGGCCTGCCTGAACGCGCCGATCCCCGACAAGCCGCAGTTCGGCGTGTTCAGGATGTGATTGTGACTGGCACGACGCTCTACGATCCTCCCCGGAACGGGGAGGGGGACCGCGCGAAGCGCGGTGGAGGGGGCCCACGCGTCCTCCGGACTCCGATCAAGCAGGTAAAGCGCGCACGGGGATTGCGGCGCCAAATGAGTTTGCCGGAAGTGCTGCTTTGGGATGCGCTTCGACAACGTCCCGATGGACTTAAATTCCGCCGACAGTTTCCAAGCGACCGGATGACTGTTGACTTTGCGTGCGTAAGCCATCGGCTGGTCGTCGAAGTTGATGGCGAATGGCACGGCATGGGTGATCAGCCGCAGCGGGACATTGCCCGCGATGCGACCATGAAGAGAGAAGGTTTCACGGTGATGCGTATTGCCGCGCGAGATGTGCTGAATGACCTAGATGCGGTCATCCGCTCCATCGTCGCGCGTTGCGCGGAAGTGGGCCCCCTCCACCAGCCTAAGGCTGGTCCCCCTCCCCGTGCCGGGGAGGATTTGGCATGACTCGCACCAACTGGACCCGCGCCGAGATCGCGGACCTGTTCGACCTGCCGTTCACCGAGCTCGTCTTCCGCGCGGCGGAGGTGCATCGGGCGCATCACGCGGCCGGCGAGGTGCAGCTGTGCACCCTGCTTATCGATCAAGACCGGCGGCTGCCCCGAGGATTGCGGCTATTGCTCGCAATCGGCGCACGCCAAGTCGGGCCTCAAGGCCGAGAAATTGATGGACGTCGACGCGGTGCTGGCCGCGGCGGCGCAGGCCAAGGCGCACGGCTCGCAGCGCTTCTGCATGGGCGCGGCGTGGCGCGAGCCCAAGGACCGCGACATGGGCAAGGTCTGCGCGATGGTCGCGGGCGTGAAGGCCATGGGCCTGGAGACCTGCATGACGCTCGGCATGCTGACGGCGACGCAGGCGCGGCAGCTCAAGGACGCCGGCCTCGATTATTACAACCACAATATCGACACCTCGCCCGAACATTATGGCGAGATCATCACGACGCGGACCTTCCAGGAGCGGCTCGACACGCTGGATGAAGTGCGCAGCGCGGGATCAGCGTCTGCTGCGGCGGGATCGTCGGCATGGGCGAGAGCCGCGACGACCGGGTCGGCTTCATCCACGCGCTGGCGACCCTGCCGCAGCATCCCGAAAGCGTGCCGATCAACGCGCTGGTGCCGGTCAAGGGCACGGTGCTGGGCGACATGTTCGCGGGCGACCGCATGATCGACGACATCGAGTTCGTCCGCACCGTCGCGGTCGCGCGGATCACCATGCCGCGCTCGATGGTCCGCCTGTCGGCCGGCCGCGAAAGCATGAGTGAGTCCACGCAGGCGCTCTGCTTCCTGGCCGGGGCCAACAGCATCTTCACCGGCGACAAGCTGCTGACCGCCGCCAACGCCGGCGACAACGCAGACGCCGCGCTGTTCGCCAAGCTGGGCCTGAAGCCGATGGAAGCGGAAGAGCCGATGCGGGTCGAGGCGGCATGATCAGGAGCCTGCCATTATTGGCCGGTGTGCTGCTTGCGTCGTGCGGACAGGATGCACAGCCGGATGGAAACTCGGTCTCGGTCGCCAATGCCGCCGTGGTCGAACAGCCAGCCGGCAAATGCGTCCCGCCTGAGCTTGCAATGGAGAATGGCGCCCAGCCATTCGGCCAGGGTTCGGCGTTGCTGGGTGAGATCAACGCAAACTTCGCGGCCGCGTTTGAGCGGGCCTGCGCGAAGGGCTTGCTGAACGAAAAACCGCTTATCGATGCCAAGGCGACGAACCAGCGGCAGCTATTCCTGATCAACGCGCCGGAGGCGAACGTCGCTTCCATTTACCTCAGTGAGGTCGATGCCAACCAAATGGTGTTGGAATATCCGTTCCTGACGAGCGATGGACGGACGCAAGTGCCGTCGGCCGACGAGCTTGAAGAGGCAATCTATTGTCAGGTGCATGGCGCGACGCCGGAAGAACAGGAAGCGAGTGGCCGATGCCTTGTCGATTGAATCGGGATACAAAGTCATGAGCTTGATCGTCCTTGCGGCCTTTCTCGCGGCGCAATCCGCAGAGCCGACGCCCCCCGCTGTGCCTGACGAGCGAGCCGCGGTCATGGCGGCGGTCGACCGCGTGTTCGCGGCCATCAACAGCAACGATGCCGCAGCCTTCAAGGAGATGATGGTGCCGGAGGGTACGAACGTCTCGGTGCGCTACCAGCCCGACGGAAGCGCGAAGCTCCGCGTCAAAACCAACCTCCAGGAAATCGCCGAAGCAGCCACCGAGAAGCGCCGCTTTACCGAGAAATATTGGGACCCGACGCTGTTGATCCACAATGGCGTTGCCATGTTCTGGGCGCCTTACTCCTTCGACATCGACGGCAAGCGATCGCATTGCGGCGTCGACCAGTTCGACTTCGTCAAGATCGACGGTCAGTGGAAACTGGCCAACTCAATGTGGACCGTGGAGCCGGAAGGTTGCCCCAAGCAATGATCAAGTCGCTGCTCATCGCCAACCGCGGCGAGATCGCCTGCCGGATCATCCGCACCGCGCGGAAGATGGGGATCCGCACGGTCGCGGTCTATTCGGACGCCGACGCCAAGGCGCTGCATGTGCGGATGGCCGACGAGGCGGTGCATATCGGGCCGAGCCCGGCGCGCGAAAGCTATCTGGTCGGCGAGAAGATCATCGCCGCGGCCAAGGCGACCAAGGCGCAGGCGATCCATCCCGGCTATGGCTTCCTCTCGCGAGAATGCCGACTTCGCCCAGGCGGTGATCGACGCCGGGCTGATCTGGGTCGGGCCCAAGCCGGACAGCATCCGCGCCATGGGCCTCAAGGACGCCGCCAAGAAGCTGATGGCCGACGCCGGCGTGCCGGTGACGCCCGGCTATCATCGGCGAGGACCAGGACCCGGCGCTGCTCAAGTTCGAGGCCGACGCGATCGGCTATCCGGTGCTGATCAAGGCGGTCGCGGGCGGCGGCGGCAAGGGCATGCGGCGGGTCGAGCAGGCGGACGACTTCCAGGACGCGCTGGACAGCTGCAAGCGCGAGGCGGCGCTCGAGCTTCGGCGACGACCGCGTGCTGATCGAGAAATACATCCTCTCGCCCGCGCCACATCGAGGTGCAGGTGTTCGGCGACAGCCACGGCAATGTCGTCCACCTGTTCGAGCGCGACTGCTCGCTGCAGCGGCGCCACCAGAAGGTGATCGAGGAAGCGCCCGCGCCGGGCATGGACGAGGCGACGCGCGAAGCGGTCTGCAGCGCAGCCGTGCGCGCGGCCAAGGCGGTGAATTACGAAGGCGCCGGGACGATCGAGTTCATCGCCGACGCGTCGAAGGGCCTCAAGGCCGACCGCATCTGGTTCATGGAAATGAACACGCGACTGCAGGTCGAGCATCCGGTGACCGAGGAGATCACCGGCCAGGACCTGGTCGAATGGCAGCTGCGCGTCGCGAGCGGCGAGAAGCTGCCGAAGAAGCAGGACGAGCTGTCGATCAACGGCCACGCGATCGAGGCGCGGCTGTACGCGGAGGACCCGGCGCGCGACTTCCTGCCGAGCGTCGGTCGGCTCGAGCATTTCGACCTGGGCGACGAGGGTCGGGTCGAAACCGGAGTTGAGGAGGGCGATGCAGATTTCGCCTTTCTACGATCCGATGATTGCGAAGCTCGTCGCCTGGGGTGAAGACCGCGCCGAAGCGATTGGCGAGCTCGCCTCCATCCTCGACGAGGTCGAGGTTTGGCCGGTCAAGACCAACGCCGGTTTCCTGTTCAATGCGCTGCTCGACCCGGCATTTGGCGCTGCGAAGATCGACACCGGTTTCATCGAGCGCGAGATCGACGAGCTGGTTTCCGACCCCGAGCCCGACGAGACGATCTGGCGCGGCGCCGCGGCGGTGGCGACCGCCGAAGAGGAAAGTGAAGCACTGGGCGACCTGGCCGGCTTCCGCCTCAATGCGCCACCTAACGCCGGTGTTGCGCTTGGCCGAGGCGGCGAGTTCAAGCGCGTTGAGCTTGCACGACGGCGAGCCCATGGCGGCAGTGTCCGGCTTTCGCGACGAGGAGCGGGTTGTCGTCTTCTACGAAGGCCAGGCCTATGAGTTTGATCGATCGTCGCGCGGCAGCGTTGGTGCCGCTGCGGGCGACGGCGCGATCCTCGCGCCGATGCCGGGCAAGGTGACCAGCGTCGAGGTTTCGAAGGGCGAAAAGGTTGCCAAGGGCCAACGCTTGCTGACCCTGGAAGCGATGAAAATGGAGCATGGGCTGGTCGCGCCGTTCGACGGCGTGGTCGCGGAATTGAATGCCAAGGCAGGCGCGCAGGTGCAGGTCGATGCGGTGCTGGCGAAAATCGAGAAGAAGGAAGAAGCATGAAGATCGACGGAGCAGCAGCAGTCGTCACCGGCGGCGCATCGGGGCTGGGTGAGGCGACCGCGCGGGCGCTGGCGGCCAAGGGCGCCAAGGTCGCGATCTTCGACCGCGACGCCGACAAAGGCGAGAAGGTCGCGGCCGAAATTGGCGGCGTCTTCTGCGAAGTCGACGTGACGAGCGACGAGAAGGTTGCTGCCGCGTTTGAAAAGGCCCGAGCCGCGCACGGACAGGAGCGGATCCTGGTCAATTGCGCGGGTGTCGCCAATGCGGCCAAGACCGTCGGCCGCGACAAGGAAACCAAGGAGCCCAAGCGCTACCCGATGAACCAGTTCGAACTGGCGATCGGCATCAACCTGATCGGCACGTTCCGCTGCATCGCCTATTCGGCTTACGGCATGGTCAGCGCCGATCCGCTGGAAGACGGCGAGCGCGGGGTGATCATCAACACGGCGTCGGTCGCGGCCGAGGACGGACAGATCGGCCAGGCGGCCTATTCGGCGTCCAAGGGCGGCGTGCTGGCAATGGCCCTGCCGATCGCGCGCGACCTGATGAACGACGGGGTGCGGGTCAACACCATCCTTCCGGGCGTGTTCAAGACCCCGATGGTGGCGATGATGCCGCCCAATGTGCAGGATGCGCTGGCGGCGCAGGTGCCCTTCCCGAAGCGCCTCGGCCAGGCCGAAGAATATGGCCGGCTCGCGGTGTTCATCGTTGAGAATACCTATTTGAACGCCGAGAGCATCCGCCTCGACGGCGGCATCCGGATGGCGCCGCGTTGATCCGCGACGAAAAGGCACTGCTGGAAGCGCTGGTCGTCGCTTGCCGCGCGGCCGGAGCGGAGATTTTGAAGCTGGTCGAGGCCGGGTTCGAGGTCGAGACCAAGGGCGACCAGTCGCCGGTCACGATCTGCGATCGCGCGGCAGAGCAGGTCATCCTCGCGCGCGCTGGCCGAGGCCGCGCCGGGCGTCCCGGTAATCGCCGAGGAGGAGGTCGCCGCTGGCCGCATCCCGGCGCACCGCGACACTTATTTCCTGGTCGATCCGCTCGACGGCACCAAGGAATTCATCCGCGGCGGCGATGACTATACGGTCAACATCGGTCTTATCGCCGGCGGCCAGCCACGCCTGGGCGTTGTTTACCAGCCTGCGGTGGACAAGCTTTGGGCCGGCATCGTTGGCGAGGGCGCATTCGTAGAGGTAGACGGGGCGCGCCAACCCATCCGAACCCGCGAACTCGGCGAGCAGCGAGCAGCGATCGCCTCCAAGTCGCACTACAACCAGGCGACCGATGACTATCTCGCCGAGGCAATCGGCCTGTGCGATCATGTCTCGGTCGGCTCGTCCCTCAAATTTTGCGTCGTCGCCGAAGGCAAAGCCGATATTTATCCGCGCCTGTCGCCGACCAGCGAGTGGGACACGGCTGCGGGTCATGCCGTGCTGCTCGCAGCCGGCGGTCGGGTCGATGGGCTGGACGGCTTGCCGCTGGCCTACGGGAAGCCCGCCTTCCTCAACCGCGGCTTCTGCGCAACGGCGGGCTGGCCCGCGCCACCGATCGGCCCGTTCATGGGTGAGTTCGCCGGGGGTGGCGACCTTCCTCAAGGCGTCTGATCGAACAACTCAGGCCGCGTTTATCCTGACGGGCCAGCTGGGTCCGACGATCCTGCCCTCGGTCAGGCTTACGCGGTTTAACCGCTGAACCTCCGCACGAAGAGCGATCAGTCGCAGCCGCAGTTGCTCGGCGTCGAAAGAACTAATCCCTTCGACGACGAGCTGCGCCAACACGCGCTCGGCATCCTCGAGAGCGGTGGCGAGTTCAGTGGTCCAGCGGGACCGGACAATTGCATGAGCGGTTAGATGTCGGTTCATGGGGCTGCGGCCGTTAGAGGTTGGCGATTACCGCTCGGTATCGAAGTTCTCCATTTCGGAGACTTTTCGGGCTGACAATGCTTCGCTTTCGGCGCTAACAAACTCCTGCTCGGTTCATTTCGTCACGGAAGTGGTGGTTATGAATGCGAGTGCTTTTCCAATTTCGTCCGGCCTTGATCACTACGGTACGCCGCCAGTCCTGATTGCGGCGTCGTCGCGGCCGGCGGCGGTTCGCGCGGCCGAGGCCGTCGAACAGGCCGGCTATCCGGTCTTCGCCCTGCCAATTGAGGATGCCCTCCAGCGGCTGGGCATGCAGGGCAAGGCGAGCGCGGTGTGGATCGAGGTAGAGAAGGACGATGGCGCGCCTCTCGACCGGTTGCTGGATCGAGTGCAAGCCGAAGTCGGCGCCGGCCTCTATCCCGCGGTTATCACTGCACCGACAGCGCTGGTTGATCAGATCGCCGCCCGAATTCACGATCCATCCATCGAACTCTTGTTCGATCCAACTCCCATCGATCGCGCCGCGGCGCTGAGCCTGGTGACCGCCATGGCTCGTCAAAACAATGTTGCGGTAAACGAAGACGTTTCTGCCGAGCCAAGCGTAGCGCGACTGCGCCAATTGTCCGACGAAGTAAGCCGGATTGCCGCGACCCTCGCGCGCTTGTCGGTCGGGCCGACTGTGGCCAGGGTCGAGAGGCCGGAGGATCGTTCGTCCGAGGCTGCGCCTGTTTCGTTGGAGACGGTGCGGCAAGTGATCCGTGCCCGTCGACTTCGCGCCCGGTTTTTCGACGAGGAGCTGCTTGCCGATCCTGCCTGGGACATGCTGCTCGACTTGCTTCAGGCCGAAATCGCCCAGCATCGCGTGCCGGTTTCGTCGCTTTGCATCGCGGCCTGCGTACCGGCGACGACGGCGCTGCGATGGATCAAGACAATGACCGACGCGGGACTCTTCAAGCGCCGCGCCGACCCCCATGACGGCCGCCGCGTGTTCGTCGAATTGGCACCGACGGCCAGCGACGCGATGCGCCGCTATTTCGCCGAGGTTGGCAGGGTTGCGGTGATCTAGTTGCGCATTCATTCGGCCCGTCCGCCGATCTGGTGTTAGATAAATCTGACATAAGGTCGTTGTTGACATGCAACAATCGGACTCTGGTCCAAAATGGACTTGTTCGGACATGCACCTGACGGACGCCGGCTCTTTGCTCTTCGAAGACCTCATGCGGTTCCGGCCCGATGGGATGACCGCCAATTCCTGGGCAGTGAAGGCCGGCCTCAGCCGCACGATCTGGGCGGATATACGACGGCATGGAAATCCGTCGCGCCGGACCCTGGAGAAGCTGATGGCTGCTGCTGGATCGTCACTGGCGGAATTCGAAGCGCTTCGCCTTGGCGCCGAAGTCCCGGTTGCCGCCGGGGGCGCGATGGCACGGGTTAGCGATGCTATGCGAAGTGCTTGGGGCCCGGCGTCACCAGCGCCAATCCCCCTGCTTGAGACCGCGAAGGCGGGTGAATGGGGCTCGCCCGGTTCGGGGATCGAGCTTATCGAATTGAGCAACAGGATTATCGGCCGGCTGCCCCGCCCAGCCAGCTTGGCAGGCGATCGCGACGCCTATGCAGTCGAAATATGGGGAGGGGCCATGTGGCCCCGATTCCGCGCGGGCCGGCGGCTGCTCGTGTCGCCCGCGGCTCCGGTCGCGGTTGGTGATGACATCCTGCTTCGACTTGCGGGACCCACGGGCAGTTCTGGGGACTGGCAAGGTCCGATCTTGATCAGGGAACTGACCTGGCGATCGGCCGGTCTCGTCGAGCTTCGGCAATTCAATCCCGATGTAACTTTCGGGGTGGATTCGGCCGAAGTTGTCGCGATCCATAAGGTCTTAGGAGAGGCGATATAGCGGATCATGGCTCAGCCGCTTCACTTCGTTGCGTGAGCTTCAAATCAAGAAAGTCTCCCAGACTTTCACAATTTGAAACTGGTGGGCGCTGACGGGCTCGAACCGCCGACCCTCTCGGTGTAAACGAGATGCTCTACCAACTGAGCTAAGCGCCCGCGCATCGCGGAAACCGCGCCACTGCCACGGCAGTTGCGCGGGAGCAAGCCCAGCCGTGTCGACTATGGCGATATGAGAAGTTGGAGCGGACCGAGTCAGTCGTGGCGCTTCGCGAGAGTGCAAGCGAAGCCTAATCGTCAGACTAGCAATTGAGCTTCAGTCGCGCCGCAAAGCTGTCGTCGGTTTCCTGAATTAGATTGGCTCGCTCCGTCCAACTGGCTGAGCTGGCTTCCATCCGAAGTTGCCCATTCCTGGTCGTCATGGTCGCGGCGACAAGGAGGTCGGCGGCCGCGCGGTCTCTGCAGCCGGCCACGGTGTCCGACGGCTTCTTCAAAGAGCGAGGTTTCCGCACTGCTCGCGCGGGGGCAGGCCGGACGCTGCCTCCGTCATCCAGCCAACTGTCGATCGCAAGACGATCGACGGGTAAAGACGGGCCCTTCGGCAAAGGCGCTTGGAATTTGAGGGGCATGGTTTTCACCTTCAGCAAGCGGGAGCGCAATGTCTCTCAGTCACAAGTTGCTTGTGGCTACAGCAGGTGATGCAGACCTTATAGCATAGGCTACCCTGTCCCGCCACGCGCATCGGCGGCAATCTATTTTGTGTTCCCCCTTGTAAGCTATTTTGGCGGCCCCACCTCGAGCTTTGCTACCAGTCGCAATGACGGTGCTTGGCGCTAAGCCGCTCCTTTCCCCTTCCTTACGTCTCATTAGCCGCACCAGGGGCCGATCCTCGGCTTCGTGCGCCCGAAAGGAGCTTATTATGTTGTTTGGAACCATCAAGAATTATGACGAAACCAAGGGCGTCGGATCGATCAAGCCTGAAGTCGGCAACGTCGAGCTGAACTTCGAAAAGAGCGCAATGAACTGGGGCGACGCCAAGTCACCCGAGACCGATCGCCGCGTATCTTACGAGATCGGCAAGAACCCGCAGGGCGCCGAATGCGCAGTCAATCTACAGGCCGCCTAAGCTTGTCAGGGGCGGGCCAAAATCTCGCCCCGCCTGCGCCGGGGGGCGCAGGCCGCTTCAATCAGGAGGGATGAAAAAGTGGAAGTCGAACTCGACTATTGGACCGCCCGCAAGCGGGTGGAAATCGAAATGGCTCGGTGCGCGCACTCGATCGAGGCCCGACTGGCTCATCAGGAACTGGCGAGCCGATATGACGCCAAGGCTAGCGAGGCGCTGGCGGCTTCCCAAATCGGACTGGTCATCGCGCAGATTCCAGACAGATTTCTGTGTGGCCGATGACTTTCCAGGCCGGACCATCGGTGACCCAATCGTCGAGGCTCCGCGTGGCTCATCACGATGAAGCGCACTAGCTACTTGCCAATCGCCCTCTTCCGCTGCCGGTAGTCGGCACGGCGTTGGAAGAGGCAGCTAAGGCGTCTCGCCTGATGATCTTGGTAAGATCCGAACGGATCCTTGGGCCCGACAAATGGGCATCCACGCTGGGATAACCCTCCCTTTTCAGCTTTGACCTGACCTCCTCAACGTCGGCGGACTCCTCGGCAAGCTGATACGCCCGTTCGATAATATTTGTCGTTTGGGTCATGCGAAATAGCTCCCGGAAGCATGCGAGGGCATTGCCGTCGTCACCTTGCCAGCGCGGTTGCGTTGTCCGCCTTCGCGTCCGCGATCCGAACCGCATAGCCTTCGGCCAGTCGCTGATGGACCATGCGCGAGCAATCGCAGGCGGCCTGCTCGGCCATGTGCAGTGAAACGCAATATCGCTGATAAAGGTAGTTGAGATCCATGAATCGGCTCCATCCTGTTAAGCGGGAGCACATTCCGGTCTCTCAGTCGCACGGCGCCTATGAAAAATCGGGGGTGCGATAGAGCGCCTTAACATAACGTCGAACGAAGCCCTAATCGGTTTGCACTCTGGCGGGCGTTAACCTGAAAAAGAGTCCGTTCGCCTAAATGGGCTCCGTCAGGAGACACAATCATGAAATTCGTTTTGTTGAAGTCGCGCGGCGGCGACTATCTGGTCGTCGCAGAAAACGTCGCCTGGCTACGCTCTCATGAAAACGGTCAGACCCAAGTGGGTGTCATCGGTGGAGCTCCAATTCTTGTGGCCGGCAGCATCCAGGAAACTGCCTCCATCATTCTGGCTGGCTAAGTCCGCTCCGTGCTCCACGGATTCATCTGCCGAATGTCCGCCCTGGCAAATTTGCTAAAGTCTAGATCGCCCGCACCAATCGCACTGCTACCGCTGCCCAGGCTGGGTCGGCGACCACGCTTTGGCGGCCACCCGCGCCGGGGGGCAAGAGGTGCAGCTTGCCGTCCTCGCGGCCGATCAGGCGGCCGAACAGGAAGCGGCCTGCCGGACGGGGGACGAGGATGTCGCGGTTGAGCGCGTGGGCGAAATCCTCAGGCTCGATCTGTTCCAGCCAGATCTCGTCGCCGGCGCGATAATCGCCGCTGCTGGCAGCGACGGTCATCGCGATCTGTCCGGCGCCAACCTTCGGCGGCACCACCAACGCCTGGCGCTTGGGGGCGGTCGCGCCGTTGGCGCCCAGGACCGCGACTACCGGAAGCTCTGCCCGATCGGGATGGTCGACCAGGTCGGATGCATCCACGCCAAGGGCCGTGGCGATGCGGTTCAGCCAGCCGACCGATACGGTCCGGGTCCCCGTCTCCAGCCGCCCGATCGTCTGTGGCGTGGTCGGCGGATTGCAGGCCTTGGCGACGTCGTCCAGCGTCATGCCGCGTGCGCGGCGCACTTCGCGGATCCGTGTAATCATGCCCCTGGCTTTCTAGCGCGACGAACCAATACGGTTTTGCCCTGTCCTACAATTTCGCCGTTGTGGCAAGAGGAAGGCGACTCGCATCTGACAGGAGCAGCTATGGCCAAGGCATCGACTTCCCACTCCCGTTTGCTTGCCGAAAGGCCGATCGCAGGCGATGCGGCTGGGCCCGCGACGAAGCGTCCGGCGCGCTCGGTCACCGTCAATCTGACCGAAAGCCCATTGGGCTGGCTGCTCGCGCGAGGCCACATCAGCCAGCGGCAATATGATGCGGGCGAGCAGCTCAGGATGGACTGGGAGCGAGCGCAATTGGCGCCGCGAGTCACGATGGCTTGGGATGCTGCGCCGGTATCGCGCAGTCGCGGCGGGGCCGTCCGGCAGCCTGATCTCAATGGTGCGCAGCTCGACGCGCGCCGCAGGTTCGAAGGGGCCGTGGCCGAAGCCGGGCCGGGACTGGCCGACATATTGTGGCGAGTGGTTTGCGCGGGGGAGGGGATGCGCGACGCGGAATCGGCGCTTGCCTGGCCGGCGCGGGCCGGCAAGGTCGTGCTGGGGCTGGCGCTTGACCGGGTGGCTGCCTACTACCGAATTTGACCCGCAAAGTTCGTAAATTGGCACCTCATCCCGTGACTTTTGTGAACTTAGTGAACTTAGTCGCCGGGCAACGTCGTCAGACAGGAGTTTCCAGATGATCCTTTATGGTTCGACCATGTCACCTTTCGTCCGCAAGGTTGCAGCCTATGCGGCGGAGAAGGGTATTGAGCTGGACATCCAGCAAACCGGCTTTCCCAATCCAACGCCTGAATTTTCCGCCGCCAGCCCGTTCAAGAAGATGCCGGCGCTGGTGGATGGCGACTATAGCCTCGCCGATTCCAGCGCGATCATCCACTATCTCGAAGCCAAATTTCCCGAACCCGAACTGATCCCCGCCGATCCGCGGGAGCGAGGCCGGACGATCTGGTTCGACGAGTTCGCCGACACTTTGCTGTTCGCCTGCGGAGCGAAAATTTTCTTCAACCGGGTCGTGGCGCCGCGCTTCCTCGGCCGCGACGGCGATCTTGGGGCGGCCGAAGTCGCGGAACGCGACGAGCTGCCGCCGCTGCTCGATTATCTGGAAGGAGTCATTCCGGACAGCGGCTATCTGGTTGGCGACCGGTTGACCCTGGCGGACATTTCGGTGGCCGGCCCATTCGCCAACTTCGGCCATTGCGGGGTGGCGATCGATGAGGCGCGCTATCCCAGGACAACGCGCTATGTTCGCTCGATCCTCGCGCGCCCCAGCTTCAGCCAATATGTTGAACGCGAAGCTGCCTTCCTGGCCAAAACTGCATAGGAAAAGGGCCGCGCATCCGGGGGGAATGCACGGCCCAAATATGGAATTGGTAGGGCTTATTCGCTTTCGGGCGCGCCCCGGCCGTCCTTGTCGAGGTCCTGCTTGTCGACCAGTTCGCTGCTGGTATCGCGCTCGCCCTGTGAACCAACGAAGCCGCCCTCGACGTCGCCTTCTTCCTCGGACTGAAGCGAAGCTCCTTCGATGTCGGTGCGCTGCTGCGTTGCCGTTTCGCCCTGCAGGCCCTCGTCCGGACTACCGGATGGCTGGGACTCGCCTAACTCAGGCTGCTGCCCTTGCTCAGCAGTTTCAAACTGCCCGGTTTGGGCAGGCTGCTGTTCGCGCTGTTCGCCGGTTTCAGGCTGTTGGCCGGCTTGGGCGGCCGGTTGCTTTGGCGACTGTGCCTTGGTGATGTCGGTTTCTTGACCCGTCAGTTTCTCGTTCTCGCGATTTTCCATACTGGCTATCCTCTTCAAACACCTTCCCCGCGCTCATGTGGATAACCGGCAAGGATCGCCCGTCGTTCCGCACCCGAAAAGCGCAATGCGACGAATTGAGAGGGGTGTCGGGAAGCCTACACAAATGATGGCCTGATTCCGCCATTTCGCACCAGAACCGGATGCCATGCCATGCGACGAGCCGAAGCGGGGCAAAGAAAAAGCCGCCGGGCGCGAACCCGGCGGCCAATTTTCTCGACGAGGAATGAGGAACTAGGCCTCGTCGCCCTCGCCCTCGACTTCGGTCGTCGCGGCAGGAGCCTCGGCGGCCGGTTCTTCGGGAACGGTGCCCGGCTCGGCATTCGGATCGAACGCCTCGGTGAAGCCGGCTTCTTCGCGCTCGAACATCGACGCCATGACGTCGACGCCCTGCGCTTGCAGTTCGGCTTCTTCGGGCGAGCGGGCGACGTTGACCTTGACCGTCACCGCCACCTCGGGGTGGAGCGCGATCTTGACCTCGTGCATGCCGATCGCCTTGATCGGGCGGTCGAGCACGACCTGGCTCTTGGTGACCTTGGCGCCTTCGGCTTCCAGCGCCTCGACGATGTCGCGAGCGCTGACCGAGCCGTAGAGCGCACCGACGTTGGACGCCTGGCGGATCAGCTGGACGGTCTTGCCGTCGACGCCCTTCGACGCCTTTTCGGCTTCGCTGCGCTTCTCGGCATTGTCGGCCTCGATCCGGGCGCGGTTGGCTTCGAAGACCTTCTTGTTCGCCTCGTTGGCGCGAAGCGCCTTCTTGTTCGGCAGCAGATAGTTGCGCGCGAAGCCGTTCTTGACGGTGACGACGTCACCGATCTGGCCGAGCTTCTCGACGCGTTCGAGCAGGATGACTTCCATGCTCTAGCTCTCCTTACTTCACGACGTAGGGAAGCAGGCCGATGTGGCGGGCGCGCTTGATCGCCTTCGCCAGCTCGCGCTGCTTCTTGGTCGACACCGCGGTGATGCGGCTGGGGACGATCTTGCCACGCTCGGAGACAAAGCCCTGGAGCAGGCGGACGTCCTTATAATCGATGCGGGGCGCATCCTTGCCCGAGAAAGGGCAGCTCTTGCGGCGGCGGAAGAAGGGACGTGCCATCTCTTAACCCTCCATCTCGTCGCGGCGCGGGCCACGGGTGCGCTCACGGTCCTGCTTGCGCATCATCGCCGACGGGCCCTTTTCATGGGCGTCGACGCGGATGGTCATGAAGCGGATCACGTCTTCGTTGATGCCGGTCTGGCGCTCCAGCTCGGCCATCGCCGGCGCGGGCGCGTCGACGTCGAGCATGACGTAATGCGCCTTGCGGTTCTTGGCGATGCGGTAGGCGAGGCCGCGCAGGCCCCAGGTTTCAGTCTTGACCACCTTGCCGCCGTTGTCGGCGATAATCTTGGTGGCGTTTTCCGCGAGCGCATCGACCTGGGCTTGAGCCAGGTCCTGGCGCGCGAGGAAAACATGCTCGTAAAGCGGCATGTTCCATGCACCTATATTTGGCCGATCGCTGACGTCCGCACCGTGCGAAACGCCCCTCCGGCTGTCGTTCAAAAACAAGCGGGGCGGCGGGATTACCCGTCGCCCGGCTGGCGCGCCTATGGCTCAGAAGGTGTGCAAAAGCAAGCTCAGCAGGTGATTTCGACCGCGCGGGTCGGAATTCGATCCTGGAACCCTTTCAACTCGCAATCGCCGGCATCGGAAAATTTCAAATTCTTGCCCATGCACAAGTCGGCGACGACGTTTGACACGAGAATTTGACCGGGCTCAGCCTGCGCGCAAAGCCGGGCGGCCAACTGGACTGACGATCCGAACAAATCCTCATGCTGCTCGACCGGTTCCCCAGCACTAATGCCAATTCGTACCATCACCGGATATTCGGGACTGTCTTCGTTATGGCCTCTAAGCGCGCCGATGATCTGGCAGGCGCTACGCACGGCGCAGGCGGAGGAATGGAAAGCCGCCATGATCCCGTCGCCAGTGTGTTTGACCTCTCGCCCCTGGTTGCCGCCGACCGCAGTGCGAACGATGTGGTCGTGGACGCCGAGCATGGCCATCGCCGCATCGTCGCCAAAGCGTGAGGTCATTTCGGTAGAACTGACAATATCCGTGAAAAGAATTGTCCGAACGCCAGTATCCGGCTCGTTCGCGCCAGGAATCAGGACCGCCCCGGCAGGATTAATCTCTCCCGGGCCGAGCAAACCGTCCGCCAGTTCCGGATCCACCTCGATGATCTTCTCGGCCATCATGCCGTGTGCCTCGCGATGGACCGCGGCGGCCGCGTCCGCGCTTGGTGCGTCGAAAAGGCAGAATATCTTGCCGCGATCCTCGTTGAACCAATATTTCAGGCAATGAACGCAATGCTTGTGTTGCACCGCAAGGTCGGCGTTGTGCGCCTCCGCCAGAGCTTCGGCCGTTGCTCCTTCGACGGTATGGATATCCATGTACAGCGGCATGCAGGCGCCTCCCCGAACGGTCTGCATACATTAGATTGCCGTTAAGAGTCAGCAAGCAAACAACCGCCCATAAAGTGCCGATTGTAAAGCACCCGGCGCTGCTCCCGATTGCCGTCGTGACCCGCTCGTGGCAAATGCGATTTATGGCGACCAATCTCAAAAGCATTCAGCCCACGCCCGATCCGCTCGATGACATGAGCCTGCCGGGCTGGCTCTATTTCGATCCGGAGTTTCTGGAGGCGGAGAAGAGGGCGTTCCTGCGGGCGGCTCCGCAGATCGTCTGTCATGAGAGCGAAATTGCCGAGCCGGGCGAGTGGCGGTCGCTCGACTATCTCGGCGAGAGCGTGATCGTCATTCGCGGCGACGATGGTGAGGTTCGCGCCTTCACCAACGTATGCCGCCACCGCGGCTCGCGTCTGGTAGACGGCGAGGCTGGCTGCGCCAAAGTGCTCACCTGCCCTTATCACGCCTGGAGCTATGCCCGCGACGGTCGGCTGGTAGGCGTTCCGCATCGGACCGAATATCCGGGGCTGCAGACCGAGCAGTTGGGTTTGGTGCCGGTCGCGCTGGAGCGATGGCGGGGTTTCCTGTTCGTAACGCTCGAGCCGGGCGCGCCGTCGGTCCACGAAATGATGTCGCCGTATGAGCATGAGGTCGCGCCTTATCGGTTCGAGGATTTGCGAGCGATCGGGCGAGTCACGCTCCGCCATCGCGATCTCAATTGGAAGACGATCGCCGACAATTATTCGGACGGGCTGCACATTCCGGTCGGACACCCCGGCCTCACCCGCCTGTTCGGTCGCACCTATGCGATCGAGGCGCGCGAGCATGTCGACCGGATGGAGGGCGAGCTTCGGGAGGACGAATCCTCGAACCCGTCAGAACGCGCCTATCAGCGATATCTGCCGGAAGCAGAGTATCTGCCGCCGTCGCACCGCAAGAAGTGGCTTTATTACAAGCTGTTTCCCAACGTCGCATTCGACATTTACCCGGACCAGGTCGATTTCATGCAGTTCCTGCCGGTTTCAGCGACAGAGACGGTGATCCGCGAGATCAGCTATGGGCTGCCAGACGGCCGGCGCGAAATGAAGGCGGTGCGCTATTTGAACTGGCGCATCAATCGGCGCGTAAACGCGGAGGACACGGAGCTCATCACCCGCGTCCAGCAGGGTATGGCCAGCCCAACTTACGTCGCCGGGCCGCTGGGAACGAGCGAAGTCTGCCTCCGGTCGTTCGCCCAGAAATTGCGGCATCTCATTCCAGAGGCGCGGCTGGAACGACCGCCGGCGCCAGGATGGGCCCGGCCCTCGAATTAATTCGATGCATTGCGGCGCGGATCATCATCCCAGCGGCGAGCAGCGCGAGGCACCATAGGTCGGCTTCCAAGCCAATCCCGTATGTTGCAAATGCCAGGAATAAGAGACCAGTCGCAATGGTCGCCCGCACGGCCGGCGTCGGGCTGAGTTTCCATGCGGCCAAGGCGCTTACGACATAGACGACGACGACCGCTGCGGTCGACAGCAAGATGATGAAGGTGAACAGGTTTGCGGTGGCGCGACTGCTGTTCGCGAGCAGCAATAGGATGGTCAGGCCAGACCCGACGACTTGCGCAACGACCGGAGTGTTTATGCCACGAGTTCTGGTCATTACGGCCGGCAGGTCGCCGCGCAGGGCCATGGCATAGCCCAACTCTCCGGTCGCGAGGATAAGCCCGTTGAGGCAACCGATCGCCGCAACGGCGATACCCAGCGCAGCGAAGGTCGCAGCGCCGTGTCCCCAGCGGGATACCAAGGCATCCGCGAACGGGGCCGGCGATGCTGCGACGACGTCGGCTGGCAAGAGCATTTGGATGCTCGTTCCCGCAGCGAGATATAGAACGACGACGAAGGCGGTGCCGCCAATCAGGGCGCGCGGGATGGTGCGCCCGGGATCGCGGACCTTGCCGACCGGCGTGGTGGCACCTTCGAAGCCGGTGAATGCAAAAAAGGTCAACGCTGTGGCGGCGGCGACATTGGCGAAAGTGATCGGCGTCGCTGGGAAGGGTTCGAAACTGACGCCGCTCGCGCCGCGCTCCAGAAACAGCCAGATAACCGCCAGAAGCGGCAATATCTTGATTGCCACGGTGACCAACGAGAATCCCCCGGCCGCGCGGACCCCGATCGCATTAATGCCGGTAAGCAGGACGACCCAGCCGATCGCGACGGGAACTATCAGATCCGGTCCCCCGAACTGCGGACCTGCAAAAGACAAGGCCGCCGCCGCACCGACCGCGACGGATGCTTGGGCCACCCAGTTGGACACCCAGAATGCCCAGGCAACGAGGAAGGCCACGGTTGGACCAAATTCGCGCTCGATATTGGCCTGAATGCCCTCGCCGCCAAGCCGCGACAGTTGGGCAAGGGCAAGGACGATGCAGAGCACGCCGGCACCGCTGATGAGCCATCCGATCAGCGCGTTGCGACCTAAAGGCGCGAGGCTGACCGGAAGCATGAAGATGCCCGCACCGATTATGGTCCCGACCACCAGCGCGGTGGTCATCCATATGCCAATTGAATTTGTCTTGTCGGCGTGGTCGTCCATGCGTTCCCCCAAGGCTTGGCATTGTGGCTCACGCGGACTAGTCCCCGCCGAACAAAGCACAGTTCAGCAGGAAATACGATGCGCGCATTCCTTTTTCCGGGTCAGGGCAGCCAGGCGGTCGGCATGGGCGCGGCTTTAGCCGAGGCCAGCCGATCCGCGCGCGAGGTCTTCGGCGAAGTCGACGAGGCGCTTGGCCAGAACCTGTTCAAGCTGATGCGCGAGGGGCCGGAGGAGGAGCTGAAGCTCACCGAAAATGCCCAGCCGGCGATCATGGCCCATGCGCTGGCGGTCTACGCGGCGCTGACCCGCGAGGGCGGGGTCGAGTTGGAGAAGGCGGCACAGTTTGTCGCCGGGCATAGCCTTGGCGAATATTCGGCGCTCGCTGCCGCCGGCTCGTTCGACCTTCCGACCACCGCGAAGCTGCTGAAGCTGCGCGGACAGGCGATGCAGGCGGCGGTTCCGGTCGGCGTCGGCGCGATGGCCGCGCTGCTCGGCGCGGACCTCGAACTTGCCCAGCGCATCGCCGAGGCCGCCGCCGAGGGCGAGGTTTGCACCGTCGCCAACGACAATGACCCCGGCCAGGTCGTGCTGTCTGGCCACAAGGGCGCAATCGATCGCGCCATCGCGATGGCCAAGGACATGGGCGCCAAGCGCGCGGTGCCGCTGCCGGTGTCGGCGCCGTTCCATTGCCCGCTGATGCAGCCAGCCGCCGACGCGATGGCCGACGCGCTGGCCAAGACGGTCATCGAGCCTCCGCACGTCCCGCTCTACGCCAATGTCACTGCCGCCGCCGGTCGCCGATCCTTCGGAGATCGAGCGACTGCTGGTCGAGCAGGTGACCGGCATGGTCCGCTGGCGCGAGAGCATCGCCAACATGGCTGCGGCCGGCGTCGAGGAGTTCGTCGAACTGGGCGGCAAGGTGCTCGGCCCGATGGTCAAGCGCATCGCGCCGGACGCCAGGGTGACGAGCGTCGTGACGATCGAAGATATTGAAGCCATCGCCAAGGAGCTCGCATGATGTTCGACCTTACCGGAATGACCGCGCTGGTGACCGGCGCGTCAGGCGGGCTCGGCAGCGCCATCGCCAAGGCCTTGTCCGACCAGGGTGCGCGGCTGGCGCTGTCGGGATCGAATGCGGCCAAGCTCGAGGCGTTCGCCAAGGAGCTTGGCGGCGATCATGTGACGTTGGTCTGCAACCTGTCGAACCCGGAGGAGGTCGACCAGCTGGTGCCGCGCGCGGTCGAGGCGCTGGGCAAGCTCGACATCCTCGTCAACAATGCCGGGATCACTCGCGACAACCTCGCCATGCGGATGAAGGACGAGGAATTTTCCGAGGTCATCAAGGTCAACCTTGAAGCCGCATTCCGCCTGATGCGCGCGGCCATGAAGCCGATGATGAAGGCCCGCTTCGGCCGCATCGTCATCGATCACCTCGGTCGTCGGCGTGACCGGCAATCCGGGCCAGGCCAATTATGTCGCGTCGAAGGCCGGCCTGATCGGCATGTCCAAGGCTTCGCGCAGGAAGTCGCGAGCCGCGGCATCACCGTCAATTGCGTCGCGCCGGGCTTCATGACGTCGGCCATGACCGATGCGCTAAATGAGCAACAGAAGGCGGGGATTCTGTCGAGAATCCCGACTGGCGCGATGGGCACCGGTGAGGATATCGGCGCCGCGGTTGTCTACCTTGCCTCAAAGGAAGCTGGCTACGTCACCGGCCAGACGCTGCACGTCAACGGCGGGATGGCGATGCCGTAAGGCCGCGACTCAATCCGCCCTTGTCGCCTGAAAACACACACCTATATCGCCTGCGAAACATCAATTCGCGGACGGCTGGGCAGCTCGTCCGCGAGGGGCAAGTAGAGGGTAAGAAATATGGCTAAAGTGATCGGGATCGACCTCGGCACCACCAACAGCTGCGTTGCGGTGATGGAGGGCGGCAAGCCCAAGGTTATCGAAAATAGCGAAGGCGCGCGCACCACTCCGTCGGTCGTCGCCTTCACCAAGGACGGCGAGCGCCTGATCGGCCAGCCGGCCAAGCGCCAGGCGGTGACCAATCCCGACAATACGGTTTTCGCGGTGAAGCGCCTGATCGGCCGCCGCTTCGACGATCCGATCACCAAGAAGGACACCGAGCTGGTGCCCTACAAGATCGTCAAGGGCACGAACGGCGATGCGTGGGTCAAGGCCGGCGGCAAGGATTACTAGCCCGTCGCAGATTAGCGCCTTCATCCTGCAGAAGATGAAGGAAACCGCCGAGGCCTATCTCGGCGAGACCGTCACCCAGGCGGTGATCACCGTTCCCGCCTACTTCAACGACGCGCAGCGCCAGGCGACCAAGGACGCCGGCCAGATCGCCGGCCTTGAGGTGCTGCGCATCATCAACGAGCCGACCGCGGCGGCGCTCGCCTATGGCCTCGAGAAGGAAGAGGGCAAGACGATCGCCGTCTATGACCTTGGCGGCGGCACCTTCGACGTTTCGATCCTGGAGATCGGCGACGGCGTGTTCGAGGTGAAGTCGACCAACGGCGACACCTTCCTCGGCGGCGAGGATTTCGACGCCAAGATCGTCGAGTTCCTGGCCGACAAGTTCAAGGCCAAGGAAAACATCGACCTTCGCACCGACCGGCTCGCGCTGCAGCGGCTCAAGGAAGCTGCCGAGAAGGCCAAGATCGAGCTGTCTTCGGCCGCAGACGACCGAAATCAACCAGCCGTTCATCACCGCGCGCATGGAAGGCGGCGACGACCACCCCGCTGCACCTGGTCGAGACGATCAGCCGCGCCGACCTTGAGAAGCTGGTCGCCGACCTCATCAAGCGGACGCTCGAGCCGTGCCGGAAGGCGCTGAAGGATGCCGGTCTCGAGGCCAAGGACATCGCCGACGTCGTGCTGGTCGGCGGCATGACCCGCATGCCGCGCGTGCGCGAAGTGGTGAAGGAATTCTTCGGCACGGAGCCGCACACCGGCGTCAACCCCGACGAAGTCGTCGCCATGGGCGCGGCGATCCAGGCCGGCGTGCTGCAGGGCGACGTCAAGGACGTGCTGCTGCTCGACGTGACGCCGCTGTCGCTCGGCATCGAGACGCTGGGCGGCGTCTTCACCCGGATGATCGACCGCAACACGACCATCCCGACCAAGAAGAGCCAGACCTTCTCGACCGCCGACGACAATCAGAATGCGGTGACGATCCGCGTCTTCCAGGGCGAGCGCGAGATGGCCGGCGACAACAAGATGCTCGGCCAGTTCGACCTGGTCGGCATCCCTCCCGCGCCGCGCGGCGTGCCGCAGATCGAGGTCACCTTCGACATCGACGCCAACGGCATCGTCCACGTGACGGCCAAGGACAAGGGCACCGGCAAGGAACAGCAGATCCGCATCCAGGCTTCGGGCGGTCTCAGCGACTCCGACATCGACCAGATGGTCAAGGATGCCGAGAAGTTCGCCGAAGAGGACAAGAAGCGCCGCGAGGCGGCCGAGGCGAAGAACCAGGCCGAAAGCCTGGTCCATTCGACCGAGCAGCAGCTCAAGGAGCATGGCGACAAGGTCGACGCTTCGCTGAAGGGCGAGATCGAGACCGCGATCGCCGAGGCCAAGACCGCGATCGAAGGCGGCGATGCCGAGGCGATGAAGACCAAGACCGAGGCGCTCGCCCAGGTCGGCGATGAAGCTTGGCCAGGCGATCTACGAAAAGACGCAGGCCGCCGGCGGCGCCGAAGCCGCAGCCCAGTCGGCCGAGGCGACCGCCGAGGCTGCGCCGGACGAAGAAGTGGTCGACGCCGAATTTTCGGAAGTCGACGAAGACAAGAAGGCCTAAGAGGTCATGACAAGGGCGGCGCCGGCACATGAAGTCGGTCGGCGCCGCTCGTCATGGGTGGGGACTGATGGCCACGGATTATTACGAACTGCTCGGCGTTCCGCGGACCGCCGACGAGAAGACGATCAAGGCAGCCTATCGCAAGCTGGCGATGGAGTGCCATCCCGATCGCCATGGCGGCTGCACCGACAAGGAAGCCCATTTCAAGGCGATCAGCGAGGCCTATGATTGCCTGAAGGATCCGCAGAAGCGCGCTGCCTATGACCGCTTCGGCCACGCCGCCTTCCAGAATGGCGGAGCGGGCGGGCCGTTCGGCGCCGGAGCCGGGGGGTTCGAGGGTTTCTCGGACATTTTCTCGTCGATCTTTGGCGAATTCATGGACCCGCGGGCGCAGCGGGCGAGCGCTGCGCGCGGATCCGACCTTCGCTACGACCTCGAGTTGACGCTCGAAGAGGCGTTTTCCGGCGCTGAAAAGACCATTGCAATCCAGGCGCAGGCAAGTTGCGAAGCGTGCAATGCATCTGGCTCAAAAGGTCAATCGGCTGCGCGCGCATGTCCCAGTTGCGGCGGAGCCGGCAAGGTTCGCGCGCAACAGGGCTTTTTCGTCGTCGAGCGGACCTGTCCCGGATGCATGGGGTCGGGCGAAACCGTTGCCGACCCCTGCGCAGCCTGCGACGGCGAAGGCCGCGCGCTGAAGACGCGCAAGCTCAACGTCAACATTCCAGCTGGAGTTGATGAGGGCACCCGCATCCGCGTCGCCGGCGAAGGCGAGGCCGGAGTTCGCGGCGCTGCAGCGGGCGACCTCTACCTGTTCGTCCATTTGAAGCGGCATGCCCTTTTCAGCCGCGAAGGAACGACGCTGATTGCCGAAGCTCCGATCAGCTTCACTACGGCGGCGCTGGGTGGAAGCATCGCCATCCCCGGGATCGACGGCGAGAAGATCGAGCTCAAGATTCCCAGCGGGATCCAGTCGGGCGAAATGTTGCGCCATCGCGGCGCGGGGATGAGCGTCCTCAACGGGCGCGGTCGCGGCGACTTGATGACCCGCATCCTGGTCGAAACGCCGACCAAGCTCAGCAAGGATCAAAAGGCAATCCTGGAACAGTTTCGCGATACCGAGACTGGCGACGAGTGTCCGGCGAGCAAGGGCTTCTTCAGCCGAATTCGCGAGAAGCTGGGCGGCTAAGGGGTCCAGCCGTGCCGCGACATGCGCGCGGCGAGGCGATCCGCAAACAATCCGGCCACGGCACGCCGTTCGGCGCCACATCGGCGCGGAACGGAGTGATGGGCCACGATCGTGCCGACCCAATCGCCATCAATCCGCAGCGGCAAGGTCATGACGGCACGGATGCCGTCGTTCGTGAGCTGGTTCAGCTCTGCTTCGCCAGGCGCCGGAAAGGTCGTCTCGCTGAGCATCGGCTCATCCAGCTTGCCGAGAAGCGCCACGGATTCCGAAGCGCAATCGGCGATGATCCGGGTTGTTTTGCTTGGGCTAGCCGAGACATTTGACGTCGGTGCCAGCAGAGCGCCGCGCTCGCTGCGACCAACGACATCCCCCCCGCGATTTAGTAGAACCAGCCGGTTGAAGCCGGTGAGAGCAGAAAGTTGGCGCAGGCCTTGCTCGGCGATGTCGTGGGCCTGGTTGGTATCGATCCGGTCCAGCAAGGACTGAACCATTCCGATCCCATCAGGCAGCCGACCCTCCACCGACTGTTCGGCTTCGATCAGGAAATAGTCGTCCCGGCGTCGAGCATGGATGTCGAAGCCCGCGTCGCTGCGACCCCAGCGAACGCCGAAATCATGAACGCTGCTGTCTTCTCGACTGAGCCATGCCATGCGATTGCGCAGCGCGTGGATCGCGCTGCTTCCGATCAACTGTGAGAGAGGGCGGCCAAGCAAGGTATCCGCCTCGCCCTGTTCGAGCAGGCCGGCGTTGGCGCTGATCGTTTCGATCCGCCAATCCGGCCCGACCAGGAACAACAAAGCGCATGGCTGGATTGCGGTCACTCGGACTCCGAATACATCAGGCCTTCGCCCTCGGAACCGGAGTCCGGAAACCAATGGCGAACCGGTTCCAGCCATTGATGGCGGCAATGGCAAGCGTAATCGCCACTCTTTCCCGCTCGTCGAACGCGGCCGCCAATGGCTCGTAATCCGTGTCGGGCGCGTTGGTATCGGCGATAAGGGTCAGCGCCTCGGTCCAGGCCAAGGCCGCTTTTTCCCGCTCGTTGAAGAGGTTAGTCTCTCGCCAAACGGAGAGGAGATCGAGCCGCTGCTGGCTCTCACCATCGGCGCGAGCCTCGCGGCTGTGCATGTTGATGCAGAAAGCGCAGCCGTTGATTTGCGATGCCCGTAGCTTGATGAGATGAAAAAGGCCGGGCTCGAGCCCCAGGTCCTTCACCGCTTGCTCCATGCCCATCATCGCCTTGATGGCCTCAGGAGCAACCACCCCGTAGTTCAGCCGCATCGTCATGTTCCGCCTCCTGTCAGGCTCCGAACACGCGATCGAAAATCGTGTCGATGCGCTTCAGGTGATAGCCGAGGTCGAACAGTTCCTCGAGTTGGGCGTCCGAAAGCTTGGCGGTGACGTCCGGATCGGCCTTGAGCAGGTCGAGCAGCGACAGCTGGCCGTCAGAATCCCACACTTTCATCGCGTTGCGCTGGACCAGCGCATAGCTGTCCTCGCGGCTCAGGCCAGCCTGGGTCAGGGCGAGGAGGACGCGCTGCGAGTGGACAAGGCCGCCCATGCGGTCGAGGTTCTTCTGCATCCGCTCGGGGTAGACCAGCAGCTTGTCGATCACGCCGGTTAGGCGGGCGAGGGCGAAGTCGAGCGTGATGCAGGCGTCGGGGCCGATGAAGCGCTCGACACTGGAATGCGAAATATCGCGTTCGTGCCACAGCGCGACATTTTCCATGGCCGGGACGACTGCCGAGCGGACGACCCGGGCAAGGCCGGTGAGGTTTTCGGTCAGCACCGGGTTGCGCTTGTGCGGCATGGCCGACGAGCCCTTCTGGCCGGGCGAGAAATATTCCTCGGCCTCAAGCACTTCGGTGCGCTGCAGATGGCGGATCTCGGTCGCGAGCCGCTCGATCGACGAGGCGATGACGCCCAGCGTCGCGAAGAACATCGCATGGCGATCGCGCGGGATGACCTGGGTCGAGGTCGGCTCCGGCGTCAGGCCCAGTTCCTTGGCGACATGCTCCTCGATCGCCGGATCGATGTTGGCGAAGGTGCCGACCGCTCCGGAAATGGCGCAGGTCGCGATATCGTCGCGCGCGGCCTTCAGGCGCGCGCGGTTGCGGTCGAACTCGGCATAGGCCTGGGCGAGCTTCAGCCCGAACGACACCGGCTCGGCATGAATGCCGTGGCTGCGACCGATGGTCGGGGTCAGCTTATACTCATAGGCGCGGCGCTTCAGAACCTCGAGCAGCTGCGTCGAGATCCTCGATCAGCAGGTCGGCCGACTGCTTCAGCTGCACCGCCAGGCTGGTGTCGAGCACGTCGCTGCTGGTCATGCCCTGGTGAAGCCATCGCCGCTCCGGTCCAAGCTTTTCGCCGGCCCAGGTCAGGAAGGCGATGACGTCATGCTTGGTGACCGCCTCGATCGCATCGATCGCCGGGACGTCGATCTCGCCCAGCACGTCCGCGTCATAGGCCTTGCGGATAGTTGCTGCGTCCTCGGCCGGGATCATGCCGATCCGGCCCATCGCCTCGGCCGCGAACACCTCGATCGCCCACCAGATGCGGTAGCGGTTCTCCGCCGACCAGATGGCGGTCATTGCGGGGCGGGAATAGCGGGGGACCATGCGGGGCCTTCAAGCAGGAGGGAACTGGGGCGCGCCTAGCAAGGGAGGGGCGAGGGAGCAATCATGGCTTCGGAAACCGAACTTGGCTCGCTTGACTGCGCGGCGCGTTTTCGGGGAAGCGGCGGAAAGTCATAAATGCTGCACTGGCCGCCGCACCCGGGGAGCCAATGCCAAATTGGCTCGATAGGAATGCTACCGGCATAGCCCGGCCTATTTCAGGCCACGGTGGGGCAGGGCGGAAAAATATAGGCCCTTGGAATTTTACCAAAGGGGGCGTGAGGAGACAGGAACATCATGGTGGAAAGCGGCTCACTGGTGGAAAAATCTACAATCCCGGTCATCGACGATAAGGCCGCGGGGCCTAGCGATTGGCGAGGCGAGATGCTCGAGCATCTGCGGAAGCTCATCAAGGAAGCCGACCCCGAAGCAGTGGAGGAGGTCAAGTGGCGCAAACCCTCGAACCCGTCCGGGGTGCCGGTCTGGTCGCACAACGGGATCATTTGCACCGGCGAGACCTATCGCGACAAAGTGAAAATGACGTTCGCCAAGGGCGCGTCGCTCGACGGCCCTTCGGGCCTGTTCAACTCCAGCCTGGACGGCAACACCAGGCGCGCCATCGATTTCCATGAGGGCGACGAGATCGATGAGAAGGCGCTGATCGCGCTGATCCGCGCCGCAGTGAAACTGAATGGCGGCACATAAGTCGGCCGCAACAGCCTTGTCCTGGCATCTCAGCCTGGCGCTATCTTTCCTCACGTCGTCGATTACGTGCGCCCGAGCTGCCTCGCCAGCGGTTGTTCTTTTATGATGACGATGAACATGCTCAATGCAGGAAGCGGCTCTACCGAGAGCCATGTTGACCGCGCGATGCGCGGGCCGACGCCCGACAACCCATCGCTCTCGCTGAAGAAGCGGATGAAGCGCGCCGCCTTCTTCGACCAGCGCGACCGCCAGGTGGCGGCAGGGACCGCCATTCCGGTCGATCCCGAAGCCGGGCTCCCGGAGCGGATGGTCGATGATGCAGCGATGGCGCACCAAGCCAGCGGCTGGAGGCAACCGGCTCGACGGTTCGCCTAGGTCCCTTTCACGTTGAAATAGGCCGCCGCGGGAAACCGCGGCGGCATTTCTACACCAATTCATCCCCGGCTATTTCAAGGGCAATGGGTAGAAAGCCGGCGCTTGCGTGACTGTCGGCCGAACAAAGCGCAATTAAGCTGTTCTAGGAACATTCCCTCAGCCTACCTGGTCACCACGAATGCAAGTACCGGAGGAGTCGCTGCCCTCATATGTATGGCCAGACTTGGTGCAGCGATCGCTAAAGTTAGCGCAGTTTGAGCGAGCGTCCTCCTTGCAGGTCTTGCGGTCGCATCGAACTCCGTCTGCGTTGGGTTCGGTGCATTGAGTGGTAGCGTAGACAACGGTGGACTTTTCGCCGGAAAGCACATCGTCTTTTTTCGTACCCAAGCCGCACCCGGCGAGCCCGATTGCGATGGTCAGAACGAGTAAGGATTGCCGCGCCATGTCGCTTCCCCTGCTTGGTCAAACATTAGCACAGCTTCGTGGCAATGTCCGCAGGGAGCGGAAAAGGGGACATAATCGGTCGATCGGATAAGGCCACCTGCCGTTCAGCCTTCGGGTTTTGGCGCGACGGACCCCTAGAGCTCGATCCAGTCCATTGACCGCCATGCGATTTTGGTGGATTTCAAGTTTCGAGGGGGCTGAACAAAGCAGATGAAATGTGCGGAATAGCGGGGTGGTACAGGCGGTCGGGGCGGCCTGTTTCCGAAGCCATCATCGCGAACCAATGCGATACGATCGTCCATCGAGGTCCCGACGATAGCGGGTATTTCGTCGACGGCGATTTCGGCTTTGGAATGCGGCGCCTCAGCATCATCGACCTTGCCGGCGGGCATCAGCCAATATTCTCTGCGGACAGGCGATATGCCATCGTTCTCAACGGCGAAATCTACAACCATCCCGACCTTCGGCGGGAGTTGGAGAAGGCCGGATACCCGTTCAAAACTCACAGCGACACGGAGACGCTGCTCGCGGCCTACATTCGATGGGGCGACGATGCATGGCCCCGGCTTCAGGGCATGTTTGCCGTTGCCATATGGGACAGTTTGACCCGTTCCTTGGTCCTGGCGCGCGACCCGCTTGGCATCAAGCCGCTTTACTTGACCGAGCAGCAGGGCGGGATCGCCTTCGCTTCGGAAATCCGTGCCTTGCGCGTCCTTCCGGCCCATGAGTGGGACGCGGATGACGGTGCAATTCACGACTTTTTCAGCTTCGGGCATATCCGGCCGCCGCGATCGATTTTCCGACAGGTTAGAAGCCTCGAGCCCGGACATGTGCTGAAGGTCAGTCCGTTCGACACGCGCCAGCACGCTTTCTGGAAACCGAAATTCACGATCGAAACGGGCCTCTCTGAAGAAGAGTGGATCGAGGAAACACGCGCCAAGGTGCTGCAAACGGTCGAGCGGCATATGCTGGCCGACGTCACCGTAGGCGCGTTCCTTTCCAGCGGCCTCGATTCCAGCGCGATCGCCGCAGCAATGAGGCAGGTGTCGAGCGCACCGGTGAAGACGTTCACGATCGGCTTTCCGGGCACCTCCATCGACGAAAGCGCCGGCGCCGCCGCGGTTGCGAAGCACATCGGGGCCGAGCATTTCGTCTTGCCACTCGAGCCGGTTGCGGCAGGCGAACTGCTGCCGGCCGTGCAATCGGCGTTCGATGAGCCTTGCGCTGCGACGGCTGCCGTTCCGATCTGGCATTTGTCCCGGTTCGCGGCTGAACAGGTAAAGGTGGTGCTGTGCGGCGAGGGCTCGGACGAGATTTTCGCCGGGTACAAGCGGCAGCGCACCGCGATGCTCGCCAGGCGACTGAGGCCCTTGATGGCCGGCATTGGGCCGCTCATCGAATTGGCCGACGCGCTGCCCGTGACGGCATCGCCGCGGTGGAACTATTTTATCCAGAACGTCCAACGTTTTCGCGAATCCGCATTGCTTGAGAATAATTTCCAGCGGTTCTTCGCGGCGACCCAAATTTCGACCCCGGCAATTCGGCGGCGCTTGTTCGAACCCGCCTTTCATGCCCGGTTCGAAGGGCCGCGATCGTTCGCCGACCTCGAGAAGGAATATTCCGAATTTGCCGCGGCGGGCGAACTTAAGCCGCTCGATCAATTGATCCTGGCCGACCTCACTGTGCACATGCCCGGCTCGCTCCTGAATCGGCTGGACCGGGCGAGCATGGCTCATTCGCTTGAGGCCCGCGTGCCGTTCCTGTCGCACGATTTCGTCGACTGGAGCCTGACAATGCCGCTCAAGATGAAGCGGCGTGGAAGCGTGGGGAAATATGCGCTGCGACAGGCGGCGGAGCCCTGGCTGCCGGCGTTGATGCTCGACAAGCCCAAGCGCGGCTTCCAGCTGCCCTTCGCGGAATGGTTCAAGGGCGACTTCAGCCGCTTCGCACGCGAAGCCTGGAACGGCAGCGGGGCACGGGAAAGCGGTTACCTTCGGCCGGATGCGGTCGAGCAGCTGTTCAGGGAGCATGACGCCGGCCTCGCCAACCATGGCCGAACGCTTTATGCGATCGCGATGTTCAGCTGCTGGTGGCAGCAAGCCATAACGGAGGGGGAGCGCAAGGCGGCTTGACGGCCCTCCTGCGGTTTAGGCGGACAATGCTGATAGATTTGCGAGAAGAGCCCGGCGCCGCCGAGGTTCCATCAGATGTTTGCGTGATTGGCGCCGGCGCCGCCGGCATCACATTGGCCCGAAAACTGGCCGAGGACGGCCATTCGGTCTGCCTCCTCGAAAGCGGCGGCCTCGATTTTGAGGAGGCGACGCAGGACCTGTACGACGGCGACAACGTCGGCATGCACTATTACGATCTCAAGCAGTCGCGGCTGCGGTTCTTCGGGGGCACGGTGGCGATCTGGGGCGGGCGTTGTGCCTTGCTCGACGAGATCGACTTCGAGCGTCGCGACTGGGTGCCTCATAGCGGCTGGCCATTCGGCCGAACTGAGCTCCTCCCATTTTATCGCAAGGCCCATGAGATTTTCGAGGTCGGGTCGTTCAACTATGAAGACGAGGTCTGGAAGGAACTGGGGATCGATGACCCCGGCTTCGATGCTTCGAAACTGGACGCCAAGCTGTGGAGGTTCGACGAGGTCGCCGACCGCTTTACCGCCGCTCGCCTTCGCAACCTGCTCGACATCCCACGGCTGCGAATTCTCATTCATGCGAACGCGGTCAAGATCCAGGCGGGCCCCAACGGATCGGCGATCGAGCATGTCGAAATTCGGTCGCTCGACGGCGCCTCGCGCAAGGTTCGGGCCCGTCATTATGTGCTGGCCTGCGGCGCCATCGAGAATGCGCGGCTCCTGCTGATTTCGGACGACGTCGAACGCGCCGGTATCGGCAACGGCAAGGACCAGGTCGGCCGTTATTTCATGGAACATCCCGCGGGTCGGATCGGGAAGGTCGAAACGTCGGCGGGCTATGAGATTTGGGCCCAGTTCCAGAAGAGGTTCATGTCACCGGGCCCGCCGCTGGCACCCGCGCTTCGCCTGGCCGATGGAGCACAACGAGAACATCGGGCGCTGAACAGCATCGTCACCTTCAAGCTTCAGCGCGACCCCTCCCATGGCGTCGCGTTCGGCAACAAAATCTATCATCGGCTGGTCCATTCGGTCGCGCCTACCCGGAGCGGTCGGAAGCTCGACCAGCTTTATCGGGGCGTTCGGGCCTGGTTTCACCGCGGAGTCCGGAACCGGGTCGAGAAGTGGCGGGCCGACGCCGGGCTGACCAACCTGTTTGTGATTACGCGTGGCGAACAGGCCCCCAATCCGGACAGCAGGATCGTCCTTTCCAGCAAGCGCGACGCGCTCGGCACCCGGCGCGCCGATCTGAATTGGCAGCTTGGCGAATTGGACAAGCATACCGCCCGGGTCATGGCACAGGTGATGGATGAGGAGTTTCGCCGGCTCGGCAAGGGATCGGTCGTGCCGAGCGACTGGACGGGCGAGCCCGGTCCCGAGTGGCCCGTCGACCTGACGGTCGGCAATCACCCGATCGCGAACTACCATCAGATGGGTGGAACGCGGATGAGCGACGATCCGTCAAAGGGCGTGGTCGATGCCGATTGCCGCGTGCATGGCTATGCCAACCTTTTCGTTACCGGGGGATCGGTGTTCCCAACCGGCGGATGGGCAAACCCGACGCTCACGATCGCGGCCCTGGCGCTCCGCCTGGCGGATCATCTTTCAGGTAAATTGTCCACGAACGGTAGCAACGCCTGAGCATCGAAGAGCAAGCACCGTTATCGAGAAAATACGGCGCCGTGCGGCTTGCCATCGCCCCAGCGAGCAACTCCGCGTCAGTCCGACTCCAACTCTTTGGGTGCGACGGTTGCGACGCGATTTCCAAGGACGTAGCCTGCGATGCCGCTGAGCAGCGCGATCACGGCCTCGCCCGCGATGACGCCCAGGAGACCGAGAAGTGAAGCGGCCAATACGATCAAGATGATCGTCGCCAACTTGGGCACGTCCGTTTGCTGCAAGATCTTCGCTATGCTGGCGCCCGAGAAGTTACCTTTGCGGAACATGGTAATGTAAACGACGGCCCCGCCGGCGATCATGATACCGAATGCGATGAGCAAATACCGGGCAAGCGTGAGGATAAAGGCCAACAGCTCCGGTGTGACGCCACTTTGCATCGTCAGTCTCCCCCACTCTAATCGCGTGATTATCCGATTACACTTGAAGTCTCCAACGGAATAATGGCGCCGCTCCGACCAGCGCCAGCCCTCAAATCAATCCCATTGCCTTCATGCTGCTGCGTCCCTGGGTGCCGACGATGACATGATCGTGGACGGTGACGCGCATGTGGCGGCCGGCTTCGATCAGGTCGCGGGTCAGGCGGATGTCCTGGCTGCTGGGTGAAGGATCGCCCGAAGGGTGGTTGTGGACGATGATGATGGCGGTGGCGCCCAGCGCGATGGCGCGGCTGATCACCTCGCGAACATGGACCGAGGCTTCGTCCACCGATCCGCGCCACATCGCCTCATTGGCGAGCAGCATGTTCTTGGCATTGAGGAACAGCACGCGGACTTCTTCGACCGGGGAATGGGCCATTGCCGCCTGGAGATAGTCGCCGAGCGCATCCCAGCTCGACAGCACCGGCCGTCCCTCGACCCGGGTTTCGAGCAGCCGAAGCGCGCTCGCCTCGGCGATCTTCAGCGCACCTACGACGCCGTCGCTGAGGCCCTCGCGCCGAAGCGTGTCGGCATTGGCCGACAGCAACGGTCCGATCCCGCCGAACCGGGCGATCAGCGCCCTGGCCTGCGCCTTGGTGTCGCGCCGGGGAATGGCGAGGGCGAGCAGATATTCGACCAGCTCATGGTCCAGCAGCGCTCTTGGGCCGCCGTCAAACAGCCGCTGGCGAAGGCGGGCACGATGCCCAGAAGCGTCCTCGGGCCGATCGGCCATGACCAATTTCCCCCAAATGGGCCGACCGAGCGGAGCCAAGGCTAGGCAAAGCGCGTTTCCCATGCAACGCCACATCGGTGCGGATACGGAACGGTCGGCCCGCAGAGAGGTTTTTTGCGTCAATGACTGCGGACAATGACCATCCCCTGATCGACAAGGTCGAACATGGCCTGGAGAAGGCCGGGATGGTCGAGCATGTCGCCGTGCACGACCGCAGCGGCTGGCACTATGTGTGGAGATTCACGCGGATCGGGCTCCTGATCCTGCTTGTCCTGCTGATCATCGCGATTGCGATGGTGTGGATCTGGCGGAGGTCGATCGCCGACAATTATATTCACGACGAGCTCGAACGGCGTGGCGTAGTCGCCACCTACCAGCTCGACCGGGTCGGCTTTCGAACCCAGCAGGTCAGCAACCTCGTCATCGGCGACCCGGCAAATCCCGATCTCAGCGTTCGCCGGGCCGTCATCCAGCTCAAGCTACGGTCGAACGGCAGCTTCAAAATCTATCGGGTCGCGGCGCGCGGCGTGCGGCTCAAGGGCAAGCTCGTCGGCAACAAGGTCAGCTGGGGAGAGGTCGACAAGCTGCTGCCCGCTCCGACCGGCAAGCCGTTCACGCTTCCCGACCTGACGGTCGACCTCAAGGATGCGACGGTGGCGCTGGTTACTCCCGCTGGACCGATGGGATTCGCGGTCGAGGGGCGGGGCAATCTTTCGGGCGGGTTCAAGGGGAAATTGGCGGCCGCGGCGCCTCGATTGAAGCCGGGTGCCTGTTCCCTCGACCAGTTCCGCGCGTTCGTCGATATCGGCGTCGTTGCCCGCCGGCCGCAGGTCAAGGGACCGATCGGGGCCGTCGCCTTTGCCTGCCCCGCAAGCAATATCCGACTGACCGAGCCGCGGGCCGAAATCGATTCCAGCTTCTCCGAAGCGTTCGGGAGCTTCGATGGGAAGGGGCGGCTGACGCTTGCCTCCATGCAGGCCGGAATCAACGGGCTGTCCGGCGCGACAAGCAACCTTACCTTCAAGGGCACGCCGACCAGCATATTGGGCCGGATCGACCTTGCGGCACAGCAGGCGCGGCTTGGCGAAATATATTCCCGGCGGACCAATTTCGATGGCCGCTATCGGCTCGACGCGCGGCGTGGGGCGCTGATCCTGACGGGCGACTATGGATCGCGCGCGGTCGCCATTGCGCCTTCGATGACGGCATCGATCGCCAATCCGCTGGCGTCGGCCCAGGGCACCCCTCTCGGCCCGATCGCCGCAGTCATTTCCAACGGCATTCGCCGCGCCGCATCGAATTTCGACGTCACCGGTTCGCTTCGGCTGGTCAATCGGCCCGGTGGCGGCGCAATTCGTATCGAAACCGCCAATGTTTCGGCGCCTACGGGTGCCCGGATCAATGTCAGCGGCGGCGACGGAGTTAGCTATTACTGGCCATCCGGCCGGATGAGGATCCACGGGACCATCGCCACCCAGGGCGGCGGGCTGCCGACGGCGCGCATTATGCTCAGCCAACCGCGCAGCGGCGCACCGATGAGCGGATTTGCCGACGTCGCGCCAATGTCGGCGGGCGGAGCGAAACTGACGCTAGGGACGGTGCGGTTCGCCGCGCGCCGCGACGGATGGACCGAGGTCAGCACCATAGCATTGCTGGACGGCCCGTTCTCCGGGGGACGAATCACCGGGCTTCGAATTCCGATTTCCGGTCGCTTCGGGGCCGGCGGCGCGTTGCGGTTCGGCGAAGGCTGTCTCGACACTCGCTTTGCAAGCCTGACGGCCGGCGCGCTTAGGCTGGGACCGAGCCGGCTGCCGCTATGTCCGGTGGGCGCGGCAATCGTCCAGCGAGCGCCCGGCGGCGCGGTGGCAGTCGGCCTCGTTACTCGCAACATGCGGTTGCGCGGACGCATGGGCGATGCGCCGTTCGCGCTTGACGCGGCCCAGGTCCGCTATGGCGGTGAGAAGTTCAGCGGAAGCAGCATTGCCGTCAGGATGGGTCGGTCGGATTCGCCGGTACTGATCAACGCCAAGACCGTGTCCGGCACCCTGGCGGGCGGTGGGGCGAATGGCACATTTGCCGAGGGCGATGCGATTGTCGGCAAGGTACCGCTCAAGCTGAGCGACGCCTCGGGGAAATGGCGGGTCAGGCAGGGCGACGTGACGGTCGATGGCGGCCTGACGCTGTCCGACCTCGCCGATCCGCCCAAATTCTACCCACTGCGAAGCGATGACGTTCATTTTACCCTGGCCAACAGCCGGATCAATGCGACCGGAACGCTTCACCATCCGGCAAGCGGCACCAAAGTGACCGACGTCACGATCGCCCACAATCTGGCCAACGGCGACGGCAATGCGGTGCTCGATGTGCCGGGAATCGCGTTCGGCCCGGGCCTTCAGCCGGAGGAGCTCACCCGGCTGACCGAGGGCGTGATCGCGCTGGTCCAGGGCAGGCTGAGCGGGCAGGGACGGATCGCCTGGAACGGCAAGGGCGAGGTTAGCTCCACCGGCGAGTTCACCACCGATGACATGAACCTGGCGGCTGCTTTTGGCCCGGTGAACGGGATGAGCGGGACGATCCGCTTTACCGACCTGCTCGGCATGGAGACAGCGCCCGGGCAAGTCCTCACGCTGCAAAGCGTCAACCCCGGTATTCTCGTCGAAAATGGGGTGATCCGCTACCAGCTGATGCCCGACCAGCTGGTCAAGATCGAGCGCGGCGAATGGCCATTCATGGGCGGACGCCTGATCCTGCAGGAGACGATCCTCAACTTTGCCAAGGAAAGCCCGAAGCGGCTGACCTTCGAGGTCGTCGGGCTCGATGCGGAGACATTCGTCGGGTCGATGGGCTTCAAGGAGATTTCCGCCAGCGGCATTTTCGACGGCGTCCTGCCGATGATTTTCGACGACGAAGGCGGCCGGATCGTTGGCGGCCGGCTCGACAGCCGCGAAGGCGGCGGAACGGTGGCCTATAATGGCGTCGTCAACCGCGCCAACCTCGGCATGATGGGCGGCTTCGCCTTCGATGCGCTGCGCGATCTTAAGTATAAATCGATGATCATCCGCCTCGACGGCTATCTCGACGGCGAGTTTGCGACGCGGATGACGATCGTCGGGGTTGGCCTCGGCAATACCAGCACCCAGCGGCTGATCCGTTCGGTCAACCGCATCCCGTTCAACTTCAATGTGACGATCAAGGGGCCGTTCCGCGCGCTGATCGCTACGGCCAAGAGCTTCCGCGACCCGACGCAGACGATCGAGCCTGCGCTGCCCCGTCCGCTCGACAAGGTGCCCGGCATCGTCGTCGAGACCCGGCGGATCGAGGAAAACAAGCAACAATCGCAGACGCCGGTCGACGAAAAGGTCGCCAAAACCCCAACGACGCAGCCGTGAGGATGAAGCCATGACGCGAACAAGGTTATTGCATGGCAGCTGGAGGAGGGGCACTGATGTTGCCGCTATCCGGCTGCATTTCGGTCTCGCCGCCCGACAAGCCGATCGAGATCAATTTGAACGTCACCATCCGGCAAGAGGTGCTGGTCCGGCTGCAGCGTGACGTCGAGCAGCTGATTGAGCAAAATCCCGAGGCTTTCCCGCAGCCCCAGCAGCCTCAGCCGCCGAGGCAATAATGAGGAAATTCCTCCTCCTGATGTTCGCGTTCGCCAGCCTGACCGCGACAGTACCGGTCGTGGCGCAAGAGTCTGCGTCGATCGTCCAGGCCCGCCGCGCGGGGCTGATCGGCGAGCGTTATGACGGCTACCTGGGCTTCGTCACGCCGAACGTGCCTGCCGAGCTGCACAGGCAGGTCAACGCAATCAATATCCGCCGTCGCTCGCTCTATCACGATCTTGCGTCCCGCAAGGGCGTCACGCCTGAAGAGGTGGGGATCACCGCCGCCTGCAGCCTGCTTGGGCGCATCGGCGTCGGGGAATATTATCTGCCGGGACAGGGCGGCTGGCGCCGCTATGCCACTGGCGCTTCCCCGGTGCCTGCCTATTGCGGCTGACCTGCTTCGAAACTGTCGCGATAATCCGCCTTCATGCCGGCGATCAGGTCGGGCGTTACAGGCAATTCAATTTCGTAGCTGCCTTCGACATAAGGTCCGGCAACATAGGGTGACGCAGTCAGGGCGAGCCGCTCGAACTTCCCATTCCTGTCCTTGTCCGTCGGCACGATGGCGATTTCGCCAAGCTTGGGGCATTCGTCGAACATTCCATCGCCGCCCACCGGCTCGCCGCGCTTTTCCTCGCGCGCCTTGTTGAGCGCATCGCACCAGCGCTGGGTAAGCAGCCGGTCCATGTTGGAGGGTTCCGTAAACAGGTCGGCGACCTGGATTTCTTTCGCCGCCTGGCGATCCCATAGCAGCCCATTTGTGCCGTAATTGCCGTGGGCGCCGCCGGTGTAGGCCGCGACATCGACCGACAGGCTCAGCAACCGGGGCGACTGGCCCGCAGTCGTGTAATCGGTGGTTGAGCTAAAGCCGTTGAAATCGAAGCCTTCCTTTTCGCGCATCGCCTTGTCCTCCTTCGCTCCGGCGACGAGGTCGGCCTTTACCTTCTCCATATCCTTGCTGAAGCGGTCGACAAGCTGCGGCACGGCGGCCACCTCGGCAGACCAGCCATAATGGAATTCGATCAGCTCGTCCTTTTCGTCATGCACGAACGCCTTGGCTGCTGGCGCGGCGGGCTTGGGCGCCGGCGCTGCTTCGGCGGCCTGATTGGCGGGCGGAGGGGCCGGTTGCTGGCTGCAGGAGGCGAGCAGGGCGGCGAGTGGCATGACGAGTTTCATGGCGAAGACATTGGCATGAGGACATTGGCTCGCCAAGCGGGTCCGACTATCGGTTGACTATTGCCATGCCCCTTCATAAAGGGGCGGCGCCTTGGCGGGCTTGTCGGCTGCCATGTTCCTTGCCTTTCGCGAGCGCGCTTCATGCAGCGTCGCCGCGTATATACGGGGAGTTTAGGGATATGGCTGAGGACGAGTTCGAACAGGATGCTCAATCCCCGCAGGATTCACGCCTGGCGTCGCTTGATAGGCGGCTCGACCGGGTCAAGCGGGAGGAAGCGCTTCGGGCTGGCGACAAGCCGTCCGAGGAGTCGCAAAGGCTGATCCGTTCGGTCGGCATGCGCATCCTGTCCGACCTGATCGGGCTTCCGTTCGGCGCCGCCCTTATCGGCTGGCTGATCGACCGGTGGGCCGGCACGAAGCCGTGGGTGATGTTAGCGATGCTGTTCCTTGGGTTCGGCCTCGCTGTCAGGAGCGTTCTGCGCGCAGCAAATCAGCGCCCATCAGAGGGCACGAGGAAGTAGACAGTGGCGGCCGAAACCAAAATCGACCCGATGCATCAGTTCCAGATCGACCCGCTGGTCGGGCATTTGGTGCAGGGCAACCCGTTCGTCTTCACCAACAGCGCGCTGTGGATGATGATCGTGCTCGTCGCGATCTGGGCGTTCATGATCGGCGGGATGAAACGCCAACTTGTCCCCGGTCGCTGGCAGGTCGCAGTCGAAGGCATAACGGGGTTCGTAACGTCAATGCTCGACACCAATGTCGGGCCTGAGGGACGCAAATACATCCCTTGGGTGTTCACCGTTTTCATGTTCATCCTGTTCGCCAATTTCATGAGCATGATGCCATTTGGGCTTATTCCGGGCGTCCATCCATTCACCGTCACGAGCCAGTTCACCGTCACCGGACTGATGGCGGCCATCAGCTTCTCGATTGTACTGATCGTCGGATTCGGACGGCACAAGCTTCACTTCTTCTCGCTGTTCGTTCCACACGGCACGCCGAAGCCGATGATCCCCTTCATCTTCGTGGTTGAGTTGCTGAGCTTCGCGGTCCGGCCGTTCAGCCTTGCGCTGCGACTGTTCGTAGCGATGATCGCCGGCCACATTCTGATCAAGGTGTTCGCCTATTTCATCATCCAGGGCCTCCAGGCGGCCACGGTGACTTCGATCGCGATCAGCATTTTATCGTTCATATTCATTTTCGCGGTCAGCGCGCTCGAGCTGCTGGTCTGCGCTATCCAGGCCTATGTGTTTGCCTTGCTCACGTCTCTCTACATCAACGACGCGGTAAACTTGCACTAGGCTCTAATATTCGTTCGGTTTTCACTTTTACTTGAGGAGTTGAATCATGGATCTCGAAGCAGCCAAGGTCATTGGTGCCGGTCTTGCGGCAATCGGCGTGGGCGCTGCCGCAGCGGGCGTCGGCAACGTGTTCGGCTCGTTCCTCCAGGGTGCCCTGCGCAACCCGGCGGCGGCCGACGGCCAGCAGGGTCGCCTGTTCATCGGCTTCGCGGCCGCCGAACTGTTGGGCCTGATCGCCTTCGCCGTGGCGATGATCATCCTTTACGCCGTCTAATCATACGGTCGGTGGGGCCGGTTCCGGTCCCGCCGCACAGGATTTGAGATGCCACAACTTAACCAGCTTGCGCTTGTCGCCTACTCGCAGTTCTTCTGGCTGCTGATCGTCCTTGGGCTGATCTATTTCGGGATCGGCAAGGCGATGCTTCCAAAGATCGAGTCGACTGTTGAAGCGCGGGAAAAGCGCATTGCCGATGACATCGCCGCGGCCGAGCAGGCGCGGGTCGATGCCGATTCAACTGAAGCCGATTATCGGCGGCGGATGGATGAGATCCGGGCTCATGCAGCAATTCTCGCGGCCAAGGCGAAAGCCGATGCGGCGAAGGTGATTGAGCAGCGGGTCGCCAAGGCAGATGCCGCAATCCAGACTTCTACCGAAGCAGCCGAGGCGCGCATCCGCGAGAGCCGGGCGACGGCGGTCAAGGAAATCGAGGCGGTCGCGGTCGAACTGGCGCAGGAAATCACCAGTAAGGTTGCCGGCATTTCAGTTGGCAAGGACGAGGCCGCCAAGGCGGTGAAAGCGACGATGGCCAATGCTTGACACCCTGTTCATTAGCCTTGCGGCGGTAAGCACCGAAGTCGCCGAGCATGCCGAGCCAACCGCGCTGGGCCTGGACCCGAACGGCTGGGTAGCGCTGTCGATTGCCGCGCTCCTCCTGTTCATGGTTTGGAAGAAGGTTCCCCAGGCGGTCGCCAAGGCTCTCGACAGGAAGATCGCACTAATCCGCGAGCAACTCGACGAAGCTGAATCGCTGCGCAAGGAAGCCGAGGCGCTCAAGGCCGAATATGAGGCAAAGGCAGCCGCGGCCGATAGCGATGCGAAGGCAATTCTCGAGCGCGCCGAAGCCGAGTCCAAGGCGATCGTCGAGAAAGCCAAGGCGGATGCTAAGGCTTTGGTCGAACGGCGAGGCAAGATGGCCGAAGCTAAAATTGCCGCCGAAGAGCGCGCTGCGATCGACGAAATCCGCGCAGCGGCTACCAACGCAGCTACGTCGGCAGCAACCAAACTGATTGCCGAACGCAACGATGCCTCAGCCGACCAGGCGCTGGTCGACCACGTCATCGCGGGCCTGGCCAAGCGCTAGTTGAGGGCCTCGGCTCCGGCGGGGCGAGGATTACTGCTGGTGCGCGCCGCCGGGCACGCTGATGCCTTCGAGCGCCTGGCTCGGCAACATCGCTCCGCGTCTCTCGCGCCAGATCGCCAAGGCTGACGATTCCGACCAAACGCTCTTCGGAGTCGATTACCGGCAGGCGCCTCACCTGTTCCTCGCTCATCCGCGTGGCGACCGCTTGCACGTCATCATCCTCATGGGCGCAGATGATCCCGTCGCTCATCAACTCGCTGACGGGCGTATCCGGGCCGCGACCTTCGGCGATGCCGCGCACCGCAATATCGCGGTCGGTAATCATGCCGATCACTCGATCGCCTTCGCACACCGGGATTGATCCGGCATCGGCACGGAGCATGAAGGCAGCCGCTTCGCGCGCGGTCTGATCGGCGCTGACCGTTTCGACTTCGGTAGTCATGACTTCGCTGATTTTCATCATCGTGGCTCTCCTTTTCGTTCGCCCGTCAAAACGAACCGTGGGGAGCCGTCGTTCCGGACCCTAGGGCACATTCTCCGTCAGCAGGTCGTAGGTCGCGACCAGTTCGTCCTTCTGGTTGAAGATCTCGACCGCCCAACGAACGACGCCGGTATCTTCGCTCTTCAGTGACTTCGACCGGACGGTGAGCTCGACCCGCATCGAATCCCCCGGATAGAGGGGGGTGAGGAAGCGCAGGTTCTCGAGGCCGGTGTTGGCCAGCACGGGGCCAGGATCCGGATCGACGAACAAACCGGCGGCGAAGCTCAGGATGAGGTAACCATGGGCCACGCGGCCTTCGAAGATCGGCGAGGCCTTGGCCGCTTCATCATCCATGTGGGCGTAGAAGGTATCGCCGGTGAAATCGGCGAAATGCTCGATATCTTCCAGGGATACGGTCCGGCTCTTGGTCTTCAGCGTATCGCCGATGTTCAGCTCCGACATGCGGCGACGGAAGGGATGGACCTTTATCTCGTGCTTGGGTCCGCCGGGGATATATTGCTCGCTGATCGCAGCGATCATCGCCGGCGACGACTGGATGGCCGTGCGCTGCATGTAATGCTTGACGCCGCGCACCCCGCCCATTTCCTCGCTGCCGCCGGCGCGTCCCGGACCGCCATGAACCAGGACCGGTAGCGGGGAGCCATGGCCGGTCGATTCGGCAGCGTTGGTACGGTCGATGACCAGCATCCGGCCATGATAGGCGGCCGCTCCCTGGACGAATTCGCGCGCGACTTCGGTCGAATGGGTGAACAGCGATAGTGCAAGGCTACCCATGCCGCGATTGGCGAGGTTGATGGCGTCAGCGATGTCCCGGTAGGGCATGACCGTCGAAACCGGCCCGAATGCCTCGACATCATGGACGGCCGCAGTAGCCCAAGGGTCGTCAGTTCGGAGCAGGATCGGCTCCATGAAGGCACCGCCCGCGATCGCCTGGGTTGGCGTCAGGGTTGCCGGCGACGATTCTTGCGCCGGCAGCGGTGAGCTTGGCGATTTGGCCGCGGACATCGTCGCGCTGGCTGGTGGATACGAGCGCGCCCATGCGGCTGTCCTTGTCGCGCGGGTCGCCGACCTGAGTGGCGGCGAGGCGATCGCGGATCGCGGCCTCGACGGCGTCGAGATATTCTACTGGCGCCATGGCGCGGCGGATGGCGGTACATTTCTGGCCCGCCTTGACGGTCATTTCGTTGACCACCTCCTTGACGAACAGGTCGAACTCGGGCGTGCCCGGCGCGGCATCGGGACCGAGCAGCGAAGCGTTCAAGCTGTCCTGCTCTGCGACGAACCTCACGCTCTCTCGCTGGACGACCGGGTGGGATCGAAGCTTGAGCGCGGTCGAGGCCGAGCCGGTGAAGCTGACCACATCCTGGCCGGTCAGATGATCGAACAGGTCGCCCACCCCGCCAACGATCAATTGTACCGCGCCCGGCGGCAGCAGCCCGGAATCGATCATCACCCGGACCGCGGCTTCGCAGAGATATGCCGTCGAACTGGCTGGTTTGACGATCGCCGGCATCCCGGCAAGCAGCGTCGGCGCAAGCTTTTCGAGCATCCCCCAGACGGGGAAGTTGAAGGCGTTGATATGGACCGCCGCGCCCTGCAGCGAAGTGTAGATATGCTGGCCGATAAAGCTGCCGCTCTTCGACAGCGGCTCGACCGCGCCGTCGAGCAGGACATGGGCGTCGGGCAATTCGCGCCGCGCCTTTGACGAGAAGCTGAACAGCGTCCCGGCACCGCCCTCGATGTCGATCCAGCCGTCCTTGCGGGTGGCGCCGGTAAGGTAGTTGAGTTCGTAAAGCTCTTCCTTGCGCGCCATGATCGCCAGGCCGAGCCCTTTGATCATTCGCGCCCGTTCATGGAAGGTCAGCTTTCGAAGCGCGGGCCCTCCGACCTCGCGGGCGTGACGCAGCATTCCACCGAAATCGAGCCCGCCCGAGCCGGTAGTCGCGACCTGGCTTCCGTCGATCGCTGAATAGAGCTCCGCAAGTTTACCCTGGCCCGGAATCCAGGCGTCGCGGGCGTAGTTGAGCAGCTGAACGGTTTTCACTCGGGTCTCCTCGGGCGGCGCCAAGGTCCCTTAGGGTCTCAGAGGGCGCGGAGAAAGGCGCGATTTCGCAATGCGTCGCGTGACACCACGGCCGGATCAGTCAAGAATTGGACCTGAAACCGATCACTTGGGCGCCCAACCAAGCGTCATGGCGACATCGCCGGGCTTGCCGCCGGGAAAATCGACAATTTCGACCCTCAGCTTGTAGCCCTTGTCACGGAAATATTTGTCCCAGAGCAGGTATATTTCCCGCGGGATGCCGGTCAGCGTGTCTTCCCAGCCCTCTTCCATCTGATTGATCGCGCGGCCGCCGTCAGTGCACAGCTGGTTCGGGAACCGATGGACTTGCACCTCTGTCCGAAGGTTTCGGACCGCGCCCTCAATCATGGTGACGGCACGCTTGATGGCTTCTTCATCGGATACGCCGGACGGCTTGCTCAATTGATCGAGCAGGGCCTTCTTTTCGGACTCGGCCTGCTGCCTGATCCTGGATTCCTTTGCGGCCTCCTCAGCCTCAGCCACAGCAATTTTCTTGGCAAAATCATTAGCCGACGGAAGTTGTAAGTCTTGCATGGCAATCACCAAATATCGTGGTTGGACGGAATATTAATGATCAATATACCCCCGGCACCATGCGCCGTTGGGCATTGGCTTTCTTGGATTCGTTGCGAATTTTCCGGTTCGGGAATTTCACCTTTGGCCGACTGATCCTCTTATATGGTACAAGACTCAGAAAATGCTTGATAATATTCAATCTCGCACGCTTTTTGTCATTTGAGTCTGCGATAAACCATGGGGCCCAGGCAGTGTCCGTGAACTTGAACATATCGTCTCTAGCTTCGGTATATTCGTTCCATCGCCCGTATGACGCAATATCCATGGGCGATAGCTTCCAGATCTTGCGTCCATCATCAACTCGACTCTCAAGTCGCTTCTGTTGTTCTTTCGGACTTACTTCCAGCCAATATTTGAAGAGGATTATGCCTGAATCGACGATCGCCTTTTCGACCAATGGGACCGTATTGAGGAATTTCTTGACCTCTTTCTTGGTACAAAAGCCCAATACGCGTTCGACGCCGGCGCGATTGTACCAGCTGCGATCGAAGATCACGATTTCGCCAGCCGCCGGCAAAAGCGGAAGGTAGCGTTGCAGATACATTTGGGATTTTTCTCGCTCGGTAGGGGCAGTCAAAGCCAGAACACGAAAGACACGAGGGCTGACCCTTTCGGTTATCGCCTTGATCACGCCGCCCTTGCCGGCGCCATCTCGGCCCTCGAAGCAAATGCATATCTTTGCGCCGGTAGCCTTGGCCCACTCCTGAAGTTTCACGAGTTCGACGTGGAGTTTGGCTAACTCCTTAAGGTATTCCTTGTCCTTAAGTTTCTTGCCGTGGTCGGCTTCGTCGCGCTCTTCTGCGGGATCTTCCCTGGCCATGACCATCTCCAAAGCTTTCGGCTCAAAGCGCCACCCTGGGCGCCGGCGGCTCTTTCCTCTCGATCAATATCGGTCATCGGAGGGCGCCAAGGGTATCGGGTTATATACCTAGCAACGCTGTGACGAACGCATCGCTGGCGCATGTGCGCTTTCCCGTCTCAGCTAGGGGATTGACCCGATTGGCTAAGCCTTGGGTTGTCGCGATGCTGTCGGAGATCGCCAGTTTGCGGCGAGCAAGGATGTTCTTGATTGGGAAAGAGCTTCCCCATTTTTTCGAGCCTTTCCGGCTACAAGCCGAGCTGGATCCGTTATGATGTGGCCGCCGGGCTGGCCGTCGCGGCCGTCGGTCTACCAAGTGCTATCGCCTATCCGGCGATCGCGGGACTCCCTCCCGAGACCGGTATTTACGCGAGCATCGCGCCGCTAATCGCCTACGCCTTTTTTGGCCCTTCGCGTAAACTCATCGTCGGACCGGACGCGGCCATCATGACAATTCTTGCGGCGGCCCTTGTCACCGTGATGGCGAGCGCGCCAGCCGGCGTTGACCGTACCGCGGTCGCTGCAATCCTCGCGCTTGGCGTCGGACTTTTCTACCTGGCGGCCTGGGTGCTTCGGCTCGGTGTTCTGGCCAACTTCCTGTCCCGCCCGATCCTGATTGGATTCTTCACCGGCATCTCGCTGTCGATCCTGGTTGGGCAGATCAAACGCGTGACCGGCGTCCCCATCGAGTCGGACGGCCTTCTGAGGCCAGTTATCGAGCTCCTGCAAAAATCCGGTTCGATCCATTGGCCATCGTTCGCGCTTGCCTTGGGGATGTTCGGTTTGCTGCAGATCATTCGGAAGATCCGTTTTCCAGTGCCGGGGCCAGTGGTCGTTCTCGTGCTCTCCGTCGGTGCTTTCCGCACTCTTCAATTTTGAGGGGCAGGGTATCGCTGTGGTCGGCGATATTCCGACGAATTTGCCTTCGCTGACATTGCCGCAGCTTGCCGGCCTTCCGTTGGAAACATTGGTCCTCGGCTCTGCAGCGATCTTTCTGGTCAGCTTCGGCTCGGGCATCATCACGGCCCGAAGCTTCGGGACGTTGGGGGGCTACCAGGTCGATCCGAACCGTGAGCTGGTCGGATTTGGAGCTGCCAATATTGCCGCCGGCCTCATTGGCGCCATTCCGGTGGGTGCCTCCGATTCTCGTACCGCTGTGAATTTGAGCGTTGGCGGCCGATCGCAAGTGGTCAGTGTTGTCGCCGCCGCAACCTTGCTCGCGGCCCTGGTTTTTCTAGCGCCGGCTCTCAGGATCATCCCGATTCCCACGCTTGGCGCGATCCTGATGGCGACAGCCCTGGGACTCATCGATCTCGCCGCGCTGAGGCAGATATGGCGCATCAGCCGGATGGAGTTCATCTTCGCATTCATTGCGCTTCTGGGCCCGATCAGCCTGGGCGTCCTCAACGGCGTTCTCATCGCGATTGCCGCGACGCTGGTCTATATTCTGCGCAAGACCATGTTTCCCCGCGACGCCATGCTCGGTCGGATATCTGGGCGCGATGGTTTCTATAAGCTGCATCGGACACCAGAGGCCCGCCAGGTACCGGGCCTGGCCATTTGCCTGATCCAAGGTGCCCTGCTGTTCTTCAATACCGACTATGTTGAATCGCGCTTGCGGGCGATCGCCGATGAGCTTTCGACTGGGACGCGGTGGCTGATTCTGGATGCAGGTTCGATCCCCCAGATTGATAGCTCCGCAGCGGAAATGCTTAACCAGCTCTGCGTCGAATTTCGCAACCGCGGGATAAAATTCGGCCTGGCCGAACTGCATTCCGAGGCGCGGGATATGCTCGAACGGGCCGGCGTGATCGAATGCATTGGTGCCGATATGGTCTTCAATGTCCTCGAGGACGCCTATGCGGTATTCGAAGCCGGTGGCGACCGTCCGAAGTGATACATTCCCGACCAACGATCGATATCAGCGGCCAGTGAACTTCGCCGGACGCTTCTCCAGAAACGCAGCGACCCCTTCGCGATAGTCGTGGGTGAAGCCCAAACGGCGCATCTCGTCGCGCTGCAGGTCGAGCTCTTCGTCAAGCGTGCGCGACCAGGTCGTGCGAACGATCTGCTTGATCGCGGCCAGGCCGAGCGGCGGGAGAGCGGCGAGCTTTGCCGCTAGCGTATCGACTTCGCTGTCGAGCCATTCGCCGGCGACGCATTTCCAGATGAGGCCCCAGTCGGCGGCCTGCTGCGCCTCCAGCGGTTCGCCGGTGAGCGCCAGGCCGAGTGCGCGCGCCTGTCCGACGAGGCGGGGAAGGTGCCAGCTGCCGCCGCTGTCGGGGATCAGGCCGAGAGCGGAGAAGCTCTGGATGAACTTGGCGGTGTTGGCGGCGACAACGATGTCGCAGGCCAATGCGATATTGGCGCCGGCTCCCGCCGCGACGCCGTTGACCTTGGCGATCACCGGCTGGGGCAGGGCGGCAAGGGTGCGGATCAGCGGGTTCCAGCTTTCCTCGACCGTCTCGCCAAGGTCGACGGCCTCCCCGGGCGCAACCGCGCGATCGTTGAGGTCTTGCCCAGCGCAAAAGGCGCGGCCTGCGCCGGTCAGGATGACAACTCGAGCATCGCCTAGATCGGCCAGCGCATCGCGCAGCTCGGCGTGCATCGCCCGGGTGAAGCTGTTTAGCCGGTCGGGGCGATTGAGGGTGATGCGGGCGATGCCATCGGCATTCGACACTTCGATCGTTTCATAGGCCATGGCGACGCTCTAGCCCTACGGCTCGCGCGTTTGAAGTGCCGGCTCTTGCCTATGCGGCCGACAGGCCCGCCAACCATGCCGGCTCCGGCTGGTCGAGGTCATAATATTCGAAGATGAGGTGGATTCGGTCCGTGTCGCCCCGATTTTCGACCGCGTGCAGGCCCATATTGTTCACCTCGACCGCTTCGCCGGCTGGGAAATGATGGCCGATGCCGTCGACATAAAAGGTGACATCCGGGTTGGTCAGGATCGGAACATGGATCTTGTGCGGCCATTTGGCGGCAGGGTTGGCGTCGCGGTGCGGATGAATGATGCCGCCAGGCGCCATTTTCGCCAGCATGATCCGCGGGAAGTCGCCGCGCGCGTAGCCATAGTCCGCCGTGGCGGCAGACAGGACCGGCTCAAGGATGGGCCGCCACTCTTCCCACAGCGGCTTGTCATCGGAACTGCGCCAGTCACTGAAATTGGAGACGAAGCGAAATATGATGTGTTGAGTGGCGTCCAGTGCACCGAAGCGGTTGGGCTTGCTGGCGTTCTCCTCGTCCCAAACGGAATCGGGAATGGCGAGCACGGCCTCCCGCAGGCGCGATATGTCCACGGCTCCCAGCCGGCGGATGCTCGTGGTTTTGCGGGGATTTGGCTGCATCATGGCCTTCAGAACTGATATCCGAACAATTCCAGGTCACGGCTATAGAGCCTGGCAACGCCGTCGATCAAAGGCTGATCATAATATTCGCGATAATCCTTCCGCTGCGACGAGTTCACCTTTTCGAGCACCGCCGTCGGAATTCCGATCCGCTCGCAAACCTCGTCGTAGGACTGCTGCATTTCCTCAACCCGGCCGACATGATCGGCAAGCAGCTTTCCGTCGGAATCCGTCACCAGCAGATGCTGCGGTTGAAACAATATGTGATGAAGCGGCGGCTTCTCGAGGATGTTCCGCATCACCGTTTTCGGATCGCGTTCGAATTGGCCGCTGTCGCGCGTCATGAACGCACAATAGGAAACGAAGCGGTCGAACGGATTCCGGACGAAAGCAAATTTGAAGAACGTCTGCCATTCCTCCGGCCTCATATAGGGCCGGATCTGCTGAAGGCTGAGGTGCCCGTGCTGCAGCCGGGCCAGCTCCGGAATCGGGAAATGCTTTTTGACGAACAGGCCGACCTGTTCGAGGTCCTTGGGCCCCATGTGCTGCCGCAGCGCCTGCCGGACGGAATGCGTCCCGGTCTTTGGAATCGCGACGAAGATGAACTTGTGCAGGGCGGAAATGATCATTGGCGGACGAACTGATTCAATGTCGCACAGGAACCGGCGACACGGCGTTCCACAGCACAAGTGCGTCGATCACGAACGCCAGTCCCTGGTTGTTGCGCAACACGATCTGGTGCGCATTTGAGGCCTTAAGCTCCCCGCGCATATCTTCGATCAACGCGCGATAGGTCGGCAGGCCTTCCTCCGACTGGCCGAAACGGGCCCAGGCCGCATGCCAGGCGGCGATAAAACGGTCGAGCCGCCTTGCCACAGGACCGTTCTGCGCGTCTGCCGGAGCGTGATCCAGCACATAGTCCACGTGCCGCTTCATTTCCCAAGGCGACATGACCTTGGGCCGGTTGATCTGCTCGAAGGCGAGCGGCTTGCGGCTCGTTCCGCTCGGCGGACCGCTCCAAAGGGCTGGCTCGGAAACGGTGCCGGCCGATGCTGCCTCGACCAGGTCCCACAGCCTTTCCCCGCCGACGGTATCGAGCACCAAATGCACTCGGCGTTCGTTGCCCTGGTTCTTGACATCGTGCAGCGCGAAGGAGTCGAACACCCAGCATTCGCCGGCCTTCATGTGGACCGTTTCGCCGTTGCAGGTGAACAGGACGCCGGGGTTGGTGATCACCGGAATGTGGATGCGAAGGTGCGTCCGCCAATAATAATGAACGTCGATGTGGACGGGGACCACTGCGCCAGGGGCGAGCCCCATTAGCCGGCTGCGGCCCCATACACCGTCAAGCTCACCCATCAGGTCCATGATATAAGGGCATCGTTCAAGATGCTCGGTCGGTCCCATCGGACCTTCCAGATCGTCGGTCAGCTCGCCGCCGGGCGAAACCAGCGGCACGGCCTCGTTGCCGACGAAACCTGCAGGATGCGGCATCCAGGCGGAATGCGGCAATGCATTCACCTCCGCTGCCAGCCGGTCGGCATCGAAGCGGATCGGGAGTTGCAGCAATGGCTTGCCGAGGCGCATGGCCCATTCATCCTTACGAGCACGGCAAAGCAACAATCTTCCCCGCGCAATCCTAGTAGGTTGTCGGCCAAGTCGCCGCAACCGCACAGCCGCCTTGATCCAGCGTTTGAAGCGGACGGCCGGAAACGCTACATCGGCCCCATGTACACCACCGAGCTCAGCAAGAACGTCAAGCCGATCGAAATTGCGGAAGACCCGGATCTGGTCGCCGCGTTCGAAGCGCGGGTCGCGGCCGACGAGTTCATCGAGCCCAAGGACTGGATGCCGGACGCCTATCGCAAGACGCTGGTGCGGCAGATTTCGCAGCATGCGCATAGCGAGATCGTCGGCATGCTCCCGGAGGGCAATTGGATCACGCGCGCGCCGTCGCTGCGCCGCAAGGCGATCCTGCTGGCAAAGGTGCAGGACGAGGCAGGGCACGGACTTTACCTCTACTGCGCGGCCGAAACGCTGGGCACGAGCCGCGAGGAGATGATCGAGGCGCTGCATTCGGGCAAGGCCAAATATTCGACGATCTTCAATTATCCGACGCTGACCTGGGCCGACATCGGCGCGATCGGCTGGCTGGTCGACGGCGCGGCGATCATGAACCAGGTACCGCTGCAGCGGACCAGCTATGGCCCCTACGCCCGGGCGATGGTCCGGGTGTGCAAGGAAGAGAGCTTCCACCAGCGCCAGGGCTATGAAATCATGATCGCGCTGGCCAATGGCACGGCGGAGCAGAAGCGGATGGCGCAGGATGCGCTCAATCGCTGGTGGTGGCCGAGCCTGATGATGTTCGGCCCGCCGGACGACAACAGCCCCAACACCGAGCGGTCGATGCGCTGGCGGATCAAGCGCGAGACCAATGACGAGCTTCGCCAGAAATTCGTCGATATCACCGTGCCGCAGGCCGACTTCCTCGGCCTTACCGTTCCCGATCCGGCGGTGAAGTGGAACGAGGCCAAGGGCGGCTATGATTTCGGCGAGGTCGACTGGGAAGAATTTTACGCGGTAGTCCGCGGCGAAGGCCCGGTCGCCAAGGAGCGAATGAAGGCCCGCATCGAAGCGTGGGACGATGGCGCCTGGGTGCGCGATGCCGCTGCGGCTCACGAAATCAAACGGCGCCAACGAGCGGCTGCTTGAAATTGCGCTTCGTCATTGCGAGGAGCGTAGCGACGAAGCAATCCATCGAACGAGGCGAGGCTGGATTGCTTCGCTATCGCTCGCAATGACGGAGAAGCGAATGTCCGGTCACGACTGGCCGCTTTGGGAAGTGTTCGTGCGCGCCAAGGGCGGGCTCAACCATCGCCATGTCGGCAGCGTCCATGCTCCTGACGCGGAGCTGGCGCTTCGACACGCCCGCGACACCTACACGCGGCGGCTGGAAGGCGTGTCGCTGTGGGTCGTGCCGTCGGCGTCGATCGTCGCCTCCGATCCGGCCGACAGCCGGACCGTTATTCGAACCGGCGGAGGACAAGATCTACCGTCATCCGACCTTCTACGACATCCCCGACGTGGTGAAGCACATCTGATGTCGTCACCTCCCGCAATCGAGAAAGAGGTCGAGGGTGAACTCGACCCCGCGCTGATCGCCTATTGCGAGCGTTTGGGCGACGACGCGCTGATCCTCGGCCAGCGCCTAAGCGAATGGTGCGGCCATGCGCCGGTGCTCGAGGTCGACCTCAGCCTCGCCAATATTGCGCTCGACCTGATCGGGCAGGGGACCAACTTCCTCAGCCTCGCTGGCGATGCAGACCAGCTCGCCTTCCATCGCGACGTACTCGACTGGAAGAACTGCACTGCTGGTCGAGCAGCCCAACGGCGATTTCGCCCAGACGATCGCCCGTCAGCTGTTGTTCTCGACCTGGCAGCATATGCTCTACCAGCGGCTGGCCAATTCGGCCGACCTGCGGATCGCCGGCGATCGCCGCCAAGGGCGTCAAGGAAGTCGCCTATCATCGCGAGCTGGCCGCCGATTGGGTGATCCGTCTCGGCGACGGGACCGAGGAAAGTGCGCGGCGGATGGCCGAGGGTCTCGACTGGTGCTGGCGCTTCATTCCCGAGCTGTTCGAAGTCGATGAGCTGCTGGCCGAGCTGATCGCGCGCGGCATCGCGGCCGATCCACGCGAGTTCGAGGCCGAGTATCGTGCCGAGATCGGCAGGGTACTGGCCGAAGCCAAGCTTGAGGCGCCGGCCGACCAGCGGCCGATCCTCGGCGGCCGTCGCGGCCATCACAGCGAACATCTCGGCCATTTGCTGGCCGTGATGCAGTTCCTGCCCCGCACCTACCCGACGCGACCTGGTAATGGCCGAGCATTTCTACCCGCTCAGGGTCGCGGAGATCGTGCCCGAGACCGAGGAAGCCTATTCGATCCGGTTCGAAGTGCCGGAAGAGTTGAAAGACTGCCTTTCGCTTCAAGGCAGGGCAGCATCTGACCCTTCGGACCGAGCTCGGCGGCGAAGAGGTGCGGCGCAACTATTCGCTCTGCACCGCGCCGGTCGACGAGGAGTTGATGGTCACGGTCAAGCGGATCGCGGGCGGCGTGTTCTCCAATTGGGTCGGCGAGCAGCTGAAGGCCGGTGATACGCTGGACGTGATGACGCCGCACGGGTCGTTCACGACCGAGTTCGATCCGAGCGCGAAGCGGCATTATGTGGGCTTTGCCGGCGGGTCGGGAATCACGCCGGTGATCTCGCTGATCCGGACCGCGCTGAGCGTCGAGCCTGGCAGCCGTTTCACGCTATTCTACGGCAACCGCGACTCCAATTCGGTCATTTTCCTGGAAGCGCTGGCGGCGCTCAAGGACAGCTATCTCGGCCGGTTCGAACTCTATCATTTCCTCAGCGATGAGGAGGGCGATGTCGAACTGTTCAACGGAATGCTCGACCGCGACACCTGCGACGAGGCGATCGAGCACCTGATCGACCAGCCCAAGGACGTCGACGCCTGGTTCATTTGCGGGCCCGGGCCGATGATGGATGCTGCCGAAGCCGCGCTTCTCGACAAGGGCGTTGCAAGGGAGCGGATTCACATTGAACGCTTCACCGCTGGCCGGCCCTCGGCCGCGCTTGCTGCGCAGATGGCGGCAGCTGCAGGAGGAAGCGGCTGGGCTAACGCTCAGCGTCACGCTCGACGGGCGAACGCGCAAGGTCGAATTCTCCGCCGCCAACATCCTCGATAGTGCGCGAGAGGCCGGGATGCCCGCGCCGTTCGCCTGCAAGGCGGGGGTCTGCGCGACCTGCCGGGCCAAGGTCACCAAGGGCAAGGTCGAGATGGCCGCGCGCTATGGCCTGACCGACGAGGAAATCGCGGCCGGATATGTTCTGACTTGCCAGTCGGTCCCGGTCGGCGAGGGCGTGGCGGTCGACTATGACGCGTGACTGTCGCGCCTCGATCCGCTAATTCCCCGGCCATGCTGGATCAGCCAACCCTGACTGGGGCAAACGGGGGCGCCCAATTCTTCGATGCGCTTGGTGATGTGCAGAGCGATTCGCTGCTCGCGCTGATCGCCATGGCCAATGCGGACCCAAGGCCCGACAAGATCGACGTCGGTGTCGGCGTCTATCGCGACGGGGCCGGCAACACGCCGATCCTGCGCGCGGTAAAGGCTGCCGAAAAGCTGCTTTGGGAGACCCAGAAAAGCAAAAGCTACATCGGCGGGTTCGGCGACAAGCGCTACACCGAACTGCTCCGGCCGATCGTACTTGGCCGCCATGCCAATGACGATCGCATCGCCGGCCTTCATACGCCGGGCGGATGCGGAGCGCTCAGCCTTGGCTTCAAGCTGATCGCTACGGCACATCCCGGCGCCAAGGTGCTGGTCGGAACCCCGACCTGGCCCAACCATATTCCGGTCGTTCAAGCCGCCGGCCTGAATATCTCCGAATATCGCTATTACGACCGGCTCGAGAACGCGCATTCGCTTCGACGAGATGATGGCTGCCTTGAATGGCGCCCAAAAGGGCGACGTGGTGCTGCTCCACGGCTGTTGCCACAATCCGACCGGCGCCGACCTCAGCGATGCGCAATGGGCCGAGGTGGTCGAGATCGTTTCCCGGCGCGGCCTGATTCCGTTCGTCGATCATTGCCTACCAGGGCCTGGGCCGCGGGTTCGCCGAGGATGCTGTCGGGCTTGCACCTGCTGCTCGACGTCTGCGACGAAGTGATCGTCTCCCAGAGCTGCGACAAGAATTTCGGCGTCTATCGCGATCGCGTCGGATCCCTGTTCCTCAAGACTGCGCGGGCAGACCAGAGCAAGCGTGCGATGGATCATGTCGTCCAGATCGCGCGCGAAATGTGGTCGATGCCGCCCGATCATGGCGCGGCGGCGGTTCGCATCGTGCTTGAGGATGCGGAGCTTCGGGCCGACTGGAATGCCGAGGTCGGCGAGATGCGCGACCGGATCAACAGCATCCGTAGCGCAGATCGCCGCGAGCCGACCCGCGGCTGGCCTATATCGGCGGGCAGTTCGGCATGTTCTCGATGCTTCCGGTGACCGTCGAGCAGGTGCGCGACCTGCGCGAACGCCATGCCATTTACATGGCCGACAGCGGCCGCTTCAACGTCATCGGCATGGCCGATGCCGCGGTCGACCGTTTCATTGCCGCCATCGTCGAGGCGATGAATGGCTGACGCATGCTGCCGACCGGACTGGACTTTAGGCCCAAGACAGGAATCGATTGGGCCGAAGTTGCGCGGCTGGTGACAACCAGCCGGGCGATGGACGAGCTGGAGGAAACCCGGCTCGTTCCCGAGAAGAAGGTCCTCTACCAATTTTCGGCGCGCGGCCATGACATGGCGCAGGTCATTCTTGGGCCTGCACCTACGCGATGGCGACGCGGCCTGCGGCTATTACCGCTCGCGGCCGATGCTGCTCGCGCTCGGCGTCCCGCTGGCCGATGCGCTGGGTTCGGGAATGGGCCGCGAGGGCGGCTATTCGGACGGGCGCGATATCGGCGTCGTGTTCAACTATCCCAATCCGGGCGGCGCGCATGCGCTGCCGATGTGCGGCGGCGTCGGCGCGCAATATACGCCGGCGGCCGGCTGGGCGCAGGCAATCACCTATAAGGCGCGGGTGCTGGGCGAGCAGGACGATGGCGCGATCGCGGTGGTGCTGGGCGGCGACGCGAGCTGCGCAACCGGTGGATTTTGGTCGGCGCTAACAATTGCCACTACGCAATCTTTGCCGTTGCTATTTTACATCGAGGACAATGGCTACGGCATCTCGGTTCCGTCCGATTACCAGACGCCGGGCTGCGACATCGCGGCCAACCTCGCCAGCTTCAAGAATCTCACCATCTGGAACGGCGACGGTACCGAGCCGGCCGAGGCGGCGCGGCTGATCGGGGAAGCGATCGCTCATGTCCGCGGGCGCAAGGGTCCGGCGCTGATCCGCCTGACCGTGCCGCGGCTCGAGGGGCATAGCTTCCAGGATACGCAGACCTACAAGTCGGCCGAGACGGTCAAGGCCGAATGGGCGCGCGATCCGCTGCCCAAGCTGAAGGCCTTCGCGTCCGATCTTGATTGGGGCCTGATCGAAGCTTCGGTGGCTCAGGAGGTCGAGGGCGCGCGGGCCGAGGCCGAGGCGCGGGGCGTTTCGTCGCCAGACCGGGTGACCGACCACATCTTCTTCGAAGGCGAGGCCAGCAGGGTCGGCGGCGGCGCGGGGCTCAGCCTCGACGGCACGACCGAGGAGCCGCAGCCCGAAGGCCAGCGGATCAACATGGTCACCGCCATCCGCCGGGTGCTCGACCAGGAGCTGGCAGCCAATCCGAAGGTGCTGGTGTTCGGCGAGGATGTCGGGCCCAAGGGCGGCGTCCATGCGGTGACGCTGGGGCTTCAGGAAAAATACGGCGTCGAGCGGGTGTTCGACACTTCGCTCAACGAGGAAGGCATTGTCGGCCGCGCGGTCGGCATGGCGCTGGCCGGACTGATGCCGGTGCCGGAAATCCAGTTCCGCAAATATGCCGAGCCGGCGACCGAGCAGATCAACGATTGCGGGACGATGCGCTGGCGCACCGCCAACCGCTTTTCCGCGCCGATGGTGCTGCGCATCCCCGGCGGCTTCTTCAAATGCGGCGATCCCTGGCACAGCCAGACCAACGAGGTGCAGTTCGTCCACAACCCCGGCTGGAAGGTCGCGGTGCCGTCCAACGCCGAGGATGCGGTCGGGCTGCTTGCGCGCTCCGCTGCGCGGCAACGATCCGGTGATCTTCTTCGAGCATCGCGCGATGCTCGACGACAGCTGGGCGCGGCGGCCCTGGCCGGGCGACAAGTTCGTGCTGCCGTTCGGCAAGGCGAAGAAGACCCGCGAGGGCGACAAGATCACGATCGTCACCTGGGGCGCGATGGTGCCGCGCTGCGAGGCGGCGGCGGAAGGCGTCAGCGCCGATGTCATCGACCTGCGCACGCTGATGCCGTGGGACCGGGAGATGGTGCTCGACAGCGTGCGCCGAACGCGGCGCTGCCTGATCGTCCATGAGGATCTGCGCACCGGCGGCTTCGGCGCGGAGATCGCCGCCGTGGTCGCCGACGAGGCATTCCTCGATCTCGATGCGCCGGTGGCACGCGTCACCATGCCCGACGTGCCGAGCCCGCATCATCCGAAATTGCTCGAATGGGCGGTTCCGTCGGTCGAGAAGATCCGCGCCGAGATCGACCGGCTGGTGGGGTTCTAGATGATCGAAGTCCGCGTTCCCGACGAGCAGGAAGGCACCAAGGCGGTCGTCCGCGCCTGGCTCAAGAAAGTCGGCGATGCGGTCGCGGTCAACGATCCGCTGGTCGAGCTGGAGACCGACAAGGTGACGCAGGAAGTGCCAGCGCCCGCAGCCGGCGTGTTGGCCGAGATTTTGCTCGATACTGACGACGAGGCCGAGCCGGGGGCGTTGCTGGCGCGGATTTCGACCGACGTCAGTTCCGCTTCTTGCTGAGCGGAGCGCGGAGCGCGAAGTCGAAGGGCGCGCGGCGCTACCCGCTGATGCGCTCCCTTCGACTGCTCTCAGGACGAATGAGATGCGCTTGTCTCCCTCGGTGAAGCGCGCGCTGCTGCAGCACAATATCGACCCGTCGCGCATCCAGGGAACAGGCCGCGACGGCCGTATTACCCGGGATGACGTCGACCGCGCGTCGCGTCGCGACGCGTCAGCGTCGGCGAAGCGACCACCTCACCAGCCACGCCACTTCGCGGGCGGTGATATTCCCCACGACCGGATGCGGCTCAAGATCGCCGAGAATATGGTTCGCGCAGTGTCAGCGAGGCGCCCCATGTCACTGCGCTGTTCGAGGCCGATTTCTCGGCAATCGCTGCGCACAAGGCGGCTATGGCGGCCAAGGGCGTGAAGCTCAGTTACACCGCGTACATTGTCAAAGCCGCAGCCGAGGCAATGGCCGTCGCGCCGGCGATCAACGGGCGGTGGGAAGAAGGACCGGATCGCGGTTTCGCCGACGATCAATGTTGGCGTCGGGACCGCGCTGGGCGAAAAAGGCCTGGTGGTGCCGGTGGTCAAGGACGCCGGATCGCTCAGCCTGGAGGAAATCGGCCGCAAGCTCGACGATCTGACCAGCCGAGCCCGCTCGGGAAATCTCGCCGCCGCCGACGTGTCGGGCGGAAGCTTCACAATCTCCAATCATGGCGTGTCGGGCAGCTTGCTTGCGGCGCCGATCATCCTCCACGCGCGGGCAGGCAGCGATCCTTGGCGTGGGCAAGCTGGAGAAGCGGGTCGTGGTTCGCGAAATCGACGGACAGGACGCGATCCTCATCCGACCGATGGCCTATGTCACGCTGACCATCGACCATCGCGTCGTCGATGGCCACCAGACCAATGCCTGGCTGACCCGCTTCGTCGAGGTGCTCGAAATCTGGCCCGCCGCCTGATCAGGCGGTCAGCTCGGCATGGAGCGCCGTCACCAGCGCCTCTACATCCTCCGAGTTGTTGTAGAGGTGGACCGAAGCACGCAGTCCCAGAAATCCCGACAGCTCGACCACCCGAATGTAGATTTTATGTCGCATCAGAAGATTGCGGCGCAGCGCGTGCGGATCGACGTCGTCCGGCAAGCAGAATGCCAGGTTGGCGGAACTCAGCGGGCCGTCGCGCGGCGCTTCAATGCGGATCTGGTTTAGCTGCGACAACGCATCGTAAAGTTCGGTGCGCAAAGCCCGGTTATGTTCCTCGATACGGTCCAGTCCAATGGCTTCTACATAATCGATGGCCGCGCCGAGGCCGATCATTCCGGCGATGTTGCCGATACCAGTCGAATCGGAATTGGGGTGGCGGCCAGCCGCGAGGGGCAAGGCATCAAGCGCGCCGGCCAAATCCTCGCTGAGATAGAGCATGCCGGTACCCTTGGGCCCAAGGAGCCATTTATGGCCGCTCGCGGCATAGGCGTGACATCCAATCGCCTTGACATCCACGGGCATCGCGCCGGGCCCCTGGGCGCCGTCGACGATCGTCCAGCACCCATGCTCGCGGGCCCGACTGCATATTTCCGCCGCCGGGAGCCTGACGCCGGTGGTGAACAATATGTGCGAGAATGACACCACGCGAGTGCGGGGACGTATCGCATCGGCAAAGCGCTCGACCACCGCCGCCGGATCGCATTCGTCCGGTGCGATTGGAACGACGTCGATCTGGACTCCAAAGCGTCGCGCTACCCAATCCCAGCCTAGACGGCCTCCGGGATGCTCGTGATCGGTTGTCAGGATATGATCGCCGTGCGTCAGCTTGAGGCCTTGGGCGATCAGGAACATTCCCTGAGTGGTGCTGGTGGTAAGGATGATCTCATCGGCAGTGCAGCCCAGCAGTCCGGCCGCCTTTTCGCGCACTTTTTCCAGCTCGCCCAGGCCGGCGCCATAAGTCTCTCGAACCGGGTTTGCCTCCACGCGCGCCATTGCGGCGACGGTCGCATCGAACACGGGGCGCGGAGTGGCGCCAACCCCGCCGGTCTGAAGATGGACGATGCCGGGGGCGAGCATAAGGTCGCTCGAAGGGATGAGGCCGGTGGTCATGCGGCTATATATGTTTGGCGCGATTCCGAAGTTCAGCCCGCCTTGAAGCGCGCGGCTTCCTCGGATCCGCCGGTGGCGTCGCCCGCGCTATAGCTATGCGCGCCGGTGCCCGCGAGGTGGCCGCCCTGGACGATCAGATATTCATCCCGGATCGGCCGGCCTTCGAAGAAACACTCCAGGATTTCCCGTGTGCCGGCGGCATAGCGCGCCTGGGCGGACAGGCTGGTTCCGGAAATATGCGGGGTCATGCCCTCATGCGGCATGGTCCGCCACGGATGGTCGCGCGGCGCCGGCTGGGGGAACCAGACGTCGCCAGCATAACCTGCCAGTTGCCCGCTTTCGAGCGCGGCGACAACCGCGTCGCGGTCGACGATCTTGCCGCGCGCGGTATTCACCAGATAGGCGCCGCGCTTCATCCTGGCGATCATCGCCGCGTCGAACAGATTCTCGGTTTCGGGGTGGAGCGGGCAGTTGATCGTGACCACGTCGCACAGGCCGATCATGTCTTCGACGCTGTCGTGCCAGGTCGCGCCCAGCTCCCGCTCGACCTCTTCGGGCAGGCGATAGCGGTCGAAATAATGGAGATGCATGTCGAACGGCTTGAGGCGGCGCAGCACGGCGCTGCCGATCCGGCCCGCCGCGACCGTGCCGACGTGCATCCCCTCGACGTCGTAGGATCGGGCGGCGCAATCGGCGATATTCCAGCCGCCCTTGCGCACCCAGTCGTGCGACGGGAGATAATTGCGGACCAGGCCGAGGATCATCATCACCACATGCTCGGAGACGCTGATCGAGTTGCAGTAGGTAACTTCCGCGACGGTAATGCCCCGGTCGATCGCCGCTTGCAGGTCGACATGGTCGGATCCGATACCGGCGGTCAGCGCGAGCTTCAGATTCTTCGCCTTGGCGATGCGGTCGGCGGTCAGATAGGCGGGCCAGAAAGGCTGTGAGATGACCACGTCCGCGTCTACCAGCTCCCGCTCGAACTGGCTGTCGGGACCGTCCTTGTCCGATGTCACGACCAGCGTGTGGCCATTGCTTTCAAGATACTGGCGCAGGCCAAGCTCGCCCGACACGCAACCCAGTAGTTCGCCCGGACGAAAGTCGATCGCTTTTGGAGTCGGAAGGCTGGTCCCATCCGGGTAGCGGTCCAGCTTAGGCAAATCGTCTCGAGGATAGGACCGCGGCATTCCGTCGATCGGATCGTCGTAAAGGACACAAAGGATCTTCGCCATTGTCGACTCCCTTCGCCATGGGGAGCCGCTTCTTGGCCAATTTCCGGCGAGAGTCGAGGGAATGGCGCACCCAAGAGGATTCGAACCTCTGGCCTCTGCCTTCGGAGGGCAGCGCTCTATCCAGCTGAGCTATGGGTGCGTTGCCGTCCGTCTAGCGGCGACCGGCGGCTCCGGCAAGCGGGGTGCTTGCACCGCTGCCCTAAGCAGCGCAGTCATGCGTCGGGGCGTTAATCTGGCATTATCCGATTCGCCCCTTGTGCGTGCACCATTGCGGGGAGCAGGGGCATGGCCATGGGCAAGCGCGCGGCGGGACGGCGCGGCGCATGATCTTCAATTCGCTGACCTTTATCGTCTTCTTCGTTATCGTGCTCGCCCTGCACAACGGGCCATTTTCGTGGCGCCAGAAGAAGATCAACCTGCTGGTTGCGTCCTACCTGTTCTACGCCGCCTGGAACCCGCCGTTCGTCATCCTCCTGTGGGTGTCGACGGTGGTCGATTGGTGGGCCGCCCAATGGATGGTGCGGTCCAAACGAGACAGTACCCGAAAAGCTTGGATGCTCATTTCCGTGGTCGTGAACCTCGGGATGCTCGGCTATTTCAAATATGGCGATTTCCTGATGCAGAACTTCGTCACGCTGATGGGGTCGATCGGAGTCATTTATCAGCCGCCGCCATGGGATATCGTCCTTCCCGTCGGGATCAGTTTCTATACCTTCGCCACGCTGTCCTACACGCTTGACGTCTATCTGCGGCGTTCGAAGCCGGCAGGAAGCTTTCTCAACTACGCCCTGTTCGTCACCTTTTTCCCGCACCTGGTCGCGGGCCCGATCATGCGGCCGACCGAGCTTGTGCCGCAGTTCGACGAACCGCGCCGGGCGACCGCCAACCAAATGTTCTTCGGGCTGGCGCTGCTGACTCTCGGCCTGTTCCAGAAAGTGGTGATCGCCGACGGCTTCCTCGCACCCGTGGTCGAAGCGGTCTACGATGCGCATGGCAAGGTCCCGGGCATGCTCGACAGCTGGACCGCGACGCTGGCGTTCGCCGGCCAGATATTCTGCGATTTCGCCGGCTATTCTACGTCCGCGATCGGCGTCGCATTGTGCCTGGGTTTCGCCATGCCCGACAATTTCCGCTTTCCATACGGAGCAGTGGGCTTTTCAGATTTCTGGAGGCGATGGCACATCACCCTGTCGAGCTGGCTGCGCGACTATCTGTATATCCCGCTGGGAGGCAATCGGCACGGGACTGCGCGAACCTATTCCGCGCTGATGGGGACGATGTTGCTTGGCGGCCTATGGCACGGGGCCAATTGGACATTCGTGGTCTGGGGCGGCCTCCACGGGCTCTATCTGTCAGCCGAGCGTTGGCTGAAGTCTCGCTTCGCCGGATTCAAGCCGGGCGCAATCACCCTATTTTCGCTGGCGATCCTTACTTTCGTGCTGATCAACGTCACCTGGGTATTCTTCCGTGCGAAGACGTTTGGCGAAGCGGGGACGATCCTGACTGGAATGGCTGGATTGGCAACCAAGCCGGACCCGCTGATCGCCGCAGGCCCAATGATCATCGCGCTAACCATCGTTGCGGCGATCTTCGGCACGCACTGGGCGATGCGCGAAACGACGCTTGAGGCAGTGATCGAGCGGACTCCGTCGGTGGTCCTCGGCGGCATCTGGACGCTGATGCTGTTCGCCGTCCTTATCGAACAGGGGCAAGGCAGTGCATTTATCTATTTCGCCTTCTGACCCGGCCGCGACGCGGCATGAGGGCGCCCTGGCCAAAGGGCTGCGGCTCACGGCCTCCGACCGGCCCGGCGTGGCCCAGCCGGTGCCGGTGCGCGACATTCCCGCGCGGCCCTGGATGCGGATGGGCGTGATCGTCTCCTTCATCGTCACTTTGCTGCTTTTCGCATGGGAATGGAACGCACGCACCAATATCGGTCTGCGTGCCGGCGACATCGACGACAGCCCCCAATCCTGGGCCGAGCAGCGGCGGATTGCCAGCAGCGCCCAGATCGCGATTGTCGGAGACAGCCGGATCCTGTTCGACACCGACCTGGATCGTTTCGAGCAACTCACCGGCGTGCGTCCGGTCCAGGTTTCCCACGTTGGCACCAACGCCCGGCCGCTCCTCGAACATTTCGCCAACGATCCCAAGTTCAAAGGTCTGCTGATCGTCGGCCTGGCCGACACCATGTATTTCGGGATGCCTGTTATCGGGCTTGGCGGCGAAGCCGTTCACAACCTCCACAAGAATGGGAAACCCTCGCAACTCACCGGTCTTTGGATCGACCAATTCCTGCAACGTCATCTCGCTTTCCTCGATTCCGAATATCGGCTGAGCACGCAGGTGAAGCAGATTGATACCGGCTGGCGCCAGGGCGCCGAAAGCCCTTACGAAGACGTCTGGAAATTGTCCGAGGTGTCCGACGGGCGCCAATATTTCATGTGGGATCGCATCGAGGCCGATGCCTATTTGCGCGGGCATGCGCGGCACGCCTGGGACGGATTCAAAGGCCCGCCTGTGCCGCCGCGGCTCAGTAATTGGGTTATTGCCCGGAGCGGCGAGGCGGTCCGCCGAATTCGCGCGCGCGGCGGTGACGTCGTTTTCATCCGACCGCCGTCATCTCGGCAGCTTCGCGTCAATGAAGAGCAACGAATTCCCCGGGCGAGGGGCTGGGACCAGTTGCTGAAGGGGACGGCTTCGGCGGGTGTCCACGCCGACGATTTGGCACAGACACAAAATCTGATCCTGCCTGAATGGTCCCATCTGACGCGCAAATGCGCAACCGTGTTCACGGACGCTTATGTGCGCCGATTGGCGGAACAGACGCCACGCATAAAGATACGACCAGATGCGCCGCCGCCGCTCAGCGGCAAGGACTGCGTTGCGCAGCCGGCACAGCAAAGCACGACGCGCTAGCTTTTTCGTCCCCGGACGACTTCGCATTCGCACTTGCGGAAGACATGTTTGTTGCGGCGCGCAAGAGGCAGGACTAGGCTCGGGCAAAATTCAGGAGCGAATGCATGGCCAAGCCGGCGGACAAAGTGACGATCAAGAAATATGCGAACCGGCGCCTCTACGACACGGAAAGCAGCAGCTACATTACGCTCGACCGGCTGGCGGCAATGATCCGCGAAGGCCGCGACTTTGAAGTCGTCGATGCGAAGACCGGGGAGGACATCACCCACCAGGTGCTGACCCAGATCATCGTCGACGAAGAGTCGCGGGGGGCGACGATGTTGCCGGTAAATTTCCTGCGCCAGCTGATCGGCCTTTATGGCGGCCAGATGCAGGGCGCCGTTCCGCCCTATCTGGAAGCGGCCATGGAGGCGTTCGACAAGAACCAGAAGGCCATGGCGGGCGCATTCGGCCCGAACATGTTCGCTGACCTTGCCAAGCGCAACATGGCGATGTTCGAGGAAGCCGCCCAGGCTATGACTGGCAAGAAGCGCCAAGGCCTCCGCCGCCAGCGGCGACGGATCGGCCGAAGAACTGACCAAGCTGAAAGCGGAGCTGGCTGCACTCCAGGCCAAGGTCGATAAGCTCGGCAAATGATTCGATTTGCTGTCGTGTTACTCGCCGCCGCTACTCCGGCGGCGGCCCAAATCGCACCGCTATCATTCGAAGCCGGCAAGGCGCTGCAGCTGGCGCCAGGTCACTGGTCCCATATTCACACGGCCGGCGGATCGATCGCGTCATATGGCGCGGCCATCACGATCAGGTGCGACCGGGCGACCCGAACGATAACGATCGCACGTCCCGGCGCTGCAACCGGGGAACTGACGATTGCGACCAGTTCGCTCACGCGCGCATTGCCAACTGGCGGACGATTGCTGGCCAATGATCCGTTGTTAGACGCGATCGCGTTTAGCCGCGGGAGGTTTCTTGTAGCTGGTGGAAGCGGGCCGACCCTTGCGATTCCAGCCTGGCCGGAGGCGGCGCGAAGCATCGAAGATTGCCGAAACTGACCACAATTACAAGTCTTGTTTATTACCTCGAACCACAACATGCTGTGTCTAGCTTCAACGCAGCGAAAGGAGGTGATCCGATGTCTCATGGTTCAGCAGGGAGGTCGGTTCTGTTCGCTTGGAAGGTGGTGGCCTAACCAGCCAACCTTGTCCTTCCGGGCTCGAACGTCCGGTCGCTGACCATGTTGAAGGGGGCTGTCGTGTGGTGCGACAGCTCCCTTTTACTTGTCGCGTTTCTCCACTATTTCGGAACCGTTTCGGCGATGAACCGCTTTGTGCGGTAACGATCGAAAAGGGAGGCACTGATGGCCAAAGCACCGAAGACCGGCGTGTTCCAACAAATCGACGATGGACAAGATCGCCAAGGCGGCGATGAGCCGTGAAATGCTGGCGGCGGGATTGACCGCTGCAGCTGCCGCGATCGCGGCGAGCCCAAAGGCGCGAAAGGCGATCCGCGAAGCCGGTCTGGACGCGGCGGACAGCGCCAGTGCCGCAGCAACGCAGATGATGAGCAATGCTTCGAAACTCGGGTTCGCTGATTGCCGAAGCGGTTGCCGACGCAGCGCAGCGCGTGCTGTCTGGAAAGTGGGCCGACGAAGGTACGACTTCCACCGGCACTTCTTCATCGAAGCCAGTCGCCAAGCGCGCCGCGCCGCGGAAAACTGGTGCGACGCGCAAGGCGCCAGCCACCAAGGCAGCGACCGCCAAGTCCAGCACGCGCAAATCCACCGCGCGCAAGACGGCCGCGCCGAAGCGTCGTTCGAGCGCGTCTGCGCGCAAGCGGGCTCCGGCAAGAGCCAAGACTCCGCCGGCCAAGGGCTAAGCTTTTCTCGACAGGATCGAAGGGCTCCGGGTTTGAAACCGGGGCCCTTCTCCTATGGCAAAGGCGTGAAGGGCGTGTAATGGCGGCGCCATGACTCAGTCGAAATTCTCGGTCGTGATCCTCGCCGCCGGCCAGGGCACGCGCATGCGTTCCGACACCCACAAGGTGCTGCATCCGATCGCCGGCAAGCCGATGTTGCTGCACCTGCTCGCGACCGTCGAAGCGATGGGCGCGGAGCGGCGAGTCGTCGTCGTCGGCAAGGGTCGCGAGCAGCTTGAAGCAGCGCTCGAGGGTCATGGTGTCGACGACTGCCCTGCAGGCCGAGCAGAAGGGCACCGGCCACGCGGTGCAGATGGCCGAGGAGGCACTCGCCGGTTTCGATGGGCCGGTGCTCATTCTCTACGGCGACACGCCGTTCGTGACCGCGCGAGACGCTGGGGCGGATGCTCGACCGACTTGCCGCAGCCTGACGATCCCGGCGTGGTGGTGCTGGCGAGCTCGCCGGCCGACGGCAAGACCTATGGCCGAGTGATCCTGAGCGATGCCGATCACATCGCGAAGATGGTCGAATATAAGGATGCCGACGAGGCCGAGCGCGCGGTCAAGCTTTGCAACAGCGGCATGATGGCTGTCGGACTCGAAGGATCTGTTCCGCTGGCTGGCAAAGGTCGGCAACGCCAATGCGGCGGGCGAATATTATCTTCCCGACATCGTCATGATCGCCAAGGACGAAGGCCGCGCGCCGGTTGCCATCGAGGGCGAGCCGTTCGAGACCGCGGGGGTCAATAGCCGCGCCGAACTCGCCCATCTGGAGCTCGATTGGCAGCGCCGCCGGCGCGAGGAGGCGCTCGAGCAGGGCGCGACACTGATCGACCCTGAAAGCGTCTGGTTTTCGGCAGACACGCAGCTCGGCCGCGACTGCACGATCGAGCCGCATGTCGTGTTCGGTCCGGGCGTGAAGATCGCCGACGGCGCGACGATCCGTGCCTTCTCACACATCGAAGGCGCGACCATCTCGACCGGCTGCGAAGTCGGACCGTTTGCGCGGCTGCGGCCCGGCGCGGTGCTTGGCGAAGGCGCCAAGGTCGGCAATTTCGTCGAGGTGAAGAAGGCCAGTCTTGGCAAGGGCGCCAAGGCCAATCACCTGAGCTACATCGGCGACGCCGACCGTTGGCGAGAAGGCCAACATCGGCGCCGGCACGATCACCTGCAATTACGACGGCTTCGGCAAGTATCGGACCGAAATCGGCGCGGGCGCCTTCATCGGATCGAACAGCGCACTGGTCGCTCCGGTCAGCATCGGTGCCGGTGCAATCGTCGGTGCGGGCTCGGTCGTGACGAAGAATGTCGCGGCCGACGAGCTTGTCATTGCCCGGGGCGAGCAGAAGGGATTTGCAGGCTGGGCGGCCCGCTTCCGGGCGCGGCAGCAGGCAAAGAAGGACAAGAAATAATATGTGCGGCATTGTCGGGATCGTCGGGCGCGAAGCGGTCGCGCACGCGACTGTTCGACGGGCTGAAGCGGCTCGAATATCGCGGCTATGACAGCGCCGGAATCTGCACCGTGCAGAATGGCGAGTTCGAGCGCCGCCGCGCCGAAGGCAAGCTCGACAATCTTGCGCGCGAGCTGGCCGCCGAGCCGACTGCACGGCGATGTCGGCATCGCCCACACCCGCTGGGCGACGCATGGCGCGCCGACGGTCGACAATGCCCATCCGCACATCGCCGGACCGGTGGCGCTGGTCCACAATGGCATCATCGAGAATTTCAAGCCGCTGCGCGACGAGCTGATCGCCGACGGGCGCACATTCCTGTCAGCGAAACCGACAGCGAAGTGGTCGCGCACCTGGTCGCGCGCGAAATCGAGCGCGGCGCTTCGCCGACGGATGCGGTTGCGACCGTCTTGCCGCGCCTGCACGGCGCCTTCGCCATCGCCTTCCTGTTCAAGGATTATCCCGACCAGATCATCGGCGCGCGAATGGGCGCGCCGCTGACCGTCGGCTATGGCGACGGCGAGAATTATCTCGGTTCCGATGCGCTGGCGCTGGCGCCGCTGACCCAGCAGCATCGCCTATCTCGAAGAAGGCGACTGGGCCGTCGTCGAGCGCGACCGGATCCAGATCTACGACCGCGACAACAAGCCGGTGACGCGCGAGATCGTCGAGTCCGGCGCGTCGGCCGCGCGGATCGAGAAGGGCAATTATCGCCATTACATGCAGAAGGAGATTTTCGAGCAGCCGATCGTGGTTGCCCAGACTCTCCAGAGCTATGTCCGCCCGTTCGAGGGCAAGGTCGCGCTGCCCGATTTCGAGTTCGACCTGGGCACGGTCAACCGCGTCACCATCGTCGCCTGCGGCACCAGCTTCTACGCCGGCATGGTCGCCAAATATTGGTTCGAGCAATTCGCCCGCGTGCCGGTCGACATCGATGTGGCGAGCGAGTTCCGCTACCGCCAGCCGGTGCTCGAGCCGGGCGGGCTGGCGCTGTTCATCTCGCAATCGGGCGAGACCGCCGACACGCTGGCCGCGCTGCGCCATGCGCGCGAGGAGGGCCAGACCATCGCGGTGGTGGTCAACGTGCCGACCAGCTCGATGGCGCGCGAGGCGGACCTGCTGCTGCCGACCCATGCCGGGCCGGAGATCGGCGTCGCCTCGACCAAGGCCTTCACCTGCCAGCTGGCGGTGCTCGCCGCGCTCGCCGCCAACCTCGCGCGCGCCAAGGGACGGCTGAGCGAGGAGGAAGAGCGCGACATCGTCGCCCACCTGCAGCGAAGCGCCCGAGGCGATGAACCAGGCGCTCGGCCATGACGACGACATCGCGGCCATGGCGCACCTCGTCGCACCGGCGCGCGACGTGCTCTATCTCGGCCGCGGGCCCGGACTATCCGATGGCGCTGGAAGGCGCGCTGAAGCTCAAGGAAATCAGCTACATCCACGCCGAAGGCTATGCCGCCGGCGAGATGAAGCATGGCCCGATCGCGCTGATCGACGAGCTGGTGCCGGTGATCGTTCTCGCGCCATCGGGCCCGCTGTTCGAGAAGACCGTCAGCAACATGCAGGAAGTCCGCGCCCGCGGCGGCAAGATCATCCTGATCTCCGACGCCAAGGGACTCGCCGAGGCCGGCGAGGGCTGCGTCGCGACGATCGAAATGCCCGAGGTCCACCCGCTGATCGCGCCGCTGGTCTATGCGGTGCCGGTGCAGCTGCTCGCCTATCATGTCGCGGTCGCCAAGGGCACCGACGTCGACCAGCCGCGCAACCTGGCGAAAAGCGTCACGGTGGAATGAAGCACATCGGCATCCTGGCGCACAGCTTCGAGGGTGCGACGCTTTGCTTTCGGACCGCCTGCCTGGAAGGCGTGAAGCGGCTGGCGCGCACATGCACCCCGAAATCACCATGACCTGCAGCCCGATGGCGCTGGTGCTCGACGCATGGGACCGTGGCGACAATGCGCAGCTGCGCAGTTTCTTCATGGGGACGCAAGGAAGCTCGCCGCGGCGGGTGCGATTTCTTCGTCCTGCCCGACAATACCGCGCATATCGCGCTGGAGTTGCCCGGCGAGCCGTTTCCAATTCCCGGCATTGCACATTGGCGAAGTGGTGGCCGAGCAAGCGCTGCGCGATGGCCGACGAAGGTCGGCATTCTCGGCACGAACTGGACCATGACCGGGCCGGTCTATCCCGGCGCGTTCGGACGCCGGGGCATCGGTTGGGCAATTCCGGACGAGGCGGACCGCAAGCTAGTCCACGACATCATCATGGACGAACTGTGCCTCGGCGTCTTCTCGAGACGAAGCACGCGCTGCCTATGTCCAAATCATCGAGCAAGCTGGCGGAGGAAGGCTGCGACGCCGTTGCGCTGGTCTGTACGGAAATCCCGCTGCTGATCACCCAGGACGTGTCACCGCTGCCTATCCTCGATTCCACCCGCCTGCTTGCGGCAGCGGCCGTTGAGGTAGCGCTTGGCGAGCGGCCAATGCCCGAGTGGCGAGGCGGGCCGGTGGCCTAGGCCGCGTCGCGCTGGGCTTCCAACATACGCGCACGTGCTTGCGCCAGCCGCTCGTAGAGAAAATCGATCACCAGCCGGACTCGCGGCGTGTGGCGTACCCGTTCATGGGTGAGCAGCCACATGTTGCGGCCATGATCGTCGCGGGGGGGTAAACAGCGGATCAGGTCCGGTTCCGCGTCGGCGACCACGCACGGCAAGACGGCAAGTCCGAAGCCCGATCGCACGCCGGACAGCAGGCCGGTCGACGACGCGTGATGCATCGCAACCTGATCTTCCAGCCCCAGCGATCGCAGCCACGCCTCATAATGGAGCCATAGCTTGCCGCCGCCGCCGCCGATGATGGCAGTGCTTTTTCAGGTCGGCGCGGGTGCGCGGAACGCCGTGCGCCGCCGCATATTCGCGGCTGCAGTAGAGCGTCCAGTCATCGACGCAGAGGCGGCGGCCGACGACTCCGGCCGGTGAATCCTGGAAGTGCTTCTGAGCGCGATGTCGGCCTGTCCTTCGCCAAGGTCGAGCAATTCCTGCTCGGTATCGAGCTCGATCACGATCTCTGGATGCAGGTCGTGCAGTTCCTTGAGCATCGGCGCCAGCAAGGTGACCGCAAATATCTCCTGGGTGGTAAGCCGCACGACGCCGCTGAGGTCCCGCCCACGCGACGCCGCAATCGTCTGGAACTGTTCGGCGGCCGCTGCGACCTGGCGGGCGTGGCGGAGCAGCGCCTCGCCATCGGGGGTCAGCGCGTAGCCGGCGGCCCGTCGATCGAAGAGCGTCAGGCCAACCGATTCCTCCAGTGCGGCGACTCGTCGGGCTACCGTCGTCTGGCTCACGCGCAGGCGCGCGACCGGCCTTGAGCGTGCTGCCCTGTTCGGCCACGGCGACGAAGTAGCGAAGGTCATTCCAGTCGAGCATCGGCGCCTCATGCGGCCAAGCTGGTCACATTTGCATTCTGCATTATTGCAGAACGGTTGCGCAACATCGTTTCTAACATTGGTTGCGAATCGGGACTAATAGAAAGGTCGCGCCGGATATTCCGGCCCCACAAAAAGGGAATGCGACATGACCAAGATCTTCATCGCCACTCTGTTGGCCTTCACTGCGACTCCCGCGCTTGCCGAGCCGCCCGTAACCGTCACCAGCACCGTCCAGACCGCCGACCTCGACCTGTCGAGCAAGGCCGGCCAGCGGGCACTCGACCATCGCCTGTCGATCGCCGCCAAGGAAGTTTGCGGGACGGCATCTGACGTCGACATCGCCGGCAAGAATGACGTTCGCCGCTGCCGCGCAGAGACGCTGGCCGAGTGTCGCGAGCGACCGTGACCAGCGGATCGCCGTTGCTTCAAGCCAGCCAATCGAGGTTGCCTCCCGCTAAACCCCAGGTTGTCGCCGGCACCGCGCCGCAATAGGTATCCACCATGATCAAGGTCACAGGCGGATGCCATTGCGGCGCGGTTCGATTCCGGGCGACGATGCCCGATCCGCCGGTTCCCGCGCTCGACTGCAATTGCTCGGTCTGCTCGATGACCGGCTTTCTCCACATCATGGTTCCGCATGAGGATTTCGTGCTCGAGCAGGGCTCGGACGAGCTCATCAGCTACCGCTTCGGCACTGGCGCGGCCGAGCATCTGTTTTGCTCGGTGTGCGGAGTGAAGAGTTTCTACCAGCCGCGCAGCCATCCCGAGCGCATGGAGCGTCAACGCCAATTGCCTCGACCAGCCGGTCGAGCTGGCGATCGAACAGTTCGACGGACGAGATTGGGAGCGCGCGAAAGCGGCCCTCGACGACGAGGAAGCGGCTGGCTAGGGCAGGGCGCGTGACCCACCACGCACTTCGCCTCCGTCTCGACTCCCTCGCTCTTCAGAATAATTGGCGCTGGCTGCAACGCACGGCCGGCGTCGCGGCAGGCGCGGCGGTCAAGGCCGACGGCTATGGCCTTGGGGCGGTCGAAGTTACGCGACTGCTCGCGGATATCGGCTGTCGCGATTTTTTCGTTTCGACCTGGGCGGAAGCCTATGCGCTCGGACCGCTTCCGGAGAATGCGGAGCTATGCGTCCTGCATGGTGTCGGACCGGACGATATCGGCGCCGCGATCGGCAGCAGGGCGAGGCCGGTGCTCAACACGCCCGAACAGGTCGCGCGCTGGAAAACGGAGGCTCCGGATCGCCCCTGCGATGTGATGATCGACACCGGCATGAACCGGCTGGGACTTCGAACCGACGAGATTGATGTGCTCGAGGGACTGGCGATCCACACGCTCCACAGCCACCTCGCCTGTGCCGACGAGGACAGCGCCATGAATGCGGTCCAGCGCGATCGGTTCGCCGCGGTCGCAGCGACCGTCAAGGCGCGCCGCTACAGCCTCGCCAACAGTGCCGGGATCTGCCTTGGCCGTGACTATGCGTTCGATCTCGTTCGCCCTGGCCTGGCGCTCTACGGCGGCATCCCGCGCGACGAAGCCGCAGGACATATCGCGCAGGTCGCCTTTCCCGAAGCCGAGGTAGTACAGCGGCGCCTCGTCCGCGCCGGCGAAACGATCGGCTATGGCGCGACCTGGACAGCCACGGCCGAAACCGAGGCGGCGATCGTCAACATCGGCTATGCCGACGGCTATCTGCGCTGCTTCGCCGGAAAGGGTTCGGCGAGCGTCGGACGGAAGGCCGCTACCATTGATTGGGCGCGTTTCGATGGACTTGGTTGCGCTTGATGCAAGCGCGGCGCCCGAGCTTGGCCGAAGGCGATTGGGTGACGATGGATTATGACCTTCCCGCCGCAGCAGAGGCCTCGGGCCTGTCGCAATATGAGCTGCTGACGGGGCTCAGCGAGCGGCTGGAGCGTTACTGGATTTAGCTTTGGGCGCGGGCGTTTTGGGCTTGTAGGCGCACAGGTCCGCGACCGGGCATCGCCAGCATTCGGGCGTGCGCGCCTTGCAGATGTAGCGGCCGTGCAGGATCAGCCAGTGGTGCGCGTGGGTGACGAACGGACTCGGGCGTCATTTTGGTCAGCTTTAGCTCGACCTCGAGCGGGTTCTTGCCCGGCGCAAGGCCGGTGCGGTTGGCGACGCGGAAAATATGAGTGTCGACGGCGATGGTCGGCTGGCCGAAGGCGACGTTGAGCACGACGTTGGCGGTCTTGCGGCCGACGCCCGGCAGCGTTCTCCAGCTTCTCCCGTTCCTGCGGCACTTCGCCGCCAAATTCGTCGACCAGGATTCGCGCAGCGGCGATGACGTTCTTGGCCTTGGTGTTGAACAGGCCGATTGTCTTGATGTGCTGCTTCAGCCCGTCCTCGCCCAGGTCGAGCATTTGCTGGGGCGTGGTGACCTTGGCGAACAACGAGCGCGTCGCCTTGTTGACCCCGACGTCGGTCGCCTGCGCCGACAGCGCTACCGCGACCAGCAGCGTATATGGATTTACATATTCGAGCTCGGTCTCCGGCGCCGGATTGGATTCGGCGAGCCGTCGGTAGAATTCGAAAACGTCGGCCTTCTTCATGCGGCGTCGATGACATCACGCATCGAATAGAGTCCCGCCGGCTTTCCGCGCAGGAAGCGGGCGGCAACAAGTGCGCCGCGCGCAAAGATCGCACGGCTTTCGGCCCGGTGCGACAGGATCAGCTCGCTCGTCGGGGCCGAGGAACATCACGTCATGATCGCCCGCAACGGTGCCGCCGCGGATCGCGGCATAGCCGATTGCGCCCTGCTGGCGCTTCAGGCCGGTGCCGTCGCGCCCGCGCTCTTCGGGCGAGTTACCGCCACGACCGCGATCGGCAGCCTCGCCTAGGTGCAACGCGGTGCCCGACGGGGCGTCCGCCTTCCGGTTGTGATGCGCCTCAACAATTTCAATGTCCCATTGCTCTGGGCCCAACACCCGAGCGGCGCGCTCAGTGAGGTCGGCGAGGAGCGCGACGCCGAGCGACGTGTTGGGAGCACGGAGGATCGGAATGGATCGCGCTGCGTCAGCGATCAGCTGCTCATGCTCGTCGATCAGTCCGGTCGTGCCGACCAGCAGCGGAACCCCTGCCGAAACTGCGCGGTCGAGACTTGCACGCAATGCGTCGGGGGCGGAGAAATCGACCAGCACTTCGCCATTGTCGTTGGCGAGCTCGAAGCCCGGATCCTCCGCAATGGCGGCCTTGATCGCGCGGCCCATGCGGCCCTCCGGCGCAAACAGGGCGATGCGGACGGGCTGCTGGTCGGTGCGCATGGGCGAGTGATGGCGGAAGGCTCAGGCGGGCGCAATGCCCAGGCGTTTCTGCAGAGCCAGCGCGGCCGCCGGCGCGCGGAGCTTGGCTCCGTTGATCATGAACATATAGGCGTCGCGGCCATCGTCGTGCCATCTGGTGGCGCGCTTGGCGAAGGCCGCAAATGCCTGATCGTCATAGCCGGTAGAGACTTCATCCCGCATGCGCTGGAGTCGAGCATAGGCGAAGCTTGCAGTATCGGCTTCGATGCACGGAAATTCGTCATCGTCACCCCAAACGACGGCTACGTCATTGTCGCGACAGATTGCGAAAAAGGCTTCATCGCGGAAACTTTCGTGACGAGGCTCGATAACGTGGCGCAGCGCAACGCCGTCATGCTCGGCAGGCAGCAGGTCGATAAATGCCGCAATGTCTTCGCGGTCAAATTTTCGCCGCGCAGCAAGCATCCACAGGATGGGTCCGAGCTTGGGACCCATTCGGGTCAATCCCTGCGCGAGAAAATTGCCGATTCCCTCTCCGGCGTCGGCCAGCTTCGGGCGGGTAACGACATAGCGGGAGCCTTTGACACTGAACTGGAAGCCGTCGGGAGCTGCCGCCGCCCAATTATCCCAGCTCGCGGGGCTTTGCCGCCCATAAAAGGTGGCATTGATTTCGATCGCGCCAAGGGCATTCGCAGCATATTCCAGCTCACGCTTCTGCGGTAGTCCGTGGGGATAGAAGACTCCGCGCCACGGCTCATAGGTCCAGCCGCCGATGCCGACACGAATGATGGGGTCACTCATACCGGCGTCAACGATCGTTAGGCCGGATAAGATGCTACGGAGTCGCTGTCTCGGCAGGCGGTACACCTGGTGTGACGAAATCCTCGACCGCCTTCCAGGCGCCGTCCTCCTGCTTTTTCCAAACGGTCAGATAGCTGCCTGTTTCGGTCTTCACCTTCTTGGTAGTGGGATCGGTTACCTGCGTGGAAAAATGGCCGCGGGTGGTGGCCAATTCGCCTGACTTGGCGACCCGAACGCTATCCGACGCGAATTCCATTTTCAGGCTGGGATCGCCGGCAAACTTAGCGATTTCCACACGCCGCGCGGTGGCATCGGTGGCAAGGGCCGAGCCTGGATTGGCTAACGCCGCGTCGGCGGCATAATAGCCGACGATCTTATCCGGATCGTGGCTATTGTAATCGGCATTCCACGACGTTTCGATTGCCCTCAGCTCTTGTTCGACCGCAGCCGTGTCGGCAGCGGACGATTTCGGCCTTTTTTCCGGCGTCGCAGCCGGTCAGGACCAGTGCTGCCAAGGCCAGCGTCAAATGGCTCGCTTTCATGAATTTTCTCCGAACTTCGGGGCAGCAGGTGCCGGCGTCCTGCGGCGAGCCCGGACGCCGGCGTGATCGCTTAGCGCTTGACCATCTCTCGATACATGACGCTGCCCATGAGTGTGCGCATCTTGGTGCGCTGGCCGCTTGCCGCGTCACCGCTATGGTCGTCCTGTTTCATGCGCTCATTCATGATCGCGCTGCGCCGCTCGATTTCGGCGTTGGAAGGAAAATCATTGAACCGGGTAATCAGGATGAGATCCGGTTCGCCTTCGCGCGAGTTGAAATTGTCGAGGACATAATAATCGCTGATCCAGCCCTGCGACTTCGCGAATTCCTGGTTCGGCGCCCAGACCTTCATCACATAGTCCATGTAATTTTCATATTGGCCGTCCTCGACGTCGATCCGGGCCGCGGTCCAAAGTGGCCCGGGCTTGGCCGAGCTTTGCTGGGCGAGGGCCGGGGCCGAAGACATGAAAATTGCCAGCGCCGCAGCGCCGATCAGAAGTTTGCGCATAAATTTGTTCCCGCTCTTACCGCTCTCAGGCGGCTTTCCGGCCATAAGGACCGGCGCTCACGCTACGAGACTAAGAACTCCCTGACGAAACCCGTCGTTCCGGCTCCGCACCAACCACAGTAAGGCGAGTCGCTCCTAACGGAAATTTAACGTGGAAGTTCAGTCGACAAGAAAGCGTTGGGCGATTTCGCGGGCCAATCGGGCCGGCCGGCGCGATACTGCGTCCAAGCAGCACCAGGTGCTCTTGACCTCGGCAAGGACCTCCTCGCCACGCTTGATCACGGTTGTGAAGAATGCCCTAGCGCCTTCGACCTTGTCGGCGATCACATCCGCGACAACCAGGTCATTGAGGAAAGTCGGCCTCCGATATTGGATTTCATGGCTGAGCGCGATCCACAGATGCTCCCGCACGGCCTCGGGCGGGGCGACCTTCTCCCAGAATTCGACGACCGCTTCTTGAACCCATTTTAGGTACACGCTGTTGTTGACATGACCCATATGGTCGATGTCGTCCGGGCGGATGCCGATCGGATGGTGATAGGCTTCGCTCATCATGGCATGATCATCCATCTTACTTACAAAAGTGTCAATGAGGTGACATGGACCGGCCCCGAAATATCGTCGTCCTGACTGGCGCCGGGATCAGTGCGGAAAGTGGACTTGCTACCTTCCGTGGGCCCGAAGGGCTTTGGGAAGGTCATCGTGTCGAGGACGTGGCGACCCCGGAAGCATTCGAGCGGGACCCGGCGCTCGTCTATGCCTTCTATGACGCACGTCGCGCCCGGCTGGACGATGTAGAGCCCAACGCCGCCCACCTGGCACTTGCCCGTCTCGACGCCGAATGGCCCGGTGAGTTGCTCATCGTCACCCAGAATGTCGACAATTTGCACGAGCGCGCCGGGGCGAAGCGCCTGCTGCACATGCATGGCGAGCTTAACAGCGGCTGGTGCCTGGCATGCGACGAACGGTTCGATTGGCAAGGATCGATGGGAGAAACCTCTGCCTGCCCGTTTTGCCAGATTGCTGGGCGAGTTCGACCCGACATCGTTTGGTTCGGAGAGATGCCCTATGGAATGGATCGGATCGACGAGGCGCTGATGACGGCCGACCAGTTCGTTTCGATCGGCACGTCGGGCGCGGTCTATCCGGCCGCGGGATTTGTCCAGACCGCGCGTTATTGCGGGGCAACGACGATCGAGATCAATTTGGAGCCCAGCCAAGGCAGCATCTTTTTCGACGAGCGGCGCTACGGTCCAGCAGCATCGCTGGTCCCGACATGGGTGGATGAGATTTTGCACGGAGCAACCTGAATCGAGTTGCTTGCTTGAGCCCGTCGACGCGAGCCTCACACTCTAACCGCGAATTCGATACGCCAATTCCGGTCGAATAACTTGTCGGTTGCCGATGGCCGGGGTGTCCATTCCCTGGATGGTCGCCTTTATATCAGCTGAAACGGGTGGGCAGTTGATGAAAAAGGTGTGATGGGAGAGCGAGTCCGCGGCTTTGGCTACTTTGCCGCAATCCACTATCACCACTTTCTTCGGCAGAAGATCGAGCATTCGGGGTCCCTCGGCTCCGAGGCGATCGGGATTGGCCTTGGTATGATCGGAGATGAACAGCGCCCTGTCACTTTCATTGTGGTAGACCGTTACCCGCATCCCGAGCCTCGGCAGAAGTCGGAGTTTGGCCTCAGTCTCAAATGCGTCGTCGTCTTCGTCGGGGGCCGCCAGAATAATCTCGTTGAACACCCGCAAAAGCTGCCTCGGGTCCTTTGCGATCAGGGCTTGCAGCCCTTGCCTGAGGACATAAGCGCCCATGCTGTGCGCCAGCAGGTGGAGTGATCGGCCGCAGCGTTCGTCATCTTTGAGAGACAAGAGGAAATCGAGCAATTTAAGGAACGTCCGCGCTACCGCGGCGCCCGATGATCGGGCATCCTCTCGATCGCTATAATAGGACATCCACGGGTATGCCTTGCCGTCGGATGGCCAGCTGAGCAGCACGACATTGATTGGCTTCCCGCCGACGATAAGCTGCGTTGAGAATTGTGCCGCGGCTGTTAGTGCGTCTCTGAAGCTCACGTTGAAACCGTGGATAAAGACGACGGTGTCGGCGCAGCCATTTTGCATCTGCTGGCGTAAATCTTCGAAGAAGCTTTCGCTCCCAGCTCTTTGGAAGCCCTCTGTCGGAGTGTCGCCGCGTACTTCCGGATAAACATAAACTGGCCCGGGCTGTGGCTTTCCCGAGCCAGTTTTGAATTGCGCATGACCAAATCGAATTGCCCCAACACCATCCGGATTGAAGTGAGATCCGAACAGGGTTTGGTTAGCCGGCTTATAGTCCCGATTGGTTATAAAGAAGACCCGAATGTCCATCGTACTGCCCCCAAGGCATTCGACGTAAGGTCCGAGCGAGAATGGCTTACAGCAAAAGCGATGGAGTGGCCAATTTCAGTCCGCCCAGTCCAGTCCGATGTCCTGATAAAGCGAGCGATCTTCGTCCCAGCGGGGATTGACCTTCACATGCAGGAACAGGTGAACCTTGCGGCCGAGATGCTCGGCGATCTCCGCGCGTGCGGCCTGGCCGATCGCCTTCAGCCGTGATCCGCCCTTGCCGAGGACGATCGCCTTCTGGCTGTCGCGCTCGACCAGGATTTGCTGGTGGATGACAGTCGAACCGTCCTTGCGATCTTCCCATTTCTCGGTCGCGACGGCGCTCGAGTAAGGAAGCTCGGCGTGGAGCTGGTGATAGAGCTGCTCGCGAGTCAGTTCCGCCGCGACCATTCGATCCGTGACGTCGCTCAGCTGATCTTCAGGGAAATGCCACGGACCTTCGGGCATCACCTCGGCAAGGTGGCGCTTCAAATCAGGGACGCCATCGCCGGCGGTGGCGGAGACCATGAAGACCATCTCGGGCTTCAGCCGCTCGGCGAGTTTCGCGGCGAAGACGAGCAGGTCTTCCTTCTTTGCTATGTCGACCTTGTTCAGGACCAGGATCTTGGCTTCGGGACGGCTCTCGACACCTTGAAGCATTTCCTCGACCCGCTGGCCGACCTTGGCCGCGGCGTCGATCACCAGCACGATCCGGTCGGCATCCTCGGCGCCCTCCCAGGCGGCCTTGACCATCGCCCGGTCGAGCCGGCGGTTGGGGGTGAAGATGCCGGGCGTGTCGACCAGCAGCATCTGGCTCTCGCCTTCGATCGCGATACCCATCAGTCGTGCGCGGGTGGTCTGCGCCTTGGGGCTGACGATCGCGACCTTCTGTCCAACCAGCGCATTGACCAGCGTCGACTTGCCCGCGTTGGGTGCGCCGAGCACCGCAACAAGGCCGCAGCGAGTGGTCATTTGATCTTCTCCAGAAGCGCCGCAGCGGCGGCGGTTTCGGCTTCCTGCTTGGAATCGCCCTCGGCCTCCGCCTCCCCATGCGTGCCCAGGCTCACTTTCACTCGGAATCGGGGAGAATGGTGCGGGCCAAAGCGCGAAACCAGTTCGTAGAGCGGAACGCCGAGCTTCTTTTCCGCGGCACGTTCCTGCAGGCCCGACTTGGGGTGCACCGGGGCGCGCTGCTGACCCTCGAGAAAAGGTGCCCATTGCGATCGCACAAAGGCCTGTGCGGGCTCGAGCCCGCCATCGAGGAAAATGGCACCGATTATCGCTTCGACGACGTCGCCGATGACATTGTCACTGAGGCCGGCATTGTCTTCGCGCGCTTGCTTGCCGAGGCGGATGTGGCGCGGCAAGTCGAGCGCGCGGCCCACTTCAGCGCAGGTCTCGCGTGCCACCAGCGCATTGTAGCGGCGGCTCATCTTGCCTTCGGGCTCGGTAGGAAAGCGCTCGTAGAGCCAGCTTGCTACCACCAGTCCGAGCACCCGGTCGCCGAGAAATTCGAGCCGCTCATAGGTATCGCGGCCGTGACTGCCGTGGGTCACCGCACGCTCGAACAAGCGAGCTTCGCGAGGCTCGCGGCCCAGCGCTTCGGCAATAAAGGATGGTAGCTCGCTCATGGATGATAGTCGGTCGCGATGCGGTCGGTTCGCAATGCGCTGAACCAGCTGATCGGATTGATCCAGGACGCGCTGCCGTCGGTCGACCAGAAGGCTCGCTCGGCGCGGCCGACGACGCGATCGATCGGCACGAAGCCCATTCCTCCTGCTTCGACCCGGTAACGGCTGTCGAGGCTATCGTCGCGATTGTCACCCATCACGAACAAGCTGCCCTGAGGCACCGCAACCGGTCCGAAATTGTCGGCCAAACCTGCATCGGTCTGGTCGAGTACCACGTAGCTGCGCCCGCCGGGCAAGCGTTTCACGATATGCTGGATAGACGCAGCCTGAGTTCCGTCCGCGGTCGGCCGGGTCATCGCAACCGCCGGCGGGACGACACGGCATGGGCTGTTGGGCGATATCGGCATGAGATAGTCTTCGATCCGCGTTCTCTGGACCGGCTTGCCGTTGAGAATTAGCTGACCGCCCGAGACGGCGACGGTGTCACCCGGCAGGCCGATGACCCGCTTGACCACATCCGCGCCTTCCGGCCCTTCGAACACGACAATGTCGCCGCGTTCGGGCGTCGAGCCGAGAATGCGCCCCTTGAACGGCGGGAATTCGAACGGGAAGCTGGCGCTCGAATAGCCGTATGGCCATTTCGACACGAACAGATAGTCGCCGATCATCATCGTCGGCAGCATCGAGCCCGAGGGAATGCTGAAGGGCGCGACGATCAGGCTCCTCAACAGCCAGGCCAGGAAGCGCCAGAATCAGCCAGCGATTTAATGAAGCTGCCCGGCGTTTCCTTCGCCGCTTGCGCAGGCGGGTCGGAATAGTGGCGGCGGCGGGAAAAGGGAAAGGCCATGTCGCGCCGCTTTTGAGGCAAGGGCGGCCAAGGTCAAGCAGGGATGGCAAATGGCGGCCGCCTACTATGAGGCTGGCCATGGCGATTCTGGACTGCAAGGCCGCTTGGAAGGCGATCGAGACTTACCGGCCGAAGCGGCTGTCGGAGTTGTTCGACGCTGACAGGGAACGGGTCCGTCAGTTTAGCCGAGACGTGGCATCGATTCATTTCGACTGGTCGAAGACCCATTTGGACGAGGAATTGCTCGGCGCATTCGCCGGCCTTGCATATATGGCCGACTACCACGGCGCCCGAGACTGCTTGTTCGCGGGTGACATCGTGAACTTCAGCGAGAATCGCCCCGCGACCCATGTCGCCGAGCGCGGGCAAGGCAAGCCCGAGGACAATCGCCTCGCCGCCGAGCGTCATGCGCGGATGCGGAGCCTGATCGACGCGATCGAGGGCGGCGCGTTCGGCGAGATCGATTCGATCCTTCACATCGGCATTGGCGGTTCGGCGCTGGGCCCGGACCTGGTGATCGACGCGCTCGGCCGCGATGCCGACCGATTCGAGGTTCGGGTGCTTGCCAATATCGACGGCGAGGCATTTGACGAAGCGACCTGGGGGCTCGACCCGGCCTCGACGCTGGTCGTCGCGGTCAGCAAGACCTTCACCACAACCGAGACGCTGACCAATCTCGACGCTGCGCTCGAATGGCTGCGCGAGGCAGGCGTGTCCGACCCTTATGGACAAGTCGATCGCGGTCACCGCCGCGCCCGGACAAGGCGGTCGCTTACGGCATCGACGAAACGCGCATCCTGCCGTTCAGCGAGGGCGTTGGCGGGCGCTATTCGCTGTGGTCCTCGGTCGGCTTGTCGATCGCACTGGCGCTTGGCTGGGGTGCGTTCGAGGAATTGCTCGAAGGCGCTGCGGAAATGGACCGCCATGTGAAGCTGACCGACGGTGCCGCCAATGTCGCGCTGCTCGCGGCCTTCGCCGACCTGTTCTACACGCAGAGCCGCGATTCCCAGAGCCGCGGCGTATTCGCCTATGACGAGCGGCTGCGCCTGCTTCCCGACTATCTCCAGCAGCTCGAGATGGAATCGAACGGCAAATCGGTGACGGCTGAGGGCAAGCCGCTTCGCCGGCCTTCGGCCCCCGTTACCTGGGGCGGTGTCGGGACGGATGCTCAGCATGCGGTGTTTCAACTGCTTCACCAGGGCACGATGGTAATCCCGGTCGAATTCGTCGCGGCGGTCGAAAATGAGGACAGCCTCGATCCGCGCCATCACCAGCTGCTGCTCGGCCAATTGCTTCGCGCAGGGAGCGGCGCTGATGGCCGGACGCGAGCAATGCGGACTCTGGCGCGCGCCTATCCGGGCGACCGTCCGTCGACGACGATTCTGCTCGCAGCGGCTCGACCCGCGCATCGCTCGGCGCGCTGATTGCCTTCTACGAGCATCGCACCTTCGCCAATGCGGTGCTGCTGGGGATCAACCCGTTCGACCAGTTCGGGGTCGAGCTGGGTAAGGAAATGGCGCGGTCGCTCGACGATCCGGAAGGGCGCGAAGGGCTCGACCCGTCGACGCGCGCACCTCATCGAAAGGGCAGGGCTTTGAGCGACTATGACCTGTTCGTGATCGGCGCCGGATCGGGCGGCGTGCGCGCCGCGCGAATCGCGGCGGCCCATGGCGCAAAGGTTGCGGTCGCCGAGGAGCATAAGGTCGGCGGGACCTGCGTCATTCGCGGCTGCGTTCCCGAAGAAGCTGCTGGTTTACGGCGCGCATTTCGCCGAGGATTTGAACGATGCGGCGATGTTCGGCTGGGACGTGCCCAAGTGCGCGTTCAACTGGCCGGTGCTGCGCGACAATGTGCTGGCGGAGGTCGGCCGCCTGGAGGGCCTCTACACCCAGACCTTGAGCAACCATGAGGTCGAGATCTTCCACGAGCGGGCGACGATGACCGGCCCGAACGAGGTCCGGCTGTCGAGCGGCCAAGACGATCAGCGCCGGCAAGATATTGATCGCCACCGGCGCCCGGCCCTACATGCCCGACATCGACGGGATCGAGCATGCAATCAGCTCGAACGAGGTTTTCCATCTCGAGAAGCTGCCGAAGCGGATCGTGATCGCCGGCGGCGGCTACATCGCCAATGAATTCGCCGGCATTTTCCACCAGTTCGGCAGCCACGTGACGCTGGTCAACCGCTCCGATGTCATCCTGCGCGGCTATGACGAGCAGATGCGCGACCGGCTGCTGCAGATCTCGATGACCAAGGGCATCGAGTTCCGCTTCAATTCCAGCTTCAACCAAGATCGAGAAACGTGACGACGGCGGACTGCTCAATCGATCCATGGAAGGCTGCGACGACATGGAGGCCGACGCAGCTGCTGTTCGCCACCGGTCGCATCCCCAATGTCGAGGGGCTGGGCCTGGAACGAGGTCGGAGTCGCGCTCGGCGACAACGGGCCAGATAAAGGTCGACGAAAACAGCCGAACCAATGTTCCTTCGATCTTCGCCGTCGGCGACGTCACCGACCGCATCCAGCTGACTCCGGTCGCGATCCGCGAGGGCCATGCCTTCGCCGACAGCGAGTTCGGCGGCGAACCCTGGACCGTCGATTATAACTGCGTGCCGCACGCGGTTTTCTCGCATCCGCCGATCGCGAGCGTCGGGCTGACCGAAGGCCAGGCGCGCAATCGCCTGGGCCAGGTCCGGACCTACACCAGCGATTTCCGGCCGATGAAGAATGTCCTCGCCGGCCGCAACGAGCGCTCGCTCTACAAGCTGGTCGTCGACGGCGCGACCGACGAGGTCGTCGGCATCCACATGATCGGGCCCGACGCGCCCGAAATCCTCCAGGCGGCGGCGATGGCGGTGAAGGCGGGCCTCAAGAAGGCCGACTTCGACGCGACCGTCGCCTTCCATCCCACCATGTCAGAAGAATTGGTATTGATGCGCTGATGCACGACATTTTGATCATCGGGGCCGGGCATAACGGCCTGACCTGCGCCCATTATCTCGCCAAGAAGGGCCTCAAGGTCGCCATCCTCGAAGCCGCGGACAAGGTCGGCGGCGCGGCCGTGACCGACGAATTCCATCCCGGATTCAGGAACAGCGCGGCGAGCTACACCGTCTCGCTGCTGCAGCCCAAGGTCATCAAGGACATGGAGCTGGAGCGGCACGGCCTGCAGGTCGTGCTGCGCAAGACCGACAATTTCCTGCCCGGGCCGAACGGCAGCTATCTGCTTTCGGGCCGGGACGGCCTGACCCGGTCGGAAATCGCGCGGCACGTGCCGGCCGACGGCGCGGCCTATGATCGCTACAATGAAGAGCTGGAGACGGTCGTCCCGCTGATCCGCAAGTGGATATTGAAGACGCCGCCGGAGGCGGGCGCCGGCATCCGTGGCCTGCCGCAGCTTGCCAGCCTCGGCCGCGACCTCATCGGCCTTTCGACCGACGAAATTCGCACCGTCCACGAATTCGCGACCAAGAGCGCTGGCGACATCCTCGACCGCTTCTTCGAAGGCGATCTGACCAAGGCGCTGTTCGCGTTCGACGGCATCGTCGGCAATTTCGCGTCACCCTACACGCCGGGTACGGCCTACGTGCTGCTCCACCATCTGTTCGGCGAAGCCGCCGGGCGTGCCCGGGGCGTGGGGCCATGCGATCGGCGGGATGGGCGCGATCACCCAGGCGATGGCCAAGGCCTGCCGCGAGGCAGGGGTCGATATCGTCCTCAATGCACCGGTCAGCGAGATCATCGTCGAGAAGGGCCGCGCTGCGGGTCTGGTGTCGGGTGGCAAGAGCTGGCGCGCGCCGACCATCGTTGCCGGGGTCAATCCCAAGCTGTTGTTCGACCGGCTGGTGCCCAAGGGCGCGGTCAGCCGCCCGGTCGAAGAGCATTTCAACCACTGGGGCTGCGAGAGCGCGACCTTCCGAATGAATGTTGCGCTCGACAAGCTTCCCAATTTCACCGTCATGCCGGGGCGCGGCGATCATCTGACCGCCGGCATCATCATGGCGCCGAGCATGGACTATATGCACCGCGCCCATGCCGAGGCAGCCCTAAACGGCTGGTCGTCGCAGCCGGTGATCGAGATGCTGATCCCTTCGACGCTCGACCCGAGCCTCGCGCCCAAGGGCAAGCATGTCGCGTCGCTGTTCTGCCAGCATTTCCGCTACAAGCTGCCGGATGGCCGCTCATGGGACGACGAGCGAGAGAAGGCCGCCGATACGATTATCGCCACCGTCGAGTCCCATGCTCCGGGCTTCGCCAAGTCCGTCATCGCCCGGCAGATCCACTCGCCGCTCGACCTGGAACGGCGCTTCGGCCTGATCGGCGGCGATATCTTCCACGGCAAGATGGGCCTCGACCAGCTGTTCAGCGCTCGGCCGATGATCGGCGCGGCCGATTATCGACTGCCGCTTCCGGGCCTCTACTTGTGCGGATCGGGCGCGCATCCGGGCGGCGGCGTAACGGGCGCCCCGGGGCATAATGCGGCGCACGCGATCCTGGCCGACGTTCGCCCGCGCTTCCTCAAGCGGCGGACTGCATGAATAAACCACTGAAGGGGGTTCGGGTCCTCGACCTTAGCCGGGTGCTGGCCGGGCCCTGGGCGACACAGCTGCTGGCCGATCTTGGCGCCGACGTCATCAAGGTCGAAAAGCCCGGCGCAGGTGACGACACGCGTCATTGGGGCCCGCCTTGGCACGAACATGACGACCAAAAGGTCGCGGCCTATTTCCTCGCCGCCAATCGCGGCAAGCGGTCGGTAGCAATCGATTTCGCGACCGAGGAGGGCGCGGCGCTGGTTAAGCGGATGGCGGCCGATGCCGATGTCCTGGTCGAAAATTTCAAGGTCGGGGGGCTGACAGAAGTTCGGGCTGGATGCGGAAAGCCTGCGCGCCGCCTATCCGCGGCTGATCTATGCGTCGATCACCGGCTTCGGCCAGGACGGTCCCTACGCGTCACGTGCCGGCTATGACTATATCATCCAGGGCATGGGCGGCCTGATGAGCCTTACCGGCGTGCCGGACGGGGAACCGGGCGGCGGGCCGATGAAGGTCGGGGTTGCGGTCGCCGACCTGTTTTCCGGCATGTACACGGCCAGCGCCATCTTGGCGGCGCTCTACGGTCGGGAAAAGACGGGCGAGGGCGCCACGATCGACCTGGCGCTGTTCGACACGCAACTCGCCATGCTTGCCAATCAGGCATCGAACGCGCTGGTCAGCGGCAAGGACCCGCAGCGCCTGGGCGCCGGCCATCCCAATATCGTCCCCTACCAGCCGTTCCAGGCCGCCGACCAGCCAATCATTATCGCCGTTGGCAACGATCGACAGTTCGCCAAACTGGCGACGATCCTTGGCCATGCCGAATGGGCATCCGACCCGGCCTTTGCGACCAACGCCGCCCGCGTCGCCGCACGCGGCACGCTCGTGCCAATGATCGCCGAGATCATCGCGTCGAAACCCGCTGCGGACTGGCTTGAGCAGCTCGAGGCGGCGGGCATTCCAGCGGGTCCGATCAATACGATCAGCCAGGCGTTGGCCGATCCCCAGGCGGTTTATCGCGGCGCGCAGCTTAGCTTCGGTGGAGGCGCGCTTGGCGAAGTGCCGATGGTCGGCAGTCCGATCCGCCTGGATGGAGAGCGCAGCGATGCCCCGCTTCCGCCGCCTGCGCTGGGGGAACATGGTGATCTGCTTAGCAAGTGGGTGAGCGTCGAGGAGTTGGAACGGCTGAAAGCCGCCGGGATCGTCGGCTAGTCCAACGTCTTTTCTTGATATCGCGACTGGATGAAGCGGCCTTGTGTTTCAAATGCGGCCATGTCGGCGCGAGCCAGCTTTTCGGAAATTTCGGTTAGCGCCTGTCGGCCCGCGACCAGCGCCTCGACCAGCCGCTCGTCGACGCTGATGCCTTCGCCATCGCGTTGCTCGCGATAGGCCGATGGGACATGAAGGTAGCGGTCGATCAGATTGGGCAGGTGGACCGACATCAGCCGCCGTGCGTCCTGGGCATTAGGGTCGAGATCGGCAATCCGCTCAAGAGTCTGCCGCAGTGGCGGAAGTTGCGCCGATAACAGGTCGACCTCAGCTTGCGCGGGCGCGGGCAGGGCTCGGCGGGCGCGGAACAAATAGGAATCGAACCGCTGGACCATTTGGCCATTGGGCAGGTCAGTCGACACGTTGGGAGCAGCGATTTCCTTTCCGCCCGACACCAGCAGCAACGCCGCAACGCCGATGGCAAGACCGACCGCCGCCAGGAACCCGAACATGCCGATCGGGATGATCAGCCCGATGCCGATGGCCGCAAGGCTGATAACGCCAACCGCAATCCCTACTCGCGACAACGTCCGTCCAAGCCCTGCATTCAGCCGCTGCCGCTCGCGCCGAGCGGCGTCCCGGACCGCGCCGTCCCGTTCGTCTAGCGACCGCATGACGCGGTCGGCACGGGCAATGGCGAGTTCGGTCTTCTCGGAGGTCATTTCTGCTCGATCGGGGTGAAGGGCGAGGCGGAGTTCTCGAGCTTGGCCTGGGCAACGCCTTCGGCCCGGGCGATATAGCCCTTCGACTTCTCGACCTCGTTGCCAAGCGTGTCGACCGTCTGCTTCATGTTCGCGAGCGCCGTGAGCTTGAACTGATCGATCTGGTCCATCGTGTCGTAGATGTTCTGGAACGCGCGCTGCAGCGTCTCGAGCGGGATGGTCGAGGAAGCGGCCTGCTCGTGGATCGCGCCGGTCTGGGTGCGAAGCAACTCGCCGGTCGTGTCGATCATGCTGGCGGTGGTGGTGTTGAGCGCGCCTGATCTGTTCCAGCACCAGCTTCTGGTTGGTCATCGCCTGCGCGACGGTCACGGCGGTGCGCAGCGCCGAGACGGTCGTCGTGGAGGCGCGGTCGACGCCCTTCACCAGCTCGACATTGTTCTTCTTGACCAGGTCGAGCGCCAGATAGCCCTGCACCGTGACCGCCATCTGGGTCAGCAGGTCGGTGGTGCGCTGGCGCGTATAGAATAGCGCGGTCTCGCGGATCGCCTTGGCCTTGGCCGGCTCGGTCGCGTCGAGATCGTTGGCCTTGTCCTCGAGCTGCTTGTCGAGGCTCTTGCGAGATGTGGATCATCTGCTCGAGCCGATGCATCGTCTTCCACAGGCCGGCGCGCTCGGTGTCGATCGCGGCATTGTCCATCAGCAGCTCGTCCTTGCCGTTGGCGAGGCGCGACAGGATCGCCGAGATGTGCGTCTGCGAGCTGCGGTACTTGTCGAAATAATTGTTGATGCGGCGGCCGAAGGGAATGATCCCCAGGAACTTGCGCGTCGTCAGCGACTTGCTGTTTTCCTTGGGGTCGAGATCCTCGACCGTGCGGCGAAGCTCGGTCAGGTCGGCGCCGATGCCGGTGTCGCTGTCGATCGCCTTGACCGGCCGGTCGAGGAAGCGGTTCGACGCGCCGGCCGCCTCGGCGATTTCCTTGCGGCCCATCGCGGTCAGCTGCGTCGACCTTCTTGCCGAATTCGGGGCTGTTCGAGTCCAGCGCGGCCAGTTCGTCGACGAATTTGGCGACCTTCTGGTCGAGCTCGCTGGTTTCCTCGCTCTTCAGCGGGACCAGGCCGGATGCCTCCTGAGCGGCGATCGGCTGCAGCGCCTCGGGCGGCTCCAGCTTGATCTTGGTGGCGGTCGCGGTCTCGGTCGAGGGTTCGCTGGCCATGTCTATTCGTCCTTCTTTCCCTGTGGCGCCGGAGGGTGGACGGCCCGCCCGACCGGCGCAAGAGGCATCAACTGTATTATAGGGGTAAGACGCGATGCTTCAAGCGTCGCCGCCAAACGTGGTTAGTATTCCGTCAACCACGCGTCGGAACCCTTCGCTTACCTTGATGGGCGTAAAGCGGCCCAAAGGCGTCAATCCGACGGGGAAAAGAAGATGCTCAAAGCATTCAAAAAGCTGTGGAACGACAAACGTGGCAACGTGCTGATCATCGGCGGCGCGGCGCTGCCGATGCTGGTCGGCTCCGCGGGCCTTGCGACCGACACCATCCAATGGGCATTGTGGAAGCGCCAGCTGCAGCGCGCGGCCGACTCCGCGGCGATCGCGGGCGTTTATGACCGGGTAGAAGCCGGCAATACCGACGGTACATCGGTCGTCGTCAACCACGACCTGGAACTCAACCAGCATACGGGAATCGGACTCCTTTCCGGCTATCCCCAGGTCGCGTTCCCGGCCGACGCCGGCGACCTGACTGACCAGGTCCAGGTGACCCTGGCCGTCCGCAAGCCACTGGCCTTCAGCTCGATGTTCATGACCGAAGCGCCGATGATTCGGGTGTCCGCGACCGCGGCCAGCACGCCCGGCACCGACGACTATTGCGTCGTCAGCCTGGAGCATACCACCAAGTCGGGCATTCTCGCGTCGGGCAGCGGTACCGTGATCATGGATTGCGGGATGATCACCAATAGCGTTTCCGCCAACGCCGCTGCCGCCCAGGGCAGCTCGAGCGTGGTTGCAACCGTGATTGCGGCGGCGGGCGGCATCCAGCAGTCGAACAACTGGACGGTCGGCAAATATGATCCGTACGTCCCCTCGGAGGACGATCCGTACGCGGACCTGTCGCCGGACGCTTCCGATCATGGCGACAACAACTGCGTCGGCACGGTGACAATCACGGGATCGAACGGCGCCGGATCGAACTGGACTCCGAATTGCTACAGCGGGATCAACGTCGGTCCCAACAAGACGGCGACGCTGGCTCCCGGCACCTATTTCATCAATGGCGGCAGCGTGAATGTCCAAGGCACGCTGATTGCGACGGGCGGGGTCAGCATCATTCTTAGCAATGCGAACACTTCGCCCACGGCACCCATTGGCACCTTCGACATGAACGCTTCGGCGAATCTCAACATCGAAGCGCCGACGACCGGCAAATGGAAGGGCATGGCGATCTACCAGGACCGCCGGGCGGTCGACAATTCGCCAACGGGACAGCTCAGCAGCAATAGCCCGAACAAGATCAACGGCGGATCGGCCGGGCAGATCGAGGGCGTCCTTTACTTCCCGAACCAGCAGTTGACCTATAATGGCGGCGGCAACACGATCGCGTCGTGCACGCAGTTCGTGATGCAAGCGGATTGTCTTTACCGGCAACAACGGCACCAATATCACCAGCAATGAAGAGACTTGCGACGATCTCTATGATCCGATCGTCGGCGGCCGCAAAGTAAGGCTAGTCGCGTGATGCGCCGCTTGCTCTCCTCGCTGGAGCGCGACTGTCGCGGCGTCGCGACCATCGAGCTCGCGCTCTACGCGCCGATGCTGGCGCTGATGACGATCGGCGTGGTCGACATGAGCAACGCCTTCGGCCGTAAGCTAGCGCTGGAGCAGGCGTCGCAGCGGGCGATCGAAAAGGTGATGCAGACGACCGGTGTGAAATCCGTCGCCGACACGATCATCGACGAAGCTGCGGATCAGGCGAATATCCCCGATGATGAAAAGGCAGACAAGGTCACAGTGACCTATCGTCTCGAATGCGACGACGATCCTGCGCAAACGAGCAGCAATGCGGACACGTTCGATGCATTCACCTGCGCTACGGGGACGGTGAAAGAGGCGCGCTACATCATTGTGGCCGTGTCCGATGTCTACGAACCGATGTTTCCGATGCATTTTGCGGGCTACAGCAGCGCGGACGGAGGTTATCACATCACTTCGACCGCCGGGATGCGCACGCAATGATGAAGCTGCTCCGCCTTCGCCGCGACAATCGTGGCGCCGCCGTCATCGAAATGGCCTTCGCCCTGCCGGCGATGATCATCATGATGTGGGCGATCGTCCAGCTTGGTCTGGTATTTCGCGCCATGTCCGGCATCCAGCATGCGCTGGGCGAGGGTGCACGCTTTGCCACGCTGTTTCCGCAGCCGGAAAACGATGCGATCCACGACAAGATCGAAGAAGCCGTTTACGGCATCGGACCCGGCACGTTCACGATCGAAGAGCCGGTCGCGGACATTGAGGATGGTAGTGTCTATCTCGACCTGACGGTGAGCTATACGCAGTCGACCGACTTGCTGCTTTTGCCTGGGCCGGACATCACCGTTTCGCGCACGAAGCGGGTTTGGGTCGCCGGGACCTGATCAGGCGGCGGGCGCCTTGGCCCGCGCCGCGAAGAAGGCGGCGATTGCCTGTTTGACTTCATCCGATTGAAGCCGCTCGCCGAAGTGGCCGTTCTCCAACTCCATCCGTTCGAGTATCTCTTCGGTGTCTTCGCGTCGAAGCAAAGCCTGGGTTTGGCGCAGCGCTTCGGGCGGCTTTGCCAGCAGTGCCGCGACCAACCCGGCCAACGCCGGCTTCAGCTGTCCCTGCGGCACGACATGGCTGGCCAATCCCATGTCCAGCGCCTCGGCCGCCCCGAACGGCTCGCCCAAGCAGTAGGTGGCGCGCGGCGCTGCGGCGACCGGCCAGCCTGGGCATGATCAGCGAACTCGCGGCCTCGGGAACAAGCCCAAGGTCCACGAACGGCATGACGAAGCGGCAGCCATCCTCCGCCAGCACGAAGTCGCAGTGGAACAGCATCGTCGTGCCGATACCGACGGCGTTGCCGTGCACGGCGGCGACGATCGGCACCTGGTTCTTGGCCAGGGCGCGCAATAGCCGCCAAACCGGTATGTCTTCGCCAGATCCGGGGTCCGGCATCGCCTGCAGGAAATCGCCGAGATCGTTGCCGGCGGTAAAATCGTCGCCCTGGCCTTCGATCGGTGATGAGGCGGATCGCGGCATTGTCGGCCGCATTTTCGATCGCATCGGCAAGGGCCGAATACATGGCGACAGTGATTGCGTTCCGCCGCTCCGGCCTCGCCAAAATGATCGACAGGACGCCATCGGCTTTTTGTTCGACCAACACATGGGCGTCCATCGGCACATCCTTTTTGATGCGAATCGGGTGACCTGTTTGAGCGCAGCCGCTAGACGTAAGCAAATTTCGCCCAAGCCGTAGGGATCAATCACCCATGAAATTCTTCGTCGACACCGCCGACATCGCCGAAATCAAGGAACTGAACGACACCGGTCTGCTTGACGGGGTCACCACCAACCCTTCGCTGGTCAAGAAATCGGGCCGGGACTTCATCGAGGTGGTGAAGGAAATCGCGTCGATTTGCCCCGGGCCCGTTTCTGCCGAGGTGGTCGCGCTCGATCATGACGGCATGATGCACGAGGCGGAAATCGCTCCGGAAGATCGCCGACAATATCGCGGTCAAGGTTCCGCTGACGATCGACGGCCTCAAGACCTGCAAGAAGCTGACTGGCGACGGGACGATGGTCAATGTGACGCTGTGCTTTTCAGCCAACCAGGCGCTGCTGGCGGCCAAGGCAGGCGCGACCTTCATCTCGCCGTTCGTTGGGCGACTTGACGATATCGGCCAGCCGGGCATCGAGCTGATCGCCGATATCCGCATGATCTACGACAATTATGATTTCGCGACGCAAATCCTGGTCGCGAGCGTACGCAATCCGATCCATATCCTCGACGTCGGCCAAGCTTGGCGCCGACGTGATGACGGCGCCGGCGGCGGTGATCAAGCAGCTGTTCAAGCATCCGCTGACCGACAATGGCATCGCTGCCTTCCTCAAGGATTGGGAAGCAACCGGGCAGAAGATCTGAGCGCAGCTGTCCGGGACGGCCGCAAGCTAATTCTCGGCTGATTTCCGCGCCGATTTGGGCGGATTATTAACCCTGTCGCGCTATGATTCGCGGCATGGGCAAGGTCATTTCCTTCGAAGAGCGGGCGGTCGCCAAGCTGCGCGATCGGCTTGGTGCGGCCGAAAGCGCCAATGAGGATCTGATTGCCTTCGCGCGCGGTCATTCGGGTGCGACCGCTTCGATCCATGCGGCCGTGCTAGCGGCGATCGAGGCTGATACGATCGACGGACTGTTTGACGTTGTGACAAGGGTCTGGCCGCGCCTGCTAGGAGTGGACCATGCCACCTTGGCGCTCGTTGCCGACGACCAGGGATTTCAGGGTCGGATGCGGTCCATGTCGGGACGGTCGAGACAGCGGATCGTGGACCGGGCGATTGAGCAGCTCGACCCGGTGACGATGCGCACTGTCCCTTGCGGCCATCCGTTGTTCGGGCAGGCAGTTCGCCAGATCCGATCGGAAGCACTGATCTTGCTCTCCACAGAGGCCCCGTTGCCATATGGCCTGCTGCTACTCGGCCAGAAGGAAGCGGCCGGGCTCGACAATCGTCACGGAGCACAATTGTTGGGATTCCTTGGATCGAGCCTTGCGGCTATGATCCGCCGGTGTCTGACCGACAGCTAGAAGGGGAGGAGCATCCGGCGCGGGCCCTGGCGGCGCGTTGGTCGGGTTACCTTGCCCACGATCGTCGCCGTTCGCCGCATACGGTCCGGGCCTATGTCGCAACCGCTCATCGGCTGATCGAATTCCTCGGTCGCCATCATGGCGAGGAAATCGGTCGATTTACCTTGCTCAACCTTCACGCGTCGGACCTCCGGGCCTTCCTTGCCGACCGGCGCGGCGCTGGGCTCGGCGCATCTTCCGCCGCTCGGGAAATGTCGGCAGTGCGAGCGTTCCTGACGTTCGCGGCGGAGGAGGAGGGCAATCCTGCGCAACTGCCGCGCACCCGCGCACCAAAGCGCCCGCGCACCTTGCCGCGGCCGGCCAGCCCCGCCGACGCCATTGCTCTGGCCGAGGACGCGGGGGCAGCGGCACCCAACGACTGGATCGGGGCCCGCGATCTTGCGATCCTGCTGCTGCTTTATGGCGCCGGATTGCGCGTCGCCGAGGCGATGGGGCTTACCGCCCGGGTGCTGCCGCTGGGTCAGGCAATGCGAGTCACCGGAAAGCGCGGCAAGACGCGGATCGTGCCGCTGGTTCCTGCCGTCAAGGAAGCCATCAATGCTTATGTCGCGCTGTGCCCCTATCCGTTGGCCGGCGAAGGGCGGCTGTTCGTCGGCGCCAAGGGCGGGCCGCTAAATCCGGACCTGGTCCGAAGGGCGGTGCGCGGAGCGAGGACTCGGCTGGGCTTGCCCGACAGCCTGACACCTCATGCGCTGCGCCACAGCTTTGCGACGCATCTGTTGGCGCGCGGAGCGGACCTCCGGTCGCTGCAGGAATTGCTGGGTCACGCCAGCCTGTCGTCGACGCAAATTTATACCGAGGTCGATGCAGCGCGCTTGCTCGACGTTTATCGCCACGCCCACCCACGGGCCTGATCACCGGATGACAGTCGATTTTCGCTGGAATCAGAGGGTGGTGACATCCACTTTGGATGCATCTTCGCCCACCGGCATGTGGCGATGGGTCCACACGCGATAAATATAGCCTGCGATCAGGACAACGAGGATCGCATTGGCCGCCGGGCCCAGGATCTTGTCGATGTCGGTAAAATTCTCGCCGAGCTTGTAGCCCGCTCCGGCAAGGACCGCGGTCCAGATCGCAGTGCCCAGCGTCGAAGCGAGCAGGAAGCGGCGGAAGCTCATTTTGAGCAGGCCAGCAGGGATCGAAACCAGACTGCGGACTGTCGGCAGCAATCGTCCGAGGAAGACGAAGAAAGTACCGTGGAGCTCGAACCATTTCTCCGCGCGCTTCACTTCGGCCCAGCTCATGGTGATCCAGCGGCCCCAGCGGCGGATGAACGGTTCCAGGCGCTGGATCCCGAGCGCCCGTGCAGCGAGATACCAGAAGGATATTGCCGAGCATTGCCCCGGCAGTTCCGGACACCACGACCAGCCAATAATCGAGCTTGCCCTGGCCGGCCGCAACGCCGGCGACCGACATGATCACTTCGGAGGGTATCGGCGGGAACACCGTCTCCAGGAACATCAGGAAGCCGACGCCAAGATAGCCTGACTGTTCGATCAGGCGGACAATCCAGTCACTCATCCAGCTGCAACCTTCGCTTCGATCGCGTCCCAGATGAGTGCCGGGGTGTCGCTGCCGTTGAACCTGTCGATTGCGACGATGCCGGTCGGCGAGGTGACATTGATTTCGGTCAGCATGCCGCCGATCACGTCGATACCGACGAACAGCAGGCCCGCGGCTCTTGAGCTCGGGCCCGATCGCCGCGCAGATCTCCAGTTCGCGTTCGCGTGAGTTCGGTGTGCGAGCGCGGTGCCGCCCGCTGCAAGGTTCGATCGGAATCTCGCCGGCGCCCGGCTTGCGGTTGATCGCACCTGCGACTTCGCCGTCGACCAGCACGATGCGCTTGTCGCCTTCCGCGACGGCGGGAAGGAAGGCCTGGGCCATGAAGGGCTCGCGCCAGACATGGCCGAACAGCTCGGCCAGCGCAGCCAGATTGGCTCCGTCGCGGCCGATGCGGAATACGCCGTCGCCAGCGTTGCCGTGAAGCGGCTTCAGTACGATCTCGCCATGCTTGGCATGAAACGCCTTCAGTTCGGCCAGCGAGCGGGTGATCAAGGTCGGCGGCATGAAGTGCGCGAAATCGAGCACGAACAGCTTTCTCGGGCGCATCGCGGACCGCACGCGGGTCGTTGACGACCAGCGTTTCGATCGGCGATCCGTTCGAGCAGATAGGTGGCGGTGATGTAGCCGATGTCGAACGGCGGATCCTGGCGCATCAGGACGACATCGACGTCGGTCGCCAGGTCGAGAACTTCGAGGTTCGCCGGCGCGTGAAATGATCGCCCTCGACCTGTTGCACGAGACCGGCTCGTGCCTGCGCCCGGACCTGCCCGTCTTCGTAACCGAGATCTTCGGCCAGATAGTGAAACAGGCGATGGCCACGCTCCTGCGCCTTCAGCATCAGCGCGAAGGTCGAATCGCCGGCGATGCCGATCTTTTCCAGCGGGTCCATTTGCACGGCAACGGTCAGGCTCATGTGGGCCGCCTAAGCGAAGGCGAAGGCGCTTGTCACCCATGCCAGACGTTGGTGAGGTGGCGGGGCAGGCGGCGAGGCACGATGAACATGGCGTCGATCCGGACCGTCGTCGCCGTCGCGGGCATAGCGCGGCGCGAGGCGCTCGGCGGCGACTGCGACCCGGCGCAGGCGATATTCGTCGAGCGACCATGCGGCCGCCTCCGCGGTGCGGCGCTGCTTGACTTCGATGAAGGCGAGCGACCCGGCCGCGGCGGGCGACGAGGTCGACTTCGCCGCCAGGCACACGGGCTCGACGAGCGAGAATCCGCCAGCCGTGCAGCCGCAACCACCAGGCGGCAATCGTCTCCGCCTTGCGCCCGCGCGCTTCGGCTTGCTCTCGGCCTAGTTTGATCTCGGGCAACGGCGGAATGCCATTTCGCTGCCATCGGCGCGACGCTTCAAAAATGTATTTTGATCAACCCATCGGATTGTCGACACATGTTCCTTGCCGATTTCGTCAGCCGATCGATCGACATGCAGGGGATCAAAGTCTGCCAGGGCTTCCGTCAAGACTTCGCCCTCCAGACGCCACGTCCAAGACTCACCCCATAGGCTGTAAGTGCCATCGGCATGGTATTGGATTGTTCCGTCAGAACCACAGACTTGCGGAAACTCGGAGTGGCCGTCCATCCAGTCCCACTCGCCGACTAGTTCGATTTGTCTGGCTGGTTGCAGGCCGAAGGCATCACATGCCGCCAGCGACAAAAATAACAAGCAACAGAACGTTCGCCTCAGCGAGCCTTTTCCATTGCCAGAGCGTAAACCTGCTTGCGGGGCAGTCCGAGCAGCTCGGCGACCTCCGCCGCCGCTCGGGACGGCGAGAGCCGAGACATTGCCTCGTCGAGCGCTGCTCCGATCTCCGCGCTCGATGCTCCATCCGCCTTGGACGGGGCCGCTACGACAATCACGATTTCCCCTTTCGGGGCCACGTCCGCATACCGCTCCGCCAGCTCGATCAAGGTCCCGCTCACGCATTCCTCGTGAAGCTTCGTGAGCTCGCGGACGACCGCAACCTCGCGATCGCCCAACGTCGAAGCCAGCGCGCCCAACGTATCGCCAAGACGCGGCCCGCTCTCGTAGAAGACCAAGGCTCGCCCTTACCGATGCTACTTCCGCGATGGCGTCGGCACGCGCCTTGGACTTGGCGGGAAGGAATCCCAGGAAGAGGAAGCGGTCGGTCGGAAGGCCGGCCAGGGTCAGTGCGGCGATGGCGGCACATGGCCCGGGCAGCGTGTGTACCGCATGTCCAGCCTGCCGTGCCGCCCGGACCAGCTTGTAGCCGGGATCGGAGATCAGCGGAGTTCCGGCATCGCTGATGAGCGCCACGGCCTTTGTGCCAAGGTCTCCCAGGATGCGCTCGCGCAATTTCTCGTCGCTATGGTCGTGATAGGCGGTCATCGGCGCTTTCGCCCCGATGTGGGCAAGCAGCTTGGCGCTGACCCGCTTGTCCTCGGCCAGTATATAATCGACACGGCAAAGCGTATCGGCCGCGCGCGACGTCATGTCGCCAAGATTGCCGATTGGCGTTGCTACGATATAGAGACCGGGAGGAAGCGACTGGTCCATCTGGAAGGGCGGCATGGCATTGAACATCACTCTTCGGCAAGCGCGCCGCAGCATTTCTGCTTGGCGTGGCAGGCGGCGACCTTGGCGCTGGCCGGCTGCCAGACCGGGCCTCGCCAACCGATCGAGACGGGCCCGGTCGAGCCGCCGCCGATCCCCGGGGCGGTGGTCAACAAGGTCGCGGTGATCGTGCCGCTCACCGGTCCCGATGGCCCGGTCGGAACTTCGATTTCCAATGCCGCCAATCTCGCGCTGCTCGATACCGGTGAGAAGTCGTTGCGTATCAGCCGTCTACAACAGCGCCGGCCCCGGCGGTGCCGCGGCAGCAACTCAACGCGCAATTGCGGAGGGCAGCCGGCTGATCCTCGGGCCGCTGCTGGCCGAGGATGTGCGCGCTGCTGCTCCTGCTGCCCGGACGGCCAATGTCCCCGTCATCGCCTTCTCCAACGATGAGGGCGTCGCCGGAAACGGGGTTTACATCCTGGGTTTCACCCCCGACCAATCGATTGGCCGGATCGTCAGCTACTCGCGCGAGAAAGGCACCAACAGCTTTGCTGCGCTGGTCCCGACGGGACTCTATGGCCAGCGGGCTGCACAGGCGTTGCTGGGCGCCGTACGCAAGTCCGGCGGGCGGGTGGCCACGATCGAAAGCTATGATCGAAGCAAGGCATCGATCACCGCTGCCGCGCGGAGGCTCAATGCCAAGGGCGCCGTAGATGCGGTGCTGCTTGGTGATTCTAGCCGCATGGCAGCGATTGGTGCGCCAGTGTTGACGGCAGGCCCGCGCCGGCTCGGAACGGAGCTGTGGGGCACCGACCGAACAATCGGAACGAACGCGTCGCTTCGCGGCGGCTGGTTCGCCGCGGCGCCCGATGCGCAGTTCGACAAACTCGTCGTCCGCTATCGCGCCCGATACGGAAAGACGCCGTACCGTCTGGCCAGCCTTGGCTATGACGCGGTATTGCTGGCGGTGCGGAGCGCGCGCAACTGGCCGATCGGCCGGCTGTTTCCGGCCAAGAGCCTGATCGACAAGGACGGCTTTGCCGGCGTCGACGGAAATTTCCGCTTCAACCGCGACGGAATTGCCGAGCGCTTGCTCGAGGTTCGCCAGGTCACGCCAGCTGGATCGGTCGTCATCTCGCCAGCTGCGACCGCCTTCTAGGCTGCAATTTCCGCGAGAATTGAATCTAAGAGTAAGCGACCGGACGCGGTTGTCCTGAGCATTGTCGCTTCGCGTTCAAGCAGCCCCAAGCTGATCAACCGATCGACCCGGTCTTCGTTGACCAGTCGCTCGACCCCCAATCTCTCGGCCAATGCGGCCGGTTCAATTCCTTCCGCCAACCGAAGGCCCATCACCAGCGCCTCATGCGCGGCCTCGTCGCCGGTGAGCCGTTCCTCCTCGGCCAGGCCGTGGCCGTTCCTGGCTACTGCCGACAGGAAATTTTCGGGCTTCCGGTGGCGTACGGTGCGCATGCCAAGACGTCGGCCATGGGCGCCCGGACCGACACCGGCATAGTCCCGGTAACGCCAGTAGGCGAGGTTGTGGCGGCTCTCCGCACCCGGGCGGGCGTGATTGGAAATCTCATAGGCTGGCAAGCCAGCTGCTGCCGTGCGTTCCTGCGTTAGCTCGAACAGCGCAGCCGACGTGTCGGGATCGAGCGGCGTAAATTCATGCTTCGAGACCATGGTGGCGAAGCGGGTGCCGGGCTCGATCGTCAACTGGTAGAGTGAGAGATGCTCGGTGCCGAGATCGAGCGCCCGATCGAGCGTCGCCAGCCAGGACGCTTCGGTTTCGCCGGGAAGGGCGTAGATCAGGTCGAAGCTTACGCGATCGACTGCCGACTGCGCGGCTTCCAATGCCCGCAAGCCCTCGTCGGCCGAATGGGCACGGCCAAGGAACGCAAGCGAGGCATCGTCGAAGCTCTGCAGGCCGAGGCTGATGCGGTTGACACCGGCGTGCGCCAGGTCGGCGAAGCGTGCCGCCTCCGCGCTGTTGGGATTGGCTTCGAGGGTGATTTCGACATCGTCGCTCGCGACCCAAAATTGTCGGGCCGCGGCAATGATCGCTTCGACCGTCGCGGGCTCCATCAGCGAGGGGGTGCCGCCGCCGAAGAAAATCGAAGCCAGTCGGCGGCCCGGCAAAAGCGCTGCTTCATGAGCCAGGTCCGCAAGCAATGCGTCGCGCCATTCGGCCTGATCCACCGACGCGCGAACATGGCTGTTGAAGTCGCAATAGGGGCATTTGCTGACGCAGAAGGGCCAGTGGACGTAGAGCGCCAGCGGCGCGTTCGTTCGAGCGCCGTTCACCTCGGGCTGGATAGCTAGACTGGCCATGATGCGCGCGCTCCTTACGGGTCTTGCCCTGCTGTTGCCAGTCGCGGCGGTAGCGAATGCCACAAACCGGGACCCTTCCGTGGATCGACAAGCGGCCAGCGGCTCGCGGCGGCCAACTGCTCCGCTCGACGATGATCGCCGCCCACAATGAGGCGCGACGCCAATATGGCGTGGCGCCCCTTGCGTGGGATGAGGGACTGGCTCGCGATGCGGCGGTTTATGCGCAGATTCTCGCCCGGACCGGACGCTTCGAACATGATCCGCAGCATGGTCGCCGCCCGCCGCAGGGCGAGAATCTGTTTATGGGGACTCGCGATGCCTATAGCTATGCAGACATGGTCGGCCTGCTTGTAGATGAGCGGCGCTATTTCATGCCCGGCCGTTTCCCGGCGGTTAGCCGCACTGGCGATTGGTCCCAGGTCGCTCATTATACGCAGATCGTCTGGCCCACATCGCAGCGGGTCGGCTGTGCCACCGCATCCAATCGCGCCAACGACTATCTGGTGTGCCGTTATCTGCCGGCAGGCAATGTGGTCGGAACAGTGCTGCGTTAGCCTTAACCAAGGCAAATCAGCAGCTTGTTAACCAGGGGGGCGCAAAATACCGCCATGAAGCGCGCGGTCCTATTAGCCATGCTGCTGGCAGCACCGGTCACGGCGGCTACGCTGCCTAACCCCAATTGGCCTGGGCCGGCCGATCGGGGACCGGCGCTGCTTCGCGTCTCGGTCCTGAGCGCCCATAATCAGGCCCGCGGTCGGTTCGGCGTACCGGTGCTGGCCTGGAACGAGCAATTGGCCGCTGACGCGCTAGTTCACGCCAAATATATGGCGCAAACCGGAATTTACGGTCACGATCAGACCCCTGGCCGCCGCAAGAAGACAGGCGAAAATATCTGGCGCGGCCAGCGAGGACTTTATTCTTATGACGCGATGGTCGGCGTGATGGTCGACGAGGCCAGGCATTTCCGGCCCGGTATTTTCCCCAATGTCAGCCGTACTGGCGATTGGTCGCAAGTGGCCCATTACACCCAGATCATTTGGCCAACGACCACTGAGGTAGGCTGCGCGCTCGCGTCCAGCGCGACCGACGATTATTTCGTCTGCCGTTACGCCCCGACCGGCAACAAGGATGGCTACCAGCTAGCTGAGCGCCGCGACTAGTCGCTTGAAAGCCTCGGCCCGATGGCTGATGGCATGTTTCTCTTCAGGTTCGAATTCGCCGAACGTCTTGTCGTATCCGGTGGGAACGAACATCGGATCGTAGCCGAAGCCGTTGTTCCCTCGTGGCGGCCAGGTGAGCTTGCCATCGACGCGACCCTCGAAACTCTCGGTCTGTCCATTGTCCGGCCAGGCGACCGACAAAGCGCAGACAAAGTGGGCGTCATGACCGACCTCGTCGCCAGCCTCCTCGACCTCGCGCCAGACGCGTTCCATCGCACGGTTGAAGTCGCGATTGCCGTCATCGTCCTCGGCCCAGCGGGCGGAGAAGATTCCGGGTAGCCCATGCAGTGCGTCGACCGACAGGCCGCTGTCGTCGGCAAGCGCGGGCAGGCCGCTGAGGTCAGCCGCTTCGCGGGCCTTCAACTCAGCATTGTCGATGAACGTGTTTCCAATTTCGTCCGGCTCAGGCAGGCCCAACTCGGCCGCGCCAACGCATTCGATGCCGTGCGGGGCAAGCAGCTCCTGTATTTCCCTGAGCTTGCCGGCGTTGTGGGTTGCGATGACGAGCTTGGGTCCGATCGCCTTCATTTGCCCACCGCCTTCAACTGTTCGCGAAATATCTCGGTGCAGCCCATCCGCGCCAGGCGCAATAGGCGAAGCAGCCCCTCCTCGTCGAACGTCTCGCCCTCGGCGGTCAGCTGCGCCTCGACGATTGCGCTGTCGCCGGTCAGCACGAAATTGCCGTCCGACCCTGCCTGGCTGTCTTCGTCATAGTCGAGGTCGAGCACCGCCTGCCCATCGTGGAAGCCGCAGCTGACCGCCGCGACCTGGGTTCGAATCGGATCCTCGGTCAATTGTCCGCCCGCAAGCAGCTTGTCGACAGCGAGCCGCAGCGCAACCCAGGCGCCGGAGATTGCGGCGGTGCGTGTCCCGCCATCCGCCTGGATGACATCGCAATCGACGACGATTTGCCGCTCTCCGAGCTTCCGAAGATCGACCACCGCGCGGAGTGAACGGCCGATCAGCCGCTGGATTTCCTGTGTCCGGCCCGACTGCTTGCCCTTGGCCGCCTCGCGATTGCCGCGGGTGTGGGTGGCACGGGGCAGCATTCCATATTCGGCGGTGACCCAGCCCTGGCCCTTGCCGCGCAGGAAAGGCGGCACTTTCTCTTCGACCGACGCCGTGACGAGCACCCGGGTGTCGCCGAAGCTGACAAGGCAGCTCCCTTCTGCGTGGCGCGTGAAACCGGGTTCGAATTTCAAAGCGCGCATCTGGTCGGGGGCGCGGCCGCTGGGGCGCATGTAAGTCTCCTGAATGGCTTGTTAGGTGCCGCCCTAGACCGGGCATCGTTGGCTTTCAAATGGGTTCGCCCTACATCGGCCCGCATGAGCGAGCCGATCGGCGACCTGACTGCCCGCATGCGCGACATCTTCCGGCTGGTGGTCGAGGCTTATCTCGATCGCGGGCAGCCGGTGGGATCGAAGGCGCTCGCCGGCTCCGTCAGCCTTTCTCCCGCTTCCATCCGCGGTGTGATGCAGGAGCTGGAGGAGCGCGGCCTGCTGACGCACCCACACACCTCTGCGGGGCGAATCCCGACCGAAACCGGCCTCCGGCTGTTCGTGGACGGCATCATGCACAGCGCGCTGCCGCTAGCGCGTGAGCGGGCGGTGATCGAGGCACAGCTGAAGGATCGCCCGGTCGAGGAAGCGCTGGCGGCCGCGACTGCCACGCTGTCCGGCCTGTCGGCCTGCGCTGGCGTAGTGTTGGCGCCGAAGACCGAACTGCGGCTCAGGCAATTGAGCTTCTTGCCACTTGCGCCCGACCGGGCGCTGGCGGTGCTGGTCGGCTCCGACGGGAGCGTTGAGAATCGTGTCGTCCCGCTACCCGGCGGGACTAGCGCGGTGGCCCTGGCTGAGGTCGCGAACTTTGTGAACGCGCGGCTGTCCGGAATGACCCTGACGGAAGCGGAAGCACGGTTGCGCGTCGAAATCACGGAGCGCCGCGAGGCACTAGATGCCGCAGCTGCCGAATTGGTCGCGCGGGGGCTAGCCGACTGGAGCGAGGATCATGCCCATCGGCCGGTGCTGATCGTGCGCGGCCAGGCCAATTTGATTGACGAAGGAACGGCCGCCGATCTCGAGCGGGTCCGCCGCCTGCTCGACGAACTTGAAGACCGGCAGGAAATTGCCCGCTTGCTAGAAGGTGCGCGGGAAGGGCAAGGGTGCCGGATATTCATCGGTAGCGAGAACCGGATGTTCGCTCTGTCAGGTTCCAGCGTCATCGCCGCCCCCTATCGCGGGAGCGAAGGCCAAGTCGTAGGAGTTGTCGGCGTGATCGGTCCGACTCGATTGAACTATGCCCGAGTCGTCCCCATGGTGGATTTCACGGCGAAAGCCCTCACGAGATATATGAGATGATGGACAAGAACGAACTTCACGACGAAGCCGAATCGATCCGCGCCGAAACGGCGGCGGACGCCCCTGAGCTGGCCGAGCACGATCGCGTGGCCGAACTCGAAAAGCTGCTCGAGGAGGCAAATGCGAAGGTGCTTTATGCGGCTGCCGAGACGCAGAACGTCCGCCGGCGCCTGGAATCGGAGAAGCAGCAGGCTTCGGCCTATGCCGCGACAGGATTTGCCCGCGACATGCTCGCGGTGCGCGACCATCTCGACCGTGCGCTCAGCCATGTGCCGGAAGCGGCCCTCGCCGATGAGAAGGTGAAGAGTTTCGTCGACGGCATCGAGGCCACACTGCGCGAATTGGACGCGGTGTTCGCTCGCCAGGGCATTGTCCGGGTTGAAGCGCTGGGGCAGCCGCTCGATCCGCACAAGCACCAGGCGATGATCGAGATCGCGACCGACAAGGCCGATCCGGGCACTGTCGTCGAGGAAATGCAGTCCGGCTACATGCTCAAGGACCGTTTGTTGCGCCCGGCATTGGTGGCAGTCGCGAAGGCCGGCTAGGCCTTCTCCACCTCAGCTATCGTTGAGAACCCAGGCGAGCGCGTCGTCGCGTTCCCCGGGCTCGAAAACGCGATAGTTGATGAAGGGCAGTAGCGCGCTTTCGATACGGGTACCGATCCGTATCCAGGTCTGATCGGAGACAACGGCGACGCGGCCGAAGTGGTTTAGCTTGCCGAACAGGGGCATTGCGCGGCTGAAATAGTGGGGCAGGCTCGCCAGTTCCAGGCTGCTGATGCCTTGCGTTTCGACGAAGATATGGACCTTGTCGTGCCGCTCCATGGTGGCGTCGAGCCGATCCATGATGGCTATCAAGGTCCTGGCCGTTGATCGCCCCGCTGATCTTCAGGGCAATGGCGTCGTCGGGTGAATCAATGAATTCCAGCATCGGGACCTCCTCCAAGATATGTCCTCAATGCACCTCGCGGCGTTGGGTTTCACCCTTGGTCGCCAAGCTGAAGCGTGGTTCGGCCTGAGCTCCGCCGCCTGAGACCAGCGCCGCCGCCAGCCTCCCGACTTCCGGTCCATGCTTGAACCCGTGGCCGGAGCCTCCACCGACCAGCACGACATTGGTCATCGTCGGGTGGCGGTCGATGAGGAAGTCGCCGTTCGAGCTATTCTCATATTGGCAGACTTCCGCTCCCGTCAGCTGCGCGCCCCTAAGCAATGGGAAACGACGGTCGCGGAAGGCAACGACCTCCTCAAGGGCGGCCCGGGTGGGTTCGCGCGACTGAGTGTCCGGATCGACCAATACCCCATGCTTGTCGTGGGCGAACTTGACGCCCCGCGCTTCGAGGTCGGGAAAGCCATAGTACATGTCGCCGGCGTTGAAGTCGGCCCATCCGGGCATGGATTCAGGCAGGAAGCGGCGATCGCCCTTCGGTGGGGCGAAATAGAAGATCTCCTGCCTGGTCGCGAAAATTCGATTGCCGAGCAGGTCCGGGAATGACTTCTGCAGCCATGGCCCGAGCGCGAAGACGAATGCAGTCTGCCTCCAATGTCGACCCGCTGCCCAGCCGGATCGATTTCAGGGGACCATCTTGCTGGGGGACGTCGGCCAATTCGAGCCGATAGTTGCCACCGGCCGCTACGAACTGCTGGACCAACGTTTGCACAGCCCGCCTGGCCATCAACGCACCGAAGCCTGGCTCGAACAATCCGGCATGGATGTCGGAGAAGTCGATCATCGGAAATCGCCGCGTCATCTCCGCCGGCGAAAGGGCCTCAGTCGGCAGACCAAGAGCTCGGTGAGCCGCGAGGCTGTCGCGAAAATAGGCTTCGTCGGTAGGAAAGAAGAACAGCACGCCGTGCGGAATAAAGATCGGCAGGCCCGATTTCGTGCTGAGTGCCTTCCACTCCTTCAGGCTGTCGATCGCCATGCGCGTGTAAATCGCGTCGGGGCCATAGGCGGCGCGGGTCATCCGGCTCTCGCCGCCGGAGCTGGCGCGATTGTTGGCTGCCCCCGACATGTCGACCAGCGTCACGCTATGACCTGCCTTGACGCAGATGGTGCGCGGTCCAGGCACCGAACACGCCCGCCCCAACTACGGCCACATGAGCCTTGCTGCCCGGCTTCGCTGCACGCAAAACGGCCGGAGCAAGTGCCCCGGCCGTCATGCCGCTCATTACGGAGCGACGAGTCACGCGCGGCGAACCCTTAAGCCCGCCGCCCACCATCACTCCCCGAATTTGATTCGGGCAGTGACGCCGATCGTCCGGGGCTGGCCGATGTTGTAGCCAAGCCGTGCCCGTCCGCCGCGTTCACGGTCGAACGACAGCTTTGCATTCTCGTCGAACAGATTGTTGACGTAGAGTGCGAAGCCCAGGCCATTATCGAAATCGAGACCGGCCGACAGATTGAACAGATTGTAGGACGGAAGCTTGAGATCGATCGTCGTCCCGACGCCGGCAGGGATTCCGCCGAAGTTGTTGCCGTAGACGAAGGTCCGAGGATTATTCTCCTGGTCGGCCGGCTGGGTGTAGCGGCTGCCTACGTGCTGGAAGCTCGCCGTGACGTTCCAATCCCCGCTGTCGCCGAAACGCTGACCGTAGGTGGCCGTCGCGGCCATCTGGAAGTTCGGCACCGACGGCAAGCGGTTGCCATCGCGAATACCTGTCGAAACGGCCAGATCGCCAGGAAGGGTGGAGTCGAATTCCGCCTTCACGTAGCTTCCCGCCAGCGACAGGTCGAGGCCGTCGATCGGAGTGGCTCCAATCTCCATTTCGACGCCGGTGGTATGCGCCTCCGGCACGTTGAACACGATGCGCGACGAGCAGCTACCGGCATCGAGCGTGACCTGGAGGTCCTTGATCTTGGTGTGGAACAGCGCCGCGTTGAAGGTCAGCGGGCCCTTCTGATATTTGACGCCGGCTTCGTAGTTCCACAGCGACTCGTCATCGAAGGCTCCGGCGAATGGGCCGAAGATTGCCTCATCCTCGTCGCTGCACAGCGGCAGGTTCAGCGGATCGTTGACGCCGCCCAGTCGGAAGCCCTTGGCCACCTGGAGGTTGACGCTGAGGTTCCGGTTCGGTTCCCAGGTCACGATCGCCCGCGGCGAGAAGCCGTCAGACTTGGTCTTGTCCCCAATCAGGGTGTCGCCATTCGAGAACAGGCCACCCGAGATGAAGTCGCGACTTTCCTTGAAGTTGTAGTAGCGGCCGCCGCCCGTGATCTTGAACTGACCGAAGTCGTAGGTCGCCTCGCCGAACAGCGCCTTCTGCTTGATGTCGTACGGCAGGTCCGCGTTGTAGGGCGAATTCAGCGGGAAGCCGTTCGAAACGGCGACAGACGTTCCTGCGCCGAAGATCGCGTCGGTGAATGCGTCATAGCCAGGGGTCGGAAGGCGCTGATGATAGGTGCGCTCGACGTCGGAATAGAAGCCGCCGACGACCCACTGAAACGGGCCGCTGCCGGTGGACGTCAGTCGCAATTCCTGCGTCCAGGTCTTCAGGTCGGTCGTATCGCGCAAGTTGGATTCCAACAGGACACCGTCATCGGGGAAGCCGAGGTCATCCGACACCGATCCCGTGAGGGCCGAGGCATCGCGCGAGACAAGAATGTCGCGGTTTATGTAGCTCGTTACCGACGTCAGCTCGACCGGCCCGAAGTCATAGGAGGCATTGAGGTCCGCGAGCCAGGTCTTGTCGGTAAATTGCTCGCGCAATTTGAGATATTGCTCGCGCTTGCCCATGTCGACCGCCGGCCGCGTCGTGGTCAGCTCATTGGCGTAGAGGTTGAACACCTCCTGGCGGTTGAAGCCATTGGCTTTGACCTTCTGGTAGACGACGCGAGGCGTGATCTTCAACTCCTCGACCGGCTGCCACAACAGCGAAAGCCGGCCGCCTACGCGACTGCCGTCGTTAACGTTGTCGCCACCCGCGGGTCCGATCGCATCGACAAAGCCACCGTAACCGGTGCCATAGGCGACGGCGCGAACCGCCACCGTCTGCCCGATCGGAATATTGACCGCGCCCTTGACGTAACCGCCCATGTCGCCGTCGGCCAGCGTGTTGAAGTTGATCTCGGCCTGTCCCTCGGTTCGGCCGAGGCGTGGCTGGTTGGTGATGTAGCGCACCGTACCGCCGACGCTGCCAGAACCGAACAGCGTACCCTGCGGACCGCGGAGCGTCTCGACGCGGTTCAGGTCGAACAGGTCGATGTCGGGCGTGAACAGCGAAAGCGAGATCACCGATTCGTCGAGGTAGACGCCGACCTGCTCCTTGACGCCCGGCTGATCGCGGACGATCTGGCCCGCCGAGACGCCACGAACCGAAACCTGGCTCTGACCCGGCCCGAGATTCTGGACGGCGAGGCCGGCAACGTTGCGGCTGATATCCTCGATGGTCGAGGCATTGGCTCGCTGAATGTCCTCCTGGGTCTGCGCGTTGATCGAGAACGGAACGTCCTGAACCGTCGTTGCCCGCTTGGTCGCGGTGACGATAATCAGACCGCCCTGACCAGACTCGTCGGAGAGTTGTTCGTCCCGCTCTTGAATCTGATCGGTCGTCTCTGGCTGAGCTTGGTCGACTGGCGGTTGATCGGCTGTCTGCGCCCATGCGGGCGCTGCAACTGCCAGGGCGGCAGCACTGAATAGCAGGCGACGCACAACATGAGTCCGGATCGTCATGGAAATTTCCCCAGTTGGAATTTGAAAGTGGGGCGCAGACTATGCTTCTTCGCGCCTGCGAAAAGGGGGGTGCGCGTTTCAGTCTAAGACTGTTGCGAAACTGTAACAGTCTTGTTGAACGGCAGGAAACGGCGATCCGTTAGTGGTCCGATCGCGCGGCCGCGGTCCGCCATGAAGCGGTGCCTCACTAGTTCGGCCTGTTGTTCCAACCCGTATCGATCGAACGGGCGACCGTCGATCAGCCGGTATGAGTAACGGCAGAACGGGTGACGCATCAGCACCAGGTAGAATCGGCCGCGCGTCTGGGCCTGCCAGACATGGGTCATTTCATGGATGAACAGGCCCTGCAGCGACAGCCGCTGATTGGAGAAGTCTTCCGACCACAACGGACTTTGGGGATGGAAGTGGATGTTGCCGGTAGGGGCCATGACGACGCCTTTAGGCTGGAATGGCCACCATTTTCGCCGGACGAGCCTGACACGGTCATAGTCGATAGCATCGCCAAATACCGAGCGTGCGAGTTCGATCTCGCCAGGCGTTAGGGGACGTGCGCCTTTCATCGTCGGAGAAGAGTTAGGAGGCCTTCGCCTCTCCGTCGAGAGGCGGGTGCTCCTGTCCTCTTCGAGCGGGATGCGCTCGGCCCTTGCCGTCAGCCCGTCTCGCCGCTAGGGCAGCGCAAAATCTAACGGAGGAAATTCCACATGAGCGAGACCGCCGATCGGGTGAAGAAGATCGTCGTCGAACATCTCGGCGTCGAAGCCGAGAAGGTCACCGAGGAAGCTAGCTTCATCGACGATCTCGGTGCCGATAGCCTCGACATCGTCGAGCTGGTCATGGCTTTCGAGGAAGAGTTCGGCGTCGAAATTCCGGACGATGCGGCCGAGAAGATCACGACCGTGAAGGACGCGATCGATTATATCGACCAGAACAAGGGCTGATCGGGACCGATCGGCTGCCGCCCGCCTTATGAGGCGGCACGAACGGCTTCCCGCTTTAACGGGAGGCCGTTTGCATTTGCGAGAATGTGAATAAGGATTGCCGTATGCGCCGTGTGGTGGTGACAGGATTGGGTCTGGTGACGCCGCTCGGTGGCGACGTCGAGACGACGTGGGCGAACATCCTTGCAGCCAAGTCCGGCGCTGGAAAGATCACCAGGTTCGACGCAAGCGACCAGAAGTGCCGCATCGCCTGCGAGGTGAAGCCCGCCGACCATGAATATGGCTTCGACCCGGGCAAGCGGGTCGATCACAAGGTCCAGCGCCAGGTCGATCCGTTCATCATCTACGGCATCGATGCCGCCGGTCAGGCGATCGAGGACGCGGGCCTGCTCGAGATGGACGAGGCGACGCGGTTCCGCGCCGGCTGCTCGATCGGCTCGGGCATTGGCGGCCTACCGGGTATCGAGAGCGAATCGCTGGTGCTCGCACGAAAAGGGGCCAAGCCGGGTCAGCCCGCATTTCGTTCACGGTCGACTGATCAACCTCATCTCCGGCCAGGTTTCGATCAAATATGGGCTGATGGGCCCGAACCACGCGGTCGTCACTGCTTGTTCGACCGGCGCCCATTCGATCGGCGACGCAGCGCGGATGATCAAGGATGACGATGCGGACATCATGCTTGCCGGCGGCGCCGAAGCGACGATCTGCCCGATCGGAATCGCCGGTTTCGCCCAGGCACGCGCGCTGTCGACCGCCTTCAACGACCAGCCGGAAAAGGCCAGCCGCCCCTATGACAAGGACCGCGACGGCTTCGTCATGGGCGAAGGCGCTGGCGTGGTGGTGCTCGAGGAATATGAGCATGCCAAGGCGCGCGGCGCGAAGATCTACGCCGAGGTCGTCGGCTATGGCCTGTCGGGCGATGCCTATCACGTGACCGCGCCGCATCCGGAGGGTTCGGGCGCTTTCCGCTCGATGGAAATGGCGCTGAAGAAGGCGGGTATGACGCCGGGCGACATCGATTATATCAACGCCCACGGCACCTCGACGCCGCTGGGCGATGAGCTGGAACTGGGCGCGGTCCGCCGCCTGTTCGGCAATGAGATCGCAAATCGTTTCGATGAGCTCGACCAAGTCGGCAATCGGGCACCTGCTGGGCGGCGCCGGCGCGGTCGAGACGATCTTCTGCATCCTCGCTATCCGCGACCAGATCGTGCCGCCGACGCTCAACCTCGACAATCCGAGCGAGGGCACGACGGGCGTCGACCTCGTGCCCGCACAAGGCCAAGAAGCGCTCCGTGCGCGCCGCGCTCAACAACAGCTTCGGCTTTGGCGGGACCAACGCGTCGCTAATCGTAAAGGCGGTGGACTAGGTTCCAGTCCATGCTTCGCCGGCTGATCCTGATCGCGGCATTGCTCGGTTTGATTGCCGGCGCGGGTGGCTTCTGGCTGCTCTGGGCATCGCCTGGCCCCAAGTCGGGACCGCACCGGGTGACGATCGAGGATGGCGCGTCCCTTGCTTCGGTGGCTGACAAGCTTGAGGCGGATGGGGTCATTCCAGGCACTGCCAAGACATATCGCGCAATGGCCCGACTATTTGGCTCGTCCGATCCCGTGCAGGCCGGCGAATTCGAAATACCGGCAGGATCCAGCGGTGCGAGGGTGCTCGATATTCTCCAGCATGGCCGGCCGGTTGTCCGGCTATTGACCATCCCCGAGGGAATGCCTTCGATCCTGGTGCAGGAGAAACTGGCGGCAATTCCCGAATTGACCGGCCCTGCGCCATTACCCGCCGAAGGATCAGTCCTTCCCAATAGCTATGATTGGCAGCGAGGCGAAACGCGCGCCGCAGTGCTGAAGCGGATGACCGATGCGATGACCAAGGAGCTCGATACGCTCTGGGCCAAGCGCAAGTGGAATTGCCCGGTCAATTCGAAGGAGGAGGCTGTCACGCTGGCCTCGATCGTCGAAAAGGAAACCGGCAAGCCATCGGAGCGGCGGACGGTCGCGGGCGTTTACTGCAACCGCTTGCGCATCGGAATGAAGCTCGATGCCGATCCGACCGTCATCTACCCGATCACCAAGGGCAAGCCGCTCGGCCGGCGGATCAAGCGGTCGGAACTGAATGCGATCACGGGCTACAACACCTATCGCGAGCCGGGCCTGCCTAACGGACCCGATCGCCAATCCGGGGCGCGAGAGCATCGCCGCGGTGCTCGACCCGGCGCCGACCAAGGCGCTCTATTTCGTTGCCGATGGAACCGGCGGCCATGTGTTCGCCGATACGCTGGCCGAGCATAATGCCAATGTCGCCAAATGGTATGCGATCCGTCGCGCCCGCGGCGAGATGTAGCTAGGGCGCGACTGCCTCGGCGCGAACATAGCCCACGCGGCCGTCGGGGCCATATCCCCAGGCCCAGCCTCGGCTCATGTCCAGCATGCGAATCTCGTCACCGGGTTGCAGCTTGGAGAGCAATTCCGCGCTTTCCTCCGGCGCGAGCAGGAAATCGGCGGCAGCGATCAGATGGCGGATGAGCGGATCGGCATAATGTGATGCGATGACCCGGCCTGCCAGCGCAGTGTCGGCCAGGTCCTTCCGATAGGCGTGTGTCATTGGATCCGGCTGGTTGGACGTGCCAACGAGGGCAAACCCCTCAACGGGTCGCGAAGGCTGGTTCTTTGCTGCGCTGGCTAGCTGGCGAGCGTCGGCCTTCGACCTCCCCGGCACCGAGGTATCTTTTGAACCCTTCAAGAAAACTGGCCCCGTCGTTGGTGCGGACGACAAACACGTTGCGGCGGTCGTCCTGATCCCGCTCGCGGCGCAGATAGCCGAGTGCGCCCAGAGTATTCAAGGCGCGCGTAACAACCGGCTTAGACACTCCAAGCATTCGCGCCAGGCCGCGCACCGTATGCGGGCCAGGGGTCAGGTAAACCAGCATCAGAAGCGCCATCTGTCGATTGGTGAGGTCGGGCTCGCCCGATCGCACATATTCGATCAGCGCGCGCATCCAGGCCGATAGCGAAGCATCGCCCATAGGTCCGATTTCTCCCATCGTCGCGTAGCATTAGGGAAACCGAGCAGAGGCGGATTGGTTGCGTAACGATCTGCCAAAGTAGCGAAAAACGGGTACTTGGGTCTCATTACGCGACGAGATCAGGCGCCGTAGCGCCTCCGAAGCATGGCGAATACCGCTCGTAACCCCATCGCTTCGCCGCCCTTGGGACGCCCCGGCTTGGCCGCTGGACGCCATGCAAATGTGTCGAAATGCGCCCACGAAACGCCTTCGGGCACGAACCGGCGAAGGAAGAGCGCCGCTGTCACTGCACCTGCCATCGGCGAATCCGCCGCATTCGCCAGGTCGGCAACCTCCGACTTCAGCATCTCGTCATAACCATCCCAAAGCGGCATGTGCCAAACCGGATCCGACACTTCCTTTGCAGCGCCCCGAAGCTCCTCTGCCAGATCGTCGTCATTAGCGAACATGGCCGGAAGATCAGGCCCCAAAGCGACCCGGGCGGCGCCGGTAAGCGTTGCGAAGTCGATGATCAGCTCCGGCTGCATTTCCCCTGCACGGGCCAGCGCATCGCCGAGAATCAACCGTCCTTCCGCATCGGTGTTGTCGATTTCGACTTTCAGGCCCTTGCGACTGCCGATGACGTCACCGGGCCGTATCGCCGCGGCCGACACGCTGTTTTCGACCGCGGGCACGAGCAGGTGCAAGCGCACGGGCAGCCGTTCGGCCATGATTAGCTTTGCCAGCGCCAGCGCATGCGCTGCGCCGCCCATGTCCTTCTTCATCAGGCGCATGCCGCTGGCCGGCTTGATATCGAGGCCGCCGCTGTCGAAGCAGACACCCTTTCCGATGATCGCGACGTGCGGAGCGCTTTCCTTGCCCCAGGTGAACTCGATAAGGCGCGGTGCCCGCTCGCGCGTGGCACCCTGGCCAACGGCAGCGATCATTGGAAAGCCCTGCGACAAGGCGTCCCCGGACGTTACTTCGACCTTCGCGCCGAATGGCTTGGCGATTTCGCGGGCGGCAGCTTCCAGCTCCGCGGGACCCAGGTCAGCGGCAGGAGTATCGACCAGATTGCGGACATAGGCAGTGGCTTCGGCCAGTCTTACCGTCCGCTCGATTTCGACCGCCTCCTTGGTCAGGAGAACTCGCGGTCCGGGCTGATCGTCATCTTTTGTCTTATATTTGGTGAAGCGATGCTGGCCGAGCAGCCAGCCGAGCATGGCCGGTCCGGGATCGCCCTCGGCCAGGCGATAGGTGCCTTCAGGCAAGCTTTCGGCAAGCTTGGCGAGGCACCAGGGTGACAATTCGCTGACTTTGGCGACGGTCGAAACGACATCCCATTCCGCATCGCGCGAGCTTGGTAAGATCAGATATTGAAAGCCATTTTTGCCTTCGAAACGTGCTGCCTCGAGCAATGACCGGCGGGCAGCGCTTTGTCGTTTCGCCCAGCCGGCAAAGCTTTCCTTGTCGACTAGCTGGATGGTGCGGGCCGGGCCGCCGCGGTCGGCCTGAAGGAGCGAAGCAAAATCGGTCATCGCCCGCCCCTTAGTCGAGGTCGGGGGCAGGCGACAAATCTGTGCGCGATTCTATTTCGCGAGTTGACCTCGTACAGCGCCCAAGGGGAAATCAGCATTGTGCACGTTAACGTAGAAACGCGCCGGATATTTCAGGATCTCCTTGGCCAACGCCTTGTCGACATCGACGCAGCCGTCGCTATCGCCGTCGGTTGGAGCGCCGAGCGGAACCACAACCGGGCCCGCGACGCCGACGGCCCCGCGATGAACATGAGCGGCGGTAGCTGGTGCGATATTGCTGACCGCAAGAGCATAGCAGACACGAGCCTGCCCGTGATTGACGATGATTCTAGCTGTCCCTGTGCCATCAGTATCACCGGGCCCGGGGACTTCGGCAGCTCCAGTCATCGTAGTTGTAAGCTTGCGGCCGCCCTCGGCCACGGGTTCCGCGATTGCCGTCGCGGCCACCATTGCCATGGAACCGCACAGCGATAACGCTAACAGCTTGGCTTTGGTCATTTTTTCCTCCTGTGGAAACCGGAGGAACGGCGGAAAGGCTAGCTTGTTCCCTCAGGCGCGCCAAACAGGTCGTGCTCGTCGCTATCCTCGATCAAGGCGCGGACGATATCGCCCTGCTGCAGGTGGCCGGCATCGCGAAGATGAACTTCGCCGTCGATTTCCGGCGCGTCGGCCTTTGAGCGGCCAGTGGCGCCGCCGGTTTCGGCGTCCACGCTGTCGATCAGCACGTCGAGCGTCTTGCCGACCTTGGCCGCAAGCTTCTCGGCGGAGATGCGGGCGGTCAGTTCCATGATACGCGCGTAGCGCTCTTCCTTGAGCTCTTCCGGCACGGGGTCGGGCAGCGCGTTGGCCGCCGCGCCCTCGACCGGTTCGAATCGGAACGCGCCGACCCGGTCAAGCTGCGCTTCCTCGAGCCAGTGGAGAAGATATTCGAAATCCTCCTCGGTCTCGCCGGGGAAGCCGACGACGAAGCTGGAGCGGATGGCGATGTCCGGGCAGATCGCGCGCCAGGCGTGAGATCCGCTCAAGCACCTTGCGCCTCGTTGGCCGGGCGCTTCATGCTCTTCAGGACCTTCGGGCTGGCGTGCTGGAACGGGATGTCGAGGTAGGGAAGGACCAGCCCTTCAGCCATCAGCGGGATGACCTGAGTCGACATGCGGGTAGGGGTAGACGTAGTGAAGTCGAACCCAGGTGCGCCCGAGCTTTGCCGAGTTCGCGGGCGAGATCGGTCATGTGGGCACGCACCTCGCCGCCCTTCCACGGCCGCGGCTCGGTGGCGGATGTCGACGCCGTAGGCGCGAGGTGTCCTGGCTGATGACCAGCAGCTCCTTGGTTCCGGCAGCGACCAGCTTTTCCGCTTCGCGCAGGATCGCGTCGGGCCGGCGGCTGACGAGGTCGCCGCGAATCGACGGGATGATGCAGAAGGAGCAGCGATGATTGCAGCCCTCGCTGAATCTTCAAATAGCTGTAATGGCGCGGGGTAAGCTTAAGGCCCGCTTCCGGGACCAGGTCGAGGTACGGCACTGGCGACCGGCGGCGCTGCATCAAGCACAGCGCCGACCACTTCCTCATATTGCTGCGGCCCGGTGACGGCGAGCACTTCGGGGAAGCGTTCGCGGATGAGGTCGGCTTCCTTGCCCATGCAGCCGGTGACGACCACTCGGCCGTTCTCGGCAATCGCCTCGCCGATCGCTTCAAGGCTTTCGTCCTTGGCGCTGTCGAGGAAGCCGCAGGTGTTGACCAGCACCACGTCGGCCCCGGCATAGTCGGGCGACATGTCGTAGCCGTTGGCGCGAAGCTTGGTCAGGATGCGCTCGGAGTCGACCAATGCCTTGGGACAGCCAAGCGATACCATGCCGACACGCGGCGCAGAGGGAAGTTTTGTAGCCATGGGAAGCGGCGCCCTTTAACGCCGATTCGCGGCGAAAGCGAGGCGGACTTTGAGCCGCCTCGAAGGGTGGCCATTGTCGACGCCGCTAGGTAAAGCCCCGGCCGGACCCGCGTAAGGAAAGACAAGCATGCGTATTGCGATGATCGGCACCGGCTATGTCGGCCTGGTTTCCGGTACCTGCCTTGCCGATTTCGGCCATCACGTGACCTGCGTCGACAAGGACCAGGCCAAGATCGACGGGCTGCTGGCCGGCCGCATGCCGATCTGGGAACCGGGGCTCGAGTCGCTGGTCAAGGCCAATGTCGAGCGCGGGCGGCTTGAGTTTACGACCGATCTCGCCACGGCGCTGAAGGGTGCGGAGGCGGTTTTCATCGCCGTCGGCACCCCGTCTCGACGCGGCGACGGCCATGCAGACTTGAGCTTTGTGTTCGCGGCGATCGAGGAACTGGCCGGTCTGCTCGAAGGCCCGATTGTCGTTGTTACCAAGTCGACCGTTCCTGTCGGTACGGGCGACAAGATCGCGGCACTGCTCAAGGAAAAGGGCGCGCCAGAGGGCGTGTCGGTCGCGTCCAACCCGGAATTTCTGCGCGAAGGCGCGGCTATCGCCGACTTCAAGCACCCGGATCGGATCCTCGTTGGCGCCGAGGATGAACATGCCCGTCACGTGCTAGCGGAAATCTATCGCCCGCTGTTCCTCAACCGAGCGCCGATGCTGTTCACCGGCCGGCGGACGGCGGAGCTCACCAAATACGCGGCCAACGCCTTCCTGGCGATGAAGATCAGCTTCATCAACGAGATGGCTGACCTGTGCGAAGCAGTCGACGCCGACGTGCAGGATCTCGCCCGTGGAATCGGGCTGGACAATCGCATCGGCGCCAAGTTTCTCCATGCCGGGCCTGGCTATGGGGGCAGTTGCTTCCCAAAGGACACGCTGGCGCTGCTGCGCACTGCGGAGGAAGCCGGGATCCGGCAGAACATCGTCTCCACGGTGGTCGAAGTAAACGATCGACGCAAGGAGGCGATGGCGGGTCGCGTCCGCGATGCGTTGGGAGGAAGTCTGGCGGGCAAGCAGATCGCGGTGCTTGGCCTGACCTTCAAACCCAACACCGACGACATGCGCGACGCGCCTTCGATCCCGTTGATCCAGGGCCTGTTGGCCGGCGGTGCAAGCGTCGCTGCGTTCGATCCCGTTGGGCGTGACCAGGCCGAGCAGCTTTTATCCGGCATTGTTTTCGCCAACAGCGCTGAAGAGGCTGCCGATGGGGCGGATGCCGTGGTGATCGTTACGGAGTGGGACGAGTTCCGGGCACTGGACCTCCACGAGATCGCCGGGCGAATGCGCGGCAACATGCTGGTCGACCTGCGCAACATCTATGACAGGGTGGACGCCGAGGAAGCCGGATTGGCCTATCGTGGAATAGGTCGCGGCCGGCCTTAATTGAAGTCCGACGAGTTTCGATTGCTTGATGGGGTCCGGCGGGTAATGATGGCCGCCGACAATGCGAGCCGCATCATGCGTTTGCAGGTCGGAAACCGAAGCTGATGCTCCACGCTCCACCGACGACGCTTAGGACCCAGCGACGTTTCATCGAGCGACAGCGATTCAATCTGGTCGGCGCACTGGTTGCCACGGCGTTGCTGCCGTTCGTGCTGAGGTCGATGGTTACGCCGATCGACACCTTCCATCCCTCGTCGATCAACTCACTGCTGTTCAATATCGTGGCGGTGGTCATTGCGTTTTGGACCAGGCTGTCGATCGAGACTTATCCGGGAAACCGCTCGACCCACGTCATACTTCCCTCGATCGTCGTTGCGCATGCGACGATGGTCACCATCCTCTTGCTTGCACGCCTTCCCTACGATCGACTGGCGCTTGTTGCAGGGTTCATCGCCCACATTCTTTGGGGATACGGCCTCTATTTCTCGGTCCAGCGCTATATCCGCCACCGTATCGCAATCGTTCCTTTCGGTGAGGTCGAACGATTGAAAGCGATCACCAACGTCGATTGGCAGCGGCTGGATCGCCCGTCGTTGGACGAAGCTGTGACCTGCGATGGATTGGTTGCCGACTTCAGTGCCGAGATCCCGCCCGAATGGGAGGCACTGCTGGCCGATGCCGCGCTTCAAGGGCGTATGGTCTACCAGGTAAAGCAGCTGTTCGAATCCCTGACGGGCCGCGTTGAAATCGATCATTTGTCAGAAAATAGTTTCGGCAGCCTGGTGCCTGCCCGCGGCTATTTTCATTTGAAGTCGATGTCCGACCTGTTGGTCGCGCTGGCCATTCTGCCCTTCGCGCTGGTGCCGATGGCGGCCATTGCACTTGCCATCAAGCTCGACAGTGCCGGACCGATTTTGTTTCGGCAGCGGAGGATCGGCCAGGCCGGCGAATTGTTCGACATGCTGAAATTCCGCACCATGGTCCACGGCAATGCAAACGGGGAGCGCGATCATGCAATCACCTCCGATGGCGACGTCCGGGTAACGCGGGTCGGCGCCTTCCTGCGCAGAACGAGGCTCGATGAGCTGCCGCAAATCCTGAACATCATTGCCGGACAGATGAGCTGGATTGGACCGCGCCCGGAGGCGCAGGTGCTATCCAGCTGGTATACCGGCGAAATCCCATTCTATCGCTATCGCCACGTGGTTCGGCCGGGGATTAGCGGTTGGGCCCAGGTCAATCAGGGGCATGTCGCTTCGGTCGATGAGGTTCATGCGAAGCTGCAGTTCGACTTCTACTACATCAAATATTTCTCGGCCTGGCTCGACATATTGATCACTTTCCGGACGGTCCGGACGATGCTGACGGGGTTCGGATCGCGCTAGGCGAAGTGACGGGGCGCCGTCTCCTTCATCACCAGGAATAACGGCAATACGCAGAGGCCGACGATGGCGATCATGGCACCCGGCGCCATGGCATAGCCGGTACGTTCGACCAGCAGCTGGGCAATGAATGGCGTCAGCCCGCCAAAGATTGCGGTTGCACCCGTTGCTCCGAGAGCCAGACCGGTTACGCGGCCTTCGCCGGGAAACTGCTCGGCAGTAGCGACCGCGCCAACCGCGCTGACCCCGCCCGCCAGCCCGGCCAGGACGAACGCCCCTGCGAGCGCCTGTGAATGAGAGCCGCTCGCCATCAGCGCGAACATGGCCATCGGGAAGATCGCATTACCCACCGCAAGCGCTGCAAGCACCGGCTTTCGACCGATGCGATCGGACAGCAGTCCGATGAACGGCGTGACCAGGATGACCACCACGGCGGCCGCCGTGGACAGCCACAGCGACGCCCCTTCGCTGAGCGCTCCGGCCGAGGTCAAGAAGGCGGGAACATAGGTGATTCCGACATAATAGGTGATCGATCCCAGTGCCGAGATGGCAAATGCCCGGCCGATCGCTGCGCGATGATTGCCGAGGCTGTGGCGAAGTGGGCTGTGGGGGATCGTTTGTTCGGCAAGCTGTCGATGAAATTCCGGAGATTCTTCCATTGTCGATCGGGCGATCCAGACCGTAGCTGCAAGTGCTGCGCCGACGAGGAAGGGGATGCGCCAGCCCCAGCTTTGAAGGCTGGCTTCGTCCATCATGGCCACCGTTGCGGCCGACACGCCGACGGCCAGCAGCGCACCGATCTCGCTTGCCGCCGACGCCAGGGACGCAACCAGGCCGCGTCGTTTGAGCGGTGCGCCCTCAAGCAGATAGGCGACGACGCCAGTATATTCGCCGCCGACCGAAAACCCCATCACGCAACGTAGTAGGAACAGCAGCCAACCGGCCGCCGCACCGATTTGGGAATAGGTTGGAAGCGCTGCTGTCGCCAGCATCGCCGCGGTCATCAGGGCTACGGACAGGAGGAGCATGTGCCGTCGGCCCTGGCGATCGCCGATATGGCCGAAATAGACCGCGCCAAGCGGACGCATGAGATAGGCGATGGCGAAGCCGCCCAGCGTCGTCAGCAGCGATATGCTCCCGCCGCCGAAGAAGATGCGCGAAAGGACCGTCGCGAAGTAGAGATAGAGAGTAAAGTCGTACCATTCGACGATCGTCGAGAAGGCTGCGATCGCTAGCGAACTGCGGGAAATTCCCTTGATTGGTGATACCGCCTCGCCGACGCCCTCGTTCACGCGTCGATTTCGTCGTCTGACACCGCCGCGGCGCGGCTCTGGATGAACTGGAAGCGGTGCTCGGGGTTCTTGCCCATCAGCCGGTCGACCAGGTCCCGGACCGGCTGGCGGTCCTGATATTCGGCCGGCAGCGTGATGCGGATCAGCGACCGCGACGCCGGGTCCATCGTCGTTTCGCGCAGCTGCTGCGGGTTCATCTCGCCGAGGCCCTTGAAGCGGGCGACCTCGACCTTCTTGCCCTTGAACTCGGTGCGCTCCAGCTCGGCGCGGTGCGCGTCGTCGCGCGCATAGGCCGACTTGGCCCCGCGGTCAGGCGATAGAGCGGCGGCTGGGCCAGGAACAGATGGCCGCGCCGCACCAGCTCCGGCATTTCCTGGAAGAAGAAGGTCATCAGCAGGGTCGCGATATGGGCGCCGTCGACGTCGGCGTCGGTCATGATGATGACCCGCTCGTAGCGCAGCGCCTCCTCGGCCCATTTGTCCTTGGTGCCGCAGCCCAGCGCGAGCTGGAGGTCGGCGATTTCCTGGTTGGCGCGGATCTTGTCGGCGGTGGCCGAGGCGACGTTCAGGATCTTGCCGCGGATCGGCAGGATCGCCTGGGTCTTGCGGTCGCGCGCCTGCTTGGCCGATCCGCCGGCGCTGTCGCCTTCGACGATGAACAGCTCGGTGCCTTCGGCATCGTCGTTGGCGCAGTCGGTGAGCTTGCCGGGCAGGCGCAGCTTGCGGGCGCTGGTCGCGGTCTTGCGCTTGACCTCGCGCTCGGCGCGGCGCTTCAGCCGCTCGTCCATCCGCTCGAGGATCGCGCCCAAGCAGCGCGCGGCCACGGTCCATATTGTCGGCGAGATAATGGTCGAAATGGTCGCGCACCGCAGCCTCGACGAAGCGCGCCGCCTCGAGGCTGGTCAGGCGGTCCTTGGTCTGGCTCTGGAAATGCGGGTTGCGGATGAACACGCGAGAGCATCAGCTCGACGCCGTTGAAGACGTCGTCGGCGGTGATGTCCTTGGCCTTCTTCTGCCCGACCAGCTCGCCGAAGGCGCGAATGCCCTTGGTCAGCGCGGCGCGCAGGCCCGCTTCATGGGTGCCGCCGTCGGGGGTCGGGATGGTGTTGCAGTAATAGCTTTCGTTCGAGCCCTCGCTCCACAGCGGCCAGGCGACCGCCCATTCGGCCGAGCCCTGGCCGTCGGGGAAATCCTGCCGGCCGGCGAAGGGCGGGCGAGTGACGCATTCGCGGTCCGCCAAGCTGTTCGCGCAGATGGTCGGCAAGGCCGCCCGGGAACTGGAACACGGCCTGCTCCGGCACGTCCTCGCTGGCCAGCGACGGGTCGCAGCGCCAGCGGATTTCGACCCCGGCGAACAGATAGGCCTTGGATCGGGCGAGCTTGTAGAGCCGCTCCGGCGTTGAACGTCGCGTCCTGCCGAAGATTTCGGGGTCGGGGGTGAAGGTGACGGTCGTGCCGCGCCGGTTGGGCGCGGCGCCGACTTCCTCGAGCGGCGAGGTGGCGATGCCCTTGGCGAAAGCTCTGGCGGTAGAGCTTCTTCTCGCGCGCGACCTCGACGATCGTCTCGGTCGAAAGCGCGTTGACGACGCAGACGCCGACGCCGTGGAGGCCGCCCGAGGTGGAATAGGCCTTACCCTCGAACTTGCCGCCCGAATGGAGCGTGGTGAGGATCACTTCGAGCGCCGACTTGCCCGGATATTTGGGGTGCGGGTCGACCGGGATGCCGCGACCGTTGTCGGTGACCGTCAGCCGGTTGCCCGGGTCGAGCGTGACCTCGATCCGGCTGGCATGACCGGCGACCGCTTCGTCCATCGCTATTGTCGATGACTTCGGCGGCGAGGTGATGGAGCGCGCGCTCGTCGGTGCCGCCGATATACATGCCCGGTCGCCGGCGGACCGGCTCGAGGCCTTCGAGGACCTCGATCGCGGAAGCGTCGTAGTTGTCGGACGAAGGTGTGGAACCGGAAGCGAAAAGATCGGACATTTGTCGAACGCTATAGGGTCACGCGGAGGCTGCTGCCAAGCGTCGAGGAAGCCACAATCGCTTTGAAAAAAGCCCCGGCGTTTCCGCCGGGGCTTGGATGGGTCAGCGAACTCTCGGCCCACCGAATGGCAGTGGCGGCGGCGGGCGGCGATCGCGGCGGGGCAGCTGCGCCTGGTAGGCGACGCCGCAATGCTCGACGCAATAGGGATAGCCGGGGTTGGACGGCTGTCCGCAGAAGTGGAAATCGGGCTCGCCCGGATGGCCCATCGGCCAGCGGCAGACGCGGTCGTTCAGGTCGAGCAGCGATGTCTTGTCGGCCACTTCCGCGGATGGCTTGGCCGGAACCAGGCGGCGCGGCGGAGCCGGCGGGATCGGCGCCTGCGTGTCGCCGGGTCCCTGGCGGATGAAGCCGCCCGGTCCGACCGAGCGATACTGGATCGTCGTCGCATCGAACCGTGCTTTGACTGGGCCGGCGCAGCTCGGCGCCGCGGACGGGCGCGCCTCGGCAATGGTCTCCCGGGGTTCGGCCGCGGCAGGCGCGGGCTTCGGGGCGGCGATGGCTTTGGCGGCCTTCGGCGCCGGCGCCGGCCTTGGCCTTCTTTTCCTTCTCCTCGCCCGCCTTCACCGGCGAGGGGCGCGATTCGAGGCCGAGGCGGTGCGCCTTGCCGATCACCGCGTTGCGGCTGACCCCGCCCAGTTCCTCGGCGATCTGGCTGGCGGTGGCGCCCTGGGTCCACATGCCTTGAGGCGCTCGATGCGCTCGTCGGTCCAGCTCATTGTAATTTCAAACTCCGTGCATTGTTGCGTGCCGCCGCGGCTGCCGATAGGCGATTGTCGCGTGAACGACCAGACTCCCTCTTGGGTTCGAAGCGAACCCGGCAAGGCGACGCTTGAAGGCGTCAACTGGGGCGGCCTTTCGACCCTTTATATCAAGGAGGTGCGGCGCTTCTTCAAGGTGCAGATGCAAACCATCTGGGCGCCGGCGGTCACGACCCTGCTTTATCTCGTCATTTTCACGGTCGCACTGGGCCGCGAAGGCAAGACGGTGCTGGGCGTGCCGTTCGCCGATTTCATCGCACCGGGCCTGATCGTCATGGCGATGATCCAGAACAGCTTCGCCAACTCCAGCTTCTCGCTGCTGGTCGGCAAGATGCAGGGGACGATCGTCGATTATCTGATGCCGCCGCTGTCGGTCGGCGAGCTGATCGCCGGCCTGGTCGGTGCGTCGGTCACCCGCGCCATCCTGGTCGGCTTCGCGGTCTGGCTGATCATGGCGCTGTGGCCGGGCGTCCATGTCGGGATCGCCCATCCGCTGTCGATCCTCTGGTTCGGACTGATGGGATCGCTGATGCTCGCCTTCCTCGGCCTGCTGACCTCGGTCTGGGCCGACAAGTTCGACCATGCGGCGGTGGTCAGCAATTTCGTCGTCGCGCCGCTGTCGCTGCTTTCGGGCACCTTCTATTCGGTCGAGCAGCTGTCGCCCGACATTCCGGGCGATCAGCCATGCCAACCCCTTCTTCTATGTCATCTCGGGCTTCCGCCACGGGTTCCTCAGCGAAGCCGATTCGCCGATCTATGGTCGGCGCGATCGGGCTATTGCTGCTGAACGTCGCTGCTCTGTTCGCGTCTGCTACGCGGTCCTCAAAAGCGGGTGGAAAATCAAGAATTGAGCTTTTCCAACCGGTTGAACGGTTAAGGTCGCTGAACCTCCGATAACGGTCGCGTTCAGCGTCGCCTCACTGCCCAAGCTCCAAAAGATACGCATCAACCGCTTCTCAAAGGAGAGAGCCAGATGCGTAAGTTTCTTATTTCTGCCGCGCTTGCCGCTTCGACCCTCGTTGCAGCAGCGCCGGCCGCCGCCCAATAGTATCCGCAGCAGCCGCAGGGCTATGCCTATGGCTATGACAATTATGGCCAGGCCCGTCGTCTCCAGGTGCGGATCGACCAGTTGCAGCGCCAGATCAACCATCTCGACGCCGCAACATCCTGAGCGAGCGCGAGGCGAGCAACTTGCGCGGCGAGTCGCGCGAGCTTGAGCGCCGGCTGCGCTATGCGCTCCGCAACGGCCTCAACGGCCGGGAGCGCTACGACATCGAGACGCGGCATCCAGCGGCTCGAGGTGCGCATCCAGCGCGAGGCCCGTGACGGCAACCGCTACGGCGGCTGTCTACAACCAGGCCGGCTGGTCGGACCGCGACCGCGACGGTCGCAACGATCGTTACGAAGACGATCGCGGTTACGACCACGACTAACCCTTTGGGCCAGTTGCCCGGGTAATGCGTAAGGGAGGGGCGGTCCTTATGGGCCGCCCCTTTCGTTTAATTGGCGTCATGGCTATAGGCTCGCCAAAGGCGGTCGCGAGAGCCGCCTTTGCCTTTTTCAAATCGCCGACAAGGAGCCCCCATGGCCATCACGCCGCTCATGCCCGTTTACCCGCGTTCGCCCGTGCGGCCGGTTAGGGGCGAGGGGGTCTATCTCTATGGCGAGCAGGGCGAGAAATATCTCGATTTCGCTGCCGGCATTGCCGTCAATCTGCTGGGCCATGGCCACCCGCACCTGACCAAGGCGATCCAGGAGCAGGCGGCGACGCTGATGCACGTGTCGAACCTGTACGGCAGCCCGCAGGGCGAGGCATTCGCCCAGCGGCTGATCGACCTGACCTTCGCCGACACGGTGTTCTTCACCAATTCGGGCGTCGAGGCGGTCGAGTGCGCGATCAAGACGGCGCGCCGCTATCACCACGCCAAGGGCAATCCGCACAAGCACACGCTGATCACCTTCTCCAACGCCTTCCACGGCCGGACGATGGCGACGATCAGCGCGACCGATCAGGCCAAGATGATCGACGGATTCGCGCCGCTGCTGCCGGGCTTCAAGGTTGTCGCGTTCGACAATCTCGAGGCCGCGCTGGCGGCGATCGACGAGAATACCGCCGGCTTCCTGCTCGAGCCGGTCCAGGGCGAGGGCGGCATCCGTCCCGCCAGCAAGGAATTCATCGCCGGCCTCCGCAAGGCCTGCGACGAGAATGACCTGCTGCTGGTGTTCGACGAGGTGCAGTGCGGCGTCGCGCGCACCGGATATCTCTACGCCTATGAATATTATGGGGTCACGCCGGACATCATGGCCTCGGCCAAGGGCATCGGCGGCGGTTTCCCGATGGGCGCCTGCCTCGCCACCGAAAAGGCCGCGGCCGGCATGGTCGTCGGCACCCATGGGTCGACCTATGGCGGCAACCCGCTGGCGATGGCCGCCGGCCAGGCGGTGTTCGACGTCGTCGCCAATGACGAGTTCCTGGCCCATGTCCGCAAGATGGGCGAGCGGCTGCGCTCGGCGCTGGAGCAGATGATCCCCAACCACGACCATCTGTTCGAGAGCGTGCGCGGCCTGGGCCTGATGCTCGGCATCAAGATGAAGACCGACAGCCGGGCGTTCGTCGGCTATCTGCGCACCAAGGGCATCCTGACCGTCGCCGCCGGCGACAATGTCGTCCGCGTGCTTGCCGCCGCTCAACATCGACGAGGCCGACATCGCCGAGTTCGTCGAAGGCCTGTCGGCCGCGGCGGCCGATTACGACGTTCCCGAAGCGGCATGAGCCTGCGCCATTTCCTCAACCTCGCGGACGCCGGGCGGGGAGGCCATCGCCGCTATCCTCAATGAGGCGATGGAGAGGAAGGAGCGCCGCGCCGGCTGGCCCAAGGGCAAGGTCGATGCCGATCGCCCGCTCGACGGCGCGGTGCTGGCGATGATCTTCGAGAAGAGCTCGACCCGGACCCGCGTCAGCTTCGATCTTGCGATGCGCCAGCTCGGCGGCTCGGCGATCATCCTCGACAGCAGCCTCGTCGCAGCTCGGCCGGGGCGAGACCATCGCCGATACGGCGCGCGTCCTGTCGCGCTTTGCCGATGTCGATCATGATCCGCACCGACCATCATAAGAAGGCCGAGGAGCTGGCGCAGCACGCCACCGTGCCGGTGATCAACGGACTGACCGACCTGTCGCATCCCTGCCAGCTGCTGGCGGACATGCAGACCGTCATCGAAAAGCGGGCCAAGCTGGCCGGGTCGCGCTGGGCCTGGCTCGGCGACGGCAATAATGTCTGCAACTCGCTGATCGAAGCGGCCTCGCTGATGCATTTCGAATTGGCCGTTGCCTGCCCGAACCAGTTCGAGCCGGATATGGTGATTTCTTCGTCGGCCGTGGCCCGTGGCGGCCGGATCAATTTCACGCCCGATCCCAAGGAGGCGATCGGCGGGGCGGAAGTGGTGGTGACCGACACCTGGGTGTCGATGGGTCAGGAAGACGACGAGTATCGGCAGGAGGCCTTTGCGTCCTTCCAGGTCGACGAGGAGATTGATGGCGCTTGCCGCGCCGGGCGCAACGTTCCTCCACTGCCTGCCGGCACATCGCGGCGAAGAGGTGACCGACGCGGTGATCGACGGGCCGCAGTCGGCGGTGTGGGACGAGGCCGAGAATCGGCTCCATGCGCAGAAAGCGCTGCTGCTCTGGGCCATGGGCAAAATCGGCTAGGTTGCGATTTGGCGCGTCTGTGCCCATTTGGCCGCTGATGACTGAAATCTCGCTTGAAACAGGACGTCGCGCTGGGCGTCACCGTGCCTTCGCGGCACGCCCGGGGTCGCGCCGCGCGTATCGGGCCGACGCTGGACACGATCCTCGCCAACCACGGCTATCCGCCGGTGATCGAGCAATTGCTCGCCGAAGCGCTGGTGCTGACCGCACTGCTCGGCTCGCTGCTTAAGGATCCGAACGGCCAACTGACCATCCAGGCGCAGACGGAGGCCGGCATCGTCGAGCTGCTCGTCTGCGACTATAAGGGCGGCGAGCTGCGCGGCTATGTCCGCCATGATCCGGAACGGTTGGCCGAGGCCGGGCCGCATCCCACGCTCTTTTCGCCTCTTCGGCCGGGGTTATCTCGCCATTACCTTCGACCAGCCGGCGACCAACGAGCGCTACCAGGGAATCGTCCCGCTTGAAGGCGAAGGCCTGGCCGAAGCGGCGCAAAGCTATTTCGCGCAGTCCGAGCAGATACCGTCGATCGTCCGCCTTGCCGCGCGGAAGGACGAGCAATGGCTGGGTCGCCGGCGGACTGATGTTCCAGCATCTGCCCGAAGGCGAAGAGGGGCGGGATCGGCTGCACACGAGGCTCGATCATCCCGAATGGCCGCACGTCGCGGTGCTGGTCGGTTCGGTGAAGCCGGAGGAGCTGCTCGATCGCGAACTGCCGCTCGACGATCTGGTCTGGCGCCTGCTTCACGAGGAAGAGGAAGTGCGGACCCTGGCGCCGGTTGCATTGTCCAAGGGCTGCCGTTGCAGCCCGGACTATATCGCCTCCGTCATCTGCCCGCTTTCCGCCCGAGGAGCGGGCCGAGATGGTCGGCGAGGACGGCTTGATCAGGGTCGATTGCGCATTTTGCGCAACCAGCTTTCCGATCGCGGCCGAAGCCGCTTGAAACGATGCAAAAAGTTGCTTTCGATTAATGGGTGCGTGGTAAATGGCGACCAATGCGTAGCTCAGTGCGAATCGGCCTTGCGGCCGCTGTAACCCTGTCGGCAAGCCTCGCAGCGGCTGCCGGTTTTCCGCGCGCCCTGGCGCCAGCGGCCGGTGGGCTGTGGGAAGTCAGCCAAAGCGCGACCGGTCATGATCCGACCAAGCTGTGCGTTCCGTCGCCAGACGTGCTGGCGCAGTTCGAGCATCGCCAGGGCCGTTGTACCCGCAAAGTGATTCGACGACAGCGGTAACCTGGCTGAAATTCACTACACCTGCGCCGACGGCGGCTTCGGCCGGTCGGCAGTGACGCTGGTCACCCCGCGCTCGCTGACGATCGACACGCAGGGCATTTCTGGCGGCCTGCCTTTTCATTACAAACTTTATGCCCGGCGCATGGGCGATTGCGTGGCTCGTTAAGCCCGCTCTTAACCATGATCGGGTTATTGATGTCCTCGTGCCCTTCTTCGGCACGTTTTCCTCCCTGTCGGGCCTAGGCCCGCAACTAGGCCGCCCTCGGGCGGCCTTCTTTTTTCCGCCTTGCGCGGCAAGGGGGCGCGATGTTCCTGTTCATCCTCAAGGCGATCCTGTCGGGGGTCCTGGTGGCAACGATTTCGACCATCGCCAAGCGCTACCCCGGGTGGGGCGGTCTCATCGCATCGCTGCCGCTGGTGTCGGTACTGTCGATGATCTGGTTGTACGGAGAAACACAGGACGCGGAGAGCGTTGCCAGCCTGTCGATGGGAGCCTTCTGGTTCATCCTGCCTTCGATGCCCATGTTTCTTGTCATTCCGGCGCTGCTGCATCGGGGGGTAAGTTTCGCCGCAACCATGGCGATTGCCTGCATCATGACCATTGCGTTGTACGCCGGGATGAACTGGCTCGCGCCAAAGCTGGGGATCATCTTGTGAGTCGGCGCGACGCGGTTGTGCTCCTGTCGGGCGGCCTCGATTCGATGGTCTGCGCCGCACTGGCGCGGGAGGCGGGATTCGGCGTGCTTGCCTTGACGGTGGACTATCACCAGCGCCACCGGGTCGAGCTGGAAGCGGCGCGGCGCATCGCCACTCAGCTGGCCGACCGGCACATCGTCCTGCCGCTGGATTTGTCGGCATTTGGCGGTTCGGCGCTGACCAGCGACATTGCGGTGCCCAAGGGCGGCGTCGGCAGGAGGGGATCCCGGTCACCTACGTACCGGCCCGCAACACCGTATTCCTGAGCCTGGCGCTGGCCTGGGCCGAGGCCGCCGGCGCGCACGATCTGTTACGTCGGGGTGAACGCGCTCGATTATTCGGGCTATCCCGATTGCCGGCCGGAATTCATCGCCGCATTCGAAGCATTGGCCAATAGGGCGACCAAGGCAGGCGTCGAAGGCGATGGCTTCACGATCCACGCCCCGCTCCAGCATATGACCAAGGCCGACATCGCGCGGGAGGCGGCTCGCCTTGGCCTCGATGCCGGGCTCAGCCACAGCTGCTACGATCCGGCGCCCGACGGGGCGCCTGCGGACTGTGCGATGCCTGCCGGCTGCGTGCCAAGGGATTTGAGGAAGCGGGCCTTCCTGACCCGACCCGCTACGCCGACTTGCATGAGCTACGCGGTCAAAGAGGCATTTCTGACGCTTGCAGGGCGAAGGCGTTCAGGCAGGAAGCCGTGCGGTCTTCCTGCGCTTTGCCGGCTGCAACCTGTGGAGCGGACGGGAACAGGATCGCGCCACTGCTCAATGCAATTTCTGCGACACCGATTTCGTCGGCACCGACGGACCGGGCGGGGGCAAGTTCGCGGATCCGGAGACGCTGGCCGCTCATGTCGAAGCGCTGTGGGGCGAGGGGACAGAGCGCTCGCCTTGTCGTCGTGACCGGCGGCGAGCCGATGCTGCAGCTCGATGAGCGGTTGATCGATGCGCTGCATCGGCGCGGCTTCCGGGTAGCGGTCGAGAGCAACGGGACGCTCCCCGCCACGCCCGGAATCGATTGGCTGTGCGTCAGCCCCAAGGCCGGGACGGATGTGGTGCAGCGTTCGGGTGACGAGCTAAAGCTGGTCTGGCCTCAAAAGGGGATCGATCCGGCAGAAATTGAGCAGTGGGAATTCGATCACTTCTTGGTCCAGCCGCTGGACGGCCCTGACCGCAAGGCTTCGATTGACGCAGCGATCGACCTGGCCATGCGCAGGCCCCGCTGGCGCCTGACGCTCCAGGCGCACAAGGTGGTCGGCCTGCCATGAAAAAGGGGCCGCCGGACGAACCGGCAGCCCCTTTCCTTTACCGAAAGGCCGCCAGAGCGGCCCCGCGCGCCAATTACTGGGCGTTCGTCTCGGCGGTCGCGTTCGCGTCAGCAGTCGCATTGGCGTCAACAGCGTTGGCGTCCATGGTCATGTTGGCGTCCATACGCGGTCGAAGCGTCGATCGCGGTGGTGTCATTGGCGACGACGTTCTCGGTGGTGAGCGTCTCGTCGACATTCATCGTGTTTTCAGCGGCTTCGTTGCTGCTGCAAGCCGAAACTGCCAGGGCCGCACCGGCGACCAGGATCAGAGCACGCATTCAAAACTCCCTTGATTGTTAGATCTGCTGAGGGGCTGCCCCGCATCGCAAATCGAGCGCACAATAGTCGGGAGGGTGACCCGCCTCAAGCGGCTTGTGAGATATCCGACAAACTATTGAGGAAAAACGAGAAAGTTACCTTGAGAGCATCATCGAGCCGCACCCATGCCGTCATTTTTCCCGAGCGCATCCAGGCTGGTCACGCCATATTCAGCTATGCCGCAAGGCACGATTCCGCCGAAGTGCGACAGGTCGGGCGAGACGTTGATCGAAAAGCCGTGCATCGTCACCCAGCGGCGCACGCGAACCCCGATCGCGCCGATTTTCGCCTCGGCCGCGCCTGCGCCGGTCCAGATGCCGATGCGCCCTGGCTCGCGCCGTGCTGCGACTCCAAGCTCGCCGAGCGCGTCGATCATCCAGCCTTCCAGCGAATGGACGAAGCGACGGATGTCGCGACCGCGCTTTTCAAGGTCGAGGATGAGGTAGCCCACCCGCTGCCCAGGTCCATGATAGGTGTAGCGGCCGCCTCGCCCCGCCTCGAAGACCGGGAAACCCATTGGATTGAACAGCTCGGTCGGGTCGGCGCTGGTGCCGGCGGTAAACAGTGGCGGGTGCTCGAGCAGCCAGACCAGCTCATTCGCCTGCCCAGCGCGCACTGCAGCGGCGCGTGCCTCCATCTCGGCCAGCGCTTCAGTGTAAGGAACTAGCCCTTCGCTTATTCGCCATTCGATTTCGTCAAGCATCGGTTGCGACATGGTCCCGCCTAGGCGTTCGAGCAAGGGCGATTGCCAGCGGCCCTCTCGCTACGCATAACGAGCGCATCAATGTATTGGGGGCCGCCATGAGTTCATTGTCGATCGGAAAAGCCTGGGACGAAGCCAAAGCCGCGCTTCAAGCCAACCGCAAGCTGATCGTTCCAGTCGCGCTAGGGATGGTTCTGCTCCCCGCAGCAGTCGTCTCAATGGTCGAGCCACAGGTTCCAACGGGGCAGGAGCCGCCGCCCGGGCCGTGGATGCTGGTGGCGCTAGCGATGCTGATCGTCATGATGGTCGGCCAGATTGCGATCGTGCTGCTGGTCAACGGCTGGCAAGGAAGCGTGGGCGAGGCCATCAAGCAAGCGTCGCGACGGGTTCCAACGCTGATCCTTGCAGCGCTCGCCGTATCGGTGCCGGTGATCCTGCTGTTTTCGGCGGTGTTGGCCATAACTTCGATTACCTCACTTGAAAGCGGGCAATTTGACTGGACCAGCATCAGCGGGACGGGCTGGCTGTTGCTGTTTCTATGTTTCCTGCTCCTGCTTTACATCGCCGTACGACTGCTGTTGCTGCTTGCGGTCGCCGCTTGCGAGACGGTTGGCCCGATTGCCACGCTTAAGCGCTGCTTCGCGCTCACGGCGGGGCATTTCTGGCGACTGCTCGGCTTCATCGTCATGCTGATGATCGGTTTTCTGATTGTCGCCATGGTCGTGGGCATGGTGGTCGGAGGCATGGTCACCCTCGCTCTCGGGCAACCCGAGGCTTGGTCAATTTCATTGCTGCTGATCGCGCTTGCCGGCGGCCTGGTCCAGGCCGGCTTCGTCATGGTCTACACAGCTATGCTGGCGCGGATATATGCCCAGCTTAGCTCCGGTCAGGCTAGCGTCCCTGAAGTCCAACGCGCGGATTAGGTCTCAACGCCATTTGGCCAGAGGTGGCAGGCTCATCAGGATGGCGTCGATGTTGCCGCCGGTCTTAAGTCCGAACAGCGTGCCGCGGTCGTAGAGCAGGTTGAACTCGACGTAGCGGCCGCGAAATTCGAGCAGTTCCTCCATGTCCGCATCGCTGAAGGGCGTTGTCCATGCGCTTGCGGACGATCTGCGGGAAGATGTCGAGGAAGGCTTCGCCGACATCGCGGGTGAAGGCGAAATGCTCGTCGAAATGACCTTCCAGCCGGTCGTAGAAGATGCCGCCGACGCCGCGCGCACGATTGCGGTGCGGAAGCCAGAAATATTCCTCCGCCCACTTTGAGAAGCGCGGATAGAAGGTCGGGTCGTGCGCCGCGCAGGCGGCACGCATTCGCGCATGAAAGGCGTCCGTATCGTCCTCGATAGGGGATGGCGGGATTGAGGTCCGCTCCGCCGCCGAACCAGCGCTTCGTCGTGGTCAGGAAGCGGGTGTTCATGTGCACGGCGGGCACGTGCGGGTTGGCCATGTGCGCGACCAGGCTGATGCCGGTGGCGAAGAAGTCCGGGTCCTCTTCGGCGCCTGGAATCTGCTTCGCGAATTCCGGCGAAAAGCGGCCGCCGACGGTCGAAACGTTGACGCCGACCTTTTCGAACACCGTGCCGGTCATCTGTCCGCGCACACCGCCGCCGCCCGGGGTTCCGTCGTCGTCGATCCGATCCCAGGGGATAAATTCGAAACTCGCATCGCTGCCCGCTTCGCGCTCGATCGCTTCGAACTCGTCGCAGATGCGCGTGCGCAGCAAGTTCGAACCAGTCGCGAGCGGCCTGTTGCTGGTCGTCGAGCGCTTTCATGCGGGCAGTCCCTGGGTCTGTCGCAGCGCCTCGCCAAGGGCGAGCGCTGCGGATGTAGCAAGGTTGAACGAGCGGACCTGCGCGCCGGATCGGGATCCGCAACGCAGCGTCGCTCGCGCGCGGCGACTTCGGCCGGGACACCGGCGCTTTCCTTGCCGAACATCAGAATATCGTCCGGCTGGAATGCAAAGTCATAGGCAGAGCATCGGCCTTGGTGGTGAACAGGACCAGGCGGCCCGGGTACGGCCCGGCGAAATGCGTCGAACGAGGCATGGCGCGTCACATCGACATGATCGATATAGTCCATCGCCGTGCGCCGCACTCGCTTGTCGTCCCATGCAAAGCCCATCGGCTCGATCAGGTCGATCGGCACGCCGAAACAGGCGCCGAGGCGCATCACCGCGCCGACATTGCCGGCGATTTCGGGCTGGTAAAGGCATAGCCGCATGCGCGCGGCGATAGTCCGCCCTCGGCTCGCCGACACAAGCCGGGCAATTTGACCATTTGCATATGCGAGGTGAGGCGCTATCAGGCCCGCCAACCGCCCCGGAAGCATCCGGAGCGGCCTGTTCCGATGCCTTTCGGCACTCACGCGAAATTCGGTCTTAAGGGTGAGCATGGCCACGCTGGAAGAAACCAACGCCGCGCAGATCGAGGCTGACCACAGCCTCCGCCGCCGCGATTTCATCAATATTGCCGCCGTCAGCTTCGCTGGCGTCGGCGCGGTCGCCGTCGCGCTTCCGCTGGTCAACCAGATGAACCCGCCGGCCGACGTGCTGGCGCTCGCCTCGACCGAGGTCGACATCTCGAAGATCGCGCCGGGCCAGGCGATCAAGACCAGCTGGCGCAAGCAGCCGGTGTTCGTCCGCAACCTGACGCCGCAGGAAATCGCGGAGGCCAACGCGGTGCCGCTGAGCGAGCTGCGCGATCCGCAGACGCTTGCCGAGCGGACCAAGCCGGGCAAGGAGAACTGGCTGATCACGCTTGGCGTTTGCACCCACCTGGGCTGCGTGCCGCTGGGCGTCGGCGAGGGCGAGAATCGCGGACGATTCGGCGGCTATTTCTGCCCGTGCCACGGCTCGGACTACGATACGGCCGCGCGTATCCGCAAGGGACCGGCGCCGTTAAACCTGATGGTGCCGGATTATGAATTCAAGTCCGACACTGTCGTGACCATCGGCTAACAGGGGACAGACGAGTCATGAGCTTTGCCTGGGCCAAGCCCTACGAACCCAAGACTGAACTCGGCCGCTGGATGGATGAGCGCCTGCCGCTCCCGCGGCTGGTCTTCAATGCCGTCGGCGGCGGCTATCCGGTGCCGCGCAATCTCAACTACGGCTGGAATTTCGGCGTCCTGTCCGGGGTCTTCCTGACCATCCAGATCGTCACCGGCATCGTCCTGGCGATGTGGTATTTCGCGTCTGCCGACGGCGCGTTCAATTCGGTCGAGCACATCATGCGCGACGTGAACTGCCGGCTGGATGATGCGCTACGCCCACGCCAACGGCGCCAGCTTCTTCTTCATCGTCGTCTACATCCACATCTTCCGCGGCCTCTATTACGGGTCCTACAAGGCGCCGCGCGAGCTGGTGTGGATGCTCGGCCTCGTCATCTACCTGTTGATGATGGCCACCGCCTTCATGGGCTATGTCCTTCCCTGGGGCCAGATGAGCTATTGGGGCGCCCAGGTCATCACCGGCTTCTTCTCGGCATTCCCGCTGGTCGGCGAGCCGATCCGCGTCTGGCTGCTGGGCGGTTATCGCGCCCGACCAGGCGGCGCTGACCCGCTTCTTCTCGCTGCACTATCTGCTGCCGTTCGTGATTGCCGGCGTGGTGATCCTGCACATCTGGTCGCTGCACATTCCGGGTTCGCGCAACCCGACCGGCGTCGACGTCAAGAGCGAGAAGGACACGCTGCCCTTCCATCCCTTCTACACCGCCAAGGACGGCTGGTTCGCGGCTGCGTTCCTGACGGTTTATGCCGCGGTCGTGTTCTTCGCGCCGAACGCGCTTGGCCATCCGGACAATTACATTCCGGCCAATCCGCTGGCGACGCCGGCGCACATCGTGCCCGAATGGTATTTCTGGCCGTTCTACGCGATCCTGCGCGCCTTCACCGTCGACTTCATCCTGCCGGCGAAGCTGTGGGGCGTGCTGGCGATGTTCGCCTCGATCCTGCTGCTGTTCTTCCTGCCCTGGCTGGACAAGTCGCCGGTTCGCTCGGGCGCCTATCGCCCGGTGTTCAAGCGCTTCTTCTGGCTGCTGATGATCGACGTGGTCGTCCTCGGCTATTGCGGCGGCTCGCCGGCGACGCCCTTGTACGTCGCGATGTCAGCCAGATCGCGGCGGCCTATTATTTCGCGCACTTCCTGATCATCCTGCCGCTCGTTTCCAAATATGAAACGGCCGCTGCCGCTGCCCACGTCGATCTCGACGTCGGTGCTCCACGGGGAAAAAGCGGAAGCGGCGCCGATCGGTCAAACGGCTCGCAGCGAATTAAGGGGGATAGTGTTTCATGATCCGTTGGATTGCCCGTCTTATCGGCCTCGCCTTTGTCGTCGTCCTGCTGTGGGCATTCGGCAGCAACCTGAAGGCCTATTTTCAGTCGCCTCCCCCTGCGACTGCCGAGGAGGAGTTCCACAAGGAGCATAAGGAGCTGCACCTCGCTTCGGACGGGCCGTTCGGCCAGTTCGACAAGCAGCAGCTGCAGCGCGGCTTCCAGGTCTACAAGGAAGTCTGCTCGGGCTGCCACAGCCTCAACCTGGTCGCGTTCCGCGACCTCCATGCGCTCGGCTATAACGAGGCCGAGGTGAAGGCGATCGCCAACCAGTGGCCGACGGAGGTTCGCGTCGATCAATCCGGAAACCGGCGAGCCGGCGACCCGCAAGGCAATCCCGTCGGACTACTTCCCATCGCCCTACGCCAATGAAACCGCGGCGACGCGCCGCGAACAACAATGCGCTTCCGCCCGACCTGTCGCTGATGGCCAAGGCGCGCGAGGGCGGCGCGGCCTATATCTATTCGCTGCTGACCGGTTATCAGAATCAGCCGGCGGCGCTGCTGAAGGAATTCCCGGCGGCAAAGACCCCGGCTGGGCTCCACTACAACCCCTACTTCGCCAACCTCAACCTCGCCATGCCGCCGCCGCTGACCAGCGAAGGCCAGGTGACCTATGCGCCAGGCAACCCCAAGCCAACCGTCGACCAGATGGCGAAGGACGTTGCGGCCTTCCTGGTGTGGACCGCCGAACCGAACCTTCAGGGCCGGCACAAGTCCGGCTGGCCGGTGCTTCTGTTCCTGATCGTTGCGACGATCCTGGCCTATTTGAGCTATCGCAACATCTGGGCCGAGGCGAAGCGCAAGGTCGCGCCGGTTGGGCCGCTCGACCCGGCGAACAAGGCCAAGCGCACGCGTGCCAGCAAGAAGGCTGGCATCGACGAGTAAAGGATGGCCGCGTGACCAGCGCCCATGACGATCTGAGGGCGCTGGTCCGCACCATTCCGGACTTCCCCAAGCCGGGGATAGAGTTTCGCGACATTACGACGCTGTTGCTCGACCACGCAGGCTTCGTACGGACCATCGATGCGCTTGCTGCGACGGTCGACCGGCCGGTCGATCTGGTTGCCGCCATCGAGGCGCGCGGCTTTGCGATCGGCGGAGCGCTGGCAGCCAAGATTGGCGCAGGCCTGTTGCTGATCCGCAAGGACGGCAAGCTGCCTGGAGCGACAATCGCCGAGGACTATGCCCTCGAATATGGCACCGACCGGCTGGCGATGCATGTCGACGCCTGCGCGCCCGGGGCCCGCGTCCTTATTGTCGACGACTTGCTGGCGACCGGCGGCACGGCGCTTGCAGCGGCGCGGCTGATCACGAGGGCGGGAGGCGAGGTTGCCGGTGCCCGGTTCGTGATCGACCTTCCCGATCTGGGTGGCGGCAAGGCGCTGTCCGACGCAGGCATTGAGGCTGTAAGCCTGATGGCATTCGAGGGCCATTAGTCCCCTCGAGCAGGCCGCATTCCCGCGGACTGGTTCACAGCCGGTTCAAGCTACTGAGTTAAAAAGAGACTTCAAACTCCATGAGTATCGGAGATCTCTTATGTATGCGTATCGATTTCGCGCCGCTGCAATCGCGGTCTTGGCAACCCTTGGACTCTCGGCCTGCATAACGCCCTACGGCTACGGTGGCGTCTCGGTTGGGGGCGGCAATGGCTATTACGGCTCCGACTATGGCTACGGCTATGGCGGAGGATATCCGGGCTATGGTTATGGCGGTGGATATCCGGGCTACGGTTATAGTGCGGGTTATCCCGGTTACGGTCTCGGCTATGCACCTTATTGGGGCTGGTACGACGACTTCTATTATCCCGGCACCGGCTATTATGTTTACGACGCCTATCGCCAGCCGCACCGTTGGACCGACGCTCAGCGTCGCTACTGGAGCGATCGCCGCGAGCGGGCTTCGCAAACCACCAGTGCTGGCCAGCAGGTAGTCATCCGGGAGAATTGGAACGATTTCTCGCGCAAGCCCGCGGCAGTTCGTCCCACCCGCGTCAATCGCAGCGTCGAACGGCCAAACCGAGTTGAGCGCAGCACGCGCCCCGCGCGCGTCGAACGCAGCGTCGAGCGACCAGCCCGGGTCGAGCGGGGCACTCGTCCCGAGCGCGTCGAACGTAGCGCCTCCCAAAGCGAACCCGGACACAAGGCAAGCCTTCGGCACGAACGTCGTCTCGAAGCTCGCTCGGCGCAGACCAGCGAGGAGCGGGAAAGCCGTTCCGACGCGCGTGCGCGCAAGAACATTCGGGAAGAGTAGGCTTTAGGCCTCGTTTGGCCGACGCAGCATCAGGACGATCGAGACGAACCGCATTACCCGGACTTCGTCCTGGTTGGTGACGATGGTCTCGGTCCTGATGCTGCCGATGTCCGGCTTCGACCGTGACGGTGTCTTGTCGATGATCTTGCCGCTGACCGTAAGCCGATCGCCCGGATAGACCGGCTTTAGCCACCGGAGATCGTCCACGCCCGGAGAGCCGAGGCCGGCCTGGCGATCTTCTGACAAGTGGCGAACGATCACCGCCATGGTCATGGCACAGGTATGCCAGCCTGATGCCGCGAGGCGGCCAAAGTGAGTCTTCCCTGCTGCTTCGTCGCTCAAGTGGAACGGCTGCGGATCATATTTATGCGCGAATTCAAGCACTTCTTCACGCGTCACATCATAGTCGCCAAAGACGGTCTCGGCGCCGACTTCCATGTCTTCGAAATATTTCATGAGCGCTACCATTGCCGCTTTGGGCAGCAGAGGAAAGTCCTAAATCGAAACTTTTATCCGCAGCTTGGCGTGGGCGCGAATGGCGGGCTAGGGAAGCGGTGTGGCGACGAAGGGCACTCATCATTGGCATCCGCGGCTCTTGGAGGCCGCACTGGCGTTGCACGAGAATCGGCTGGACGTGGCCGAGCGATTGCTGAAGCCGCACCTGAAAGAGGATCCGTTCGACGCGAGGGCGATCCGCATGCTGGCCGAGCTGGCCTGGCGGATCGGACGGCAGAGGGATTCCGAACATTTATTGCGCCGAGCCCTAGAAATCGCGCCGGGCTTCACAGCCGCTCGCGCGCAGCTGGCGCTCGTGCTGGGTCGGATGGGCCGTCCGGCGGAAGCCTTGCCGCTGCTCGACCAGCTATTCGAAGAGGATGGCGAGGACCTCGGTCATTTCAATTTGAAGGCCGCGACCATTGCTCGCCTTGGCGATTTCGACGAGGCGATCGGGCTGTATGAAAATGTGTTGGCCCGCGCGCCCAAGCAGCCGCGAGTGTGGATGAGCTATGGCCACATCCTGAAGACGGTCGGCCGGCAGGCAGACGGCATCGACGCTTATCGCAAGGCGATCAATCTCAACCCCAGGCTGGGCGAAGCTTGGTTCAGCCTGGCCAATTTAAAAACGGTGAAGTTCGACGGCGACGATATCGCGGCGATGCGGGCTGCGCTCGATCAGCCCGACCTGCGCGAGGAGGACCGCTTCCATCTGGAGTTCGCGCTCGGCAAGGCGATGCATGATGCCGGAGAGACCGACAGAGCCTTCGCATATTTCGCGGCTGGTAACGCCCTGCGGCGCAAGAGCCAGCCCTACAGCCGCGAAGATACCACCCGAGCAGTTGATCGTGCCATCGCCAGCTTCACCCGCGAAAACTTCGAAGAGCGACGCGGCGGTGGTTGCGAGGATCCGGACCCCATATTCATCGTCGGGATGCCGCGCGCCGGTTCGACCCTGGTTGAACAGATATTGTCATCGCATTCACTCGTGGAAGGAACATCGGAGCTTCCCGATCTCCCGGCCCTCGCTAGGAAGAATCCTGGCTATCCGAAGAGTGTGTTGAGCCTGTCGCCGGAGGAGCGAACCGCACTTGGCAAGGAATATCTGGAGCGGGTCTCGATTCATCGACGAACCGACAGGCCCTTCTTCATCGACAAATTGCCCAATAACTGGCTCTACGTACCTTTCATCCAGTTGATCCTCCCCAACGCGAAGATCATTGATGCGCGGCGCCATCCTCTGGGATGCTGCTTCTCCAATTTCCGGCAGCATTTCGCGCGCGGGCAGGCGTTTACCTACGATCTGACCGATGTCGGGACTTACTACGCCGACTATGTGAGGCTGATGGCGCATGTCGACGATGTGCTGCCGGGCAAGGTGCATCGCGTCATCTATGAGCGGATGGTCGACGACACCGAGGCGGAGGTGCGTGCGCTGCTTGCTCATTGCGGTCTCGAGTATGAGTCGGCCTGCCTGGATTTCCACGAAACCAAGCGCGCGGTGCGGACAGCCAGCTCGGAACAGGTTCGCCAGCCCATCTATCGCGACGCGACCGAGGAATGGCGCCAATATGAGCCATTTCTGGGCCCGCTAAAGGAAGCGCTCGGCGACGTGCTGGACGCATATCCAGAGGCGCCCGCGTCCTTCGTGCAACGCTGAATAAACAATCGCGCGCTTTGGTGCGCTGCCGCAACGGTTTGCACGTTGACAAGCCGCAATCGCTCTGTCGCTATACGGTCACACAAGTCCAATGGGGGGATTGATGACTGACCGGACGACTCGCGCGCTGACTTTGGCTCTGCTCGCTTCGACTGCATTTGTAACGCCGGCATTCGCACAGGAGGTTCCGGCTACCCCCGAAGCTGCGGCGCAAACCGCCCAGGACACTCGCGAGGAAGAAGGCCCTGCCGAAGCGACAGATGACGACAGCAATGTCATCATCGTCACCGCGACCAAGCGCGAAGAGAATCTTCAGGATGTCCCGGTCAGCATCCAGGCAATCGGGACGAAACGGCTCGACCAGCTCAATATTTCGAACTTCGAGGAATATACCAAGCAGCTGCCGTCGGTGAGTTTCCAGACAATCTCGCCGGGATCGACGGTCGTTTACATGCGCGGCGTCGCGACCGGCGGTGACGGCAACCACACGGGATCGCTGCCGTCAGTCGGCAGCTATCTAGACGAACAGCCGATCACGACGATCGGCGGAACGCTTGACGTTCACATCTACGACATCGCGCGGATCGAGAGCCTCGCCGGCCCGCAGGGCACGCTTTACGGCGCGTCGAGCGAAGCCGGCACGATCCGCATCATTACCAACAAACCTGAGCTGGGGATCACGACTGGCCGCATCGACAGCGAGCTGAACAAGGTCGCTCACGGTGGCTGGGGTGGCAGCCTTGAGGGCATGATCAACCTGCCGGTAACAGACCGCATCGCGTTCAGGGCCAGCGCATTCTGGCAGCGGGATGCCGGCTATATCGACAATGTCCACGGCACCCGCACCTATTGCGGCGATCCGATCGTCGATCCTGATACGGACGAAACCGTCGGCTGCGTACGCAATGGCTTCAGCATCGACAACGAAGACGTCGTTGAAAAGAATTTCAACGATTTGAAGACTTACGGCGGCCGGGCCGCGCTCAAGATCGACCTTGACGACAACTGGACCATCACGCCGACGATCATGCACCAGAACACGAAATCGCACGGCGTGTTCTATATGGAAAAAGAACTCGACGACCTGGAAGCCGTGCGGTTCCGGAAAGAGCCCAGCAAGGACAAATTCACCCAGATCGCGATGACGATCGAAGGGAAGATTGCCAACTTCGATATCACTTATGCCGGCGCATACATGCATCGGCCAACCGACGGCATAAGCGATTACAGCGAATATACGGCGGTCTATGACGATTATTACGAGACTTACGGCGGTCTCGCTAACTATCTCTATTTCTTCGACAATGCGGGCGACCCCATCGATCCGACCCAGTATATTCACGGCAAGAATAACTTCAAAAAACTGAGCCAGGAACTCCGTGTTTCATCGCCGTCGGACAAGGCGTTTCGAGTGATCGCGGGCGCCTTTTACCAGCGCCAAAGCAATGATATTTTCCAGGACTATAAAGTCGATAATCTTGCCGACGATCTGTCGGTCAACGGCCTCCCGGGAACACTTTGGCTGACCAAGCAGGAACGCATCGACCGCGACTATGCGCTATTCGGAGAAGCCAGTTTCGACATCACGCCCGAGATTACGCTCACCGGCGGTGGGCGCTATTACAAGTTTCGCAACACCGTGTTCGGCTTCGCCGGCTTCGGACGCAATCCCGACTACTTCCAGGGCGCGGACGATAACCCGCCGCCGAATGTGGTCGGCAGTACCAGAACAGGTGTTGCGCAGTGCTTTACGGTCAGCGGGTTGACGCTGCGCCAGGCGCAGCTTGCGGGCGCGGACACGACCTTAATCCACGATGGCGAGACTCGATGGCACGCCCTGTATCAACGTTGGCGAGTTCGACAACGGCGACGTCAAGCCCAAAGAGAGCAAGGACCATGGCTGGACCTACCGTTTCAATGGCACCTGGAAGCCACAAGAAGACCTCATGTTCTACGCCACCTGGTCAAAGGGTTTCCGACCGGGCGGCATCAATCGCCAGCCGGGCCTCGCCGGTTACGATCCGGACTTCCTGATCAATTACGAGCTAGGCTGGAAGACGAGTTTTGGCCGCCTCCAATGGAATGGCGCGGTCTATCACCAGCGATGGGAGACGTTTCAGTTCAGCTACCTTGGTGAAAACAGTCTGACGGTGGTTCAAAACGGCCGCGACGCCAAGATCAACGGCATCGAGACCGACGTCAGCTATGTCGCTGGCGGCCTGTCGCTGAGAGCGGCGGCGGCATATACCGACGCCAAGACCAAGGGCAATATCTGCAACGTCGCCGGCGGTAATTCCGACTGTTCAGATCCCGGCGATTTCATCGTGACTGAATCCGGGACGCGTTTGCCTGTTACGCCCAAGTTCAAAATGTCGACGACCGCTCGCTACGCCTGGCCGATCTGGGCCGGGAGGGCGCACGTCCAGGCGGGGCTCGCCTACCAGGGTTCGGCAAGCGCCGACCTTCGCCGGGACGTCGATGGCGACGGCACGAACCCCAACGATTTCCTCGGCCGGATCAAATCTTCGACCTTGGTCGACCTGTTCACCGGATACGATTGGAAGGACTACAGCATCGAACTGTTCGCAACGAACATCTTCGACGAACGCAATGAGCTTTCTCGCTTTGTTGTCTGCAGCATTTGCACGGCAACAAAGATCGTTCCCGGACGACCGCGGACGATCGGCCTGAGGCTCGGCGCGAAGTTCTGATCTGGATTTCAATGGAGCGCCATCTGAAAATGGCGCTCCATATTTGAGGGGACAGCCATGAGGCCCTTCACGACGATAGCCGCCATCATCTTCGGACTGATGGCGTTGCTTCACGCCTATCGGCTTGCCACACATTTCCAGGTAATCGTCGGTAGCCACACGATCGCACAGGGTCTGAGTTGGGTCGCCGTGGTCCTCACGGGCGTCCTTAGTTACGGCCTGTTCCGCGAGGCGAAGCGCTAGACGTTGAACTTGAAGTGGAGGACGTCGCCGTCCTTCACGACATATTCCTTGCCTTCCTGCCGTGAGCTTGCCGGCGTCGCGGGCACCGGCTTCGCCGTTCAGCGCGATATAGTCGTCAAACGCGATGGTCTCCGCCCGGATGAAGCCGCGCTCGAAGTCGGTGTGGATCTCGCCCGCTGCCCGCGGTGCCTTTGAGCCCTTCTCGACCGTCCATGCCCGCGCTTCCTTGGGTCCCACGGTGAAGAAGGTGATGAGGTGGAGGAGGTCGTAGCCGGAGCGAATGACCCGGGCGAGGCCGGTTTCGTGCAGGCCCATTTCCTCGAGGAAAGCGAGCCGCTCGTCCATGTCCATGGTTACGAGATCGGCCTCGATCGCTGCGGAAACGACAACGGCGTTCGCGCCTTCGGCCTTGGCCTTTTCGAACACGCGCGCCGAATGCTCGTTACCGTTCGCCGCTTCGTCCTCGTTGACGTTGCAGACGTAAAGCACCGGCTTGGCCGTCAGCAGTTGTGCCTGAGCGAAAACCCGAGCTTCCTCGTCGTCCTTGGGCTTGGTCAGCCGGGCCGGCTTGCCTTCGCGAAGCAGGTCGAGCGTCTGGCTCAGGACCGATGCGGCGATCTTCGATTCCTTGTCGCCCTGCTGGCCGCGCTTGACGAGGTTCGGGCACCCGCTTTTCGAGGCTTTCGAGGTCGGATAGCAGCAGTTCGGTCTCGACGACTTCCGCGTCAGCAACGGGATCGACCCGATTTTCAACGTGCTGGATGTCGTCATTCTCGAAGCAGCGCAGGACATGGACGATCGCGTCCACCTCCCGGATATTGCCGAGAAACTGGTTGCCGAGCCCTTCGCCTTTCGAGGCACCCTTCACCAGCCCGGCAATGTCGACGAAGGCGAGCTGGGTCGGGATGATCTTGGCCGATCCGGCTATCGCGGCGAGCTTGTCGAGCCGCGGATCGGGCACCGCGACCTGGCCGACGTTGGGCTCGATCGTGCAGAACGGATAGTTGGCCGCCTGCGCCGCCTGCGTCTCCGTCAGCGCGTTGAAGAGGGTCGACTTGCCGACGTTCGGCAGGCCGACGATGCCGCATTTAAAGCCCATGGGATGTCCTGGAATGAAAGGAGTTTTGCCGCCCTTAGCGGCGCTTTAGGAGAAATTGAAGCTGATGCTGAGCCGATCGGCCTTTGCCTGGCCCGGCAATACCTCGTGGCGCAGCCAGCTTTCCCACATCAGCAGCAGGCCAGCGGTCGGCGCGACTGCCGACGAACGGGCGCAGTTCTTCGGGCGCGTCGTCGCGGCGCACAGGGGCGGCCATCATCATCGGCAGTCGCGGGTCCTCAAACCGAATGTCGCCGCTTTTGGCCGGCACCTCGACGTAAAGGGTCCCCGAAAGGATAGAATGCGGGTGGATATGCGCGCTGTGGTGCCCGCCGGGCTTAAGCAGGTTGACCCATAGACTGTCGAGCCTGGGCTTGCGGCCGAGGTCGAAGGCGAGTTCCTTGGCGAAGTCGGAGGCATGGCGCAGCAAGAGCCGCTGCAGGTCAGCAAATGCCGGATCCCGCCGCGGCAGGTCGTTTAGGGAAGCGTAGCTGGTGTAGCCCTTGTAGCCCTTGTCGCGGCTCCAGCCGCGGCCGGCCTTGTCATCTACCGCAAATGTGCGGATCGAATGCGCCAGATCGCCGAGCAGAGCCCTGATCTTCAATCTCGGCTTGATAAAGGTGGGTGGCGAACAGGCTGCGGATGGGCATGGCCCAGCGCTTAACCCCTTGCGCCCGGCGGAGCGAGAGGCTTTGAACAATAACATCGATTGGAAGCGCCCGCGCTGCAGGAAGGGGTTGAGATGAGCTTTAAGCTGGCGGGGGTCGACACGCTGTTTCCCATTCCGCTGTTTCGTTATCAAATCGATGACGCGACCCTTAACGACAGTCTGTCCAAGGAAATCGCCAAGCGCCGCAAGGCCGAAGGTGGAATGCAAAACAGCAACCGCCTGGGTTGGCAGTCGGAGCATGATTTTTTTGCGCGCAAGGAAGCGGGTCATGTGTCGCTGGCGCGGACGTTCGCCCAGGTGTTGAAGGCGACGCTTCAATCGATCGACCCAGCCGCCGATTTCGGCAAGTTCACCGTGACCATGAACGGCTGGGTCAACGTGAATCCGCCGGGAGGTTATAATGGGCCGCACCAGCATACCAATGCGGTGCTGTCGGGCGTCTATTACGTCGATGTACCGCGCGGCCCTTCGGAAAAAGGCGGATCGATAGAGTTCTTGTCGCCCCATCCGGTGCGGCTGATTGGCGGCCTGCTGAAGGCGGAAATGTTCGCGGAAAGGATTCGCTATCAGCCCAAGGCAGGCGATCTGCTCATCTTTCCCGGCCAGCTGCCGCACTGGGTACATCCGAACGACAGCGGCAAATCGCGGGTGACGATCGCGTTCAACGCGATGCTGCAGGCCAAGAAATAGGGCTCACCCGTCCGCAGGTCAGGAAGCCGACGCAGGAGGTTCTTCCGCGAAGATCGTCTCCGCACCCACACGTTCGAACGTCAGGTTGACCGATCGCTCGCCTGCCGGACGAGTTCGATGGAGCGTGCCCGCCGATACGGTGACGAATTGACCGGGCCGCACGATCACCTCGCGGTCCGGAAATTCTATGATCAATTCACCATCGACACCGTAGAAGGTCTCGTCCGAGTTCGGATGGTGATGCCACCGAAATTGGGATGTCATCACGCTCATCCGGATTTCGTGATCGTTGACCGCGGCGAGCGAGACGTTCCGATACGCATCAGTGACCAGCCGGCTGAGCGCAAGCGGATCGACTATGTCGTTTGAAGCGGAAACTGCGAAGTTGGTCATGGGCGGCAACATGCTCGCCGCACCTTCCCTCAGCCAATCGAACATTGGATCGGGGCGATAAGCTTCCCTTATCCGGGATCGGATGCGTTCATCCTCAACGCGACGTCGCTCATGAAACGGACGTCATCGCCGTCGGCGAGCCATTCGGCTTCGGCCGCGATCGCGCCCAAAAGGTCGGACAACGGCTCCATCTCGCTCTTGGCATAATTGCCGAGCACATGAGGAGTGACCCGGTCCTTGTGGCCCGGATGGCCAATGCCGATCCGAACCCGGCGAAAATCAGGGCCCAGCGCCGCGTCGATCGAGCGAAGTCCGTTATGGCCGGCCGTTCCGCCGCCCTGCTTTACCTTGACCTTCATCGGGGCCAGGTCGAGCTCGTCGTGGAAGGCGGTGAGCGCATCGACGTCGAGCTTGTAGAAGCGCAGCGCCTGCTGAACCGCGTCGCCGCTATCGTTCATGATAGGTTTGCGGCTTTAGCAGCAGCACCTTGTGCCGGCCGATCCGTCCTTCGCTGATGAGGCCGCGAAACTTCTTCTGCCATGGGCCGAAGCCATGCACTGCGGCAATGGCATCCGCCGCCATGAAGCCGACGTTGTGACGGTGGAGCGCATATTGCGCACCCGGATTGCCGAGGCCGGCCCAGATCTGCATGGGTGCTGTCACTGCCAGCAAAAACGCCCACCCCGCAAGCGGGATGGGCGTCCTTGTTCTTACCGTGTCGAAAAGGAAGCTTAGGCTTCCTCTCCGCCTTCGGCTTCGCCGCCGGTCTCACCTTCGGCTTCTTCCTCGCCGACGGTCGGGACTTCGCCCTCAGGCGCAGCTTCTTCCTCGGTCTGCTTCATGGCCGACGGAGCAACGACGGTGGCAACGGTGAAGTCGCGATCGTCAATCGCCGATTCGACGCCCTTGGGCAGCTTGACCTGGCTGATATGGATCGAATCGCCAATCTCGAGCCCGGTCAGATCGATATGGATCTCTTCGGGAATTTCGGCCGCGTCGCAGATCAGCTCCAGGTCGTGCTGGACGATGTTGAGCACGCCGCCGCGCTTCAGGCCCGGCGAGTCTTCCTCATTGTCAAAGCGGACCGGCACCGCGACCGTGACCTTGCTGTGCTCGCCAATGCGCAGGAAATCGACATGGACAGGGCGGCTGGTGACCGGATGGAACTGCACGTCCTTGGGGAGCGTGCGGTTGGGCTTGCCTTCAACCTCGACCATGATGACGGAATTCATGAAGTGGCCGGTCGACAGCATCTTGGCGAGGAGCTTTTCCTCGACATGCACCGACAGCGGCTCTTGCTTGTCGCCGTATACCACGGCGGGGACCCGGCCATCGCGGCGCAGTGCACGGGAGGCTCCCTTGCCAGCCCGATTGCGCGCTTCGGCGGGCAGCGTCAGCTGTTCGCTCATTTTCGCATTCCTTCTAGGTTTTCATGCCCCGCCACGCCTCCAGGGATGACCATGGGTGGGCAAGCGCGCGCCTATAGGGGCGGCGATCGAATTTGGCAAGGTCAGCGCTTCTGCTGAAGCCGGTCGAGCAATGCGTCGATCCTTCGGTCCAGCACCAGTCGCGCCGCATCATATGAAGAATTCATCGATGGGACGTCCGACCAGTCCAGGAGCTTGCGTTCGGGAACGTTGAATGGAAGCGGGTCGAACACGATCACGAGGTCGGCTGCGTCGAGATCGTCGGCGGAAAGAGCGGTCAGCGGCTGGCGCGTGGTATCGATCTGTTCGGCGTCGCAGTTGGTCACGCAACGCTGGCGACAGATGTTCTTCCGGAGTAATCCCCCGCGACCAGGCATGAAGCGCAATCCCGCGCGAGGTTGCGCGGCGGATCAGCAACTCGCGGGCAATGGCGCTCTTGACCGACCCGAACTGGCAGACCAGCAGAATCTGCGGCTTGTCGGCCGCCAATGCTGGTTGCGGCGAGAGCGTTTGCAGACCAAGTGCAATGCCCAACAGGGCGCGCAAGAACAGTCTTCGAGGTTGCATCTTCAGGTTCCCCTTGGCGCTCAAAATAAGAGCGCCGCGAACCCGCAGCAAGACGAACTCACGGACTAGCTGACGCGGGTGGTGGCGATGCCGCGTGCCGCAAGCCAGTGCTGGACGCTGTCCTTCCCGGCTAGATGGCCGGTCCCGACCGCTACAAAGACCGTACCGGGCTTCTCAAGCCTGCTGGCAATCCATTGACCCCAACGGGCATTCCGATCCGCGATCAGCATGCGATAGGCGACAGGCGACTTCGCTTCAAAGCCGGCAAGCATGGTGGAGAAAGCGCCGGTATTGCCGGTCGTCCAGGCACTGAGCAGGTCATTGACGGTGACCGAAGCCGCCGAGACCGACGGCTGCGCAGATGGGGCTTGAGGAGCGGGGATGTTGGCAAGCGCGCCAAGTTGATCCTCGAAACGCTCCAGTCCGCCGACCGGTTTGCCAACGTCTTCTGCAACGCGCCGAAGCACGGTGTCGGCGCCATTTTCGACCGACAGGCCGGCTGACCGGCTTTGGCTAACGACCTGTCGGGTCTGAGCCACGAAAGGCTTTAGCCTGGCTGTCCCATCAGGGGCGGTTTCGGTGACTTGATTGCGGGCCGCGGCCTGGATTGCGGCAGGGTCGGGGACGATGGTTTCGAGCACCAACTCGCCAGAACGGTCGAACGCTTCGCGGACCTTGTCCCCGAACCAGACGGTGTGCCCGTCCAGCGTGTGGAAGGTTCCGAACAGATAAATGGTGGTGTCGGAGTCGCGAATTTCCCAGAGGGCTGGAGTCGCGCGAACCAGCGCGGGAGCAGCGATAACCGGTACCGGCGCGGCCTGAGTTGGATTTGCGACCGTGGATAGCAGCACCACAAGGGCGCCTGCAGCGTTGCCCAAGAGCCGTTTCGCGGGCATTTTGCACCCGCCGCCAAATCGAGTCCGTACCATTTGCGACCCCCCGTCGCTTGACGGTCGAATAGTTGGCTACAAATGGTTAACGGTCAATTAGTCCGTTGATTTCTCACTGACTTTTGCGACGAACCGAGCGAGAGAATTGGTTATTGGACGCGGGTAATCTTCACGCCCTGTCCCTCAAGCAATTTCAGGACCGACTGATCTCCGGCAAGATGGCCAGCGCCAACCGCGACCAGCACCGTGCCCGGTTGATCCAGCCGGCCCTTGACCCACCGCGCCCAGTTGGCGTTTCGCTGTACCAGCAGCGCATCCTTGAGTTCCGGAGAGTCCCCTAGGTCATCGTTGAAGCTGTCGGCGATGCCCTTGACATCACCTCGGCTCCACGAATTGATCATCCCGGCAAATTGGGGCTTCATTGATGCTGGGTCCTCAACCACAGTAGCCAGGAACTTGCGTTGGGCATCCTCCGACAGCCTGTCGAAAAAGCCGAGCTGCTCGGCGTTGGTTTCAAGCTGGCCGATGGGCTTGCCACCTGCCTCGAACTGCTTCTTCAACGCGGACTCGACCCCTGACCCCGGATCGAGACCGAGATCTTTGAATTGGACGCCGAGCAGCAGGAAGGCAGCCGCCCAGGTCTCCAGCTTGTCGAACGCTTCTTGCGGCAATCCCGACTTGGCGACGGCGGACGCGAGCGCCGCCCTCTTGTCCGCTGGCACCCGTGCGGCGAGCGGCGGCAGACCATCGGATACCGCCAGCTTGAACAATTCGTTCATCGTTGCCACCGGATTGCTCTCGTCGATCATCGTTTCCACCACCAGCGTATCCGATCGGGCGGCAGCCTGGTCGAATGCGGGGCTGCGCCACTTCGTGTCCTTGGGCAGCAAGTGGATCGTCCCGAACAGGTAGATGGTGGTGTCGGCGTCGGCGACCTTCCACATTGCCGGGCTTGCAGCCTTGGCCTCGGTGGCCGGTGCCGGAGCGCAGGCTGTGGCGGCAATCGCTCCGAAAGCGGCCAGCTTGCGGCCGAAACGCTTGAACAGGCTCATGCGATCTCAATCTCCAATAGTTCGAGCAAAGGTAAGGTGCCGCGTCGCCGTCGTCCACTTGCCGCCGTCGATTTCATGCGCCAAAGCCGCCCGACTGTTTCGATACGGGATTTTTGCGCGTGGGCTTGAGCTTCCAGGACCTGATCCTGACCCTTCACCGCTATTGGGGCGAGCAGGGCTGTGTCGTCCTGCAGCCCTATGACATGGAAATGGGGGCGGGCACGTTCCACCCGGCCACGGTCCTGCGCGCGTTGGGGCCCGATCCCTGGAAGGCGGCCTACGTCCAGCCGTGCCGCCGCCCGACTGACGGCCGCTATGGGGAGAATCCCAACCGGCTGGGTCATTATTACCAGTATCAGGTGATGTTGAAGCCGAGCCCTGAAAACCTTCAACAACTCTATCTCGGTTCCCTGGATGCGATCGGCATCGACCCGCTGAAGCACGACATCCGCTTCGTCGAGGACGATTGGGAAAGCCCGACGCTCGGCGCCTGGGGACTGGGCTGGGAAGTCTGGTGCGACGGAATGGAAGTGACCCAGTTCACCTATTTCCAACAGGTCGGCGGCTTCGACTGCAAGCCCGTCGCGGGCGAGCTGACCTACGGTCTCGAGCGGCTGGCGATGTATATCCAGGGCAAGGACAATGTGTTCGACCTCGCCTTCAACAATGACGGGGTTACTTACGGCGACGTGTTCCTGGAAAATGAGCGGCAGATGTCGAAATGGCACTTCGAAGTTGCCGACACCGACCGCCTGTTCGACCTGTTCAAGCAGGCAGCGGCAGAGAGCGAAAACTGCTTGAAAGCCGGCGTGCCGATTGCGGCCTATGAGCAGGCGATCAAGGCCAGCCACATCTTCAATACGCTGCAGGCGCGCGGCGTCATCTCGGTTGCCGAGCGCCAGGCCTATATCGGCCGCGTCCGCGACATGGCGAAGGGCGCCTGCGGCGCGTGGATGGCGCATTTGGGATATGAGGCATGAGCGACCGGCTTGCCTCCGGCGCGACCACAGAAGCGCGCGCCGATTTTCTTCTTGAGCTGCTCAGTGAGGAAATACCGGCGCGGATGCAGGCGCGGGCGCGCAACGACCTTGCGCGGATGTTCGCCGAGCAGCTGGCTGCGGCCGGACTCAGCCACGACGGAATCACGACTTATTCGACGCCGCGACGGCTGGCGCTGATCGCGCGCGGCCTGCCGCCGGCGACCGAGGCGGTGAGCGAGGAACTGAAGGGACCGCGGACTTCTGCGCCAGCCCAGGCATTGGAGGGCTTCCTGCGCAAGACCGGTCTTGCACAGGATCAGCTGCAGGACCGGGATGGCACCTGGTTTGCAGTGATCGACCGACCGGGACGCGCAACGGCCGAGGTGCTTGCCGAGGCGGTCGAAGCGATCGTCCGCGACTTTCCCTGGCCCAAGTCGATGCGCTGGGGCGCGAAGAGCGCTTCTACCGCGTCTCTACGCTGGGTGCGGCCGCTCCATTCGATCGTCGCGCTGCTGGGCGAGGACATCGTGCCGGTATCGGTCGATGGCATCGAATGCGGAGCAGCGACGCTGGGCCATCGCTTTCATCACCCCGGCACGATCACCATCGGTAGCGCCAACGACTATGCAGAAAAGCTCCGCGCTTGCCATGTCATCGTCGACCAGGAGGAGCGCGAAGCGACGATCCGCAAGGGCGCGATCGATGCCGCCGAGGACGCAGGCTTGCTGCTGGTCGAGGATGAGGGGCTGGTAGTCGAGAATGCCGGCCTGACCTCATGGCCGGTCCCGCTGTTCGGCTCGTTCGACCATCACTTTCTCGACGTGCCCGAAGAGGTCATCCAGCTGACCGCGCGGATCAACCAGAAATATTTCGTGATGCGCGATGCTGCTGGGAAGCTCGCTCCCCACTTCGTCTGCGTAGCCAACATCGCCGCAAACGACGGCGGGGAAGCCATCATCGCAGGTAACGAGCGCGTCCTTGCCGCGCGGCTAAGCGACGCCCGCTTCTTCTGGGAGCAGGATCTGAAGGTACCGCTCGAGGAACAGGCCAGGAAGCTCGAGCAGATCGTGTTCCACGACAAGCTTGGCACCATCGCCGAAAAGGTCGACCGGGTTGCCAGGCTTGCTCGCTGGCTGGTCGACGAAGGGATCGTCAAAGACACCGATCCCGATCAGGCCGAGCGCGCCGCACGGCTGGCAAAGGCCGACCTCGTCACCGGCATGGTCGGCGAGTTCCCCGAGCTCCAGGGCACCATCGGCGGTCGTCTCGCCCGTGCACAGGGCGAGCCCGACGCGATCGCCGACGCCATCCGTGATCATTACAAGCCGGTCGGGCAGGGCGACGAGGTGCCAACGGCGCCGCTTACAGTTGCGGTCTCACTGGCTGACAAGTTGGATACTCTTCGCAGCTTCTTTGCCATCAATGAAACGCCCACCGGATCTCGTGATCCTTTTGCGCTCCGTCGCGCAGCGCTGGGCGTCATTCAAATCATCACTGAAAATGGACTTCGGCTGCCAGTTGCGGACGGCGAATTGCTCGAATTTTTCGCCGACCGGCTAAAAGTCCAGCAGCGCGAGGCCGGGGTGCGCCACGACCTCATCGATGCGGTGTTCACGCTCGGTTGCGAGGATGACCTTGTCCGGCTGCTAGCGCGCGTAAGGGCATTGCAGGCGTTCGTCGAGAAGGACGAGGGAGCAAACCTGCTATTTGGATATAAACGGGCTGCAAACATCCTGAAGAGGGAGGATTGGGACCCGAGCATCGCTTCGACTGCTGTGGTGGAGTCGCAAGAGCAGGGGCTGCTAAACGCCATCGACACAGCTGAATCAAATGCCAAGGCATCGGTCGCCGAAGAGGATTTCACTCGGCGCCATGGCCGCGCTGTCGGCACTTCGCGGCCCGATCGACTCCTTCTTCGACAAGGTGACGGTCAACGATCCGGATCCGACGCTCCGGGCAAGGCGTCTAAACTTGCTCGCCCGCTTCCGGGACGCGGTTCACCAAGTTGCGGATTTCTCGAAGATCGAAGGCTAGATGTCGCGCTCGTCGATGACGCCATCGACGTTGCGATCTTTGAGTGCCGCTGCCCTCAGGGAATCCCGTTCGCGCCATTCCTTTTCGCGCTCGGCGTGGATGCGTTCGAGCTCCGCGCGCCGCTCGACTTCATTATTGTAGCGGGTCTTCCACTTCCGACCGCCGCCGGAGAAGATGAATCCTCCGATGAATAGGCCAAGCAGGAAAACCAGCAGGACGATAATCCACTGGTCGGTGCTGAATTGAAGCATTGCGTCGAACCCCTGTCCGTTTGTTCAGGGCTTTAACCCGCCTCAGGCTCAATCCGTTCCCGAAACGAGAACCGCCGCCGCTCCAATGGGGAGCGACGGCGGTTTCCCCACCCCCACAGGGAAGGCTTAATGCTTGAACAGATTGTCGCTGATCGAGCAGGCGGCCGGACCCAGGATGACGATGAACAGGGTCGGCAGGATGAATAGGATCAGCGGGACGGTCATGATCGCCGGCAGGCGGGCTGCCTTTTCCTCGGCGCGCATCATCCGCTCGTTGCGGAACTCGGCCGACAAAACGCGAAGTGCCGAGGCGAGCGGGGTGCCGTATTTCTCGGTCTGGATCATGGTCGTGACCACGCCGCGGATCGCTTCCAGGTCGACGCGAGTGGCGAGGTTCTCGAATGCCTGGCGGCGCTCGGAGAGGAAGCCCAGTTCGATCGCGGTAAGGCCGAATTCGTCGCCGAGCTCGGGATATGCCTTGCCCAATTCCTTGGCGACGCGGTTGAACGCGGCGTCGACGGTAAGGCCGGCCTCGGCGCAGATGACCAGCAGGTCGAGCGCGTCCGGCAAGCCCTTGCGCACTGCATCGCTGCGCTTCTTGACCTTGTTGCTCAGCCAAAGGTCGGGCGCCTTGTAGCTGCCGACCAGGGTGATCGCGACAAAGGCGTATTTCTTGAACCACGACCAGTCGGGAAAATAGTCGACGCCATAGATCAGCACGATCGCGCCGATGCCGAGAACCACCGGCATGACGAAGCGGGCGAAGATGATGAAGAAGGCCAGGTCCTTGGTGCGGATACCCGCCTGCATCAGACGCGTCTGGGTCTTCTTGATCTGGTCGTCCTGCAGCATCTTGAAGCTGCTGAGGATGCCGCGAACGCGGTCGGCGGCGACGTTCTTGTTGGTGATCTTCTTCCGCTTGTTGGTCGAAGCAACGATGCCGGCCTTTAGCTGCTCGCGCCGCTCGTTGAGCGCCTTAACTCGGCGTGCCATCGGGTCACGGACCGTCGTCGCTGCATAGATTGCGGTGAGCACGGCCATGGTGGCGACCGCGCTGAGCACAGTCGCAACCCAAATGACGTCGACGCCGAGTAGTGTAGGTCCGCTAGGAGCTGCCATCATCCGTTCCCACTAAATCTCGAAGCTGACCATCTTGGCCATGATGAACACGCCGATGCTCATCCAGCACAGTCCGCCAAGGCCGGCCACGATGAGGCGCTGATCTTCGAAGAAGCCGCCCATGTAGCTGGGGTTGACCATCGACACGAGGCCGAAGACGATGAAGGGCAGCGAACCGACGATATAGGCCGAGGCCTTCGATTCCGAGCTCATTGCGCGGATCTTCAGCTTCATCTGGGCACGTTTGCGCAGCACGTCGGCGAGGTTCGACAGGGTTTCCGCCAAATTGCCGCCGGTCTCGCGCTGGATCGCCAGGGTGATGACGAAGAACTGGAATTCGGCGGTACCGAGCCGGTCGGAAGTTTCCTGGAGCGCAGCTTCCATGGTCCGGCCGATCTTCATCTTGTCGGCGACCGCGCGGAACTCGATGCCAACCGGTCCGGAGATTTCACCCGCAACAATGCCGAGCGTTTCGGTAATCGGAAGACCGGAACGTAGGCCGCGAACCATCAGTTCGATGGCATCCGGGAAGTTTGAATTGAACTTGTTTACCCGCCGCTTGATCAGGAAGCCGATCACGAAATGGGGGATACCGATACCCGCGAACATGCCGACGAAGAACGCCAGCAGGAAGGGCATGCCCTTGATCATCAGGAGCGCAGCAACGAAGAGCGCGAGGCCAGTAGAGGCCATCGCATATTTGCCCAGCGAGATATCCTTGCCGGTCTGATCCAACCGCTTCCGCAACAGCGCCGGCTTGGGGATCAATGTCGAGAATATGCCTTCAACCCGGCCGGCGCGGGCGGCCATCAGCTTGCGGATCTGCGCCTGGGCGTTTGCCGCAAGCACCCCGCCTTCGGCGTGGCGTTCCTTGATCAGCTCGACACGGCGCTTCAGCGACTTGCGCGGGTTTGGACCGCTCATCGCCTTGCCGCCGAGCAGGAGGGCGCCCAGTACGCCGATCGCCACGATGATGATATAGATCATGATCCGTCCGTTCGTCCTGCCCGTCGTTGCGGCGGAGGGCGAACCCTCCGCGCGCGAATTGATGCGTTACGCAGCCTTGTCTTTCGGCTTGGCCAGCATCGACTTCAGATTGTCGACCAGCGACTTGGCACCCACCGCCTTTGCATCGGGCGTGACACCTTCTTCGCTCGAATGGCTGAGAACCATGTTCGACAGCTGAGTGAACGGAGCGGCCATCTTCCCGGTCGCGATCTCGGCCATCGGCTTGCCCAATTTGGCGGCCTGGGCCGCGACCTTGCGATCTTCCGGGAACACGACGTCGACGCCGCGCTCGATCGACTGCTCGAAATCCTTCTTGCTGATTTCGAGCGCGCCGCCGGTAGGCACGCGATTGGCCGCGACAATGATCTTGGTCTGCGGGGCATTGGACTTGAGCCAGGCGAGCACGCGGATCGTGTCGCGAGTACCGGCCAGCGTCAGTTCGCTGACCACAATCGCGACATGGGCGTCATGGACCATGTGCGGATATTGGATCAGCATTTGGCGCGGCAGGTCGAGCACGGTCGATTCGAACGCGTTCTTCATCTCTTCCTGCAGTTGGAAGAAGGCAGTGCCGTCGGTGATCAGCGGCTGATGGAGCGGCGCTTCGGCCGAAAGGACCGACAGCCGCTCGTTGGCGCGGATCATTGCGCGCTCGATGAACAGGCCATCGATGCGGCTCGGATTCTCGATCGCGTCGGTCAGACCGCGGCCCGGCTCCAGGTCGAGCGCGAGAGCGCCGGTTCCGAAGTGGACGTCGAGATCGAGCAGCGCGGTCGAGCGATGCGCCTTCTCGCCCATCAGCCAGGCAAGGCTTGTTGCGACGGTCGAAGCGCCGACGCCGCCGCGGACGCCGATTACGGCTGCCATGACGTGCGGCTTATCGGCCTGCGCCTCGCCGCGCGGCCCCGACAGGATCGACTGGGCATGAGCGAAGGTGTCGCGCAGCTGGTCGACCGTGAACGGCTTCAGCAAATAGTCGTGAATGCCGCTTGCGACGAGGTCGCGATATAGGCGAACATCATTGACCTGGCCGGACGCGATCACGACCGTGCCGGGCTCGCAAACCTCGGCAAGCGCGTTGATGTCGTTCAGCGGGTCGGCCGATTCCGAAAGGTCGACGAACAGGATCGTCGGGCTGGCGGAAACGGACAGCGACTGAACCGCGTTACGCAGGCCACCCTTGTGGACCTTCTCCGGCGACCAGCCATGCTCGACCGCAACCGGGCGAAGCATGTCGGCGGTCGCATCGTCGCAGACGAATGCGGTGAAGGGGTCACGCAGACCCGCTCGGGCTTGGAACGGAGCGTTCATCACTAGTTGCCCTTCTTCGTATTGATGTCCTGAAGGCCCTTGATCCCGGTCGGTGCAGTTGACCGGTAGACGTTCGACGCCGCGCGTGGCGGTCGCGGCGTCAACCACGGAGTCGCCTTCGCGTCCGTGAAGGAGATCCTCGGGATTCGCGACCATCGCGGCCATATTTGAATTCACCGCGCAGCCGACGTTCGACATGGTGCGGTTATTGTAATTTGGGCTCGCCGGCACGCTCCAATTGGGGCAATTCGGCACTTCGGCGCGTGTGCGGCTGACCACTACCCGGACCGAACCCGGAGGAACGGCGCCCTGGGTGACCGGCGAACCGGCGCTGATCAGGAGACCATAGCGACCTGCGACCCTCGCCACCCCCTCACGCGCGGCATCGGAATAGGGGCCGTCGACATAGATCGAGTCACCATAGCCAAGCTGCAATGAGCGGAACCAGGAATCGAGCCGGGCTTCTTCCGACGCGGGAAGCGAACCGTCCGGTGCTGCAACGTCGAGCGCATAATCCGACCGGGTTACGACCGGGACATTGATCGCCTCGACGCCACGATCCGGCAGATCCTGTGCCGTGTGCTGGCAGCCAGCGAGCATCGCTGCGGCCAGGACTAATGCGGACTTCGTTGCCATGGTGGCATCCTTCCTGAAAGAACGGCGGGTCACAGCTTGAATCCGGGAGCTGCAGTGACGGCGGCAGGAGCCGGTCATTGCGGGAGCCGGGGCTGATGCGGCCGGGGCCGAACCCGAAACGCCGACATATGTCTGGCCCTCAAGCATTTGCTGCACGTCGGTCGGAGCGCGGTAGCCATTGGTTGGCAGCGCAAGCTGGCCGGACGTCGGGCGCACCAGATACGGCGTGACGATGATCACCAACTCGGTCTCCGAACGACGGAAGCTGGTCGACCGGAACAGGGCACCCAAGGATCGGCAGGTCGCCGAGGAACGGTGCCTTGTTGATGTCATTGGTGTTGGTATTGCGCAGCAGGCCGGCGATCATGAAGGACTGACCGGAGCCAAGCTCGACCGTCGTTTCCGCGCGCCGCGTGGTTAGCGCCGGAACGAGGAAATCGTTCATCTTGACCGCGCCCTCATTGCTGAGCTCGCTGACTTCCGGGCGAACGCGCATCGAAATGCGGCCATCGGCGAGGACGATCGGCGTGAAGGCCAGGCCAACGCCATATTGCTTATATTCGATCGTCACCGCTCCGAGCGCCTGAGAGATCGGGACCGGGAATTCTCCGCCGGCCAGGAAGCTGGCGGTTTCACCCGACAGCGCCGTTAGGTTCGGTTCAGCAAGAATGCTGACCAAGCCGTCCTTGGCCGCAAGGTCGATTGCACCGGCAATGTCCAATCCGAACAACCTGCCGGCCGCGCCGAGCGTGGTTCCGCCGGTCAGCAGCGAGTTGACGTCAAACGGCGAACTGCCAGGACCGCTGGTTGCATTGGCTGCACCCTGACCGATACCGAACTTGAAGCCGCTGGTGGGGTCGGATGAGAGCAGATTGACGCCGATTTGCTTGAGCAAGCTGCGGTTGACCTCAGCGATCTTAACCTTGAGCATGACCTGCAGCGGTGTCGCAGTCTTCAATCGATTCAGGACGCAGATTTTGCACACCGCGCCCTCCTTCGACATGTCGACGCCCGGATTGAGCTCCGAAGAGGCGAGCGACGCAGCCAGGGCGGCATCTTCCGGAGACGCAACGGTTCCAGTCAGAATAGCGCGCTGGCCAATGGTCATGACGCGGATGTCCGAATCAGGCATTGCAGCCTTCAGGACCTGGTTGATCGTCGGCAGGTTCTGGCTGACGCGGACATTTGCGCCATAGACCACGGAACCATCGGCAGCAGTCGCAATGACCGTCGCCTCTCCGAATTCCTTGCCAAACAGGTTTATCTGGCGGGGATTGCTGACATAGACATCGGCAACGGCGGGGTTGGACGTCCAAACGTCCGCGACATTGCTCGGCAGGCGGATCATCTGACCCTCACCGGTCGACAGCTGGACCTGGGCACTCGGCCGGTAGGTCCTGGCAGCGGCCGGCTGCGCAGCAGTGGCGGGTGTGGCAACGGCAACGGTGCCGAGGCCCAGGGCCAGTGCAGCCAGGGCTGAGCCCAGGCGCGCACGGCGGCGGATGGAGAAATTGGTCATCTTAGCGAGCTCCCACCGGAACGACGGTGACATTATTGCCGCGAGCGACCCGGACGACCGGTCCGGCCGGTATGGGTTGAGCCGCGGTGGCCGAGGCATCGCCCTTGCCCATGATGGCATTGGCGAACTTCGTCATTGGGTCACCTCCCTGGTCGCCCTGCGAGGACGAGCGGGCCGGGACACTGCGGCGCTGGAAGCGCGACACGTCACCGCCGGTGACATAAGTGGTGTTGTTGTCGGCAGGACGATTGGCGACCGCCAGAAGCATCCGGCGCTCTTCGGCCGGATTGGTGCCGGCCGGAACCTTGACCTCACCAGCAGCAACTGCACGCTCGAGCTCGGCCGTATTGTCGGCGATCGAGCGCAGCGCCAGGCTCAGCTGGCCCAATGACTGGGCGACCGCAATCTTCTCGGCGATCCGCGGCGTGGCTTCCAGCGTGACGGTGGAGAAGGTCTTGACGACGGTCTTGCCTTCCTCGTCCTTGCTGTCGATCCGCTGGTCGGTGGCGAGCACGCGCAAGTTGCGGATGATCGTTTCCGACACTTTCAGCGGCGGGCCATCGCCGCCACCGGCGACGTCCTGGGTAAGCACCATGTCGATCCGGTCGCCCGGGAAGACGAAGCCGGCGACGCCGGTCGTGTTCGAAACCGGAACCGTCACGGCGCGCATCCCCGGGCCCAAGTGCTGCGGCCAGGAAGCCGCGGTCGTTCGGGCCAACCAGCGCGCCTTTGGTCAGCGGCTGGCCGGCAGTGACCGGATTGCGGACGACGGTGCCGATCAGCTTGCTGATGTCGGAATCGGGCGCGCCTTCGGTGTAGTAGGCGTTCTGCACCAGTTCCTTCGGCCAAGCCTGGAAGGCGAGGCTTTCGGCATCGACGATCGTGCCGACCGGGAGCGCCTTGCGCGCAACGAGGACCTTCGGGCCCAACGGCACGACGGGCGCGGCGTTGGCCTGATCGGCCCCCGCACCGGTGAACATGTTCTTGGCCATGACGGCGGTAACGACCGCAATGACCAGCGCTCCGATGAGCAGCGCGACTTTCTTGACGTCCATGGCGAACACGCCTCCCGCAAAGGGTCCTCTTCAATGTTGAGGACCATCAGGCAAAATGGTTAAGAAAGCGTTGGGCGAGTAACCACATTCCGCCCACCGCAATGGCGACGCCGTACGGCACCTCCGGACGGCCTTCTTTATTTCGCAAGTGATGGATGCCGAGGACGATCAATGTGAGTAAGCCGCCGGCGATCGACATGATCACGATCAAGGTCAAAGTCTCATATGGCGTGAACCATAGCGCGAGCGCACCGGCCAGCTTCACGTCGCCGCCGCCCATGACATTCAAATAAAAGGCGCCCGCGAACAGCAGGAAGACGGCGACCCCCACGCCGACGCGGATCGCCGCATCGGGCCACAAGCGGCACTCCTGCAGACCACCAATAGATCGGCGCAAGCAGCGCGATCGTAAGGTTCAAGCCGTCGGAGATGGTGTAGGTCCGCACGTCGACGACAGCGATCCAGAGCAGGATCGCGGCTAGCAGGCCGAGCAGTGCCAGGGTGAATCCAACGTTCATCATGACACCACCTCTAGACGGCGCGCCTTTCCAAACCGTAACCAGCCAGCAGAATGGAAAAAGTTGACGTCTTGATTGTCGGCGGCGGGATCGCCGGAGCCAGCTTGGGTGCCCGTCTCGCCGCGACGATGAGTGTAATGCTGATCGAGGCGGAGGATCTCTGCGGCCGCCACGCTACGGGAAGGTCGGCGGCCTTCTGGCAGGCGAGCCTAGGCGGTTCGACGCCGGAGCGACTGCTGAGCATTCGTTCCAAGCCGATGTTCGACGCGGGCTGGCCCGGCAGTTCAACGGAGCTGCTTCGCAACCGGGGAGCGGTTCATCTGACCGGCCCTTGCGGGGAGAAGATGGAGGCGGTCGACGATCTCACCGGCGAATATGCGCCGGTGCGCCTCAGCCGTGACCAGCTTGACCATCTCATCCCTGGGCTCCGGCCCCAATGGTCCGGCGCGTGGTTTGAGGCGGGCTGTGCCGACATCGAGGTGGCGGCATTCCATGCCGCATGCCTTGCCGCGATCCGACGCCAAGGTGGAGCAATAAGGACCGATGCAGCTCTAATGGCAGCGAAGAATGTTGGCGGTTCATGGATTGCCGAGACCAGCGCCGGCGAGGTCGAAGCACGGGTATTGGTAAATGCCGCGGGCGCCTGGGGCGATCAGGTTGCAGAGCGCGCCGACGTGCCACGAATAGGGCTCGAACCCCGGCGGCGTACAGTTGTTCAGCTGCGCATCGGACGCCAAGGGCTTCGTGACCTACCGTTCGTCACCGACCTGCACGAAAGCTTTTATTTCAAAGGGGAGGGCGACAACAGCGTCTGGGTTTGCCCGCTGGATGAGACGTTGGTCGAACCATGTGATGCCGCGCCGGAGGAGATCGATGTTGCGACCGCAATCGATCGATTCGAAAAGGCGGTCGACTGGCCGGTCGAAGCGGTCGAGCGCAAGTGGGCGGGGCTCCGAACCTTTGCGCCCGATCGGGCCATGAAGTTCGGTTTCGATCCGATGGCCGACGGCTTCTTCTGGTGCGTTGGCCAGGGCGGCATGGGCATCCAGACAGCGCCGGCGGCATCCTTGCTTTGCGCCTCGCTGATCAAAGGTGAAGCCTTGCCCGACGAATTGGCCGGAATAGACGCGGCCGATTTCGCGCCTCGCTCGACGGCCTATCGCCGCGCTTCGGCTTCGGCGCAGGCAAGCTGATCGGCTCGCTCATTCTCGGGATGGCCTGCATGGCCCTTGACCCAATGCCATTCGATGAGGTGCGGCTGGCATGCGTCGAGAAGAGCTTGCCATAGCTCGGCATTTTTGACCGGCTTCTTGTCCGCAGTCTTCCAGCCGTTCCTTCGCCAGCCGTGAATCCACTTGGTGATCCCGTCGCGGACATAATTGCTGTCGGTCGTCAGCTGCACATGGCAGGGCCGCTTCAGAGCCTTCAGCGCTTCGATCGCGGCCATCAGCTCCATGCGATTGTTGGTCGTCGGGGACTCGCCGCCGGATAGCTCGCGTTCCTTATCGCCAAAGCGCAAGATAGCGCCCCAGCCGCCCGGGCCAGGATTGCCCTTGCACGCACCATCCGTGAAAATCTCTACGTCGGGGAGTTCCGCCATATGGGTCAGGCGACCAGTTCGCGCGGAAGCTTGAACGTCATGCCTTCCAGCACATGTTCGGTTTCTTCCTCGGTCACGCTGAACCGCTCGGCCAGCGCCTCGATAACTTCGCGGACCAAGACTTCGGGCGCCGACGCGCCGGCAGTAAGGCCGATAGTTGAAGGCTGTCCAAGCCAATCCCAGTCGATGTCGCTGGCGCGCTGGATTAGCCGAGATGGGACATTCATCCGCTCTGCCACTTCGGCGAGCCGCAGCGAGTTGCTGCTGTTCGGGGCGCCTATCACCAGCAGCTTTTCGCATCGCTCGGCGATCGTCTTGACGGCGCGCCTGCCGGTTGGACGTGGCGTAGCAAATATCCTCGTTGCGTGGCGCGAGAATAGCGGGAAAGCGCCGTTGAAGCGTCGCGACGATCTCCGCAGTGTCGTCGACGGATAGCGTCGTCTGGGTGAGGAAGCTCAGATGTTCGGGATCGGCGACCTCGACCTTCTCTGCATCCTCGACTGTCTCGATCAGCGTCATCTGCCCTTCAGGCACCTGGCCGAAGGTGCCGATGACCTCGGGATGCCCCGCATGGCCGACAAACAGGATGTGTGTGCCGGCTTCGACCAGCCGTTCGGCGCGGCGATGGACCTTGCTGACCAGCGGGCAGGTGGCGTCGAGATAGTCGAGCCCGCGTGCCTGTGCTGCCTCGGGCACCACCTTGGGCACGCCATGGGCAGAAAAGACAACCGGGCGGCCATCCGGCACTTCGTCCAGTTCCTGCACGAATACCGCGCCAAGGCCGCGCAGTCGGTCGACCACATAGCGATTGTGCACGATTTCATGCCGAACATAGACGGGCGGGCCAAATCGCTCGATCGCCAGTTCGACAATCTTGATGGCTCGGTCGACGCCCGCGCAAAAACCGCGCGGCGCGGCAATCAGCACATGGAGGCGAGGCTTGGGAAGGCTCATGGGCGGCGATTTAAGGCCTCGCTTGCAGCATTGCTAGGCGCTTCCTATGAACGGGGCCGCACCACCCGCGTTATGCGTCATCAAAGGAACAAACCATCGTGAAGCTTCGCCTCACTGCTCTTGCCCTGGTCCTTCTTGCCACGGGCTGCTCGCGAGAAGGCCAGATCACGCAAGGCGGCATTTACATCACTCGTTCAATTTGCCCGCAGGTCGGGGTACCGGCCGCAACCGGGGACATCACCCTGTTCAATCCGGCGAATCGCAGCGATGCGGCTGCGATCGATGTTTCGGCGGCAATCACCAACGTCCGTTCGACCTGTGATGACACGGGTGCCAACGTCGTCTCCACGGCGACATTTGATGTGGTGGCGACGCGCCGCGATGCCGGCGAAGCCCGGACGGTGATCTTGCCATATTTCACGGTTGCGATGCAGGGCGGCACGCAGGTCGTGGCCAAGCGTATCGGTAGTATCGGATTGAGCTTCCCTGCGGGAAGCATCCGCGCTCAGACTTCGGGCCAGGCCACCATTCAGGTCTCGCGCGCAGCGGCGACCCTGCCCGAAGATGTACGCAAGGAACTGACCCGAGAGCGCAAGCCCAGCGACGCGGATGCGGCGATCGATCCCTTGTCCGACCCGAAGATTCGCGATGCGGTCGCTCGGGCCTCGTTCGAACATCTCATCGGTTTTCAGCTGACCCAGGAGCAGCTTCGCTACAACGCCACCCGCTGATTCGATTGACAGCGCTGGCTGGTCCGGCCAGAGCGGCTCACGTCATCCAAGGACGATTTTCGGCTTTGGAAGGCAAGCGCGGGAGAGACCTGGCCTTGGCCAGGCGCCGAAGGAGCAACCGCCCCCGGAATCTCTCAGGCAGAAGGACCGCGCCGGCCTGACACTCTGGAAAGCGCTTCCGCTTGCATAGCGGAAGCCACCGAAGGGGTAAGTCCCGGACTGGATCCGGGATGAAAGCTCTCAGGTTACCGCGACAGAAGGGGGCCCGGATCAATCTGCGCGTGTGGACGGTTGTCCTGCGTGCCGGGCTTTCAAGGACCAGCGGTGTGACCGAGACAAGCGAAAATCTAGCAAAACTGCCGCTCGACGGCTGGCACCGCAGCCATGGCGGCCGGATGGTGCCGTTCGCCGGCTATGAAATGCCGGTCCAGTACGAAGGCATTATGGCCGAGCATCTGTGGGTCCGCGAACATGCCGGCCTGTTCGATGTCAGCCACATGGGCCAGTTGCTGTTCCACGGATCCGATATCGATCGCGCGCTCGAGACTTTGTTTCCGGGCGACCTGTTGGCCTTGAAGGACGGGCGCCTGCGCTATTCGATGCTTCTGGCCGAGGACGGCGGGATCATCGACGACCTGATGGCTACTCGTCGCGGCGAGCATTTCTACGTCGTGGTCAATGGCGCCACAAAGCTTGGCGATATCGAGCAGTTCGAGAAGCGGCTGCCGCGAACCATTGTCATGGATCATATGAAGGAGCAGGCGCTGCTGGCGCTGCAGGGGCCGGAGGCAGTAGCGGTGCTCGACACGCTGGTGCCGGGCGTTGGCGAACTCAGCTTCATGCAGGCCGGCCTGTTTCATTGGAACGGCAAGCCGCTGTGGATCAGCCGGTCGGGCTATACCGGCGAGGACGGGTTCGAAATTTCCGTTGCGGGTCGTGATGTGGAGGCGCTGGCCGACGCGCTTACCGCCGACGAGAGGGTCAAGCCGATCGGACTTGGCGCGCGCGATTCGCTGCGGCTGGAGGCGGGCCTCCCGCTCTATGGTCACGACCTGGACACCACGACCACACCGGTCATGGCCGGCCTGATGTTCGCGATCGGCAAACGACGCCGCGCGGAGGGCGGGTTCGCAGGGGCGCTGCGAATCATGGCCGAGCTCGACAATGGCCCGGCACAAAAGCGGGTCGGTTTGCTGGTCGATGGCCGCCAGCCGGTCCGGGAAGGAGCGCTGATCCTCGACTCAGAGGGCAGCGAGGTCGGGCGAATCACGTCGGGCGGTCACTCGCCTTCGCTCGGTCGTCCCATCGCCATGGGATATGTGGCCGCCGCCCTGGCCGAGCCCGGCACGGCCGTTACCATCGAGCAGCGCGGCAAGCTGTTCCAGGCGACGGTCGCGCCGATGCCCTTCGTCCCACATCGCTATCACCGCAAACAGGGAGCCTGATCGATGAGCCTATTTTTCACCAAGGACCATGAATGGATCCGCGTCGACGGCGACGTGGCGACGGTTGGAATATCCGACCACGCCCAGGAAGCTTTGGGCGACATCGTCTTCGCGGAAGTGCCCGAGGCCGGCCGCACTCTGGCAAAGGGCGGCGATGCCGCGGTAGTCGAATCGGTCAAGGCCGCCAGCGACGTCTATGCGCCGGTCGGCGGCGAGGTGATCGAGGGTAACCCGGCGCTGGCCGACGACCCCGCGCTCATCAATCGCGACCCGGAAGGTGAAGGATGGTTCTTCAAGCTCAAGCTTGCGGATGCTGCCGAACTCGACGGGTTGATGGACGAAGCGGCCTATCGGGAATGGGTGAAAACGCTCTGACCCAGAATCTGCCTCGACTGGCGCCCCCGCCTCGACCAGCAAATGGGATGCTGCGGATTATGCCCGCATCGGCGGCTTCGTGCCGGCGCTTGGGCAGGCTGCGCTCGAGCTGCTCGATCCGCAGCCCGGCGAGCATATCCTGGACGTCGGCTGCGGCGACGGCACGCTGACGCTCAAGATCAAGGAGATAGGCGCGGACGTTGTCGGCATCGACAATAGCCTGAGCATGGTGGGCGCGGCGCGGGAGAAGGGGCTCGACGCGCGGCTAATGGATGCCGCCGACTTGCGTTTTTCCGAAGCGTTCGATGCGGTCTTCTCCAACGCCACGCTTCACTGGGTACTGGATAAGGAAAGGGCCGCCCGGGCCATCTGGTTCGCGCTGAAGCCCGGTGGGCGCTTTGCCGGCGAAATGGGTGGAAACGGCAATCTCGCCAAGCTGCGCCAAGCATTGGACGATGAACTGGTGGCTCGAGGCTTCGGTCCGCCGACCTTTGCGTCCAACTGGTATCCTACCGTTGACGAATTCACCGCCGTCTACGAGCAAGCCGGGTTCAAGGACATCGACGCCCGGCTGATCGAACGGCCGACGACGCTGGAGCATGGCGTGGCTGCCTGGGTACTAACCTTCCGCGCCGGCTGGCTCGACCGTGCCGGAGTGCCACATGAAGAACGTCAAACCATCGCCGACGCGGTTTCCGACCGCGTCGGCTCCAACGTCGCGGACTATGTCCGCCTTCGCTTCATCATGAGGAAGCCAAACTGATGCGCTATTTGCCGCTGGGCGATGCCGATCGCTCTGCAATGCTGGAGAAGATCGGGGCGGGCTCGGTCGACGAACTGTTCCGGGACGTGCCCGACGGTCTGCTGCTTGAAGCCGCCGATCGAGGGACTTGCCGCTCCACGCCAGCGAGATGGCGGTCGAGCGCGAGCTGACCGCAATGGCGCGGAAGAATATGGTCGCCGGCGAAGTGCCCTTCTTCCTCGGCTGCGGCGCCTACAAGCATCATGTACCGGCGAGCGTCGACCATTTGATCCAGCGCGGCGAGTTCCTCACCGCCTACACGCCCTACCAGCCGGAAATCGCGCAGGGCACGCTGCAGGTGCTGTTCGAGTTCCAGACCCAGGTCGCGCGGCTGCTCGGCTGCGAGGTCGCCAACGCGTCGATGTACGACGGCTCGACCGCCTGCTGGGAAGCGATCGGCATGGCCCGGCGGATCACTCGGAAGTCGAAGGCGATCCTCTCGTCGGGCCTGCACCCGCACTATGTTTCCGTCTGCAAGACGATGGCAAAATTCACCGGCGATACGCTTGAGACGGGACTGCCGAACGCTCAATGCCGCGACCGACGCCGAGCGAGTTGATCGCCAGCATCGATGACCAGACCAGCTGCGTCGTCGTCCAATATCCCGACATTCTCGGCCGCATCACCGACCTCGACCCCAATCGCCGAGGCCGCGCAGGCCAAGGGCGCGCTGCTGATCGCGGTGGTGACCGAGCCGGTCGCGCTGGGCCTGATCAAGGCGCCGGGCGAGATGGGCGCGGATATTGTTGTCGGCGAAGGCCAGTCGATCGGCGTCGGCCTGCAATTCGGCGGTCCCTATGTCGGCCTGTTCGCCACGCGCGAGAAGTTTGTCCGGCAGATGCCGGGCCGCCTGGCAGGCGAGACAGTCGATGCCGAGGGCAAGCGCGGCTTCGTGCTGACGCTTTCGACCCGGGAGCAGCATATTCGCCGCGAAAAGGCGACTTCGAACATCTGCACCAACTCCGGCCTTTGCGCGCTGGCCTTCTCGATCCACCTGACTTTGCTGGGCGAAAAGGGTCTGACTGGCCTAGCTAATATGAATCACGCGCGCGCGTGCGAGGCGGCCGAGCGACTGTCGGCGATCCCCGGCGTGCGACTGGTCAACGACAGCTTCTTCAACGAATTCACGCTGGAACTGCCGGTCGAAGCGCGGCCGGCCGTGCATGCGATGGTCGAGAAGGGTGTCTTGGGCGGCGTTTCGCTCGGGCGGCTCTATCCGGGCGTCGACAGCTTGAAGAATGGACTGGTGGTCGCGGTGACCGAGGTGGTCAGCGACGCGGATATCGACGCGCTGGAAGCAGCGCTGAAGGAGCTATGCCAGTGACCGCCGTCAACCCATCGGGCTGGCGCCCGTCGGCCCCGTCGAACGACGAAGGCGGGGCCGTCGCGAACCGTTACCGGCAATCGCGCGCTGATGCTCGAAGAGCCGCTGCTGTTCGAGATCGGAAGCCGCAACCAGACCGGCGTCGATCTCGAGCCGGTGAAAGCGGGCGCGTCGCGACTTGGCGGGCTTGAGCGCACTGGTCTGGACCTGCCCGGTCTCAGCGAGCCGGAGGCCGTGCGCCACTACACCCGCCTGTCGCGGCAGAATTACGCCATCGACCTCGGCCTGTTCCCGCTCGGGTCGTGCACGATGAAGCACAACCCGCGCCTCAACGAGAAGATGGCGCGGCTTCCGGGCTTTGCCGACATTCATCCGCTCCAGCCGCAGGAAACCGTCCAGGGCGCATTGCAGCTGATCAACGAACTCGCCAATGGCTGATCACGCTGACCGGCATGTACGGCGTCGCGATGAGCCCCAAGGCCGGCGCACATGGCGAGCTGTGCGGCCTGCTCTGCATCCGTGCCGCGCTCGAGGCGCGGGGCGACGCGCGCCAGGTGGTGCTTGTGCCCGAGAGCGCGCATGGCACCAACCCGGCGACTGCTGCCTTCTGCGGCTATCGCGTCGAGAATATCCCCGCGAACGACGGCGGGGCGTGTCGACCTGGAGGCGCTGAAGGCGCGCTTGGGTCCAGACGTCGCTGCGGTGATGATCACCAACCCCAACACCTGCGGCCTGTTCGAGCCGCGAGATGAAGGACGATCAGCGACGCGGTTCATGCCGCCGGCGGCTTCGTCTATTGCGACGGCGCCAACTTCAACGCGATCGTCGGCAAGGTCCGTCCCGGCGACCTTGGCGTCGATGCGATGCACATCAACCTGCACAAGACCTTCTCGACCCCGCATGGCGGCGGCGGACCCGGCTCGGGGCCGGTCGTGTTGTCGGAGGCGCTGGCGCCCTACGCGCCGCTGCCCTTCGCAGCCAAATATTCCGACGGAAGCTTCAAGATCGTCGAGGAAGAGACTGCCGGCGACGAGCATCCCAAGCGCCTTCGGCCGGATGGTCGCCTTCCACGGCCAGATGGGCATGTTCACCCGTGCGCTGACCTATATGCTCAGCCACGGCGCCGACGGGCTTGCCCAGGTTGCCGAGGACAGCGTCCTCAATGCCAACTACATCCTGCGCAGCCTCGAAGACGTGCTCGACGCGCCGTTCGCGCACAGCGGGCCCTGCATGCATGAAGCGATCTTCAGCGATAAGGGTTTCGCCGAAGGCTTCTCGACCATCGACGTCGCCAAGGCGCTGATCGACGAGGGCTTCCATCCGATGACGATGTATTTCCCGCTGGTCGTCCATGGCGCGATGCTGGTCGAGCCGACCGAGACCGAGTCCAAGGCCAATCTCGACCAGTTCATCGCCGCGCTACGCTCGATCGCCGAGCGGGCGAGGGCAGGCGACGAGACGCTGAAGGCCGCGCCGATTTACGCCCCGCGGCGTCGCCTCGACGAGACGCTTGCAGCCAGAAAGCCGGTGCTGGCCTACAAGACATCGGCGCCGGATGGGTCGAGCACGGGCCTCGGCGCTCACTTCGGCGGAGGCTGATGGCGAAGCCCAGCTTTCCGCCCTACAACGTCGGCGACCTTGGCGAGGGCGTACGCCGCCAGGCGCCTGCGGCTGCACGCAATGTCGAACCTATCGGCGACGTGCTTGCCGACTGGCTCCCATCGATCGGGACGGTGCTGGAGATTGCCAGCGGGACTGGCGAGCATGCGCTGGCATTTGCGCACCGCTTCCCCAACCTTGTCTGGCAGCCGAGCGATCCCGACCCGCAGGCGCTGGCATCGATCGAGGCATGGCACAGGGAAGGTCCCGCAAATCTATTGCCTCCGTTGCGCCTGAACGTCTGTGATGCCGAATGGCCCGTCAGCCAGGCCGATGCGGTCCTTTGCATCAACATGGTCCACATCAGCCCGTGGGAGGCGTCGCTGGGCTTGCTCGATGGGGCCGCCAAGCTGCTTCGCGCCGGCGCGCCGCTGATCCTGTATGGGCCGTGGCTCGAAGGGGAGGTCGACACCGCGCCGTCGAATTTGGCATTCGACAAGAGCCTAAAAGCTCGCGACCCGCGCTGGGGCTTGCGGCGAGTAGAGGATTTCGCGGCCGAGGCAGCGCGATGTGACCTCGTCTTAGTCGAGCGTCGAGCGATGCCGGCCAATAACATCATGTTGCGCTTCGACGCTCAGCTCACCTAAGCGCTGACAGACTGCCAGGGCCGCTGCCACGGCAAGCAGGCCTAACGCCCATCCGCCGATAACATCGCTTGGCCAATGGACGCCAAGCCAGACCCGGGTCAGGCCGATCATGACGGCCAAGATGATGGCCGCCCAGGCTGCCGCCGGCCGAAGGGCAGGCGGGCTTGCGATCAACGCGGTGGCGAGGAAGGCAGTCATGCTGTTGGCGCTATGACCGCTGGGGTAAGCGAAACTGTGGATCAAGGTTGGGTCCAACGGCGGCCGCGGGCGCCCGATCCATTCCTTGAGGCCGTCTACCAACAGCCGTTCACCAAGCACCGTAACGGTAAGCAGCGCCCCTGTTCTAGGCATCCTTTTGAAGAGCAGTGATAATACCGCCACTCCGGACACGCTCAGCGTGATCGGGGCGCTTCCCACCTGCGTGAGCAGCGCTGCCGCTTGGTTCAACTGCGGCCAGTCATGACGCATTTCCACCAGCCAGCTCATCAGCGCCGGCTCGAAACTGTTCGCCGGGCCCTCCCAGGAACCCAGCCAGGAGAAATGTCAGGATCAGGAAAGCCAGGAAGAAAGGCCGGGAAATAATGATCATGACGTCCCGCGTTAAATGAAGGTTTACCGCTTTGGCTTAGCATTGCCGACATGGATCAAAGCAACAATCCGCAGAATCGCAAGACGCGGCGGTCCAACGTGTTGATGTCCGCCAGCCTTGAGCTGTCGGGCACGTCGCTGCCCGTCAAGCTACGCAACCTCAGCGCCGATGGCGCGCTGGTGGAAGGCGACAGGCTGCCGGTGGAAGGGGCTTCGCTCCTGTTCCGCAAGGGCGATCTCAGCATTCCCGGCCAGGTGGCCTGGGTGAAGGGCCGTCAGGCGGGGGTTGCGTTCGGTTACAATCTAAATCCGGAACAGTTGCTTCGCCACATTCCCGCGCCGCGTCCGCGCGTTACGCCGGATTTTCGCCGCCCCGGATTGAAGGGCACGTTGACCGCAGAGGAAAAGCGATACGGCGAGAAATGGGTGTGGCGCTTCCCGACAACCGAATGACGCTTATCGGTTAGCGACAGACGTTGGCTAACTAGCGCTGCGCTGTGTTTCGCGCTGTGCCTGCAGCCAGGCCACCAACTCGCCGAGCGGCAGCAGGCGGTTGAAAGTGATTCCGGAAAAGCCCGCGTCGATCCAGCAGGCCATCCCTGGTTGGGGCGGCAGTCCGGGAAGCGTGACAATGACGTCGGCGCCCTTTGGCAGCATTGTTTCGCACGCAATCTTCACGCCGCCCTGCGAAATGTCGCAGACTTGGACTCTTAACGTATTCGCACCGTCGCGAATCGTCGCGAAGCAATTGGTCTCGATCCGCGGCATGCGCGGTCGCGGGCCGTCCATGGTCGATGACAATATGTCGATGACGTCGATCGGCTGGTCGAAGCTGATCCCGGCGTGATGGTCGCGCATCCAGCTGATCCTGCCGGAGATCGGCTGGCCGCTCTTTAACTCGACGGTTACCGGCGTTTCCTCTGCGAGCTTGCAATAAAGGCGAATCATCATGCCGCCGGCCGAGATATTCTTGATCAGGCAGAGCTCTCGCTCTTGCTCGATGAGGATCGAGCCGACGCGATAGAGCGTCGTCAGTCGATCTCCATCGCGGCGTTCGGGTTCGGCGGCGGGGCCGGGCGCCACTTCGGAGAGCGAATAAAGTGTCGTTTCGACCGGCTGAGATTCCACTCGCTTCACTCCACCAACGCCCGGTCGAGATTGCATCGTCGCCAGGTCTATCGCCCCATTCACAGCAACATTAGGAATTCAGCCCTTACCAATCGGTTGATGGCCGCTCCGTTGTGGTGGGATTACGCTCCCCTACATAGTTGCGCCGTTCATCCATGCCTCTCTTGCGGCGTCGCGCTGGTGAAGCGTAGCTTTGGCGAAGGACCAACCTGTCAGGGGTCCTGGAGCTTTGCTCATGATGATTTCCTATTGGCTCGCCGCGGCCCTTGTAGTTGGCGGCACGACGGCGGTGGCCGAACCCAATCGGCTTCAACTCGAAGTCACCCCCAGCGAACCCATCGACCGAACCACCGTTACCGACGAGGTTGCCATCGGACGAGACATTGGCGACCGGATGACGGTCGACGTCTCGGTCGGGGGACGCGGCCCTTATCGTTTCCTCGTCGATACCGGCTCCGAACGGACGGTGATCTCGCGCCAGCTCGCCGAGCGGCTGCAACTTGAAAGCGGCAAGGACGCGATACTTCACAGCGTGGTCGGCGTTAATGACGTCAGCACGGTGTTCATCCCGCACCTTGCAGGTAAGCAATAACGTCATTTCGGTAGTCGACGCCCCGGCTTTGGAGGCGTCCAATATTGGTGCCGACGGAATGCTTGGCATCGACAGTCTGCGCTCGCAGCGGGTGCTGTTCGATTTCAAGGCCAAGACCATGTCGATCACACCATCGGCCAAGCCGTTGGAGCGCCTCGATGGTGAGACGATCGTCGTTCGTGCGCGGGCTCGCCACGGCCGACTGATTTTCTCGCAGGCCCAAATCGACGGTCAGAAGGTGACGGTCATCATCGACACCGGGTCGCAGGTTACGATCGGCAATATCGCCCTGCAGCGCAGCTTGATGAAGCGCAGGACATGGGCCGTGCCCAAAGCGGTAACGATCGAAAGCGTGACGGGCGAGATGTTGAATGCGCGGGTATCGAACGTGAAGAAGCTCGAACTTGGCGGCTTACGCATTGACGATCTCGCCGTTGCGTTCGCCGATGCCCATATTTTCAAGCAACTCGACCTCAAGAATCAGCCGGCACTGCTGCTCGGAATGAATGCGATGCGGGCGTTCGACCGCATTTCGATCGATTTCGAGTCCAAGAAGGTGCGCTTCGTGCTGCCTGGAACCAGCATGCGTCAGTCCATACGCCTGGCGGCAGCGGGCGGGATCTAGACGCACCGGCCAAGCAGGCTGAACGGAAAAATGCCCGGACGAGAACTTCTCGCCCGGGCATCTTTTTAGCCCTTACCCGCGATTAGCCGCGTTCTGGCTCCGGCGGCGGAGGCGGAGGCGGCGGTGGCGGTGGCGGAGGCGGACACGCATCCGTCGCCAGGATCACCGAGCCGTCCGGGCAGGTCTGCGTCGCCGGTGGGGGCGGCGGAGGCGGCGGCGGCGGCGGTGGCGGTGGCGGCGGCGGCGCGCCGAAGTTGTAAGCCAGGGTCAGCAACAGGCTCTGCGCCTTGAACTTCGTTGAGATGTCCGAGAAGACATCTACCGCGATGTCCTGGGAGAGGGGTGGGAGGGTCCCCGGTATGATCCTCGTTACGATAAACGAGTTGCCGGCGTCTTCGTGAAATTTCAGGCTGCCGGTCGAAAAATATTTATACCTCATGCCGAGGTCGACGTTCGGACTGACCGCGTAGGTGAAGCCGAGGATCGCCTGCCACGCGAAGGCGCCGTCCTTGTCGTTGATCAACTTGGACTTCGCCCAGCCGGCGCCAAGGCCGGCCTGGAAGGAGAAACCGTCTTCGTCACCGAAGTCGACCAACCCATTGAGCATGAAGGCGAGCGCCGAGGTCGCCTGATCAAGGTCGAAGTCATTTTCGATCAGGTCAGGCCTGCCAACGGCGTCGTTAAAATCATTGATCGCATCGAGCAGGTCCGAATCGACCGAGAGGCTGTCCAGGTTGGCGTGCATCCAGTCGACTTCGCCCTCGAGGCGGAACATGCCGAAGTCATAGCCGCCGTACATGCCGATATTATATCCCATGTGGGAATCGAGGTCGAAGATGTTGTCGAACCTCTGATCGGCAGGCTCCGGAGCTAAAATGGGGTCCGGATTTGTAAGCACCGTATAGTCGACGTGGGCGTCCGGGCTCTGGCTCTTCACCCAGGTAAGCCCACCTTCGACCCCGAAATAGCCCTGATTGTCCCGGGCCATTGCAGGAGTCGCAAGTGCAGCGGCCGCAACTGCTGCAAGAAGGTAATATCTCATGAGGATTCCCCTTTTTCGTTTCGTTCCGTGGCCCACCAATCGCGAAACTCCGCTATTCACCGGCAAGTTCCCAGTATTTGCCTTGCTTGGCGGTTTTCCACAAAACCTGTTGCGTTTGAGACACATAAGGCTGGGGAAGGGCCGTTCGACGACGAACAACTGTCAGGCGCTTGAACAGTGACAGGCAGCTTGGGTTAATATAGTGCCAAGCAAGGAGCGGCTTGTGCAACGGAACCTTTTGAAAAGCGCTGCTTTTGCAGCATTCGCATTTGCTTCGGTCCCGGCGGGGGCCGTGCAGGCCAGCTCGGCCGTGGCGGCAAGCCCGCAAATCTCTGCATTGCAGTCAAACGACGACGTTTCCCGTTTCTATACGGCCAGCAAGAATGCCCCGATCTGGTTTCGGGCAGGGCAAGCCGATGCCGGGCCTCTATTGGTCAGCATCCTCAAGCGCGCGCCGATTGATGGCTTTGCACGCGGGCCCCAGCTTGCGGCCGAAATCGAGGCTGCGATGGCCAAGGCGCAGGCCGGAGACCCCGCTTCTGTGCAGGCCGCAGAGCGCCTGATGTCGAGCGCCTGGATCGCATATGTCCAGGCGATCAGCGCCCCGACCCCGGGAATGCTTTATAGCGAGAAGTGGGTGACCCCGGTCGTCCCATCGTCGTTCCAGGTCCTGCGCCTGGCGCTCAATGCTCCGTCGCTTGCTCAACATATGAAGAGCGTTTCGGACATCAACCCGATCTATGCCTCGCTGCGCGACCTCGCCATTACCGAGGCGCAGCTTCCGGGTGGGGGGCAGTCCGCCCGCTACGCCGCCAATCTGGAGCGGGCTCGCTCGATACCGGCGAAGGGCAAGTTCGTGCTGGTTGACGCCGCTACGGCGCGATTGTGGATGTACCAGGACGGCCAGCCTGTCGATTCGATGAAGGTCATTGTCGGCGACAAGGAGAAGCTTGGCCTGCCGACGCCGATGATCGCCAGCGTCATCTGGTACGCCACTTTCAATCCATATTGGCACGTGCCCGATCATTTGGTGAGGAAGACGCTGGCGCCGCACGTGGTCAACGACGGCGAGAAATATCTGAAGGCGAACGGGTATGAAGTCGTATCGGATTGGGCTGCAACCGAGATCTTGCCGGCTTCGAGCGTCGACTGGAAGGCCGCCGCCGCCGGGACGGTTCACGTCAAAATCCGCCAGTTGCCGGGGCCGACCAATTCAATGGGGAAGCTCAAGTTCAATTTCGCCAATCCGGAGGGCATTTATCTCCATGATACGCCCACCAAGGCGAAATTTGCGCTAAGCAATCGCGCGCTCAGCAATGGCTGCATCCGGCTTGAGGATGCTCAGCGGCTCGGGCGCTGGCTGCTAGGGCCGTGAGCCGGTCGCGCCGACCGCGGGCATGGAACAACATGTCCAGCTGCCCGCAGGGCATCCCCGTCTATGTGACCTATCTCACGGCCCAGCCGAATATCGGCGAACCCAGGCTGGTTAGGGACGTTTATGGCTGGGACGCACGGTCGACCATCACCGCTGCCACGGCGATCCAGGCGGCAGGCGCGGGGTCCTGAGCCTTTAAGCTTCGATGATGTTGTGACGCACTGCGTAGCGCACCAATTCGGCCGTCGATCGCAAATTCAGCTTGTGCATGGCGGCTGCCCGATGGGTTTCGACCGTCTTGACGCTGATATGCAGCGCTTCTCCGATTTCCTTGTTGATCTTGCCCTCGGCAATCAGTTGGACGACCTCCCGCTCGCGGTGCGTCAGCCCATTCAGGGTCGAAGTCGGGTGATTGCGCAGGAATTGCTCGAGCAGGGTTTCCGACACCGCGGCGGAAAAATAGGGCTGGTGGATAGATAGGGCGTCAATCGCCGCTGACAGCTGCGTCCCGCTGTCGGACTTCAGCACAAACCCGCGGGCGCCCGCCCGGAGCATGTCCATCACCAACTCCTCTTCGTCGTGCGTCGTATAGACCAACACTTCGATCCACGGCAGTTCGCGCTTGAGTGCGATTATCACCTTGAGGCCGTTCATCTCTGGCAGGTCATAGTCGATTATGGCGATGTCGGGGGACGCGCCTCTTGCCGCCAGAAGCACCTCAGGTCCCGTTGTTGCTTCAGCGACGACTTTAAGGTTGGGCAGCGATTCGACGAGTGTCCGCACACCCCGTCGAAGGATATCGTGATCGTCGGCGATCAAAATGCGCCGGCCCGATGTGGCCATGGTTTACCCGCTCAATAGGTGCGAACGCGTCAAAACCGAGGAACGGACAGTCGGCGCGCCCTCGTCGATCCGCTTGGTGGGATCGACGGTGCTATGTGCCTTGTGGCTGGCCCTGCCTCTCTTTTGGCTAGGATTTCTACCAAATTCTATAGGGGTTAACCCTCGACTAGTAGGTGATCGTCATCCAGGAGTGAGTGGCGGCGAAATCTCGGGGCTATTCCCGATGTTCGTGGTTCCCGCTTCGCGTAATCTGCTCAGCCATGAACCAAATCGTAGAACCGGTCTCCGATATCATCGCCACTGCGATCGAAGTCGTCATGGTAGTCGTCATCGTAATCGGCACCGTTCGGACTATTTCCGCCATGGTCAGCCGACTAGCCGCTCGGCAAGCGCTTGCTCCGGTGGTGCGACAAATCTGGTTGCACTATGCCGCCTGGATCCTGCTGTCGCTTGAATTTGCGCTGGCCGCCGACATCATCCGGACGATCGTCAGGCCCGACTGGAATGAGATTGGGCAGCTGGGAGCTATCGCAGCGATCCGGATTGCACTCAGTTACTTCCTCGGGCGGGACATTGAGGAGGTTCAAGTCGATGCTGGAAAGGCAGCGCCATAGGTCGGATGGTCTGGCCGCTTTGCGAGCCTGCCGTCCAAGCAGACCCCGACAGTCGGAATTTCAAGCTGGTGAGCCGTGCTGGATTCGAACCAGCGACCTACTGATTAAAAGTCAGTTGCTCTACCGACTGAGCTAACGGCCCTCACCAGAGGCCAGCCCGTTAGCTTGCCCGCCGCCGCTTGCCAAGGCGGGAGACGAGATGACGGGCGGTTAGACTGCCGTCGATCCGCCAGCCGGGCGCGATCGGCGGTCAGCGGCCCAAGCACGAAATCGCGCTGATCCAGCCGAGGGTGCGGGATGGTCAAGCGGCGGGTGGCGAAACGCCCCCCATCCCATGCGACCAGGTCGAGATCGAGGACCCGTTCGCCCCAGCGGCGACCGCGACGACGCCCGAAGTCCCGCTCAATACCTTTAAGCGCCACCAGCATTTCGACGGGTTCAAGGTCGCTCTCGACCAGCGCGACTGCATTGGCGAAGTCTCGCCCCGCGCCGCCAACCGCCTTGTTGAGGATGATGGGCGAGGCGTCGAACAAGGTGAAATCGGCATCAAGCCGACCGACCGCAGCTTCGACCACGCCTGCCGGTCGGCCGTGGCGGATGTGGCGACGGTTGGAACCAATGGCGATGGCGTAGAGATGCGTTGCTCGCTCCATTGCCGCTCGCCTAGGCTGCGATGATGGATTTCACCAGCCCTGCCGCCTTGACGTAGCCATGTTGAAACGGGTGCTCAAAAAGGTCCTTACGCAATGAGCGATGAGATCAGGACGGAGCGGTTGATCCTTCGCCGCGCTTGCGCCGGCGATATCGAGGCAATGCACCGCATCATGAGCGATGCGCAGGCAATGCGTTACTGGTCGACTCCCCCGCATGCGGACATTGACGAGACGGCCCGATGGATCGCTTCGATGATCGATGCGGATCCATCGTCGAGTGACGATTTCATCGTCACATTGGACGGAAGCCTGATTGGCAAGCTGGGTGCATGGAAGCTTCCCGAGATCGGATTTCTCATCGATCGCGAGCATTGGGGCAGGGGCTATGCGAGTGAGGCCCTTACAGCTTTTATCAAGCGCCGCCGCCTGCTTGGATCGCCCGAGCTCACCGCTGACGTTGATCCACGTAATGAGGGATCGATCCGATTGCTTGCGCGCCACGGCTTCGTCGAAACCGGCCAGGCCGCCGGTACCTGGCAGGTTGGCGACGAGCTATGCGACAGCGTCTACTTCAGGCTCTTGCTTTAAACGTCCTCGGTGAGGCGCCCGTAGAGCTCCGGCCGGCGATCGCGGAAGAAGCCAAAGGCGGCGCGATGGCGCTTGGCCTGGCTGATGTCGAGCGTCGCGACCAGCACGCCGGTTTCCTCGGCGCCGAACTCGGCGAGGATGTCGCCGCGCTCGTCGCAGATGAAGCTGTGGCCGTAGAACCGCTGGCCGCCCTCGGTGCCGATGCGGTTGGCGGCGACCACGGGCACGACGTTCGACACCGCGTGGCCGATCATCGCCCGGCGCCACAGCCGGCTGGTGTCGAGGTCGGGATCGTGCGGCTCGGTGCCGATCGCGGTGGGATAGAAAAGGATTTCCGCGCCCATCAGCATCATCGCCCGCGCGGTTTCGGGATACCATTGGTCCCAGCAGATGCCGACGCCGAGCGTGGTCCCAGCGCCCGGCCAGACCTTGAAACCGGTGTTGCCGGGGCGGAAGTAGAATTTTTCCTCATAGCCCGGCCCGTCGGGGATGTGGCTCTTGCGGTAGATGCCGGCGACCTTGCCGTCGGGGTCGATCATCGCCAGCGAGTTGTAATAATGCGGCCCGTCGGCCTCGAAGAAGCTGGTCGGGAATCCAGATTTTCAGCTCCTTGGCCAGCTCCTGCATCGCCAGGACCGACGGATGCTCTTCGGTCGGCCGGGCCATGGCGAACAGCCCTTCGTCCTCGACGCGGCAGAAATAGGGACCTTCGAACAGTTCGGGCGGAAGCACGACCTGGGCGCCCTTCGAATGCGGCCTCGCGCACCAGCTCGGCGACATTCCGGATGTTCGCGACGGTGTCTTCGCCAAAAGCGAGCTGGAGCGCGGCGACGGTGATCTTGGTCATTCGGGCACCTGCTGGCTGATGCAGTGGAAGCTGCCGCCTCCGGTCAGGATATGGTCGGCGCGAAGGCCGATTGCACGTCGTCCGGGAAACAGCGCCTGGATGGCCTCGACGGCGGCACCGTCATTGGCCGCGCCATACAGCGGGACGACGACGGTCGCGTTGCCGATGTAGAAATTCATGTAGCTCGCCGGGATGATCTCGCCGTCCCGCTCGACCAGGCCGGGCGACGGTATGGCAACCACGTCCAGGTCGGCATCGAGCAGCGCCTCGGCCGCATCGGCATAGGCAGCAGCATTGGGATCGTCGTCGACTGCTTCCGGAATTGCGACCCGGTTGGGTCCGACAAAGCGGGCGAGATTGTCGACATGCCCGTCGGTATGGTCGTTGATCAGGCCATCGCCCAGCCAGATCACTCGTCTTGCGCCGAGATCGCGACCTAGACGTGCCTCGACTTCGTCCTTGCCGAAGCCCGGATTGCGGTTGGGATTGAGCAGGCATTGCTCGGTTGTGAGGAAGGTACCAGTTCCGTCGCCGTCGATCGCTCCGCCTTCGAGGATCCAGTCGGACTTGGCATAAGCCAGGCCGGCGACGCGGGCGAGCCGCTCTCCGATGCTATCGTCGCCGGGCAGGTCATATTTGCCGCCCCAGCCATTGAAGCCGAAGCCCTGCGCCCGGCGTTCGGCGCCGCTCCCAGCCACGATCGCGCCCGTGTCGCGCAGCCAGATATCGCCGAACGGTTCGACGATTACCTCGGCGAAAGGGGCCAATCGCCGTGCCGCTGCCGCAGCGGCCTCATCGGCCGCGACCAGCCACACCGCTTCGCCTGCGCCATCGGCATGAACGGCGGCGGCGAAGGCCGCCACTTCGGCTTGTGCAGGCGCAAGGTCGGCTTCCCACAGGTCGGGAGCGCTGGGGAATCCTATCCACACCGCGGAGTGGGGCGCCCATTCGGGGAGGGGAAACTGGGTCATCGCGCGGCGCGATACCAGCGCATGCCAGATGCGCCAAGTCGAGCTTGCATTCTCACAAGTCGGCGGCATGAATGGCCGCACAATCCGGGGGTCTGGACGACAGCAATGCCAGGGTCGAAATGTTGACCAAGATCGGCCAGTTGCTCGACCGCACCATCGGCAACTGAATCAAAAAGGGCGGCCCCGCCAGGGACCGCCCTTTGATTTCCGGCTGAGCCTTAAGATCAGCGCGAATAGAATTCGACGACCAGGTTCGGTTCCATCTTCACCGGGTAGGGCACTTCGTCGAGCGTCGGGACGCGGGTGAAGGTCGCCTTGGCGGTGCCGTCGATCGCGACATATTCGGGAACGTCGCGCTCGGCGAGGCTCTGCGCTTCCATCACCAGCGCCATTTCCTGCGCCTTCGGCCCCAGCGTGATTTCGCTGCCGACGTCGACGCGGCGCGAGGCGATGTTGCACTTCACGCCGTTGACGCGGATGTGGCCGTGGCTGACCAGCTGGCGCGCGGCCCAGATCGTCGGCGCGAACTTGGCGCGATAGACGATCATGTCGAGGCGGCGCTCGAGCAGGCCGATCAGGTTCTGCGAAGCGTCGCCCTTCATCCGGCTGGCCTGCTGGAAGGTCTGCTTGAACTGCTTCTCGGTGACGTCGCCGTAATAGCCCTTGAGCTTCTGCTTGGCGCGCAGCTGGATGCCGAAGTCGGAAACCTTGCTCTTGCGGCGCTGGCCGTGCTGGCCGGGACCATATTCGCGGCGGTTGACCGGGCTCTTGGGACGTCCGAAGACGTTCTCGCCCATGCGGCGATCGAGCTTATACTTGGCGCTTGAGCGCTTCGACATTTGATTTCACTCCAATTTGCTTCTTCGGTTCATGTCCGGACCGCACCGGAAGGCCTGATGCCAACCGCGACCACCGCTTCACCGGACGTGCAGGGTCAATTGCGAGCCGCGCGCCTAGCGGTGGAGGCGTGAAAGGTCAAGCTTTGCAAGGGCTCGCCGCTTTGGCATGTGGCCTAGCCATGACCGATTTGATCCGCGATCCCGCCGACTGCACCACCATGACCGAAGTCCGTGCCGGGGTCGACGACGTCGACCGCCGGATCGTGGAACTGTTAAATCGCCGGTTCGGCTATATGGACGCCGCGGCGCGCATCAAGCCCGATCGCGCGGCGGTGCGCGACGAATGGCGAAAGGCCGACGTATTGGCCAAGGTCGACTCGAAGGCGGCCGACTTGGGGGTGGATCGCCAGTTAATGGCCCGGCTCTACGAGGATCTGATCGAAACCTCGATCGCCCATGAGCTTGAGGAGTTCGACCGCCGCCGGTCCTAGCGCGCGCCCATGGTTTTCAGGTCGCCGGCGTTCTTGCCCTTGGCCCGCATATTCCACTCGTTCTGGGTCAGGCACAGCTTCTTCTTCATTCGCGTCCCGGTATTGGCGGGATCGACCCGGCAAATCTTCTTTTCCTTTTCAGCCGTCTTGGCCGGCTCGGTGGCCGGCGCCTCTTGGGCAGGAGCGCTCGTTGCTTCGGTTGTGGTCGCGGGGGTTTCGGCGGCAAGCAAAAGGACGCTGAACAGGGCGGTGATCATCGAATTTCCAATCAAAACGGCTGGGATTGACGCACCTTAGACTGGTCATCAGGACAAATTGAAGACGATTTGGTCAGCTTTTCGACGAACGGTGGGTCGAAAGGGCACGGATCATGCCTCGAAGCGCCTGAATTTCGCGGCTAGACCATAAGGGCTTGGTCAGGATTGTGCGGATCGTCGCCTTCGTGACCTGGGTACGCTCGGGCGGATAGAAATAGTCGGCTTCCTGCAGTGCACCTTCAAGCTGGCCGATCAGCCCCTCCAGCTCGACCATCGCTGCAGGGGGCTCAACCTCTTTCGCGGGCGGCTGGGCCAGGTCGGCTCCTCGCGACCATTCATAGGCCAGCAGGATCACCGCCTGGGCAAGGTTGAGGCTGCCGAAGTCCGGATTGATCGGCACGGTGACGATGCGGCTGGCGAGCGCAACGTCCTCGGTTTCGAGGCCCGATCGCTCCGGACCGAACAGGATCGCCGCGCGGCCATCGATCGCCCGCATTTCACCCGCCATTTCATCCGGCCCGATCGACCGGTATCACCAGGTCGCGGCGACGGACGGTCGACGCATAGACCAGGCTGCAGTCGGCGATCGCTTCGGCCGTCGTCTCGAACAGCCTTGCGCTTTCAAGCACCTCGTCGGCGCCGCTCGCTGCGGGTCCGGCGTCGGGATTTGGCCAGCCGTCGCGCGGGGCAACCAGCCGCATCTCGGTCAGCCCGAAATTCAGCATCGCCCGCGCCGCCTTGCCGATATTCTGGCCGAGCTGGGGCCGGACAAGGACGATGATCGGCGGTTCGCCGCTCATAGCAGTTTGGAGTGGCCGGGCGGGATCGATTCTTTCTCCACCCGCTCGGCGATCTCTGCGAAATCGCCTGGCTCGCTGAAGTCTTTGTAGATGCTGGCGAAGCGGATGTAGGCGACATGATCGAGCGCCTTCAGACCGGCCATCACGGCCTCGCCGATCCGTACCGAAGACACTTCGTCGCCCAGCGTTTCCATCTGCCGCTGCACGCCGCTGACCAGCTGGTCGATCTTGGCCGGCATCGATGTCGCGCTTGCGGCAAGCATGGCCGATCGCGCGCTCCAGCTTGGCGCGGTCGAACGGCTCGCGCTTGCCGTCCTTCTTGACGACGGTGAGGTCGCTTCAGATGAACCCGCTCGAAGGTGGTGAAGCGCGCCCCGCAGCCTTCGCATTGCCGCCGCCGCCGGATCGCCGCGCCGTCCTCGGACGGGCGGCTGTCCTTCACCTGGCTGTCTTCATGCGCGCAGAAAGGGCAGCGCAAACCTCAGCCCTCGTAAATCGGGAAGCGGGCGCACAAGCGCGCGAACCCGCTGATTGACCGCTTGCTCGACGGCGCCATTGCCGTCCGCGCCATTCTTCTGAAGCCCGTCGAGGACGTCGGCTACCATGTCGGCGATATCGCGGAACTCCGCTTCGCCGAAGCCGCGCGTGGTGCCGGCGGGCGAGCCGACCCGGATGCCGCTGGTCTGCATCGGCGGCAGCGGGTCGAACGGAACGCCGTTCTTGTTGCAGGTGATGCCGGCATGCTCGAGGCTCTGGTCGGCGTCCTTGCCGGTGAGGCCAAGCGGGCGAAGATCGACCAGCGCCACATGCGTGTCGGTGCCGCCCGCGACCAGGTCCGCGCCGCGCTCCTTCAGGCGATTGGCAAGCGTCTGGGCATTCCGGATCACGGCCTTGGCGTATGTCTTGAAGCCGGGCTCCAGCGCCTCGCCGAACGCCACGGCCTTGGCGGCGATGACATGCATCAGCGGCCCGCCCTGAAGGCCCGGGAAGACCGCCGAATTGATCTTCTTGGCGATCGCCTCGTCATCGGTCAGCACCATGCCGCCGCGCGGGCCGCGCAGCGTCTTGTGGGTGGTGGTGGTGACGACATGGGCGTGGCCGAACGGGGTCGGATGCTCGCCGGCCGCGACCAGCCCGGCGAAATGGGCCATGTCGACCATCAGATAGGCGCCGACCTCGTCGCAAATGGCGCGGAACCGGGCGAAGTCGAAGTGCCGCGGATAGGCCGAGCCGCCGGCGATGATCAGCTTGGGCCGATGTTCGCGGGCCAGCTGCTCGACCTCGTCGAAGTCGACCAGATGATCGTCAGGGCGGACGCCATATTGGATGGCGTTGAACCATTTGCCCGACTGGGCCGGCGGAGCGCCATGGGTCAGGTGGCCGCCGGCGGCGAGGCTCAGGCCCATGATCGTGTCGCCGGGCTTCAACAGCGCCATCATCACCGCGCCATTGGCCTGCGCGCCCGAGTGCGGCTGGACGTTGGCGAAGCCGCAGCCGAACAGCTGCTTGGCCCGCTCGATGGCCAGATGTCTCGACCGAATCCGACGGTCCGCAGCCCTGATAGTAGCGGCGGCCCGGATAGCCCTCGGCATATTTGTTGGTCAGGACCGAGCCTTGCGCTTCAAGCACCGCACGGCTGACGATATTCTCCGACGCGATCAGCTCGATCTGAGTCTGCTCGCGCTGCAGCTCCGCCTTGATCGCCGCCGCGACTGCCGGATCGGCATCGATTAAGTTGCTCGGTGAAGAAGCCCAGCGGCTGGACATCGGTAAGGTCGGGAGCAGTGGCCATCAGTCGCTATCCTGGAGAAGGTGGGAGAGCTGGTCGACGCGACGCTGGTGGCGCCCGCCGGCGAATTGGTTGTTGAGGAAGGTCGTGACGCAATCCTTGGCCATGTCGCTGCCGATCAGGCGAGCGCCGAGCGCAAGGACGTTCGCGTCATTATGCTCACGGGCCAGCGCCGCCGACAATGGCTCGTCGACCCGCGCGCAGCGACAGGCGGGATTGCGATTGACCGCAATGGAAATGCCGATGCCCGAGCCGCAGATGGCGATGCCACGTTCGGCCTCGCCCCTGGCAATTGCTTCGGCGAGCTTGGCGCCGAATTGCGGGATAATCCACGCTTTCCGGGCCATTGGTGCCAAGATCGCTGACATCGTGCCCGGCCTCGCGCAGCCAGGCGACAAGCTCATCTTTCAGAAGATATCCGGCATGGTCGGCGGCAAGGGCGATGCGCATGCCCAGCATCTAGGCCAAGCGCCGGAGATTCGCCACCCGTCTTGCCATCATTTCGTCCATCGGTCGAAGGCGGTTTGACAGCAAGAGTACCGAGGTTTCCTTTGCGCCCGGATGTCGATCCAGAAGCTAGGGGGGACGATATGCTCTGGTCGGTGAAAGCAACTCCGCTTTTCATATGCGCATCGATTGCCGCGATGCCCGCAGTGCCGTCGATCGACGTGCGCCCCTTCACGGCTCGGGAAATTGTTCCGCAGGTCCACCTTCTGTCCACGCCGCAGGACTATTACGGGCCTGCCATCGGCAACATCAGCGTCATCGAGCAGAATGACGGCTTCGTCCTGGTCGACAGCGGGCTGACCGCGGGGAACGGCCGCACGGCGGTCAATTACGTCAAGGCTCGGTCGGCAAAGGCGGTGAAGGCGGTCGTCATCACCCACTGGCACAATGACCATCCACAAGGGGTATCGGCAATCCGCGAGGCATGGCCAAACGTGCGGGTCATCGCCACGGCCGCGACGAAGGCGGGCATGCTTGGACCCGAGTTGGACGAGCTGGTCGGCCTCGAGCCAGGTCCGCAATATGTCGAGAAGGTTCAAAAGCTCAATGCGGAGCAGCAGGCGACGTTGGACAAGCTGATCGCCGACCCTGCCACAACTCCCGACCGACGGGAACGCGCGACGAAGGCCAAGCTCGATTTCGCCGCTTTCGCCGCAACCTACTCGGGCACTTACATCGTCCCGCCAACCGAGACGTTCGACAAGGAACTGCTGATCGACGATCCGGTCGCGCCGGTGAAGGTCATGTTCCTCGGCCGCGCCAACACCGCCGGTGACGCTGTTGTCTGGCTGCCAAGGCAAAGGGTCGTCATGTCGGGCGACATCGTTGTTTGGCCGACACCGTTCGGCTTCTTCAGCTATCCGGGCGAATGGGTTCAGACCCTCAAAAAGCTCAAGGCGCTCGGCTATTCAATCCTGATACCCGGACATGGCGAGCCCCAGGCCGACACGGCCTATATCGACCAGCTGAGCGGTTCGATCGATGACATCCGTGCCCAGGTCGGTCCGTTGGCGAAGGCCGGCATGTCCCTGGAGGAGGTCAGCAAGAAGGTCGATTTCAGTCGCTACGCCGCGGTTTTCGGCAAGACCGAGCGGATGAAGACCCTATTCAAGGCCTATTGGACCGATCCAATGACCGAAAATGCGTGGAAGGAGGCAAAGGGCTTGCCGATCGTCCAGGGCGAAGGCGAGGTCACCGTAGCCAAGCAATCCGACAAGAAGCGTTAGGCGGCCTTCCGGAGCTCCAGCTCGAGCCGATCCCAGATCTCGACCAGCGCCTTGGTCAGCTCGTCCATCATCGCTTCACTGTGAGTCGGTCCCGGGGTGAAGCGCAGGCGCTCGGTGCCGCGGGGGACGGTCGGGAAATTGATCGGCTGGACGTAAAGCCCATACTCGGCAAGCAGGATGTCGCTGATCCGCTTGGCCTTGATCGGGCACCCGACCTGCAGCGGGACGATGTGGGTGACGCTGTCCATCACCGGAAGGCCGGCATCGCGGAACTTGGCCTTGAGCGCCGCCGCGCCCACTTGCTGTGCGGCACGTTCTTCGCCCGACTGCTTGAGGTGCCGGACCGAAGCCAGGGCACCGGCGACCAGCACCGGCGACAGCGATGTGGTGAAGATAAAGCCCGGCGCATAGCTGCGGATGCAGTCGATGATGGTCTTGTCGGCGGCGATATAGCCGCCCATCACGCCGAACGCCTTGCCCAGCGTACCTTCGATGATCGTCACCCGGTGGGCGACCTCGTCACGCTCCGAAATTCCGCCGCCACGCGCGCCGTACATGCCGACCGCATGGACCTCGTCGAGATAGGTCAGCGCGCCATATTTGTCGGCCAGGTCGCAGATCGCCGCGATCGGAGCGACATCGCCGTCCATCGAATAGACGCTCTCGAAGGCGATCAGCTTCGGCGATTCGTCCGGTGCTTCGGCGAGCAGCTGCTCCAGATGTTCGAGGTCGTTGTGCTTGAATACGCGCTTCTCGCAGCCGCAGTTCCGAATACCGGCGATCATCGAGGCATGATTGAGCTCGTCCGAGAAGATGATGCAGCCGGGGAGCAGCTTGCCGAGCGTCGACAGTGCCGCTTCGTTCGAGACATAGCCCGATGTGAACAGCAGCGCCGCCTGCTTGCCGTGAAGATCGGCGAGCTCGGCCTCCAGGTCGACATGATAATGGGTGTTGCCGCCGATGTTGCGCGTGCCGCCCGAGCCCGGCGCCGACATCGTGAAGCGCCTCCTCCATCGCCGCGACGACGGCGGGATGCTGGCCCATGCCGAGATAGTCGTTGGAGCACCAGACGGTGATCGGCTTCGGGCCGTTATGACCGTGAAAGCAGCGCGCGTTGGGATAGCTGCCCTTGGTGCGCAGGATATCGATAAAGACGCGATAGCGTCCCTCGTCGTGCAAGCGATCGATCGCTGCCTTGAAGATTCTGTTGTAGTCCATTTGCCAAGCTTATCCGATCGCGATCCGCCTGCCGATTAAGGGAATGTCCTGATCTTCCCCGCTCCGCTTGGCGGCCAATTAACCTCCCTCGGCGGCGAAGGCCATTGAGAACGACTCGCAACAGGCTAAAGTTCGCGCACTTCGTCGAGGCCGAAGCGGGCCAGCGACGACGCGAGCGGGGCGCGATGCGCGGCGGTGAAGATGGCGATGCCGCCTGTCAGCGACGCGCGGCCAGGGCTGGCCCTGCGTCAAATAGGCGATGCGCCGCGCGATTCCCGGGCCACCGTCGACTTGCGCGATATTGGGGAATGCGGCCGCGATTTCGTCGGCGAGCAGCGGGAAGTGCGTGCAGGCAAGCACCATCACATCCATCTCGTCCCCTCGCGGTTGCTCAATCATCGGCGCGATTGCGGCTCGGACGGCTTCGACCGGCACCTCCTCTCCCGCAAGCTTGGCCTCTGCAAGCTCGACCAATTCCGGGCTGCCGTGGCGGATAACCGTGCAATCGGCGGCGAAACGGGCCGCGAGATCGTCGACATAGGGCTGGCGAACCGTCGCCTCGGTACCGAGCACGCCGATCACCCGGCTTTTCGAAAGTTCCGCAGCCGGCTTGATCGCCGGAACCGTGCCGACCACCGGGATGTCCAGCGCCGCACGGGCATGATCGAGCGCAATGGTCGAGGCGGTGTTGCAGGCAATGACCGCCAGGCGTGGGCGAAATCGCTCGACCAACCGGCCGAGCAGGGCCGGAACTCGAGTTGCCAGCTCGGCCTCGCTCCGCTTGCCATAGGGAAAACCGGCGCTGTCCGCGGCATAGACGATCGGCGCATTGGGCAGCAGCGCGCGGGTCGGACCGAGCACGCTGAGCCCGCCCACGCCCGAATCGAAGAAGAGGAGGGGTGCCGCCGGATCCATGGTGCGCTGGGCTAGGGCGAACCCCTTTGCCACGCAACATTGCGGCGGCCAAACGATCTGCTAGCAATCGCGCATGAACAGCGCGACGATCCTGGCCCTCATCGCGGGCTATTTGCTCGGTTCGATCCCGTTCGGCCTGCTGCTGACCAAGCTAGGCGGGAAGGGCGACATCCGCGATGTCGGCTCGGGCAACATCGGCGCGACCAACGTGCTTCGGACCGGGTCCAAGGGGCTGGCCGCGGCAACGCTGTTGCTCGATGCCGGCAAGGGCGCTGCAGCTGTGCTCCTGGCGCAGCAGCTTTGGCCCGACGCCGTCAATTTCGCCGCGGCCGGCGCCCTGATCGGCCATCTCTATCCTGCCTGGCTTCGGTTCAAGGGCGGGAAGGGTGTCGCGACGATGCTCGGCATTTTGGTGCCGCTCTTCTGGCAGGCGGCCCTGGTCTATGTCGTTATCTGGGTCGGCCTGCTTCTGATCCTGCGCATCAGCTCGGTTGCCGGCATGGCCGCCGCCGCCAGCGCGCCGGTGACTGCAGCTGTCCTCAATGAGCAGGCGCTGTTCCCGATGCTGCTGGGTTTTGCCCTGCTGGTCATCTGGAAGCATGCAGAAAACATCCGCCGCCTCGTCAGGGGCGAGGAGCCGCGCGTGGGCCGAAAAGGGTGAGTGCTCAGCCGGATTTGATCGACCGCCTCCGGCTGATCCGTACGCAGGGCATCGGCCCCATCGCCTATCGCCAATTGCTGATGAGGTTTGGTAGCGCCGCTGCTGCGCTGGCCGCCATTCCCGACCTTGCGGGAAGGGGTGGGGGTAAGGCGCCAGCTATCTTCGGCAAGGACGCCGCAGAACGCGAAATCGAAGCGGTCGAGAATGCCGGCGCGCGATATCTGGTGGTCGGGCAGGGACTTTACCCGCGCGCCCTGGCCGAACTTGAAAATGCCCCGCCGCTGCTCACCGCCAAGGGGAATTTTTCCCATTTCGACAGGCCGATGGTCGCCATTGTCGGCGCCCGCAACGCCAGCGCTGCCGCATGCCGCTTCGCCCGTGGGTTGGCGCACGACCTGGGGCAGGAGGGGGTTACGGTCGTCTCGGGCCTTGCCCGCGGCATCGACAGCGCAGCCCATGACGGATCGCTCGGCAGCGGCACCATCGCCGTCATCGCGGGCGGCATCGATGTCTATTATCCCCCGGAAAACCAGTCTCGTCAGGACCAGATCGCGGAGCATGGCCTGCTGATCGCCGAAATGCCGCCGGGAACCGAGCCACGGGCGCGTCACTTTCCCTACCGAAACCGGATCATCGCCGGGCTTGCAGCAGGTACGGTGGTCATCGAGGCTGCGCCGAAATCGGGCTCGCTGATCACCGCCAGGCTGGCGGCCGAGGCAGGGCGCGAAGTGATGGCGGTTCCAGGATCGCCGCTGGATCCGCGTGCCCAGGGCTGCAACCAGCTGATCCGCGACGGCGCGACGCTCATCCAGAACGCCGCTGACGTGCTGGAAAGCGTCAGCGGCCTCAATGGCAAGGTCGCCAGCCCGCCAATTTCGTTCGAACACCAACCCGTTGCGCCGCCGGCCGATGCCGAACCGGAGATCAGAGTGCGAATAGAAGAGCTGCTGGGGCACTCCGCCGTACCGGTCGACGAAATCGTTCGCTTGTCGGGCGCTGAAACGGGCGCGGTCCAGCTGGTCCTGCTGGAACTCGACCTTGCCGGGCGGCTTGATCGTCATGCCGGGAACAAGGTCAGCCTCAACGGCGCTTGACGCCACAAGAAGCGCCACCCGACAATCGCGCGTACACGTAAAGGGACTCCCCAATTGAAACTCGTCGTCGTTGAATCGCCGGCCAAGGCGAAGACCATCGAAAAATATCTCGGCCCCGGCCATCGCGTGCTGGCAAGCTACGGCCATGTCCGCGACCTGCCGGCCAAGGATGGCTCGGTCGATCCGGACAATGGCTTTGCGATGGAGTGGGACACCTACCCCGACAAGGCCAAGCAATTGAAAGCGATCGCCGACGCGGCGAAGACCGGCTGACGCGCTGATCCTGGCGACCGACCCTGATCGTGAGGGCGAGGCGATCAGCTGGCATGTCCAGGAGGTGCTGAGGAAGAAAAAGGCGCTTCCGCAGTCGGTTGAGCGGGTGACCTTCAACGCCATCACCAAATCCGCGGTGACCGAGGCGATGGCCCATCCGCGCGGGCTCGATGAGGATCTGATCGATGCGTACCGCGCGCGCCGGGCGCTCGACTATCTGGTCGGATTTACGCTGTCGCCGATCCTGTGGCGCAAGCTTCCGGGCGCCAAGTCGGCCGGCCGGGTGCAGTCGGTCGCGCTTCGCCTGATCGTCGATCGCGAGCGTGAGATCGAGCTGTTCAAGTCACAGGAATATTGGCAGATTTCGGCGAATTTCGAGGCCGACGGCACCGCCTTCACGGCGCGCCTCGTCGCGCTCGACGGCAAAAAGCTCGACCGGCTCTCGATCGGCGATCGTGGTTCGGCGGACGCGGCCAAGGAAGGTCGTTGAGGACGGCCGCTTTACGGTCGCTTCGGTCGAAACCAAGCCACTGTCCAGGAACCCGCCGCCGCCGTTCACGACCTCGACCATACAACAGGAAGCAGCGCGCAAGCTTGGCTTCTCGGCCAGCCACACGATGCGCATCGCCCAGCAGCTCTACGAGGACGGCCTCATCACCTACATGCGCACCGACGGCGTGCAGATGGCGGGCGAGGCGATCAGCGCCGCCCGCCGGGCGGTCGCGGATCGCTATGACGCGGGTTACCTGCCCGACAAGCCGCGCCAGTACAGCAGCAAGGCCAAGAATGCGCAGGAAGCGCATGAAGCAATCCGGCCGACCGATTTCTCCAAGGACCACGCCGGATCCGGCGATCATGCCAGGCTTTACCAGCTGATCTTCAACCGCGCGTTGGCGAGCCAGATGGCGTCGGCGCGGCTCGAGCGGACCACGGTCGAGCTGACCGACGGCGCCGGCCGGGCGACGCTGCGCGCGACCGGACAGGTTGTGCTCTTCCCCGGCTTCCTCGCGCTCTACGAAGAAGGCCGCGACGATAAGGATGACGAGGACGGCGGACGGATGCCCGCGCTTCGTTCCGGCGACGCCCCCGTCAAGACGGGGGTCGAGGCGGTGCAGAGCTTCACCCAGCCACCTCCGCGCTACTCTGAAGCAAGCCTGGTCAAGCGACTGGAGGAGCTCGGTATCGGCCGGCCATCGACCTATGCGGCGACGCTTCAGACGCTGAAGGACCGCGAATATGTGCGGCTCGAAAAGAACCGCTTCCTTCCCGAGGAAAGCGGGCGGCTGGTCACCGCATTCCTCGAGCGCTTTTTCGAACGCTATGTGAACTTCGACTATACCGCCGAGCTTGAGGAAGAACTCGACGATGTCTCGGGCGGACGTCTCAACTGGCAGAAATTGCTCGAGAATTTCTGGCGCGATTTCAAGCCGAAGGCAGGCGAGGTGATGGACCAGAAGCCGTCGGATGTGACGGCGGCGCTCGACGATTTCCTCGCGCCCTGGCTGTTTCCCGACAAGGGCGACGGGAGCGATCCGCGGCTATGTCCGCTGTGCGGGACAGGCAAGCTGGGGCTGCGTGGTGGGAAATACGGCGCCTTTGTATCCTGCTCCAACTATCCCGACTGCAAATATACCCGCCGGTTCGGCCAGGGCGAGGAAGCGGCGAGCGAAGGCCCAGCCGAGCTCGGCAACGGCATCGTTCTGAAAAGTGGGCGGTTCGGCCCATATCTGGAGCGCGACGGCGCCCGCGCCTCATTGCCAAAGGATGTCCCGCAGGACGGGCTCACTTTGGAGATGGCGGAGAAGCTGCTGTCGCTGCCGCGCGAAATCGGGCCGCATCCCGAAAGCGGCAATCCGATCGTCGCATCGATCGGCCGCTATGGGCCCTATCTGATGCACGACGGCAAATATGCGCGGCTGTCGTCAACCGCCGAGGTGTTCGACACCGGAATGAACGCGGCCGTGGTCAAGCTGGCGGAGGCCGAGGCGGCCAAGGGCCAGCGCGGCGGCGGCGGGCGGGAGCCGATCGCAGTGCTCGGTGCTCATCCGGAATCGGGCAAGGAAATCAAGGTGATGGAAGGCCGCTATGGTCCTTATGTCAGCGACGGCGCCACCCATGCGACGCTTCCCAAGAGCGCCGATCCCAAGTCGGTTACGCTCGACGAGGCGGTTGCCCTGATCGCGGCAAAGGCCGCCAAGGGCCCGGCCAAGAAGGCGAAACGCAAATCCCCGTCGCGGAAAAAGAAAGCCGGCTGATCCTTAAAGGATTCGGTCGGTAATCATCGGCGAACCCTGCCAACCTGACGTAATGCTATATTCGACAGTCGTCTGCTGACGTGCGGCCTGCGCCATCGGGCAAGAAGCCTGCGCCGTAAGCATCGCGGGGAGGACCAGAGAGGCAAGGGCGACCAGAAACTTCATGGGCAGGATTATCATCCGAATGGCTCGATCGAGCCATGCGAAAGCCAAGGCTCAAAACGCCGATTTGTAACGGATATTTAGGCGAGACCCATGAATCGCCTTCAAATCTTCGTTTCCTCATCCGGACTGGCCGACTCGCGAGCAAAGACGGGGCGCCATTCATCGATCGTGTTTAGAATGACCGACGTCCGGGTCTCGCCAAATTTGGTGAGCTGGGTCAGCAGCTCGTTGAGCAGGACGTTGTCGGCAACCCGGACGATCAGCACCATCATCGCTGATCCGGTCACCAGGTAAATGTCGCGCACTTCTTCCCTGGCGCACACGAATTCATAGGCCTTGGCATCGCGATTCTCGTGCGGCTTGAATTCGATAATTGCACCCGTAGGCAGGCCGACCTTGGCATAGTCGATCTGGGTTGCGAAGCGGCGGATGACGCCGATGTCGCGAAGGCGCGCGATCCGCTCCGTGACTGTCGGTGCCGACAGTCCGGTCAGCCGTCCGATGTCGCTGACGCTTCGCCGTGCGTCTGCCTCGAGCAGCGCGAGGATTTCGCGATCCTTGATATCGAGGTCACCCGTCCGCCGCATTATCTGTCCCACAGCATCGACATGCCGGGTCTGCCACCAGTCGAAGCTGACGCCAAGTCAGCGTGAGGCCATCGAGCAGATGGAGCTTGCCTGCCGCATCGGGTCCGATCCCGGCGATGACCCGGATCGCGAGCAGCGCCGCGAAATTGCCGATCGTGCCGGTGAGCGCGCCAAGCACGCCCAACTCGGCGCAGGTGTCGCAATCGTCGGCGTCGAACGCGTCGCCGACGAAACAGCGATAGCAGGGCCGGCTGCGGAACAGGGCGACCTGTCCCTGGAACTGCTGCGCGGCGGCGGAGATGAGCGGGATGCCAAGCCGCACCGCCGCGTCGCTGACGGTAAGGCGGGTCATGAAATTGTCGGTGCCGTCGATGATCAGCTCGTGCCCGCCAAGGATCGCCTCGGCATTTCCGGTTTCGATCCGGTCGCCGATCGTTCGGACTTCCACATTGGGATTGCGGGCTTTGACAAAGTCGGCAGCAAGCCTTGCCTTCGGCTGGCCAATGTCGCCCGTCGCGTACAGCGGCTGGCGTTGGAGGTTGGACAGTTCGACCTTGTCATCATCGATGATGGTGAGATGACCGACGCCTGCGCCCGCAAGTGCCTGGAATCGCGCCGGCGCCGATGCCGCCGGCCCCGACCACGGCGACCCGCGCGGCCTTCAGCCTCAATTGCCCGGCGCCGCCGATCTGGGGAAGGACGATGTGCCGCGCATAGCGGTCCAGCTCTTCGTCAGAGAGAGCCATGGCCGCCGGTCGAACCGAAGCCGCCTGCGCCCCGCGCCGTCTCGCACAGCTCCTCGACCTCGTCGAATTCGGCCAGCGTCACTGCAGCGGGTACCAGCTGGGCGATCCGTTCGCCGCGGCGGATCGGGAAGGCCTGGTCGCCATGGTTGATCACGATCACCTTCACCTCGCCGCGATAGTCGCTGTCGATGGTGCCCGGCGTGTTGGGCACGGTGATACCGTGCTTCAGCGCCAGTCCAGAGCGTGGCCGGACCTGGATTTCATAGCCCTCGGGAATGGCCAGCTTGAACCCGGTGGCGACCGCGTGCCGCTGCCCCGGCATCAGGTCGAGGTCCTCCGCCGCGACAACATCCATTCCCGCCGCGCCATGGGTGGCATAGCTGGGCAGGGGCAGTCCCTCGCCGTGGGGAAGCCGGGTCAAGCGGATACGGATGGTCATTCAAGTTCCTGTGCGATTCGGGTGACGAGGTGGCGGGCGACATCTTCCTTGGCCGCCTCGGGCCAATCTTCGACGCCCTGCATCGTGACCAGATGGATGCGGTTATGGCTGCCGCCCATGACGTTGCCCGACACGTCGTTGGCGACGATCCAGTCGGCCTTCTTGGAACGAAGCTTTGCCTCGGCATTGCTGACCACGTCATGGGTCTCGGCCGCGAATCCGACCAGCAAGGTCGGTCGATCGGGGTGCTCGCCCAAAATCGCGAGAATATCGGGATTGGGGGCGAAGCTGAGTTGCGGCGGGCCGTCTGCCTTCTTCAGCTTCGACGATGAGGGTTCGACCCGCCAATCGGCCACTGCTGCGACCAGGATCGCCACATCGGCCGGCAGTGCCTCCTCGACCGCATCGGCCATTTGCTGCGCCGTCTCGACGTCGATCCGGGCGACACCGCCGGGCGTCGGTAGCGAGACAGGGCCGGCAATCAGCGTCACGCGCGCACCTGCCTGCGCAGCCGCCGCGGCTATCGCAAACCCTTGCTTGCCCGACGAGCGGTTGGCGATCACTCGAACCGGATCGATCGGCTCGTGCGTCGGCCCGGCAGTGACCAGCACATGCTTTCCGGCTAGCGGGCCAGGCTCGGCCGCGCCCACCGCAATCGCCGAACCAAGCATGGGCTTGATCCGCTCAAATATGTCGGTCGGCTCGGGTAGCCGCCCCGGGCCAAATTCACCGCAAGCCATCGGACCCTCATCGGGTTCGAGCACGGTGATTCCGTCGGCCTTCAGCTGCTCGATATTTCGCCGGGTCGCGGCATGCTGCCACATGCGGACATTCATCGCCGGGGCGACCACGACCGGCTTGTCCGTTGCAAGCAGCAGCGTAGTCGCCAGGTCGTTGGCGGTGCCCGCGGCCATGCGGGCGATCAAATCGGCGGTGGCCGGAGCGACGAGCACCAGGTCGGCGGCGCGGCTGAGCTGGATGTGGCCCATCTCGGCCTCGTCCTTGAGGTCCCAAAGCGAGGTGTAGACCGGGCTTTCGGCGAGCGCGGCGAGGCTCATCGCCGTGACGAAGTGACTTCCACCCTCGGTCAGGACCGGCGTTACCGAATGGCCCTCCTTCCGCAGGATGCGGATCAGCTCGGCCGCCTTGTAAGCGGCAATGCCGCCACCGACGATAAGGAGTATGCGCGCCATCCCTGCCGACTAGCCGGACAGATGGTCCAGAGTTCGAGCGGGCTTCAGCGTGCCTTGGCGGCTTCGACCATCTCAGCCTCGATCAGCGCCGGGGGAACGATGCCCGAGTCAAGGATCGCGGCGAATGTGTCGCGCGCGACGAACGGGCGATGTTCTACATCCGCGCGATGCGACGCGAGGGCGATCAGGTGGTCGAGCTGGATCTTGCCGATAATGTAGCTCGGGCCGTAGCCGGGCTGCCGCAAATAGAGCAGCTGCTCGAAACCGACGAGGCGGCTCGATGCGTCGGACCAGCCTCGCGGCGTCCATGCGGCGTGGAACCGGCCCGCCTCATCCAGCCCGATTTCATTGGCCTGCACGCGCAATGAGGCAAGGCCGCGGGCGGCGCGGTTGGCCAGCATCACCCACACCAGCTCTCGGCCGTGAGGGCTGTCGTCATACAGCCCCGCCTGCATGACCAGTTCCTCCATCGCCGTCGCGAATCCCTCGGAACGATCGGCGAAGATGTTGAACAAGGGCGGCTGCTGGCGGATCGGGCTGGGGTGCGGATCGTGGCGAAGCCGGGCAAGCTCGATCCAATGGGTCTGGTGGCTCGAAAGCGGCAGCGGATCGAGTGCGGTTATATGGGTGAAGAAGTTGCGCTGCTCAGGTGGCGTATAATCGCCCAGCTGGGCAGCCAGCGCGGCGCGATACCAGGGCCGGTCGGCGATGAACCCGGCGTCGGTCAGCAAATTGTAGATCTTTGCAGTACGCTGCTCGGCCATGGCGCGATAAGCCGCCGGATCGCTGATCTCGGTGATCGGCGGGATATTACGGTTGCGCACTTCTTCGAGGCGGAGCGACGCCAATGATCGGTCGAGCTCACGCTGAAGCAGGATCTGCTGAGCGTCGAAATCATAAGGGCTGAGCAGGACGTGTGAGAGGTACCAATTGTAATTGGCCTTGCCGACGCCTGACGGGCCGATCCGGCGCGGCGCCTCTGCCTTGATCCAGTCGGCAAACTGCTCGGTCGCGAGCCTCGCGTCTCGGACCGCCTTGCGAAGCGCGGGACTGGCGCCGTCGAGGGTCGCGCGCCGCTTGCCGGCAAGGTCGTTCATCATCAGCGTGCCGGCCTCTAGCCCGGCCAATACCTCCGCCTGCTCGCGAAAGGCGCGGTCGCCATAGGCCCACAGGTCATGCGCCTTGCTGCCGGCCAGGTTGACTCGAGCGTCAGCGAGCATCGCCGGAACCGCGCCCAGCAACTCGGTCAACCGCCGATCGTCCGCTGGAGAGAGCGGATAGGCGAAGTTGTGAAGATCGATGTTCGGCTCGGCGGAGGGGCCTTCGTGAGCGGGAACGTCGCTCATCTCGGCGAATATGGTCTGATAGAAGCCCGGATCGCGAGCCCAGGGGCGCAGCACCCGATGGAAAAAGTCGAGGCCGTTCATTTCCGCCTCGACCAGCCTGAAATCGCCAAGTTGGGATGCGGTCCACCCGTGCCGGTCGATAGCGGCCAGCCGGCGGCGGAATGCCGGCAGTTGCGCGGCGCGAGCCGCCATCGCGGTGGCGCTATAGTCGGGCCGGCCATTGCGAATTGCTGGATGATTGAAAGCTCGCCAGTCGGCGAAGAGCCGAACCAGCTGGGCATGCGTGGTTTGAGCCTGAGCGGTGACTTCCAGGGACCCCGCGGGGGCAGCGGCCAGTGGAGGGGCGAAGGCGAGGACGGCGGCGGCACAAATTGCAAAGCGGCTCATGAAGAAGCTCCATCCTGCGGGATTCTGTGAGAAGGCTCCGGCACCTCGCGCACTGCTTTCGCCAGATCGGCGAACGCTTTGGGCAGGAAGGCCAGGCCGGCAAAGGACAGCGGCGCGGCCAGCAGCGCCCAGTAGAATGTATCGGGGCGCGCGAACAATGCGACCATTGCGCCATAGCCGGCCAGCAGCAGGGCCGTCCTCAACGCCCATCCGCTGCGGACCGAGGCCCAACCGAACAGGGACAGGACGAGAAGCCCTGCCGCAACGGCATCGGGCAGGCGGATGCCAAAGGTCACCTTGGCGATGCTCTTCAGCGCGAATTGGGGTCCCAGCATGCTCGACCAGCCGGGCGACGATAAATCGCCGGGCCGTACGACTGCAGACACCCAATGGGCATGAAGCGTCACATAGACGCCGAAGATCGCGACCACCGCCGCCCAGGCTGCGGCCTCGCGCCATCTCCGCTCGAAAAGCGCCAGGCCGCCCATTACCAATATCATCGGCAGAGCCAGCTCCCGGATCATCAGCGCCGCAGGCCCCGGCGAGGATGGCCGGCCAGGCACGTTCGGGCCGGTAAAGGCCGATCATCAATGCCAGCAGCAGCGCAGCCCAACTCTCGTGAAACAGGCCGGTCATCGGCTGAAGCATCCCGCCGAGTCCACCTGCTATCAGGATCATCGCCGTCGCCAGCAAGGGAAGGGGGAGGCAGGATTTCAATCGCTGCCACCAGGTGACGATCAGGCCCGCGCACAATAGCCAGACGACGACGATCATGGCCCGCTCCCCGACCGCCGCATAGACGATCGCGTGGGTCGGAAGCCGGAAGGTGAAGAAGGGCTTGAGCGGATAATTGCCCTTGCGCAATTCATCCGCGGCAACCTCATAATAGCCGCCACCGCCCTGAACTCCGGCGATGATGTCGCGGTAGAGCTGGAGATCGCTATGCTGGGCGGCGGAGGTTCGGACCCTGGGTGCCGGCGCGCTGGCGGGCGACCAGCAAGCGAAGGCCAGCAGCGCGACCAGCGCGGCGATCAACGCCAGCGCCGGTCCTTTCGACCAACCTTCGTAGCGTGTCCGGATTGCCCCCAAATCCACGATCAGCCCATTAGCAGGTAAGTTGCCGCGGCCGCCACAACCGCCGATCCGGCCGCAATGGCCAGCGGTCCCATCCAGCTCTTGCCTTCGATGACCGCAACCTCGGCCAAAGGCGGCGGTGGAGGCGCGGCCCCGGCCGGCGGATAGGCGGCGTCGATCCGCCTGATGAGGTCCGGGATCAGCTTGAAGGCTCGCACGGCATCAACGATACGATCGGCATAATAGGCTTCGGGGCCAAGCTCGGTGCGCAGCCAATCCTTGAGGAAGGGCTCGGCCGCCTCCCACATGTTGATGTCGGGATCGAGCGCGGTGGCGACGCCTTCTTCCATCACCATCGTCTTTTGCAGCAGCAGCAGGTGCGGCTGGACCGGCATGTCGAAGTCGCGGGTGATGGAGAACAGGCCCTCGAGCATCCGGCCGATGCTGATATCCTTGACCGGCAATCCGCGGATCGGCTCGCCGACGGCCCGCAGCGCGGTCGCGAATTCGGCGACGTCATGGTGCGCCGGCACATATTGCGCCTCGAAATGGATTTCCGCGACCCGCATATAATTGCCGGTGATCAGGCCATAGAGGATTTCGGCCAGCCACAGCCGCGCCTGGCGGTCGATCCGGCCCATGATTCCGAAATCGATCGCCGCAACCCGTCCGTCGGCCAGCGCGAACAGATTCCCCTGGTGCAGGTCGGCGTGGAAATAGCCGTCGACCACCGCCTGGCGGAGGAAGGCACGGACCAGCGTTGTCGCCAGCGCCTTCGGATCATGCCCCGCGGCAATCAGCTCGTCGCGATTGTTGAGCTTGATGCCATCGAGCCATTCGAGCGTCAGCACGCGCCGCGCGGTGCGGCTCCAGTCGATCTCGGGGACATGGAAGTTCGGCTCGGCAACCATATTGTCGCGGAGTTCCGAGGCCGAAGCCGCCTCGCGCTGCAGGTCGAGCTCGCGCCGGATCCATTGCTTGAAATAGGCGATGACCATTCGCGGGCGCAGCCGCTCCGCTTCGCCGCCGAGCAATTCGACATGTGCCGCGGCCCATTCATAGGTCTCGATCGCCTTCGCGAATTCCTCCTCGATGCCGGGGCGCAGCACCTTGACCGCGACCTCACGCCCCTCGGTCGTGACCGCGCGATGGACCTGCGCGATCGAGGCCGCGCCGACCGGCTCCTCATCGAACTGGCTGAATAGCGAATCCAGCGGCGCCTCAAGCGCCTTCTCGATCTGCGGCCCTGATCGGCGGGAATGGCTCAGGCGGGAGGGAGTCCTGCAGCTGCAGCAGGTTCTCGGCCGCCGCTTCCCCGACAAGGTCGGGGCGGGTCGACAAGCGCCTGGCCGAGCTTGATCGCGGCCGGGCCGATCGCCTGCAGCGCCGCGGCATAGTCGGGCGTCGCCGGCATGGTAAGGCCGAAGCGGGCGACGCGGCACAGCCGGCGCACATTGGCCGGCGTCAGCGGATCGCGTTCGATGCCCTGCAGCGCGCCGTGTCGCGCAAGCGTCCTGCCCCATTTGAGCAGCCGCCAGAGATGCGTGACCGTGGCCGTCAAATCTTCCAGCCGCCGTGGATTGCGACCAGGCCGCCGAGGATCGGCTCGACGCTGGTCGAGCGGAAGCCGGCCTCGTTCGATCATCTTCCGGAAGGCATCCATCCTCGGGAAGCGCCGGATCAATTCGACCAGGTAGCGATAGCTTTCCTCGTCCTTCGGCGACCGCCTTTCCGATCCGCGGGATGAGATGCTGCGAATAGCGGTCGTATAGCTCGCCGAAGCCGGGCCATTCGCTGGTCGAGAATTCGAGGCAGTAGAAGCGGCCGCCGCGCTTCAGCACGCGATGGGCTTCCCTGAGCGCGGCCGGGATGTCGGTCACGTTCCGGATGCCGAAGGCGATCGTGTAGGCGTCGAAGCTGGCGTCGGCGAAGCGTCAGCTTCTCGGCATTTTCGACCTGCCAGACGAGGCCCGTCGATGCCCTGCTTCTCGGCGCGTTCCATGCCGACGGCGAGCATGTCGGGATTGATGTCGCTGACGGTGACGCTGCGCGCCCTTGGCCGCCATTCGGAAGGCGATGTCGCCGGTGCCGCCGGCCATGTCGAGGATTTGCTCGCCCGGACGCGGCTTCACCTTGGCGACGAAGCGATTCTTCCACAGCCGGTGCATTCCGCCCGACATCAGGTCGTTCATCAGATCATAGTTGCGTGCGACAGAGGTAAAGACCCCGCCGACCCGGCGCGTCTTTTCGTCGGGGTCGACCAACTCGTCGCCGAAATTGACCTTATCCATGAGCGCGCCCTAGCAGGGAGATCAGGGGCGGGGAACGCCCGAGTTTGCCTGAAGGATGCTATGCCCGAACTTCCCGAAGTCGAGACAACCGTCCGCGGGCTCGAGCATGTGCTTAAGGGCCGCCGGCTGGCGCGGGTCGAAGCGCGGCGTGCCGACCTTCGCCGGGCCTTCCCGCTCGACCTCGGCCAGCGGCTGACCGGGGCGCGAGTCACCTCGCTCGGCCGCCGCGCCAAATATGGGCTGATCGATACCGACCGCGGCGACACGCTGATCTTTCACCTCGGCATGTCGGGGGCGTGGCGAGTCGATCCGACCGACATCGGCAAGCACGATCACCTGCTGATCGAGACGGAAGAGGGGAGGCGCCTGTCCTTGCGCGACCCGCGCCGGTTCGGCTCGATCGATCTGGTTTCGACGGATGAGCTCGCCGATTGGCCGGCCTTCGCCGCGCTGGGTCCCGAGCCGCTTGGCGGGGCCATCGACGGGCGCTGGCTAAAGGAACGGTTTGCGGGGCGAACCGCCGCGATAAAGCTGCTGCTGCTCGATCAGCGGATCGTTGCCGGACTGGGCAACATCTACGTCTGCGAAGCGCTGTTCCGGGCACGGATCGACCCACGAAAGCCAGGCGGCAAAGTGAGCCGGGCGAAGCTGGATGCACTGGCCGCTGCAATTCCAGAGGTGCTTGAAGAGGCGATTCAAGCCGGCGGCTCGACCCTGCGCGACTTTGCGGCTCCCGATGGCGAACTGGGCTATTTCTCCAAAAGTTTCGACGTGTACGACCGCGAAGGGGAGGCCTGCCGCCGCGGTGACGGCACTGTCCGGCGAATTGTCCAGGGCGGCCGCTCGACCTTCTTCTGCCCGGCATGCCAGCGCTGACGGTTGACGCGACTCGGGCCATTCGCTAGGGGAGCGCCACGCCGGTGCAGCCCACGGGTTCGCGCCGCTTTTTCTTTAGACACCATAGAGTTTTAGAGGTCGATCCATGGCGAACACGCCGCAAGCCAAGAAGCGCATCCGCCGCAACGACAAGCCGTGCGGCAATCAACGGCGCCCGCGTCAGCCGGATCCGCACCTTCATCAAGGCCGTCGAGTCGGCCATTGCCGCCGGCAAGAAGGACGATGCTGCGGCCGCGCTGAAGCAGGCCCAGCCGGAGATCGCTCGCGGAGTCGCGCGGGGCGTGATGCACAAGAACACCGCTTCGCGGAAGTTTTCGCGCCTCACCAAGCGGGTCGCGTCGCTCGGTTAATTTCGCGTTTACGTTATGTTTCGGGACGGGTCGCCGGGTTACCGGCGGCCCGTTTCATTTTGTTGACTGAAAAAAGTCTAGGGATTCCGGCGATTCGCACGAACCCGTTCGGACCGGGTTTGGCGGGAATGGCTGAAATCTAACGATTTTGTGCAGTTTTGGCAGCTTCCCTCTGTCAAGTCAGTTTATTTCACATTGATGAAAATTCGTCTCTTGAATCGCGCGCTCCAGACTCTCAAAACGAACTTTCCGGCGGCGAATCCGCTCCGGGGGGCTAGAGACTGAAAGTTGCTTTTGGCGTCGCGACTCACGATCGCGCGCGACGAGTCTTCATGTCCGGCAAGTTTTGAGTTTGGGAGGCGCGCGCCAGTGCACGGCAGTCGGGAAAATCTGTGTGTCTCCGATTCTGGCACGGTGCCTGCACCTCTTGAAGCAGCCTGGGATACGATCCGCGCCGGCCTGCGCCGCGATTGCGGCGCCCGCACGTTCGACGGTTGGCTGAAGCCGGCAGAGCTTGGCGCCTTCGACGGTGACGCCGGCGAGCTGGAAATCGTCATGCCCAGCCAGTTCATGGCCGATTGGGTCCAAAGCCATTTCGGGGACCGGCTGGCGCTGGCATGGCGCACGGTGCTGCCGATCGTTCGCGATGTTCGTATCGTCGCCGCCGCCGACGGACCGCGACCGGCGCCGCTGCTGATCCTGGAAGAAATTCCCGCGGCACCGGCCGGTGTTCGCGAGCGTGACCCTTCGGCACCCAATTTCGACCCGCGCTACCGGTTCGAAACCTTCGTCGTCGGCAAGGCCAACGAAGTCGCGGCAACCGCGGCCCGAACGCTGGCGACCGCGGACAACATCGCGTTCAACCCGCTGTTCATTCATGGCGGCACCGGACGCGGCAAGACGCACCTGCTGCATGCGATCGGCCAGGCCTTCCTGGAGCATCGGCCGACGGCCCGTGTCGTCTCGATGTCGGCCGAGAAGTTCATGGTCGAGTTCATTCGCGCGCTGAAGGAAAATGACACGATCGGCTTCAAGAGCCGGCTGCGCTCGGCCGACCTGCTGCTGATCGACGACGTTCAGTTCATCGCCGGCAAGGATTCGACCCAGGAAGAATTCTTCCACACGATGAACGAGATCATCACCGCCAACCGGCGGCTGGTGATCACCTCCGATCGCGCGCCGCAGGACCTCGACGGTATCGCACCGCGAATCCTGTCGCGCCTCAGCTGGGGCCTGGTCGCCGACATCAATCCGGCCGATTACGAGCTGCGTCTCAACATCATCGACGCCAAGCTGTCGGCGCTGCCGGGGGTCGAGATGCCGCGCGGGCGTCGTCGAATTCCTGGCTCGGCGCATCACCAGCTCGATCCGCGAGCTCGAAGGCGCGCTCAACCGCATTGCCGCCTATGCGATGATGACCGGTCGTGCGATCGATGTTGCGTTCGTCGAGGAAGTGTTGGCCAATGTACTGCGCGCCAACCAGCGCCGCATCTCGATCGACGAGATCCAGACGCAGGTTGCCGAACATTACCGGATCCGTAAGGCGGAAATGACGTCGGCGCGCCGCGCCCGCGAAGTCGCTCGCCCGCGCCAGGTGGCGATGTATCTGTCAAAGCAGCTTACGCCCAAGTCGCTGCCCGACATTGGCCGCCGCTTTGGCGGGCGCGACCACACGACCGTCATCCACGCGGTCAAGCAGATCGAACGGCTGCGCGCTGCGGATTCGGAGCTCGACGCCGACATTCGATTGCTTACGCGCCAGCTGGAGGGCTGATCTGGGGGTTAAGACTGTTCCATCAACTCGGTGGGATGGTCGGGGTAGAGGTCCAGTCCCCAACTGGTCGGGGGCCCGCTCGGGAAACCGGGCGGGCCCTATTCAATCAGCCCACCAACGAAAAAGCCTGCCCGGCAATCGCCCGGCAGGCTCCTTCATTGTCCTGACACTTAGTCTTGGTTGCCCGTGCTAGCCTGCTTCGGCTGGGCCGGAATCGTAATCTTGATTGTTTCGCCCGACTGGCCGGGGAAGCCGGTGAACATCGCGTCGACCAGGCTTGGCACGAGGCGCGCTAGTTCGTCGGTCCGCGACCTTGCCTTGGCCTTGCCCTCGAACAGCGACGCATTGTCGACCTTGCGGCGAATATCGAGGTTAAGCTCGCTCACATAATAGACGTAGGAGCGGACGGAGCCGCCGCCATAGGGCCCGCCCCAGAACGGATCGTTCCAACCCCAATAATAGCCGCGGTTATAACGCCCATAGCCCCATCCTCCGAAGCCGCCGTAGCCGCCATAGAAGGGATCGCTGACGACTTCGGTATGCCCGTCGTCAACGCCGTAGCCGACCCGGACGACCATCGTCGCCTCGTTGATCGATGGTGCCCGCGCATAGCCCTGTGCCTGCATCCGCTGGGCGACAAGCTCCGCGTAGCGCGAGAATTCGAGCCCGCCCATGTCATCGGGGTTCGCCGGCACGACAACGAAGCTCTGCCCCTGCGGGGCCGGCATCACCTGATATCGGGAAACCTTGGTTTGCAGTCCCGTCGCACAAGCTGACAGGCCCAACGCCGAAACGCCGAGCAACACGGCCGCGGCGAGCTTGTTGATACGCATCATGACACACCCCGAGTCGGATTATCGTTGTTATCCGGCGACAGTACATGAAACGTTCTGAATAGGCGATGAAGCGTGAGAGTCGGCCTTGCGACTCGGCTTTCCTCAACGCCTGAGGCCAACCGCCCGGTAAGCTTCGGCGAGTGTCGGCGCCGCAAGCGCCGATGCCGTCTCTGCACCGGCAGCGAGGATCGCGTCGAGCGCCGCTTCGTCCTGACGCAGTTCGATCAATCGATCACGTAACGGAGCAAGCAGGGCAATCGCGGCATCGGCCAGCGCCGGCTTGAACGCACCGAAGCCCTGGCCCGGCAAAGCGCTGGAGCACGGCGGCAGGCGTTTCGTCGGTCATCGCGGCCATGATCCCGACCAGGTTTTTCGCCTCTGGCCGCCGATCGAGCTCAGCTGGATCGTCCGGAAGTGGTTCGGGATCGGTCTTGGCCTTCCGGATCTTCTGGGCGATCGCATCATCGCTGTCGGTCAAATGGATCCGGCTTTGCTCCGAAGGATCGGATTTCGACATTTTCGCGGAGCCATCGCGCAGGCTCATGACCCGCGCCGCGGCCCCGCCGCCGATGAACGGCTCGGGCGGAATGAAGAGCTCGACGTCGAAGTCGTTGTTGAACTTCAGCGCGATGTCGCGGGCCAGCTCGATATGCTGTTTCTGATCCTCGCCCACCGGGACGTGGGTCGCCTGATAAAGCAGCACGTCGGCTGCCTGAAGCACTGGGTAGGAGAAGAGGCCGACCGACGCGCCCTCGCGGCTCTTGCCGGACTTCTCCTTGAATTGGGTCATCCGGTTCAGCCAGCCCATCCGCGCCGTGCAATTGAGGATCCAGGCCAACTCCGCATGGGCCGGGATCGCGCTCTGGGCGAAGAGGATCGACTTGGCCGGATCGATACCGCTGGCGATCAGGGCCGCCGCCATTTCGCGGACGTTGGCGCGCAGCTTCTCCGGATCGACATCGATGGTCAGCGCATGAAGATCGGCAAGGAAGAACAGGCATTGCGCCTCATCCTGCATCCTCACCCAGCGCAGGATCGCGCCGAGCAAATTGCCAAGGTGCAGGTCGCCCGTCGGTTGGATACCGGAAACCACGCGCATGTTGCCGCTCATACCGAATCGCTCCCAGTCTTACCTCGGCGGCGCAGCAGCGCCTGTATGTCTTCCTTGCCCATGCCTCCGATTATCCACACGATCGGGAAATAGACGGCCATTCCGCTGCCGATCAGCGCGCCAACACCGATCAGCCTGTGCCCGACCGAACCGGCGAAGAAGCTCGCCAGCTCGCCTTTGACGAACCACAGCGCTGCCGCCATCGCCACTCCGGCAACCAGTTGCTTGCCGATGCGGAGCGCCAGCCATGACTCGATCCGGAAATGGCCGCGGCGGTGCAGGATGACGTAGAGCATCAGGCAATTCAGCCAGGAACAGATTGCGATCGCAGCTGCCAGGCCGGCAATCCCGAACGGGGGGATCAAGGCGAAGTTGAGCAGAATATTGGCCATCAGCGTTACGCCGGCCGTCTTAACCGGCGTCGCCGTGTCCTGCCTGGAATAGAAGCCAGGGGTCAGCACCTTGACCAGCACGTAAGCGGGCAGGCCGGTAACGATGATCGCCAATGTGAGGGCGGTGATGGATGCATCCTGCGCGGTGAAGCGCCCGCCTTCGAACAGGGCCGAAATCAACGGCCCCGACGCAACCGATAGAGCCAGCGCGGCGGGCAGGCAGAGCAGCATCGCCAGCTCGGCAGCCTGGGCTTGGACGCGGGCGGCCTTGCCGGGCTCGCCCGCACCGACATGGCGGCTGACCTGCGGCAAAATTGCCGTGCCGAGCGCTGCGCCGATAACACCAAGCGGTAGCTGGTTGAGGCGGTCGGCATAGTTGAAATAGCTGAGAGAACCGGTGCCCAGACGCGCCAGGAAGAATGTGTCGATGAAGGCGCTGATCTGATAGACGCCGGCGCCGATCGTCGCCGGAATGACCACCCTGACGAATTGGCGAACCCCCGGCGTGATCCGTGGCCTGGTCAGTTTCAGCACGATCCCGGCGCGTGCGCAGGCAGCCAGTAACAGGCCGAGCTGGAGCACCCCACCAAGCGTCACGGCCACCGCCAAGGCTATTGCCGTCGTCTGGCCGCCGACCGGCACGAAGATCAGTGCCGCCAGCATCGCGAGGTTCAGCAGCGCAGGTGCAAACGCCGCTGCCGTGAACCGGGTCAGGGAGTTCAGGATGCCGGAGAACAGCGACACCAGGCTGATCAGGACTAGGTAGGGAAATGTGATCCTGGTGAGAAAAGTGGCGAGGGCCAGCTTCTCCCCATGATAGCCCGAGATCAGGAAGACGAAGGGCCCCATGATGATCTCGAAGACGATCGTGAACAGCACGAGTGTCGGCACGAAGACGGCCAGCACCTCTTCCGAGAAACGCTTGGCTTCGTCCTGACCGCCTTCGCCGTGGAGTCGCTGCGCATAGAGCGGAACGAAACCCGCGGAGAAGGCGCCTTCGCCGAACAGCCGGCGAAAGGTGTTGGGTAGCCGGAACGCAACGAAGAAGGCGTCGGCCTGCCAGCTGGCGCCCATCACCCGGCTCATCAGCATCTCGCGGCCAAAGCCCGCAATGCGGCTGACCAGCGTCAGGCCGCCGATGGTGCCTGTCGCCTTGACGAGATTCATGGGCTTAGCGTCGGTCAGGCGTGGCCGACCGGCGGCTCGCCGCCGCCGCCGGGTTGGCCTTCGAGCTGCTGCTGGTCCTCGGCCTGCGCCATATAGGCGGATGCGAAGTCGATCGGGTCGAGCAGCACCGGCGGGAAGCCGAGGTTCTGCACCGCGTCGGCAACAATCTGGCGCGCGAAGGGGAACAGCAGGCGCGGCGCTTCGACCAGCAGGAACGGCGGAAGCGCTTCCTCGGGAATGTTGCGGAAGCCGAACAGCCCGGCGTAGCTCAGGTCGACAATGAAATGGGTGCCGCCGTCCGATTTGGCGTTCAACTCGATCTTCAGCACGATTTCATGGACGTCGTCGGCGACCTTGTTGCCGTTGATTCCGAACTGAACGTCGAGCGACGGCTGGGCCTGCCATTGGAATACCTGGGGCGACGATGGGCTCTCGACCGACAAATCCTTGATATATTGAGCAATAGTGCTTGCCTGCGGGGAATCGCCGGCGGCCTCGCCATTGCCCTCTGGGGTCGGGTTGATCGGATCCTGGTCGGCCATGAATTTTCCTCAAAGAATCGGGAAGGTTGGTGTAATTGGGAAAGCCCGTTTAAGGCCTGCCCGCTTGGCGCGAGCGACTAGCAGCCACGCCTTTGCGGTGCAATGGCGAGGGCATGCGATGGAGCGCCCTTTGAATATGTGCGTTGTCGGGATTATGTTGGCTGCGAATTTTTTGTTTTGAACGGAATCATCATTGACCGCCATTGTCATTCTCGCGCTCGTTGCCCTGTTCATCGGCCTTCGGCTGTACAGTGTGCTTGGAGAGCGCACGGGGCATGAGCAGCCGATCCTGAAGCCGGCCGATCCGGAGGCTGAGGCGCGCCTTGATCCGCGGCCCACAGCTCGCGCTGCTGCTCCCTCCATGCCGAGCGAACCTGACGAGCTCGCCTATCTTCCGACTGCCGGCCCAGGGGTTCGCGCGCTGCTCGCGGCGGATTCGAGTTTCGACGTCGCCCGGTTCCTGGAAGGCAGCAAGGCCGCCTATCGCCTGATCCTCGAGGCATTTTGGAAGGGCGATCTTGCGGCGATGAAGCCGTTTGTCGACCCCCATGTCTATGAGACCTTCGCCTCCGCGGTCGATCAGCGAAGCAAGGACGGATTGGTTCTCGATAACCGGCTGGTCGCTATCGACCAGGCATTGATCGCCGGGGCCGAGGTGGATCGCAGCATCGCCCTGGTCACCGTAAGGTTTGAGGCCGACATTGCCGCAGTGACCCGCAACGCTGCAGGCGAAGTCGTCGCCGGCTCATTGTCCGATGCGGTCCAGACTCGTGATCGCTGGACTTTCCGCCGCGATATTTCCTCGCACGATCCCAACTGGCTGCTCGTCGAAACCGACGAGGAAGAGTGAGCGCGCTCCGACGCGCGGTAGCGCTTTCCGCCAGCCTGCTGCTCGCTGCCTGCGCCACGCGCGGCCCCGTTCCAGCGCCGCAGCCACCGGCTCCCGCGCCGGCGCCGGCGCCGGCTCCAGTTCCCGTTCCTCCGCCGCCCGCGACCGCGCGCGAGGCAGGGGTAACGCTCGTCGCTCCCGCCGCGCTTAAATCGACCAAGGCGGCGCGGGCGCTTGAGGCGTTCAGGCAAAGCTGCCCGGCGCTGGTCCAGCGCAGTGACCAAAGCGGCCTGACCCTAGCCGACCGACTGGCAACCGCTTTGCACCAGAAGCAGCGACCCTTGCGCCAGAGCAAGCAGCCGCCTTCTTCCGCGACCGGTTCGACTGGGCCCGCGTCGGCAATGGCGAGGCCTTTGCCACCGGCTATTACGAACCCGAGATCGCGGGTTCGACGACCCAGGCGCCCGGCTATGAGGTTCCGATCTATTCGAAGCCCGACGATCTGGTCCGATGCTATGGACCGGATGGGAAGGGGCGAGGGCGCCTCGATCCCGAAGGGCTTTGTGTCCTTTATTATACGAGGACCGAGATCGAAGACGGTGCTCTTGCCAACCGCGGCCTGGAGATCGGCTGGGCGGCCGATCCGATCGAGCTGTTCTTCCTTCAGATCCAGGGTTCGGGCCGCCTGAAGCTTCCTGACGGACAGGTGATGCGGATTGGCTATGCCGATCAGAATGGCCGGGAATATGTCGCGATCGGTCGGTTGCTCCGGGATCGCGGAATCCTTCCTCCCGGCGGAGCGAGCATGGATGCGATCGTATCCTGGATGCGGTCGCAACCTGACGGCGGGCTGGCCCTGATGCGTGAAAATCCGAGCTATGTCTTTTTCAGGATACTGACCGGACCGGGTCCTCTCGGAGCGCTCAACGTCCCGGTAACACCACAGGTGACGGTGGCCGCTGATCCGAAATTCGTTCCGCTAGGCGCTCCCGTGTTGGTGACGCTTGACCGGCCCGAGGCCTCCGGCCTGTGGGTGGCGCAGGATACTGGCGGCGCAATCAAGGGCGCCAACCGGTTCGACACCTTCTGGGGACATGGTGACGCCGCACGGCGGACCGCGGGCGGCATGTCGGCCAAGGGCAATGCGCTCATCCTGCTGCCCAAGGGGGCGATAGCGCGTGCGCAGCCTAGCCCCTGAGGAAGCGGCCCTGTGGGCCAGGGTCGCCGCAACCATTCGCCCGCTTTCGCGCGAGCCGATGACTGCACTGCCAGTTGCGAAATTGCCCGAACCTGCTGCACCGGCCAAGCCCAGGGGACGGGTGCCTGCGCCGCCTCTGACAGAATTGCCTCCAAAACGGACCAAAAACCACCGCGACGCCACGCTCGACGGCGGCTGGGATCGGCGGCTGAAATCGGGCCAGGTCCAGCCCGACCGGACGCTTGACCTCCATGGTCATAGCCTTGAGTCGGGCGTGGGAGGCGATCGATCGCGCCCTGGAGCAGGCAATTACCTCAAATGACAGGGTTTTATTGCTGGTCACCGGCCATGAGCGCAAGGGCGAGCCGCCTTTGGAAAGGGGCAGGATCCGCGCAGCAGTGCATGATTGGCTGGCGGTTTCGCGCCACGCAAACCGCATCGCCGCGGTCCGCGGCGCGCATCGTCGGCACGGCGGCGGCGGAAGCCTCTATATTATTCTTCGCAAAGCCTAGCGGGTTTCCACCCTTTTTTAACCTCACCTGTTTAGTCCTGTTTCCCTGAATTTCCCGACCGTGGCTGGCGGGCGACAAGGGGCAGATCGATTTCCAAGGTAGCGGACGGTACGGCACAAAAAATCAGCAACGCCCTGTTGTCGGGCGTGGCTGGTTTTGCCTCGTTCCTCTTTTCGCTGACGGCTTTCCTCTACATCACCAGCTTCGATCAACAGATTGTCGCCTCGATGGTCGCCGGCGCCTTTTGCTTGCTGGTCAGCTACATCGCATCCGAACGGCCCAACAGCGAGAGCGCGCGCGCCCTGGCCGCACTTGGCGATCGCCTGCTGGCGGTCGAACAGGGCGATCTCACCAGCCCGACGCCGCGGATCGTTCGCGACTGCATGCCAAAACTGGCAACGGCGGTGGACAGTCTGTTCGCGGAGGTTCGCGCCTCGATCGAGAATGCCCATGCGCTAGGCATGTATGACCCGGTGACCTCGCTGCCGAACCGCCTCCATTTCCGTGCCGAGGCAGACAAGCTGCTGGCGGCCCGTCCCGCCGAAACCAAGGCGGCGATGCTGTTCGTCGATCTCGACCGGTTCAAGAACGTCAACGACAGCCTTGGCCACGCCCGCGGCGACCAATTGCTGATCATGGTTGCCAACCGCCTTCGCGTGGTCGTTACTGCGGAGCTCGGCGACGCGCCCGATTCGTCGTCCGTTGCTTGCCCGCCTGGCCGGCGATGAATTCACGATCTTCTTCCCGGAGGTCGAGGAGGCTGCGGACGCCGAGCGTGTTGCCCGCCGCATTGCCCTCGCCATTTCCGAGCCGTTCGAACTTCACGGCCATAGCATCGACATCGGCGCTTCGGTCGGCGTCGCAATCTGCCCCGACCATGGAACGGCGATCGAAGGGCTGATGCGCGCGGCCGACATTGCAATGTACCGCGCCAAGAACTCCGGTGGCGGCCGCTATTGCCTGTTCAGCGAAGAATTGGCCGCCGAGCATCAGCGCAAGATCGACACCGAAAGCGCGCTCGAGCGAGGCCGTGCAGCGCGGCGAATTCCTGCTGGCGCTGCAACCGCAGCTGAGCTTCGTCACTGGCGAGGTCAGTGGCGCCGAGGCGCTGCTCCGCTGGAACCATCCGCGCGAGGGCATGCGCATGCCCGCGACGTTCATCCCGATCGCCGAGCAGACCGGGATCATCGCCGATATCGGCGACTGGGTGATTGCCGAAGTCGCGTCGATGCTCGCCGAATGGCACGCCCAGGGCGTGAAGCGCCGGCTGGCCTTCAATGTCAGCCCGCGCCAGCTCGACCGGGCCGACTTCTTCCAACGGTTGCGCGCAACTTTTACCGAGGCAGGGGTTCCGCTCTCGATGGTGGAGCTGGAATTCACCGAGTCCGCGGCTATGGAATGCTCCGCGGCGGTCCTGGCCGAAATTGCCGACCTGCGCAGCGATGGAGCATCGATCGCCATCGACGATTTCGGGACTGGCTATTCGAACCTCTCGCGGCTGCGGGCGATGCCGCTCGACCGGGTCAAGCTCGATCCCTCGCTGATCGCCGATATCGAAACCAGCGAAAAGGCGCGCGTGGTGGTCCAGGCCGTTGTCCAGCTGATCAAGGGCGTGGGCGCGGAGATCGTCGCCGAGGCGGTCGAGACGGTTGCGCAGGCGGACATCCTTCGCGCCATGGGCTGCGACACCGTCCAGGGCTTTGTTTTCGCCGCACCCGATGTTCGAGGAAGAATATCTCAACTGGACCCGCAACGCCGACCGCGGATCACGCAGCGTCGCCTAGCCGAATATCTTCTCAAGCACTCGGCTGTAGATCCGGCTGAGTGCATAGATATCCTCCACCGCCGCATGCTCTCCGACCTTGTGCATGCTTGCGTTGGGCAGGCCGAAGTCGACAACCGGGCATAGCTGGATCAGGAAGCGGCCGTCCGAAGTTCCGCCGCTGGTGGAGAGTTCCGGTTCGATTCCCGTCTCCTCCCGGATTGCCGAAACGATGACGTCGTAAAGTTCGCCCGGCGGCGTGAGGAACGCTTCGCCGGAGATGCGCGCCCGGACTTCCGACCCGGGAGCTTCCCGCTCCGCGATCTGCTCGACCAGCCGCACCAGGTCGGCACCATGCTGCAGATTGTTGAAGCGTATGTTGAGCTGGGCAGTTGCCGATGACGGGATGACATTGCTCGCCTGCGTCGGGGTCGAGACCGCGTGAACTCCAGGTTCGAAGGCGGGAACGCATCCGTTCCATCGTCGAGATGCAAGTCAGTGAGCGCATCAACCACCCGGGCCAGCTTGGGGACGGGATTGTCGGCCCGGTGAGGATAGGCGACATGGCCCTGCGTGCCCGGCACCTCGATCCACATGTTGACCGATCCGCGCCGTCCGATCTTGATCGTGTCGCCCAGCCGGTCGACCGACGTCGGCTCACCGATCAGGATCATGTCCGGGCGGATACCGCGCTCGTTTAGCCAATCGATGATGCGGGGCGTGCCAAAGGTAGCATAGCCTTCCTCGTCGCCGGTAATCAGCAGCGACAGCGTGCCCTCGACTCTGCGGTGACGAAGCGGCTGCGGCGACGAACGCGGCGATCGCGCTCTTCATGTCATTGGCGCCGCGGCCGGTCAGCACGCCGTTCTCGATTACCGGCTCGAACGGATCGCTGGCCCAGCCGTCGCCGGGCGGCACCACATCGAGATGGCCGGCAAATCCGAAATGCGGCCCGCCCGACCCACGCATCGCCACCATGTTTTCGGTCGGTCCATCGGGCGCCTCACCCATGACCCAGCGATGCACTTCGAAGCCGATGCCGTGCAGCGCTTCTTCCAGCAAGTCGAACACCTCCCCGCTGGCGGGAGTGATGCTGGGACAGGCGATTAGCCGGGAGGCAAGCTCGACCGGGTCGATGGACGAATTCATGGGCTTGGCGTAGCAAGGCGCTCGCCATGCCGAAAGTCGATCTTTCCCAAATCCAGCAACACAACACCACTGGCTATCCCGCGCCCTATTCGAAGGACAGTGGCCGGACGCCATTACCGGCGCGTTGGCGCAGCTACTGGCCTGACCGACATCGGCGTCAGTCATGTGCGTGCTGGAGCCCGGCGCCTGGTCGAGCCAGCGGCACTGGCACGAGGGCGATCGACGAATTCGTCGTCATGCTCGAAGGGGAGGCGGTGCTTGTCGAGGAGGATGGCGAGACCATCCTGAGTCCCGGCGACTGCGCTGTGTTTCCCAAGGATGTGCCCAACGGCCACCATCTCGTGAACCGCAGCGACAGGCCTTGCAGCTTCCTGGCGTTCGACGGGCGATATGGGGAGGGTGATTGCCACTATCCTGACGCCGACTTGCGCTGGGACATGAAGGCCGACCGCTACACCCACAAGGACGGCACGGCCTATTAGGCCGGCGCGTGTCTCATACTGCTCGATCACCCACGGCTCTTCCTGGGCGAGCTCGATCCATTCGACCACGTCGGCGCGATGCAGGACGTCTTCCATATAGGTGGCCGCGAACGGCGGGATCCTGACGCCGTAGGTGACGAAGCGCGTCACCACCGGAGCGAACATGATGTCGACCGCGCTCCAGTCGCCGAACAGATATTCGCCGGAGCCGCCGAAGCGGGCCCGGGCCTGGGCCCATAGGTTGAGGATCCGGTCGACTTCGCCTTCGACCTCGGTCGAAAGCTCGACGGAACCGAAGTTCCTGCGGACATTGAACGGCAGCTCACGGCGCAGGGCCGCAAAGCCCGAGTGCATTTCGGCTGCCATGGAACGTGCCATGCCGCGGGCCGACTCGTCATCGGGCCAGAAACGCTCGCGACCAACCCGGTCCGCACAAAATTCGATGATCGCCAGGCTGTCCCAGACCACGCAATCGCCGTCCCACAGGATCGGAACCTTGCCGAGCGACGGTGCGAATTCGTCGCCTTCGCGGCGCTTCTCCCAGGCCTCGTCGAATAGCGGGACGACCAGTTCTTCAAATTCGAACCCGGCGTGCTTCAACGCCAGCCAGCCGCGCATCGACCAGCTCGAATAGGCCCGGTTGCCGATGATCAGCTTCATTGAAGAACCGCCTCCAGGATTGCAGTCCTCAACTCGGCAATACCGGCGCCGGTTTCGCTCGACGTCGACAGGATGAGCGGATGCGCCGCCGGATGCTTGGCGGCCTCGGTTCGAATGGCTTCGAGGGTGTTGGCGAGTTCGGTCGGCTTGATCTTGTCGGCCTTGGTCAGGACCAGGTGATAGCTGACCGCCGCGTCGTCGAGCATCTTCATCATGTCGCGATCGACGTCCTTGAGGCCGTGGCGCGCGTCGACCAGCACCAGCGCGCGCTTCAGCACTTGCCGTCCGCGCAGGAAGTCGTTGATCAGGAAACGCCAGCGCTTGACCATGTCCCGAGGGCGCCTCGGCAAAGCCGTAGCCGGGCATGTCGACCAGCCGGAAGACCAGCGGCCGCCGACGTCGAAATAGTTGAGCTCCTGCGTCCGGCCCGGCGTGTTCGACGCGCGCGCCAGCTTGCTGCGGTTGGTCAGCGCGTTGATCAGCGAGCTTTTGCCGACGTTGGAGCGGCCGGCAAAGGCGATCTCCGGGACGGTCGGGTCGGGCAGATGCTCGAGCTTCGGGGCCGACTTCAGGAAGTCGATCGGCCCCGAAAAGAGCTTGCGTGCGCGTTCGCCGATGTCGGGCTCCTCGTCCATGCCAGCGCTATGTCTTGACCGGGTGGGTATCGGACAGGTGCAGGTCGTAGCGCTTGTACAGCCACCACTGCTGCGCGATCGTCAGGAGGTTCGAGACCACCCAGTAGAGCTGCAGTCCGGCCGCGAACGGCGCCATCACGAACATCAGCATCCACGGCATGAAGCTGAAAATCTGCTGCTGGACCGGGTCCATCTGCTGCGGGTTGAGCTTGAACTGGATCCACATGGTGATGCCGAGCAGGATCGGCAGCACGCCGATCGCCAGGAAGCCGGGCGGGTGGAAGGGCAGCAGGCCGAACAGGTTGACCGGCGTCAGCGGATCGGGCGCCGAAAGGTCCTTGATCCACAGCGCGAACGGCTGGTGGCGCATTTCGACGCTGACCATCAGCACCTTGTAGAGCGCGTAGAAGATCGGGATCTGAAGCAGGATCGGAAGGCAGCCGGCCGCCGGATTGATCTTCTCTTCCTGGTAGAGCTTCAGCATCTCCTGCTGGAGCTTGCGGCTTGTCGTCCTTGTAGCGCTCCTGCAGCGCCTTCATCTTCGGCTGGACCTTGCGCATGCCGGCCATCGACCGGAACTGCTTGTCGGCGATCGGGAACATCAGCACGCGGACGATGAACGTCAGGCAGATGATGGCGACGCCGAAGTTGCCGGTCAGCATGGAACAGCCAGTGCAGCAGGTCGAAGATCGGCCGCATGAACCATTCGAACCAGCCCCAGTCGATCGACTTGGAAAGCTTCGGAATGCCCTCATCCTCATAGCGGTCGAGCAGGCGCTTTTCCTTGGCGCCGGCGAACAGACGGGTTTCGCCGGTCACCGCCTGGCCGGGCGCCGACGACGAAGGGTGCGCCGGCATAATCGGCCTGGTAGGCGCCCGCCGCGCTCTTGCGGAAGCTGGCCTCGATCGGGGCGCCGTTCGGCCGGGAGCCAGCGCGGTCAGCCAATATTTGTCGGTAAAGCCAAGCCAGCCGCCGCGACTGTCGCGGGTGATGCCGGCCTTGTTCTCGTCGAGCGTCTTCCAGTCGACGTCATAGTCGGCCTTGTCGGCCAGGAAGCCGATCGGACCCGACGTGATTGGTCCAGGTCGACGGATCGGTGCTCTTTCGCGACCGGCTGGCCAGCCCATAGCTGCGCAGTGCGACCGCGCCGCTGCCGCCATTCACGACCCGCTGCTTGACCGTGAACAGATAGTCGTCGTCGACCGAGACGATCTGTTCGAACCGCTGGCCGGTCGGGTTGGTCCAGCTCAGCGTCACCGGCTTGCCCGGCGTCAGGACGGGCGCGCTGGCAGTCCAGACGCTGTTGGCGTCCGGCACGGCGACGCCCTCGCCGGTCCAGCCGAACTGGGCGAAATAGCTGTCGCTTGGCGCCGGCCGGTGACAGCAGGCGAACCGGCGGCGAATTCTTGGCGATGGTCTCGCGCTGGTGTGACCAGCACCAGATCGTCGAACCGCGCGCCCTTGAGGTTGATCGATCCCTGGAGGCTCGGCGTCTCGATGCGGACCCGCGGGGTTTCGCGTCAGGACGACCGCGCGATCGCGGATCGCCGCTGGCGCGTCGGCAGCAGGCGCCGGCCTGCGGCTGCGGGACGGGCTGGACCTTGCCATTCTCGACCTGCTGGGTCTGCGGCCCGGCGGTCGGGAAGAATTTGTCGGACAGGAGGCTCCAGCCGATCAGCACCAGGGCGCTCAGCACGATCGCGAGGAGCATGTTGCGATTGTCGTTCACGGTAATCAGATGTCCTTGACTGTCAGGGGACCGGATCGGGGCCCTGTCCCCCCCAGGGATGGCAACGGCAGATTCGCTTTAGTGCGAGCCAGCCGCCTTTTGCTGCGCCATAGCGTTGAAGTGCGGTGATCGCATAGGCCGAACAGCTTGGCTGGTAACGGCAGCTCGGCGGAAGGATGCGGCTCGGGCCCAATTGCCAGCCGCGGGTCAGCAGGATGAGGCGCCTTTGCGATCACGACCGCGGCGACCTTCTTCAGCGCGCGTTTCAGCTCGGCGGAGAGGCTGGCATAGTCGCGCTCGATTCCGCCGGCACGACCGATCAGCACATGATCGGCGCCGGCAACGCCCAGTTCGGGCAGGATTTCGCGGGCGAGGGCGCGGAAGCGGCGCTTCATCCGGTTGCGGATCGACGGCGTTGCCGATCTTCTTGGTCACGGTGAAACCGACCCGCATTGTCGGATCGCCGTCGTCGCGCGGACGGACGAGCAGGACAAAGCCGGGCATGGGCGCGCGCTTGCCGCGGTTGGCGGCAAGGAAATCCGAGCGCTTGGTAAGCGTGATTAGGCGCTGAGCTTCTTGCGGCCGCGGGCGCGACGCGCGTTCAGCACCTTGCGGCCGCCGACCGTCGCCATGCGGCTGCGGAACCCGTGCCGCCGCTTGCGGACCAGATTGCTCGGCTGGAAAGTGCGCTTCATCGCTCATGCCTTCAAAATCAAATGAAAAAGGGCCGCCGAAGCGGCCGATGTCGAGGGCGCCGATAGTGCGAGAGGGCGCAAAGTCAATCAACGTTCCGGGTCGCCCGGCATTTCTGGCGCATGGGCGGGCGGAGCTGGAATTGCCGAGGCGATCGGACCTTCATTCAATTCCTCGGCGAGCGGAGGGCAGCCCAATTCCTCCCGTTCCTTGCGGAGCGCCTCGCGCCGCTTGGCGCTGCGGCGCCTTAAGCCCCAGTCGGCCCAGCGCCCCGCCTTCGGCTGCCAGCGCTTGAAATGGACGTAGCGGCGCTTGGCCCACATGCTGGTCTTCAGCACCAACGCCAGGCCGATGGCGAAGACGAATATGCCGCCTGGTCCAGGGAGCACGCCGGCAAGCGGAGACACGATCATCAGGATCATGCCAAGCGCGAACATGCTCCACTCGACCCAGGGCTGATCGACGAAGGCATGCCATTGTTCGCGTTTCCACATCTGCGCCATGTGGGCAGGGGTTCGGCGCTCGGCAAGAGGGAGCTTGCTTGTCGTTTCGGAAGCGGTCTAATCACGAATTGCCGAGCTAGGGGGAAGGTTGCGTCAACATTGTCGGGGTGAAGCGGAGGCTGGCTGCTGATGGTCGCCACCGTTGCCACCGTCGCTTATCTCGGGCTCGAGGCACGTGCGGTCGAAGTACAGGTCCAGCTTAGTCGCCGGGCTGCCCGCCTTCGTCATCGTCGGCCTTCCCGACAAGGCGGTCGCCGAAAGCCGCGAACGGGTCCGCGCCGCGCTATCTGCGATCGGCCTGGCGCTTCCGCCCAAGCGGATCACCGTCAACCTGTCGCCCGCGGACCTTCCCAAGGAAGGGTCGCATTTCGACCTGCCGATCGCGCTCGGGCTGCTGGCGGCGATCGGCGCGACGGATGCGGAAAGCCTGTCGCACTTATGTTGCGGTGGGCGAATTGGGACTGGACGGGCGCATCGCTGCGTCGCCGGGCGTGCTGCTCGCCGCGATCCACGCCAGCGGACAGGAAATGGGACTGATCTGCCCCGCCTCGCAGGGCAGCGAGGCGGCTTGGGCCGGCAATGTCGAGGTATTGGCTGCGCCCGACCTGTTGGCTCTGCTGTCGCATCTCAAGGGGACGCAGCTGCTCCGGCCGCCCGAGCCGGGCGAGGCGGAGCCGGCCGTGGGCGGTCCTGACCTCCGCCAGGTCAAAGGTCAGGAAGTCGCCAAGCGCGCGCTGGAGATCGCCGCGGCCGGCGGTCACAATCTGCTGATGAGCGGGCCGCCCGGGGCGGGAAAGTCGCTGCTCGCCGCCTGCCTGCCCGGCATATTGCCGCCGCTGGAACCGTCCGAGGCGCTCGAGGTCTCGATGGTCGCCAGCGTCGCGGGGGAGCTGGATGGCGGCCGGCTTCGGCGCCGCCGGCCCTTTCGTGCGCCGCACCACAGCGCTTCGATGCCGGCGCTGGTCGGCGGCGGGCTCAAGGTTCGGCCCGGCGAAATCAGCCTGGCGCATCTCGGCGTGCTGTTCCTCGACGAATTGCCGGAGTTCCAGCGTGCCGTGCTCAACTCGCTTCGCCAGCCGCTGGAGACCGGCACGGTCAGCGTCGCGCGCGCCAACATGCACGTCACCTTCCCGGCGCGGGTGCAGATGGTCGCGGCGATGAACCCTTGCCGCTGCGGCCATTTGGGCGATCCGTCGCTGGCCTGCGCCCGCGCGCCGCGATGCGCTGCCGATTATCAGGCGAAGGTGTCGGGCCCGTTGCTCGACCGCATCGACCTCCATGTCGAAGTGCAGGGCGTCAGCGCCGCCGACCTGACCCTGCCGCCGCCGGCCGAGGGCAGCGGTGAGGTCGCCAGCCCGGGTCGCCGCGGCGCGATCGATCCAGTCGCGACGATACAATGGCAATGGCGTCAGGACCAATGCCGAGGCCGACGGAGAATTGCTCGATTCCGTCGCCACGCCCGACGAGCCGGGCCGCAAGCTGCTCGCCGATGCCGCGGCGGCCATGCGGCTGTCGGCGCGCGGCTTTCATCGCGTTCTGCGCGTCGCCCGAACGATTGCCGACCTTGGCTGGAGCGGAACAGGTCGGCCGAATCCATGTCGCCGAAGCGCTAAGCTATCGCCGTCAGGCGCCAAGGAATTAGCGTCCGCTTTCGACGCAAGGCGTTCACGTTAGCTGATCCCACCATCGGTGATTCCACCTATAGCCATCCATAGGGTCTCGACGCACAGTCGAATTGATCGCGAATTGCGCGATTGGAAGGGGGTCGGCCTGATGTTGAACAAGGGGAAACTCGTTGGCTCCGTCGCGGCCATTGCTCTGATCGCGGGCGGAAGCGCTTATCTCGCCCAGGCACGCACCGCCGGTGCGGCCACCGCAAGCAAAGCCGCTTCTGCAACCGAAACCCAAGTCGCGGGCATCATGCCGATCGCGGTGGCCGCTGCCCAAATGGCGCAGCCGGCGTCCATCCCGAGTAATCCCGACCGGGATGTGTTTTTCGGCCAGACCCATAACCACACCAGCTGGTCGATGGATGCATTTACGATCGGCAACACGCTGACCGGGCCTGCCGAGGCATATCAATTTGCCATGGGCATGCCGATCAAGCATCCCGGCGGCTACGAGGTGAAGCTAGGCAGACCGCTCGACTTCCAGGGTGTCACCGATCACTCGGAATATTTGGGGATGATCCGTCTGGCGAACGATCCGACGTCGCCGGTCAGCAAGCTTCCCATCGCTGAAAAGCTCAAGGCCAACTCACCCGAGCAGGCCATACAGGTCTTCAAATATCTGGTATCATTCATTGCCACGAACAAGCCGATCCCGGGCCTTGCGGATCCCACGCTGATGAAATCGGTGTGGGACGAATATGTCGCGATCGCCGACAAATATAATCAGCCTGGGAAATTCACCTCGTTCGTCTCCTATGAATGGACATCGGCACCTGGCTACCAGAACATGCATCGCAACATCTTCTTCCGCGACAGCAAGCATTTGCCGCAGGTCCCCTTCACCTCAATGGATTCCGACAAGGCCGAGGATCTTTGGTCATGGATGGACGGACAGCGGAAATCGGGCACGGACCTGCTCGCCATTTCGCATAACGGGAACCTCAGCAATGGGCAGATGTTCCCGGTTTCGACCGACGGCAAGGGAAAACCCCTGACGCCGGCCTGGGCCCAGGAACGGCTCAACAATGAGCCGCTGACCGAAATTCACCAGCTGAAGGGAACGTCGGAAACAACGCCTGAGCTGTCACCCAATGACGAGTTCGCCGACTATGAATTGATGAGCTTCCTGCTCAGCCTCGATAACAGTACATCGAACCCGCATGGCAGCTACGTCCGCGAAGCATATCAGCACGGCCTGGCGATGCAGGCGGAGCGTGGCTACAATCCCTATAAGTTCGGCATGGTCGGCGCCGGCGATTCGCCACAATACGGTCACTGCCTATACCCAGTCGAACTACTTCGGCGGGCATGCATTCTTGGACGGCACGCCGAAGGCCCGCCTGGCCGGAACGATCGAGGCGGGCATGGACATTGTGAAGCTGAGCACGTCGGGCCTGGCCGGCGTCTGGGCCGAGCAGAACACGCGAGAATCGATCTTCGACGCCATGCGTCGCAAAGAGGTCTACGGAACCAGCGGCGTGCGCATGAAGGTGCGCATGTTCGGCGGCTGGGACTATCCGGCGACGGTGTTCGGCCAGCGCGACTGGGTCAAGGTCGGCTACCGCGACGGCGTGCCCATGGGCGGCGACTTGAGGCCGAGGAGAGGCGGCGCGCCAAGCTTCCTTGTCTGGGCGCTGAAGGATCCCGACGACGGCAACCTCGACCGTATCCAGATCGTCAAGGGGTGGACCAAGGACACCAAGCTTTACGAAAAGGTCTATGATGTCGCGTGGGCCGGGGATCGCAGGCCGGACCCAAGGACCGGCAAGGTCCCCGCGATCCGGAGCACGGTCGACATCAGGAATGCAAGCTACACCAACACGGTCGGTGCAGTGGAGTTGAAGAAGGTGTGGCGCGATCCGGACTTCGATCCGTCACTTCATGCCTTTTATTATGTGCGAGTACTGCAGATCCCGACGCCTCGCTGGTCGACCTATGACGCCAAGGCCTTGGGTGTCGCGCCGCCGGCGCGGGTGTCGCCCACGGTCCAGGAGCGGGCATGGGGATCGCCAATCTGGTACACGCCCACGACCGCGCAGTCTCGCCTGCAGAAAAATGGGGTAAGGATAGCTGCAAGGGTGGAGCCGCGCCCGAAGGCAAAGGTGAAGCCATCCAACAGGGAATTGCTGACCCTTGCCGCGGGATCATAGCGACGAGTCCCCGGGGACGGAGCAGTCGCCGCAAACTGTAATGCAGCGCATTCGCAAGGCGCTGCACGAGCCGTTCCTGCATTTCCTGCTGATCGGAGCGGCCATCTTCATGCTGTACCTGGCCGTCACGCCCCGGCGCGCGGCGGATCCAGGTTCGACGATCGAGCTTACCAACGACGAGCTGCGTCAGATCGAGCTGGGCTGGACCGCCAAGTGGAAGCGGCCGCCCACGCCGGCCGAATGGCGCGACCTGATTGACGACGCGGTGCGCGAGGAAATCCTTTATCGCGAAGCCCTGAAGCTGGGCCTTGACCAGGACGACACCATCGTTCGCCGGCGGCTGGGACAGAAGCTGGAATTCCTGATGGAGGATGTTTCGGCGCTACGCGACCCGACCACGCCCGAATTGAAGGCATGGTACGGGCAACATGCCTCGCAATTCGCGCTTCCCGGTAGGGCCACCTTCTGCCACGTCTATTTCTCGCCGGACAGCCAGGGCGGGCAGGCAGAAGTCCGAGCCAGACTGGCATTGGCTCAGCTCCGGTCCAAAACGTCATGCAGCGCCAGCGCATCGATCGGCGACCGCTTCCCCGATTATGACTATTACGCCAATCGCTCCCCGGACGAGGTCGCCAACGTCTTCGGCACGCAATTTGCGAAGGCCCTGTTCCTCCTCCCGCCCGGCGGTTGGCAAGGTCCGGTCGAATCGGGTCTGGGCTGGCATCTCGTACTGGTCGAAGCGCTGATACCCGGCCGCGTGCCCGCATTCGACGAAGTCGCCCGCGCGCAAGTCGAGTCCGGCCTGGCAGGATGACCGGCGCGCCGAGGCAAAGCGCAAGGCATTCGAAGCAATGCGCGCAAAATATCAGGTGGTGCTGCCGGAAGGCCCGGCCTCATGAGTAGGCTATGGCTGCGGCTGGCGCTGTGGCTGGGCTTGCTGATAGCCGCGGCCGCCGTCCAGGCGCATGAATCGCGGCCCGCCTATCTGGAGGTCAACGAGGTCGTTCCGGGCCGCTATTCGCTGCTTTGGCGAACGCCGACCAATGGCGGCATGTCCCTGCCGGTACGGCTGCAGCTGCCCGCCGGCGTTCGCGACCTTACTCCAACCGCCGTGCGCGAACTTCGGAACTTCTCGGGTGGAACGCCGCCTGATCGAATCCCCGGACGGATTGGCCGGCAAGCGGATTTACTTTGTCGGCCTGCAGGGCACCATCGCCGACGTATTGGTCCGGATACAGCTGGCGAACGGCGTTCAGTCGACCGTGCTGGTCCACCCCTCCAACGCCTGGGTCGACATCCCCCGGGAGCAGGGGGCGTTGGCCGTGGCTCGGACCTATACGCTGCTCGGTGTCGAGCACATTCTGTTCGGCTTCGATCACCTGTTGTTCGTGACCGCGCTATTCATGCTGGTCGCCAATCTGCGGTCGTTGTTCTGGACGATTACCGCCTTTACGGCGGCCCATTCGATCACGCTCGCGCTGGTGACGCTCGACGTGATCCGCGTGCCAGTGCCGCCGGTCGAGGCATTCATTGCCCTGTCGATCGTTTTCGTGGCGGTCGAAGTCGTCCGGCAACGAATGGGACAGCCAAGCCTTGCATCGCGCAAGCCGTGGCTGGTTGCGTTCACTTTTGGCCTGCTCCACGGCCTCGGCTTTGCGAGCGCCCTGGCGGAAATCGGCTTGCCTCGGAAAATGTCCCGCTGGCGCTTCTCTTCTTCAACGTCGGAGTCGAGATCGGGCAATTGGCGTTCGTAGCCGGCCTGATCGCCCTCACTGCCGCGGTTCGCCGCATTGCCAGCCCCCCGCAACTCCAAACGGGAGCTTTGGTCAGCAGCTATGCCATTGGCGGCCTTGCAAGCTATTGGCTGATCGAACGGATCGCCGCATTCGCCTGAGCCGACGCACGGTTCCGAAGCTATTCTTCCGTCCGCCTTCGACCCATTGCGGACATTGCGTATCGACGGGTTCACGTCGCCACTGGCAAGGAGGATTAGACGGCCAAATCGGAACTCACGCCCGTTGATGACCGCCCTCATCGCAGCATTTGCCCGTCGCAGTTGACGGCAAGCTTGAGGAGTTAGAGATGAGCAGCAACTTGAGGTCAGGAACCATTGGTTTCGCGTTTGGGATCGCCCTCGCGGCTGTGGCGGCGCAGGCGGCGCAACCATCGCAACATGAGCATCCGACGCCCCCGTCAGCGCAAACTGCGCCCGCCGGGCATATGGACCAGATGCACATGATGATGGCCGACCCTGCGAAGCATCAGCAGATGATGGAGCAAATGGCCCAGTGCCGCGACATGATGTCCATGATGATGGAACACATGAAGCATGAGGGCATGAAGAGCGACCAGCCCGCTCCTCACCAGTAAGGCAGCCTATAAGTTGAACTCGTCTGAGGCGAAGCGAGTTTCCGATGACCGCGATCGAGCTGAACGCCATGGCTGCCCCGGCAATGATCGGGCTCAGAAGCAGTCCAATTGACGGATAGAGCACGCCTGCCGCGATTGGCACGCCCGCTGCGTTGAACACGAACGAGAAGAACAGGTTCTGGCGGATGTTGCGCATCACCGCGCGACTGAGCTTGCGGGCACGAACAATGCCGCCCAGATCGCCTTTGACGAGTGTGATGGCCGCGCTTTCCATCGCGACATCGGTGCCCGTGCCCATGGCGATGCCGACATCCGCCGCGGCGAGGGCAGGTGCATCGTTGATGCCGTCGCCGGCCATGGCGACGCGGCGGCCCTCCTGGCGCAACTTCTCCACGATAGCCTGCTTTTGCCCCGGCAATACATCGGCGTGGACCTCGTCTATCCCACCCACCCGGCGGGCAACTGCCTGAGCGGTGCGGCTATTGTCGCCGGTCAGCATGACCACTCGCACGTTGTTGCGGCGGAGGGCGGCGACGGCGTCAACCGCGCTGTCTTTGATGGGGTCGGCAACGACCACCAGGCCGGCCAGCTTGCCGGTCAATCGCAACGAACATCACTCCATGGGCCTCTGCACGGTGGGCGTCGGCGGCGCTTTCAAGCGGGGCCGGGTCAACCCGATTGTCCGCCATCAATGTCAGGTTGCCCAGGGCTACCTTGCGACCATCGACGGTGCCCGTGACGCCCTTGCCGGTTTGCGAGGCGAAGTCTTCGACAATGCCGAGACCGAGGCCCCGCGCTGACGCGCCTTCCACAATCGCGGCTGCGAGCGGATGTTCGCTGCCTTGTTCCAGCGCGGCGGCAGCCGCCAGCACCTCGTCTTCTGCAAACCCGGCAAGCGGCTCGACCGCGATGAGCCTCGGCTTGCCCACGGTCAGCGTGCCCGTCTTGTCGACAACCAGCGTATCGATCTTCTCCATGAGTTCGAGCGCCTCGGCATTTTTGACCAGCACGCCGAGCGTCGCTCCTCGACCCGTCCCGACCATGATCGACATCGGCGTTGCGAGACCGAGCGCACAGGGACAGGCGATGATGAGCACGGCAACGGCGTTGATGAGGGCGTGGCTCAGGCGTGGCTCGAGGGCCGACAAGCGCCCAAACGACGAAGGTCGCGACCGCTATCAGGACAACCGCAGGCACGAACCAGCCGGAGACCTGGTCGGCCAGCTTCTGAATGGGTGCGCGGGACCGCTGCGCTGCGGCGACCATGCGGACGATCTGCGACAGCATCGTGTCCTTGCCGACCCGCTCCGCCCGCATCAGCAGGCTTCCGGTTCCGTTGACCGTCGCGCCAGTCAATCGGTCGCCAACCAGCTTCTCGACCGGCACCGGCTCGCCGCTGATCATCGCTTCATCGACCGAGCTATGGCCGTGGAGGACGACGCCATCGACCGGCACCTTCTCGCCAGGGCGCACTCGTAGGACGTCGCCGACCTGGACAAGCTCAAGCCGAACATCCTCTTCCGTGCCGTCAGCGCCGACCCTGCGAGCAGTCTTCGGCGCGAGTCCCAGCAGTGCTCGTATCGCCCGGCCCGTCGCGTAGCGGGCACGAAGCTCGAGAACCTGCCCAAGAAGCACCAATGTCGTGATCGCCGCGGCGGCCTCGAAATAGACCGGCACCAAACCCCCCATTGTGTGAAGAGAAGGCGGGAAGGCTCCGGGCGCGACTGTTGCGACCAAGCTGTAGCTGTAGGCCACGCCCACGCCGAGGCCGATCAGCGTGAACATATTGAGGTTGCGGTTCTTCAGCGAAGCCCAGAACCGCTCAAAGAACGGCCAGCCGCCCCACAGGACGACAGGCGTCGCCAGCGCAAGCTGTAGCCATATCATCCCGCGCATCGGCAGCGGTTCCCAGCCAGCGACTTCCGTGGCCAGAACCAGCGCCACCAGCGCCACCGTAAGGATGGCACTGACCCAGAAGCGCCGGGTCATATCGACCAACTCGGGTTGGGACCTTCCTCCAGGCTCGGGTCGAGCGGCTCCAGGGCCATGCCGCAGATCGGACAGTGACCGGGTTCGGAACGCCGGATTTGGGGGTGCATCGGACAGGTCCAGATGGTTCCGCCAATTATGTCGTCGACGTTCGCTTCGATGGGCTTGTGTCCCATCGAGTGCCCATGACGATGATGGTCTACGGTTTCAGGCTCGACCGTCATGGCGACCAAACTACGCGCTCGATGGGGCTTAAGCTAATGTCCACTTTCCACCCGAGGCGGCCACTATCTACCCATTCTCGACACTGCGCCGGTAACTCTCTGCCAAATCTGGCTTTCGGTAGCTTTGGGTTCGCCGAGGCCGATTGACTCCACTCTTCGAAAGGCGTTCACTTTTCCCAGCGTTTCAGGCCGTCGAGGGAGAGGGTCATGAAGAATGCATCTGCAATCACAAAGCTAGTATTCGCGACCGCTGCGCTCGCCGCCGTGCCGGCACTCGCCAACCATAGTTGGAGCACATATCATTGGGCCAGCGATGGCCATGGGGTCGATTTAACGGTCAATCTCGCCATCACACCCCAATGGAACACATCGGTCAACGGCGGGATCTCCGACTGGGAGAGTTCACGAAAGCTATCATTCACGAGCCAAGCGGCCGCGGGCGTTAATACCAAGCGGTGTGCCCCGATCTACGGCCAGATGCTGGTTTGCAATGACGCCTACGGCCAGCGCGGGTGGCTTGGCATCGCCACCATCTGGCTGTCGGGCGGCCACATCGTTCAGGCGACGACCCAGCTTAATGATACTTATTTCAACATGACCTTCTACAATACGGCCGCTTGGCGAGCGCTGGTCGCGTGCCAGGAGATCGCCCACGATTTCGGGCTCGATCACCAGGACGAGAATTTTTACAACTACAATCTCGGAACTTGCATGGACTACACGGCTGCACCTGCTGGCGGACTGTACGACGGGTTCGACTACGGGCCGAGCAACGAGCACCCAAACAAACATGACTATGATCAGATCATCACGATCTATAGCCATGACGACGGCACTTCCGCCGCGCCTACTAACTTTGGCGTGCGGGAAGTTGGCAAGCCATCAGCGCAGGCAATCAGTTCCGCCCCGGCTGGGTTAGAGCCGTCCGATTGGGGCCGAGCCATCGACCATGCTGCCGACGGCCGCGCCGACACCTTTGAGAAGGTGCTCGCACCTGGCCAAAAGATGATCACCCATGTCTTTTGGCTGCCAAAGAACTAGTGCTCCCATGGCATTTGCGTCGTCTTCTGTCGGGATAAGTGCGCCGCTGTGACCAGCAAACTTCTGCTTTCCACCCATTCCGGCTGCAACCGACCCATTGCGGACGCAACGGCGGACTGAGGCGCATGCGGCTTAGTCAGATTTTCCAGCAAGCCGCCTGCCTAACGCCCCTTGCGCTAGGAAATCCTCCATCATTTCCTCGACTCTCTCTTGCGATCCCAAGCGCATAGGCGGGCCTGACCCATACCAAGTTGCCCAGACCTCTTCCTTCTCCAGGCTGAAAACAATGCCGCCGGCAAACTCATCCCGACGTTGAATGGCAGCAAACACGCCCCTGATTAGGATTACGGTGCCTATCATTATTGCAGACGAAGCAAGGAATATCCCGGCGCTGGACAAGAAGCATTCCGATACAAGAAATTCACTCGGAGGCTCCACAAACAGCCCACCAAGGATTGCGACGGAGGCAAGTGCAACGGCGCTGGCTTGCCACCATCGCAGCAGGATGGCGGATAGCAGGACGAACGGGAGGTAGGGAGTGAACTCGCAGCCTGTCACGATGCCATCTATGGCTGTCCGAATTATAGTCGGCATTCCAACGGCAGTAATCCCACCGACAAGCGCTAGCCGGCCTGTTGCAGGCGCCGCCTGGAGCCAACGTGCCAAGTTAGCAAAATCCATGTGACTCTATTGCACGACGCTCGGACAGTTGAAATCGGGGTCACACCCTATGCCGACTGATAGCTTTTGCGAATGTCCGCGTTCCACCCATTGCAGCCAATAGCACGCACCCGAAAAAACTGTCCTACAGCCAGCCGGGTATGAGATGGGCGCCCGGCTCTTTCTCATTGTCGGCGCAAAATGAGTTTCGCGGCGGCTAAGTTCACAAAAATGGCGCCTCATCCCATGAAGTTTGTGAAGTTAGGGACGTTACGTAGGGACGGCCGGCGACTGCCCAGCGGTCACAAGCACGGACTTGCCCCGCGTTCCGGGCATGCTAAGGGGCGTTTTGCGTGCCCCCGTGGCGGAATTGGTAGACGCGCTCGAACTCAAAATCGAGTTCCGCAAGGAGTGTCCGTTCGACTCGGACCGGGGGCACCAGTTCCTTTCCGCAACCATCTGGCGACTTTGCACGTCTTGGCTAAGATAGGCCCATGGACGCACGTACCGGGGCAACGAGCGAGTTGCACGCTCCTGACATGGAAGCGCTTCAGCTCAAGCGGGTCAGGCTGCTTGCTTCGCTGACGCTGATGGGCGGCATCGGCCTGCTCATCTCCATGCCGTTCGCACTCAGGGCCGGCGCGGAATTCTTCCTTCCGGTAACGGCCGCGCTGGTCGTCGCGATCGCATTGGTGCCGATGCTCGAATGGTTCGAACGACGCGGCGTCCCGGCAAAGCTCGCCTCGGGCCTGTGCGTGCTTGTGTTCCTGGCCGTCACGATATTCGCGCTGGCGGCGATCGTTTATCCGGCGATCGACTGGGTCGCCTTGATCCCACAGCGGATCGACCGGGTGACGGAGGCGCTGGCGCCGCTGCTCGACCTATATTCCAACCTCCAGAAATTCATCGACCAGACCGCCGCGCGTATCTCGATCGAGGCCAGCCAGGCGCGCACCGTTCGGGTCGAAACGCCCAATTCGATGCTGGGCATCATCACCGCTTCGGCTCCGCACGCGGCGATCCAGCTCTTCTTCGCGTTGTTGGTGATCTATTTCTTCCTCGCCGGCTGGACCGGGATGCGCAAGCGCACCATCGTCAGCCGGGGCAGCTTCGAAGGCGCGCTGACCACCGCCCGCGTCATCCAGCAGACGGTCGATGCGACCTCGACCTATATCGGCACGATAACGGTCATCAATATCGCGCTCGGCGGCATTACCGCGGCGATCCTGTGGGCGTTGGGAATGGACTCGCCGATCATGTGGGGCGGCATCGTGGCGGTGCTGAACTACATCCCTTACCTCGGCCCGATCGCGGCAGCGCTGCTGCTTGCGCTCGGCGGCCTGATGACCTTCGTCGATCCATGGGCGGCGCTGCTCCCGCCATTGATCTTCATCTCGCTGCACGTGATCGAGGCCAATGCGATCACTCCGTTGATCGTCGGCCACCGCCTGACGATCAATCCGCTGCTGATCCTCGTTTCGCTGTCATTCTGGGCCTGGGTGTGGGGAACGACCGGGGCGCTGCTGGCCGTTCCGCTGCTGATCATCTTCAAGACCGTGTTCGCCGCGGCCGGAACGCCCGATATCGCCGGCTTCCTGTTCGAGGACGGGACGCTGACCCATGTCGGCGACGAAGAAGAAAAAGACGACTGAGCTTGTTGACAGGGTGGGGGGGCTGACCTAGTTGGCCGCCCACGCCAAAACGCGGGTGTAGCTCAGTTGGTTAGAGCGCCGGCCTGTCACGCCGGAGGTCGCGGGTTCGAGCCCCGTCACTCGCGCCATTTCTCAAATTGTTAGAATGGCTTGGAAGGCCGCTATTCGGCGCCGGCCGCGGCGGCCACTTCCTTGGTCGCGCGACCGAATGCCTGCTGCTCGCCTTCCTTTTCGCTTCCGTTCAGGGCGAAGCGCAGATTGTCGGATGCGGCAGCGCGCTCGACGTAAGGGACGACCTTGACCTTTTCGACCGCCTCACGCGCCTGGGGCGAGAACAGGACCCGCACCCGGCCGTCCCGGCTGGGTCGAAACCTTGGCGCCTGCGGCTTCGAGCTTCTGGATGGTCTCATTGGCCCGGTTGAGGGGCGTCACGACATGCGGCGCGCTGAGCGCGGCCAGCCGGAGCGCGGAGGGATTGCCCTCACGTCCCGACCAGCGATCGCTGAACGCCGCCGGTTGGCCCCAGCCGCCCGGCCAGCGATAAAAGATATGCGCGCCTTCGACCGTCGTCTTCACCAGGCTCGACGCCCAGTAAGGCACGACATAGTTGGCATGATAATGGGTGGCGTGGCCCGCGGGCGCATAGACGACCCCGGCCAGCATCTCTCCCGCAACCTTTCGGGCACGGTTCCAAAGTTCGGGAACCGGTGCGCGGGACATCGACCCGTCGCAAGTGAAGGTGAACTGACAACCGGTGGCTCGCGTTGAGCCTTCGTAGACGACGCCGCAGACGCTGTTGGGAAATGCCGGATGGCGGACCCGGTTTATTACAACCTGCGCCACCGCGCGCTGGCCATCGCTGCTTTCCTGGCCCGCTTCGTAATAGATGGCACTGGTCAGGCATTCGAGCGCGCGGGCTCGGGCGTCACCCGACGCATTGGCAAGCGTGAATGGGCTGGCCGCAGGGTTGGGCCCGCTGGCGAGCGGAATCTTTGAATTGACGGCAAGCGCGGTCTCGGGCGCCAGGTCGCGTACATCGCTCGGCACCGGCTTGGGCAGCACCGCGGCGGGCTCCGCCGGGGTTTCCGCGCCGAATGAAGGCAGTGTGGGCGTCGCTCCCCCAACCCCGGCGAGCGCAACCAACGCTGCGCCCAGCACGGCCACGGCGGTCGTTTCGCGCGGATGAGTGCGCCAGGGCCTCAAGGGCTGGAGGGTCAGGGCCGGAGTCATGAGAGGCGGTGATCTGGTTGCCCAATACAGCAATTTCAATGAACCGTCGACGAACGGCCCGAATCAGTCTTTGAACCGCCCGGTTTCCATCCAGCGGAGAAGCGGCTTCAACGGCAGGATCCACACGATTCCGGCAACAAGATAGAAAATCGCCTGAAACAGGACCGGCCATCCTCCAACCAGGGTGGAAAGCGAGGCAACAAGCGCTGCCCAGACGGCGATCAGCGCCAGTATGGCAAAGATTCCTGCCGGCTTGCGCCAACTTGGCTCGGTCATCGGAACATCTCCAATCCGTCGGGCGAGGCGAACCCATCGAGCGGTACGTCCCATGGGTCGGCGGGGATTTGATCCTTGAGCTTCTGGACCTTCCAGCCGATGCCGATCAGCAGGGCTCCCCGCTCGCGGAGCCTGGCAAGGACCCGGTCGTAATGGCCCTTGCCCTGGCCCAGCCGAGCCCCCTTGCCGTCGACTGCCACCAGAGGGACGAGGACGAGGTCAGGAAATACTTCCGGCGACGCGAGCGGGGGCTGGAAGCAGGCCCAGGGCCCGGCCTCGACAGGATCGCCGGAAAGAAAACGAAATGGGCTGCGGTGATCGGCGAAGGCGGGGTAAGCCAGTGTCGCACCGCCGTCTGCCGCCATCTGCATTGCCGGAAGCGGGCTGATCTCGCTTGGAAGCGGGCAATAGCCGCCGATGATGCGCGATTTGGCGATCAATGGCGCCAGCTGGCTGGCCAGGGCCGCTTCGAGCTTGTCACGATCCTGCAAATCAAGCTGTTTGATGAATGCGAGCCGCCGTTCGCGCGCCTGGCGGCGAAGGGCGACCTTGTCGGCCGAAGCGGGGGAGGGTGACGGGACCACCATGGCCGTTTGCCGGAAATCCTCTGACGCCACAAACGTCAGGTGGGAACCATGTGCACCGGACCCCAATGGAAACAGAGTGGCCCGGACAGGGACAGTCCCCTAGGATATTTAATCGCCTCAGGGATTTTGCTGGCTTCGTACCGGGCAGTACCCGTCACCACCTATCTAGGCGTCAACGCCCGTCCGCTCAAGGGCGTCGGCAAGCGATTCGAGCCGTTCGGCGAGGCGCTGCGTCCGTTCGACCAGTTCGGCGTCGGGCCCTTTGGGAAGCTCGAACTCGCGACCGTCGATAATCTGGTCGGCAAGCAGCAGTGCGGCGAACAGCAATTGGCGCGATTCGGACAGGGTGCCAAGGCCAGACAAGCGCCTCACGGCTTTTGGCATCGACCAGCGCACCGGCCTGGCGCAGCGTGTCCTCCTCGCCGTTGCGGCAGGCGACCTTGTAGGGACGGCCGGCGATGGTGAGTTCGACTTCGGCCATTAGCGACTTGCCTCCCGAATAATCACGTCCAGTTCGGCAAGCACATCCGCCACCCTTGCTCGCAGGGCACCATCCTGACTCTCATGCATCGTCCCGCGCTCGATTGCGCGCTCGATCCGGAGCAAGGCGCGTTCGGCCCGATCCATGGCTTCTTCCAAGGGCGTATTGCTCATGGTTCAGAAGGCGTAGCAGATTGAAGAGCGTCCGCAAGCAGGTGCCGAGGTTGACGCCACGCTGCAGTGCGACAATAGGCACCAAACCATCGGCCAGCCGAATCTCTCCAAGTGGCCGACCCATGGGAGATTTCATGCCGACGCAACGCCGACTCGCCAACGCCATTCGCGCTCTGGCGATGGATGCGGTCGAGGCCGCCAATCAGCGGCCATCCAGGCATGCCGATGGGCATGGCCGACGCCGCTACGGCGTTGTTCACCAAGCATCTGAAGTTCGATCCAGCCGACCCTCACTGGCCCGACCGCGACCGGTTCGTACTGTCGGCAGGCCATGGATCGATGCTGATCTACGCGCTGCTGCATCTCACCGGCTATGCGCGACCGACGATGGAAGACATCAAGCAACTTCCGCCAGCTGGGGTCAGCCCTGCGCCGGCCACCCGGAGAATTTCGAGCTTGCGGGCATCGAGACGACCACCGGACCGCTGGGCCAGGGGCTTGCCGCTGCGGTCGGCATGGCGATCGCCGAGCGGCACCTGAACGCCATTTATGGTGACGACCTGGTCGATCATCGAACCTTCGTCATCGCCGGCGACGGCTGCCTGATGGAAGGCATCAACCACGAGGCGATCGGGCTGGCGGGCCATCTGCAAGCTCGGTCCAAGCTTGATTGTCCTGTGGGACGACAACAAGATCACCATCGACGGCTCGACCGACCTCAGCCGCAAGGAAGATGTCCTCGCCCGCTACGAGGCGATGGGCTGGCACACGATCGAATGCGACGGGCTGGATTCGGGCAAGGTTTCGAAGGCGATCGACGAAGCGATGGCCGACACGCGGCCGTCGCTGATTCGCTGCAAGACGATCATCGGCTACGGCGCGCCCAACAAGCAGGGCACTGCCGCGACCCATGGCGCCGCGCTGGGCGCCGACGAAGTGGCCGCGGCACGCAAGGAACTGGGCTGGGATTCGCCGCCGTTCGTAATTCCCGACGATGTTGCCAAGTCGTGGCGCGAATCCGGTGCCCGCGGCGGCAAGGCGCGTGCCGAATGGCAGAGGCGGCTCGATGCCAGCGGCAAAGCGAACGAGTTCCTCGACCGCATGGCCGGCAAGCTCGATGATGGTTGGCTGAAGCCCTTATCTCGACACGCTGCTCGCCAATCCGCCAAAGGTCGCGACCCGCAAGGCGTCGGAGATGGCGCTCGAAGCGATCAACGCCGCAATTCCCGCGACCATCGGCGGCTCGGCCGATCTTACCGGCTCCAACAATACCAAGACCAAGGCGATGCAGACGCTCGACGCGTCCAATTACGGCGGTCGCTACATTTATTACGGCATCCGCGAATTCGGCATGGCCGCGGCGATGAACGGAATGGCGCTGCATGGTGGCGTTTTGCCCTATGGCGGCACCTTCCTGGTCTTCTCGGATTACAGCCGCGCGGCCATCCGCCTCGGTGCTCTGCAGGGCGCCAAGGTCGTCCATGTCATGACGCATGACTCGATCGGACTTGGCGAGGATGGGCCGACCCACCAGCCGATCGAGCATCTCCAGTCGTTACGAGCGATTCCCGGCCTCATGGTCTATCGCCCTGCGGATGCGATCGAGACCGCCGAATGCTGGGCGGCAGCGCTGGCCAATGACGGTCCGAGCCTGCTGGCGTTGTCCCGTCAGAATCTTTCGCCGCTGCGCACCAAGGCGGAACGTGACAATCTGTCGGCGAAGGGCGCCTACCGCCTCAAAAGTGCCGAAGGCGCAACGCAAGGTCATCCTTATCGCCACCGGCTCGGAGGTCGAGATTGCCATCGGGCGTCGCGGCCAACCTTGAACAGGAAGGGCATCGGCGCCGACGTCGTTTCCATGCCCTGCACCGAAGCGTTCGACGCTCAGCCGGCCGCCTACCGCGAGGACATTCTGCCCGACGTGTCGAACCGCGAAATCCTGCGCGTATCGATCGAGGCTGGGACGACGTTCGGTTGGGAACGCTACACCGGCCTCCACGGGCTTCGCATCGGCATCGACCGCTTCGGCGCCTCGGCCCCCGCGGTCGACCTATATGAGCATTTCGGGCTGACTGCCCCCAAGATCACTGAGCGCGTTCTCGCGCACCTAAAAGTAAGGGAAACTGCATGACCAAAGTCGCCATCAACGGTTTCGGCCGCATCGGCCGCCTCGTCGCCCGCGCCATCCTTGAGCGCAGCGATCACGATCTGGAACTGGTTGCGATCAACGACCTGGCCGACGCCAAGTCCAACGCGATGCTGTTCAAGCGCGACAGCGTGCACGGGCTGTTCCCGGGCGACGTTAGTGCCGAAGGCGATACGATGATCGTCAACGGCAAGCGCATCAAGGTCACCGCCGAGCGCGATCCGGCCAAGCTGCCGCACGCCGAATTGGGCGTCGACATCGCGCTCGAATGCACCGGCTTCTTCGCCGACCGCGAAGGCGGGCAGAAGCATCTCGACGCCGGCGCCAAGCGCGTGCTGATCTCGGCCCCGGCCAAGGGCGCCGACCTGACCGTCGTTTATGGCGTCAACCACGACAAGCTGACCGCCGAGCATACGATCGTTTCGAACGCCAGCTGCACGACCAACTGCCTGGCGCCGGTCGCCAAGGTGTTGAACGACCTGGTCGGCATCGAGCGCGGGCTGATGACGACCATCCACGCCTATACCAACGACCAGAAGATCCTCGACCAGATCCATCCCGACATGCGCCGCGCCCGCGCCGCCGGCAATGTCGATCATCCCGACCACCACCGGCGCGGCCCGCGCGGTTGGCGAGGTGCTGCCGGAGCTGAAGGGCAAGCTCGACGGCTCGGCGGTTCGCGTGCCGACCCCCAACGTCAGCCTCATCGACCTGACCTTCACGCCCGGCCGCGATACCAGCAAGGAAGAGATCAACGCGCGCGCTCAAGGCAGCGTCGGAAAGCGGCCCCTTGAAGGGCATCCTTGCTTACACCGACGAGCCTTTGGTCTCGATCGACTTCAACGACAATCCGGCGAGCTCGACCGTCGACAGCCTCGAGACCGCAGTGCTCGAGGGCAAGCTGGTCCGCGTGGTCAGCTGGTACGACAATGAATGGGGCTTCTCGAACCGCATGGTCGATACTGCCGGCGCGATCGCCAAGCTGATCTGAGCAGATGACGGCCGCCTTCAAGACCCTCGACGACCTGCCGGCCGACCTGACCGGCAAGCGGGTGCTGGTGCGCGTCGATTTGAACGTGCCGATGCTGGATGGCGCGGTCAGCGACGACACGCGGCTGCGCGCGGCGGTGCCGACCATCGCCGAACTGAGCGACAAAGGCGCGATCGTCCTGCTGCTGTCGCATTTCGGCCGGCCCAAGGGCCAGAACCGCCCCGACATGTCGACCGCGCTGCTGGTCAAGCCGCTGGCCGAACTGACCGGCCGCTCGGTCCGCTTCATCGAGGATTGCCAGGGCGAAGAAGCGGCTCGTGCGGTGTCGATCATGCTGCCGGGATCGATCGGCATTCTTGAAAATACGCGCTTCCACCTGGGCGAGGAAAAGAACGACCCGGAACTGGCCAAGGGCATGGCGGCGCTTGGCGACTTTACGTCAACGATGCTTTCTCCGTGTCGCATCGCGCCCATGCGTCGACCGAAGGCATTGCGCATTTCCTGCCGGCCTTTGCCGGGCGGGCAATGGAAGCCGAGTTGACGGCGCTGCGAGAAAGCGCTCGGCGATCCCGAGCGCCCGGTCGCCGCGGTCGTCGGCGGTGCCAAGGTGTCGACCAAGCTCGCCGTGCTCGGCAATCTGGTCGGCAAGGTCGATCATCTGATCATCGGCGGCGGAATGGCCAACACCTTCCTCGCGGCGCGCGGCGTCGATGTCGGCAAGTCGCTTTGCGAGCATGACCTGGTGGGTGAAGCGGAAAGCATCTTCGAGCGCGCCGACGCGGCCGGCTGCACCATCCATTTGCCCTATGATGTGGTTGTCGCGAAGGAATTCGCGCCCAACCCGCCATCCTTGCGCACCTGCAATGTCCACGAAGTCGCGGCCGACGAGATGATCCTCGATGTCGGTCCGGCCGCGGTCGAGGCGCTGGCCGATGCGCTCAAGACTTGCCGCACGCTGGTGTGGAACGGGCCGCTGGGCGCGTTCGAAACACCGCCGTTCGATGCGGCGACGGTGGCGCTTGGCTCAGACCGCAGCGGCGCTGACCCAGGACGGCAGCCTGGTTTCGGTTGCGGGCGGCGGTGACACGGTCGCCGCGCTTAATCACGCTGGCGTAGCCGCCGATTTCACTTTCGTATCGACCGCAGGCGGCGCCTTCCTGGAATGGATGGAAGGTCGTACCCTGCCCGGCGTTGCAGCGCTGCAGCTCTAGGGCTGGGGCTCGCGGATCAACGGAACCAGTATCTGGTTCAGCTTTTCGATGTCTAGCTGGTCAGTCGACGCATATCGAATTTGCCCGCGACGATCGATCACATAGGTCGTGGGAAAGCCACCTAGCGGATAAAATGGGCCGCGAATGTCAGTCAGCGCGTGGATCAGTTTTCCCTTGAATACGTGTCTTAGCTGCCGGCTCGACATCTCGTCGGCCGAAATTGCCATGACCCTCAGTCCCACGTCCCGGCGCTGGCGATAATAATAGTCCAGGGTCTGTAATTGGTCATCGCAGGGTTGGCAGTCACTTGTCCAATAGGTGAGAACGATCACTTCCCCGCGAAGGTCGCCGATGCTGAGAGTTTGGCCATAGGCGGTCGTGAATGTCGCGTCCGTCACGACTTTGCCCACGCCATATTCCGCCGCTGAGGGACTGGCCGCTAGGAGCAAGCATGCCGCAGCCAACATGTTTCTCAGGAGCATAGACCTACCTCCCCATCACTTAAGTGGTGCGCGCCTTGGCTCGACAGGTCAAGCGTCGGTTGCGAACTCTCCGACGGCCCAGCTAGAGCGCGCCGCATACGTATGCACTTCGATATTCAGGGAACCTCATGAACGCGACCGTGACTGCCGACATCCGCCATCCGGACATGCTGGAAAAGATCGAAAAGGGACAGGGATTCATCGCCGCGCTCGACCAGAGCGGAGGATCCACTCCAGGCGCGCTGAAGGCCTATGGCGTCGGCGAGGATGCCTATTCGAACGACGAGGAAATGTTCGGCCTGATCCATCGGATGCGCAGCCGCATCATCACTTCGCCGTCATTCGGCGGAGGAAAGGTGATCGGCGCCATCCTGTTCGAACGGACCATGGACGGCGAAGCCGACGGCAAGCCGGTCCCTCAGCTGTTGTGGGATCGCGGGAGTTGTTCCGTTCCTGAAGATCGACAAGGGCCTTGCCGACGAGGCGGATGGCGTCCAGCTGATGAAGCCGAACCCGGACCTGGAAGCACTGCTCGACCGCGCAAACGCCAAGGGTATTTTCGGCACCAAGATGCGGTCGGTCATCAAGCTCGCCAATCCGGCAGGCATCGCCGCGGTCGTTGCGCAGCAGTTCGATGAGGCCAAGCGGATCCTGGCGAAGGGGCTGATGCCGATCATCGAGCCGGAAGTGTCGATCAAGAGCCCGGAGCGCGACGCCGCCGACCGGATCCTGCTTTCCGAGATTATGAAGCAGCTCGATGCGCTCCCCGAGGGCGCAGCGAGTGATGCTGAAGTTGACCATTCCGGCGGAGCCCAACCTGTTTGCGCCCCTGGTTGCCCACCCCAAGGTGCTTCGCGTCGTTGCCCTGTCGGGCGGGTTCAGCCGCGAAGAGGCCTGCAGCGAACTGGCCAGGAACCCGGGCATGATCGCCAGCTTCAGCCGCGCATTGCTGTCCGACCTGCGCGACGGCATGAGCGATGAGGAATTCGACCGCTCGCTTGGCACGGCGATCGACGAGATTCACCGCGCGTCGGTGGCCTGAGGCTTACAGCCCGCCCTGGAAGTCGAAGGTGAACCGGTAGGAGCGGGGGTCGATCTCGACCCGGCGACTTTCGCGGGAGCTGCCGCGACCAGCGTCAGCGCACCATCGGCGACCTGTTGGGACTTGCCCAGCTCAAGGTCGAACGTCCGGCGCCAGCTTCCGCCGCGCACTTCGCTGCGCACGACCAGCCGGCCAGCCCATACGCACACGACATTGGCCGGGCAGCGGCTGTCTTCGACGACCGCGATTGGCCGGACATAGAGGCCGTTGGTGTAGGCCGTCTCGCCCAGCGCAGCCGGACGGACCGGCCGTGCGCTGGTGGCAGCGGTCACGCAGGCGGAGAGGAGCGATGGCGGCGATCGGAGCGAGTGCTTTCATTGGACGCAGCTTCCGTTCAAGCTAATGAGCGGCGCATGAATGAGGACGATGTAGATCTTTCCGCCTTCCCGCCGCCGGTGCGGAAGGATCCCTGCCAGCTTTACCTGATCAGCCCGCAAGACGTGGGTGGCACCTTTCCCGACCGGCTGAAGGCGGCGCTGGCCGGGGGTTCGGTCGCGGCGTTCCAGTTTAGGGTCAAGGATGTCGATCAGCATGAGCTGGCGCGGCTGGCCGAGCCATTGCAGCGGATTTGCGCCGACGCCGACGTCGCCTTCATCGTCAACGACAGCGTCAGCCTGGCCAAGCGCCTCGACGCGGATGGCGTGCATCTCGGCCAGGGCGACGGTGACCCGCGCGAGGCGAGGGCCATCCTTGGCCCGTCGAAGCAGATTGGAGTTACCTGTCACGCCAGCCGGCACCTTGCGATGGAAGCGGGCGAGGCGGGGGCCGACTATGTCGCGTTCGGCGCCTTCTACCCGACCACGACCAAGCCGAGCGAGCATCGGCCCGACCCGGCGATCCTCAGCTGGTGGGCGTCATTGTTCGAAATTCCATGCGTGGCAATTGGCGGCATCACGCCGCTCAATGCCGCGCCTCTGATAGACCGCGGGCGCGGACTTCATCGCCGTCTGCAATGCGATCTGGGGCAAGGACGATCCGGCGGGCGAAGTCGCGAAATTCGCGGAGCTATTCGCTTCGACATCCTGACCGTGGGAAACAAAGCACGAGGTTGTCGCGTTCCTTGGCCAAAATCCAAGGAGCTTGCCTGTGCCGCGTACCCCGATCCTGTCGATCCTGTCGCTTAGCCTCATTCTCGCCACTACCGCCGCAGCCGGCCAACCCAGCCCGAAAATCGTAACGCCCCCCGGGGCAGCCAAGCCTGCCTGGGTTCAACCGGGGACACCGGGCAGCCCGATCGACGGGACGATATTCCACGCCCAGATATTGCTTAGTGCGGCGGGCTTTTCGTCAGGGGTGATCGACGGGAAAGACGGCATGTCATTCAAGGCCGCCGTGCGCGGCTTTCAGCAATCACGCGGCCTGCCAACCACGGGAAAGCTCGATGTCCCGACCCGCCGAGCGCTAATCGAGGGAGGACGCCCTTCCACCGCAAACGTGAAGCTCAGCCGTACCGATCTCGGCGGCAATTACGTCTACCCCTATCCGAAAAAGGCGGAGGGTCAGGCCAAGCTGAAGTGGGCCGGCTATCGCAACATGCTGGAGGAAGCTGGCCGAGCGCTACCACACGACGCCGGATACGATTGTTGCCTTAAATGGCCCGACGGCGCTGATCGGCATCGGCCAGACGTTGCGACTTCCAAATGTGCTTCCGGCCAGCACCGACTACCAAGGTTCGCCTCTCAAGCCGGAGCATCGCGCATTGATGGTGAAACTCAACATCGACGCCGATGAACCACAGGGCGATCATATCGTGATCGACAAGTCCGAAGGGCTGCTGAAAGTTATCGATGAAGGCGACCGGCTGGTCGCCCAATTCCCCGTGACGACGGGATCCCAGCATGATCCGTTGCCCCTCGGCAACTGGAAGGTCACGACCTACGCTTACCTGCCTCCATTCCATTACCAGCCGGACCTGTTCTGGGATGTCGATGACAGCAAGGACGAGAAGATGCTTCCGCCGGGACCGAACGGGCTGGTCGGAGTTGCCTGGCTCGACCTCACCAAGGAGCACTACGGCATTCACGGCACGCCCGAACCGCAGACCATCGGCCGGACCGAAAGCCATGGCTGCATCCGCATGACCAATTGGGACGTGCTCAGGCTGTCGCGGATGCTGAAGCCCGGATTCAAGGCAGAGTTCCGGGCCTGATGGGAACGGCCGTCACCCGGATCGGCTGGATTGTGGTGATTGCCGTCTTGATCGGCGCCTTTTCCATTTTCGCCTATAATATCGGATATGGTGCCGGTCACGACGAAGTGACGGTCGCCGGTGAAAAGCAGCTGGTCGACCCTAAGGGTGGACCACCGGTCACGGTTGCGGAGGGGGTCGTCGTCGGGCCCGCCGGCCTCGCCATTCCGGTTGTAGGGGTGAAGCCGGACCAGTTGGTCGACACTTACACCCAGGCTCGTGCCGGTGGGCAACGCACCCATGATGCGATCGACATCATGGCGCCGACCGGCCAACCCGTCGTCGCCGCCGCACCGGGCCGGGTCGAGAAGCTGTTTTTCAGCGAGGGTGGCGGCGGGCATCACCGCCTATGTCCGCTCCGACGACGGACGCTGGAGCTATTATTATGCCCATCTTGAGCGCCTATGCGCCGGGCCTGCATGAGAACCAGCAGCTGCAGCGCGGCGCTCCGGTCGGCTATCGTCGGCGCGACCGGCAATGCCAATCCGGCCGGTCCCCATCTCCATTTCGCGATCAACCGGATGAACCCGGGCGAGAAATGGTGGCAGGGGACGCCGATCAATCCCTATCCGCTGCTTGCCGGAAAGCCCGTCAGCGCGCTAGGGGCCGCGCCAGTTCGGGCGGACGACCGCCCACGGCTCTTTATCATCTCTCTGGCATATAGGCGGTCTCCCAAATGAAGATCAGCGGCGTCGACATTCGTCCCGGCAACATCATCGAATATGAAGGCGGCATTTGGCGCGCCGTGAAGATCCAGCACACCCAGCCGGGCAAGGGCGGGGCCTATATGCAGGTCGAGATGAAGAACCTCATCGACGGCCGCAAGACCAACGTCCGCTTCCGCTCTGCCGAGACGGTCGAGCGCGTCCGCCTCGACACCAAGGATTTCCAGTTCCTGTTCGCCGACGGCGACATGCTGACCTTCATGGACAAGGACAGCTACGAGCAGATCAGCCTGCCGCGCGATCTGCTGGGTGACGCCGCGGCCTTCCTGCAGGACGGCATGGACGTGGTCATGGAGCTACATGACGAACGGCCGATTTCGGTCCAGTTGCCCGACACGATCGAAGCCACGATCGTCGAGGCCGACGCCGTGGTGAAGGGCCAGACCGCCAGTTCCAGCTACAAGCCGGCGATGCTCGACAATGGCGTGCGCGTCATGGTCCCGCCGCACATCAGCGCCGGCACGCAAGATCGTCGTCGACGTTTACGAACAGACCTACGTGAGGCGCGCCGACTAATGGTTTCCCATTCCGGCCTGATCACCGTCATGACCCGCGCCGTCCGCAAGGCTGCGCCGCGCCTGCGCCGCGACTATAACGAGGTCGAACAGCTGCAGGTGTCGAAGAAGGGCCCGGCCGACTTCGTGTCGATGGCCGACAAGCGCGCCGAGACGACCCTGGTCGAGGAGCTGCGCAACGCCCGGCCCGACTGGGGCATGCTGCTGGAAGAGGGCGGCGCGATCGAGGGCAACCCGTCGAAGCCGCGCTGGATCGTCGATCCGCTCGATGGCACGACCAATTTCCTCCACGGCGTCCCGCACTTCTCCATTTCGATTGCGGTCGAGGAGCCGCTGCCCGGCGGCAAGACGGGCATCAGCCACGGCCTCGTCTATCAGCCGCTGACCGACGAGACCTTCTGGGCGGAAAAGGGCCGTGGCGCCTGGCTCAACGACCGGCGGCTTCGAGTATCGGCGCGCCGCAACCTGACGGAAGCGCTGATCGGAACCGGCATTCCCCATTTCGGGCGCGGCGATGTCGCCGCGCTGGTCGCGCATCTTCGGCGCGATCGCGCCCGAAGTATGCGGGATCCGCCGGTTGGGATCGGCCGCACTCGATCTCGCCTGGGTCGCGGCGGGCCGGTTCGACGGTTTCTGGGAAGACGATCTCGACATCTGGGATACGGCCGCCGGCGTGCTGCTGGTCAAGGAAGCGGGCGGATTCGTCAGCGATTATCGCGGCCAGGATCGGATGTTCGATCGGCGCGAATATCTGGCGGCGAGCGGCGAACTTCACAGCCGGCTGCACAAGCTGCTTGCTGGAGCGCTCCGCTAACCCTTTTTGCGAATCATTCTCACTGTTTCAGATGCTTGCCCCGATAGGGGCAGCGTCCTAAAGCGCCGCCAACTTGTAAGCCCACCGGGAGTCCTCATCTTGGCCAAGCGTTGCCGCCGGATATCTGCCGATCCTCTTGTTCCTCGCCGTCGCGCTGGCGTTGTCGACGGCGTTCGTCGTGCTGCCGATGCTGGTCAGCCGCCTGACCGGAACGCACCGGCCGGATGCCGAGAAGCTCAGCGAATATGAATGCGGCTTCCCCGCCTTCGAGGACAGCCGCGCGCCAGTTCGACGTTCGCTTCTACCTGGTCGCGATCCTGTTCATCGTGTTCGATCTGGAAGCGGCGTTCCTGTATCCCTGGGCGGTCAGCCTGATGGGCACCGGCTGGGCCAGCTGGATCGCGATGATGATCTTCCTCGTCGAGCTTGCGCCTCGGCCTCGCCTATGCCTGGAAGAAGGGAGCGCTCGAATGGGAGTGATGCTGAGCCCGGCCGAGGATCGCTTTCCGTCCGAGGAAGAGGTCGCTCGCGTCGCAGGACTTGTTCCGGGCAGCGTCGAGGAGGCCAAATTCCTCGAGCTGCGCAAGGAACTGGACGAGAAGGGCTTCCTCGTCACCACGACCGAGGATCTGTTCACCTGGGCGCGCACCGGCTCGCTGTGGTGGATGACCTTCGGCCTCGCCTGCTGCGCGGTCGAGATGATCCATGTGAACATGCCGCGCTACGACCTGGAGCGGTTCGGCGCCGCGCCGCGCGCATCCCCGCGCCAGTCCGACGTGATGATCGTCGCCGGCACGCTGTGCAACAAGATGGCGAGCGCGCTGCGCAAGGTCTACGACCAGATGTCGGAGCCGCGCTACGTCATCTCGATGGGCAGCTGCGCCAACGGCGGCGGCTATTATCACTACAGCTATTCGGTGGTGCGCGGCTGCGACCGCATCGTGCCGGTCGACATCTACGTTCCCGGCTGCCCGCCGACCGCCGAGGCCCTGCTCTACGGGATCATGCAGCTGCAGCGGAAGATCCGCCGCGAGGGGACGATCGAGCGGTGAGCATGCCCTGCATCCCGTCGATCAAGCCCCGCGAGGGCTTTGCCGACACGTTCAGCGCGGCGATCGGCGACGGCGCATCGTCGCGACCAAGGACGCATGTCGACGAGCTGACCTTCACCGTCACGCGCGAAGGGCTGGTCGAGGCATGCCGGATCGGCGCGCGACGAGTTCGGCTATCAGCAGCTGATGGAGATCGCCGGGGTCGACTATCCGGAGCGGCCCGAGCGGTTCGAGGTCAATTACCACCTGCTGTCGGTCACCCATAACCACCGCATCCGCATCAAGGTCTGCGACCGACGAGGATACGCCGGTGCCGAGCGTCACCGGCGCTGTGGCCGGTCGCCGGCTGGCTCGAGCGCGAGGTGTTCGACATGTACGGCGTGACCTTCGCCGGCAATCCCGACCTCCGCCGAATCCTCACCGACTACGGGTTCGAGGGCTATCCGCTGCGCAAGGACTTCCCGCAGACCGGCTATGTCGAGCTGCGCTATTCGGAAGCCGAGAAGCGGGTGGTCTACGAGCCGGTCCAGCTGCCGCAGGACTTCCGCAACTTCGACTTCCTGATGCCGTGGGAAGGGCCGGAATATCGGCTTCCCGGCGACGAAAAGGCGGTTCCGCAAGCGCCCGGCGCGCCGAGCCCGGCGCCCGCCGGCGAGCCACCGCCGAAGGTCGAGGCCAAAGCCCCGCCGCCGACAGCCCAAGACGACCGACAAGCCGGCCGATGACCGGCGCCGGCGCCAAGCGCCAACAAGGCGGCGACGAAGAAGAGCAAGGCTGCGCCAAAGGCCAAGCGGCGACGGCCAGCCAGAAAGGGTAAGACGGCATGACCACCCAATTCGACATCATGGTCGGCGCACCGACTGACCAGGCGCGGGCGCCAAGCCGACCGCCGGCGACGAGACGATCAGCAACTACACGATCAACTTCGGCCCGCAGCATCCGGCCGCGCACGGCGTGCTGCGCCTGATCATGGAGCTGGACGGCGAGATCGTCGAGCGGGTCGATCCGCACATCGGCCTGCTCCACCGCGGCACCGAGAAGCTGATCGAATATCGCACCTACGCGCAGGCGCTGCCTTACTTCGACCGGCTCGATTACTGCTCGCCGATGTGCATGGAGCACAGCTACGTGCTCGCGATCGAGAAGCTGATGGGCCTCGAGGTGCCGCTCCGCGCCCAATACATCCGCGTGCTGATGGCGGAGCTGACCCGCATCTCCAACCACATGCTGAACCTTGGCAGCCACATCATGGACGTCGGCGCGATGACGCCCAACCTGTGGCTGTTCGAAGTGCGCGAGGACACGCTGCAGCTCTACGAGGCGGTGTCGGGCGCGCGGATGCACGCCAATTATTTCCGCGTCGGCGGCGTCCACCAGGACATTCCGGAGAAGGTGCTGGCCGACATGGCGACTTGCTCGACAAGCGCATGCCGCTGTTCGAGGACGCGATCAGCCTGGTCGCCGACAACCGCATCTTCAAGCAGCGCAACGTCGACATCGGCACGGTCAGCAAGGAAGACGCGCTGGCCTGGGGCTTCTCCGGCCCGATGATCCGCGCCGCGGGCATCCCGTGGGACCTGCGCAAGATCGCAGCCCTACGAAGTCTACGACCGGATGGACTTCGACATTCCGGTCGGCACCAAGGGCGACTGCTACGACCGCTTCATGGTCCGGGTCGAGGAAGTGCGGCAGTCGGCGCGCATCATGCGCCAGTGCCTGAAGGAAATGCCGTCAGGCCCGATCGGCAGCCTCGACCGCAAGGTCTTCCCGCCCAAGCGCGCGGAGATGAAGCAGTCGATGGAAGCGCTGATCCATCACTTCAAGCTCTACACCGAGGGCTATCACGTCCCCGCCGGCGAGGTTTACGTCGCGACCGAAAGCCCCAAGGGCGAGTTCGGCGTCTACCTGGTCGCCGACGGCACCAACAAACCCTATCGCTGCAAGATCCGGCCGACCGCGTTCAGCCACCTCCAGGCGATGGATTTCATGATGAAGGGCCACATGCTCGCCGACACCACCGCGGTGCTGAGCGCCATCGACGTCGTGTTCGGGGAGTGCGACCGGTGATGGCCGGCTCAGCTCACCTATTCCGGCTGGCGATTACTCGCACGCTTTTGCTGGCGCATTCGGCATCATGCGCCGGTCGACATGGTCTCCGATCGCGATGCGACGATCGGGTGCTACGTTGGCATTGCTCGGCGGAGAACTCATGGCTGAGCGCGCTCGCCCCGACACGCCGAACTCGCGCGAGTGGGGCAATTTCCTGGACCGGGCAACGCCAAGGCCGCAGCGGAGATCGTCGCCCGCTATCCGGCGGGGCGGCAGGCGTCGGCGTCGATCCCGTTCCTCGACCTCGCCCAGCGGCAGGTCGGCGAGATGACGGGGACGCAGGGCTGGCTGCCGATCCCGGTGATCGAGTTCGTCGCGCGCGAGCTCGACATGCCGCCGGTCCGCGTGATGGAGGTCGCCAGCTTCTACACCATGTTCAACCTGGCGCCGGTCGGCCGCTTCCACGTCCAGGTGTGCGGCACCACGCCGTGCATGCTGCGCGGGTCGGACGATGTGCTGTCCGCCTGCTTCAAGCGCGGGCTGAAGAAGGGCCACACCACCGCCGACGGCCTGTTCACGCTGACCGAGGTCGAATGCCTCGGCGCCTGCGCCAATGCGCCGATGGTCCAGATCAACGACGACAATTACGAGGACCTGACCGAGGACAGCATGGGCAGATCCTCGACGCGCTGGCCGCGGGCCAGACGCCCAAGCCCGGCCCGCAGGTCGACCGCCAGACCAGCTGCCCCGAAGGCGGCCCGACCACGCTCAAGAAAATGGCCGAGCGCAACTACGACTATCGGGGGCAGTGGTGATGAAGGACATCCTCAAGGTCGTCATCGGCCATCATCATCGTCGTGATCGCGTTCAAGATCATCACCGGCATCCTCGGCCTGTTGATCGGCGTCGCGATCGCTGGGCCTCGTCGTCTACGGCGGGGTCAAGCTGCTGGAGGGCCCCAAGGCATGAGCGGGATCACCTCCCTCACCGACAAGGACCGGATCTTCACCAACCTCTACGGCTTCCAGGGCGCGGACCTGAAGTCGGCGCAGGCGCGCGGCGACTGGGACAATACCGCCGACCTGATGAAGATCGGCCAGGACGAGATCATCGAGGAGGTCAAGGCATCGGGCCTGCGCGGCCGCGGCGGCGCGGGCTTCCCGACCGGCATGAAGTGGAGCTTCATGCCCAAGGCGCCGACCGCCGGACGGCCCAACTTCCTGGTGATCAACGCCGACGAGTCCGAGCCGGGCAGCTGCAAGGACCGCGAGATCCTCCGCCACGATCCGCACAAGCTGGTCGAAGGCGCGCTGATCGCCGGTTTCGCGATGCGCGCGCGCGCGGGCTACATCTATGTCCGCGGCGAATTCATCCGTCGAGACCGAGGCGCTGCGCAAAGCGGTCGCCGAGGCCTATGACGCCGGCCTGCTCGGCAAGAATGCCGCCGGATCGGGCTACGACTTCGACCTGTTCGTCCACCGCGGCGCCGGCGCCTACATCTGCGGCGAAGAAACGGCGATGCTCGAAAGCCTGGAAGGCAAGAAGGGCCAGCCGCGCCTGAAGCCGCCGTTCCCGGCCGGCGCGGGCCTCTACGGCTGCCCGACCACGGTCAACAATGTCGAGAGCATCGCGGTCGTGCCCGACGATCCTCCGCCGCGGCGCGGCCTGGTTCACGAGCTTCGGCCGCGAGAAGAACGAGGGCACCAAGCTGTTCCAGATCAGCGGCCATGTGAACAAGCCCGTGCGTGGTCGAGGAAGCGATGTCGATCCCGTTCCGCGAGCTGATCGACAAGCATGCCGGCGGCATCCGCGGCGGCTGGGACAATCTGCTCGCCGTCATCCCCGGCGGCTCGTCGGTGCCGCTGGTCCCGGCCGAGCAGATCATGGACGCGCCGATGGATTTCGACGGGCTGAAGGACGCTCGGATCCGGCCTCGGCACCGCGGCGGTCATCGTCATGGACAAGTCGACCGACATCGTCCGCGCGATCAGCCGCATCAGCTATTTCTACAAGCATGAGAGCTGCGGCCAGTGCACGCCGTGCCGCGAAGGCACCGGCTGGATGTGGCGGATGATGGAGCGGCTGCGCGAAGGCGATGCCGCAGGTCGCGACCATCGACAAGCTGCTCGACGTCACCAAGCAGGTCGAAGGCCACACCATCTGCGCGCTCGGCGACGCCGCCGCCTGGCCGATCCAGGGCCTGATCCGCATTTCCGCCCCGAGCTCGAGCGCCGCATCGCCGAGCGCCACGGCGCATATCGCAGGAGGCGGCCGAATAATGCCTAAAGTCACCGTCGACGGCGTCGAGATCGAGGTTCCGCAGGGCGCGACCGTGCTGCAGGCGTGCGAGCTGGCCGGCAAGGAAATCCCGCGCTTCTGCTATCACGAGCGGCTGTCGATCGCCGGCAATTGCCGCATGTGCCTGGTCGAGGTCGCGCCGGGGCCGCCCAAGCCGCAGGCGAGCTGCGCGCTGCCCGCCGCCGACGGCCAGACGATCCGCACCGACACGCCGATGGTCAAGAAGGCGCGCGAAGGGGTGATGGAGTTCCTGCTCATCAACCACCCGCTCGACTGCCCGATCTGCGACCAGGGCGGCGAATGCGACCTGCAGGACCAGGCGATGGCCTATGGCCGCGGCCATTCGCGCTTCGACGAGAACAAGCGCGCGGTCGACGACAAATATTTCGGGCCGATCGTCAAGACGGCGATGACCCGCTGCATCCAGTGCACCCGCTGCGTCCGCTTTGCCGAGGAGGTCGCGGGCGACGCCGGAGATCGGCATGCTCTACCGCGGCGAGGACGCGCAGATCACCACCTACCTCGAAAAGGCGTTCCATTCGGAGCTGGCCGGCAACCTGGTCGACCTGTGCCCGGTCGGCGCGCTGCTGTCGAAGCCCTACAGCTTCGAGGCGCGGCCGTGGGAGCTGCGCAAGGTGCCCGGCATCGACGTGATGGACGCGGTCGGCACCAACATCCGCATGGACGTCCGCCAGCGCCAGGTGATGCGCATCCTGCCGCGCATCAACGACGCGGTGAACGAGGAATGGGCGCACGACAAGACGCGCCACCATGTCGACGCGCTGGTCCGCGGCCGGCTCGACCGGCCGTGGGTGCGCGAGAAGGGCAAGCTCGCGAAGCGAGCTGGAGCGAGGCGCTCGACGTGTTCGCCAAGCAGTTCAAGAAGGCCGGCAAGAAGGTCGCGGCGATCGCCGGCGACCTGCTCGACGCCGAGACCATGTATGCGGCCAAGGCGCTGCTGGCGGGCGCGGGATCGAAGCTGCTCGAAGGGCGGCAGACCGGGCTCGACTATGACGTGACCAGCCTCGCCGCGGTGCGGTTCAACACGCCGATCGCCGGAGATCGAGAACGCCGACGTGATCCTGCTGGTCGGCAGCAACCCCCGCTGGGAAGCGCCGCTGGTCAACACGCGCATCCGCAAGGCGGTTCGGCGCGGGGCCAAGGTGTTCGCGATCGGGCCCGAAGTCGACCTGACCTACAAGGTCGAATGGCTGGGCAACGACCTGTCGCTGCTCGGCAAGCTGCCCAAGGCGGCTGCCGACGCGATCAAGGACGCGAAGAAGCCGGTGATGATCGTCGGCCCGGGCGCGCTCGGGGCAGGGGCGCTCGGCGCCGCGCTGGCCGCCTCGGCGCCGTTCATCGCGTGATGGCTGGAACGGCTTCAACGTGCTGCACACTGCTGCGGCGCGGATGGCGGGGCTGCTGCTCGGCTTTGCGCAGAAGGGCGGCATCGCCGACATCGAGAAGGCCAAGCCGGAGCTGGTGATCCTGCTCGGCGCGGACGAGGTCGCCGGCCGACCAGCTTCAGCCGGCGCGTTCAAGGTCTATATCGGCCATCATGGCGACAAGGGCGCAGCGCGGCGCCGACCTGGTCCTGCCGGGCGCGGCCTATGCCGAAAAGCATGGCACCTACGTCAACATCGAGGGCCGGGTGCAGCGCGGCGAGCGCGCCGCCTTCGCGCCGGGCGACGCGCGCGAGGACTGGACGATCTTCCGCGCGCTTTCCGACCTTGTCGGCAAGCCGCTGCCGTTCGACCGCTTCGACCAGCTCCGCGCGGCGATGATCGCCGACGTGCCGGAGCTGGGGCACGACGGGATCATCGACATGCCCTGGTCGCCGCCGAAGCTCGACGCCAAGGCGTCAGGCGCCGGTCAGCTACCCGATCAAGGATTTCTACCTGACCAACGCCATCTGCCGCGCCAGCCCGACCATGCGCCGCTGCTCGGAAGAGCTGGTCCAGGGCCGCGAATATCTGGAGGCCGCGGAATGACCGCCTCGTTCCAGGGCACCTGGCTCGGACGAACGGCTGCGGCTGGTTCATCGCCAACCTCATCCGGCATCCTGTTGATCGCCCTGCCGCTGATGCTGGCGGTGGCGATGATCATTTATGCCGAACGCAAGATCTGGGCGGCGATCGCGCTTCGCCGCGGGCCGAACGTGGTCGGGCCATGGGGCCTGCTGCAAAGCTTCGCCGACGGTCTGAAGGTGTTCCTCAAGGAAACGATCATCCCGACGCAGCTCCAACAAGGGCCTGTTCCTGATCGCGCCGATCATCACCTTCACCGTCGCGCTGATCGTCTGGGCGGTGGTGCCGTTCGACGTCGGCGTGGTGCTGACCGACATCAATGTCGGCCTGCTCTACATCCTCGCGGCGAGCATCGCTCGGCGTCTACGGCGTGATCATCGCCGGCTGGGCGTCCAACTCCAAATATCCCTTCTTCTCCGCGCTCCGCGCCGCGGCGCAGATGGTCAGCTACGAAGTGTCGATCGGCTTCGTGCTGATCTGCGTCGTGCTCTACGCCGGCACCTTCAACCTGACCGAGATCGTCATGGCGCAGAAGGGCAATATCTTCGGCATCTTCAACGGCTACGGCTTCAACCCGCTGCTGTTCCCGATGGCGGTGGTGTTCCTGATCAGCTCGATGGCCGAGACCTTCCGCACCCCGTTCGACCTGGTCGAGGCGGAGAGCGAGCTGGTCGCGGGCCACCAGACCGAATATTCGTCGATGGCCTTCGCGCTGTTCTGGCTCGGCGAATATGCCAACGTCATCCTGATGTGCGCGCTGAACGCCATCCTGTTCTGGGGCGGGTTCCTGCCGCCGCTCGAACTGGACGCCGTTCCTCTATTCGATATTCCCGGCATGGTCTGGCTGTTCGTCAAGATGTGCTTCTTCTTCTTCGTCTTCGGCTGGGTGAAGGCGACCGTGCCGAGGTATCGCTATGACCAGCTGATGCGGCTGGGCTGGAAGATCTTCCTGCCGCTGTCGCTGCTGTTCGTCGTCCTGATCTCCGGCTGGCTGATGTGGACCCGTTATGGAGTGGCGGCATGATCGCGCGCACCATCAAGGCCTTCACGCTGTGGGAATTCGTCAAGGCGCATGCCCTGACGCTCAAATATTTCTTCAAGCCCAAGGCGACGATCAACTACCCCTATGAGAAGACGCCGCAGTCGCCCGCGCTTCCGCGGCGAGCATGCGCTGCGCCGCTATCCCAACGGGGAAGAGCGCTGCATCGCCTGCAAGCTGTGCGAGGCGATCTGCCCGGCGCAGGCGATCACCATCGAGGCCGAGCCGCGCGAGGACGGCAGCCGCCGCACCACCCGCTACGACATCGACATGGTGAAGTGCATCTATTGCGGCCTGTGCGCGGAAGCCTGCCCGGTCGACGCGATCGTCGAGGGGCCGAACCTGGAATTCGCGACCGAAACGCGCGAGGAACTGCTCTACGACAAGGCCAAGCTGCTCGCGAACGGCGACCGCTGGGAGCAGGCGATCGCCGCCAACCTTGCCGCCGACGCGGCGTATCGGTAGGGGCGCGGCCATGCGGATCGAAACAGGGAAAATCCTCCCCGGAACGGGGAGGGGGACCATGCAGCGTAGCGGAATGGTGGAGGGGGCCCACCATCGAACGCTGCACGGTCTGTGGGCCCCCTCCACCAGCTACGCTGGTCCCCCTCCCCGTGCCGGGGAGGATTGGGCTTGATCGCAATCCTCGCCTTTTACCTGTTCGCGACGCTGACCATCGCTTCGGCGGTGCTGGTCATCTTCGCGCGCAACCCGGTGCACAGCGTGCTGTGGCTGATCCTGGCCTTCTTCAACGCGGCCGGCCTGATGCTGCTCCTCGGCGCCGAGTTCATCGCCATGCTGCTGGTGATCGTCTACGTCGGCGCGGTCGCGGTGCTGTTCCTGTTCATCGTCATGATGCTCGACATCGATTTCGCCGCGCTCCGATCCGGCTTCACCCGCAACCTGCCGTTCGGCCTGTTGGTCGCACTGGTGCTGCTGGCGGAGATCATCGTCGCGGTCTCGGCATGGAAGGCGGGTCCGGTGACCGGCGGTGCCCAGCCGGCCGCAACCAACCAACCCAACATCGAGGCGATCGGCGAGCTGCTCTACACGCCGCTATCCTGTTCCCGTTCGAAATCGCCGGCCTGATCCTGCTGGTCGCGATGATCGGCGCGATCGTGCTGACTCACCGCAGCCGCGGCGATGTGCGCGGGCAGAAGGTGTGGAAGCAGGTCGACCGCCGGCCGGAGGATGCGATCAAGCTCGAACAGGCCCAAGGTCGGCGAGGGGGTGAAGCTGTGATCGGCCTCGACCCATTATCTCGCCGTCGCGGCGATCCTGTTCACGCTTGGCGTGCTCGGCATCTTCCTCAACCGCCGCAACATCATCCTGATGCTGATGGCGATCGAGCTGATCCTGCTCGCCGTGAACATCAACCTGGTCGCGTTCAGCGCCTTCCTCGGCGACCTGATCGGCCAGGTGTTCGCCATGTTCGTGCTGACCGTCGCCGCCGCCGAGGCCGCGATCGGCCTCGCCATCCTCGTCATCTTCTTCCGTCGCCGCGGCTCGATCGCGGTCGACGACGTCAACCGGATGCGCGGCTGATGCACCCTGTAATCCTTATCGTCTTCCTGCCGCTTCTGGCGGCGATCGTCGCGGGCCTTGGCGGCCGCCTGATCGGCAAGACCGCGTCCAAGGTGATCACCACCGGCGCGCTGTTGATCGGCGCTGCGCTCAGCTGGCCGATCTTCCTCGGCTATCTCGGCGGTCACGCCGAGCCGCAGGTCATCCCGGTGCTGGAGTTCATCAAGTCGGGCGCGCTCGACGTCGACTGGGCGCTGCGGGTCGATGCGCTGACCGCGGTGATGCTGGTGGTGGTGACGACGGTGTCGAGCCTCGTCCACCTCTACAGCTGGGGCTATATGGAAGAGGACCCGAGCCAGCCGCGCTTCTTCGCCTATCTGTCGCTGTTCAGCTTCGCCATGCTGATGCTGGTCACCGCCGACAGCCTGGTGCAGATGTTCTTCGGCTGGGAAGGCGTCGGCCTCGCTTCCTACCTCCTTATCGGCTTCTGGTATCACAAGCCCTCGGCCAACGCCGCGGCGCTGAAGGCGTTCGTCGTCAACCGCGTCGGCGACTTCGGCTTCTCGCTCGGCATCTTCGGCACCTTCCTGGTGTTCGGCACCGTCTCCATCCCGGCGATCCTCGCCGCCGCGCCCGGCAATGGCGGGTTCGACCATCGGCTTTGCCGGCATGCGCGTCGATACCATGACCTTGCTCTGCCTGCTGCTGTTCGTCGGCGCGATGGGCAAGTCGGCCCAGCTCGGCCTTCACACCTGGCTGCCCGACGCGATGGAAGGCCCGACCCCGGTCAGCGCGCTGATCCATGCCGCGACGATGGTCACCGCCGGCGTGTTCATGGTCTGCCGCCTGTCGCCGATGTTCGAAGTGTCGCCCGACCGCGCTCACGGTCGTCACCTATGTCGGCGCGGCGACCGCCATCTTCGCCGCGACCGTCGGCACGGTTCAGAACGACATCAAGCGGGTGATCGCCTATTCGACCTGCTCGCAGCTCGGCTACATGTTCTTCGCCGCGGGCGTCGGCGCCTATGGCGCGGCGATGTTCCACCTGTTCACCCACGCCTTCTTCAAGGCGCTGCTGTTCCTCGGTGCGGGCTCGGTCATCCACGCCATGCACCATGAACAGGACATGCGTTACTATGGCGCGCTCCGGAAGGAGATCCCGCTGACCTTCTGGGCGATGGTCGCTGGCACGCTGGCGATCACCGGGGTCGGTATCATGGGCCTGTTCGGCTTTGCCGGCTTCTATTCGAAGGACGCGATCCTCGAGAGCGCCTTCGCCAGCGGGCACCGTCCACGGCAACATTCGCCTTCTTCATCGGCGTCCTCGCGGCGCTTCTGACCAGCTTCTACAGCTGGCGCCTGATCTTCCTGACCTTCTTCGGCAAGCCGCGCTGGGCCGCCAGCGAGCATATCCAGCACGCCGTGCACCATATTCATGAGGATGCGGGCGAAATGGCGTCCGACCATGACAGTGCGCACGATCATGGCGTGAAGACCGTCGAAGGCACTGCGGGCTATCACCCGCACGAAAGCCCGTGGACGATCCTGGTGCCGCTGGGCGTGCTGTCGCTCGGCGCGATTTTCGCCGGCTTCCTGTTCCATGCCGCGTTCGTCGAGCCGGAAGCGGGCGCCGAATTCTGGAAGGGCAGCGTCGCCTTCAACGAGCATCTGGCACACGCCATGCACGAGGTGCCGCTGTGGGTGAAGCTGTCGCCGCTGGCGGTGATGCTGATTGGCCTGGCGATCGCTTATCGCAACTACATCGCGCAGGCCTGACGCACCGGCGCGCTTCGTCGCCATGTTCCCGGGCATCCACAAATTCCTGATGCACAAATGGTATTTCGACGAGCTCTACGACGTTCTGTTCGTCCGCCCGGCGATGGTGCTCGGCCGCTTCTTCTGGAAGCGCGGCGACGAGCAGACGATCGATCGCTTCGGCCCGCACGGCGCCGCCTATGCGGTCGGCGTCGGCAACCGCATCACGACGCGGCTGCAGTCGGGATATGTCTATAGCTATGCCCTGGTCATGCTGCTCGGCCTGATCGGCGCCGCGACCTGGGTCTTCTGGTGGGTGCGATGAGCGGCGTTCCGATTCTTTCGATCCTGGTCGCGCTGCCGCTGATCGCCGGCGTCATCGCGCTGTTCCAGTCGGCCAATGGCGCGCGCTGGACTCGCGCTGGTCACCACGCTGGTCAGCCTCGCGCTCGGCGTCTGGCTGTGGAGCGCCTACGACCCCAGCGGACCGCAGTGGCAGTTCGTCGAGCAATATGCCGCTCGGCGCGGGCATCTCCTGGGCGATGGGCATCGACGGCATCGCGCTGATGCTGATCATGCTGACCCTGTTCCTGATGCCGATCTGCATCGGCGCCAGCTGGCGCTCGATCGAGAAGCGCGTGCCCGAATATATGGCGGCCTTCCTGCTGATGCAGGCGCTGATGATCGGCGTCTTCACGGCGCAGGACCTGCTGCTGTTCTACATCTTCTTCGAAGGCGGCCTCATCCCGATGTACCTGATCATCGGCATCTGGGGCGGCGCCGAGCGGATCAAGGCCAGCTACAAATTCTTCCTCTACACGCTGGCTCGGCTCGGTGCTGATGCTGATCGCGATGCTGGCGATGATCCTGACCGCCGGCACCACGTCGATCCCGGCGCTGATGGCCTATGACTTCGCGCCCGATGCTGCAGATGGTGGCTGTGGCTGGCCTTCTTCGCCAGCTTCGCGGTCAAGATGCCGATGTGGCCGGTCCACACCTGGCTTCCCGACGCGCACGTCCAGGCGCCGACCGCGGGCTCGGTGATCCTGGCCGGCGTGCTGCTGAAGATGGGCGGCTACGGCTTCATCCGCTTCTCCCTGCCGATGTTCCCGGAAGCGTCGGCGCGAGTTCATTCCGTTCGTCTTGTGCTGTCGGGATCGCGGTGGTCGTCACCCGCCTGATCGCGCTGGTCCAGCACGACATGAAGAAGCTGATCGCCTATTCGTCGGTCGCGCACATGGCGTTCGTCACCTTCGGCCTGTTCGCCTTCAACCGGCAGGGCATCGAAGGCGCGATGATCGTCATGCTCAGCCACGGCCTGGTGTCGGGCGCGTTGTTCCTGTGCGTCGGCGTGATCTACGACCGGCTGCACACCCGCGAGATCGTCCGCTACGGCGGCCTCTCCGACAACATGCCCAAATATGCGCTGCTGTTCATGATCTTCACCATGGCCAGCGTCGGCCTGCCCGGCACCAGCGGCTTCGTCGGCGAATTCCTCAGCCTCGTCGGGCTCTATGCGGTGTCGAGCTGGGCAGCGGTCGTCGCCACCACCGGCATCATCCTCGGCGCCGCCTACATGCTCTACCTCTACTGGCGGATTTGCTACGGCAAGCTGGTCCACGCCGATGCGGCCGCCATGACGGACTTGAGCGGGCGCGAAATGTGGCTGCTCGCACCGATCGCCGCGGCGGTGTTCTGGATGGGCGTCTATCCGGAAAGCTTCCTTCGCCCGATGCGCGCCGACATCGGCCGCCTGCTCGAGCGCATCGACCGCGCCAAGCCTGCAGGTGACTGCGCACCTGACTGCCGGCAAGCCGGCACCTGCCACACCAGCTCACGCGGAAGCGCATTGATGAACCTCGCGCCCATCCTTCCCGAACTCATCCTGACGGTCGGCGCGATCGTGCTGATGATGGTCGCCGCCTTCATGGGGCGGCGCGGCAGCGCGCTATGCAGCTGGGCATCGGTCGCCCTGCTCCTGGTCGGCCGCGGTGACGCTTGTTGGGCCAGCCGCAGAGCGCCGGGGCCCTGTTCGGCGGCATTGATCCAGGCCGACGGGTTCGGCGCGTTCGGCAAGCTGGTCATCTACCTCTGCGCCGCGGTTGCGATCGTCATGGCGCATAATTGGTTCGAGCGGGATTTCGAGCATGCCGCCGAATATCCGGTGCTGATCCTGTTGTCGGCGATCGGCATGTCGGTGATGGTTTCGGCGACCAGCCTCATTACCCTCTATGTCGGTCTCGAGCTGCAGAGCCTGTCGGCCTACGTTCTTGCCGCCTACCGCCGCACCGACGAGCGCTCGGCCGAAGCCGGCCTCAAATATTTCGTCCTCGGCGGCGCTTGCGTCGGGCATCCTGCTCTACGGCATTTCGCTGCTCTACGGCTTCACCGGCACGACCCAGTTCGAAGGCATCGCCGCGGCCTTCACGCGTGACGGCACGCAGTCGATCGGCTTGCTGTTCGGGCTGGTCTTCCTGCTCGCCGGCCTGGCGTTCAAGATCAGCGCCGTGCCGTTCCACATGTGGACGCCCGACGTCTACGAAGGCGCGCCGACCCCGGTGACCGCCTTCTTCGCCTCGGCGCCCAAGGTCGCCGCCGTGCTGCTCAGCGTTCGCGTCTGCCTCGATGCGTTCGGGCCGGCGATCGATGCCTGGCGGCAGATCATGATCTTCGCCGCGCTGGCCTCGATCGTCCTCGGCGCGGTCGCCGCCTATGGCCAGACCAACATCAAGCGGCTGCTGGCCTATTCCTCGATCAACAATGTCGGCTTCGCGCTCATCGGCCTTGTCGCTGGCGGAGTAGCGGGGGCCTCTTCGGTGCTGTTCTACATGGCGGTCTATGTCGTCATGACGCTCGGCGCATTCCTCTGCGTGCTGCGGATGAAGGGCGAGGACGGCGAATATGTCGAAGCGATCGACAGCCTTTCCGGCTTGTCTCAGACGCGGCCGGCCCTGGCTTGGGCGCTGGCGATTTTCATGTTCAGCCTGGCCGGCATTCCGCCGTTCTTCGGCTTCTGGGCGAAGTTGGTGGTCTTCAAGGCCGCGGTTGCGGAGGGGCTGTTTGCGCTCGCCGTGGTCGGCATCCTCGGCACCGTCGTCGGCGCCTACTATTATCTCAAGGTCGTCAAGGTGATGTACTTCGACGAGCCCGGCAAATCGTTCAGCAAGAATGTCAGCATGCTCGAAGGCGATTTTGATCGCGGTAGCTGCGATTGCGATCTCACCGCTCGGCTATCTGGCGATGGGTCCGCTGGCAGACCTCACGGACCGAGCCGCGGGGTCACTCTTCTGAGTCGCATCAAGATCGTCGAGCAATTGCGCTCGACCAATATCGCGTTGCTCGCCGACGCGGCGGCGGTCGAGGGCGACTGGCTGGTCGCATTGCGGCAGCAGGGCGGACGCGGTCGTCACGGCCGTCCGTGGGAATCGATCGAAGGCAATTTCTTCGGCTCGACCCTGGTTCAACTGCAGCCGGGCGATCCTCTAGCTTCCTCGCTGGCGCTCGCCGCCGGCCTTGCACTGATCGAAGCGGTCGAAGTTGCCGCCCCGGATGCGCCGTTAACGCTGAAATGGCCCAACGACCTGATGCTCGGCGATGCCAAGCTTGCCGGTATCCTGCTCGAACGGTCGGGCGATCGAGTGGTGGCGGGTTTCGGAGTCAATCTGGCCGGTGCGCCGCCCATCGAGGGCAGGAAAACAGCGGCGTTGAGCCCCGCCCAGGCAATTGCGCCGCAAGCCTTCGCTCCCTTGATCGCTGGACGATTCTTTCAGATTCTCTCCCTCTGGCGAACCTCCGATCCGTCTTCATTCGCACAGGCCTGGCTGGCACGCGCACATCCGATTGGCACCACGCTGGAAGTGCACAGCGGCCCCGGCGAGCGGGTCGGGGGAACCTTCGACGGCATCGAAAGCGACGGCGCGATGCGGCTGAAGCGCAAGGACGGCATGATCGACATTATCCGCGCCGGCGACGTCAGTCTTGGCTGATGCTCGCAATTGACCTCGCTTCGGGTTAGGGGCCCACCCATGCTGCTTGCGATCGATGCCGGTAACACCAACCTCGTCTTTGCGCTCGTCGAGGGCAGCGACATCAAGGCGCGCTGGCGTATCGCAACCGATCCCCGTCGCACCGCGGACGAATATGCCGTTTGGCTGCACCAGCTGCTCGAACTGGAAGGCTATCAGCGCGGCGACGTGAACAATGTCATCATCGGCACTGTCGTCCCGCGGGCGCTTCACAATCTCGAAGTGCTCAGCGAGAAATATTTCGGCGTGAAGCCGCTGGTCGCTGGGCAGGGCGATGCTGCCTGGCCGATCGAGATGGACGTGCCGGAACCCGAAAGCGTCGGCGCTGACCGCGCGCTCAACGCCATCGGGGCCCATGCCCGGCACGGCGGTGACCTGATCGTCATCGATTTCGGTACCGCGACGACCTTCGACGTCGTCGACTTCTCGGGCGCATATAAGGGTGGGATCATTGCGCCGGGCATCAATCTCAGCCTCGACGCACTGGTTTCGGCCGCCGCCAAGTTGCCGCGCATCGCTATCGCCGCACCGGCCGATGAAAGCGTGGTCGGACGGACCACCGAAACCCAGATGCTGATTGGCGTCTATTGGGGCTATGTCGCGATGATCGAAGGGCTGGTGGCGCGGCTGAAGGCTGAGATTGGGCGACCGGTTACCGTCATCGCCACCGGCGGCCTCGCCGTCCTGTTCGACAAGCATACCGATGCATTCGATGTGATTGAGCCCGACCTTACCATCCAGGGCCTGGCCTTGCTCGCGGCCGGATCCGGTCGATGACCCCCGGCGAAGAATTGCTCTTCCTGGCCCTCGGCGGGTCGGGCGAGATTGGCATGAACGTCAATCTCTACGGCTGTCGCGGCAAGTGGCTGATGGCCGACCTTGGCCTGACTTTCGCCGACTCCGATTATCCTGGCGTCGACCTGATCCTCCCCGACCTGGAGTTCATCGAGCAACGGATGGACGATCTGGTCGGCATCGTCCTGACCCATGGCCACGAAGACCATATCGGTGCGCTTCCCTACATCGCGGCCGACCTCAAGGTCCCGCTCTATGCGACGCCCTTCACCGCCGGCCTGATTGCCGGGAAGCTGGAGGAGGAGGGACTGACCGGCCAGGTCAGCCTGCGGATTATCGAGCGTGGTGGCTCGATCGATCTCGATCCTTTCCGCGTTACCTACGTCCCGCTCGCCCACTCGATTCCCGAGGGCAACGGCCTGCTGATCGAAACGCCGTTCGGCAACGTCTTCCACACCGGCGATTGGAAGATCGACGAAACGCCAGTGCTCGGCCTGCCCAGCTCGGCCGAAACGATGACGGCGATCGGCGATCGCGGCGTGCTCGCGCTTGTCTGCGATTCCACCAACACTTTCCAGGATGCCGCTTCGGGTAGCGAGGCGGGCGTACACGCTGGGCTGTTGGAGGCGGTGCTGAAGGCGCGGGGCCGGGTGGTGATCACCACCTTCGCATCCAATGCGGCCCGGCTCGAGACCATTGGCCGGGTTGCTCTCGAAACCGGGCGCCAGGTCTGCGTTGCGGGTCGCAGCCTCGATCGCATCCTGAAGGTCGCCAAGGCGACCGGCTATCTTCGCGATTTTCCGGAGCCGGTACGGTTCGACGAGGCGATGCGGTTGCCGCGCGAAGAATGTGCTGATCATCGCTACCGGCGGGCAGGGCGAGCCGCGGGCTGCTCTCGGCACGGATCGCTTTCGGCAAGCACGAGCTGAAGCTGAGCGAGGGCGACACGGTCATCTTCTCGTCCAAGCAGATCCCCGGCAACGAAATCGCCGATCGGCCGGATCATGAACGCGTTGTCGGACCTCGGAGCGCTGATCGTCACCGACCGCCAGGCCCATGTTCATGTCTCGGGCCATCCGGGCCGGCCGGAGCTCGCCGCCATGTATCGCTGGATGCGACCGGAAATCCTCGTCCCCGTGCATGGCGAGATCCGGCATATGCGCGAGCAGGCCCGGCTCGGCTTGTCCGAAGGCATTCCCAATGCCGTGGTGCAGCGCAATGGCGACCTGATCCGACTTGCCCCCGATGGGCCCGAGAAGATCGGCGAGGAGCGGACCGGTCGGCTGGTGCTCGACGGCGACGTCATTCTGCCCGCCGACGGCGCGACGCTCAACGAACGACGCAAGATCGCGCATCAATGGCCTCATTGCCGTCGCCGTTCCGGTTGATGGCGAACGGCGACTGGTCGGCAAGGCGCTGATCCGGCCCTTCGGAGTGCCGGTCGAGGAGGATCGCGACGATTTCCTTGCCGACGCCGCGGACGCCGCCGAGCGTGCATATGAACCCGCGCAGGACCTCGAAAAGGTGCGTGAGGCGGTTCGACTGGCGGTTCGGCGCTGCGCGACGCTGTGGACCGGCAAGAAGCCGGTGGTCGAAGTGATGTTCGTCGAGGCAAACCCATGAAATGGACCTCGGTCCTCGCGATCTATTTCCTGATCTTCTGCCTCAGCGCATTCCTGCTGCTGCCGTTCGGGGTGAAAACCCATGAGGAGGTCGGTGCGGAGCGGGTCCCCGGACAGGCCGATAGCGCGCCGCACCACTTCGATCTGCCGTATCACCTGTTGAAGGCAGCGGCTGTCGCAGCGCTGCTGACGGCGCTCTATGTCGCCAATTACATCTACGGCTGGATCGTGGTCGACGACCTCGATTTCTATAATTGAGCGGCACGCGGGACTGCCGGGGGCAGTCCCGACCCGTTTAACGGCGCTTTTCCACTGCTTGCGCGAGGGCGGCATAGAGCTTGCCCATGTCGCTGGACATCAGAGTCACGGCGATCATCCCGCCATCGCGTTCGGCGAGCACTCGGCGAAGCATCGCCTCGAAGTCATGGACATAGTGATTGACCGCATTCTGGAATTCGTGGTCGCTCTCATATTGCGCCGCAATCGCCCGACTCTCCGTCCCGCCGAGAAGCCGAACCGCACGTCGAGTGAAGATGCCGCGGTTGCCCTTCAGATAATGGTTCCACGCCTTGTCATCGACTTCGTCGCTGAGGATCTTCTGCACGTCGATCGAGGCCGAATGCATCGAATCCATGAGTGATGAGACGCGGCGGGCGAATTCCTCTCCGCTGTCCTTCATCTGCGCTTCGCGGCTGCGCTCGATATGAGCTTCCAACGCTGCCGCGCTTTGGCCGATCGAGAGCATTTGCGCAGTAAGGCGATCGGATGCCTCGCGGGCCGTATCGATCGCGCGCGTGGCAACCTGGTCAAGCTCGACAAGCTTGCTTTCGACGCTGTCGCGGATGGCCTTCTCAAGCGCGACCCGCGTCTGACGGCTGAGTTCCCCGGCGCTCTCGGGGATGACTTTGCCAATGGCCTCGCGGGCGCGATCTGCTGCATGGCTGGCCGCTTCGCGCACCTGTACCAGTGCAGCAACCAGTGCCGGGCCGGTTTCCGCCGACAGCTGTCCCGCTTCCGCGCCGGCTGCGGCGATGGCGGCGCTGAGTTCGGACAGCCTTTGTTCGGCCTGGCTGACGCCAAGATCGACTGAAGTCATCAATGCTGCCAGCCGCTCCTGCTGCGCCTCGACGTTGGACGCGCCGGATTCGATCCGGTTCGCCGCTTCGATCGCTGCATCGCGCATCTGCTCGACGTTTGGCCTTGCCGCTTCGGCGGAAGCGAGCATGCGCGCAGCGCCGGCCTCGGCTTCGGTCAACGTATCGCGCATCTCGCCATGCAGGACATGGCCGAGCTGGTCGAGCCCTTCGCGCAGCCGCTGGGTTCGTTCCGCCAGTCCGTCGAGACCCGCATCCTGGGAATGGGTCGCTTCCGACATGGACTCAAGTTCCGAGCGGAGCCGGGCCAAGGCCGTCTGCACATGGCTGGCGCGTTCGTCACCCGATCGGGCGAGGTCGAGGAAGCGCTCGTCAAGCGCCGCAAGTCCGGTGTCGAGGTCTGCGATCAGGCGCTGCGAGGCCCGCTCTTGCTCCGCAATTCGGGAAGACAGCCCGTCAAGCGCGGCTCCAGCGCTGGTCAGCCGCTCCCCGAGCAGTTCGGAAGCATCGATGCCCGCCCGGCCGATGCCGGCCTGGCTTTGCGCAACCAGCGCCGATACCGCGGCGGCCTGAGTGTCGATACCGCCCCGGATTTCGGCCAAGGCTTCCGCCGAACGGGCCAACAGGGCGTCGACGACTGCCCCGGTTTCGGCACCCGCTTCGGATACGCGCAGTGCAGCAGCGGCTCCCGCGCTCTCGATGTGCGTAAGGTGGGCGAGCAGCCGCTCGGACGCTGCGTGAACGAGTGAATCGGCCTGCTCCGCCTGCACGGCGAGCTGGCTGACCTGGCCCTCAAATGCGCCAGCCTGTTCGATCGCAGAGCGACCGGCGTCGCGCAGGGTTTCCGCCATTCGCCGGGCACAGTCCTCGGCCTGGGGCAGATCGGCGAGCAACACCCCGATGTCGGTTCGGGCCGCTTCCGCTGCCCGGTCGAGCGCCGCGCCATGTTCGGCGAGGGTCTGCGATCCCGCGTTGAGGTTGGCGGTAATCCCGCCGAGCCGGGCTGCGGCCTGGTCGCCTAGCCCCATCAGGTCGCCGGCCATCACCCCAAGCGTTCGGTGGTTTTCTTCGATCTGGCGCGACAGTGCCGCCAGAATGTCTTGCAGCGACCTCGCTTCGGTTCGCATGGCGACGACCGACCGGGTGAACCGCTCCGCTTCCTTGCGGCGCGTCCGGCCGAACATCAGCCAGACCAGGCCCATCAGGGCAAGCGGTCCGGTGAGGATCGCCACCCATTGCGCAATCGCCGGGCTGGAAAGCGGCTCGTCGGCGAGCGCGCGTCCTGCCGACCAGGCGGTATAGCCTGTCCACAGCAAGGCCAGGATCGCCAATGCCCAGCCCAGCACCATGCGGCCGCCTTCGCTGGCAACACCGTGCAAGTCGCGGGTTTCAGCCCAGCTCATCCGATCGAAACTCGACTCGGCGGCGATCTCCTCGCCTTCGATCGTCGGGATCTGCTCCTCGACTCCATAGTTGGGATCGCCGTGGGCGCGGTGCGGGCTGATGCTCATGACCGGGGAGTTTACCACCTTTGTTTCCATGTGAAAGCGACAAAAGGCCACAGTGCGGGCTGGAAATCCTTGGGCGGCCTGCCTTATGACTGGTTACTTCAGGGGGGAAATCATCAAGCGGCGGGGAAAGCCATGGCGCTCGGCGCCCTAATCGGTGCTTATCAGGAGGATGATGCCGGGGGCTTGCGCGCCCTGCTTCCGCTCGCCGGTCGAACGCTGATCGAATATCAGGCGCGCTGTCTCGCGGCTGCCGGCGCTTCGCCTTTGATCGTGCTGGTGGAACGCATTCCGGTCGCTCTCAACGATGCTTTCGAGCGGCTGCGCGGCGAGGGGATCGCGGTCGTCCCTGTCAGCGATGGCAACGAGGCAGCCAGCAGGTTCGAAGCTGGCAGCCAGCTGGTGCTGCTGGCTGACGGTGTCGCGCCAGACATGGGCGACCTGGCAAGGCTGCTTGAAGACGATGTCGCGATCCTCACGGTGCCGGACGACGAGGATCATGCCAATTATGAGCGGATCGACGGCACACATCGCTGGGCAGGCCTGGCGCGGGTCGATGCCAATATCCTCGGCGCCACTGCGGCCATGCTGGGCGATTGGGATCTGCAATCGACGCTGATGCGCCGCGCGGTCCAGGAAGGGGCGCGGCTGGTCCCGTCGACGGCCGGTGAGGGCCGCGGCCCGTTCCTTGCCAGCGATGAAGCATCGATGGCGACTTATGAGCGACGACTGCTGGTCGCCTCGCGGACCGCACGGGAAGACGCAATTAGCCGCTATGTGCTTCCGATTGTTGAGGAAGTTGCCACCGAAAAGCTGATGGAAACCAGTGTCAGGCCCGCGTGGCTGGTTCATGCGGCGCTGGTCATGACCGTTGCAGCGGCGTTTTGCTTCACGCGCGGCTGGCATTGGGCGGCAGTCGCCCTGCTCATCTTGTCGACCCCGCTGGATCTTGTCGCCCAGCGATTGGCGATGCTGCGGTTGAAGCCGCTCAGCCCGTCGATGCCCTCGCGGCGCCTCTTATGGCCGGCAGCGGGGCTGGCGCTGCTGGCGCTTGGCTGGTTTGAGGCCAGGCACGGATCTGGTTGGGGTGCGATGATGGCTGCCCTTGGCGCCGCCTCGTTCGCCGAAGCCGGGCGGATCGAGCGCATGGGCCGGAGCGTGCCGGGCGCGGAACTGCACTTCAGCCGTCGCGTCGCCATCTGGCTCGCCCTGCCGTTCGCCATCGGCGGCTGGTGGAGCGCCTATCTCGGCATGGTCGCCGTCTATGCAGCCACCAGTTTCTTCATCCTGCAGCATTTGCGGCACGGCGTCGAACGCGATTGACTGCGCGTTAACCCCATCTGTTCTATGAAAGCGGGATGATGCCCGTGGAATGGCCGCTCGCTGCATCGGCAGCCGACCGCCAGGTCGAGCCCGCGCGCCCGCGTGTGGGGCGCGATCGGCTGGCCATTGCCAGTGCCGATTTCTTCCTCGATGAGGCCAGCCGCCTGACCGACGAGGAGCGCGCGCTGATGGCGGCGATGCTCCGCGGCCTGGTCACGGACATTGCCGACGAGCTGATTTCAGCCCTTCCGCCGATGCTTGCCGCCCAGGCCGAACAGGCTCGCGAGGGACTTTACCGCCGTCTGCGCAGAGCGCGCCTGCTGGAGCGGGAAGGGCTGGTCGCCCTGCTGCTGCGTCGGGCCGACGAACATCAGCTCTCGTCCCGCACCGATCGCCATGAGCCGACCCTGTCCGCTTTGGTAGGGGATGACGACAGCCAGGTCGCCGAGGCGGCCATGGGCCTTGTCCTCGCCCGCGGAAGGCGCCGGGATCGGTTTGGCCGGGCCGGGCTGGAGTTTGACGATCTGGCCGCCGAAGATGCGGTTGCAATGGTTCATGCAGTCGCCGCGGGCCTGCGCGATGCACTTGGCGATGATGCCGACCAGCCATTGGCGGCCTCCGCCCATTCGCTGCTGGTCCGCCACGACGAGGGTCGCAGGCTGGAGGCATGCGTGATTGCGCTGGCCCGGGCGCTGGAAGCGTCGGGCCGCGCCGATGAATCCATGATCCGAAAGCTTGCCGAAGACGGCGATGCCGCCCTTCTGGTTGGACTCCTCGCCCGGCGCGCGGGGATCGACTATCGCGACGCCTGGAATTTCCTCACCGGCGACGACGCCATGATGCTGGCTCGCCTCGCCGGTTGCGACCGCACCACGGCCGCCCAGATATTGGCCGGTTTCGAGCCGATGTCGGGCGCCCATGCAGCCGATCGAATTATCGATCGATTCGAAGCGATCGACGATGCTGCGGTCGAGCGATGCCGCCGCTGGATGCGCCTCGATCTCCATTATCGCTCGGCCCGCGATGCCTTGGAACAGGTCCATGGCTAGCGTTCCCTTCGACCTTGGGCCCGTCAGCGGCCGCGTCGACCGTGAGGGTCGTCTGACGGCGGCCGATCCAGCGCTGCTGAGGCTGCAGGAGGAAGCCGGCTCCAGGCTGGGCGCTCCGCTCGCCCTGCCGCAGCTTGCAGCCGTTGCCCGATCGGCCATGAAGCTAGGCGTTCCGCTGTCCCGTTCGGTGATTGCGGCCTCGAACGACCAGGATCTCGACCTGTGGGTCCGCGCGGAGCCAGACGCCGAGGGGGCCAATTTGACGATCGAGGGCTGGAAGTCTCGGCCTCCCGCGCCACCCCGCCTCACCCTGGTCGGAAGCGAACCACGCCCGATGAGGCTTCCGCCTGGGCCGGGCCGCTTGGCTTCACCACCGACGCGGAGCTCAAGATCAGCCGGATCGACGAGCACCTCGCCGAACGGCTCAATATCCCTGCCGGCGAGGCAATCGGCCAGCCGCTGACCCGTTTCTTCCTGCTGACCGACGATGGCGACGGCGTCATGCCGTTGTTGACCGCGCTGGTCAGCCGCCAGGATTTCACCGGCCAGCGAGCGCGAGTGCGCGGCGATGGCGACGAAATCCAGGTAATTCTCGAAGGAACCGCGCTTCAGCACCGGCGCGACGGCTTCACCGGCTATGAAATCATCGTGGCCTTTGAGGGCGAGCCGGAGGCGGCCGCCGCGGTCAGCTTCGATCCTGCGCTTGACGAGGCGCTTCGGTCGCCGCTCGACCGCATCATCGCCGCCGCCGAACGGATCGTCGATCGAAGCGAAGGGCCGCTTCGCAGCGACTATGCCGCCTATGCCGGGGACATCGCAGCCGCCGGTCGCCACCTGTTGTCGGTGATCCGCACGATGACGGAGCAAGAGGCCGCGCGTGCAGGCGACCAGGTCGACATGGCGCAATTGGCGGCGGAGGCGATCCAGCTGGTCCAGGAAGCGGCCCAGAAACAATCGGTTACGATTGAGCTGGTCGGCGCCGATCAGCCGCTGCTTGCGATTGGCGAGCAACGCGGAGCGTGTGCAGATCCTCGTCAACCTGCTCGCCAATGCAGTGCGCCATTCGCCCGCACAACGGCAACGTCGCGTTGATCGCTCGAGCGACGTGGAGAACAGGTCGCGGTGACCGTCGCCGACGAAGGCCCGGGAATTGCCGAAGCGGATCAGGATCGAATCTTCGAACGCTATGAGCGGGTCGACGATTCGCCGGGCGGAATTGGACTCGGGCTCGCCATCTCACGCCGGCTGGCGCGATCGATGGGCGGCGATATCGAACTGCAAAGCTCGCTCGGGTCGAGGGCGCGCGCTTTACGCTGCTGCTGTCGGCCGCCTGAGGCTCGATCCGGCCTAGCGTTCCTTGACCGGCACATAATCGCGCTGGGTCGCGCCAACGTAGAGCTGGCGCGGGCGGCCGATCTTCTGCTCGGGATCGGAAATCATCTCGTTCCACTGCGCGACCCAGCCGACGGTGCGGGCGAGGGCGAACAGGGCGGTGAACATCTCGGTCGGGAAGCCGATCGCGTTGAGGATGATGCCCGAGTAGAAATCGACGTTCGGGATACAGCTTCTTCTCGATGAAATATTCGTCGTTGAGCGCGATATGCTCGAGCTCCCGGGCGACATCGAGGACCGGGTCGGTGAGGTTGAGCTCCTTCAGGACCTCCTCGGCCGGTCTGCTGCATGACCTTCGCGCGCGGATCGTAGTTCTTGTAGACCCGGTGACCGAAGCCCATCAGGCGGAACGGGTCGTTCTTGTCCTTGGCGCGGGCGATATATTCCGGGATGCGCTTCACGTCGCCGATCTCGCGCAGCATGTTGAGCGCGGCCTCGTTGGCGCCGCCATGCGCCGGGCCCCACAGGCAGGCGATGCCGGCGGCGATGCAGGCGAACGGGTTGGCGCCCGACGATCCGGCCAGTCGCACGGTCGAGGTCGACGCATTCTGCTCATGGTCGGCATGGAGGATGAAGATCCGGTCCATCGCCTTCTCGATGATCGGGTTGACCTCATAGGGCTCGGCCGGAACGCCGAACGTCATCCGCAGGAAGTTGCCGGTGTAGCTGAGGTCGTTGTCGCGGATAGAGGAACGGCTGTCCGATCGAATATTTGAACGCCATCGCCGCGATCGTCGGCATCTTGGCGATCAGCCGGTGCGAGGCGATCAGCCGCTGCTGCGGATCGGTGATGTCGGTGCTGTCGTGATAGAAGGCGCTGAGCGCGCCGACCACGCCGCACATGATCGCCATCGGGTGCGCATCGCGCCGGAAACCGCGATAAAAGGTCGCCAGCTGCTCATGCAGCATGGTGTGGCGGCTGATCGTGTAGGTGAACTCGTCGAGTTCCTTCTGCTTCGGCAGGTCGCCGTGAAGCAGCAGGTAGGCGACTTCCATGAAGCTCGACTGCTCGGCCAGCTGGTCGATCGGATAGCCGCGGTGAAGCAGGATGCCCTCGTCGCCGTCGATATAGGTGATCGCGCTCTGGCAGCTGGCGGTCGACGTGAAGCCGGGGTCGTAGGTGAACATGCCCGGTCTCGGCGTAGAATTTGCGGATATCGACGACGTCCGGCCCGACCGAGCCCTCGAGCAGCGGATAGGTGAGATTCGCCGCCTTCGGTGGTGAAGTTTGACGGTCTTTGTCGGTCATGCATTCGGCTCCAGCATTTGATCGGCGATCCGCGCGAGGCTTTCGTCTTTGCCCAAGAAGTACGAGCACGTCGAAGATGCCCGGCGAGGTGGTCTTGCCCGTCAGCGCCGCCCGCAGCGGCTGGGCGAGCTTGCCTAGCTTAAGTGCGCTGCTGTTCCGCAACCTCCCGCACTGCAGCATCGAGCGTATCATGCTCCCATTTCGGCACTGCAGCAAGCGCTGCGTGTGCAAGTGCGAGATGGGATCGCGCCTCGTCCGACAGAAGGGCCGCGGCCTTTTCGTCCACGTCCAGCGGCCGCTGCGCGAACAGGAAGTCCGCGCCCTCGGCCAGCTCGTTCAGATTGTGGGCGCGCGCCTTCAATTCCGGCATAGCGCGGATCAGGAGCGGAAGTTCCTCGTAGCTCAGCCCGAGCTTTGGGCGAAACGAGCGTAGCGAGCCGCGCGTCGTCGGCCTCGCGGATATAGTGGCCGTTCAGATTTTCGAGCTTTTTCAGGTCGAACCGCGACGGGCTTTTGCCCACATGATCGATGTCGAACCATTCGACCGCCTGCTCGCGGCTGATGATTTCGTCGTCGCCATGGCCCCAGCCAAGCCGGAGCAGATAGTTGAACAGCGCCTCGGGCAGGATTCCCAGCTCGTCGCGATAGGCATCGACGCCCAGTGCGCCATGCCGCTTCGAAAGCTTGGCGCCGTCCTGGCCGTGGATCAGCGGGATGTGGGCATAGGTCGGCTCCGGCCAACCCATCGCCCGAATGATCGCCAGCTGGCGGAAGGCATTGTTCAGATGGTCGTCGCCGCGGATGACGTGGGTGACACCCATGTCATGGTCGTCGACCACCACCGCCAGCATGTAGGTCGGCGTGCCGTCCGAACGGAGCAGGACGAAATCGTCGAGCTCGGCATTGGCCACGGTCACTCGGCCCTGCACGAGGTCGTCGATCGCCGTTTCGCCCTCTCTGGGCGACTTGATGCGAACGACAAAGGGTGCGTCCTCGGGCCAGTCGGTGCGGTCACGCCATTCGCTGTCGATGCGGAACGGACGGCGCTCGGCCTGTGCCTTTTCGCGGCGGGCGGCCAGTTCTTCGGGTGTCAGGAAGCAGCGGTAGGCCGCCCCGCGCTCGATCAGTTGATGGGCGACCTCGGCATGGCGCTTCTCGAACTGCGACTGGAAATAGGGATCGCCGTCGCCGCTGATACCGAGCCAGTCGAGCCCGTCGAGGATGGCGTCGATGGCTTCCTTCGTCGATCGGGCGCGATCGGTATCCTCGATGCGGAGCAGATATTGACCGCCGTGATGCCGGGCGAACAGCCAGTTGAACAGCGCCGTGCGGGCACCGCCGATATGAAGATAGCCCGTCGGCGAGGGCGCGAAGCGGGTGACGACGCCGGGAATTTTGCTGCTTGCGCTTGCCATATTTTTGTCGCTTGCGCTGAGGCGCGCTTTCCTTTTTTCTGCTGGGGCCGATGGACTGGGTGAGCGCCCCTATCATAGAGGACGCGCCGCTGGAACCGGCGGCTCGACGCTTTTTGCCTGCGAAAATTGGCCGTTTGGCGGACCGGATCGAGGCCTTCCTCGAGCGGGAGCGGGCGCAGCTGCCGTTATGGTTCACGGCTGCATTCGGCGCAGGGATCGCCGCCTGGCTTTGGTTTTCGGGACCAGCTTTTTGGGCCGCCTTCGTGGCAATGGCGCTTGGCCTTGCGGCCCTCGGGGCTGCGCTGCCGGACGGACGAAGCAGGCGAGCCCTTATTCTGGGTGGCCTCGCCATGTCCGCCGGCTGCGTCCTGATCTGGTGGCGAAGCGATTCGGTCGACTCGCCGCGTCTTGAACGGCCGGGAATCTTCACGTTCGACGCCAGGATCGCAAAGGTTGAGAGCCGTGCCGCCAAAGGCGACCTGCGCTTGACGCTGGCCGTGGCCGCGCCAGGCATCCCACCGGTCGTGCGCCTATCCTTGCCGGAAGAGGATTCGCCGTTGGGCCTTGGCGATGGGGCCCGCATTCGGGTCAAGGCCCGGCTCCAGCCGCCACCACCGATGGCGCTCCCGGGAAGCCATGATTTCGCGCGCGACGCCTGGTTCCAGGGGATCGGGGGCGTCGGTCGTGCGATCGGGACGGTGGAAATCATCGAACCATCGCGCGGAGGAGGCCTGGACGCCCTGCGCGACCGCCTCGGCCGTCATATTCGCGCACAATTGCCAGGCGCCAGCGGCGGCATCGCCAATGCCCTGGCCACCGGTGACCAGGCCGCGGTCGGTGAAGAGGATGCCGAGGCGATGCGTCGTTCGGGCCTTGCCCATCTTCTGTCGGTCAGCGGCTTGCACATCGCGGCAGTAGTCGGCGCGGCGATGCTGCTGGCCTTGAAGCTCCTGGCCCTCAGCGAACGTCTTGCCCTCCGCTTCAACCTTGTGCTGGTGGCGGCCGGGTTCGGAGCTCTCGCCGGCATTGCCTATACGCTGCTGACCGGGATGCAGGTGCCGACCGTTCGAGCCTGTATCGCCGCATTACTGGTCCTCGCGGGAATTGCGCTGGGGCGTGAGGCAATCAGCTTGCGGCTGGTGGCGGTGGGGGCCCTGCTCGTGCTGCTTCTCAGGCCGGAGGCCATCGCCGGCGCCAGCTTCCAGATGAGCTTCGCGGCGGTAACGGCGATCATCGTGCTTCAGCACTGGGCGCCCGTCCGTCATTGGCTTGCCCCGCGCGAAGAAGGCTGGCCTTCGCGATTGTTACGCGCCTTGGGCGGATTGTTGCTGAGCGGCCTGGTGGTCGAGGTCGCGCTTATGCCCTTTGCGCTCTACCACTTCCATCGAGCCGGGCTGTACGGCGTCGCCGCCAATTTGATCGCGATACCGTTGACGACCTTCATCATCATGCCGCTTGAAGCAGCCGCGCTGATTTTCGATGCGGTCGGACTTGGCGGGCCGTTCTGGGCGGCGACCGGGTGGATCATCGACCTGATGCTGGGCTTGGCGCACTGGGTCGGATCGGCCGAGGGAGCCGTCGCCATGCTTCCGACAATGCCGCGTTGGGCTTTTGCCTCGATGGTCGGTGGGGGCCTGTGGATTTGCCTTTGGCGAAGCCCGATCCGGCGATGGGGACTTGTTCCCTTCGCCATTGGTGCGCTGGGCGCGGCGGTCGCGCCGGTGCCGAACTTGCTGGTCACGGGTGACGGCAGGCATTTGGCGCTCGTCCGCGACGACGGCGTGCCGGTCCTTTTGCGCAGCAGGAGCGGCGATTTCATGCGCGATCTGATGAGCGAGGCTTCTGCTTACGACGGCGAACCACTGCCGTTGGAAGAACAGCGCTTTGCCCGCTGCAGCCGCGATGCCTGTATCGCCGATATCGTGAAGGGAAAATCCGCATGGCGGCTGCTTGCGATCCGTAGCCGGAACAGCATCGATTGGGCCGAACTTACCCGCGCATGCGCAACCGCCGACATCGTGGTCGCCGACCGATGGCTTCCGAAGGGGTGCAGCCCACGCTGGCTGAAGCTTGACCGTAAGGCGCTGGAGCAAACCGGCGGAGTAGCGATCTATCTTGGCGGCGAACCACGGGTGGAAAGCGTATCGGGTCGCATCGGCGCCCACCCCTGGGCGTTCTGACCTAGCGGTCGCTCCACGCGGCCAGTTCGCTGCCGGACGGGTCGATGAAGTGGAACCGGCGGCCACCCGGAAACGAGAAGATCGGTCGAGAAATGACGCCGCCCGCCGCAGCAACCGCATCCAGCGTTGCGTCGAGATCGTCGACCCGGATGACCGGCAGCGGAGCTGCAAGCGCCTCGTCCGGTTGTCCGTTGAGGCCAAGGTCGACATCGCCGCTTGTGGTTGCGGCATAGTCGCCGCCGAAATCGGTGAATTGCCACCCAAATGCCTTGGAATAGAAGCCCCGGGTCAGCTCATGCGCGGTGACGCTCGGCAGCTCCACATAATCGATCCGGGCCATTTCAGTACCGCCGGATCAGGCCGGAAAGCCGGCCCTGGATGGTTACTCGTCCTTCTTCGTAGCGCTGCGGCTCATAGGACCGGTTGGCTGGATCGAGCCGGATCATTTGCCCCTCGCGGCGATAGGTCTTGAGCGTCGCTTCCTCGTTATCGATCAACGCCACCACAATCTCACCGTCGCGTGCGCTGTCGACCTTGCGGATCAGCGCATAGTCGCCGTCGAGAATCCCTTCCTCGACCATCGAATCGCCGGAAACTTCCAGTGCATAATGTTCGCCCGGACCAAGCAGCGCGGCAGGAACCGCAAAGCCCTCCGTACCCTGCAGGGCTTCGATCGGAGTGCCCGCTGCAATTCGGCCGTGAAGCGGAATTTCGACCGTGTCGTTGGCCGCCGCAGGCACCGCCGGGCGCACCGCCATTGCAGCAGCGGCAACTACCGGGGCCGCGATTTCCGGCATTTTCAATACTTCGAGCGCCCGCGCCCGATTGGGCAGGCGGCGGATGAACTGCCGCTCCTCGAGAGCCGAAATCAGCCGGTGCACCCCCGACTTCGACTTGAGCTCGAGCGCTTCGCGCATTTCATCGAAACTGGGTGAAACGCCGGTCGCAGACAGGCGGTCGTGGATAAAATGCAGCAGCTCATGTTGCTTGGCGGTGAGCATCGGCCCCTCCGTGTCGGAACGAACAGGGAACGTGTAGGCAACGAAATGGCTGCCGTCAAGCAGCAACCCGGCAAATATCGAGGAAGGCTGCGAGCAACGGCCGCCCTTGCTCCGAAGCGACACTTTCGGGGTGGAACTGGACGCCATGGGCCGGCGCAGCGGCATGACGCATCGCCATCACTGTCCCATCGTCGCTCCATGCATTGGCGATCAGCGGCGGGCGCGGATCCGGAACCGCCAATGAATGATAGCGGGTTGCGGCAAATGGTGATGGAATGCCTCGAAACAGTCCGCTGCCGTCATGGCGGACCGTGGCGACCTTGCCATGGACTGGCGGCGTCCGTTCAACCGTCGAGCCGCAGGCGATGGCGATCGCCTGGTGACCAAGGCAAACGCCGAGCAGCGGGAATTTCCGTTCGATGCAGGCGGCTGCCAAAGCGACCGAAATACCGGCATCCTCCGGCGTACCGGGACCGGGCGAGATCAATATGCCGTCGGCCCCCGAGCCAATTGCTTCGTCGATGGCCAGCGCATCGTTGCGCTTTACTGCGACGTCGGCTCCCAGCGCGGCCAGATAGTCGACCAGCATGAACGTGAAGCTGTCGACATTATCGACCACCAGGATGCGCGGCGCGTTCATCGCTGCCGGCCGCGCCTGCTCATTGGTCGGCGCCGGTGATCCGTCGCTTGGCCGCCTCGATCGCCTTTTCATCCCTCTTGACGCCCTGGTCGGCCTTCATCGCCGCCAGCATCTGCTGCCCAAGTTCGTCCGGGACGGCGCGCTGGAACTCGGCCTGGGTCTGCGCGATCAGCATCGGGTTGGTCGTCGCATTGCCCGGCGTGATCTTGTTCGTCTTGATGACGAAGAAACCGCGATCCTTGGGATCCGCCACCAGCCGGCTTTTGCCTTCGGTGAGGGAGAACAGCATGCGGAGCGGGGCCACGGCGTCCTGATTGGCCTGGGCGATCTGGATCCGGCGGGCCGACATCTCCTGGACCGGGGGCAGTGCTACGCCGGCCTCCGCAACAGCCTTGTCGACGGGCATGCCACGCGCAACCTTGGCGGCGATTTGCGACGCGATCGCACGGGCGCGATCGGACGCCTTGCGATGAATCCAGTCCTCGCGAACCTTGTCCTTGATTTCGGCCAGCGGAGCCGGCGCGGCTTCGATGACCCGATCCACTGCAACGACCGCAAACCCCCCGTCATTGGGCAGGGTGACCACTTCCGGATCGTCGTCGGGCATCATTGCAAAGCCGGCCTTCAGCACGGGCCCAAGCTCGGCCGGGAAACGGAAGGCAGGATCGCTGCGCGCAACGCCGCCGCTGTTGATCTCCGGCGTCGTCGTCACGGCAGCTTGGCCGCATCGACCGCTTCGGCGAAGCTTGCTCCACCGTCGATCTGATCCTCGACCTTCGTCACCAAATCGGTCAGCGTTTCCTTGCGCTTGTTGGCGGTGAGCAGGGCGGCAATTTCACCGCGAACCTCGGCAAGGCTCTTGCCCGTTGCGCCGCGGATGTCGTCGATCTTGATCACGTGCCAGCCGAGGTCGGAACGGATTGGGCCAACCACCGCGCCATTGGCGGCGGCAAAGGCCGCATTCGCAACTGCTTCCCCTGCCAGGCCGGAAAATTGGGCGCGGGTCTGGGGCCCGACGCCAACGTCTTCGGCCGATAGGCCAGCGGGAGCGGCCGCCGCGGCGAAGGCTGCGCCGGACCGGGCACGCGCGGCGATTGCATCCGCTTGCTTCTTGTCCTGGACCACGGCCTGGCTGATGACGCGGGTCTCGGTGCCGCCGTAATTCGCCTGGTTGGCCTTGTAGTAAGCGGCAATCTCGGCGTCGCTGGGTGTTACGTTCGCTACCGATTCCGGGCCGATCTTGGCGATTCGAAGCACCCGCTGTTCGCCGACCATGTAGCGCTGCCGGTTCTGGGCGTAGAAGGACTGCAGATCGCCGTCGGACGGGTTGAGGCCGGCACGGAAGGCCTGGGTCGGCACCAGTGCCAACTGGCCCTGGCGCGCCTCGAGCAGCATTGCTGCATAGGGCCGAGCCACGCCCACCGGTATCCGCGCATCGACCGCCGCAGGCGCAAGCACCAGGCGCTGCGTCAGCCCGCCCTGGATCAGGCGGCGAACGTCCGCGTCGGTCATTTGCTGCTGCTGGAGGAAGGCCTGGTAAGCCGGCTCGCTGAATTTGCCGTTCAGTCCGCGGGTTTGCGGCAACTCGGCGATTTCCTTGTCGATCAGCCGTTTGGATAGGGCGAAGCCATGATCTTCGGCGAAGGCCTGCAGGGCACGTTCGTCGATCAACGACCCCAGGATCGGATCGAATTGGCTGGCGATTGTCGCATAGCTTGCTTCGGGATTTTGCTGACGGGCCTGGTTAAGGGCTTGGCGCATCGCATTGCTGAGATCGCGCTCGGTCAGCCGTTCGTCTCCGACCTCGACAAGGGCACCCTTGCTCAACCCGGCACCGCCCGAAAAGACGCTGCCGATGTCCTGCATGGCGAAGCCGGCAAGGATCATCAGCAGGACAATGACCATCAGGAAAGTGCCGACCGCGGATTTGGACAAGCGGCGGAAAGAAGAAAGCATGCGGATCTCGTGCTTTGAAAAAGTTCGACGGTCGCTTTAGGGGCGGCATCTACTGACGGCAAGCGAAGGAAGGGCTTCTAAGTGGCAAGGCGCAAGTTGGTAGCGGGCAACTGGAAGATGCACGGGGTTGCGGCCGACCTCGTAGAGGTAACAAGCATCTCGATCGCGGCTGAAACGGCGGGCGCCGATGTTGCCTTGTGCTTGCCGGCGACGCTGATCGAGCGCGCAGTCCGTGCCGCACCCGGATTCGCCATCGGTGGACAGGATGTCCACCAGGCCGAAAAGGGCGCGCATACCGGCTGCATTTCGGCGGCGATGCTGCTGGACGCGGGAGCGCGGCTGACGATCGTCGGCCATAGCGAGCGGCGTGAGGCCCAGAAGGAGACCGATGCGGATATAAGGGCAAAGGCCGAAACGGCCTTGTCGGCTGGCCTTGCCGTCATCCTATGCGTTGGCGAAAGCGACCAGGTGCGTGAGGCGGGAAGGGCGGTCGAGACGGTATCGGCACAGCTTGATGCCTCGCTTCCCGGCGGCAATCGCCGATCCCGGGCATTTCTCGGTCGCCTATGAACCCATCTGGGCGATCGGTACCGGCAAGGTGCCGTCGGTCGGGGACATCGGCGAAATGCATTCGGCGCTACGCGGCCGGCTGAAAGCCGCGTTCGGAGAGGCGGGCGACCGAGGTCCGAATCCTTTATGGCGGGTCGGTCAAACCATCGAACGCGGCGGAGATATTTCGCCGTCCCCGACGTCGATGGAGCGCTGGTCGGCGGAGCTAGTCTCAAGTCCGCGGACTTCCTGCCTATCGTCGAAGCGGCTTCTGGACGCGCCGAATGAGCCATTCGTTCACTTGCCGATCAGCCAAAGAACTTTAAGAAAACCTCATCTTCTCAACCGGAAAGGTAGAAATGCGCATCTTAATTGCTGTTGCTTCCATCTCTTTGGCGCTCGCCGCGCCAATTTCTCCTGCCTTTGGCCAGGCCGCCAGCGGATTCACCGTCGGCGCACAGGTGACTGACGCCAATGGCGGACCGGTCGGCACCGTGACCGCCGTCAATGGCGACGTCGTCACGATCAAGACCGACAAATTTGAAACCAACCTGTCGCAAATCCAGCTTTGCCGATTCGGAAGGAAAGCTGCTGGTCGGCATGTCCCAGGCCGAGCTCAACGCTGCGATCGAAAAGGAAAATGCTGCGGCCGAGGCCTCGCTCGCCGTTGGCGCGCCGGTCAAGGACAGCGCCGGCGCATCGGCCGGGACGATCGAGGCGATCGACGCCGAATTCGTCACGCTTAAGCTCGCTTCGGGCAAGTCGATCCGCATTCCGCGCACCGGAATTGCCGGCAGCGCCAACGGGGCGGTGATCGGCCTTGCCGCTGCGGACCTCGAAGCCCAGGCAACCAACTAAGGATCAGCCAAGGCCAGCGCGCGTTGAGTTTTCGGCGCGCGCTGGCTAAGGCCCCCGAAACCTCAATTCAGACGGGCCATTCTCATGTTCACCTTCCTCCTGATCGTCCAGACGCTGGTTGCCGCGTCGCTGGTCGCGGTAATTCTCATGCAGCGGTCGGAGGGTGGCGGGCTTGGTGTTGGCGGTTCTTCGGCGGGCTTGATGACTGCGCGCGGCGCGGCGGACTTCCTCACCCGCGCGACCGCGGTTCTTGGCGGCCTGTTCATTTTCCTCTCGATCCTGCTTGCAGCGATCGCCGGTGTCAGCCGCGAATCGACCACGGTCGATACGTCGCTGGTCAAGGAACAGCCGTTCCAGCCGGCTGGCCAGGCCCCGACGGCTCCGCCGGCAACTGGTCCAGCCAGCAACGAAACCGCTCCCGCGGTCCGCTCGCGCAATAAGCCGACCGGCTTTTTTCGATCTTATTTGATTCTGGCGCTTGCCTTGGCTGGCAAAGCGCCCGTAAGGCCCGACTCCCATGGCGCGGTATATTTTCATCACCGGCGGCGTGGTCTCTTCGCTTGGCAAGGGTCTATTGGCTGCCTCACTCGGGGCGCTCCTCCAGGCGCGCGGCTATTCGGTCCGAATCCGGAAGTTCGATCCCTATCTGAACGTCGATCCGGGAACGATGTCGCCCTATCAGCACGGCGAGGTCTATGTGACCGACGACGGGGCGGAGACCGACCTCGACCTCGGCCATTATGAGCGCTTCACCGGCGTTTCCGCGCATCAGTCGGACAACATCACGTCAGGCCGCATCTACCGCGACATCATCGCCCGCGAACGGCGCGGCGACTATCTCGGCGCGACCGTGCAGGTCATCCCGCACGTCACCAACGCGATCAAGGAATTCGCCCAGGCCGATATCGACGGGCTCGACTTCGTCATCTGCGAGATCGGCGGCACGGTCGGCGACATCGAGAGCCTGCCGTTCGTCGAGGCGATCCGCCAGCTGAACAACGACCTTGGCCGCGGCCAGGCAGCTGTTCGTCCACACCACGCTGGTGCCCTACATCGCTGCCGCCGGCGAGTTGAAGACCAAGCCGACCCAGCACAGCGTGCGCGAACTGACCAGCTACGGCATTCAGCCCGACGTCCTGCTGTGCCGCGCCGATCGCCCGATCCCGGAGAGCGAGCGCGCCAAGATCGCGCTGTTCTGCAACGTCCCGAAGGAAGCGGTGATCCAGGCGCTGGACGCGCGATCGATCTACGACGTGCCGCTGCAATATCATGTCGGAAGGGCTCGATGCCGAGGTGCTGAAGGTCTTCGGCATCACCGACGCGCCCGATCCCGATCTCGCCCGCTGGGTCGACATCATGGACCGGGTCGATCATCCCGAAGGCGAAGTCACGATCGGCGTCGTCGGCAAATATGTCGGCCTGCCGGATGCCTACAAGATCGCTGCGCGAGGCGCTGGTCCACGGCGGCATGGCCAATCGGGTCAAGGTCAACATCCGCTGGCTCGACGCCGAAATGTTCGAGCACGAAGACGCCGATCTCGCCGCCGAGCTGGAGCCGCTACACGGCATCCTGGTTCCCGGCGGGTTCGGCGAGCGCGGGAGCGAGGGCAAGATCGCATCGGTCAAGTTCGCCCGCGAACGCGAAGTGCCCTTCTTCGGCATCTGCCTCGGCATGCAGATGGCCTGCATCGAGGGCGCGCGGAACACCGCCGGGATCGAGGAAGCCTCGACCACCGAGTTCGGCGAAACCAGCGAGCCGGTCGTCGGCCTCATCACCGAATGGATGAGCGAGGAGGGGCTGCAGCAGCGCTCGCGCCGACACCGACCTTGGCGGCACCATGCGGCTTGGCGCCTACAAGGCGAAGCTCGCGGGCAACAGCCACGTCGCCGCGCATCTACGGCACGACCGAAATCAGCGAGCGACATCGCCATCGCTATGAGGTCAACGCCCATTATCGCGACGCGCTGGAAAAGGGCGGCCTGGTCTTTTCCGGCATGTCTCCCGACGGCCAGCTGCCGGAGATCGTCGAGCGGCCCGACCATCCCTGGTTCATCGGCGTCCAGTTCCACCCGGAACTGAAGAGCCGGCCGTTCGATCCGCATCCGCTGTTCGCCGGATTCATCGGCGCCGCGGTCAAGCAGTCGAGACTGGTTTAGCGGCTACTTCGTTGCTTTAGCGAAATATCTTGCCAAGGCGAGGTAATGGGTATTGTCTCGCCGGCTTCCTGAATGGGAGGCAATCATGAAATCATTGATCGTGATTCCGGCCAGCTTCGCGCTGGTCCTGTCGGTAGCCGCTTGCGATCGTCCGTCCGCGCCTGCCGCGGACAATGTTACGGCGACGGCCGATGAAGCCACTGCTGATGCCGCGGCGGTCAAGCAGGCCTTTGCGGCCTTCAACGCGGACATCGCGGCTAAGAAACTGGACGCGATCAAGGCGCATTACGCGAGCGATGCGGTGATGATCATTCCCGGCCAGGCCCCGTTCGCGGGCATCGACGCGATCATGGGGGACTATAACCAATATGCGGCCGACGCGGCGGGCAAATATGTCCCCGGCGCGGAGACGACCGCAATCTCGTCGGGTGGCGACGTGGCGTACGGAGAGGTCAATTACCAAACCACGTTCACCAATCCGACGACCAAGGCGGTCGAAACGAAAGATCGGTACAACCTCACGGTCTTCAAGAAGCAACCGGACGGTAGCTGGAAGATCGTACGGGACGTCAACACGGACGTGCCGAAAGCCAGCTGATCCCGGTGCGGGCCCGGAGGCATTAAACGCGCTTCCGGCCCGCACCCGCCGTCCGTTTCTGCACGTTGGCTGGTGTCTGCCATAAGCCGTGATTATTGATCCATTCGTATGATTCATTTGCCGTTCATCAGCAGAGTCGTTACCTCTGCTGGCATGCAGGGGCAATTCATCATCGGCGCAATCGCATTGGCGACCTTCGGATCGTCCGCGGCTCTGGCCGGCGAACCGGTCAAGCGCTGGGCATGCAATAAGGTCGATCAGCCGCAGCCGCGCCCGCAGCAGGTACAGCAACAGCGAGTGAAGCCGCAGGGCTGCCCCGTACAGCGCGCACGATCCCGCCGGTAGTCGACCCGACCCCGACTTTCCTGCTCTAAATTCCACCCCATTGCCGCCACGCGACTCGCACCCTAATTGGGCGCGATGAGCAACGTCATTTCCAGCCGCCTGATCGTCCTTGGCTCCGGCCCCGCCGGCTATACCGCCGCCATTTACGCCGCCCGCGCCGGCCTCAACGCCGATCGTCGTCCAGGGCATCCAGCCCGGCGGCCAGCTGACCACCACCACCGACGTCGAAAATTATCCCGGCTTCCGCAACGTCATCCAGGGACCCTGGCTGATGGAGGAAATGCAGGCCCAGGCCGAGCATGTCGGGACCAAGGTCGTCTGGGATCATGTTTCGGAAGTCGACCTGTCGCGTCGCCCGTTCGTGCTGAAGGGTGACGGCGGCGCCGAATATCATGCCGACGCGCTGGTCATCGCCACCGGCGCCCAGGCCAAATGGCTCGGCCTTCCGTCCGAAGAGCATATGAAGGGCAAGGGCGCCTCGGCCTGCGCGACCTGCGACGGCTTCTTCTATCGCGGCAAGAAGGTCGCGGTGATCGGCGGCGGCAATACCGCGGTCGAGGAAGCGCTCTACCTCACCAACCACAGCCATGACGTGACCCTGATCCACCGCCGCGATTCGCTCCGCGCCGAGAAGATCCTGCAGGACCGGCTGTTCGCCCATCCCAACATCAAGATCATCTGGGACAGCGAAGTCGCCGAATTCGTCGCGGCGGCATGCCCGAGGCGCTGGTCGGCCTCGACGTCCGCAACGTGAAGACCGGCTCGATCAGCCGCATCGACGTCGACGGCGCCTTCGTCGCCATCGGCCACAAGCCGGCGACCGAACTGTTCGAGGGCAAGCTGAAGCTCGACAGCGACGGCTATATCGAGGTCGAGACCGGCACGACCCGGACCTCGATCCCGGGCGTGTTCGCCTGCGGCGACGTGATGGACAAAATCTACCGCCAGGCGGTCACCGCCGCCGGCACCGGCTGCATGGCCGCGCTCGATGCCGAGAAATTCCTCGCCGCCGAGGAGTTCGGGGCGCTTCAGGCGGCCGAATAGTTAGCGGCCCGCAGTTCTACTTCGCGGGGGCCATGCAGGCGTCGTAGCTGCTTTGCCAGGCGGCTTGCTGGTCCGCAGAGCTCTTTCTTTCTCCGCGACGCTCCTGACGGTTTCTTGACCCGGCCACGGCCATGCCAGCGGCTGCGCCGCTCTTGGCCTGGTTCTCCCGATGCTGGTCCTGCATTGCGTCGGGGGCATTCTCATATTGATTGCCTTGTGCGCCACCTACCGCGGCGCCAACCGCCGCACCCTTTGCGGCTCCGGCCACGCGGCTGCCGTCGGGGCCCGACGTCGTCGGCGCGCCGGGCGTATAGCCAGTCGCCTGCGTTGCCGACGCGCTGCACTGCGCATCGGTTGGCGCCTGCGCCGACCGCCGGCACTGCAGTTGCGCTTAAAATCACCGCAAGACTGAAAATTGAGCACTTCATGATGACCTCCGATGCAGCGCGGCTGAGTTGCGCCCCGAGTGCTGGAGTGAGAGGCGTCGGGGTGGAATGCGCTTGCTGAGGCCCTCGGTTACGCTCCTAATCGGCCCTATACTATCGGGTTACACCCTGAGTGCGATTGAGGAACGTTCGACCATCCCACCTGGTCGAGGCGAACGCTCCCGAATTCGCATTGAATCGACGACGGACGTTGGATCACCTCAGCGAAGCGAAAGCCTCTGGGCCGCGGCTAACAGCCGACCGAAGGTCATGAAATCCTCGGCCTCGACGTCATCATCTTCGATCAGGATGCCGAGGCGCTCTTCGATTCCGGTGAGCAAATTGGCGACTGCCATGGAGTCGAACTCGGGCAGGGCACCGAACAACTCGGTCTCCGTCCCGAAGGCGGCAACCCGAGCCGTGCTTAGCCCAAGCACCTCGACCAGCAGCGCCCGCAGTGTCGCTTCGACTTCGTCGCGATCGTCCAACGCCACCGATGCCATCCCCTCGATCATTTCGCCCGCGCCCCTAGGCAAAGCGCGCGGCGGAGGCAAGCTTTGCACGGCCCGATGAGGGAGCGCTAGGCGAAGGAGGTGACCGCGCCCGACCCGACGCCATATCCGCTCGACCATCTGACGCTTCGCGGCGCGCCGGAGGCCGAGGCGCTGGTCGTCGGCGATGAGCGGCTGACCTATCGTGAACTGGAAGCCGCGGTTGGCGCCACCGCCTCCGCGCTGCTCGCGCACGGTCTTGAGCCGGGCGATCGGATCGCGACCTGGATGGGCAAGACCCGGCTGGCCTGCATCATGCCGCTGGCCGCGGCGCGGGCGGGGCTGGTCCATGTGCCGATCAACCCGGTGCTGAAGCATGCCCAGGCGGCGCATATCCTGTCCGACAGCGGCGCCAAGCTGCTGATTGCCAACCGGGCGCGGCTGGATAGCCTCGAACGTGGCGATCTGGCGGATGCCAAGCCAATCGCGCTGGAGGATTGGGCAGACGGTGGCGATCCGCTGCCGCCGTCATCGCGCGATCCGCAGGAGCTCGCGGCGCTGCTCTACACCTCCGGCTCGACCGGCCGGCCCAAGGGGGTGATGCTGAGCCACGCCAATCTCTGGCTCGGCGCGATCAGCGTGGCCCATTATCTCGGCCTCAAGCCCGACGACCGCACCCTCGCAGTGCTGCCGCTGGCGTTCGATTATGGCCAGAACCAGCTGCTTTCGACCTGGGCGGCGGGCGGGTGCGCGATCGGCTTCGACTACCTCCTGCCGCGCGACGTGATCCGCGCGGTCGGACGTCATGACGTCACCGTCCTCGCCGGCGTTCCGCCGCTGTGGCTCCAGCTGGCCGAACAGGATTGGGGTGAGGCGGGCGCAAAGCCTGCGCACCCTGACCAACAGCGGCGGCCATTTGCCCGAACCGCTGGTGCGGCGCTTGCGGGCGCTGTTCCCGCAAGGCCAAGCTGCACCTGATGTACGGCCTCACCGAAGCCTTCCGCTCGTCGAGCCTCGATCCGGCGCTGGTCGACCGGCATCCCGACAGCGTCGGCACCGCCATTCCCTTCGCCGAGCTGATGGTCGTTCGGGCGGATGGCAGCGAGGCTGCGCCGGGCGAGGAGGGCGAACTGGTTCATGCCGGGCCGCTGGTCGCCCAGGGCTATTGGCACGACCCGGAGCGGACGGCTGAGCGCTTCAAGCCGGCGCCTGCATTCAGCACATATGGCGGCACCGCCGTCTGGTCCGGCGACACGGTTGTGAAGGGCGAGGACGGACTGCTCCGCTTCCGCGGCCGCGACGATGCGATGATCAAGGTCAGCGGCAACCGCATCAGCCCGACCGAGATCGAGGAGGCCGCGCTCGCCAGCGGCGCAGTCAGCGACGCCGCGGCCTTCGGCATAGCCGACGAGAAGCTGGGCCAGTCGATCGTGCTGGTTGCGGTCGCCAAGGGCGAAGCAGCGGACGAGCGGCTGCGGGCATATCTCCGCCGCGAGCTTCCCCCGCACATGCAGCCGCAGCAGATCGTCTGGAAGGACAAGCTCCCGGTCGGCCCAAACGGCAAGCTCGACCGAACCGCGGTCAAGGCAGAGATCGCATGAAGGCGCTGGGCCCGATCCCACCCGGATTTGAAGCCGACGCCAATGGCTGCCTGTTGATTGGCGGATGGAATGCCGAGGCGCTGGTCGCCGAAGCCGGCGGCACGCCCCTGTTCGTTTATGACACCCGCCGCGTGGCGGACCAGGTAGCGCGCTTTCGGGCTGCCTTCCCGCAGGAGGTCGCGCTCCATTATGCCGTGAAAGCAAATCCTTACGGGCCGTTGCTCGAAGCGATGGCAGAAATGGTCGACGGCTTCGACGTGGCGTCCTCGGGCGAACTCGGCCGCGTCGCGCACCTCGGCCTGCCGATCAGCTTCGCGGGACCCGGCAAGCGAGACCAGGAGCTGGAAACCGCAATCCGCGCCGGGATAACGATCAACCTCGAAAGCGAGGGCGAGGCGGAGCGCGCGCTGGCGATCTGCGAACGCGAAGGGTTGAAGGCAAAGCTGGCGGTGCGGGTCAATCCGCCGTTCGGGCTCAAGGGCTCCGGGCAGAAGATGGGCGGCCTGCCGAGCCAGTTCGGAGTCGACCACGATCGCGTTCCTGGCCTCGTCCGGCGGATCATCGAAGCTGGAGCCGAGTGGCGCGGGCTCCACATCTTCGCCGGCAGCCAGGCGCTTCAGGCCGAGGCACTGATCGAATTGCAGCGAGAGACGATCGCGCTTGCCGCCGCAATCGCCGACGAAGCCGGCCACTCCCCGCCAGAGGTCAATCTAGGCGGTGGCTTCGGCATTCCCTATTTCGCCAAGGACGAGCCGCTCGATATTCGAAGCGATAGGAACGGCGCTCGCCAACACATTGACTGAGCGCCCGAAAATCCTCGCCGAATACCAAATTCGCGATCGAGCTTGGCCGCTGGCTGGTCGGCGAGGCGGGGGTCTATCTGACCCGCATCGTCGACCGAAAGGAGAGCCGGGGCCGGACCTTCCTGGTCACCGACGGCGGCCTTCAGCACCAGCTCGCCGCCTCGGGCAATTTCGGCCAGCTCCTCCGCCGCAACTACCCCGTCGCCATCGCCAGCCGCTTCGGCGCCGAAGCCGGTCGAGGAAGCAACCATAACCGGCTGCCTCTGCACCCCGCTCGACCTGCTCGCCGACGAGGCCATGCTGCCCCGCGCCGAAGTGGGCGACCTGGTCGCGATCTTCTGCGCCGGGGCCTATGGCCTGACCGCCAGCCCGCAGGAATTTCTAAGCCAGCCACGAGCCCGAGAGTTGCTGATTTAGTTCCCCGGCGAAGGCCGGGGCCCAGTCCGCTGCCGAAGGCAGCGCCTACGGCGCTGGTCTAGGCTCCTGCCTTCGCAGGAGCACTACGGATACATCGCCTCGACGAAATAGAGCCCCTCCGGCGGCGCGTTGAGGCCCAAGCGCCTGCCGATCCTTCGCCTCCAGCGCTTCCGCACATCCTCCGGCGTCCACCGCCCGCGACCGACCAGCGCCAGGCAGCCGACCATCGAGCGCACCTGGTGGTGGAGGAAGCTGCGCGCTGCGGCGCGGATGTGGATTTCCTCGCCCGCCCGCTCGACCGTCAGGCTGTCGAGCGTCTTCACCGGGCTGGCCGACTGGCAATGGACCGATCGGAAGGTGGTGAAGTCGTGGTGACCGACCAGATGCCGTGCTCCCTCCGCCATCGCCTCGGCGTCGAGCGCCACCGGCACATGCCACACCTTGCCCTTGTCCAGGGCAGGCGGCGCCCGTCGGTTGAGGATGCGGTAGAGGTAGCGCCGGCCGATGCAGCGAAAAGCGCGCGTGCCAGTCGTCGGCGACCGGCTGCACTTCGGTCACGCTGATCGGCGCCGGCCGGACCAGCGCGTTCAGCCCCTCGCGCAATCGATGCTCGGTCAGATGTCTTCACCACATCGACATGGGCGGTCATCGCCAGCGCATGGACGCCGGCATCGGTCCGCCCGGCGGCGTGCAGCGTCGCCAGCTCGCCGGTCATCCGGAACAGCGCCTGCTCCACCGTCTCCTGCACCGACGGGCCATGGTCCTGCCGCTGCCAGCCCATGAATGGCCCGCCGTCAAATTCGATCGTGAGGCGCCAGCGGGTCATTGCGAGGCTCGTGCCCTTCGGGAATCGGGAAGCCGCGCAGCAGTTCGTCCGGCGCTCATCGCTCCCTTGCCTGCGCGTTGCAGCAAGGGTCGGCCGAAGCGCGCCATCGCCGCAGGCGATCGTAAGGCTGTCGTCGAGCACCTGTCCCGGCGCGCCATGGCCGTCGCGCGCCCTCGACAGCCAGCAACTTGATCCGCTCGCCGTTCGACCTCGAACCAGGCGCCGGGGAAGGGAGCAAGGCCCTGGACCTGGCGGGCGAGATCCGCGCGCCGGTCGCGCCCAATCGATCCTCGCCTCCTCCTTCTTGATTTTGGCGGCATAGGTCACGCCATCCTCCGGCTGCGGGATCGGTTCGAACGAGGGTAGGTCGGCCAGCACTTCGACCATCATCGCAGCGCCAAGTTTCGCCAATTCTTCCGTCAGTTGCGCGGCATTCTTGTCCTCGATTTCCACCGCGCGCTTCAGCAGCATCGGCCCGGTGTCGAGCCCGGCCTCCATCTGCATGATGGTGACCCCGGTGACCTCGTCGCCGGCCATGATCGCGCGCTGCACCGGCGCCGCGCCGCGCCAGCGCGGAAGCAGCGAGCCGTGGACGTTGAGGCAACCGAACATCGGCGCGTCGAGGATCGGCTGGGGCAGGATCAGGCCATAGGCGGCGACCACCGCCACATCGGCATCCAGCTCGGCGAATGCCTCCTGCTCGATCTCGCTTCGCAGCGATTTCGGGCAGCGCACCTCGATCCCCAGCTCGCCCGCGCGGTCGTCCACCGCCGTCGGCCGTTCGGCCTTGCCGCGGCCGGCGGGGCGCGGCGGCTGGGTGTAGACCGCAACCACGTCATGGCCGGCCTCGACCAGCGCATCGAGCGTCGGCACGGCAAAGTCGGGGCTGCCCATGAAGATGATCCGCATGGCCTCGCCCTATGGCGCGGCTTGCGCCCGCCGCCAAGCGCCGCCTATGTCGCGCCTAATGGCCAGCCATCAGATCGAAGCATTGACGCAAGCCCTGGCGCGCCTGCCGGGCCTCGGACCGCGCTCGGCGCGGCGCGCGGTGCTGCACCTGATGAAAAAGCGCGAGGCGGCGCTGGAGCCGCTGCTGGCCGCGCTGCAGGCGGTATCGGAAACGCTGTCGACCTGCTCGACCTGCGGCAATGTCGACACCAGCGATCCGTGCAGCATTTGCCGCGACCCGCGCCGCGATGAGCGGCTGCTGTGCGTCGTCGAGGAAGTCGCCGACCTATGGGCGCTCGACCGATCGCGCCTGTTCCCCGGCCGCTATCACGTGCTCGGCGGCCGCCTGTCGGCGCTGGAGGGGGTGCGGCCCGAGGATCTGTCGATCGATCAGCTGGTCGGCCGGGTGGCCGCCGGCGGGATCGACGAGGTGGTGCTGGCGATGAATGCCACGCTGGAGGGCCAGACCACCGCTCATTATCTCGCCGAACGGCTCGAGAAATTTCCCATCCGCCTCACCCAGTTGGCGCACGGTCTTCCGGTCGGCGGCGAGCTCGACTATCTCGACGAAGGCACACTTGCCCAGGCGCTTCGCGCCCGGCGACCCGTCGCTTGAACCCCTTAGGCTGAAAGACTAAATCCGCCCCATGGCCATATTGCGCATTTTCGAAACGCCCGATCCGATGCTTCGTCAGATTTCGACCCCGGTCGAAAAGGTGGACGATGAGCTGCGCGCGCTGATCGCCGACATGTTCGAGACGATGTACGACGCGCCGGGCATCGGTCTTGCCGCGGTGCAGGTCGGCGTTCCCAAGCGCGTCCTGGTCATGGACCTGCAGGAACCGGAGGATCCGGACGATCCGGAAAGCAAGCCGGTCAAGGAGCCGCGGGTCTTCATCAATCCGGAGATCCTGTCGCACTCGGACCATGAGGTTCCCTACACCGAGGGCTGCCTGTCGGTTCCCGATCAATATGCCGAGGTGATGCGCCCCGACCGGATCCGCGCGCGCTGGCTCGACGAGCATGGCAAGAGCCATGAGCAGGACCTGGACGGCCTATTGGCGGTCTGCCTGCAGCACGAGATGGACCATCTCGAAGGCGTGCTGTTCATCGACCATCTGTCGAAGCTGAAGCGCGACATGGTCCTGAAGAAGCTCGCCAAGGCGCGGAAAGAGCGCTCGCTACACGCGGCCTAGCTCAGGCTTGCCGCGGCATTGCGGCAATCGCTGGCGCATTCGCGGCAGATCTGGGCGCACAGCTTGCAATGCTCATGATCGTGGCGTTCGCATTCTGCGGCGCATTGCTCGCACATCCTTGCGCATAGCTCCAGCAGCTCACGCAATACCGGCTGGTCGTCGCCGGTCCGGCGGAGGCTGAGCCGAGCGGTCGCATCGCAAATGTCGGAACAGTCGAGGCAGAGGCGGATGCACTGGGTCATGTCCATCGCTTCGGCCATGCAGGCGTCCGCACAGCTCAGGCACATTTTCGAACAATACATCAGGTGATGCACCGCATCGCCGAGTGGCTGGTTTACATGGTCCTTCGATGCCGGATGCAGCGCGATCATCTTGCGAATGGACATGATGTCTCCTCTAATACCGGATCAGCGTAGCAGGACGATTCCAACTCTCAAACGCTCCGAGCAACTTGGCGATTTATCCGCTCGGCTGTCCGCGCAGATAGAACATCAAATAGACCAACCGGCCGTCTTCAACAGAGGTTCCGAAGGATTGGCCCGCCGTGTGCCAATATTGTGCCTGTAAAAGGATCAGGCGATTGAAACGCAGGGGAACACTCATCGACAGCTCCCACTTGGACCGATCCAGCGCGTCCTTGACGAGGATATCGTCCTTTAACTCGTCATAGGTCGAATAGCCGGTTTCGCGCAGCCTCTCCTCGTTGATGGGCAGGCGATCGGTCCCCGTCGGCAAATGTCGGTAGAATTCAGTGCCCCCGCGACAATCTTCAGGCCGAGTGAGGCACAGCACTCCGGTCCAATCGCTCTGATCGATATGGATCCGCGCCGGCCCATCGTCGGAGGCCAATGCGAGCCGGCAATTGCCGTGCGAAAAGTCATGCGTCCACGGAGAGCGTACTGGCTCGCCAACAATTCGGGAGATTGCCGCATCGAGCCAGTGGAAGCCGATCTTCTCGACTGAATTGAGTCCGGGATAGCGCCCCGGGATGCTGTAGTCGAATGTAAGGGCCTTGGCGCGAACTGCCTCAGGATTCGGCAGGAACTCATCGATGACGAATAAATGAGGTATCATAGAATTCGACGAGAACCACCAAATGGCCACGCAAGCAAGAATGATTGATCGCTATTCGCCCCCGGGTAGATATTGGGCGTGCAAGGGTACCCCCACCGTCGGCAGGCTGCCGGCCCGTGTTTTCACTTGAGCGCAATTGGCAGCCTGCGTATGTTCGCATTTCGTTCCGTTTAGGGAGAAGCTCAATTGGACCCCAATCTGGTCATCGCGGCGATTGTGGCGCTCGGGCTGGGGGTAATCCTGGGATGGCTGCTGGGCACGCGTGGGCAGTCGGAAGGCAAGGCGGTTGCCGACTCTCTTCGAATGCAATTGGACGGGGTAGTCGCGGAGAGAGATTCGGCGCGGAGTGAAATCGGGCCTCTCAGCGCCGAATTGGCGCGGGTTAAGGCCGAGGCTGCACATTTCGATCAGCGGATGGCCGATCTGGCAGCCAACCGCGATGCGTTGATCAAGCAATTTCGCGACATCGGCGATCAATTGCTCGAAAAGGCTCATAAGGATTTCTTGGAGAAGGCGGGTGAGCGCTTTTCCGAGGCGGACAAGGCCAGCCAGGCCAAGTTGCAGTCGTTGATCCAGCCGGTCGAGGCAACACTCAAGCGTTATGAGGAAGGCCTCCAGCGGGTCGAGAAAGAACGGATCGACCATTATGCCGGCCTTCGCGAAGCCGTGGAGCTGGTTCGCGCAGGGCAGGGGCAGGTTCGCGACGAGACTCGTAATCTCGTCAATGCGCTGCGCTCATCGCCCAAGGCTCGTGGACGCTGGGGCGAGCAAAGTCTTCGTAACGTGCTCGAGCAGGCCGGTCTCAGCCCCTATGCAGACTTCCGCTCGGAGGTTTCGGTCGATACAGACGACGGGCGGCTTCGGCCGGATGTGATCGTTCGTCTTCCGGGCGGGCGGCAACTGATCATCGACGCCAAATGCTCGCTCAACGCCTATCTCGACGCTTGCGATGAGGTGGATGATGACAAGCGGGCGGCAAGCATCCGCTCCCATGTCGCCTCGATGCGCAATCACGCCCAGCAACTGGGTTCGAAGGCATATTGGGCGCAGTTCGGGGACGCCGCCGACTATGTCGTCATGTACATCCCGGGCGAGCATTTCCTGACCGCAGCACTCGAGCAGGATGACAGCCTTTGGGACTGGGCATTCGAACGTCGGGTGCTGCTTGCGACGCCGACCAATCTGGTCGCCATCGCCCGAACCGTCGCCAGCGTCTGGCAACAGGAAAAGCTTAGCGAAGCGGCGAGTGAAATCGCGGCACTCGGCAAGGAATTGCACTCGCGCCTTGCGACCATGGCCCAGCATATGGAGCGCGTCGGCAAGAATCTTGCCACCGCGAACGTCGCCTATAACCAGATGGTCGGAAGCTTCGAAAGCCAGGTGTTCACCCAGGCGCGCCGTTTCGAAGCGCTGGGCGCCGGCAGCGCCAAGGAACTCCCGGAGCCGCCAATGGTCGAAGCCGCGCCGCGCCCGATGACCAAGCTGGCGTCGCCCAAGCCCACCGCCAACGAAGACGATGCCGCGGCCTGACGATGATGCTGGCAATGTAGGAATGGATTTGCCAGCGTTTCGGCGGCTCTTTGAACCGTCGGATTATAGAAACCCCGAAATCGCCGCAGACCCCTTAAGTTCACAAAAATGGCGCCTGATCCCGTGACTTTTGCGAACTTAAGGGCTGTCGATCGCCCTAATCCGCCCGGACGAGGTCGATCGAGCCGGCACGGTTGCTGAGCGTCAGCTGATTGCCAGTGCCTGAGATGGTCATCGGATCGGCGAGGATCGCCGACCCCTGGTTCTCGAAGCTCATGTCGGGGCAGGCCATGCGCGTCGCCATGACCGCGCCCGCATCAACCACATTGCCGGTCTGGGTGTAACCAGCGCCCAGCGAGTTGCAGCCGAACTTGGCGCTCATCCGGTCGGGCATGAAGTTGATGTAGAAATTGCTGGCCGGCGTGCGGGTGCCGTTGATCGCGACCACGCGCCAGTTGGTATCGCTCAAGTTGGTCACGGGCGTCCCCGGATAATTGGGTTGGCCGTTTTCGCCGACCTGGGTGAAGAAAGCGATCGGCGCGCCGCAACCGCGATACTGGCGTCCGTCGACATAAACCTGGACGGTGTCGGGATAGGTGCGGTCGCTCATACCGTCGCTGCAACGCGAATGGACGATATTCACTTCCAGCCGCTGGGTACGGTAGATTTCACCCGCCGTGCCGTTGATCGGCTGCGGCGTCGGCTGGACCACGCTGACATTATTGCCGCGATCGGTGAAGGTGAGGTTCTGGCCGATCTCCAGGTCCCAGAACGGTTCGGTGCCGATCGCGCGATAGTTGGCCTGGCCTGACGGATAGCCCGGCTGAGGATAGCCTGGCTGCGGATATCCGGGGGCAGGATAAGCCGGACCGGGCGGGTAAGGCGGTCCGCCGGGGCCTGGATAGGCGGGGCCGGGCGGGTAGGGCGGATAACCGGTCGAGTCTTGCGGATATGGTTGCGGACCGCCCGGATATCCGGGACCTTGAGGATATGGCTGGCAGGCGGCGAGACCGAGAACTAGCAGCGGAAGCGCGATAATCGTTTTCATGGCGGAACAAACCTCCGAGCTGTTTATGAGTTCCGCCAGCTTGCTCTAACCTGAAAGGCCATCACCGCCGCCGCAACCGCCGCATTGAGGCTGTCGGCCCGGCCCAGCATCGGCATCTTCACCAGAAGATCGCATTCCGCCTCATATTCTTCGGGAAGTCCTTGGCTTTCATTGCCGATCAGGAGGAAGCAGGGCTGCTGATAGTCCTGGTCGAGATAGTCTCGATCGGTCTTGAGGCTGGTGCCAACCAATTGCCCGGGCCCCGCGCGAAGCCAGGCAATAAACTCGTCCCAGCGCGCGATTGCGACGGCCTGGGTGAAGATCGCACCCATCGATGCGCGCACCGCCTCGACCGAATAGGGATCGGCGCTGTCGTCGAGCAGGATCAGGCCGCCCGCTCCGGTCGCGTCGCCGGTCCGAAGGATGGTGCCGATATTGCCGGGGTCGCGCAGCGCCTGTGCCACGATCCAAAGCGGAGAGATGGTGCGGTCGATGGCGGCCAGGGACGTATCGGGCTGGCGATAGGCGCCGAGAATCGCCTGCGGATTATCCTTGCCGGACATCTTGCTGAGAATGTCCGGACGTTGTTTCGATGACGTCTGCGCCTTCGGCCTCGGCCGCAGCGACGATCTCAGCGGCCAGCGGATGAACGCCTCCGGCCGGAGAATAGGCGATAATCTCCGGCAACCGGCCGCTATCCCGCGCTTCGGCCAGGATGCGGAGCCCTTCGGCCAGGAACAGTCCTTCGCTCTTGCGCGCCTTCTTGTCGCGCAGCGCGCGCAGCCGCTTCACGGTCTCGTTGGAAAAGGAGGTGATCTGGCGAGGCACTATTCCTCGCCGAACCTGCCCTCGACCAGCGCCGCCAGTTCGGCGATCGCCTGGTCGCACCCGTCGCCTTCGCAATGGATGGTGATGCTGTCGCCCATCGCTGCTCCAAGCATCATCAGGCCCATGATCGACGTGCCGACGACCCGATTGCCGTCCTTTTCGACTTCGACCTTGGCGGAAAGCCCCGATGCGACGTTGACGAACTTCGCGCTCGCCCGGGCGTGGAGGCCCCTGCGGTTGGTGATTTCGATCGTCTTGGAGCAGCCGCTCAAGCGGCCGCCTCGCCAAGTATTTCCGAAGCGACCGAGATATATTTACGCCCCGCTTCGCGCGCCGCTGCGACAGCCGCGCGAACGGACATGGCCTTTCGCGCGCCCTCGAGGCGGATCAGCATCGGCAGGTTCACGCCGGCGATCACTTCGATATTCTCGCTCTTCATCAGGCTGATCGCCAGGTTGGACGGAGTTCCGCCGAACAGGTCGGTCAGGATGATGACGCCCTCGCCCTGATCGCAACGCTGGATGGCGTCAGCGATCTCGTTGCGGCGCATTTCCATGTCGTCTTCGGCATCGATGCAAATACCTTCGACCGCCTGCTGGGGGCCGACGACATGTTCCATGGCGGTGATGAACTCGGCCGCGAGTCGGCCGTGGGTCACCAGCACTAATCCGATCATTCACTCACCCGCTTCATCACTCGCCCGCGCCCCTGGATTTCGCGGGTTGCTCCTCGATCGTATCGCTCGGCGGCGAAGCGAGGTCACGGTGTCGGACATTCGGGGAAAATCCCGCGCCGCGCAACCGCTCCGCCATTTCGACTGCCGCGGCCACCGACCGGTGACGCCCTCCCGTGCAGCCAAATGCCACCGTCAGATAGCTTTTGCCGGCGGCCCAATAGCGGGGAATGAGTCCGATTAACAGCGATTCAATCTGTTCCATCATCGGGACCCACGCCGGATCTTCCGCGCAATAGTCGCGAACTGCCTGATCCTGCCCTGTCAGCGGGCGCAAATCGTCCACCCAGTGAGGGTTGGCAATGAGGCGCATGTCGAACACCAGATCGGCGGATCGCGAAATGCCGCGGGCGAAGCCGAAGGAGACGAACGGTCAGTACCGGCTGGTCGACATCGCCGCCGTAACGGCGCAGCAATTCTTCGCGCAGCTCGGCCGGGGTCAGGTCGGTCGTGTCGATGACCGCGTCAGCGAGCCGGCGGAGCGGCGCCGTGATATCGCGTTCGCGCGCAATGCCATCCTCAGGCGGACGGTCGGGTGCGAGCGGGTGGCGGCGTCGAGTTTCGTCATAGCGCCGGACCAACTCGGCGCCGGCGCAATCGAGATAAAGGATTTCGGGCCTGACGCCTTCGATCGATCGAATAAGGGCGGGCAGGTCCCAGGGATCGAAGCCGCGGCTGCGAACGTCCATCCCGACGGCAACCGGGACCGTTTTGCCGGGCTTCGCGCTCGCCATGAACGAATTGCTCGAGCAGCGCGGTCGGCAGATTGTCGACGCAGTCCCAGCCCATATCCTCAAGCGCGTCGAGCACGGTCGACTTGCCGGCGCCGGACATGCCGGTGACGAGCAGGAGGCGCGGCAGGGAAGGCGGCTGCGCGTTCACGCCCTAGAACTTCAGCCCCAGCCGGTCGAGCGCGATCGCGACTTTGGACGGTGCGGAGGCGGTCATCGCATCGACGCTAATCAGCGGAATCGCAACGCCGAGGATCAGCCGCTCCCGATCATCGTCGGGCAGGCGCTGAATATCACTGGTCAGTTCGACGATCATCGCCACGGGAATATCGGCTACGGCATCCATCTCGACAATGCCGACGCCGCGAATTTCGAGCTTGCCCTTTGATCGTTTCCGGTGCCGAAGCGACCAATCGATTGCCTTCCTTGCGGACGATGGTTCGATCGTCGCTGACCAGCGCGAACCCGCGATCGAGCAGGCGAAGCGCCAGGTCGGATTTCCCCGATCCGGAAGGACCTGAGATCAGTACAGCCCGTCCATCGACTGCTACCGTAGAGGCGTGGAGGTTTTCAGAACTCAGTCGTGATCCATTCATTTGCGGTCCGCCGCTTTCAGCTTGATCGTAAAGCGGGCCCCCGAAGGCGCGTCGTCGCGGTCGGCCACGTCAATCTCCCCGTCATGGCCCTCGACGATTGCGCGCGCGATTGCCAGGCCCAGTCCCGAATGGCGGCCAAAGCTCTCGGCCTGCGGCCTTACTGAGTGGAAGCGGTTAAAAATTGCCTCACGATGCTCGTGAGGAACGCCCGGCCCTTCGTCGTCAATCCGAATCAGGATTTCATCTCCGACATGGGTGGCGGCAATCTCGACCAGCCCGCCGGGCGGCGAAAAGCTGATTGCATTGTCGATGATATTGTCGATGGCCCGAGCAAGGCGGCCGGGTTCACCCATGACGATCGCGCTCGCCCGGCGCGGCCGCGCGAATGCGATTCGGACGTTCCCGGTCTCCCGCCGCGTCTCCCATGACGAGACCAGCTGGCCGATCAACGCGCCAAGATCGACCGGCTCGAATCGAGCGCGCGCCAGTTCGGCATCGGTCCGAGCCGCTTCGCTAACGTCGCTGATCAGCCGATCGAGACGAACGACATCCTGGCGGATAACGTCGATCAATTGCTTACGAAGGCCCGGATCCTCAATCCGCTCCAGCCCGTCGACCGCCGATCGCAGGGAGGCGAGCGGGTTTTTCAGTTCGTGAGTCACGTCGGCGGCAAAGGCCTCGATATTGTCGATCCGATGTCGAAGGGACTGACTCATGTCGCTGATCGAGCGGGCGAGCAGACCTATTTCGTCCGTTCGAGAGGGCAGGCGCGGGACCTTGACCTCACGCGCCCGACCTAACCTCACCCGGTGCGCGGCAAAGGCGATGCGGCGGAGCGGCCGGACGATGGTTCGGGCAAGGAATAGCGACAACAGGATCGACAGGGCCGCCACTGCACCAAGCGCGACCATCAACGACCTGCGCTGTTTGCGTACGGTCCGAGTGAAGGCACGGTCATTGTCGGTGACGAGCAGTGTGTATCCGCCAGTGACCGGCGCTGCGGCCGAGAAAACCGGAGTCAGCTCGGGCGCCTCGCGAATGTCCGTCTCGGTCCTACCTGAGCTCGCGTGAATCAATTACCTCTTGCCAGGCATCCGCGCGATCGATCGCAGGCTCGACGAATTCGTCCGGGCTCTCCTCCCCGACCAAGGCGTTGAAACCGCGATCGAGTGCTCGCGCTACATCCTTGGTCCATTTCTGGGTGGACGGATCGCGCAAGCGATAGGTCGGTCCGGTCAGATGCCAGCTGTCGAGCGCCAATTTGCCATCCGGCGCATAGAGGCGGATGCGGCTGTCGTTGTGGCGCGACAGGTCGGCGAGCAGGGCTTCATGGCGAACGGTGGGCACCGATTTCAATGCGATCGCGGCCATGCTGGCCTCGGCGGCGACCTTGTGGACGCGCTCCTTTTCCAGACGGTTGCGATAGCTGTCGAGGTAAACGATAGCCAGCGCGACCAGCACCAGCGTCAGCACGTTGACCGCCAGGATGCGGTGCGCGAGGGTCCATCGTCCCGACCAGGTCAGGGCAAGGTCAACCTCGTCATTCTTCTCCAAAACGGTATCCGACGCCATAAAGGGTCTCGATTGCATCGAATTCGTGGTCGGCGCCACGGAATTTGCGGCGAATTCGCTTGATGTGGCTGTCGATGGTCCGGTCGTCGACATAGACGTCGTCCTGATAGGCGATGTCGAGCAGCTGGTTGCGCGATTTCACGACACCCGGACGCTGGGCGAGCGCCTCCAGGATTAGGAACTCGGTCACGGTCAGGGTAACGTCCTTGCCGTCCCACAGCACCTTGTGGCGTGCCGGGTCCATGACCAGCCGCCCACGCTCGATCAGAGGCAGTTCTTCCTGGCCATTGTCTGTAGCCGCCGCTCCGGTGCCGCGGGCCAGATCCTGCCGCCGAAGTAACGCGCGAATGCGAGCGATCAGCAGCCGTTGGGAGAAGGGCTTGGCGATATAGTCGTCCGCGCCCATCGCCAGGCCCAGCGCTTCGTCCAGCTCGTCATCCTTCGAGGTCAGGAAGATGACCGGCATCGTTCCGGCCGGGCCGCCCATCTCGCGCACCCGGCGCAGCAGTTCCATGCCGTCCATCTGCGGCATCTTGATATCGAACACGCCAAGATCAGGCGGATTGTCGGTAAAGGCCTTAAGCGCGGTCTGGCCATCGGTGTAGACGCGCGTCAGGAAACCCTCGGCCTGGAGCGCGATCGAGACCGAAGTCAGGATGTTGCGATCGTCATCGACGAGCGCGATCACATAACTCATGCCGGCTCCTATGGCTCCGGCGAAGAGCGATAGCCAACGCGTTCTCGCGAAACAAGGGCGAGCCGAGGTGCTTTGACCCAGACCCTGTCGATATGTATAGGCCCCTCGCATACGTATGCGGCGGCGTCCGGGGTTGGGCGTCGCCCTTGATATTTAAGGGAGAATCGACGTGAGCGAGCGGACCCCGGCACACCGGCTGGAGGCACAGGGCATCGAAACGGCGGCAAAGGTTCATTGGAACCTTTTGACTGCGCCGCTGGTCGAATATGCCGTGTCTCGCGGTGAGGGGCATCTCGCCAAGGACGGTCCGCTGGTGGTCGAAACCGGCAAGCACACCGGCCGCTCGGCCCAGGACAACTTCATCGTTCGCAATGGCACCAGCCAGGACACGGTGTGGTGGGGCAAGTCGAACCGGCCGATGGAGGCCGACGCGTTCGACCGGCTCTAGGCCGATTTCCTTGCGGCGCATGAAAGCCAAGGACACGCTGTTCGTCGCCGACCTGTATGGCGGGTCGCAGCCCGAGCACCGGGTCAACGTTCGCGTGATCAACGAGCTCGCTTGGCACAATCTGTTCATCCGCACGATGCTGGTTCGGCCGGAGGCGGGCGAGCTGCCGGCTTTCGTGCCCGAATATACGATCATCGACCTGCCGAGCTTCAAGGCCGACCCGGAACGCCACGGCTGCCGCAGCGAGACGGTGATTGCGGTCAATCTCGAAAAGAAGCTGATCCTGATCGGCGGCACCGCCTATGCCGGCGAGATGAAGAAGTCGGTGTTCGGCCTCCTGAACTTCCTGCTTCCGCCGCAGGGCATCATGCCGATGCACTGCTCGGCCAACATCGGGCCCAAGGGCGACACGGCGATCTTCTTCGGCCTTTCCGGCACCGGCAAGACGACGCTTTCGGCCGATCCCAACCGCACGCTGATCGGCGATGACGAGCATGGCTGGTCGGACACGGCGGTCTTCAATTTCGAAGGCGGCTGCTACGCCAAGATGATCCGCCTCTCGGCCGAGGCCGAGCCGGAGATCTTTGCGACGACCAAGCGCTTCGGCACGGTGCTCGAGAATGTCGTGATGGACCCGGAGACGCGCGAGCTCGACCTCGACGACGCCACGCTCGCCGAGAACAGCCGCGGCGCCTATCCGATCGACTTCATCCCGAATTCGTCGGAAGACGAACATGGGTCCGCTGCCGAAGAACATCATCATGCTGACCGCCGACGCGTTCGGCGTGCTGCCGCCGATCGCGCGGCTGACGCCCGACCAGGCGATGTACCACTTCCTGTCGGGCTACACCGCCAAGGTCGCCGGCACCGAGATCGGCGTGACCGAGCCGGAGGCGACCTTCTCGACCTGCTTCGGCGCGCCGTTCATGCCGCGCCATCCGTCGGTCTACGGCAATCTGCTGAAGAAGCGGATCGCCGAGGGCGGCGTCGACTGCTGGCTGGTCAACACCGGCTGGACCGGCGGCAAATACGGCACCGGCAAGCGCATGCCGATCAAGGAGACGCGCGCGCTGCTCAACGCCGCGCTCGACGGCAGCCTGAAGAATGTCGAGTTCCGCAAGGACCCGAACTTCGGCTTCGACGTGCCGGTCGCGGTTCCGGGGGTCGACAGCTCGATCCTCGACCCGCGTTCGACCTGGGCCGACAAGGAAGATTACGATCGCACCGCGGCCAAGCTCGTCGACCTGTTCATCGAGAATTTCGCCGAGTTCGCGGAGCATGTCGACGAGGGCGTGCGACAAGCGGGGCCCCAAGTGACGCGCTGCCGCCTGATCCGCCCGGTCATCCGATCGGGCTCCTTCGAAAGAAAGTCCGAAAAGATGACCGAGTTTCCTGTTCGCCATTTCCTGTCCGACGATGCCGTCGCCCATGTCGGCGAAGGCCTGTTGGCGCGCACCCTGCCGCGCGAGGAATGGACCCATGAGGCCCATCTCGCCGCCACGACGTACCTGATCCTCCGCCACCCGGAGATCGACCTCGATGTCGATCTGCCCGGGATCATCTCGCGCTACAACGAGAGCGTCGGCGGGGTGAACGACGACACGCAGGGCTATCACGACACCATCACGCGGGCCTACCTGCGTGGAGTTCGGCTGTTCCTGGAGGAAGCCGACACGACGTCGGCCGATCCACGAGCTGGTCAACGAGCTGCTGCATGTCTCCCATGGGCAAGCGCGACTGGCCACTCCGCTTCTGGTCGAAAGACGCGGCTGATGTCGGTCGAAGCGCGGCGAAAATGGGTCGAGCCGGACCTTGCGGCGATGCCGTGAAGGCCGCCTAAGTTCACTAAATTCATGGGATGAGACGCCACTTTTGTGAACTTAGCGGCGGCGATCTTCAACCTGCGCTGACCATGAGAAAGAACGAGGCCGCCATCTCATATCTTGCCGGCTGTAGGACAGGAATTTCGGACGCGTGCTGATGGCAGCTATTGTTGGGAGCGGACATCGGCATCGGACGCAGTGAATCGACAACCCTCATGGAAGCGCTACTCTGCCCATAGATTTGGGGAGGATGCATGACACGTTTTCGATTTGCGATCGGCATCGCCGTCGTGGCGATGAATGCGGCGGCGTTCGCGCAACAGGGTCCGGACCAAGTGCAAGCTCGGCAGATTTTCGCGAAAGTCATCGAGTTCAGGACGTCGCAGGGCCAAAGCCAGGTGCCGGCTATGGCCAATTACCTTGAAGGCATCCTGCGTGATGGCGGCATTGCATCCGGCAACATTGCCAAGCTGCCTAAGGGTGAGACCACCGCCATGCTGGTGCGCATCCCGGGCACCGACCCCACGGCGAAGCCGGTCCTGTTTTCGGCCCACATGGACGTGGTCGACGCGCGGCCCGAGGACTGGAAGCGCGACCCGTACAAACTGATCGAAGAAAACGGCTATTTCTATGGCCGCGGAACGCTCGACAATAAGGCAGGCGTCGTCGCGCTTATGTCGACCATCCTCCGGCTGCAAAGGGACGGCGTGAAGCCGGATCGGACCCTCATTTTCGCTTTTGTCGGCGATGAAGAAACGGGCCTCGACGAGGCCGATGGAACGACACGGCAGATCGCCGCTCATCCATGGGTGAAAGGAGCAGAATATGCGATCAACACGGACGCTGGCGGCGGCATCCTTGCTCCCGACGGTACGCCGATCATTTACTTGGTACAGGGTGCCGAGAAAACCTATGCGACCTTCGAGCTGACGACGACCAATCCGGGCGGCCACAGCTCTCGTCCGCGTGCCGACAATGCAATCTACGATCTCGCCAAAGCGGTCACGCGGGTTGGCGAATATCGCTTCCCGGTCATGTCGAACGAGCTCACCCGCACCTATTTGGGCGCAGTCGGCAAGGTCACTCCTGGCCCGGCAGGCGAAGCGCTGCGGCGCTTTGCCGCCGACCCGCAGGACGGCGCTGCCGCGGATGCAATTTGGGGCGACCCCGAATTTGTTGGCACGACGCGCACGACATGCGTGGTCACCATGCTCAACGCCGGGCATGCCGAAAATGCACTCCCGCAGAAGGCGACCGCCACGGTCAACTGCCGCATCTTTCCCGGAGTGTCGGTCGACGACGTTCGCCAGCAGCTAAGCAAGGTCGCCGGAGATCCGAAGATCGCAGTCAAGATTGTGGGGGCGCCCGTGGCGAGCCCCGTTTCCGAACTACGCCCGGATATCGAGCGAGCGATCGCCGGATCCATTCACAAGAGATATTCCGGGGTTGCACTGTCGCCTTATCTCGAATCGGGCGGGACGGACGGTTTGGTCTACCGAAGTGCCGGCATACCCACCTGGGCTTCGTCAGGAGTGTTCATCAAGCCGGACGAGATGTTCGCGCACGGGCTCGACGAGCGGATCCCAGTCAAGAGCTTCTATGATGGGATTGAGCACATCCACGATCTCGCGCTGACGCTCGGAGGCGCTTAGGACCTTTTCATCAAAAATGGTCCGTTCGTCCGTGATCGTCGTCGCATAGGGATCAACTCTTCCGGCCCTAATGTTTGCAATGGGTCGAATACAAACGATAGCGCTGGGCAAGAATCGGGCTGAGGCCCAGCCTCTTGTCCGCTTGTCGAACGATGCGTTGACGCCTGCCGTTCGTGCGGTCACCGTTCGGATCGCTATCCGGAGGGCTTATAATTTGCGCACCATGCTTTTGACCGCGCTATCCGCGGCTTTCGCCACGGCTGCGCTTGCCCAGGCGGACGATTCAAATCTTTGGCTGGAGGACATCGAGGGCGAGCGTGCGATCGCGCAGGTCAAGCAATGGAATGCAGCGACCGAGGCCAGCCTGACGGCGATGCCCGGGTTTGAGGAACGCCGGACCCGCGCACTGCAGCTGCTCAACGATCCCAACCAGATTGCGACGCCTGACGAAGTGATGGGGGACCTGGTCGCCAATCATTGGGTCGATGCCGATCACAAGCGGGGATTGTGGCGCGTTTCGCCGCTGTCCGCCTATCTGGCCGGCAAGCCGGTCTGGCGAACGCTGATCGATGTCGACGCGCTTGGTAAGACCGAGGGCAAGAGCTGGGTTTGGCATGGCGCCAACTGCCTTCCGCCCGAATATCAGCGCTGCCTCGTCTCGCTGAGTCCGGGCGGCAGCGACGCCGACGTCGTTCGCGAGTTCGACCTGGCTACCGGCAAATTCGTCGAAGGCGGGTTCACTGTTCCCGAGAGCAAGAACACGGTTACCTGGGCGGATCGTGACACGCTTCTGGTCGCAATGGCGGAGGGCGAGGGGACCGTGACCCGCTCCGGCTATGCGCGGATCGTCAAGGAATGGAAGCGCGGAACGCCGTGGAGCGCCGCGACCATAGTCGCGGAGGCAAGTGAGAGCGACATCGGGATCAGTCCATTCGCGGTGATGGACGGAGATGTCCGCCGCGTCGCGATCAGTCGCAACGTCGGCTTCTATGCATCACGAGTGTCGATGCGCGCGCCCGACGGGCGCTGGGTTCAGCTGCCAATCCCTGAGACCGCGACGTTCGACGCGGTCGTTTCGGGCCAGGCCATCGCCACGCTGGTCGAGCCGTTGGGTCATCTGCAGCCAGGGTCGGTTGTCGCGTTCGACATTGCGCAGATGCTCAGCGGACAGAAACCCGCGCCGACGCTGGTCATGGCGCCGACCAAGAGCCAGGCGATCGAAGAAGTCGCCGCCAGCGATCATATCCTTTGGATCAAGGCGCTGGACGATGTGTCGGGCAAGCTGTTCGCGTTGCGGCGAGAGGCGAACGGAAGCTGGACGAGCCAGGCGATGCCGCTTCCGGCCAACAGCACCATCCATATCGCAGGAACGGCGGACAAGCAGGACATCGCCTTTGCGACGGTCGAGGGGATGCTGAACCCGACCACGCTGATGTCGATCGATTCGACCGGAAAGACCGGCGCGATCCAGGCGCTGCCCGCCCAATTCGACGCGTCGAAGTTCAGCGTCGTCCAGCGCTTCGCGACGTCGAAGGACGGCACTCGCGTTCCTTATTTCCTGGTTCGCAGGAAGGGCGATACCAAGCCGACCGGCGCTCTGATCCATGCCTATGGCGGCTTCCGCGCCGCCCAGACCCCTACCTATTTGACGGCACAGCCTTATCGGTCCGGCCCGCTCGGCTTGTTCTGGGTCGAGCAGGGCGGTGCCTTCGTGCTGGCCAACATTCGGGGCGGCGGCGAATATGGGCCTGCCTGGCACCAGGCGCGCCCTGCGCGAGAAGCGTCAGAACAGCTTCGACGATTTGGAGGCAGTCGCACGCGACCTGATCCGCACCGGCGTCGCCCGCAAGGATGGCGTCGCCATTTCGGGCCGGTCGAACGGCGGCGTGCTGGTCGGGGCGGCGATGACGCAGCATCCCGAGCTTTATTCGGCCGTCATTGCCGGATCGCCGCTGCTCGACATGAAGCGCTATTCGCACCTCCTCGCCGGTGCGTCCTGGGTCGATGAATATGGCGACCCCGACAAGCCCGAGGATTGGTCGTTCCTGTCCAAATATTCGCCCTATCAGAACGTCAGGGCCGGCGTTCGCTACCCGCCGACCTTCTTCTACCTGTCGACCAAGGATGACCGGGTGCATCCCGGGCATGCCCGCAAGATGGCGGCGAAGCTCGGCCAGGACGGCAATCGCATCTATTTCCACGAATATCTGGAAGGCGGACACTCGGTCGGAGCAGACCGCAGCGAGGACGCGATGCGCGCGGCCCTGCTATGGGCTTTCTTGACAAAGGAAATTGGTCGGCCGCCGATTGAACCGTGATAATGTGTCAATCAGGCCGGTTTCGGTACGCACGTCGATCCCACAGACCATTTGTCTAGTTTGCGTGGAAGGCGCAGGCTGTTGAGGATAATCGGCAAAAGTCGATGTGAGGAGTGGAAGCGATTGCTTACGCCTCGTTTTAGCCTGGTCCTGGCGTTGGGGCTGACATTGTCGGCATTGGCTGCCGATGTGGCGGAGGCGAGCAAAGCTCCCAAAATAAAAAAGCCACTCATTGTTCCGCCCTCGGAAATGCCTCCGCTTCCACCCGCGGTGATCGACGACACGCTCGCCATTGGCGGCGAAGACATCAACGCCCGCAAGGTCAGCACGCGGATGACCGTCGAGGTGCATGTAAATGGACGCGGCCCCTACCGTTTCCTTGTCGACAGCGGAGCCGACAGTTCGGTCGTGGGCCTGCGCATTGCACGCGATCTGCAATTGCCGGTTGGCACGCCGGTAGTCTTGCACGGTATGACAGCCAGCGCCCTGGTGGACCGCGTCCTGGTCGACGAGCTGACCCTTGGGCAGAGCAAGATCAGTAACCTGGAGATTCCGGCACTCAAGGAGCAGGATCTGGGCGGCGAGGGGATGATCGGCATCGATGCGCTGGTCGAGCAACGCCTGATGATGGATTTCGAAAAGCGCGTCATCAAAGCCGAGGACGCGCGACAGCCCGCGAGATTGCTCGACGGCGAGATTGTGGTGACCGCCCGACGCCGGCGCGGTCAACTGATCCTGACGCAGGTCACTGCTGCCAAGCTGCCGGTCGAGGCGGTCGTTGACACCGGGTCGGAAATCACGATCGGCAATCTCGCCCTTCGTGACCGCCTTCTCCGTGGGAATCGGCGCAAATTCGTGACGATCGCCGCGACCGGGGTCACCGGCGTGACGGTAGATTTGCAAATGGCGCGCATTGGCGAGCTTCGACTGGGTTCGGTGACGCTGCGCGACGTGCCGATTGCCTTTGCCGACGTGCCACCGTTTACGGTGTTCGGCCTTACCAAGGAGCCGGCCTTGTTGCTCGGCACCGACCTGCTCGAGACGTTTCGCCGCGTGTCGCTCGACTTTCGGGCGCGCAAGGTCCGCTTCCAGCTACGGAAATGCGGGACGACCGGGATCACGATCAGTACGTCGCCCTCGGTCTGGTCCACGCGCCTGTCGTCGGGCGACAATATGGACGTGTGTCGACGGTAGCAGGCGCGGCAAACTGGTTGCCGCTTCCAACCCTGAATGGTCAGGCGGCGACCGCCTTCGGCTTTGCAATATACTCGTCGATGTTCTTGGCGAGAACGTCGAGCGGGACGTTGCCGCCCTTGACCACCGTGTCGTCGAAATCGCGCAGGTCATAGCGCGGGCCTAGCGCTGCCTGGGCGCGGCTGCGCTGGCGAACGATTTCGGTGTGGCCGATCTTGTAGCCGCAGGCCTGGCCGACCCAGCTGCAATAGCGGTCGACCTCGCTCGCCACTTCCTCGGGCTTCGAGCCATTGGTCTCGACGAAGTAACGGACGCCCTGTTCGCGGGTCCAGCGCTTGTGGTGGATGCCGGTGTCGACCACCAGGCGGATCGCCCGAAAGGCAAGGGCCTGGAGATAGCCGAGCCGCCCGACTTCGAAACCGTCATAGACACCAAGCTCATCGGCGAGTTGCTCAGCATAAAGCGCCCAGCCTTCGCTGATAGGCATTGAATGCCAGATTGGGTGCGGATCAGTGGCAGCTGGTTCGAATATTCGCCCTGCCAGACATGGCCCGGGATCGCCTCATGGTGAGCAAGATCGGGCAGGTCGTACTTGCGGTGCAGGTCGGTGGTCCGAAGGTTGATCCAGAACTTGCCGGGGATCGATCCGTCGATCGAGCCGGCGCCGCCATAGGCGCCAGGTGCGCCGGGCTCTTCCTCGGGCGGGAGCCGTTTCACTTCGAGATTGCCTGGGGCAAGCGTGCGGAAAGCGCGGGGTAGTTGGGCGCGGATGATCTTCAGCCGTTCCTGGATGAAGGCCATGATTTCGGCCCGACCGGCATCGCCCTCCGGGAATTTGTAGCGCGGATCGTCCGACAGCGCCGTCATGCGGGCGCCGACCGAGCCTTGCGTATAGCCGAGGCTCTTGAGGATCACGTCCATCCGGCCATGCAATTCGGCAACCTGGTCGAGGCCCATCTGGTGAATCTCGTCCGGGGTCATCTTGGTGGTGGTCGAAGCGCGCAGGGCCCAGCGATAGAATTCAGGGCCGTGGGGGCGGGCCCACATTCCGGCGTCCATCGTCGCCCGAGTGCGCTGGGCGGTCAGTTCGGCCAGCTGCCGTTCCAGGGCAGGAGCGATCTTCTGCTGGGAAATGGCGCGTGCGCGATTGGCCCAGTCGCCCGGAATGTCCTTGGTCCGCCGCTCAAGCGATTCGACCAGCCCGCCGCCCTCGCGGGCGCCCTTGACGCTCATCGTCATCTGGTTGGTCGCCTTGTCGATCAGGAAGGCAGGAGCGATCAGGCCCTGGGCGCCGCGCCGCTTTGAGCCGGCCGAGTTCTCCATCGAGCTGGACCGCGTAGCTTTCGAGGCGGGACAGATAGGCGTCGGCATCCGCCGCGTTCTTCACCGGATGCTCGCTGTCGAGGAAGCGCGGCACGTCGAGATAGGCGCCGACATTCTGGATCACGACGTAGGGCGTGTTGCGCCAGCCGCCGACGGCGACGTCGCCATAGGGCTGAGCGAAGCCGTCGAGGGCAACTCGATAGGCCGAGCGGACGACCTCGACGCTCGTCTTGGTGGAGTGGGTCAGGGCGGCGGTGTCGACCGCCTCTGCGCGTGCGAGGTCGGCGCGTAGTGCAGCGGCGACGCTGTCCTGGCCGGCCTGGCTGCGGTCGGCGAGTTTCGAGCGGAGATAGGCCCGGGCGCCGGTGTCGACGCCGAGGCTGGTTGCGCCTTCGGGCGACAGGGCGAGCAGATTCTCACCGATCGAATCGAGCAGCGCGGTAACGTTGGCTTCGCCGGCCGCGGACGGACCGGTGGCGAAGGCGCGGGCTCCGCCGGGCAGAGCGACGGCAGCGACGCCGGCCGAAAGGGCGCCAAGCGCCTGGCGGCGCGAGAAGCTGAGATCGTTCACTAAACTCTCCAATAGATTAGGCCGGGGGTAAGGGCCGTAAGGTCTCCACGATCAGGCAATTGCCTTCGACTCCAGTCACTTTCGCGCGCTCGCCTGGTCCCGCGGGACCGCCGCGAGCATTCCACTCACCATCGCCGACGCGAACGCGCCCGCCGTGGTCGTCGACCTGATCGACCACCGTCACCGTCTTTCCGACCAACCGCCGTGCGGGGTCGTTGAGCCGCAGATTTTCATCGATCGAGTGCGGCTCGCCATACCAGCGCTTGCCGATCATCACGGCGAGGGTCGAGTAGACCGCGAACAGGATCAGTTGAGGCGCGATGCCAAGGTCGAACAACAAAGCGAACAGCCCGGTCGCGATCGCCGCGACCCCGACGAAAACCAGGAAGAATCCCGGCGCGATGATCTCGGCAATCAGCAGCAGGACTCCGCCGATGGCCCAAATCCAGCCGGGCTCGATATCCATGCCCATCATTGGCCGGCCTTGGGCACGCTTGCCTTGATCGCTCGGCAAGCTGCCAGCTTCCTTGCCCAGCACTTCCTTGGCGAGTTCGCCGATCCCGCCGAGCGTTCCCATCAACTGGGTGGCCTCAACCGGGAAGAGGATGGTCTTGGCATTGGGCGAGGTAGCGAACATCCCGATCGCTTCGACATATTTCTGGGCGATGAAATAGTTGATCGCCTGCGCGCTGCCGCCTGCGATCGCATCGCTGACGGATTTGGTCGCCGTGGCTTCGGCCTGAGCCGACCGCTCGCGCGCCTCGGCTTCGCGGAATGCGGCTTCCTTGAGACCCTCGGCCTGGAGGATCTTGGCCTGCTTCTCGCCTTCGGCACGCAGGATCTCCGACTGGCGCATGCCTTCGGACTCGAGGATGGCTGCGCGCTTCTCGCGCTCGGCCTTCATCTGGCGGGTCATGGCATTGACGATGTCGGCGGGCGGGCGAATGTCCTTGAGCTCGACGCGGGTGATCTTGACCCCCCACGCCTCGGTCGCCTGGTCGACGACAACCAGCAGACGAGCGTTGATCTCGTCGCGCTTCGACAAGGTCTCGTCGAGGTCCATCGAACCCATCACGGTGCGCAGGTTGGTGGTCGAAAGCGCCATGATCGCGGTGTAGAGATCGCTGACCTCATAGGCCGCCTTGGCTGCGTCGAGGACCTGGAAGAATACGACGCCGTCGACCGCCACCATGGCATTGTCCTTGGTGATGATCTCCTGGCCCGGGATGTCGAGCACTTGCTCCATCATGTTGATCTTGTGGCCGACCCGATAGACGAAGGGGGTCACGAGATTGAGGCCCGGTTCCGCCACCCGGACGAACCGGCCGAAGCGCTCGATCGTGTAGCGGTAGCCCTGGCTGACGATCTTGACGCTCATCATGATGACGATCAGCACCAGAACGGCCAAAGCGATCAGGAAAATTTCCAGCATGTCTAACCCCCAAATGACCACTCATGATGGAACGGCTTTTCGGCTTCGTGAAGGAAAATCGGCATGACGCTGCGGCTATTCGACAAACGGGCGCTGCTGTTCCTTCCGGCCAGCAATCCGCGCGCAATCGCCAAGGCACGGCAGAGCGACGCCGACCTGGTCATCATCGATCTTGAAGATGCCGTGAAGCCCGAGGACAAGGATTCCGCGCGTGAGGCCGCGGTGGCTGCGGTCGCGGAAGAGTGGCCAATGCCGGTCGCCATCCGGATCAACAGCTCACGCTCCGAATGGCACGGCGAAGACATCGTCGCGGTCATGCACTCGAAGGCGCAGCTGATCGTCGTGCCACGGGTGGAGGGCAAGCAGGAGCTGAGCTTCGTCCGCAACCAGACCGGGCGGCCGGTGCTGGCCATGGTCGAAACGGCCAAGGGCGTGGTCGCCGCCAATGTCATTGCGCATGAGGCTGCTGCGCTGATTGCCGGCACCAACGATCTTTCGGCCGATCTGCGGCTGCCGCCCGGGGCAGGGCGAGCGCCGCTGCAGATGGCGCTTCAATCGATCGTGCTTGCTGCCCGCGCAGAGGGCATTGCGGTCTTCGATGGCGTGTTTAACCGGCTGGATGACGAGCAGGGCTTCCTCGCGGAAGCTGCCGAAAGTCGGATGCTCGGCTTTGACGGCAAGTCGCTGATCCATCCCAACCAAATTGCCCCTTGCCACGTCGCATTCGCCCCCACGGATGCGGAAATCGAGCGAGCCCGGCGGCTGGTTGCGGCCTTTACCGGCGGCGCCGAGCGGTTCGAGGGTGAAATGATCGAGCGGATGCATGTCGAGGCCGCCCACCGCCTGCTGGCAAGAGCGTCTCGCTAAGAAAGATCGCGAACAAAGAAGAGCGTGCCCTCGAGCGCCGCCCTGCCATAGGCCTCGCCCGGTTGAAAACCGAGCCGGCAATAAAGTGCAATCGCCGGCGTCATCGAAGGCAAAGTGTCGAGCAGCATTTGCCGATAGCCCAGCGTAGCAGCTCGATCGACCAGGGCCGAGACCAGCCCTTCCCCAAGGGCCGCGCCGCGTGCCGCCGGCACAACGTAGAGCCGCTTCATCTCGCAGCGGCTTTGGTCGATCCGGCGCAAGGCGATGCACCCAAGCGCTTGTCCCTCAGCATCGGTAGCGAGAAGCAAGGCGCCATCGGGTGGGACATATTGGCCGGGAAGTTGCTTAATTTCCTCGGCAAATCCTTGATAGGTAAGGTCGACACCGATCGCATCCTGGTAAGCAAGAAAGAGCGCCCGTACGGCTTCAACCTGTTCCGGCCGGGTGGCGTCTTGAATCGTCTGAGGCGATGCCATGGGGAGCTAATGACTCAACCCGCCCCCCTTGGCGAATCGCGGCTCGTCTGCCAAAGGCGCGCATGGCTGAACTTCTCCACGATGAAATCCCGCTTGGACTGACGTTCGACGACGTCCTGCTCCAGCCGCTTGAATCGAGCGTGCTGCCGAGCGGCGCAGATACCCGCACCTTTTTGACCCGCGAAATCCCGCTCAACATCCCGATCCTGTCGGCGGCGATGGATACGGTGACCGAAGCGGACATGGCGATTGCCATGGCCCACCTTGGCGGCATCGGCGTTCTCCATCGCAACATGGATATTGAAGAGCAGGCGGCGGCGATCCGTGCGGTCAAACGGTTCGAGAGCGGGATGGTCGTCAACCCGATCACCATGACGCCCGACCAGACGCTGGCCGAGGCGCTTGAGCTGATGAGGGCCAACCGTATCAGCGGCATTCCGATCGTCGAGAAATCGGGCAAGCTGGCGGGCATCCTGACCAATCGCGACGTTCGCTTCGCCGAAAATCCGAAGCAGCCGGTCAGCGAGCTGATGACCAAGGAGAATCTGGCGACTGTCGGTCTCGGCACCAGCCAGGAAGTGGCCCGGCGCATCCTCCACCAGCGACGGATCGAGAAGCTGCTGGTGGTCGACGAAGGTCATCATTGCGTCGGCCTGATCACCGTCAAGGACATTGAGAAGGCGGTCGCATCGCCGCTCGCTACCAAGGATGCGCAGGGCCGGCTTGCGGGTCGCAGCGGCGACCACGGTGGGCGACAAGGGCTACGAGCGAAGCGCGGCGCTGATCGATGCGGGTGTCGACTGCATCGTGATCGACACTGCCCACGGTCACAACAGCGAAGTCGGCGCGGCGGTCGAGCGGGTGAAGGGGCTGTCCAACAGCGTCCAGGTCGTCGCCGGCAATGTCGCCACCGCCGAAGCAGCGCAGGCGCTCGCCGATGCCGGCGCGGATGCGATCAAGGTCGGTATCGGACCGGGATCGATCTGCACCACGCGCATTGTCGCCGGTGTCGGCGTGCCGCAATTGTCGGCCGTCATGGCGGCATCGAAGGCGGCCGCCGAACGCGGCGTCCATGTCATCGCCGACGGCGGGATTCGCACGTCCGGCGACATCGCCAAGGCACTTGCGGCCGGCGCGTCGACTGTGATGGTCGGCTCGCTGCTGGCTGGGACCGAGGAAGCGCCGGGCGAGACGTTCCTTTACCAGGGCCGGGCCTACAAGGCGTATCGCGGCATGGGCTCGGTCGGCGCCATGGCCCGCGGTTCGGCCGATCGCTATTTCCAGCAGGACATCAAGGACCAGCTCAAGCTGGTGCCGGAGGGCATCGAGGGCCAGGTGCCCTATAAGGGCCCGGTACGCGACGTGATCCACCAGATGGTCGGCGGCGTGAAGGCGGCGATGGGCTATACCGGATCGACCACGATCGAGGAGCTGCAGCAGCGCGCCCGCTTCGTCCGGATCACCAACGCGGGCCTTAGCGAAAGCCATGTCCATGACGTCGCGATCACCCGCGAGGCGCCCAATTATCCGACGCGCTAGGCCATGACCCCTGCTGCGCGCGTCCAGGCAGCGATCGAGATCCTCGACGAGGTGATCGCTTCCGCCCGCGACGACGGGCCGCCGGCAGACGCGATCGTCCAGCGCTATTTCAAGACACGGCGCTATGCCGGGTCGAAGGACCGGCGCGCGGTGCGCGAACTTGTCTATCGCGCAATCCGGCGAAGCGGAGACCGGCCAGATAGCGGCCGAGCTGCGATGCTGGGCGTTGCCGGAGACGATCAAGACATTTCGGGACTGTTCGACGGGTCGCCTCATGGGCCCGTGGAACGCACTGCCGGCGAGCCAGTAGCACCCGCTGCACTCTTGCCAGGTTGGATCGTGCAAGAACTTTCGCCTTTGGTGACCGGAGACGAATGGCCCGCGCTGCTCGAGCGCGCACCGCTCGACCTCAGGGTCAATGTCGCGCGAACCAGTCGCGAGAGGCGATGGCGGCCGAGTTCGACGAAGCGGAGCTGACCGGGCTCAGCCCCTGGGGACTGCGCCTGCCGGCCGATACGCGGGTCGACGATCATCCGGCATTCGCCCAAGGGCTCGTCGAGGTGCAGGACGAGGGTAGCCAGCTGATCGCTCTGGCCTGCCAGCCCGAGAGCGACACCCGAATTGTCGATCTTTGTGCAGGAGCAGGAGGCAAGGCCCTGGCGCTCGCCGCCGCGGCGCCGACGGCAGCGATCATTGCCAGCGATACCAATCGTGCACGATTGGCCCAGCTTGGACCTCGCGCCGAGCGGGCCGGAGCGAAGATCGAGTCGCGGCTGCTCGACGGCGGCCGCGAAATCCGCGCAGCTTGCCGACCTGGACAGGTCAGTGCGACATCGTCCTGGTCGACGCTCCTTGCAGCGGGTCGGGCACATGGCGCCGCAATCCCGAAGGACGCTGGCGGCTGACGCCCGAACGGCTCGACCGACTTGCCAAGCTGCAAGCCCGGCTGCTCGACATTGCGGCTCCACTGGTAAAGCCCGGCGGAGCGCTGGTTTACGCTACCTGCTCGATCATTCGAGCAGAAGGTGCTGATCAGGCGAGGAACTTCTTAGGCCGCCATTCATCTTGGGTGGTGCAGGATGTGCCATTCGCTGGTGGACGTGCCGACGGGCCGGGACGGATCCTGACCCCCAGGCACGATGCCACCGACGGCTTTTTCGTCGCGCGTTTTGTTCGGCCATGCTAGGGCTGCGCGATTGGTTGGAGATGATAATGCGCCTTACACCGCTTGTTCTTTGTCTCGGTCTTGCCGCCTCGACCATGTCGGTCGCGGTGGTCGGACAGCGGCCCGACGATCAGATCGCGCCCAAGTCGGTGGAACTCATGAAGCAGGGTGAGACGCTGCTTGCCCAAGGCAAATATGTCGAAGCCGACGATGCGCTGGAAACGGCGCTGGCGGTCGATCCCAAGAACCGCGCCGCCTTCACCGTGATGGCGCGGGTGGCGATCAAGGAGAAGCTGTTCGGTCAGGCCATTCGCCTGACGAACAAGGCGCTGGCGCTGGAGCCGACCGACCGCGATGCGCTTGCCGTTCAGGGCGAGGCGATGGTCGAGCTGGGTGCACTCCCACGGGCCAAGGAAAATCTCGTCAAGCTGCAGAAGCTGTGCGGGAATGCCGGCTGCCCGCAGGTGGCGGTGCTGTCGACCGCGATCGCACGCGGACCCGCGCTCGCGGCGGTCAAGACGCCCGAAGTCCCGAAGAAGAACTAGGAAAGCAGTCGCGCAAGCGCGACAAATTCCTCGACGCTGACCGTTTCGGCCCGGCGCTCGGGATCGATGCCCAGCTTGGCCAGGCGCATCGAGCGCGCCAGGTACATTCTTCAAGCTCGATCGCAGCATTTTGCGCCGCTGACCGAATGCGGCGGCAGTCAGCTTTTCCAGCGTTGTCGGGTCGACGCCCGCCGGCTCTTCCGCCGGGACGATGTGGACCACTGCCGATGCGACCTTGGGCGGCGGGACGAAGGACGAGCGGTGCACGGCCATCGCGATGCTGCGGCCTCGACCGCCACTGCGCAGCGACCGACAGGCGGCCGTAATGTTCGCTGCCCGGCCTGGCGACGATCCGCTCGGCAACCTCGCGCTGGAACATCAGGGTTAGCGACGACCACCATGGCGGCCATGGCCCTTCAAGCCAGCGCAGAAGCAGCGCGGTGCCGACATTGTAGGGCAGGTTGGCGACGATATGTGCGCCCGGCGCCCGCTTCGGTTCGCTCATCGATCTTGAGCGCATCGCCTGAAATGATGCGCAGCCGCCCGTCATATTCCGCTTCGAGCTCGGCCAAGGCAGGGAGGCATCGCCGGTCGCGCTCGACCGCAACGACATTCGCGCCGGTATCGAGCAGCGCGCGCGTCAGTCCGCCGGGCCCGGGTCCGACTTCATAGACGGTTGCGCCTTGCAGCGGGCCGGGGATGGCCGCGATGCGGGCCAGCAATTGGCGGTCGAGGATGAAATTCTGCCCCAGTGCCTTGGTCGCCTGCAGCCCGTGCCGGGCAATGACGTCGCGAAGCGGCTCCGGCACGGGCGCTAGGCCGCAACGGCTGCGCGGTGGATAACGCTTTGCGCGGCGACCCTGATCGCCGCCGCCATCGCCCGGGGGTCGGCCCGGTCCTGCCCGGCGATGTCGAACGCCGTGCCATGGTCGGGCGCGGTGCGGATGATCGGCAGGCCCAGGGTGATGTTGACGCCATCTTCGAAATGGAGCGCCTTCAACGGGATCAGCGCCTGGTCATGGTACATGCACAGCGCGCAGTCGTAATTCGCGCGCGCGGCGGCATGGAACATGGTGTCGGCGGGATGAGGGCCCGTCACCCGCCAGCCTTCGGCCCGCAGCGCCTCTATGGCGGGCATGATGAGGTCGATTTCCTCCCGCCCCAATGTTCCGCCTTCGCCGGCATGCGGATTGAGCCCGGCAACCGCCAACCGTGGGTCGGAAATTCCGAAGTTGCGTTGAAGGCCGCGCAATGCAGCCCGGCCGCGCGCCTCGATCAGGCTGGGCGTCAGGGTTTCGACAACCGCAGCAAATGGGATGTGAGTAGTGACAGGGACCGTGCGCAAGCGTCGGTCCGGCCAGCATCATCGCGACATTGGCGGGCGATACGCCGCAGCGCTCGGCGACGAATTCGGTCTGGCCAGGGTGGCTGAATCCGATACCGTAAAGCTGTTGCTTCGATACCGGGCCGGTCACCACTGCAGCGGCGGAGCCGGATCGCGCCAGCCCGACTGCAAGTTCCAGCGCATCGAGCGAACAGTGGGCGCCGGCAACGCTCGGATGGCCCGGCAAGTCGGCTTCGACCGAAGCAATCGGAAGGATTGGCAGGCCGACATCGAAGGCGCTGTCGGCTTCTCGCGGATCGTCGATGGTTGCGATCGGGCCGTCCCAGACGGCCGCCAGGCTACGCGGATCGCCGATGGCAACGAACGGCGGCAAGTCGAAGCGAGCGCGGTGATCCCAGCACTTGCCGACGACCTCCGGGCCAACTCCCGCGGGATCGCCGAGCGAAACCGCCAGGGGTCGATGAATGCTTGCCATGGGCTCCCGCCTTAGCGGTAGTCGATCACCGCGTCACGCCGCAGGTCGCGCAGGTAGCGGCGCGAACGCGGTTGACGCGCTCTTCGTTCAGCTGGGCATAGACCTGGTCGAAGCTGGGCACGCTGGGATCGACCTCGTCGCGGCCGCAAAGCACAAGGACGCGGACGCCTTCTTCGATCGAGCCGAACGGGCGGGTGGCCTGACCGACCTGCATTTGCAGGATCATTTCCTGCAGTGCCGGCGGAAGATCGCGAACCTTGACCTGGTCGGACTCGACCACTTCGCCGTTGAGCTCCCCGGCAAGCCTGTCCGCACCACCGCAGCCGCCAATGTTGAGGGCGCCTGGGCAAAGCGAGCGATCTGGGGTTCAGCGGTCTGGCGGGTCGTCCCCTTCGGAAACTGCACCGTCACCTGCTTCAGGCTCAAGATTGCATTGCGCGGATCGGCGGTCAGGATCTTGCGCGTGTCCTGCGACCGCTACGATCGAATAGCCACCGGGAACCTTGATCGGCCGCGAAATCATACCAGGGCGCATTTGCCGAACGACATCGCTGAGTTCCGCCGGGAGCAGTTCCGGCCGCACCCAGCCAAGATCGCCGCCAACTGCCTGGGACGAGGACTGCGAGTATTGGCGCGCGTAACCGACGAACGAGCCGCCCTGCTGCAGCGCGTTATAGATCTGCTCAATCTGGGCCTGGGCCTCTGCCTCATTGGCGCTGTTGGCGGCGATGAAGATCTCGCCCACCCGAAATTCCTCGGCGCCCTTTGAGGCATTCATCTTGTCGATAACCGCCTGGACTTCCTCGTCGCCGACGCTGATCGCCGCTCTCGATCTTTTTCGATTGGAGCCGGCGCCAGGCGATTTCGCCCATGATCTGGCGGCGAATCGAGCGAATCGAGGAGCCGCGGGACTTCAAATATTCCGCCATTTGGTCCGGCGTCTGCTTGACATTGCCAGCGACGCGCTCGACGGTCTTGTCGACATCCGCGTCGCGTAATTTCGATCTCCTCGGCCTTGGCGCGCCTGGATCTGCAGCGTTTCGTCGATCAGGTTGCTGAGAACCTGTTGGCGCAGCCGGTCGACTTGATCGGCGGGGATGGGGGCATTGTTGGCGATCGCCAGCAGCGCCAGACGCTGGTCGATGTCGGTCTGGGTGATGACTTCGCCGTTTACGATCGCGGTTGCCTTGATCACCGACGGGAGGGGCGACCCGAACACCTGCGGATTTTGCGGCAGGTTGAGGGTGCTGATCGAGCTGGGCGTGTCCTGCTGCGCGAATCCAGCCGTCGCAAGGGCGAGGCCAAGCGCAAGCGGAACGACCCGCGTTAACCGCGCGGAATAGTTGATCTGATTCACTACCACCCTCAAAATTTCCTTTGTCGCCAACGCTGTAAGGATTTGCCATTACGCAGGCGGGCTGAACCGCAGCTTAGCGGCCGATGCCTTTCAGCGAGAAATTAATCGAAATTGTGCTACCTGCCTTAAACTCTCCGACGCGTTCATAGTCGCGCTTCCACGCAACGCCAAGTTCTAGGCATTCATCCTCATAGGTGATGCCCAAACGGTGGCGAACCTGCTCGAAACCGTCGGCCAGACTCAGAGGGTCTTCATCCTGTCCGGTCAGGTCGAACACGGTCGACCCGAACACGGACCAATAGCGAAGGAACTGACAGGCGGCCGGCGAGGCGAAGCTCTTCCTTGTCGCGCAAATCTTCGACGGTTGACGAAATATCGCGGTTGAGCCTGAGGTAGGCGACCTGAATGTAGGTCAGATCGGAGCCGACGGTGAGGTCGACTTCGTTGCGACGAAGCGCGAGATTGTCCTTGTCGAGCCGGAACCGATGGGTGACGTCGACAAGACTGCCGAAGCGCACGCGAGTACGTCCGACGATGTCCGAGAAGCGATCGGTGAGGCCGGTTCCATCGGGAAAAAGGCTAGGCTCATCGGTGAGGCGGTAACTTTGGCCGATGTCCGCCTGGATCGACCATTTGGGGCGGTCGAATGCCCAACCGACGCCGTAGGTGACGCGCGATCCGTCCTCCCACCGGTCGTAGCCGGCGAACCGGCTCAGTGCGAACAGGTTGCTGTCTTCAAGGTCGATCGAGCGCGAGCATCCTCGTTGGGGATATCCAGATTGTCGATCTGCGGCGTCACCACGAGCTGGACCCTGGGTGTCAGCCGCTGAGTGCCACCCCAAAGCAGGCCGACCAACGGCCAGCGCAAGTCCGCAGCAAGCGCACCGATCCCGCGGAATTGCCAGCCGTCTTGACCCCGATAAACGTCGACCGGCGTCTTCAGGGATTCGTCCGTGTGATAGGCATCCGCCCGGGCAAAGGCAGTGAAGGTCAATTCCTGTCCCATGCGCGTCAGGCGGCGGAGGTCCCATCGCGCGCTGGCGAAAGCGCGCTGGGTATCCTGGCCATCCAGCCGAAGAATTGCGAGGCTGTTGGCCTGCACTTCCACACAGTCCGCCAAGAACATCGTCGAACCTGAAGCGGGCATCGAGGGCTGGAAGCGCGAATGGAATTCGATCCTGTTTGTCGGTGCTGCGCAGGCCCTGGAATGCCCAGCCTTCGATCGAGACATAGCTATCGAGCGAGATCCGCTCGGCATTGATGAAGCTCCGCAATCGGTCGTCGCGGGTGATGTCGTAGCGGCGGGTCACAGTCTTGTCGGTCGCAGCACGAAGCGAGCTGCTTATCGTCCAATAGGGATCGAGCTGGAAGCGACCGTTGGCTTCGAAGTAGCCCCGAATGCCCTTCCGGCTCTCCGGATTTATATCCACGGCATCTGAATCGGGAACCGTGCCATAGGTGACAAAGCCACCAATTTGGTAAGCGCCGATCGAGGTGAGATGACGCCAGCGCGCCTCAAGCGCCGGCGCCGCGCCGGTGTAGAGGTGGGGAGTAATGGTCAGGTCGCGGTTGCGATCGAAGCGGAAATAATAGGGCAGGTTGATTTCCAGCCCATTATTGCTGTCGACCCGAATGCCGGGAACCAGCGCTCCGCCATATCCGCCCGTCTGCGTTCCACCACCAATGCAAAGACCGGCAACAACGGCAGGGTTACGCCAAGGATGGTTAGTCGGCCGCCGGAAAAGCGAATTCGTCCTGTCGTACGATCCTGCACAATGCGAGCGGCCGAGATCTTCCAGCTCGGGTTTTTGGGGCAGCCGGTGTCCGTCGTAACCGGGCATGCGGAATAGACCGCATTGACCAATTCGGTCTGAGTTTCGCTTCGCGAGCCCCGAACCGCCGCAATCCTTCCGCCACTTTCCAGCACCAGGAGCAGGTTCTCAACCGTGCCGTCACGAAGCGTATCGGTGAGATCGACCCGTTCGCCGATCAGCTTGTCGCCTTCGGGATTGACGATGACGATATTGCCTTCGGCGATGACGCGCCCGCTCTTGCGGTCCCAGCTTACTCGATCGGCGGCGAGATAATTGCCGTCGCGATCCATTCGGACCTGGCCCTGGGCGGCTACGACATCAGCCTTGGTATCGTAGGTGACCTCGTCGGCGCTGAATTCGATCTGCGGTTCGGCTTCCGCTTGTGCAGGAGGCGACGCTTCCTGGGCCGACGCCGCGCTTGGCAGCGCCAGGAACAGAGGCAAGGCGGTCAAACACAGGCCAATTGATCGCACTGCCAACAAGTCCTGCCCGCTCCAAACTGGTCGAAATCAGCCTATTGCACCTTGCGCCAAGGGCGGCAATCCGCCTTTGGCCCAAGCGCCCCTTTGCCATGGCGCGGCGCACGGCCTAAGGAGCGCGCTACTTCGCCCGATTGTACTTGAGGAAATCCATGCAGATCCGTTTTGCCGACACCCGCCCGACCGGCGATTTCGCCCTGGTACTCCCCTCTGCGGGATCTGTTCGACCGGGGCTCGACAGCCTTGGGCGAAAGCAAGGCAGCGGTTGACGCGGCGCTCAAGCGCAGCCGGTTCGAAGGCGATCCCGGATCGGTGGTCGAAACCTTCCTCGATGACGGCGGGCGGCGACTGCTGGTGGTCGGCACCGGATCCGATGTGAAACCGGGCGAGGCTGCGGAGAAGCTGGGCGGGACGGCGGTGGCGCGGCTGCTGACGTCGGGCGAGACCAATGCCGTGATCGACTTGACCGGCCTTGGTTATGATGCCGATGCGGCAGCCCGGGTCGCCTTGGCGGCGGCGCTGCGCAGCTGGCGCTACGACCGCTATCGCACCCGGCTAAAGGACAAGCAGAAGCCGACACTGACCAGCGTGACCGTGGTCGGGGCCGGGACCGAGGCAGAACAACGCTATGAGAGCCGCTATGCGGCGGCTGGTCGATGGCGTGTCGCTGACCCGCGAACTGGTCACCGAACCGGCCAACATCATCTATCCGGACACGCTTCGTCGAGCGGGTCCTTGCAGAGCGTGAAAGGTCTCGGCCTCGAAGTTGAGGTGCTCGACCGCGCCGCAGATGGCCAAGCTTGGCATGGGCGCCCTGCTCGGCGTTGCGCAGGGTTCGGTGCGTGAGCCGAAGCTGCTGATCCTCAAGTGGAACGGCGGCAAGCCGGGCGAAACGCCGGTGGCCTTCATCGGCAAGGGCGTGACCTTCGACACCGGCGGCATTTCGATCAAGCCGGCGCAGAACATGGAAGCGATGAAGTGGGACATGGGCGGCGCCGGCGCCGTTGCCGGCGCCATGAAGGCGCTGGCTCGCCGCAAGGCCAAGGCCAACGTCGTCGGCGATCTGCGGCCTGGTCGAGAACATGCCCGACGGCAATGCGCAGCGCCCGGGCGACGTCGTCACGACGATGTCGGGCCAGACGGTCGAGGTGATCAACACCGACGCCGAAGGCCGGCTGGTGCTGTGCGATGCGATGACCTGGGCCCAGCAGAACATCCAAGCCCAAGGTGATGATCGACCTCGCGACGCTGACCGGCGCGATGGTCATCACGCTCGGCCATGAATATGCCGGCATCTTCTCCAACGACGAGAAGCTGGCCGGCAGACTTGATCAAGGCGGCCGAGGCGAGCGGCGACAAGCTGTGGCGGCAGCCGCTGGGCGAGGCCTATGACCGGCTGATCAACTCGCCGATCGCCGACATGAAGAATGTCGGCCCGCGCGAAGCCGGCTCGATTACCGCTGCCCAGTTCCTCAAGCGCTATGTCGACGACGGCGTTGCCTGGGCCCATCTCGACATCGCCGGCATGGCCTGGTCGGACAAGGCGTCGGCCACGACCTACGACAAGGGCGCAACCGGCTACGGCGTGCGGCTGCTCGACCAGTATATCGCCGACACTGTCGAGGCCTGATCGAGGGCGCCGGCCGTGCGCGTCGATTTCTACCAGCTCGGCGCGGCGCAGCCCGACGAGGTCGTTGCCAGCATTGCCGGACAAGCTGCTCGACGATGGGCAGCGCCTGCTGGTCGTCGCCGCGGACGAGGCCACTGCTTGCCCGGCTCGATCGGCAATTGTGGGATCAGGGCGCGGCCAGCTTCCTGCCGCATGGTCTCGCGGGCGGGGCGGATGATGCGGCCCAGCCGATCCTGCTGTCGACCGGAACCGATGCGCCAAACCTGGCTCGAAACGTCCTGATCGCCGACGGCGAATGGCGCGAATCGGCGCTGGCCTATGATCGCGCATTCTACTTGTTCGATGCCGAAACGCTGGAAGGCGCGCGGCTGGCGTGGAAGCTGCTCGCGGGCCGGGAAGGCGTCGAGCGCAACTATTGGGCGCTCGAGGACGGGAAGTGGATGAAGAAGGCCTGAGCCTTGCCCTTCGTCCACGCTCCGGCTAGGGGCGCGGCCAATCCCAACCCCTGAAAATCTGGAGCCTTTGCAATGGCGGTTACCCGCACCTTTTCGATCATCAAGCCCGACGCCACCCGCCGCAACCTGACCGGCGCGGTCACCAAGATGCTGGAAGATGCGGGCCTGCGCGTCGTCGCTTCGAAGCGCATCCACATGACCCGCGACCAGGCCGAGGGCTTCTACGCGGTCCACAAGGAGCGGCCATTCTACAACGACCTGTGCACCTTCATGACCTCCGGTCCGGTCGTCGTGCAGGTGCTCGAGGGCGAGGATGCGGTGAAGCTCAACCGCGACGTGATGGGCGCGACCAACCCGGCCGACGCCGCCGAGGGCACCATCCGCAAGAGCTATGCCGAATCGATCGAGGCCAATTCGGTCCACGGCTCGGACAGCGACGAGAATGCGGCGATCGAGATCGCCTTCTTCTTCAAGCCGGAAGAAATCGTCGGCTGAACCTAGCCAATTCGAATCTCGCGAGGCCGCCGGAGCGATCCGGCGGCCTTTTTCGTGCTAGCCTGATCGTGCCGCGATCTCTTGTCCGATTGGCAGTATTATCGACGAAGCTGGCGCAGGCCTTTTCTTGCGGCGTCCGACAGCAACTGAAGGTCAGTCCCGAGCGAAACAAGGTCAAAGCCTTCCGCAAGTCGGGCATGTGCAGCCGCAACACTTCCGCAGAAGATGCCCGCGCGCTTTCCAGCGTCATGAGACCGGCACAGGATATGTTCAATTGCCGCGACGACGACGGAATCGGTTGGGTCTGCTAAAGGCTCGCGTCCGAGCGCAAGTGCCAGATCCGAGGGGCCCACAAATACCCCGTCGAGACCCTCGACCGAGAGGATTTGCTCAAGATTTTCCAGCCCTGCTTTCGTCTCGATCATCGCCAATATGACAAGGGCCTCACCAGTCATGAAACGATAGTCAGCGCCCCACCGCAACAGTGGCCGACGCGGTCCGAGGGACCGCGCGCCAGTCGGCGGATAGTGGAGTGACTGAACCAGCCGGCGGGCCTCAACGGCGTCATCGATGAGTGGCGCTATGATGCCATAGGCCCCACAGTCCGCGAGTTTGCCGGTCATTGCAGGATCGTTTTGAAGAAGCCGAACGAACGGTTCACATCCCTTCGCTTCGATTGCTGCAAGCATGGCGACCGCATCGCCCAGATCGACGGTGCTGTGCTGGAGGTCGACGACGAGCGCATCGAAGCCGAGACTGGCTAGCAATTCAGCGTGGTGCGCCGATGGGATCTGCAGCCAGGCAGCGATCGCCGGCTCCCCGGCGTCCCACCGGGCGCGGACGCGGTTTTGCATTGGGTTAGCCACCGAAGCTGTCTTTCGCCCGTCGGAGCTCAGCAAAAGCTGCGACGGGCGAAAGCTGCGGACGGAGGGCGGGTGCCCGCAGGAAAGGATTTGTCGAACGTTCGAGTGCAACCGTCGTCGGAACGGTCGGCTCAGCCTGCGTGCGAATTTCGAATATCGCCTCGGCGCGTTCGCGGACATGTGGTGCGTCGTCGACGGTAACCGCGAACCGCGCGTTGGCCGCGGTATATTCATGCGCACAGTAAATCCGGGTTTCCTGGGGAAGCTCTGCAAGGCGGCACAAGCTGGCCCACATTTGATCGGGCGTTCCTTCGAACAGGCGCCCACACCCCATCGCGAACAAGGCATCTCCGACGAAGGCGACGTTATCCGATCGCGCATAATAGCTGACGTGCCCAAGCGTATGTCCGCCGGTATCGAGTACCTTGAACTCTGTCTCACCAAGCCAAAGCGTATCGCCTCCTGCTACAATTCGATCGACGTGGGTTCGATCGGCGACCTCGGCCGGACCGACGACCTTGGCTCCAGTCCGTCTGCGCAAGTCTTCGTTGCCGCCGATGTGATCGCCGTGCTTGTGGGTATTAAGAATGGTTGTCAGGTGCCAACCCAAGCGGTCGAGCGCACTGACAATTTGCGCCGCGTCGGGCGTATCGACCGCTGCCACCTCTCCGCTGGTCTGGTCGCGAATGAGGAATCCATAATTATCCTCGAGGCACGGGACGAGGTGCACGGTAAGCGGCATTTCAGGCGGCCTGCTGCGCGTCCAAAATTTCATCGAATTCGATGACGTTGCCGTCGGGGTCCCGGATGAAGCAGACTTTCCGGCGGCCGTGACCGAAGATGCTGGGACCTTCGGTAATCGGGATGTTCTGAGTAGCCAGCCACTCAACTAGGCGGTCGAGGTCGTCGACGATGAAAGCGGCGTGGGTATAGCCGGGCCATTTTTCGGGAATGTCCATCAGGACGTTACCATCGGGTCGCGGGCTACCGTTGTAGATAAGGTTGATGCGAGCTCCTGCCGCGTTGGCGAGCCCGATCGAGCGGCCACGCGGCGAATCTTCGTCGGGATCGAATTCGAACCCCAGTTTTTCATAAAATTGCTGGGCGACTTCGCGGTCCGTGACACGGATTCCGACATGGTCGATCATTGCAAGTTTGAAACTCAAGGTCATTGCTTCCTTCAGTCTTTCAGGATCGGATGGATGGCTTCGGCGTAGAGTGGCCGGTGATCGTCTTCGAACCCGGTCTGGCCGGCCTTGGTCAGCGTGATGCGGGTTGGCGGGTCGAGATAGCCGACCGCCCTGTCGGATGGCCCTTCATACCAGCGGATATTGAAGGCACAGAGCCTGCGGAAGAACTGCACACCTGCGTGGTGGGCCAAATGGTCGCGAATCCACCAGCCAAGCGACTGCCAGTCGCCGGTGCGTTCATAATGTTCGATATAGGCCGGAACGACTACGGTCGCAGTTGCGCCGAGAAACCCTTGTGCATCGCGCACGTCCCAGATGTGGTGGGCGGCATTGTCTTCATTGCAGGTGCACCAGCTTTCGGCGACGCCCTGACTGTGAAGTTGATGGCAGTGGGCGTTGAGCGTCGGCGAACGATAGGCGCTGCGTATGGCGATGTGGCCAAAGGCTTTGCGCAGCGGTTCCAGTACCAATTGGCAGAGCTTTTCCCCAGCGGCGATCGCGAGATCGGGGCTTTCGGGAATATTGGCCACGCCGTGGAAATTGCCGACCTCGCTATAGAGCATGTCGCGCATGAAGAAGTTATCAGAAAGGCGATGGCGGCCCAATTCGGCGAGATCGGCCAGGGAACTGATGCGGTGCCTATCGGATAGGGTTTCCATGGCATAAAAATTGAAGCACGCGCGGTTTCTTCACAAACGACAAATTGTCGCTTACGCATAAGCAAATCTTATGTGAAAACGCGCTAATGCGATCGCCACGCACACCGATGCCCCTAAATTCCCTTCGCAGCTTCGAGGCCGCGGCACGCCTTGGCAGTTTCCGCGCGGCCGCCGAGGAGTTGGGCGTAACTCCATCGGCCGTCAGTCTGCAGATCCGTCGTCTCGAAGAGATACTGACCCGGCCGTTGTTCGTACGCCGCCATCGTTCGGTCGTCCTATCGGAAACGGGCGAGCAATTGGCGCCGACGCTCAGCCGGCTGTTTTCGGAAATGGAAGAGCTATTGAGCGCAAGCATCGGACCGGAGAGCAGCTTGCTGCGGGTCAGCGCCATGCCGTCATTCGCCCATCAATGGCTTGCTCCGCGGCTGGGACGATTTGCCGCGCGATTCCCTCAATATCAGGTGCGAATTGCTGGCGAGGATAACTTGGCTTCGTTTGACCACGACGAGGTTGATATCGGTATCCGATACGGGCCGGGATCCTATGAGGGATCTTTACTGTGAGTTGATCGCGAAGGTCGAAGCCTATCCGGTATGCAGTCCGGATTTCGCTGATCGGCACAAAGGCGAGATTGCGCACCCGGCGGCCTTACGAGAAGCGCCACTAATCGAGGATGAGATTGCTCGAAAGGCGTCCGGGCTACCGACGTGGCGGAGCTGGTTTGAAGCTGCTGGCGTGACCTCAGACAGCTTGCCCGCTGGCCCCCGCTTTGAAAGCCATCACATGGCGCTGATGGCAGCCATGAAGGGGCAGGGGGTCGCTCTGGGGCTTTCGCCGTTGGTTGCCGACGACGTTGCCGCCGGCGACCTGCTGCGATTGTTCGAGACCGCGGTACCTAGCAATTATTCGTTTTGGCTCGTGTGCAAGAAGGGCAGGGCCAATGAACGAAAGATTGCGGCTTTCCGCACGTGGATGGCCGACGAAATTCGGGCCAATTAGTCAGCGGACGCAGGGCTGCTGAATCGAACGACCGGCGGAAGCCGTCCCATGAATCAGAGGATCGGGCTCAGCATCGCCATTCCGTTTTGCCAAAGCCGCGCCGCAAGCCCGAAACGTGCGATCACCTCAGGAGTGACCAGGTCGGACTGACCAACATATTCCTCCTGGCGAGCGCGAATGACCTCAGCGAATGCAGGATCGGCAAATATGATGTTGTTCTCGAAATTGAGCTCGAAGCTTCGCCGATCGAGATTGGCGGAGCCGATCAGCCCCACCGTTCGATCGACCAGCATGGTCTTGGCGTGGAGCAGGCCGCAGCGGTATTCGAACACCTTCACGCCGGCATTTATCAAGTCGCCATAATAGCTGCGGCAGGTCGCCGCGACGACCTTGCTGTCGTTGCGTTGCGGCAGGGCAAGGATCGTGTCGACCCCGCGCCGGGCGGCGGACGTCAGAGCATACAGGACTTGCTCGTCTGGGACGAAATAGGGGGTCGTAATGACGAGTTCCCGACGCGCGGAATGAATGAGTTCCGCAAAGCAGGACGGCATTGCATCGAAATCGATAGTGGGCCCAGTGCCCAGGACCTGTGCAATGATTGTTCCCGAATCCAGCTCATCTGCCGGCCATTGCTCTGACAAAAGGGCGCTGATGTCGGAGCCGCCTTCGCCCATCCAGTCGGAAACGAAGAGGAACTGGCAATGGCGGGCAGCCGGCCCTTCCCAACGCGTCATGATGTCGACCCAGGGCGCATAATGAGGCTTGATCCGGAATTCCGGGTCGGCGACGTTCTGGCTTCCGCACCAGGCGATGCGATTGTCGACGATCAGCAATTTGCGGTGATTGCGCAGGTCGACCCGGCCACGAATCCATGTCCAAAGCGGATTGCCGACCGGAAGCGCAACGCGGATTTCCACGCCGGCGTTCGCAAGTTCCTGCCAATGCGCCGATCGGATGAACTGACGCGATCCAAGCGCATCAGCCAGTGCGCGAACGGCGACCCCTCGGCGCGCGGCGCGAATGCAGGCTTCCTTGACCTTGCTGCCGTTCCCGTCAGCAAGCCAGATATAGGTGCAGAGATGGACACTGCTCGATGCGGCGTCGATGTCGACAACCATGGCGTCGATTGCGGCATTGCTGTCGGCGGCAAGTAGCGCACGATTCCTGCCGGTTGGGCCAAGCCCGTTGATCGAGCGAGCAAGTGCAAACGGCGAGACATATGCACCACTTTCGAGCGCTTGAGCGCTCGCGGCATCCGAGGTCGGCCGTGGAAGGATGGCGTCAATCTCACGGCCTTTTTGGCGGCGGGAGTAGCTGATGCGGGCTTCGCCGAGGAGCAAATAGGCGATCAGTCCGATGATGGGCACGACAAGGATGACGATCACCCACGCCAGTCGCGACGCCGGCTCTCGATTGGGCCGGAGGATGGCGCGCATAAGCGTCGCGACTACGGCGACGAGAATCAGCCCTGTGACTATTGTTTGGAAAGGCTGCATGCCCGGTAGTGGCGCAAATTAGCGGTCAGCGTCCAGTCATCGACCGCCATTCAGTTTCCGGTGGGGGCACCCGCAGTGCGGCGATAGCTCCATCGATTCGGATTGCTGCCGTCGGCAAGCGAGACTTCGGCATCGATCCCGGAAGCGCTTCGGACGTAACGTACTCGCTGCGGATAATCGTGGGACAGGTTGACGAACGTGATCGATTCTTCGTCCGACTGGATCGCCTTGAACCCGACGGCGGGAGCGCCCTTGGGGGAACCGTAAAATGTCACGCTGCCATCGGTACCGCGCTCGATCCGCATCCATTCCCAATGGTTGATCGCATCGCCCCTGGCGTCGCGGCCAGAGCCGATCATCAGCCCGCCACGCGGGTCAGTCCAGCATTCCTCCGTCCAGCGATCTTCGATGCGCTGCTCCCAGCAACCGGCGAGGTAGGCGGGCATTGGAATGGTGGCCACTTCTGCCAGCATCAGGAACGCGATCATGAGTAAGCTCCGCGTCGTTTAAAGGGCGAATCTACTCGTGCCAGAGATGGCCGTCGATCAAAACTCGTTGGCGATCCGCATCAACTTGGTCAAACGCGCCGGCGCCATTGCTTGCCAGCTGCGCTGAAGCCAGCTCATGACATGTTCCCAATCGACTCGCGGCCGATCAAGCTTGATCCCGATCCAGTCGGACGGGCCATAATAGGCCGGGCGGAAGTAGAGCTCAGGTTCGGCCTCGATCAGCTGCGCCATTTCGTCCTGGCCGCTGCATTTCACCAAAACCCCGACCGATTCCTCGCCGTGATGGCGGTTCCACATGATGGCGAAGAATTTGGCACTGCTCTGGCTGCCGACCTTCCAGCCAGGCGATCCGTGGCTGGTCTGGTACCGTGTCTCTGGAAGCGTGAGCGGCGAGCTCGCCGACCCGCTCGGTGATCCAGTCGAAATCGCGGGTTCGGCCCAGATATTGGCTAACGATCCGGGGATAGAGCTGATGCTCGGCAATCAGCACTCGTTCGGCCAGGGATTCAGGCGTGTCGTCCGGCAGAACCGCGACCTCGACCTGGCCAAGTGTCTCTCCGGAATCGAGCTCGGCCGTGACCAGGTGAACGGTCGCGCCAGTGACGTTCTCGCCCGCCTCGAGACAGGCCTGGTGGGTCTTCAAGCCCTTGTGCTTCGGCAGAAGCGAAGGGTGGATGTTGACGATCCGGCCTTCCCACCGGGCGAGGAAATCGTCGGGAATGATGCGCATGAAGCCTGCCAGCGCGACCAGATCGACGTCCGCCGCTTCGAGCGCGGATTGCAGACCTGCAAAGAATTGCGCCTTGTTCCTTTGCGCCAGCTAGCCGGGCAATCGGAACGCCTTCGGCTTCCGCCAAAGCGAGACCGGGCGCGTCGGGCTTGTCGCCGGTCGACCAGCGCGACCTCATAGGGGCAGTCGTCGGCGCGGGCCGCGTAGATCAGCGCGGCCATGTTCGAGCCGCGGCCGGAAATCAGCACTGCAACCCGGCTGCGTTCAGCCATGATGACTTGCCGACCAGTCTTCGCGGGCGCTCCAGGTCGCCGGCGCTGCCGCTGACGGTGCAACCCGACTTCGCCGGCTTCGATCCGGCCGATGCGATTGACCTTCTCGCCGGCAGCTTCGAGGCGTTCGATGACTTCGGCGGCGTCCTCAGCGCGGACGATGGCGACCATGCCGATCCCGCAGTTGAAGGTGCGCGCCAGCTCGGCCGGCTCGATCGCGCCGCCGGCCTGGAGGAAGGCGAACAGGCGGGGCAGGGGCCAGCTGTCGGCATCGACCATCGCATGCGCGCCTTCAGGCAGGACGCGCGGAATATTCTCCAGCAGCCCACCGCCGGTGATGTGCGCCAGCGCGCCGATCTTCCCTTCGCGGACCAGCGGCAGCAGGCTCTTCACATAGATGCGGGTCGGTTCGAGCAGGATATCGCCGAGCAGCCGGTCCTGGTCGAACAGGGCAGGGCGGTCGAGTTTCCAGCCGTTGACCTCGATCAGCCGCCGGACCAGCGAGAAGCCGTTGCGAATGGACGCCCGAGCTGGCGAGGCCGAGGATCACGTCGCCGGGCGCGACCCGGTTGCCGGTGAGCGCCTTGGCCCGATCGACCGCGCCGACGCAGAAGCCGGCGAGGTCATAGTCGCCAGGCGCATACATGCCGGGCATTTCCGCCGTCTCGCCGCCGATCAGCGCGCAGCCGGCCTGGCGGCATCCCTCGGCGATCGATGCGACCACCGCTGCGGCAACGTCGTTGTCGAGCTTCCCGGTCGCATAATAGTCGAGGAAGAATAGCGGCTCGGCGCCCTGGACGATGAGGTCGTTGACGCACATTGCGACCAGATCGATCCCGACCCCGTCATGCTTGCCAGTGTCGATCGCGAGCTTGAGCTTGGTTCCGACGCCGTCGTTGGCGGCGACGAGCAGCGGATCGTCATAACCGGCCGCCTTGAGGTCGAAGAAGCCGCCGAATCCGCCAAGCTCGGCATTGGCCCCGGGCCGGGCCGTCGACTTGGCTAGCGGCGCGATGGCTTTCACCAGCGCGTTGCCGGCGGCGATCGAGACGCCCGCGTCGGCGTAGGTGAGCGGCTTTTCGGTCATGGACAATGGCCGCGCCTAGCCATATCGCGCTTGGATTTCCACGCCATTGTCGCCAAAAGCGCCCTGATGCTGTTCCGCCGGCCCGCCGTCCTCCTTGCCGCCACCTTCCTTGCGCTCGCCGGACTGGGCGGCGCCGCTCGTTGCCCAGATGGAAAGCGGCGAGCGGGGAATCCTGCCGATCGACAGCTCCGGCACGCTGGAGATCACCGGCATCAAGGTCGATGTCGGCGGCAAGGATGCCGATAGCGCGCGCTACGCCGGCTGGCGGATCGCTCAGCGCGAGGGTTTCAAGGCGCTGTGGGCCAAGACCAACAAGCGGCCGATCAGCGAAGCTCCAAATCTTTCGGATTCAATCCTCGACGGTCTGGTCAGCTCGATCGTGGTCGAGCGCGAGCAGATCGGCCCCAATCGTTATATCGCCACGCTTGGGCGTGTTGTTCGACCGGGCGCGCGCGGGCGAGCTGCTTGGATTCGCCGGGCAGATCAGCCGGTCGGCGCCGATGCTGCTCATCCCGGTGCTGGTTTCCGGCGGCACCGGCGACCAGCGTCGAGCTGCGCAATCCCTGGCAGCGCGCCTGGGCCCAGTTCCGGACCTCACAGAGCCCGATCGACTATGTCCGGGTCAGCGGCCTTGGGGTCGACCCGCTGCTGGTCAATGCCGCGCAGACGCGGCGACCTGGCCGCGGCTGGTGGCGAAACATCCTCGACCTCTACGGCGCCGCGAATGTCCTGGTCGCCGAAGTGCGCCTCGACCGGCTTTACCCGGGCGGGCCGAGCAAGGCGCTGTTCGTCGGGAAGTTCGGGCCCGACGGGCAGACACTCGGCAGCTTCGAGCTGACCGCCAAGGACGGCAATGACCTTGCCGCGCATGATGAGCGAAGGCGTTCAGAGAATGGATGAGCTGTTCGCGCAGGCTCTTGGCGTCAGGCATCGTTCGCGGCGATCCCGACCTCATCATCCAGCCGCCCCCGCCTCAGGTTGAGGAGGAGAGCGAGGAAGCCCCGACTTACCCCCGTCGTCCAGCCGACGGTCGTGCAGGTACTGGTTATCGAGCGTGGCGACGCAGGGGCCGTTGCACAGAGCGTTGCGCAAATACGCGGCCTTGCCGGTGTCATTTGGGTCACCCAGGCCGCCTTGCCGAATGGCGGCGCCAATCTCTCGGTCAATTTCCGGGGCGACGTGTCGGCGCTCGGGTCGTCGCTGTCGTCGCGCGGATGGGCGGTCACCAATCGGGGCGGAGTGCTCTACGTTACGCGAGGGGCCGCGCCGGGGATCGCGCCGGCCCCGCCGCCCGGCCAGGCCCAATGAAGACGCCTGCGGACCAGATCGCGCTGCCGCTCGACTGGCCGCAGGCTCAGGACGATAGCCGGTTCATCCTGTCCGAGGCCAATCGCTCGGCATTCGATCATTTTCGCAACTGGAGCCTGTGGCCGGTCAAGGCGACAATGCTGACCGGGCCGCGCCGGTCGGGTCGATCGCTGCTGGCCCGAGCATTCGTCGCACGCGTGAAGGGCCGTTTGTTCGACGCAGCCGAGCGCCATGACGAGGCCGAGCTGTTTCATGCGTGGAACGCCGCCCAGGATAGCGGTCACCCGATTGTCATGATTGTCGACGAAGTACCCCCGGCATGGGAAGTGGCCTTGCCTGATCTTCGAACTCGACTGGCGATCACGCCGATGGCGCGTATCGAGCAGCCTGACGACGCTCTGTTTCGCTCCGTCATTCGCTTGCTGTTCGCGGATCGCGGCCTGCACATCCCGGACGAAGGCGCTGAAGTTTATCGGCGAACGGGTCGAGCGCAGCTATTTGATGGCCGAGCGGGTGGTCGAGGCGATCGACCGCTTTGCCATTGCCGAGCGCGCCCGGTTGACGCTGCCGACGATCCGGCGCGCGCTGGGCGAGGGCGGCATCATCGACACCAGGGGAGCGGCATGACCGTCCAGGGCGAGAAGATACAGGCCGCGCCGGCGCAGGCTGTTCAACCGCGAGCTGAGCTGGCTCGCGTTCAATCGGCGTGTGCTGGAAGAAGCCACCAATGCGGCCCACCCTCTGCTTGGAGCGCCTTCGCTTCCTTTCGATTTCGGGAAACAACCTCGACGAATTCTTCATGGTCCGCGTGGCGGGCCTGAAGGGTCATCAGTTGCAGGGTGTCGAGGACTTGAGCGCGGACGGAATGACCGCCACGCAGCAGCTCGACGCTATCTCCGAGCAAGCCGACTCCCTGGTGGTTGCACAGCAGGCGGAATGGATCCTGCTTCGTGAAGCCTTGTCCGACGAGGCCTGCAGGTCATCGGCGAGGACGACCTTACCGCCGGCCGAACGCGAGTGGCTGGCAGATCATTTCCGCGAACAGATTTTGCCCGTCCTGACCCCCCAGGCGATCGACCCGTCGCATCCCTTTCCCTTCATTCCGAACGGCGGCTTCAGCCTGGTTTTCGACCTAAGGCGGGGAAAGAAGGCCGAGACCGGTCGTCGAGCTGCTGATGATTCCGCCGACCTTGCCGCGTTTCCTGAAGCTCCCAGGCACAAAGCTACGTTTCATTTCGATCGAGAATGCGATCCGTGCCCATTTCGATCAGCTTTTTCCCGGCTTCGACAAGATCGCATGCCGGCGCATTCCGGCTGATCCGCGACAGCGATATCGAAGTCCAGGAGGAAGCCGAGGATCTGGTTCGCTACTTCCGCAGCGCCATCAAGCGCCGCCGTCGCGGGCGGGTCATCCGGCTGGAATTCGCTGCAGATACGCCACCCGACCTGGAAGAAATGGTTCGCGAAGGCCTTAAGGCCGACACTGCCCTGGTCGCGGAAAGCGCCGGATTCATCGGCATTGCCGACCTCGGCCAGCTGGTCGAGGCCGATCGGCCCGACCTGAAGTTCCCGCCCTACACGCCCCGCTTTCCCGAGCGGATCATGGAGCATGACGGCGACTGCTTCGCCGCGATCAGGGCCAAGGATTTCATCGTCCACCATCCCTACGAAAGCTTCGAGGTGGTGGTCGCCTTCCTCCGCCAGGCCGCGGAAGATCCCGACGTCGTCGCAATCAAGCAGACGCTTTATCGCGCCGGCAAGCAGTCGGCGATCATCGATGCACTGGTGGCGGCAGCCGAAGCCGGCAAATCGGTGACCGCCGTGGTCGAGCTGAAGGCGCGCTTCGACGAGGAGCAGAATCTGCTCTGGGCGAGCCGGCTCGAACGCGCCGGGGTGCAGGTCATCTACGGCTTCGTCGAATGGAAGACCCACGCCAAGGTGTCGATGGTGATCCGGCGCGAAGGCGGCGTGATGCGGACTTACTGCCATTTCGGAACGGGCAATTATCACCCGACCACGGCCAAGATTTACACCGACCTCAGCTATTTCACGTCATCGCGCCGCGCCGCGCGCGATGCAGCCAAGCTGTTCAACCTGACCACAGGCTATGTGCAGCCTAAGGGCCTTGAGCTGCTGACCCTCAGCCCCGCTGGAATGCGCGACAAGATATTGGCGCTGATCGATGCCGAGATCGCCAATGCCGAGAGAGGGTAAGCCTTCGGCGGTCTGGGCCAAGATGAATAGCCTGGTCGACCAGGCAGTTATCGAAAAGCTCTACCAGGCCAGCGAGGCCGGCGTTTCAATCGAGCTGATTGTGCGCGGCGTTTGCTGCCTGAGGCCCGGGGTGCCCGGGCTGTCGATCAAATATCCGGGTAAAATCGATCGTCGGCCGCTTCCTCGAGCACAGCCGCATCTTCGTATTCGCCAACGGCGCCCGGCTGCCGAACCGCAAGGCCCGGGTCTACATCAGCTCGGCCGACTGGATGCCGCGCAATTTCGATCGGCGGGTCGAATATATGATGCCGATCGAAAATCCGACGGTTCATGCGCAGGTGCTGGACCAGGTGATGATCGCCAATCTGATCGACAATGAGCAGAGCTGGATCCTGAACTCCGACGGCAGCTATACGCGGCTGAAGCCCGGCAAGCGTCATTTCAACCTCCATCGCTATTTCATGACCAATCCGTCGCTTTCGGGTCGGGGCCAGGCATTGGCCGGGCAGGGCCGTGCCCAAGCTGCGCCTGACGCAGCGCGGCTGACATGGCCGTCAAGCGCTTCGGTCCAGTCGGGATCATCGACATCGGCTCCAACAGCGTTCGCTTCATGGCCTATGGCGGCGTGCCCCGCGTGCCGTCAGTCCTGTTCAACGAGAAGGTGATGGCCGCACTGGGCCGCGGCCTGGCGCGCGACGGGAGGCTGGACGACCAGGCGATGGACATGACCCTCCGGGCGCTTGCGCGATTTCGGCAACTCGGCAGGGAAATGGGGCTGAAGAAGATGCACACGGTGGCCACGGCCGCAGTTCGCGATGCCAGCAACGGACCAGCTTTCCTCAAGAGAATTGCCGAGGTCGGCCTCAAGCCGCGATTGCTGCCGGCGAAGAGGAGGCGGAATTATCCGGGCTTGGGGTGATCTCCGCCATTCCGCACGCCCACGGCATCGTCGCTGACCTCGGTGGCGGTAGCCTGGAGTTGATCGGAGTTGCGCGTGGTTCCGCCGGGCGAGGGAATCTCGCTGCCGCTGGGTTCCCTTCGCGTCGGTAGCTCCCCAAAACTAACCGATATCATTTCCGCGCTAGAGGCCGGCCTGAAACAGAGCCGGCTGCGCCGCGCGGCCCGAGGCCAAGGCCTCTACCTGGTCGGCGGATCTTTCAGAGCGCTGGCGTTGCTCGACATGAAGACTGCCGGGCATCCGCTGCCCATCGTCCATAACCATCGAATCGCGCCCGGGCGACTGGCCGATCTTCGAGCCATTCTCGGCACTCTTGCGGTCGAGGAGTTGAGGGTTCTGACCGGCATTTCCAGCTCTCGCATCCCGACGCTGCCGGCTGCCGCAACGATACTCGAAGCGATGATCGAGACACTGGGCCCGAAGCGGATCGTCGTTTCGGCGTTCGGACTTCGCGAAGGGCTTCTTTACCGCGATCTCGACGGATGACGTTCAGCAGGAAGACCCCCTGCTCGCCGCGGCGGTGGAAGTCGGGGAGCAACTTGGCAGGTTCGGCGATCATGGCGCCGCGATCGATCAGTGGATGGACCCGCTCTTCCCTGACGAAAGCGGGGAGATGCAGCGGTTGCGACTGGCAGCCTGCCTATTGGGCGACATCGCCTGGAATGCTCATCCGGACTTTCGCGCCGAGCGCGCTGTCGACATGGCGATCCATGGCAATTGGGTAGGCATCGACGCCCATGGGCGAGCGGTGCTGGGGCGGGGCCTTAGTGCCGCGTTCGGCGGTGACAGCGGGTTCGATCCACGCCTGGCGGCGCTTTTGAAGCCCGGGGAATCCGACCGGGTGCTTTCCTGGGGACGCGCACTGCGCCTGGCCCAGCGCCTATCCGGCGGGACCGAGGCATTGCTGAGAAAGACGAAGATTGCGCTCGAACCCGGCAGCGTGGTCCTGATGATCCCGGCCAAGCATCGCGACCTATACGCCGGCGCGGTCGAACGGCGGCTCCAGCAGCTCGCCAAGTCCCTCGGCCGCATGGGCGAAGTGCGATTTACCTAGCCGCAGTTTGCCCTTTCGACCCGGTTCGCCTCGTCGAGAGCAACGGTGACCCGGTCGTCGCGAAAGTCCATCGTCACCGCGCTCCCCTTGGGCACCCAGCGAATAACCCGCGCGCCGGAGGCGGCGAGGATGCGGACACCCAGTTCCTGGCTTGCCGGTTGCCCAATAAAGCTGGCCAGATTTTCGTCGCGGCATTGCGCCACCGGCACCTCACCAACGGGTTTCGATTCGGCGATCGTGCAGGCGGCCAGGGGCACAATTGCGAGGGCGACAATCGAACGGCGCATCGGCATCTCCATCAATTTACCGAGCAATTTAGCGCTATGCCGCCTGATCGGTTCCTGAATTGGACGAGATTCGGCTCAGCTTGAGTTTTCCATTCTCGGTGGCGAAGGCGAGGCGGCCTTCGACCAGGTCGAGCGCATCGCGGCCGAACTCTTCGAAGCGCCAGCCTGCCAGGATGTTGAGATCGTCGCGGACCCCGGCAGCAAGCGATTCCAGCTCATCGGAGCGGGCAATCAGCTTGGCGGCGACGCCCGCTTCCTTGGCGCGGATCTTGAGCAGCAGCTTCAGCAGGTCGCTGACCAGCGCGGCATCCTTGGTCAGGCCCTGGCCGCCGTGGTTCGCGCGCGGGCAGTTCGTCGGGATCCAGCGGCTTGGCCGTGGCCAGCGCCGCCATCAGCCGTGCGCCGATGTCGTTGTTCCTCCAGCCCGAGGACAGGCCGCGAACCTTGCCGAGGTCGTCCTGGGTCTTGGGCGGATGGCTGGCGAGTTCGTTCAGCGTATCGTCCTTGACGATTCGGCCACGCGGCAGGTTCTTCGATCGGGCTTCAGCTTCGCGCCAGCCGGCAAGCGCCTTCAGACGACCGAGGATGGCGGGATTGCGGCTGGGAAGCTTCAGACGCTTCCAGGCGTCTTCCAGCTCAAATGCGAAGCTCGACGGATCGGCCAGCCGGTCCATTTCCTCGTCGAGCCAGTCGCCGCGGCCGGTCTTGACCAGCTTCTTGACCAGCATGGGAAAGATTTCAGCCAAGTGGGTGACGTCGGCGATGGCGTAATCGATCTGGCGCTTGTCGAGCGGCCGGCGCGACCAGTCGGTAAAGCGCGCGCCCTTGTCGAGCGTATGGCCGAGCACGCTTTCGACGAGGTTCGAATAGCCGATCTGCTCGCCATAGCCCAGCGCCATCGCCGCAATCTGAGTATCGAACAGCGGATTGGGCACCTTGCCGGTCAGATTGTGGATGATCTCCAGGTCCTGGCCGCCGGCGTGGAAGACCTTGAGCACATCGTGGTCATTGACGAGCAGTTCGAGCAGCGGAGTGAGGTCGATACCGTCAGCCTTGGGGTCGATCGCTGCGGCTTCGCCATTGCCGGCAATCTGCACCAGGCACAGGTCGGGCCAGTAGGTGTTCTCGCGCATGAATTCGGTGTCGACCGCGACGAAGTCGTCGGTGGAGATGCGTGAGACGAGGGCTGCCAGTTCGTCGGTGGAGGTGATCAGTGGGTGAATTTTCATCTGGGGCGGCCCATAGCGACCTCTACGCGCCTTGACAAAGGGATGAACGAAAGGCGAAGCGGCGGCGCGAAATTTCGCACCTGCGAACTGCCCCTTACCTCAGCGAGCCAATTTTCATGCACGCCTACCGTACCCATACATGCGCCGACCTTCGTGCCAGCGATGTCGGATCAACTGTCCGCCTGTCGGGCTGGATCCATCGCAAGCGCGATCATGGCGGCGTGCTGTTCGTCGACCTGCGCGATCATTACGGCCTGACTCAGATTGTCGCCGCGGCCGGAAGCGAAGCGCTGAAGATTCTCGACGGTCTGCGGGTCGAATCGGTCGTGACCATCACCGGGGAAGTTGTCGAGCGCGAGGGCGGGGCGGTTAACCCCAAGCTGGCCACCGGCGAGATCGAGGTGGTTGCCAAGGAAGTGACCGTGCAATCGTCAGCCGCCGAGCTGCCGATGCCGGTGGCCGGCGAGGCCGATTACCCCGAGGATATTCGCCTCAAGTATCGCTACCTCGACCTGCGCCGCGACCGGCTGCACCCCAACATCATGCTGCGTTCGCCAAGTGATCGCGTCGATCCGCCGCCGGATGATCGAGCAGGGCTTCACCGAGTTCCAGACGCCGATCCTGACCGCGTCGTCGCCCGGAGGGCGCGCGCGACTATCTGGTGCCGAGCCGCGTGCATCCGGGCAAATTCTACGCGCTTCCGCAGGCGCCGCAGATGTTCAAGCAGCTGCTGATGGTCGCGGGCTTCGATCGCTATTTCCAGATCGCGCCCTGCTTCCGCGACGAGGATGCGCGCGCCGACCGCTCGCCGGGCGAATTCTACCAGCTCGACTTCGAGATGAGCTTCGTCACCCAGGACGATGTGTTCGCGGCGATCGAGCCGGTGCTTTCGGGCGTGTTCGCGGAGTTCGCGGGCGGCGAAATATGTGACCCCGGCGGGCGAATATCCGCGCATTCCGTACAAGGAAGCGATGCTGAAGTACGGCAGCGACAAGCCAGACCTGCGCAATCCGCTGATCATCCACGATGTCGGCCCGCATTTCGCGGGCTCGGGCTTCGGCCTGTTCGCCGGCATTGTCGAAAAGGGCGGGGTCGTCCGCGCCGTCCCTGCGCCGGGAACGGCCGAAAAGAGCCGCAAATTCTTCGACGAGATGAACGATTGGGCGCGCGGCGAGGGCTTTGCCGGCCTCGGCTACGCCACCCGCAAGGGCGGCGAATGGGGCGGCCCGATCGCCAAGAACCATGGCACCGAAGGCATGGACAAGCTTGCCGATGTCATGGGCCTTGGCCCCGATGACGGCATCTTCTTTGCCGCCGGCAAGGAAGCGGAAGCTGCCAAGCTCGCCGGCCTTGCCCGTACCCGCGTCGCCGAGCAGCTCGACCTCATCGAGAAGGACGCCTTCCGCTTCTGCTGGATCGTCGACTTCCCGATGTTCGAGTACAACGAAGAGCAGAAGAAGATCGACTTCAGCCACAATCCATTCTCGATGCCGCAGGGCGGGATGGAAGCGCTGGAAAGCAAGGACCCGCTCGACATCCTCGCCTGGCAGTATGACATCGTCTGCAACGGCGTGGAGCTGAGCTCGGGCGCGATCCGGAACCATCGCCCGGACATCATGTACAAGGCGTTCGAGATCGCCGGCTACAGCAGCGAAGAGGTCGACACGAACTTCCCGGGCATGATCAGCGCCTTCAAGTATCGGCGCTCCGCCGCACGGCGGCTCGGCGCCGGGCATCGACCGCATCGTCATGCTGCTGGCCGACGAGCCCAATATCCGCGAGGTCATCGTCTTCCCGATGAACCAGAAGGCGGAAGACCTGATGATGAACGCGCCCGCGCCGGTGATGGCTAAGCAGTTGCAAGAACTGCATATTCGCATCGTCGCGCCGGAGGCGCCGAAGGCTTCCTAACGGTTCGTGGCAATCTTGCCACGGCAAGGCGCTCTCATTGTAGGACAGTCGACGCAGGGCAATTGCGGGCGATAATCCTTTCGGTTAGGCCTCGCCTGTGCCGATCGATTTAACGAAATTTGAACGGGGGGCGCCGTTCAACGGTGATCCGGCTGAAGCGCTTGCAGCGCTTCAGGATCGACTTGCGCATCTTCAGCTATCGCAAATCGTCCATCGTCGGCGAGCGATCATCCTGTTCGAGGGCTGGACCGGTTCGAACAAGAAATCCGCGCTGAAGAAACTGGTTGGATCGCTGGATCCGACCCACGTCCGGGTTGTCAGCGTAGGCGGCGCCGACGAGGCCGACGACGATCGTCACTGGCTGGCGCCGTTCTGGAGCCGAATTCCGGCCGCCGGCGATACTACGATCTTCTACCGCAGCTGGTACCGGCGGATCATCGAGGAGCGGGTATCCGGGAAGCTTGACGACAAACGCTGGGCTCGGTCCTGCGACGAGGTCAACGAGTTCGAGGCCCAGCAGAAGGATCACGGAACGCTGGTTGCCAAGCTGTTCTTCCATGTCTCGGCCGAGCAGCAGGCGGCGAATCTAAGAGTGCGCCAGGATGATCCCTGGCTTCGACACATCCTGTCCAAGGATGCCGTGGCCGGGCTCGGCCAGCGCGATCGTACGCTGGAGGTGCTTCGTGACCTTTTCGATCACACCAACACGCGCTGGGCGCCCTGGAGCGTTATCGACGGCAATGACCGGGTCGCCGGCTGCATTGCCGCGCTAACCACGATCTGCGACCTGATGGAAAAGGCAATGCCCGCTGAGCCGCCGGTTAGCGGCGAAACCGTTGTCCCGTTTCGCTCCAAATCAAGCGAGCCCAGCCGAGGCTAATCCGGGTAGCGGATCGAAATGATTTCATAGCTTTTCTCGCCCACGGGCAGCCGGACGAGGCGCTCGTCGCCTACCTTCGCGCCGACGAGCGCTCGGGCGATCGGGGCGGCCCAGCTGATCCGCCCGCTCGAGGCGTCGGCTTCGTCTTCACCCACCAGCGTAATGATGCGGCGCTCGTCCTGCTCGTCGGCCAGTTCGACGGTCGCTCCAAACCTTACCGTTTGGCGCTGTTCCTGGGTGGCGGGGTTTACCACCTTGGCTGTTTTCATCACCTTGGACAGATAGGACAATCGCCGGTCGATCTCGCGCAGCCGCTTACGGCCATAGATATAATCACCGTTCTCGGACCGGTCGCCGTTGCCGGCCGCCCAAGCAATGGTGTCGACTAACTTCGGCCGCTCGCTGCCGAACAGCTGCTCATATTCGGCGCGGATGTGCGCGAAGCCTTGCGGCGTGATGAAGCGCGGTGGTCGGTCGGACATGGCTTTGAATGCTTAGCCGGGACGCGACGACTTGCCGAGATAGGCGGAAATATGCACCGTCTGCGGACCCGGAAGCGATGGGTTCAACCGGTCATAGACGACGCTATTTTCTAGCACCCGTTGGACGTAGCCGCGGGTTTCCTCGAACGGGATTTTTTCGATCCAGGAGACGATATCGACATTCCCTCGCGGATCGCCGTAGCTGTTGACCCAGCGGCGGACGTTGCCGGCCCCGGCATTGTAGCTGGCCACCGCAAGCGGATAGTTGCCACCCCACATGTTGACCAGCCGCTGGAAGTAAGCGCTGCCCAGCATGACGTTGTAGCTGGGATCCGAAGTCAGCCGCCCATAATCGTAGCCGACCCCCATTTTTCCCGCCTGCTCACGCGCCGTTCCTGGCATCAACTGCATCATCCCCCGGGCGTTGGCGGGGCTCACGGCGCCCCGATCGAAGCTGGACTCCTGCCGGGTGATGCCATGAACCAACGACCAGGCGCGGCCCGACGGAACATTTGCCGAATGGGTCGGGAAGGCAGACTTGTAAAAGAAGGCCGACCCTGAGTTGCGTGCCGAGCGTGCGGTCCACACCGCAAGATCCTGCCGATAAACTTGCGCCGCCAGCTCTACTGAAAGCAGCCGTTCGGCGTCCGTATCGGTGTCTTCAGACAAGGCGCGAATGAACAGGCTCTGCTCATCGCGCCGCCCTTGCTGGCCAAGCAACCGGACCGCGCGCACCAGCCGCTTCTGGTTGTAAGCCTGGCGCTGGGCGTCGGTCACCGCCACTGCCGGAGTGCCGGCAGGCGCGGGGACGACCCGGCCCAGGCGCTCTAGCGCCAGCTGGCCGTAAAACAGCTCCGGGGTCGCGGCGGCTCGTTCGAAATAGGCCCTGGCACGCAATGGATCGCCGCCTTGCGAAGCAGCTCGTCCTGCCCAGTACCATCCTTTGGTCGCGACCTGCAGGGAGCGTCCGGCCCGGGCATATTTGTCGAACAGCCCGATCGCGTCGCGGGGGCGATTCATCCGCTCCAGCGCAGCGGTGCCGGCATTCCAGGTCAGGGTCGTATATTCGTCGCGGATCGCATAGCTTTTCAGGCTGATATCGGCGCCTGGACCGAAAAGATCATCGGTCTGGCGGCCGATGTCATAGGCAATCTGCCATTGCCGATCGCCCATCGCCGCTTTGGACAACAAAACCATCATGTCCAAGAAGCGCTCGGGATCGATCGGGCGGTAGGTGAAATTGTGCGAGCGTGCGAACAGCTGCCGGGCGGCTTGGTCATATCCACTTTCGCGCAGGTAGCGTGCGCGGTCCATCATTAGGCCGGCATCGGTCGTGACCTGCCCAATTACCGCCTGGTAGCGCTGCTCGGCGTCGGCCGAGCGTGACAGCATCGCAATCCGTGCAGAGAGCGAAGCCCTCCGCCCCGGGCTGGTCCATGGCAGCATGCGGTAGGCATCTGTAGTTCTCTTGTCGAACAGGAGGGCGTCGACCCGCTTGTCATGGTCGTCGGCGGTCAGTTGCGACCTGAATCTCGAGAAGAGCAATTGCTCGTCATACTGGCTGAGGTCGCCCGAAATCCATGCACCGCGCGCTGCGGCGAGCGCCTCGGCAGTTTTTCCCGTCGCCGAATAGGCTTCCGCCAGCCGGGCCCACCCGTTGCCGGATTGAGGTTCAGTCGAACGATAGAAGGCCAATACGTTGATTGCGGATTTCGCCCGGTCGCATGGCCTTCTCGGCGCTCCGGCGGATCCCGCTTTCGCCGGGCCAGCCGGGGTTGGCATTCACGAAGCGAGCATAATCGGCGAAGGCGTAGCCATCGCTGGCGCGCAACCTTCGCCAGTCGGCCAAAGCATAGTTGATGTCATAAACTGCGGCCTGGCTTGTGGCCTGGATCGCGGCAGAGGTAGCCGGCGCCGTCGGGCCGGATTGCTGGACCGACGCAGCCGCCATGGACGACAAAAGCAGCGAACTGAAAATCCCCATGCTCCTCATGCTGGACATAATGTGCCCCGAGTCCTTATCAGCCGCTGAACAACACCCTCGATTTCGCGAGCCTAACCCCGCGAGCGAGTCCCGGTGAAGGAAAAAATTCATGTTTTTCGGGTCGATACCGGCGCTGTTGACGCCATTTGCGGCAGGCCGAGTGGATGAGGCGGCGTTCCGAGACCTGGTCGAGTGGCAGATCGACGAAGGATCGAACGGACTGGTGCCCTGCGGCACCACCGGCGAGGCCGCGACCCTGTCGATCGACGAGCAGGGGCGCCTCATCGAGATGGCGGTCGAAGTGGCACGTGGGCGCGTTCCGGTGCTTGCCGGCTGCGGGTCGAACAATACCGCCCATGCGGTCGAATTGACGAAGATCGCGAAGAGCGCCGGCGCGGACGCGGCGCTGCACGTGCCGCCCTATTACAATCGGCCCAACCAGGACGGCATCTATGCTCACCTGGCCGCGGTCGCTGACCTCGACCTTCCGATCATGCTGTACAATGTGCCTTCGCGGACCATCACGGACATTTCGGTGGAAACTATGGCGCGACTGTCGCGGCTTCCCAACGTCATTGGCGTGAAGGACGCGACGGGCAATCTTGCCCGCGTGTCAGCTCAGCGCCTGGCGTGCGGTGAGGAGTTCATCCAACTTTCGGGCAATGACGACATGGCTTTAGGCTTCAATGCCATGGGCGGGGTGGGTTGTATCTCTGTTACGGCAAATATCGCGCCCCAAGCTGTGCGCCGAATTCCAGGCTGCGACGCGGGAGCGTCGTTGGGATGACGCGCTGGCGCTCCAGGATCGCCTCTATCCGCTGCATGCGGCTTTGTTCAGCGATGCATCGCCAGGACCGGCCAAATATGCGCTGTCCAAGGTCCGTCCGGGATTTTCGTCCGAGCTACGCCTGCCGATGACCGAGCCGTCGGCGGCGTCGAAAGCACTGGTTGATCAGGCTCTCACCCATGCGGGATTGATCTGACGCCCGTGAGCAAGCCCCCCGTCAATATATTCGACAAGGCAAAGGTCGTCGCCGAGAACCGGCGCGCCCGGTATGACTATTTCGTCGAAGAACGGTTCGAAGCCGGGATTGAGCTTCGCGGTACCGAAGTGAAAGCGCTTCGAACCGGCGAAGGATCGATCGCCGAAAGCTACGCCCTGGTGGAAGGCGACGAGGTGTTGCTGATCAATTCGTCGATCCCCGAATATAGTCATGGCAACCGATTGAACCATGAGCCTCGACGGCGACGGCGGTTGCTGATGCGAGCGCGGGAGATTGCCAAGCTGCAGGGCGCGATCACGCGCCAGGGCCTGACGCTCGTGCCGCTATCCGTTTATTTCAACTCGCGGGGGCGGGCGAAGGTCGAACTGGCGCTGGCACGGGGCAAGAAGGTCCATGACAAGCGCGAAACGATCAAGGAACGCGACTGGAAGCGCGAGCAGGGTCGATTGATGAGGCAGCGTGGCTGATATTACTACTTTTTTCCGCGGTTTCATGAATCGCCATGCTCCATCCCGTGATGAGGTCCTCAAGAGCCCCTGGCTGCGGCCGTTCGGGGCTCGGATAAGGCATAGCGAACTGTGGCGTTTTACGCGGCGCTCGGTTCCACGCGCGGTGTTCGCCGGCCTATTCATCGGCATCTTCCTGATGGTTCCCGGGCTGCAAATCGTCGGGGCCGCGTTATTGGCCATGCCGCTGCGCGCCAACATCCCGATCGCGGTTGTCATGACTTTCTTGTCCAATCCGCTGACGACGCCCTTTTTCCTTTATGCGGCGATTGGAGTGGGTGCCCGCATTGGCTTCCATACCGACCTTGCAGCCTTCGTGGCCTTGCGGGGTGAGAGTGCCAGCCAGTGGATCAAATGGCTGCTTTCCGATGCCGCGCCGGCGCTGGTTTCGGGCCTCTTCTTGATCGGGCTTGGCGTCGCGCTAGTAGGCTATATCGTGTCGCTGGTCGGCTGGCGCTGGTGGGTTGGCCGCAAATGGCGGCAGCGTTTCGCGCGGCCGAGCGAAGTGGCGCTTTACAAATAACTGGGACGGGGAGGGGAATATGGTTCGTTGGATGACATTTCTGGCTGGAAGTACGGCGCTTGCGGCATGCACGGCTTCGCCTCCGCCCGAAACTGTGGCTCCGGCAGCTCCGTCCGAAGTCGCTGCGCCTGAGCCGGCGCCGGCACCGAAGCCCGAGCTTGGTACTTTCGGCTTCGACACCGCAGGGATGGAACGCGGTGTCCTGCCGGGCGATAATTTCTACCAATATGCCAATGGCACCTGGGCCAAGAACACGGCGATTCCGGCCGACAAGTCCAACTATGGCATGTTCACGAAGCTTGACGACCTATCGAAAGAGCGGACCCGACTGATTATCGAGGATGTCGCCAAGGACCCGAACAACAAGATTGGCGTTGCCTATAACGCCTATCTCGATACTGCCGCGATCGAGGCCAAGGGACTGGCGCCGATCCAGCCATGGCTCAACGAGATCAAGAGCCTCAGCGCCCGGTCCGGCTATGCCGCGCTGGTCGCCAAGGCAGGCCGCAACAGCATCGGCATCCCGTTCGGCCTGTTCGTCGGCCAGGACGACAAGCAGCCCGATCGTTATGTGACCGCCATGTTCCAGGGCGGGATCGGCATGCCCGATCGCGATTATTATCTGTCGACCGATGCCAAGATTGCAGCGGTCCGGACCGCATATCTTCAGCATCTCACCAATGTTCTTACTCTCGCTGGCGAGCCCAACGCCGCCGCGCGGGCCAAGGCGCTGCTCGCATTCGAGACTGAGATCGCCAAGGTTCACTGGACCCAGGTCGACAGCCGCGACGCGACAAAAACCTATAATCTGATGCCGCTTTCGAAGCTGACTGCCGACGCCAAGGGCTTCGACTGGGCGACCTTCCTTCGCGACAGCGGCCTCAACGCCGCCACCGAGGTCAATGTGGCACAGCCAAGCGCAATCAATGGCATTGCAAGGCTCGTCGCCAAGGCGCCCTTGGGCGTGCTCAAGGACCAGTTGCTGGTCCGCTCGCTCGACCAGTATGCGGCCGTCCTGCCCTCGACATTCGATAAGGAGGCATTCTCCTTCTACGGCACGACGCTGTCGGGAACGCCGCAGCAGGAGGAAAGGTGGAAGCGGGGCGTGACGTTCGTCACGGGCTCCCTGGCCGACGATGTCAGCAAAATCTATGTCGAGCGCTATTTCCCGCCGGAAACCAAGGCGGCGGCCGACAAGCTGGTCAAGAATGTGGTCGAAGCCATGGGCCGTCGGATCGATGGGCTTACCTGGATGGCGCCCGAAACGAAGACCCGGGCGCGCGCCAAGCTGGCCAATTTCACCACGAAGATCGGCTATCCGGATCGCTGGCAGGATTATTCCGCGCTGACGATCCAGCCGGGCGACGCGCTTGGCAATGCAATGCGCGCCGCCCAGTGGCAGCATGACGATAACGTCAAGAAGCTCGGCGAGCCGATCCGTCGGTGGGAATGGGGCATGACCCCGATGACGATCAACGCCTACGCCAACTTCGGAATGCAGGAGATTGTCTTCCCCGCGGCGATCCTGCAGCCGCCGTTTTTCGATCCCAACGCGGATCCGGCCATCAATTATGGCGGCATCGGTGCGGTGATCGGCCATGAGATCAGCCACCATTTCGACGACCAGGGCGCAAAATATGACGAGCACGGCCGCCTCAACGAATGGTGGACCGAGGCCGACAGGAAATCATTCGAAGCGGCCGGGAAGGCGCTGATCGCGCAATATGATGCCTATGAGATTTTCCCGGGCGCGAATGTGAAGGGCGCGTTCACGCTGGGCGAGAATATCGGCGACCTTGCAGGTCTCACCATTGCCTATGACGCTTACAAACATTCGCTCGGCGGCGCCGCGGCGCCCGTTCTGGACGGAACGACTGGCGATCAGCGCTTCTATCTTGGCTGGGCGCAGGTGTGGCGGCGCAATTATCGTGAAGCGAATCTCCGGCAGCGGCTGATCACCGATCCGCACTCGCCGTCGGAACAGCGTGCATGGGTCGTGCGCAATCTCGACCCATGGTATCCTGCGTTCCAGGTGCAGCCGGGGCAGAAGCTCTATCTGACGCCGGAACAACGCGTCCGAATGTGGTGAGCCTTGCTTTACGAGCAGTTCGACCTCGCTGAATCCAAGCCGCTCGACGGCGGCCTTCGCTGGCTGGTTCCGGCGTTGGTCGTCGCGGCGGCCGCCAGCGGAGCGCTGCTTTTCTACCTGATCGGACAGCCGCTTTACGGTGGACTGTTCCTGGCGGGCTTCGTCGCCATGCTGGTGGCGGCATTCGTGATCGATCGGCGCGGTGCGCGGCGGATCGAGGTCGAACCCCTTGTCCTGCCAGACCTGGCATTAGTGGGATCAGCCCTGGGTTTCTCGCCGGATCCGGCCGCGCTGACCCAGGCGGACGGGACGCTGAAATCGATCAACCCGGCCTATAAAGATCGGTTCGGCCAGCAAGGGCCGCTCGACCTTGGCAAAGGCAAGCAAGCAGCCAAGGCAATCCGTTCGCTGCAGGAAACCGCCGTGAGAGACGGCGAGAGCTCGATGGCCGACGTTCCGCTCGCTGGCGGTGCGGCCAATATCCAGGTCGCTCGGGCCGGAGCCAATGGCGACCTCCTGTTGTGGCGTTTGGTTGGTACCGCTCCGCCCGATCTCCTGTCCGTCGCGGCCAAGCGCGTTTCGGGTGCGACTGGTGAGCGCCTTGCCGCAGCCGGCGTCCTCGCGGCGCTCGTCGATGGCAATGGACGACTGATCGCTGCCAATGGCCTGTTTACCGAGCGGGCTTTGGCAGGCCCGCTATCGTCGAATGAGGTTCCTTCGTTTCCCGATGTGGTCGAAACCTCTTCGGAAGGCGCGGTAAGGCTTGTCGCCGAGGGGCCGGAAGGGCGTCCGCTTAGACTGGTCAGCATTCCGCTCGAGCCGGCGGGCGAGGGCGGGGCAGCGACGCTGCTTCTGTTCGATTGGGAGGAGGGGCCGAGCCTTGCCACTTCGACCAACGTCCAGGTGCTGCTGGAGATGCTTCCGATTGGGCTGGCGCTGGTCGATCGGGATGGCCGCTTCCTGATGATGAACAAGGCGTTCCGTGTCGCTGGCGGCCTGCCGATGGACGAAATGCCGTCCTATCCCGGCGACCTGGTGGTCAAGGAAGACAAGGCCGCCGTAGCCGATGCGGTCAGGCGCAACGCGCGCGGACCCGCAATGTCGGGCGACCTTCCGGTCAGGTTGGCGCACCAGCCCGGCGAGCCGGTTGCGCTGACGGTAGCGGGCCTGCGCGGGCTCGGCGATGCCGCAGTGCTTCTGCTGCTCAAGGACAATAGCGAGGAAGCCAAGCTCAAGCGCCAGATTGCCCAGGCAACCAAGATGCAGGCGGTGGGCCAGTTGGCCGGGGGCGTAGCCCATGATTTCAACAATATCCTGACCGCGATCATCGGCCATTGCGACCTCATGCTGATGCGGCACACGCCTGGCGACACGCGACTATGACGATATCCAGCAGATCAAATCCAACTCGAACCGTGCAGCCGGCCTGACCCGCCAATTGCTCGCATTCTCCCGCCAGCAGACGCTCCGCCCCCAACTGCTGCAGCTACCCGACGTGATCAGCGAAGTTTCGCACCTGTTGAAGCGGCTGCTTGGCGAGACGGTCCAACTGGTGGTCAAGCACGGTCGCGACCTCGGCCCGATCCGCGCCGACCCTGGGCAGCTGGAGCAGGTGATCGTCAACCTGGCCGTCAACGCACGCGACGCGATGATGTCAAAGGGGGGCGGGGCACTGACCATTCAAACCTATCCGGTTCGAGCCGATCAGGTCGCCGACCTAGGCAGCGAGATCCTGCCGATCGCCGATTATTCGGCGCTTGTCGATCGCCGATACCGGCACTGGCATCCCCGCCTCGATCCTCAGCAAGGTCTTCGAGCCGTTCTTTACGACCAAGGAAGTCGGCAAGGGCACCGGCCTCGGCCTTTCCACCGTCTATGGCATCGTCAAGCAATCGGGCGGATATATTTTTGCCGATTCCAAGGTAGGCGAGGGGACCCGCTTCACCATCTATCTGCCGGTCCATCATGTTGAAGAAGAGAAACGGACCGGTCGTCGTCCCGCCAAGGCGCCGGCTGAAAATGAGCTTTGGGGTACAGGTACGATCCTGCTGGTCGAGGATGAGCCAATGGTCCGAACGGTCGCCGAGCGCGCCCTCACCAGGCACGGCTATAAGGTTCTGACCGCCAACAATGGCGAGGAAGCTCTGGAGATCATCGATCGCGGCGACGAGATAGCGCTGCTGATCTCCGACGTGGTGATGCCGCTGATGGACGGCCCGACGATGGTCAGGCAGGCGCGCAAGACCCGTCCCGACCTGCCGATTCTCTTCATGTCCGGTTACGCTGAGGAGCAGCTCAGGAAGTCGATCGATATCGCCAATGTCGCCTTCCTGCCCAAGCCCTTCTCGGTGCAGGAGCTGGCCGAGGCCGTGCGCAAAGCCTTGTCCGACAATTAATTCTTTCTTCCGCCGTAACGGCTGCTATTCCCTGCTTCATGACGGGGTCGCGTTCAATCCTGATCGTCGAGGACGAGCCGCTTATTGCGATGATGCTGGAGGATTTCATCCTCTCGCTGGGCCATGAGGTGAGCGGAAGCTGCGATAGCGTCAGCTCGGCGCTGCGAGAGATTGAAGAAGGCGAGTGCGATCTCGCTATTCTCGACGTCAATCTTAAAGGAGAGAGCGTCTGGCCGGTGGCGTCGGCGCTCCGCAAGAAGGGAACGCCGTTCGTTCTTGCCACTGGCGGTCATGTCGATCCGCCCCCGGCCGAATTTGCAGGCGTCCCGACGATCGAGAAACCCTATACGATCGACCGGGTGACACCGATTATCGAGGCGGAGCTCGCCCGCTCCGAGACCTGAGCCGTGAGCGGAGCCCTGAGCGCCAGGGCATCCCCGATCCTGAAACTCTCATTTGCGGCGTTTCTGGCCATTGCAACGTTGGTGCTCGTCATGAGATTTTCCCAGGCCGAGATGCTCTTCCCCACCCATGCCGTGCCGCCGGCAGGGCCGCTGCCGCAAGGCGCGGAGTATCTGGAGTTGAAAGCATCCGGTGGCGACCGACTGCATGGGGTGCATCTTCCGCCGCGCGGGCACGTTTCCGGTCCGCGGACGCTGATTCTCGGGTTCGGCGGCAATGCCTGGAATGGCCAGGACGTCGCCGAATATCTTCACGAGGTCTTTCCCGAGGCGGATGTGATCGCTTTTCACTACCGTGGCTACGCGCCGTCCTCCGGCAGTCCCTCGGCTGAAGCACTGATAGCGGATGCGCCGATCGAGCATGACCTGGCCATTGATCTGGTAAAGCCGGAACGGGTCGTGGCAGTCGGGTTCAGCATCGGTAGCGGCGTCGCGGCCAGTCTTGCGCGCAACCGCAAGATCGACGGGTTGATTTTAGTGACTCCATTCGACTCGCTGAAATCCGTCGCCGCCGATCTGTTTCCCTGGCTGCCCATCGGGCCGTTCTTTCAGCATGAGCTTGCGACTGCCGAAGAATTGAATGGTGGCAAAACGCCCGTCGCCATTATTGCCGGGGAACGCGACGAGATAGTCTTGCCGGCAAGGACTGCTGCCTTGCGAAGTCTTGTGCCTAACCTGGTGTTCGATCGGACCATTGCCGGGGCGGGCCATAACGACATCTATCAACGGGACGACTTTCAACAGGGACTTCGCCAGGCGCTGAAGGCAGTTGTTTCGGACAGTAAATGAACCTATTTGTTCGCCTCTTGTTCCATGTGAACAAATAGGATACGACATGGCCTTCTCCGGGGGCAAAGAGCTACCCGATTGACGAAGGGACGAAGGCCATGGCAGCGCAGCTCAAAGTCGTCGGAATGAATGGGGATAGCGTGAACACTGATCGTCAAAAGGCATTGGATGCGGCGCTCGCGCAGATCGATCGCGCGTTCGGCAAGGGCTCGGCAATGAAGCTGGGCAGCCGGGAAAAGATTGAGATCGACACCGTGTCGACTGGCTCGCTGGGCCTGGATATCGCGCTTGGCGTCGGCGGCCTGCCGCGCGGCCGGGTGGTCGAAATCTATGGTCCGGAAAGTTCGGGCAAGACGACATTGGCGCTTCACGCCATTGCTGAGGCGCAGAAGGAGGGCGGAACTGCCGCCTTCGTCGATGCCGAGCATGCGCTCGATCCCGTCTATGCCAGGAAGCTGGGCGTCAACATCGACGAGCTGATCGTTTCGCAGCCCGACACTGGTGAGCAGGCGCTGGAGATCGTCGACACGCTGGTGCGTTCCAATGCGATCGACGTGCTGGTGATCGATTCGGTGGCGGCGCTGGTTCCGCGCGCCGAGATCGAGGGCGAGATGGGCGACAGCCATGTCGGCCTACAGGCTCGGCTGATGAGCCAGGCGCTGCGCAAGCTGACCGGTTCGATCAGCCGCTCGCGCTGCACCGTCATCTTCATCAACCAGGTGCGGATGAAGATCGGCGTGATGTACGGCAATCCCGAGACGACGACCGGTGGCAATGCGCTGAAATTCTATGCCAGCGTGCGCCTCGACATTCGCCGGACCGGCCAGATCAAGGACCGCGACGACATCGTCGGCAACACCACCCGGGTGAAGGTTGTGAAGAACAAGGTCGCGCCGCCGTTCAAGCAGGTCGAATTCGACATCATGTATGGCGAGGGTGTCAGCAAGGTCGGCGAGATACTCGACCTGGGGGTCAAGGCCGGGCTGGTCGAAAAATCAGGCTCATGGTTCAGCTATGATTCGATCCGCATCGGCCAGGGCCGCGAGAACGCCAAACAGTATCTCAAGGAAAATCCCGACGTGGCGCAACGGATCGAGAATGCGATCCGTGGCAAGACCGAGGAGGTCGCCGAGGCGCTGATGGTGGGCCCCGCTGACGACGATATTGAAGGTTAGTCGTCAGCCTTCATGGTAGAAAATCAAAGATCGGGCGGAGGGATGACCTCCGCCCTTTCGCTTTGAGGCTCGATACCGCCGAATAGCCGCCCGCGCTCGGTCCACAGGACCAGCACCAATCCAGCAGCCCCACATGACGCCATGCCAACCAGGAATGGCAATTGGGTGCCATCGAACGACTGGCCGATGATTAGGCCGATCGTTGCCCCGCCAATGGTCCCGGTCACGCCCTGGAAAGATGAGGCCGTGCCCGCAATGGGCGCCATGTTGCGCATCGCCAACGTTCCGAAGTTCGACGTGGTGAAGGCAAAGGCGACAAAGGTCAGTCCCATCATCACGATGAACAACCACAGCGGCTCGACGGTCAGTTCGGCGATCAGTGCATGGGTGGTTGCAACGGCAACGAAGGCCAGAAGTCCGGTATGCCCCGTCCGGCGCAGCCCGAAGCGACCCACCACGCTCGCATTGCCCCAGCTGGCGACCGCCATCGGTGCGGCAATTGCAGCGAACACCAGTCCGATCAGGCCGGCGGCATCGAATACGTCAAAGATGATCTGCTGGATCGACGCGATATAAGCCGTCAGCCCGCCAAACACGGCGGTCAATGCCAGCGTATACCCGATCGACAGCCGATCGCTGGCGGCGGTCTTAACCGCCTGCCAGATTTCACCTGTATTGAGCTTTCGCCGATACTCCGGGTGCAGCGTTTCCGGCAATCGGATGAAGGTCCATAGCCACATCGTAACGCCGTAGCCGGCGAGCACCAGGAAGATCGCCCGCCATGGTGCGACCAGCAAGATCGCCTGGCCAATGTTGGGGGCCAATACCGGGACGAGCATGAAGACCATGAACACCAGGCTCATCACCCGGGCCATGGCTTCACCTTCGAACAGGTCGCGAACCATTGCCGTCACCAGCACCCTTGTGACGGCTGCCGAAGCGCCCATCGCGATCCGGCCCGCGATCAGCAATGCAAAGCTCTCGGCAATCCCACAGAGCAGAGCGAAGCCAGTGTAGAGCGCCACTCCTGCGCCAAGAATCGGCTTTCGACCGAACCTATCCGCAAGAGGGCCCCAGAAAATCTGGCCAACCCCGAAGCCAAGGAAATATGTGACCACCACCAGCTGGCGGCGGTTCTCTGTTTCGACCCCCAGTTCGGCTCCAATAGCTGGCAGCGCGGGGATCATCGCGTCGATCGCAAAGGCGTTGAGCGCCATTAGCCCAGCGAGCAGTGTGACCGTCTCGCGCGTGCCCGGAAGCTTCCTGGTGCCGGTGATTCCCGAATGTTCGAACATCTGCCGCTGCTGGCGGATCGCAAACTGCTGTGCAACAGTCGGTCGTCAAAGAGATGGGGGAAGCCGATGATTTCCGTGTCGACCAGCCGGCGAAACTTGCTTGGCGGAGGGGCTGCTCTGGCTGCCGCAATGCTGCTTCCAAGAAGCTCTGCGGCCTGGGGCGCCGTCCACCAGGCGGCCGAGCTCCAACCGATCCCGCTTCCGCCCCCGATCTCGCCAGCCGAGCGGCTTTCGCGACTGGCCAAGGCGCGCGACCTGATGCAGCGCCGCGGCATTGGCGCGGTACTCGTCGAATCCGGGCCAAGCCTCGACTATTTCACCGGCATCCAATGGTGGCGCAGCGAAAGGCTGACAGGCGTCGTCATCCCGGCCGAAGGCGACCCGATCATCGTCACTCCATTTTTCGAGCAGCCGACGATCAAGGAAATGCTAGCCGTCCCGGCCGAAGTTCGGACCTGGCAGGAGGACGACGAACCGCTCAAGCTGGTCGCCGACTTCCTGAAGGAAAGAAAGCTTGCCTCCCAGCCGGTCGGCTTCGAGGAGACCAACCGTTTCTTCCTGATGGACCGGCTGCAGCAGCAATTGCCGTCGACGCCGATCGTCAGTGCCAATCCGGTGGTGCGGGCGCTGAGGATGATCAAGACGCCTGCCGAAATCGCCCTGATGCAGGCGGCAGCGGATATTATGGCCGCGTCACTGCGCTACGCCGGCGAGCGGACCCGCGAAGGCATGACCCCGCCCGAAATCGACGCCATGATTGCAGCTTCCCACAAGCGGCTGGGCGCCGATTATGATGGCGGCCTGATCCTGATGAGTGAGGCCAGCGCTTATCCGCACGGCAGCAAGCAGCAACATGTCGTTCGGCGCGGCGAGATCATCCTGCTGGATTGCACTAGCTCTGTGCATGGCTACCAGGCGGATATCACCCGCACGTTTGTCTTTGGCGCCGACGCCAATGCGGAGCAGCGCAAGGTTTGGGACCAGGTGCATCGCGGGCAGCAGATTGCCATGGCTGCGGCGAAGATCGGAGCGCCTGCCGGCAGCGTGGATGACGCCGTTCGAAGCACATATGAAAGCTGGGGCTATGGCCCGCGCTACAAGCTGCCAGGAACATCGCATCGCACCGGTCACGGCATCGGAATGGAGGTGCATGAACCGGTCAACCTCGTGCATGGCGAAGCAACGCCGCTCGCGCCCGGCATGTGCTTCTCCAACGAACCTGGAATCTATATCCCCGGGAAGTTCGGAGTCCGTTTGGAGGACTGCTTCCACATGACGGAAAGCGGACCCAAATTCTTCACTACGCCGCCGCCGAGCATCGACCGCCCATTCGACTAGGCGCCGACAGCTAGAAGTGATCGTCGATCGGCTTGGTTCGGGCCACATGCGATGGAGCATGAGGTGGCTCGATATCGGCAGGCTCTTCCGGATCCAACTCGCCTTCCCAACGTGCGACGACGCTTGAAGCGACCGCATTTCCGACAACGTTCGTTGCCGATCTTCCCATGTCGAGAAAGTGGTCGACGGCAAGGATCAACAAGAGCCCTGCTTCCGGGATGCTGAACATGGCCATCGTCGCGGCGATTACGACGAGGCTCGCTCGCGGGACACCGGCCATGCCCTTGGACGTGATCATCAGTACCAGGAGCATGGTAATTTCCTGCCCCAGCGTCAGGTCGATGCCATAGGCCTGCGCAATGAATATCGTCGCGAAGGTCATGTACATCATCGAACCGTCGAGGTTGAACGAGTAGCCCAGCGGCAGCACGAAGCTGGCGATGCGCGGTGGCACGCCGAACCGGTCCAGAGCCTCAAGGGTGCGCGGGTAGGCGGCCTCGCTCGACGCGGTCGAGAAGGCAAGCACGATCGGGTCGCGGATATAGCGAACCAGATGGCGCGTCCTTGGCCCAACGATCACGAATGCCGCGGCAATCAGCAGCGTCCACAGGACCGCCAATCCTAGGTAGAAGCTGCCGACGAACTTGCCGAAGGTGTACAGGATCTCGGGTCCCTCCTCGGCGATGGCGCTGGCCACTGCGGTGAACACCGCAAAGGGAGCGAAGCGCATCACATAGTCCGTCACCTGCAACATCACCGCGACCAGCGCCTCGACGCCGCGGACCAGCGGCCGGGCGCGTTCGCCGACCGCGGTGATCGCTACGCCGATGAAGATCGAGAAGATCACGATGGGCAGGATCTCGTTGGTGCTCATGGCCTCGAAAATCGACGCCGGCACAAGGTGAGTGACGAACACCTTGAGACTAAAGCCGGCCGCCTCCACGCCGCTGGCGGCCGTTACGGGGGGAATTGGCAGATCAAGTCCGACGCCCGGCTGCAGTAGGTTGACCAGGATCAGGCCGAGGGTCGAGCGAAACCAGGCTTGCCAGAATGAACCAGGCAACCGCGCGTATTCCGACCCGGCCGAGAGCCGCAATATCTCCCATATGCGCGATGCCCGCGACAAGCGTCGAAAAGACGAGGGGAGCGATGATCATCTTGATCAGCCGAAGGAACAGCGCGGTGACGATCGACAGATATTCCGCGATCGACTTCAATTGCGCCGCGCCTTGCGGCGTGCCGTCATCTATCGCCGCGTTCGTTGCCCAACCGGCCAGGATGCCGAGGACCAGTGCGAACAATATGTAGCGGGTGAGATTTTTGGCCAAGACGCGCCCTTCCTCGAATTGCCGGGCCACCCAAGCCGCTGGCACGTGCTGCGTCAAGGCGGCATGCCGCTCTTGGTCCGTGCCGCCGCTGGCGGCCGGTCATGATCGACGAAGAATGCGCCCGATCGTCAGGCCGGTTCGGCAACCTGTTGCTGCACCACCTTGTCCGCCAGGTGCCCGTTGAGCTCAGCCAAATGGTCGAACTCGGCCTCGTAGCTCGCCAGTCCCTGACTCAAGGAGCGCAGCTCGGCCTCAAGGCCATCGAGTTCGGCCTCAGGGACCAGCGCCTCGATCCGATCCCATCCGGTCCATCCGTCGCGCGGGCCCATGCCGAGCATTTGCCCGCGCCGGCTGGCGACCGCGGAAGACATGCGGCTGGCGGAAGAGGCGGGGCCGACCAGCACCAGTTTGTGGACCGGTTCGAGCAGGTGGGGCACGGCTTCGGCCAGCGCCTCCTGCATTGCGATCCGCCCGGCCAGGCGAAATGCAAGCTCGCTCGAATCAACGCTATGATAGCTGCCATCGACCAGGGTCACCGCCACATCGACCACCGGAAAGCCTAGCGGACCTTTTTGCATCGCGTCGCGAACGCCCTGGTCGACCGCCGGGATCCACTGCTTGGGCACGGCGCCACCGGAGATTTTCTCTTCGAAGCGGAATCCCTCGCCGCGGCCAAGCGGGCGTAGTTCGATGATGACATCCCCATATTGGCCGTGGCCGCCCGACTGCTTCTTGTGCCGGCCGCGTTGGGTCACCGGCCTGCGGATGGACTCGCGATAACCGATCGACGGCGCATGGTGCTTCACCTCGACGCCATAGCGGCGCTTCAACTTGGCCAGCGTGGTCTTCAGATGCTCGTCGTTGACCCCGCGGAGCCGCATTTCATGGCTCGCCTCGTCTTGCTCCAGCGACAGGCTCGCATCCTCTTCGAGGATTCGGGCAAGCGCCCCGGACAACCGGACATCGTCCTTGCGATCCGCGGGCTCGATCGCAAATGCGCAGTTGCGGGAGGGAAGGGCGGTTTCGATTGGCGAAGGAAGCTTGCCGGAACCGAGCCAGTCGCCAGCCTTCACTCCATCGGCCTTGGCCACCGCGACCAGGTCGCCATCGCCTGCCTCGGCGATCTTGCTGGTCTTGTCGCCCTGGATTGCGAAAAGCGCGCCGAGGCGGCCGGCTTCACCGCTCGAGCTCTTGAAATCGCTGCTTTCATGAACCGGGCCGCCAAGGGCACGGGCCAGAGCCAGGCGGCCTGCCGAGCCGCCATGCGAGACTTTGAAGGCGTAGACGGCAGGTGCGTCGACGCCCAAGGCGCGCAGCCGTAGTCTCGGGTCCGGGGCCTCGTGGCGCAAGGCCTTGAGCAAGCGACTGATGCCCCAACGATTATGGGCTGACCCGAACAGGACCGAGACACCGAGATTGTCGCTGGTTTCGCGGCGCAGGTCCGCAAAGATCGTGCCCGGTTCAGGCACCTGGTCCAACAGCAACTGCTCCAGCAGCGTGTCGTCATGGTCAGCCAGTTGCTCGAGCAGCTGGGTTCGCGCCTGGGCTTCGCGATCGGCCAGTTCCTCTGGAAGGGCAATTGGCTCGGACGGCTTGCCGGAGACATAATGATAGGCGCGTTCGAGCGCGACATCGACGAAGCCAGTCACCTTCTCGCCCTCTCGGATCGGAAGCTGCCGGGCGATGAGAGGAGAAACGCTCATCGGCTGGAGCGCGGTCAGGAGGTCGCGAATCCGGCCGTGCGCCTGGTCGATCCGGTTAACGAAGAGGATATGCGGAATGCCCTGCTCATCGAGCATTCGAAGCGCAGGCGCGGCAAGCGCTGCACGAGCCGGGTCCGGGTCGACGACCACGATTGCGACGTCGGCGACCGCAACACCCCGCGCGGCGTCGGCCGCAAAGCCGATCGAGCCGGGGGCGTCGATGATGGCATATTTGTCGCCGAGATAGGTGAAATTGTAGAGGTTGGTTTCGGTCGATCCACCGCGCTGGCGAGCCTCGGCGCTATTGTCGCCGATGCTTGATCCGTTGGCCACCGACCCTTGCCGGTCCGACGTACCGCTGGCGTAGAGTAGGGCCTCCGCCAGGCTAGTCTTGCCCGCGCCGGCCGGTCCGACCAGCGCGATAACCCTCGTGCCCTTGGTTTCTCCAGGCATGCGACTCTCCTTCCTCCGGTGTTGGCGGGGGCGCCGAGTCGCATGTCGAGCGGCCAGCGCTCTCCAAAAGAGGAGCGTCGGACTCTTTCGGGCGGAAGGCAATAGGGTTGGAACGCGACGGCCAAACTGCGATTGAGGGAGATATGGATCTCAAACCGGATCGGACGGATCGAGGCCGCAAGGCAACGTCGCCATGGCAAATGCCGCTTGCGGCGTGGAAAGATGTGGCGATCCGAGTCTGGAATGAAAGTTGGGTCGACAATATCGGCCTGGTCGCGGCAGGCGTGGCTTTTTACGGCTTTCTTGCGCTTGTACCGCTGCTTGGGCTCCTGGTGCTCGGCTATGGAATGGTGACCGACCCAGTCACGGTGGTGAGCCACGTCATGGTGCTGGTTCACATTCTTCCGTCAGACGTGGCCCTGCTCATCGGCCAGCTTCTGATGAATGCCGTTCAAACTTCGGAACAGACCCGGGGATTCGGTTTCCTGATTGCGATTCTCGTTGGGCTGTACGCCGGCGGCAATGGCGCAGGGTCCGTCATGACCGCCCTCAATATCGCCTATGAGGAGCAGGAGAAGCGAAGCCTGGGGCGCTTCTATGCGATCGCCTTCACGATCACGGCGGCCGCTGTTCTCCTGGCGCTCCTCGCGTTGGCAGCCACCGCTACCGCTCAGGCGCTCGATCGGCTGATACCCCATCTGTCCGGCGCTACGCTGAAATTGGGGAGGGCCGGACTCTATGTGCTCATTTCTCTGATCGCGGCCGCCGTTGCGGCAACGCTCTATCGTTACGGCCCTTCGCGTGAGGACGCGCGATGGCAATGGCTTACACCCGGATCCATTTTTACCGCCGTCGTGTGGCTCGCCCTAACCAACGGCTTCAGTTTCTACGTAACGCGGTTGACCGATTACAACGCCATCTACGGATCGGTCGCGGCGATCGTGATGCTGCTGACGTGGATGTATCTCACGGCCTATGTGTTCCTGTTCGGCGCCGAATTGAACGCCGAGCTCGAGCATCAGACCGCCAGGGACAGTACCACCGGCCAACCCGAACCTTTGGGTGAGCGCGGCGCCTGGGCGGCCGATCACGTCGCGGGGGTCACCGATGACGGAACCTCGGACGGACCCAGCCTAGGTGAGGCCGGGCCCCCAAGTCCTGCGGAAGAGCCCGTTAAGCGGCAGGAAGAAGGCGCTGCTCGCCCGCGAGGCGAATGAGCGCGGCTTGCAGCTTTTCGAAAGCGCGGACCTCGATTTGCCGAATGCGCTCGCGGCTGACGCCATAGACCTGTGAGAGGTCTTCCAACGTCTTCGGCTCGTCGATCAGTCGCCGCTCGGTAAGAATGTGCTTCTCACGGTCGTTGAGGCTCTCCATCGCCTCGACCAGCAAGTCGTGGCGGACGCGGCGCTCCTCGTCGTCGGCAAGTATCTCGTCCTGCAGTGGCCCGCCATCGACCAGGAAGTCCTGCCACTGGCCTTCGCCGTCGGTGTCGCGCAGCGGAGCATTCAGGCTGGTGTCGCCGCCCATGCCCATGCGGCGGTTCATCGACACCACCTCTTCCTCGGTGACGCCGAGGTCGGTGGCGATCTTGGTGACCGCTTCGGGCTTGAGGTCGCCTTCCTCGAACGCGTCGATCTGGTTCTTCATCCGGCGAAGGTTGAAGAACAGCTTCTTCTGCGCCGCGGTGGTGCCCATTTTGACGAGGCTCCACGAACGCAGGATGAATTCCTGGATCGAGGCGCGGATCCACCACATGGCGTAGGTGGCGAGGCGGAAACCCCGGTCGGGCTCGAACTTCTTCACGCCCTGCATCAGGCCGATATTGCCTTCGGAAATTAGCTCGCTCACCGGCAGGCCATAGCCGCGGTAGCCCATCGCGATCTTGGCGACGAGCCGCAGGTGCGAGTTGACGAGCTTGCGCGGCCGCGTCGGTGTCGCCATGTTCGGTCCACCGCTTGGCCAGCATATATTCTTCCTCAGGCGCGAGAATCGGGAATTTCTTGATCTCGCTGAGGTAGCGGTTGAGCCCGGCTTCCCCGCCCGAAGCGGGAATCGACACAACCCTTTTCGCATTCGCCATCGTTTCGTTCACTCCCTGGCCGGGAAGGCAAGCGCCCGCCCATAGCCTTGTTAATCCTATACACCAAGTGCGGTGAACAGTTCCTGCATGTCCGACGGAAGGGCACTGTCAAACGACAAACGACCCTTTGTGACGGGGTGGATGAAGCCGAGGTGCGCGGCGTGCAGCGCCTGGCGTCTGAAGTCCAATTGATTGAGCAAATCTCTGTGAACGCTTTTTCCGCGGCCGTAGACCGGGTCGCCGAGCAGCGGGTGACCGATCGAGGCCATGTGGACCCGGACCTGGTGGGTCCGCCCGGTTTCAAGCGTGCATTCGACCAGCGCGGCGTGCTTCAAGCATTTCCAATCGCTTCCAGTGGGTTACGGCGCGTTTGCCGCGACCTTCCTTAACAATCGCAATTTTCTTTCGATTCTGGGCCGAGCGGGCGAGGGGGGCGTCGACCACGTCGCCAGCCAGTCGCGGAACGCCCGACACGATCGCCAGATAGCGGCGGTCGATCGAATGGTCGGCGAACTGCTTGGCCAATCCCTCATGGGCCTTGTCGTGCTTGGCGACGACCAGCAGTCCCGACGTGTCCTTGTCGATGCGGTGGACGATGCCCGGCCGCGCGACGCCGCCGATCCCGCTCAGCGAGCTGCCGCAATGGTGGAGCAAGGCGTTGACCAATGTCCCGTCATAATTGCCCGCCGCCGGGTGCACTACCAGGCCGGCAGGCTTGTCGACGACAAGCAGGTGCTCGTCCTCGTAGACGATCGGCAGCGGTATTTCCTGCGGTTCATTATGCGCAGGCGTGGGATCCGGAACTGCCAGCGTGAAGCGCTCGTCGCCCTTGACCTTGGTTGCCGGGTCGCGGAGTGCCTTTCCCTCACGGGTCAAAGCTCCCGCTTTGGTCAACACCTTGAGCCGTTCGCGTGACAGGCTGGGAACGGCTGCGGCAAGCGCACGGTCCAATCGCCAGCCGGCGTGGCTGGCGTCCAGCGAAATCTCGATGTTGGTATGCCCCCCGGCCATCTGAATCCTATTTGGGAACAGTGTCGGGGCCTTTCAATGGCACATACTCTTGCTTCAGGTTAAACTCTCGCGCATCAGCAGCAAATGAATGCCATTGAGCTTGCCAGCCTCCTTTGTTCGCGTCTCTGCCACGACCTGCTTTCACCGGTCGGAGCGCTAAATAACGGCATAGAATTGCTCGCCGACGAGCAGGATCCCGAGATGCGCGAGCGGTGCCTGGAGCTGCTTGCTGAAAGTGCCCGGGCGAGCGCCAACAAGCTTAAATTCTTTCGTTTGGCGTTTGGCGCCGGCGGCGGGTTTGGCGACGAAATCGACACGCGCGAAGCGCAAGGTTGCGCTTGAAGGGCTTTATGGCGCTGACAAGCGGACCGAGCTCGGCTGGATGGTTGCAGACGACAAGCTTGCCAAAGGGCGCGGTCAAGCTGTTGCTAAACCTGGCGATGATCGCCGGCGATGCGCTGGTTCGCGGCGGACGGCTGGATGTCGGTGCGGAGCATCGCGACGGCGCATTGGAAATGGTCATCCGTGCGGAGGGACCGCGCATCTTGCTCGACCCCAAGCTGCGCGAAACCATAGCTACCGGGCAATCGGGCGGCGAGGTCGAGCCGCGCGCGGCCGGCGCATGGCTGGCGCATAGCCTGGCGGCAGAGGCGAACGGCACAATTCAGCTTAGCGATCCTGCGGCCGAGGTACTGATGATCGGCGTGACTCTACCCAACAGCTAATCGGCACTGACGCTCGCCAAACTGGGGACAGGGCTAACGAGGCGTTAACTCCTTGGCGGCATAGAGGGCTTCGCAACTTATCTGCGTGGGGCCCTGCCACCAATGGACGATCTTATTGCCGATTTCGTGGCCGAATGCCGGGAAATGCTCGAAGCTCTGGGCGGGGAAATTGTCGCCTGGGAAGCAAATCCCGACGATCGCGCTCGCCTCGACAGCATTTTCCGCTTCGTTCACACCGTAAAGGGCAATTGCGGTTTCTTCGATTTTCCGCGCCTCGAAGCGCTTAGCCATGCCGCCGAAGATGCCTTGGCCGACTGCCGTGCGGGGCGCCGTGCACCCGACGCTGCGCTGGTGAGTGCGGTTCTCGCGATTATCGACCGCATTGGCGAAATGATCGCGGCGATCGATGCCGGAGAGGAACTTCCGGAGGGCGACGACAGCCCGCTGATCGACTCACTTGCTCCGGGCGCCGAAGGGCCGTCAGTCCAGGCCGCAGCTCCCGCCGCTACGGAGGCGGCGCTAAAAGGCACGTCGACGCCGCGTACTATCCGGCTTTCGGTCGAACTGCTCGACCGTGTGATGTCGGGCGTGTCCGACATGGTCCTCGCTCGAAACGAACTGGCGCGCCGCCTGCGCGAGGCGCCGGGCGAAGTCGAGGTCGATGGCGCGTTCGAACGCCTTTCCGGCATCATCGCCGAGATGCGCGACGCAATCACTCGGACGCGCATGCAGCGGATCGAGAATCTCTTCGTGGCCCTGCCGCGCATGGTCCGGGACCTGTCGGCTGAGCTGGGCAAGCAGGTTCTGGTCGATATCGACGGCGGTGACGTCGAACTGGACCGCGAAATGATCGAGATGATCCGCGATCCGCTGACCCACATCATTCGCAACGCCGTGGACCATGGGATCGAATTGCCCGCCGAGCGCATGAAGTCTGGCAAGCGCGAAATCGGCTTGCTGTGTGTTTCGGCTCGGCAGTCGGGCAACCAGATCCTGATCGAGATCGCCGATGACGGCAAAGGCATCGAGGCATCGAAGCTGGTCGAGAAGGCAGTTGCGAATGGCGTAATTGAACGCGACGCGGCGCAGAAAATGTCTCGCGGCGAGCAGCTGGCGCTGATCTTCGAGGCAGGGCTATCGACGGCCCAGGCGGTAACCGCCATTTCCGGACGCGGCGTAGGAATGGACGTGGTCCGCTCCAACGTCGAGCGGATCGGCGGAGTGGTGGAGGTCAATTCGACGCCGGGCAAGGGCACCAGGATGGTCCTGCGCGTGCCGCTGACCCTGACCATCATCCCGGCCCTGACCGTCTCGATCGGGACGCAGCATTTCGCCATTCCGCGCTCGGCGATCGAAGAGATTGTTCGCGCCAACGGCAGCAGCGTGACCCTGGAAAAGATCGGGGGGGCCGGCGTCGCCACGATTCGCGGCCGCCGCGTTCCGGAGGTCGCGCTTGCCGACATCCTGGGCTTGCCCAGCGAGATGGAGGACAAGGACCGCACGCTGGTCGTGCTGAGGCCGGCCGGCGGGGACGTTTATGCGCTGGCCGTCGACCGGATCCACGACCATGAAGAACTGGTCGTGAAGCCGGCCGCTCCGGCGGTCATGGCTACCGGCCTTTATGCGGGAACCACGCTGGCCGACGACGGCAGCCCCATCCTCCTGTTCGATCCGGCCGGTCTGGCCCAGGTCGGCGGTGTTCGGCTGGAAGCCATTGAACGCGGCGGACGTGCGGTCGAAGGCCCGGTTGCCGTTAACTCGAACGACGTTCCCGTGTTGCTGTTCCGCGGCCTCGACGGAGCGCGGCGCGCGCTCCGCCTTGGGGTCGTTGACCGGATCGAAGAAGTCGTCGCCAGCGAAGCCATCCGGCCGAGTGCCGGGCAGCTTCGAGTACAGCTGGGCGAAGCGATCCTGCCGCTGGCCGGGGTCGACAATATCGATGAGCTGGAAGGCAAGGTTCGGGTTTTCCGCCTCAACGATGGCGAGCATGAAATCGGCTATGCGTTCCGAGAGGTCATCGACCTGATGAGCCTCGACCGCGAGGTCATTCCCGCCGAAATTCCGGGCGCGGTCAGTGGCGTCACGCTGATCGACGGCGAGCCGGCCGAGTTGATCGATGCCCATTGGCTGTTCGCCGAGCATCTGGGAGCGACCGTGCGTCCGCAGACGCAACTGGTCTGCCGGCTGCCCGAGGGCGATGCCTGGATGCAGAACATGTTGCGTCCGATTGTCGAGGCGGCCGGATATCTGGTCATCGGCGAAAATGACGAACTGACCGCCGATGTGACCATCGTGTCGCAGGGCAAGCAGGTCGAGCCCGACGAAGGCGGCAGAATTCTCCGCCTCGCAACCGATCCCGATGCCGCCGACGGAGAGGATAGCGTCTATCGCTACGACCGCGCCGGATTGCTGATGGCACTGAAATCGTCGAGCGCGGGGAGGCGTTGATGAATGAGCTTTTGTTGATCGTATCGATCGCCGGAAGCAGGGTGGCCCTCCCTGCCGCGGCGGTTGAAAGCGTTGTTGAGCTGGAATCTCTGATCCCGGTTCCTCGCGCGCCGAGCCATCTCGCCGGCCTGTCGGCGCTTCGCAGCCGGGTGCTGACGGTCATCGACTGCCAGCGCTCGCTTGAGCTCGGTTCGACCGACCTCAACGACGGTGAGTTGCACGAAGCCGCGGTCGTGGAGATGGACGGCCATCATTATGCCCTGACCGTCGATGCGGTCGAGGATGTGGTCGAAGCCTTATCCGACCCGGCGCCGATCCGTGCCGCGATGGGCGACGGTTGGGAGCGTGTCTCCAAAGGCATGGTCGAAACGGAAGAAGGCCCGTTGCTGTTGGTAGACATCGTCGCACTGGTGGCCGGACCAGGCGCCGAAGCCCGCGCAGCTTAAGAGGTTCGTTACCCTTATCGCTTAGAGACGACGTTAAATCGGACGGAAAATATTATGAAAACCTGCCTAATCGTCGACGACAGCAAGGTCATCCGCAAGGTTGCCCGCCATATCCTCGAAACCCTGGAGTTCCAGGTCGAGGAAGCGGGTGACGGCCGCGAAGCGCTTGACCGCTGCGAAGCCAAGATGCCGGATGTCGTCCTGCTCGATTGGAACATGCCGGTGATGAGCGGGATGGAATTCCTGAAGCTGCTCCGCCAGCGCGGACATTCCGATCAGCCCAAGGTCGTCTTCTGCACCACCGAAAATGACATGGCCCATATTCGCGCCGCACTCGAAGCCGGGGCTGACGAATATGTCATGAAGCCGTTCGATCGCGAGACGCTCCACATCAAGCTGCAACTCGTCGGCGTAGCCTGAGGTTCTTGCCGTGAACCGGGCGCACGCCATCACCCGGTCCAGCCATCGGGCTGGTTCCGGCCAACAATCGCGTCGGCCGATCAAGCTGATGATCGTGGATGATTCCATGGTCGCTCGCGCCGTCCTCAGCCGGATGATCGATGCCGACGGCAATTTCGAGATTGCCGGCGTCGCCGGCACCGCCGAAGATGCCATCGAGGCGCTTGGTCAGGTGATGGTCGACATCGTCCTGCTCGATCTCGAGATGCCGGGGCTTGGCGGGCTGAAATCCATTCCGCGGATCCTTGAGGCGGCCAAGGGCGCCAAGGTGCTGATTGTTTCCTCGCTCGCCGAAGAGGGCGCAGAAGAAACGGTTGCCGCCCTGGCGCTAGGCGCTGCGGATACCTTGCCCAAGCCTGGCACGGGACGGTTCAACGGCCGCTTCTCCGAAGTGCTGCTCGGCAAGCTTCGCGAGCTGGGTTATGCCGATCGTGCCGCGCCGCGCGTAACACTGGCTACCCCGCGGGCCAATCTGCTCCGCCAGCCGAACGATCAGCCGCTGAAGCTGCTGGCGATCGGCGCATCGACCGGCGGCATTCATGCGCTCGGCGCATTCTTCGCTGCACTTCCCAAGCGGATCGGCGTGCCGATCCTTGTCACGCAGCATCTTCCGCCTGCCTTCATGACCGTGTTCGCCCGTCAGTTATCGGTTGCTGCCGGGCGCCCGGCCGTGGTTGCGGAGGATGGCATCGAACTTCTGCCCGACCGGATCGTCGTCGCTCCGGGCGAAGCTCACCTGCTGGTCGATGAGGTCAATGGAAAGCTCGTCGCGCGCTTACTCCAGACAAAGGTTTCGAGCGGCTGCATGCCTTCGGTCGACCCGATGCTGGCTTCGGCCGGAAAGATTTTGGGTGCAGGTGCCCTGGGGGTGGTGCTCACCGGCATGGGTCGCGACGGTGCCGAGGGAGCCAAGCGGTTGGTCGAGGCCGGCGGGGCAGTGATGGCCCAGGATGAACAAAGCTCGGCCGTTTGGGGGATGCCTCGCGCGATCGCCGATGCGGGATTGGCCTGCGCAGTCCTGCCGCCTGACAAGCTTGCCCGGCGCGTCGCCGGTCGGGTCGAGGAGGGTTCGTGCAAGTAAGCGACAGTTCGAGCCGAATCCTTGCCGGGCTTCTCGAAGCGCGCACCGGTCAGCAATTAACGATGAGCAGGCGGTGGCGGATCGAAACCGCGCTTGCAGCACTGCTGCGCGAGCGGGGAATTCCGACCCTGGATGAACTGATCACCATCCTCGTCATGGGCCGCGAGCCAAGCCTGGCGACGCAGGTCGTCGAGGCGCTGCTGAACAACGAAACCTATTTCTTCCGTGATCGGACCCCGTTCGACCTGCTTGGCAAGGCCGCCTTGCCCAAGCTGGCGCAGCGGCGGCAGAGTGCCAAGCGGCTGCGCATCTGGTCCGCCGGTTGTTCGACCGGGCAGGAAGCCTATTCGCTGGCGATGCTGTTCGCTGAGGATCCGGTGCGCTGGGCAGGGTGGACGATCGACATTTTGGGCACTGACGTCAGCGAGAGCGCCGTTCGGCGCGCCCGGGACGGCATTTACAGCCAGTTCGAGGTCCAGCGGGGCCTTGGGGTGACCCAGATGATTCGCTGGTTCGAGGAATGCGACGATGGCTGGCGCGCAATCGAGCCGCTGCGTCGGATGGTTCGATTCCAGGTCCAGAATTTGCTCGAGCCGCCGCCGCATCCCGGCCAGTTCGATATCGTCCTGTGCCGCAATGTGCTCCTCTACCTCAATACTGAGCGACGGTCGCAGATCTTCGATCGGATCGGCTCCGCCATGGCTCCTGACGGTTGGTTGATGCTTGGCGCTGGCGAGACGGTAATCGGGCAGACCAAGCGGTTCGAAGCCGACTCGGAATCGCGCGGCCTCTATCGGCCAATCGACCAGGGCGAAGCGCCGCGAATCGCATTGGGGGCTTGACCGCTACCCATATCCCATGTGCCATGCGGACATGGACGTTACGCTCCGCCCTTCGCCGAACTTCGACGAGCGTGCGCTGCCGGTCTCGATGATCGTCCTCCACTATACCGGAATGCCCGACGCGGAGAGCGCGATCGACCGGCTGACCTCGCCCGACGCCAGGGTCTCCGCCCATTATGTGGTGACGGAAACCGGGGAAGTGCTGCAGCTGGTCGATGAGGAAAAGCGCGCCTGGCACGCCGGCAAAAGCTATTGGCGCGGCACGACCGATGTGAATTCCGCCAGCATCGGGATCGAGATCGTCAATCCCGGCCATGAGTTCGGCTATCGTCCGTTTCCGGACGAGCAGATCGCGTCCGTCATCCCGCTGGTTGCCGACATCAAGGATCGGCACGGCATCGGCCGCGGCAATATCGTCGGGCACAGCGATGTGGCGCCGGGGCGAAAGGAAGATCCGGGCGAGCTGTTTCCCTGGGCCGCGCTGGCCAAACGCCGCCTGGCACTGCCCAGCCCGACGCGCGACCTGATGGACCCCTACTGGACCGACGCCGGTTTCCTGCTCGCGCTGGAGCGTTTCGGATATGACGTCACCGACAATCAGAAGGCCGTGATCGCCTTCCAGCGCCGCTTCCGCCCCGACCTTATCGACGGGATCATCGACGGCGAATGCCGGGCCAAGCTGCTCGCGCTCTTGCTGCCAAGACCGCAGTGATCCGGGGTTGCGCAGGCTGGTTCAGCTAATCTGCTAATGGCAGCTTTCGACCCAAAGCTGCCATTGGCGGCGGCTCATCCCGTCGCCGATTCCTGGTCGGCGGTCTTGCCAATGTCTCTCAGCTTGTTTTGCAAGCTCATTTCATCAATGTCTTCAATTGGCAGGGCGAGGAACAGACGGATGCGCCGTTGCAGCGCCTGATAGGCATTCCAGAACGCTCGCCGTTGCCCTTCACCTTCCACGGTGGCCGGGTCTTCAATTCCCCAATGGGCGGTCATCGGCCGGCCTGGCCAAGTCGGGCAGACTTCACCCGCGGCATTGTCGCAAACCGTGAAAACGAAATCGAGTGGCGGCGCGCCAGGCTTGGCAAACTCATCCCAACTCTTGGACCGCAGCCCATCGGTCGGCAGGTCGAGTTCGTTCAACAGGCCGAGCGCCGCCGGATGCACTGCCCCCTTGGGATAACTGCCAGCTGAAAAGGCGTAAAAACGGTCAGCACCCTCGCGGTTCAAAATCGCCTCGGCCAGGATTGAGCGCGCCGAATTGCCGGTGCAGAGGAACAGGACGTTGTAGGTTTTCATATTGCCCCCAATCGTTCCGGCTCGTTTGCTACGCCAATATGACAGTCCAGCGACAGGGGGAAATGTCCGCTCTTCACCTAAACCGGACATGACCAGTGACCCCAACCCGGAACATCTACGTAGAGACTTCCACGCCGTGCAGGAGTATCTTTGCTGCTCCTTCGAGACGGAGGGACCAGCGATGAAACCCACTATCTTGGTCGCGCTCGCCTTCTCATTGGCAACGGCCGATGCCGCAACGCAGCCGACTAATCCCCCGCCCCACGGACCGATGATGGGGCAGGGAACCATGGGTCCCGGGATGATGAGGCATGGGATGATGGGTCCCGGTCGGGGCATGATGGGAAGCATGGTGCGTCATCAACAGGCCATGATGTATGGAATACCTGAGCCCTATCGCTCGATGCGGGACCCGCTGACGGCTACTGCGGCGACACTAGAACGAGGCGCACAGGTCTACGCGCAGAACTGTGCCGCCTGTCATGGAGCCAGCGGCTATGGTGATGGACCAGCGGGCAAGCAACTCGTTCCGCCGCCCGCGAACCTGGCATGGCTGGGTCACTCGCGAATGGCAGGGTCCGACCAATACATCTATTGGGCTGTGGCGGATGGGGGTCAGCCACTCGGCACCGCCATGCCAGCCTTCAAGGGGACATTGCCAGAAAAGGACATTTGGGCGGTCGTGACCTACGTTCGCGATGAGCTGGGGTCGAACCGCCGTCCGTGAGATCCGCCAATGACTGCGGCCGAGCAGAAGGGCCAAGGCCACTATGCAGGCATCGGCACCTTCGAACCGGGGAGGCTATGGGAGCGATTAGATGATGTGGCATGACATGTGCGGGCCCGGCGGCTGGGGCCCTGGCGGATCGGGAATGCTCCTCCACGGAGGATTCATGCTCCCTTTTCTCGCCATCCTTGGTGTGGGCCTGTGCCTGCTGATCCGCTTCGCAGTGCGCAGCGGAAGCAGTTCGCAGGGCTTGCGCCCAACCGGCCTCGCCGCACTCGACGAACGCTATGCAAGAGGCGAGATCGAGCGCGAGGAGTATCTGCAAAAACGGCAGGACATCAGCCAATGACCTATTATTTCGCCAAGGCGCTTCCGGTCGGGGTAGAGGAGGCGCTGCCCCGCGTCATCGACGCTCTCAAGCAGGAGGGGTTCGGCGTCCTCACCCAAATCGACGTCAAGGCGACGATGAAGGAGAAGCTCGGCGTCGAGTTTCGCGACTATCGCATTCTCGGCGCGTGTAACCCGACTCTCGCCCATGAGGCTTTGCAGTTCGAGGACAAGGTTGGGACCATGCTCCCGTGCAACGTGGTCGTGCAAGCAACTGGCCCCGGCTCGACCGAGGTCGCCGTGATCGATCCGGTCGCTTCGATGCAGGCAATCGACAATCCGCGTCTCAAACAAGCGGCGGAGCAAGTTAGAGTCAAACTCAAGCGGGTAGTCGAGAGTTCTAAGTCAGCGCGGTGGCCCGCCGTGCGTTCGGCGGGAAGCGGACCACAAAGGCAGCTAGGACGACGAGCTGTGCGGCAAGCTAGCCTCTCGCGCATCGCGCAATATCTCAATCGCCTCTTTCATGACGTAGACCCCAATGGCCGCACCCACGACCAAGTCGAAATAGCGAAGCCCGGTAAGCAGCACCGCGATACCAGAGACAATTACCGCAACGTTTGCGACCACATCGGCTCGGGTGAAAATCCACGTCGCCCGGATGTGGACTTCGTCCTGCCGCTGGCGGCTAAGAAGGCGCAAGACCATCGCGTTCACTGCAAGGGCGGCCGCCGCTACGACAATCATCCAAACGCCCTCCGGCTGCCCACCCGATACGAAGCGCTGGACGACCTCAACCAGCACGCCAAGGCCAAGCAGGAGTAGCAGCACGCCGCTCAACGTCGCGGCATTGGTCTTGAACCGGCTGCCGCGCCCTACTGCTGCCAGCGCAATCGCATAGGCGGAAGCGTCAGCGAGCATATCAAGGCCGTCCGCAACTAGCCCGGTGGAGTTGGCGGCAATCCCGGCTGTGACTTCCACCACGAACATCGTGGCGTTGAGAATTAGGGCAATCCACAGGACCCGCTGTTGAGCCTTTGTTTCGGCTGGCGTTGGTCCGCATCCGCAATCGGTCATGGAGCATAGATACAAGGCAGGGTTGCAGTTACCAATGTCCGCTTTCCACCCAAATCGGCCACTATTGACCCCCGGTCCACGGCCGTCATTGCCCTGACAGAACGAACATAAGCAGAAATCCCGTCGCCGCTGCCACTGCGGCAGACTGTTGATATTGGGTCTTCGCTGATCGGGGCAGCAGGTCCGTAACAACCAGATAGAACATGCCACCGGCACCGACCGCAAGCAGGGTACCCATCATAGCTTCGGCTATGTCGCGCAAGACCAGCCAACCGACGGTCGCCGAGGAGAACAGGGCCATCCCAATCAGGCCGGTCCAGGCGAAAATCGGCCGGGATGCGCCATCCGGTCGTTCTGCCCTGATAACCTCGGCGATGCTGATTCCTTCGACTAGGTTGTCCAGGACAATTGCCGCCCCGATCATGACGCCCAGCGTGGGATTAACGGCCAAGCCGACGCCGATGCTCAGTCCTTCGATCAACTCCTCGATGGCCGTACCGCCGGCAAGCAGCGTAACCTGGGAACCACGGGCTTTCTGGCGCCGATGCAGGCGGGATAACCTATGCCATTCATCGGAGCCTTCACCCGCCATGAACCCACGGTTGAGGTAGAGGTCAACGACATAGACGATCATGAATCCGGCACCAAACCCGCCAACGGTGGCGAGTATGCCAGCGGTGACAACGGACTCCGGCAACATCTGGAAGGCGAAGGTACCTAACAGCACGCCGCCGGCCAGGCCCGCAGCGATAGAAAGGAAAAGCGTCCCGGCACCGAACCGTGATCCGAACCAGCCCCCCAGCGGCGAGGCCAACGCCGCGCTGCCTGCAATCAATAGAAAGGCAATGTGACTGTCTATCAGACGCCCCCTTGCGCATCACGACAAGCTTGCCGCTGCGTTTACAGGAGCTGCGCTTGGCTTGGCCAGTAATGTCCGCTTTCCACCCAAAGCTGCCATTAGCTGCCGTTCGAATTTCCTGTCCTACAGCCACTCCGGTGTGAGATGATCGTGGCGGGCTCTTTCGCATCGTCAACCAGGTCATGATCGTCACGCCCTCACATCGCTAAATTCACAAAAATGGCGCCTGTCTCCATGAAATTTGTGAAGTTAGCGTTCGACTCGAAAAAACTTGCGGTTGCCATTATATGGCCCGTGCCAGGGGACCGGGCGACCGCGGCGGAAGCTTGCTTCCGGCGAGGAAAGTCCGGGCTCCACGGAACAACGGTGCCGGGTAACGCCCGGCGGGTTCGGCTTCGGCCGGCTTCAGGGAAAGTGCCACAGAAAGCATACCGCCTGCCTTTGGGCGGGTAAGGGCGAAAGGGTGCGGCAAGAGCGCACCGCGCGGCCGGCAACGGGCGCGGCACGGTAAACCCCACCGGGTGCAAGACCGAATAGGGGCGGCATATGGGCCTGTTCCGGCTCGTCGCCCGGGTTGGTCGCTTGACCTCGGATGCAAGTCCGAGGCTAGAGGAATGGTCGCACAGGCGCCCACAAGGCGCTGGACAGAACCCGGCTTACAGGTCCCCTGGCAATTTGTTTCCCTTAGGCGCTGGCGAACCGCGGCTCCGCCCTTTAGTAACGAGAGTGATGGCCAAGCCGACGCGATCCGACGATTGGGGTTTTCCCCGCTGGCGACCTTACGGCGCGAAGAGCCGCGCTGCGACGCGCGTGCGGCTGTGCGACCGCGAGGGCTGCAGCCAGCCGGGAGATCGGCCCGCGCCCAAGGCCCCACACAGCCGCGAGCGCTGGATGTTCTGCGAGGCGCACGCCGCCGAATATAACAAGAATTGGAATTACTTTGCCGGCCTTACCGCCGAAGAAGCGGCCAAGCGCGAGGCGGAAGAGCAAAGCGGAGCCTCGGCCTTTCGCCAGAGCGCGCACTATGAATGGGCCGGTCCGGGCGATGGCAGCCGGAGCCGCGACGAGATGCGCGCCCTCGACGTGCTTGAGCTCGACTCCGATGCCGACTTCACGGCGGTAAAGGCTGCCTATCGCCGCCTTGCCAAGGAAGTTCACCCCGATCGCAAGCCGGGCGATCAGGAAGCCGCCAAGCAGTTCCAGGCGGTTCAGGCCGCCTATGATGTGCTGCGCCGGTCCGAGGAACGAAAGACGGGCGCGAAGCTCTAGGGATTGAGCATGAAGGTCCCGGTTACGTAGGCAATCGGACGGTCCGGATCGCCGCCATGCGCAGCGCCGCGAATGAATGCCACTTGCCGCGTCAGCTTGTAGCATTCGCAGCGGGCGATGACCGTTTCACCCTTCACCGCGGGGCGGAGATAGTCGAGCCGCAAGTCGATCGTGACGAGCGGCTGGAAATGGCCGAGCGCCATCCACACCGACGATCCGCCGCAAGTATCGAGCAGGCTCACGATCGCTCCCGACGCGAGGATGCCTTCCTCCGGAATTCCAACCAGCTCTTCGCGCCAGGGCAGGGCCAGCTCGATCCAATTGTCGGCCGACTGCCGATACTCGAGGCCCAGCGCGCGGCCATGCCCGATACTGCGCGCCAGCTCGAAGAAGCTCTTGGGATCGAACCCACCGCCCTCGCGCAGCGCCACGGTTTCAGGACTATCGCTCACGCCGCGGCCAGCCGAGCGGCCGTCTCGCGAACCAGCGAGATCATATTTGGCACGCCCTGGGTACGGTTCGACGAGAGCTCGCGCGTGAGGTTGAAGGGCTCGAGCAACGCTCGAATGTCGGTCGCCGCGACTTCGGCCGGCGAGCGGTCCTGCACTGCTGAAAGGATCAGCGCCACGACCCCCTTGGTGATCGCGGCATTGCTGTCGGCGAGGAAGTGGAGCCTGCCGTCGGGCAAGCGGGTCGGATAGACCCAGGTCGATGACGAACAACCGCGAACCTTGGTCGCGTCGGTCTTGAGCGCTTCGGGCATTGGCTCAAGCTTGCGGCCGAGATCGATCAGCAGTCGGTAGCGATCCTCGCTGTCGAGGAACTCATATTCTTCGGCCAGATCAGCCAGGGCAGGAAGGGCGGTCATCTGTGCCAGCGCCTAGCGCGGACAGCCCTTCAAGTCATCTAGCGGTCGCGCAATTCCTCGATCTGGCGCGACAGCGTGTCCTCTTTCTCGACTGCGATCCGCTCCAGGACGTGTATGCGGTCCTTGAGTTGCTTGACCTCATCGCGCAGCCGAAGCGTTTCGGCACGCTCTTCAGCCGAAACTTCTGGCCCGCCATGTCGGCGATGGCCATATTTCGCACGCAGAACCGAAGCGATCATTACGGCGACCACGATGATCGCCACCATTTCAAAGGGGTTCACTGGACCTTGTCTCCCTTGGTCAGGCGCGGTGAACGTAGCGCCTCGATCTGGGCGGCGGTTTCGATGCCGCCGTCCGTGACGATCTTTTCCAACACCCTGACGCGCGCTTCAAGCTCCGCGTTCGAAGCCGCATATTGCGCGGCCTTTTCGACCGCCAAGCTGGCGTCCAGTTCGAGCCGCTTCGATTTAAGCTTGAACCAGCTCATGGCGATCACGCCAAGGACAATTGTCGGCAGGCCGATGATGATGAGCGCCAGAATGGCTTCGCCTGCACCGATCATGCGTGTCCTCCCTTATCGATCGCCAGCTGATCGATTTCCTTGGCCAGTCGCAACGGATGGTCGGTGACGATCCGCTCAACCGTTTCCAGCCGGTCCTTGACCGAGCCCAGTTCGGCGCGAAGCTGCGCATTTTCGTTGGTCAGCAGCTTGATCCGCTCCATCGCTTCCTTGTCGGTATGCGGATGCAGGGCCTGGCCCCAGGCGCCGTCGAGCGGATAGCCATTCTTGATCCGCAGCCAGGTCGTAACAACCCAACCGCCAACCGTTATTCCGACGATGGCGATGATGAACGGGAATAGCTCAGAGACCTTATCGAGCAGGAGTACATTCTCAGGATTCATGGATTCCCCCGAAGGATGGGCGATGAAACTATCGCAGCTGCTCGATTTCGCGGGCGAGGCTGCGGTTTTCGGTGGTGACGTAGCTCTCGATGTCCGCGAGACGGCGATCGATATCGCGCATCCGGCCACGGATGTCGCGCGCAGAGCGGGCCGGCGACTGGCGCACGCCCTGCCAGAAGCGCTGCTCCTCGCGGTCATCCATTGCCAATTCGCGCGGCTTGTCGTCGGCGATGAAGCCGGCGATGAAATATAGCGGCAAGACGCTACCTCCGCTCATCAGGACGGCGCTGACGAACATGATACGGACCAGCGTCACGTCCAGCCCGGTATAGTCGGCAATCCCCGAGCAAACTCCCATGAGCTTGCCATGGCGTTTGTCGAGATAGAATTTCGTGCGGCTTGGGGGCTGGGTCATTTGGCATACTCGTCATCGGTCAGGAGGCGCTGGCGATTGCTTTCCGGAAGCGCGTGCTGGCGCCAGTGGGGGTTCTCGGCGGTCATGATCCGTTCGATGGTGTTCAGCCGGTCGTCGAGGCGACGGGCGGCATCGTGCAACTCATCGAGCAGTTTCTCGTCGGATCCGGTGAGCCGGGCCGCTGTCTTCCATTTGGTGATGTAGTGGAAGATCAGCCACGGCAGCCCGATAAACAGGACCGGGACGACGATCAGCGGAATAAGAACGTCTTCCATTAATTAAGCCCCCTTGGCCTTGAGTGCGGCCTTCATTGCTTCCAGTTCGGCGTCGACCTTGTCGGTGGAGCGCAGTTCTGCGATTTCCTCTTCAAGGCTCTTGGGTCCAGTCATCCCCAGCGCGTCCGCCCGGCCTTCGGCGAAGTCGGCCCGACGCTCAAGCTGGTCGAAGCGCGAAAATGCATCTTCGGTGCGGCTGCCGTTGAGAAGTTCTCTCGCCTTTGCACGGGTTACCGCGCTTTCGATCCGCGTCGCGATGGCATTCTGGCGGGCACGAGCCTCGCGCAGCTTGCCCTGCAGCTTGGCGATGTCAGCCTCATAGCCCTTCAGCGTGTCTTCGATCGACGTCAATTCGGCCTGAAGCCCTTCGGCCATGTCGGCCGCTTTCTGTCGTTCGATCAGCGCCGCCTTGGCCAGGTCCTCACGGTCCTTGCTCAGCGCCAGCTCGGCCTTTTCGGTCCAGCTCGACTGCAAGCTCGTTGAGGCGGACGAGTGCCCGCTTCATTTCCTTGCTGTCGGCAATCGAGCGCGCGGCCGAGGCGCGAACCTCGACCAACGTTTCTTCCATTTCGAGAATGATCATACGGATCATCCGCGCCGGATCTTCGGCACGGTCGAGCAGCTCGGTGAAATTGGCTGCGAAAATATCCCTTGTGCGGGAAAAAATACCCATCGGGCACTCCAACTAGATAGTCCTGTTGCCAATCATCATGCAGGCTTTATGCCAAAATTTGAATAAGCCAAGATTTTCGGTAAAACCGCCAAAATTCGACCAACGGCAGAGCGAAACATCTTGCCACATGGTGGGATTTGCCACCACATATTGGCGGCATTTTTGGAGTGTAATTTGGAGCGGACCAACCAGTTTGTCGGTCAAAGCCTGGCCTTTCTCGACGCTGTCGAGCGGGCAAGCCGTGCCGCTCCGCTCAACCGTCCGGTGCTGGTAATCGGCGAGCGGGGCACGGGCAAGGAACTGATCGCCGAGCGCCTGCACCACCTGTCGTCGCGCTGGGCTGGGCCGCTGGTAGCGATGAATTGCGCCGCCATGCCGGAGAATTTGATCGAAGCAGAACTGTTTGGGCATGAGGCCGGAAGCTTCACGGGCGCCGCAAAGACGCGTCATGGGCGGTTCGAAGAGTCCGATGGCGGCACCTTGTTCCTCGATGAGCTTGCGACGCTATCATCGCCCGCGCAGGACCGTTTGCTCCGCGCCGTCGAATATGGGGAGATTACCCGCATCGGCGCATCCAAGCCGATTTCGGTCGACGTGCGGATTGTTGCGGCGACCAACGAGCATCTTCCGCGCCTGGTCGACGAGGGGCGGTTCCGCGCCGACCTGCTGGATCGCTTGTCGTTCGAGGTCGTGACCCTGCCGCCGCTCCGCGCACGCAAAGGCGACATCCCGTTGCTTGCCGAGCATTTCGGCCGTCGAATGGCCGTCGAACTCGATTGGTCTAATTGGCCAGGCTTTTCCGCCAGTGCGCTGGCGGAGCTCGAAGCGTATCAGTGGCCCGGCAATGTTCGCGAGCTGCGCAATGTCGTCGAGCGTGCTGTGTATCGCGCAGACGACCCTGAGCGCGAGATCGAGGCGATCCAATTCGACCCGTTCGCATCGCCATGGGTATTAAGCCATGACCCAGCCGGTGCCGTCGAAGTCGCGGCCCATGGAATGGCTCCGGCGGCAGCTGCCAGCGAGCCGGCGGCTCCTGCAATGCCGGCCGCCACGTCGGATTTGCGCGGCGCGGTCAACGCCTATGAGAAATCGCTGCTCGAGGAGGCGCTGTCGCGTCATCGGTATAACCAGCGGTCCACCGCGGCGGCGCTGGGATTGAGCTATGACCAGCTTCGCCACGCCATGAAGCGGCACCAGCTGGCGATCAACGGCTAGAAAGCGCCAACCTCCGACATTCCATGCTAAGATGCGGCGGGCAAAAATGCCCAGGCGAGTTGGGAGGACTTATGCATAGTCTCTCACTAATTGCCGCCACTTCGACCCTGGTCTTGGCCGCATCTGCTGGTGCGGCGGTGCTGACCGTGGGCGGTGGCTATGCGCACAGCTGCTACAGGGCCGCGGAAACCCAGGATACTCGGTGGAATTCCCTGCAATCGTGCAATCGCGCTTTGACCGAAGAGGCCTTGAGCCCGGAGGATCGGGTCGCGACGCACGTCAATAGGGGCATCCTGCAGCTTCGCCTGGCCCGGCTATCCGACGCGAATGCGGATTTCGACACGGCACTGGAAATGGACCCCAAACAGGCGGAAGCCTGGCTCAACAAGGCCATTCTGAGCGCTCGCTTCGGAAGGAGCGTCGATGCGCTGCCGATGGTCGAAAAGGCATTGGAATTCAATACGAAGCGCCCTGCCTTGGCCTATTTCGTGCGGGCCATGGCGCATGAGGACAATGGTAACATCCGCGCCGCCTACAATGACCTTCAGCGTGCGCGGGCGCTGGAGCCAAAGTGGGCAGAACCAAAGATCGAGCTCAAGCGATTCAAGGTTCGCCAGCTCTGACTTGGAAGGTGGCCGCGCCCTGAGGGGCGCGGCCGGTCATCCGTCAACGGAAATTGGTCATTGCCAGTAGCATCGGGATCGAAAGCAGCGTGTTGATCCGCGAGGTTAGCATCGCCGTCCGGGCTGCCTTTGCCTTGGCTGCATCGTCAGCTTCGACCAGGCCCAGCGCCTTCTTCTGGTTCGGCCAAATGATGAACCAGACGTTGAACGCCATGATCAGCGCCAGCCACATTCCGATTCCGATCAGCCGGTTCGACGGATCGTTGAGCAGCAGCGCTTTTTCCTCGCCGTAAAGATAGGCCAGGATCAGCCCGGTCAGCACGGTAAAAGCCGCGCCCCAGCGGAAATAGAACAGCGCCTTCGGTGCGATGTGCTTGGAGACGCCCGGTTTCAGCTCGGCGGGAATTTCCGGCATGGTCGGGATCTGCACGAAGTTGAAATAATAGAGCAGGCCGATCCACATCACGCCGAAAAAGACGTGCAGCCACTGGAACAGGCCAATCGCCAGCGTCGCCGGCGAATAATATGGCGCCATGATCAATGCGATCGCGGCGACAATGCCGATCAGCAGAACCATGTTCAGGTTTTCGAGAATTTTTCCCATCGTTTCCCCCTCTATGCGGCGGTCGCTTCCGCCCCCTCACGATCGTGGTTTAGGACCGGCAAGGGGTGGGGGGCAAGATATTGACGACGAAGCATGGAGCCGCAGCGCAGGCGGTTCGTTGAATGGGCGATCTGCAGCTCAATCAACCGGAGAAGAAAATGGCCTTCGCGCTTCCCGACCTGCCCTTCGCCAAGGATGCCCTTGTCCCGCATATGTCGGCGGAAACGCTCGATTTTCACCACGGCAAGCATCATCAGGCCTATGTCACCAAGGTCAACAAGCTGCTGGGCGACACAGATCTTGAGAATGCGTCGCTGGTCGAAGTTATTACTGCCGCGCATGGCCGTCACGACAAGCCGCTGTTCAACAACGCCGCTCAAATCTGGAACCACAGCTTCTTCTGGCAATGCCTTGCGCCTGAGGGTTCCACCCGACCGTCGGGCAAGCTTCGTGAGATGATCAACGAGGATTTCGGCGGTGAGCAAGCCCTGCTCGACAAGCTGGCCGAGGAAAGCATCAATCATTTTGGCAGCGGCTGGGCCTGGCTGTTGCTCAACAATGGTGCACTGGAGGTGACGTCCCTCCACGATGCCGACACCCCGGTTGCTCATGGCATGACACCGCTACTGACGATCGATGTGTGGGAGCACGCCTATTACATCGACTATCGCAACGAGCGGCCGCGATTTGTCGAAAGCGTGCTGGAAAATATCGTGAACTGGGACTTCGTGTCCCGAAACCTGGACGGCAGTGGCATTGCCAGCGCCGACCAGGAAGGGGCTAGGATTTCAACCGATAGCCTGACCTGAACATCCACACGATCATTGCCAGCGGAAGCAGGATGGAGCCGGCCATCACCGCGACGCTTGCCCATAACGGCACGTCGTTCACGTTGAAGAAGGTCCAGCGATAGCCCGATACGAGATAGAGGATCGGATTGAGGTGCGTGACCGTCCGCCACGGCTCCGCTATCGCCGCGACCGAATAGAAGACGCCGCCAAGGAAGGTGAGCGGGGTGACGACGAGCATCGGCACGACCTGCAGTTGCTCGAAATTCTGGGCCCAGATGCCGATTGCAAATCCGAGCAGGCAAAAGCCGATCGAAATGGCCGCAAGGAACAGCAGCATATATAGCGGATGGTCGATGCTGACTTCGACGAACAAGGTAGCCGTCGCCAGCGTCACCAGCGCCAGGATCACCGCCTTGGTAGCCGCTGCGCCGACATAGGCAATGACCGTCTCCAGCGGCGAAATCGGTGCTGAGAGAAGTTCATAGATCGTGCCCGTAAACTTAGGAAAATAAATGCCGAAGCTGGCATTCATGATCGACTGCGTGAGCACCGACAACATGATCAGCCCGGGGACGATGAAGCTGCCGTATTCGACCCCGGCCATGTCGCTCATCCGGCTGCCGATGGCCGAACCGAACACCAGGAAATAGAGCGAAGTGGTAATGACCGGCGCGACCAGGCTTTGCCACAGCGTGCGGCCCCAGCGCGCCATCTCGAACCGATAGATCGCCTTGATGCCATAGGGGTTCATGCGGCGCGCTCCTCATGGACCAGGCTTACGAAGATGTCCTCAAGGCTCGACTGGTGGGTGGCGAGATCCTTGTAGCCAATGTGCAGCTCGTCCAACCGGCGCATCAATTGAGGAATTCCGGTATGCTCGGCATGGCTGTCGAAGCCGTAGCAGAGCGTATGCCCGTCATCCTCGAGCACCAGCTGCCATTCGCCGAGGCTTGGCGGAACCTCGCTCATTACCTCTTCCAGGCTGATCTTGAGCGTTTTTCGACCCATCTGCGACATCAGCGCCTTCTTGTCGCCCAGCGCCACCAGCTCGCCCTTGCGGATGACGCCAACCCGGTCGGCCATCTCCTCGGCTTCTTCGATATAATGGGTGGTAAGGATGATCGTCGTGCCGTCGAAACGGAGCTTGCGCACCAGCTCCCACATGTCCCGGCGAAGCTCGACGTCGACGCCGGCGGTCGGCTCGTCGAGGAACAGGATCCTGGGCTCATGGCTGAGCGCCTTGGCGATCATCACCCGGCGCTTCATTCCGCCGGACAGCTCCATCATCTTGGCGTTGCGCTTGTCCCAGAGCGTCAGGCGCCGGAGGATATCTTCGACCTTCTTGTCATCGCGAGGCTTGCCGAACAGGCCGCGCGAGAAGCTGACCGTGGCCCACACGCTTTCAAAGGCGTCGGTGGTCAGCTCCTGGGGCACCAGCCCGATCATCGACCGGGCGGCACGGAAATCGCGTCTGATTGTCGTGCCCGTCGACCAGTGATCTTGCCGCTGCGTCGGCGTGACGATCCCGCAGACGATGGAGATCAGCGTCGTCTTGCCCGCACCGTTCGGCCCAAGCAGCGCAAGGATCTCGCCCTGCTCAATATCGAGGTCGACACCCTTCAGCGCCTCGACGCCACCGGCGTAGGACTTCTTGAGGCCTTCAATGCGGATAATCGGTTCACTCATTCGATCGGTCCCGGTTCGACAGGTTTGGCAGCGTCGTCGGTGGCAAGTCCGTGACGAACCAGCATGGGTACATTGGCAAGGGCAAAGAGCAGGGTCGCAGGGATCGCTCCCCATAGCTTGAAGCCGATCCAGAAATCAGTCGACGTGTTGCGCCACACCGCTTCGTTGACCACCGCCATGACCGCGAAGAACATCGCCCAGTTGCGGGTCAGCTTCCGCCAGCCCTCCTCGTCCAGGCCGGGATAGGTACTGCCAAGCACGGCCTTGAGCAGCGGCCGCCCGGTCGCCAGGCCAAAGGCCAGCAATCCGGCGACCAACGCATAGTAGATCGTCGGTTTGATCTTGATGAAATTCTCGTTGTGGAACCAGATGGTTAGACCACCAAGCACGACCACCATCACAGCCGAGAACAGCAAGAGCGGCGAGACATAGCGGTAGCGGACGGCAGAAAAGACCAGTGCGGTGACCATCGCCGCCATGAACGCGCCGGTGGCAACGAAGATCTTGAGCGGGCCCGGCACCGGGGCGAGGAAATTGACCAGGAAGAAGATCAGCAGCGGGCCGACGTCGATCAGCAACCGTGCGGCGCCCGCGGGCTCCTGCTTGTTTTCCAGCTTCATACCGGTAATCCCGCAATCGCACGGGCCACCGCCCTCGGATCGAATGGACGAAGATCATCGACGCCTTCGCCAACGCCGATGGCGTGGATCGGCAGGCCGAACTTCTCCGCAGCCGCGACCAGCACGCCGCCACGCGCCGTGCCGTCCAGCTTCGTCATGACCAGTCCGGTAACTCCTGCCAGGTCGCGGAACACCTCGATCTGGTTGAGCGCATTTTGCCCCGTGGTCGCGTCCAGGACGAGGATGACGTCGTGCGGCGCTTCGGGGTTCAGCCGGCCGAGCACTCGCCGGATTTTGGACAGTTCGTCCATCAGATGCGCCTTGTTCTGCAACCGCCCGGCCGTGTCGACGATCAGCGCGTCGATGCCGGTCGCGGTGGCCTGCTTGACGCCGTCATAGACGATCCCGGCCGCGTCGCCGCCTTCCTTGCCGGCAATCACCGGCGCCTTGATCCGCTCGCCCCAGATCTTGAGTTGTTCGATCGCCGCGGCACGGAAGGTGTCGCCGGCGGCCAGCATCACGCCATAGTCCTGCTCCTGCAGCAGGTGGCCGAGCTTGCCGATGGTGGTGGTCTTGCCCGACCCGTTGACCCCGATCACCAGGATGACGTGCGGGCGGGGGAAGCCCCAGACGTCGAGCGGCTTGGCCACGGGCGCAAGGATCTTCTCGATTTCATCGGCGAGGATGGTGCGGAGGCCGCGCTCGTCCAGCTGTTCGAAGCGCCGGGCGGCAATGCTCTCGCGAATCCGCTTGGAAGCTTCGGGTCCCAGGTCGGAGGCGATCAGCGCTTCCTCGATGTCGTCGAGGGTCGACGTGTCGAGCGCTTGCTCCTTGACGAGCCCACTCAAATTCTCGCCCAGGCGATCTGCCGTTTTCTTGAAACCGCCTGTCAGGCGTTCGAGCCAACTCATTCAAATGTCCCGATTAGTATGTCGCCATGGCGGTCGGATATGACGGCCGTGCCTAGGTCACCGCGCTTTGAGCCATCAATATGGATTGGCGCGAAGCCGTCGCAATGGCCCTTCTCGCTATTTTCGATCAGCACCATCTGGCGCGTGCCGAGCAAGCTATCGAGCCAATGAGCGCGCCGCTCGGCGGCCGCTTCTCGCAACCGCGCCGCGCGGGCCTTGATCATCTCATGCTCCAGCTGAGGCATGCGGGCTGCCGGCGTGTTGGGCCGGGGCGAGAAGGGGAAAACGTGCGCTGCGACAATGTCGCAATCGTCAAGCAGGCGAAGGCTGTTCTGCGCCGCTTCCTCGCTTTCGGTGGGAAAGCCCGCAATCAGATCGGCGCCAATGGTGACGTCGCTACGCGCCGCCTTGAGCCGCTCGACCGTCGCAACCGCCTGGGCTCGGCTATGTCGCCGCTTCATCCGCTTGAGGATCAGATCGTCGCCGGCCTGCAACGACAAATGGAAATGGGGCAGAAGTCGCGGTTCGCCGGCGACGAGCTCCATCAGCGCTTCGTCGATTTCGATGCTGTCGAGGGAGGACAGGCGCAATCGCCTCAATTGGGGCAGGTCGACCAGCAGGCGCTGGCACAGCGGGCCAAGGCCGCCTTCGTAGCTGGTGATGTCGACGCCGGTTAGGACGATCTCTTTGGCGCCCGCATCCAGTTCACGGGCCACCGCGTCGCGCACCGCCTCATATGGCAGCGAACGGCTCGCCCCGCGTGCCTGCCAGATCGAGCAGAAGGTGCAGCGATGGTCGCAACCGGTCTGGACGGCGACGAAGCTGCGAACCCTGGCGAGGAAGCCGGCGGCGACCGGAGGTGCAGGTGCCGCCATGACGTCACTGACAACTACCTTGTTTTCATTGGCAAAAGCGTCGGCGTTATACTTGTCTGCATTGCCGATGACCTTGGCGACTTCGGGCATGGCGGCAAAGCTCAGCGGGATCCAGCTGGGCGGCGCAGCCGGTGACGATGATCCGCTTGTCCGGGGCTTCACGATGGGCACGGCGGATCGCCTGGCGGGTCTGGCGCACCGCCTCGTTGGTGACGGCGCAGCTGTTGACGATGATTGCGTCGTCGCCGGCAAGCGTGCGCATCGCCTCGCTTTCGGCGAAGTTGAGTCGGCAGCCGAGCGTAATCGTCTGGGCGCTCATCAGCCGAACTGCTCCAGCTCGATCTCACCCTTGAATACATCGGTCGCGGGACCGCGCATCCGGATCGGCTCGCCCGGCGCCCAGCTGATCGGTCAGCGCGCCGCCGCGCATGTGGACCTTGACCGGGGACGTCGCCTTCTTCTGGACGATCGCCGCGACCGCGGTGGCGCAGGCGCCGGTGCCGCAGGCCAGGGTCAGGCCCGCGCCGCGCTCCCAGGTGTGGAGGTGAATGCCATCCTCGCGGACCGAGGCGACGTTGACGTTGATCCGCTCGGGGAAGGCCGGGTCATGCTCGATGCTCGGGCCCTGGCTGTCCAGGTCGATCTCGGTCTCGTCCGGCACGAAGAAGACGAGGTGCGGATTGCCGACGCTGAGCGCCATCGGATGCTCAAGCGGTCCCCAGGCCAGTGGCAGGTTCGCCGTGTCCATCGGATAGGTCAGCGGCACCTCGTCCCAGGCGAAACGGGGTGGAGGCAGGCTGACCTCGACCTCGCTGCCCTGGCTCGATCCTTCGACAATGCCGCCGCCGGTCTCGAGCGTCTTGGCGCCGGTCAGCGCGACGACGCAGCGCGAGGCGTTGCCGCAGCTTTGGACTTCGCCCCCATCATGGTTCCAGATGCGCATCTTGACGTCGGCGACCGTCGACGGCTCGATCAGGATCAGCTGGTCGCAGCCGATGCCGAGGTGGCGGTCGGCAAGCGTCTTGGCCAGCGCCGATGTCATCGCGATCGGCTGCTCCCGCCCGTCGAGCACGACGAAGTCGTTTCCAAGCCCGTGCATCTTGTGGAATTGCCGCGTCACGCCGCGGGACTTAGGGAGCGTGTCGCGCCGAGTCCACTGGGGCTTCGACGAAAGCAGGAGAGTAAAGGTGCAACGAGCCGCGTCCGACGTCATGCAATCGATCCTGCTTTCAGCGGTGATCGATGCGCTGGAGGCAATGAAGGACGCGTCGAAAGGCGTGCCCGAACCTGGTGCTGCGCGACCTTCAGAGCGTGCATCGCAACACCACCTTCGCCGACCTGCCGAAGCCGGTGCAGGATTCGATCGCGCAGAGCGTTCGCGCCGCCTTCACCCAGTTCCTGAAGGAAGGCTATGCGGTCGGCCCCAAGCAGCAGGTCCAGCAGTCGCGGCCGATGGACCGCGTCCCGGAGCGCCAGCGCAGCAACCCGAACGACCGCCGCGGCCCGCCGCGTGGCCCGGGGCGGGGGCCGAGGCCCGGGTGGACGGCCTGGCGGCCCGCCGAGGGGCAAGCCTAGCAAGTGAGCGACAAGCCCAACCGATCTCGCCCGCACGGTCCTCCAATTCTGGTGCGAGGAACTGTCGCCCGAGCAGCATTGGAAAAAGGACCCGGCGCTGGACCGGCACATCGCCGAGCGGTTCGGCAAGATCCGCGAGGAAGTCTTGAAGACCAGGGCGGCCGGCTGGCGCGACACGCCGGAGACGCTGGTCGCGGCGATCATCCTCCCGACCAGTTCAGCCGCAACATGTTTCGCGGCACGGCCAAGGCGTTCGAGGCGGACAGCCTGGCGCTGGAGCTATGCAAGGAGGCGCTGGACAGGGGCTGGATCGACAGCTTGCCGAAGCCGTTGCCGACCTTCTTCCTGATGCCGCTGCAGCATAGCGAGAATCTGGCCGACCAGGAGCGGGCGGTGGCCGAATTCCGCGACCGCGATCCGCTCAATTACAAATACGCCATCCTCCACCGCGACCAGATCAAGCGCTTCGGCCGCTTCCCCGGCCGCAACCAGGCGCTGGGCAGGGTCAGCACGCCGGAGGAGCGTGCAGCGCTTGAGGCCGGTGCTGCCTTTTGAATCTGCAACTCGCGATGTAACGTCCCAATGAGGGCAGGGGGCACTATGAAACTTCCAACACCGCTCAAAGGCTGGCGCGTCTTTGCAGGGGAGGTCGGCGTCATCGTGCTCGGCGTCCTGCTCGCGCTTGGCGCACAGCAGGTTGCCGAAGATTTCCAGATGCGGTCCGAGGTGCGCGAATTCCGGCGGACGATCGACCACGAGATTGGCCTCAACCTGTTCGTCTACGAGGTCCGCAGCCGGGGCAGCGCCTGCAACGTCAGGCGCATCAGGGAACTACTTGGCTGGGTGAAGGCGGCGAAGGACGGCGAGCCGCTTCCGAAGATCTGGGCATACGCTCCTTCAATCCTCGCTCCCTATCGCAGCGCCTGGGACTCTCGCGACGGCAAGGTCTTTGCATATGTGCCAGCGAAGGCGCGCCAGAAATATGCCGAATTCTACGACGAGCTCGACGGCAATTCCCAGCGGCTGAAGGAAGAGGGCGAGGCGTGGCTCGCGATCATGGGCTACGAATCTTGCGGGACCGATCTCGATTGACGACCGACGGACGATCTACCGCCATCTGGCGATGGCATTGACGGTCGATAAAACCTGGGCAGGGAATATGCCCGTTTCGAAAGGAATTGCCGACGAGCTGGGGGTGAAGCCCATCCAGCCGGACAATCTGAGCAGGGAATTCCTTGCCGATATCGAAGCGTGCGAACCGATTTTTGTCCCCGACAAGGCGACCGATTCCGGCGGCGGTGCCCCCAAGAGTTGAACTTCGTGCCCGCTTGGGCTAGGGCGCGCCCTGTCTTTACGGACATACATCGCTGACGCCTTTCGGGGCACGCTGGCCGGCGAGGTTTCGCCCGCCGGCGTCGTTTGCGTTGTGACCGTTGGTTTGATGAGGAATTTTGATGTTCGACAGCCTTAGCGATCGCCTTGCCGGCGTCTTCGACAAGCTCCGCGGCCGCGGTGCGCTGTCGGAGGACGACGTGCGCTCGGCGATGCGCGAGGTGCGCGTCGCGCTGCTCGAGGCCGACGTCGCGCTGCCGGTGGCGCGCGATTTCGTCGACCAGGTCACCGAACGGGCGGTCGGCGCCGAGGTCATCCGCTCGGTCACGCCGGGCCAGATGGTCGTCAAGATCGTCAACGACGCGCTGGTCGAGATGCTGGGCAGCGAGACCGCCGAGCTCCACCTCGACGTCAATCCGCCGGCCGTGATCATGATGGTCGGCCTGCAGGGCTCGGGCAAGACCACCACCACCGCCAAGCTCGCCAAGCGGCTCACGGAGCGCGAGCGCAAGAAGGTGCTGATGGCCTCGCTCGACGTCGCCCGCCCGGCGGCGCAGGAGCAGCTGGCGGTGCTCGGCCGCCAGGCCAGCGTCGACACGCTGCCGATCGTCGCCGGCCAGACCCCGGTCCAGATCGCCGAGCGCGCGCTGCAATCGGCGAAGCTGCAGGGCTATGACGTGCTGCTGCTCGACACCGCCGGGCCGCCTCCATGTCGACGACATGCTGATGGCCGAGATGAAGGCGGTCGCCGCCGCCTCCAACCCGGTCGAGACGCTGCTGGTGGTCGACAGCCTGACCGGCCAGGACGCGGTCAATGTCGCCAAGGGCTTTGCCGGCGAAGTCGACCTGACGCGGCGTGATCCTGACCCGCATGGACGGCGATGCCCGCGGCGGCGCGGCGCTTTCGATGCGCGCGGTCACCGGCAAGCCGATCAAGTTCGCCGGCACGGGCGAGGCGATCGACGCGCTCGAGGCTTTCCACCCGAGCCGCGTCGCCGGCCGCATCCTCGGCATGGGCGACGTCGGTCGCCTGGTCGAGCGCGCCGCCGAGACGGTCAAGATCGAGGATGCCGAGAAGCTCGCCCGCAAGATGGAGAAGGGCAAGTTCGACCTCGACGACCTGCGCCTCCAGATCAGCCAGATGCAGCGCATGGGCGGGCTCGGCGCGCTGGCCAACATGCTTCCGGGCATGAAGGGCATGAAGGGCGCGGCCAATGTCGACGACAAGGCGCTGATGCGGCTGGAGGCGATGATGAGCTCGATGACCGCCAAGGAGCGGCCACGGCCCGAGATCATCAACGCCAAGCGCAAGATCCGCGTCGCCAAGGGCAGCGGGACCACCGTCCAGGAGGTCAACAAGCTGCTGAAGATGCACCAGGAAATGTCCAACGCGATGAAGCGGCTGAAGAAGCTCGGCGGCTTCGGCAAGCTGGCGTCGATGTTCTCCGGGCGGTGGGATGGAAAAGGCGCTGGCGGGTGTTGCGCCCGGCGGCCAGCTTCCCGGCGGCATGCCCGGGCTTCCCGGCGGAAGCTCTCCGTTCAACCTGCCTCCAGGTTTCGACAAGTTTTCAAAGAAATAATCGAATTATCTGAAAGGACTAAAGAAATGGCAGTTGCAATTCGTTTGGCCCGTGGTGGCTCCAAGAAGCGCCCCTATTATCGCTCGTCGTGGCGGACAGCCGCAACTCGCGTGACGGCCGCTTCATCGAGAAGGTCGGCACCTACAACCCGCTGCTGGCGAAGGATTCGCCGGAGCGCGTGAAGCTCGACGCCGATCGCATCGCGCACTGGCTGTCGGTCGGCGCCCAGCCGTCGGACCGCGTCGCCCGCTTCCTCGATGCCGCCGGCATCCGCGAGCGCGCCGCGCGCAACAACCCGAAGAAGGCCGAGCCGGGCGAGAAGGCCAAGGAGCGCGCCGAAGAGCGTGCGAACAAGGCTGGCCGAGGCCGAAGAGGCGAAGACTGCGCCGGTCGCCGAGGAAGCCAAGCAGGAAGAGGCCGAGGCCGGTGATCGCCGAAGCCGTCGAGGAAGCTACTGCAGAGCCAACGCCGGAAGCTGAAGCGGTTGTGGAAGAGATCGCCGAGCAAGACTCCGCCGGTCGAAGCCACGACCGAGGCCGAAGAAATTGCTGCCGAGCAAGCTCCGTCCGATACTGCCGACCTGCCCGCTGACGAGCCGGTCGCCGAAGAAGCCGCCGTCGAAGCTTCGGCGGGCGAGGAAGCCCCGGCCGAGCCAATCGCCGAGGAAGCTGCCGAAGCTGCTGCCGAGGAATCGGCCGGCGAAGAAAAGGCCAAGTAATTCATGACGTCACCGGCGACCGAGAAGCGCGTCGCGCTCGCGGCGGTCGCCGGGGCTCATGGAGTGAAGGGCGAGCTGAGGCTCAAGCTGTTCGCGGACAGCGTCGAGAGCCTCTCTCGCCATTCGCATCTCTACGTCGGCGGGCAACGAGCTTGCGCTCCGCGACGTGAAGGATGGCGGCAAGACCGCGATCGCCCGCTTTGAGGGCATTTCCGACCGCTCGGCGGCCGAAGCGCTGCGCGGCCAGCTGGTCGAGATCGACCGCGACAAGCTCCCTCCGCTCGGAGAAGGCGAATATTATCACGCCGACCTGATTGGGCTCGCCTGCGTCGATGGGGACGGAAAGCCGCTCGGCACGGTCGTCGCCCTCGAGAATTTCGGCGCGGGAGATTTGCTTGAAGTCGAGCGCGCCAACGGCAAGCCGCTCGCTAATCCCGTTCCGCGAACCAATGGCGCGCCTGGACGGCGATCGGATCATCCTCGATCCGGAGTTCTAGCGTAGCAGCGGGCGCTCCTTCGCCAGGTCGTTGCGGATGGTGGTCGCGGCAATTCCGCCCTGGCCCATCGCATTGCTGATCTGGTCGAGCCCGATGACCAGGTCTCCCGCCGCATAGACCCCGTCGACGCTGGTCCGCATGTGCGCATCGACCCCGACACAGCCGTCGTCGCTTAAGCCGCGCTCCGACCATCTCGGCCAGCTGGCAATGCACGTCCGATCCCAGCGCGGGATAGACGCTGTCGAAGGTGAAATGCCCCTCGGCAGTGTCGACCGTGATGCTGTCATGGGCGATCGCCACCGCCTCGGCAGGTCCATCGACCGTCTCAATTCCCGCTTGCTCCAGCGACGCCCGGTCGATCCGCGCGAGACTTTCATCGCCTTGTCCGGCGCGATCAGGGTGACGTCCGCGGTGTAACCACGCAGGAACAGCGCCTCGGCCACGCCCCGACCGCCGCTGCCGATCACGCCGACCTTCTTGTCGGTTACCTCATAGCCATCGCAGATCGGGCAATAGCGGATCAGGCCGCGCGCCAGCGCATCGTCGTGCAGCGCTTCGTCCATCGGCGGGCGCCGGTTGGTTACGCCGTTGCCAGCAGGACAGATCGCGACTGCCACTTGCCCGAGCCCCATTCCGCTTCGAACAGATCACCCTCCTCATCGCGATGGAGGCGGCTGACGAAGCCATCGACGATCTTTGCACCATAGCGCTGCGCCTGCTCCTTCATCCGCTGGATCAGTTCCTTGCCCGGATATCCCGTCGGGAAAGCCGGCATGATTGTGGGTGCAGGGAATGGTTGCTGCGCGGCTCTTGCCGCTGTCGACCACCAGAATGTCGAGATGAAAGCGGGCGAGGTAGATTGCTGCGGTCAGGCCTGCGGGGCCGCCACCGATCACCAGGCAGTCGAGGGGTTTGTCATCCATCAGGGCCCAATGCCGAGCCTTCCGCACTTGTTCCCGCTGGGCTAGGAGCGCCGGCCATGACTTTTCGCGCTACCGTCCTGACGCTCTACCCGGAGATGTTCCCGGGCCCGCTCGGCACCAGCCTGGCCGGGCGCGGGCTGGCGGATGGCATCTGGAGCCTGGAAGCGCGCAATATCCGCGACCATGCGATCGACAAGCATCGCACGGTCGACGACACGCCGGCGGGCGGCGGGGCCGGGATGGTGCTGCGCTGCGACGTGCTCGCGGCGGCGCTGGACGCGGTCGCCGACGGCCGGCCGATGCTGGCGATGACACCGCGCGGCGCTCCGCTGACCCAGGCCCGCGTCCGCGAATTGGCCGAGGGCGAGGGGGCGATCATCCTGTGCGGCCGCTTCGAGGGGTTCGACGAGCGGATCTTCGAGGCGCGTGCCGTCGAACCCGTTTCGATCGGCGACTATGTCCTCTCCGGCGGCGAGCTGGGCGCGATGGTGCTGCTTGACGCTTGCGTTCGGCTGCTTCCCGGGATAATGGGCGCGACCTCCAGCGGAGAGGAGGAGAGCTTCGAAGAAGGGCTCCTCGAATATCCGCACTATACCCGACCTGTCGAATGGGAAGGGCGCACGATCCCTGAAGTGCTGCGATCGGGGGATCATGCGAAGATCGCTGCAGTGGCGAAAGCAACGCGCGATCGAGGACACACGGCTAAGGCGGCCGGACCTGATCGAGCGCCATGGGGGCGCTCGGGAGGCACCGCCCTCTGGTGCGCAGCGTGAAGATTAGGAAATGACAAGACAATGAACCTGATCCAGACGCTCGAGGCGGAACAAGTCGCCGAGCTCTCCAAGGGTCGCAAGATCCCCGAATTCCGTCCCGGCGACACGCTGCGCGTCGGCGTGAAGGTCGTCGAAGGCGACCGCAGCCGCGTCCAGATGTACGAAGGCGTGTGCATCGCCCGCGCCAACAAGGGCGTGAATTCGAACTTCACCGTTCGCAAGATTTCGTTCGGCGAAGGCGTCGAGCGCGTCTTCCCGCTCTATTCGCCGATCATCGATTCGATCGAGGTCGTGCGCCGCGGCGCCGTCCGCCGCGCGAAGCTCTATTATCTCCGCGGCCGCCGCGGCAAGTCGGCGCGTATCGCCGAGCGCCGCGACACGCGTCCGGATAAGGGCAGCAGCGAGGAATAATCCTCGTTACCGCTTAACGATCAAGGGGCGTCCGGAGCGATCCGGGCGCCCCTTTCGCGTTCAGGCGTAGCTTACAAGCTCAAACTCGATCCCGTCAGGATCGAGGAAGTAAAAGCGCCGGCCCGGTTCATAGTCAGCATGATTGAAGGGGGTCAGCCCGGCATCGAAGACCCGTTGTTCGGCAGCGTCCAGGTCGTCAACCACCAACCCGACATGGTTGAGCGGCTCCCCCTTGGGGTAGCGCTGTTCGCCGCCCTCTACCGGAGTGAACAGGGCCAGGTAGAAGATATCGTCGCCGACATGGACGGAGCGCCCGCCGTCGCGCGCGGGACCACTCCAGCGGACTTTCCAGCCGAATAGCCGGTTCATGAGCCCGGCGGTGGCGTCGGGGTCGGTCACGGTCAGGTTCACATGTTCGATGAAGGCGGTTCGCATCCAGAAATTCCTGTGTTGATTGCGTAGTGCCCAATTCGATACAACCTCAATATAAGTTGAGGTCAAGTGCGATGCATAAGAATGATCTGATCACGATTGGCGACCTTGCCTCCCGCACCGGATTGAGCGTTTCGGCAATCCGTTTCTACGAGGCCAGGGGACTGGTCGAGCCGATCCGCACGCGGGGCAATCAGAGACGCTTCCTGCGGTCCGACATCAGGCGTTTGTCCTTCGCAATGATCGCCCAGAAATGCGGCCTGACGATCGACGAGATCGCGGCGGAGTTGGCGAAGTTGCCAATGGGTAGAACGCCGACACTGGCCGATTGGCAGCGGATCAGCCGGACGTTCGTCGAGGACATCGATCGTCGCATTGCCCTGCTTCAGCGGACGCGGGAAAAGCTAACCGAATGTATCGGCTGCGGATGCCTGTCGCTTGAACGCTGCGGACTAGTGAACCGGGACGATAGCGCATCGCTCGAAGGCCCCGGACCGCGCTACGTGCTGAACCGCTGAAAGGAGGGTCTTGCGGAGCATCGCCAAGCGCCTATGTGGTCCGGCAAGGAGAATAGGAATGAGCGGTTACCGGGTTGCAGTAGTTGGCGCGACGGGCAACGTCGGACGCGAAATCCTCAACGTGCTCGCGGAGCGGCAATTCCCGCTGGCAGAGGTAGCAGCGGTCGCCAGCGCTCGTTCGACCGGCGACATCATCGACTTTGGCGATACCGGCCAGGAACTGAAGGTCAAGAATCTCGACCATTTCGATTTTGAGGGCTGGGACATGGCGCTGTTCGCCGCCGGCTCGGAAATCTCCAAACTTCACGTACCTCGCGCTGCGGCGGCCGGCTGCACGGTGATCGACAATAGTTCGCTCTATCGGATGGACCCGGACGTCCCACTCATCGTGCCGGAGGTGAACGCCGCACGCCATCGACGGCTATCGGGCCAAGAACATCATCGCCAACCCCAATTGCTCGACTGCACAAATGGTCGTCGCACTGAAGCCGCTGCACGACGTTGCACGGATCAAGCGGGTGGTGGTCGCGACCTACCAGTCGGTTTCGGGCGCCGGAAAGGCCGGCATGGATGAGCTGTTCGAGCAGAGCCGCAACATCTTTGTCGGCGACGCAAACGAGCCGCGGAAATTCACCAAGCAGATCGCGTTCAACGTCATTCCGCACATCGACAGCTTCCTGGAGGACGGATCGACCAAGGAAGAATGGAAGATGGTGGTCGAGACGAAGAAGATCCTCGACCCCCGGATCAAGATAAGCGCGACCTGCGTCCGGGTGCCGGTGTTCGTCGGCCATTCGGAAGCGGTGAACGTCGAGTTTGAGGAAGAGATTAGTGCCGAGGAGGCTCAGGCGATCCTGCGTGAGGCACCGGGCGTGATGCTGGTCGATAAGCGCGAGGATGGCGGTTACGTCACCCCGGTCGAATGCGTCGGCGACTATGCCACGTTCGTCAGCCGCGTCCGCGAGGACCCGACGGTCGACAGCGGCCTTTCCATGTGGGTTGTCAGCGACAACCTCCGCAAGGGTGCTGCCCTGAACGCGGTCCAGATTGCCGAATTGCTCGGACGCCGGCATTTGCAGAAGGCGGCATAGCTTGCATTCCGGGTCTTGCTTGTGCGGGGCCATTTCCTTTCGGGTCCAATGCGAGCTGTCGCCTCCCGATGCGTGCCATTGCAGCCAGTGCCGCAAGAGTTCCGGCCATTATTGGGCATCGACCGATGTTCCTCGCGAAGCTGTGACGATTGAAGGCGAGGACCGGATCAGCTGGTATCGGTCGTCCGAGAAGGTACGGCGCGGTTTCTGCGCGGATTGTGGCTCCTCGCTTTTCTGGGATGTCGAAGGACGCTCACGACTTGCTATCGCTATGGGGGCGTTCGACCCGCCGACTGGTACCCATTTGGAAAAGCATATCTTCGTCGCGGACAAGGGCGACTACTACGACATCTCGGACGGGCTTCCCCAGGAGGGGCGGTAACCGCAGGAGACCGAACGTGAGCGAAAAAATGACCGGTGGCTGCGCCTGCGGCAAGGTAAGGTTTGAAGCCGCTGTTGAGCCGCACGATGCCTATCTATGCCATTGCCGCATGTGCCAGCGCTCGACCGGCTCGATCTCGATAGCGTTCGTCAATGCAATGCTGAACGACATCCGATGGGACGGCGAGCCCGACTGGTACGAGAGCTCGCCGATTGCACGACGCCCCTTCTGCTCTCATTGCGGTACGTCGTTGGGGTTCATGTTCAGCAAAGATGCTGAAAAGCTGGATCTGGCGGTGGCCAGCTTCGACGACCCGTCACCATTCCGCCCCAAGCATCACTTTGGCGTTGAAAACATGCACCGGGCCTGGATCAACACCGATGGGCTGCCCGAGTACCGTACCGACGAATATCAGATCCTTGGTCGACAAATGGGTCGCCGCCGTGGGAAGAATGCCCGAATAGAAAAGGTTGCGATTGGGCCATGGCTGACGTGCGAACCCATTTTTGGACTGCGTCGGACGGAGTGCGGCTGGCCTGGCGCGAATTGGGCGATGGGCGGCCCGTCATCCTAATCCACGGACTGTTCAGCGACGGCAACACCAACTGGATCAAATTTGGCCATTCCGATCGGCTCGCAGCAGCCGGCTTTCGCGTAATCATGCCTGACCTCCGTGCGCACGGGCTCAGCGACAAGCCGCAAAATGCCGAGGCTTACCCTTGCGGCGTACTTGCCCGCGATCTGCATGAGTTGATTGCCCATCTTGGCCTGACGGATTTCGATCTTGGCGGCTTCTCGCTTGGCGCACGAACAACAGTGCAGGCGGTCGGGGAGGGCGAACGGCCGCGCAAGGCGATCCTCGCCGGTATGGGTCTCGAGGGTCTCAGCGACTGGAACCGGCGTCAGGCCTTTTTCCATGAAGCGATCGCCCAGTTCGATATCGCCCGACGCGGCGATCCGTGGTGGATGGCGATCCAGTTCATGAAAACGATGAAGATCGACCGGGTCGCGGCTGGACTCTTGCTGCGCACTTTCGAGGATGCGCACCCCGAATGGTTGCAGGCGTTTACGATGCCGACCCTGGTGTTGTGCGGCTCCGAGGATGAGGACAATGGCTCGGCGCCGAACCTTGCCGAAGCGCTGCCAAATGCGACCTATGCGACCGTTCCGGGCACCCACATGAGTAGCGTTACCAAAGGCGAATTCGGCGCGGCGTTGGCGGAATGGCTTTCCGCTGCTTGACGTTCGCGCTGCAGCGTCACATTCCTCCCGCCGCGCGAAAATAGAAACGTTCAGGACGAGGAGCCTACCCTTGAAAATATTTGCTGCTTCCGTGTCGCTTGTTGCGCTGGCGCTGGCCGGTTGTGCCGCAACTCCACCGGCCGAAACGGCCGCGACTGCACCTACCGCTGCCCCGGCCACGGCTCCGACCGATGCATCGACCGCAGCCGCCTTTCCGCTGACTCCGGACGGCGCTCGAGCATTCGTTGCACAGGTCGAAAAAGACCTGTTTGAGCTCAGCATCATCTCGGGCCGCGCCGCGTGGGTCAATTCGACCTACATCACCGACGACACTGACGCGCTTGCGGCCTATTTCGGGACCATCGCGACTGAAAAGGGCGTCAAATATGCCGGTGAAGCTGCGCAATATGCGCGCGTTCCCGGACTCGACTTCGACACGGCGCGCAAACTCAACATCCTGCGCGGCGCGCTGGTTCTTCCGGCCCCGACCACGCCAGGCGCCGCGAATGAGCTCAACACCATCGCCACCCGCCTCCAGTCTACCTACGGCAAAGGGCGCGCCAGCCTTCATGGCAAGGTGCTGACCGGCGATGACGTCGAAGCAATGATGGGCACCAACCGCAACCCGGCCGAGCTCGCCGAGATGTGGCGGACCTGGCACGACAATGTCGGCCGGCCGATGCGGACCGATTATACACGGCTGGTCGAGCTGGCCAATGCGGGCGCCAAGGATCTCGGCTATGCCGACACCGGCTCGATGTGGCGTTCGCAATATGACATGACGCCCGATGAGTTCGCGTCGATGTACGACCGCCTGTGGTCGGAGGTGAAGCCGCTCTACGACGAGCTTCACTGCTACACCCGAACCAAGCTTAACCAGAAATATGGCAATGCGGTGCAGCCGGCCAGCGGCCCGATCCGCGCCGACCTGCTCGGCAATATGTGGGCGCAGGAATGGGGCAATATCTATGACATCGTCGCCCCCAAGGGCGCCGGCGACGTCGGCTATGATGTGACGGAGCTGCTTGAGGCCAAGAAGAAGACGCCAGTCGAAATGGTTCGAGATCGGCGAGGGCTTCTACACCTCGCTCGGTCTCGCGCCGTTGCCCGCGAGCTTCTGGGATCGCAGCCAGATCACCCGACCGCGCGATCGCGAAGTGGTGTGCCATGCCTCGGCCTGGGACCTCGACAACAAGGACGACCTGCGCATCAAGATGTGCACCAAGGTCAATGGCGACGACTTCGTCACCATCCACCACGAGCTTGGCCACAATTACTACCAGCGCGCCTACAACCAGCAGCCCTTTCTCTATCTGAACGGCGCCAATGACGGCTTCCACGAGGCGATCGGCGATTTCATCGCGCTGTCGATCACGCCCGAATATCTGACCCAGATCGGCCTGCTCGACCGGTCGAAGGTGCCGTCAGCCGACAAGGACACCGGCCTGCTGCTGCGCCAGGCGATGGACAAGGTCGCCTTCCTGCCGTTCGGCCTGATGGTCGACAAATGGCGCTGGGGCGTGTTCGACGGCTCGATTACGCCGGCGAATTACAACCAGGCCTGGGTCGACCTGAAGCGCCAGTATCAGGGCATCACCCCGCCGGTCGCCCGCAGCGAGGCCGATTTCGATCCGGGCGCGAAGTTCCACATTCCGGGCAACACGCCTTACGCGCGCTACTTCCTCGCGCGGCTGCTGCAGTTCCAGTTCTACAAGGCGGCCTGCGACATGTCGGGCTGGAAGGGGCCGCTTCACCGCTGCAGCTTCTATGGCAACAAGGAAGTCGGCCAGCGGCTGAACGCGATGCTGGCGATGGGCGCATCCAAGCCCTGGCCCGATGCGCTCGAGGCCTTCACCGGCACCCGCGACATTTCAGGCAAGCCGATGCTCGAATATTTCGCTCCGCTGCAAGCCTGGCTGAAGCAGCAGAACGCAGGGAAGCAGTGCGGCTGGTGATTTAAGTCGATTGGAAGGGGAGCGGCCTTTGAGCCTGCTCCCCTTCAAAGTATCTAACTCCTGGTCGCAAAGCCGGACTTGATGTCCTGCTGTGCAATCGGGCTCGCGCGTACTCCTGGACTTCTTGCCGGTTTCCTTGAGTGTCAGCGCTTCCTCGGCTAATCTCTTCTTGCGAGCGCGTGTCTCCCGTCCGTTCAGCCTTTAGCTCGCTCAAGCGGTCCATTCCGCTGGTGAGCGCCTCGCTTATCTGGCCACGCCGCGACCAAAGGAAGGCGCCCGCCGCAGCAACACCTGCGGCTACCGCGGCGCCAGCCAGCGGCCTTTCATATGCGGCACTGATAAAGCTGCCGCTATCGAAACGGCCTCTCGAATCTCTTTTCCTCGCCATCTTACTCTCCTTCACTCGCCCCCCGGCTACCAACGCGCCAGAAAGGCGAGCGTTGCTGCTGGAAGGCGAGGGGAAGGGACGGCGCGACGAACGTCAGAGTTGCCCGAGCATCGTCTCCGCACTGGAAGCCGAATATTCGCCCGGGGCTTCGACATTGAGTTGCTCGACCACGCCATCGTTGATGACCATCGAGTAGCGCTGACTCCGCTTACCCATGCCGAACTTGGACGCATCCATGGTGAGACCAAGGGCCTCGGCGAACTCGCCGTTGCCGTCGGCAAGCATGGTAATTTCCTCCGAGCCCTGCTCCCGGTTCCAGGCGCCAAGCACGAACGCGTCGTTGACGCTGGTCGCAACGATCTCGTCGACGCCCTTGCCCTTCAACTCGGCGGCCTTTTCCACATAGGAGGGGAGGTGCCGCGCGGAGCAGGTCGGCGTGTAGGCGCCCGGGACTGCAAACAGCGCGACCCGCTTGCCGGCGAAGTAGTCGCCACTCTTGATCGGCAGCGGGCCTTCCGGCGTTGCGAGGGTTAGGGGAACATCGGGAATGCGATCGCCGACCTGGATGGCCATTGGGAAATCTCCTGCAAGAAGTCAGGCCGGGACATAGGCACGGCGCGTGACAGTCTCAAGGCTTGCGAGAGAGACAGGCGAGGAGCATTTTCAAGGAATGGATAGTCCGCGATTCCTGTCCGGCAAGCTGCTGCTGGCGATGCCCGGCATCGGCGACCCTCGCTTCGAGCATGCGGTCATCGCGATGTGCGTGCATGACGAAAATGGCGCGGTCGGCATCGGAATTGGTCACCAGCGTGCCGGAATCGGGGTTCGCGGCCTTCTCGAACAATTGGGGGTCGATCCGGGCCAGACTCCCGATGCGCCGGTCCTCCATGGCGGACCGGTCGAGCCGGGCAGGGGGTTTGTCCTCCACAGCGACGATTGGGGCGGCCAGGACACGATCGCAGTCGCCGGGCTTGGCGCGCTAACCGGCACGATCGACGTGCTGAAGGCGATTGCGGAGGGAAGGGGCCCGAGCCGATACCTGGTGGCGCTTGGTTACGCGGGTTGGGGCGAGGGGCAGCTCGATGAGGAAATGACGCGCCCGGGCTGGTTTGCGGCCGATGGTCGCCAGCAGATCTTATTTGAAACTCCAACCGCGGAACGATGGGAAGCCACATTCAAGGCCGAAGGCATCGATCCGCGCCTGCTCGACAGCGGGGCGGGCGCTGCCTGACCTAGTTATAGCCGAGCATCGAACGTAACCCCGGGTAAGCTTGATCGACCAATCGTTTCTGATCATCGGGAAGGTCGGACGGAAGACTGGCCGCGACCCCGGTCAGATTCTCCCGCGAAGTTCCGCTTTGCTTGCGATCCGAGCCGATCCGGACCCTTTCCCGCCAGTCATCCGGGCGTTGGATGCCACACGCATTGAACAAGGCGTCGAAATAGTTTTCCGCGTCTCCGCACTCGAGATCGCGCAGCGCAGCGATCAGATCTTCGTAGCGCACCAGATGAACGCCCGCGTTGAGCCATAGAACGGCGTTGTAGTGATAGGTGGTCGCCAGCGGCGCCAGTTGCGGCCGGGTGCCTTCGATCATGAGGTTGAGTATCGTTTCCACGGCGACGCCCGGCTTCTTGAGATGATCGAGGCCGCCCGTAAATTCGTTGCTGACAACGAAACGCGCCTGAGCGAGGACCCATTGGTAGGGGTCGCGGACCAGGACGATTTGCCTAACGTTGGCAAGCAGCTGCCTGAATTCCTCCGTGAAGAACAGGTGTCCCCAACTCAGCATGTTCCGGCTGGGGTCGAAGGCAGCAAGGTGGTGCTGGATGAAATGATGCTGGATGAACTCGGCCTGGTATTGGCATTCGACCGGCACGAACATGCGGACGATATTGCGCAGCAAATGGCTGCCGCTTTTCGGCACGCTGTTCAGGAATAATGGCTGTTTCAGCGGCTGCTGGTGAAATTTCCGGTTCTCGTCGTCGAGCGTGTCGGGCTTCACACTGACTTGCACGAAGGACATCGACGAAACTCCTGGAGGTGCGCCGAAACCTTTGGAATGAAGGCGCGTCGAGCAGTCTTACTGGCGGCAACTGCTCCGCTCAAGGTCGGGCCAGTCCTTTGGAAGCTCAACATTGCCTTGGGCCCTCGCTCCCGCTAGGGGCGGCCCGACGTTCCGGACGGCGTACATCGCCGTCTCATTTCCTTGGAGACAAACAACGTGGCTACCGCCGACACCCTGACCCGCGACTATATCGTCAAGGACATCAGCCTCGCCAAATTCGGGCGCAAGGAAATCGAGATCGCCGAGACCGAGATGCCGGGCCTGATGGCGCTGCGCGCCAGGAATATGGCGCGTCGAAGCCGCTGAAGGGTGCGCGGATCACCGGCTCGCTGCACATGACGATCCAGACCGCGGTGCTGATCGAAACGCTGACGGCGCTGGGCGCGCGAGGTGCGCTGGGCTTCGTGCAACATCTTCTCGACGCAGGATCACGCCGCCGCGGCGATCGCCGCGTCGGGAGTTCCGGTGTTCGCCGTCAAGGGCGAGACGCTCGAGGAATATTGGGACTATGCCGCCCGCATCTTCGACTGGGGTGACGACCAGACCTGCAACATGATCCTCGACGACGGCGGCGACGCCACCATGTTCGCGCTGTGGGGCGCGCGGGTCGAGGCAGGCGAGGCGCTGTTCACGCCGCAGAATGAGGAAGAAGAGATCTTCGCCGCGACGCTGAAGCGCTTCCTTGCCGAGCGTCCGGGCTACCTCACCAAGACGGTCGAGGCGATCAAGGGCGTCTCCGAAGAGACCACCACCGGCGTCCATCGCCTCTACGACCTTGCCAAGCAGGGCAAGCTCCCGTTCCCGGCGATCAACGTCAACGACAGCGTGACCAAGTCGAAGTTCGACAATCTCTACGGCTGCAAGGAAAGCCTGGTCGACGCCATCCGCCGCGCGACCGACGTCATGCTGGCCGGCAAGGTCGCACTGCGTCGCCGGCTTCGGCGATGTCGGCAAGGGCTCGGCCGCGTCGCTCCGCAACGGCGGCGCGCGCGTGCTGGTGACCGAAGTCGATCCGATCTGCGCGCTGCAGGCGGCGATGGAAGGCTATGAGGTCGTGACGATGGAAGAGGCGGCCAAGCGCGCCGACATCTTCGTCACCGCGACCGGCAACATGGACGTCATCACGCTCGACCACATGCGCGACGATGAAGGACATGGCGATCGTCTGCAACATCGGCCACTTCGACAGCGAGATCCAGATCGGCGCGCTCGCCAACATGAAGTGGGACGAGATCAAGCCGCAGGTCGACGAGGTCACTTTCCCCGACGGCAAGCAGATCATCGTCCTGTCGAAGGGCCGCCTGGTGAACCTCGGCAACGCCACCGGCCACCCGAGCTTCGTCATGTCGTCGAGCTTCACCAACCAGGTGCTGGCCCAGATCGAGCTGTGGACCAAGTCCGAGCAGTATCAGAACGACGTCTATGTCCTGCCCAAGCACCTCGACGAGAAGGTCGCGGCGCTTCACCTCGACAAGCTCGGCGTGAAGCTGACCAAGCTGAGCCAGAAGCAGGCGGACTATATCGGCGTGGCCACGGAAGGTCCGTTCAAGCCCGACCACTACCGCTACTGACTCCGCTTAAAGCGGGCCGAACCGCTTTTCGTGGATCCATCGCGACGCGATCAGCTTTTGGCCCGCGCGGACGGGAAGTCCGGCGTGCTGCGCGTCGGGGTCGGGCCGGCCTTGATGATCCGCGTTGCGGAACAGCAGTGCATCGCCGATCGCGCCTTTGACCTGTAGTCCGGATTTCATGAAAATCGTCTCGCCGCCTTCATAAGCGTCGTTGAGATAGACGAGCATCGTCAGGATGCGCTGATTGTCGGTGTGGGGAAGGGCGTCGTGATGCGGCCGATATTCCTGCCCGGGTGAATAGCGCAGGATCTGCAACGGCTCGCCATTTGCCGCGGGCGTTCCGCTGGCGGCGGCCAGTCGCTGGTTGATGGCATGGATCGCCGGATTCTCGTCGATCCATGGGAATGAGGTGTTTTCCGAGGTCCGCACCGGATGGGGCCGCATTTGCCCGGTCACCGGATCGACGACGATGGACGGCTGAAACGACGGCATCGCCTGGTCGATCAAATATTGGCATTCCTCATTGGTGAGCAGCTCCTTGAAAAACGTCACGTCCGGGGATTCGCTGAGGCGCTCGGGAAGCGGAAGGTCGCGCGGCCTGCCATTTTCATCGAGGGCCATTTTGCCAATCAAATCCAACTGGCGAGCGGATTCCCTGTCTTTGCCCGCCTGATCCGAAAGCAATTTCAGGGCAGCTTGCCACTCGGCAGGTCCGCCGGTCCCATTCGCAAGCAGCGCAATGTAGATGGAGCGGGCTCTTTCGTGGCCAGCCTCTCCCGCCAGGCGAAAGCATTCTCGGCACTTCGCCAAATCCCGAGGAACGATGTTTCCGCTGAGGTACCAGGAGGCTAGCTCGACCCAGCAATCCACATCGCCGGAACGGCCGCCCGCTTCCAGAATGGCGGCCGCCGCCCCGGATTCCTGACGATCGGCGAGTTCATAAGCCTGTTCGATCGGGTTCATCGCTACCGATCCATTGGCACGGGAACAAGGTCAAAGGCCACGGTCAGCCTTTCACCGCCGGCGAACGGGCGCGTCCCATGGAAAAGGAAGCTTGGGAAGAGCACCAGCCGGCCAGGCCTGGGCTCGAACGTTGCAAGCGGCGGCAGGTCGAGTCCCAGTTCAGGCGGAGGGCGGCCGATTTCCAGCCATCCGGACTTTTCTTCGCTGCCCGCGGTAGGTTCGGCAATGCTGATATAGCAAGCCGAGCTGAGAATTCCGCCGGGATGGAAATGGGCGGCATGATAGCCGCCATTGGGCAAGCGAACGGACCAACTTGGCCCAAATGCCATCCCCATATTTCGGTGCTTCAGCAGCGGATGGCGAGGGTCTGCGGGGGGCAGGTTGCCGACGAATTGGCGGATCGCCGCTGCCAACGCGTTTGTGAGCAAGGCGATTTCCGGTTCGTTCTTAATGAAGAGCTGCCCGGACGTCTGCGTCCCACCTCTGACGGATTGACCGATTGGCTGCGCGCTCGATCGGTGCATCGATCGTAGTGCCGACGCGATTTCGCTCAGTTGGGAGCTGCTGAGCGTCAATTCGCTTGTACCGAAGAGGCCGGGCTGGCCCACAAGCCACTCATGGCGAGGGCTGCCAGTCATCCGCCAGGCAACTTCGAGAAGTGACCAGGCTTCGAAATTGTCGGGCAGCGCTGCGACGACGCTTTCCAGGAGTGTCGCCGCTTCGTCCGCGCGGCCTCGCTGAAGCCGATTGAGTGCCCGCGCAATCTGCGCATCGGGGCGATCGTCCAACGTTTCCAGGATCTCGGCTGCACGGTCGATCAAGCCAGAGTGGTTAGCGATGGCGACTTCCAGCATGCTGAAGTCGCGGTCGTTAACGAACAGGGATCGATTGGCATCCATGGATTCAATCGCTTGGGAATGGCGGCCCGATCGCGACAAGATGTTCCAATAGGACATCAGCAATGGTTTGTTCTTGGGAAATTGGGCCAGCGCCACATGGTAGCTATCTATAAAGCCGTCCCCAGCGCCCGCTTGTGCCTGGAGGTCGGCCATCAACTCATGAGCGCCGATGTCTTCCGGATGGCGGCCGAGATAGGTTTCCAGCAGAGGTATTGCAGCAATACCCAGTTCCGCCGCGGCCATCGCAATCATCTGCACCTGCAGTTCGGGATCGGCCTCATGAAAGGCCAGTGCGCGGGAGCAGTGCTGAGCGGCATTCTGTTCCCTTAGTTTGATCGCGATGCGTGCACGGCCTTCCGCACAGGACTGGGACGACGGCTCCAAAACAAGGGCAGCATCAAAGGCGTCTCCGGCGTCCTTGAATCGTTGATCGTGCTCTAATCCGAGCGCGCGGCGCTCAAGTTCCGCGAAGGTGATTGTATCTGACTTGCTGCCAGCCATTTGGAATGAATGGAGCGTGGCGCCGAGCGTGTCCACCGTCTGGCTGATGTCGATGGGTCAAAAAAAGGGGCCGGAATTACCCGGCCCCTCAAGGTTGTTTGGTCGTATTGGATTAGAACTTGGCCACTGCACCTGCATAGAAGAACCGGCCACGGGCGTCATAGATCGAGCTGCCCGCACCGATGCCGGTGAGACCAAGTGGAGGCTTGGTATTGGTCAGGTTATCGATGCCAAGGTAGAAGTTGTAGTCCTTGGTCACGTCGATGCCCAGCCGGACGTCGTGGTAGAAGCGCGCGCCATACTTCTTCTGATCGGCGTAGTCCGCATTCTCCGGCGGGCGGTCCTGGACCGAGTTAAAGTCCTCGTAGGTGTTGAGGTACATCGCGCTGAGGTAGCGCATCTGGTAGCCGAACGTTGCTACGCCGCGCGTCAGTGCGACATTCCAGTTGAACGCGTCCTTCGGATCGCCCAGCTCGCCACCGTGCTTGCCGACAATAACGTTCTTGAACGTCGGGTTGGTCGGATCGAGGTAGTTCGACCGATCAAGCACGTGGGTCCAGGTCAAGCTTGTGTCGACGGTGGCGACATCGAACAACTTGCCGCGATAAGCGACTTCGACGTCGATACCCTTCGCGACCAGCTTCGCATAGTTGAGCGGGCCCTGGAACAGGCTGCCCTCGAGAATGCGGAACTCTTGTTCGCCGCGAGGACCAGTTTCACCGATCGGAACACGTTCGAACAGGGTGCAGAAGAGGTTGTTTAGATCCGGCAAGTCATAGCAAGCGTTGATAATCGCCTGAGGTGTCGGCGCCGTAATGACGTTCTTCACCTTGATGTTGTAATAATCGACCGAAAGCGAGAAGCCCGGCAGGAACGACGGCGTGACGACGGTACCGATCGTCCAGCTGTCAGCCTTCTCGGCCTCCAGCTCCGGGTTGCCGCCGCTAACCAATTCCAAAGAAGAATCGTAGCGGAAGTCATAAGGCCCGGCTGGGTTGGGAGCGGGGACGTCCGGCCGGCTCGGGTTCGGTGTTGCGTTGGTTCCACCAGGACGTCCGGCGGCGGCGCAATTGGTCGCGCGATTGGACGAGCCGGTACCGATGTTGATCGACGAACAAGGATCAACAAAGGCCGGAGCGAAGTTCTGTCCAGGTTGCGAGAATAGTTCGACCTGGTTGGGCGCGCGGACCGACCGGCCATAGTTACCGCGGAACCTCAGGCCCTTGATCGGCGACCAAATGGCGCTGCCGTTATAGGCCCAGACCGTTCCGGTGTTGCCGAGATTATAGTCGGACACACGAGCAGCACCGCTGATTTCCAACTCTTCGAAGAACCGCGTGTCTTTGAGGATCGGAATACGGATTTCTCCGAATGCCTCTTTGACCTTGCTCTTCTTCGCGTCGAACGTCGGGATCGCGTTGTAGAAAGTATAGCCGAGCGAAACCTGATCGTCCTGGTTGTAGTAGACGTCGTCGGTGCGATACTCGCCGCCCAGGACGAAGTTGATCGGACCGCCTGGCAGGTTCAGGAAGCTGCTGGTGTCGCCACCGACGAATGCCAATACATCGAACTGGGACGTCTTGCCCTTCGCAACGGTGTCGAGCAGCACATAATCACGAACTTCCTTCGAGAAGTTGCCGCCGAACGGATTGATCGGAACGCAGGCAGCGACGTCGGCGGCAAGGCGCGCATCGGCGTTTGGATCCGTGCCGTAGAGCCACGGATAATATCCGAATGCAGCATTCGGATCGATTTGAGACCGGCAAACGATATTCCCGTTTGCCACGCCGGTATTGTACCTACCCTCGTCGACGGCATCCATTCCCAGCAGCCAGCGCTGGACGTCCAGGTTGCCGAGGATCTTGGTTTTTTCCTTCAGTTTGCCGTAGTTGACCGAGACTTCATAATTCCAGTCGTCCCAGAAATCGCCGCGGACACCGCCAACAATGCGGAACGTCTCACGCTTCGCTTCCTCGGTGCGCGCGCCCAACCCAAGCAGGTTCTCGCGGATCGAAATTCGCGTGGAATTTGAGCACCCGAGCGGTCCGATCGGGTTGCCGTCCTCGTCAAAGGTAATGGTGCGCGCCCGCTCCGCACAGATCAGTGCACGGGCCTGTGGATCCAGGAAGGGGTTGTCGAGACGGAATTGCTCGCGGTTGCCGAGACCAAAGAACTGCGCGGGATCGCCGAAGGTCGCACCTTGCGTGAATGCCGGGCCGGAGCTGCCGGAACCCACGCTGTCGGTACGGGAATATTTGGCCTCCACGAACGGCGTGAAGGCATCCGACACGTCAAAGTGGGCGATTAGATTGACGTTATAGCGATCGAGCTGAGGCGACATCTGGAATTGCCTGCCGCCGCGGAAATTTTCGCTGTTCCCGCCGATGTAGCTTCCTGGAGTGAGGCCGACGCGTTCACCGGTTGCAGGAACCAGCGTCCCATTCGGCTGGAAGATGAACACACAAGGATAGCGGCCGCCCAACGGATCCGTGCCGCAGCTGTTGCCCGGCTGCGTACCGCCAAAACGCACGACGCCGGTGTTGGTCAGGCTGGCCGACCGGATATCGCGGTAGAATAAGCGGTCCGGATTGCCGTCGGAAGTCTGACTCGCCGAATCGGAATCGACGATGAGGAAGCCGTCCTGGCTGTTGATATACGGACGGTTCGCTCCGAAATATTGCTGTTGGCGGGCATATTCGGCGTTGACGGCGATGTTGCCGCGGCCGTCGGCGAAGTTTGTACCCCACAGGCCGCTGATGAAGTAGGAACCGGCATCGCCATATTTGCTGACGCCGCCCTGGGCGCGCAGCTGGATGCCTTCATAGTCATCCTTGAGGATAAAGTTGACGACGCCCGCGATTGCGTCCGAACCGTAAACGGCCGAGTTGCCGCCGGTCACCACGTCGACCCGTTCGATCAGGTCGGTCGGGATGGTATTGACGTCAGGGGTCACGCCGCTGGAAAGCACGTCGCCGCCAACGTGACGGCGGCCGTTCTGAAGCACTAGGGTGCGGACGGTGCCGAGACCGCGAAGGTCCAACAGGTTAAGGCCGGCCGTGCCGAGGAACCGGGTCGAGTTAGCCTGGCTGAACGTGCTGCGAAGCGCGGGAAGGTCGTTCAGCGTGTCGCCGACCGACACGTTACCCGTTTCGAAAAATGCCTCGCCGGCGACGGATGTAACTGGCAGAGCCGATTCAAGGTTGGGCCGACGGATACGCGAACCGGTAACGACGATCGCTGCGCAATTCGGATCGTTCGGTTTAGCCTCGCAATCCACCGCCACTTCTTCGGCCGCAACTTCTTGCTCGCTCAGAAGAGGGCCAGCGGGAGCTGGCTGATCCGCCTGGACCTCCTGCGCAAGCACAGGCTGTGCCGTCAGCGCGGCACCGGTAAAGATGGCCGACTGAAGCATAGTCGTACCGAGCAGTTTCAACTTAAGCATGGATTGGCCCCTTACACCCCTGAATGCGAAGGCCCGGAGCTTCGCGATTTCACGCCGATGTTCAACCGCCCCGGGCGGATTGCGACCACCTTTTCAAGGGACTGTCGCTTTTTTGCCACGGAGAAACCGCCCGCTTTACTGCGTCTCCACAGCCGCCCTATGACAGTGGGATGATGTGTGGGGGCAAGGTGGGATGATCGTCGGCGCGAAAGCTGCGGCGGCAATCATTGTCATTGCCGCCCTTTGGGTCGCGTTTGCCGCGATCCTGGCGATCCTGGCCGCTCGCAAGCTGCGTCGCGCGCAAGGGGTATTAGGAGCGGCGCGCGCAATGCGCTCGCTGCTGGACGCCGCGCCGGCGCGGGCGCTGCTGGTTCATCCTGACGGTGGCGTCGAGGCCGACGCTCAGTTGGTTCGTGACCTGGGTTTGCCCGTAGCGCCGCAGCGGTTGGAACAGCTTGGCGGCGACCAGGCCGGGCTCGATCAAGGCGACCTCGATGCCCTTTCTTCGGCCCTGGACGATGTTCGCCTTGGCGGGGCGCCGTTGCGTCGCCAGCTTCGTCTGGCTGGACGAGATCGAGTTGTAGAACTTCGAGCGGCCCTGGCCCCACCCCCTGCAAAACCCGGGACCATTCTGGTCTGGATCTTCGACATCAGCGATGCCGACGCCGATCGCGCAAAGCTCACTCGACGCCTTCAGCAGACGGAAGGCGCCTTGGATGCCTTGACGCACCTGATCGAGAGCGCACCATTTCCAATGTGGTACCGCGGGCCGGACCTAAGCCTTGGCCTCGTCAACGCGGCGTTTGTCGCAGCGGTCGAAGCGCGCGACGCGGCTGAAGTGATTGAACGGGGCAGCGAGTTGATCGACGCGGTTGGGGACGAAAGCGCGCGAGCCGGTGCCAAGATCGCGCTTGAAACCGGGCGGCCCTATTCGCGCATGCATCCGGCGACGATCGGCCAGGAGCGGCGAATGCTTCGTCTCGTTGACGTTCCCTTGCCTACCGGCGCGGTGGCTGGCTTCGCAGTCGATGTCCAGGACCTCGAAGACGCTCGGATCGAGCTTGCTCGTCACCAGGAGTCGCAGCGCGAACTGGCCGACCGAATGACTGCGGGTGCCGTTCAATTTGATGGGGAACGCCAGCTGGCCTTTTTCAACCAGCCTTTCGCCATCATGGCCCAGATCGAACCGGAATGGCTTGCCGAGCGACCCGAGTTCGATCGGGTGCTGGAGCGCATGCGGGAAAATGGGCGGCTGCCTGAAGTGCGCGATTTCCCCGCCTGGAAGGCCGAGCGGCGGGGATGGTTCACTTCAACCGAAGAGACGATTGAAGAAGACTGGATACTCGCCAACGGCGATCACCTGCGAATCCTGGGCCAGCCACTGCCCGATGGAGGGCTTCGGCTGATCTTCGAGGATCGTACCGAGCAGGTGAGGCTTGCTTCAGCCCGCGATACGCTGCTGCGCGTGCGCGCCGCCACGTTCGACAATCTTTTCGAAGTGATCAGCGTGTTCGCATCCGATGGGCGCCTTTACCTGTGGAACCGGCGGTTCAGCGAGTTGTGGGACCTCGACGAAAGCTGGCTTGCCGAGCATCCACGGGTGGACGAGTTGGTGCCTGCCATGGCCAAACGCCTGGTCAATCCTACGGCCGCCGCCCAAGTGCGCGAACTGGTCCGTTCGACAACCAGCGGCCGCCAGTCTGGAACCGGGCGTGTGTCGTTGACCGACGGCCGGCATTTTGACTTTGCCGCCGTGCCGCTGCCCGACGGCAACGCGCTATTTACGATGATCGACGTCACGGATTCGAGCCGGATCGAGGCCGCACTGCGCGAGCGCGCCACCGCGCTCGAAGAGGCGGATCGGGTCAAGACCGACTTCGTTGCCAACATGAGCTATGAGCTGAGGACTCCGTTGACCTCGATCGGCGGGTTCGGAGAGATGCTGGCTGCGGGCTATGCGGGCAAGCTGCCGTCGGCGGCCGCCGACTATGTCGGCGCAATATTGGAATCGGTCGACCGCCTTTCGAAGCTGATCAATGACGTGCTCGACCTGACCCAGGGCGACACCCAGGGCGTGGTGCTTGAGCGCGAGCGGGTCGACATTGCCGGAATGTGCCGCGCTGCCGCAGAAGCGTTGCGCGTGAGGGCGGACGAAAAGGGGCAGAAATTCGACCTCGAGTTCGAGCCTAGTGCTGGAAGTGTGATCGGCGATGCTCGTCGCCTGAGAGAGTTGGTCGAACATATCCTCCGCAATGCGGTGGCATATACAGAGGAGGGCGGTCACGTCTGGCTGAAGGCAAGCGGTGACGATGAGCATGCGATAATCGTCATTGTCGACGACGGGCCGGGAATCGCGCCGGAAGACCAGGCTCAGGTGTTCACGCGATTCCACCGGTCCGGGGCCACTCGGGGCGACGCGGCGCTTGGTCTTGGCCTTCCGCTCACGCGTCAGTTCATCGAGGCCCATGGCGGCACGGTGGCGCTGGAATCGGCGTTGGGTAAGGGAACGAGTATCACCATCACCATTCCACGGGCGCCGCAATGAAGCTGAAGGACGAGGCGGCCACCTTGGCGTGGGGCCGCAAGCTGGCAAAGGCCTTGAAGCCCGGCGACGTCGTGACCCTTTCGGGTGCCCTGTCTGCGGGCAAGACAACGCTTGTACGCGGCCTGCTCGGTGCGTTGGGGTATAAGGGTGAGGTACCAAGCCCAAGCTTCGCCATTGTGCAGCCATATGAAACGGTGTCGCCGCCAGTGTGGCATGTCGACCTGTACCGGATCGAGAACCCCGCCGATCTCGATGAGCTCGGGCTTGAGGACATCAGCGGCGATGGAGTGCTCATTGTCGAATGGCCCGAACATGCCGGACGCAATGCATGGCCACACGCGCTCGCTTTGTCGCTTGAGGTTGGGGAGGATGGCGTACGCGCCTTGACAGCCGAGGTGCCAACGGCATGGGAAGGGCGATGGCCGCTCCGATGATTCCGCCCGACGCCGCACCTGATTTTCTTGCCCGCCATGGATGGGCTGGCGCGGAGATCCTGCCGCTTGCCGGCGATGCCAGCTTCCGGCGCTATTTCCGTATTCTTGCTGGGGAACGGCGCGCAGTATTGATGGACGCACCGCCGCCGCAGGAGGATGTAAGGCCATTCGTCGCCGTCGCCAGCTGGCTGGGGCAGATCGGCTTGGTCGCTCCGAAAATCCTTGCCTCCGATGTTGAGCAGGGCCTGTTGCTGCTCGACGATCTTGGGAGACGCCCGGATGCGCGAGGCGCTCGACGCCGACCCTGAAGCTGAGCGTGAGCTCTACGAAACAGCGGTGGATGTACTTGTCCACCTCCACCGACAGCCGCCGATGTCGGGCCTACCCAAGCACGGCCTTGAGGAATGGCTGACCGAAGTACAGCTTTTCCTCGACTGGTATTTGCCGGCCGTCGAGCTCCACAACGTCGACTTTCAGGGTTGGACCGCCGCGTGGCGCGAGGTGCTCGAGCCCGTCGCAAACGATGGATTGGGCCAAGTCACCGTGCTTCGTGACTATCACGCTGAAAATGTCATGCTTGTCGACGGCCGCGGCGGAATCGAACGCTTCGGTTTGCTCGATTTCCAGGATGCCTTGGCCGGCCATCCGGCATATGATTTGGTTTCGGTTCTTGAGGACGCTCGCCGCGATGTTCCCGCGGAACTCGAGCGGTCGATGATTGATCGCTACCTGGCTGAGACTGGTGCGGACGGGCGCTTCGAACGAGCATATTGGGCGCTGGCGGCGCAGCGCAATACTCGGATTCTCGGGGTCTTCTGCCGCCTGTGGAAGCGAGATGGGAAGGACCGGTACAAGGCCTTCCAGCCGCGCATGTGGGGTTTGCTGGAGCGCGACCTTGCACAACCGGGACTGGAACCGATCAGGCGCTGGTTCGATGACAATATTCCTCAGTCAGCCCGGTCCGCGGCTTGGGAAGAGCAGACGGCATGACCCGCAAGGCCCGCGCGCTCGCGCTTCGGCCCGATATCAAGGCGGCCGTACCAAATACGGCGATGGTCATGGCCGCCGGGCTCGGCAAGCGCATGCGGCCGCTGACAGCGACCCGACCCAAGCCGTTGGTCGAGGTAGCCGGCAAGCCCCTGATCGACCATGTCCTCGACCGGCTGCGCGCGGCGGGCGTCGGCAAGATCGTCGTCAACGTCCATTATCTGCCTGACGCGTTGGAGGCCCATCTCAAGAGCAAGGCCGCCGATTTCGACGTCAGGATCAGCGACGAGCGCAAACTGCTGCTCGAGACCGGCGGCGGAATGGTCCGGGCAGAGCCGATGATCGACGCCGACCCCTTTCTGGTAATCAACAGCGACAATTTCTGGATCGACGGGCCGACGGACACTTTGCACCTGCTGGCGTCATTATGGCGCGAAGATGACATGGACGCGTTGCTCCTCCTTGTTCCGCAGGCGAGGGCGGGCAATCATGGCGGGCAAGGCGATTTCCACATGGGGGCAGACGGGCGTCTGACGCGCAGACGCCGGGGCAAGGTAGCGCCTTTCGTATTCACCGGCATCCAGATGGTATCCAAGCGGTTGCTTCGCGATGCGCCTCAAGGAGCCTTCTCCACCAATATCCTGTGGGACAGGGCAATCGAAGAAGGGCGCTGCTTTGGCGCCGTCCACCAGGGCCTGTGGTTCGACGTCGGCAACCCCTCCGCGATCAAGGCAACCGAGCGCGCACTGCAGCATGGCTGAGCCGGGCCTGTTCCGCCGCAGACATCCCGGCGACCCGCTCGTCTTTTCGATCGCCGCACATCGCAGTTTCGCCGACGCGCTGGCGATTGGGCTGATCAAGAGCATTGGCCGCGATCCGCTGGCGTTACCAAGGGGCCGCATTCTTCTCCCTAACAATCGCGCCATCCGAACAATGACCGAGGCTTTCGTCCGGGCAAGCGACGGCGGATTGGTGCTTCCGCGTCTCATCGCAATCGGCGATCCTGAACTGGGCGAACGGATCGGGGGTGCGCTCGACCCGCTCGACTTGGCCGAAGACATTCCGCCCGCAATCGAGCCGCTGGAGCGGCAGCTGCTACTCGCCCGCCTGCTTCGATCCGAGGGCGAAAGCGCAGCCGAGGCAATGCGCCTTGCGGTTGAGTTGGCGCGAACGATGGATGCGCTCGCGGTTGAGGAAATCCCTGCTTCCAGCCTCGTCGATGCGGTCGCGGAGACGCCGGATCTGGCCATTCATTGGTTGCAGTCAATCGAGCGGTTCCGGGCAGTTCTAGAGCGATGGCCCAAGCTATTGGCCGAGCGTGGCGTAATTGACCTGGCCGATCGCCGCAGCCGCTTGCTTCGAGCATTGGCAAATCGCTGGGCTGAGCGCCCGCCTGAAGGCTTTACGCTGGCGGCCGGCGTCACCGCTTCTGCCCCCGCTATTGCATCCCTGCTGGGGTCGGTAGCGAGGCTCGACCGGGGAGCGGTGATTTTGCCTGCCCTGGCCGAACAGGCCGCCATGCCCGTTGTGGAATGGGATGCGCTTGGTCCTGATGAGGATGGGCGCGGCGAGGAGAGCCATCCGCAATATCATCTTCGAAGGCTGCTCGATCGAATTGGGGTGGCACGGGAAGAAGTGGTACGTTGGCCGGCTCGCGGACGGGCCTCGTCCTCGGCGGCGCGGGGACGTGCGGTTATCAATGCAATGGCTGCGCCTCGCTTCAGTGACAAATGGACCAGGCTGGAAGCGCCCGAGCGGCGACTGACCGGCATTCGCGTCGCGGAATTGCCCGATCCTGCAAGCGAAGCGCAGGCGATCGCTATCGCACTGCGCGAAGCACTCGAAACTCCAGAACACACCGCCGCGCTTATCACCCCCGACAGGACTCTCGCTTCACGGGTTTCGGCGCATCTGCAGCGCTGGGGGATTGAGGCGGATGACAGTGCGGGCCAGCCACTTTCCGCCAGCCCTGCCGGTACGCTGCTATTGGCAGTGGTGGCCGCGGCGGTTGAAAGCCTTGCACCTGTGCCGCTCCTCGCGCTTTTGAAGCATCCGCTGGTGGGCGGGGAAGGGGACGGTCGACTTTCCTGGCTTGAAGCGGTTCGATCGCTTGACCTGGCCTTGCGCGGACCACGACCGCGTTCCGGCCTCGTCGGCCTGGACGAGCGCTTCGCCCAAAAGAAGACAGACCGAGAATGGCGCTCCGTTCGTGAAATCATAGCGCCGCTGGATCGCGCGTTAAATGCGACAATGCCGCTCGCTCAGTTCGCCACCACCTTACGCAACATAATTGGTCTCCTGGCCGAAGATTCTGCATGGCGTGGGCCCGATGGGCGGATCGCGGCAGAGCTATTGGCCGAACTCGAGCAATCCAGCGACGCCTTGGCCATTTCCGTCGCGCCCGACGACATGTTGCCGCTGCTGCGCGGCCTGATGGACGCGATCCCGGTTCGCAGGCCCTTTGGCGGCCACCCGCGGATCTCAATCTGGGGTCTTATCGAGGCCAGGCTGCAAAAGGCGGACCTGATGATCCTCGGGGGAATGAACGAGGGCATCTGGCCTTCGCTTCCCCTTCCCGATCCATGGCTGGCCCCGCAGATCCGTCGCCAGCTGGGTCTGCCGGGGCTTGAATATCGCAGCGGGCTTGCGGCTCATGACTTCATGAGTGCCTTGGGCGCCCCCAGGGTCCTGCTGACCCGTGCTCGTCGTGACGGCCGGTCGCCGACGGTCGCTTCGCGGCTTTGGCTCAGGCTGCAGGCCATGACCGGTGGAGTGACCCGCGACCAGCGGCTTGAACGGTTAGCTGCCGCGCTGGACGCGGGCGGGACGGTTGAGCCAGCCGTGCGTCCTGCGCCCCGGCCGCCCGGTGGAAGCGCGGCCCAAGTCAATCGCCGTCACCGATCTTGACCGTCTTAAGGCCGATCCCTTCGCCTTTTATGCCAAGGCGATCCTTCGCCTCCGACCCGAGGAACCGGTCGATGCCGAACATCATGCCGCGTGGAAGGGCACCGCGGTCCACCAGGTGTTGGAGGCCTGGTTCAAGGAAGATGGCTGCGACCCCTCAAAGCTTGCCGCGCGGGCCAGGGAGATGATCGGTGACGAGGCAATCCACCCGATGCTTCGCGCCTTGTGGTCGCCGCGATTGATGGAGGCAATCGAATGGATTGCGGGAGAGGCAGCCAAAGACCGTGAAGCCGGACGCCGGCCGATCGTGGCCGAGGAATTCGGCGAGGCGGAGATTGCCGGGATCAAACTCTATGGCAAGGTCGACCGGATCGACCAGCTTCCCGACGGAAAGCTCGCCATTGTCGATTACAAGACGGGTCAGGCGCCGGCCAAGAAGGCCGTCGAAGAGGGCTTCGCGCTTCAGCTCGGCCTCTTGTCGCTGATCGCCCGCGACGGCGGCTTCGGTGGAATCAAGGGCGTTTCTGCGGCCCATGAATATTGGTCGCTGGCGAAAAAGAACGGCCGGATCGGATATCGCTGGTCGCCTGACGGGGATGAAGGACCGGAAGCGTTTGTGGCGCATGCCTACGCCCATTTCGCGGAGGCTGCGCAAAAATGGCTGCTTGGGAGCGAGCCGTTCCAAGCCAAGTTAAACCCGGCTCATGCGCCCTATGAAGATTATGACCAGCTGATGCGGCTGGAGGAGTGGTACGGCCGTGACTAAGCTAGTCGGTACTGTCGACCTTCTGGCCGCCGCGCTTCGGCTTTTTGATCTTGGAGGCATAGAGCAGCGCTGCGACAATCGCGGCCGATCCGATCCCGACGGCGACGCCGGCCTTTACCAGTTTCGTCCGTCGCTCATTGTCGCTGTCGCTCATTCGATCCTCTCACTGAATTACAACGTTCGTTCCTATTCGGAACGGCGTGAATTGGAAAGTGGCGGGGCGTTATGCGTCGCCGCCTGAAGCCTTTTCATCCGCTCGAAGGCGCGCAGGCTGCGGCCTCCGACCCTCTCGTCCATGCGGCGCTGTCGGCGTCGGCCGGTACCGGCAAGACCCATGTATTGACGTCGCGGGTATTGCGCCTGCTGCTTCGCGGGACGGCACCATCGTCAATCCTGTGCCTGACCTTCACGAAGGCCGGAGCCGCGGAGATGGCCAACCGTATCGGCGAGCGACTGGCCTATTGGGTGCGGTTGCCGGAGGCAGACCTCGGCCTCGAGCTTAAGCATCTCTGCGAAGATTATGATCCGACGATGCGCGAACGCGCGCGTCGACTGTTTGCGGAGGTGCTCGAAGCGCGCGGGGGCGGGCTGCGGATTCAGACAATCCATAGTTTCGCCCAAACCCTGCTGGCTTCCTTCCCGACCGAGGCGGGCATCGTGCCCGGCTTCCGGCCGATCGAGGGACGTGCCGAAACGGAGCTGGCGCGACGAACGCTGGCGTCCCTCCTGGAGACGGCTGAGGCAGAAGGAGACGAGCGGCTGATCGGCGATGTCTCTGAGCTCAGCCTTCGCCTGGGAGAGACCGGCGCCGAACGTTATATGATGGACTGTGCGGCCGCGCACGAGGCGATGGAAGAGCTGGGCGATCCTTCGACGATCGAGGCCAGGCTGTTTGCGTTGATTGGCATCGAAGGCCGCGACCCCGATGTCGAAATTGCCGCCCTTTTAAGCGATGAGTCGATCGACCTCGCTTTGTTCGAGCGGCTGATCGCAGCCAATCGATCCTGGGGCACGACGACCGGCGACAAGATCGTAGCCAATCTTACGGCCTTCCTGGCCACTCCAGCGGCCTGGCGGGCGGCCAGGCTGGCGGACATCGGGTCGGGCCTGGTGACCGGCAAGGGAGAACCCTGCAAGACCAAGGCGAAGCAGCTCGCTGCCGATCCCGACTATGAGTTATTGGTTGCGGAGTTTGCCGAGTGGCTCATTGGCGTTCGAACGTTAATCAGCGCTTCCAAGCTGGCCAGAATCCAGGCAGCGGGACTGCGAGCTGGCCAGGCCTTCGCCCGCGCCTATGTCCGGGCCAAGCGCGCCGCTGGTGTTGCGGACTTCGACGATTTGATTGCCTGGACCCGGCGCCTGTTCGATCAACCCGGCATGGGCGAATGGGTGCGCTACAAGCTCGACCAGCGAACCGATCATATCCTGGTCGACGAGGCGCAGGACACCAATGCCGACCAATGGGCGATCGTCGATGCGCTGGCCGCCGAATTCTTCTCTGGCAATCCCGAGGCGGAGGATCGTTGGCGGACCCTGTTCATGGTCGGCGATTACAAGCAGGCGATCTTCGGCTTCCAGGGCACCAATCCCAAGGAATATGAGCAATTCCGGGCCACTATCGCGTCGCGCGCTGAAGCGTTGCTCGTTGCCGCCGATGAGACGGAAGAGCGGGTGCGTGCATTCCGGGACCTGTCGATCGATGCAAGCTTCCGCTCCTCACCGCCTGTTCTGGAAGTGGTCGATGCGCTGATCGCCGAGGTTGGTCACCAGGCAATGGGGCTGGGCGCAGCGCCCAATCCCCACCAACCCCATTTCGCAAGCCGCCCCGGCCGGGTCGAATTATGGCCGGCGTTTGAGCCGCAAATCGACAGGAGGAAGCCGACGAGGGCGAAGAGGGATGGATCGACGAGCCGACCCGCCTTTATGCCGATGCCATTGCACGGCAGGTCAAGCGTTGGCTTGCCGAAGCGCCGGTCATGGCCACAACCGGGCGCCCTTTGGTTCCCGGCGATATTCTCATCCTTGTTCGAAGCCGGACCGAGCTGGCTTCGCTGATCGTCGCCCGGCTCTATGCACATCGAATTCCGGTCGCTGGGATCGACCGGCTGCATCTGCACAAGCCGCTGGCGGTCAAGGATTTGCTGGCCGCGGTCGGTTTCGCTGTGCAGCCGCTCGACGATCTGAACCTCGCAAACCTGCTGGTTTCGCCGTTGATCGGATGGAGCCAGGATCAGCTTTACGGGCTCGCTTACGGCCGCAAAGGCAAGCTCTGGACCGAGCTGGCGTCTCGCCGTGGCGAACAGGCCGCATCTTGAGGAGGCGCATGCAATCCTCGGCAGCTGGCTGGCGATGGCCGATTATGTGACCCCGGCGCGATTTCTGGAAACGATCCTGTCAGGGCCGCTCGACAGGCCGACGAAAGCTATTGAAGCGATTGGGCGAAGCGGCGCGCGACCCGATCGAGGAACTGGTCGCCAGCGCCTTGGCATTCGAGCAGGAAGAGATCGCGTCACTCGACCGCTTTCTCGCCTGGTTCGGCCAAGGCGAGGTGGAGGTGAAACGCGACCCTTCGGCACCGTCCAATGCGGTCCGGGTGATGACTGTGCATGGGGCCAAGGGCCTTGAAGCGCCGCTGGTGCTGCTGGCCGATGCCACCCATGATCCGGATAAAGTCGGCGGCCCCTCATCGACCTTCGAAGTGTCGTTGCCGGGAGCAGGCGCCATCCCGATGATCAGACCGCGCAAGGACGAATGCGCACCGATCTTTCGTACCCTGATCGACGCGACCAAGGCAGCGGGTCAGGAGGAGCATTGGAGGCTGGCATATGTCGGCCTGACCCGAGCGGCCGAGCGGCTCGTGATCGCGGGCGTCAAGCCGAAGCGGGACGTAGCCCAGATGAGCTGGCACTCCGCGGTTGGTCGGGCGATGCAAACGCTCGGAGCGGCCCCGGTCGAGGTCGAATGAATGGGGTTCCGCCTTGGTCTGGGAGGGCGAAGGCAGGACCTCTTCCCCGAGCAAGGCCGGCAAGGCACCGCTGGAGCCGATCGTCCTGCCCGACTGGTTGCTTCAGCCAGCTCCTCCCGAGGCCCGGCCGCCGCGGCCATTGGCGCCCTCGCAGATTGTCGAGGATCGCGATGCCGCGCCGCCACCGGGTCCGGAGATGCGTGAGGCCGCCCGTCGCGGTACTTTGCTCCATTCGCTTTTCGAACGCTTGCCGGGGGTCACGGCGGGCGATCGCCGCTTACTTGCACTTCGCTGGCTCGAACGGGCTGGGATCGAGGAACAGGCACGACAGGAAATCGCCGATGCCGCCTGTTCGTTGATCGAGGATCCGGCCTTTGCGGATCTGTTTGGTCCCGACGCGCTGGCCGAGGCACCAATTGCCGCCACCTTGCCGGATGGCCGCGTGGTTGCAGGAACGGTCGATCGGCTATGTATCGGTCAAGAATTGGTGCGGGTGATCGACTTCAAGACTGGACGCGGAGTCCCCGCCGATCTTGGCGGAATACCATCCACCCATCGGGCACAAATGGACGCTTATGCCGAGGCCCTGAGAGTAATTTTTCCCGGGCGCCGGGTTCGAGGCATCGTTGCTTTATACATCCGGCCCGAGCCTTATCACGCTGCCCGGTTGAGCCGCGGGAAACCAACCCCCATATGGGGAGTAAGCTGAACACGAAGGAGTCCTTGTATGGGCCAGAATACCAAGACCGTCACCGATCAGAGCTTCCAGGCCGATGTGCTGGGCTCGGATAAGCCCGTCCTCGTCGATTTCTGGGCGGAATGGTGCGGTCCGTGCCGGATGATTGCGCCGGCGCTTGAGGAGATCGCGGCCGAGCTTGGCGACAAGGTTACTGTCGCGAAGATCAACATCGATGAAAATCCCGATACGCCGGGCAAATATGGCGTTCGCGGAATCCCAACCATGCTGCTTTTCAAAAATGGCGAAGCGGTTGCCCAAAAGGTTGGTGCCGCGCCGCGCAGCAACATCCAGCAGTGGCTGGAAGGCGAATTGGCTTCCTAAGCCTTCCACCGAAGTTAAACTGAATCGGCGGCCCCGCCCGGTCAATTGACTAGGGCGGGGCCTCTCCCTACATCGCGCCGCAGCATCGTCCGCACGCGGGCGACCCTTCGTGCTGCCCTCGCGCATCCGGTTTATTGAGGAATTTTTCGCCACATGCTCGCCTCCCTGGCCAAAAGCATCTTCGGTTCGGCCAACGACCGCTACGTTCGCTCGCTCGGACGATTCGTCGACACCATCAATGGCTTCGAGCCGACCATTTCGGCGATGACCGATGATGAGTTGCGCGGTCAGACTGAGCTGTTCCGGCAGCGACTGGCCGATGGCGCCAAGCTTGATGACCTGCTTCCTGAAGCGTTCGCAACGGTCCGCGAGGCCGCGAAGCGTACCCTCGGCCAGCGTCATTACGATGTGCAGATGATCGGCGGTATCGCCCTTCATCGGGGCGAGATCGCGGAAATGCGGACCGGCGAAGGCAAGACGCTGGTGGCGACGCTGGCGACCTATTTGAACGCGCTTCCGGGCAAGGGCGTCCACGTCGTTACCGTCAACGATTATCTCGCCCGGCGCGATGCGGAGTGGATGGGACAGATCTACCGCTTCCTCGGCCTGACCGTCGGCGTGATTGTGCCCAATCTTTCGGATTTCGAACGGCGCGAGGCCTACCAGGCCGATATCACCTACGCGACGAACAACGAGCTTGGCTTCGATTACCTCCGCGACAATATGAAATATTCGCGCGACCATATGGTCCAGCGGCCGTTCAATTACGCGATCGTCGATGAAGTTGACTCGATCCTGATCGACGAGGCGCGCACGCCGTTGATTATTTCCGGTCCTACCGACGACAAGTCCGAACTTTACATGGGCGTCGACGCCATCGTGAAACAGTTCGTCGAAGGCGATTACGAGAAGGACGAGAAGCAGAAGAGCATCGTCCTCACTGAAGAGGGTACGGAAAAGGCCGAGCGAATGCTCGAGACCGCGGGCCTGATCGAAGGCCAGAACCTTTACGACATCGCCAATACTCAGGTGGTTCATCACCTGAACCAGGCCCTCAAGGCCAACAAGATGTTCAAGCGGGACATCGACTATATCGAGAAGGACGGGAAGATCGTCATCATCGACGAATTCACCGGACGAATGATGGATGGCCGCCGCTGGTCGGATGGCCTTCACCAGGCGGTTGAAGCCAAAGAGGGAGTCCAGATCGAGCCCGAGAACCAGACGTTGGCTTCGATCACCTTCCAGAATTATTTCCGCATGTATCCCAAGCTGGCTGGCATGACCGGCACGGCTGCCACCGAGGCTCCGGAATTCTTCGACATCTACCGGATGAACGTGGTCTCGATCCCGACCAACGTGGCGGTCCAGCGGATCGACGAGGACGATGAATTCTACAAGAATATCACCGACAAGTTCGGCGCGATCGCCAAGGAAATCCGTGCCCGGCAGGAAAAGGGGCAGCCGGTCCTGGTCGGCACCGTGTCGATCGAAAAGTCGGAGATGCTCAGCGAATTTCTCAACAAAGAGAATATCCAGCATTCGGTCCTGAACGCACGCTTTCACGAGAGCGAAGCGCACATTGTCGCCCAGGCCGGCCGGATCGGCATGGTGACGATCGCCACCAACATGGCCGGCCGCGGCACCGACATTAAGCTTGGCGGCAATATCGACTTCCGTGTCGAAGACGAGCTGAAGGATGTTCCCGAAGGGCCCGAGCGGGACGCTGCGATCGCAAAGATAGAGGCCGAGATCGAAGCGGAAAAGCAGAAGGTGCTGGAAGCTGGCGGACTGTTCGTGCTTGGCACGGAGCGTCACGAGAGCCGCCGCATCGACAATCAGCTGCGTGGACGTTCGGGACGCCAGGGCGATCCCGGTCTGTCGCGCTTCTATCTGAGCCTCGACGATGATCTTTTGCGCATCTTCGGGCCGCAAACCGCCTTTGCCCGGCTGATGAACAAGAACCTTGAGGACGGGGAGGCGATCGTCTCTCCCTGGATTTCGAAGGCGATCGAGACGGCGCAGAAAAAGGTCGAGGCGCGCAACTATGATATCCGCAAGCAGGTCGTCGAATTCGACGACGTCATGAATGACCAGCGCAAGGTAATTTACGAGCAGCGCGCCGAGATCATGGACGCCGACCACGTCAGCGACGTGGTCGAGGATTTCCGCGCCGAGACCATCGCTTCGCTGGTCGCAACTCATTGCCCACCGGGCACTTATCCCGAGCAGTGGGATGTCGAGGGTCTTAAGGATAGCATTGACTCGGTGCTCGGCCTTCAGCCGCCGGTTGACGAATGGCTGGCCGAGGAAGCGGTCGAGCAGGATATCGTCATCGAGCGCCTGCAGGAGATGGCGAACGCCAAAATGCTGGCCAAGACCGAAGCTGGTCTCGCGGGAGCAATGGGTCGATGTCGAGAAGAGCTTGCTCATCCAGACGCTCGACCATCATTGGAAAGAGCATCTGGCAACGCTCGACGCGCTTCGTGCCGTCATCCACCTGCGCAGCTATGCGCAGAAGAAGCCGATCGACGAGTATAAGCAGGAAGCCTTCCTGCTGTTCGAGCGGCTGCTGGTGGAGATCCGCGAGGACGTAACCCGCATGCTGCTCCGGGCTCAGGTCCAGTTCGACGAGCCTGCGCCAATGCCGATGATGCCAACGGGCGCGTCAGTGCTGCCGGAGTTCATCACCCATCACATTGATCCGCTGTCGGGCGATGACGATACCGCCGACTTTGATGCAGGTGGTTCGCTGCTTTCCGGCTTGCCGCCAATGCAGGCGCCGCGGCCGGCATTGCCGGAGCAGACTGCCGAGGGCGAAACCATCGTTGCCCCGGCCAGCCGCAACGCCCCATGTCCTTGCGGCTCGGGACAGAAATACAAGCATTGCCACGGACAATCGGCCTGACTGTCAAACGTCGGCGCGGACCCTTAGCGTGTGCCGACGCAGCCATTGCTGAACTGGGAGTTCGAATGTGCGGTAACTGACCGCAGCGACGCCCAGAGTAACGCCCAGATAGGCGAACAGGAAGGTCGGACTGGTCAGCGGCAAAGACACGCCCGCTGAAGCGACGAAAAGGGCCAGCATTAGTTGTAGCGGGAAATGTAGCAAATAGCTGGAGTAGGTGAGGTTTCCCGCAAACTGGATGGGGCGCTGCCACCGATCGAGGCCAGCCCATCCGCGAGACACCAGCATGAGCAGGCACGGGACCGCCAGCAGCAGGATGGTTGGCAATTTGCCTCGATCGCCCAGGACACCCATTATTGCGCATCCGCCAATCAGCATGGCTAGCACCAAACCGGCTTGTCGCCGCCATTTCACTGGTGCCATTGCCGCGAGCCCGCCCGCAAAGAAGTAGGTCGCGCACGCGATGGAAACCCAGTTCAGACCCGCCAACTGAGCAAACAGCCCCACAACAATAACGATCATGCAAAGCCGGGTTGTTGGCGCAAACCAACGCAATAGTAGAAAGAAGCCAGCATAAACCGCGACTTCGGCCGAAATAGACCAGATGGGCCCGTTGAAGCTGAATGGCGCCGGTTCACCCCAGTCGGTCGCCAGGAAGATCTGGCGAATGAGCATTGCCGGATCGCTTGAGGGATAGACGAAATTTTGCCCCGCGACCTGACGATAAGCCGCCTGCAAGCCGACAACGGCGATCAACGTGACGATATGGAGGGGGTAAAGCCGCGAAAATCGCAGCCAAAAGAAGTCACGAGCAGCAGTTGCGCCCGATGCGATAGCGGCACCATATTTCCAAAAGAAAATGTAGCCGCTGATCCCCCAGAAAATTTGCACGCCATATTGCCCGTAATCATAGAGCGGCCAAAGCACAGCGTAGAATGGCCATGCGGTTCGTTCGAACGCTGACGTTCCTTCGACCTGCATAAAATGAGTATAGTGGAAGAAGAGCACCGCCAGCGCTGATCCAAAACGCAGCAGCTCAAGCCCAAGCAATTTTTCAGCTTCGGCGTGAGGGCGTTCGATGCGCTGGAGCGGAGCGCTTTCCTCTATATCGAGCGGTCGGGCATATCCCATTCGCTGCGCACTACGTGAAAATGGTTACCGAAAGCCCATAATTGCCTGCTGGTAAGCGGAGCCTGTAACGCCTATTTCGCCGCGCAAACGAGTTTCCCGGAAAGACCCAGATGATCGACCGTACCGCGCTTCGACTTGCCTATCGCCCTGACGAAAATGAAGTGGTGCACGAACGGCTTGCTCAGGCGAAGCTCGGCCCGGCGCAGCAGGCCGAGGCCAACGCGATGGCCCGGACGTTGGTCAAAGCTGTGAGGGCCCATCAGGCAGCAGGGCTGGACGCATTCCTGCAGGCCTATGACCTTGGGTCGGACGAAGGCATCGCCCTCATGTGTCTCGCCGAGGCACTGTTGCGCATTCCCGACGCTGAGACAGCCGATGACTTGATCGCAGACAAATTATCCGGCCCGGATTGGGCGGAAAAGCTGGGCGACAGTCGTTCGACCTTCGTCAATGCAGCGACCTTCTCGCTACTTCTGACCGGGAAGGTGCTGGAGGAGGCCAACGACAAATCCGACAAGCTGGCGTGCGGCACTGGGTCGGGCGGTCGGTCGGCTCGGGGAGCCGGTGATCAGAACCGCGGTCAGCCAGGCCATGAAGATCCTCGGCCGCCAGTTCGTCTTCGGGCGGACGATCGATGAAGCGCTGAAGCGCGCGGCACCCGAACAGGCAAAGGGATGGAGCCACAGCTTCGACATGCTGGGCGAGGCTGCCAAGACGCATGCCGACGCGGCGCGCTATGCCCGTGCATATGCCGATGCGCTCGATACGATCGCGGCGTCCGCAAAGGGCGGTTTTCGGAGATCGGCGGGAATTTCGGTCAAATTGTCTGCGCTTCATCCGCGCTATGAGTGGAGCCATGCGGACGAAGCCAAGGCGGCGGTCCTGCCGGTATTGCGCGACCTCGCGCTCAAAGCGTCCAAGGCCGACGTCCATTTCACCATCGACGCCGAAGAGGCTGACCGGCTGGAATTGTCGATGGATATCATCGAGGAACTGGCCGCGGACAATGCGTTGTTTGCCAACGGCTGGGGCGGTTTCGGTCTTGCGTTGCAGGCCTATTCGAAACGAGCAGTCCCATTGGTCGATTGGACGATCGAGCTTGCTCGCAAGCACCAGCGCAAGCTGATGGTACGCCTGGTCAAGGGCGCCTATTGGGACAGCGAAATCAAGGTCGCCCAGGTCGCGGGTCTCGCCGACTATCCCGTGTTCACCCGCAAGGTGGCGACCGATGTCAGCTACCTTGCATGCGCGAAGCGCCTGCTCGCTGCAGACGATTGCATCTACCCCGCCTTCGCCACCCACAATGCCAATACGATCGGGGCGGTGAAAGCCTTGGCCGGCAAGACTCCATTCGAGTTCCAGCGGCTTCATGGCATGGGCGAGGGTCTTTACGAGGAACTGGCCGAGCTGGAACGCGGCATCGGTGACGAACCGACGCCGGTGCGCATCTACGCGCCGGTCGGAAGCCACAAGGAACTGCTCGCCTATCTCGTCCGCCGGCTGCTCGAAAACGGCGCCAATTCGAGCTTCGTCAACCGCATCGCCGATGACGAGATTCCGGTCGACGACCTGGTTCGCGACCCTGTCGCCGAGCTTGAAAAGCTCCAGCCCAAACGCAACCCCGCGATCCCACTGCCCAATGCGATTTTCGGCGAAGATCGAATCAACAGTGCCGGTGTCGACCTAAGCGATCCGCTGGTTCGCGAACCGCTGATGAAGAAGCTGGCCAAGCTGGAGGGGAAACATTGGTCGGCGGCCCCAACGGGTGGAGGCAAGGGGCGAGAAGGTGTCAGATCGTCGCTCCGTACGATACCTCGCTGGTCGTCGGCGACGCCATTTGGGCAAGCGAAGCCGACGTCGATCGCATGGTGCAGTCGGCCCATGCCGCCCAGATTGCCTGGGACCAGCTTGGCGGTTGGGAGCGGGCGAGGCTGCTCAACCGTGCCGCCGACCTGTTCGAGCAGCATCGCGAGGAGCTTTTCTCGCTTTGCGTTCGTGAAGCAGGGAAGACCGTTCCCGATGCCGTGCTGGAAGTGCGCGAGGCGGTCGACTTCCTTCGCTATTACGCCAGCGAGGCGCGCCGCCTGTGCGGCAATGTCACCGCTCTACCCGGGCCGACCGGCGAACTGAATGAGCTCCGTCTCCATGGGCGCGGCGTGTTTGCCTGCATTTCACCCTGGAATTTCCCGCTGGCAATCTTCATCGGGCCGGTCGCGGCGGCACTCGCGGCAGGCAATGCCGCCATCGCCAAGCCGGCCGAGCAGACGCCGCTGATCGGCGCCCGCGCAATTGAGCTGATGCACGCAGCCGGGATTCCCAAGGCGATCGTCCAGCTGGCGCCGGGCGATGGCACGCGTCGGCGCGGCGCTGACCGGTCACCCACTGATTGCCGGCGTCGCTTTCACTGGCTCGACCGATACTGCAAAGGCGATCAATCGCGGCCTCGCCGCCCGCGACGGACCGATCGTCCCGCTGATCGCCGAAACCGGCGGACAGAATGCGATGATCGTCGATTCATCGGCGCTGCCTGAGCAGGTCACTCGCGACGTGGTCGCCTCTGCCTTCCAGAGCGCCGGCCAGCGCTGCTCGGCGCTTCGCGTGTTGTTCGTCCAGGATGATGTCGCGGATTCGATGCTGCAAATGATCGCCGGGGCGATGGAAGCGCTGACCGTCGGCGACCCGAGCGATCTCACCACCGATGTCGGCCCCGTGATCGACGTCGAGGCCAAGGCTGCGCTCGACTGCCCATCTCGCCGAATTGAAGTCCAAGGGCCGGCTGCTGGCGGAAATCGAGCTACCGGATGCACACGGCGCGCGGCCATTTCGTCACTCCCGCGATGTATGAGATCAAAAGCCTGAAGGAGCTGGACCGCGAGCATTTCGGTCCGATCCTGCATGTTATCCGCTGGAAGTCGGGTGAGCTCGACAAGGTGATCCAGGCGATCAACGCGACTGGCTACGGCCTGACATTGGGTCTTCAGAGCCGGATCGATACCACTCGCCTATATGTCGAGGCGAACGCCCGGGTCGGGAACCTCTACGTCAACCGCAACCAGATCGGCGCGGTGGTCGAAAGCCAGCCGTTCGGCGGGGAGGGATTGTCAGGCACTGGTCCAAAGGCCGGCGGACCCCATTACGTCGCTCGTTTTGCCACCGAGCGAGTGACTTGCATCGACACGACCGCTGCCGGTGGCAATGCATCGCTGATGGCGGCGATCGAGGGATAACGCGTCATCCTGAACTTGATTCAGGATCCATGAACGCGGCGATGCATAACGGCCCACGGCTGTGTTCATGGATTCCAGCCTTCGCTGGAATGACGGCTCAATTGTCCCGTGATGATACAGTCGAATCTGGCCTCTGGACCAACGCGTGCGGGCCATAGTTGATGTGCCTGCGGGGTGGTCTTCTCGAAGACATGAACGCATCTCGCCGAAGCGGTCAGGCCTATGCCTGGCCGCTTCGTTCACATGACGAAGCGCTTGAAGAAAAATGGCTCCCCGGGCCTGATTCGAACAGGCGACCATTCGATTAACAGTCGAACGCTCTACCGCTGAGCTACCGGGGAGCAGCTCCCTTGGGCTCCCATCAAAGTAGCACTTCGATGGGGGTCCCGGGTGGGAGCGACGCCGCCTAATAGCGTGCCCGACGCGCGTTGCAAGGCTTCAAGTAGCAAATTGCTCCATTGCGATCCGCTCGTCGAGCGCGTGCTCCGGATCGAACAGCAAGGTTAGCGAGCGCGACCGGTCGAGGCTGACGTCGACAGTGCAGACCTCGCGCACCTCGAACTGGTCCGCGACCGCCGCAACTGGCCGCTTGTCCGCCTCCAGCACCCGAAACCGGACCGACACGTCGTCAGGCAGGATCGCGCCCGACCATCGGCGCGGACGAAACGGGCTGATCGAGGTTAGCGCCAGCATTTTTGCCGCCAGCGGCAGGATCGGGCCATGGGCGGAGAGATTATAGGCGGTCGAGCCCGCGGGAGTCGCCACCAGCACTCCGTCCGCAACCAGCTCCGGCATCACTACCCGGCCGTTGACGCTAATCTCGATCTTCGCGGTCTGCCGCGTTTCGCGCAGCAGCGAGACCTCGTTGATCGCCGGATGGTTCCACGTCTCGCCGCGGATCGTGGTCGCTTCCATGTTGAGCGGCGCGACGCGGATATGCTTGGCGCCGGCGATCCGTTCGTGGAGGCAATCCAGCCGCCAATCGTTCATCAGGAAGCCGAAAGTCCCGCGGTTCATTCCGAACACCGGCCGCGCGGTGCCGTCTTCGAGCATGGCGTGGAGGGTCTGTAGCATGAAGCCGTCGCCGCCAAGCGCGACCAGCGTTTCCGCCTCGTCTTCGCTGGCCCAGCTGTAACGCCGGCGCAGCATCACTTCTGCGGCTTTGGCAGCCTCGCCAGATGAGGCGACGAGCCCGATGCGATGCGCGGCCAGGTCGCGCTCGGGCGGGCGGGGTGATGGACCGGCGCGGTTCACGGCCGCCAACATAAGGATTTGGCGGCGAAAGCGCCACTGTCCCGAAACGGTGCGCGCCCGACTGGCGGCTTGGTTGCCCGCGGGTGCGCGGGTAAATCGCTGCCTATGCGTAGGTGGCAATGGCCAGTGTTCGGGGGCAAGCGGGCGTCGGATCGCGAGATTCCGGCGCCCGCTTTGAATCGACGCGATCGGGCGCTTGAGGATGCGATTCGCCGCGACCGCATTGATCTTCGCTTCCAGCCGCAGATCGAACCAGCCAGCGGGCGGGTCATTGGAGTCGAAGCGCTGGCACGATGGAGCGAGGCGGAAAGCCCAGAAACATTGTTCGCTCGGGCGGAGGCGGCTGGCCTAGCCGAGCGCCTGTCACGCGCCATCCAGCGCAAGGCTCTGCGCATCGCCAGCGGCTGGCACGGGCCGTTGGCGTCGCTTCGACTTTCGATCAACCTTCTGCCCCGGGACCTCGATCGGCCCGGCTACTGCCCAATGGCTACTTGGCAGAGATTGAAGCAGCCGGGCTGCAACCTGAACGCATCACTGTCGAGATCGTCGAGAGCAGCCTGATGGCGGACGAGCCGCAAGTGGCGGGCGCGACTGGCCCGTCTGCGCGCGGCTGGCATGCGCATTGCAATCGACGATTTCGGCACTGGCTATTCAAGCCTTGCCTATCTGACGACGCTTCCGCTCGATGCGATCAAGATCGACCGGGCCATGATTTCCGACATCGTCGGCGGCAGCCGCGATCGGATCGTGGTCAAGGCGATGATCCGGCTCGCCCGCGAGCTGGATCTCAAGGTGATCGTCGAGGGTGTCGAAAACCTGGCCCAGCTCCATCTCCTGGAGGAGTGGGGCTGCGACCTGTACCAGGGCTTCCTCGGCGCCGGTGCGCTCGACGAAGCCGAGCTGGAGCGTTTCGTGGTGGCAGCCGAGCGAACCGCCGCCGCCTAGGCCGGCTCGAGCTCCTTCTTCGTCTCTCCTGCCGCAAGCACCCGCATCAGTCCGCGCGAGATCTGCAGCGCACCTTGGAGGCGCGCTTCGCCGGTCGGCCATTCGCGGCTGATCACCAGCTTGCTGTCGGGCCGGAGCTTGGCCGCGCCCTTCAACCGCTCGACATAGTCCAGTAGTCCAGCAAGGTCAGGGAAGCCGCTTGGCGCGAAAGTCACCACCGCGCCCTTGGCGCCGACATCCAGCTTGGCGATCATCGCCTTCTTGCAATTGATCTTGGTTTCAACAATTTGCAGCAGGTTTTGCGTTTCCGATGGCAACTTGCCGAACCGATCGATGAGCTCTGCCGCGAACGCCTCGACGCCTTGCCGGTCCTCCAGTTCGCCGAGGCGGCGATAGAGGCCCATGCGCAGGTCGAGGTCTGGCACATAATGTTCCGGGATGAGGATCGGCGCCTCGACATTGATTTGCGGGGTGAATTCCTCCCGGCGCTCTGCCGCTCCGGACTTCTGCTCGAGGATCGCGTCCTCCAGCATCGACTGGTAAAGTTCGAAGCCGACTTCCTTGATGTGCCCCGATTGCTCGTCGCCGAGCAGGTTGCCGGCGCCGCGGATATCGAGGTCGTGGCTGGCCAGCTGGAACCCGGCGCCCAGGCTGTCGAGATTGGCCAGCACCTGCAGGCGCTTGTCCGCGCCTTCGGTCAGCGACGCGGTCGGGCGGTCGTCGTCAGATAGGCATAGGCACGGGTCTTCGACCGTCCGACCCGGCCGCGGAGCTGGTAAAGCTGCGCAAGGCCGAACCGGTCGGCTCGGTGGACGATCGAGCGTGTTGGCCGAGGGTATGTCGAGGCCGCTTTCGACGATGGTGGTCGACAGCAGCACGTCGTATTTCCTGTCGTAGAAGGCGCTCATCCGCTCTTCGACCTCGGTCGGACTCATCTGGCCGTGCGCGGTGACCGCCTTCACTTCGGGCACTTCCTCGCGCAGCCATTTCTCCAGGTCGGGCAGGTCGGCGATCCGCGGCGCGACCAGGAAGCTCTGCCCGCCGCGATAATGTTCGCGCAGCAGCGCCTCGCGGACCACCACCGGGTCCCAGGGCGCGACATAGGTCCGCACCGCAAGCCGGTCGACCGGCGGGGTCTGGATGACGACTGAGTTCGCGCAGGCCCGACATCGCCATCTGCAGCGTTCGCGGGATTGGCGTTGCGGTGAGCGTCAGGACGTGGACGTCTTCTTTGAGCGCCTTGAGCTTTTCCTTGTGGGCGACACCGAAATGCTGCTCCTCGTCGACAATGACCAGGCCCAACTTTTTGAACTTGATCGATTTTGAGAGCAGCGCGTGAGTGCCGATGACGATGTCGACCTTGCCCTGCTCGAGCCCCTCGCGGGTCGCCTTTGCCTCAGCCGCGGGAACAAGGCGCGACAGCCGCCCAATCTCGATCGGGAAGCCCTGAAACCGGGCGATGAAGTTCGAATAATGCTGACGGGCCAGGAGGGTGGTCGGGCAGATTAGCGCCACCTGGTATCCGGCCATCGCGGCGACGAAGGCCGCGCGTAGCGCTACCTCGGTCTTGCCGAAGCCGACGTCGCCGCACACCAGCCGGTCCATCGGCTTGCCGCTTTCCAGATCCTCCAGCACCTCGGCGATGGCGCGGTCCTGGTCGTCGGTCTCCTCATAGGGGAAGCGGTCGATGAATTCGGGCAGGCTGGCATCAGCCTCGGCGATCTGGCCGGGCCGGGTCGCGCGGATCGCGGCGGTCTTGATCAGCTCGCCGGCGATTTCGCGGATGCGCTCCTTCATCCGCGACTTGCGTCGCTGCCACGCCTCGCCGCCCAGCCGGTCGAGCGTCGCGCCTTTCGCTATCGCTGCCGTAGCGCGACAGGACGTCGATATTCTCGACCGGGACGTAGAGCTTGTCGCCACCGGCGTAGGAGAGCGCGACGCAGTCGTGCGGCGCCTTGCCGACCATGACCGAGGTCAGCCCTTCGTAGCGGCCGATGCCATGGTCGACGTGGACGACCAGGTCGCCCGGCGTCAGCGCGGCCAGTTCGGCAAGGAAGGCGTCGGCGCTCTTGCGGCGCTTCTTGCGGCGAACCAGGCGGTCGCCGAGCATGTCCTGCTCGGTGAGGACGGCGACCTCGGGCGCCGGCGAAACCATGGTCGAGCGGCAGGACGATCAGCGCGGCGTCCGTGCGAGCGCCGAGCGCTTCCTGCCAGCTGTCGGCCAGTTTCAGGCTCTTCAGGCCATGATCCTCAAGCAGGCCGGCAAGTCGTTCGCGGGCGCCGATGGTGTAGCTGCCGAGGACGACTTTCTTTTTGTCTTTCCTAAGCTTGGCGACGTGCCTGACGACGGCTTCGTAGACATTGGCGCCCTGCGCGCGCTCCGGCGCGAAGTCGCGCGGGCCATCGACTGCAAAATCGATGACTTTGTCGCTTTCAGGCTGCGGGAAAGGAGTAGTGACGTGGATCGGCCGTTCTGCGATCGCCGCACGCCATTCCTTGCTGCCCAGATAGAGAGCTGAGGGCGCGAGCGGACGATAGCTGCCAGGCTCGGCCACCATCGCCCGTTCGCGATTGGCGAAATAATCTTCGATCGCCTCGTGCCGGGCTTCCAGCGCGCCATCGGTGTTGGAGTCGCGGAGGATGACGTCATGCTCGCCAAGATGGTCGAACAGCGTCGCCAGCTTCTCCTCGAACAGCGGCAGCCAATGCTCCATTCCCGCCAGGCGCCGACCGTCGCTGATCGCCTGATAGAGCGGATCGCCGGTGGCGTTGGCGCCGAACTGCTCGCGGTAGCGGGCGCGGAATCGCTTGATCGTTTCCTCGTCGAGCAGCGCCTCGCTCGCTGGCATCAGGGTGAAAGCACCGGCCTTGCCGGTCGTCCGCTGGTCGGCCGGATCGAAGCGGCGCATCGTTTCGATTTCGTCGCCGAAGAAGTCGAGGCGGATCGCCAGTTCCTCGCCCGCCGGAAACAGGTCGACGATCGAGCCGCGTACCGCGAATTCGCCGGCATCATGGACCGCGTCGGTCCGCTGGTAGCCATTGGCGACGAGCAGCTCGACCAGCCGGTCGCGCTCGATCCGCTCGCCCTCCGCCAGGCGCCGGGTCAGTTGGCGGATACGGAACGGGGTAATGATTCGCTGGGTCGCTGCATTGGCAGTGGCGACCAGCAGCTGCGGGCCCTTTGCGCTTGCCCTGCAGCTTTTCGAGCGTCGCCAGTCGCTCGGCCATGACCCGCAGGGCCGGGGAGGCACGGTCGTAGGGCAGGCAGTCCCACGCCGGAAAGGTCAGCACTTCCACTTCGGGCGCGAACACGGGCACGGTGTCCTGCAACGCCCGCATCGCGGCCTCGTCTGCCGCAATGACTACCGCGCGGCCGCCCTGGCCCGTGCCATGAGCCGCACGGGCGAGATCGGCCGCCAGCCACGGCAGGAAGCCCGCCGGCACGCCGGCCAGCGTCATCGGCGCATTGGCCTTCAAGATACGGGAAAGGGCGTCGCTCACTTGGCCACCTTGATGAAGTCGAGGCGCTGGAAGGCGTCCATCATCGGGCCCTGATAGCGCTCGGGAACCTGTTCGGTCCCGATCGCCCACGCCATGATGTCGACGTCCTGTCTCGGTCAGCAGCGCAGCGAACAGGGCGCGGTCATGCGGTTCCCAAGAGGCGTGGTGGGCGTCGAAGAAGCCGCCGATCATCATGTCTGCCTCACGTGTGCCGCGATGCCAGGCGCGATATCGTAGCGCCCTCAACACATCGTCCATGACCGGCCTTCCTCCAAACGCAAATGGCCCGCGGCGAATTTCGCCGCGGGATCTCGTTGCGCCGATCTAGGGGTGGCTAAAGGCTAGAGCAAGGCCGCTAGTGGGAGGCGTGAGCTAAATGCTCTGCCTTTGCCGTTGCATGCGCCGCGCAACTCACCTTCGGGTTGAACGGGGCGAACACGCCGGTGGGATTGTCCCGATAGAGCCAGACGTGGCGGTCATAATGCGCCTCGAACATGTGCGCCTCGTCGATCGCCGTCGCAGGGTCATCCTTCATCGAATCATATTCGACGCCCTGAAAGCTCGGCGGCCGCTCGTTGCCGGCCTCATGCCATGCCTTGGCAAAGACCAGGTTTTCGACCGCGACCAGTTTCAAGGATCCGTCCGCCTGCGGTTCGTAGATCAGGATCGAAGGCTTGCGGAAGTCGGTGTGCGTCCCATTGCCGTCCACCCGCGGGTTGGGCGGGGCGGAAATGCCGAGCATGTCCGGACGGAAGTAGTGAATGCCCATGGCGCCAAGCTCTTTCGGCCGGCCCATCATATCGGCGGTCTCACACATGTTGGCGGGGTCGCGGATAAAGCCTTCGGCAAGCGCCACATTCACGTCCTGATACTTGGCCGTCAGCGTCCGGACCTCGTCCAGGCTGGGTTCTTCGTTGACGCCGGCGACGGCCGCAGGGGCACAAACGCCGAAGACTGCGGCCAGAACGGCCCCGCCGATTATCGCTCTCATGAATATTTCCTCCTTGCCGCGCTTCGGAGCTGCGGCATCGCCGGGCCAAATATGGGCGTCCATTATCCCGCTCAATCGAAATGGTTGCAGTGGGGTATGCAAATGTGAATAGCTTGGAATTATGTTCGCTTGGGACGATCTTAAGCTGTTCCTGGCGCTCTATCGGGAGCGGACGACGGGGCGCGCGGCTGCGGAATTAGGGGTCAGTCAGCCAACCGTGGTTCGCCGTCTGTCAGGCCTTGAGCACGAGATTGGCCTGACACTGTTTGAACGACATTCCAGCGGACTTACGCCAACTAATGCGGCGTCTCAGCTTTTTGCCGCGGCCGAGCGGGTCGAGCGAGGCATTTGCGAATTTACCGCGGAGGTGGAGTCTCTAACCGAATCCAGCCTCAGGGTTATTCGAGTAACATTGCTCGATCATTTTGAGCAGCTGATGGTCCCATTGCTGCGTGGTTTTCGAGAACGGTGGCCCTTGGTTCATATCGAGCTATTGCCGAGCGATCGCGTCTACGACCTGGCAAGAGGCGAGGCGGATATTGCGGTGCGTGGGCGCGATCGCCCGTCCAGCGACGAGGTGGTTACCCGCGACATGCCGGCCTGCGGCTTTGCCATCTATGCTTCGGCCGACAGTTCACCCGGGGAAAGGCCGGCGTCGATCGAGGAAGTGGGGCGCTATTCGTTGGCAATGCTTGACGGTCCGCCGGGGCGATTGCCTGTATATCAATGGCTTGAGTCACTCGTCGAACCCGGAACCGCGCCACCCCGGTGCAGCAATTTCCGGGCACTCGCATCGTCGATTGCATCCGGGGCGACCATCTGTGCGCTACCCTGCACAATGGGCGATTCCGATCCGAACCTGGTGCGCTGTTTCGAACCGCTCGAGCAGTACGATGTGCCGGTATATCTGGTCGCTCGCCGTGCCATCCTTCGCCGGCCCGCGGCACGGGATCTGTTCGAAGCAATTCACAGTTACTTTCTGGAACGCCCCGCACTCCTGATGGGCAAGCGCGGCTGATGCGCCCAGAGATACTCAATCCGCTGTTCGCCGAGGTCGAGGCACTGAAGGGCGTCGGGCCTGGGATTGCCAAGGCACTCGCACGGATAGATCTCACTCGAGCGATCGATCTTGCCTATCATCTGCCGACCGGGACGATCGATCGAATTCGCGCGCCGCACGCCAGTCAGGCGCTGTTGGGGCGTATCGTGGTCCTTGATGTCACGCCGGTCGAAATCCGCGCCGGGTCGGGCAAAGCCCCGCTGCGCATTTTCGCGCGCGACGGGGACGACAACACACTGACCCTGACCTTCTTCAACAACCCGGCCTGGGCGAAGAAGCAGCTACCTTTGCACCAGAAACGCACCGTGATCGGCAAGCTCGATGCTTATGGGCAGGAATGGCAAATCGTCCATCCCGAAGTGCTTGAGCCTGCCATGGCCAGCGAAGTGGCACTTCGCGAGCCGGTCTATGGCCTCACCGAGGGCATTTCGAACAAGCGAATGCGCGAGCTGGCGCTGACCGGATTCGAGCGGGCACCCGAACTCCCCGAATGGATCGAGCCATCGCTGCTGGCCCGCGAAAATTGGCCTGCTTGGCGAGCTGCGCTTGCGGAGGCTCATTCCGATCCAAGCGCAACAATTGCGCGCAAGCGATTGGCTTATGACGAGATTTTTGCCAACCAACTGGCCCTGATGCTGCTTCGCCAAGTGGCGCGACGCAAGCGTGGCGTGCCGCTCCAGGGCGATGGGCGCCTAAGCGGCAAATTGCAGCTGCCCTATCGGCTCACCGGCGCCCAGCAGCGGGTGATCGGCGAGATCCGCGGCGACATGGCCCAGGATAAGCCAATGCTGCGCCTGCTCCAGGGCGACGTCGGCTCGGGCAAGACGCTGGTCGCGCTGCTGGCCATGCTGGAAGCGGTCGAGGCTGGGGCTCAGGCAGCTATGCTCGCGCCGACCGAAATCCTCGCCCGCCAGCATTTTGCGACGCTGCAGCGCCAATGCGAGGCGATTGGCGTGCGACATCGCCATTCTCACAGGCCGCGAAAAGGGTAGGGCGCGGGAATCGGTGCTGATGGGGCTTGCTGACGGCTCGATCGACATCCTCGTCGGTACTCACGCCATCTTCCAGCAGCATGTCGCATACAAGAGGCTCGGCCTGATCGTGATCGACGAGCAGCACCGCTTCGGCGTTTCGCAGCGGCTGCTGCTGTCGGAAAAGGCGGAGCGGCCGCCGCACCTGCTTGCGATGACCGCGACGCCGATTCCGCGGACGCTCACACTTACCCACTACGGCGAAATGGACGTCAGCCGCATTGACGAGATGCCGCCGGGACGAACCCCGGTCGAAACATTGGTGATCAGCGACCAGAAGCTCGCCGACGTGATCAACGGCGTTGGCCGCCACCTGTCCGCTGGCGGCCAGGCCTATTGGGTCTGTCCGTTGGTCGAGGAGAGCGAGGCGGTCGATGCCGCAGCGGCGGAAGAGCGGGCGGCCTTGCTTCGCCAGCGCTTTGGCGCACAGCGCGTCGGCCTCGTCCATGGTCGGATGAAGGGTCCGGAAAAGGATGCCGTCATGACGTCATTCGCGTCCGGCGAGCTTGGCGTATTGGTCGCAACGACCGTGATCGAAGTCGGCGTCGACGTTCCCAATGCTACGCTGATCATCGTCGAAGGCGCCGAGCGGTTCGGTCTTGCCCAGCTTCATCAATTGCGCGGACGCGTCGGCCGCGGCGCGGGCGCAAGCCGCTGTGTCCTGCTTCGTGGCCCTCACCTGAGCGAGACCGGGCAGGGCCCGCCTCGCCCTGATGCGGGAAACCAATGACGGTTTCCGCATCGCCGAGGAGGATTTGAGGCTGCGCGGGCCTGGAGAAGTCCTCGGTACGCGCCAGTCGGGCGAGCAGGGGTTCAAGGTCGCCAGCCAGGAGGATGTCGCCGAGCTGGCTCCGATCGCCCAGGGCGACGCGCGGCTGTTGCTCGACCGTGACGGCGGCCTTGCGTCGACACGCGGCCAGGCGGCGCGGCTGTGCCTTTATCTGTTTGAGCGTGATGCCGCGGTTGGGCTGCTGAGAAGCGGCTAGAGGATCAGAAGGCCGTGTTTCTTCTTGCCCAGGCTGAGCTTCAGCGGTTCTGAACCGACTTCAACCAATTGCTGGGGATCGTTGACGGTCTCGCCATTGAGCTTGACTGCTCCTTCGCCAATCTTGCGCCGCGCTTCGCCATTGGATGCAGCAAACCCAAGGCCGGTCAGGGCCTGAACAATAGTGATGCTACCTTCTGGTACATTGAGCGTCGGCAATTCGCCGCCGGCCGCACCCTCTTCAAATGTGCGCCGCGCCGTCTCGGCTGCGGCCTCGGCTGCTTCCCGGCCATGCAGCAGCGCCGTGGCCTCATTGGCCAGTACGATCTTCGCTTCGTTGATCGCCTGGCCTTCGAGTTTGGCCAGCTCATCGATCCGTTCAAGCGGCAGGTCGGTGAACAGCTTGAGGAATTTGACGACATCGGCATCGGCGGTGTTCCGCCAGAATTGCCAATAGTCGTAGGCAGATAGCTGGTCGGCATTGAGCCAGACCGCGCCGCTCGCGGTCTTGCCCATCTTGGCGCCGTCGGCGGTGGTGATGAGGGGCGTCGTGACGCCAAACAGCTCGGTCCCGTCCATCCGGCGCGCAAGGTCCACGCCGTTGACGATATTGCCCCACTGGTCCGACCCGCCGAGCTGCAGCCGGCAGCCGGTGCCGCAGCGACAGCTCGCGGAAGTCATAGGCCTGGAGGATCATGTAGTTGAATTCGAGGAAGGTCAGCGGCTGTTCGCGCTCGAGCCGCAGCTTGACCAAATCGAAGGTCAGCATCCGGTTGACGGTGAAGTGCGGCCCAACGGTGCGCAGCAGGTCGATATAGGCGAGCTGGTCGAGCCAGTCGGCATTGTCGACCATGATCGCGTCGGTCGGCCCGTCGCCGAAGGTCAGGAAATGCTCGAACACCTTGCGGATCGAGGCGATGTTGGCCTGGATCGTCTCATGGGTCAGCAGCTTGCGGCTCTCGTCCTTGCCCGAAGGATCGCCGATCTTGGTCGTCCCGCCGCCCATCAACACGATCGGCTCGTGGCCTGCCTGCTGCATCCGGCGCAGCATCATGATCTGCACCAGGCTGCCGACGTGAAGGCTCGGCGCCGTGGCGTCGAAGCCGATATAGCCCGGCACAATCCCGCTTGACGCCAACGCGTCGAGCGCCGCGGCGTCGGTCGCCTGGTGGATATAGCCGCGCTCGTCGAGCAGGCGGAGGAGGGAGGACTGATATTCGCTCATTGAATGCTCGCTTAGCGGCTGCGGGGCCGGTTGCAAGCAGGCGAGCGGCACGCAATAGCAGTTCCATGCCCAGCCTTGTCCGACATCCCGATACCCCACCCGGCGCAATCCATGGCGATCGATGCGGAGCTTGAGCGACGTGCCTAGCGGCGCGATTGCCATCTTACAGGGTTCACGGCGACATCTCGAAACTGGTCATTCCTCCGCCCGCTGCGCCCGTGCGAACCGACGACCTGTGGCGCACGACCTGCTTCGAGCTGTTCGTTGCGGGCGAGGGTGCGTCATATCGCGAGTATAATTTTTCGCCGTCGGGCCAATGGGCGGCCTATGAGTTCGACGATTACCGGGTCGGAATGCGCAATGCTATCGCCGATATTGAAACGGAAATATATCAATCAAGCAATGAGTTGTCATTCAGTGCTAAGATTAATGATGAATTTCCGAACCCGGTCCTTGTCGGGATGACCGCCGTGATTCAGGAGCAAGGACGGCGCGATCCAATATTGGTCAACGGGTTTCGCCCCGGGCAAGCCGGATTTCCACGCCGCGGCGGTGCGGTCCCTGCTGTTCGATGGAGTAAGTGCGGAATGAAGCTTGGCGATCGAACGGCTGCTTGCCGATGCCGAACGTTGCGGCGTCCGCTGGAGGGCAAGCGGGTAGCCCTGGTCGCGCATCCCGCCTCCGTCACTCGCGATCTGACCCACAGCCTCGATGCGCTGGCGGCAGTCGACGGAATTCGCATGTCCGCGGCCTTCGGACCGCAGCACGGGCTTCGCGGCGACAAGCAGGACAATATGGTCGAAAGCCCGGATTTCATCGATCCGGAACATGAAATCCCGGTGTTCAGCCTTTATGGCGAGGTACGCCGCCCGACCGGCCAGTCGATGTCGACCTTCGACGTCGTGCTGATCGACCTGCAGGACCTCGGCTGCCGCATCTACACCTTCATCACGACGCTGCTCTACATGCTCGAGGCTGCGGCCGAGCATGGCAAGTCGGTGTGGGTACTCGACCGGCCCAATCCAGCAGGCCGGCCGATCGAAGGGCTGACACTTCAGGCCCGGCTGGGAGAGCTTCGTCGGCGCCGGGCCGATCCCGATGCGCCACGGGCTGACACTGGGCGAACTCGGCCACTGGTTCGTCGACCATTTCAAGCTCGACGTCGATTATCGCGTGATCGAGATGGAAGGGTATCGTCCTGACGAAGGCCCGGGCTTTGGCTGGCCGGCCGACCGCATCTGGGTCAACCCGTCGCCCAACGCCGCCAACCTCAACATGGCCCGCTGCTATGCCGGCACGGTGATGCTCGAAGGCGCGACGCTGAGCGAGGGCAGGGGCACCACCCGTCCGCTCGAGCTGTTCGGCGCGCCGGATATCGAAGCGCGGGCGGTGATCAAGGTCATGCGCGACCTGGCGCCGCAATGGCTGGAAGGCTGCATCCTGCGCGACATCTGGTTCGAGCCGACCTTCCACAAGCATGTCGGCCAGCTGTGCAGCGGCGTCCATATCCATGCCGAAGGCGACGGCTACGATCATCACGCGTTCAAGCCGTGGCGGGTCCAGGCGCTGGCCTTCAAGGCGATCCGCACCCTTTTCCCCGATTATGAGCTGTGGCGCGATTTCCCCTATGAATATGCGTTTGGAAAGCTTCCGATCGACGTCATCAACGGCTCGCCGCTGCTCTGCGCGAATGGGTCGACGATCCCAATGCCGAGCCCGGCGACCTCGACGCAATAGCTTTGCCTGATGAGAAAGCATGGGCCGAGGAACGCGCAAACTTCCTGCTCTACTGACTTTCCCCCATGTTGCCGGATGCGGCGTTCCGACTAAGTTCGCCAGGTGCTCGCGAGTCCCTGCGGTGCAGACGATGCGTATCCGAACGGGATGGACCATCATGACATCATTCGATCGCAAGGTAGCGCTGATAGCGCTTCTAACCGTTTCCACGGCATTCGCCGCATGCCAGCAAAAGCCGGCTGAGCCCGCCAAGGCCGAAGCGGCAGCCGCCGTTTCCGAGGTAGAGGCGACTGCGGCAGCCGATGCCACCCAGGCGGCGTGGACGACGATGGATGTCGCCAAGATCGAGGCGCCCTATTCGAAGGATGTCGTGGCATTCGACGCGGTCGATCCGCCGCTCTCCACCACTTGGGACAATTGGCACAAGCTGCAGCAGGGCTTTGCCGGGATGAAGTTCGTCAGCATCAGCGTTCCCGATCGCAAGATCCAGCTGCTCGACAGCGATACGTTCATCGTATCCGGCACAGGCACAATGACCGGCAATGGCGAATTGAAGTCGGCGACGATGCGCTTCACCGACGTCTATCAGAAGCAGGCCGACGGCAAGTGGCTCATCGTAAACGAGCATGTTTCATTTGCCCCGGAGAAGGCAGCAGCTCCCGCCGGCTAAAAGCTAGCGCTTCCGGCTAAGCTCCCGCATCGCCTCGTCGAGACCGTCGAGGGTGAGCGAATACATCCGCTCGTCCATCAGCCGCTTTAGGATCGCGGTCGATGCGCTGTGCCCCCAATAGGCTTCGGGCGTCGGGTTGATCCACGCCGCGCTCGGATAGGCGTCGGTCAGCCGCTTCAGCCACACCGCGCCGGCCTCCTCGTTCATATGCTCGATCGATCCGCCGGCGTGGGTAATTTCATAGGGGCTCATCGACGCATCGCCGACAATCACCAGCTTATGGTCGCGGCCGAACTTGTGGATGACGTCATGGGTCGGCGTTTTCTCGACGTGGCGGCGACGATTGTCCTTCCACACGCCCTCGTAGATGCAATTGTGGAAGTAATAATGTTCGAGATGCTTGAACTCGGCGCGGCAGGCCGAAAACAGTTCCTCGGCGACCTTCACATGCCCATCCATGGATCCGCCGATGTCGAGGAATAGCAGTATCTTGACCGCATTGTGCCGCTCGGGCCGAAGCTTGACGTCAAGCCAGCCGCGCCGCGCGGTGCCGTCGATCGTGCCGTCGAGGTCCAGTTCCTCGGCCGCACCCTCGCGCGCGAAGCGGCGGAGGCGGCGAAGTGCGACCTTGATGTTGCGGGTACCCAGCTCTCGCTCGCCGTCGAGGTCGCGGAATTCACGCTTTTCCCAGACCTTGATCGCCCGACCATGCTGCCCCGGCCCGCCGATGCGCACGCCTTCCGGATTATAGCCGCCATGGCCGAAGGGTGAGGTGCCGCCGGTACCGATCCATTTGTTGCCGCCCTGGTGTCGGCCCTGTTGCTCGGCAAGCCGGTCCTTGAGCGCCTGCATGATCTCGTCCCAGGAGCCGAGGCTCTTGATCGCCTCCATCTGCTCCGGGGTCAGGTAAGCTTCGGCAACCAGGCGCAGCCATTCCTCGGGAATGTCGGCGCTTGATGTCCTCGCCTCCGGTCGCGACCAGTCCCTTGAACACCTCCGCGAACACCCGGTCGAACCGGTCGAGCTGGCTCTCATCATGAACAAAGGTGGCGCGGGCGAGATAGTAGAATTGCTCTGGCTCAGCACCGATCACATCGGCATCGAGCGCCTCCAGGAGCAACAGATGCTCCTTTAGTGAGGCGGGGATACCGCCGCGACGGAGTGCTTCGACGAACCCGATGAACATCGCTCCCCCTTGCCGCCGAGCCGGCGCGGAGTCGAGCAAACTCAACGCCGATGTTGGTTAACGAAAGAGTAGGGGTCTGGGGGTTACTGCAGCCCAATGGCCACTCTTGGAATTGACGAAGGTACGGAAAGTGCGATTCGCGCGGTGGCGCGGGACTGCGGCTCGCTGTCGATCGAGTGCAGCGACGTCGCCGGCTATGTCGAAGGAGTGGCGGAACGGATCGGCGATCATTTGAAGCTGCTCGACACGCTCGAGGAAGTGACCACCCGGCTGCTCGCCGACCAGGCGCGCGTTTCCGATTCGACCGACGAGGCCCGGCTACTGTCCGAGCAGGCCAAGGCCAAGCTCGAAGCCGGTCGCGAAGCGATCGAGGGCACCATCGCCGGCTTCAAGGGGCTGACCGAGTTGGTTGTCCAGCTCGGCGAGCGGATGGCCGGCTTCGCTTCGGCGATGAACCAGGTGCAGACCGTTTCCTCGACCATCGAGGCGATCGCTCGCAAGACCAACATGCTGGCCTTGAACGCGACCATCGAGGCCGCTCGTGCCGGCGATGCCGGTCGCAGCTTTGCGGTGGTTGCCGCCGAAGTGAAGAAGCTGGCACATGACACGCGCTCCGCGACCAGCCAGATCGCGTCGACCATCGGCGAGCTGACCCGCGAGGCGAGCGCCGTCACCAGCGAGATCAAGACCGGCGTCGAGCGCAGCCGCGCCGCCCAGTCGGGCTTTGGCCAGATCAGCGACACGGTCAAGGAAGTGACCGAGATCGTCGTCGATGGTCGACCGCCAGACCGAGGGCATCGCCCATTCGACCGCTGATCCAGACCAGCGTCGACCGGGTGAAGGCCGGCCTTTCCGACTTTGCCGGCGATGCGCGCGACAATGGTGGACAAGCTGATCAAGGCCCAGAAGCGCCTGAGCCACCTCGAAATGCTGTCGAACAACATGCTCGACACCCTCGCCAACTCCGGCGCCGAGATCGACGATACGCCGATGATCCTGCTCGCCCAGGAAATCGCAAGGCGGGTCGAGCGCATGGTTGACGAGGGAATTGCGCGCGGCGAAATCGGCCCGGCCGCAGTGTTCGATCAGGAGTACCGCCTGCAGCCCGGCTCCAATCCGCCGCAATATGACAATCAGCTTCAACGAATTCGCAGACCGGCACATCCGCCCGATCTTTGACGAGGTGATGGGCAGCAAGGCTGTGATTGTTAGCAGCGACATGTCGGACATGAACGGCTATTTGCCGACTCATATCTCCGCGCGGAGCCAGCCGCAGGGTCCCGATCCGGTGTGGAATGACGCCCATTGCCGCAACCGCCGCATCATCATGGACGACACGTCGCGCAAGGCGCTCGAAAGCGATCGGCCGTCGATGCTGTCCGCCTACCGGATCGAATTGGGCGATCGCTACATCCCGGTGAAGAACGTCTTCGTGCCGCTCCAATTCATGGGCCGGCGCTGGGGCAATTATGAACTTGCGTACCGCGATGATTGAAATGGACGGTTTAGGGTCGAGATGGGTGCGTCATTTTGGCCGTGGTTAACTCCGTTTTAGCGAATGGCGGATAGGCCAGAGTCAACGGATTAGTGAGGATGTGCGGTACATGGCCACGCTCGGGATTGAGGAAATAACCGAAAACGCGATCCGCGCGGTGGCGCGCGACTGCGGCTCGCTGTCGATCGAGTGCAGCGACGTCGCCGGCTATGTCGAAGGAGTGGCGGAGCGGATCGGCGAGCATCTGAAGGTGCTCGACACGCTGGAGGAAGTGACCACCCGGCTGCTCGCCGACCAGGCGCGCGTTTCCGATTCGACCGACGAGGCCCGGCTGCTTTCCGAACAGGCCAAGGCCAAGCTCGAAGCGGGGCGCGAGGCCATCGAGGGCACCATCGCCGGCTTCAAGGGGCTGACCGAGCTGGTCGTCCAGCTGGGCGAGCGCATGGCCGGCTTCGCTTCGGCGATGAACCAGGTGCAGACCGTTTCCTCGACCATCGAGACGATCGCCCGCAAGACCAACATGCTGGCCTTGAACGCGACCATCGAGGCCGCCCGTGCCGGCGATGCCGGCCGCAGCTTCGCGGTGGTTGCCGCCGAAGTGAAGAAGCTGGCACATGACACGCGCTCCGCGACCAGCCAGATTGCCTCGACCATCGGCGAGCTGACTCGCGAGGCGAGCGCCGTGACGTCCGAGATCAAGACCGGCGTCGAGCGCAGCCGCGCCGCCCAGTCGGGCTTTGGGCAGATCAGCGACACGGTCAAGGAAGTGACCGAAATCGTCTCGATGGTCGATCGCCAGACCGAGGGCATCGCCCATTCGACCAGCCTCATCCAGACCAGCGTCGACCGGGTGAAGGCGGGCCTCAGCGACTTTGCCGGCGATGCGCGCGACAATGGCGGGCAAGCTGATCAAGGCCCAGAAGCGCCTGAGCCACCTCGAAATGCTGTCGAACAACATGCTCGACACGCTCGCCAATTCCGGCGCCGAGATCGACGACACGCCGATGATCCTGCTTGCCCAGGAAGCGATGCGGGCGATCATGACCGCCGTCGAGCAGGGCATCGATCGCGGGTGACATCAGCCTCGGAGAGGTGATGGACCGCAATTATGTGCTGATCGAAGGTTCGAACCCGCCGCAGTACAACAATGGCTTTGCCGATTTCGCCGACAAGCACGTCCGTCCGCTGCTCGATCGTTTCAAGGCGCGGGATTCGCGGATCATCGGATCGGCGATCACCAACCTCGACGGTTATCTGCCGACCCACCTTTCGCGAGCGCTGCCATACGCCGGGGCCGGATCCGGTGTGGAACGACGAACATTGCCGCAACAAGCGCATCTTCATGGACGAGACCACTCGCAAGGCCTGCGAGAGCGACAAGCCGGCGATGCTTGCTACCTACCGGATGGAGCTGGGCGACAAATATATCCCGGTGAAAAACGTGTTCGTTGCCTTGTTCTTCAAGGGCCGCCGCTGGGGCAATTTCGAGTTGGCTTACCGGGACGAATAAGTCTCAGACTTTCCGCCGCGCCATGAATGCCAGCCGTTCGAACAGCATCACGTCCTGCTCATTCTTGAGCAGGGCGCCGTGCAGCGGCGGGATCGCCTTGGTCGGGTCGCGATCCTGGAGCACTTCCAGCGGCATATCTTCGTGCAGAATCAGCTTCAGCCAATCCAATAGCTCGCTGGTCGACGGCTTCTTCTTGATCCCCGGTACATCGCGGACTTCGTAGAACAGATCGAGCGCCCGGCTGACCAGCATCTTCTGGATGCCGGGGAAATGGACCTCGACGATCTGCGTCATCGTGTCGCGGTCGGGGAAGCGGATGTAGTGGAAGAAGCAGCGGCGCAGGAAAGCGTCGGGCAGTTCCTTCTCGTTGTTCGAGGTGATGACCACGATCGGCCGGTCGACGGCCTTCACCGTTTCGTTGGTCTCGTAGACATGGAACTCCATCCGATCGAGCTCCTGCAGGAGGTCGTTGGGAAACTCGATGTCGGCCTTGTCGATCTCGTCGATCAGCAGGACCGGCAGCTGGGGCGAGGTGAAGGCGTCCCATAGCTTGCCGCGCTTGATGTAGTTGCGGATGTCGTGAACCCGCTCGTCGCCGAGTTGCCCGTCGCGGAGCCGGGCGACCGCATCATATTCATAGAGGCCCTGGACGGCGCGGGTGGTCGACTTGATGTGCCATTCGATCAGCGGCGCGCCGAGCGCAGTGGCGATCTCATGGGCCAGGACGGTCTTGCCGGTGCCGGGCTCGCCCTTGACCAGAAGCGGGCGCCGCAGCTGGACCGCGGCATTGACCGCGACCTTGAGGTCGTCGGTCGCGACATATTCGGGAGTGCCTTCGAAACGCATTCTTCCGCCCTATGGGGCAGGGAAGCGATAGTCTAGTCGATGCGAGCTGCGGCGCGGGCTTCGAGCAGGTCGAACAGGCCGCGGTTCTGAAGCAGGAGCTGCTCTCCGCCGAAGCCGAGAGCGCGTTCGCTCGGCATGCCGTCGGTGCCATCGGCGATGACTCGGACGATCGAGTCCTGGTCGGGCAGAGTGAGGGCGGGTTTTTGCATGCCCATTCGATCGGCAGCGCGATCGAGGACCGAACGGATCGCGGACCAGTCGGCCATCAGCGCCGTTGCTGCGCCGAGCGCGCAGCCGCGGCGTTCCGACTTTGCGAGTGTCTCGATGGCATGGCGCTGGGCCACCAGTGTCGCCTCGGTCTCCGCAGCGCCTGGCGTCGATGGCAGCGGTCCGACCGACGCGGTCAGGCGGACGAGGTAAAGCCGCTCGCGCTCGTAAGCGTCCGACGCCTCGCGCAGCCAATCGCGCACCGATCCGGCGGGGCAGTTGTTGAGGGCAAGCTCGATCAAGCCGGGATGGCGGCCGTAAAGCGAGCAGAAGAGATGGACGGCATCGGCCAGGTCCCGTGCGCTGTTGTGACCGGTCGCGCTGACCAGTGCGAGGCGATAGGGATGATCGGCCGAACCCTGGGCGTCGACCCGCGCAAGCTGCGCCTCGGCAGCAGTCATTACTGCCCGGTCGAATGCCTGATTGATCGCCATCCCGAGTTTCTCCTGTCTTGCGCTTTGGCTCTGGCGGTGAACCTTAGACGCCGCTTCTAACCCAAGGGCGTAAAGACAGGGTTTAGGAGCGCTTCATCTTTTGGTGAGCGAGATTAATTTTTGGCTCGAAACGGGACATTTTCGCATCTCGGCCATGCCGGGGGCATGGCCGAAGGGCGAAAACGAGGAAGTGGAGGCGGATCCCGGGTCGTGGCCCGGGATGACGATCAGGCGGCGAGGGCCAATTCGCTCGACTCCGGCTGGCCGCCGAAGAGGTGCGGGAACGACTTCGTCCGGAGCGAACCAGCGGGAAGCTGCAACGACCGCGCCCAGAGCGAAATAGCTGCCGATCACCGCGACCGGAGCGAAATAAACCATCACGGCCAGCGCGACGCGCAGCCAGTTGGGATGGAAGCCGAAATCCTGGCCGATTGCCTCGCACACGCCGAGGATAGTGTCGTTGCGGCCGACGAGGATGTTGGTGTTGGTATTCGGCATTTTCGGTCCCTTTGGCGTAAGCGTTGAATGACTGATGCCAGACATTCAGCAAGAGCCGTGCCAAAGGGCTACAATGGCGAATTTCTGCAGTTTCTTTACCGGACGATGAAGTGCGGACGACGTACGAACTTGGGGTCGCCCGCCACGGGTTGGGAAATTTCGCCAGCCCCGAAGCTGACCCGTTTGACTGTGTGGCGAGTTTTGCCCTTTCCTGCCGCGGCAGGCAGACAAAGAATTCATAGCGTTCAAGCTTCAAATCAGGAGACGTGGCATGCGCCCCGGTAAAGCGATCCTTCTCCCAATCCTGGCTGCGGGGCTGATCGGCGCTTCCAGCGCGCCCGTCGCCCCCGGCAATCGCAAGGCATTTTGCCGGGGTGAGGTCAGCGGCATGTACGGAACCAAGCCGGTTTATGTGACAACCGGCAAGCTGCTCAGCGCGAAGGATGGATCGACGTCGGTCGGCGGCACGGTCGACAAGGGCAGCGAAGGCATCAAGAAATTCAAATGCCGCTTCGACACCAAGGGCCGCTTCATCGATGTCATGGCGATGACCCCCGACGGCGAGTGATGCTTGCGGACGGCGGGCCGTCATGGGAGGCGGGGAGGCCGTCACGCAGTAGATCCGTGACGTCAGTCGTGTCCCGCTGACGCGGGCACGCTGGCCCGCTTTCGCCTTCTCTGCGCGCAGCTTGCTCGTGTCGAAACACGAGCTACGTTGCGCTCGGAGGCTCGAGTGATGTTCGAACATTGGGGCGAATTTTATCTTTTGGCGGGGTCGGCGGCGGCGGTGCTGATCGGGCTGATCTTCGTCGTCGTCACGTTGATGCAGGACAAGCCGCGATCGACCATGATGGCCGGATCGAAGCTCTACATGGGCCCGGTGGTGCTGCAGGTCAGCTTCGTGCTGGTGCTGAGCGCGACGGCACTGACTCCCGACATCGCGGGCAGGGACTATGCCGTGGTGGCGGCGGTGGTGGCGCTGTGGAGTCTCTATCGCGGGGTCCAGTCGACCGTCGGCATCCGGTCACTCTGCCTGGAGAATGAACCGCCGCACTGGACCGACATGTGGTTCTACGGCGTCATTCCGACCGTATTTTCGCTGGCACTTGCGGTCGTCGCCTGGGGCTTCTGGAGCGAAGCGGCATGGGCGGTGCACGGTGTCGCAGTGGTCATCACCGGTATCCTGCTAATCTGCATCCGCAACGAATGGGACCTGGTGACCTGGCTGGCGCCAATGGGGAAAGACTGAGCGATTTCGCTCCGCGACTAAGCTGGAGTCTGACCCGATTGACTGTCTGGCGACCTTGGGCGGCGATGCTGGGGTTATGCCCGATATGCAAGGGCAGTTCAGCGGACCATTTACGAGCAAGCAGAGCCGCGCCTCGATAGAGGAATTTAGCGGTGCCTTTGGATTGAGATCACCCGATCTTCGTTGCAAGCAGGAGCCCATCATTGTGACAAGCATGATGCGAAGTAGCTTTGGCGCGATCACCCTTTCTCTAGCCTTGCTGGCTTGTTCCACGCCCCAACGCATGAAAGCCGTCCCTTCGACACAGACGGCGGCCGCGCAACCGATAGTCGACAATATCCGCTATGTAGAGGCTCGGAATCCCGATGAATTTACGCGCGAATATCTGGCTTCAATGTACAAGGAGCGTAAATATCTGGCGAGCCAGGGACATACCGGGCCGATGCCGCCGGCGGCCTTCCTCGCAATATCCGGTGGCGGCGAAAACGGCGCCTTTGGAGCGGGCTTGCTCGCTGGCTGGCCAGGGCGGCCAGTCTTCAAAACGGTCACCGGGGTAAGCACCGGTGCGCTAACCGCGCCCTTCGCGTTTCTTGGTCCCAAATATGATGCGGTTTTGCGGGAAGTCTATACGAACACGACCGACGCCGGGATCTACAAAAAGCGGGGCATGCTCAAAGGAATTCTGGGCGACGCAATGGCCACCACGCTGCCGCTCCAAAAGCTGGTCGAGCGCCTGATAACTCCCGCCCTCCTCGCTGAAGTCGCCGCAGAATATGAAAAGGGCCGGCTCCTATTGGTTGGAACTACCGATCTCGACGCACGGGATGCGGTTGTTTGGAACATGACTGCTCTTGCAGCTAGCAACGATCCCGATGCGCTGACCCTGTTCCGCCAGGTTCTCGTAGCCTCGGCAGCCATACCGGGCGCGTTCCCGCCGATGATGATCGACGTTACCGTCGAGGGAACACATTATCAGGAAATGCATGTCGACGGCGGCGCCACTGCGCAGGTTTTCATCTATCCTCCGAATTTCCATCTGCACGAGGTTGCCAAAGCGGAGGGCTTCGACCGCCAGCGGACCCTTTATATCATTCGCAACGCGCAGCTCGACGCCGACTGGGGTGATGTCGATCGCAAGACGATGAGCATCGCGACCAATGCTATCACGTCGATCATACATGCCCAGGGAAATGGCGATCTCCAGCGGATGTATTTGACCGCGCAGCGCGACATTCTGGATTATAACCTGGCGCTCATTCCCGCCGATTTCACAGCCGTGAGCAAATCGGAATTCGACCCGGTTTACATGAGGCTATTATACGCCCGGGGTCTCGAAATGGCCCGCAACGGCTTTCCGTGGTTGAAATATCCGCCTGGCTATGGGCCAGCCAAATAGAAGTGGCTGGCTTCAGCCCGCCCAGGACATTGCGGCGCACTCGCATAGTGATCGGATCTGGTTTCCACTCCTGCTGAACGACGGCGCGCCTAAGCTCTACGCGGCGACCAGCGGGCTGACCGGCTCCTCTTCGCCGATCGCCTGGCCAACCGCTTCGCGGGCCGAAATGCGCTCGAACAGCTCGGCCAGTCTCGACGGAAGATCGATGCCATACTTCCTTGCCCAGCGAAGCATGACGAACAGATAGGCGTCGGCCACCGTAAAATGGTCGCCGAGCACATAGGGGCCGCGCATCCCGTTAGCGATAATCTCGAGGCGCCACAGAACCGCTTCCCTTGCGGTTGCCAGCTCGGCTTCGCTCGCACCGTGGAAGTAGGGCTTGAAGGCTATGTGCAGCTCCGTCGACAGGAACGAGAGCAACTCGATCAGCCGCGTCCGGGCGAGTTTTCCTTCAGGCCCAAGTTGGGGTGCAACATCGGCGAGATGCGACAGGATCGCCACATTCTCTGTCACTACCTCTCCATCGGCGAGGATCAGTACCGGCACGCAGCCGGCAGGATTGATGGCATCGAAGTCGTCACCGCGCTCGGTCAACTTCGCCTTCAGGTCGACCCGCTCGAACTCGGCAGGAATGCCTGCTTCGTGAAGTGAAATGCGGGTCGCGAGGCTGCAGGCCCCGGGCGAATAATAGAGCTTCATCATTCGACCTCCTGCGCCAGTTTCGCTGATGCGGCCTCGGCCCCGGGCCTCAAGGTTCCGGACAGCCATGCCGCGATATTGAGTGCGTAGCGATGCGTGTCCGCCATCGCCTCCGGCACGCGCCGAAGACCGTCGCCGGGCTTCTCGCTGACGAAGGTCGGGCAGCCGGACTGCGGATCCCAGTTATAGTCGGCGAAGTGGTGGAAAGTGCTTTCTGCAATCGCCGGCCCGCCATGCTCACCTGGCTCGAAGGCGACGGAGATGTTGAAGTCCACTCCGGTCGCCTGGCTCTTGCCCTTCAGGATAACCAGGGCGTTCTCGCCTTCCGGGACTCCGATGCCGCCCTCATGCGGATGGGACGGCAGGTAGCGGATCGATCCGGTCGGAGATTGCGCATTGGCGAGCACCGGATGCGCCGGGCCGACGACCTCAACTTCCTGGAAATCGCCGTTCGCTCCGGAGTGGAAGTTCGGCCAGTCGATGTTGGTGGTATAAGGGTCGTCGCGCTTGTGGCGTTCGACGTCCGGATCCTGGTGTTTGGAGTGGAAATAATGTGCCTGGCCGACGCCGCCCAGGGTGCAGACCGACGAGCCGAGATCCATGTGGTCGCGGGTGACCAGCAAGCCGCGACCGCTCTTGCGGAAACGGGAAATGGCCGCGCAATCCTCCTCGGTCAGTCCGTCACCCGTGTCGACCGCGAATAGCCAGAGTTCGTCGAAATCGCTCTGGTCGATGGTCGAGAGGACCGAGTCCGGCCGTCCGGGCGGATCCCGGTCGCGGCTCGTGACTTCGTAGAGCGGATTGCCGCTTTCATTGCGCTGCTCGCGGAGGAGAGTCGCCAGTTGGCTGAAGCGAGCGATCGACCAGTCGTTCTCCGTTGTCGGAATGGTCGTCTGAAGCAGTATCTTTTTTGGTTCAGCCATTCTGAAATGCCTCCCATTCCTTCAATCTCTCGGTGATCAGTGCAGCGCGCTTCTTGTCATCGCGCCCGTCGAGGACGTCGACTTCGTCCGGGTCCGCGCGCCAATATACGCCGGCGGTACGGGCATTGAGGCTGGGGTCGGAGTCGGAGCGCACGATGAAGTAACCGTTCGCGCGGTCGTCGGATTCGAGGTTGATTTCGCCCGTGCCGTTGATCTGCGGAACGTCGACGTCGAGCGGCCGCTCGCCCTTCCAATAGTAGAAGAGTCCGGACTCCTCCTTGAGCTTGGCCGCTTCGCTCCAGTATCTCGCAGACAGCCGCCCGTCGCTCTTCCATGATCGCCCGGTGATCCCGAGCGCGCCGTCCCGATCCCGGGAGATCTTCAACAGGCTAAGTGCGGAAGGCTCCTTTTCGGTTCGGGCGGTGAGCGAGAATTGCCACCACTGGCCTTCGATGCGGGCCATGCGTCCCTCGTCTTCGATCGCCGTCCGAATCTTCTGGTTCACGGCTCGCATTTCTGGCGCCGTCATCTCTCCTGAATATCGAACCGACGTGAGGCCCAGCAGGTCGGTCGGAAGCTTTGCGCCATGCGCATGGAGGATGAATGTCCGGCGCATGCCCAATACGCCGCCGAAGAGTCCTGCCTCGAACACCACATTGTCCCGCGGCGACGCCTGGCTGAGTGCCGTTCCCGGCGCAGCTGCAGCGTCGATGGAAGTCCAATCGTCCTGGGCGAAGACGAAAACCGCAAAATCGACTTGTCGAGTCAGCTCCATCAGCCGCTCAAGTGTCGAAACTCCGGGATTAAACGATGTCGTCCAAGGATCGACGTCTGCGATGTCGCTGAGGCCGCGCGCCAGCGCTTGAAGCAGCTTTTCCTGCTTGCCTGACGAGCCCAGGAAAATGCGAGGCTTGCCCACTAGTCCTCCGAGATTTCGCAACCCATGAATTTACGCAGTACATGATTTGGAAGCGGCGGGGCGATGCCTTGAGAGCTTCCCGGCGATGGACTTTATAGCTTGCCAGCTATCGAGTGGGAACGGGCGCATGTAGCCGGAATGTCCGTTTACCAGCCGTTTGTAGACACTGGCGCGGCTGCTAGGCTCCATACTTGACGTGCTTTTCCCCAGGAAGAAAGACAAGTTGTCCCCGCCAGGAAATAGGCGCCTTTCCCGGGGACGATCAGTTCGCCCTGATCACCGGGGGCGCCTTCCATTTTCCGTCAAGCGCATCCTGCTTGGGCCAGTAGAGCCGCATTGCGGTGACGAACGGCCCCTTGGGCGCCGGCAACCAGTTGGGTTCCTTGTCCTTCCCGGGCGATTCATTCTGGATATAGAGGGTGATCCCGCCATCGGGATCTTTCACGAGCTGCGGAAGCATTGGCGAGTTGATCAGGTAGCGCTTGATAGGGTTGGCGACGAGCAGGCTCTTTGGAAGCTCATACATTGTCAGCGACCAGAAGGCATTTACGGGCGGAAGCTGACCGGGGGCAAAGCGCACGGTATATTTGTGCGAACCGTCAAGCGCCTGGCCGTCGGCATCGGCGCGGTACATCGGGTACATCGCCTCCTCTTTGGAGTTGCCGTAAATGCCGAGCACGGCGGCGGCCATGCGGTACAGATAGTTGCCCTTGAGAGAGGCTCGCGTTCCGAACAGGTCGCCGGACGTCACTTTCCCGGTATCGAGTTCCGTCTTCTGCAGATTGGCGAGATCGGCCCAGGCGTCGGCCATTCCTTCTTGGTAGGCGGCTTTCAATTCGGGCGAGAGCGAGCCCACGTCCAACGTCTTGCCGGGAGCGATTCCGATTTTCGCAAAGCGCGCACGGATGGCCTCTTCGGATGGAACGGTCGGGGCATATTGCATGGCGAAATTGAGGATGTTGAAGAACTCGAGCGAATTCTTCTCACCGTCCGGCGTCAGCGGCTTGATGAAGTCGATAGGTGGTGCAGCGGGCGGCGCCGGCTGCCCCAGGAAAGCCGACAGCGGCTGCAGCTTATAGCCTGCCTGCACCTTCTTCACATTGTCGAGGTCGGCGGGATTGAACAATTGCGTGCGAATGATGGGGGACACAAGGTCCGTATCAGACCGGATGACCTTGTTGATGCCCTTGGGCGTGTCACCCTTCCAGCCCGGTCCGGCGATCAGATAATTGCCGCCGCCATTTCCGGTCGTACGGCTGCCGATATAGTCGAAATTGAACGTATAGGCGTCGACCAATTGGACGCTGTAATAGCGACCTTTCTCGATCGGCGGAATGGTAAGCACCATGGGTTCGGCGCGTAGGTCCAGCCCGGCAAAGGAATAAGGAGTATCCGAATTGGGAGTCTGAACCGCCGTGTCGGCAGGAGTGTAAACACGCGGAATATTGACGAGCGTGTTCCAGGGAGCCTTGTATTCCGGATTGGACTTGTCGACGAAATAGGCGTGCTGGATACGGTAGTTGTCGACCATCGGGAAGCCGTAGATATAGGCTTCCTTGGCGATGGCGCGCACTTCGGGAGGTGTGATTGCGGACTGGCCGGCCTGACCCGACTGCGCGGCCGGTTTGCATGCCGGTGTGACCAGGACGGCCGCGACCAGGGCGAGCCCGGTCGTGAAGCTTCTACGTGTCACAATTAAGCTCATGGGGGCTTCTCCTGGATTATGTCCTTCGCAAGAGCCTATTTGAGCTTCGACGCATCTGCCTATCGGGCAAATTCCCTAGAAACGGGTTCGAACGGGAAGGCCTCCATTCGAAGTAATCACTCGCCGGAGCTGGCGCGCTCAACGTGATAGTCGATGCGAATACGAACCCAGGTTCCGACTAGCGTCTTGCCTCCGACGCGGGGCGGGCGGACGAGGAATTGCCATGCCGCCTGGCGGACGGCGCCGGCGAGGTGGGATCCGGGCGGCCCCTGGCCGAGCTCGACGCAGTCTTCGACGTGATAGCGCTCGACCGTCCGGCACGCGACCAGGCCCCAGCCGCCACCCTCCGGCATATTTTTCGGAAGATATGTACCGAGCTCCCGGTTGGTCGGTTCGCGATACCATTCGGCAGCGTAGAGCGGCTCGCCATTGGGGGCGGTGCCGACCTGCTCGCTGTCGCCGGGGGCGTTACCCTGGGCCAATTGCGCCCCGGCGCCGGGGGCGTTGGTGCCGAGCTTGGCGATGTCGGAGGCTTCGAATTCTTCCTTGCTCAGCGGTATCAGGTCGAGCGGGCGTTCGGGGAGGATGATCTTCGGCTTGAACGTTGGCGGGACTGGGCGCGGCGGCTTGCGGGTAGGGGGCGCGGGCTTTTGCGCCTTGCTGGCGGTGGCCTCATCCTCATTGGCGGCGATGTCGAAGGTGGAAAGGGTGCCGCCTTTGAATTCGGGGCGCTTGGGCGTGAAGTCGAGGCCGAGGAACGCCAGCAACAGCAGGATTTCGATCGCAAGCGCGAGAAGGAAGGATGCGGCGCGACGGCGGCGGGAAGGGCGCTCCTGCGGCGATTCGAGGCGGTAATGGGCCGAATTCAAGGGGTGGGGAGCCTCTGGAAATTCGCCTTCAAAGGGACGTCCTTCGACTTCGCTCAGGACGAACGATCAGTGAGGCTGATGCCTCACTGATCGAGGAAGGAGCGCATCTTCCGGCTCCGGGACGGATGCTTCAGCTTCCGCAGCGCCTTCGCCTCGATCTGCCGGATGCGTTCGCGGGTGACGCTGAACTGCTGGCCGACTTCCTCCAGCGTGTGATCGGTGTTCATGCCGATGCCGAAGCGCATGCGCAGCACGCGCTCTTCGCGGGGGGTTAGCGACGCCAGGACCCGGGTGACGGTTTCCTTGAGGTTGGCCTGGATCGCGGCGTCGACCGGGATCACGGCATTCTTGTCCTCGATGAAATCGCCGAGGTGCTGAATCTTCCTCGTCGCCGATCGGCGTTTCGAGGCTGATCGGCTCCTTGGCGATCTTCATCACCTTGCGGACCTTCTCCAGCGGCATGGAGAGGCGCTCGGCCAGCTCTTCCGGGGTCGGCTCGCGGCCGGTCTCGTGGAGGAACTGGCGGGACGTGCGGACCAGCTTGTTGATCGTCTCGATCATGTGGACCGGGATGCGGATGGTGCGGGCCTGGTCGGCGATCGAGCGGGTGATCGCCTGCCGGATCCACCAGGTGGCGTAGGTGCTGAACTTGTAGCCGCGGCGATATTCGAACTTATCGACCGCCTTCATCAGGCCGATGTTGCCTTCCTGGATGAGGTCGAGGAACTGCAGGCCGCGGTTGGTGTATTTCTTGGCGATGGAGATGACGAGGCGCAGGTTCGCCTCGACCATTTCCTTCTTGGCGATGCGCGCCTCGCGCTCGCCCTTCTGGACCTGGTTGACGATGCGGCGGAACTCGGGGAGCGCCATGCCGGTCGACTGGGCGATCTCGGCAATCTCGCCGCGGATCCGCTCGACGCTGTCTTCCTCGGCCGCGGCGAAGGCAGCGAATTTCTTGTCGATGCTCTTGGCGCGGTCCAGCCAGCTGTCGTCGAGCTCGCTGCCCATGTAGCTGTCGAGGAACGCCTTGCGCGGCACGCGGTGACGCTCGGCCAGGCGCAGCATCTGGCCGCCGAGCGCGGTCAGGCGGCGGTTGTAGCTGTAGAGCTGGTCGACCAGATATTCGATCTTGGCCGCGTGGAACTGGACGCTCTCGACCTCGGCGGTGAGCTGTTCCGACAGCTTCTGATACTTCTTCTCGTCGGCCGGGGCGAAAGCGCCGCCGGCGCCCATCGCATCAAGCCGGGACTGCTGGAGCTTGGCGAACTTCTTGTAGAGCGAGGTGATGCTGGCGAATTTCTCGAGCGCCGTCGGCTTCAGCGCCTCTTCCATCTGGGCGAGGGAGAGGGTGTTGTCGTCGTCATCCTCCTCGGTCGGCCGCTGGGTGCGGCGCTCGACCATGTCTTCCTCGTCGTCGGAGGCGACTTCGGGCTCTTCCGGCTCTTCCTCTTCCTTGAAGGCCGGGCCGGCGACGGCGGCGCTGATCTCGCCCTCTCGGCGCCTTCTCGTCGCTGGCGTCGATCTGCTCGGCGGTCGGGCCTTTCGACAGCATCGCCTCGAGATCGAGGATCTCGCGCAGCTGCATCGTGCCCTCGTTGAGGGCGTTCGACCATTCGATGATCGCGTTGAAGGTGATCGGGCTTTCGCACAGGCCCCAGATCATCGTGTCGCGGCCGGCCTCGATGCGCTTGGCGATGGCGATCTCGCCCTCGCGGGAGAGCAGTTCCACCGCGCCCATTTCGCGCAGGTACATGCGGACCGGGTCGTCGGTGCGGTCGACCGCTTCCTTCTTGGTCGCAACCGCCGGGCGGGGGCCGCCGTCGTCGAGGGGATCGATCTCCTCTTCCGGCTCTTTCTCTTCTTCCTCTTCGTCGTCCGAATCGGCATTCTCGACGATGTTGACGCCCATCTCGCTGATCGCGGACATGATGTCCTCGATCTGCTCGGAGCTCATCTGGTCCTGCGGCAGCGCCTCGTTGAGCTCATCATAGGTGATGACGCCCTTCTTCTTCGCGCGCGCGATCAATTTCTTGATCGCGACGTCGTTGAGGTCGATCAGCGGCGCATCGCCGGTTTCGGTTTCGGTTTCGGGGGTGTCGTTCTTCGCCATTGTGCGCCCGCTTACTCATTGCTGGCGAGAGACGCCAGTCGTTCATTTATGACCTCACGCGCGGCGTGAAGCCGTTGTTGCTCTTCAAAGGCAGCTTCGTCGCCAGCCCTGAACCGGTTCATCGCCGTTTCGAATGCCGCTTCGATCTCGACCTTGGCCATCAACGTCTCGATTGCGAGACCCAAATCGCGCCTCGCAATCGCGGGGTCGCTCTTCGTTCCGGTAAAGCTGAAACCGATGTCGCCGCCTTTGGACACGTCGCGCCAGGCGGCGGCCGTCTCCTCGGCCGCCAATATGGTGGCAATGCCTTGCCGATCAAGCATTTGTCCCGACATGATGAGATCGACCATCCGATCGCGAAGTCTTGAAGCGGACTTGTCGCCGATCGGGAGGGCGGCGAGCGCCTCGACATGATCGCCGATCGCGTCGGGATAAAGGGCATGGCCGAAGACGAGGGCTCGTGCCGTGGTCTTGTCGATTCCGGCCGAGCCAATGGCCCTGGCAGCGGCGCTGGCCGGCTGTGGCGGCGGGACGAAGCGGCCGCCCTTCTTCTTCCATTCCCTGCGCGGGTAGAGCGAGCGGGCCTGGGCGGTTGCGGGCGGACAAGCGCTTCGAATTTGCGCAGCCATTCGTCGCGGTAGAGCTGGCGGAGATTGGGATCGCCGATCGCCTGGACATGCTCCATCAGCCGCTGCTTCAGGCCTGCGCGGGCCTCCGGCGTGTCGAGCGGCGCCGCCTCGACTTCGTGGCGCCACAGCCGCTCGACCAAAGGTTCGGGCGCGGCAAGCAGCTCCTCGATCGCCGCGCGGCCGCCGGACCGGACCAGGTCGTCGGGATCCTGGCCCGCAGGAAGCGCGACGAAGCGCAGCGTTCGTTCGGGGGCCAGGTGGGGCAGGGCGCGGAGCGCTGCGCGGACCGCCGCCTTCTGACCCGCCGCGTCGCCGTCGAAGCAGCAGATCGGTTGACCGTCCAGGCGCCACATCCGCTCAAGCTGCGCCTCGGTGACTGCGGTGCCGTTCGGGGCCACGACTTCGGCGATGCCGGCACGGTCGAGTGCGATTACGTCCATATAGCCTTCGACGACGATCAGCCGCCTGGCCGGCGCGGCTGGCCGGACTGGCCCGATCGATGTTGTAGAGTGTGCGGCCCTTGTCGAAGAGGGGCGTGTCGGGCGAGTTGAGATATTTGGGCTCGCCGGGGCCGAGGATCCGCCCACCGAAGGCGATCACCCGTCCGCGGGCATCGCGGATCGGGATCATCAGCCGCCCGCGGAAGCGATCGTAGCTTTGCTTATTCGTCTTCTTCGGGCCGGATCAGCATGCCGGTTTCGACCAGCTTGTCCTCGCCGAGGTCTTTGAGCGCCGCCTTGAGCTTGCCGCGGCAGTCCGGCGCGAGGCCGAGCCCGAACTTTTCGACCTGCTTCGCGTCGATCCCTCGCGCCGCGAGATAGGCCCGGGCCTCTCCGCCCTCGATCCCATTCAGCTGTTCGGCGAACCATTTCTGGGCGGCGGCCATGACGTCGTGAAGCCCGGCGGACCGCTCCTGCCGTTCGCGGTCGCGAGGGTCGGGCGCGGGGACTTCCATGCCCGCCTTGCCCGCCAGTTCCTTCACCGCATCCATGAAGGGGAGGCCGCGCTGGTCGGTCAGGAAGCGAATCGCGTCACCATGCGCCCCGCAGCCGAAGCAGTGGTAGAAACCCTTTTCGTCGTTGACGGTGAAGCTGGGCGTCTTCTCGTTATGGAACGGGCAGCAGGCCTTGAACTCGCGCCCGGCCTTGATGAGTTTCACCGACGGGGCGATGACGGCGGACAGTAAGGTCCGCGCCCTCAGTTCGTCCAGCCATTGAGGCGACAGGGTCACCCGGCCAGCGCGGCCTTGACCAGGGCACTCGCCCGGGCCGGTTCGATTTGGGTGCCGAGCCTGGTCTTCACCTCGGTCATGACGCGCCCCATGTCCTTCATCGATGAGGCGCCAGTGTCGGCGATGATCGACTGGATCGCGGCGCTGGCCTCTTCTTCGCTCAGCTGGGCGGGGAGGAAGCGTTCGATGACCGCGATTTCGGCTTCTTCGACCGCGGCCAGCTCCTCGCGGTCGCCCTTGCGATAGAGTTCGACCGATTCGCGGCGCTGCTTGATCATTTTCTGCAGCACTTCGGTGACCAGCAGCATCGTCGTCGGGTGTTTGCGATGAGGTGCGAAGCTCGATGTCGCGGTTCTTGATCGCCGACTGGATGAGGCGGATCGTCTGGGTCGCGGCCTTGTCGCCGCCCTTCATCGCGCCAATCAGCGCGGCCTTGATGTCATCGCGAATCATTGCTTGCCAGTCTCGGTTCACCGGAAAAGACCAGTCCTAACGGCGAATCCCGCACTTTCACAGCGTTGACCTGATGGCCAATCGCGCGTAGCGGCCATCGCTTAGCGACATTGCCGCAAACCTATAACGGAAAGGCTCTTCCCGCCGATGGCCGATGCACATCCTGCGCGCACCCAGCAACCCGACGGGGCCACAGGAGTCATTGTTTTCGCCGACGGCCGGACGATCTGGGGCAAGGGGCTTCGGCTCCGAAGGGCAAGTGGTCGGCGAGCTGTGTTTCCACACCGCCATGACCGGCTACCAGGAAATCATGACCGATCCGTCGTTTGCGCGGCAGATCATCGCCTTCACCTTCCCGCACATCGGCAATGTCGGGGCCAATGACGAGGATGTCGAAGCCGGCGAGGCGCATGCGCTGGGCTGCCTGGTGCGCGAGGCGGTGACGTCACCGTCCAACTTCCGCAGCCAGCAGGATTTTCCGAGCTGGATGGCCGCGACGGGGCGGATCGGCATTTCGGGAGTCGACACGCGGGCGCTGACCCGGCTGGTGCGCCGCGAGGGGCCGCCGACGATTGCGATCGCCCATAATGCCCAGGGACATTTCGATCTCGACGCGCTTCAGCAGATGGCGGCAGAATGGCCGGGTCTGGAAGGCATGGACCTGGCCAAGGAGGTCAGCCGGGACCAGCTCGAGGCATGGAGCGGCGGGCACTGGGAGCTGGGCGAGGGCTATCGGATGGGCGGCCACGACATGTCGCAGCCCCATGTCGTCGCCATCGACTATGGCGCCAAGCGCAACATCTTCCGCAACCTGGTCGAGGCCGGTGCGCGGGTGACCGTGCTGCCGGCGACGGCGTCGTTCGACGAGGTCATGAGCCACAAGCCCGACGGCTTCTTCCTCTCCAACGGCCCGGGCGATCCTGCCGCGACCGGCGAATATGCGATTCCGGTGATCCGGCGGATGCTGGACAGCGGCAGGCCCCTGTTCGGCATCTGCCTCGGCCATCAGCTGCTGGCCCTCACCGTCGGCGGCAAGACGGCCAAGATGTTCCAGGGCCACCGCGGCGCCAACCATCCGGTCAAGCGGCTGGCCGACGGCGCGGTCGAGATCACCAGCATGAACCACGGGTTCGCGGTCGAGCGCGAAGGCCTGCCGAACAATGTCCGCGAGACCCATGTCAGCCTGTTCGACGACAGCAATTGCGGGATCGAGCTGACCGACCGCCCGGCGTTCAGCGTCCAGTACCACCCCGAGGCCAGCCCCGGCCCGCAGGATAGCTTCTACCTGTTCGAGAAGTTCGTGGGGATGATGCGGTGAGCCGTCTGGCCTGCCGCGCAATTTTCATGGCGTCCTTTCTAGCCCTTTCCGCCTGCGCGACGCCGCGGATGCACAGCCAGGACGAGCTCAACAGCGCGAGCCTGGCCTGTGGGCTGACCTATGGCGAACTGATCCAGGATGAGGAGGCGAAGAAGCTGCTCATCATGTTCCGCGCCGCGCCGACCCCTGAACATCGCGACTGCGTCTACCAATGGGCGCGCAAGCACCATCTCAAACTGGTCGTCATCGACGCCATCAACTTTCCCGAGGAAAAATAGTGCCCCGCCGCACCGACATCAGCTCCATTCTCGTCATCGGCGCCGGCCCGATCGTCATCGGCCAGGCAGCGGAGTTCGATTATTCGGGCAGCCAGGCGGTCAAGGCGCTGAAGGCCGAGGGCTATCGGGTCATCGTCGTCAATTCGAACCCGGCGACGATCATGACCGATCCGGAACTGGCCGACGCGACCTATATCGAGCCGATCACGCCCGAGATCGTCGCCAAGATCATCGAGAAGGAGCGGCCCGACGCGCTTCTGCCGACGATGGGCGGGCAGACCGCGCTCAACACCGCGCTGACGCTCAACCGCACCGGCGTGCTGGAGAAGTATGGGGTCAAGCTGATCGGCGCCCAGGCCGAGGCGATCGACAAGGCCGAGGATCGGCAGAAGTTCCGCGAGGCGATGGACAAGATCGGGCTGGAAAGCGCCCGGTCGGGCATCGCGCACAGTCTCGACGATGCTGTGAAAGTCCTTGAGACGACTGGCCTTCCGGCGATCATCCGGCCCAGCTTCACGCTCGGCGGGACCGGCGGCGGGGTCGCCTACAACCGCGAGGAGTTCGAGGCGATCGTCAAGTCGGGGCTCGATGCCTCGCCGACCACCGAGGTGCTGATCGAGGAATCGCTGCTCGGCTGGAAGGAATATGAGATGGAGGTGGTGCGCGACCGCGCCGACAACGCCATCATCATCTGCAGGATCGAAAACGTCGACCCGATGGGGGTCCATACCGGCGACAGCATCACCGTCGCGCCGGCGCTGACCCTGACCGACAAGGAATATCAGCGGATGCGGTCGGCCTCGATCGCCGTGCTGCGGGAAATCGGCGTCGAAACAGGCGGTTCCAACGTCCAGTTCGCGGTCAATCCGAAGGACGGGCGGATGATCGTGATCGAGATGAACCCGCGCGTGTCGCGGTCGTCGGCGCTGGCGTCGAAGGCGACCGGCTTCCCGATCGCCAAGGTCGCGGCGCGGCTGGCGGTCGGCTACACGCTCGACGAGATCGCCAACGACATCACCGGCGGCGCGACCCCGGCGAGCTTCGAGCCGACGATCGATTATGTCGTCACCAAGATTCCGCGCTTCGCCTTCGAGAAGTTCAAGGGCGCGTCGGACCAGCTGTCGACCGCGATGAAGTCGGTCGGCGAGGTGATGGCGATCGGCCGGAGCTTTGCCGAGAGCCTGCAGAAGGCGCTGCGCGGCATGGAAACCGGGCTGTGCGGGCTCGATCGGTGTCGACGCGCTGATCAATGCGTCGCCGGCAGGAAATCGAAAATGCGCTGGGCCGGTCCACGCCCGACCGGCTGCTGGTCGCGGCCGAGGCGCTACGCCATGGCTTTACGGTCGAGCGGATCCACGCAGATTTCGGGCTTCGATCCCTGGTTCCTCGAGCGGCTGGCGGAAATCGTCGCCGCGGAGGAGCAGGTCCGCGACGAAGGCATTCCGCACGATGCGGCGGGACTGCGGCGGCTCAAGTCCATGGGCTTCTCCGACGCCCGCCTTGCCCAGCTGGCGCTGCGCTCGGCCCATGTCGAGCGCGAGATGTCCGAGGCCGCGGCGCGCGGATCGGGCATCGTTCACGATGCGCTCAGGGGACTGACCGGCGGCGTGACCGAGGCGGAGGTGCGCAAGGCGCGACTGAAGCTGGGCGTCCGCCCGGTGTTCAAGCGGATCGACAGCTGCGCGGCCGAGTTCGACGCGGCCACGCCCTACCTCTACTCGACCTATGAGGCGCCGCTTGTTCGGCGAGCCCGAGGACGAGGCGGAGATTAGCGACCGGCGCAAGGTCGTGATCCTCGGCGGCGGGCCCAACCGGATCGGGCAGGGGATCGAGTTCGACTATTGCTGCTGCCACGCCTCCTTCGCGCTGAAGGAAGCGGGATTCGAGACGATCATGGTCAACTGCAATCCGGAGACGGTCTCGACCGACCCGGACACCAGCGACCGTCTCTATTTCGAGCCGCTGACGGCCGAGGACGTGCTCGAAATCCTCCATCGCGAGGCGGAGAAGGGCAAGCTCGAGGGCGTGATCGTCCAGCTCGGCGGGCAGACGCCGCTCAAGCTCGCCGCCGAGCTTCAGGCCGACGGAATCCCGATCCTCGGCACCTCGCCCGACAGCATCGACCTTGCCGAGGACCGCGAGCGGTTTGCCAAGCTGGTCGACAAGCTCGGCCTCAAGCAGCCCGCCAACGGCCTCGCCCGCAGCCGCGACGAGGCGATCGCGGTGGCGGAGCGGATCGGCTATCCGGTGCTGCTGCGCCCAAGCTACGTGCTTGGCGGCCGCGCGATGGAGGTGGTCGACGGGCCCGAGCAGCTCGATCATTATATCGCCACGGCGGTTCAGGTATCGGGCACGTCGCCGGTTCTGATCGACCGCTATCTGCGCGACGCGGTCGAGGTCGATGTCGACGCGATCTGCGACGGCAAGGACGTCGCGGTCGCCGGCATCCTCCAGCATATCGAGGAGGCGGGGGTCCATTCGGGCGACAGCGCCTGCTCGATCCCGCCCTACAGCCTGACCGACAGCGGTGATTGCCGAGATCGAGCGGCAGACCCGGGCGCTCGCCCTGGCGCTCAACGTCAAGGGGCTGATGAACGTCCAATATGCGGTCAAGAACGACGAGGTCTACCTGATCGAGGTCAATCCGCGCGCCAGCCGCACGGTGCCGTTCGTCGCCAAGGCGATCGGTCGCCCGATCGCCAAGATCGCTGCGCGGGTCATGGCCGGGGAGCCGCTGGCCAATTTCGATCCGATCGATCGCGACATCGACCATATCGCGATCAAGGAATCGGTATTCCCCTTCGCACGCTTCCCGGGGACCGATCCGGTCTTGTCACCGGAAATGAAGATCTACTGGCGAAGTCATGGGAATCGATAGCAATTTCGATATTGCATTCGCCAAGTCGCAGCTCGGCGGCGGGGTCCACCTGCCCGAGGGAGGGACGGTGTTCGTGTCGGTCAAGGACACCGACAAGGATCATATCGTTCCAGCCGCGGCCAAGATGATCGAACTTCGGCTTCCACCTCATCGCCACCGGCGGCACCGCGGCCCATCTCGAGGCGCAGGGGCTGTCGGTCGAGCGGGTCAACAAGGTCGCCCAGGGCCGGCCGCACATCGTCGACCGGATCGTCGATGGCGATGTCCAGCTGGTCTTCAACACCACCGAGGGCTGGCAGTCGCTGAAGGACAGCCAGGCGATCCGCGAGGCGGCGCTGAAGAACAAGGTGCCCTACTTCACCACCGCTCCGGCCAGCCTTGCTACGGCACGGGCGATCGAGGCTCTTCGCGGGCATGCGCTTGAAGTAAAATCGCTCCAATCCTATTATTCTGCCTCGAAACGATAGATTTCCTCACAATCCGCCCGAGGACGCGCCGACTGGTTTGAAGCGGCGCCGGGGCAGGTTTTGGCAAAGTGATAAAGGGTGAAGTGAAATGGCGAGCGACAAGGTGCCGATGCTGGCCGAGGGCTATCGCCAGCTGACCGACGATGTGAAGCGGCTCAAGCTGGAGCGTCCCGAGGTCATCGAGGCGATCGAGGAGGCGCGCGCCCATGGCGACCTCAGCGAGAATGCCGAATATCATGCCGCCAAGGAGCGGCAGGGCCAGATCGAGGCGATGCATCGCGGACATTGAGGACCGGCTCAGCCGCGCGCTGGTGATCGATCCTACGACGCTTGTCCGGCGACAAGGTCGTGTTCGGCGCGACCGTCACCCTGCTCGACGAGGACGACAAGAAGGTCCGCTACCAGCTGGTCGGCCAGACCGAGGCCGACGCCCGGGTTGGGCGGATCAGCTATAACTCGCCGCTCGGCCGCGCCCTGATCGGTCGCCAGAAGGGCGACGAGGTCGATGTCTCGACCCCGGCGGGCGACCGCTATTACGAGATCGCCAAGATCGAGTTCATCTGGATGCTGCCACTGCGGAGCGCGACCGCGATCATCGCCCTCGATTACGGTGGCGGTGTCGGCGATCGCGATCTTCGGCGGGCTCGATTATTTCGTGGCGATGGGCGGGTTTATCCCGGCCCGGCTGTCGGGCCTGCTGCAGCTTGCCGGGCGCGCTGCCGGCGTGGCTGACGCCCTGGTCGCTCGGCACTGCTTCACGGCGGTTGGCTTCACCTCTGTCGTCAACATGCTGATGCTGCTGTTCGTCGGCATCCAGGTCGAGCGGGTGATCGGCGGCGTCGGGCGTCCTACTCGCCTACCTGGTCGGCGCCATCGTCGCCGCCCTGTCGCAATTTGCGGTCGATCCGTCGAGCGCGATCCCGATGGTCGGGGCAAGCGGAGCGATCAGCGCCTTGTTCGGCCTCTACGCGCTGTTCTTCGGCCGGCCCAAGCAGGTGACCGCCAACCAGAAGGTCAACCGCTGGATCCATGCCGCCTGGCTGCTGGCGACCTGGGTCGTGCTGCAGTGGATGTCCGGGATTCTGGCGGGCGGGCAGGGCGTTATGCTGGCGACGCCCGCTCACATCGGCGGATTTATCGCCGGGCTGCTGCTGCAGCGCCCGCTGCTGCTGTGGCGGTACCGGAAGGCTTAAGCGTTCGAGGCGTCCTTGGGGCGCGAGATGCCGTCCATGCCGGGCTCGAGCAGCCGGTGGAGATGGACCACGACATATTTCATCTCGGCATCGTCGACCGAGCGCTGGGCGGCGGCGCGCCAGGCTTCCTCGGCGGCCGCATAGCTGTCGTAGAGGCCGACCAGGTCGATATGCTCCAGGTCGACGAATTCCAGGCCCTGCGGGTCCTTGACCCGGCCGCCGAAGACGAGGTGAAGCTTGCTCATGACCGGCCCGCTAGCATCAAAAGCGGCGCTTGCGAACCGGCCAATTCATTGTCTCAGCCCTTGTTGCGGACCGCGCCGAGCGCTGCCTCGCCCGATGACCTGGCTGCTTCGCCGCAAGCCGTCGACCAGCGATTGGACGGCGCTAGCGCCAGCGTCGCGCGTGATGTTGAGCTCCGACAATTTCTCCCGGCCGGCCTCCTTGGCGGCGCCGGCCGCCGCGCGGGCGCCGTCGGTGATCCGTCCGCCGACCTTGCCAAGGACGCGATCCTCGACCTGCGTCTTCGGGAGCAATGCGGCAATTACGCGCGCCTAGCGCCAGACCGCCGCCCAGGGCGAGCAGTGGAGCATTGCCGAGGCCTTCCTTGGCGTCGTTCCGCGCCACCGAAGCGCGCTCGCGTGCCGTGTCGTAGGCTTCGATCGCCCGCTCGCGCAGGGACGGGGCGGCGGGGGCTTGGTTGGTCTTCCTTGGCACTCATGTCGCATTCTCCACAGTCTTCTTGGCCGCGCGCTTGGTCCGGGCCGGAGCCGAGCGCGCCGCCGCGCCGGCGGCGGGGCCGGCTTGTCCTTGGCCTTCAACGCGGCAGCCTTGCGCTTGGGTTCCTTCGATGACGTCATGGCGTCGTACAGGTTGACCACCGCATCCTTAATCGGTTCCCGCGCAAGGAACATGGTCAAAGCGGCGACCACGCCGCCGACTGCGACAGGCCGTTTCTTGACCGCATCGACCGCATCCTCGGCAAGGTCGGCGCCCTTGATCTTGGCCTTCTCCCACGCCTCGTTGGCCAACGACTTGGGCTGCAGGCGTTGCTGCAACTCCTTGGCCGTGTCGAGCAGGGCGGCGCGAGTCCGCTCCACCTCGATCCGGGCTGCGAAAACCTTGGGCGGGTCGATCATTTGAGCTTTCCCAATTCCCGCATCGCCAACAGGAACAGGCCGTAGGCGATGCGCGAATGTGACCAGCGCTGCGATCAACCCACCGGCCAGCGGGCCGATCAACGTCGCCAGCGCAAGCGCCGAGGGTCATGCAGAGCACGACCACGCCGGCATCAGGAAGAGGAAGGCGGCCGCGCCGAGCAGCGCCGGCTTCTTGGCCGCCTCCGCCTTGGCTTCAGCGCTGGCCTTGGCAAGGCCCAGCTCGGCCTTGGCATAGGCCTTGCCCTCGTCGATCAGCTGCCCGAACAGCTCGCCGATCGGCTTTTCATCCTCGTCGTCGCCCCCGTCCGCCATATGCTAGCTTTCGTCGTTCTTGTCCTGGTCGAGCCCCGACTTGACCAGCCGGACCAGCGCGAAGCCGATGATCGCCGCGCCGGCCAGGGCGACGCCCGGGCTCTTGCGGACGAATTCGCGCGTGTCGTCGATCAGCTCGTCGGCATCCTTGGCCGCGATGCTTGTTGGCCGCTTCCTCGAGCGCGCCGGCGGCCTTGCGGGCATATTCGCCATATTCCTCGCCGAGCCGCTCATCGAGTCCCGCGGCGGTGTCGCCGACCAGCTTGGAGACGTTGGCCAGCGCTTCGCTCGACCGCTCCAGGCCCTGGCCGACCAGTCCGCGCGCCTTGTCGGCGGCCTGGCCGACAGCTTGCCGCTGCCGCTCTTGATCTTTTCGAGCGCCTTGTCGCGGGCAGTCGGTTCACGCACGATCAGGGCCTCCTCATTTTCGGTCGTCGATGCGCCGGCGATGATGGTGTCGGTGCCTTCGGGCAGATCGTCTTTTGGGTCAGGCCATTGCAATCTCCTCCTTATTCCCCGTCAACCCCGGCAACCGGTCCATCGTTCCGGCGACGCCGCTGCAAAGTTGCACCCTTTGCCGCGCGCCGTATAGGGGCGGCATCGAGTTCACGCGCCATTTCATCGAAAAAGGGGGTCCAATGACCGCGATCGTCGACATCCACGCCCGGCAGATCCTCGACAGCCGGGGCAATCCGACGGTCGAGGTCGACGTCACGCTGGAAGACGGATCGATGGGCCGCGCCGCGGTTCCGTCCGGCGCCTCGACCGGTGCGCATGAAGCGGTCGAGAAGCGCGACGGCGACAAGTCGCGCTGGGGCGGCAAGGGGGTCGGCGAGGCGGTCCACGCGGTCAACGGCGCCGATCGCCGATGCCATCCTCGGCTTCGAGGCCGAGGACCAGGCCGAGATCGACGCGGCGATGATCGAGCTCGACGGGACCGCCAACAAGGCCAAGCTCGGCGCCAACGCGATTCTCGGGGTCAGTCTGGCGACCGCCCGGGCCGCGGCCGAGGCGCGCGGGCTGCCGCTCTATCGCTATGTCGGCGGCGTCGGCGCGACGATCCTGCCGGTGCCGATGATGAACATCCTGAACGGCGGCGCCCATGCCGACAATCCGATCGACTTCCAGGAATTCATGGTCATGCCGGTCGGCGCGCCGATTTCGCCGAGGCGCTGCGCTGCGGGGCGGAGATTTTCCATGCGCTGAAGAGCGCGCTTCACGCCAAGGGGCCTGTCGACCGCGGTCGGCGACGAGGGCGGCTTTGCACCGAACATCGCATCGGCGCGCGCTGCGCTCGACCTGATCGGCGAGGCCACGGGCGCGGCCGGTTACAAGCTCGGCAGCGACGTGCTGATCGCGCTCGACTGCGCCTCGACCGAATTCTTCAAGGACGGCGCCTACGTCATGGAAGGCGAGGGACGCAGCCTCTCGCCCGACGAAATGGTCGATTATCTGGCCGATCTCGCCGGCGCTTATCCGATCGCCTCGATCGAGGACGGCATGGCCGAGGACGATTTGGCCGGTTGGAAGGCGTTGACCGACCGGCTCGGCGATCGCGTCCAGCTGGTCGGCGACGATCTGTTCGTGACCAATGAGGAGCGGCTGGCCGACGGGCATCGCGCGACGGGATCGCCAATTCGATCCTGGTCAAGGTCAACCAGATCGGAACGCTGACCGAGACGGTGAACGCGGTCCGGCTCGCCCAATCGTCGGGCTATACCGCGGTCATGTCGCACCGTTCGGGCGAGACCGAGGATTCGACCATCGCCGACCTCGCGGTCGCGCTTAGCTGCGGCCAGATCAAGACCGGCAGCCTCGCCCGTTCGGACCGCACCGCCAAGTACAACCAGCTGCTGCGGATCGAGGAAGAGCTTGGCGAAGCAGCGGGTTATTTGGGCGCGGCTGCGTTGAAGGCCTACAAGCCCGCCTAAGCCACGGAAAATTTTCTGTGAATCCAATGACGAAAGCGCTTGCCTTCATGGCGTCTTTCTGATTCTTTGAACATATGAGGGGGAAGCCCAAGAGCATCGGACTGATCCGCCGCGCGGCATGGCCCGCGGTGGCGTTGCTCGTCGTCGGTACTTTTGCCGGCCATGCCATCGCCGGACAAAATGGGCTGTTCGCCTGGCGCGGCTATTCGCGACCAGCTCGAAGCCCGCAAGATCGAACTGGCGGCACTGGAGGCCGAGCGCAACCAGCTGCGCCATAAGTCGGCGCTTCTCGATCCGCGCAAGGCCGATCCCGACCTCGCCGACGAAATGGTTCGCAAGGACCTCGGCATGGTCCGCTCCGACGAAGTCGTCGTTCCGCTCGACAACTGAATAGCTATTCGCTGACGCTACGGCATTGCCCTTTCGGGCCTGCCGCTCCTATAGCGCGCCCGACACGTGAAAAGAGTGGAGAGGTAAGTGGCGAAAACCGCCCGCAAGGCCGCGCCCCGCAGCACGGCGCCCGCGACCCCAAATCGGGAACGCCCGAAGGAGCCGCAGCGCTACAAGGCGTCGAAGGACGAGCTGCTCGATTTCTACAAGCAGATGCTGCTCATCCGCCGCTTCGAGGAGCGGGCAGGGCAGCTTTACGGCCTCGGCCTGATCGGCGGCTTCTGCCACCTCTACATCGGCCAGGAAGCGGTCGCGGTCGGCCTGCAGTCGGCGATGAAGGTCGGGCGCGACAGCGTCATCACCGGCTATCGCGACCATGGCCATATGCTCGCCTATGGCATCGACCCCAAGGTGATCATGGCCGAGCTGACCGGGCGCGCAGCCGGCATTTCCAAGGGCAAGGGCGGCTCGATGCACATGTTCTCGCGTCGAGCATGGCTTCTACGGCGGTCACGGCATCGTCGGCGCGCAGGTGTCGCTCGGCACCGGCCTGGCGTTCAAGCATCAATATGCCGGCGACGGCGGCACGTGCCTGGCCTATTTCGGCGACGGCGCGGCCAACCAGGGCCAGGTCTATGAAAGCTTCAACATGGCAAGCTGTGGGACCTGCCGGTGATCTACGCGATCGAGAACAACCAATATGCGATGGGCACCAGCGTCGAGCGCTCGGCCTCCGAGCCCGACTTCTACAAGCGCGGCGAAAGCTTCCGCATTCCCGGCATCCAGGTCGACGGCATGGACGTGCTGGCGGTTCGCGGTGCGGCCGAAGAGGCGATGGCCTGGACCCAGGCGGGCAAGGGCCCGATCATCCTCGAGCTGCTGACCTATCGCTATCGCGGCCACTCGATGTCCGACCCGGCCAAGTACCGCACGCAAGGAAGAGGTGCAGGACTATCGCGAGCATCGCGACCCGATCGACCCATGCCGCCGCGGAACTGGAGAAGCTTGGCGTCAAGGAAGACGAGCTCAAGGCAATCGACAAGCAAATCAAGGACATCGTGGTCGAAGCTGCGAAGTTTGCTGAGGATGCGCCGGAGCCCGACGCCGGCCGAACTGTACACCGACGTGCTGGTGGAGAGCTACTGATGGGGATCGAGCTCAAGATGCCCGCGCTCTCGCCGACGATGGAAGAGGGCACGCTCGCCAAATGGCTGGTCAAGGAAGGCGACACGGTCACTTCCGGCGACATCCTCGCCGAGATCGAGACCGACAAGGCGACGATGGAGTTCGAGGCGGTCGACGAGGGCACGATCGCCAAGATTCTCGTCCCCGAAGGCACCGACGGGGTGAAGGTCGGCGAGCCGATCGCGATCCTGGCGGCGGAGGGCGAAAGCGCCGAAGCTGCTGCCTCCGCGTCGCCGAAGCGGAGCCCGCAAGGCTGAGCCCGTAGCGGAAGCAGCAGCCGCATCCCGCGGCCCGAAGCCGAGCAGCCGACGCCGCACCTGATGGAGACGGCGGCGCGCGAGCTGGTCGCCGACGTCGCCAGGACGCACGACGCGCCCGAGGTGCCTGACGGCACGCCGCTGACCAGCATGACGGTCCGCGAGGCGCTGCGCGATGCGATGGCCGAGGAAATGCGCGCGCGACGAGCGCGTCTTCGTGATGGGCGAGGAAGTCGCCCAGTATCAGGGCGCCTACAAGGTCACCCAGGGCCTGCTCGACGAGTTCGGGCCGAAGCGCGTGGTCGACACGCCGATCACCGAATATGGCTTTGCCGGCCTCGGCACCGGCGCGGCGATGGGCGGGCTTGAAGCCGATCGTCGAGTTCATGACCTTCAACTTCGCCATGCAGGCGATCGACCACATCATCAATTCGGCGGCCAAGACCAACTACATGTCGGGCGGCCAGATGCGCTGCCCGATCGTGTTCCGCGGGCCCAACGGCGCCGCCGCGCGGGTCGGCGCCCAGCACAGCCAGAATTATGGCCCGTGGTATGCCGCGTTCCCGGCCTGGTGGTGATTGCGCCCTACGAGCGCGGCCGACGCCAAGGGCCTGCTCAAGGCCGCGATCCGCAGCGAGGATCCGGTCGTGTTCCTCGAGAACGAGCTGCTCTACGGCCAGCATTTCGACGTTCCCGAGATGGACGATTATGTCCTGCCGATCGGCAAGGCGCGGATCGTCGCGACGGGCAAGGACGTGACGCTGGTCAGCTATTCGATCGGCGTCGGCGTCGCGCTCGAAGCGGCCGACGAAGCTGCTGCACGAGGGGATCGAGGCCGAGGTCATCGACCTTCGCACGCTGCGCCCGCTCGACAAGCAGACGGTGCTGACGTCAGCTCGCCAAGACCAACCGGCTGGTGGTGGTCGAGGAAGGCTGGCCGACCTGCTCGATCGCCAGCGAGATCATGGCGATCTGCATGGAAGAAGGGTTCGACGACCTCGACGCGCCGGTGCTGCGGGTGACGCAACGAGGACGTGCCGCTGCCCTATGCCGCCAACCTCGAGAAGCTGGCGCTGATCAAGGCCAGCGACGTCGTGAAGGCGGCAAAGGCGGTCACCTATCGCTGAGCCGCAGCGGGACCGCGATCTCGTTCGGCTCTATTGGCCAGCCGAACTTCGTCCTGCCTTCGATGCGCTGTTCGCAATCGACGATGCGCTGGCCGAGATTGTTGCGACCTCGACCCAGCCGGCATTGGGTGCGATCCGGCTGGCCTGGTGGCGCGAGGCGCTGGAACGGCTCGACGCCAATCCGCCACCGCCCGAGCCGCGCTTGCAGGCGGCTGCGGCGGAACTGCTGCCGCGCGGCGTTTCCGGCGCGATGCTCGCAGGCCTTGAAGATGGCTGGGCGGCGCTGCTTGACGAGCACCCTGACCCGGAGAGGCTGGCAAAGCGGGGAGCAATATTATTTGAGATTGGCGCCAAGCTACTCGGAGAATATGATCAACTGCTGGAACCCGCAGGGCGGATTTACGCCTGCGCAGTAGCCATGCGAGCGGGCCTCGACTTGGAACTTCGATCGTCGGACGAGATTCGCAAACTCTGCTCGCCACCGATTCCCTAGAGCGTTGCGACCCCTTACGGCGCTGGCGCGACTTGCTGCTCGAGACGTAAAGCAGGCGCCCATCCAGGAGCCGGAGGCCACGCCTGGAAGGGCTGCAGCGTTACTATCGCATCGGCTGTTCGGAATCATTGCGTAGGCGGATTGAATTCGCCCGGCATTGGTCCTAACAAAGTCTGCCGGATCGCCCTTTATTGGAGGGGCGAATGGCCCGTATCCTGGCTGGCGTTACTGCATTCATCCTGCTCCTGACCGGTGGCTTGCTCATCTGGCAGGGGCGAGCCGAGGAGCCGATCATTCCACCTGCGCCAAATCCGCGCCTTGCAGCCATTCCGGGACCGATGACGCTATCGGCAATCCCTGCGGCGCCCGAAGCGGATCCCAAGAGCAAGGAAGAGAAGCGTTTCGCCCGTGCCGACAAGGACGACAATGGGCGGATCAGCCTCGCCGAACTGGTGGAGCCACGACGCAAGGCGTTTGCCAAGCTGGATCTCAATCATGATGGCAGGCTGAGCTTCGAGGAATGGGCGGTAAAGACGATCGACAAGTTTGCCAGCGCGGATGCAGACAAGAGCAAATGGCTGACTGCGGCGGAATATGCCACGACCGCGCCAAAGCCGGCACGCAAGAAGCCGGTGTGTAGCTGCTGAGTATCTCCTCCCGTTGGGCCCTACGAAAGTAGTACTTTCGTGGGAACCCTTTGCGGGAGGGGGTTAGAGGGTGGGACTGCCGCTGAATGCGGCCCCCGACGCTTCGACGGCAATCCCACCCTCGTCCGCCGTGGCCTGCAGGTCCGGGCCGCCAAGCCAATCCTTCAGCGCAGCCCTTGCCCGGTCGGTGTACATCCGCTTGCGATCGGATTTCTTGCTGCGACCGGGGATCGGCGGCATCAGGCCGAAATTGACGTTCATCGGTTGATAGGTTTCCGCGTCTGCGCCGCCCGTGATGTGGCCGAGCAGAGCGCCAAGCGCGGTCTCGGGAGGCGGAGCGGAAAGGGTGCGGCCCTGCGCTTCGGCCGCCGCAAAACGAGCAGCGAGCAGGCCGATCGCGGCGCTTTCGACATAGCCTTCGCAGCCGGTGATCTGGCCGGCGAAGCGGATGTGGGGCATCGCCTTCAGGCGCAAGCTCGCCGTCGAGCAATTCCGGCGAACGGATGAAGCTGTTGCGGTGGATTCCGCCGAGGCGGGCGAATTCGGCATTTTCCAGGCCTGGAATGGTGCGGAAGATGCGGACCTGCTCGCCATGCTTCAGCTTGGTCTGGAAACCGACCATGTTCCACAGGGTGCCGAGCGCATTGTCCTGGCGCAGCTGGACCACCGCATAGGGCCAGCGGCCTGTGCGCGGGTCGTCGAGACCGACGCCCTTCATCGGGCCGTAGCGCAGCGTTTCGACACCGCGCGACGCCATCACCTCGATCGGCATGCAGCCTTCGAAGTAGGGCGTGTCCTTCTCCCACTCCTTGAACTCGGTCTTTTCGCCCTCGTTCAGCGCCGCGACGAAGGCCTCATACTGGTCCTTGTCCATCGGGCAGTTGATGTAGTCCTTGCCGCCCTTGTCCCAGCGCGCGGCCATCCAGCAGACGTCCATGTCGATGCTGTCGCGGTGAACGATCGGGGCAATGGCGTCGAAGAAGGCGAGGGCGTCGCTGCCCGTGACCTTGGCAATGGCGTCGGCCAGGCCGGGCGCGGTCAGCGGGCCGGTGGCGACGATGGTCGAGCCCGACGGCGGCAGGGCGTCGACCCGTTCGCGCACCACCTCGATGTTCGGATGAGCGGCGATCCGCGCGGATACTTCGGCGGCAAAGGCTTCGCGGTCCACGGCCAGCGCCGATCCGGCCGGCACGCGATGCTGGTCGGCCGCCGCCATGATCAGCGAGTCCGAGCGCCCGCATTTCCTGGTGGAGCAGGCCGACCGCATTATTCTCGGCATCGTCGGAGCGGAAGCTGTTCGAGCAGACCATCTCTGCCAGCCGGTCGGTCTCGTGCGCGGGCGTCATGTCGCCACCACCGCGCATTTCGCTCAGACGTACCTTGAGGCCTGCCTCGGCCAGCTGCCAGGCGGCTTCTGATCCGGCCAGGCCACCGCCGATGATATGGACGTCATGGGACATGGCGCTCCCCTAAGCCTTCACCTAAAATGCGTCCATGCGCATCTTCACCATCGGTTATGAGGGAACGACCGTGGTCGAGTTCATCGACTGCGCTTCAGCAGGCGGGTGTCGAGCGGGTCATCGATGTTCGAGCAGTCCCTCTGTCGCGAAAGCCCGGCTTTTCCAAAAATATCCTCAGGGCCGGACTGGCCGAAGCGGGGATCGACTATGTGCATCTGAAGCCGCTCGGCACGCCGCCGGATGGCCGTGCGGCGGCGCGGGCAGGCAAGCAGTCTGAACTGGAGCACATCTATGCCGCGCAGCTCGATTTACCTGAAGCAATCGTCGCCGCGCAGCAGATGCTGGAGCTGGCGGAAGCGAAGCCCAGTGCGTTGCTCTGCTTCGAACGCGACCCCTTGGCCTGCCACCGAAGCCTGTTGCTCGCAGCGGTAGCCAGCGACGCAGATATAGTGCACCTCTTCCCAAGTGACGCGTAGCGGCCTGTATTATTCGCCCTGACACGGGAGACATCGGTCTCGCGCTCGTGAGTATGCGTAAGCGTACAACCATCAGTGAAAATCCGGGAAGGGGCGAATATATGACCGACCAAAACACCGGCGGCGAAGTCCGCAGCGCTGTCCACAAGGCTTCAGGCGGGGTGATCCTGTGGGGCATCATCGTCGTTCTGGCGGGAGCATGGTCCATGCTTTCGCCGATTATCACCGTGAAGGCCGTCTCGATTCTCCTTGGCATCGGCATTGGCATTTCCGGGGTGTCGGCGCTGGCGTCGGCCTTCAAGGACGAAGGTGCGGGGCACAAGCTCCTGGATATCCTGCTTGGATTGGCCAGCCTGCTCGCCGCATTCTTCCTGATTTTCAATCCAGTTGGTGGGGCGCTGACGCTGGGATCGGTAGTCATGATCCTACTGTTCGCGCGCGGCTTGATCAGCCTGTTCCTGGGCTTCCAGGCTGCGAATGGCAGAAACTGGATCTTTCTGTCGGCCGCAGTCGACCTGCTTCTGGCCTTCCTGCTTTATCGCATGGGACCTGCAGGCGCTGCTGTAACCATCGGCCTATTTGTCGGGCTAAGCCTGATCATCTGGGGTTTCAGGATGATCATCGCAGGGCGTTTTGTCCGCGCGCTGACCAACTGATTTGACGGCTTGGGGCGTTCCGCGGGCGGAGCGCCCCAGTCGCGACTAGCCATGGTTCAATAGGCGGCAGGGCGCTTCCGCCTTCGTCTCGCTGACGATCAGCGCTTCGATGTCGGGGATTGGCCGGCCGGTCATTTCCTTGGGAATTTCGCAGACCAGACGTCGCTCGGCTTCCTTGTGCAGTTTCTTGCGAATAAGGCCCAGCGTCTTCGGCGGGGCGATGATCGCCAGATGGTCGAAGTCGTTCTGGAGCGCCCGCCTGTTGACCTCTTCCGTCGCGGATTGAGCCCAGCGATCCTCCTCCTGCTGGTGGAAGTCCGTCTCTTCATAGGCCGGGCGGCCGAACCCTCCCGACTGGGCGTTGGAGCCGGCGGCGTCGGTCTTCAGCTCGTAGTTGGACAGGTCCTCGCGCTCATCGAACGCTTCCGTACGGAGGTCGATCTGGTTCTGGTCGCCATGGTTGCGGAAGAAAAGCGTCTTGCGGCCGTCGGTGACAAGGACGAGGGCATTGTTGGCGAGCGGCATCGGCTTCTCCTTCATGGATAATCTCCTCAAACCAACGCGCCCCCTGACGCCCGCGTTCCGCGCTAGGCGTCGTCTCCGGACGCTAAATCTTCTCCGATGGTCGCACCTGTGTCCGGCGCCAATTCATCGCCGCCCTCCAACTCGACCTCTTCTTCATCGCTTTCGTCGATCCGGGCGACTGAAACGACCTTCTCGTTCTCGGCGACATTGAAGATGGTAACACCCTGGGTGTTGCGGCCGGCTATACGTATATCCCCGACGGTCGTGCGGATCATCTTGCCCTGGTCGGTGACGAGCATCAGCTGCTCGCCCGGCTTGACCGGGAAGCTCGCCACCACGCCGCCGTTTCGTTCGGACGTGACGATGTTGATGATGCCCTGGCCGCCGCGGTTGGTGCGGCGATATTCATAGGTCGAAGAGCGCTTGCCATAGCCATTCTCGGTGACGGTCAGCAGGAACTGCTCGCCCTCCGCCAGCTCGGCGTAGCGTTCGGGCGGCAGGGTGCATTCCTCGTCCTTTTCCCGCCAAGCCGGGCAACGGAGATAGGCCTCGCGCTCTTCCTGCGTCGTTCCGACCCGGTGGAGGATCGACATCGAGATGACCTGGTCGTCGTCGATCAGGCGGACGCCGCGGACGCCCATCGAGGCGCGGCTCTGGAATTCGCGCACGTCGGTCGACATGAAGCGGATCGCCTTGCCGTTGCGGGTGGCGAGCAGGACGTCGTCATCCTCGGTCAGCAGTTCGACGCCGATGATCCGGTCGAGGCTGTCTTCTTCCTTCCTCGCCTTCCTCGGACGTGCCGAACTTCATCGCGATCTTGCCGGCGGTCGGGATGTTGGTGAAGGCGTCCATCGAGTTGCGCCGCACCGTGCCCTTGGCGGTGGCGAACATGATGTGCAGCCCGCCCCATTCGGCCTCGTCCTGAGGCAGCGGAAGTACGGTCGTGATGGTTTCACCCTCGGCCAGCGGAAGCAGGTTGACCATCGGCCGGCCCTTGGCGGTCGGCCCGCCCTCGGGCAGCTTCCACACCTTCATCCGGTAGACCCGGCCGGTGTTCGAGAAGAACAGCACCGGGTTGTGGGTGGAGGTGACGAACAGCTCCGTGACGATGTCCTCGTCCTTGGTCGACATGCCGGAGCGGCCCTTGCCGCCGCGCTTCTGCTCGCGGAACAGGGCGAGGGGGGTGCGCTTGATGTAGCCGGTCATGGTCACCGTCACGACCATGTCCTCGACCTCGATCAGATCTTCGTCTTCGATGCCGTCGACGGCGGCGGCGATTTCGGACACGCGCGGGGTGGCGAACTCGGCGTCAACCTCGTCGAATTCCTCGCGCATCACCTCGTAAAGGCGGGCGCGATTGCCCAGGATTTCAAGCAGTTCGCCGATGCTCTTGGCAAGTCCTTCGAGCTCGTCGCCAATCTCGTCGCGGCCCAGCGCGGTGAGGCGGTGGAGGCGAAGCTCGAGGATTGCCTTCACCTGGGCTTCGGACAAGCGGTAGGTTTCGCCCTTCGCCTGCGGCTCGACCGCTTCGACCAGCGCGATGTAGGACCGGATCTGGTCGCCCGGCCATTCGCGGGCGATCAGCTTCTCGCGCGCTTCGGCGGGGCTGGCGGAGCTGCGGATCAGCTTGACCACCTCGTCGAGGTTGGTGACCGCGACGACCAGGCCGAGCAGGATATGGGCCCGCTCGCGCGCCTTGAACAGTTCGAATTTGGCGCGGCGGGTGATCACTTCTTCGCGGAACTTGACGAAGCTTTCGATGATGTCGCGCAGCGCCAGCGTCTCGGGCCGACCGCCGCGGATCGCCAGCATGTTGGCCGGGAAGCTCGACTGGGCCGGAGTGTGACGCCACAGCTGGTTGAGGACGACTTCGGCAGTCGCATCGCGCTTCAGCTCGATGACGATGCGGACGCCCAGCCGGTTGGATTCGTCGCGGATGTCGGAAACGCCCTCGATCCGCTTGTCCTTGGCGGCTTCGGCGATCTTCTCGACCAGGCCGTTCTTGCCGACCTGATAGGGGATAGCGGTGAGAACGATCGAGCGACGGTCGCCGCGGCCTTCCTCGACGTGCGCGCGGCTGCGCATCATGATCGAACCGCGACCGGTGGTGTAGGCGCTGCGGATGCCTGAGGTGCCAAGGATGATCGGGGCGGTCGGGAAATCCGGACCCAGCACATGCTCCATCAGCCCTTCGGAGCTGATCGCCGGATTGTCGATGTAGGCGCGGCAGGCGGCGAGCACTTCGCCGAGATTATGCGGCGGGATGTTGGTCGCCATGCCGACCGCGATGCCGCCGGCGCCGTTGACCAGCAGGTTGGGGAAGCGCGCGGGAAGAACCTGCGGCTCACGCTCGCTGGCGTCGTAGTTGGGCTGGAAGTCGACCGTGTCCTTGTCGATGTCGCCGAGCAGGAAGTTGGCGACCTTGGCGAGCCGCGCTTCGGTGTAACGCATCGCGGCCGGCGGATCGGGGTCCATCGAGCCGAAATTGCCCTGGCCGTCGATCAGCGGCACGCGCATCGACCAGTCCTGGGTCATCCGGGCGAGGGCGTCATAGATCGCCTGGTCGCCGTGCGGGTGATATTTACCCATGACGTCACCGACGATGCGGCTCGACTTGCGATAGGGCCGCCCGGCGACATAGCCCGCCTCCTGGCAGGCATGGAGGATCCGGCGGTGAACCGGCTTCAGGCCGTCGCGCACATCGGGCAGCGCGCGGCTGACGATCACGCGACATGGCGTAATCGAGGTAGCTGGTCTTCATCTCCTCGACGATGGAGATGGGAGCAATGTCGCCGTGATTATGTTCTTCGGCGGGAGGCTGGGTCGCCAAGGTATTTCCTGTCGTTCTGTTGCGAAATGATGCGCGGGGGAATCGCCGCCTAGCGGAAGTCGTACCCCCGCGAACCTGCTAGCCGATAGGGGCGGTGAGCGCCACCCCACGCGCGTAGCGCACGCGCGCGAGGCGGACCGGTTCAATTGGCGTTCAGCACCTTGTCACCATTGGCGCTTTTCGCGGCTGGACAAGGCGGCTATGGGCATGTTCGGCAACAAATTCACAAGATCGCGCCCGCCGCAAAGGACGAGCCGGCGCAACAGGAGAATGGCATGAAATTGACCCCCACCGCGCTGACCCTGGTGCTCGCCGCGAGCAGCCTTGCGATGGTTTCGCCTGCAATGGCGCAAATGGGACAGTATGGCTCGAGCGCGCAACAGCCCAAGGTTGCCGCGCCGCCCAAGGCGGAAACGCCGCCGGCGGAGGCTGCGTCCAGCGAATATAAGCCCAATATTTCCAGTTCGGCGCGCAAGGAAATCGTCGAGCTTCAGGCTGCCGTCAACGCCAAGGACGCCGCCAATATCCCAGCTGAAGCTGGCGGCTGCGCAGGCCAAGGCAAAGACCAAGGACGATCGTTATGTGATCGCCCAATTGCAGCTTCGGGCCGCGGTCGATGCGCAGGACAATGCCGCCATCATTACCGGTATCGACGCGGTGCTTGCGTCCGACGTCCTGCCGCCCGCCAACACCGTTCCGCTCTACATCAACCTTGGCAAGCTGCAGTATAATGCCAAGGCATATGACAAGGCCGGCGCGGCATTCGAGCGCGCTCTTCAAACTCGACCCCAATAATGTCGAGGCGACCGTCATGCTGGCTGAAGCCCGTAATAGCCAGGGCCGGCCCGCCGAGGCGGTTACGCTGATCCAAAAGGCAATTGCGACGCGGGTCGCGGCCGGCCAGAAGCCGGAAGAAAATTGGTACAAGCGTGCGGTAAAGCTGTCGTTCGATGCCAAGCTGCCCAGTGCGCCGGCGATCGCCCGCGAATGGGTCGCGGCCTATCCAAGCCAGAAGAATTGGCGCGACGCGATCCGCATCTACCAGACTGTCAGCGGTCTCGACGATGCGTCGCTGCTGGATTCGATGCGCCTCGCCCAGGCAACCGGCGCCCTGGCCGGCGAGAACGACTATTTTCGCTTTGCCAACACGCTGGTGACCAAGGGTTTCCCAGGCGAAGCCAAGGCGGTCCTCGATCAGGGCTTCGCCGCCAAGTCGATCGACAAGAGCAGGGCTACCTTCAGCCAGCTCTATGCCCTCGCCAGCGCTCGCGCGCAGGGTGATCGCGCCTCGCTTGCAACTTCGGCAACGGCGGCGAAAGCCGCGGGCGATGCCAAGAAGGCGATGGTCACCGCCGAGGCATATTATGGCTACGGCGACTATACGCAGGCAGCCGACCTGTTCCGCGCCGCGCTCGGCAAATCCGGCGTCGACAAGGACCTGGCCAATCTGCGGCTGGGCATGTCCCTGGCCCGCGCGGGCGACAAGGCGGGTGCGACTGCGGCGCTCAAGGCCGCTGGCGGTGCGCAGGCTGAGGTCGCCAGCCTATGGCTTACCTATCTGGCGCAGCAGGCCTGACCTTACACTCCGAGCCCTGAAATTTAGGGTTTCAGAGGGGCGCCGGATCCTAGGATCGGGCGCCCCTTTATTCGTCCCATATTGGGATGGTTAACCCCGACCCCCTGTCGTGCGGAGCGCCGAGACCGCAAGGCTGGGGCGCAAAAACTGTTGGGGGCAAGGATTAAGTGCGTTTCGACGATCGCCTTAGGACGGTGATGACCCAACCGGTCGCGGACGCGCACGACCGGACCGTTCGCTGGCGTCAGCTGGTCGACCTCCTGTCGCGGCCGCATGACGAAATCGATCCTGCCCTGCTCGATGCCGCGCTGACCATGGTTCGGTCGGGCGCCAAGTCGGTTGCCCGGCCTATCCGAGCAGCAACTGCGCGCAGCATTGCCGGCCGTGCCAGCGAGCCGCGCCTCATCGCGATATTCGCCGGCGACCGCCTCGACGTTGCCGCCCCGCTGTTGGCGGCAGCTCCGCTGGATGAAGCGGGTTGGGCGACCGTACTGTCGTCGGCGAGCGAGGAAGTCTCGAGCTTTATCCGTACTATCCGCGGTGATGCTGCTCCGCCGCCTGTAAGCTGCGGAAGCTATCGCCGCAAGCTCCATTGAGCCGGCACCATCGATCGGCGACATGGTCGCCCGCATCGAGCGGCTAAAGAGCAAGCGTGAGGCATCTCCGCCAGATGCGGCCGAGGACGGCCGTGAGGTCGAAGAGGCCAGTCGACCTTTCGCCCGCCCTGAGTTGCCTACAGGTCCCGGGCTGTTCCGTTGGGAATGCGACGCTTCAGGGCAGATCGGCTGGGTCGAAGGGGCACCGCGCGGAGCCCTGATCGGCCGCAGCATTCCCGGTGAGGAAGGCGCCCCGCGCGAGCTGGTGCGTGCCTTTACCGACCGGCTTCCGTTCGAGGGAACACCGATCAGCATGCCGGCCCCGGCGTTGGAGGGCGAATGGCGCCTGAGCGGAATTCCCGCATTCTCGCCGGTCGATGGCCGCTTCCTCGGTTATCGTGGAATTGCCCTCCGGGAGGGTGATCATGAGGAAGCGCCGCCTGCCGCGAGCGAAAGCATCTTGGGCGGAGACGCGGAGGCACTTCGCGAGACGATCCACGAGATCAAGACCCCATTGAATGCGATCATCGGATTCGCCGAGATCATCGATGGCCAATATCTCGGCCCCGCCCACCGCAGCTATCGCCGCCGCGCGGCCGAAATCGTGGCCCAGGCGAGGACCCTGCTCGCCGCCATCGAGGATCTCGATTTTGCCGCGCGGATGAAAAACCGTGCTCCCGGGATGGGCGAGCCTGTCGCGCTGGCGGACATCCTCCCGCCGCTCGCCGAGGAATGGTCCAACCTTGCATCCAACCGAGGGGTTGAGCTGCGCATTGCGCCGCTAAATGGCCAGGCCCGGCTGAAACTGGACGGTGATCTGGCGAACAGGTTGCTGAAGCGGTTCATCGAGGCAGTTGTCGAATCGGCTGCGTCGGACGAACTGATCCGGGTCGAAGCGGGCGAGGGCAGGGGCCGGCTGTCCATCTCGGTTACTCGTCCCGCGTCGACGACGCACCTTAGCGAAAGCCAATTGCTGGATCCTTCCTTTTCGACCGCGGCCGATGGCGAAGGTTCACGCCTTGGGTTGGGCTTTGCGCTGCGTCTGGTGCGCGGCCTGGCGCGATTGGCAGGCGGCGACCTGCGCCTTTCGCAATCGGAATTGACGCTGATGTTGCCGATCGCCCGAGGCGGAACGCCAAGCTAGGCAATCCCCCAGATTGCCTGCGGTTGATCACCATGCTCGGCAATCCCCCAGATTGCCTGCGCGTGGTGATGGTGGGCCCGGCAGGATTCGAACCTACAACCAAGCCGTTATGAGCGGCCAGCTCTACCGTTGAGCTACAGGCCCCACCTGACTTGATCCTCGCCAAGACGGCCGTCCCCCGCCGGCCTTTTGCGAAGATGGTCGGGGAGACAGGATTCGAACCTGCGACCCTCTGCTCCCAAAGCAGATGCGCTACCAGGCTGCGCCACTCCCCGACCGGAAATGGCCGCCTAGCAGCGCATCATGGCGTGGAAAAGGCTAATTCGCCTTGTTGGCGTCCTTGTTGGCGTCGGCCTGGACCTCGTCGACCTTGTTCCCGACCTTGTCCGCGCTCTGCTCGACATCGTTGGCGATATCCTCCGCGATATTCCCAGCAGTGTTGGCGGCGTCCGCGACGCCATTCTCCGCCACGTCCTGATTATATTCGACCGTCACGCTGTCGTTGGCGTCGTCCTTGGTCACCTGGCAAGCGGCAAGCGCGAGCAGCGGAATAAGTGAGATCGTTCGCATAAATATCCTCCAGACTGCTGTCAGTCGGGCAGTCAACGCCGCTTGGATCGTTTCGGCTCCTCAATCCCGCCCGAAAGAACGCCAAGCACGGCAGTCCAGGCCGCCACATTCTGGCGAAGCTGGGCCGGATCGATCTTGTCGAGCGTGTCGTCCGGCGTGTGATGAATGTCGAAATAGCGGGTGCCGTCCTGCGCAAGCGTCACTCCAGGCATGCCGTCGGCCAGCATCGGCCCGATGTCCGAACCATCCGCCTCATCGAACTTCCCGGTAACGACGCCGATTGGTGCCAGCACTTTGCCGAGTGCCTCGGCCTCCGCCTTGCGGGCCTCGCCCAGCTTGCTGTCGACCCGGTAGATTTTGTCGGCACCAAAATCGCTTTCGATCAGTGCATGATGCGGCTCCTTGCCGTGCCTTGCGCGATAATCGAGCCCGCCAAACAGGCCGACCTCTTCCGCGCCGAACCAGACGACGCGGATGGTCCTGAGCGGCCTGCCGGCATCCATGATCCGCTTGGCCGCGGCGGCCGCGATGGCCACGCCAGCGCCGTCGTCGATCGCGCCGGTCCCCTGGTCCCAGCTGTCGAGGTGGCCGCCGACGAGGATCGGCGGCAATGACGGGTCGCGCCCGGGCACTTCGGCGATGACATTACCCGACTGTCGGTTCCCAAGATTGCGGCTTACCAGCACCAGCCTCATCGTCACCGGCTGGCCGCGCTTCAGGATACGGACCATCTGTTCGGCATCCGGCACCGACAGCGCGCCCGCCGGGATCGGCGTCGCGCCGTCCGAGAAGGTCTGGACGCCAGTGTGCGGGTTGCGGTGATGGTCGGTGCCGATCGAGCGGATGACGATCGCCGATCGCGCCCTTCTTGCTGGCCAGGGTCGGGCCCTGGCGCCGCGGAGCACCGAACTGGCCGTAGCCAATGCCGTCGGAAGTCGCCGACCATCCGATGATCGACGAACACGATCTTGCCCCTGACCGCGCTGTCGGGAGCGGCGCGAAGCGCGTCGACACTGTCGAAGGCGACGATTTCGCCTGTAATTCCCTCGGGACCGGTCGAACCGCTGTTGCCGAGGGCGGCGACAACCATTCGCTGGGGGAATGGAGCAACGATCTCGGCGCTTTCCTGTCCGCGAACCCAAACCGGCATGTCGAACGGCTCGACCCGGACATTGGCAAATCCCATCGACGTCAGCTTCTTCACCGCCCATTCTCGGGCGCGGGCCTCGGCCTCGGTGCCGGCCAGGCGCGGACCGACTTCGGTGGTCAGGCCTTCCACAATATCCCAGGCATAATGATCGCCATCCAGCGCGGCATCGCGCAGCTCACCGATTTTCTCGGGGGCCGGAATGGTCTGGGATGCGAGTGGGGAGGCGGCGGCGAGCAGCGATGCTGCGACAAGGGAACGAAACATGGTTGAAGGGCTAGCGACGACATGAAACATTGTCACCGCAGTTCGTCGAAAACCGGCCATAAAAACTCCAGCGAAGGCAATTAAAACAGGCGCAACTGATCGCCCTGGGGCGGCTCGAACAGGTCGCGGCGCAAGGGGATCTTCAATCGGGGCAGGTTGTGCTTGCGGCAAGCGATATCGAATCGGGTCCTGATCAGTTCCGCCCACGGTCCGGACCCGCGCATCCGACTGAAGAAATTGGGGTCATTGTCGCGGCCGTCCCGTAGCGATTGGATCGTCGCCATCACCTTGGCTGCGCGGTCGGGATAGTGATCGTCGAGCCAGGCACGGAACAGTGGCGCAACTTCATGCGGCAGGCGGACGGGCAGAAAGGTTGCTCCGCGCGCCCCGGCCTCGGCGGCGCAGGCGACGATCGATTCCAGCTCGTGATCGGTGATCTGCGGGATCACCGGAGCAATGGAGACAAAGACAGGGACGCTGGCGTCACTCAACGCCTTGATCGCCGCCAACCGTTTGCGCGGAGCGGGAGCGCGAGGTTCCAGCGTCTTGTGGACCTTGGGATCGAGCGACGTCACCGAAATCGCGACTGCCGCCAGTCCGAGCTTTGCCGCGGGCGCGATGATGTCGAGATCGCGCACGACCCGATCGGACTTGGTGGTGATGGTGAAGGGATGCCTGGTTTCCAGCAGCAGCTCGAGGATCGAACGGGTGATCCGCCAATGTTCCTCGATCGGCTGATAGGGATCGGTGTTCGTTCCCAGCGCGATCGGCGCCGACTTCATAACCCGGACGGGAAAGGGCGGCGTGCAGCAGTTTCGCGGCGTCGGGCTTGGCGAACAGCCGGCTTTCGAAATCAATGCCCGGCGAGAGGTCGTGATAGGCATGGGTCGGCCGGGCGAAACAATAGATGCAGCCATGCTCGCAGCCGCGATATGGGTTGATCGAGCGGTCGAATCCGATGTCCGGGGAGCTGTTTCGGGTTAAAATCGTCTTCGGCCGCTCGATCGTCACCGTCGTCCGGCGGGGGGCAATCCCGTCCAGCTTCTCGACGTTGTCCAGCCAGTCGCCTTCGGCGACGCGCTCCTTCAGATTGAAGCGCGTCGGGGTCGCGTTGCGGGTTGCACCCCGCGCCTTGATCAACTCGACTGGCATGGCGCAATGATAGCGGCCATGCGAGAACATATCAAGAACGAATTAGCGCCTGCGCTGGGGAAAATCGGGCCATTTATGCTGGACCAGCGAGGTCAACGTCGGCGTGTCCGACCCCTGAAGTCCCTGGATCACCCACATGTTGCGAAGGACCGACGGGACGTAGAAGCGGGTCTCCCAATAGGGGATGCTCTCGATCCACAGCAGCGGGTCGCCCCGGTCGTAATATGCCCAGCGTTCAACCGGCACAGGCCCGGCATTATAGGCGGCGATAACCTTGGGAAGCTGGCCGCGGGTTGCCGCACTGCCGCGGATCAGTTCGATGAAGGCCTGACCATAATCGATGTTGATCAGTGGATCCTTGAGAGCGGCGACACTGACGCTGGTGCCGCGGCTGCGGGCAGTGTCCCCGGCCGTGCCCGGCCGCACCTGCATCAGGCCGACTGCGCCGGCTGGGCTGACCGCATCGGAGCGGAAGTTGGATTCCTGGATGATGTGGGCATAGGCCAGCGCCGGATCGACCCGCCAGCCGTTGTAGGGCGTCCAATTCGGGATGGGATAGCGGTCGGCGGCATCGACCTTCGCCCCTGGCTGGCCAAAGTGAGCCAGCCAGAATTGTGCGCCGGGAAGGCCGAGCTTGTCGGCGATCCGGATCAGTGCCCGCTGGTCGGCTCGGGCTTCCGATCTTCGCCTGGTGGCGGAGCAGTTCCTCGGCGCTGGACCGCCATCCCCATCGCGACCAGCTCCGATGCCCGGCGAACATTGGGCAGGGCTTCAACACGGTTCAGGTCGCGCGGCGCGGCGGTCTTGGGCAGTCGCTTGTCCATGTCCCAGCACTTCGCGCGCGATCAGGCCGTAGAAGCTTTCCTGCGATCGTGCTGCCGATCGGAGCAGTGATGCCACTTCATTCGGTCTCCGGCTGGCCTGCGCCGCCCGTGCGGTCCAATAATAAGCGGCAGCATTGAATTCCGGCTCGCGGGCCCGCGACGCTGCCTCGCGGAAGTCCGCATATGCCGCGTTCCAATCGTCCATCCGCCAGGCTGCAAGCCCGGAAATCCATGCCGCCTGAGCTGCCCAGTCGCCGGTCGCGCCGAGCCGGCCCTGGTCGGCGACCCGCCGGGCATCGGCATCGCGGCCGCCGACGTAGTAGATCCATGCGACCCGGTTGGCCGCCTCCGCCCGGGCTTCGTAGGACAGATTGGGATATGCCTGGAGGTATAGGGCCTCGGCCCCAGCGCCGTCGTCGACCTTGACGTAAGGTTCGAAAGCCAGTCGCAACTCGTCCGCTGCCGGCTCGCCCTCGACCGGACGGGTCTTGCCTCGCCTCGGCGCGCTGCCCAACGAGATCGTCGGGCGCGGCCAGTAAATGGCGGGCGGTTCGACAGCTCCGCGGGTCACAATCATGCGCTGCAATTGCGCTGCCTGCGGCAATTCGGGCGCTTCAGCCAGCACGGCAAGGATCGGTCCCAGTTCGACCTTGGGAGAGCCCTTGGCGGTGAACAGCTCGGCCTTCGCATAGGGTTTGAGCGGATCGTTCGGCAGCCCGTCGATGCCGAGCCGCGCGCCCTCCCAGTCACCCTGGCCGATGGCCGCGAACACCCCGCGCCAATCCTTCGGGATAATTTTTGGAGGCGGTGGCGGAGTCGAAGGCTGGGCCGGCTCGGTCGTGGTTGCCGGCGGCGCAGGCGCGGCGGGCTGTTCGGTCGTGTCCGTCGGATCAAGCGGGGCCAGCGGATCCAATTCCTGCGCCATGACCGGTTCGGCCAACGCAACAGCTGCAAGGAAGATCAAACTCAGCCGCATCAATCACTCTCACTCATAAGCAACAGGAGGTCTTGCCAGGCGAGCGCCTTGTCGGACGGCCGCTGCAAAAGCCAGCGCGGATGAAAGGTCGCAACGGTGCGGATCCCGTCAATCCGATGCACACGACCCCGCGCCTTGGCTAGCGGCTCGCCGAGGAGCGCGCGCGACGGGGCATCGCCGAAAAGAAGCAATCGCTGGGGCTTGGCCAGGCGGACATGATCGCGGGCAATGGCCGCACAAGCTTCCAGTTCGCCGTTGATCCGAGCCCCTGGAGTATGAAAGCAGCTAAGCGACGCGACATATGCCTCTTCGGGATCGATCCCGATCGCGGCCAGCATGTTCCTGGCAAGGCTCCAGGCTTCCCCGCCGATCGGCCTGCTTTCCGCCGCATCCTCCCGTGCGGGAAGATCCGATAACAGCATCAATTTCGCGCCCTCAGCCCCGATGGGCGCAACCCGGGTTGCGCCCGGCCGGTCCATTGGCAATCCGCTTCCTGTCGCAAGCCAGTGGTGGAAGGCGCCCAGGGTTTCGGCTCGCTCGGCTATCGCCACGGGAGTCGGTTGAGGCGGTGGCACTGCTGACTCGCTAAGGCGGAGCCAATCGCGCGGCGCTTCGCTCACGGGCTCATCAACGCCCGCTTCGATCCACCAGCCAATCAGGCTGTCGGCCGCACTGCGGTCAATCGCTTGCATTTCCCCACCCATCCTCCTTCTGTCGTCCAAGGTTGACGGCGCGGTCAAGGAATTGGCAGGGCTGGCAAGGCCGAAAGACGGTGCCGCGCGACGAGAGGCGCAAACCGGGCCGCGGGAAGCGGGAGAGCGAGGAGATCGAATGAGCCAGCGCGAATCGATGGAATATGACGTCGTCATCGTCGGCGCGGGCGTCGCCGGCCTGTCTGCCGCGATCCGGCTCAAGCAGCTGGCGCGAGGAAAAGGGCCGGGAAATCTCCGTCTGCGTCCTTGAAAAAGGCAGCGAAGTCGGCGCGCACATCCTGTCGGGCGCAGTGATCGACCCCAAGGCGATCGACGAGCTGATCCCCGACTGGCGCGACAAGGACAGCCCGCTCACCGTGCCGGTGACCGACAATCTCCACTGGGTGCTGACCAAGAAGCGCAAATGGGCGATCCCCCAGTTCCTGATGCCGCCCTTCATGCACAATGAGGGCACCTACACCGCGAGCCTTGGCAATGTGACGCGCTGGCTGGCGGGCCAGGCGGAGGCGTTAGGTGTCGAGATCTTCCCCGGATTCGCCGCCGCGGAAGTGCTGTTCAACGACGACGGATCGGTCAAGGGCGTCGCCACCGGCGACATGGGCGTTGCGCGCGATGGCACTCACAAGCCCGACTATCAGCCGGGAATGGAACTCCATGCCCGCTACACCTTCTTCGCCGAGGGCGCGCGCGGCCATCTGACCAAGGAGCTGACCCGGATCTTCGATCTGCGCAAGGAAAGTCGGCCCGCAGGTTTTCGGTATCGGAATCAAGGAATTGTGGGACGTTCCTGCCGACAAGCATCAGCCAGGGCGAGTGATTCACACCCAGGGCTGGCCGCTGAACGACGCATGGGGCGGAGGCTTTCTCTACCATCAGGCAAACGGCCAGGTCGCACTCGGCTTCGTCGTCGCGCTCGACTACAAGAATCCCTACCTTTCGCCGTTCGAGGAATTCCAGCGCTGGAAGACCCATCCGGCGATCCGCGCCGAGATCGAAGGCGGCAAGCGGGTCAGCTACGGCGCACGGGCGATCAACGAGGGCGGCTGGCAGGCCATTCCGCAGCTGGCCTTCCCGGGCGGGGCGCTGATCGGCTGCTCGGCGGGCTTCGTCAACGTGCCGCGGATCAAGGGCAGCCACACGGCGATGAAGTCGGGCATGCTTGCAGCCGAGGCGGCGTTCGATGCCATTGCCACCGACCGCCGCGGCGATGTGCTCGAAGGCTATGAACCCGCGGTTCGTTCAAGCTGGATCGCCGACGAACTGAAGATCGTCCGCAACGCCCAGCCGGCGGTGGCGCGCTGGGGCGGCACCGTCGGCACGCTATTCGCCGGGCTCGACATGTGGCTCAACTATCTGAAGCTCCGAACGCCGTGGACGCTTCGAAGCATCACGCCGACCACACGCAGATCGGCCGCAAGGAACATTACCAGCCGATCGACTATCCCAAGCCGGACGGCAAACTGACCTTCGACCGCCTCGGGTCGGTGTTCATTTCGAACACCAATCATGAGGAGGACCAGCCGATCCACCTGACGCTCAAGGACGCCGAGGTGCCGATCAAGGTCAATCTCGCGCTCTATGACGCGCCGGAGCAACGTTACTGCCCGGCCGGCGTTTACGAGATTGTCGAGGAAGGCGGTTCACCGCGGCTTCAGATCAACGCGCAGAACTGCGTCCACTGCAAGACTTGTGATATCAAGGACCCGACCCAGAACATCAACTGGGTCGTCCCCGAAGGTGGTGGAGGACCCAATTATCCGAACATGTGATTGCCTCTGCCGCCGTCATCGCACTGACGCTCGCGGCTTCGGCGCAGGCGAATAGCAATTCCGCGCCCCTGTCGATCTATGTCGAGGCCCGGGCCGCGGAGATGAACGGCGACGAAGCGCGATCTGCTCGCCTGTTCGCCGCCATGTCTGCCGCCGATCCCGGCGGACCGGACCATCGCCCGCCGCGCCATCGCCACGGCCATCCAGTCGGGCCAGGCAGATCTGGCGGTATCGCTGGCCCGCAAAATCCCTCCCGACGAGCTGCCGGTCGATGCCCGGCTGATGCTGGCCGCCGATTCGCTGCGCAACGGCAAGGCCAAGCAGGCGGTGGCCGATCTCGAAAAGGGTGCCACTTCGACCGAGGTGGAACTGTTCGCGCCGCTGGTGAAAGCATGGGACAGGACGGCGCGGGGCAAGGAAGACGGTGCGGCGTCGCTCGCGTCCCTTCCCGATGGGAGTCCGCTGGCGTCGATCGCCGATGAGCAGCGTGCCGCAATGCTGTTTGCGCTGGGCAAGCCTGACATGGGCACTGCCTTTGGCCCAGAAAGTCTTGCTGCAGGGCGGCGGCCGCAACACGCGCCTAAGGCTTGCCTATGCAGACGCACTGATGCGGCTGAAGCGGCCCGAACAGGCGATGGCCATGCTTCAGGGCGACGACGAAGCCTTGGCCGCGGCTCGCGGGCGAGTGGCCGCAGGCAAGCCGCTCGACACGATGATCGCTACCCCGGCTGCCGGCTACGCCGAGATGCTGCTCGCCTTGGCAATCGACCTCGGCCGCGACGACAGCAAGGCACTTCCGATTTCGCTGGCCCAGGTCGCCCGTCATGCAAATCCGGGCAATACCGAAGCCTCGATCCTGCTCGGCCTATTGCTCGACGACGACGGACGGCCGGACGATGCACTGCGATTGCTGGGTGCGATCAAGCCCGACGACCTGCTGGCCGGTGAAGCGCTGGATGTCGAAACCCGCATTTTAGGCGACAAGGGCGACTTCGACGAAGCGTTGCGCCGGGCCCGCGCCGCCACCGCTTCACCGGAAGCCGGTCCTCAGGATTATGCGCGCTTGGCCAATGTCCTGGGCGACATGGACCGGCACGTCGAGGCCGCTGCCGCCTACGGCGATGCGATCGCCCGAACGGAGCGTGGAGCCAATCCGACGCTGTGGACCTTGTACCTGCTCCGAGCCGCCAGCCTTGAGCAGGCCGACCGTTGGGCCGAGGCCAAGGGCGAGCTGGAAATCGCAATGAAGCTCGAGCCCGAGAATCCGCTTCTTCTGAACTTCCTCGGCTACGGCAAGCTGGAGCGCGGAGAGGATTTGGACGCTGCCGAAGCGATGATCCGCAAGGCCAGCGCGCTGAGGCCCGACGACGCCTCGATCACCGACTCACTCGGCTGGGCGCTCTACAAGCGTGGCCGGCTGCCCGAGGCGATCGACGACGCTCAGCCGCGCTGCGGCAGGCGATCCGGCCCAGTCGGAAATCCATGAGCATCTGGGCGATGCGCTCTACACGTCGGGCCGGCGAATCGAGGCGCGCTTCTCGTGGCAGGCCGCGCTAGTCACTGCAGAGGACAAGGCGAAGACGCGGCTTGAGCAGAAGATGGAAGCCGGGCTGACCCCCGCCAACGCAGCGCCCTGATGCGGCTTTCAGAGCCGGCCCCGGCCAAGCTCAACCTTGCCCTGCACGTGCGGGGCAAGCTGCCCGATGGCCGACATGCGCTGGAAACGATCTTTGCATTCTGCACCGACGGCGACCGGCTGGAAGCCGAAGCTGCCGACGAATTGTCGCTGTCGATTGTCGGGCCCTTCGCCGACGGCCTTTCGGATAAGGATAATTTGGTGCTGCTGGCCGCCGATCAGCTTGCGGCAAGCGGCGCAAATTGAGGCGGGGGCAAACCTTATCCTGACATAAAAATCTGCCGATCGCCTCGGGTATCGGCGGCGGTTCGGCCGATGCGGCGGCGGCACTCCGATTGCTGACGCGGCTATGGAATATCGACCCGGCCCACGCCAGCGCGGTCGCGCCCAGCATCGGATCGGACGTTCCTGCATGCCTGCTCAGCATGACTGCGCGAGGCGAAGGTGCGGGAGATCGGCTGCAGCTTCTCGACGACCCCGCCATCTCCGGTACACCGGTCCTTCTGGTCAATCCGCGCATTCAGCTATCGACCGGTGCAGTGTTTGCCGCCTGGCAAGGATTGGATCATGGGCCGTTGGCGGACTGGCGGGCGGGTCGCAATGATCTTGAGGAACCTGCCCGCGTGCTGGTTCCGGCGATTGGCGACGTGCTCGACTGGCTTGCGCTGCAGAATGGGGTGACGCTTGCCCGGATGTCGGGAAGCGGCGCTACCTGCTTCGCACTGTTCGAGAGCGAGGAAAAGCGCGACGAGGCCGCCGCGGCCTGCCCCTCGAACTGGTGGCATCTGGCCAGCTTTCTGCGCTAGGGCGCGGCAATGAGCCGTCCGATCCTGACCGCTGCCAAGATGCGCGCTGCCGAAGCTCGAGCGATCGAGGCCGGAACCACCGAAACTATGCTCATGGAGCGGGCAGGGGCGGCGCTGGCCAAGGCGATCAGCCTCTACGCCGGTCCTCGGGAGACGCTGCTCCTGTGCGGGCCAGGCAATAATGGCGGAGACGGCTATGTCGCCGCCCGGCATTTGGCGAAGCAGGATATTCCGTGCGCGTCGCGGCGCTGGACGAGCCCAAGTCCGAGGCCGCTCGCTGGGCAAAGAGCCAATGGGATGGCCCGGTTGAACTCGTTCACAAGCGCGGCAGAAGCGCCGATCATCGTCGATTGCCTGTTTGGAACTGGCCTTAGCCGGGGCTTGGATAAGGCTGTTTTTCAAAGATTATTGCTCTTGGCAGACAAGGCACTAGTGGCCGTCGCTTGCGATTTGCCAAGCGGCGTTTCGAGTGATGACGGTGCGTTGCTTTCTCCAATCGGGCAATATGATCTCACGGTCACTTTCGGTGCGCTTGAAGCCCGCTCACCGGCTGATGCCGGCAATGGCCAGCATGGGCCGGGTCGTCCTGGCCGACATTGGGATCGAGGCCGACGCGGACTGGTTCGAGATCGGCGCTCCGGAAGTGCCGCCGCTCGATCCCCAGGGCCACAAATATGATCGCGGGCTGGTGCATTGCCTGGCCGGGCAACATGCCCGGCGCAATCGCGCTTGCGGCGACCGCTGCGGCTCGTGCCGGTGCCGGCTATGTCCGGGTCAGCACTTCGCGCCCGATCGAGGGCCTTCCTTCGGCGATCGTGCAGACTGGCGATGCCGTCCTCAACGACCCCCGGGTCGGATGCATCCTGGTCGGGCCGGGCTTGGGCGATGTTCCGCAGGTGCTGACCCTGGCCCTGACCGCACCGCGCCCGATCGTCATCGATGCCGATGCGATCGGATTGGTTGGAGATCCCGAACGCCTGCACGGCCACGACACAATCCTGACGCCCCATGAAGGGGAATTCATCAAGCTGTTCGGCGACATTGCCGGAAGCAAGGCTGAGCGAGCGCTGGAGGCGGCGCGGCGATCGCAGTCGGTGATCGTCTTCAAGGGGCCGGACACGCTGGTTGCATCGCCGGACGGCCGTCTCGGCTTCGCTCCGCCGGCCCCGGCCTGGCTCGCCAGTGCTGGAACGGGCGACGTTCTGGCCGGAATGGTTGCAGCGATGCGTGCTCGAGGGCTCGAGGCGTTCGAAGCTGCATGTGCGGCCGTGTGGGTTCATGGACGGGCCGCCGAGGCTGCAGGGCCGGGGATGATCGCGGACGATCTCGTCGCTGCAATTCCCACCGTTCTTGCATGAGCGAGGCTATCGTCCGCATTGCCGCGCGCGGGGATGGAGTTACCGCAAGCGGCCGGCATGTCCCGTTCGCGGTGCCCGGCGACCTGCTTCTGGACGACGGCACCATCCAGCAGGGGCCGGGCCATCAAACGCCGCCATGCCGCCATTTCCCCGAATGCGGCGGATGCCAGCTTCAGCATCTGACCGACACTGCCTATTCGGATTATTGCATCTCACGGGTGGCCGGAGCGCTTGCCCAGCATGGCTTGGAGACGGAAATCCGGACGCCGCACTTGTCGCCGCCGAGGACCCGCCGCCGGGCGACACTTCGAGCGCTGAAGGCCGGGGGCCGGGTGCTGGTCGGCTTCAACGAAGCCGGCAGCAACCGGATCGTCGACATGATGGAGTGCCACATCCTCCATCCGCGCCTGTTCGATCTAATCGCACCGCTTCGTGGCCTGCTTGCCTCGATTCTTCCGCCAAAGCGCACCGGCGAGATCCAGCTGACGCTTGCCGACCAGGGACCTGACATCCTGCTCAAGGGAGTGGCAGTCGAGGGGTTGGAAGCCGTGGAGGCGCTTACCGCTTTCAGCGAGCGTCACTCGCTCGCGCGACTGGCGATCGATGAGGGCTATGGAGCCGAACCCCGTTTCGAGCCGCGGCCGGTCACCATCACTCTTGGCGGGGTGCCGGTTCCGCTCCCGGTTGGCTCATTCCTGCAGGCGACGGCGGATGGCGAGGGCGCCCTGGTCGAGGCCGTTCGAGAGGCCACCGCCGGTGCCGGGCGCATTGCCGACCTGTTTGCGGGGCTTGGCACATTCGCCTTGTCGCTGGACGGCCAGCTGCTGGCTGCCGAGGCGTCTCGAGATGCTGTCCTGTCATTAAGCTCCGCCGCGAGGCAGGCAGGCCGGTCGCTCCATGCGAGCATCGCGACCTCTACCGCCGTCCATTTGACGCCAAGGAGCTAGCCGCCTTCGACGCGGTCGTCCTCGACCCGCCTCGCGCCGGCGCCATCGATCAGGTGAGGGAACTGGCCAATTCGCCCGTTCCGCGCATCGCCTATGTCAGCTGCAATCCGGCGACCTTCGCACGTGATGCGGAAATGCTGGCGTCAGGCGGCTACCGGCTCAATTGGGCACGTCCAGTCGGCCAATTCCGCTGGTCGACCCATGTCGAGTTGGCAGCCGCCTTCAGCCGCTAGGTCAAGCACCAGGCAATCGTGAAGCATGCGTGCTCCCGCGTGTACCGTCAGGCCGAGCAGGCACAGCGACGCCAGGGCGAAGATCCGGAGGCGGTAGCGTACGATATTCACCGTGCACTGGATCAGGCTGTGAACGATCCGAAGCCCGACATAGCCCCACGCCAGCCAGCACGTTGATCGGCTGATCCATGCCCATCAGCGCCAGCGTCATGACGATCGCGTAGAAGATCGTCGGCTGCTCCATCAGATGATTGTAATTGTGGGATTTCCACTGTGCGCTCGGGTCGGCCTTGCCTTCCAGGTCGACCCCGCGCGATCCGCCGGGATGCTGCCGAGCGTGATCCCAGCCGGCGGAACTCGCCCAGCCGCGTAACGACCATCCACAGCATGATGACGAGCGTCCAGGCGACCAGCGCCACGACCGGCACCAGAATCGGACTATAGTCCATGAAAAACCCTCCCCCTGTTGGACCAAGGGGAGGGTGCGTCAGTTCGTTTCGGTTGGCAACCGACTTAGTCGAACAGCTTGGCGAAGCGACGCTTGTCGCGGTTGCGCCAGTGGCCGCGGTGATAGGCGTCGCTGGCGAGCAGCGGCAGGACCGAGGTCGCCTCGGCATAGACCATCTGCTCGAGCGCGGTCGAAACCTTGCCCCAGCTGGCCGCTTCCTGGAGCGTCGAGGAGGAGCAGGCGCCGTCGCGGACGTCGGCGACGGTGATCTGCACCGCATATTTGTGCACCTCGACATCTTCGTGACCGAGGATTTCGGCGCAGACGACCGTGTCCTGCGCGAAGTTCTTCGGAACGCCGCCGCCGATCATCAGCAGGCCGGTGGTGCCGGCCTCGATCTTGATGTCGGTCAGCTCGCGGAAGTCGGCGATGCTGTCGAGCGTCATGTAATGGCCGCCGCGCTTCATCGCGTCGACCTGGTGCTTGACCAGGCCGAAGCCGGCCGAGCTAGTCGGTGAACGCCGGGCAGAAGATCGGCACGTCATGCTCATAGGCGAGCTTGACCAGGCTGTTGTCCTTCTTGCCGTTGCTCGACCAGCCACTTGCCCATCTCGCGGATGAACGCGCGGCTCGAATAGGGGCGGGGCTCCAGGCTGTCGGCGATCTCGCCGATGGTGATAGTCGCAATCCTGCAGCGCGACTTCGTCGATGTAGGTGTCGTAGATGCGGTCGATGTAGAGCGAGCGCAGCGTATCGTCGTCGGGGATTTCGAGCGCCTGATAATGCTTGTGGCCAAGCGCTTCGAAGAAATCCATGTCGACGATGGTCGCGCCGGTGGCGACGATCGCGTCGACCATGTTGTTGCGCACCAGCTCGGCATAGAGGTCCATGCAGCCGCCGGCCGAGGTCGACCCGGCGATCACCAGGATGACCGAGCAATCCGGGTCCGCCAGCATCTGGTTGTAGATGCCGGCGGCGCGCGCGAGGTCGCGGCTGGTGAAGCTCATCTTGCCCATCGCCTCGACGATCGGGCGCGCATCGAACGCTGGTGATGTCGATGTGCTCGACTTCGCTCGACAGCAGCTCGGCCTTGCGCTTGTCGTTGATCAGGCTCTCGTCCTGGACCTTGTTGAGCGTATCGGTGGTCATCGGGTCTAATACCTCGTCATTCCCGCGAAAGCGGCAGTCCCGCTACTCGCTAAGTTCATAGAAAAACAAGCATGATCCTCGCATCCGCGAGGATGACGCGTGAATGGGGTGCGCTACAACTTGATGACGTTCGAGCGCCGTGTCCGTTCCGGAACCTCGGTGTAGAGCGAAGCCATCGGCTCGTCGTCGACGATCACATGATCCTCGACACCGAAGCCGTTGAAGCCGGTGCGCATCGCGCAGCCATAGGCGCCGAGCATGCCGACTTCGATATAGTCGCCGGCCTGGACATCGGCCGGAAGCTCGAACGGGCCCGCCATATGGTCGAGGTCGTCGCAGGTCGGGCCGTAGAAGCTGAACTCCATCGTCTTGGCGTTCGACTCTTCCTCGCGGACCAGCTGCACCGGATAGCGCCAGCCGATGTGCGCCGCATCGAACAGCGCGCCATAGGCACCGTCGTTGATGTAGAGCTCGTCGCCGCGGCGCTTTTCGACGCGGACCAGCACGCTTGCATATTCGGCGCAAAGCGCGCGGCCAGGCTCGCACCACAGCTCCGCCGAATAGCTGATCGGCAGGTCTTCGAAGGCGCGGTGGATGACCTCGAAATAGGTTTCGAGCGCCGGCGGCTCCATGCCCGGGATACCAGCTGGGGAAGCCGCCGCCGACATCGACGATGTCGACCGTGACCGCCGCCTCGACGATCGCGTCGCGGACGCGCTCCATCGCTTCGGCATAGGCCGCCGGGCTCATCGCCTGGCTGCCGACATGGAAGCAGATGCCGAGCGCATCGGACGCCTGGCGAGCAGCCATCAGCAGCGGCTTGACCTCATGGGGCTCGGCGCCGAACTTCGACGCAAGGCTGAGCTTCGAATGATCGGATGAGACGCGCAGGCGGACCAGCAGGTTGAGGTCGCTCGCGCCCGTTGGTGGCGCGAAGGATCTTCTCCAGCTCGTCGATCGTGTCGAGGCTGAAGGTCTTCACGCCATAGGTCGAAATAGGCTTCGGCGATCGCTTCCTCGGCCTTGACCGGGTGCATGAAGCAAAGCGTCGCTTCCGGCAGCGTTTCCGCGACCAGCCGCACCTCGCCGATCGAGGCGACGTCATAATGGGTAACGCCCGCGTCCCACAGGACCTTGAGCAGGTCCGGCGAGGGATTGGCCTTGACCGCATAGAGCGACTTGCCCGGAAACTTCTCGGCAAAGAAGCGGGCGGCACGCGTTGCGGCATGCGGACGAAGGAGCGTGACCGGCTGAACCGGGCGTTGCTCTACAATCGCGGCAACATCGCTGTTGCCGTTAGGGGCTTTCGCTAGCCCCAGCGCGCTATGATGCTTGTGCAACTCAAGGGACCTCCAACGGGTAGTTTCGACAAAAAGCTGCCTTGCGGTTGGAAGTCCCATGGGGCAGCGGAGGCGCGATATATGTGCGGGGGTCCCCCATGTAAAGATTTTTTGGACCCTCGAGGTTCGCGTTAATCCCCGGCTTGCAACGTTTCACCGAAATCCCAAGGAGTTGAATGGCTTGGAACGATTGTCCACAAGTGACACATGATGATGTGCTGGCCGCGGCCGCAGCGCATTTCCGGCGCGGTCGAGCGCACGCCGCTGATCGAGGCGGAGATTCGCGGGCGCACGGGTCTGGCTGAAATGCGAATGCCTGCAGACCGGCGGCTCGTTCAAGCTCAGGGGCGCGACCAACCGGTTGATGCTGCTCAGCGAGGAGGAGCGGGCGCGGGGCGTGGTCGCCTTTTCCTCGGGCAATCATGCCCAGGGCGTGGCGATCGCCGCCAAGACGGCTCGGGATATCCGCAATCATCGTCATGCCGTCCGACGCACCGGCGCTGAAGGTCGAGGGCACCAGCGCGCCAGGGCGCGGAGATCATCTTCTTCGATCGCCGTACCGAGAGCCGGGAGGAAATCGCCGCCGCATTGCCGCCGAGAACGGCTCGATCGTCGTCCCGAGCTTCGACGATCCGCACATTGTCGCCGGGCAGGGGACGGTCGGTCTCGAAATACTCGATCAGCTTGCCGAGGCGGGCGCTGCCGCCTCCAGCGCAAATTCTCGTCAATTGCGGCGGTGGCGGGCTTACGTGCGGGTATCGCTCTGGCCTGTCCCGAGGCGCGACATCGTGCCGGTCGAGCCGGAGGGCTGGGACGATATGCGGCAGTCGCTGGAACTGGGCGAGATCGTGCCGGTGCCGGCCGATGCGCCGCCGACTCTTTGCGACGCGCTCCAGACGCCGCAAGGTGTCGCCGATTACGTTCGGCATCCTAAGGCGCGCGGGCGCGAGCGGCATCGCCGTCAGCGAAGAGCGAAATCGCCGACTGCGGTCCGCTGGGCCTGGCAGGAGCATGGACTGGTCGTCGAGCCCGGCGGCGCGGCTTCGATCGCGGCCTTGCTTGCCGGGAAAGTCGGAAATCGTGCCGGAAACGGTGGCGCTGCTGTCAGGCGGCAATATCGACCCCGCGCTTCATGCGCGGCTGGTCGGTTAGCCGTTGGCGATGCGATATTCGCCCGGCTCGACATGGGCCGGCGAATTGCGCTCGACGGCGCGGGTCAGCTCCTCCAGCTCGGCAGCCAGAGTCTGAAGCTCGGCGATCAGCACCTTGGGATCGATCTCGGCCAAGATTGGCCGAGGCATCGAGCAGCGTGTCGAGCATCATCGCGATGCAGGGCAGGATCGTTTCCTCGATCCGCTCGAACGCCTCTTCGAGGCGCGCCTGTTGCTGCTGGACATCACGCATGCCCCGAAGCATGGGGCCAATGCGAGTTAAGAAGCCGTGAAAGGGTCCGTTTTCGTGGGAAGTATCGCCTCAGCCGCACTGGCAATCACGATGATCGCGGCGATCCTGCTGCTGATCTTCGGAATTCGGCTGGCAATGCGCCCCGACGATCGTCAGCGCGGCCTGCTGATGATCGCCTGCGGGATCATCTTCATCGGCAATGTCCTGATCTGGACGATCTAGTGCCCCTGCGGAGGCGGGCAGCGCTCACCTGATCGGGCAACTGGGGTCGAGGCGGAAGTCGAGATAATCGTCGACGCTCTTCATCAGCAGGTCGAGCTCGTTGGCGAAGAAGTGATTGGCACCCGGGATCGTGTCGTGTGCGATGGTGATGTGCTTCTGGGTGCGAAGCTTGTCGACCAGCTTCTGGACCGCGCCGGGCGTCACGACCTCGTCCGCTTCGCCCTGGATGATGATGCCCGATGCCGGGCAGGGCGCGAGGAAGCTGAAGTCGTACATGTTGGCCGGCGGCGCGATCGAGATGAAACCGCGGATCTCCGGGCGGCGCATCAGCAGCTGCATGCCGATCCAGGCGCCGAAGCTGACGCCGGCGACCCAGGTCACCTCGGCCTCCGGATGAATTTGCTGCACCCAGTCGAGCGCGCGATGCGGCGTCGCTGAGCTCGCCGATGCCGTTGTCGAACGTGCCCTGGCTCTTGCCGACGCCGCGGAAGTTGAAGCGCAGCGTCGCGAAGCCGCGGCGGACGAAATCCTTGTAGAGCAGCTGGACGATCTTGTTGTTCATCGTCCCGCCGGCCTGCGGATGGCTGTGCAGGATCAGCGCGACCGGCGCGCGCGGGCGCGGTCCCGGGTTGAATCGGCCTTCCAGACGGCCTTCGGGTCCGGGGAAAATTACTTCGGGCATGGGCGCTCGCTTGGTCGGAATAAGGAACTGAAATGCCGCGGAAGGGATGCACCGTGGCGGCGGCTCCTATATAGGGCTGGCGCAAACTCTGGCAACGGCAGGATTCCGACGCTTTCCAATGACTGACAACAAGACCCGAATCTTTCTCGATCACGCGGCCACGACCAATCGTGCTTCCGGAGGCGCGGGCGGCGATGCAACATGGCTATGATGCTTGGGCCAATCCCAGTTCGCCTCACGCCGAGGGCCGCAAGGCGCGGGCGCTTGCTCGAAGAAGCACGAGCGACGCTATGCGAAGTGCTGGACTGGCGGCATGACGTCATTTTCACGAGCGGCGCCAGCGAGGCGGTCGAGATTGCAGCAGCGCGTGCCAAGATCGCTGGGCGGGCCCATGGTGCAACCGAGCATGCCATCGTTCCGCATGCCATGGGGACGAAGTCGAAAGTCATTCCGGTTGGGCCGGATGGGCTGATCGACGAGGCCGCGCTCGAGCAAAATCCTGGCCGAAGGGCCAGCGCTGGTCGCGATCCAGCAGGTCAATAACGAAACCGGCATCCTCCAGCCGCTCGACCGGATCGCACCGCAAATCCGCGAGGCGGGTTCGCTGCTGCTCGCCGATTGCGCACAGAGCGCGGGCAAATATCCGCTGCCCGATGCCGACTTTCATCGCCCTGTCGGCGCACAAGCTGGGCGGGCCGCCGGGAGTTGGCGCGCTGCTGGTCAAGGACCTCGCCACGCTCGAGCCTGTCGGCGGGCAGGAGAAAGGCTATCGCCGCGGCACACAGGATGCGCCGAGCGCCATGGCATTCGCAGCAGCGCTTGCAGCTAAGCCCTACGACATGGAGCGACTAGCGGCGTCTGCGTGCTCGGCTTGACGAAGGGGTCAAGGCTGCCGGCGGCGTAGTGATCGGCGAAGGCAGTTCCCGGCTGCCGACGATCGGCGCGGTGTCACTGCCGGGGGCGTCGAATGCCTCCTGCTCGTGCAGTTCGACCTGGCCGGAATTGCGGTGTCGGCCGGAAGCGCTTGCTCGTCGGGCAAGATGAAGGAAAGCGCGGTGCTCGCCGCGATGGGCGTCGCACCCGATGTCGCGAATGGCTTCCTACGCATCAGCTTTGGCCCGCACACGACCGAGGCCGATGTCGACGCCTTCCTGGCCGAATGGACGCGCATCGCGTCGCCAGCAGCTCGCGCAGCCCCTCGGGGGAGGGGCGAGCAAGCGGGCATGATCTACCTCGATTATCAGGCGACGACGCCCGTGGCGCCCGAAGTGGCGGCGGAGATGCGGCCGTGGATCGAGGAGAAATTCGCCAATCCGCACAGCCCGTCGCGCTGGGGCCGCGAGGCTGCCGCGGCGATCGAGGTTGCGCGGGACAGGGTCGGGACAGGCGCTTGGGCTGTCGGGCGGGCGCTTTGCCTTCACTTCCGGCGCGACCGAGGCGCTGAATTGGGCGCTGAAGGGCACGTTTGAAACGTCGAAGCGCCGCAAGCTGGTAACGGTGGCGACCGAGCATGCGGCGGTGCTCGACACGGCCGAGTGGCTGGAGGGGCAGGAAGTCGAAGTCGTACGCCTTCAGGTCGGAAGCGACGGCCTGATCGATCTCGACATGGCCGAGGCGCTGATCGACCAGCACACCGCGCTGGTTGCGGTGATGCTGGTCAACAATGAAATTGGCGTCATCCAACCGATCGCCGAGCTTGCGCAGATGGCGCATCAGTCCGGCGCACTGATGCTGTGCGATGCGGTACAGGGCTTCGGCCGGATGGCGATTCCGGAAGGGCCGGACCTGGTCGCCATCTCCGCTCACAAGATCCACGGACCCAAAGGCGTCGGCGGCCTGTGGATGCGGGCCGGGGCGGAGCCTGCGCCGCTGCTGCACGGCGGCGGGCAGGAGCAGGGCATACGGTCCGGCACCTTGTCGCCGGCGCTTTGCGTCGGTCTTGGCGAGGCCGCGCGATTGGCGGCCGAGCGGCGGGAAGCCGATGCAGTTCATGTTGAGAAATTATTTGAGATTGCGCTCGCAACACTTCGGGCAAGGCTGGAATATTAACGGCAGCCAGGGCAATCGCTACCACGGCAATTTGAACCTGCATCGGGAGGGCCTCGATGCAGCACGGCTGATCTCCGACATGCGCAACATCGCCTTTTCCCTCGGTTCGGCCTGCGCCAGCGGCTCGGGCCGGCCGAGCCATGTGCTGAGGGCCATCGGCCTCACTGACCGGCAGGCCCGTTCATCGATCCGGCTCGGCTTTGGCCGCTACACCGGAGAGGAGGAACTGGCGTCTGCCTGCCGCCGGATCGACGAGGCGGCCAAGGAGCAACAGGTGCTCCCGGCGTGATCAAGGTGCGGTTTTTGAAGGCCGATGGGACGCTCGACCATGAGGTCGAGGCGCCCGCAGGCACCAATTTGCTCGATCTCGCCCAGCGCGAAGGGCAGCCGCTGGAGGGCGCGTGCGAGGGGCAGATGGCCTGTTCCACCTGCCATGTGATCGTCGCGAAAGAAGATTTCGATCGCCTCCCGCCCGCCAGCGAGGAGGAGGACGACCTTCTCGACCTCGCCTGGCAGGTTCGGCCGAACCTCTCGTCTCGCCTGCCAGATCAACCTCACCGACGATCTCGGTACGCTCACCGTCCAGATGCCGGGCGGTGCGTACAACCTGGATCGTTAGTTCCCCGGCCAAGATCGGTTACGCTAGTCGCTCTTGGGAAGCGGAAGGCCAATTCGAGTATCCACCGCGTCCTTCCTTGGCTTGGCGCGCCGGCCCTCTGGCCGGACTGGAAGCCGCGCTTCGAGCTCTGGCAGCGTAATCCGGCCTTGGCCCTGGCTGTCGAGCAGCCTGAACCGCATTGATGCCGCCTGCCGGAATTCGGCCACCGTTATGGCTCGGTTGAAGTCGGCGTCGGCGCTCGCAACGGGTTGCGGAATATTGAGAAGCCCATATCGGGCAGCACCTTGCAGGCCGTCGGTTCGATATCCGTCATGCTGATCGCCTGCGCGGTCCCACGACCTGCCACCGGGAATTTGATCGGGGCCTGGCTCCGACTTTGCGTCGGCGTGGCTAGCGGCTTGACCACGGGGCCGCTTCCAATTTGAGTTCACCTGGACCTCCGGCGCGATTTCCAGCTCGTAGGTCTTGCGCTCGTCGGGATCGATCTGGCCGTCTTGATTGCTGTCGAGCCTTGCAAAGAAACGATCCGCATCGGCCTGCATTTCGTCGACGGTCAGGATGCCGTCCAGGTTTCGATCGGCCTGCCCAAACCAGCGCGCGATCGGTGCCTCGCTGGTCGCGCGACCGCGGAACGGCTCACCCATCGGGCTGATGAACGGCGCCCACGGATAGGCTTTGACGATGATCGGCTGATCCTCCGCCGCGGCGGCGAGCATTAGGAACGGGACAATCAGTGCGGGAAGGGGCATCAGCTGACCTCCGTCTTGGTCAAGCTTTAGTCAACCCGGCCGCGTGAACGGTCGATGAAGCGACGGATGGACTTGCGAGGAGCGGCATCTTCTCCCATATGCCCCCTCGGAAGTCGGCGGACGGCGCTGTCGCCAACCTGGTCAGGTCCGGAAGGAAGCAGCCACAACGATTTCGTGCCGGGTCGTCGGCTTCCACCGTCTGTCGGCACGTGCCGCAAGCGCTTCTAAACTTCCCACTATGGACGACGAATCGCCCGGCCTCGGGCTCGACCTCCCTGAACAGCCGCAAAAGCCGGCCGACGCATCGCCTTATCGCGTGCTCGCCCGCAAATATCGCCCGCAGACCTTCGCCGAGCTGATCGGCCAGGACGCGATGGTGCAGACGCTCGGCAACGCCATCGAGCGCGGCCGCATCGCCCATGCCTTCCTGCTGACCGGGGTACGCGGGGTCGGCAAGACCTCGACCGCGCGGCTCGTCGCCAAGGCGCTGAACTGCATCGGCCCGGACGGGCAGGGCGGGCCGACGATCGATCCCTGCGGCGTGTGCGAACCGTGCCGTGCGATCGCCGAGGGCCGCCATATCGACGTGATCGAGATGGACGCCGCGTCCCACACCGGCGTCGACGACGTCCGCGAGATCATCGAGGCGGTGCGCTATGCCGCGGTCTCGGCGCGCTACAAGATCTACATCATCGACGAAGTCCACATGCTGTCGAAGAGCGCGTTCAACGCGCTGCTGAAGACGCTCGAGGAACCGCCGGCGCATGTGAAGTTCCTGTTCGCCACGACCGAGGTGAACAAGGTTCCGGTCACGGTCCTGTCGCGCTGCCAGCGGTTCGACCTCCGGCGCATCCCGGCGGAGAAGCTGGCCGAGCATTTCGCCAATGTCGCGCAGGCCGAAGGTGTCGAGGTCGAGGAGGAGGCGCTGCAGGCCATTGCCCGCGCGGCCGAAGGCTCGGCCCGCGACGGCCTGTCGATCCTCGACCAGGCGATCGCCCATGGCGAGGGCCAAGGTCACCGCCGAACAGGTGCGCGACATGCTGGGCCAGGCCGATCGCGGACGCATCCGCCGCCTGCTGGAGACGCTGCTGACCGGTGATGTCACGGCAACGCTTGGCCCAGCTCGACGAAGCGCATTCGCTCGGCATCGAACCCGGTTCGCTGTTCCGCGGTCTCATGGAATCGCTTCACGCGGTGACTCGCTCGAAGGCCGGCGCTTCGGCCGACCTGCTCCAGTCCGCCGAGGAACGAGAGCATGCGGCAGAGCTCGCCGCCCGGCTCAGCTGGGGTAACCTCCATCGCCTGTGGCAGCTGCTGCTGAAGGGTCTCGAGGACGTCCGGATCGCGCCCGACCCGCATGAGGCGGCGACCATGGCGCTGCTTCGCCTGATCCATGCCGCCGAGATGCCCGACCCCTCGGCGCTTGCCGCGTTGCTAGCCGGGGGAGGAGCAGTGACCGCACCAGCTTCCGCACCGGCCGCAAAGCCGCCCGCTGAGCCAAAGGCCAGCCTTCCGCTCGACTTCCCGGCGCTGGTCGACGCGGTCGAAAGCCAGGGAAAGCAATTGCTCGGCGTCCAACTGCGCGACCATGTCGGCCTGGTCAGCTTTGCGCCGGGCGAAATGGTGCTGAAGCCGCTGAAACCGCTCGGCGCCGATTTTTCGCGCGAACTTGCGGCCGCCGCCAAGCAGGCGACCGGCCAAAATTGGCAAGTCCGGCTGACCGACGAAGGCGGCTCACCTTCGCTGCAGCAGCAGGAGGCGATGGCCGAGGAGCGGATGCGCGCGGCCGTGCTTGAGGAACCAAATGTTCGCGCGCTGCTTGATGAGTTTCCCGACGCATCTTTAGAATCCATCGAACGGAAAGAAGCCTGACATGCCCAGCCTCGACGAAATCATGAAAATGGCGGAAGCCGCGCAGGCGCAGCTCGCCCAGGCCCAGGAAAATCTCGACAAGGTCGAGGTGGAGGGCGTCTCGGGCGGCGGGCTGGTCAAGATCAAGGCGACCGCCAAGGGCCGGATCCTCGGCGTTTCGATCGACGACAGCCTGCTGGTTCCGGCCGAAAAGTCGATGCTGGAGGACCTGATCGCCGCAGCGCTCAACGATGCGCGCGGCAAGGCCGATGCCGCCGCCGGAGAGCAGATGCAGGCGATGACATCCGGCCTTCCGCTCCCGCCGGGATTCAAGCTGCCTTTCTAACCGTCAAGGCTTCCGGCATTAATTTCCGCTTGTAACCCTTGGGCAGTGCTGCGAAGCTGCCTGCTTGACTGCGCTTGGGGGTAAAGGCGTGCAACGATTGGGAGCGATGCAAGACTTTCCGCTGCGGGTGACGCGGCTGGTCGACCATGCCGAACGCGAGCATGGCGCCGGCGAGATCGTTTCGGCCTGGGCCGACGGATCGATCACCCGGACCAACTGGCGCGACGTCGCTCGCGACGCCCGACGCATGGCGCAGGCGCTCGAAGCGTGGGGCATCAACCCCGGCGACCGGGTCGCGACGCTGGCGATGAACCACAGCCATCATTTGACGTCATGGTATGGCGCGACCGGCATGGGCGGGGTGCTCCACACCATCAATCCGCGACTGTTCGACGATCAGCTGGAATATATCGCCAACCATGCTGAAGACCGGGTCCTGCTCTACGATTATGCGTTCTCGCCGCTGGTCGAGCGGATGAAGTCCAAGTGGACGACGATCGAACATTACATCTGCTTCGATCCGCCTGCGGGATGGAATGGGGACATTTCATTCGTCGATTGGCTCGGCGCCGCACGATGGCGATTACGAGTGGGTCGATGGCGACGAGCGCGATGCCTGCGGCCTTTGCTACACCAGCGGGACCACCGGCAATCCCAAGGGCGTGGTCTACGAGCATCGCTCGACCATGCTCCACACGCTGGCCGAGGCTTCGCCTGACATTTTCAACCTGTCGAAGCGAGCGGTCGTGCTGCCGATCGTGCCGATGTTCCATGCCAATGCCTGGGGCGTGCCCTGGGCGGCGCCGATGGTCGGATGCAAGCTGGTGCTGTCGGCCGACTATCGGCCCGACAAGATGTGCGAACTGTTCCGCGAGGAGCGAGGTGACCCATTCGGCCGGCGTCCCGACGGTCTGGCTGACCATGATCGAGCATATCCTGAGGACCGGCGAGGAGCTGGGCGACCTCCAGCAGGTCACCATCGGCGGTTCGGCTGCGCCGCGGGCAATGATTCAATGGTTCCTCGAACGCGGGATCGAGGTCGGCCATGCCTGGGGCATGACCGAAACCTCGCCGATCGGCACCTGCGGGTCGCGCCCGCTGGGCTGGGACGAATATAGCCTGGACGAGAAGGTGGATCACATCGCGCTGCCAGGGCCGTCCGCCCTTCGGCGTCGAACTGCGCACGGTCGACGATGACGGCAATGTGCTGCCGCGCGACGGCGTCATCGTCGGGCCGGCTGCAGGCCCGCGGGCCATGGGTCATCAAGCGCTATTTCAAGGCCGAGGAGGACGCGACCGAGGACGGTCAATGGTTCGACACCGGCGATGTCGCCGCGCTTCATCCCGACGGCACGGTGCAGATCACCGACCGCTCGAAGGACGTGATCAAGTCGGGCGGCGAGTGGATCAGCTCGATCGAGCTGGAAAATGCCGCGGTCGGCTGTCCCGGGATCGCCGAAGCGGCGGCGATCGGCATTCCTCATCCCAAGTGGGACGAGCGGCCGTTGCTGGTCTGCGTCCGGGTCGCCGGCAGCGACGTCTGTGCGGTCAAGGTCCGCGAGCATCTGACCGGCCACGTCGCCAAATGGTGGCTGCCCGACGCGGTCGAGTTCGTCGATGAGCTGCCGCACACCGCAACCGGCAAGCTCAGCAAGAGGACCCTGCGCGACCAATTCCGCGATTATCGCTTCGCGGATGCGCAGGAGATGGTGGGGCGGGACTAGAGGTCAGTGCCCCTGCCTTCGCAGGGGAACAGGAGCGCTAGACGATTCGGCCCGCATCCCCTATCTGGCCCGCAAATCCCAACCCGTTTCGGAGGATATCGCGACCCCATGGCCGCCCAATACAGCTTATGTGATGAAGGGTCATGACCAAGACCTTCCCCGGCGCGCCAAAGCCGGTGCTCAACGACATCAACCTGCAATTCTATCACGACGCCAAGATCGGCATCGTCGGCCCCAACGGCGTCGGCAAGTCGACCCTGATGAAGATCATGGCCGGCATCGACACGGAATTTCAGGGCGAGGCCTGGCCGGGCGAGAACATCACCGTCGGCTATCTGCGCGCAGGAGCCGCAGCTCGACCCGACCAAGACGGTCTGGAAAACGTCAAGGACGGCGTGCGCGAGGTCGCCGACATGGTCGATCGCTTCAACGCAATCAGCATGATGATGGGCGATCCTCCCGGACGATACGCGATTTCGACGCGCTGATGGCCGAGATGGGCGAGCTGCAGGAGAAGATCGACGCGGTCGACGGCTGGACGCTCGACAACCAGCTCGAGATCGCGATGGACGCGCTGCGCTGCCCGCCGGGCGACTGGCCAGTGTCGACCAACCTGTCGGGCGGCGAGAAGCGCCGCGTCGCGCTGACCCGCCTGCTGCTCCAGAAGCCCATCATCCTGCTGCTCGACGAGCCGACCAACCACCTCGACGCCGAAAGCGTCCAGTGGCTGGAAAAGCATCTCAAGGAATATCCCGGCAACGTGCATCCTGATCACCCACGACCGCTACTTCCTCGACAATGTGGTCGAACTGGATCCTCGAGCTCGATCGCGGCAAATACTTCCTCTACGAGGGCAATTACTCGACCTACCTCGAGAAGAAGGCCAAGCGGCTCGAGCAGGAAGAGCGCGAGGAGAGCGGCCGCCAGAAGGCGATCAAGGACGAGCTGGAGTGGATCCGGCAGATCGCCCAAGGCCCGCCAGACCAAGTCGCAAGGCGCGTATCGGCAAGTTCGACCAGCTGGTCGAAGCGTCAGGAGAAGCGCACCGTCGGCAAGGCGCAGATCGTCATCCAGGTGCCCGAGCGGCTCGGCGGCAAGGTGATCGAGGTCAATGGCATCTCGCAAGGCCTATGGCGACAAGCTGCTGTTCGAGGACCTCTCGTTCACCCTGCCGCCGGGCGGCATCGTCGGCGTGATCGGCCCCAACGGCGCCGGCAAGTCGACCCTGTTCAAGCTGATCACCGGCCAGGAACAGCCCGACAGCGGCTCGATCGACGATCGGCGACACGGTCCACCTCGGCTATGTCGACCAGAGCCGCGACGCCCTCGATCCCAAGAATAATGTCTGGGAGGAAATTTCCGGCGGGCATCGACTACATGACGGTCGGCAAGCAGGAAATGTAGACCCGCGCCTATGTCGGCGCGTTCAACTTCAAGGGCACCGACCAGCAGAAGAAGGTCGGCCAGCTGTCGGGCGGCGAGCGCAACCGCGTCCACCTCGCCAAGATGCTGAAGGCGGGCGGCAACGTCCTGCTGCTCGACGAGCCGACCAACGACCTCGACGTCGAGACGCTTGCGCGCGCTCGAGGACGCGCTCGAGAATTTCGCCGGCTGCGCCGTGGTCATCAGCCACGACCGCTTCTTCCTCGACCGCCTGGCGACCCACATCCTCGCGTTCGAAGGCGACAGCCATGTCGAATGGTTCGAGGGCAACTTCGAAGCCTATGAGGAGGACAAGCGCCGCCGGCTGGGCGCCGGAAGCGGACCGGCCGCATCGGATGACGTACAAGAAGCTGACGCGGTAAGTGTCGGGTGGCTTAGGCCGCCCAGTCGCTGGTCACGAGTTCAGCGGTCTTAGGATCGTCGACGACCAAGATCAGCCGGTTCGAATGATCGCACTGGAACCTCAGGGCCTCGGGAGACTATCGCGCGACGTTGCACTGGCAATGTAGGATATCGCCTGCCAGCATGGGCCGGGCTCTTTTTCATCCGTGAAGAATTTAGATCGATTTGGCGTGTCATTCTTTGCGTCCCGACGCAAAAATGGCGCCTCATCCCGAGACTTTTGTGAACTTAGTGAACTTAACGGCGGCGCAATGATCCTCATTTCCGGACCTCTTTGGCTGTGGAGCGGCGGGCAGGCCAGCTGGCATTTCGTCACCGTGCCGGAAGATCAGGCCGGTGAATTGCGCGCCCACAGTTTGATGAGCCGCGGCGGTTTCGGGTCGGTTAGGGTCGAGGCGCGCATCGGCGACGTTTCATGGCGCACCTCCGTTTTCCCGCAGAAGATCGGGGGCTACATCCTCCCGGTCAAGGCCAGCGTGCGCCGCGATGCCGGCATCGCCGCTGGCGATGACGTCACGGTAGAGCTGGAAATCCTTTAGGGGACCGGTTCGCCGGCATCCTCGGTGACGACGACGGTGCGCTTGCGCGACGCATCCAGGCTCCATGATCCGGGCCCGGCTGCGGCAATCAGCAGGAAGATGAAGCAGAACAGGATCGCCGGTTCGCCCTGGTTGATCGAGGGAAAGGTCGATTGGGGCGCGTGGAACATCCAGTAGGCAACGGCCATCTCGCCCGAAAGAACGAACGCCACGGGCCGCGAGAAGAGGCCGACCAGCAGCAGCAGCCCACCAACCAGCTCAAGGATCGCCGCCGATCCATAGCATCGTCCCGGTTTCCGGGAGGGCCATTGGGAAGGGAGGGAAGTTGAATAGCTTCGACGAGCCGTGAAGCAGGAACAGCAGCGCTGCAACGATACGAAGCAGGCTCAGCGCCTGTGGTGCGTAACGACCTTCACCCATAGAAGTGGCTCCCTTGCCGATCGAATGGCAAGGTGGTGCTTGCTTATGAAGGCGAAATCAAGCCGACGCCCGCAAGGCTGCGGCATTGCGCTCATAGCCCTTCGCCATGCCTAGCAGCATCTCGGCAGTGTTGCGGTCGCAAACGGCGGCCGCCAACCGGTTGCAGCGTGCAGCCTGGTCGCCGAGCACCTGCGCCTGCTCCTGGCTCACATCAATCAGCAGATTGACCGCGCCCCGCATTTCGCCGTCGTCGTCGAACAGCGGGGTAGGGTAGGGGAGGAATGCTTTGCGGCTGCCGTCCGGTCGAAGCGCTATTGCCACTTCCCCGCGCACCGCGCGCTTTTCGTTCACGGCAACGGCCATCGGGCAGCGATCATGCGGCAGAGGCTCGTCCGCCGTCGTGTAGATTTGCCAGGTAACGCACCAACGATCCTCGCCAAGCTCCGGTTGCCGCCCGGCAAACTCGACGCAGGCCTGGTTCCAATAGGTCACGAAGCCTTGCGCATCGGTCAGATAGACCGGCACCGGCAAGGCATCGAGCGCAGGACGGAAATCATCGGTTTCCGAGCTAAGCGCTTGAAGCGCGTGGTCCAGATATTGCTGGGGCGTGGTGACTGCGAGCATGTGTGTTGGCTTCGAGCTTGCCCCGGACAACCCAGTTAGAGGCCACCGGTTCCCTGCAATTAACAAAAGTGTAACCTGTGGCGGGGGTGCAACAGCCGCTTAGCGCAGGCGCTTGACCATCATCCGTCCGTCATCGCCGACCTTGGTGCCGAAATTGGGGAGGGCCTTGATGAGGTCGGACAGGCGATTGAACCCATAATTGCGAACGGCAAAGCTCGACACCGCCTTCGCCCGCTGCCCCATTTCACTGAGCGAGGCATAGCCGTCCTCGTCGCGTTTTGACGCCTTGAAAGCGGCGCCCAGAACCTGGAGCAGCTCGGCATCGATCGCCCGCTGCCCCTCGGCCGCGGGCGGCGCCTCCAGCGCTTCGTCCTTGTTGGCCGCGAGCGCCGCGACATCGAAGAATCGGGTGCAGGCCTGCTGGAAGCTGGTCGGCGTCTTCGCCGTGCCGAAGCCGTAGACCGGAAGGCCGTCCTCACGGATGCGCTGCGCGAGTGGCAGGAAGTCGCGAATCTGACGACATGATGCCGAAACCGTCGACATGGCCGCGGTAGAGCAGGTCCATCGCATCGATCGTCATCCGCATGTCGGTCGAGCTCTTGCCCTTTACGACGTCGAACTGCTGCATCGGCACGATCGAATGCATTCCGGTGAGCGCGCCCCAGCTCTTGAGGCTGGCCTTGGCCCAGTTGCCGTAGGCGCGGCGGATGTTGATCGTGCCAAGCTCGCCAAGCACCAGCAGCACCTCGTCCAGATGCTCGGGCGACGCGTTGTCGGCATCGATCAGCAAGGCGATGTTCAGCTCGGCTTCGGCGTAATCGTTACGGTCAGTCATCGAGTCTTTCGCTCTGTTTATCTGCCGTTCATACCGCAACGGGGACGGAACGAAATCGGCGTCTGCACGTCATAGCCCTTACAGTGTGCGGGAAGTGTACAGGAGGACCGAAGTCATGAAACGTTTAGTGTTAGCGTCAGCCATAGCAAGCAGCGTCGCCCTTTCAGGCTGCGCCACCGACCCATATGGCTATAACAATAATCCGCAGGCGCACGCGCGCCGTAACCGGCGCGGCGATCGGCGGCGCCAGCTGGCGCAGTTGTCGGTGCGGTCGTTCCTGGCGTCAATCCGGTAACCGGCGCGGTCGTCGGCGCGGTCCTCGGCGGCGTTGCCGGCGCGGTCATCAAGGGCAAGCAATATTATCGCGACACCCGCGGCTATTGCTATTACGTCGACCAGTACGGCAATCCGATCTACGATTATAACGCTCGTTGTTAGTAGGTTAGCGCAAATTGCTTAGACGGGGCGGAAGGCATCTTCCGCCTCGTCGAGCAGCCAAAGTTCGCCATCGCGAATGGAAAAATGGCACCCCAATAGCTTGAGGGTGCCATTTTTTTCGCGTTCGCTGACGAACGGAAAGCTGCGGAGGTTGGCGAGGCTCTGGCGAATTCCGACTTCCTCCAGCAGCCGATGGGCATCTTCTCCGATGCCATGTTCCCGCGCGATGGCGCCGGCCGGTTGCTCGATCTGGGACATCCATGTCGCGACGAACCCGCCTTCACCCTCGGCGGCACCGTGGAACTGGCCGGTGAGCGCGGCCGAAATACCCCCGCATCCCTCGTGACCCATGACGACGATTTCGGCGACGTTCAGCTGGGTCACCGCCGAATTCCAGCGCTGCCGAGACACCATGACGTCCGCCGCCGGTTTCGAACGGCGGGACCAGGTTGGCGACGTTGCGCACCACGAATATCTCGCCAGGGTTGGTGTCGAAGATAGTCGCCGGATCGGCGCGACTGTCGCTGCAGGCAATGACGATCGCTCGTGGCGCCTGGCCTTCGGCGAGTTCCTGCCATCTCTCCCGTGCGGTTTCGAAACGATTGGCGCGAAACCGCCGATAGCCCTCAAGCAGGTTTCCGAACCCTTGCATCAACGCTCCCCTTAACTGGCGAGCCGGTTAGTCGGGCAGGGCGGGGGTGGCAAGGCCGCAACCTAATCGCTATCTGGCACCTCATGAACGCTCCTCTTCCTGTACCCCCCAAGCAGCGCAAGCCGGACTGGATCCGGGTCAAGGCGCCTGTCAGCGAGGGCTATCACGAGACACGCCGGCTGATGCGCGAGCTCAACCTGGCGACGGTGTGCGAGGAAGCGGCCTGCCCGAACATCGGCGAATGCTGGACCAAGAAGCATGCGACGGTGATGATCCTCGGCGACACCTGCACCCGGGCCTGCGCCTTCTGCAACGTCAAGACCGGCATGCCGCGCAAGGTCGATCCGCTGGAGCCGGAGCATGTCGCGATCGCCGCGGCCAAGCTGGGCCTGGAGCATATCGTGGTGACCTCGGTCGACCGCGACGATTTGCCCGACGGCGGCGCGTCGCAGTTCGTCAAGGTGATCGAGGCGCTGCGCCGCGAAACGCCTGACACGACCATCGAAATTCTGACGCCCGACTTCCGCAACAAGCATGAGGCGGCGATCGAGGCGATCGTTGCGGCACGGCCGGACGTCTACAATCACAATCTGGAAACGGTGCCGAGGCTCTATCCGACGATCCGGCCCGGCGCGCGCTACTATGCCTCGCTGCGACTGCTCGAGCAGGTCAAGAAGCTCGACCCGTCGATCTTCACCAAGTCGGGCATCATGGTCGGGCTTGGCGAGCAGCGGCTGGAGGTCCACCAGGTGATGGACGACATGCGCTCGGCCGGGATCGATTTCCTGACCATGGGCCAATATCTCCAGCCGACGCCGAAGCACGCCAATGTCGAGGAATTCGTCACGCCCGATGCGTTCAAGGCCTATGCCTCGATCGCGCGCGCCAAGGGCTTCCTGCTGGTCGCGGCGTCGCCGCTGACCCGGTCGAGCTATCACGCCGGCGACGACTTCAAGAAGATGCGGGATGCGCGAAACGCGCAGCTGGCTAGGGCAGGGGGCGCTACCGCCTGATGCCACGGCATAGCGAGACCAAGCACCTTCCCTATACACCCGACCAGCTGTTCGACCTCGTCGCGGACGTCGGCAGCTATGACGAATTCCTGCCTTGGGTGAGCGCGGTCCGCATCCGTTCCGACAATGAGACGGGAAATGATCGCGGACCTGATCGTCGGCTTCAATGCGTTCAAGGAACGATTCACCAGCCGCGTGACCAAGGATCGGCCTCACCGCATCTGCGTCGACTATATCGAAGGCCCGCTCAAATATTTGAAGAATGAATGGCGATTCGATCCTGCGCCGCAGGGCGGCACCGACGTCCATTTTTCGGTCGATTTCGCATTCAAATCGCGATTGTTCGAAACCCTTGCGGGGCAGATGTTCGATCGGGCGCTAAGGCGAATGACCGGCGCGTTCGAACAGCGCGCCAACGAGCTTTACGGCATCAGCAAGTCGAGCGCGCAAAGCGCGGCCTGACGGCGAATCCCCGACCGACCCTCCTTCGCATCGAACAGCTTCTGGTCGGCAACAATATCGTCGGGACCCGCGGCGCGCTCGGCGCGCGCGAATACCACCGTTCCGACCGGCTTCTGCTCAGTCCCGCCATCGGGGCCGGCGATACCGGTGATGGCTACCGCGACATCCGCGCCGGATGCCTCGAGCGCGCCCTGCGCCATTGCCCAGGCGGTGGCGACACTCACCGCGCCGAACGTATCGACTACATCGGGAAAGACGTTGAGCTCGGCGATCTTGGCCGCGTTCGAATAGGTCACATAGCCCGCTTCGAACACAGCCGAAGAGCCTGGAATCTCCGTCAACGCTGCGCTGACCAGCCCGCCAGTGCAGCTTTCCGCCACTGCAATGCGGCGGCCCGCGGCCCGGTTGGCCTCGATCACCTGGCGCGCCTTGTCGACCAGATCGTCGGGGAGAAGGTAAGTCATTCGAAAATCTTATTAAGCCTTGCAGATCGGGAAGCTGTCCTTCTGCCCTTTTTCATCATCTGCCAAGACCACGATCGTACCGACGAGCACCGCGACATTCTCGGGCGGAAGCGGGGCGAGGCTTTCAACGATGCGGTTGGCGCTAGGGCAGTCTTCAACCTTGAAGTCCTTCATCAGTTCCGAGCCGACCACGGAGCCGATCAACGGCCGGAGGTATTGGTCAGGCAACTTGCTGGTCATCTCCTCGTCACCAGCGATCCGGCCGAAGGCGAGCTTGGCCGCGGGCCAGCGCTGGTCGGCCAGGACCTTGTAGCGCGCAATCAGCGCACTGCCGCCGGTGACCAGAAAGGCGTTAGCGGGGAGATAGGCCGCGCATTTCCCGCGAAGCCCATCGATCATGTCGGGCATCATCGCCGCGAAGACTGCAACGGCTTCGGTTTCGCTCACACAATTTTCCGGGTTCGCGGCCGGCGCAGCCGATCCTAGCGACAAGGTCAGCATCATGCCGGTCGAAAATCTGAACAAGCTCATGACGCACCCCCTCATTTCCAAGAGATCAGCTTAGCAGGGCGCAACGACGCTACAAGCTGACAGGGGGCATTCGGACTGTTGCGATTGCCTGAGCGGCAATCCCCTCGCGGCGTCCCGCGAAGCCCAGCCTCTCGGTGGTCGTGGCCTTGATGCTGATGCAGGCAATGGGCAGCCCGAGGATTTCGGCTACGCGCGACCGCATGGCGTCACGATATGGCCCGACCTTGGGCGCTTCGCAAATCACGGTGCAGTCGACGAAATCGATCCGGCCGCCGGCGCGGCGCACCTCGTCGGCGGCATGGGCGAGGAAGATGCCGCTGCTGGCACCCTTCCATTGCGGGTCGCTCGGCGGGAAATGTTGGCCGATGTCACCGAGCGCCGCCGCGCCCAGGAGTGCATCGGTAATCGCGTGGAGGACCACGTCGGCATCGCTGTGCCCGGCCAGGCCACGCTCATGAGGTATTTCGATCCCACCCATCATGATCGGACCATCGCCGGCAAAGGCATGGACATCAACGCCCATGCCCGTCCGCGGGACCAAACGGGCCGCCTGAAACGCCTCGGCCCGGTCCCAATCCGCAGCCGTTGTCAGTTTTTCAAGCATCGGGTCCCCCTCGACCACCGCGACGGTTAGTCCTGCAGCGCGCGCAACAGTCGACTCGTCCGTGGCGTCAGATCCAGCCCACTGCGCGTAGGCGTCGGCCAGTTCGCGTAGCCGGAACGCTTGCGGGGTCTGTACCCGCACCAATCCCGCCCGGTCGACCGTTTCGCCGAGTAGGTCGTCGGCCCGGGCCAGGGTGTCCGCCACTGGAATTACCGGAACGGCTCCATCGGCCGTCTGAAGCGCGTCAAGCAGCCGGTCGATGACGATCGTGCGGGCAAAAGGGACGGGCGGCGTCGTGGACCAGGACGACGTCACCTTCAACGGCTGCAAGCCCGGCGCGGACACTGTCGGAGCGCTCTGCGCCGCCAATGATGAGTTCGCCTACATCGCGACTGGCCGAGCGCGATTCCGAGCAAGCGGCTCCTGGTCACGCCCAATCACCACACGTACGGCATCGATCGCCGGATGTGACGCCAGAGCGTCGACCGCATGAGCCAGCACCGCCTTGCCCGCGATCGTCCGATATTGCTTGGGGAGTTCACCGCCGAGCCGGCTGCCCGATCCGGCGGCGACGATGAGCGCGGTGACCGTCATGTGCCGCGCCTTGCCCGCTCCGGGCCCTTCCTGTAAAGGCGCGCCTTCCCATGAGCCTGGTCAAGCCCATCTCCGTCGGTCCGGTGACCATCGACGCGCCGGTCATCCTCGCGCCGATGACCGGCGTCACCGACCTGCCGTTCCGCAAGGTCGTCAAGCGCTACGGCGCGGGGCTGACGGTCAGCGAGATGATCGCCAGCCAGGCGATGATCCGCGAGACCCGCCAGTCGCTGCAGAAGGCGGCGTGGGACCCGAGCGAGGAGCCGGTGTCGCTCCAACTTGCCGGCTGCGCGCCCGACAGAGATGGCCGAGGCGGCCAAGCTCAACGAGCAACGCGGCGCCGCGATCATCGACATCAACATGGGCTGTCCGGTGAAGAAGGTCGTCAACGGCGATGCCGGGTCGGCGCTGATGCGCGACCTGCCGCTGGCCGCTTCGATCATCGAGGCGACCGTCAAGGCGGTGAAGGTGCCCGTCACGCTGAAGATGCGGATGGGCTGGGATCATGGATCGTCTCAACGCGCCCGAACTGGCGCGGATCGCCGAAGACCTTGGCGTCAGGATGATCACCGTCCACGGCCGAACCCGCTACCAGATGTACAAGGGCAGCGCCGACTGGGCTTTCGTGCGCAAGGTCAAGGAAGCGACTTCGCTGCCGGTTATCGTCAATGGCGACATCTGCAGCCTGGACGACGCCCGCACGGCGCTCGCCCAGTCGGGCGCGGATGGAGTGATGATCGGCCGCGGAGCCTATGGAAAGCCGTGGCTGCTTGGCCAGGTCATGAGCGACCTTGCCGGAGGCGGGCATCGGCCCGACCCGTCGATGGACGAGCAGCTCGACCTGATCCTCGAGCAATATGACGCCATGCAATCGCTTTACGGCACGCAGACCGGCGTCAATCTCGCCCGCAAGCATATCGGCTGGTACACCAAGGGCCTTCCCGGCTCGGCCGAGTTCCGCAATCGGGTCAATTTCGTCGGACGATCCAAAGGTCGTGACCCAGATGCTGCGGGAATTTTATTCGCCCTGGCTGGCGCGATCGGCGGCCTGACCGACAAACTGTGTTTTTTATGCAACGGGACCATGCTAGGCCCGTGTTAGCATGGAAATGCAGTCCGCCGAATCCGACTTGATCGAAAAGCCCAAGGCCCGCTGGCTCGCTCGCGAAAAGGAGAGCGGCCGGATCTACGATTGGGCGACGATTGGCAGCGCGGTCGTGCTCGCCGGCACGCTGGCTTTCAGCTATGCCATGCTCAGTCGCGAGGCGGAACCGGGCTCGATGCTGTCGCCGCCGCAGATCGCGCTGCTGCTCATCGCCAACCTGATCCCTGCCATCGCACTGATGGTGCTGCTGTCGCGCAAGATCGCCACGGGCGCGGGCAGTGGCACGGGCAATCGGCACGGGTCAGCTTCATACCCGACTGGTCGCGCTTTTTTCGGTCATCGCGGCGGTGCCGACGGTGATCGTCGCCATCTTCGCGTCGCTGCTGCTGCAATCGGGACTTGAGTTCTGGTTCTCCGACCGGGCGCGCGGAATGCTCGAAAATACCGTTCAGCTCGCCCAGTCGACCTACACCAGCGAAGTCAACGGGTCGGCGCCGAGGCAGTCACGATGGTCGGCTGACTTCAGCGAATATCTCGGTCCCAAGCCGATGGATAGTCCTCAGTTTCGACGAGTACCTCGCCTTCCAGACCTACCAGCGCGGCCTCAACGAAGCTGCGATCATATCCATTTCGCAATACCGGCCAGGTCACGATCAGCCGGGGCGTCAACTACTATGACGGGCTGATCGACCCGTCGCGCGTTGCCCAGGCGCTCGGCCCAGCTCAAAGGGCAAACCCAGGCCGCCGAGGTGTTGACCCAGGGCCGGATTGCCGTGCTCACCCCGCTCGCCGGACGAGCCCGGTACCTATCTTGTTCGTTGCCGCGCCAGGTCAGCGAGGACTTCCGGCAGCAGATCGCGCGGGCCAACGGAGTGCTCGCCGATTATCGCGAGCTGCTCGAACGCAGCCGCGCCAACCAGCTGAAATTCAACGGCGCGCTGCTGGCCGGCGCGCTGATCATCGTGGCGTTGGCCATCTTCACCGCCTTGAAACTGGCTGATCGCCTGCTTCGCCCGGTTGAGGAGCTGGTCGACGCGGCCGGGCGGATCGAGGAGGGCGACCTCACGCGCCCGTGTGCCGATCATCGGCCCGGCGGACGATGAAATCGCGACGCTTGGGCACCGCATTCAATCGAATGACCGGGCGACTGCAGGAGCAGACCGGCGCGCTGATGGCCGCCAACCAGCAGCTCGATACCCGCCGCGCCTTCATCGAGGCCGTGCTGTCGAGCGTGACGGCCGGCGTTATCGCGGTCGATGCGCAAGGGCCATGTCCTGCTCACCAACCGCATCGGCCGAAACACTGCTCCGCCATGGCGAGGAAAGCATCGAGGGACGGGAGCTTGCCGATGTTTCGACGGAACTTGGCAGAGTTCCTCAGCGGCGAAACTCGCGATGCCACTGTGCTGGTTCATTCTGCGGAAGGACAGCGAACGCTGGCGGTAAAGCGGATGCGCTATGCCGACGGCTCCGTGCTGACCTTCGACGACATCACCGACCAGCTGAGCGACCAGCGCCGTGCCGCCTGGTCCGACATCGCCCGCCGCATCGCGCATGAGATCAAGAACCCGCTGACCCCGATCCAGCTCGCCGCCGAGCGGCTGCAGCGCCGCTATGGAGCCGAGGTCACGTCGGACCCCGAAACCTTCGATCGGCTGACCGACACGATCGTTCGCCAGGTTGGCGACCTCCGGCGGATGGTCGACGAATTCTCCAATTTTGCGCGGATGCCGAAGCCGGTGTTCCGCGAGGAGAATGTCCACGAGATCGCCCGGGCCGCGCTGTTCCTGCACGAAGTCGCCCATCCCGGCATTTCGTTCAGCCTCGACCCGCCTGCGGGCGACATCCGCCTGGTTTGCGACCGCCGCCAGCTCGGCCAGGCGCTGACCAATGTCGTCAAGAATGCGGTCGAAGCGATTGAAGCTGCGGCGAAATCGCGGCGATCAGCATGCCGACGGCGACCGGATCGACCTGTCGATCCGGCGCGAAGCGGAGCAGCTGGTCATCGAGCTTACCGATACCGGCGTCGGCCTGCCGCAGGATCGCGAGCGGCTGACGGAGCCCTATATGACGACGCGGGTCCGCGGCACGGGCCTTGGCCTCGCGATCGTCAAGAAGATTGTCGAGGAACATCTGGGCGAGATTGCATTTCTCGATCAGGGCGGGGGGCGGAACCCGCGTTCGCATTGCTTTCGATGCCGATCGGCTGGCAGCGCTGGCGACCGACGAACCGCAAGAGTCGCTGGCCGGTCGCGGCGAGGACGATGAATATGACGAGGAGGAACCCAGCTGATGGCACTTGAAGTGCTGGTAGTCGACGACGAAGCCGACATCCGCGAGCTCGTAGCCGGCGTGCTCGAGGACGAAGGCTATGCGGTGCGCTCGGCCGCCGACAGCAGCGTCGGCGCTCGACGCGATCGACGACCGGCGCCCCAGCCTGGTGCTGCTCGACGTCTGGCTGCAGGGATCGAAGCTGGATGGCCTGCAATTGCTCGAACAAATCAAGAAGCGCGACCCGACCTTGCCGGTCCTGATGATTTCCGGCCACGGCAATCTCGACACCGCGGTCGCCGCGATCCGCGAAGGCGCCGTCGATTTCATCGAAAAGCCGTTCAAGGCCGATCGACTGCTGCATCTTGTCGGGCGGGCGACCGAAACCGACCGGCTGCGGCGCGAGAATGCAACGCTACGCCAGCAGGTCGGCCCCGACGACCAGCTCGACGGGACATCGGTCGCGATCAACACGGTCCGGGCGACGCTGAAGCGGGTGGCTCCGACCGGCAGCCGGGTGATGATCACCGGCCCGGCGGGCGTCGGCAAGGAAATCGCCGCGCGGATGATCCACAATTGGAGCCCGCGCGCCGCAGCACCCTTCATCGTCCTATCGGCGGCGATGATGAGCCCCGAGCGGGTCGAGGAGGAATTGTTCGGCAGCGAGCAGGAACGGCGTGTCGCGCCCCGGCCTGCTCGAGCAGGCGCATGGCGGAACCATTGTTCCTCGACGAAATCGCCGACATGCCGCTGACCACGCAGGCCAAGATCCTGCGCGTGCTGACCGACCAGAGCTACACTCGGGTCGGCGGGCAGCGGCCGGTCAAGGTCGACGTCCGGGTCCTTTCGGCTACCTCGCGCAACCTTGGCCGACGAGATCGCGGCAGGACGGTTCCGCGAGGACCTCTATTACCGCCTCAACGTCGTGCCGGTGCGAATTCCACCGTTGCGCGAACGTCGCGAGGACATCCCCGAACTGGTCAACCATTTCCTGGCCCGCTTCGCCGCCGAGCAGCGGATCCAGACGCCGGAACTGTCCAAGGAAGCGATGGCGGCGCTCCAGGCGCATGACTGGCCGGGCAATGTCCGCCAGCTGCGCAACATCATCGAGCGGACGCTGATCCTGACGCCCGGCGACCGGGTCGGATGCATCGAGGTCGACCTGCTGCCGCCGGAAATCATCGATTCCCAAGGGCTCGGCCGGCCTCGGTGGCGCATCGATGGCGATCATGGGCTCGCCGCTGCGCGAGGCACGGGAAAGCTTCGAGCGCGAATATCTGAAAATCCAGATCCGCCGCTTCTCGGGCAACATCTCTCGAACCGCTTCGTTCATCGGGATGGAGCGCTCGGCGCTTGCACCGGAAGCTCAAGGCCCTCGGGCTGGGCGACAAGCGCGATGAGGAATAATAATAATAATGGCTGACAAAGCGCTGAGCTTGCAGGATCAATTCCTGAACTCGATCCGCCGGTCCAAGGTCCCGGTGACGATCTTCCTGGTCAAGGGCGTCAAGCTGCAGGGGATCGTCACCTGGTTCGACCCCTTCTCGCTGCTGCTTCGCCGCGATGGCAGCGCCCAGCTGGTCTACAAGCATGCAATCTCGACGATCATGCCGGCCCAGCCGCCCGCGGATCTGGAGATGTCAAACGGCGGGGAGGGGGGCAACGGCAAGAAGCCCATGCTCCAGGACCTGTTCCTGCAAGCAGCATCGCGCGAGCAGGAGCCGATGACCGTCTTCCTGGTGAATGGCGTGATGTTGCAGGGCGCGGTGGCCGGCTTCGACCAATTCTCGCTGGTGCTCGAGCGCGGCGGGCAGGTCCAGCTGGTCTACAAGCATGCGATTTCGACGATGCAGCCGGGCCATCCGCTCAATCTGGGGCGAGAATCCAACCCAGGGGAAAACGACTGAGCGTTTTCAATCGAAGCGACGATGGCGGCGTAACGCGCGGAGAGCGTGCCTTGCTGGTTGTGCCCGAACGGGTCGGGGAAGGGGGGCTACGCTCGCTCGACGCAAGGGTGGAAGAAGCTGCCGGCCTGGCCGAAGCAATCGGAATCGATGTGGTCGCCCGGCGCGCGCTTCAGGTTGCGGCAAATCCGGCCGGCAAGTCTGTTCGGCAAGGGCCAGGCCGAGGAAATCGCCGGCCTTGCCGAAGAAAATGAAGCCACGCTGCTGGTCGTCGATGCCGCGCTGACTCCGGTCCAGCAGAAAACGCTGGAGGAATTGACCAAATGCAAGGTCATCGACCGCACCGGCCTGATCCTCGAGATTTTCGGTGAGCGGGCGGCGACGGCCGAAGGGCGGCTGCAGGTCGAACTGGCGCATCTCGACTATCAGGCGGGCCGCCTGGTGCGGAGCTGGACCCACCTTGAGCGGCAGCGCGGCGGCTTCGGCTTCCTCGGCGGCCCCGGTGAAACCCAGATCGAGGCCGACCGCCGACTGATCCGCGATCGGATGGCCCGCATTCGGCGCGAGCTCGACCAGGTGCGTCGCACCCGCGGGCTGCACCGCGGACGGCGGCAGCGGGCGCCCTGGCCGGTGATCGCGCTGGTCGGCTATACCAATGCCGGCAAATCAACGCTGTTCAACCGCATGACGCAAGCGTCGGTGATGGCCGAGGATTTGCTGTTCGCAACGCTCGATCCGACCATGCGACAGGTGAAAATCCCTGGATTTGACAGGGCAATCTTGTCGGACACGGTGGGGTTCGTTTCCAATCTTCCGACGGAGCTGGTCGCAGCGTTCCGAGCGACGCTTGAAGAAGTGGCGGCGGCCGATCTCATCCTCCATGTGCGCGACATCGCTCATCCCGACAGCGAGGCGCAGGCAGCGGACGTCGAAACGGTATTGTCGTCGCTCGGCCTAGCCGAGGAAGATTCGCCGCCACGCCTCGAGGTTTGGAACAAGCTCGACCTGCTGTCCGCCAAGCGAAAGAAACGAAGCGCTCGGCGAGGCGAAGCGGCGGGACGATGTGGTGGCGGTCTAGCGCGCTGACCGGGGAGGGAGTCGACGAGCTCCGGGAGACAATCTCCCACTTGCTCCATTCAGGTTCGCAGACCCATCATATCCGCCTCAATGCCGGTGATGGAACGCGGATCGCCTGGCTTCATGCGCGTGGCGAGGTGATTGAGCAGCTGTCGGACGGCGACCAGCTCCAACTCGAAGTGAAGCTCAGCCCGGAGAATTGGGCCAGGTTCGAACGGCTTTAGAGCCTTCTTGGCCTCGACCCAGAGCGCTTCCATTTCGTCGAGGCTCATTTGCTCGAAGCCGGGCGTCGCCTCGATCAGGCGAAAGCGCTTCTCGAACTTCCGATTTGCCTTGCGCAGCGCCTCTTCCGGGTCGATTTTGAGATGTCGTGCGAAGTTGACCACGGCGAACAGCAGGTCGCCGACTTCCTCTTCGAGCTCCTCCGCCGGAGCCTCGGCGATCTCATCCAGTTCCTCGCGGATCTTGGCCTTGGGGCCTTCAATATCGGGCCAGTCGAACCCGGTGCGCGCAGCGCGCTTCTGCAGCTTGGCCGCTCGCTCCAGCGCAGGAAGCGCCAGCGCCACACCGGCCAGGGCGCTTTTGTCGGGATTGCTGGCCCGTTCTTCGGCCTTGATGACCTCCCACAGGTGATGGCCGCCTTCCTCGGCATCGCCGAAGATATGCGGGATGGCGTCGCTCCAGCTTGTCGGAAATGCGCTTCAGAACGTCAGCAAGGGAGAAATGGCCGGCTTCCTCGGCCATCCGGGCGTGAAACACGACCTGCAGCTGCAGATCGCCAAGTTCGTCGACCAGGCTGTCCATATCGCCGCGATTGATCGCATCGGCGACTTCGTAGGCTTCTTCGATCGTGTAGGGCGCAATCGTCTCGAACGTTTGCACGCTGTCCCATTCGCATCCGCTAACCGGATCGCGAAGCCGCTTCATGATATCTACCAGTCGTTCCAGGCTCATTGGGTCTCTCAAGGCATGGGGAAGGCCTTTTGCCTCTTTGGCGGCCTCAATCTTTGAGTATGATAATATATATTATGTAAAGTATAAATACAGTCCACAGAGGAGCAACCCGTCACTTCGTCAACTCTGCAGGATCAGCCACCGGCCTTCGACCCCCCATCGCTCCAGCGTCGACAGATAGTTCATCCCCAGCACGTTCAGATCTTCATTGTCGGCAACGTGCAGCCCGACATCTGAGCGCGTCGATCGGTCCGACCGACAGGCTGTCCGCCCGCCCGGATGACACGCGCAGCATTCCGTTGCCGGTCCGGACAACCTGATCGCGGCTTGCGCTGACCGTCACGCCGGCAGCTGCCGCCGTATCGCGACCGATCGTCGTCATGGTTGCGCCGCTATCGACCAGGAATTTGACCGGGACGCCATTCAACGACCCTTCAACCCAGAAATGGCCGTCGATGGCCATCGGAATGCGTAACTTCCTGGCCCTCCACCACGGGCGCGCCGGTTGCTTCGGCCTTCAGCCGCTGCGCGACGTAGCCAAGATCGTCGCGGAAGGTGAACAGGATGAAGCCTGCGCCGAAGATGGCGATCCAGGCCAACGCCATGGTTGCCAGCTCGCGCAAATCGCTCTCGCCGCGCAATCAGCGAACCGGCGACGAGCATCATCGCCATCAGCAGATAGAGGCTGCCCAGCATCCAGTCGTTGGTCATGGTCGGAGCACCGCGAACAACAGGAATCCGGTGGCGAAGATCGCGACCCAAATCAAAGCCATTTTGACCAGTCTCCCGACCGGCAACCGCCTGCTGACGAGGGCGCTGGCGACCAGCATCAGCCACAGGATGAGATATAATGCATAAGGCGCCTGATCGCCGCTCATCCGAAGTCTATCTCCTGGCCGTCAAAGGCCGGCGCCGCCCAGTCGGGCAGCTCGGCGGCGAGCGTGGCATAATCCATGCTTTTGTCGAGATGGGTCAGCAGCAATTGCCCAACCTTCAGCTCGCGGGCCCAACCAAGCACCGCATCGAGATGCGCGTGGGTCGGATGTGGCGTCCTCCGCAGGCAGTCGCAGATCCACACATCGAGGCCTCGATACAGGATTGCCATGTCCGTGAGTAAGTCATGAAAATCAATGGCATAGCCGCATGATCGAGCGCCCTCATCGACCCGAATGCCAAGCGAGGTGATGCCGCCGTGCGGCTGGTCGACAAAGCGCAGCGTCGCCTGCCCCAGAGCCATGTCTCCCTCGATCGCCACAGGGTCAACCACCGGCTGGATAAAATGGCGTTCCTTCAAATGCATAGGCGAAGCGCTTACTAAGCCGTCGCAACGTGTCAGCGCGGGCGTGGAGCGGCACTGGGCTGCCGAGATGGTGCGAGACTTGCCGTAGATCGTCGATTCCATGGCAATGATCGGCATGGTCATGGGTAACGATGACCCGATCCATGCGGCGACTGTCCTGCTGCAAGCAGCTGCTCGCGCAGGTCGGGTCCGCAATCGACCAGCAGCCGCTCGCCGCCGCTTTCGATCAGGATCGAGGAACGCGTGCGACGGTTCCTGCGGCTCATTGGGATCGCAATCGCCCCAATCATTCCCGATCCTCGGCACGCCGGACGAGGTCCCGCAACCGAGAATCCGAACTTTCACGCCGCGGCTTTTCCGAACAGCTTGAAGAAGTTGGCGGTGGTCGCTTCGGCCAGCTCGTCGAGCGGCTCGTCGCGCAAGCTCGGCCAGGAAGGCCGCCGTGTCGGCGACGAAGGCCGGCTCGCAGGTCTGGCCGCGGTGCGGCACCGGGGCGAGGAAGGGCGAATCCGTTTCGACCAGCAGCCGATCCTGCGGGATTGCCTTCGCGACCTCCTGCAAGTCCTTGGCATTCTTGAACGTCACGATGCCCGAGATGGAAATGTAGAAGCCGAGGTCGAGTGCGGTTCTGGGCCAGGTCGGCGCTGCCGGTGAAGCAGTGCAGCACGCCGGCGACGCCACCCTTCCCGACTTCGCGGGTGAGGATTTCGGCGGTGTCGTCCTCCGCATCGCGCGTGTGCACGACCAGCGGCAAGTCCGGTCGCGCGTGCCGCCTCGATATGCGCCTGGAAGCGCTCGCGCTGCGCCGCGCGGTCCGACTTGTCGTAATAATAGTCGAGCCCGCATTCGCCGATCGCGATCACCCGCGGATGCGCCGCCGCCTCGACCAGCGCCGCGGCGCCGAGATCGGGATGGGCATCGGCCTCGTGCGGGTGGACGCCGACGCTGGCCCAGACGTCGTCGTTGCGCTCGGCGGCGCCGACTACCTCGTCCCATTCGCTCTGGCGGGTCGAAATGTTGAGAAAACCGCCGATTCCGCGTGCCCGCGCATTGGCCAGCACCTCGTCCTGCCGCTCGACAAGGCCGGCGTAGTTGAGGTGGCAATGGCTGTCGATCAGCTTCATGCCGCCGCTTCCTCGTCCTCGCCCAGCTCGAGGCGCGGGAAAATCGGCGTCGGCTGGGCGATCGGCAGCGCCGTCCTTGCCGCTGTCGATCAACGCAATCAGCTTCTCGGCCGAGGCAGGGATCACCGGCTTTACCGCCTCGGCCAGCTCGCGCACCGCGACGACCAGCGTGCCGAGCACGGCGGCCATGCGCTCCGGATCGGTCTTCTTGAGCGCCCAGGGCGCCGCGGCGTCGATATAGGCGTTGCAGGCGAACACGGCGCCCATCCACGCCTCCAGCCCTGCCGAGAATGCAAATCGGTCGAACTCGACCGCCAGAGTGTCGCACGCCTGTCGAACCTGATCGAGCAGCGCGCAGTCCTCCTCGGCTTCTCCAGGCGACGGAAGAACTCCGCCCAAATTCTTGAAAATCATCGACAGGCTGCGCTGGGCCAGGTTGCCGAAGCTGTTCGCCAGCTCGCTGTTGACGCGGTTGACGATCGCCTCGCGGCTGTAGCTGCCATCCTGGCCGAAGCTGATCTCGCGCAGCAGGAAATAGCGCAGCTGGTCGACCCCAAAGTCGCTCCGCCAGATCCATCGGATCGACCACATTGCCGAGCGATTTCGACATTTTCTCGCCGCGCGCGAGCAGAAAACCGTGTCCGAACACCTGTTTCGGCAGCGGAAGGTTCGCCGACATCAGGAAAGCCGGCCAGTAGACCGCGTGGAAGCGGACGATGTCCTTGCCGATCAGATGGACGTCGGCGGGCCAGAAACGGGCATAATCGCCGTCCCTCTCGGGAAAGCCGACCCCAGTCATGTAGGTCGTCAGCGCATCGACCCAGACATACATGACGTGGCCGGGCGATCCGGGGACCGGGACGCCCCAGTCGAAACTGGTGCGCGAGACGCTGAGGTCCTTGAGCCCGCCTTCGACGAAGCGGAGCAACCTCGTTGCGGCGGCGTCTCGGGCCGGATGAAGTCCGGATTGTCGCGATAAAGCGCAAGCAGGCGATCCTGATATTTCGACAGGCGAAAGAACCAGGTCTCCTCGGCGGTCCATTCGACCGGCGTGCCTTGGGGCGAAAGCTTTTCGCCCCCCTCCCCGTCGATCAGCTCGCTCTCGTCGTAAAAGGCCTCGTCGCGGACCGAATACCAGCCTTCGTACCGGTCGAGATAGAGGTCGCCAGCCTCTTCCATCGCCTTCCAAATCGCAGCGCTCGCCTCATAATGCCGCGGTTCCGTGGTGCGGACAAAGGCATCATAGCTGATATTCAGATCATCGCACATCTTACGGAAATAACCAGACATTTCGTCGGCATACTCAAGCGTATCGCGACCTTCGGCTCGGGCTGTCTGGACCATTTTCAGCCCATGCTCGTCGGTCCCCGTAACAAGGCGGACATCACGGCCCTGCGCGCGCCGGAAGCGCGCCATGGCGTCGGCCGCGATCGCCTCATAGGCGTGGCCGATGTGCGGCTTGCCGTTGGGGTAGCTGATTGCGGTCGTGATGTAATAGGGCTCGGCCATGGCCCTGCCCCTAGCGGCCTCGACCTAAGGCTTCAAGGCGACGGAAGCGAGGATCCCGCCGAGTTGAAACACGGTCGCCGCGGGATCGAGCGATAGTCGCGGCGCCAGCGCTACCGTCTCGCGAGCCTTGGAATATGCTTCGAGCGCCCGGACGCGGGCGTCGCCCTCCAAGTTCACGGCTTCCTGCGCAATCAATCCGGGAATAATCTCCAGGAACGCGGCATAACGATCCGCTGCCGCCTTGGAGCCAAGGGAACTAGCCAGCTTGGAACGGCGCGAATTGTCCCGATCCCCCTCTCGAAGTATTGCCAGTGCCTGGCTTTCCAACGGCGCGAGGTCGAGCGCGGCGATATCCATCGCTCGGCCGATCGAGCCGTTGGAGAATTCAACCAAGGAGTTGATCGCTTCCGATTTTTCATCGGGAAATGAACGTCTTAACAATGACGTCATGACGTCGGTATCGAGCCGCCCGAAATCCAATCTCCTGCAGCGCGAGCGAATTGTGGGCAACAGTCGACCCGGCGCGTGGCTGACGAGGAAGAACAGCGTGTTGGGCGGCGGCTCCTCGAGCATCTTCAGCAGGGCATTGGCGGCGGCGGCTTCGAGGTCGTCGGCCGCATCGATCACGATCGCCCGCCACGGACTCATGGACGGCGTCACCGCGAGCAAGTCTCCGAGCGAGCGGACCTGGTCGACGCTGATATTCCGGGCGAGGCCGCCCGTTGGCCGCTCCAACCGCTCTAGCCAGCGCAAGTCGGGATGGCTCCCGGCCGCGATGAGCCGGGCGATCGGATGTTCGGGCTGCGTTTCCAGGCCCGCTAGCCCAACCGGAGGGCCAGCGGCTTCAGCCAGCGCCCGAGTTGCGGCCAGCCGCGCGAATGTGGCTTTGCCAACACCCTTTGGACCCACCAGCAGCCATCCGTGGTGGAGCCGGCGCGAAGCCCATGCGCTGGTAAATTGCTCGACTGCCTTGTCCTGACCGACAATCACGGCAGCAGATCCCCCAAGGCATAGAGCAGTCGCGCCGTCACGGTGGCCGGCGGGCCGCTGGCGTCGATCAGCTTGACCCGTTCAGGTTCCCGGTCTGCCATGATCCGAAATCCAGCCTCGACCGCGGCATGGTAACTCGGTGGCCGTGACCCGATCCGATCGCCGAGATGGCCATCCCGCGCCCGAGCCCGGACCGCACCTTCGGCTTCGTCAAGGATCAGCACCAGCGTCCGGTCAGGGAGAAAGTCTCCGCTGCCGAACCGATGAAGGTCACGCACCGCCTCCATTCCCAGTCCGCCGGCTTCGCCCTGATAGGCCAGGCTGCTATCCAGGAAGCGGTCGGAGAGAACCCAGTCCCCGCGCTCAAGCGCGGGCAGGATCGTCTTTTCGACATGATCCGAACGAGCTGCCGCAAAGAGCAACGCCTCGGCGCGCGGATTCCAGCGCGCCTCCTCCCCCTCCAGCAGCAGCTTGCGAATCGCCTCTGCCCCCGGACTTCCGCCCGGTTCGCGGGTAACGAGCAGCTGAATGCCCCTGCCCTGCAGTGCATCGGCAAGCGCGGTCAACTGAGTCGACTTTCCGACCCCCTCCCCGCCTTCCAGGCTGATGAAACGCCCGCGCGTCATTGGGACGGATCAGGCCATGCCCAGGAGTTGCTTCAGGCCGATCCAGGCGCGGGCGAAGAAGCCCGCTTCACCTACCGCCTCGGCGGCAACCAGCGGCATCACCTGCTCGCCGGCCTCAGACGTCGTCACCACCAGGTCGGCGACATGCTGGCCCTTGGCGATCGGCGCCTTCAACGGGCCTTGATAGCGGATCTTGGTCGATTGGATCTTGGACAGCACTCCGGCGGGAATCGTTATAGCCAGGTCGCGCGGGGCGACCAGTGCGACCTCGCCGTCGCTACCCAGCTGGACCTTGGCGCTGCCGACCGCAGCGCCGGCCTTGTACAGCGGCTTGGTCTGCCAGGCGTTGAAGCCCCACTGCATCAGTCGCACAGATTCCTCGATGCGCTGATTGAAGCTGTTGAGCCCGGCAAGGACCATCACCAGCCGACGGCCGTTCTGCTCGGCCGATCCGGTGAATCCATAACCGGCCTCATCGGTGTGGCCGGTTTTCAGCCCGTCTGCGCCTGGCACCCGCCCTAACAGGGGATTGCGATTGGCCTGGGTGATATCGGTTCCCGAGCCAAGGGTCTTGCCCCATGTGAAGCTCGTCTGGTTGTAGAACTTCTTGTAGAGCTGGGGATGGTTCTCGATTTCGGCCCGGGCAAGCGTCGCAAGATCGCGCGCCGTGACGTAGGTCCGCCCCTCGTCCGGCCAGCCGTTCGAGTTGCCGAACTGGCTATTTGTCAGGCCAAGCCGTTTGGCATTCTCGTTCATCACATTGGCGAAGGCTTCCTCGGTTCCGGCAATGCATTCGGCCAATACGACCGAAGCATCGTTGCCCGACAGAGTGACGATGCCGTGGAGTAGGTTTTCGACGCTGACCTGCTCGTTCGGCGACAGGAACATAGTCGATCCGGCCTGTGGTCCATGCCATTTCTGCCATGTTTCGGGCCGCACCGTGCACATCTTGCCCAGCGCAAGATCGCCGCGATCGATCAACTCGAATGCGACGTTGGTGGTCATCATCTTGGCCATCGAAGCAGGCGGCATGCGCCGATCCGCATCCTTCGACAGGAGCACCGCGCCCGACGACAGGTCGATCAGATAGGCGACGGGGGCCGGCGTATCGAAAGGCGGCGCCTTGGCCGGCGCAGCCGAGGCGAGCAGGAGAGAAGCGGCGGTCAGGGTAAAAGTTGCTCGGATCATCGGACGTATCGGCTCCGGTTGCTTGAGGGGCAGAATTGCTTGTCTAACGACTGCCCGCGCCCGGCGCGAGTGGCATCATCGTGCGATCGCATCCGCCAGCAGTCCGACCGACAAGGCATAGAAGTTAGAACAGTTATAATCGAGGATCGCCCGATAGTTGGTCGTCAACAGATAGGCGGTGGCGTCGCGCCCGTCGGGCTCGATCAACGTCGCCATTTCGCTCTCGGGCAGGCTCCGGCCAAGCGGCTGGACGCCAAGCGCTCTCCATTCGCGCATCGTTTTCCATTGGCTGTGGCGCTTGTAGACTGGCGCGCAGCGGGGCGCGACCAGCTTCGACACGATCGCGGCGCGATTGAGGGCCGCAGGGACACGCACGGGAATGCCCCAGTGGACATTCGGCTTCCAACCGGCATCGCGAAGATAGGCGGCGATCGAAGCCAATCCATCGGCTTCGCTCCTCCAGATATTCGCTACCCCGTCACCATCGCCGTCGGTCGCGAGGCGAAGCACGGCCGATGGCATGAATTGAGGATAGCCGGTCGCCCCGGCCCAACTGCCTTTCAATCGGCTTCTGGGCGTGCCGCGGTCGAGCAGCTGAAGCGCGGCCACAAACTCTGACTTCGAACAACTGCCGCCGCCGGCCCTCATAGGCCAGCGTCGCCAGCGCCTCGAGCAAGTCGAAACCTCCGGTCACCGTGCCGTAGCTGGTCTCATGGCCGTAAATGGCCATCAGCACCTGTGGCTCGACCCCGAAGCGCTGCTCGATCCATCGAAGCCTGCTGTAATTGGCGGCGTAGCGCGCCTGACCGCGACGGATCAGGTCGCTTGTGACATGTGCGCGCCGATAAGGCGCGAAGGGCGGGATTGCGTTTGGGTTGTTGACTCCGCCCGGCTGGCCGCGATCGAGTTGGATCACCCGGCTATTGAGCGAGAGGAACGGCACCACCGCCTGAATGGTCGCCTCCCTCACACCAGCGCTCCGGGCAGCGGCGGATAGCCTGGTCTTATAGGCGGCGAAGCCGGTCAGGACCGGGCTGGCGAGCGGAGGCGGAGAGTATTGGCTGACCGTCGTTGCCGCAGCGGGCTGCAGATCGGGCAAGGGAGCGAGCGGGTCGGTTTGGGCAGCGGCGCCTGATCCGGTTACCGATAATCCAAGCGCCAACCAAAATCGCATTTCGCCTCCTTACGGGGTTCTCACCTTACGCTAGCGATGGTTGGCCAATGAGCCGAATGCATTCATCCCGCGCCTTGCACAGCCCATCGCCGTCGCTTAGGCGAGCAAGCATGAAGCTGGGATGACCGGCGCTAGGAGAGGTGGCCGAGTGGTTTAAGGCAGCGGTCTTGAAAACCGCCGTGGGTGCAAGCTCACCGTGGGTTCGAATCCCACCCTCTCCGCCAGGCTCAACGCCCACCTTCTGCGTGCGACGCGGGCCGCGCGTCAGGTCGAAACGCCGGGAACACCTCGAACAGATATTTATGTTCCGGCAGGATATAAACGATCCCGCTGGTGTCCGCGAAGAGCGGGCGAACGATGTCCTCATAGAACCCGGACGGCACATTGATGCAGCCGAAGGTGATGCGATTGTCGCCCGCCGATGGCGAACGCAGCCGCTGCAAGCGCCGCTCCTTCTTGTTTGTCGTAATGACCGGATGAAGCGAGATCGACGTCTCATAATCCACCCACAAGACGTTCCGATTGCCGGTGGCCAGCCCGAACTTCGCGACAAAACGGCCGGCGGGGGTTGTCCGATCTTCCGGCTTGATGTCGGACAGCTCGCGGTCACCGACGCCTGTTGCGGAATCGTCCCCGGCCGTGATGCCGAATAGCGCCGGCGTCGAGCCGATGAATTGACCTTCGGCGTCGAACAAGAACACCATGGCCGCGACCTTATCGATGACCATGAAGGGCAAGCCGCCATTATCGCCCGTTGCGGTTATCCAGTTGGTTACAATCGCTGCCGTTCCCGACGGCGTCTCAGCAGCATCCGCAATCATATCTGTCGGCATGCGTGGCCTTGAGGCTTCAGCAACTTCAATTGTTTGATCGGCGACTTCCGGTCCCGCTCCGTCATCCTGGAGCTCGGCTATTGGTGCCAGCGGGTCCGTCTCTCTTATGGCTTCGCTGGGACGCGCCTCTGGGCGAAACGTCAAACTGCTGGGATCTTCTATCTCGTTCGCCGGTGCTACCGGCGTTTCACCGCTGGCCGTTTCCATCGGCTGCGCTATGGCGTGCGGCGCCTGCGCCACGCCCGCAACTGCGAGCGCAACCCAAACCGCCGTCGCGCGATAGCGCAGAGCCAATAGTTGCTACCTCAACCAAATATCGAACGCGAAGTCCGAACGACCATGTTAGCCAGACGAACCCCGTGATCGGATTGTTAGTTCCGAGGCCGCTTTGCAGCCAGCTGCTGCTCGATGCTGTCAACCCGGCTGGTCAGCTGGTCGATCCGCTGATTGGCCTGCTGGGCGGAAGCACCGGCGGCCTGTGCCGTGGCGTCAACCTGCTGCACCTTGGCTTCCAGCGCGCTGATGCGGCTGTTCACGCCTGCAATTTGTTCGTCCACATATTGTGTAGTGGCGCAGGCGCTTAGGCTCAATCCACTCAGGACCACCATGCCGGCGGTTGCAAAGCTCTTCCTTAATGAGGACATTTCTCACTCCTCCGATATTTGGAGCCTGACAGATCAGCACCAAGCTCACATCCCAATTTAACTTGAACGCAACTTGGTCCAAGTTCCCGAGGCTGCTAAGTTTACCGGCAAATTGCCGGTAATTTCTGTAGGTATATATACGGAGAATTTCGCAGTTTTTTGCTGATGCCGAGAGGATGCCTTGGCCGGCTTGGCGCGCACGGTCTCAGGCCAAGCCAAACTCAACGATACAATCGATCGATCAGAGCGACCGGGACTGCCGAGCGTTGCCCAAAACTGTTGATCGAGCCGTTCGTCGATTGATCGAACGATGCTCCCGCCTTCGAAAGGACCGGCCTAGGCCGCTCAAGCCTAACGGGGAGTGAGCATGCGTAGCCGTCTAACACCATATAGTTTGCTTGCGTTCTCCACTTCGCTTGCCTTCCCAGCCTTTGCCCAGCAGGTCGACGCCCCGCCAGCAGGCTCGAGCCAGCGGGCCCAGACTTCTGTCTACGATGCTGCATTCTTCGCTCCTTCGGCGCCGCAAACCGCGCTCGATATCGCGCGACTGGTTCCGGGCTTTTCGCTCGACCTTGGCGACGTCTCTACGCGCGGTTTCGCAGGGGCAGCGGGCAATGTCGTGATCAACGGCGCACGGCCAAGCTCCAAAGCAGAAACTTTAACCGATACGCTCCGCAACATTCCTGCCGGCAGGGTCGTTCGGGTCGAAGTAGGTACCGGCGACCTTTACGGTGCCGAATATTCGACCAAGAGCCAGGTGCTCAACGTCATCTTGTCTGCCGAAGGCGGAATGGACGGAAATGTCACCGGCTCCATTCGGCGGCTCTACACAGGGAGGATCATCCCCGACGCATCGTTTTCTGCGCTTGTCCGGCGTGGCGATTCGACCTTCAATCTGTCGGCTGGAACCAGCAATGTCCTCAATCTTGAGGAAGGCACCGATACGCTGACCGACCCGGATACGGGCGAGCTCATTGAATATCGGCGAAAGCACAACAGCTACCGCGACTTTAATCCTTACATATCTGGAAGTTGGGGGCTGGAGCAGTCGAGCGACAAGGCGATGCACCTCAACGGACGCTGGTCGCCTGGCAGCTTCTACCTGACGCAGGACAATCACGTCATTCCAGAGGGATTCCCCGAGCGCGACGACGACTTGCTGCAGGACTTCAAGAGCCCGATCTGGGAGATCGGCGGCGACATCTCCCGGCCGCTGGCCAGAGGTGCGATCAAATTGGTCGGCCTGGTCAATCGCCAGCAGCGCGACGGATGGCGGGAACGTTATCGGTTCCGGACTGAAGGCGGAAGCGAGGTGCTTGGCGGGTTCGAGCAACTGCAGGATGCGCAGCGCAACGAAACCTTGTTTCGCCTCACCTGGACCCGCGCCAATTTGCTTGGCTTCTCGTTCGAAACGGGGTCGAAGGCGTGCTCAACACACTCGACCAGAATGTCCGGTTGTTCGAGTTTCTCGCGGGGGGCGAGCCGGTTCAGATCGACCTGCCCGATCGATTCCGCCACGGTGAAGGAAAAGCGCGCCGAGCCTTTCATCAATTTCGGCCGACAGCTTTCAAAGTCGATCCGAATAGATGGCGGCCTGACTTACGAATATTCAAGCATCACCGTTCGCGGCGATACCCGGGCAGATCGGTCGTTGCGCTTCTGGAAGCCCAGCCTGACGCTCGACTGGAAGGGCGGTAAGGGCTGGCATGGGCAATTGTCCGCCAAGCGAACCGTCGCACAGCTAGACTTCTATGACTTCATCAGTTCAGCGGAACTGTCGACTGACCGGGTCAATGCGGGCAACCCCGACCTGATCCCCCAACAGGCATGGGAGTTTCGCGGTACTATCGAGCATCCGCTGCTCGGCGACGGCGTTGCGAAGATCGATGTCGGATATAATCTGATCAACGATCTTCAAGACCGCGTCCTGATCTTCGATGACGAGGGCCACGCCTTCGACGCGCCCGGCAATATCGGCACCGGAAAACTATATTTTGCGAAACTGACGTTGGATGCTCCGCTGGCCAAGATCGGGCTCAACGGCATGCGCCTGAAGTTCAACGGCCAATTGCAGCGAACACGGGTCGAGGATCCGATCAGTGGCGAGAAGCGAAATTTCTCCGGGGAATTTCCCGACTGGGATTGGACCGTGGAATTTCGTCATGATCTCAAGAATTTCTCGTACGGTTTTACCGTCAACGATCGCGACCGCTTCACATTCTTCCGGACCGATGAGTTCGACACCAATTTCAACGGCGGGCCCTATGGAACGGCATTCGTCGAATATCGGCCGCGTGCCGGCACCACCATCACGCTCGATCTCGACAATGCGTTCAACACTTCGGGCAACCGCAACCGACTGCTTTTCATTCCCGAATCGCGCCCAGCCCGACTTTCGCATCAACGAATTTCGCGAACGCAACCGCCATCTGAACTTCGGCCTGACGCTGAAGCAGAGCTTTGGACGAGCCGCCAACAACGGCAGCGGGGTGGCGCAGGCCAGTTAGCGCCGCTAAAGGGCGGCGCGACACTCATCCTTTCGCGGAGACTTACGTGGGCGAGCCTGCCATCCTGCCGTTCGACTGGGCCGATCCGTTCGACCTCAACCACCAGCTGACCGACGAAGAGCGGATGGTCCGCGACACCGCGGAAGCTTACGCCCAGGACAATCTCCAGCCGCGCGTCACCGAAGCCTATCTCAACGAGAATTTCGATCGCGAGATCCTGCGCGAAATGGGCAACCTCGGCCTGCTCGGCGCGACCATTCCGCAGGAATATGGCGGCGCCGGCCTCGGCTATGTCAGCTACGGCCTGATCGCCCGCGAGGTCGAGCGGGTCGACAGCGGCTATCGCTCGGCGATGTCGGTCCAGAGCTCGCTCGTCATGTACCCGATCCACGCCTACGGCTCGGACGAGCAGCGGCGGAAATATCTCCCGGGCCTGGCCAAGGGCGAACTGGTCGGCTGCTTCGGCCTGACCGAGCCCGACGCCGGCTCCGACCCCGGCGGCATGCGCACCCGCGCCGTCAAGACGGCCAACGGCTATCGCCTCACCGGCAACAAGATGTGGATCACCAATTCGCCCATCGCCGACGTCTTCGTCGTCTGGGCGAAGTCGGAGGAGCATGGCGGCGCGATCCGCGGCTTCGTCCTCGAAAAAGGGCATGAAGGGCCTCTCCGCCCCCAAGATCAAGGAGAAGCTCTCGCTTCGCGCCTCGATCACCGGCGAGATCGTGATGGACGAGGTCGATGTCGGCGAAGATGCGCTTCTGCCCAACGTCCAGGGGCTCAAAGGCCCGTTCGGCTGCCTCAATCGCGCCCGCTACGGCATCGGCTGGGGCTCGATGGGCGCGGCCGAGGCCTGCTATGCCGCCGCTCGCCAATATACGCTCGATCGCAAGCAGTTCGGCCGGCCCCTCGCCGCCAACCAGCTGGTCCAGTTGAAGCTCGCCAACATGATCACCGAAATCACGCTCGGGCCTTCAGGCGGCGCTGCGCGTCGGCCGCCGGCTCGAGGCAGGCGAACTCATCCCCGAGGCGATCAGCCTCATCAAGCGCAACAATTGCGGCAAGGCGCTCGATATCGCCCGGATCGCCCGCGACATGCATGGCGGCAATGGCATCAGCGCCGAGTTCCACGTGATGCGCCACGCCGCCAACCTCGAGACGGTCAACACCTATGAGGGCACGCATGACGTCCATGCGCTGATCCTCGGCCGCGCGATCACCGGAATTCCGGCTTTCTAGCCCGCCAAACCGCGACTATGCTCCCGCTCGAATCTCGGGGGGAGCATCGTCATGATCACCTGGATCTGTCCTTGGCCGTCATCGTCCTGCTGCTGCTTTATGGCGTCGCCGTCTACAACCGGCTTGTTCGGCTTCGGGCGCTGGTGAAGGAAGGGTTCAGCGGGATCACCGTCCAGCTTCGCCGCCGCGCCGACCTCGTCCCCAACCTGGTCGAGACGGTCAAGGGCTATGCAACCCACGAGCGCGAGACGCTCGACGCCGGTGACCGCCCACCGCGCCGATGCGATGAATGCCGGAAGCGTTGCAGGCGACCGCGCAGGCCGACAATGCCATGACCGCGATGCTTGGGCGGCTGTTCGCGGTGGCCGAGGCCTATCCGGACCTCAAGGCCGACGACAATTTCCGCCAGCTGCAGAGTGAGTTGTCAGCGCTGGAAGGCGAGCTTCAGTCTGCACGTCGCTACTACAACGCCACCGCGCGCGACCTGAATACGCGCATCCTGTCCTTCCCAGACCTGTTCTTCGCCGGACCCATGGGATTCAGGCGAAGAGCCTTATTATGAGGATGCCGACGCCAGCATCCAGACCGCGCCCAAGGTCGAATTCCAGCGGCCCTGACGCCGATGCGGCTCTTCGTAGCCGCGCTCGTCGCGCTGCTTTCGTTGCTCCTCCCCCAGGCCGCAGCGGCGGAAGAGCGGATCCTGAGCTTCGACAGCCAGATCGCGATCCAGCAGGACGGCACGCTCGACGTTACCGAGACAATCCACGTCCGCGCCGAGAATGTCGCGATCAACCATGGCATCTATCGCGATTTCCCGACCCACTACGACGCGCCCGGCGGCCGGCGGGTTAAGGTCGGATTTGAGCTAGTCAGCACTGCACTCGACGGCCAGCCGGAGCCGGCAAAAGTCGAGATGCTAGGAAATGGCGTTAGAATCCGGATCGGTAGCGCCGACCGCATGGTTGCGCCGGGCGAGCATAATTACACGATCCGCTACCGCGCGACGCGAATGATCGGCCGGTTCGACGATTACGACGAACTTTACTGGAACGTGACCGGCAACGGCTGGGACTTTCCCGATCGATCGGGCGGCCGCGACAATCACCCTCCCCTCGCCGGTCCGCTTCGGTCAGCGCAGCGCCTACACCGGTGCGCAAGGCTCGACTGAAAGCGCTGCAAGGGTAACCTCCGAAGAAGCAGGCACGATCCGGTTCGAAACCACGCGGCCGTTGGGGCCGCGCGAAGGATTGACCGTCGCAGTCGCATTTCCAAAGCAGGTGATCGCCGAGCCGGCCGCCTCATCGCGCCTGGCCTGGTTCCTGTCCGATTGGGGACCGCCACTGGCCGGCGCGACGGGCTTGGGCGCGATGTTCGCATATCTATTTTATGCCTGGCGCAAAGCTGGCCGTGATCCGATTGCCGGAACGGTCGTCCCGCTTTTCTCGCCCCCGGACAACCTCTCGCCGGCCGCCATGCGCTATATCGTCGAGCAGAAGTTCGACAATCGCGGCTTTGCGGCCGCGCTGGTCGATGCCGCGGTCAAGGGGCATGTGCGGCTGGTCGAGGAAGACCGCGGCTTCTTCCGCAGCAACGAGCGGCGGATCGAGCGACATGAGCTTCCCGGAGCGCAGCAACTCGCAGCCCCCGAGCTAGCCTCGCTAAATATGCTCGTCGAACCCGACAGCTCATTGGTCATGGAGCAGGAGAATCACGCCACCTTCGCCGCTGCCGAGAAGGCTCTAAGCGACAGTTTTGCTGGCACCTACGAAGGACGCTTGTTCAACCGAAATTACAGCTGGGTTGGCGCGGCTTTTGCCATTTTTGTCGCGGCACTGTGGATGGCGGCAGTTGCGGTGGTTCTGGCGGAAAGCGGCGGACGATCGCCAATGGCCCTCTTGTCCTGCGCTGGATTGGCGATCGCAGCTCTGCTGTTCCACGCACGGCCCGGCGCGGGAACCGGCCGATGCCTGGTGCAGCTGCTTGCCGCCCTTATCGGCGGCGCGGCGGTATTGGCAGGTTTTCCGATCCTCGCCGAAGCGCTCAACAGTGGACGATGGCTACCGCTGGCCATCCCGTTGATTGGCCTGCCGTTCGTGATCAGCAGCTTCTGGTGGATGTCGGCGCCGACGAAGGAAGGCCGTGGGGTCCTCGATCGAATCGCCGGGTTCAAACAATATTTGTCGATTACGGAGCGCGATCGTCTCGACCGGATGCAGGCGCCTGAGGATAGTTTGCAGCTGTTCGAGCGCTACTTGCCATATGCCATCGCGCTGGATGTCGAGAACCGTTGGGCCGACCGTTATACCGGCCTGCTCGCGGCCGCGGCGGCCGCACCTGGCGCTAGCCAGGGCTTTGCCTGGTATTCGGGCTCATCCGACCCATGGAACGACACCGGCGGTTTCGTCGATTCCCTCGGCTCGTCGCTGACCAGCACGATCAGCTCCGCCTCGACCGCTCCCGGTTCGTCGAGCGGATCGGGCGGCGGCGGATCGTCGGGCGGCGGCGGCGGTGGCGGTGGTGGTGGAGGCTGGTGATTAGCGCCAGGTGGGGCGGCGCAGCACGATCGTCGGGTCGCCATGATAGTCGGTTTCGTGCAGCTGCTCGAAGCCCAGCCGTTCCGCCAGCTTTAGCGACGGTGCGTTTGCCGGGGCGATGATTGCCCAGATCGGGGTCGGAGCCAGCGTCTCCTCGGCCCAATCCAGTACAGCGCGGCAGGTCTCACCGGCCATCCCTTGCCCGTGAACCTCGTGACTGAATATCCAGCCCATTTCCGGGTCGTCACCAAACTCGGGGTCGAGGCCCCGCCAGGCCGTAAACAGGCCGGCGTTGCCTACCAACTTGCCATCGCTCTTGCGCTCGATGGCCCAGGTGCCGAAGCCATTGACTTGCCAGCCCCCGATTGAGGCCAACAACCGGCGCCAGCACTCTTCCTGCCCCATCGGTTCCGGCCCGAAGTGCCGGTGCACGTCGGGATGCTGCAAAAGCTCGTGGTAAGGGCGGAAATCTTCCTTCCGCCACGGGCGAATCAGGAGCCGCTCGGTCTCCAGGGTCGGAGCCGAGCGGATCATGAACAGCGCACTTTCCATGCCCCCTGCATGGCTTTGCGCGTTACTTCTTGCTGAGCGAAAGTCCGCCGAAGCGCTTGTTGAAGCGCGCGACCTGACCGCCGGTGTCGAGCATCTGGCCGCGGCCGCCGGTCCACGCCGGGTGCGCGGTCGGATCGATCTCGAGCTGCAGCGTGTCGCCTTCCTTGCCCCACGTCGAGCGGGTCTGGTAGGTCGTGCCGTCGGTCATCTGGACCGTGATGAAGTGATAATCGGGGTGCGTCCCGCTCTTCATGACATATTCCTTGTAAGTTGGCTGGTTCCGACCAGCCTGAAAAGTGAGCCGCGCCCCTAGCGTAGAGCGCCGCGCTTGACAAGGCGCCGCCGGACGGAGCACGTCGCGCGCCAGGACCAGGGTCCGGCGGTGTAATGCCGCCGGCGAAGGGGGAAGCCGGCGAATATCCGGCACTGTGCCCGCAACTGTGAGCCGCTCGCGTGAGTGGCAAGTCAGATACCCGCCTTGGCCCGTCGTCCGTTTCCCGGCCGGGACCAGCCGCGGGACGTGGGCCGACCCGCGCCTGATGGCGCGTGCCTTCCCTCCGTGACGACATGTCATGGAACAAGGAAGGAAGAATGTGCCCGAACTCCCGATTATCGACCCGCCCGCAATTGTCGTCACCGCCTCGCGCGTCGAGCAAGCGGCCGACGAGACGCCCGCCAGCGTCACTTTGATCGATGCACTACGCATCGAGCGGTTGGGGGCGCCGATGGTCTCCGATTTTCTGCGTTTAATTCCCTCGGTATCGGTCGCGGTCAGCGGGCCTGCCGGATCGCTGTCCCAGGTTCGAATCCGCGGTGCCGAGGCCAATCAAACGCTGCTGTTCGTCGAAGGAATTCGCGCCAATGACCCGGCCGCAGGCAACGAACCGCGATTTGAACTTCTCAACGCCGACCTGGCCAGCCGGATCGAGGTTGTCCGCGGGCCGCAGTCAGCGCTTTGGGGCTCCGAGGCGATAGGCGGGGTCATTTCGGTCAGCGGCGAAGCGCCGGGCTCCGGCGGTACGCAAGGTTTCGCGGAAGGTGGCAGCCACGCCAGCTGGCGCGGCGCGGCGCGGACCAGCCTGGGCGATGGTGATCGCGGCTTCTCGCTTGGAATTGCGGGCCAGCGCAGTGATGGCATCGACAGTTTCCTGGGCGGTGGCGATAAGGATGGTTATCGCAATGTCGGGCTACGCGGCGCTGGTCGTTATCGACTAACCCCCGCGGTGCTACTTGGCGGCTCTGGGTTCGCCCTGCGCGGGAAAAGCGAATTCGACGGGTTCGACCCAATCACTTTCGCGCATGCCGACACGTTGGACGAAACTCGCAACAAGCTGGCCGCCGGGAGGCTTTATGCCGAACTCGGCCAGCGTGAAAGAAGCTATGGAATTGTGTCTGCCAGCCTGCTCGGCTCGTCGAACCGAAATGAGGTTGGCGACGTGCCGGTCAATCGAACCGAAGCCAATCGCCGAACTTTTGATCTGGAAGGCGGCCATCGTACCGGGAAACACCAGTTTATTGTCGCGCTTGAAAGCGAGCGCGAGGAATTCGAGGCGCGGGACACCGCATATGGCGGCTTCACCGACCAGGACCGCTCCCGCAAGCACCGGTCTGCTACGGCAGAATGGCGCGCAACCGACCTGGGGCCTGTCAGCGCCGACATTGCGGTTCGGCAGGATTTCTTTTCCAAGTTCAAGGATGCCACCACCTATCGGATCGCGCTGAAACTCGACGTCGGAAGCGGAGTTTCCATCGCAGGAAACTATGGGGAAGGTATTGGCCAGCCTAGTTTTTTCGACCTGTACGGCTTTTTCCCCGGATCGTTCGTCGGAAACCCGGATTTGAAGCCCGAATCTAGCCGTGGCGGTGACATCTCACTACGTTATTCGGCCGGGCGGATGGGCGGATCGCTCACTTATTACAGTCAGCGGCTGAAGAACGAGATCGTCGACGTATTCGATCCGTCGACCTTCCTTTCCTCCACGGCCAACGCATCTGGCAAGAGCAAGCGCCAGGGGGTCGAATTGGAAGGCTATTACCGCCCGTCTGACGCCCTGCGCATAACCGCCACTTACGCCTGGCTCGACGCTAGCGAACCAAGTGTCGGTGAAGGACAGTTGAAGGAACAGCGACGTCCCAAGCATAGCGGCAGCGTGGCACTCGATGGCACTCACGGCCGGCTCACCTATGGTGCGGCGGTTGCCTACACCGGCGACCGGATCGACACCAACTTCGACATCTTTCCTGCACAGCGCGTCCGCTTGGGCGCTTATTGGCTGGCCAGCGTCCAGCTAGCCTACCGCGTCATCGATCAAATCGAGGTGCATGTGCGCGTCGCCAACGCGTTTAACGACGATTACGAAGATGCAGTCGGTTACCGGACCGAAGGAAGGAGCATCCATGCTGGCGTTCGCGTCGCTCTTGACCGCTAGCGCCGCGATCCGGGTCGCGTCGCTCAATATGTGCGCCGACGAGTATCTGCTGCTGCTCGCCCGGCCAGCAGAGGTCGCAAGCGTCAGCCGCCTTTCGCGCGACCCGGCGGATTCATCGATCTGGCGGATAGGTCGGAAGCTTCCCGGAGAATCGCGGCGACCTTGAAAGCGCGCTACCGGCTCGGCCTAACCTGTTGCTGACCATGGGCGGAGGCGGCCGCGATACTGCCTTGATAGCCAAGCGCATGGGGCTCAGGGCCGTCGATCTGCCCTTCCCTGCGACAATAGACGACGTAGAGCGCAACCTGGTGCGGGTCGCTTCCGCGCTTGGAGACGCTCGGCGCGCCATCCCTTGGGGCAAAAGCTCGCCGCGCTGCGCCGCTCACAGGCCCCTCCCGTTGACGCCATCTTTCTCGGTGCGGGCGGAAATAGCGTCGGGCCGACCTCGCTCGAAGCGCAATGGATGCGGCTGGCCGGACTAGGTCAGCGGCCGCTACCGGGTGGAAAGGCCAGTCTCGAATTGCTGGCAACCAACCCTCCCGCCGTGCTGCTCCGCTCTTCCTACCGGCGCAACGAGCGTTCGCTCGGCCAATCCTGGCTCGAACATCCGCTTGCCAAGCCCAAGCGTTCGCGCACCCTGATGACCGATGGCCGCCCATGGACATGCGCCGGCCCGTTGATGGTCGACGAAATCGTTCGGCTGCGGAGCGCAAAATGAGGCTCGTTGCTCGCAGCTTTGCTGATTTGCAGTAGCGGCAATCCACCTGCTGTTGCCGATTGCCCCGCTGAGGGAGGCGCAAGCGATCGATCCGGGTCTCGCCGACCTGATCCTTCTCGAACTGCGCTTGCCGCGAACTCTGCTGGCCCTGGGATATGGGGCGGTGCTTGGCGCAAGCGGCGCAGCGCTGCAGGCGATGTTTGCCAATCCCCTCGCCTCGCCCGACATCAGCGGAGCCTCCAGCGGGGCGGCGCTCGGGGCGGTGCTAGGCGGTTATTGGCTAGGACTGAGCCAGCCATTGGCGCTGGCCGCCTGTGGCGCCGCTGGGGCGCTTGGGCACGCTGGTATTGCTCATCGCCCTGGCAGGCCGGCGCGCCGACACGGCAACGCTGCTTCTCGCCGGACTCGCCATCTCGCTGGCCGCTGGAGCCGCGACCAGCCTTGCATTGGCGCTCGCCCCTTCTCCATTCGCCTTTTACGACGCATTCGACTGGTTGATGGGCAGCTTCACCGACCGCAGCCTGTCGCAAGCCGCTGCGGCGCTCATACCGGCAGCCATTGCTACCGTCTTGCTGATCCGCCGGTCGAAGGCCCTCGATCTTATTGCGCTTGGGCGAGGATGTCGCCGCGTCGATCGGTCTCCGACCTCGACAACTTGCACTGGAAGTCATTGCCTTGACGGCCATCGCCGTCGGCGCCTGCGTTTCGGTTGCCGGGGCGATCGGGTTCGTCGGCCTGGTCGCGCCCTTTTTCGGACGCCAGCTGAGCCGGGGGCACCCGGGCAAGGCAATGGTCCCTGCGGCGATTATCGGTGCGCATCCTGCTTACGGTCGCGGATCTTGTTGTTCGATCCATCCATCTCGATCGTCCAATCCCCGTCGGCGTCGTCACCGCCCTGTTCGGGACGCCGCTGTTCCTTTGGCTGATCCTTACGATGCGGCGGAGGGTGACGTCATGACGTCATTGGTAGCTCGGCAGGTCGCTCTTCACGGACGGCTCTTGCCGACCGACTTGAATGTGAAGGCGGGCGAACTGGTGGCACTTGTCGGCCCCAATGGCGGAGGCAAGACAAGCCTGCTTCGCGCAATCGCCAGGATCGAAAACGCAGCCGGTCATGTGGCGATCGACGGTGAGGATGTCGACGCAGCCCCTCCGGCTCGACGTCGACGGTTGCTGAGCTTCCTTCCGGCGTCCAGCGACATAACCTGGCCAATCGCCGTGCGCGACGTAATTGCTCTCGGCCTGGTTCGACCGGACGACGCCCGCATCGACGATCTCATCAACCAATTCGAGCTCGACGGCCTCGCCGATCGGCCAGTGAACCGCTTGTCGACCGGCGAGCGAGCGCGCGTCTTGACTGCCCGCGCCCTTGTCGCTCGGCCAGCGGTCTTATTGCTCGACGAACCGCTTTCGAACCTCGACCCCTATTGGGTATTCCGCTTACTCGACCAGTTTCGCGCTGCGGCGGATAGCGGGCAGTCGGTACTGGTGGCACTTCACGACCTCAGCCTGCTTCCGCGGTTCGATCGGGCATTGTTGATTTCGAACGGCGAAATCCAGATGGACGAATCGCCCGCGAAAATGATTGCTGACGAACGGTTCGCGGAAATATTCCGGATCAGGGCGGAGCCGAACGGAAGTTGGGCGATCAGGCGCTAGGCGGATCGGCGATCATCGCGGTGAACTGCGCTTCCGCTGCCAGCTTTCCGTCGACGGAGGCACGGCCTGCAAACTTGCAAACGCTGGCGCGCTTCTGGACGAACTCGACATCAAGCTGGAGTAGGCAGCCCGGCTCCACGGGAACTGCGGAATTTCGCACCCTCGATGGCCATGAAATAGACGAGCTTGCCGCTATCCGCGAGGCCGAGGCTTTCAACCGCTAGTATGCCCGCCGCCTGCGCCAATGCCTCGACGATCAGCACGCCGGGCATGATCGGTCGGCCAGGGAAATGCCCCTGAAAGAAGCCCTCGTTCATGCTCACCGCCTTGATGGCGGTAATCGATTGGTCGGGGACGATCTTCTCGACCCGGTCGACCAGCAGCATCGGGTAGCGATGCGGCAGCGCCGCCATCACCCGCCGGACATCCAGCGGGCCAATGGCGGCGCTTGTCGTCACTTCGTTCACCGACCCTGGGGATTCTGCTGCTGCGTTTGGGCCGGGGCAGTCGTCGAAACGCTGGTGAGGGAGGCATTCAGCGCTGCCAGCACATCGTTGGTGATGTCCAGGCCCGGCGCGAAGCGCAGCGCGGCGCCCGTGTCCATCAGGACGTTTGCACCGCGACGATCCATCGCCGGCTGCAACAGCGGAACCAGCTTCGTGTTGATCTGCTGGCTGATGTAGGCCTGGTTGCGCTGGATCTGGGTCTGCTGACGCTCAAGCTCCTGAGCCGCACTGGCTTCCTTCTGCTGGAAGGCCTGAATCCGCTGGGTAAGAGCGGCATCCGGCTGCTTGCCGGCAAGCGCAGTGACCGCCGTCTGCAGTTGCTGGCGTTCCGGCTGGAGCTGCGTGGTCAGCTGCTGGCGGCGGGTGTTGAAGGCATTGACCTGCGACTGCAGCGCAGTCGAGGCGGTCTTGCAGGCATTGCACTCACGACCGACCCGCTCGAGGTCGACGACGGCGACCAGGGCGGCCGGCACGCGCTGGGCAAGCGCCGGAGTAGCCAGGGCGGAAGCCGCAATCAGGGCGGCAGAAATACGAATCATCATTAGAATTGAGTTCCTACATTGAATGAGAAGAGCTTCGTTTCATCGCCTTCCTGCTTAAGCAGGGCTTTGGCAATATCGATACGCAGTGGACCGAACGGGGATACCCAGTTGACGCCAATGCCAACCGACAGGCGTGGTTTGACCGAGTTGCCGAGGAAGAATTCCTTGAAGCCGGAACTCGGAACATAGGTGAAACCGCGTGTCGCAGGTTTCGCCTGGCAGGAGAATCTGAACCTGAGGCGCATTGCCCTCATCCGAGTTGTCCGGCTCTGTGCAAGTCCCCGGAACGTCTAGCAAATCTGGGGTGGTGAGCTTCCAAACCGATCCGATATCAACAAATGCCGACGGCCGAAGTCCCAGGTTCTTCAAAGCTGACGAAGCCGGGAATTCCACCTCAAGCCGTCCCATATAATAGGCTTGGCCACCCAGCGCGTCGGTGAAGAGGGCCTTCGATTTATCAACGTCGACCGGCGTCTCATAGGCGTAGCGCACGACGCGTGGACCGATACCGCGGATGTCGAAACCACGCATGGTCGGGCCGAAGAAGCGATCGCTGATGCGGATCGCATCCTGCCCCTCACTGTCCGCATTCTCGAGTGCGTGAATGTAACCGCCTTCGCCATGGATCGAGAGGACGAAGCCCATCGGAAGGCCGAAATATTTCGTCGCATCCAGGCGGCTGCGGATATATTTCACGTCGCCGCCCAGGCCGGCGAAATCCTGGCTCCAGATAATGCGCTGGCCGCGGGTCGGACGAATGCTGTTGGTATCGTCATAGGCGACCGTTTGGCCGATCGCGGACGTCAAGCCGCTTGCCCAATTCCTGGCACAGATAGCGGCCTGCCTTTAGCGGGTTACACACGGTCGGGAGCGGCCCGTCGCCGTCAGGATCGGTGAAGAAGTCGTCCTTATCGAGCGTGATATTGTCGCGGATTAGCGAATAGCGAGTGCCGACGCTGATATATTCGGTGACCGGGAACCCAAGCCGGATCGCGCCACCGAGCGAATTCTGGCCATAGGTCTGGTTGCGATCGCCACTGTCGTCGAAATTGAAGCTATTGTAGTCACGATAGAAGATTTCGCCGCCAAGCAGGATGTTCTTGTCGAACAGGAAGGGTTCGGTGAATCCAGCCGAAATCGATTTGGAATATTTCGAATAGCTCACGCCGGTCTGGAGCTTCTGGCCCTTGCCCATGAAGTTGCGCTGGGTGATCGAGGTCGAAAGGATGAAACGCTCGAGGCTTGAATAGCCGGCCGACAATTCAAGCTGGCCAGTCGATTTCTCTTCCACGTCGACGTTTAGAACTACCCGATCGTTTGATGAGCCCTGGGTCTGCTTGATCTCCAGGTTTTCCTGGAAAAAGCCGAGGCTCTGAATTCGATCCTGGCTGCGCTTGACCTTGAACGCGTTGAAGGCATCGCCTTCGTTCAGGCGGAACTCGCGACGAATGACCTTGTCGCGCGTGACCGTGTTACCCTGGATGTTGATCCGCTCGACATAGACGCGCGGAGTTTCGCCAACTCGGAACGTCAGGTTCATCTCCCGCTTCTCGGCATCGCGCTCAAACGATGGCGACACGTCGGCGAAGGCGTAACCCCTGGCGCCAGCCAGTTCGTTCAGGCCGGTAACCGTGTCTTCGACGAGCTTGGCGTTGAACCAGCTACCCGGCTTGATCTTGACGATCGACTTGACGTAATCGGCATTGAAATCGCGAAGCTCGCTTTCCGCTTCGACGGTACCGAATTTATATCGCGGCCCTTCTTCCACCACATAAGTGATGATGAAGTCCTTGCGGTCCGGGGTCAGCTCGGCCAGCGCCGAGACGACGCGGAAGTCGGCATAGCCCTGTGTCAGGTAAAAGGCGCGCAGCTTCTGCTGATCGGCGGCAAGCCGGTCCGGATCATAGCTGTCGTTCGACTTGAAGAAACCAAGCAGGCCGCCGGCTTCCTTGGTGAACATTTCCTTGCGCAGCCGGCCGTCCGAATATTCCTCGTTGCCGATGATATTGATGGCGCGAACCTTGGACTTGTCGCCTTCGCTGATCTCGAAGATCAGGTCGACGCGGTTCTGGTCGAGCTCGACGATCTTGGGCTCGACGGATGCAGCGAATCGACCCTGCCGCCGATAAAGCTCGATGATCCGGTCGACGTCGGCACGAACCTTCGATCGGGTGAAGATCTGGCGAGGCGCCAGCTTGATCTCGGGTGTGATCTTGTCGTTCTTGATCCGCTTGTTGCCCTCAAGGACGATGCGGTTGATGACGGGATTCTCGCGGATCGTAATCACCAGATTGCCCGTGTCCGCGCCGGTAATCACGACGTCGGCGAACAATTCGGTCGCGTACAGGTCCTTTAGGGCCTGATCGAGCGTTTCGGCCGTATAGCTTTGGCCGGGCGAGAGGCTGGAATAGCTGCGAACCGTTTCCGGCTCGAGGCGCTCCGATCCTTCAACCTTGATCGAACGGATCGTGCCTGCCGTTGGAGCTGGCGCAGGAGCCAATACGGGGGTCGCCTGGGCCGGCGCAGGTGCAGGTGTCGGCTGCGCCGCTGCCGGAGCAGGTTGAGCGGCCGGAGCCGCCTCCTGTGCCAGGATGGGTGCGGACCAGCCGCCAAGGATGGTGCCGACCAGAAAAACCCGGCCCATCCGCTTGGTAAATACAGTGCTGCTGGAACTCACGCTTCCCCGCCTATGTTTGCTTGGCGGCCCCGTCTGCCAACGGCGCCGCAGATGATGACTAGCCCTGCCCCAACCATTCTATCCAATCAAGCGCCCAAGTCGTTCAAACAGGCCGAAAGTCGCTAAGTCGTTGACTGTGGTGAAAAGGAGCAACGCGAGAAGCACTGCAAGACCACCACGAAATGCCCAATCCTGTGCTCGTTCGCTGACCGGCCGGCGCCTGACTGCCTCCGCGGCATAAAAGACGAGGTGACCGCCATCGAGCATAGGAACTGGCAAGAGATTGATGAACCCGAGATTTATGGAAAACAACGCCAGCAGGTAAGTGAAGTCGAACACGCCGAGGCTGGCCTGTTGGCCCGCGACCTGGGCCATCCTCAAGAGGCCCGCCGACCTCTTTCACGGATCGTTGTCCGGTAACGATCTGGCCGACGACATCAATGATGGATCGCGTTATCTTGGCGGTCACCACGGTGGCTGCGGGGATTGCGTCAACGACTGACATTCGTTCGAAATTCCGCTCGGGCGGAAGCAGTCCCAATAGTCCGACTTGATAGACTTGCCCGAATTCGTCTGTGCGCTGCTCCGTTCCGATCCGTGCGCTGGCCGACCGCATGGCCCCCTTATGCTCGAAACGGATGACGACCTCTTCATTCGGCCGGATTGAAACGATCCGGCGCAAGTCTTCGAACGACGCCGTCTCCTGCCCTGCAATGCTGAGAATTCGGTCGCCGGTCACAAGGCCGACCCTTGCCGCAGTGCTTCCGGCTTGTATCCCTCCTGCAACGGGCGGCGTGTTCGGCATGCCGAAGGCCAGGAAGAATGCCGCGAATATGGCGATCGCAAGGATGAAATTGGCTGCCGGACCAGCAAGCACGATCAGGAAACGTTGCCAAACGGGCCGGAGATGGAATGCACTCGATCTAACTTCCGGTGCCAATTTTGCATCGGGATCTGGCTGGCTGGCTGGATTCATGTCTCCGACAAAGCGGACATAGCCGCCCAGCGGCAGCCAGCCGATCTTCCAGCGCGTTCCCCGCTTGTCGGTCCAGCCGGCGATCTCGTGACCGAAACCGATTGAAAATTGCTCTGCGCCGACGCCAAACAGCCGCGCGACCCAATAATGGCCAAGCTCGTGAAACAGCACGAGGGGGCCGATCGCGCACAGGAAAGCGATCGCTACGAACCACAGCGACGGCTGGGCGAGCATCAGGCGGCCATTTCGCGCATGAGTTCGCCGGACAATGCTCTTGCGGATCGGTCGATGTCGATGACCTCGGCGATGGACCGGGGCGCGGCTGCGCTCGTCCGAGCCAATGCTTCCTCCACGGTCCGGACAATATCGAGGAAACCAATCCGGCGATCGAGGAAGGCGGCGACAGCCTCCTCATTGGCCGCATTGAGTATGATCGGCGCTGCCCCGCCCGCCTCTAGGGCTTGCCGAGCAACCCGCAACGACGGAAAACGGTCGAGATCGGGCTTTTCGAACGTCAGGGACCCAATCCTGGCAAGGTCGAGCTTTTCGGCGGGAGTTTCCATCCGTTCGGGGTAGGCCAGCGCGTACGCAATTGGAATGCGCATGTCGGGGCTGCCCAGCTGGGCCAGCACGGAACCGTCGACATATTCGACCATCGAATGGACCACCGACTGGGGATGAACGACAATCTCGATGCGATCGCTCGGCAGGCCGAACAGATGATGCGCCTCGATCAGCTCAAGGCCCTTGTTCATCATCGTCGCCGAATCGACACTTATCTTCGCACCCATCGACCAATTAGGATGAGCCACCGCCTGTTCCGGCGTCTTCCCCGCCATCTGATCGCGGCTCTGATCCCGGAACGGACCTCCGCTGGCAGTCAAGACCAATTTTGCGATATCGCATGAGCGATTATCGGCAAGACATTGGAAAATAGCATTATGCTCACTGTCCACTGGCAGGATTACCGCGCCCGAATGGCGCGCCGCTGCGATCATCAGCTCGCCTGCCGTGACGAGCGCTTCCTTGTTGGCCAGTGCAACCGTCCGCCCGGCTTCTATCGCCGCCATGACCGGTTCAAGTCCGGCACAGCCGACGATCGCCGCCATGACCCACTCGGCTTCGCCCGCCGCCGCCTCGGCTAGCGCCTCTCGCCCGGTTGCAGCGCGGCAATTGCTGCCCTCAAGGCGCTGTTCGAGTTCGGGCAGCAGCGTTCGGCATCATCGATTACGGCGAGCTTGGCGCCGGTGCGCCTGGCGGCATCGGCCAAGGCAGCCACGTTGCGCGCCGCGGACAGGGCCACAACCTCGAAACGGTCAGGGTGGCGCTCGATCAGATCGAGCGTGGACGTGCCGACTGATCCGGTAGCACCTAGGATCGAGACTCGCCGCCGGCTCATAGCCACCCCGACAGCATGAGTGCGGCGGTGAGCACGGCTACCGGAACCAGGCCATCAAGCCGGTCGAGCAGCCCACCGTGGCCCGGAAGCCAGGTACCACTGTCCTTGACCCCCGCGCGCCTCTTCAGTCCGCTTTCGAACAAGTCGCCAAGCTGCGCCGCAATTGCGAACGGAACCGCAAGCCACAGCAATAGCGCCGGGAGGCCGACCATGTTCGCCCATGCCCCTGCCACGACCGCAGCGCTGGCGACACCGCCGACCAATCCGGCAATCGTCTTGTTGGGGCTAATCGACGGCGCAAGCTTTGGCCCGCCAATCGCACGACCGGAGAAATAGGCTCCGATGTCGGTCGACCAGACAACGAGAAATACCCAGATCAGCAGGTCGAAGCTCTTGCCAATGCCCTGGAATTCGGCCCGCTCGCGGATCCACAGGAGCGAGATCGCTGGAAGCAGGCAATAGATGAAGCCGGCAAGTTTCCATCCAAAGCCCCATCGGGAAACGATCCTCGACCATTCGACGTACATGACGGTCGCGATCGCCGCGACGAGGATCGCGAATGGCCAACCGCCGAGTAAAGCCTCGACCAGTGCAACAGCGATCAGGACGATTCCCGACCGCGGTGCGGGTGGCCAGCTCCCTCATCGGCCACCAAACCGGCGCTGCCGCCCGGCAAATTCGTTCAGAGCCGCGCTGAAGGCGGCTTCATCAAAATCTGGCCATAGCGTGTCGGTGAAAACCAGCTCGGCATATGCCGACTGCCACAACAGGAAATTCGACAGGCGCTTTTCTCCCGAGGTGCGGATCAGCAGGTCGAGTTCGGGAAGGTCGCTGGTCATCAGCTCCAGGCCGAGCCGAGCCTCGTCAATTTCGGCCGGGTCAAGCGTGCCGGCTGCCGCCTGCTGCGGCGAGTTGGCGTGCGGCCGCTGCGATTTCACTGCGTGCACCATAGTTGAGCGCTACCACCAACGTCAGTCGGTCGTTGTGCGCTGTCCGCTCCACGGCTCGTTCAAGGCGTTCCACAAGCTGCGGGCCGAAGGCCTTATAGTCGCCGATCAGGCGAAGCCGCACCCCTTCCCGCTCCAGTTCGTCAAGTTCGCGCTCGAGATAAAAGCCGAGCAAGCCCTTGAGGTCGCTGACCTCTTCTTCCGACCGCCGCCAATTTTCAGACGAAAATGCATAGAGCGTAAGGACTTCGACACCAGCTTTTACAGCCGCTCGCAAGGTTTTGCGGACCGCCTCTGCGCCGGCTCGATGGCCGGCAACCCGCGGCAGTCCGCGCTTGGCCGCCCAGCGGCCGTTGCCGTCCATGATGATCGCGACATGGCGAGGAACTGCTCCTCCCGCACTACCGTGCAAAGGCGCCCCCCCGGTCGCGGCCGGTCGGGATGTCACTTGCCGAGGATTTCCTGTTCCTTCGCGTGGGCAGCGGCATCGATGTCCTTGATCGTGTCGTCGGTCATCTTCTGGACTTCGGCGCCAAGCCGCTTGTGCTCGTCCTCGCTGATTTCGTGCTTCTTCTCGTCGGTCTTAAGAGCGTCCATGCCGTCGCGGCGGACGTTGCGAACTGCGATGCGCGCCTTTTCGGCATATTGGCCGGCAAGCTTGGCGAGTTCCTTGCGCCGCTCCTCGGTCAGCTCGGGGATCGGCAGGCGGATCATCTGGCCATCGGTGATCGGGTTGATGCCGAGGCCGGCATTGCGGATCGCCTTTTCGACCGAGCTGACATTGCTACGGTCCCAAACCTGCACCGAGAGCAGCCGCGGTTCCGGCACCGACACGGTCGCGACCTGGTTGATCGGCATGTTGGCGCCATAAACCTCGACCTGCAATCGGATCGAGCAACGCCGTCGAGGCGCGGCCGGTTCGAAGACCGGCGAGGTCGTGCTTCAGCACTTCTAGCGCGCCGTGCATGCGGCGATTGATGTCGTTCTTGTCGTAGGCGGGCATCCTCTACTCCTCGTTCTGCACGATCGTCGCGGTCCCGCGCCCGGCCAGCACCTCGGCGAGGTTGCCGGGCTGGCGGATATTGAACACGACGATCGGAATATTGTTGTCGCGGCACAGCGCCACGGCGCTGGCGTCCATCACCTTCAGGTCGTCTGCCAGCACCCGGTTGAAGCTCAGGCTGTCATAGCGAGAGGCAGCTGCGACCTTTTTCGGATCGGCATCGTAGACGCCGTCGACGCTGGTGCCCTTGAACAGGGCATTGCAGCCCATTTCGGCGGCGCGCAGCGCGGCCGCCGTGTCGGTGGTGAAATAGGGATTGCCGGTACCGGCAGCGAAAATGACGATCCGGCCCTTTTCCATGTGCCGCATGGCGCGGCGGCGGATGTATGGCTCGCAAACGCTCGACATTGGAATGGCCGACTGGACGCGGGTGTCGACGCCGATCTTCTCGAGCGCATTCTGGACCGCCAGCGCGTTCATCACCGTCGCGAGCATGCCCATATAGTCGCCGGTCGCCCGATCGAAGCCCTGGGCCGCGCCGGCGATGCCGCGGAAGATATTGCCGCCGCCGACGACCAGGCAGAGTTCATGCCCCGCCTCCTTGGCGGCCGCAATCTCGCCAGCCATGCTGGCAACCGTCTCTGGATCGATGCCGAACTGGTTCGGCCCCATCAATGCCTCGCCCGACAGCTTCAGCAGGATGCGGTGGAAGCGCGGTCGGGTCATTCGTAGGCGTTCCTCTCATTCGGCCCGGATACGCGAAGGGGCGGATGCGCTCTTACGGCGCACCCGCCCCTCTGCCAACCGCATTTCACTGCGGCAAGCGGCGTTGTCAGGCGACCGGCTCGTCCTTCTTGACGCCGGCGGCGGCGGCTACTTCGGCGGCGAAGTCGCTCTCTGCCTTCTCGATGCCCTCACCGAGCTGGAAGCGCTCGAACGCCTTCAGCGTGATCGGCGAGCCGGCATCCTTGCCGGCCTGGGCAACGACATCGGCGACCGGGGTCTTGTTGTCGATCACGAACAGCTGGCTGAGCAGCGCATTTTCCTTGCGGAACTTGGCAATGCCGCCCTCGACCATCTTCTCGACGATGTTGGCCGGCTTGCCGCTTTCCTTGGCCTTTTCGATCGCGATCGCGCGCTCGCGCTCGATCAGCGCCGGATCGAGGCCCTCGGCGTCAAGCGCCAGCGGATTGGCCGCGGCGATGTGCATTGCGATCTGCTTGCCCAGCGTCTGCAGCGTTTCGGCCGGAGCCGCGCTCTCCAGCGCGACCAGCACGCCGATCTTGCCCATGCCCGGAGCGACCGCATTGTGGACATAGCTGACCACGACGCCCTCGCTGACCTCGAGCACCGCAGTGCGGCGCAGCGACTGGTTCTCGCCGATCGTGGCGATATTGTCGGTCAGCTTTTCCTCGACGGTGCCGCCGGTCGGATAGGCAGCGCCTTTCAGCGCCTCGACATCGCCACCGGTCTTGAGCGCCAGCTGCGACACGTTGCGAACGAAGTCCTGGAACTGTTCGTTCTTGGCGACGAAGTCGGTTTCCGAGTTGACCTCGACGACCGCACCCTTGGTGCCCTCGACGGCAACGCCGACCAGGCCCTCGGCGGCGGTGCGGCCGGCCTTCTTGGCGGCGGCAGCGAGGCCCTTGGCACGCAGCCAGTCGACCGACGCTTCCATGTCGCCGTTATTCTCGGCCAGCGCCTTCTTGCAGTCCATCATGCCGGCGCCGGTGCGCTCGCGCAGTTCCTTCACCGAAGCGGCGGTGATCTCAGCCATGTCAAATCCTCCAAAATGGGAAAATGGGACGCGTCGCGGGAAATCTCAAGCCCTCCGCGACGCGTCCCCGAGATTTCGTTCGCGTAAGGGCTTAAGCCTCGAGCGCGGCTTCCGCCGGCGGCTCGGCCATCGCGCCGATGTCTTCGCCACGAGCTGCAGCGCCGCCGGTCTTGCCGGCGTTGGCAGCGTTGGCGATCGCCTCGCAATAAAGGCGGATGGCGCGGCTGGCGTCGTCGTTGCCCGGAACCGGGAAAGCGATGCCCTGCGGGTTCGAATTGGAATCGAGGATCGCGATGACCGGGATGCCCAGCACATTGGCTTCCTTGATCGCCAGCTCTTCCTTGTTGGTGTCGATGACGAACATGACGTCCGGAAGGCCGCCCATGTCGCGGATGCCGCCCAGGCTGTTTTCGAGCTTGTCGCGCTCGCGGGTCAGCTGGAGCACTTCCTTCTTGGTGAGGCCGGCGGTGTCGCCCGACAGCTGCTCCTCAAGGCTCTTGAAGCGCTTGATCGAGTTGGAAATGGTCTTCCAGTTGGTCAGCATGCCGCCGAGCCAGCGGTGGTTGACGAAATGCTGGCCCGACGCGCGGGCAGCCTCGGCCACCGCGTCCTGCGCCTGGCGCTTGGTGCCGACGAACAGCACCTTGCCGCCGCGGGCGACGGTCTGCTGAACGAAGTCGAGCGCGCGAGCGAACAGCGGAACGCTCTGCGACAGGTCGATGATGTGAACGCCGTTGCGGTCGCCGAAGATGTACGGCTTCATCCGCGGGTTCCAGCGGTGGGTCTGGTGGCCGAAGTGTGCGCCGGCCTCGAGCAATTGCTGCATGGTGACGACGGTGGTCGCCATAGGGATATCTCCTTGCGGTTATGCCTCGGCGGATCCGAGTAACCGGACTTACGTCCGGCACCGCTATGAATAGACCCGCCTGTGGGATGGCGCGGCCCCTACCCGATGAAGCCTGTCATATCAAGCGCTTCGGCCAATAAGGAACATAAACAGAACGAAACTGCTTGACACAACTGGAACATTTGAAGAACATCATGCGAATTGAACCGATTGCTGGCCATTTTGGAACATCGCAGTTCGAGATGGGTTCAGCGCCAACACGGAAGGAACGCTGATGCTCGCAGCCCTCGCAACCCTGGCCTTGTTTGGTTTTGCCCTGGCGATGCTCGTCGGAATGTTACGCCGTGACGGACGCAAGATCCTCGCCGCGCTTCAGGGACACTCCTGGTCTTCCGCAGCCTCAGCTGCCCGCGCCCGGTGACGATGCGGTTCAGCCAGCGTTACCGCGGTTGCTCGAGCCATTGCGGGCGCAGCCTGCGCTGCGCGCCGCTGCTTGACCCGCGAATAGCTGGCAATGCTGAACGGCAGCAGCGCCAGGTAAATGACCGAGATCGCCAGCAACGTCCACCAGGGCTCGTTCAGCAACGCCGCACCCAGCAATGCAACGCCGGCGAGGGCCGAACAGTCGCCAACCGCGGCGGATGCGGATCGAAGACCAGGTGTAGGTCGGGACGCTGCTGATCATCATCAATGCAATGAACAGCGTCCAAGGCAGGACAAGCATCCAGCTGCGGAAAGCATCGTTGCCGCTGATCAGCCACAGGTAGATCGGAACGAAGGTCAGTCCGGCCCCGACCGGCGCCGGGACGCCGGTGTTGAAACCGGCAGACTTGTGCGGCTGATCGTCCATGTCGATCCGCGCGTTGAAGCGCGCCAGGCGCAGCGCGCAGCAGACGGCCAGCGCCAGCGCAGCGATCCAGCCGAACCGGGGCGCGTCCTTCAGCGACCAGAGGAAGATGATCAGCGCCGGCGCCGTGCCGAAGGCGATATTGTCCGACAGGCTATCGAGTTCGGCTCCGAACTTGCTCTGCGCCCTCAGCAAGCGCGCGATGCGTCCGTCGAACCCGTCGAGAACACCGGCGCCGACGATGCAGGCCAGCGCCTGTGGCCAATCGCCGGTAATTCCAAAACGAACGCCGGTGAGACCAAAGCATAGTGCCAGGGCGGTAATCGCGTTGGGTGCAAATGCCCGGATCGGGAGGCCGCGGCGCTCCGCCTGAGCGGTCATTGGCTAATGCCGAGGCGCTGCGGATCGACACCGATCTCGCCGAGGATGGTTTCGCCCGCGATTGTCCGTTGGCCGAGCAACACCTGCGAACCGGTGCCGGCGGGCAGGTAGACGTCGACGCGGCTTCCGAAGCGGATCAGGCCAATACGCTCGCCTGCCTCGACCCGGTCGCCTTCCTTGACGAAGGACAGGATGCGACGCGCGACCAGCCCGGCGATCTGGGTGAAGCCGATCTTCAACCCATCCTCACGCTCGACGAGGAAATGCTGCCGCTCATTATCTTCGCTGGCCTTGTCGAGATCGGCATTGAGGAACTTGCCCGGCACGTACGCGATGCGCCGCACCGTTCCCGGCAATCGGCGAGCGATTGATGTGAACATCGAAGACGCTCATGAAAATCGAAACGCGAGTATATTCACCGGACAGCCCGCCCTCGCCTGCCAGCTCCAGCGGCGACGTAACTCGGCTGATCATCGTCACCAGCCCATCGGCGGGAGCAACGATCAGTTTGGGATCGGTCGGAGTGGTGCGGATCGGGTCGCGGAAGAAGGCAGCAACCCAGATCGTCAGGCCGATCAGCAGCCAACCAAGGAAATGGCTGGCCAGGCTATAGGTCGCCAGCGCGGCGAACGCGGCGATCAGGGTGAACTTGCGTCCCTCGGGATGAACCGATGGAAAGCGCCACTTGACGGTCGTCAGATGGCTGTTGGGCTTATCGAATCTCGGACATGGCGCAAGTCCCTTAGGAGCAAGCGGAACGCCCGGCAATCGCTCACGGTTGCCTATCCACGCGCGCTTGCCTAAGGCGCGCCGCGACCCTCAAATCCCGCAAGGCAAGAAGTTATGGCCAAGATCAAGGTGAAGAACCCGCTCGTCGAGCTCGACGGCGACGAGATGACCCGCATCATCTGGCAATGGATCCGCGAGCGGCTGATCCTGCCCTACCTCGACATCGACCTGAAGTATTTCGACCTTGGCATCGAAAAGCGCGACGAGACCGACGACCGGATCACCGTCGATGCGGCCGAGGCGATCAAGAAATATGGCGTCGGCGTCAAATGCGCGACGATCACCCCCGACGAAGCCCGCGTCGAGGAGTTCGGCCTCAAGAAGATGTGGAAGTCGCCCAACGGCACCATCCGCAACATCCTGAACGGCAGTCGTCTTCCGCGAACCGATCGTTATCGCCAATGTGCCGCGGCTCATCCCCGGCTGGACCGATCCCGATCGTGGTCGGCCGTCATGCCTTCGGCGACCAGTATAAGGCGACCGACTTCAAGGTCCCGGGCAAGGGCAAGCTGACCATCAAGTGGGTCGGCGAAAACGGCGAGGAGATCGAGCATGAAGTGTTCGACTTCCCGTCCGCCGGCGTCGCCATGGGCGATGTACAATCTCGACGATTCGATCCGCGACTTTCGCCCGCGCCAGCCTCAACTTTGGCCTGCAGCGCAACTGGCCGGTGTACCTGTCGCACCAAGAACACGATCCTCAAGGCCTATGACGGGCGCTTCAAGGACATCTTCCAGGAAGTGTTCGACGCTGAATTCAAGGCGGATTTCGAAAAGGCGGGAATCGAATATCAGCACCGCCTGATCGACGACATGGTCGCCACCGCGCTCAAGTGGAGCGGCAAGTTCGTCTGGGCCTGCAAGAACTATGACGGCGACGTGCAGTCGGACCAGGTCGCCCAGGGCTTCGGCTCACTCGGCCTGATGACGTCGGTCCTGATGAGCCCGGACGGCAAGACGATCGAGGCCGAGGCCGCGCACGGCACGGTCACTCGCCACTATCGCATGCACCAGCAGGGCAAGGCGACGTCGACCAATCCGATCGCTTCGATCTTCGCCTGGACCGGCGGCCTCAAGTTCCGCGGCAAGTTCGACGAGACGCCCGAAGTGGTGCGCTTTGCCGAAACGCTCGAGCGGGTCTGCGTCGAGACCGTCGAAAGCGGCAAGATGACCAAGGATCTCGCTATCCTGGTCGGCCCCGATCAGGCGTGGATGACGACCGAGCAGTTCTTCGAGGCGATCCGCGAGAATCTGGAAGCGGCGATGGCGACCGAAGCCGTCGGAGCTTAATCGACAGACGCCGCCCGCCGTGCTTGAATGAGGCATGGCGGGCGACACTCAAATAACTCCGGCACTAAGCGACGCGATCACCATTTTGGGCGCGGCGGGTATCGTCATTCCGACTTTCGCCCGCTTCAAGATCAACCCGGTAATCGGCTTCATCCTGGTCGGGATCGTCGCCGGTCCGTTCGGGCTCGGCGCGCTGACCGGGCAATATCCCGTGGCTGGATTGGGTATCGATCACCGACCCAGATGGGATCAAGCCGTTCGCCGAACTCGGCATCGTACTTCTTGCTCTTTTCGATCGGGCTCGAACTCAGCTTTCGCCGCCTGGTGGCAATGCGAAAAATGGTGTTCGGAATCGGCGCAGCGGAGATGCTGCTAACCGCCGCGTTGATCGGTGGAGCGCTGATCTGTCGCCAACCTGCCACCGATGAGCGCGCTTTGGCTCGCATTGGCGCTGGCGATGTCCTCGACCGCGCTGGTGCTGCCGATATCGGGCACGCAAAGCCCGGTCGGACGCGCCGCGCTGGCGATGCTGCTGTTCGAGGATCTGGCGCTGGTTCCGATGCTGTTTCTGATCGGCGCGGCCGGCGGGGCGGCATCGAGCAGCCTCGGCCGGATCGCGGTTGAAGGGACGCTGGTGATCGTCACCATTCTCGTTGGTCGGCCGCTTCGTCCTTCCCGCATTGTTCGCCCAGGCCGCACGCTCGAAAAAGCCGGAGCTGTTTCTCGCCATCTCGCTGCTGGTGGTGATCCTTGCGGCCACGGTGACCGCGTTCGGTTGGGCTGTCGCCCATCCTTGGCGCCCTGGTCGCCGGACTGGTCATCGCCGAGACCGAATATCGCAACGAAGTCGAGCTGGTCATCGAACCGTTCAAGGGACTGGCTCTTGGCGTCTTCCTGATTACGGTCGGCATGCGCATCGATGTCGGCGCCCTCATTGGCGCTTGGCCGGAATTGCTCGGGGCATTGGTGGCAGTGATTCTGGTCAAGGCGCTGGTCACTGGCGCATTGCTGCGAATGGTCGGGGCCAGACTGGGTACTGCGGCGGAGACCGGCTTGCTGATGGCCAGCCCGTCCGAAACCACGCTAATCATTCTCGGAGCCGCGGGTGCAGTTGGCATCCTTCAGCACGATACCGTCGCCTTTTGGTCAGCAGCGACGGCGATCGGCCTTACGATCACGCCGATGCTGGCTAGTCTTGGGCGCTTTGCGGCGCGAAGGGTTGATCACACGGTGCTGGCCAGCGCGCAGGTTGGACCCACCACCAACAAGACGGTCATTTTCGGCTTTGGTCGCGTCGGTCGGATGATCGCCGACATGCTCAGTGAGCATGGCCAGGAATATCTCGCGGTCGATAGTGATATCGATGGGTTCATGGATGCGAGAAAGTGCCGGCTATTCCGTGCTTTACGGCGATGTGTCGAGAAGGGAACTGACCGAAAAGCTCGATCTCGATCAAGCCAAGGCCGTGGTGTTGACGATGGACGATCCGGCACTGACCAAGCGGGTTGCGAAGCGGCTGCGCGCAGAGCACCCCGCCCTCCCGATCATCGCGCGTGCCCGCGACACCGACCACGCCGCGGCACTCTATCGCGCTGGAGTTACCGACGCAGTGCCCGAAGCGCTGGAAGCGTCACTGCAGCTATCCGAGGCGGTGCTGGTCGACATCGGCGTTGCAATGGGTCCGGTCATCGCCAGCATCCATGAGAAGCGAAGCGAGCTTCGCACCCAGATCATGGACGCGGGACAGCTGGAGGTGGAGCCGAGTTTGGGTCGGCGGAGAGCCAGGGATTCGGCTAATTCGCTGGGGTGAACGTCAGGGTTCCCGCGGTATAGGTCTTATGCTCCGGGTTGTCCCCGGGATGCCGCTGCCCGTCGTAAACCACCACCTCGCGGAAATCGAACGGCGAGAGGCCTTCGAGGCAGGCAACGTTGACGCCAAGCTGATGCGGATTCGAGCGGCGCTTGTGATGGGTGTAGATGCCGCAGACCGTGCAGAAATGATGCTCGGCCGTCCGGGTATTGAAGCGGTAGGTCGCGAGCTTGTCCTCACCCTTCGGTGATGCGAAATCCTTCAGGTGTCGAGGTGACCGCGATCGCGCCGCGCATCCGGCAGATGCTGACAGGTACAGCGACGGGCGGACGACAGTCCTAATGGCAGTGTGGCCGTGAACTTCACCGCGCCGCAATGGCACTGGCCGCTGAGCGTGACCGGATCGGAGGCCGCCAGTTCGCTCACGCCGCGACCTTTCCCAGCGCCTCGCGCACCGCCTGAAGCGCCTCGTTCGCCTTCGAGCCTTCCGGTCCACCGCCCTGGGCCATGTCGGGACGGCCGCCACCGCCCTGCCCGCCAAGTGCCGCGACAGCCGCTTTGACCAAATCGACGGCGCTAAGCTGCCCGACCAAATCGTCTGTAACGCCAACGGCAACGCTTGCACGGCCGTCGTTGACGGCGATCAGCGCTGCGACGCCCGCGCCCAAGCGCTGCTTCATTGCATCGACCTGGCCGCGCAGGTCCTTGGGATCCAGCCCTTCGACGACCTGGCCAAGGAATGCGTAGCCACCAACTTGCTCGGGCCCAGCGGCCTCGGACTGGCCGCCGCCGCCCATGGCCAGCGCCTTCTTGGCGTCAGCCAGCTCGCGTTCGAGCCGGCGGCGTTCCTCGACCAGCGCGGCGACGCGCGCGGGAACTTCGTCGGGCGAGGCCTTGAGGCTAGCGGCAGTTTCGCGCAGCTTTTCGTCACGGGCGTTCAGCCATTGCCGCGCCGCCTCGCCGGTCAGCGCTTCGATGCGGCGCACACCGCTCGAAACCGCGCTTTCCGAGATGATCTTGAGCAACTGGATATCGCCAGTCGCGGCGACGTGCGTACCGCCGCAAAGCTCGACCGAATAGCGCTTGCCGGTATCGCGGCCCATGCTGAGCACCCGCACCTCGTCGCCATATTTCTCGCCGAACAGCGCAAGCGCGCCCGAAGCCACCGCCTCGTCGGGAGTCATCAGCCGGGTCGACACCGCTTCATTGGCGCGGATCTCGGCGTTCACATCGGCCTCGACCTGGGCGATTTCTTCGGCGGTCAGCGCCTTGGGATGCGAAAAGTCGAACCGCAGCCGGTCGGGGGCGACCAGGCTTCCCTTCTGGGTAACGTGCTCGCCAAGCCGGTTGCGCAATGCGGCATGCAACAGGTGCGTCGCGCTATGGTTGGCGCGTGTGGCATTTCTCCGCTCGGCATCCACTGACTGGTGAAGCGACTCTCCAACCGAAACCTCGCCTTTCAGCACCTTGGTAGCAAGTGCGTGCAAACGGCCGAGAGGCTTCGATGTGTCCGTAACTTCGCCGTCAAAACCTTTGAGAGAAGTCAGTTTTCCTGAATCGCCGACTTGCCCGCCGCTTTCGCCGTAGAAAGGCGTCTGATTGAGGAGGATCGTGACCGTTTCACCCTGCACCGCGCTTTCGACAATCGCGCCATCCTTGACGATGGCCAGCACCACGCCTTCACCCTCGTCGCCCGAATAGCCCGTGAACTCGGTCGCGCCATGCTCCTCGGCAAGGTCGAACCACAGCTCGTCCGAAGCCTTGTCGCCCGATCCTTTCCAGGCTGCGCGCGCCTGGGCCTTCTGCTCGGCCATGGCGGAATCGAAGCCGGCGCGATCGACGTTCAACCCGCGGGCGCGCAGCGCGTCCTCGGTGAGGTCGTATGGAAAGCCGAAGGTGTCGTAGAGCTTGAATGCCGTCTGGCCGGGCAGCGTGCCGCCTCGGCTCATTTCGGCAGTCGCCTCGTCCAGCAGCTTGAGCCCGTTGGCCAAGGTCTGCCGAAAGCGGGTTTCCTCCTGCAACAGCGTGGCCTCGATCAGCGGCTGGGCGCGAACCAGTTCGGGGTAAGCGGCGCCCATTTCGGCGACCAATTCGGGCACCAGGCGATACATCAACGGGTCCTTGGCGCCGAGCAGATGCGCGTGGCGCATGGCGCGACGCATGATGCGGCGGAGGACATAGCCCCTGCCCTCGTTGGCCGGAAGCACGCCATCGGCGACAAGGAAGCCGCTGGCACGTAAGTGGTCCGCGATTACCCGATGGCTTGCCTGCTGCTCGCCCACGGCCTTGGTCCGCGTCAGCTCTTCCGAGGCAGCGATCAGCGCCTTGAAGGTGTCGGTGTCGTAGTTGTCGTGGACCCCCTGCATGACGGCGGCAATGCGCTCGAGCCCCATCCCGGTATCGATGCTCTTCTTGGGCAACTCGGAGACGATCTCTCCCGCCGCCTGCTCGAACTGCATGAACACGAGGTTCCAGATCTCGACGAAACGGTCGCCTTCTTCGTCCGGCGACCCTGGCGGCCCGCCCGGGATATGGTCGCCATGATCGTAGAAAATCTCCGAGCAAGGCCCGCACGGGCCATCGTCACCCATTGCCCAGAAATTATCCTTGGTCGGGATACGGATGATACGACTGTCGGGAAGGCCGGCGACCTTTTGCCACAGGCCGAACGCCTCGTCGTCGGTGTGATAGACGGTGACCGTGAGCTTGTCGGCGGGAAGCTCCCAATCGCGCGTCAGCAGGGTCCAGGCATGGTGGATCGCCTGTTCCTTGAAATAGTCGCCGAATGAGAAATTCCCGAGCATTTCGAAGAAGGTATGGTGGCGCGCGGTATAGCCGACATTGTCGAGGTCGTTATGCTTGCCGCCCGCGCGGACGCATTTCTGGCTGCTCGCTGCGGTGACATAGGGTCGCGTTTCGAGGCCGGTGAAGACATTCTTGAACGGCACCATGCCGGCGTTGACGAACATCAGCGTCGGATCATTGTGCGGCACCAGTGGCGCCGAAGGCACCCGCGCATGTCCTTCCTTCTCGAAATAGTCGAGGAAGCCGCGGCGGATGTCGTTGGTCGATGTCATGCAATGGCAGATACGGTTCTTGCTGCAATGCGGCAAGACGTGGCGTCACCGCGACGGGAGCGGATCCCAATCGCCGGCGAGGCAAGCCTCGATGCCGAAACGAGGACGGAAGCCCAGCTCGCGCATCGCCAACCCCGCATCATAAACACGGTCGATCGATTGGGGTGGTTGCCATTTCTTCGCCGCCATCCTTTCGGCCAGGCCCGGACATCGTTGCTCGACCACCGCCGGGGCATCGTGAAGCAATTTTTCCCTATCTTCTCGCCTGAACGGCGTGGCGGCGCTTATGACATAGGTCGCGGGAGGTCCTTCGCGATCCAGCGCCAGTGCATGCGCCTCAGCCACGTCGCGTCGATCGATTCCGCGGTGAAGTCGAAAATTGGCCATCAGCTCGGCGGGCTCGGGAAAGCATCGCGACATCCGCAGGCTTGTGCAGGTCAGTGAGTTACCCGCCGACGCCACCAGCCTTTCCGCTTCCAGCTTGGTTTCGTCATAAATGTCACGCGGCTGGGGCTCGACTTGCTCATCGACCCACGCCGCTTCGCCTCGAGGCTCCAGCGCATGGCCGTAGAGCGAGGTGGTGCTGGTGAAGACGAACCATCTTGCACCCACCGACAGTCGCAAAATCGAGCAACCGGTCGGTCGCCTCGACATTGGTGCGGCGAAAATCCTGATCGCTGACCTGCCCGACGTGCGGCGCATGGAGCGCGGCGACATGGAGAATTGCGTCGATTGCCCCAACGCTTTCGCCCCATTCTCCGACATCAACGCAGTCCGTGACGAGCGAAACATGAGGGCCAGCCAGCAGGTCGACCCCGAGCACCTCATGCTCATTCGCCAGACGCGCGAGCGACAGCACTTCCGATCAAGCCCGCGGCGCCGGTGACGAGTATCCGCATTTTCCCTCCCTGGCAGCGATTGTCAGTCCGGACCTCGCCGATTAGCAAGGAGCATGGCCAAACGACCCAAAAGCAGCATTCCGACCTATAAGCGCCGGCGCAAGGGGCGCGGCTTTTGGGGTTGGCTTGTACGGGTATTCCTCGGCCTGTTCCTGTTCACCATCCTCTGGGTGTTGCTCTATCGGTTCGTTCCGCCGCCGATCACTGCCACCATGATCGGCGATTTCTTTGCCGGCCGCGGAGTCGAGAAGGACTGGATGAGCCTCGACGAGATGGACCGTGACATGGTCCGCGCCGCGATCGGCGCCGAGGACAGCAAATTCTGCCAGCATAACGGATTCGATTTTGAAGCGATCGAAGATGCAATGAAGCGCAACGCTTCGGGCGGGCGCATTCGCGGCGGATCGACCATCAGTCAGCAAACGGCAAAGAACGCCTTCCTGTGGCAAGGCGGTGGCTATCCGCGGAAAGCCGCCGAAGCCTATTTCACCTTCCTGATCGAGCACCTCTGGGGCAAGCGGCGGATCATGGAGGTCTATCTCAATATCGCCGAAACCGGAATCGGCACCTATGGCGCCAATGCCGGGTCCCAGCGCTATTTCGGCCATGACGCCAGCGCCATGTCGGCGACCGAGGCGGCGCGGATCGCGGCGATTTTGCCACTGCCGAAGAAGCGCGGCGCGATTGCTCCAAAGGGCTTCACCCGCCGCTATGGCAACACCATCGCGGCGCGGGTCGGCCAGGTCCGCCGTGATGGTCTCGACGCCTGCGTCTATGCCGGCACCACCGCTCCGAAGGACAAGGCGCCGCCGCCGAGCAAGGCACCGCGCGAGCTGCCGGGCGAGGAATATGAGACGGCAACTCCGCCCCCGCCAGAGCCATCGGTTGACACGACAGCGGTCGAGGAGCTGCCATTGACCGAGGCGCCGACGGCAAATGAGCTGATCGGGACGGAGCCACCACCGGCTGAGGAAATCCCGCCAAGCGCGCCTCCTCTGGAAGAGACGTCGCCGCCACCGCCAAGCGAGCAATAGACGCTAGCCGACCAAGGCCAGCCTGGGAGGCTCTTGCGCGCTGAGTTCGACCGCCCCTTCGCCCAATATCCGGGTGAGGCGGGAAGCGAGGTCGGCATCGAGGTTGAAGTCGCGGCCAAGAACCAGGGTCGCAGACCGGCCCTCGCTGACCGGCATAATGACGCGGATGGAGCCGCTGCCGCCCCTCGCCACAGCGAGTTCACGCGCGACCGCGGGGAGCGAGGCCGGATCGGCAATACGCAGATGCATGCGTAGCCGCGTCTTCTTTGCCAGGCTGTCCAGCGGCTGGAAGCGCTTGACCGTGACACGCGGCATATCGTCGCCCGGCCGGCGGTCGAGTTCGACGGTCATCAGGCCGCAGGTGCCCGACTTGGCTGCGCTCTCGAGGTCGGCGGAAGGCTCATCGTCGAATGCCGTAGCCTCATATTGGCCGCTCGCGTCGGACAGGGTCGCGGTCAGGAACCGACGCCCTTTCGCCGACACCCGCCAGCGCGCGCCCTCGACCAGTCCCGCCAGCATCGACGTCGAGCGCCCGCCGTCTGCAGGGGCCGGCAAGGCCGCGACCTCGGCGAAGCTGCGGACCTTGTGCGCTGCCAGCAAGTGCCGCTGCGTATCGACCGGATGCGCCGAGAAGAAGAAGCCGAACGCATCTCGTTCGGCCGCCATCCGCTCGGCCAGCGTCCAGCGCGCGTCTCGGGGAAGGCGGATCGGTGCGACCCCGCTTTCGCCGCCACCGCCAAACAGGCCATGCTGCCCGCTGGTCCGCTGGTCGTGCGCAGCTGCTGCATGAGCCAGGATAGTCTCGGCGGCCGCATGAACCGACGGCCGATCAGGATTAAGCCCGTCAAACGCGCCCGCGGCCGCCAGGCTTTCCAGCTGGCGGCGGTTGAGCAGCTTGGGATCGATCCGCTCGGCGAAATCGTCGAGGGTCTTGAAGGGACCATTGGCCTCGCGCTCGGCGACCAGCGCTTCCATCGCCTTTTCGCCGACACCCTTTAGCGCCCCGAGCGCATAGCGGACCTTGCCGTCTTCGACGCTAGAAATCCGCGCGTGACGCATTGACGTCAGGCGGCAGGCACTCGACCCCGCTCCGCCGCATGTCTTCGACGAACAAGGCCAGCTTGTCGGTCTGCGCCATGTCGAAGCTCATCGACGCGGCGAAGAATTCCGCCGGGTGGTGCGCCTTCAGCCAGGCGGTGTGATAGGCGACCAGCGCATAGGCCGCGGCGTGGCTCTTGTTGAAGCCATAGCCGGCGAACTTGTCGATCAAGTCGAACAGCTCGTTGGCCTTGGCGTGCTCGATGTCGTTCTGCCGCGCAGCCCTCGATGAAGCGCGCGCGCTGCGCGTCCATTTCCGACTGGATCTTCTTGCCCATCGCGCGGCGCAGCAGGTCGGCTTCGCCGAGCGAGTAGCCGGCCAGCACCTGCGCCGCCTGCATCACCTGTTCCTGGTAGACGAAGATGCCGTAGGTTTCCTTGAGCACCGCCTCGAGCATCGGATGCGGATAGGCGATCGGAACCCGGCCATTCTTGCGGTCGCCGAACAGCGGGATATTGTCCATCGGCCCGGGCCGGTAGAGCGAGACGAGCGCGATGATGTCGCCGAAGCTGGTCGGCCGGACCGCAGCAAGCGTCCGGCGCATGCCTTCCGATTCCAGCTGGAACACGCCGACCGTGTCGCCGCGCTGGAGCAGCTCGTAGACCGCCGGATCGTCCCAGGGCAGCGCGGCGAAATCGACCTCGATCCCGCGCTGCGCGAGCAGGCGCTGGCCTTCCTTCAGCACCGACAGCGTCTTGAGGCCGAGGAAGTCGAACTTCACCAGGCCCGCGCCCTCGACATATTTCATGTCGAACTGGGTGACCGGCATGTCCGAACGCGGATCGCGATAGAGCGGCACCAGCTCGTGCGAGCGGCCGGTCGCCGATCACCACGCCGGCCGCGTGGGTCGAAGCAGTGGCGCGGCAGGCCCTCCAGCTTCATCGCCAGGTCGAGCAGCCGCTTCACTTCGGGATCGGAGCGATATTCCTTTTCCAGCTCGGCGACGCCGTTGAGGCTGCGCTCCAGCGTCCACGGATCGGTCGGATGGTTGGGGACCAGCTTGGCCAGCCGGTCGACCTGGCCATAGCTCATCTGCAGCACGCGGCCGGTGTCCTTCAGCACCGCGCGCGCCTTCAGCCGCCCGAAGGTGATGATCTGCGCGACCTTGTCGCGGCCATATTTCTGCTGGACGTAGCTGGATGACCTTGTCGCGGTGGGTTTCGCAGAAGTCGATGTCGAAGTCGGGCATCGATACGCGCTCGGGATTGAGGAAGCGCTCGAACAGCAGGTTCAGCTCGATCGGGTCGAGGTCGGTGATGGTCAGCGCCCAGGCGACGACGCTGCCGGCGCCCGATCCGCGGCCCGGCCCGACCGGGATGTCATTGGCCTTGGCCCATTTGATGAAGTCGGCGACGATCAGGAAGTAGCCGGCAAAGCCCATGCGGGTGATGACGTCGATCTCGAAATCGAGCCGTTCGCGATATGCGGGCTTCTCATCCTCCGCCTTGCCCTCGAGCCGCAGCTCCAAGCCCGCATGCGCCTCGCGCCGCAGCGTTTCGTCCTCGTCATCGCTGAGGCGCGGGAGGATCGGTCGGCGCTGGGGCGCGGCGACGGCGCAGCGCTGGGCGATGACGGCCGTGTTGGCGATCGCCTCGGGCAGGTCGGCGAACAATTCCTCCATCGCCTGGCGCCGGCTTGAGCCAAGCTTCCGGCGAGGAAGTCCGCCGCTCGCCATTGTCGACATAGGTCGAGCCGGCGATGCACAGCATCGCGTCATGCGCCGCGTGAAAACCGGGTTCGGCATAATGGGCCGGATTGGTCGCGACCAGGGGCAGATCGAGCGCATAGGCCAGCTCGATCAGCGGCACCTTCGGCCGCTTCCTCGATCGGATCGCCTCGCCGCGAGAGCTCGATGTAGAGGCGGTCGGCGAACAAGGCCTTCAGCCGCCCGGCATAGGCGCCCGCCTTGTCGACCTGCCCGTCGGCGAATAGGCGGGCCAGCGCCCCCTCCCCGCCGGCGGTCAGCGCGATCAGGCCATCGGTCGCGCCTTCCAGCGCGGCGAACGGAACGTGCGGCTCCTCCTGGATCGGCCGGTCGAGGTGCGCGGCCGAGACCAGGCGGCAGAGATTATGGTATCCCGCTTCGTCCTGGGCGAGCAGCGCCAGCCAATCGAGCGTGCCCGGCGGACCGATATCGTCCGGCCGCGCCACCGCCAGCAGCGCGCCGATGATCGGCTGGACGCCTTCCGCCATGCAGGCCTCGCCGAACGGCATCGCCGCATAGAGCCCGTTGCGGTCAGTTAGCGCGACAGCGGGAAAGCCGAGCTTCTTGGCCTGCTTGGCGATCGCCTTGGGCTCGATCGCCCCTTCGAGCATGGTGAAGCAGGAAAAAACGCGCAGCGGAACATAAGGGCCGGACATCATCTGACTATGGGCAATGAGGCCGCGAGTCGCTAGCGCGGCTGGCCAACTTATCCCCAGATTATCTGGCTAGCAGCGCCTCGATGTCGCGAGTGAGTTCTTCGGGCTTGGTCTGGGGTGCGTAGCGCTTGACCACCTTGCCCGACCGATCGACCAGGAACTTGGTGAAATTCCACTTGATTGCCTTGCTGCCTAACAGGCCCGGCGCCTCGTCCTTCAAATACTGGTAGATCGGCGCCGCATCGTCGCCGTTGACGTCGATCTTGCCCATCACCGGAAAGCTCACATCATATGTCAGCTTGCAGAAATTGGCGATTTCCTCGGCATCGCCGGGCTCCTGAGCGCCGAACTGGTTGCAGGGGAAGCCGAGCACGGTGAAGCCCTTGTCGGCGTAGCTCCGCTGCAGCGCCTCAAGCCCCTCATATTGCGGGGTGAAGCCGCACTTCGACGCGACGTTGACGATCAACATCACCTCGCCCTTGTGCGACGAAAGGTCGGTTGTCGATCCGTCGGCAGCCTTGACCGGGATTGCGGTAATTTCCGTCATTCAAGCACCCCTTCGTGCAATCTCACCACCCGATCCATCTTGGCTGCGAGCCGCTCGTTGTGGGTCGCGACCAGCGCTGCGCTGCCTTCGCCGCGGACCAGCGCGAGGAATTCGCCAAGGACCCGGTCGGCGGTAGCCTCGTCAAGGTTGCCGGTGGGCTCGTCGGCCAGGACCAGCGGCGGACGGTTGGCGAGCGCCCTGGCGACCGCTACCCGCTGCTGCTCGCCGCCCGACAGCTTGGATGGGCGATGGTCGAGCCGCTCGCGACAGGCCGAGCTTTCCGAGCAGTTCCACGGCCCTGGCGCGGGCGACGTCTGGCATCGGCGCCGTGAATGATCTGCGGCAGCAGGACATTCTCCAGCGCGTCGAAATCGGGCAGCAGATGATGGAACTGATAGACGAAGCCGAGCGCGTCGCGGCGTAGCGCCGTGCGGCCGTCGTCGTCCAGCGACGCTGCCTCTTGCCCGGTGATGCGGATTGACCCTTCGAATCCGCCTTCGAGCAGCCCGACGGCCTGAAGCAGCGTCGACTTGCCTGACCCCGATGGGCCCAGCAGCGCAACGATCTCGCCCGGCTGCACCGCCAGGTCGACACCGCGCAATACCTCGATGGTGACATCGGCCTGGGTGAAGCTGCGCTTCAGCCCGCGGGTCTGGAGGACCGGCTCACTCATAGCGAAGCACCTGGACCGGGTCGGTGTTGGCCGCATTTCGCGCCGGGAACAGCGTCGCCACATAGGTCAGGACCAGCGTTACCGCGACGATCGCCGCGACCTCGAACGGGTCGGTTCGCGACGGCAGCTCGGTCAGGAAGCGGACCGAGGGGTCCCACAGGTTCTGGCCGGTGATGAGCTGGATGAATTCGACCACACCTTGGCGGAAGAAGAGGAAGATCGCGCCGATCAGCGCCCCGATGGCAATTCCGATCAGCCCGATCGTAAGTCCGACGGTCATGAAGATCTTGAGCATCGAGCGCCGGCTGGCGCCCATCGTCCGGAGGATCGCAATGTCGCGGGTCTTCGCCCGTACCAGCATGATCAGCGACGAGGCGATGTTGAACGCCGCGACCAGGATGATGATGCACAGCACGACGAACATTGCGATCCGCTCGACCTCAAGCGCTTCGAACAGCGCCGAATTCATCTGCCGCCAGTCGATGATGATCCCCTTGCCCTGGACCAACGGCTGGAGCGGCGCGAGGGTCTGACCAACCTGGTCGGGATCGTCGACCTGCACTTCGACCATGCCGACCTGATCGCCAAGCATCAGCAGCGTCTGCGCGTCCTGCATCGGCATGATGACGAACGCCTTGTCATATTCGAAGATGCCGACCTCGAAGATCGCCCCGACGGTGTAGGTGACGATCCGCGGGACCGTACCGACCGGGGTCGAGCGGCCCTCGGGGCTGATCAGGGAGATTTCGCTGCCCGGAAATGCGCCCAGCGTTTCCGCTAGCCGGGCACCAATGGCCACCCGCCCGCTGCCCGGCGTGATGTCGCGCAGATTGCCCGACACGACCTTGCCGTTGAGGATCGGGTTCTCGCGAATATCCTGAAGCGTGTTGCCGCGGACCAGCACGCCTTCGACCCGGCCGTTGGCCGAGGCCATCAAGCGGTTGCTCGATCAGCGGCGTTGCAGACTGGACGCCGGGCGTCTTTCGAGCGGCATCGGCAACCTGCTCCCAGTTCGCCAGCCGGCCGTCATAGCCCTGGATGATCGCATGGCCGTTCAGGCCGACGATCTTGTCGAACAGCTCGGCCCGAAAGCCGTTCATCACGCTCATCACGATGATCAGCGCAGCAACGCCCAACGCCACCGCCCCGACCGAAAAGCCGGCAACGACGAAGATGAACCGCTCGCCCTTGATCGGGACGAGGTATCGCTTGGCGATCATCTTCTCATAAGCGTTGAGGATCATGCAGTTAGCCGCTCAAGCGCAGATTCGATCGAAAGTTCCTGCTTTTCGCCGGTACGACGATTTTTGAGCTCGACCACTCCGGCGGCGAGCCCGCGTGGGCCGATGATCAGCTGCCAGGGCAGGCCGATCAGGTCCATCGAGCCCAACTTGACGCCGCCCCGCTCGTCGCGGTCGTCATAAAGGGTTTCGACGCCCGCTGCGGTCAGCTTCGCGTAAATCTCGTCGGCTGCCTTGACCGAAGCCTCATCGTCGCCGCGCATGGTGACCAGTCCGACCTTCCACGGCGCGACGGCTTCAGGCCAGATGATGCCATTGTCGTCATGGCTGGCCTCGATGATCGCTCCGACCAGGCGCGACACGCCGACGCCGTAGCTGCCCATTTCCGGAGTGACCATCGACCCGTCGGGGCCGGAGACCTTGAGGCCCATCGCCGCGGAATATTTGGTGCCGAAGTTGAAGATGTGGCCGACTTCGATCCCCCGGCCCTGGCGCTGCCGGTCGGCGGCGACCTCGTGCCCAGCGCGCTTCGTCATGGGTCTCGTCGGTCGCGGAATAGGTCGAGCTGACCTGTTCGAACAACGCCTGCAGCCCGGCGGCATCGTCATAGCTGAGGTCTGCCTGGCTCCAGTCGAACTCCTCGAACGCGGCGTCGTAGAACACTTCGCTCTCACCGGTCGGGGCAAGGACGATGAATTCATGGCTGAGGTCGCCGCCGATCGGACCCGAAGCCGCCTTCATCGGTACCGCCCTGTATGCCCATCCGCTGGAAGGTCCTGAGATAGGCCAGCAGCTGGGTGTAATAGCTGAGCCGCGCGCCCGCCTCGTCGAGGTCGAAGCTATAGGCGTCCTTCATCAGGAACTCGCGCCCGCGCATCACGCCGAAACGCGGGCGGACCTCGTCGCGGAACTTCCATTGGATATGGTAGAGGGTGCGCGGCAGGTCGCGATAGCTTTTGACGTCGCCCTTGAAGAGCTCGGTGATCATCTCCTCATTGGTCGGCCCGTAGAGCATCTCGCGCTCGTGGCGGTCCTTGATGCGCAGCATCTCCGGCCCATAGGCGTCATAGCGGCCCGACTGCTTCCACAGATCGGCCGACTGAAGCGTCGGCATCAACATCTCGATCGCGCCGGCCCTGTCCTGCTCCTCGCGCACGATCTGCTCGATCTTGCTCAGCACCCGCCAGCCGATCGGCAGCCAGGCGTAGATGCCGGCAGCAGTCTGGCGGACCAGCCCGGCCCTTAGCATCAGCTTGTGGCTGACGATCTGCGCGTCGGAAGGGCTTTCCTTCATGACTGGGAGGAAGGATCGGGAGACACGCAAGGGAGGGAACTTTCCGTAAATTGAAGCGGGAATTTGGAGTTGTCCTAGTCAGCGGCCCTCATGAAGGCAATCGCCGGGAGCGATGTGGCGCGACAGTCACAGCTTAACAAAGAATGTGTCGTTCATGCGCGTTTGGGCGTGACAAGGGCCTTACGACGGGCGTAGCGGTCCTCCCACGGACGAGGTCGTCAGGCCGGAAGTCCGGGGAGGAGCCGACGCCTGTCAGGGGGCAAAGGCGCTTCAGAACTTCCAAGGGGGCTGACGAGCAATCGTCACGCAAGGACGCCCGGGCTTCTGGCCCGGGCGTTTTTGTTTGGGCACTGCGGGCCGCCCCGGCCGCCAGCCAAATGTCTGCGATAAGGAATGGTAGCGGAGGAGGGACTTGAACCCCCGACACGCGGATTATGATTCCGCTGCTCTAACCAGCTGAGCTACTCCGCCCCAAGGCCAACGGCCTCGTTGGCCGCATCATTGACTCATAGGCATGGCCCGATGGGCGCGGGCGAGCCTATAGGTGGCAAGCATATAGGCGTCAACAAGAGGTGGAACCCACCACCCCGAACCTCGTTCAGTGCCGAGGAATGGAGAGCTCGACCCGATGGAACCGCTGACCCCCCTCGAAACGCTATGCCGCATCATCCTTCGCGCAAAAGAATATGAGGCGCAGGTCCCGACCGATTATGATGGAGGCGAAGCTCCCGAGAATGTCGACGATGAGGGCAGCGGTGAAGCACTCTCGGTCCTGGACGATTCGATCAACACCAGCGTCGAGGAAGAGCTGATCGCTTCGCTGGAAGACCTCGCCGAGGATCAACAGGCCGAACTGCTTGCCTTCGCCTGGGTCGGCCAGGGCACTTATGAGGCCGCCGACTGGGACGAAGCGATGGAAGCGGCGACCGAGGAAAATAATGTCGTCGAAGAGCTGATGGACATGCCGATGCTCGCTTCGGTCCTCGAGGCGGGACTCGCCGCGTTCGACATCAATTGCGACGGTATCGGCGACCTGACCTAAATCCCGCGAAATGGGTAACGCGCCAGCGATTCCCATGGGCCGCCCAGTATCGGTGCAGCGCCAGCGCGGCGATTCCAAGCGATCGCGGCCGGAAGTCGCGTTCCAACTCCGCCAGTAACGCCCTGGCCATCTTTGGCGGCACCTTGTTCTGGATCGTCACATGCGGCCGCCAGCCCGCCGCATCCTGCGCGCTGAGTAGCCCATGAAAATGATCGGCTATCGCGTCGCGAATGGAGTCGAGCTCGTCAGACACCACCCGAAAAGCGACGCCGCCGCCGAGGTCCATCAAGCCTGCGATGGTAGCGTGCGGCGCTGGACCCGTGGAGTTCAGTGCAAGATGGCGCCGGACCTCTTCCTCCGCTGACGGCGGCAGCGCGTGGAATAGCGTCAGGTGGACAGGCACCTGGTTGCGCTCTGGTGGGTAGTTGGCACGACGAAGCCCCTCGAGCCAGGCAAAGTCGGCAGGCGCAAAATCCGCGGTGACGATCAGCGCGCTCATCGCAGGCTGACTAAATCTCCACCTGGCTGCCCAACTCCACCACGCGGTTGGTTGGAAGCTTGAAGAACTCCATCGCGCTTTCGGCGTTGCGCAGCATCCAGGCGAACAATTTCTCGCGCCATATCGCCATCCCCGGCCGGGCCGACGCAATGAGGGTCTGGCGGGCGAGGAAGAAGCTGGTGTCCATCATCTTGAACTGCGGTCCGCAAGATTTGACCTGAGCCAGGGCATGCGGAACGTCGATCTCCTCCATGAAACCGTAGCGGAGGATAATCCGGAAAAAGCCCGCGCCATACTCCTTGGTCTCGATCCTGCGCTCGTCCCTGACGAATGGAACATCCTCGATCCGGACGGTCAGCAACATGACCCGCTCATGCAATACCTTGTTGTGCTTGAGGTTATGAAGCAGCGCGTGGGGCACGCCGGTCATTGAAGTGGTCATGAACACCGCCGTACCCGGCACCCGAGCCGCGCTGGTTGCCGCGGACTTGATGAACACCTCGATCGGCAAGGTGGCCTCGGCCATGCGATCGATCATCAGCTTGCGGCCCTTGGCCCATGTCGTGAGGCAGGTGAAGGCGATGGCGCCGATCAGCAGCGGGAACCAGCCACCGTCGGGCACCTTGAGCAGGTTGGCGCCGAAATAGAGCAGGTCGATGGCGAAGAAGATGGCGAGCAACGGAATCGCTTTCCACGACGGCCACTTCCACAAGGTGAACAGCACGACCGAGATGAGCACCGTGTCGATGGCCATCGCACCGGTGACGGCGATGCCATAAGCCGCCGCCAGGTTCGACGAGGAGCCGAACATGATCACCAACAAGATGACCATCACCAGCAGCGCCCAGTTGATGACCGGGATATAGATCTGCCCTGCGGCATGCTCGCTGGTATGCGTGATCCGAAGTCGCGGGATGAAGCCCAACTGGATCGCCTGTTGGGTAACCGAGAAAGCCCCCGAGATCACAGCCTGGCTGGCGATGATCGTGGCGAGTGTTGCGAGGATGACCAGCGGCAAGCGGAGCATCTCAGGCGCAAGAAAGAAGAAGGGATTCTTGACCGTCAGGAGTGCCGCAGCGGGGTCTTGAGACAAAAGCATTGCGCCCTGCCCCATATAGTTGAGCAGCAGGGCCGGCATGACGAAGTAGAGCCAGCTGTATTTGATCGGCCGCCGGCCGAAATGGCCCATGTCGGCATACAAGGCTTCGGCGCCCGTTACCGCCAGGACAACGCTGCCCATGGCGATAAATGCCCGAAGCGGTTCCGAGAGATAGAATTGGACCGCATTCAGCGGGTTGAACATCTCGAGGAACACCGCGGGATGCTTGACGATATGCATTCCACCAAGGACGGCGATCGTGACGAAATAGATCAGCATGATCGGACCGAACAGCGCCCCAACCTTGGCAGTGCCGCGCGCCTGGATGGCAAATAGCCCGACCAGGATCGCGATCGCGGTAGGCTGGACGTAGGGCGCGAAGCCGGCCTGGACCGTGGTCAGGCCTTCCACCGCGGAAAGGACCGAGATCGCCGGCGTGATCATGCTGTCGCCGTAGAACAGGGCAGTGGCGAAGACGCCGAGCATGACGATGCCCATCGTCCACTTCTTCTTCTCGCCCTCGGCGACAGTGCGGTTGATCAGTGCCAGCAGGGCGAGGCTGCCGCCTTCCCCCTTATTGTCGGCGCGCATGATGATCGTGACATATTTCAGCGCCACGATGATCAGCATCGACCAGAAAATAAGGCTGAGGACGCCGTAGATGTGCAGCGCATCGGGCACCAGCACATGATGCCCGGCAAAGGTCTCGCGGAAAGCGTAGATCGGCGAGGTACCAATGTCGCCGAATACGATACCGACCGCACCGGCCATCAATTTTGGAAGGGAGCCCTGGGCGTGACCATGGCCGCCAAAATTTTCTGCGGTTGCGACCTCGGCGGTTCCCGTGGCGGTAATGCTCATACTCTAATACAGCCCTCAGGCGCCCCCTGGCGCGGCGCGCCGCCTTAGACCCGGATCGTTTCAGGCTCAACAGTGCGTTAGCCTTGAATCTTCGGCCTGCCCCAAAATGCATCGGCAAAAAGGCGCTGTAATCGTCCGAGTTGAGGTCTATAGGGCCGCCACTTTACAAAATCGGAGCGACCACATCATGCGCGTCGGAGTACCAAAGGAAATCAAGGTTCATGAATATCGCGTCGGCCTGACGCCCGCGTCGGTGGCCGAGCTGGTCGCTGCCGGCCATGAGGTGTTCGTCGAAGCCGGGGCCGGAAAGGGCATTGATTGCCCGGACAACGCCTACCGCAAGGCCGGTGCCGAAATTCTTCCCGATGCTCCGTCGGTGTTCAAGGCGGCCGACATGATCGTCAAGGTCAAGGAGCCACAGGCGCAGGAGATCGCGCTGCTTGAGCCGCGGCACATATTGTTCACCTACCTCCACCTCGCGGCGGACAAGGATCAGGCGCTCGGCCTGATGAAGTCGGGTGCAACCTGCATCGCCTATGAGACCGTAACTTCTCGCACGGGCGCGCTGCCGCTGCTGAAGCCGATGAGCGAAGTCGCGGGTCGCATGTCGGTTCAGGTTGGCGCTCATTATCTTGAAAAGGAACCGGGCGGCCGTGGCGTGTTGCTTGGCGGCGTGCCCGGGGTCGCCCCGGCGAAGGTCGCCATCCTGGGCGGCGGTGTCGCCGGCGTGAATGCCGCGCAAATGGCGGTGGGCCTCCGCGCTGACGTCACCATTTACGACATTTCCAACGAACGCCTTGCCGAGCTCGACATGCATTTCGGTAGCCAGATCAAGACGGCATATGCGTCGCGCGATGCGATCGCTCGGGCCGTCGATGAGGCGGAACTGGTCATTGGCGCCGTATTGGTCCCTGGCGCCGCTGCGCCAAAGCTGGTGACCCGGGAGATGCTGAAGACCATGAAGCGCGGCAGCGTGCTGGTCGATATCGCCATCGACCAGGGCGGTTGTTTTGAAACCTCCAAGCCAACCACGCACGACGACCCTGTGTATGTCGTTGAGGGCGTCATTCATTATTGTGTCGCCAACATGCCGGGTGCCGTTGCGCGCACCAGCGCATTCGCGCTCAACAATGCGACCCTGCCCTTCGCACTGAAGATCGCCAATCTTGGCGCCGAGACGGCAATGGCGGAAGATCCGCACCTCGCCAACGGGCTCAACGTTTCGGGCGGCAAGATCCGCCATGAGGCGGTCGCCGAGGCACTCGACCTGGCCTACGAGCCGGCCTGAGCCTTCGCGGGGGGCGGCGCCGAGGGTGCCGCCCCTCTCGTCATCAGCAGTACCCCATCTTCGACCAGCGGGCGCCAGCTGGCATCAGCCGGTGCGTCGGCCAATATCTGGCGCCACAGGCGAACCGCCTCCTCGGGATTGCCTGAGCGGGCTTCTGCCAGTCCGAGGAAGAAAAACGGCGCCGGATAGCCCGGTGCAAGCTGCGCGGCCCGCGCATAGGCAAAGCGAGCCGCGGGGCTTAGCGTGCCGCTGTGATCGAACAGCGCATTCCCTAGCCCGACCCACAATTTATAGTCGCCGGGATGCCTTGCGATCTGCGTCCGAAGCAAATTCACGGCGTCCTTGGTGTTCCCTCGGGAAGCCAGCGCGTCCGCCATGTTGAGCCAGGTGTCGGAATAATCGAACTGGCCCATCAAGGCGTGGCGCGCGCCCGCTACCGTCATCGGCGGCGGCCGCTCGGCCGACGTCCGCGGCATGCCGGGCAAGTCGGGCCTGCCCTGAAGGGCATAGCCGGCGCAGCCGAATGCAACCGCGGCACCGGCAATCGTCAGAAGCGGCCCACGCAGCTTCAGCAGCCACAGCAAAATGAGCGTCAGCAGCGCCAGCGCGCCCAGCCAGGCAAAGCCCATCAGCCTCGCCTCCGGACAAGCCGCTTACGCAGCAGCCAGGCGCCGGCCAGCAAGAACAGCAACGGCGCCGCCCACAACGGCCAGGTCGCCGGCTCCACCGGCGGACGGTAGCTGACCCAATTGCCATAACGCTCGATCAACCAGGTGCGGACCGCCTCTGGCTTTTCCCCCGCGGCAATGCGCTGGCGCACCATGGCGCGCATGTCACCGGCCATTTCGGCATTGCTGTCGGCGATCGACTGTCCCTGGCAAACCAGGCAGCGCAACTCCTCCATCAGTGCCTTGGCCTGGGCTTCCTGCCGCGGATCGGGAAGCTGCTCATTCGCCCATCGCGCGGCCGGCAGATCGCTGTCGGCCCGGACCGGGGCAGCCAGGAACAACAAGAGCGGAAGCCAGCGCTTCACTTCGCCGCCTCCCATTCCTGGACGATTTTCTCGACATCACCTGGCTCGATCGGACCCATGTGCTGGTAGCGAATGATGCCCCGCCCATCGACGATGAAGGTTTCCGGCACCCCCGAAGAACCAAGCGCGAGCTGGACCTGGCTTTCCGGGTCGGCGCCTATCCGGTCGAATGGGTCGCCATTGCGTTTAAGGAAAGCCGCGACATCTTCCGGTCGGTCACGAACGGCGACGGCGTCGATCGGCACGCGGCGGCGTTTGAGCTCGGTCAGCAATGGCGCTTCGGCAATGCACGGCACGCACCAGCTTGCGAAAACGTTGATCAGTCGTGGCTGGCCGGTTGCGAGGTTCGCTGAGGACAGGCCCTCCTTGCCCGGTGTGGCGGCTGCCAGTGCGAAGGCTGGAACCGGCCGGCCAATCATCTTCGACGGAATCTTTTCGTCGGCTGGACTGCCTAGTCGCCACGCAACCGCACCGACAAAGGCTATCAAGATCAGCAGCGGCAGGAAGCGTAGCGCGCGATTCATGCGAAAGCCTCCTCGACGCGGATCCGCTGGCGGCGTTCGCGAAGCAAGCGGCCGATCAGTGCCAAGGTGCCACCCAATGCAATCAAGATGCCGCCCAGCCAGATCAGCGTGACGAAGGGCTTCCACCACAAGCGCAATTGCCAGCGGCCCTGCTCATCCTGTTCGCCCAGCACCGCATAAAGCTGACCGTTCCAGCTGGTGTCGATCGCTGCCTCATTGGTGGTAGTCGGCGGTTCGGCGAAGAAACGGCTTTGCGGCTCAAGGATCGTAACGCCCGAACCGCGCGAGGCGCGCAGCTCGGCCTGGAGCGCAGACCAGTTGGGCTCCTGCCACCGGCGTCACGTCGCGGAACTCGACTAGCCAAGGACCAATCTCGATACGTTCGCCGGGACGGGCTGCGGCCAGTCTCTCCTCCGTAAACGCGCTGTCCGACGCCATGCCGATAATCGCCACCGCGACGCCGAAATGCGCCAGTACCATCCCCCAAACCGCAAGCGGCGTTCGCCGCAGCGAGCGGCCAAGCAACGGCAATAGGCTGGCGGGCAGCAAGGCGCCGCCGATCGACAGGCCAAGGCGTGGCAGCCACCCGATCTTCGGCGCCAGTACGAAGCTCGCGACCAAAACCGCCAGCGCGACCAGCAGGCCGGGCGCGAGACGCGGAAGGATTGGCTCCGCATCGCGTCGCCACCTGAGTTGCGGCGCGATCAACATAAATGCCCCGAGCAAAAGTGCGAGCGGGCTGGCGACACTGTTGAAATAGGGAGGCCCAACCGACAATTTTTCGCCCGACACTGCTTCGGCGATCAGCGGGTAAAGAGTTCCGACAAAAACCACGCCGAGGATCACCGAGAGCAGCAGGTTGTTCGCCACCAGCCCGCCTTCCCGGCTGACGATTTCGAACGGCGCGCCTTCTTTCACATGAGCGATCCGAAGCGCGAACAGCGTCAATGCTCCGCCGATGTAAAGCGCAAGCAGCAGAAGAATGAACGTGCCGCGCGTCGGATCGACTGCAAAGGCATGCACCGACGTCAAAATCCCCGATCGCACAAGGAAGGTGCCGATCATCGACAAGGAGAAAGCGATCAACGCCAGCATCATGGTCCAGGCCCGAAGCCCGCCGCGCGCCGCAAGGACGTTGACGCTGTGCAGCAACGCGGTCGCCGCCAGCCATGGCATCAGCGAAGCGTTCTCGACCGGGTCCCAGAACCACCAGCCGCCCCAGCCGAGCTCATAATATGCCCAATAGCTTCCGGCGGTGATCCCAAGGGTCAGCAGGATCCAGGCGCCCAGCACCCAGGGCCGCATCGCGCGGGCGATCGCTGGGCCTACCTCGCGCCGTATGAGGCCGCCGACGGCGAGGCTGAATGCAACCGAAAGGCCGACATAGCCGAGGTAGAGCGTCGGCGGATGGAACGCCAAGCCCGGATCCTGGAGCAACGGATTAAGGCCGCGCCCATCAATTGGTGCCGGGCTCAGCCGCTCGAACGGGTTCGACGCGAACAGGAGGAATGCAAAAAAGCCGAGGGCCAGTGCCGCCTGGGCTCCGAGCGCTGCGCCGAGCGTACGCTCATCGAGCCGCCGTTCGAACAAGGCGACGACGGCGCCGGCCAATGCCAGCACAGCCACCCAAAGCAGCATCGAGCCTTCATGGTTCCCCCATGCGCCGGCAAATTTGTACAGCCAGGGCTTCTGGCTGTGGCTGTTTTCGAAGACCAGCAGCACGCTCATGTCGCTGCGCAGGAACAAGATGATCAGCGCGCCAAAAGCGAACAACGTCAGCAAGCCTTGGGTAATCGCGAGCGCGCGAACGGTCGAAATGCGACGGCCCTGGTCACCACCCAGCCCGCACGCCAGTGCAAGCTGCAACGCGGCGAGCGCGGCCGCCAGCCACAGCGCGGCAAGCCCGGCTTCGGCAATCACTGGCCGGCCATCTGCGGCGGCATGTAGCGCTCGTCATGCTTGGCGAGGATCGTGTCGGCCACAAAAAGACCGCTCGGGTCGATCCGGCCTTCTGCAACCACCCCGCTGCCCTCTTTGAACAAGTCAGGCGTGATGCCGCGGTAGACGACGGGCGTTTCCGCCTTGGTATCGCTGACCGTGAAACGGACCGTGAGCCCATCGGGATCACGCTTCAGCGATCCTTTGACGACCATTCCGCCGAGCCGCATTGCCTTGTCCGGAGTCGTCTTGCCGGCGGCGATGTCGGATGGAGTGACGAAATAGGCCGCGCGATCCTGCAGGCCCCACATGGCCAGCAAGACCGCGCCGACCAGCGCGGTGACGGCCAGGATAACCAGGATCAATCGCTGGTGCTTGGGCCTAACTTTCATGGACGGTGCTTGACCGCTTCGGCGGCCTTCTCGGCGCCACGCATCGACAATAGCGAGGCGATGACCAGCCCCACGGTCGCAAATATCACCAGCCCATATGCTGCCATGACGAATGCCCACTGATTCATTCGGCGGCACTTCTGCGCAGGCGGGCTTCACGCTTTTGGAGAGCGAGCTCGGTTCGCATTCGCATCAGGGTCACGGCTGCGAAGATGGCGGTGAAGCCGATCATCGTCAGTGGCAGAGGCCACAACAGCTCGGGCGCGATCGAAGAACCTTGTGTGATGCTGATCGATTGGCCTTGGTGAAGAGTGCGCCACCACAGCACCGAATAATGGATGATGGGCAAGTTGACCGCCCCGACAAGTCCGAACAGCGCGGCCATGCGCCCCTCCCCGCCCCGCTCACGCTCCGCCGAAGCCAGCGCGATATAGCCGAGGTAGAGGAAGAACAGGATGAGCATCGAGGTCAGCCGTCCGTCCCATTCCCACCAGGTTCCCCAGGTCGGCCGTCCCCAGATCGAGCCGGTGGCAAGGCACAGCGCGGTGAAGGTGGCGCCCACGGGCGCCAATGCTCGGCCTGCCACGGCGGCGAGCGGATGCCGCCAGACCAACTGACTGATAGAGGCCGCAGCAATCGACGCCCAGCCGGCCATGCCTAGCCACGCGGCAGGGACATGGATGTATAGGATGCGTACCGTTTCGCCCTGCAGATAGTCACCCGGTGTGACGAACAGGCCGCCATAGGCTCCAACTGCGAGCAACAAAGCGCCCACGCCCAACAGCCAGCCGGTGGCGGGCCGGGCGAGCTTCAGGAAGCGAGCGGGGTTGGCGTAACCGTGCATGGGTGCAGGCCGTTTAGCGGCTGGTTCTGCCCATGGGAACTACGTGCTCCCCCTTAACCCCGGCCAATCAGTTTTTGCGCCATTGCGTCCGCAACCGAAGCCGGATCGCGGCCGGTAGCGGAACTTTCCGCCCAGATTTGCTCGAGCCGGCCCGGGATCGCCTCGATCCGCGAGCGGACAAGGTCGGGCCCGCCATCCGCCAGATATTCCGTCGACACGTTGATGATGCCGCCGGCATTGATGACATAATCGGGAGCATAAAGAATACCGCGAGCATCGAGCCGCTTGCCGTCCTCGGGCGTCTTCAGCTGGTTGTTTGCGCCGCCGGCTATGATCGGGGTTTTCAGGCCCGCAATCGACTCCTCGGTCAGGATCGCGCCGAGCGCGCAGGGGCTGACGACGTCCGCTTCAAGAAACAGGATTTCAGCCGGGGCGACAACCGTGCCGTTGGTTTCCGCTGCCAATTTATCGGCGCGCGCTGCGTCAACGTCGGCGATCGAAATCCTGGCGCCCTCGGCTGCCGCAAGGCGCGCAACACCGCCCGCTACGCTACCCGCACCCTGCAAGGCGAGGTGCAGGCCAGCAAGGCTGTCCTTGCCCAGCGCGCGCTTCACCGCGGCCTTGATGCCCAGGAAGACGCCCAGCGACGTATGTGGCCCGGGATCGCCACCGACCGCGCCGCCCTCAACCGGAAGGCCCGCAACGAATTTGGTCTGCTTCGAAATCTCGATCATGTCCGCGACCGACATGCCGACGTCCTCGGCGGTGACATATTTGCCGCCGAGCGAATTTACCGCCTGGCCAAATGCAGCGAGCATTTCCGGCGTCTTGGTACGTTCCTTGTCGGCCAGCACCACCGCCTTGCCGCCTCCTAGCGGCAGGCCCGCCATGGCGTTCTTGTAGCTCATGCCGCGCGACAGGCGCAGCGCGTCGGTCAGCGCGTCGGCATCGTCGGAATAGTGCCAAAGCCGAGTCCCGCCTGCCGCCGGACCAAGATGGGTCGAGTGCATCGCAATGATCGCGCGCAGACCGCTCTTCTCATCGGTAACGAAATGCAGCGCTTCGTGCGCGTCGAAATCGGGATAGCCCCAAGGGGTGTTCATGGATCGCCTAACTATCTGTTTGGCCAAGGTTATGCTGGGGTGACCGACGGCATTAATGCCCGCGATCCTCGGTACCGAAAGGTCCAGACCCCAAGGAGAGGCCGGCGCTTATCCGCGTAGCTGGCCCGTCGTCAATCCCGCCCTGATTTCTCATTCGGGATGAAGCGCGGTGTGCTCCGTAAATGGGTCAAATTACCGATGGCGCGAATTCGTCCCGATTATAAGATCGCGTCATGAAGTTTGGGGGGAGTGGCTAGAAGTGCGTTCGCCGACCTTTCTGCTGCGAATATTGATTGCCGGCAGCTACATAGTCGCCGGCGGCCCCGCCGCCGCCCAGACTCCGGCGGACCCCGATAACTCGCAGCAGAAGCTCGACGAGGCTCAGGGAAAGATCGAGCAGCTTCAGTTGCAGGTGAAGGCGCTCCAGGATTCCATCGCCCAGATCCAAAAGGAAATGGCCAAGGCGACACCATCGTGGAGAGGCGCGCCGCAGCTTGAGGACAAGGGCGCTGGCTGGAGCTTCAAGCCGCGCGGCCGAATCCAATTCGACGTCGGCAATGTGTCCAATCCCGAGGATGCGATCGTTACTCGCAATTTGGGATTCAATGCCCGGGCCCGGCGCATCCGGCTTGGCGCCGAAGGCACGATGCCGGGCGATTTCGGCTACAGGCTGGAAGTGGACTTCGCAAACAACGAAATCCGGTTCGGCGATGCCATCATCACTTATACGCCGAAGGACCAACCCTATTCATTCACGCTCGGCAACCATTTTACCTTCTCGGGCCTTGATCAGATCACCAGCTCAAACTTCACCAGCTTCCTGGAACGCGCCCAGATGACTGAAGCCTACGGCGGATCGCGGCGACTTGGCGCTTCGATTGGATTGCGGAATGAGGACAATAACCTGCGATTCAACGGGGGCCTGTTCGCAGCCCACTCGATCGACTCCAGCCTCGACAATGAGGGTTGGATCGGCGCTGCCAGGGTGGTTTATTCGCCTCAATTGATGGGCGGAACGGTGCACCTGGGCGCCAATTACCAATATCGCAATTTCCAGTCGAACAACGACCAGACGGCGTCCAACTCGATCGGAGCGCCATCGACCAATCAGATTGCTCGTTATCGGGCTCGCCCATTCACGATGCTGACGGACCAACGATTTGTCGACACCGGCAATTTCGCAGCCGAAAGCGACAGCATCTACGGTGTCGAATTCGGGGGGGTATTCAAGTCGTTCCACTTCGCCGGTGAAGCGCAATGGACCCGGGTCCATGTCGGCTACGACCCCGGTGACGTCCTGTCCGGCAACGACCAGTTCGTGTTCAACAGCGCAAGCGGATGCCCGACGACGGCCAATTGTTTCCCGATCTACGTCGTTCCCGATGACGATCCGGGCTTTTTCAGCGCCTATGGCGAAATCGGCTATTTCTTCACTGGCGAAAGCCGTGGCTACAGAAACGGTGCGTGGGATCGGACCAGGGTACTAAAACCGTTAAGCAAGGGCGGCTGGGGCGCTCTCCAGATCAATGGCCGGGTCGATTATCTCGATCTCGACGATGATGCGTTGAAGCATTCGCTCTCCAACAATTTCATTTCCGGCACGACCAGCCTTGCTCCTGACAACTCGCGGCTTGGCCGGGGAGGCAAGCAGTTGGGTTTTCTCGCCAGCCTGGTCTGGGTTCCCGAGGACAATGCGCGCATTTTGGTCAACTATACCCATTCGCGGATCACCGGGGGGCCGCAGGCAGCAACGGTGAAACCTGACTCACACAAGCCAGTCGACAAGCGCCAATATGGCGTCGACACGGTCGCGGCCCGATTTCAGGTGGACTTTTGATCCCGGCCCGATGGCCCAGCTGACTTTAGCGGAACGCATCGGCAGGACTGCCAGGAATACCATGGAAATGGGGCGACCGACGGGACTTGAACCCGCGACCCCCGGTACCACAAACCGGTGCTCTAACCAACTGAGCTACGATCGCCATGAAGCGCCTTTGGATCGGTCAGCGGCCTTCGTGCGGGGCACGAAGGTTGCGCTGGCCGACTGCGCGGTGGCTCCTTAAGGTCGCACGCCATCCTTGGCAAGCGATGCATCGAAAGCGCGGGCAATGGTCAATGAGACAATGCGGAAGTTTGGATTTCCCGAAACGCTGGTCCGCGAATATGACCATTGGGTGGTCCTTCTCCGGCCTGCCCAGGTTACGCTGGGCTCCTTGGTCCTGGCGGCGAAAAGCGACGCGACCGCCTTTGGCGCCCTACCAGCCGGTGCTTTTGCCGAGCTGGCGCGGATAACGGCAGAAGTCGAAGCGACCTTGGCGGCGGAGGTCGATTATCAGCGGATCAATTATCTAATGCTGATGATGGTCGACCCGAACGTCCACTTCCACATCATCCCTCGCTACGAGGGGTCCCGCGCCTTCGAAGACCAGCAAATATGGGATAGAGGATGGCCTGGGCCGCCGGACCTTAAATCCGCCGAAACGATGCCGCAAGATGCGTTCGCTAGGCTCGCCCAGAGAATCATGCAACGCTGGTTAATAACCTATTAACTATATTTGTAATTTCGTGGTATCACTTATTGCTTGCGCGGGCGTAACAAGCAGAGCATCCCTCCGCCCGGGGAGAACAGAATGACAATTCGACGAGCACGCTCGCCGGGTGAAACTGGCATTGAGCTGCGCGATATACTCTTACGCGCCGGCCTTGCGCCGAAATATGCCGATTTGCTTGAGCAGATGCCGCACAAGGTGGTCCAAATCGATTCCCGCCGACCGTTCAGAGAATCCGGCGTTGCGCGCGACGAAGTGATGGTGGTGCGGTCCGGAATACTTGCCAAATTCAAAAGCGATGGAAGCGGGCGACGCCAGATCGTTGCACTGCGTTTTCCGGGCGAAGGTATTCTCCCCCATGAAGGCGTTGCCGATTATGGCCTGCAAGCCATCGTGCGCAGCGAAATCTTGATCGGAAAGGCGGAGGATTTCGACGCAATCGTCGATGCAAATCCTGAGCTCGCACGCTTTTTCTGGAAACTCGTCCAGCGCCAGAATGCGATCAGCTATGAGTGGCTGGTCAATACCGGCCGCCGCGATTCAACGTCCCGGGTGGCTCACCTCCTCTGCGAGACCGCCGCGCGGATGGGGATCGATGTTAGCCAGCAGCCGATGATCAATCCCTTCACCCAGCAGCAGATCGCCGACATCACCGGCCAGACGTCGGTTAACGTCAATAGAGTGTTCGCCGATCTTGAGCGGCAAGGACTGATAAGGCGCCGCGGTCGCGAGATCATTTTCACCGACTGGAGCGAGCTGCGCCGAGTAGCGGGATTCCAGCCGGGCTATCTGCAATAATTGGTCGCAGGACGCGGCGCCAGGATGGTGGGCGCGGTAGGGATTGAACCTACGACCCCACCCGTGTGAAGGGTGTGCTCTACCACTGAGCTACGCGCCCATCCCGACGGTCGAGCGCCATTAGGCGAGCGGCCGACACCTGTCTAGCCGCCACGAGCCGCGCCGCTCAAATCCTACTGGACTGCGTCCTTGAGCACCTTGCCAGGTCGGAATTTCGGTTGGGAAGTCGCCTTAATCTGCATTGGCTCGCCGGTGCGTGGGTTGCGCCCCGTGGAAGCCTTGCGGCGGGTCACCGAGAAATTGCCGAACCCAACCAACCGAACCTCGTCGCCGCGCTTCAGGGTCGAAGTGATCACCTCAAGCATGGTTTCGACAGCGCGGCTCGCATCGTTGCGGGAAAGGCCAGCACGGTCCGCCACGTGGCCGATAAGTTCCTGCTTGTTCATGCTCAAACGCTCCCGGATTGGCGCCGCGGGACTCGCAGGCCCTCAGAAACAACTAACTTAAGGCAATTTCTTGGCCTCAAGTCAAAGGGCTAGTGACGAACTGCCGCGCCTTCACCACCGACTGGCGGGTGGACGACAGGATCGGTAGCCTGTTCATCGGCATCGGTCCATTCGATCGGCACCATCGGCTTGGTCAGCGCCAGCGACAATACTTCATCGACGTGGCTGACCGGGATGATCTCCAGCGCCTCCTTCACGGATGCAGGAATCTCGGCCAGGTCCTTTTCATTCTCGGCCGGGATCAGCACGGTACGGATGCCGCCACGCAGCGCCGCAAGCAGCTTCTCCTTGAGGCCGCCGATCGGCAGCACGCGTCCGCGAAGCGTCACCTCGCCGGTCATGGCGATGTCGCGCCGGACCGGGATGGCGGTCAGAGTCGAGATCATCGCAGTGACCATGCCTACACCCGCTGAGGGGCCGTCCTTGGGCACAGCGCCTTCGGGCAAGTGAACGTGGATGTCCTTGCGAGAGAAGATCGACGGCTTGACCCCATAGCTTGGCGACCGTGCTTTGACGAAGCTCATCGCGGTCGCGATCAATTCGGTCATCACCTCGCCCAATTTTCCGGTGGTCTTGATCTGGCCCTTCCCGGGCACAGTGACCGCCTCGATCGTCAGTAGCTCGCCGCCAACCTCGGTCCAGGCGAGGCCGGTAACAGCACCGATCTGGTCCTCTTCCTCTCCGACGCCATAACGGAACCGGCGAACACCCAAAAATTCTCCTACATTCTCAGCGGTTAGATTGACTGTCTCAGTCTTGGCCTCAAGAATTTGGCGGAGCGACTTACGGGCGATCTTGGCTAGTTCGCGCTCTAGCGTACGAACACCGGCCTCACGCGTGTAAAGCTGAATGATCGCTCGAAGGCCCTCGTCGGCAAAGACCAACTCGCCCTCTTTCAGGCCATGCGCTTCAATCTGTTTGGGGATGAGATGTCGCTTCGCGATCTCGACCTTCTCGTCCTCGGTGTAACCTTCCAGCCGGATGATCTCCATGCGGTCCAGCAGCGGCTGCGGCATGTCGAGCGAGTTGGCAGTCGTAACGAACATCACGTCGCTCAGGTCGTAGTCGATCTCCAGATAATGATCCTGGAAGCGGCTGTTCTGTTCGGGATCGAGCACTTCGAGCAGCGCCGAGGCCGGATCGCCACGGAAATCCTGGCCAAGCTTGTCGATCTCGTCGAGCAGGAACAGCGGGTTGCTGGTCCCCGCCTTCTTCAGATTGGTGATGATCTTGCCCGGCAGCGAGCCGATGTAGGTCCGCCGGTGGCCGCGGATCTCGGCCTCGTCGCGGACGCCGCCAAGCGACTGGCGCGCGAACTCGCGGCCGGTGGCCCGGGCGATCGAACGGCCAAGCGAGGTCTTACCGACGCCAGGCGGGCCAACCAGGCACAGGATCGGGCCCTTCAGGCGGTTGGTACGGGCCTGCACCGCCAGATACTCGACGATCCGGTCCTTGACCTTCTCCAGCCCGTAATGATCCTCATCGAGCACCCGCTGGGCTTCGGCGATATCGCGCTTGAGGCGCGACTTCTTGCCCCACGGCAGGCCGAGCAGGACGTCGAGATAGTTGCGGGCGACGGTCGCCTCGGCGCTCATCGGCGCCATTCCGCGCAGCTTCTTCAGCTCGGCGTTGGCGCGGTTACGGGCTTCCTTGCTGAGGCGCGTCTTGCGGATCTTGGCGGCCAGCTCGTTGAGGTCGTCACCGCCCTCTTCGCCCTCATTGCCAAGCTCGCGCTGGATCGCCTTCAGCTGCTCGTTCAAATAATATTCGCGCTGGGTCTTCTCCATCTGCCGCTTCACGCGGCTGCGGATCTTCTTCTCGACCTGAAGGACGCCCAGTTCGCCTTCCATGAAGGCAAACACCATTTCCAACCGCCGCGCCGGGTTGAGCTCGCCCAACAGCGCCTGCTTGTCGGACACCTTGATCGACAGGTTGGAAGCAACGGCATCGGCGAGGATCGACGGATCCTCAATTTCGCCGAGTTGCATCGAGGTCTCGGCGGGAAGCCGCTTGTTGAGCTTGGCGTAATTGTCGAACTGATCGATGACCGAACGCATCAGGGCCTGCGCCTCGGGTCCCTCGGCCTCCTCTTCGTCGACCAGCTCAACCTCGGCCTGCTGGTGCCCGTCGGAATCCGTCAGGTTGACCAGGCGCGCGCGCTTGGCGCCCTCGACCAGCACGCGGACCGTTCCGTCGGGCAGCTTCAGCATCTGCATGGCAGTGGCGATTACCCCAAGGTCGTAGAGCGCATCGCGATCGGGATCATCTTCGCTCGGGTCGAGCTGGGCGACGAGGAAAAGCTCCTTGCCGGCGGCCATCGCGGCTTCAAGCGCGGCAACGGATTTCTCACGTCCGACGAAAAGCGGGACGATTCGATGCGGGAATACGACGATGTCGCGAAGTGGCAGGACTGGAAGAGTACGAGTTGTCATTTCGCATATATGGGCGGCACGCCGCCCCAGCGCAACGGATGACTAACCGAAGGCGACGACCCAGCCCGGGCCGATATTCTGAAGCGCGTGAGTGGTGGCCGCCACGCCCACACCGGCCCAGAAGCCGCGCTGGCGCCAAACGACGAACAGCGTCGAGAAGATCAGGAACGGCCACCAGATAACCAGGCCCCAACCCACCGCTTCCAGCGAATGCGCGATCGCCCATCCACCCGCGCTGAGCAGGATTGCGGCTGCGGGCGGCATGTAGCGCAGAAACAGTGACAGGAAGCCGGCCATGATCAGCGTTTCAAGCAATGGCGCGAACACGACCAGCATGAAGAAGGCAATCGGCCCCTTCAGCGGAAATTCGGGAGTCGGCAATGCGGGCGCGATGGCTTTCGACAAAGCGGCGAGCGCAAGGCTGCCGACAATGCTCAGCGCCCATCCGGTCAGGATGGCCAGCCACGCCCGCCGCGGTTCGCGCAGTGGCGATGGCAGGAAGCGGAGGAAACTATCGTCGAACAGCCGGCCGGATGTGACGGCGGGCAGCTGGGCGCTTGCCACCTGTTAGGCCGCGTCGCCGCCTGAGGAGGCCGTCTTGTCCTTCTTGGCATAGACCCGGACCGGGTCCTTGCTTCCGCCAACCACGTCCTTGTCGATATGGACCTCGTCGACGCCCTCCATCGAGGGCAGGTCGAACATGGTATCGAGCAAGATCCCCTCGAGGATCGAGCGGAGGCCGCGGGCGCCGGTCTTGCGTTCGATCGCCTTCTTGGCGACCGCATGCAGCGCTTCCTCGGAAAAGCCCAATTCGACATCCTCCATGTCGAACAGCTTCTGATATTGCTTCACCAGCGCGTTCTTCGGCTCGATCAAAATCTTGACCAGCGCCTCCTCGTCGAGGTCCTCGAGCGTGGCGATGACCGGCAGGCGGCCGATGAATTCGGGAATCAGGCCGAACTTCAGCAGATCCTCTGGCTCGGTCGCCTTGAGGAGTTCGCCCTGGCGCCGGTCTTCCGGCGCGGCGACATGTGCGCCGAAACCGATCGATTTGCCCTGCAGGCGATCGCCGATGATCTTGTCGAGCCCGGCGAAGGCGCCGCCGCAGATGAACAGGATGTTGGTGGTGTCGACCTGCAGGAATTCCTGCTGAGGGTGCTTGCGGCCGCCCTGCGGCGGAACCGAAGCGGTGGTGCCTTCCATCAGCTTCAAGAGCGCCTGCTGCACGCCCTCGCCCGACACGTCGCGGGTGATCGACGGATTGTCGGATTTGCGGCTGATCTTGTCGATCTCGTCGATGTAGACGATGCCGCGCTGCGCCTTCTCGACGTTATAATCCGATGCCTGGAGCAGCTTCAGGATGATGTTCTCGACATCCTCACCGACATAGCCCGCCTCGGTCAGCGTCGTGGCGTCGGCCATGGTGAAAGGAACGTCGAGAATCCGCGCCAGCGTCTGAGCCAGCAGCGTCTTGCCGCAGCCGGTCGGGCCGATCAGCAGGATGTTCGATTTGGCGAGCTCGACCTCGTTACCGGTCTTCGAGCCATGCGCCAGCCGCTTGTAGTGATTGTGAACCGCGACCGAGAGCACCCGCTTGGCGCGATTCTGCCCGATCACATAATCGTCGAGGACCTTGTAGATCTCCGACGGAGTCGGAACGCCGTCCCGAGTCTTGACCAGGGCGGACTTGGTCTCTTCGCTTATGATGTCGTTGCACAGCTCGACGCATTCGTCGCAGATGAAGACGGTCGGGCCCGCAATCAGCTTGCGTACCTCATGCTGCGACTTGCCGCAGAAGCTGCAGTAAAGCGTGCTCTTGCTATCGCCGCCGCCGGAAAGCTTCGTCATACGGTTCCTTGTCTTCGTGCCTGCCGCATCCGCGGCCGGCCGGTCATGCTAACCCGGTTTATCGCACAATCAAACTGGCAAGAACGTTAACGCCGTCCCCAGCCAAGTATCTGTCCCAAATATGGAACGCCGCAACCCGTCGGGCAAGAGCAGCATTTGCGGCACCTGTTGGCAACCGGGCGGCCAACTGGTGAATGGGTCACGTCCGATTATACGGGCGTGATGTCGGCGGCGCCGGTGGTGCCGTCCTCACCCTGGTCGGGGCGTCGGTCGAACACTTCGTCGATCAGGCCGAATTCCTTGGCCTCGTCGGCCTCCAGGAACTTGTCGCGGTCCATCGCAATCTCGATCGTCTCGATCGGCTGGCCGGTATATTTGGCGTAGAGCGTATTGAGACGGGTGCGCATGCGCAGGATCTCGCGCGCCTGGATCTCGATATCCGACGCCATGCCCTGGGCGCCGCCCGACGGCTGGTGGATCATGATCCGGCTGTTGGTGAGCGCGATGCGCATGCCCGGCTCACCCGCGCAAAGGAGGAAGCTGCCCATCGACGCGGCCTGACCGATGCAGACCGTGCTGACCTTGGGCCGGATATATTGCATCGTGTCGTGGATCGCGAGGCCCGCGGTGACCACGCCGCCCGGCGAGTTGATGTACATGAAGATGTCCTTCTTCGGGTTCTCGGACTCGAGGAAGAGCAGCTGGGCGGTGATCAGCGAGGCCATATGGTCCTCGATCGGACCAGTGATGAAGACGATCCGCTCGCGCAGCAGTCGCGAATAAATGTCGAAGCTGCGCTCGCCCCGGTTCGATTGTTCGATGACGATTGGGACGAGTCCGGAAACGATGTCTTGATGGTCCATGGGAAAATCGGGTCCTTGCGTTGCGTTGCGCTTACATCGGCAGGTTCGGACGAATGTTCAAGCCGCAGATGCGTGGAACAAGCAAAAGGGCGGCCGACACAAGGTCGACCGCCCTCCCCCGTTCGGCGGTTCCTAGGATCCGCCTTACATTTTCACGGTTGCCCGGGCGTAGAAATAGCGGCCGGGCAGATCGTAAACCGTCGGGTCGAAGTTATTGATATCGCAGGTGAAGCAACCTGGGGCCTTGGTCTTGAACAGGTTGTTCACACCAAGAGCGAAGCCGAAATTGTCGGCAAAGCTAACTGCCGTCCAGCGGAGCTGCAGGTCGGTGTAGAACTTCGAGCCCATATTGTTGCCGTCGCCTTCCTTGAGCTTGGAGACGTAACGGCCCGTGATCGTCGCACCGAAATTGGTGAGATCCCAATCGAGGATGCCAACCGACTTCCACTTGGGGAACCCTTGCGACGGGCTGCCCTGTTCCGTTCCCTCGCGGCTGATGACCTGGGTGCCGCCCGTAATGGGGACGATCACGTCATAGTTGGTGAGGAAGGTGTTGTTCCAGGTGAAGCCGAACTTGCCGGCGCTGGTCTGATCGGTTCGGTAGGCAATGTTGAGGTCATAACCCTTGGTCTCAACAGCGGCGATATTCTGAAGCAGGCCCGACGACCTGCGTGAGGTTCCCGTTGACGCGGGTGACATCCGCACAGGCCGCCGGATCATTGTTGACCACGCAATTGTTGAGCGTAACCTCCGCGTCGACGGTCTGGATCGCATCCTTGAGCTTGATGTTGTACCAGTTCAGTTCGACCGAGAAGCGGGGCAGGAACGAGGGGCTGTAGACGCCGCCGAGTACCCAGCTCTTGGACGTTTCCGGCTGCAGCTCTGGATTGCCGCCGACGATCACCGAGATCTGCGGGTTAGCCTGCTGGTAGCTGGCGTCCCCCGGAACTCCGGCCGCGATACAATTTGCTCGAACCGCCGGGTCGTTGAGATAATTCTGCGACGCCGTGCTATCGTTGGAGCAAGGATCGCTGAGCTGCTGATCGAAGCGGGATGCCGATCCGTCCAGCTCGCCGATCTGCGGCGCGCGGAAGCCTTCAGCCCATGATGCGCGAAGTCGGAGGTCCGGAATGGGCTTCCAGTTGGCTCCCGCCTTGAAGGTGGTGGTCGATCCTATCCCTCGCGAATAGTCGGAGAAGCGCACCGCGCCGTTCAGCTCGAGCAAATCGGCGAACGGAACGTTACTAAGCAGAGGCGCATTAAGCTCCGCATAGGCTTCCTTGACGTTATATTCGCCCTTGGTCGGCTGCGCAGGAATATCAGAGCTGAACCCGGCTGCCACGACAGGATCCGGATCGAACTGACCCTTCAGCTTGCGATATTCCAGTCCGACCGCGAGACCGAGCGGTCCACCCGGAAGCTCGAACAAGGCGCCCGAGAGGTTGGCGGTAGTATCGAACGTCGAGTTCTCGCTGCTGTCATTCTGGGTGAAATTCACCCAGTCCTGCATCGCCGGCGTGATCGAGCCGGCGCCACCGAAGAAGTTGAAGGGGACGCAACCCGGCGTTGCATTGCAGGCTGCGAGCGGGCCAAGGGCCGTCCGCAAATGGTCCGAGTTGATATTGCCGAGCATCGTCTGATCGGCCTTGTTGCGACCATAAGCGACGTTCACATCCCAGTACCAACTGCCGGCCATCATACTGAAGTCGCCATCTAGCGTGGCGACGCCATAGAGGGTCTTTACCGTCTGATTGAACCGGCGATTTCCGCCTTCGACATAGCGACGCAGGATGAAGTCCAGGTTGGTTTCATCAAGCGTTACGCCGAACGGATTGTACGGGTTCGTGACGTCGATATCGATCGAATCGAGGACCGGGGTGATGCCGGCTGCCTGACCAATACCAAAGGGCAGCGGCGCAGCCCGGTTCTTGGACTTGCGCTTGTTCCAAATGCCCTTGACCGAGAAATTGATGTTGTCGGCGATCTCATATTTGGCGTTGGCGAACACGCCCAGCCGATCGAGCGGAATCTGTAGATAGTTATACGGCCCGAAATTGAACCGGTCGGCGGCGCCGGCGAACGGCCGGAAATCGGCCGGAGTCGTCGGTCCGGGGATGACGGGAGCGATCAGCGTCGCGTCTCCGCCGGGGAACAGCGAGCCGGCATAACGGCCATTGGGCAGGAAGCCCGAACAACCGCCGTCGAAGCAAGTATCCGAATAAGGCGCGGGGAAACGGGATATGGCGCGATCGCCGGCACTGACCGAATTTTGCGTCACATAGTTGCCGCCCACCACGACCTGGAAGGGACCATCGTCGCCGTTGCCCCAACTAACTTGGTAGTTTTGGGTGAATCCGTCGCCCTCGCCATAGCCGCCAAGCTGGGCCGAGGCGTTGAAGCCGTCCTGGTTCTTTTTGGTGATGATGTTGACCACGCCAGCGATGGCGTCTGAACCATAGATCGCCGAAGCGCCGTCCTGAAGGACTTCGATCCGCTCGACCGCGCTTTCCGGGATGGAGTTAAGATCGGTCGAACCCGGAACGCCGCTGGCGGACGCGCCGTTCACGTAGCGAATGCCATCAACCAGGACGAGCACCCGGCGCGAGCCAAGGTAGCGGAGGTCGATTTCCGCCGAACCGGCGCCGACGCCGCCGCCGTCGGGCGGGTTGCCAAGGTTGCCCGAGTTGTTGAACTTGCCGTTGAGACCGCCGCCCGAGCTCGGCAGGCGCTGCAGCACGTCATTGACCGAGTTGAGGCCGGTCTTGGCGATGTCGCTCTGGTCGACGAACACAATCGGAGCGTCCTGGCTCAAGGGATCGCGGCGAATGCGCGAGCCGGTAACGACGATCTCGCCGCCCGCCGATGGTTCGGAAACCTCGGCAGGCGTCTGGGGCTGGTCGGCTGGCGGTTCAATGCTCTGCGCCGCGGCAGCACTGCCGATTATCAAGGCAAGCATTCCGGCTCCGCAACGAAGCCCGGTCGACACTCGGCTCATCATTATCTCCCTGTTAAACGACGACTGGTTAAAGTCTTTCGCTGATACGGGAGAGTAACAAAGAAGATGGCCTGCGGAACAGCTACCGCAACCGAAAGGTCGCGACTGTTACTTTTCTGCCACAAATGGCGCGGGATGGGCGAGATAAGCCAGGCGTCGCATTTCGCGTCGGCCCCTGGTTACCGTGTCGAGTATCAATCCGGCGAAGAAGCTTAGCACTGCGATTACGACCATTCCGGTGACGAGGATCGCGGTCGGGAACCTCGGCACAAGGCCGGTGTCGAGATAGGTAAGCAATAGCGGGACAGCCAGGATGATTGCGGCAAGCATCAGAAGCGCTCCGATGCCGCCGTAGAACAGCACCGGCCGTTCGATCCGATAGAGCGTGCCGATGGTTTTAAGGATGCGCCAGCCGTCGCGATAGGTGCTGAGCTTGGACGCCGAACCCTCCGGCCGAGCACCGTAGGCCGTCTCCATCTCCCCCACGGGCATGCGGAGTTCAAGCGCATGCACGCTCATCTCGGTTTCGATCTCAAAGCCTTCGGAGAGCACTGGGAAACTCTTCACGAAACGACGTGAGAATACCCGATAGCCTGAAAAGATATCGGTGAAGCTGCGACCGAAAAGACGCGCAAGCAGGCTCGTGAACAGCCGGTTGCCGATGACATGCCCGCCGCGATAGGCCTCGGCCGCCTCATGCTGGCGAGTGCCGACGACCATGTCGAACTGCTCGTCGACCAGCATCCGCACCATCGCCGGCGCTGCCTTGGGATCGTAGGTCAGGTCACCGTCGGCCATGACATAGATGTCGGCATCGACATCAGCGAACATCCGCCGGACGACATGGCCCTTGCCTTGCTGCCGCTCTGAGCGAACCACTGCTCCGCAACCACGCGCCAGCTCGACCGTCCGGTCGCGGCTATTATTGTCATAGACATAGATGGTCGCAGCGGGCAGCGCCGAGCGGAAGCCGGCGATCGTCTCCGCGATCGCCGCTTCCTCATTGTAGCAAGGCAGGATGACGGCGATGCGCAGTGTGTCCAAGGCCACAATCCCCCAGGTCGTCATCCCGGCGAAAGCGGGGATCCAGCTCTGAAACAAGTCATTACTGGGTTCCCGCTCTCGCGGGAATGACGATTATTTCGCCTTCTTCGCTGCGGGCTTCTTGGCGGGAGCCTTTTTCGGCTCGGCCTTCTCGGCTTTGACCGGCGCAGCTTCTTTTTTGGCTGTAGCAGCCTTGGCTGCGGGCTTGGCCGGAGCCTCCGCCTTCTTTGCAGCCGGCTTTCTTGGCCTCTACCTTTGCAGGAGCCGCTTCCTTCTTGGCAGCGGGCTTCTTCGCGGCCTTCTTGGCCGGCTTGGCCTCCAAATGTTCATGACCGCACCCGGGTCCATGAACATGGCCCTCTTCGCTCTCAAGGTCTGCCTCAAGCACGTCGCGGCTTACCGTCCGGTCGCTGATCTCAGCCTGCGAGAAAAGGAAATCGACAACCTTGTCCTCATAAAGCGGCGCGCGGAGCTGGGCGGCAGCCATCGCATTTTGCTGCACGTAGCGAACGAATGCCTCGCGGTCCTTCGGCTGATATTGGGCCGCGGCCTGGCCGATCAGCCGGTTCATTTCCTGCTGGCTGACCTCGATGCCGTTGGCGGCACCGATTTCGCTGAGCAGCAGGCCAAGGCGAACCCGGCGAACCGCGATGTTGCGGTAGTCGTCGGAATCAGCCTCGATTTCCTTGAGTGCTGCCGCGGGGTCGGCCTCATGGTTCGCCTCGTGGCGAAGCTGGGCCATGATGTTGGCATATTCCGCTTCGACCATCGACGGCGGGACTTCGAAGTCATGATCGGCAGCAAGCTGGTCGAGCAGGCGCCGCTTCATGTGCGTGCGGGTCAGGCCGTTCAGTTCCTGCTGCTGCTGGTCGCGCAGCAGGCCCTTCAGTTGCTCGAGGTCGTTGAGGCCGAGCTGCTTTGCAAACTCGTCGTCGAACTTGGTCTCGGCCGCGGTCTTCACCGCCGTAACCTTGACGTCGAACGTCGCCGGCTTGCCCTTCAGATTCTCGGCCTGATAGTCGGCCGGGAAGGTCACGTTGAGCTGCTTTTCGTCGCCGACCTTGAGGCCGACCATCTGGTCCTCGAAGCCGGGAATCAGCTGGCCGGAGCCAAGCACGACGGCCATGTCCTTCGCCGGTGCCGCCCTCAAAGGCCACGTCGTCGACCTTGCCGACGAAATCGATCACGACCTGGTCGCCATTGGCGGCCTTGTGGCCCTTCTTGGCATCCTCATAGCGGGTCTGCGACTGGGCGAGCTGCTTCAGCTGGTCCTCGACCGCCTTTTCGTCGACTTCGACTGCCAGCCGCTCGAGCTTGAGGCCATCGATCTTGGGCGTCGGAACGTCAGGAAGCGTTTCGAGCCGGATATTGATCTCGGCGTCCTTGCCGGTTTCGTAACCTTCGTCGAGCTCGACCTCGGGCTGCATGGCCGGGCGAAGCTTCTTGTCGGTCAGGAGCTGCTGGACGCTGTCCTGCACCGCCGTGTTGAGCGCATCGCGCATCAGCGCTTCGCCGTGCATCTTGCGGATGAGATTCGGCGGCACCTTGCCGGGGCGGAAGCCAGGCATGCGCACGGTCGGCGCGATGCGCTTGACCTCTCCGTCGACGCGGGCGTCGATATCCTTGGCTGGGATGATCAGCTTGTAGGCCCGCTTCAGGCCTTCGTTCTCCGTCTCGACGGTCTTCATCACTTGCGCATTCCTAATTCGAATTAATCTGCTGCGTCCGGTTTCCGGGCGGCTGGTGCGGGCGAAGGGACTCGAACCCCCACATCTTACGATACTGGTACCTAAAACCAGCGCGTCTACCAATTCCGCCACGCCCGCGCGGACGCCTTTAAGGTGCGCGGCCTATAGCAAGGATCGGCGCGGGGGCAAGAGCGACGGCGGTGCAACTTCACTGCTGCGGTAGGGGTTATCTCGTTGAAGGAGTATCTTTCCATGCAAGATGTACCCAGTCCTCCGCCTGAGTCTCCGCCTCAGCCGGCCGAGCCGGCCCAGCCCAGCCAGCCCGCCCAGCCGACGGTACCGCCCGCCGAGGCGCCGCAACCTCCGCCGGACATCGACATACCCGCTCCCGGCTCCGGAACGCCGACAGGCTGATATGGCCAGCCGCCCACCCAGGCCGGGTTCGCCGCCGCCCGCTGACGAGCCAGGCCATATACCGCCGCTGCCCGGGGAGCCGGAGCAACCGCCCCCGCCCGACCCGGTTTAAACCCGGCGGGCAGATTTCACGACCGCCTCGAAATCGGGCAGGGACGCATCGAAATAATGCGATCGAGCCGCATCGAGCAGGATGAGGTAGAGCTTTCCGTCGACCACCGCGCCAACCGCCCGCCCGCGTCGGCGAACTTCGTCGCTATCGAGATGATCGAAGTCGTACTGGAAGCCGTTCGCTCCCAGGAATGGACGCGGGGCGAGCGACGTCGTCGTGAAGTCGACCGTTCCGCCCCTCACTCGAAACAGGCTCTCGATCATCGCCGCAATTTCGGGCGGGGTCATGTTGGATCGAAATTTGGGCACTTGCCGATCGTCGCGACTGCGCTGGCGGACCAGCGCCTTGCCGTCCTTAAGTCCTGTGACGAAGCTGATGCCGTCAAGATAGGGGCCGTTCTGAGTCCAGTCCTCGACGTCTGCGATATCCTGGAAGAGCGAGGCTGAGATGCGGTTCCACTCGCGCGGCGGCGTGACCGCGACACTGTCGTCGCCGACCCGCACTTCCTGCGCCCGCACAAGGGTGTAGCCGCCATAGCCTAACCCGCCACCGCCACTAGTCGCACAGGCGGACAGAGACAGTGCCGCGGCACCAAGAAGAATCGACGTTTCGCTACGCATCACAGTCTTCCTCAACCGGTCATCATCTGGCGAACGAGCGCGGCATCCGGCGCATTTGGCGCCAATTGCAGATAACGGGCAAAGGCCGACCGCGCCTCGACCGTACGCCCCTGCTTCAGAAGCATGATCCCGTGCCATCGCCAGGCCTCGGGCGGCGCATCCGGATAAAGGATTGCGGCGGCATAGCCTTGCGCTGCGCGTAGGTCGTCGCCTGGGCGATTGCGCAGCCGCCAGATCTCGCCTTCGTGGAATCGAAGCAACCCGTTCCAGCCGTCCTTGGCGAGCGTGTCGATGACATATTGGCTCGCCCCCGGGTCGTTCAGCTTGACCTGGTCATCAAGCAAGGTCGGCCGGATCGTCGCCAATGCGGCCGCGTAGCGGTCATGGTAAGCATCGTAGGTCTCGGCCGACCTGCTTCACCTCGGCCGCGGAGATCTTGAGATCGGCCATTCGCGATTCCGGCGCCGGATGGGTCTCGAACAGCGAGAAATTGCGGTCGCGCTTCTTGCGCCGATATTTCGCCGAAAGGTCCAGCTCGCCGATCAGCTGCTCCCAGGTCTCGCTCATCGCCATCGGGTCATAACCGGCATCGGCCAAAAGGCGGACACCCATCGCGTCCGCCTCGGCTTCCAGCGTGCGGCTATACTTTAGCAGCGACAGGATCGTGCCGAGCTGGGCAAGCTGGGCCAGGTCGCCGGCATAAATGCCTGCCGCGCCGCCGGCGAGCCCGGCGCCCATCATGAGGAAGCTGAAAACGTCCGTCTTGCGGCGCATGTCGCGCCATTGCCGAATTTGGTGCTTCCTCAGGAAGTGCGCACTTTCATGCGCCATCACGCCGGCAAGTTGCGCCTCGTTGCGCATTCGCAGCAGCAACCCGGAGAAGACGACCGCAAATCCGGTCGGGAACATCATGGCGTTGAATTCCGGGATGCGGGCCAGGTAGATCCGCATATCCTTGGCAGCGGGCCCGCCGACCCGCCCGATCAGCTCTCCGAGATAGGCGGTCAGTGCCGGATCCTTGATCAGCAGGTTGGAGCCGGAAACCTCCTCCTCGACCCGCTCCATCAACTGCCACATCCCCTTTTCGTCCTGGTCGACCGCCCGGTAGCCTGGGCCGATCAGCGGGATCATTTCCTTGGGAAGTATTCGCGATTGAGCAACGCCGGTTGCCAATCCAGCGGCAGCCGCCCCCGCGCTGCCAAGCATCATCCGTCGGGAAAGGGCCACGTTCATTGGCTCTGCGCTTGCCGGCGCTGGACGTTGCGCCCCGGCTTCATCCGGTCGAGCAGCCGGTCGACCAGCTGGGCCGCGCCCGCGTCGGTGCGGATATCGCCCATCTTGATCCCGGCAACCTGGCTTCGGGCACTGACTACATTGAACCAGACGACTTCGCCGGTCCTAAGGTCAGCCAGGCTGGCATAGGCAAATTGCCCGCCACCGCCCAGGTTGGGCGCGCAAAAGCCGACGAAGCAACCGGCAATACCCAGCACCTGCAGCCCGACCCGGCCGGTCGAAGCGAAGCTGTCTTCGGCATAGAGGAACAAGGCATAATCGAAGCCGGTGCGCCGGCCGAGCGCGACCGCGTCCTCGCCCAGCGTCCAGTCGAGGCCCTTGCCGCGCTTGGTCGGGAGGTAATCGCCCGAATATTTGTGAAGCGCGATCGAGCTTCCGACCGCGTAATGCAGCCGCTCCAACTCGGCGACCGCTTCCGGGTCGACGCCAGGCAGCGAGTTGCGCTTTTCCATGATGAGCACATTGCCGCCTCGCGCCGCCTGCTGGGCACGCAGGGCGGCAAGCAGCTTGGCTCGCGCCGCCTCGGTCCAGTCAGCTCTTGGTTCGACCATTCCGCCGGTGGTCACCGAGCCGACGCTGACGTCGGGCCGCATCACCAGCAGCTTGTAATTTCCCTGAGGCGGAGAGAATTCGACGTCGGCATATTGGCGGGTCTGGACGCAACCAGCCGCTGCAACGGACACCAACAGCGCGATACCCAACCGGCGCATAGACCCTCTCCGCCGAAGTCACACTTCGCCCAAGAAGTGCCGCGTGACTTCGGAAAAAGCAAGTCTTTCAAATTACTTATGGTTAAGGGCAGATAATTCCCTGAACGTCGCGCAGGCATTTGCCGTCGATCGAGGCGGCGTCGACGGCAAGCCCCATCGAAGCGGCAAGCGTCGGCATGATGTCGACGGTCTCGATCGCTTCGGCGTGATCGGCGGCGGCCATGTTGCGGCGCCAGAACAGGATCGGCACGCGCCGGTCATAATCCCACGGGCTGCCATGGGTCGCGACATAGCTGCGCGTGTCGGGGATCGGCGTGATATCGCGCTTGAGCAGCACGATGAAATCGCCCGAGCGCTCCGGATCGAAGCTGGCGCGCGCGCGCTCGATCAGGCTCCATTTGTCGGGCGAGGTAGTAGGAGAAGGCGTCGCGGCGAGCTGCTCCCTGGTGAATACCGCTTCGACCTGAGGGTGCGCTCGGTAGGCAGCGACTGCGGCACTCTTTGCCCGCTCCTGGTCGCCGCGTGACAGGGCGCGGTCCATGTAGACGTCGCCGAAGCTTCCCTCGCCATAGAGTACCGGCCCAGTCAGGCCGAGCTGGGCGCCGACGGCCTTGCCAACCGCCGCTGCGGTGAGCGCAGCGTCGACCCGCGCCGCTCCCGGCACGCCCTGCTCTCGCCGGCGCTCGGGAATATCCTGTCCGCCATGGTCGGCGGTCAGCACGACCAGATAATCGATGCCCTTGCTGTCGAGCAGGCGGAAGAAATCGCCGAGATCGCGATCGAGCGAGAAGAGCTGGAGGCACATTTCGGCGCCCTCGGTGCCATAGCTATGACCAACGAAGTCGGTCGCCGACAGTCCGATCGAAACGACGTCGGTGGACGCCCCCCTGCCAAGCTGCATTTCCTCGATCAGCGAGGCGGCCAGCGCCAGCACGGCCCCGTCGAATTCCGGGCTTGCACGGAAATTGCGCATGTCCCCGGCCTTGCGGGCAAAGGCGATGTTGCCGACCGGCGGTCCGCCGCCCTCGATCGGTATTACCCGCGACTTCGACTGGCACAGCGCCGGCATCTCCAGGGCCGGTCGGTCCTGCGCAATGGCGTTGGCGACCGCGGTCCGGGCCGCGGCGACCGAGCGGGGCATGGTCGAGCCCTTGAGGTCGGTGACGAAGGTCTTGCCGTCCCAATACCAGCGCTGGTCGGCGACATGGCCGGACATCATCACGGCCGACCGATCCTTCCCGGCAACGGCAACGTTGCGAGCAACCCGGCTGCACCTGCTTCCAGCGGTCGCCGAGCGTCGGCACGCGCAAATGATAGGGCGATACGGTGTAGGCGATCGAGGAACTGCCAGGGACTCGCTCGTCCTCCGAGCAATAGACGCCCTTGTCGCTTCGGCTTTGCGACAGGTCGAACCAGTAATTGGCGATGATTCCGGTCCGCGAGGGGCGCGATCCGGTCATGATGGTCGAATGACCAGGGCAGGTCTCGGTCGCATTATGGCTTTGGTAGCCGTTGCGAAACACCGTCCCGTGCGACAGGCGCCCGATGCCGCCGAGCAGCATTGGCCGATATTCGTCAAAAAGGTCGGCGGAAAACTGATCGATGGAGAGCGCGACGATCAGCTTGGGCGGAGGCGCTGGCTGGGCGGTGACGGAGGTCGAGGAGAACGCCGCAGCGGCGGCCAGCAGCAAGTTACGCAATTACCATTCTCCCGTCATTGCGAGCGAAGCGAAGCAATCCAGCCTTGCCGACGCCCATCCTGGATTGCTTCGTCGCCTTGCTCCTCGCAATGACGATTTAGTTCAACTTCGCCCGCAACCGTTCGTTGACCATCTGCGGGTTGGCCTTGCCGGCCATCGCCTTCATCGTCTGGCCGACGAAGAAGCCGAACAGCGCTTCCTTGCCAGCCTTGTATTGCTCGACCTTGTCGGCATTGGCGGCGAGGATCTTCGTCGATCTCCGCATCGATCGCGCCGGTGTCGCTGGTCTGCTTGAGCCCGCGCTCCTCGACGATCTTCGACGGCGCGTCGCCGGTTTCGAGCATGATCTCGAACACCTGCTTGGCGATGGTGCCGCTGATCGTGCCGTCGGCGACCAGGCTCAGCAGCTCGGCGGCTTCTTCGGGCGAGATCGGGCGTGTCGTCGATCGTCTTGCCGCGCCGGTTAAGCGCTCCGAACAGCTCGGCAACTACCCAGTTGGCGGCCTGCTTCGGCTCCGCGCCCGCCTCGAGCAGCGCGTCGAACCAGCGCGCGGTCTCGACTTCCGCGGTCAGCACCGACGCATTGTAGGGCGTGATGCCCAGGCCCTCGAAGCGCTTGCGCTTGGCGTCGGGCAGCTCGGGCAGCGACGCGCGGCATTCCTCGAGGAAGGCCTCGTCGAGCTCGAGCGGCAGCAGGTCGGGATCGGGGAAATAGCGGTAATCGTGCGCATCTTCCTTCGACCGGAGCGTGCGGGTGACGTTCTTGTCGGGATCGTAAAGGCGGGTTTCCTGGACGACCTCGCCGCCTTCCTCGATCAGGTCGACCTGACGGCGCGCCTCATGCTCGATCACCGCCATGACGAAGCGGACCGAGTTGACGTTCTTGGTCTCGGTCCGGGTGCCGAGCTCGCCGCCCGGCTTGCGCACGCTGACGTTGACGTCGGCGCGCATCGAGCCTTCCTCCATATTGCCGTCGCACGAGCCGACATAGCGGAGGATTGCTCGCAGCTTCCGCAGATAAGCCCCTGCTTCGGCGGGCGAACGCATGTCGGGCCGCGATGACGATCTCCATCAGCGCCACGCCCGAGCGGTTGAGGTCGACGTAGCTCATGGTCGGGTGCTGGTCGTGCATCAGCTTGCCCGCGTCCTGCTCGACATGGATGCGCTCGATGCCGATCTGCTTGACGCTGTTCTCGTCCTTCTCGTCGAGCAAAATCTCGACTTCGCCCGGCCCGACCAGCGGGTGGTAGAGCTGCGAAATCTGGTAGCCCTGCGGCAGGTCGGCGTAGAAGTAGTTCTTGCGGTCGAACCGGCTCCAGCGGTTGATCACCGCGTCCAGCGCCATGCCGGTGCGCACCGCCTGGCGGATGCATTCGCGGTTGGGCACCGGCAGCATGCCCGGCATCGCCGCGTCGACCAGGCTGACCTGGGTGTTCGGCTCGGCCCCGAACGCGGTCGCCGCGCCGGAGAAGAGCTTGGCGTTGGAGACGACCTGGGCGTGGACCTCGAGGCCGATCACGACCTCCCAATCGCCGGTGGCGCCCTTGATGCGATACTCGCTCATTACCACCACCTCTCCGGCCGTGCGGTGAATCCGGCCCGCTCCTCGATCGCGAGGCCCGCGTTCAAGCACGCCCTGCTCGTCGAGCTCGCGGCCGATCAGGTGCAGGCCGAGCGGCAGGCCCTGGCTGTCGAGCCCGCCGGAACCGACATGGCCGGCAGGCCGGCGAGGCTGGCCGGGACCGCGAACACGTCGTTCAGATACATCGCCAGCGGATCGCGACATCTTCTCGCTGCAGCCCGAACGCCGCCGAGGGCGCGGTCGGGGTCAGGATCAGGTCGCACTGCTTGAACGCCTCGGCGAAGTCGCGCTTGATCAGCGTGCGGACCTTCTGCGCCTTGGTGAAATAGGCGTCGTAGATAGCCCGCCGACAGCACATAGGTGCCGATCATGATGCGGCGCTTGACCTCGGCGCCGAAGCCGGCGGCGCGGGTCGCGGCATACATGTCGTCGAGGGTCTTCACGCCCGGTCTCGCGCAGGCCGTAGCGAACGCCGTCATAGCGGGCGAGGTTCGACGAGGCCTCGGCCGGGGCGATGATGTAATAGGTCGGCAGCGCATATTTGGTGTGCGGCAGGCTGATCTCGACCACTTCCGCGCCCGCGTCCTTCAGCCACTCGATGCCCTGGTCCCAGATCGCGTTGATCTCGGCCGGAACGCCGTCGATGCGATATTCCTTGGGAATGCCGACCTTCTTGCCGCGAAGGTCGCTGGACAGGCCCGCTTCCCACTGCGGCACCGGCAGGTTCGAGCGAGGTCGCGTCCTTCGGATCGAAGCCGGCCATCGCCTCCAGCATGATCGCGCAGTCGCGCACGGTCGCGCGCCATCGGCCCGGCCTGGTCGAGCGAGGAGGCGAAGGCGACGATGCCCCAGCGCGAGCAGCGGCCGTAGGTCGGCTTGATGCCGCTAATGCCGGTGAAGGCCGCGGGCTGGCGGATCGAGCCGCCGGTGTCGGTGCCGGTGACGCCCGGCGCCAGTCCCGCAGCGACCGCCGCCGCCGAACCGCCCGACGATCCGCCGGGGTCAAGCGCGGCATTGCCGCCGTCGTTGCGCCGCCAAGGGCGATATGACCGGGCCATAGGCGCTGGTCTCGTTCGACGAGCCCATGGCGAACTCGTCCATGTTGAGCTTGCCGAGCATCCCCGCGCCCGCCGCCTTCAGATTGCCGGAGACGGTGCTTTCGTAGGTCGGCTTGAAGCCCTTCAGGATGTTCGAGCCCGCGGTGGTGTCGACGCCCTCGGTCGCGAACAGATCCTTGATGCCGAGCGGAATGCCGGACAGCGGCTTCAGCTCGCCCGCCGCCCGCGCCGCGATCGGCCGCGTCGGCCGCCGCCAGCGCCAGCTCGGGCGTCTCGACCGTATAGGCGTTGAGCGATCGGCCAGCGACCACGGCGGCGTTGAACGCCTCGGCGATCTCGCGCGCGGAATGATCGCCGGCGCGAAACCCCTCGCGCAGCTCGGCGATCGTCTTGGTGGTCAGCTCGCTCATTATTCGATCACCTTCGGCACGGCGAAGAAGCCGTGCTGCGCGTCGGGCGCATTCTTGAGGATGTCATCGCGGCAATTGCCGTCGTTGACGACATCGTCGCGCAGGCGCAGTGTGATTTTCGATCACCGCGGTCAGCGGCTCGACGCCGTCGGTATCGACCTCGCCGAGCTGCTCGACCCAGTCGAGGATATTGTTGAATTCGGGGACCATCGCCTCGACCTCCTCATCGCTCATCGCGATCCGGGCGAGCTTGGCGACATGGCGCACCTGTTCGGCATTTACGGACATGGTGGCGCGGCTAGCAGGACGTCTCCGCGCCTTCAACGCCTATTCGAACGGTTCTCCCACCGGCTTCCCGTCGACGAACAGCTGACGCCGTCCAATTGGGCGAATCTCGATCTGCGCCCGGGCAAGATCCACGCCCTTGACCTGGGGCGGCACGGTGATCGCGGCGGTTTGCTCCTTGCCCGTGGCCAATTCGTCCAATTCGATGACCCGAGACTGCACGGCATTGTCATAGCCAGTGGTGACCAGCAGCAGCCGGTTGGCGTCCAGCCGGACCAGCGCGCATGGCTTGTCGTTGCAGCTGTCATATCCCGTGGTCACCGCGGATCGCAGCTTAGGGGTCATGGCAATATCCGGGGAAACGACGCGGAGATATTGGTCGAGACGCGCTTGCTTCGAGATGCTTTCGCTCTTTTCGGAGACGGCGTAACGATTGTCGCTTGCGAGCGCGGCCTCGGCGAGTTGCCGCTCAGCTGGCGGCCCCGATCTCTGAATTTCGGCCAGTCGTTTCCGGCCCGCCGGACCGAAATCGAACGCCATTGCCGCCCAGTCGAAATCCTCCGGCTTGACCTGGCCGCTTTCCAGCCGGGCTAGCTGCGAGCGGGCGCTGATCGCGCCGAAATCGAGGATCGGCAGTGCAAGGAACAGGGCGAGGCCGCAAAGGCCAATCGCCATCCTCGTCTGCAGCGGGCGCAGCTGGTCGTCGAAATCCTTGCGGCCCTTGAAGACCGCCCACCAGCCGGCGGCGCCATAGGCAATGGCGATGGCCACCGCGATCGACGCCCCACATCCGTTCGGGCGTCCAGCCATATTGGGCGATCCGCTGCCCCATCGACAGGGCGGCAAGGATCGCCAGCGGAAGGACGCACAATACCAGCACGAGCGCTGCGCGCTGGAACCAGATATTCGTATCTCTCTCGTCGCGCCCGTCGCCGATCACTGCGTTGGCCAGAAGGATCGCGCCCGCCCCCGAAAGCAGCAGCATCGGCGTCGCCGGAATGCCCGATTCCCACAGACCGCTGAGGCCGGTGAAGGGAAGCGAGAGGAGAAAGGCGGCCAGCGCCACGGCCAGGACCGGCGCGAGCACGGCCAGGACAATCATCACCAGCCGCTGCAGGGTCGCCAGCAGCGCGTCCCGCTCGCGCAGCAACCCGACCGCGCCGCCGAACGAGAATCCCGCCAGCATCCAGCTGAACCAGTCTTCCTGAAGCAGGTCCTTGATCGCCTTGATCCCGATGACGTCGAACAGCGACGCGATCAGCCACATCATGAGGAAGGTGATGCCGGTGAAAACAAGGCTGGCCGCTCCGATCACCGCGTCGGTCCAGGCGTGGCGATGAAGGCGGGCGTAGGGAAAACGCCAACCGCCCTCGTCGCGGATCGTCTCGAACAATGGCGCTGCGATCAGCACCGCCAGTATCCCCGACCAGAAGGGAAATTCGAAGATGGTCGAATGGTGATTATACTGGGCGGTGAACCAGCCAACCATCGAGATGACCGCCCCCCACCCCAGCGCAAAGGCGACCGCCCACCACCATCGGCGCGGCTCGATGGTCAGGACGAGTGCAAGGACCGCGACGGCCGTGAAGGTCGTTGCCGCCTGCCGCCACAAGATAATGGTCCCGTTGCTGCCAACGAGGTGATCGGTCAGCAGGTGGATGACCAGCCCGCCAACGGCCCCGATCCCGGCCATGATCCATGGCCGGATGCGGCCAATCCTGGTCCTGTTTGTCGAAGCGCATGATCTGCCCCTCCCCGATTGCCCGACCGACGATGACGAGACCGGGCCGCGCTGGCAAGCTTGCCGACCGACGATGCTTTTCCTACGGCGCACGGCCATGTGCGCCCGCCGCTTCCTTGCCCTGATCGCCATTTTGACGCTGATCTTCGTCGGCGGAGCGTTCGCGCTCTACCAGTTCGGTGACCAGGTGTTGGTGCGGATGGCGACGCCGCAGGGGCATTTTCGAGAGCCGCCGAAGGGTAGCGGGCCGGATTACAGCGCCGATACGACCTGGCTGGCAAAGCCGGGAATTGCCACTAATCCTTCCCATTGGGTGCCCGATGGCGTCGTAATGACCAGCGCGGCTCAGCCTGCCGCGACCTTCTACGTCCACCCCACCACTTATCTGGAACGCGATCGATGGAACGCGCCGATCGACCCTGAAGGCGAGCCGGGCCAGCGGGCGCGGCTGTTTGTCGAGAGCCAGTCGAGCGCATTCAACGGAGCTTCCGAAATCTGGGCTCCCAAATATCGCCAGGCCGCCTACGGCGCGTTCCTGTTGACGAACGAGGATGCGCGCGAAGCGCTCGACCTTGCTTATCGCGACGTGCTTGCTGCATTCGATGCCTTCCTCAAGGCCCAGCCTGCCGATCGCCCCGATCATCCTCGCCGGGCACAGTCAGGGCTCGCTGCATTTGTCGCGATTGCTGGCCGACCGAAAGGATGCGCTGAAGGGCCGCCTCGTCGCGGCATATCTGGCCGGTTGGCCCCTGTCGGTCAGCGCCGACTTGCCCGCCATGGGCGTTACGCCTTGCGTCCGCCCTGACGAGATGGGCTGTGTCCTCAGTTGGCAAAGCTTTGCAGAGCCAGCGAATCCATCGTTGGTGACGAAAGCCTGGGTGGGCACCACTGGCCTTACCGGTGAGAAACGCCAGCGCGACGACATGCTTTGCACCAATCCCCTGACCGGCACGAAGGATGGCACGGCGGATCGTTCGGCCAACAAGGGGACGCTCGTGCCTGACGGACAATTCGCCAAGGCAACGCTCGAACCGGGCCGCGTCGGCGCGCGCTGTGACGCAGGATTCCTCAAGATCGACGGCGATGTTCCCAATCTTGGGCCCTACGTGCTGCCGGGCAACAACTACCACGTTTACGATTATGCCCTGTTCTGGGGCTCGATCCGTGCGGATGCGGAGCGGCGGCTGGCCGCATGGCGGGCACGATGATCGCGACCAGCGCAACGGATTTCGCGGCAGCTTTGCCAACTTCGGGCGGAAGGCTCGCCGGGCTCGACGTCGGCACCAAGACGATCGGCCTTGCGACATGCGATGCCGGCTGGAGCTATGCGACGCCGTCAGAGACGCTGAAGCGAACCAAATTCACAGCCGACCTGCAGGCGCTCAAGGACTTCATCGCCAAGCACGGCATCGTCGGCCTGGTTGTCGGCCTGCCACTCAATCTGGACGGCACCGACAGTCCGCGCACCCAGTCGGTTCGCGCTTTTGCCCGCAACCTTGCGGCCCTCGCCCTCCCCATCCTGCTGTGGGACGAGCGCTGGTCGACGGTGGCGGTCGAGCGGGCGATGATCGAGGCGGACATGAGCCGCGCGAAGCGCGCCGGTAAGGTCGACGCCCATGCCGCCGCGCACATTTTGCAAGGCGCGATCGATGCGCTGGTCAACTTGCCGCCGAACCGCTAGGGCGCGCTTTTAATGCACCTTCTATCCATTGATGACCTCAGCGACGGCCAGATCGCCGCCATCCTCGACGAGGGCGAGCGCTGGTTCGTTTATAATCGCCAGCCGCGGCGCAACGATCATCGGCTCGACGGCCTGACCATCGTCAACGCCTTCTTCGAAAATTCGACGCGGACTTTGCTGTCGTTCGAAATCGCTGCCAACCGCCTCGGCGCCCAGGTGGTGACGATGCAGGTCGAGCATAGCTCGATCAAGAAGGGCGAAACGCTCGACGACACCGCGCGAACCTTGAACGCGATGCGGCCCGATGCGCTTGTGATCCGCCACGGAACCAGCGGCGCGCCCGCGGATGTCGCCGCGATCATGGACTGCCCGGTGATCAACGCCGGCGACGGTATCGGCGAGCATCCGACCCAGGCGCTGCTCGACGCCGCCACGATCCGCCAGCATTTCGGCCGGATCGAAGGGTTGAAGGTCGCGATTTGCGGCGATTTGAAACACAGCCGGGTCGCCAGGTCGAACGCCAAGCTGCTCGATCGCCTCGGCGCAAAGCTTCGCTTCGCCGGCCCGCCGTCGCTGCTTCCGGACCATCTCGGCGCGACCGGCATCGACGAAGCTGTCGACGGCGCCGATGTGGTGATGATGCTCCGTGTCCAGCGCGAGCGGCTGGAGGAGGACCTCGGCGATGGCCCGGGCGAATTCCTCGCGCGCTATGGGCTGACCGAGGAGCGATTTGCAACTGCGGCGCCGGATGCGGTCGTCATGCATCCCGGCCCGATCAACCGCGGGGTCGAGATTGAAGGTTCGTTGGCCGACCATCCGACCCGCTCGCTGATCGTGCGGCAGGTCGAAATGGGCGTGGCGGTACGAATGGCCTGCCTCGACCTATTGGCGGCCGAGCGGCTGCGTTAGGCTTAGCGCGACGCGAACTGGACCGGCGCGTCACCCGAAACGGAGCGGACGAAGCAGCTTGCCCCGGCGCGCTTCAGTGAAGCGCACAGATTGGCAGCATCGCTGTTGCTTGCGAAGCCCTTGACGGACAGGCGGTAAACCGTGCCGCGCGGTCCGTTAAAGCGGGCAGTCACCGGCGTATAACCCTTCAGCGAGCCATGCTTGCCGGCAACTTTGCTCCACGCCACGGCAACACGGTCGCGCGAGGAATAGGCGCCGAGTTGGACAACGGCGCGGCTGTTACCAGCGCGCGGTTTCGGCGCCGCAGCCTTGCGAAGCAGGGGCACCGAATCCGACAACCGAACGGCGGCAGGCGACAAGGCCGGACGAGCCTGGCGAATAGGCGAAGCAGCATCCGCAGTCTCAACCACCTTGGGCGCGGGCGCAGCTGCTGGCTCGGCGATTGCCACGACGACCGGCTCGACAACGGGAGTCGGTTCGACGAAGGGAGCCGGCTCCGCAGCAGGCGGCAGATCGACGACGGCAACTGCGGCGGGCTCCGATGAAGGTGCCGGCGCGGGCGCCGGCTCAGCGGCCGCCTGGCGAACGGCGTCACCCTTGTTTAGCGCAAGCCGCACTGGCTGGCCCGGATCACCGGCCACCGGCTGGATGCCAATGAGGGCGGCGACCTGGTCCGACGCGCGCGCCGGCTTTGCCAGCACCATCCACTGCTGGATGCGCGCATCGAGTTGGTCGGGCGGGACATCCTGCGCCGCGACATTGCGAGCCTGGGTCCAATCGCCGGCGAAGGCGTAAGCCAAAGCCAGATTCTGGCGGGAACGCGAATCGGCGCCAACGGCGCGCGCCGCGGGCTCCAGGAGGCCAATCGCGCTTTGCGGGTCGCCGGCCAGAGCCAGCGCCAGGCCGGCGTCGGAGGGGTCGATCAGACCCTGCGCCTCGGCCAACAGCAGTTGGGCATCATCGTTCTTGCCCAGACCGATCTGAACCAGGGCCAGCTTCAGGATGACCTGGGGCTGGTTGGCGTAGATGGTGAGCGAGTCGCGATAGGCCGCTTCCGCCGACGCGAAACGCCCGGCTGCCAGGTAGCAATTGCCAAGCAGTGCACGGAAGCCGGCGTCCTGCGGGCTGCCCTCGACAGCCTGTTCGGCGAGCGGGATAGCCGTTGCAACGTCGTTCGACGCGAGAGCGATCTGGGCCTTGGTCGCGAGACCCAGCTTTCCCGACTTCACCTCGCCCCCGAAACTCGAAGCGCTACGAAGCCTGGAAGTACCCGGACCTGCACAGCCAGTAGCGATCGCAATCAGCGAGGCGGCGGTTAGCGCGGTCCCCAGGCGATTCGGCTTGGTCATGATACTTCCCCCTTTATGTTTCAGCCCTCGCCGCGCTTGCGCGGCGCCCGCTCGGCCATCGAGTTCGAGCTCGGGCATGCTGCTCAGCAGCTGGTCGAGCGCATCGGTTACCAATTGCTGAGCCGAACGCCCGTTGACGGCGCAGGCAAGGCGCAGCTTCAGATGGCGCGCCGGATCGAGGCGCAAGCGTGAAGGCAGCCTTTTCCTTGCTTCCCGGCGCGGCACGCGGGCGGCGCGGACGCACCGGAGTGGCGGCGCGGACCGGGACAGTTGCGACCGGCGTCGGCTCCGGCTCATATGCTGGCTCCGGTTCGTACGCCGGTTCAGCGTCGTAGACGGGCTCGGCTTCGTAAGCGGGCTCGGCTTCATATTCGGCTTCCGGCGAAGCTGCCGCCACGGGCTCAGCTTCCTCGGCGTCCGGATCATAAAGCTCTGCGGTCTCGTCGATATATTCGCCGTCCTCGTCCTCGCCGTCCTCGTCGTGCGCAGCGAAGCGCTCGGCAATTTCCGCGTGCTGGTCGTGGACCGGCGAGGCGATCGGCGTCAGCGCGGCCAGCGGATTGCGCAGCGGCTGGTCGGACAGCTCTTCGCCAAAGGCGTCATGATCTTCGTCACGGATCGGTACGACCGCCGGCTTGGGCGGTTCAAAGCCCATGTCGTTCCAGCCAAGATCCTCAAGACCCGAGGCGCCCTGGCCGAAGCCTTGGGGACGCATTGCCGGGCGGGCGGCACCCTTGCGAGCCAACAGGCCCGACGAGAGCGACGCGAATGCTTTGGGTTCTCCCATCGCGCCTACCCCTTACTGGCCCATCACGCGGCGGCCGAAGCCACCGACGGGACGCGGGCTGGCTGCACCGACGCCTGGCGCCTGGTTCGGCGCGGCGAAGACGGTGCGGCGGAAATTCTTTTCGAGGCGGTCGGAGATATAGTCCCACAGCTCGGTCACCTCGCGGGCCGAGCGTCCGTTGGGATCGACTTCCATCACCGTGCGGCCGTCGATCATCGAGGCGGCGAAGTCGGTGCGGTGGTGCAGCGTGACCGGGGCCACGGTGCCGTGCTGCGACAGCGCGACCGCGGCTTCGTAGGTGATCTTGGCTTTGGGCGTGGCGGCGTTGACGACGAAGATCAGCGGCTTGCCGGCCCGATCGCACAGATCGACCGTGGCGCCGACGGCGCGAAGGTCGTGCGGGCTCGGGCGGGTCGGGATGACGATCAGTTCGGCGACCGCGATGACCGACTGGATGGCCATGGTGATGGCCGGCGGCGTATCGATCACGGCGAGGCGGAAACCCTGCTGGCGAAGGACTTCAAGGTCCGAAGCGAGCCGTGCGACCGTGGTCTGCGCGAATGCGGGCATATCGTCCTGCCGCTCGTTCCACCAATCGGCGAGCGAGCCCTGCGGATCGATGTCGATCAGGCAGACGGGACCGGCGCCCGCCAGTTGCGCTTGCACCGCAAGATGTCCGGACAAGGTGGTCTTGCCCGACCCGCCCTTCTGCGATGCCATAGCCAGAACGCGCATTCCATTCCCCTCGCCAAATGACGGTGATCTGGCTTCACCTGACAGCAAAGGCCCTAAAAACTGGTTAATATCGGCACGACCTTGTTGGGCGCACGCTAGGGCGGCTAGGGTTAAAAAAATGACCGATCATGGGTTTGGAAGATATGCGTAACCTGTTGCTTGCCTTGGCGATTGCGCGCGGTCGCCGCGCCAACCAGCGCCCAATCGGTGCGTGCGGGGATAACCGCATGGCAGAAAGGCGACACGGCGGGCGCGGTGGCGATTTGGCGACCGCTTGCCGAAAAGGGCGACGCCGACGCGGCGTTCAACCTCGGCCAGGCATATCGGCTCGGCAAAGGCGTTCCGCTCGACCTTGCCCAGGCCCAGAGCTGGCTGGAGCGGGCGGCGCGTGCCGGCCATGTCGACGCGCAGATCGACCCTTGGACTGCTGCTCTTCCAGAACGGCAACCAGGTCGGGGCGATGCGCTGGCTGAAGGCGGCGGCGGAAGCCGGCGAACCGCGGGCCCTGCTGATGGTCGGGACGGCACTTTATAACGGCGACGGCGTGCCGGCAGACCCGGTCACCGCCTATGCCTATGTCAGCCGTGCCGCAGCACAGGGACTCGCGCCCGCGCAGGCGACGCTTGCCGACATGGACGCGGTGATGCCGCTGGAGCAGCGGCAGAAGGGTGTGGCGCTGGCGCAGACGATGGTCGGCGCAAAAAAGCCGACCCCTGCCCCGCCCCCCGCCAAGACAGCGGCGGGCAAGACGCCTCCTCCCAAACCCGCGGCGGTGAAACCTGCTACCGGTGCGGCCAAAACCGCCGTCCAAGCCGGCGGCAAATGGCGGATCCAGCTAGGCGCATTCGGGCAGAAGAAGTCAGCTGAATCGCTGTTCGGCAAATTGTCGGCCAAGCTCGGCGGTCGTCAGGCTTATTATATCCCGGTCGGATCGGTCGTCAGGCTCCAGGTCGGCCCGTACGAAAGCCGGTCCGCGGCATCTGCCGCCTGCGCCAGTCTTGCGCCCCAGCCCTGCTTCCCGGTCGCCGCGCCCTAGGCCTCGACCCAGTCGGCGCGCGGGATGCCCTGCGCCCAGAGCAAGGCGCTCAAGATCATTGTGATCAAGCCGCGCGTCGGCCACCGCGGCCAGCGCCGGCTTGGCGCGATAGGCGACACCCAGCCCGGCTTCCGTCGACCAGCGCGATGTCATTGGCCCCGTCGCCAATCGCCATCGTCGCGTCGCGCGGCAGGCCCAGCCGATCGCGCGCCTCGACCAGCTCGTCATGCTTGATCCGGGAATCGACGATCCGCCCCTCCGTCCGCCCGGTTAGCTTGCCGTCGCGAACGCCGAGCACATTGGCCACGAACCGATCGAAGCCGATCTGCTCGGCAATCGGCGCGACGAAGGCCGTGAATCCGCCTGAAACGAGGATCGTCTCCGCGCCTCTCGCCCGCATCGTCCGAACCAGTGTCGCTGCGCCGGGGTTCGGCCGGATCCGCTCGGCGAGGCACTGCTCGATAACGCCGACATCGAGCCCCTCGAGCAGCGCAACCCGCTCCTGCAGCGCATGCCGGCAAAATCCAGCTCGCCCCGCATCGCCCGCTCGGTGATGTCGGCGACCTGCGGCTTCACCCCGGCATAATCGGCCAGTTCGTCGATGCATTCCTGCCCGATCATGGTCGAATCCATGTCGGCGACGAGCAGCTTCTTCTCCCGCGGGCCGGGCGGATGGGCGATGACGTCGACGCGCTCCCAGCCTTCAAAGCCGCGCGGATCGACGCTGTGATCCGCATCGGCCTCGATGTCGGCGGCATCGCCTTCATCGATCCACCGCACGAAGCGCGCACCCGGGAGCGCGCGCCAGCGCCGCATCCAGCAGTCTTTCGTCGAGCCGTCCGGCTGCTATCAGCGTGGCGATGGTCAAAGCGAAGCCTCCCGTCGCCCTCATCGCCGGTCCGACCGCCAGCGGCAAGTCGGCGCTGGCGTTGGCGCTCGCCGAGCGGACCGGCGGCGCAATCATCAATGCCGACAGCGCCCAAATCTATCGCGATCTGCCGATCCTCTCCGCCGCGCCCTCTCCGCCGATCAGGCTCGCGCGGAGCATCTGCTCTACGGCATCCGCGATGGAGCCGAACCCTGCTCTGCCGCCGACTGGGCGGACTTGGCCAAGGCGGAAATCGCGCAGACTGCATGACGAAGGCCGACTGCCGATCCTGGTCGGCGGAACCGGGCTTTATCTCCGCACGCTGCTCGACGGCATCGCTCCGGTCCCGCCGATCGACCCCGAGATTCGCGCCAGTGTGCGCGCAGCCGAGCGTTGCCGAGAATCTGGCCGCGCTGGCAGCAGCTCGATCCGGTTGCGGCGGCCACGCTCAACCCCGGCGACACGACCCGAATCGCGCGCGCGCTCGAGGTTGTCAAATCGACGGGCCAGACACTCGCCCACTGGCAGGAGCGGCGCGAGGGCGGGATCGGCGAGCGAGGTCGAGCTAAGCGCCGATCATCATTCTTCCGCCTCGTCCCTGGCTTTACGAACGTTGCGACCGGCGCTTTTCAGCCATGGTCGAGAAAGGCGCGATGGAGGAGGTCGAGGCGCTGCTCGCCCGCAAGCTCGACCCCCAACTGCCCGTCATGCGCGCGATCGGAGTTGCGGAGCTTGGGCGCATTGCTGCGCGGCGAGATGCACGCAAGGAAGCAGGCCATCACCGCCGGGCAACAGGCGACGCGGCGCTATGCCAAGCGCCAATATACCTGGTTCGCCACCAGCCGCCGCCCGATTGGCCGCGGTTCCAGGAAGCGCTCGAAGGCGACGCGCTCGATCGGGCGCTGGCGCTGCTCGTCCCGGCGGAGTAGCCAGGCCTGATGGAAGCACGCCGCGACGCCGACATCGATCCGACCCCGCTGCAAGGCAAGCGCGTGGCGATCATCGGCTATGGCAATCAGGGTCGCGCCCAGGCGCTCAACCTGAACGACAGCGGCATCGACGTCGTGGTCGGCCTGCGCGACGGCTCGCCAAGCGTTGCCGGGGCCAGGTCCGACGGCATCGCCACGGCATCGCTGCTCGAAGCTGCGGCGTCGGCCGACGTCGTCATGCTGCTGGCGCCCGACGAAGCGCTGGCGGCGATCTATCGCGAGATCGAGCCACATATTCGCGACGGGCGCGGCGCTGGGCTTCAGCCATGGCCTCGCCATCCGCTTCGGCTTCATCGTCCCGCGCCCCGACCTCGACGTCATCATGGTCGCCCCCAAGGGTCCGGGAACGGCGCTTCGCTCGCTCTATCTTGAGGGCAAGGGCATGATCGCGCCTGTTCGCCGTGGAGCAGGATGCCAGCGGCCAGGCCGAAGCGACTGGCGCTTGCGTATGGCCGTGCGCTTGGCTGCGGGCGCGCCGGCTTGCTGCGCCTCCACCTTCGCCGAGGAATGCGAGGCCGACCTGTTCAACGAGCAGGCGGTGGTGTGGGGAGCGGTCCCGGAAATCCTCATCGCGGGCTTCGACACGCTGGTCCAGGCCGGGGTGAGCGAGGAAGTGGCCTATATGGAATGCGTCGGCGAACTGAAGTTGATCGCCGAACTGATCGAAGCGCGCGGAATCGCCGGCATGCGCGAGGCGATCAGCAATACCGCCGAGCTTGGCGCGGTCCTCGGCGGACCTCGCATCGTCGACGACGGCGTGCGGTCGCGCATGCGCTCGATCCTGGAAGAAATTCGCGCGGGCCGATTCAGCGACACGCTCCGCGACGAGGAGGCGTCAGCCTATCCGCGGCTGCGCGCGGCGCGCGAACTGGCGCGTGGCTTGCGGGTCGAACAGGCGCGTCGAAAACTGGTCGATTAGCCGATGATTTCGGCCGGCTCCGACACCCGCTCTCCAATCGAGGCGCGCTCGGTATAGGCACGTTGCAATCGGCGATGGGCTTCCTGTGCCTCCGGATCGGCCGCTGCCAGTGCCAGCTCGGCCTCCTCGGCCGCACGGCGTGCAAAATAGCTCTTGTCGTGATCGCTCATGGCCGCCTCCCGGAAAGACGAACGGCAAGACTAGCATCGTTCGGCTGCAAAGTCCCGCCGGTAAAAGGGGCGCCCGGCAATCCGGACGCCCCTTCGAAAGGCTCCGCTTAGAAGCGGGTGCCGACGGTCAGCGCAACCTGGTTGCGCGAAAGACCATGCTCATAGTTGGAGTAGCGATACTCGGCGCCGACATAGGCCTTGCCGCTGACGTTGAGCTGGCCGCCCGCGCCAAGACGATAGCCGTCGAAATTCTCCGAGACGCTGTCCACACCATCGTCCGCCTTGAAGCGAGCATTGGTGTAGCCGCCCTTCACATAGAGGTTGGCGGTCGGGCTGACGGCGAAGTTGACGCGGCCGCCGGCATAGAGGTCGCGGCCGGACTTCACGTCGGCCAGCCCAGCGCTTTCCTTCTGGGTGGAGTCAGTTGCTTCGATATCGGCGCCAATCGATACCGCATTGGACACTGCATAGTCGTAGCCGGCGCCGATTCCGAACAGCACGCCGCCGTCCTTTTCGCCGAGGGCCTTCACCCGGTCATAACCGACCACTGCTTCGATCCGCGGACCGGACGGAGCGATGGGCGCCGCCTGGGCAAGTGCCGGGGTGGAAGCAAGAACCGCGGCCGCAGCGGCCGACGCAAACAAAATCTTTTTCACAACTATACTCCATTTTTGGCACCCTCTTGAGGACCAAGAGGGCAAGCGGGGCCATCGACGGAATCACCGCAAAACCCGGCGAATCAGCCAATTTTTCCCTGTTGTTTGCCGTTGGGGACGGCAGCCCCGGTGCGTTCAATTAGGGTCGCGACTTGTCGCTTCAATGAACGGTCTGGTCATAAGCCGCGCTGCAGGGCGAGGTTCCCGTGCAATGTCAGAAGCTTGGTTGGCGCGAAAATATTTTGGGATGGGCCGACTTTTGCGGGCCTATCGGCGGCCGAACAGCTTCTCGATGTCGGCGTGGGCCAGCTTTACCCAGGTCGGGCGGCCATGATTGCACTGCCCCGAATGCGGCGTGATCTCCATTTCGCGGAGCAGCGCATTCATCTCGGCGACCGACAGGATGCGCCCAGCGCGGACCGAGCCGTGGCAGGCCATGGTCGCGGCGACATGATCGAGCCGGTCGCGCAAGGCGAGCGCGGTGCCAAGTTCAGCCAGCTCGGCGGCGACATCGCGAAGCAGCCCTGGGATGTCGGTCTTGCCAAGCGGTGCCGGCGTGGCCCGGACCAGCATGGCGGTCGGACCGAAGCGTTCGATCTCAAGTCCAAGTTCGGCGAGATCGGCGATAGCGGCCTCCAGCCGGTCGCAGTCCGGCTCGTCGAGCTCGACAACATCGGGGATCAGCAGCGCCTGCCGCGCCACCTGCCCACCGGTCGGCGGCGGCGCGCATCCGCTCGAGCACCAGCCGCTCATGCGCGGCATGCTGGTCGACAATCACCAGCCCGTCCTCGGCCTCGGCAACGATGTAGGTCGCGGCGACCTGTCCGCGGGCGACTCCGAGGGGATAGGACGGGACAGGTGCGCTAGCCGGTTCAGCACGAGCGGCGGGCAAATGGCCAAATTCCAGAGTTCTCTCAGTCACCCGTGTGACGGCTGGGGCCCAACCACCTTCATCCAATGACGGTTCGGGATGACTGCGGGCACCGGGGTCCTCGCCAGGACGACGATCAAATTCCGACGTCCAGTTTACCGCGGCGGCGAACTGCTCCCTCGCGGCACTCCGATGACCCGCCTCGTCAAGCGCCGCACGTAGACCGCCGACGATCAGACCGCGAACAGCCGCCGGATCGCGGAAGCGGACTTCGGTCTTGGCGGGGTGGACGTTGATGTCGACCTCCTGCGACGGCACTTCGACGAAAAGCGCGGCGATCGGGTGGCGGTCGCGGGCCAGCAGGTCGCGGTATGCCGCTCGGAGCGCGCCGACCAGCAGCCGGTCTTTCACCGGCCGCGAATTGACGAACAGATATTGCTGGTCGGCCATGCCGCGGTTGAAGGTCGGCAGGCTGACGACGCCGGTGAGGCGAAGCCCGTCGCGGACGCAGTCGATGCCGAGGCCGTGGCGGTCGAGCTCGTGGCTCAAAAGCGCGGCGACCCGGGTCGGCTCGTCCGACGGCTGCACCGACAGGCTCCGCCGCCCGTCATGGTCAAGGCTGAAGGCGACATCGGGGCTAGCCATCGCCAGCCGCTTCACCGCGTCGAGGCAGGCGGCATATTCGGCGCGCGGACTGCGCAGGAACTTGCGCCGCGCCGGAACCTTGTCGAACAGCCCTTCGACCCGGACCCGAGTTCCGGGCGGGAGCGCCGCCGGCCCCTCGCCCACTTTCACGCCATGGTCGATCTCGATCCGCCAGCCGTCGCCGCCGCGCTCCCGGCTTTCCAGCGTCAGGCGGGACACGCTGGCGATCGATGGCAGCGCCTCGCCGCGAAAGCCAAAGCTGGTCACCGCCTCGATCGCATCGTCGGGCAGCTTGGAGGTTGCGTGCCGTTCGAGCGCCAGGCTCATTTCGCCGGGACTCATGCCGCTACCGTCGTCGGTCACTTCGACCAGCTCGAGCCCGCCCGCCGACAGCCGAATCGCGACCGACCGCGCTCCGGCATCGAGCGCGTTTTCGACCAGTTCTTTCAAGGCGCTGGCCGGCCGCTCGACCACCTCGCCGGCGGCGATGCGATTGATGAGTTCGGATGGGCAGCCTTCTTATTGACATGTTAACGGTCCTAGCCCAATCCGAAGCACCCTGCGAAGCGCTGAATTTCCCTGGAGATTCATCCTGCTTTCACAAGGGTTTGGATAAGGAATCGTGAATCGGGCCGGCTGGGTGGCGGCTCATTTCCCAACAAGTAAGCGAGAGACGGGTAAAGCATGTTCTGGGCACGCTGGTTCAAATGGATGTCGCACGACATGGCGATCGACCTGGGGACGGCCAATACGTTGGTCTATGTCCGCGGTCGCGGCATCGTCCTCAACGAGCCGTCCGTGGTCGCGATCGAGACGATCAACGGGGTCAAGAAGGTCAAGGCGGTCGGCGACGACGCCAAGCTGATGATGGGCAAGACCCCCGACCAGATCGAGGCGATCCGCCCGCTGCGCGACGGCGTCATCGCCGACATCGATGTCGCCGAGCAGATGATCAAGCACTTCATCCACAAGGTGCATGGCGGCAAGATGCGCGCCTGGCGCTTCCCCGAAATCGTGATCTGCGTGCCCAGTCGGTTCGACTTCGGTCGAACGCCGCGCAATTCGTGACGCTGCCTCGAACGCCGGCGCCTCGGCCGTCTACCTGATCGAGGAACCGATGGCCGCCGCGATCGGCGCCGACATGCCGGTGACCGAGCCCATCGGATCGATGGTCGTCGACATTGGCGGCGGCACCACCGAGGTCGCCGTCCTTTCGCTGCGCGGCCTCGCCTACACCACCTCGGTCCGCGTCGGCGGCGACAAGATGGACGAAGCAATCTCCTCCTATGTCCGCCGCAACCACAACCTGCTGATCGGCGAAGCGACCGCGGAGCGGATCAAGAAGGAGGTCGGCATCGCCAAGCCGCCGGTCGACGGCATCGGCAAGACCGTCCACATCAAGGGCCGCGACCTGGTCAACGGCGTGCCGAAGGAAATTTCGATCAACCAGGGCCAGATCGCCGAGGCGCTGTCCGAGCCGGTCGGCACGATCGTCGAGGGCGTCCGCATCGCGCTGGAGAATACCGCGCCGGAACTGGCCGCCGACATTTGCGACCAGGGCATCGTCCTCACCGGCGGCGGGGCGCTTCTCCAGGGCCTCGATGAGGTGCTGCGCGACGAGACCGGCTTGCCGGTGACCGTGGCCGAGGATCCGCTGACCTGCGTTGCGCTCGGCACCGGCCGCGCGCTCGAAGAAGAGCAGTTCCGCGGCGTCCTCCAGACGGCCTAAGCGCTAGCGATGGCGGCCTCGGCGGGACCGCGCCCGGGCTGGTCGAGGCGCGCGCAATACAGCCTTTTCTTCAGCTTCCTGGCGGTGGTCGCCGGGCTGGTCGTCGGCCTGATCTTGCTGATCCTGTCGCTGGTTGCTCCGCAAAGCTATGCCACCGTCCGCGGCGCCGCGCTCGATGCAACGGCACCGATCAGCGGAGCGCTCAGCGAAGTCGACAACCACCGTCACCGGTCTTGCCAGCGGCGCCGGCGATTATTGGGACGCCGCCAGCCAAAACGGCGAGTTGAAGCGAGAGCGGGCTGCACTGATGCGCCGGATGGTCGAGGCGCGCGCAATCCTGGAGGAAAACCAGCAGCTCAAGGCCGCGCTCCAGCTGCGCGACCATAGCCGGGATGCTGTCGCCGCCGGCAGGGTGGTCGGCTCCTCGTTCGAAAGCCCGCGGCGCTTTGCGATTATCTCCGTCGGCCGCTCCGACGGAGTGCAGATCGGAATGCCGGTGCGGGCGCCGGAAGGACTGATCGGCCGGATCATCGATGCCGGCGCCACCGCCAGCCGGGTGCTGCTGGTCAGCGATCGCGCCAACATCATCCCCGCACGCATCCTGAAGGGCGGACAACCGGTCATTTCAACCGGGCGCGGCGACGGCACCATTGACGTCAGGCCCCTCGAAGTCGGCAAGAATCCATTCGAGCCCGGCGACATCATCGTAACCTCGGGAACCGGCGGTCTTTATCCGCCGCTGATCCCCATCGCCAAGGTCATTCGGCTCGACGATGACGGTGCGATCGCACTTCCCATCGCCGACCCTTCCCGGGTTAGCTTCGCAATCGTCGAACCGCCCTACGAGCCGGCGGCGCTCGCTGCTGCCGCGTCGGCCGATAGCGAGGTTCCGTGATGGTGCGCTCGGCGCTGGCCAAGCAAGGCGCGCGTCTCAACAAGGGACCGCGAACCGGCGCCGACTATATCCCGGCCGCAACGGTCGTTATCGGATCGATGATCTCGCTCCTGCCGATCGTGTCGGCCACGGGTTGGTGGCCCGACTGGGGCCTGCTGATGCTGATCGCCTGGCGATTGCTGCGCGCCGACGCTTGGCCCGCATGGTGGGCGGCGCCCCTGGGCTTTGCCAACGACCTTATCGTCGGCAATCCGATCGGGCTTTCTGTCGCTCTATGGGCTGCGATGATGATCGCGATGGACATCCTCGATCGTCGAACGATGTGGCGTGACTATTGGATCGAATGGGCCATCGCCGCCTTGTTCATTGCAGCCGCGGAACTCGCCCAGTGGCGCATCGCGGCATTGCTGGGTGCGTCGGTACCATTGGGCCTTACCGCCGGGCCCTCGATCGCCGTCGGCATCCTGTGCTTTCCGGTCGCCGCTTACCTGGTCGTACGGGTCGATCGCTGGAGGCTCGGTCGATGAAGGACGCGAAGCGCTTCACTGCTGCCCATCAGTCGATCACCTTCTCCCGGCGAATGATGCTGGTCGGCGGTGCGCAGGCGGCATTCGGCGGCATTTTGATCGCCCGCCTGGGCTATTTGTCCGTCGCCCAGAACCAGCATTATCGGCTGCTGTCGGAAAGCAACCGGGTCCAATTGATCATCGTTCCGCCACGCCGGGGCTGGATCGTCGACAGAAACGCCAAGCCGATCGCGATCAATCGCTCCGACTTCCGGGTCGACATCATTCCCGAACAGCTCGAGCACCCGACCGAGACGCTGCGGACCTTGACCCGAATCTTGAATCTGACGCCCGATGATGTCGATCGTATCATCAAGGAAATGAAGGCGTCTCGGGGATATCAGCCGGTTCAGGTCGCCGAGAACGTCCCCTACGATCAATATGCTGCGATCACCGTGCGGCTTCCCGAAATGCCTGGCGTCCAGCCGCAGCGCGGCTTTTCGCGCTTCTACCCGGCCGGTCCCGCGGTCGCCCATCTGGTCGGCTATGTCGGAGCCGCTTCGGCCAAGGATTATGAAAAGGAAAAGAACCCGCTTTTAATCACACCAGGTTTCAAGATCGGTAAGGAAGGTCTTGAAAAGGTTCTGGAACCAAAGTTGAGAGGGCAACCAGGAGGGCAGCGGGTCGAACTTACCGCACGGGGGAAGCTGGTGCGGGAGCTGGAGCCCAAACCGGACCGCTCCGGCCAGACCATCCAACTGACCATCGACTCCGGATTGCAGGAATATGCAGCGCGGCGAATGGGGGACCAGTCGGGAGCCCTCGTCGCAATGGACGTAGCGAACGGCGATATGCTGGCTTACGTATCCATGCCGGCGTTCGATCCCAATAGTTTCAGCGACGGCATCGGCCGGACCGAATGGCAGATGCTGTCCAAGGACGATCATATTCCGCTGCTCAATAAGGTCGCGCAGGGGCTTTACCCGTCAGGATCGACGATCAAGCCCGCCATGGCGCTGGCATTCCTGAAACAGGGCATCGACCCCAACAGGCGCGTCAACTGTCCAGGCGGCATTCGCATCGGCAACCGCTACTTTCGGTGCGATGCGGTCCATGGTTCGATGGACATGCATTCGGCCATCGAGCGCAGCTGCAACACATATTTCTGGGCGACGGGCCTCATCACCGATCCCGAGAAAACGACCGAGATGGTCCACTATCTCGGCTATGGCGAGAAATTCGATCTTCCGATCCCGAGCCAGCGCTTCGGCACCATGCCAAGTCCGAAATGGCTGAAAGAGAAATATCATCGCGAATGGCAGGGCTATGATTCCGCCAACACGTCGATCGGTCAGGGATATGTCCTGGTCAATCCGATGCAGCTCGCGGTCATGCCGGCGCGACTGGCGTCCGGAAAACTGCTCCTGCCCCGCCTGCTGATGGGCGATAAGCGGCTGCCGACGCCGGATCTCGACGTCGATCCGGCCCATCTCGAAATCGTCCGCAAGGCCATGTCCGCCGTCGTCAACGAGCATGGCACGGCGGTTGGGTCGAAGCTTCCGCTCGAGGGCATACAGATGGCCGGCAAGACCGGCACCGCGCAAGTATTCCGGCTCGGCGAGCGCGGCCACCAGTCGAACTGGGCTCTGCGCGACCACGCGCTGTTCATTGCCTTCGCGCCGGCGGACAAGCCGCGCTACGCCATCGGCTGCATCATCGAACATGGCGGTTTCGGCGCCTCGGCCGCTGCGCCGATCGTGCGCGATTCCATGACCTATTTGTTCGACCAGCAAAAGGCGATGGACGCACTTGCTCCGCTCGAGAAGCAATTGGGCGGAACGCTGGCCGAGCGTACCGCGCGCCGCGCTGCACAGTTCGAGGCCGCGGCCAAGGCCGGCACAGCCGTCCCTCCCCGTCCCAAGCCGGGCGTCGCATGATCAGCTCGGCCATCATCCCGCAGCCCTTGGCCCGGCTACCCTGGCGCCTGATCTGGCTGGTCGCGCTGATCTGCACGATCGGCGTCGTGACGCTTTACTCCGCCGCCGGTGGCTCCGCGTCGCCCTGGGCGCTGAAGCAGGGCGTCACCATCCTCGCCTTCATGGCGGTGGCGATCGGCATCAGCTACATTCCCGAAAGCTTCATCAAGCAGATGACTTTCCCGGCCTATGTCGGGATCCTGGTCCTGCTGATCGTGGTCGAGTTGGTCGGGTTCGTCGGCAAGGGCGCTCAACGCTGGATCGACCTCGGCTTCATCCGGCTCCAGCCATCGGAGTTCATGAAACCCGCGATCGCGCTGGTCCTGGCGCGCTTCTACGACCTGCATCCCGGCAAGCGACGTGCGGCGCTGGCGAGGGCTTTGGCCCGCGGCCATGCTGGTGTTTGTGCCGGCGGGCCTGATCCTGATCCAGCCCGACCTCGGCACCGCGATGATGGTGATCCTGGGCGGCGTCACGGTGATGTTCGTTGCCGGACTGCCGATGTGGTATTTCCTCTCGGCCGCCGGCGCGGCCGCGGTGGCCGGCCCGATCCTGTTCGCGATGATGCACGATTATCAGCGCAAGCGCGTGCTGATCTTCATGGACCCCGAGGCCGATCCGCTGGGCGCAGGCTATCACATCAGCCAGTCGAAGATTGCGATCGGTTCCGGCGGCATCTGGGGCAAGGGCTATCTGAACGGCAGCCAGAGCCACCTCGATTACCTCCCCGAAGGCCATACCGACTTCGTCTTCGCAACCTTCGTCGAGGAATGGGGGCTGGTCGGCGGCGCGCTGCTGATCTTCGCCTTCTTCATGGTCATCCGCTGGGGCATGTCGGTCAGCCGCAAGGCCAAGACGCGCTTTGGCCAGCTCGCGGCGGCCGGCCTGACCGCGACCATCTTCTTCTACGTATCGATCAACCTGATGATGGTGATGGGCCTGGCGCCGGTGGTCGGCATTCCCCTGCCCCTGGTCAGTTTCGGCGGCTCCGCGGTGATGACGGTGATGATTTGCCTGGGCATATTGATGGCGCTTGAGCGCCAGTCGCGGACCCGGTCGTCCTTGAGCTGAAAAGTCGGTTGCGCGGTGGCCGCAACGCTGTTAGAGGCCCGCCCGCGCCCCCGCTGCAAGCGGCCCTGCGCACTGCCTTACAGGCATTGGACGCATAGCTCAGTTGGTAGAGCAGCTGACTCTTAATCAGCGGGTCCTAGGTTCGAGCCCTAGTGCGTCCACCATTCCCTGCCGCGCATGGTGATCGCGTCGGCCACGAACTCAAGGCTACGACCGCAACATGCCAATTTCCAATTTACCTCCTGCCCTCGCGCAGGCTCTCGATGCGCGCGGCTATCATGCGCTGACCCCGGTCCAGGCTGCGGTCATCGCTCCCGAAGCCGAGGGCCGCGACCTGATCGTTTCGGCCAAGACCGGATCGGGAAAGACGGTGGCGTTCGGCCTGGCCATCGCAGGGCAGTTGCTCGAAGGTGATCGTGCCCCATGGGCCCGCACTCCGCTCGGCCTGATCATTGCGCCCACGCGCGAGCTGGCGTTGCAGGTCAGCAAGGAACTTGAGTGGCTTTATGCTGACGCCGGCGCGCGCGTCGTGACCTGCGTCGGCGGGATGGACCCGTTCAAGGAACGCCGCGCACTGGCCGGCGGAGCGCACATCGTCGTCGGCACGCCGGGACGGTTGCGCGATCATCTTGAGCGCGGCGCGCTCGACCTGTCGGCCCTTCGCGTTGCCGTGCTCGACGAGGCCGACGAGATGCTCGACATGGGCTTTCGCGAGGAGCTTGAGGAAATCCTCGACGCGACGCCGGCCGAGCGCCGCACGCTTGCTGTTCTCGGCGACCATGCCGCGGCCGATCGTCGCGCTGGCCAGGCGCTACCAGAAAGACGCGCTGCGGATCGAAACGCTCGGCGACAACCAGGGCCATGGCGACATCGCCTATCAGGCGGTCGCGGTTTCCCCGACCGACATCGAGCATGCCGTGGTCAATCTGCTGCGCTTCCACGAAGCCGAGACCGCGATCCTGTTCTGCGCCACCCGCGACGCGGTGCGCCGCCTCCATGCCAGCCTGACCGAGCGCGGATTCCAGGCCGTCGCGCTGTCGGGCGAGCATAGCCAGAACGAGCGCAACCATGCGCTCCAGGCCTTGCGCGACCAGCGCGCCCGGGTTTGCGTCGCAACCGATGTCGCGGCGCGCGGGATCGACCTTCCGTCCGTGTCGCTGGTCATCCACGTCGAGCTTCCGCGCGACGCCGAGGCGCTGCAGCACCGGTCGGGCCGTACCGGGCGTGCCGGACGCAAGGGCACGGCGGTGCTGATCGTCCCTTATCAACGGCGGCGTCGGGTCGATGGAATGCTGCGCGGTGCTCGGATTGCCGCCGAATGGGTTTCGGCCCCTACTCCCGATCAGATCCGGCATCGCGACCGGGACCGGCTGATGACCATGCTCCGCCAACCGGTCGAAGCGGATGACGAAGATCGCGAATTGGCCGGCCGCTTGATGGCCGATCTCGATGCGGAAACCATCGCCACCGCTTTGGTCAAGGCGCTGCGCACCGACCTGCCGGCGCCCGAGGATATTCTCGACCAATCGGCTCGCGCAGAGCGATCCGAACGGGACGAAGGCCCGCGGCCGGGATTCGAAAATTCGACCTGGTTCCGGATCAATGTCGGTCGGCAGCACAAGGCCGACCCGCGCTGGCTGCTCCCGCTGATCTGCCGCCACGGCCATGTCGGCCGCGCCGATATCGGTGCGATCCGCATTGCCGCTTCGGAAAGCTATTTCGAGGTTACCGACCGGGCCGCGCCCGGCTTCCTCAAATTGATGCGCAAGGGGGCCATCACCGGCGAGGATGATGGCGTCGTGATCGTGCTCGCGGAATCGGGCCCCGGCAAGCAATTCGACGAACGCCGCGCCCGGTCGGCTCCGCAGAAGCATCACGGCCCGCCGCCGCGTCGCGCCACGATCAAGCCGACCTATCGGCGCAGCAAATAGCGCAGTTTTTTCGCTGATTCCGCCCCTGTTCACCGGTTCGCCCTCGCGCTAGCTTGCAGCGCATCGAGGGGACGATTGGAACATGGCAAGCGACCCGAACAAACCAGCCGGCCAAGCGCCGGCGACGTTGTTCCTGAGCTACGCGCGTGCCGATCGCACGCGGGCGGAGCTGCTTGCCGATATTCTCACCAACGCTGGCTACACGGTCTGGTGGGACGCACTGATCGAAGGCGGAGCCCAGTTTGCAGCCTCCATCCGGCAAGCGCTCGAGACGGCCGACGCCGTAATCGTCCTCTGGTCCAAGAATTCGATCGACTCCGACTGGGTCCGGGACGAAGCCGCGGTAGGGCGGGACCGTCACCGGTTAATCCCGCTGACGCTCGACGGAACCACGCCACCGCTCGGCTTTCGCCAGTATCAGGCGATCGACCTGTCGCATTGGCGGGGCAAACCGGACGCGCCGCAAATAGCTTCAATCCGGCGCGCGATTGCCACAGCGACCGGACAGGAACCGGTCGTCCCGCCCAAAACCATTCCTGTCTCGCGCCGAAAAATATTGGCACTCGGAACCGGCGCCGGTGTCTTGGCGGTTGGCGGCGGGGCAATCTTTGCCTGGCGGAGCGGACTGCTCGGACCGGCCAGCGCCTCCGGACTAAGCATCGCGGTGCTCCCGTTCCGCAATCTCAGCGGCGACCCAGACCAGGATTTTCTGTCGGAGGGTCTCACCGAGGAAATCCGGGCCGCGCTGGCCCGCAATCCGGCACTGAAGGTGCTGGCTGCAACTTCATCCAATGCGGCGCATGAGCTTGGCGATGATGTGAAGTCGATCACGCGCGAACTTGGCGTCAGCTACCTGCTCGAGGGTTCGGTCAGGCGTTCGGGCGATACCATCCGGGTGTCGACCGATCTGACCGACGGCAAAACCGGTTTCAGCCAATGGTCGCAGACGGTTGATCGAAGGCTCACCGACCTGTTCGCCTTTCAAAGCGAGATTGCGGCGACAGTTTCGAATGCCATGTCGGTTCGTGTCGCGACCAATGCGCCGGCGCCAGGCGGCACGCGCAATGTCCGGGCATATGAGAATTTCCTGCGGGGTCGCGCGCTCTTCAACCAGGCGAAAGACGAGGAGAGCGACCGGCAGGCGCTTGCTCTTTATGAGCTGGCAATCGCCGCCGATCCCAAATTCGCCATGGCTCACGCGGCGCGCTCTCGGGCGCTGTCGGCGATCGCGGCGCAATATGCCAAGGCCGATGAACTAAAGCAGTTGTACGCAGAAGCGATAGCGGCCGCCCGCACGGCCATCGATCTCGCCCCGAATATGGCTGAGGGGCACTTGGCGCTGGGCTTTGCCCTGTTCACTGGGAAACTCGACGTCGAAGGCGCGCGCCCTTCCTATGAGAAGGCGTACCAACTGGGTCGCGGCAATGCCGATATCCTGCTGCTCTACGCCCTTTACTGCTCACGCGCCGGACGGCCGGAGGAAGCACGCGAGGCCATTGCCCGCGCGCTTGCGCTGGATCCGCTCAATCCGCGTACCTACCGCGCCTCCGGCTCGATCAATTATGCCGCCCGTCGCTATGCCGATGCGCTGCCGCCGCTGGAAAGGGCGCTGAAGCTGAATCCCAAGATGACCAGCGCCAATGCGCTTAGGGGCAGCAGCCTGATGCAGCTCGGCCGATTGCCCGAGGCCCGCGCCGCCTTCGAAGCAGAGCCGCAGACCATGTTCAAGCTTGCGGGACTTGCGATAGTCGATCGGCGGCTGGGTGATGACGGGTCGGCTCAAAAGGCATTTGACCAGCTGGTTTCGGAGGTTGGAGACGCCGCGCTCTACCAGCAAGCACAAGTGCTGGCGCAATGGGGCCGAAGTGACGACGCACTTGCCGCGCTCGAGCGGGCTCGAGCGGTGGGCGACTCGGGACTTATCTATCTGACGACCGATCCGCTACTCGATCCGATCCGCAATAATCCAAGATTTCGACGCCTTCTCAATGATATAACTCGATCATGATTGATTAAATTTCAATTTACTATCGCAGAGCCTCAATCCGTGAGACTCTAGGCGGTTCTTTTTCAGGGAGCTCGGTCATGGTTATCGGTGGAAAGCCCGTCAGGGACCAATGGCAGCAAGGCAAGGTCGAGAAGAAGGGTGCCCGCGGCAGCGGCGACGATCGCGGCAGCGGCGACGACCGCGGTAGCGGGGACGATCGCGGCAGCGGCGACGACCGCGGCAGCGGGGACGATCGCTAGTCGAGACTGTCGATTGACGGATCGGCCGCCATCGCGCGCCTGATCCAGTCGAGATAATGGGACTGGTCGATCCGGACGTATACGCCCGGCTTTCCGGCCTGCGCGCATCCTTTGCCCCAGCTGACAATTCCGACCAGCATGGGTTCGCCCCAGCTTTTGACCAGCGGACCGCCGCTGTCTCCCTTGCACGCGTCCTTCCCCCGCGCCCCGGCGCAGATCATGTCGCCGGTCGTGGTACCGCCAAGCGCAGGCTCGCACGGAACAGTCTTTAGGCCGACCTCCAGCAGCTCTCCGGAGTAACGACCGGCGGACCCCTGCCCCGTCTGCCCCCAGCCAACCACACTCACCTCGACGCCCGCGCCCAATTCGGGCCCATCGTAGAGCCTGATCGTCGAGATCCGACCGCCTTTCAGCCTGTCGGTCTGCTCATCCGCGGAGAGGTGGACCAGGGCAATGTCGTTCTCCTTGCTCTCTTCGTCATAGCGGGCATGCCGAACCATCCGGTCGATGCGGTAAGTCACCCCGCCCTCGTCCCGCAGGTCCTGAGCGCCAAGGCGAACCCGATAGCCGTTCTCGATCCGCTTCCTGTTGATGCAGTGGGCCGCCGTCAGCACCCAATCGAGCGCGATCAGCGAGCCGCCGCATTTATGGGCCAGCTCCCATTGTACCTTTCCGCCGGCTCGGTCTTCCGCGGTCCAGTCCTGGTTCGGGGTATAAATTTCCGCCTGCCACGGCGCGCCATGAGCCAGCGCCGGTTCCGGGCGCCGCTTCGCCTCCGCCGGGGCAGCAACAATAACCAGCAACATGGCGATTGAGGTCATTCGCATGGTTGATCCCCTGCTAAGGACGGTTCGCGACGAGCTGGTCGACGACCCCGGGATCCGCCAGCGTCGACGTATCGCCGAGGTTCGACACATCGCCTTCCGCAATCTTGCGAAGAATACGCCGCATGATCTTGCCGGACCGCGTCTTGGGCAGCGCCGGGGCGAACTGGATCACGTCGGGCGTAGCGATCGGGCCGATTTCCTTCCTCACCCATTGCACCAATTCGACGCGCATCGCCTCATCCGGCTCGCAGCCGGCATTGACGGTCACATAGGCGTAGATGCCCTGCCCCTTGATGTCGTGCGGCATTCCGACGACCGCGGCCTCAGCAACCGCCTTGTGCGCGACCAGCGCGCTTTCGACTTCGGCGGTGCCCATTCGATGGCCGGAGACGTTGATGACGTCGTCGATCCGCCCGGTAATCCAATAATAGCCGTCCTCGTCGCGGCGGCAGCCGTCGCCGGTGAAATAGACGCCCGGATAGGTGGTGAAATAGGTCTGGAAGAAGCGCTCATGATCGCCCCAGACGGTCCGCATCATGCCGGGCCAGCTGTCGGTGATGACCAGCGAGCCCTCGCCTGCCCCGTCGATGCGCGTGCCCTCACCAGTGACCAGCGCGGGCTGAACTCCAAACATCGGCTTGGTCGCGCTTCCGGGCTTGAGCGGCGTCGCACCTGGCAACGGCGAGATCATGATCCCGCCGGTCTCGGTCTGCCACCAGGTATCGACGATCGGTCGGCGCCCCTCCCCGACCACCCGATGATACCAGCCCCATGCCTCCGGATTGATCGGCTCACCGACCGTACCGAGCAGGCTCAGGGATGCGCGCGAGGTGCGCGTAACCCACTCGTCACCCTCGCGCATCAAGGCCCGCAGCGCGGTCGGCGCGGTGTAGAGGATCTCGACCTGATGCTTGTCGATGACCTGCCAGATGCGGCTTGGGTCTGGCCAGTTCGGCACGCCCTCGAACATCACGCTGGTCGCGCCGTTCGCAAGCGGGCCATAGACGATATAGCTGTGCCCGGTGACCCACCCGATGTCCGCCGCGCACCAGTAAACCTGCCCCGGCCGATAATCGAAAACATATTCGTGAGTCATCGACGTCCACACCGCATAGCCGCCAGTCGTATGCAGCACGCCCTTGGGCTTTCCGGTCGAGCCCGAAGTGTAGAGGATGAACAGCGGGTCCTCGGCACCCATCTCCTCGGGCGGGCAGTCATCGTCCACGCCGTCCACCGCATCGGACCAATAGACATCACGCCCCGATTGCATCGGGACGTCCTTGCCGGTGCGCTGGAAAACGATGACCCGTTCGACCGACGTGCAGTGGTTTAGCGCTTCGTCGACATTGGCCTTGAGCGGGACCGGTCTTGCCGGCGCGCAGCCCTTCGTCGGCGGTAACGACCAGCGTGCTGTCGCAATCCTGGATCCGCCCTGCCAGCGCTTCGGGCGAGAATCCGCCGAAGACCACCGAATGGATTGCGCCAATCCGCGCGCAAGCAAGCATCGCCACCGCCGCTTCCGGAACCATCGGCATATAGATGGTCACCCGATGGCCGCGCCCGACGCCGTTCGCCTTTAGCGCATTGGCAAAGCGGCAAACCATCCGATGCAGTTCGGCATAGCTGATCGTCCGGCTCGCCTCCGTCGGGTCGTCGGGTTCCCAGATGATCGCGGTTGCGTCTCCTCGCTCGGCAAGGTGCCGATCAAGGCAATTGGCTGACAGGTTCAGGGTACCGTCGGCGAACCAGCGGATTCCGAAATCGGCTTCATTGAAGCTGGTTTCCTTGACCTCATCGAATGGCCTTATCCAGTCGATCCGCTGCGCCTCACGCCGCCAGAATCCCTCAGGGTCGTCGACCGAACTCGCGATACATAGCGTCATAGCGCTCGGCGTCGATCAGCGCCTTTCGGCCCCATTCCTCGAATACCGGATACTCCGCGTCGGTCATCGCAAGCCTCTCCTCGTAGCGCACGCAGCTTAGCTGCCGTAGCGTCCGTGCAAAGCCCCTCGCGCAGGCCTTCGCGCTCGGCTAGCAATCGTCCATGGCCCTGCTTGTCACTGGTGTCGCCGGTTTTATCGGATCGTCCGTCGCCGCGGCGTTGCTCGAACGCGGCGAGCAGGTCATCGGCATCGACAATCTCAACGATTATTACGACCCTGCGCTGAAACGCGCACGGATCGAACGCATCAGCGCCGCCCATGGCAACGCTTTCACCTTCGAGAAGGTCGATTTTGGCGACGGCCAGGCGCTCGAGGAGTTTGCCGCGCCTCACCGGTTCGACCGGATCGTTCATCTCGGTGCGCAGGCGGGCGTGCGCTACTCGCTCATCAACCCCCAGGCTTATGTTCGGTCCAACCTGATGGGCCAGGTCAACATGCTCGAGCTGGCCCGCCATCGAGAGGTCGAGCACTTCGTCTACGCCAGCTCATCGTCGGTCTATGGCGGCAATGAGACACTGCCGTTTCGGGTCGAGGACCGGGTCGATCATCCGATCTCAATCTATGCCGCCACCAAAAAGGCTGACGAATTGATGGGTGAGAGCTACGCCCACCTTTTCCGCCTGCCCATGACGGGCCTCCGCTTTTTCACCGTCTACGGCCCATGGGGTCGCCCCGACATGGCGATGTGGATTTTCACCAAGGTCGCTTTACGAGGGCCGGCCGCTGCAAATCTTCAACGGCGGCGATATGCGGCGTGACTTCACCTACATCGACGATATCGTTCGCGGCGTCCTGGCATGCATTGACGGCCCGCCGACCGACGACGGCCTGAACAAGGCCGGCGGCAGCAGGAGCCCGCACGCAATCTATAACATCGGCAACCACCGTTCGGAGGAGCTGATGCGGATGGTGTCGCTGCTCGAACAGGCAACCGGCAGGACCGCGGCCTTCGACTTCCAGCCCATGCAGCCCGGCGATGTGAAGGACACCTACGCCGACATCAGCGCCATCCAGCAAGACCATGGCTTCGAGCCCAGTACCACAATCGACGTCGGCGTTCCGCGTTTCGTCGAATGGTTCAAACAATATCACCGTATCGATTGAGGAGCTCGAATGCCCGTTCCCGCCATTTTCGATCGCCTGCGCCTGCCTATCATCGGCGCGCCATTATTCATCGTTTCCAACCCCGACCTGGTTATCGCCCAGTGCAAGGCGGGAATTGTCGGCAGCTTTCCGGCCCTGAACGCCCGCCCGCAGAGCCAGCTCGACGAATGGATCCACCAGATCACCGAAGAATTGGCGGCTCACGACCGCGACCATCCCGATGCGCTGTCGGCGCCGTTCGCGGTCAACCAGATCGTCCATCGGTCGAACGACCGGTTCGAAGAAGATATGATGACCTGCGCCAAGTGGAAGGTGCCGATCGTCATCACCTCGCTCGGCGCGCGCACCGAGCTCAACGATGCAGTGCACGGCTGGGGCGGGATCACGCTGCACGACATCATCGACGATCGCTATGCTCACAAAGCCGTCGAAAAGGGCGCGGACGGGCTGATCGCGGTCGCGGCTGGCGCCGGCGGCCATGCCGGACGCTGGTCGCCGTTCGCGCTGGTCCAGGAAATCCGCAAATGGTTCGACGGCCCGCTCGCTCTTGTCCGGCGCGATCGCGACCGGCGGCGCGGTGCTGGCGGCAACCGCGATGGGCGCCGACTTCGCCTATATCGGCTCGCCATTCATCGCCACGCCGGAAGCCCGAGCGACGCGACGAATATAAGCAGGCATCATCGAAAGCGGCGCGGCCGACATCGTCACATCGGCGCTGTTCACCGGGCGTCAGCGGCAATTACCTTCGCGCCTCGATCGTTGCCGCCGGTCTCAATCCCGACGACCTTCCTCAGCCCGGCGCCGACGCCATGAATTTCCAGTCGGCGACCGGCGCCAAGGCATGGCGCGACATCTGGGGTTCTGGTCAGGGCATCGGAGTGATCGACAGGGTCACTCCGGCCGTCGGAACTCATCGCTCGGATCGCCGACGAATATGCCGCGGCGAAGGCGCGTATTTGCGGCTAGGCCAGCGTTTCCAGCTTCTTCCGCCACCCATTCGGCAACGCGGCCGGACGCCTGCCCTCGCGACTGACATACACATGGGTGAATTGGCCCTGCGCGCTCGGCGTCGGAAGATCCGGCGGCAAACACGCCGAGGCGATAAGTAACGCTTGAAGAGCCTAGCTTTTCAACGGCCAGGCCCACGTCGACGTCGCCGGGAAAGCTGAGCGGCGAGAAATAGGAGCATCCGGTTTCGACCACCAGGCCGATCGGATCGCCGTCCGCGATGTCGAGCAAGCCTTGTTCCACCAACCACCGGTTCACGGCCGTGTCGAACCACTGGTAATAGACGGTGTTGTTGACGTGCCCGTAGGCGTCATTGTCGGCCCAGCGCGTCGCAATGGTGATGAAATGGCGATATTTTTCCCGCCCTTGCGGGATCGGGCGGCTCACCAGGCCGCCTCATATAGGCGTCGCGCATCGCTTTCTTCGATCGGGCAGGGATTGTTCACCAGCAGCCGCTGTTGCTTCATCGCCTCCTGGGCCAGCATCGGAATTCCTTCCTCCGGAATGCCATGATCGCGCAGCCGCGGCGCAATCCCGCTGGCAATCACCAGCTGCTCGAGCCGGTCGATCAGGGTCGCGCACCGCGCCTGGCTCCCCTGCCCCTCGCATTCGGGAGCCAGGATCGGCGCCAGCTCCGCATAAAGCTCGCGCGCCGCCTCGCTATTATGCTGCAGCACGCCCCGCAGCATCAGCGCATTGCTGAGCCCATGCGGCAAATGATGGATGCCGCCCAGCGGATAGGCGAGCGCATGGACTCCGGCGACCGGCGCATTGGCGAAGGCCAGGCCGGCCAAATGCGCGCCCAGCAACATCGCCGAGCGCGCCTCGACATTTCGTGGTTCTTCGATCGCCTTGAGCAAATTGGCCGAAAGCAACCGAAGCGCCTCGCGGGCCAATGCGTCCGACAGGGGATTCTTGAGCCGCGCCGAAGTGTAGGCCTCGACCGAATGGACGATTGCATCGATTCCGGTTGCTGCGGTTACATGCGCCGGCAATCCAAGAGTCAGGCCGGCATCGAGCACCGCCCAGTCGGCTACCAGCGGCCGCGAATTGACCGCCAGCTTCACGCCGCCCTCGCAGGTGATCACGGAGATCGGAGTGGCCTCGGAACCCGTGCCGGCCGTGGTCGGCACCAGTGCGAGCGGCAGCCGGTGACCCTTGGCGATGTCGACGCCCCAAATTTCGTCGAGCTCATCGCCGGAACCGAGCAGGTAGGCGGCAAGCTTGGCGACATCCATCGGGCTTCCACCGCCGAAACCGACGACATGAGTGACGTCATGACGCCGGCCGAGATCGACGGCCGCAAGCAGGGTTTCCTTGGATGGGTCGGCTTCGACCTTGTCGAACAGGACGATCTCCCGACCGCCCGCTTCAAGCGACGCGCGGCAACCGTCGGTCAGGCCCAGCGACAGAACATCGGCGTCTGTGACGAACAGGCATGCGCCAAGGGGAAGCAGGTCGGCCAGCTTCGCCGCCGATCCGTCGCCGGATAACAGCGTGGGGCCGGGATTGAAGGTGAACGGTCGCATAATGAGGCGACCCTAAGCCGTCAGCCGTTACGGTTCCAGATGAAGTCGCGCTCCAGGCGTCCCATCAGCGCCCGCGCCGGGCTTGGCGCCGGTTCGTCGATCGACTGTCCTTCGTCCAGGCGCTGGACGCGCGAATAAAGGTCGGCGCTGGCATTGATCAGTCGCTGCGCGGCTTCGGGCATTTGCTCGACGACCAGCATATCGCTGTCGTTGGCATGGCCGAGGCGCCGCTCAGGACGCCGACCGTCGGCCGATTTGATTTCGCCGGTTTCGACGGCCCGCTGGGTCAGCAGCCAGGCGACGATGTGCATGATCCGGGTAGTGACCTTCAGCGACTCGCAAGCAAAACCGACGCGGGCAAACGGCTCCAGCGATTGCCGGTCATCCCGGCCCGCCTCATCGAAATAGGCGCGTGCCTCGTCAGCCAGCAGCATCGCCTCGGTATATAGCGAGTCGATCAGCCGCGGCGTGATCCGCGCTTCCATTCCACGTTCTTCGTTCAATTCGTTCATCCTGCTGCCAATGTTGCCATGGGTCGGTGTGCGAGGAAACGCCCGAACTCGACCCATCGGCAACCGCTAACTGTGCAATGTCCCGCCTTCGGACAGGCCGATCAGGCAATAATGTCGGGAACGATACGGTCCGCCAGCTGCTGGATCTCATCCTTGAGCGCCAGCTTTCGCTTCTTCATCCTGCGCAAGCTCGAGCTGGTCGCAATTGCCAGTCTCGCGCATCCGCTCAATCTCCTCGTCCAGGCGCCGGTGTTCAACCTTGAGCAGGGCCAGCAGCTCCCGCGGGTCATCGTCGTTCATGTGCTCATCCTACAGGAAGCTCGCACCATCGTCACCCGGCTGGCCGTCATCGGCAGGCCGCATTTCCGACCGGCCAAGCTGTTCGTTTTGGTAGCGACAAGCGGGCCATTTCGTGATTTATTCACGGAACTGTCACGCGTCAGCCAACGAAAGGAAATTGACCGATGGACAAGGCTCATGCCGAGGCGATCGCATCTAAACATGCTTCTCTACACGCGATTATCGATGCCGAAGAGCATCGCCCTCACCCGGACGTGGACCTTCTGACGCGATTGAAGAAAGAAAAGCTTAGGCTGAAAGACGCGCTGGTTGGACATTAGCGCTCGTAGGCCAGAAAAAAGGCCGGCGGCTCCAACGAGCGGCCGGCCTTTTTTATTGGCATGAACTCTTAATCGTCGCGCGAAACGCGCTCAATCCGTTCATGTTTTTCCTGGGCCTCGAGAGTCATCGTCGCAATCGGACGAGCTTCGAGGCGGGCCAGTGAGATCGGTTCGCCGGTCACTTCGCAATAGCCATATTCGCCATCGTAAAGCCGGCGGATAGCCGCGTCGATCTTGGCGATCAGCTTGCGCTGCCGGTCGCGGGTACGAAGCTCGATCGACCAGTCGGTCTCGCTCGATGCGCGATCGGCAATGTCTGGTTCTCGCAGCGAGTCGACCTGGAGCTGCGCCATGGTTGCGCGGCTTTCCTCGACGATCGACTCTTTCCAATTCTTCAATTTCTGCAGGAAATAGGCCCGTTGTTCGACACACATGAATTGCTCATTGTCCGAAGGACGATAATCCTCCGACAACACAATTTGGTCGAATTGTTCGGATCCCGATCCGTACAGGTCAACTAGAGCGGTAGCCATCTTACCCTCCCCGACACAAGCGCTTGCCACTGCCGAGACCGGGCCACCGGTATCGGCCGGAGGCAAATACATTCGACTTTCCCGACACTTAGCCGGGTCAGTCAGTATCCCCAACGCGCTCATAGTTAAGCGCGAGCGCCTTAACAAGGACTGACCGAGCACAAATGAATTTAACTGTGGATTGTTGCCGATGCGCCGCAGGCGGTTGTCCCAAGGCCGCACATTCCGCATAGCAGGGTTCGTGCGCATCCTCCTGACCAACGATGACGGCATCCACGCGCCGGGCTTTACGGTGCTCGAAACGATTGCTGCCCGGCTGTCGGACGATATCTGGGCCGTCGCCCCGGCCGAGGAGCAATCCGGGCGCCGGCCATTCGCTTACACTCAGCCGCCCGATCCGCATGCGCCGCCATGGCGAGCGCAAATTCTCCGTCAGCGGAACGCCCACCGATGCGGTGATGATGGCACTTGCCCACATCATGAAGGACAGCCCGCCCGACCTCATCCTTTCAGGCGTCAACCGCGGAGCGAACCTGGCCGAGGATGTTACCTATTCAGGCACCGTGTCGGCGGCGATGGAAGGCGCCCTCGCCGGCGTCCGTTCGATTGCTCTAAGCCAGGTCTATGCGCGCGAGGGAATGGGCGACACCGTGCCGTTCGCCGCAGCGGAGGCTTGGGCGGAACGAGTGATCCGCCCTCTTGCCGAGGCTCCGTTTACGCCGGGAACGCTGGTCAACGTCAACTTTCCCGCCCTTCCGCCGGAAGCGGTGAAAGGCATTCGGATCTGCCGCCAGGGCATTCGCGACTATGGCCGATTGCGGATCGTCGAACGGACCGACCCAAGGGGTTATCGCTATTACTGGTTCGGCCTTGCGCCAACGGTCGAAACGCCGGGCCATGCTACCGACCTGGAAGTCGTCGCCGATGGCTATGTCGCGGTGACACCCCTGTTCCTGGACCTGACCCACGAACCTGGCCTCGACCAGCTGGCCGATCGCTTCGGGGACGCCTAGTGGCGGCAAGCCTCCGAAGCGACCTCGGAACTCTCTATCGTTTGCTTTCGGGTGGGAGGCGCCGGCAGCTCATTGTCGTCGCGATGCTCATGCCGGTCACCGCCATTGCGGAAATGGTGACAGTAGCCGCCATCGTTCCCTTTCTTGCGCTCCTAGCTGGCCGACCGGCGGATGGAACGCTGTCGTTTCTGACACCGCTTCTCAACGCGATCGAATGGCTATCGCCCAATAACCCGCTGATCGCAGCGGCAACGATATTCATCCTGGCGGCACTGGCGACCGGCTTGTTGCGGCTCGCATTGGCGTGGAAGAGCCAGGTTTTCGCCTTAGGCATGGGACATGAGCTGGCGGTAGAAATCCAACGCCGCCTACTGCACCAGCCCTATCTGTTTCACCTGGAGCATCATTCCAGCGAATTGCTGTCTTCGCTCGACAAGGTCGACCACCTGATTTTCAACCTCGTGCCGCAGGCGATCCAGGCGATGAGCGCGACGCTGATCTCGCTATTGGTGATCGCGGTGCTGGTCAGCCTGGATCCGTTGACCGCGGCACTTGCCGCCCTGCTCGTCGGTGGACTCTACGGGTTGGCGCTGCTCGCCGCACGACGGCGCCTTTCAGTACGCGCCAGGATAATTGGATCGGCATATGAGCAACGGCTAAAGGCGATGCAGGAGAATCTGGGCGGCATCCGCGACACGATCCTTGACCGGTCGCAGGAACTTCAACTCGCGCGATTTCGGAGCAATCGACGAGCGTTTCATGACCGCCCGCGCCGAAACCGCCTTCCTCGTTGCCGCACCTCGATTCCTGGTCGAGGCGCTGGGCCTGACATTGATCGCCCTGCTGGCCCTGGCGATTGCTGGACGTCCCGGCGGATTGCTTGTCGCGCTGCCAATCCTTGGCGCAATGGCTTTGGGTGCGCAGCGGCTGCTGCCGCTGTTGAACCAGCTTTACGCCGGATGGGCCAACCTCACCGCGTCACGTCCGATCATTTCCGAAGTGGCAGGCCTGGCAAGCCTTCCGATCCAACAAGACGTCGAACAGCAATATGCACCCTTTGCCGTTTACGCGCTCCATCGAGCTCGAGGGCGTAAGCTTTCAATATGCCGACCGATCGCGGCCAGCGCTCGACGATGTAAGCCTGACAATCCCATATGGTGCTCGCGTTGCAATCGTCGGCCAGACCGGCAGCGGCAAAAGCACGCTTGCCGACCTGCTGATGGGATTGATCGAGCCCAGCGAAGGACAGGTCATAGTTGATGGCATCGCGCTAACTGGTGAGACGCCTTGGCGCATGGCGTCAGTCGATCGCTCATGTCCCACAATCCATCTTCCTCGAAGACGCAAGCATCGCCGATAACATCGCCCGGGGATGCCCCGGCATTGCAATGAACATGGCGAAGGTGCGGCGAGCAGCCGAGATTGCGCAACTGGCCGACTTCGTCGAATCCCTGCCCGACGGCTACGACACCCAGATCGGAGAGCGCGGGGTGCGGCTCTCCGGGGGGCAGCGGCAATTACTGGGACTCGCCCGGGCAACATACAAAGACGCTCCGCTACTTGTGCTCGACGAAGCGACCAGTGCGCTCGATGAGACTACGGAGGCAGCCCTATTCAAGGCACTCGAGGAACTCGGTACAGAAGGCCGGACAATCATCATCATCGCGCACCGTCGCTCGACCGTCGACCGCTGCAATTCTGATCCTGCGGCTCGAAAATGGACGATTGATTGAAATCCGGCGGGCAGGAGCAGCTTCCTGGCAAATGGGCGCCAGCGCAAAGCGATTAGGCAGCCAGCGCCATCGGCCGCTTCTGTTCGCGAAGCCAGGCCTGGAACATCAAAATCCCCCAAAGTGCTGCCGTGGAATCTCGCCGTCCGTCGACATGGTCCCGCCAGCGCCGCTGAACGATATCGGGATCGAACCATCCTTCCTGGCTGATCCGAGTCCGGTCGAGCAGTTCTTCGGCCCAGGGCCGCAGCGGTCCCTTGATCCATTGGCCGACCGGAATTGCAAAACCCGCCTTTGGCCTTTCAAACAATGCTTGGGGAGCTTCGCGGTAAAGCAGCCTGCGAAGAATGTGCTTGCCGCGACCGCCGCGCAACTTGAACCCCAACGGGATGCGCGCGGCGATCCGCGGCGACACGATGGTCCAAGATAAGGCATCCGCGATTCCAGGCTGACCGCCATCGACGCCCGGTCGACCTTGCACAAAATATCGTCGGGCAAATAGCCGATCGCATCTCGGTACATCATGCGTAGCGGCGCCGGCAGGTGCGAACCGAGGTTGGGTTCAGCCTCAAGATTGTCAGCGTCAGCATTTCCCCGAACCGGCGACTCCTCTCCCACCATTCGTCAAGGAACCCTCCGAGCAACTCGTCGGTGTTTGTCACTTGGCCCATGACCCGGAAGGACTTCTGAATCTTACCGCCAAGACGGATTTGAGACTTCCGCCCGGCAGCGCGGGCCAAGCCATCCCACAACCCTGACGGAATTGCCCCGAGCGCGTTGCCGGCGATGGCGCGCATTGACGGGCTCATCGCGCCCAAGCTGGTCCCAAACGCCGGCCAGTCCCAGATAGCGGTTATATCCCCCAAACAGTTCGTCACCGCCATCGCCCGACATTGCGACTGTAACCTCGGCCCTCGCGAAGGCGCTGATAAGATAGGTCGGAATTTGCGATGGAATTGGCGAACGGTTCCCCGTAGATCGATGCCAACTTCGGAATGACGTCCTGGGCGTCGCGGGCGGTGACATAAAGCTCGTGATGCTCCGTCCTCAAATGCCGTGCGACTTCCCGAGCCGCCGGCGCTTCGTCATAAGCCGGGTCCTCGAAACCAAGCGTGTAGGTACGGACCGGCTGCGTCGAATATTTCTGATAGAGCGCGACGATCGTCGATGAATTGATTCCGCCGGAAAGGAATGCGCCAACCGGCACATCCGCTAGCGACTGGCTCAATCACCGCTTGCGACAGGGCCGCTTCCAGCTCTTCCAATGCAACGCCTTCATCCTCGAACGGCGCGGCCAGCCCGTCGCTTATCGTGTCTCGGTATGACCAGTAACGCTCCAACTTGAGGTGCGGACTGGAATAGTCGGGCTGTGGTGGATTGGCGGGTTCGAACCTGGCGACATCCACCGATGCATTCAGAATGCAACCGGGCTGCAGTTTGTAGATCCGCTCGTAGATCGAAAGCGGAGCGGGCACGCAACTATGGGCGGCGAACCGTCGCAAGGCCCCGCGATCGATACGATTGTCGAAGCGAGGATGCAGCTGGATGGCGGGCAGCTCGGAGGCGAAGACAAAGTCTCCCCCTACCCAACCGTAATAAAGCGGTCGTTCGCCGAACCGATCGCGAGCAAGGGATAGCCTGCGCTCCTTCGCGTCCCACAGAGAAAGCGCGAACATGCCAGCGCACCGCGTCAGCGCCGCTTGCAAGCCCCAACGCGCAATCGCCTCGACCAGCGTCTCCGTGTCGCTATGCCCTCTCCATGGCTGCGGGCCGAATTGTGCGTCGATCTCACGCCGAATTTCGGCGTGGTTGTAGATTTCGCCATTAAGGCTGAGCACAAAACGGCCATCGGCAGACCCCATTGGCTGATGACCGGCGGACGACAGGTCGATAACTGCCAGCCGCCGATGGCCGAAGCCAACTCGCGCACTTTCATCGATCCACACACCTTCATCATCCGGCCCGCGATGGCGCAGCCGATCGGTCATCGCTTCCAACATGGCCGCTGCGACCGGCCCTGACGATATGATGCCGGCAATTCCGCACATTGTCCGGACACCTTCCCCGCTCGAAAATGCCAGGTCAAGCGAACTGCGGGCGCTACGCGTTGCCTTGTGGACTAAAGTTGCTGCGCGGGGTCGACACAAGCGACCAACCCCGTGCCTAGCCAAGCCGCGAAACGCCGATAGGATGGGCATGTGACACGCCGCATCGCCATTGTCCTGCCAAACCTGGAAATCGGCGGGGCAGAAAGAATCTCCATTACCCTGGCGGAGCAGTTGATCGCGAAAGGCTTCGCAGTCGATCTGGTGTTGCTCCAGGCCAGAGGTAAGCTTCTTGCGACTGTTCCCGCCGGGGCGAGAGTGGTCGACCTCCACGCCCCGCGCCTACGAAATTCGGTGAAGGCGCTGTGGGCCTATTTTCGGGGCGCCCGGCCTGTTGCAGCCTATGCCAATATCTGGCCGCTGACGTTGACCACCGCGATCATGGCGAAGATGTCCGGGCGCGGCACTCAGGTGGTCACCATGCACCAGAACAGCCTTAGCTCCCAATATCTCCATCGCGGACACTCGCCGTTCGCCTTGAGGGCGGCGCTTCGGCTCGAGTTGGCGCTTGCCGCAAAGGTGGTGGGTTGCTCTGCCGGCGTGACTTACGATCTCGCCATGCTGGCCGGCGTCCCGCCTAGCCGGTTCCGGGTGATCGCCAATCCGGTGAAAATCAGGAAAGACTTCGATCCCTCGGCGTTGGCGGCGGCCAACGAACTTTGGGGGGTCCCAGCGGAAGGCGGATTTTCGCGGTTGGCAATCTGAAGCCGCAGAAGAATTATCCGCTGCTGTTTGAAGCCTATGCAGCGATGAACAGGGGCGATGCGGATCGCCTGATCGTCATCGGCGAGGGTGAATCTGCGCCAGGAACTTGAAGGGCGGATTCGCGACCTGGGCATAGACCGGTGGGTACGAATGCCGGGCCAAAGCGAGTCCCTCGAGGCTTTTTATCAGACAGCAGACCTGTTTGTGATGAGCTCAAAACACGAGGGCCTGCCGACCGTGATGATCGAAGCGCTTGGCTTCGGCCTGCCGGTCGTATCGACCGACTGCCCGTCGGGCCCGCGCGAGATACTCGACGACGGCCGGTTCGGGACACTGGTGGCAATTGATGATCCTGTCGCACTGGCCGAGGCGATGGAAAATGGGCTTGCTGGACCCGTCGATCAAGCCGTCCTAACCTCACGTGCAGACGATTATGCTCCGGAAGCAATCAGCCTGAAATTGTTGGGGCTGCTCGCAGCCCCACCCTCGCTTGAGTGAAAATCGATTGACTAAAATCCCGCTTAACCGGCCAACCGTCCTCGGCTCCGAACTCGCCTATGTCGCCCAATCGCTCGAAGGGGGTCATCTGGCCGGCGACGGAAGGTTCACCATGCTCTGCCATGGCCTTATCGAGCAGATCACCGCCTCACCCAAGGCACTACTCACCCATAGCTGCACCGGCGCATTGGAAATGATGGGCCTACTCGATCGACCTCGAGCCGGGCGACGAGGTGATGCCTCCTTCATTCACCTTCGTGTCGACCGCGAACGCCGTCGTGCTTCGTGGCGCGACGCCAGTGTTCGTCGATATCGATCCGGCAACACTGACCATTGACCCCGTGGCGGTTGCGGCGGCGGTCACTCCGCGAACCAGGGCGATTATGGCGGGATTTGCATATAAGGCATCGCAGCCGACATGGATTCGCTGCGCGACATCGCCGAAAGCAACGGCCTGATCTTGCTCGAGGACGCGGCTCAGGCACTGGGGTCGACCTACCGGGGTCGACCGTGCGGAAGCCTCGGCGACCTTGGCGCGATCAGCTTTCACGAGACCAAGAATGTGGTTAGCGGCGAAGGTGGTGCGCTGACGATCAACGATCTTCGTTAGCCGAGCGCGCAGAAATCATCCGCGAAAAGGGAACCAACCGTTCCGGTTTCGCTCGCGGGGAGATCGACAAATATACCTGGGTCGATGCTGGTTCTTCCTATCTGCCCAGCGAGATTGTTGCTGCCTTCCTCTATGCCCAGCTTCAAGAGGTCGAGCAGATCAACGCCGTCCGCCGGGCCATCTTCACGCGGTACCTGGACGCCTTGAGCTATCTGGTTCCGCAGGGCCGGATTTCGTCCCACTGTCCCCGCCGATGGGGAATACAACGGCCACATCTTCTATTTGCTGCTCCAAGACGCCAACGATCGCGATCGCTTCATGGATCCCATCCATCAGCGCGATTTTCCACCACTTCCCACTACGTGCCGCTTCATAACTCGCCTGCAGGGCTTCGCTTTGGCCGTCCGTTCGGTGACCTGATCCACACCCGGAATATCTATATAAACACCTCGTCGGGCTGAATTTCCACGAACTGGGAGACGGCGCCGACCGGGTGATTAGCGCAGCGCTCGGCTATTTCACGTGACCAAGAGCACGGACATCGAACGCATCAAAACCCTTTACGAAGGGAAAAGACGACGAGCACCATTCTGGTCCCTTGAGCAATTGGGGGCAGCTCGTTCCAGAAATTCAGTTTGGAGAAGGGCAGTTCCGCGACCTGTTGATTGAAGGGCTGCGCGGCCACGGGTTCGCGACCCACGACATGGCCAAGATGTTCGTGATCGAGCTCGGCTGCGGATGGGGGCGCAACCTCCACCTGTTCCTGGAGCTAGGTATCCCGGCTCGTAATATTGCCGGGGTCGGTGCTCATCGACCATTTCATCGCGTTCGGCGAACTCGACGCCGAGTTTCGATCTCGCCGTTGGCGACGCCACGAAAGCAGTTCGAGGGACGAAGGTTGAGTTCGACGTCGTCCTGCTTCACACCGTTCTGTCCGCAATTCTCGACCGCGGCGCGCAGGAGAAGTTGCTTCGGGAAGCCCGGCGCCTGGTAAAGCCAGGCGGTCTCGTCTTCGTTTTCGACATCGCCGACGGCTACCCCGTGGGCAGCACAATCGTCGGTGGCGAACCCATCACCTCTTGCATTCGGCCAGTCCCGCGACGGGCATTGTTTTCGATGGCGAATGACGCAGGGTTGACGATGGCCCGCTGGCAGCGGTGCGGGCTGATGCCACGCCTGCGCAAACTAGTTTCTCGCGGGGTGTTCGATTCATTTTTCTAGCTCGCTTCGGGCGCTCGGTATCCCCGCCCCGCAATTTTGCCTTAAGGCGGGCAGTGGCAACTCTCCTGTCCTTTCTGCCCAGGACGACGACGTTCTTCCATCACCTTGGCGCCCGATGTGGCCTCCCTCCCTTCGCTAAAGGTCAGGATCTCTGAGCCTCTCTTCCAAAGCCGCGACTGCCGCCTGGTATTTGGGCCGGCCCGCCTTTTGGCGACATGGCGTCGAACTTGCGCTCCGCAAGCTCAGACGCGACATGGACAACCCCAACCGCCGGGAGATGGCCGCGAGGAATCGGGCGGCCGCGAGCTGTGCCGGTTGGCGCAGCGCTGGAAGCCGTCGGCTTGCTCGAGCCCGGCGAGCGTCCCCAGCTCTCGCCTGCAATCCTTGCTGAAGCGGAAACTCAAGCGAAGGCTGCAACCATTCACAAATGGAGGCGCTGGCGACCTCAGCCTGATCTATTCCGCCGCCCGAAAGTCCGGTGCCAGGCAAGCGGTTGAGACCGGGGTCGCCTATGGCTGGTCGGCCTGGCGATCCTTGCGGCTCTTGCCGAAAATGGGAATGGCCACCTGGCTTCGGTCCACATGCCCTATGCCAAGCTGAACAACGAGCCCTTCGTCGGCATCGTCGTTACTGAATCCCTGCGCCCGAGTTGGACCCTGATCCGACTGCCCGATCGCAACGGCCTCAATCGCGCAATCGCGCAGTTCAACGGCACGATCGACTTTGCTCACTACGATTTTGACAAAACTTATTATGGTCGGGACTTCGCCTATCCGCTGATCCGGTGAAGACGTCATTGCCGGGAGGAGTGTTCATTTCCTCATCATATCGAGGACAATATGCGCTTTGCCGAGTTTGTCGCAGAAAAGGGGGTGAATTTCGCCGTTACCGAATGCGCCGGCAAGTTCGTCGGCATCTGCCGCAAGCCGTGACGCGATCACGACAACCAGAAGTGCCGACCGCTCGGCCGACGAGCCGTTCCGCCGGCGAAACATGGTCCGAGGTGGCACGCTCAGCCTCTCCAGGCTGCTGACTGGCATGGTGCGGATCAAGGTACTGGCGCTCGCGCTCGGCGTCGAAGGGGTTGGCGTCTATGCCATCCTGCTCCAACTTTACCTGACCGGCGTTGCTGCCGTGTCGATGAGCCTGGCCGTGCCGATCATCAACCTCGGCCGGCCCAAGCTCGCTGCCGGCCATGTTCGGGAGGCCGGAAGCATCGCCGGAACTGCGCTGGCCGTGGTCGGAACGAACATCTTGCTCATGCTTCTCTTGGCGGCCGCGTTCGGCCAGCCGTTGCTCGATCAGCTGGGAGTTGGCCATGAGACCCGTGGCCTAGTTTGGCCGATCGCCATTGCGATCGCCATCGGCGCCATCTCCGGAGCCTTCTGGGAGGGCATAAGCTTTCTCATCGACCGGTTCGACACCTATGTCCGAGCTGGGATCATTGCTGCCGTCGGCGACATGCTCCTGGTCGCCGGAGGTGCCGCAGCCTTTGGCCTGCATGGGGGCGGTGTTGGGAATGGCCGCCGGGAGCAAGCGCCAACGGCTATCTTCAGACGGTCGCCAGTCTTTCGGCCTACGTGCTGGCCTTTGTGATGACCGGCTTCTGGGGGCATCTGCACCCTCTTGCCGCGGCCCATGGGGATACGCACGAAGTTCGCCGGGAACTGTCCCGCTCGCTTCATCTCGGCCTGCTGATCAGCTTCACCGGCTGCGGCGTGGCAGCGGTCACGGCACCCGTCATCATTTCCATCTTCTACTCACGCGCATTTGCGGACGCGGCGGACCTTGCTGGTCGCCTACATGCCGGGCGAACTATGTTTCCAGCTGTTCTCGATGCTTGTCGCCTACCAGCTGACCGTCAGTCTGAGGCGAAACTGCAGCTGGGCCTCAATCTCGGCTATATCGCCCTGCTGGTCGGAGCCGGCATTGCGCTAATTCCTAGCCTCGGCGGCGGCGGCTATGTCGCGGCGCATGTTGCAGCTTCATTCGTTATGGCGATTGCCGCTCTGTTTATCGCGGCGAACAGAGGGCGGATCAACTCATCTTTGGTCGCCAAGTCGGCGGCGATGATCGTTGTTCTAACGGCAGTGGCGGTGGTTCTGCTTTATGGCCGCCAAGCCGGCTATTTGACGCTGGCGCTGATGCCCCTAATACTGCCATTCGCGATCAGCGGGAGCATCATGTTGTTCCGGCTTTGGCAGGAATGGGTTCACCGTACAGAGGCTGGACCGATTTGAAACATGCAATCAGCCGGCCCGCCTGCGATGCAAGCGAATAGGAAGTTGCGACCATCTCGCAACCTCGGTCCCCCATCCAGGTTACGAAGGTCATGATCGGCAATCAATCGGGATAAGGACATGACGCCACTCGGCCTTTGCCTTCGCCAGGAAGCCATTGATCTCGTCTGCCACGATGGTCCGGTTTGCACCGACCGGAGACGCCACGACGGGCAGCCCGCATGCCATGTATTGGATGAGCTTGTAGCCGGTTTTGCCACGTTCAAACGGGCTGTCTGGTAGAGGCATGATGCCGATGTCCATTCGCTGGACATCCGCTACTTCGGTGGCTTCAGTCCATTCGACGAATTCAATGCCGGGAAGCGGTCGGCTTCGCGCCGCCCTGCACCAACGACCCGCACGTGGACATTTCGGCCCGCACACAGTTGCCGAAGCAGCGGGAGGAGGGGCCGGACGTTAGGCCATGTTGTCGGCGAGCCGATCCAGCCAATGACCAACGGCGCTCCCAGCGTTCGTTTTCTGTGCCGGTTGAGATCCGTGTCCACGACTGTTGGCACGACGATGCTGTTAGGACAGTATCGGGCGGCGTAGTCGCGAAGATATTCATTGCCGCAGGTACAAGCGGACGCTCCGATAGAAGTCTTGCCTGCTTGCCGTCAAGCAACCCGCGGACGAACGCGTTGGAGCTGTCGTCGTAGCGGTGAAAGAAGGCGTCATCGATGTCGTAGACGAGGGCTTTCGGCTGTCGCTAATCGCTCCAGGAACGTCGGCACATAGGGAAATAGGTCAACGTAGATCCAGAAAGTATAGTTTTCTCGGCGGAAGCGATCAGCTGGCCCAAACGGTCGTATATGCGCCGGCCACCCGTCATTCGGATAGATCCGGCGTCGCCAGACTTTGGACATAATCGTCGTCGAGCAGCGCATGATATTCCACCTCGATTTCGGCCTCGCGCAGATGCGGAATGTATTGCAGGAGGCGCTGTCTCGTGCTTGCTGGCGGCCATATCGAGTGAAGGCCATGACGCGCATGACGGTTCGCTCCGAAAGCCTGTCGTAAATTTCGGCGTAGGAAGCGGCCCCGACTCTAGCGAAAATAGTTTCGTGGCGACGTTGCGGCATCGCTCCTGCAGGTCCGCCTGCTCGGTCAGCTCCAAAAGGCGGCACATCCCTTCGCGCATATGATGTGAAAAAAGGCTGGCAGCGCGACCCCGATGCGCCTACGTTGAGGATTTCGGCCATGTCCCCGACCCCGGTATTGCCGAGGCACGGCACGCCGCAGCCAAGATATTCGGCGAGCTTGGTTGGCGCGCTGGCAATCTTGGAATAGACCGGCTTGATCAGCGCCATCCCGGCGCTCATCCGCCTGATTAGCCGAGGCATCTCGCGATGGTCGGCTGCGGCGATTTCCATGCCGACGGATCGATTCCGAGCGCCTTCGCGGGTTCGCGGATATTCGTGCTGCTGGCGCGGTTGACGATCAGCAATCGTGCATCCGCCTTCATCTCCCGCACAGTGGAAGCAGCGCAGCATTTCGTCGAGCAAATACCAGGCACCGACTGCACCGACGTAGCCGAGGACGAACGGCTCTGGCGCCGGGCCCTGATGGCGAAGCGGTTGAGGTCGGCGCAAGTCGGAATGACCGTGATTGGCGGCACCTTCCCTGCAGGTGAGTGAAACGGCGGATTTCCGCGTTGGATGCGTGGGTTAGGGTGACGATATGGTTGGCGCCGACAGGAAGTGGCGCTCGAGCGATTTGGTCATGCGGTAGAGTCGTCCTCCGGCCGGCCATAACCCGCCGTCGACCCGCTCATCGGCCCAGAAGCCGCGCATATCGAACAGGAATTTGGCACCGGTCAGGCGCTTGACCGCCAGGGCGATCAGGGCCGGGACGTAACTTCGGGCGTGAACGACGCCCAGCTTCTCGCGTCGGGCGATGGCGACGGCGTGCGCCGTGCCAACGGCAATATCATAGGCGGTTGCTGGAGCGGTCGGAGCCTTGTGGTAGCGCAGCGGGAACCACTTGATGCCGGCATCGGCGATCCGCTTTGCGGTGGCTTGGCGCCGGACATTGTCTTCCCAGTCTCGCGCCTTTTCGTAGCTCATGAGGTGATTCGCCGGCCGGGCGCCAGCTTCTCGAGATAGGCCAGCACCTGGGTCTGCCCGAGCGGTTCGAGCATGCCGTCGTAACTGATGTAGAGAATGCCCCTGGCTCACCGCGCGGCCAGCCGCCTGACGACGTCGGCCACCGATCGCCGCCAGTCAGGCAGCCTGATTCCGAAGTCGCGCGCATATTTGCCGCTGTCGAGCACGGAATATTCGGGCCGGATCGCGCGCATCGGCCAGTCCTTCCACGGGATCGGCACGATGCTTGCCGCGCTCAGTCCAAGCGCGCGGCGCTGGATCATGACTTCGGACGCGATGTCAGACCAGCTGGCATCCCCCGCCCCAGCCAAATGATAGGTCTCCCCTTCTCCGCCTGGCTGCCTTGCGCCACGTCCAGCAACACACCAGCAAGGTCAAGCGCGGACGTTGGGCTACCGCGCTGGTCGGCAACGACGCGCAACTCGTCGCGCTCCTCGGCCGCCTCAAACATCGTCTTGACGAAATTGCGGCCGAACGGGCTGTAGACCCAGGCGGTGCGCACGATGAGGTGATTGGGATTGGCGGACAGCACCGCTTCTTCACCGCCAATTTGGTTCGGCCATAGGCATTGAGCGGCTGACTGGCGCATCGTTCGGTATAGGGGTTGGTTGCAGTCCCATCGAACACATAGTCGGTCGACATTTGGATAATCGCAGCGCCGACAGCGTTCGCGGCGGCAGCTATCTCTCCCGCGCCTTCCGCGTTGAGCCGCAGCGCAAATTGCTGATGCTCTTCCGCGCCGTCGACATCGGTGTCGGCGGCGGTGTTAATGACAAGGGCGGGCCTCTCGGCGAGGATCAAACTGCAGCTAATCCTGGTACCGTTAGGTCCAGCGCCGGCCGACCGATTGCCATTACTTCGACACCCGGAACTTCCGTAGCGCGCTCGACCAGACTGCGGGCCAGTTGGCCGCTTTTGCCTGTCACCAGGATCTTCATGAGCCCGACCCGAGCCGCTCGCCGCGATAATTGCCGTCCGGATCGGCCGCCACCACCATTCATTGGCGATGTACCAGTCGACGGTCTCGGCGAGGCCGCTTCGAAGTCATGCGCGGCACGCCAGCCAAGCTCGCGTTCGATTTTCGCGGGTCGATCGCGTAGCGGCGGTCATGACCCGGACGGTCGGTGACGAACTGGATCAGGTCGCGATGCGAGGTACCGTCTGGCGACGGCCGGCGCTGGTCGACCAGGTCGCAGATGGTCTCGACGACCTGCAAGTTTGCCGCGCTCGGCGCGGCCGCCGACATTGTAGCTTTCACCGATCTTGCCCCGGGTCAGCACCAGCTCCAGCGCTTCCGCATGATCATCGACGTGCAGCCAGTCGCGAACATTTTCGCCGCGGCCGTAGACCGGCAGCGGCTTGCCCTCGATCGCGTTGAGAATCGTCAGCGGGATCAGCTTTTCGGGGAAGTGAAACGGCCCGTAATTGTTCGAGCAGTTCGATAGCACCATCGGCAATCCATAGGTTGCGTGCCAGGCGCGCACGAAATGGTCGGAAGCGGCCTTGGATGCCGAATAAGGTGACGACGGCGCGTAGGCGTATCCTCCGTGAAGCTGCCACTTCTCGAATGGCAGGTCTCCGAACACTTCGTCGGTCGAGACATGGTGGAAGCGAAACGTCTGCCTCGCTCATCCGGCCCCGCCAGTGCTGGAGCGCGCTCGAGCAGTCGAAAGGTACCGACGACATTGGTCTCGACGAATGCCGCCGGACCGTCGATCGAGCGGTCGACATGGCTTTCCGCGGCGAGGTGCATGACGCCTCGATCCGCTCTTCGGCCAAGCAGCGCGGCAATCGCTGCCTGATCGCAGATATCGGCCTGGACGAACCGGTAGTTGATTGGCTGGCCACGTCGCGCAGGCTGTCGAGGTTACCGGAATAAGTAAGCTTGTCGACGTTGACGACGTGATAGCCGCGGCCGACCAGCCGGCGGACGACCGCGCTACCGATGAAACCCGCGCCGCCGGTGACCATGATCCGCTTCATCGAAATGAGAACCCGTCTCCGCGTCAGCCAGCAGAGGCGCGGCGCGATCCTTGTCTGAAAGGATCGATCTCGTCCTCCGCGAGCGGCCATTCGATGCGCGATGTCCGGATCGTCGAACCGGATCGCCCGGTCATGCTCGGCGCTGTACGGCGCGCTCACCTTGTAAATCGACCTCGCGTGTCAGGCTCGAGCGTCACGAAGCCGTGCGCGAAATCCCGGGATGAACAGCTGGTTCCAGCGTTCGGCCGACAGGATCGCCGACACCCATTGGCCGTAGGTCGGGGGAGCCAGCGCGGATATCGACAGCGACGTCGAACACTGCGCCACGGGTCACGCGCACCAGCTTCGCCTGCGGCCATCGGCGGCGCCTGATAATGCAGGCCGCGAAGCACGCCTCGCTCTGCTTCGACAGCGAATGATTGTCCTGAACGAAGTCGATGTCGATTCCGGCCTCGCGCCAGCGCTCCTTGTTCCAGACTTCGGAGAAGAAGCCGCGTTCGTCGGCGATGCGACGGGGCCGGATTTCCAGCACGCCTGCAAGCGTCCAATGCCCGCACCTCAAGCACCGGCCACCTCATTGGCGCGACGGATAAGGTAGCGGGCATAATCGGTCTTGCCGAGCTCGGCGGCGCGGGCGCGGACCTGGTCCGGGCTCAGATAGCCCAGCTCGAGCGCGATTTCCTCCAGGCACATGATCTTGAAACCCTGCCGCCGCTCGATCGTCCGCACGAACGACGATGCATCGTGCAAGCTGTCATGCGTACCGGTGTCAAGCCAGGCATAGCCGCGCCCCATCCTGACGACGCCGCAGGTCGCCGGCGTCGAGATAGGCCTGGTTGACGTCGCTGATCTCCAGCTCGCCGCGTGCCGACGGCTTCAGGCCTGCGGCGATTTCGACAACCCGATTGTCGTAGAAATAGAGGCCGGTCACCGCCCAGTTCGACTTGGGTTGGCGGGCTTTTCCTCGATCGACAGGGCTCGCCCGCTGGCGGGATCGAAGGTCACCACGCCGTAGCGTTCGGGATCGTCGACGCCATAGGCAAACACCGTTGCGCCGGACCGCTTGCGCCGCGGCCTGCTGCAGCATTTCGATCAGACCCGCGCCGTAAAAGATATTGTCGCCCAGGATCATCGCGACGTTGCCGTCGCCGATAAACTCCCGGCCGATGATGAATGCCTCGGCGAGGCCGTTGGGCTGGGCCTGCTCGGCATAAGTCAAGGAAAGGCCATAGGCCGACCGTCACCCAGCATGGCCTCGAACCGCGGCAGGTCGGTCGGGGTGGAAATGATCAATATTTCGCGAATGCCCGCGAGCATCAGCACGCCGAGCGGATAATAGATCATCGGCTTGTCGAACACCGGCAGCAGCTGCTTGGACACCGCCAGGGTCGCCGGATAGAGCCGGCTGCCGCTGCCACCGGCGAGGATGATCCCTTTCACCTCAGTACTCCGTCAGTCGACGGGCGAATGGGCTCACCTGCCGGACACGGACGATAGTCCGCGCCTGCGCCGCCGCAACCCAAGCGGGCATTGGCGATCAACCAAACAGGCCCGGATAAAAATGGTACGGCACCCAATATCGGGCGTGCGCCGCGAAATTCAGCCAGATGAACAGTACGGCTGCGCAATAGGCTACAAGCAAATTACCGCCCGGCCAGCCTCTGGCCTCGAACAGATATGTGACCCGCGGATCACCGCGATCTGCAGCGGAATGAGATAAAGCGCCAAGCGGTCGACGGCGGTGGACGACGGCAGAGCAATCAGCAGCACCGGCATCACCAGGGACGCGAGCGAAAAATAGTGCCAGATATTCGCTTCGGCCCTGTCGAACCGAAGCCGTTTGCGGAACAGGAGGAAGAGACCGCCGGGACGAGGTTCATCGCCACCCGGATCGCCGCGCCCTGGGACGAATATTCAGCTTCGATGTAGTTGCGCACGAGACCCCTCGACTGAGTTTGCGAGGAACAGGTCATAGAGCAGGACGCAGCCGCGATCCCGGCAATTACGTTGAGCAGCCTGTTGCGCGTCCCGAAAAGATCGACCAGCGGGAGGACGATTACCGCGGTCTTGTGGAACAGCGCGGCTGCAGCGACGTAGAGCGAGAAGCGGACCATCGAGTGCGCCGCCTCTTTTCAGCGAGGCCAGCCCGGCCATCAATATGCCGATCGCCACCGCCTGACGCGTATAGCCCATGGCGACGACGACGATCAGGTAGGGCATCGCCACGACGAAGGCGAGCCAGGGTCGGGTTGCGCCCGGGCAAATCGATAGAGACCCCAGGTGAAGATCAGGGCGCAGATCAGGTTCAGCGCCCAGATGTCGGCCCTGTCCGCCGCGAGGCACCAGCTCAGCAATTGGTAACCCGGATCGCCGAATCGAAATACTCGACCGAGATCGGCGAGACCAGCATAAGAATAAAGGAATTTATAGGTCTGCCAGTCCGCACCGACTTGTAGCGGAAGCCGATTGCCAGCCAGACCAGGATCGCGCCGATCAGCAGCGGGATCGACGCAGTTTGCCGGCCGACCGTTCCGCGTCTCAGCAGTGCCCCGGTGGCGAAAAAGGCGAACAGGAGCCAATAAACGAGCAAGGTACGCCACCTCCAGCACGGCCGGAGCCGGGGCCGGAAACCTTAGGGTCGGCGTAATGATGCGTCCAGCATGCGGCCTATGCCGGGTGGGCCGGAAACGTCGCCACACACGCATGGCTATCAGCGTCGGCTTCGCCGATCAGGATTTGGCCAGCCAGGCTAACCCAGACATGAGCGGAAATATCGCCTCCGTCGCTGCGTACTCCATAATGAAGCTGGGACGGAACGCCTCGTCGTCGAAGCATCCATTGTACTGCCAGGCTTTGCTGGATGCAGACCAGGCGGAATGGCAGTCGCCGGGTCGCGCGCAACAGTGCGAGCACCACCTGGTGAGCCTGGGCCTGCTCATCCGATTGCGACTGCTCTGATCCGCGCCAGGAGGCCGTCCTGGCAACGATCCGGAACGGAAGCAGCGCGACCATGGTGGCCGCGATCGTCAGCGCTACTACAGCCTCCGCAAACCGAAGATAGTCGCGAAATGCCGGTGCTTGGTTTCTTGTCATTGGGCCGCCGCGATCATCGGGTTGTCTTAGAGCAAGTGGCCATCGTCCCAAAATCGAAGCGAGCCGATTTAACGCGTGGGGGGATCAACGCTATGTCGGCCAATATGGCAATCATCCGATATGTTCGAGCCAAGGAGTTGCTTGAAGCCGAGCTTGGCGAAGAGTTGGTCGCCCTAGATGTTGAGGGAGGGCATTGCTTCGGATTCAATTCCGTAGCCGCCGACATCTGGCGGATGTTGGATCGACCGCTCGAATTTGAAACCATTCACCTCGCCCTCACTGACTTATATGATGTCGATCCCGATGAATGCCGCGCAGAGCTTCGGTCCTGTTTGGCCGACCTGGAAGCACAACGCCTAATTCGTGCCGTATCCTCGGATAATTGATGGGTTGCGACGCAACTCATTGTAAATTCGGATGTTTGGTTATGGCCAATGTGGCAATTTAGGAATTGATCCATGGCCAAGAAGCAATGGCAAAAGCCGAGGGTGAGCCAGCTCCATGCGGGATCAGCTGAAGCCAATATCAAACCGGGGAATGACGGCAGCGGCGGAAAGACCGGCTCCTAAGTCAACTTCACCATGAGATACATCGTCGTTATGGCATCTGAATGACGGCGATCGCGGGCATTGTCAGTTACCGGCATGATTTACCGCTTGAAACCAATTGCGCTTCCGCCCTTTCCGCACAATCCGCCTACGGGGCAGGTCGGCCCAGCGTCTGCCATGTCGACGAGGTCGCCATGGGAATCGACCTCTTTTCGTCTCTCCCGGAAGACCAGTTTGACTGTCAGCCGATATGTAACGACCGCTTTGTCCTGGTTGCTGACGTCCGGCTCGACAATCGGGAAGAAATTATCGCCCAGGTAGGGCAGTCCGCCGTGCAGTTCGCGGAACGATCTGACGCGGCAATTCTGCTGCTTGCCTGGAAGCAATGGGAGGCCGGCTGCCTGGACAAGATCGTGGGCGACTTCGCTTTCGCAGTCTATGACCGAAGTCTGCGGCAATTGACCCTTGCAAGGGACTGCACTGGATCGAAGCCCCTTTGCTATCGCGAGGACAGCGAATGCATCCGTTTCGCTTCGATGCCCAGCGGCGTCGCGGCGCCGGGCCGGCTGAAACCCGACTTGGCCGCATTGTCGATGCAGTTGTCGGATCGACTCCCAGCCGGACGGACCTGCTTTGAAAATATTGCCGCCGTTCCACCGGGCGAGCTGGTTCGGTTCTCTCCAGCGGGAATGACACAAATCCGCTATTGGAATCCCCATCGGCATTACGACCGCGCGAGGACCGCCGTACAATCGGCAAAGGAGCTTCGGGATCGCCTCGACAATTCAGTCCGGGCGACGATACGACGCCGGTCGAGCACCCTCGCGACGCATCTTAGTTCGGGCTACGACAGCAGTGCCGTAGCCGGTACTGCTGCCAGATTTCATCAATCCTGGCGAGCGCCTCGTTGCTTTGACCTCCGCCCCGGCCCCGGGATTTCAGCCGCTCCAATTTCGCGGTCGCATAGCCGATGAATCGGCCATCGCCGCCTCTACTGCCGAAGCGCTTGGCATCGAACATATTATTGTCCGCGATAGCTCTCCCCTGCTTGATGCAATGAGAGGCCATGCTCGCTTTTACCAGCAGCCGGTCAGCAACATATTCAACCAGGGTTGGTGGGCAAAAATTGCTCGAGCCGCCGCGAGCACCGGCGCCAACACGATCCTGAGTGCTTCAGCTGGCAATTTCACCATCAGCAATGGCGGCCTTTCGGTGCTTCCCTATTGGCTGCGCACCGGCCACTGGCTGCATTGGCTGACCGAGGCCCGCGCGGCGAGGCGCCAGAACGATGTGAGGTGGCGCGGCCTGATGATGGCCTCGCTCGGTCCTTGGGTGCCAGGTCGTCTGGCCGGTCGAATTGAGAGCGGATTTCTTGGTGCTCCGAGGGAAGCCGAAATTCACTTCCTTCGACCTGAGGCAGAGCATCGTTCGGCGCGAGTATCAATCGAGATAACAGGCGATCCCTTTTCTGATCGGCTGGCCATGGTCCAATCCCTGGACGATGGCCTTCGCCGCAAAGGCCTGCTTGCCCAGACCGGAATTGAGGAGCGCGATCCCACCGCCGATCGCCGGCTGGTCGAATATTGCCTGTCGATGCCGCCGGAACATTTACTGGCTGATGGCATCTATCGGCCGGTAGCCAAAGCGGCCCTCGCCGATCGGGTTCCCGCTGAAGTCCTCGAACAACGATCGCGCGGCTATCAAGGTGCTGACTGGTTCGCCCGGCTGAACGTTTCGGACATGCAAGCGGTCATGGAGGAGATCGCGCCGAGCCGCGCCGCGGAGCTCCTTGACCTCGCTAAAATGACGAGGGCTATCGACCATTGGCAAAACCTCGACGCGGGCCAGTCCACCTATGTGGCGAGGCTTGGCCGAAGCCTGACCGATGCGCTTGCAACCGGCCTATTCATTGCCGAGGCGGACCGGGATCCTGGCTCCATCGGCCGCGCTATCGTCGCGAAACCATTGGCGGAGATAAGTTTCGAGCGACGCCACGGCCAATAATCGACCCGCGAGATCTTCCCGTTCCGGCAGTGGCGCAGACGTCAGCTCAGTTGCAAGCTCCTGCCAAAGGCTCTGCCTTGGTCCATCAAATGCTCCTTTTGGATCGCGCGAGACGACTGCCTCCTTCAGCTGCTTGGCCATTTCAACTCGCGATTGCCCCTCACCCGCTTGCAGTTCGCCGAGCCGATGCCGTTTCAACAGCTTGCACCGAAAATCCCGGCAGGTTTTCGGTCGTGAAGAATAGATGCTGCAAAGGCCATCGCAGAGCATGGTGCAGGGCATTCGGAAATTCAGCTCGCCGTCACGGTCGAACAACTCGAAGCCTCGAATGCTGAGGTCTGTTTCTTCCCCTTCCGAAACCCGTCCCCGGAGGAACAGCGTTCCATCACAGCACAGGCCACAACCGGCGCAAAAATCATTCTCTGCGCCATCGTCGGTTGGTGTTATTTCCTGTGTCACGATTCAACACCCATCCGCTCAACGAAGCTGAGCAGCTTCGCAACCTGGTCGTCGAATTCGGCGAAACCCCAGCTGCGCTGAACGCGCAATATTGGCGTCGCCCTGATCAGCTGGATTGCCGATTGCCAATGATCGAAGGCCGCGCCGGTCATGACCACAAATTTTCCGCGATAGGTATTGGCGAAAACGGCTTCCGCCGCCTGCAGCTCGCTTACCCTGCTGATCTCGAAGTGGTCACCGGTTGCGAGGATGAAGAGGCCGGCCAATGGCAATGCTTCGCCTGCTGCATCGTCGCGGGCTACCGGGACGTCAAATTTCTGCAGAACTTCGTCGCCGGCATAAGACCGTTCGTAAGCGGCTGGGCTGCGGCCGGTGGCAGTCAGCGCCTGCTCCCACAGCCGGAGCCGCGGAATGCCGGGGCAGGCAAAGGCGGCACCATCGCCGCCAAATCGCACGACACAGACATCATCCGCGATCACCCGATACCCACGATCATGAAACGCGGCTGCAAGTGTCGATTTGCCTGCCCCGGATTTGCCCATGAACGCATAAGCTTTGCCGCCCACCTCCACCGCATTGGCATGTAGCGGCAGGTGACCGCGCTGGTGGAGCAGGACGCCCATCGCAGAGCCGAGCAGGAAGAGCCTGACGTTGCGCAGCGGAACGCCCGGTTCCGGTTGAATCAGGATCCGTGATCCTTCGCTAATCAGGTATCGCGCGACGCCATCAATGAATAGCGAGGTCCCTTGCCCATTTATCTCGAACTCGGTGCCAGGCTGCTCCGAAGGTGGAACTTTACCCAAGGCAATGACGACATCGGCGGAAGCGCGGGAGTGATCAGGAAACAGCTCCGGAAGTTCGATCTCGCTTCGGATGGAGAGGCCGAAGGCACTGTAGGCAAATCGGTCTCCCACGGCTGGTCGCCAACTCCTCACACTCGTCGGCAAGCCAAAGCGGCCCGCCGGGTGTCTCACCCGCACCTTAAGCAGATGAGCCTGACCTGCCAATTACGCAGACCGAATTGAAGGCCATTGTTCAGCTGCCGATCCACTCCCTATGACCATGGCGATGAGCGACGCCGAACTCAGCCTGGCTATCGCCGCATGCCGAGCCGCCTTTGCCGATGGATTGGGCGCGGAACTGGAGCCGCTTGCGCAAACCGTCCGCTGGGATCGCTTCTTAAGAATCACGAACCGCCATCGGGTGCAGGCCCTGTGCTGGCAGGGCCTCGATCCAATCCGCGGTTTGATCCCGGTGGCAGTAGCGGAAGAGTTGCGACAGCAAGCAGCTGGAATTGTCGAATCCAATTTGCGGATCGCCGCGGAATTGATGCGACTGCTCGGCTTGTTCAAATCGGCAGGCTTGCCGTTGCTGTTCCTCAAGGGACTTACGCTGGACGCCCTCGCCTACCGCAATCCGTTCCTCAAGATGGGTTGGGATATCGACCTGTTGATTGCGCCAGACGGGCTCAAAGAGGCTGCGCTGCTGCTCTGCTCAGCAGGATATGTGCCAACGACGCCAGGACCTGGGGAAGCGCGGCTCCAACGGTGGCACGAAAAGCGCAAGGAATCGGTGTGGTGCCAGACAGAGGGGCGATTTCATCTCGACCTTCACACGCGCCTGGCGGATCACCCCGCCCTGCTGCCCCAAGTAGACATTGAGTCACCCGTCCAAATCGTCACAGTTGCCAAGGGGATTGCACTGCCGACGCTCGCCCGAGACGAGCTATTCGCCTATCTCACGGTACATGGGGCTTCCAGCGCCTGGTTCCGCTTGAAATGGATTACCGACCTGGCGGCCTTGTTGCACGGCGAAAGCGCGGACGAGATTGAGCGACTTTACGACCGGTCTCAGCAGCTCGGCGCGGGCCGCTCGGCTGCCCAGGCATTGATTCTTGCTGAGCGGATTTATTCAATTGGCATCGGTGATCGCTTGCGCCGCCAACTCCACAGCGATCCGATCGGGCGATGGCTGGCGGGAATCGCTGAGCGGCAGATCCGCAATATTTCGCGAGCCGACTGGCCGGACCTTGGGGACGGCCGCAATACACGCCTCCCAACTACTCCTGCTGCCCGGCTGGCGTTTCAAATCGTCGGAAGCAGCCCGGCAATTGAACGACCTTGTCGAACGTTGGAGCCGATGAACCTCCCCGGCTGGTACCAGGCCAAGCTATTCATTGAGCACACGCTGGGCGTCAGCATGGATGCGCTTCATATCCTGGTCGGGTTCGCTCTATTCATCTTGGCTGCGCGCCTGCTCAAAACAAGCGTCGCCTCGACGCGCCCCTGGTTTGCGTTGCTGGCTCTGGAACTGCTCAACGAAGCCTATGACCTCCACGTCGAGCGGTGGCCGAATTTCGGCAGCCAGCTTGGCGAAGGCTTCAAGGACATCGTGCTGACAATGGCCTTGCCGACCTTTGTGCTGGTAATCGCGCGCCGGCGGCCAATGTGGTTGATCGAGTTTCCTAATCAACGACCAGGTGACGGGCAGGACGCAAGTCCGTAGCGCTTTGCGTGCTGCGCCGCGATTGAACGATCAGAACAAGGCACATTGCGAAAATCGCGCTCATCGCCGCGGTGCGCAGCGGATAATCGACCAGGCTGTGAAGTAAAATCGCCGCGGAACCTATCGCTCCGGCGATTGCGAAATGGTCGGCTGCGGGCGAGCGAACCATGGCCCGTACCGAGCGGCCCCACCAAATCAGAAACAGCAGCAGCAGGATGATGCCTGGAACGCCGGTTTCGATCGCCAGTTCAAGGTAATCGTTGTGGGCGTGGTTAATATAATAGCGATCGACGGCGGCCGGATCCTCGGTCAACCGATAGACTTTTGGGAAGGTACCGAGGCCTGACCCGACCACTCCATAATCGCGAAGCAGCTCAAGACTATTGGAGGTTATGGCCTGGCGCGAAGTGACCGAAGTCTCTGCGCCGCGACTTACGGGCGTCGTCCAAAGCATCGCCAACGCAATCGCGCCGGCAACAGCAGTCGCAATCAATCCAACACGGGCCAAGCGCGTGGGGGCGCGATCAATATGAGGAGGCTGGCCAGGACCACGGGCAAGCCAAGACCAAAGCCGGCAAGCGAGCCATTTAGGGCCAATCCAAGGATGACCAGGACAAACCCCCGCCCGCCATTGCCAGCACCGCCCATTTCAGCCGCGCGTCCGTTGCCCGCTCCCGCACGGTCGCCCCAAGCGCAGCGATGAAGGGAATGCTTACCAATAGCTGGCTCGCCATATGATTGCCGTTTGCGAAGAAGCCGGTGGCAACACCGAAATTGCTTTGCCGATACAGATACCAGGGCGAGGTCGTCGGATTTGCGCTCGTGACCTGAAGAATGCCGAGCAGCACGCCGCCGACCGTGCCAGCGATCAGCGCGACCGCCAGCCACTTGGCCGAATAGCCGCGCAGGCCAATCATTGCCGCCAACATCCCGAGTGGGGGGAGTAATGCCAACAGTGTCGCAACGCTGTCATAGGGAGCAAGCGAAAGCGCTAGCGCACTCGGCGCAATGCCGAGCAAACGGAAGCCCTCGATGAACTGCCCGCGCCCCGGCAGCGCGCCCCAAAGAGACAAGGGCAGCGGGATTAGCTGAAGCAGGACCAGCGCAAGTGCCAGGCCAACGAGTGCTAGCAATTGCCGGATGGCGCGGGGGTCGTGCCGAAAGCGATGCTCGATCAGCGCCCAGGCGATAATAAAGATGGCAGCAAGCCGCAGGGTGGCATTTGCCCAGGCACCTTGCGCACTCCCGCCAAGCAGCAAGCAAAGGAGCAAATATGCGGGAGCTACCGCAGGACGCAGCCTGTCGATCATCGCAGCGCCTCCCCGACAAGGCGCAGGTGGGAGAAAGTGAGGTCGACCTGGTCGGCAAGCTCGGGCGCCGTCCCGGTTAGTTCCAACTGTTGAGCAACGCAGCCGTCTGAAGGCACATTGAACCTTGCCGCCAACTCTCCATTGTTCGCGCCCGCCACTCCAACGTTTGCAATTTCGCTTGATGAAGGGAGGCAACGCACCGTCCATGACAGCGCCGCCGGCACCGAAGAAACATTGCTGACCCGCATCGAGAGGCGATACGCACCAGGCTTCGCCATCAACAGCTGCTTGGCGAGCACCACGTTATCGCGACCGTAATAGATGACATGCAGGCGCCCTGCTTCTTCGGGCTCAGCGACGCCGGCCGGACCGGCAGCGAACGTCCAGCCGAAAGGTGGCAGTTCACGCGGGTCGAATTTCGGATCGATCAAAGCCGGCTGACGCTGCGAGTTGGGACTGAAACGGGCCCATGCCTTCTGGGCCTGCGCATAGCGACCAGCATCGATCAGCGCGTTAAGCAACCGCGCCTGCCACGCACGGTCCTTATCGCCGCTGCGCCCGCTCCACAGGAAAAGCAGCAGCGGCTCGTTGCTGGCATCCGCTGCCAGCCGGTTGAACAGCAACGGCTCGAGTTGAGGATGATTTCGGAGCATGGCCTTGACCTCGGGCGCTCCGCCGGGAGCGCGCGCGTAGGCAGCAAGGTAAGGTGCGATGCTATCAAGGCTTTGCGGGACTAGGCGCACCAAGGCTGAGATCTCGGCAAGCCCCTGCTGACTTTGCCCGGCGCGGAGAAAATGGTCCGCAAGGAAATAGCGGGCGGCAACCGAGCGCGGATCGAGACGGCGTGCCTCGAGAAAAGCTCTGGTGGCAAGCGGCTGGTTTCCGGCTAGCTGGGCCTGAACACCCCGGACCAGATAGGGCTCAGGGGCAAGCGGCGACTTGGTGGCCGCAGATAGCAACTCGCCGATCAACGCCCTGTCGACGGAGTGGCCCGCCGCCGCCTGTCGCCCGACTTCTTGAAGGCCTGTGGTGAGAATGACCTCCGGATGACCTGGCCAAATCGCTGCGGCCTTCGCCGGTTGGCGAGGCAAATATGCGGCAACGAACGCCATTCGAATGACCAGCACGGCTGCCAACAGCGCGAGCGCTGCCACGATGATCGCTCGCGCCCTCATCGGTTACCGATTAGGTCCAAGTCCGTCAGTGATCGGCCTCATGCGGGATCATCAGGATTTCGGTCCGCTTACGGTCAAGTGCACCATAGCCATAAGACTTGTAGCCATAACCGCCCATGTCCTCCTTGGATTTTGTCAAAACGGCGCCGAGAATATGCGTCCCGGCCCCGCCGAGCATACGAAGCGCCTCAAGCGCTGCCTTGTGCCGCGTCTTGCCGCTTTCGACCACCAGCATGACATTTCCCACGACCGATGCGAGCAGCAGTGAATCCGCCAGGCCAACCACCGGCGGCGCATCGACGATGACAATGTCGAAGTGCGACGTGACTTCGCCCAGTATCTCCTGGAAGCGCCCGGTCGAAAGGAGGTCGGCTGGATTTGGCGGTAGTGGGCCGCTCGGCATTAGCCACAAATCGGAGAATTGGGTCGGCACGATGTGGCTGCGTGCGGCTTCGTCTTCTCCTGTCAGCAGGCGGGTCAGGCCGACCTTGTCCGAAGCTGCCTTGAAGGCTGGCTTCCGAAGGTCGCAGTCGATCAGCAACACCGAGACCCCGCGCCGCGCAAAGTTTTGCGCGACTGCAAGTGCTGACGAGGATTTTCCCTCGCCTGAGCGAGTACTTGTGACGAGCAGGGCCTTCGGCAATCCCTCCTCGGTGCTGAAGCGCAGGGAAGCGATCACCGCTGAATAGGCCTCCGAGACGATCGAGCGCGGATCCTTCAGCTCTTCGATGAAGCTATCTTGGCTAGAGGTCTTCGGGATAGCACCAAGACACGCCAATCCGAGCTTGTTCCGGACGTCGTCGCGTGTCTTGATCGTGTCATAAAGATATTCGAGCGCAACCGCCGTCACCAGACCGCCAATTAGCCCGACCCCAAGGCCCATCAGGAGGTTCAACAGCAGATTAGGCTTGTACGGTCCTCCGGGCACATCGGCCCGATCAACGATCGAGACAGGCGAAGTGCCGACACCACCAGCAACGCCAACCTCTTTGTAGCGTTGGAGCAGGGCATCATAGAGGCTGCGATTGGTGTCCACCTCGCGCTGCAGGATGGTGTATTTGATGCTTCGCCCTCGCAGGTCGAGCACTGCGCCCTTGAGCCCTGCGACCCGCCCTCTAAGCGCGTTCTCTGCCGCCAGCGCGCCGCGATATTCGGCCAGCAAGCGTGTTGGTTCGACCCGATGACGCCTGCGAAGCCTCGCGAGAAACCTGCCGGTCCAGTTCGTCGATCCGCGACCGCAAGCTCAGCATGTCCGGATGGTCCGGCTTCATCAGCGTGCGCTTCTCCTGATATTCGGCCTCCAGCGCGGCGCGTGATTGGCGCAACGCCTGGGTACTTGCGGTAACATCCGCCGTCGCGCCGATCGCCAGCCCCGAACGATAAGCGCCTTCCGCGGCAACGCGACGTGCAGTTGCGTCTGCCAGCGCCCTGTTCAGCGCTATCAGCGATTCACCCTGCAGCGAATTTGTATCGCCGGCTCCCTTGCCGTCCTCGCCCGCGCCGGTGTTGATGATGCCTTGCGCCTGGGCATATGCGACCAGCTGCCGCTCCGATTTTTCAAGGTCGGCGCGAGTCCTGGCGATCTGCCGCTCCAGGAAATTGCGCGCATAGGCCGAAGCCTCAAAGCGGCGCTGCAGATTGGAATTGATGAAGCTTTCGGCAATCTGGTTGGCGATCGCCGCCGATAGCTGCGGCGATCGCGCGTCGAAGCTGTATTGAATCAATTGCCCTTCCTCAGGCACTTCGACGTTTAGTCCCTGCGCGACCTTCGCGGCGGCCACGTTCAGGCGGGATGTGGCGTCCCCGCCCTCCCCCACAAATTCTGGATTGTTGGCGAAATTGAGGTCTTGGGCCGCACGTTGGGCGATGCTGCGGCTCGACAACAATCCAACCTGGGTAATGACATAGTCCCAATTATTGATCCCGGACGCAGTCCGTTCCCGTGATTGTTCGTCCATGATTTCGACCGTCGGCGGGCTGACTTCCAGCGTGACCCAAGACCGGTAAACCGGAGCCGTCAGTAGCGTAATGACAATCGCTCCGATCAACCCGAGCGCGAGCGCGCCAAGGATCAGCCAGCGCCAATTCGAAATGATCCTGATAAGGGCGGCGAAATCTAGTCCCGGGCCCGTCGGATGATGTCCCTGGCGCGGATCCAAGGTCACGGCGACCGTCGGGCGAGTAGCGCTCCACCGCCCAGGGTCCCGCTCGGGGATTGCCAGGTTGTTATTCACCGGCGGCCGTACTTTGGGGGGCTAGCAGCGCCATTGCGTCAGAACGGCCTGAAGATGGAAAGGACGGGCAGACGTGCTCAGTAGCTGTTTTTGGGCAGCCTTCAGCGAGGATCCGTCGATCACGACAATATCGCCCGCATAAACCTGAGGATCCGGAGCTTCACCGCGCCGGATGCTCGTAAGGTCGAAACCGGCGGCCTGACGCTTGCCGCCGATGCTGCGGAATATCGCCACGCGGCGCGCGTTGGCTTCGGGGCTGGTTCCGCCAGCAGCCGCAACCACTTGCATGAGCGTGGTGGGGCCATGGACCGGAAACGACCCTGCCCTGTTGACTGCGCCGTCCACTGTGACATTTCGACGGGTCGAAGCCTTGATGCCGACGCTGACGTCCGGGTTCTCAAGATACTTCTCGCTGAGTTTCCGGGTTAGTTCCTCATCGAGTTGCTCGGTCGTGAGATCAAAGGCCGGGACTTCGCCGATCAGAGGCATCGAAATGCGACCGGCCAGGTCTACCTCATAATCCCCCGATAAATCGGGCATTTTGAAAACCTTGACCGTCAGGGTGTCCATCGGCGCAATCTTGTATCCCGCTTCCAGTGGCACCAGCTCTGGCGCATCCGGGCGTTCCGAAGTCCGAAACATTGTAGGGTATGGGACCACCGCGCGTGTCAGCGCAACCGGCAAGCATCGCCGCCGCCGCAAAAACGACCATCATCAGCAAAAAAGGGGAAGTCTTTTCAGCTACTTTCACGATGCCTCCTCGCCATTACGCGCGATTATCTCAATGAAGCATCCCCTTGCTGGTTCACTATCGCTCAAAGCAGCTGGAATTAATGCGTCGTCCGGGACGGTTCTGTGTCGACCGCTGCAGTGTCAAGCGTCCAACGCTCGCAACCCTCGACAACGAGCGCGGTCAGAGTGCCAGTACGGTAAGCGCCCGTATCGATACCGATCCGGTTGTGCCGCGAATCGACAACTTCAGTTATCGTGTGGCCATGGACCACGACAAAGCCATGCTCGCCTTCATGATCGAGGAAGGGGGAGCGGATCCAGCGGAGGTCGGACTGGCTTTGTAGCGAAAGTTCGACGCCCGGGCGGATCCCCGCATGGACGAAAAGATAATCTCCAAACGTCAGCGTGTCGGCAAAGCTGGCGATGAAGCGGGTGTGTTCGGCGGGTATGGCTTCCTTGATGGCCGCCAAGGCGGCCCCTTCGCTAAGACCAGCGAGCGATTCAGGGTCGCCGCCATAGCTTCGAAGGCATTCCGCACCGCCATATTTCAGCCAGCTATCCAGGATTCCACGCTCGCCGGCCAGCAGGCGGAGAAGTACCTCCTCATGATTGCCCGCAAGGAAATAATGCCGCATCATCTCGTGACGGAACGTGCGGAGCTGTTCGACTACACCACGTGAATCGGGTCCACGGTCAATCAGGTCGCCAAGGAAGACGAGCATCGTCTTTGCGTGCTGGCCTTCGTTCGAGATCCTGTCGATCGCTGCCAGCAACTTTCGAGCAGGTCAAGCCGTCCATGGATGTCGCCAATTGCATAGGCGCGGCCACCGCGAGGCGTGGCGGGGGCCCTGGCCTGCTTGTTTTCGCCGATTGAACATCACTACCTAAACCCGCTTCAACAGGGGAGTTGCTTCAAGGCGGCAAGATAGGCGCCGGTTACGTGCTCCTCTCCAAACTCTCGCTCGACCAGTTTCCTCCCGGCTTTTCCCATCTCGGCGCGTCGTTCCGCACCCATAATTCCCATCTTCCTCATTGCTTCGGCGAGGGACAGCGGGTCGCGCGCGGCACATAGCAAGCCGTTCACGCCATTTTGGACGATCTGACGATTGCCCGGAACGTCGGTCGCCACCAGCGGCCGGGCCATTGCCGCTGCCTCGAGTAGCGATCGGGGAACGCCTTCGCGGTAGGAGGAAGAACTACCGCCGTCGCTCCTGCAATGTAGGACCGGACATCATCGACCTCGCCAAGATGTTCAATCCAGCCTGAATCGACCCATGACTGAAGCTCGACTGCCCTGATGCCGCTACGATTGCCCTCGTCGATTGGCCCGAGCAGCTGGAAATGCCAATCGGGCTGCTCGGATCGCAGGAGCCGGGCTGCCTCGGCAAATTCGCGCACGCCTTTGTCGCCAAGCAGCCTACCGATGAAAAGGAACCGCACAGGGCCGTCAACCGGGTGTATCGCGGGTGCGAACCAGTGCAGGTTTACGCCCGACCCGGGCAACAAATGCGCCTGGCCTAGCCGAACAATGCCCCGGCCTTCGAACAGGTCGCGGTCGTCAGGATTCTGGAAGAATATGATCGGGCATTCCGAAAGGCTAAGCGGTAAAGCAGGCTGACGAAGCGAGACAAAAGCCCATTGCTTATGAATGCGGTCCCCAACCCGCTGACGTTGGGCAGGCTCGATATTCCCGCTATTTGAGCTGCAAGCGATCCATAGATGTTGGGCTTAGCCGTGAAACTGAGAACGATGGCGCTGCCGGTCCGGTGGAATAACCGAAGGTAATCGAGCCATAGCACGGCGTCGGTAAATGGATTGAGACCCGACCGATCGATGGCGATGTCGACGACCTCTACTCCCCGGTCACGGGCCCAACCAAGGTCAGGTTTGGGTGTCGCTATCACCACCCGGTAACCGCGTCCCACAAGCGCCTCGACCAATCCGGCGCGAAAGTTCGCGATATTCCAAAAGCTGTTTGCTGAAATGATGACGGCCGGTGGCCCGCTCGACGCCACTCCTTTCGCCACCTTCCTTTGACCCATTCAATCCTCGCGATCGACGTCACGCGCTGGATCGCTGACCGCTGGACCATAAGTAGCGCCGCCTCACCCCGCTAGCCCGTCTGGATGGCGGCCAAATGGTGACAGCTGCGAAGAAAACTGAACGAGTCTGGCAGCCTAATAGGGCAACCCCTCGACATCGGGAGCGTTAAGTGGTGGAACTGTAAAGCGAATTCGAATAGCCGTCGTAACCGAAGGTCGGAGTAGCTTGATGCCAAGTTTCGCGCGTAACCTCACCGCCGCCGCGGCAATAATTTCGCTTTGCTCGGTTTCGACTGTTGCATTGGCGTCCACGCCTGCCGGCCCCGGAATCGGTCGGCCCGCGCCGGTGGCCTCGGGTCCGTCGAGCCAGTGGATTACGCTCAGCGCAATGACAACCGGTTCATCGGCAGCATCGACCGCTACCGACGATCAGGTTGAAACCAATATCGGTTTTCCTCCAGTCGCGCCGCTCGTCGTAATCCTCGCGACGATCGCAACAACTGTCTACCTTCTGCTCCGGGACGATCATCATCATTTTGATTTCGAGCTTCCGGTCAGCCCATCCTAAGGCCTGATATTACCAAAATGATGCGTGATCTTGACGCGGTCCGCGCTGACATCACATGCTTCGTTCGAGCGGTGATAGCAGCGCGAATTCAGGAATCTCCGCGGTAATCGGCTCGCCCTCTTCGTCGACCAGCACATAGTGGCCGCTCATCGTGCCCGCCGATGTTTCAAGCGGGCATCCCGATACATAGTCATAGCTGTCGCCGGCCGTAATCACCGGCATCTCACCGACCACGCCCTGGCCCCGCACCTCGTGTACATTGCCCCGGCCGTCTACGATCTTCCAATAGCGCTCAAGCAACTGGACGGTCCGCTCGCCGCCATTCTCGATCCGGACATGGTAGGACCAGAACCAGCGCCCCTGTTCCGGCGCGGATTGCTCCGGCAGATAGCTGACCGCCGCGCGCACCGTCAGGTCGCCGCTGACTGCAACATGGGGGAACAGCAGTGCGAGCGTTTCGACCATGGCAGACGCTAGGCCTGTCCGGCGGCTCGACGCAAGCGCTCTACAAGCCGGACCCGACTATCCGCCACTGGCGCCGACCGGTCGGTGAGCAGGTCTCGCATCAGGAAATGCCCGGTGAGCTCAAGTCCATTCAGTATGTCCGCCCAAGTCGCTACCCCACCTTCGCGGATGAAGCGCGGCAAGTGAAGCAGCTTGCCCGCATAGGGTTCGGCCTCGGCTGCGCTGACCGCCCTTCCCGACCGCGGGCTGACGGCAACCAGGTCGTCATTGCCTCCCGTCACCGCACAACTATCAAGGTCGAGGCCAAAGCCGAGTTCGGCCAGCATCAGCATCTCGTAGCGGACCAGAGCAGCGGCCCAACCCAATGCCGATGACGCCGATTCCACGGCGGTGAGCAATCCGTCCAGCGCCGAATAAAGACGGGGATAGGGTTGGCCCTCCGGCAAGGCGGTGGCCGTCAAGGCAGAGGCCCAATCGATCGCCGCGGCGGGTAAGGGCTCCGCCATCAGTGGTCCGCGACTGTGCAGCAATTCCAGGGTCGCCTGAGGCAGCTGAGATTCGGTCCGCGAAGCCAGCGTCGCTTCGACCTGGTTGCCGGGCAGCAGCACCGGCCGCAACCGCCGGCCCCTGGCGCCGCGAACATAGGCCGCCTGCAGCCCATGATCTGGGGTCATCAGGCGCACGACAGCACCATGTTCGCCATGCGGACGCAGCGAGACGACAATGGCTGGGGTCGAGAAGCGCATCAGCCTCTCGGGTGGAAAAAGTCGTAGATCTGGTGGGCCATCGCCTTGCTGATGCCGGGCGCCCGTTCGAGGTCGTCGAGCGCCGCGCTCTTCACCGCTCGCGCGGTGCCGAAGTGCATCAGCAGCGCCCGCTTGCGGTTGGGCCCGATGCCCGGCACCTCGTCGAGCGTCGACGTCGTCAGGCTCTTCGCCCGCTTCTGCCGATGCGTGCCGATCGCGAAGCGGTGCGCCTCGTCGCGCAGCCGTTGCAGGTAGAAGAGCAGCGCCGAATTCGGCGGAAAGGTCACCTCGCGCCCGCCCGGCAGGTGAAACACTTCGCGACCGGCATTGCGGTCGGGCCCCTTGGCGACGCCGACCACCGGAACGTCGTGGACGCCGGCATTCTCCAATATCTCGCAAACCGCCGAAATCTGGCCCTTGCCGCCGTCGATCAGCAGCAGATCGGGCCATTCGCCGCCGGTCCGGTCCGGATCGTCCTTCTCCAGCCGGGCAAAGCGGCGCTCAAGCACTTCGCGCATCATTCCGAAATCGTCGCCGGGCGTAATGCTCCGACTTGATGTTGAACTTGCGATAAGCGTTCTTGCGAAAGCCTTCGGGCCCGGCGACGATCATCGCACCGGTGGCATTGGTGCCCATGATGTGGCTGTTGTCGTAGACCTCGATCCGCTTGGGCGGCTCGGGCAGTTCGAACACCTCGGCCAACTCGCGCAGCAGCTTTCCCTGGGTGGTCGATTCCGCCATCCGCCGATCGAGCGCTTCTTCTGCGTTGCGCCGCGCCTGGTCGATCAGCTTGCGGCGAGCGCCGCGTTGAGGTTGCGTGATCTCGACCTTGTGCCCGGCACGCTCGCACAGCGCCTCGGCGATCAGCGCGGCCTCAGGAAGGTCGCGATCGAGCAGGATCCGCCGCGGCGGCGGCACATCCTCGTAAAATTGCACCAGGAAGGTGCTCAGCACTTCGTCTTCTGGAACATCGGCGGTGTGCGCGGGAAAGAAGCTGCGATGTCCCCAATTCTGCCCGCCGCGGATGAAGAAGGCCTGGATGCACATCTGCCCGGCCTTGCTGGCCAGCGCGAAGATGTCGCCGTCGCCAAGCCCTTCGGCATGGACCGTCTGGCTGCCCTGGACATAGGTCAGCGCGCGAAGCCGGTCGCGATAGACAGCCGCGAGCTCAAAGTCCTGCCGCTCGGCCGCCTCGGCCATCTGCTTGCCCAGCCGCGCTTGCACGCCTGTCGACTTGCCCGCCAGGAACAGCTTCGCGTCCGCGACCAGCTCGGCATAATCCGCCTCGCTGATCCGTCCGACGCACGGCGCCGAGCAGCGGCGGATCTGGTAAAGCAGGCAGGGCCTCGTACGATTGGCGAAAAAGCTGTCAGAACAACTTCTTAGAAGGAAGAGCTTCTGCAGCGCGTTAAGCGTGCTGGTGACCGAGCCGGCGCTTGCGAATGGCCCAAAATATTGCCCTTTAGCCCGCCGCGCGCCGCGATGCTTCTGGACGCGGGGGAAGGCATGATCCTCGCGCAGCAGGATGAAGGGAAAGCTTTTGTCGTCGCGCAGGAGCACATTGTAGGGCGGCCGGAAGCGCTTGATCAGCTGCGCTTCGAGCAACAGCGCCTCGGCTTCGGTCCGCGTCGTGACGATGGTCATCGACCGGGTCTGGGAGACCATGCGCTGCAGCCGCTTGGGAAGCCGCGCGACCTGGGTGTAGTTGATCACCCGGTTCTTCAACGTCCGCGCCTTGCCGACGTAGAGGACATCGCCCTTTGCATCCTGCATGCGATAGACGCCGGGCCGAGCCGGAAGCGTCTTCAGCACATTGCGGATGGCCTTGATCCCCGCATCCAGGTCAGGCGCGTCCGACCCGCGAAGTGCGTAGGTCGCATTCTCCTCGTTAAAGCGCTCCGAAGCGCGCGGGTGGTCGGGTCGATCTGCCTTGCTCACGAATTGTGACTTAGGGACTTCCAACGCGCCTTGCGAGAGTTAGGACGCCGTTGCCTCCTTAAGGCCTTCAAGCGAACGGCGCCGCCCGGGGGCCGCTGCAAGTGCGCGCTCGTAGGCAGCGGCGGCCTCGGGCTTGCGGCCCATTGCCAGCAGCTCATCCCCAAGCAGTTCGGCGCTCGGCTTTGCAAGAACCGGTGGGCCGAACGGCGGTGGCAGTTTCGCTTCGGCGTCAGCGCATGCGGACAGGAGGGCAAGCCCGCGCTCCCGGTCGCCCCTGGCAAGCGCAACAACCGCTTCACCCTGCGCGACGGCACGATCGAGCCATGCCGCGCTTTCATGGTCGTCGGGCCGCTCAACCGGCATGGCCTTATCAATTGCGAAGCGGTCACGCTTCAGTTCAGCGAGCGCATGCTCGGCCGCTGTCGCGTCTTTGCGGGCAGCAATTAGCGCGCCGTAATTTAGTTCAAAACGGCCAAGCAGATACGCCCCTACCCCGGACGCCGCATTGGAATCCGGCCATTGGCCAGTATCGACGCCCGTCCGAACGGCAATGGTCGCCCAACTGTTGAACGCACTGCGGTCCTCGCCAAGTACGCTCTTGTCGGTCCCTCCTGCCACTTCGGCCAACGCTTGGCTCCGGCAGGCTTGCACGTTTGCGCGGCTGTCCTTGCCCTGCTGGTCAAGCGCATAGATCAGCCACTCGTTGTAGTGTCCGCAATTGGATGGGGGCTTCTTTTCCGCTGCGCGCTGGGCATTGACGACTTTTATCGCCTGAACATTGGTCCGTTCGACCGCCTCCCAATCGCCAAGCGCGAGATAGATGTGGCTGACCATATGTTGGGCATGCCCTGCATCAGGTGCGACGTTTGCGTAGCGCCTCGCCGCCCGCAGGCCCAGCGGCGCGTGCACCGGATCATCATAGCTATGGATCATATAATGGAGCAGCCCGGGATGGTCGGGATGTTGCTCGAACCCCTCCTCCAGCATTGCTGCGGCCTTCATGTAGGTTGCGACATCGCGCCCCTCACTCGCGAGCCCAAGGGTCGCAAGGGCAGCGAAACTTCGCGCATCTACATCGCTGGGATCGGAGACGAAGATGGCTATCATTTTCTGATGGTAACGGCGGTCGCGCTCAACCTTGTCGCCGTCGCCGTACAGGGTTTCCACCGCATCGAGCCACGCCGCCTCGCGCGGGCTGCGCGCCTTTGAACGCCGCGCCTCGCGAGTGGCACCAAGTTTTGCGAGGACGGCCCTTGCCTTAACCGGATCCTGGAACGCCCAAAGCGGATGATTGTAAGTCATCGCCTCACCCCAATAGGCCATGACGTCACTGGGGTCGGTAGCCTGCGCCTCGCGAAATGCGGCGGCGGCGTTGCCATACTCGAAATTGTGCAACCAATAGAGGCCGCGCGCATAGTTTGATGTCAGTGATTTGGCTGCCGCAGGCGGCGCCGATCCGGCATCATGTTGATGCTGCGCAATGGCCGGTGCGGCCACAAAGGCGCTCACAGCCAGCAAAAATGAAATTCGGCGGCCCATGCCTGTCTCCCCCAACTACTCAGGAGGCTAGGACCGCATCAGTGATGTCGCAAGTTTGGTACCGCACATTGGGCCAGGATCAGGATCCCGTGTGCCCGCCGGTGCCGTCGTTGCCTGGTTTCGTGTTCGCTTCGGCGGAACCCGCCTCAAGTCGAACCACTCTGGGCTTGCGCCACTTCTTCTTTTCCAACCTGTTACCCCGTCCGTTCCCAGCAATGGGATAGGTTTGTAGAGCGCGATAAACAAGTCATTCAATTTTCTGCGGTTTATGGTTTTTTGCCGGTATGAGGCCGTTCGCCAATGAGCGGCGAGCGAAAGTCCGTTGGGCGTATCCTGTGCTAAACTCGTCGCCCACGGATTGACGATTGCGAAACGATCTGGCTGCTTCCTGTCACTAGGGATGGAGAGGGCGATGATCGGACAAACGCGTGCGCATCTGCAGGCGGCAGGCGAAAGCTATTGGCAGCATTTCCGCTTCGCCACCACATTCGGACTGCTGGCAGCGGCCGCAGGAATCGCAGCATTGATCCATGCCTTCATTCCAGCGTTCTGCACCTGCACTGCCAGTCGCATTGTCCGCCACCTCGGACATTTGATCGACGACCGGCAGATGATCGACGTGATTGAGCGTGACGCAGTCGAGGCCCGCGCCTTCGTACTATTGCTAATCCTGGCAGCAGTGGTCGTCGCTCCGCTTTGGATTCTCGACGTCCCGACTGGCCTGCGCCTGGTCTACACAGTCCTGGCGTTCATGCTTCCAGCAACGCTGCTGGTCAGCAATCCGGACCTGGCACCCTCTGGAGAAAGAGCCGCCTAGGCGGCAACCCGGGCCTGTTCCTGGTTCCCGAGCATCCAGTCAACCGCCATTCGGGCGTGTATGGCTGTAGTGTCATAAACCGGCAGGACGTTGGCGCGGACATCGACGGCAAGCACCAGTTCAGTGCAGCCAAGTACGATTGCCTGGACCTTCTGCTTGCCCAGTTCGGTGATCAAGGTCTTGAGCTTTCGCTGGCTTTCCCGGACGACGCGTCCGGCCGCTAGTTCTTCATAAATGATCCGATCGACCTCGGCCCGCCACATCGGATTGAGGTCAACAAGTGTGATCCCACGGCTTTCATAGCGCTCGCGGATGAAGGATTCGGATTGAACGAACCGAGTGCCGAGCAATGCCACCCGGCTACGTCCGTCCGAGGCGATCCTGTCCGCCGAAGCATCGCCGATGTGAAGAATCGGAAGTCCGGTTTCCTCGCCGACCTCATCCGCAATGCGATGCATGGTGTTGGACGCGAGCAACAATCCTTCCGCGCCGCACGCCTTCAGTCGGCGCGCTGCCTCGATCGCAATTTGCGTAACGCCCGCCCAGTCCTCCGCCTGCTGCATCGCCGCGAACGGTGCGAAATCGAGGCTCTCGATAGACAGGACTGCGCTATGCAGCCCGCCAAGGCGATGGGCGATGCCTCGGTTGATCTGATCATAATAAAGTGCAGTTGAGGCCCAGCTCGCGCCCCCGACGATCCCCAGTTTCTTCACGCCTTGCCGTCCCTCCCGACTCCCCGCCGGGAGTCCGGCTGGGGGCTTTAACCCAGATGCGATTCACCTCTGGGCATAGCCGAGAAAGCGCTGTTAACCCAAGGCCTTAACGATCTCCTCGACCATTTTCTTGGCGTCGGCGAGAAGCATCATCGTATTGTCGCGATAGAATAATTCATTGTCGACGCCGGCGTAACCCACGCCCCCCATCGACCGCTTGACGAACAAGACGGTGCGAGCCTTTTCCACGTCCAACACCGGCATGCCGTAAATCGGCGATCTCTTGTCGGTCTTGGCGGCCGGGTTGGTGACGTCGTTGGCGCCGATCACGAAGGCGACGTCGGCCTGGGCGAACTCGCTGTTGATGTCCTCCAGCTCGAACACTTCGTCATAGGGCACATTGGCCTCGGCCAGCAGGACGTTCATGTGTCCCGGCATCCGGCCCGCGACTGGATGGATCGCATATTTGACCTCCACCCCCTCCTTCTTGAGCAGGTCGGCCATTTCGCGAAGCGACATGCTGGGCCTGTGCGACCGCCATGCCGTAGCCGGGAACGATGATCACCTTGTCGGCCTGGCTTCATCAGGAAGGCCGCATCCTCGGCCGAGCCGCGCTTGTAGGGCCGGTCGATCGCTTCGGCGGCGCCCGAGGACGCAACCGCGCCGAAGCCGCCGGCGATGACCGAGATGAAGCTGCGGTTCATCGCCCGGCACATGATGTAGCTGAGGATCGCGCCCGAGCTGCCGACCAGCGCGCCGGTGATGATCATCGCGCTGTTGTGCAGCGTGAAACCCATCGCCGCCGCGGCCCAGCCCGAATAGCTGTTGAGCATCGAGATGACGACCGGCATGTCCGCTCCGCCGATCGGGACGATCAGCAGGAATCCGATGGCGAAGCTGAGCGCCGCGAGCGTCCAGAAATCGACCGGGCTCTGAGAATCGAAGAAGCCATAGAGAAAGAAGAAGATCGCCAGCGCGCGTAGCGAGATTGATCCAGTGCCGCGCCGGCAGCAGGATCGGCTTGCCGCTCATGTTGCCGTTAAGCTTCAGGAACGCGATGACCGAGCCCGAGAAGGTGATGGCGCCAATCGCCACTCCCAGTCCCATTTCGATGCGGCTGATGCCGAGAATTGCGCCCGATGGATCGACGATCCCGAATGCCGACGGGATTGAGGAAGGCAGCGGCGCCGACCAGCACAGCTGCCATGCCGACCAGCGAGTGGAATGCGGCAACCAGCTGCGGCATCGCCGTCATCTGGATTCGACGCGCCGTAACCAGCCCGATGGCACCGCCAATGAGGATGGCAATGCAAGATTTCGCCGGCAGAGGCAAGATCCAGGTTGAGGCCAGATTGGTATTCGTCGGGCGCTACTCCGGCAATCTGGTGCATGGACAACCAGCGTGGTGACCACCGCAATCGCCATGCCGGTCATGCCGAGGCGGTTGCCGCGCTGGCTGCTTGCCGGGCTCGACAGGCCGCGCAGCGCGAGGATGAAGCAGATGCCGGAAATCAGATAGGCGATCAGGACCCACGCTGGAGTGGCCGCGGCCTCATGCATCGCGGCGCTCCTTCTTCTTGTACATCGCCAGCATTCGTCGCCGTGACCGCGAAGCCGCCGAAGATGTTCACGCTGGCCAGCGCCACCGCCGATCAGGCCCAGCCATTTCGACGATGCGCTGCCCGCCGCCGCGGCCGCGATCAGCGCGCCGACGACGATCACCGATGAAATGGCATTGGTCACCGTCATCAGCGGCGTGTGAAGCGCCGGAGTTACCGACCAGACGACATAATAGCCGACGAAGCAGGCCAGCACGAAGATCGACAGGATCGAGATGAAGTCCACGCGGAAGCCTCCCCCAAAAGGTGACTGATGTTCTGACAAGGCAAACCGAGGTTGTCGAGGGCGACGAATTGAGCGCTGCAGGTCGTTATTAATTCATTCACGGTTTCCGATTTGTTAACTCTTTTCTGGGCATGGCCGGAGGGACGACGACAAGGAAACGCGCGCCCATGCGATGGCCGAACCGCCGCAACCGCGAACCCGGGGCAAAGCGCCCCGCGAGGATGCTTGCCTGGGCGATGGTCCTCGGCCTGCTTTTCGGGCTGGTCGGTGCCGGCGAATATCCCGAAGATCGGCTGCGGGTTGTCCGCAACCACATCAATGAGCGCCCGGCCAGCGGCGACATCGTGCTGGTTGGAATCGACGAAAAGTCGCGTGGGCGAGGTCGGACGTTGGCCCTGGCCCCGTGGGCGTTATGCGGAACTGGTGGACGCGATTGGTGCCGCCCGGCCCAGGCAGCAAGTCCATGACATCATGTTCCCCGACAAGTCGGATCCGATCCAGGACCGGCTGCTAGTCGACGCGCTCGCTCGAAGCGGCAACGTCACTCTCGCCTATCTCCCGCGTTCGGGGGCCCAGGACGGCAAGTATGAGGACGTCCGTCCGCTCGCCGAGTTCAGGCAATCTTCGAAAATCGGCACGATCGGCCTGCGCTACAATTATGCCAACGAAGGCTGGCTGCTTCCGCGCGGCACGCGTCGCGGCATGAATGTCATTCCGTCGCTGGCATCGATTCTGGCCGATCAGACAATCGTCACTGACAAGGAATTCCGCGTCAACTATGCGTTCGATCCCGGCATCGATCCCTACTTACAGCGCTGTCGACGTCATGTCGGGACGCGTCGATCCCGCCAAGCTGCGGGGCAAGACGATTATCGTCGGCACCGCTGCCGAACGGCTCGGCGATCAGTTCATGCTGCCCGGCTGGGGCAAGGCGAGCGGCGTGTTACATCCACATCATCGGCGCGGAGACGCTGAAGGCGGGCGAGCCAGTCGATGTTGGCTGGGTGCCCGCTTTCCTGGTTGCTGCGCTTCTCGTCGGCCTGGCGATTACGCGCAGGACGGCAGTTCAGGCGGGAATGCTCGGCAGCGGTACGTTCTTGCTGCTCGCTGGACCAATATTGCTGGAGCGCAATCAGATCTTCGCGGACGTGACACCCGGCCTTTTCGTCGTCCTCTGGGTCGCGGTCGGTCTGGCGATGCAAAATGTCAAACGCCGCGGCCTGACCAATACGGTCAGCGGCTTGCCCAATCTCAACGCGCTCCGCCGTGCCCGGCACGAACGTGAACGGCCGCTGATCGTCGCCCGAGTCCTCAACTATCCGCAAATTGTCTCAACCCTGTCCCTCGCCAACGAGCGAAGCTTGACCGAGCAGATCGTCGCCCGGCTGAAGGTCGGATCGGAAGTATCGACCGTCTATCAGGGCGACGAGGGCATTTTCGCCTGGACCGTTCCCGCCGGGACGGCGATCGGTCATCATGTCGAGGCACTTGTACGCCCTGTTCCGCAGCCCGGCCAAGGTCGACGGCAAGCCGTTCGATATCCCGATCAGCTTCGGCGTCGAAATCGGTAGCGGCCGCTCGCTAGCCAACCGACTTGGCAGCGCACTGGTCGCGGCCGATGAGGCGACGACCGAAGGCCTTAGGTGGAAATATCATGACCCTGAGCGACTGAAGGACGCCGAGTGGCGGCTGTCGCTGCTCAGCCAGCTCGACGATGCGATCGACAGTGGCCAGGTCTGGGTTGCCTATCAGCCGCAGCTGGACCTTCGCACGAACCGCATGCGCGGTGCCGAGGCGCTGGCGCGCTGGACCCACCCCGAGAAAGGGTCCGATCAGCCCGGGCGAATTCATCGCCGCAGCGGAGCAGAAGCGACCGCATCGAGAAGCTCACCTTCTTCGTGCTCGATCATGCCGTCGCCGCAGCCGCTCGCATCAATCGCGACCATGGCGAATTCGATATGGCCGTGAACCTGTCGGCACGAATGCTTGGCGACAAGACATTGCCGTCCCGCGTCCGCGAGATCCTCGACCGTCACGGTCTCGATCCCGCTCGGCTGACGCTTGAGCTGACCGAAACCGCCGAGCTCGTCGAGCGGCGCGGACATCGGGCCGCTGTTCGATCTGCGTGATCTGGGTATCCGGATTTCGATCGACGACTATGGCACCGGCCTCTCGACGCTCGAGTATCTCAAGAAGATACCGGCGAGCGAGATCAAGATCGACCAAAGCTTCGTCAAGTCGATGCGCGACCATCGCAGCGACCTTGTCATGGTTCAGTCGACAATCGCACTTGCCCACTCGCTTGGCCGGACAGTTGTCGCCGAAGGCGTCGAGAGCCGCGAAATCCTCGACATGCTGGTCGCGATGAAGTGTGAGATTGCTCAAGGCTTTATCATCGGCCGGCCAAGCAGTCTTAATGATTTGTCTAAGCGTCTATTTGGCGAGAGGAAGAGGCGCGCCGCCTAATTTGGTTAATTCCTTGCTAACCATTTCCCTTAAGGTTAATGTCCCCGTCTGCGGCATGAGTCGCCGCGTTACGACAGGGGACGATCATGAAGTACAAGAAAGCGAGCTCGACCCGGGGCCTTTGGTCCTGGCTGTTCGGCCATGGCTGGAGCGGAGCTGGCGGCAGCGGCTGATCGAATTCCGGCCGTTAAGGCCGGATTTCTGCAGAATTTTGACGATCTGCGGCTCGGCGCGGATCGTCTTTCTGTGTGTCTGAATGTCCTGGTAGCGGCGCCAACCTGTGCAAAGCTGAATCGGCCTGCCTGGCCTGCTCCGAAGGAGCCTAACTGAAAATCGTTACTGCGGCGTCTTGAGCCGGTCGTTAACGATTGCGCCGCCCTTGGTCAGCCGGATTGCGGCAACGATCTCGTCATCGTCGGGCAGGACCGGCGTTCCGACATTCCTTGTCCCAGAAGGCGGTGAGGAAATTGGTCAGGTTGCGCGCAAATAGCGCCGATGCGTCAGCGGCCAGCGACCGCGCCAGTTGAACCGCACCGATGATGGTAACGCCATGGCGCTGAACTGTTTCCCCGGCGACGCATCCCTCGACATTGCCGCCGGCTTCGGCAGCCAGGTCGACGATTACGCTGCCCGGCCGCATCGTCGCCAGCTGCGCGTCGCTGATCAGTCGCGGCGCTGGCCGGCCTGGAATCAGGGCGGTGGTGATGACAATGTCCTGCTTGGCGATATGGCCTGAAACCAGCTCGGCCTGCGCAGCTTGATATTCGGGGCTGGTCTCGCTGGCATAACCGCCCTTCCCTTCGCCCTTCGATCCCAGCAACGCCCTCGACGAAGATCGGCTTGGCGCCGAGCGACAGGATCTGTTCCTTCGTCGCTGATCGCACGTCGGTAGCGCTGACCTGGGCGCCGAGCCGCCGCCCGGTGGCGATTGCCTGCAACCCGGCAACGCCAACTCCCATCACGAACAGCTTGGCCGGGCTTATCGTCCCTGCCGCGGTCATCATCATCGGATAGGCACGGCCATAAATCGAAGCGGCGTCGACGACGGCCTTGTACCCGGCGAGGTTCGACTGCGACGATAGGATGTCCATCGACTGGGCACGAGTGATGCGCGGCATCCATTCCATCGCCAGCGCGTCGATACCAGCGGCGGCATAACCGTTGATGGCGTCGCTGCGCTTTACCGGGTCAAGCGCGCCAATCAGCAAGGCGCCCTTCTTCGCGCCGCCCAGGGAGTCGGGCTCCGGCCCCATGACGCAAAGAATGACGTCCGCGTCCTTCAGTACCTCCGCTCGCGTACCGATCTTCGCCCCCGCGGCCTCGAAATCGCCATCGGAAATCGAAGCGGCTTCGCCTGCTCCCTTTTCGACAGCGATTGTCGCTCCCAAGCCCGACGAATTTCTTCACCGTTTCAGGGATGGCGGCGACGCGGGTTTCCGCGCCACCTTCACTGCAGGACCGCGATCTTCAAGCGCGCGGCCTAATTGGCGATTGTGTAGATGACGACGGCGGCGACGATCGCGGTCGCGACCATTCCATATTTGAAGAGTTTGAGAAAACCCGAATAATTGCGCTCGTGCGCCGGGTAATCCATTTCGGTGGCGGTCGGGTGGGCCTTGTCGTCGGCCATGCGGTCTTCCCCGTTTGGAATTTTGGCTCGGGCGGCGGTCTTAACAAGCCTGCCGCCGCTGCCCAAGCGCCTTTTTTGCGCGCGCTTAAGAGGAGCTTTACTCCTTCGCGCTAGAATTTGCCTCATGCGCGAAGAAGTTGTCCTCCGGTCGCTGCTGCTGGTCGATGCCGACGCCAATGAGCGGCGTCAGCTTGTCGGCCATCGCCTCGCGCGCCGGCTGGAGCATGGTCGGCGCTGCCTGCGCACGAGACCGCGGTCGGGCATTCTCCAAGGCCCGCACGGACGCGAGGTTCGAGCCGCCGTGCTGTCCAACTGGACCGACGAACAGGGCCCGGCGCTGATTGCGGCGCTGCGCCAATGCCGCCCGAACCTGCCGATCATCGTGCTGGCCGACGGCGGCTCGATCGCGCTCGCGGTCGATGCGATGCGCGCCGGCGCCTCCGATTACCTCGCCAAGCCGATCGCGCCGGAGCGGCTGATCGAGGCGCTGGCCTCCCATGCCGATCGCCGCCGCGCGTCCGGCGAGCTTGCGCCGCTGTCGGAGAAGATCGCGCCGGAGTTGTCGCTTGACCAGCTGGTCGGTGCGGCGCCCGATTTCCGTTCGGCACTGGCGGTGGCAGCCAAGGGTGCGCGCAACCGGCTGCCGATCCTGATCGTCGGCGAGGCGGGCACGGCAAGGAGACCTTCGCCCGGGCCATCCATCACGCCAGCCTGCGCGCACGCGGGCCAGCTGGTCCAAGTCGACTGCAAGGCAGTTGCTGCCAACATCATCGACAGCGAGCTGTTCGGCCATGTGCCTGGCGCCTTCCCTGGCGCATTCTGCCGAGCGCGTCGGTCGGATGGTCGAAGCCGACGGCGGAACACTGCTGCTCGACGAGATCGGTGCACTTGCCCAAGGAAACCCAGGAACGGCTCGACCGCGTGCTCGCTACCGGCGAAGTGCGCCCGGTCGGCTGCAACGGCTCAAATTCGGTCGATATCCGGCTGATCGCGACCTCGAGCCGAGCGTTGCCGGATGATTTCCACCCCGGCCTCGCCGAGCGCATTTCAACGACGACCGTGACCATCCCATCGCTGCGCGACCGTAGCGGCGATATCCCTGCACTCGTCCGTCATTTTCTGACCCGCTTCGCCGAAGAGCCGGGCATGCGTGCCCTGTCGATCGGCAATGACTGCGCTGGCAGTACTGATGCGCTATGGCTGGCCGGGCAATGTCCGCCAGCTGGCCGGCGTCCTCTTCCGCGCTGCGCTTCAGGCCGACGGCAATTCGCTTACTGCCGAGGACTTTCCCCACATCGCCATCCAGTCGCGCTTTTCCGGGCGCCGGAGCGATGTGTCGCCGGACATTGGCAAGGCATCGGCCGACGCTGCGATGTCCGGCGCGCCGCAAGTGACGCTATACCACCAGGACGGACACCTCCGCAGCCTGGAGGACATCGAGGCCGACATCATCCGGCTGGCCATCGGCCATTATCGCGGTCGGATGACCGAGGTCGCCCGCCGCCTCGGAATCGGGCGCTCGACCCTCTATCGCAAGCTGGGCGAGCTCGGAATCGACACTGCGGCGTAACAATTCCAACTAATTGGATGTATGGACGGTGCGGCGACCTTCGCAAGGCCCGGAGAATGTCCATGCTGCGCTTTCTTGCCCGCCCCTTGGTACTGGCATCGCTCTTGATTCCAATTCAGGCTCAAGCCGCAGAGACGCCGCTATCGGTCGCGACTTGCCCGTCGAAGATTCTCCATGCCTTTCCCCTGGGGCCAGGAACAAGGTTTCAGTCGCTGTTGGTTCCAAATGTCGCAATCCGCAATGACGGCCCCGGCGTGGTTGAAATCACTGCGGTGGAATTTGAGCTGCTGGCAAATGCGACGGTTTTCGACTTCGCGACGATTGTCGGGGCAGGAGCTTGCCGCGCGGACCAAGGCGGGATCTGCAATCCAGAATGGCCTGTTGCAGCTGTTTCCTGCGCAGTTTTGCGACGGAAATCTGCTGGGTACCGACCCCAAACTGTCGGCCACAACCAGCATGGCCGCAGGCACATCGATCGTCATCCCTAACGAGACATTCGCTTGGCGCGGGAGCCGGGATTCGATCCGCATCAAGGTCGTAGCCCTGCGGGATGGGAAATCCGAAAGCGTCAACTTGTCGATGCCGATCGACCTAGCGGGGTCCAAGACCGCCATGCGCTTCCCGCTGACGGGGACCTGGTTTGTCGCGGTTGCCGGAACGCCACATGGAGCACATCGCTGGGCGCTCCCGGAGGCGTTTGCCTATGACATCGTCGCACTTGGTGATGGCAATTTGAGCTACAAGAATAAGGGCGAGCGCTTCCAGGACTATTATGCCTATGGGGCGCCCGTCTTAGCTGTAGCCGATGGCACGGTCCGGGAAGTGGTCTCGGATCAACCGGAAGACCCGGCAGTACTTCGCCGGCCCGGCGAAACTCTGGAAGCCTATGGGGCACGATCCGGCGATATCCAGCAAGCCCTTCTGCAGCATGGCGACCATGCGCTGGTCGGAAATTCAGTGCTGATCGACCATGGAAATGGCGAATATTCGGTATATGCGCATCTGAAACCAGGACCGCCTTTGGTCCGGGTCGGCCAACGAGTGACCGCGGGAACTCAGATTGGATCGCTCGGCAGTTCGGGTAATTCGACGGAACCACATCTCCATTTTCACCTCTGCGATGCGCCCAGTACCTTGCACTGCGCGGGCATCCCTCCGGCATTTACGAACGTGGAATTGCCCTATGCTGATGCCCCGCGCACAATCCAGGCGGGTGACATAGTCGTAGCGAAATAGGCTTAGGCGCGCGGCGTCAGCGCGGCATCCCTCAGGCCGCGCCAGATCTTCAGCGCCTGCACGGTTTCCGGAACGTCGTGGACCCGGACGATCTGGGCGCCCTGCTCGACCGCCTTCAGCGCCAGCGCCAGGCTTCCCGGCGAGCCGCTGGTCCGCCGGCGCTTCGTTCGACAGCGCGCCGATCATCCGCTTGCGGCTGGCGCCCGAGCACGATCGGGCAGCCGAGGCCATGCAGCAGCGCCAGCCCGTTCATCAGCTCGAGGTTGTGGGCGACCGACTTGCCGAAGCCGATGCCGGGATCGACCAGGATCTTGTCGCGCGCGATGCCGGCCATCTCCGCCGCCGCGATCCGCTCCTCGAGCCAAAGATAGACCTCGACCAGCACATCGTCGTAGCGCGGCGCATCCTGCATCGGTCGTCGGATCGCCCTGATGATGCATCAGCACGACCGGCACGCCTGCCGCAGCCACGACGTCGGCCGATTGCGGGTCCCAGGTCAAAGCCGAGACGTCGTTGACCAGCTCCGCGCCTGCACCGAGCGCGGCGCTCATCACGGCCGACTTGCGGGTGTCGATCGATACCGCCGTCGCCGCGCGCGGCCAATTGCTGGACCACCGGCAACACCCGCTCGATCTCGTCGCCTTCCCACACCGCCGTTGCGCCGGGACGCGTGGATTCGCCGCCGACATCGATGATCGCGGCGCCCTGGGCCGCCATATTGGCGCCGGCCTCGGCGGCCGCTGCCGCATCGGCGTAGGCGCCGCCATCGGAAAAGCTGTCGGGCGTCGCGTTGACGATGCCCATCACCTGCGGCTGGTCGAGTCGGATCGTTCGCTCGCCCAGTTGCAGCGCGATCGCGGGCGCGGTGATCCGCGCCCAATCGGCGGCCATCGCCTCGTCGAAACGGCCTCGATCCCTTCGACCGGCACCAGCTCGCTGACGACGCGGCGGCTTGCCCTCGACGCGGATCAGCTCGACCAGGCCGAACCAGTTCAGCCCGCCGGCGAGCCGCGCGACCTTGCCGTCATGGCCGAAGGGGGAATCGACGAAGCCCGTGGGCCGGATAAGCGTGCGCATGTCCCGCTTATAGCGCTGCCAGATGCTGCCTGCCGCAACGCATCGATCGGCTGCAGCTTGCCATCCTGTTCGACGTGCCAGAAGGTCCAGCCGTTACACGACGGCGCACCCTGCAAGCGCCGCGCCAACCTTGTGGATCGACCCGGCCTGCCCTTCGCAGGCGATCGAGCCGTCCGCGCTGACGCTGGCCGACCAGCGACGCTTGGCGTCCGTCAGACGCGAGTCCTGCCGGGACCATCCCGCTTTCGACCAGCAGGCCAAAGGCGACGCGCGGCTGGCTGCGCTTGTCGCCCATCACCGTCATCGCGCTTTCGTCGAGCGGCAGGGTGGCGGCGATCCGTTCGCTGCGCGACTTTCACATAGTTGCGCTCGCGCTCGATGCCGATCCATTTGCGGCCCAAGCCGACGGGCCACGGCACCGGTCGTGCCGGTGCCGAAGAAAGGATCGAGCACGACATCGCCGGGCTTGGTGCAGGCGAGCAGGATTCGGTAGAGCAGCGCCTCGGGCTTCTGGGTCGGATGCGCCTTGTCACCCGCGTCGTCCTTGACCCGCTCCGACGCCCGAGCAGATCGGCAGCACCCAGTCGGAGCGCATCTGAAGGTCGTCGTTAAGCGCCTTCATCGCGCGATAGTTGAACGTGTATTTCGCGCCTTCTCGTCCTTGGCGCACCAGATCAGCGTCTCATGGGCGTTGGTGAAACGGGTGCCGCGGAAATTGGGCATCGGATTGGCCTTGCGCCAGACGATGTCGTTCAAGATCCAGAAATCGGCGTCCTGCAGCAGCGCGCCGACGCGGTAGATGTTGTGATAGCTGCCGATCACCCAGATCGTGCCGTCGTCCTTCAGGATTCGGCGCGCTTCGGCCAGCCATTCGCGGGTGAAATCGTCATAGACGGCAAGGCTGTCGAACTTGTCCCAATCGTCGTCGACCGCATCGACCCTTGCCGCCTTCGGGCCGGAACAGGTCGCCGCTGCAGCTGGAGGTTGTAGGGCGGGTCGGCGAAGATCATGTCGACCGACTTGTCGGGCAGGCGCGCCATCTCGGCGATGCAGTCACCCTCGAGGATCGTGTCGAGCGGCAATTCCTTCGCCTTGCGGACTTGAACGCGGGCGCGCACGCCCAAGGCTCTCCGCTACCGGCGCGATACATGTTCATTGCTGGCCGTCCCCTTATGCTCGGGTCCAGCGATGAGTTCAGGCGGGACTCGCGGTCAAGGCAGGCGTTGCGATGACGCCCCGTGCGGCCAGGAGAACAAAAGGAATCCGCCGGAATCCAGACACAAGATGTTGTGAGTCCGGCGGACCAACAGACTCAATTCCTAGTGGTGTGACTCGAAAGACTCGGCCCTGATTATTCGAGCGGAAGGGCCATCAATCGCTCGGCACGCTCACGCACCGGACCAAAGCTGCGGCGATGATGCGGGGTCACGCCCAGTGCGTCGAGGGCACGGATATGCTCGGGCGTCGGATAGCCGCGGTTATGCTCCCAGCCATAGCCCGGATAGTCGCGGGCATATTCGGCCATGATCCGATCGCGGGTTACCTTGGCGACGATCGACGCGGCGGCGATCGAGCGGCACTTGGCGTCGCCGGCCACGATCGCCTTGGACGGGCGTTGCCAGCGCGGCGTTGCGTTGCCGTCGACCAGCACCCAGGCCGGCTCGAACCCAAGCGCTTCGACCGCGCGGGTCATCGCCAGCATGCGCGCCCAATAGATGTTGATCTGGTCGATCTCCTCGACCGAGGCCATGCCGACCCCGATCCGCGCGACCTTCTGCAGGCGGCCGTAGATCGCCTCGCGCGTGTCGAGGTCGAGCTTCTTGGAATCATCGATGCCGCGCGGGAATTTTTCCCGGTCCAGCACCACTGCCGCGGCGACCACCGGTCCGGCAAGCGGCGCGCACCCGGCCTCGTCGACCCCGGCAAGCGGCATTGGGAACTCGAGCTCAAGCTTGAAACAGGGTCGCTTCACGATCGCGACGATATTTCCGGCAGTCGCGTCCCGCCAGTAGTGAATTGAAATTTTTGTGGATTATTCGGTCAACCGCCACGGCGGAAACCGCCTCGCCTCGCCTGCGCGGTAGAGGAAGATGGTGTTGCCCGACGGATCGCGCAGCCGCGCCTCGCGCCACATCCACGGCTGGTTGCGCGGTCCATGCTCGAACGGAATTCCCGATCGCGCCAGCCGCTCGACCCGCTCGTCCAGGTCGTCGCATTCGAAATAGACCGCGACCGTCTCCCCGATCTCGGCTTCAGGATCGCATTGTACCGAGAAGGTCGCGCCGCCTGCCTCGAACCGCGCATATTGGTTTTCCGGGCTGTCGACGATCTGCTTGAGGCCAAGGCGACGATAGAAATCGACCATCTTGGCATAGTCCTTGCCGGTCACCGTGACCTGGTTGAGGCGAAGCCCGAGCCCCGTGTCGAGCCGAACCGACTGCTGTCCAAGTGGGCCGTGACCGTGGCCCAACCCCGGTGCCTCGTGCAGCGCGATCCGCACGAACAGGCGTGCTCGTTCGACCGACTGGGTAAGGCCAAGTCCCGCGCCCAGGTAGAACGCGATGGCGCTGGCAAGCGTGCAGCCCGTTCCATGGGTCGATGTCGTGTCGATCCGCTGGCCCTGCCAGCTGGTCATATTATCTTCTTCGATCAGCGCGTCGGCCAGCGCATCGCCTTCCTCATGCCCGCCCTTGATCAGCACCGCGCAGCGATGATCGGAGACCAGCTTCAAGGCGCCGGCCACCTCATCCTCTTCGCCGGTCAGCCGGCGCAGTTCCGGGCAGGTTCGGGGTCGTCAGCGTCGCAACGTCCATCAGCTTCCCGAAGGCGGCGATGGTCTGGTCATCGGCCAGGGTTGCGCCGCTGGTCGCGACCATTACCGGATCGAACACCACCGGTACATTTTCCAGCGCCTCTAGCCGGGCGGCGATGTGCAGCGCCGTGAACGGCGATCCGATCATGCCGATCTTGACCGCATCGACCCCGATATCCTCGATCACCGCGTCGATCTGGGCCATCACCGTTTCGGTCGGCACCGTATGGACGGCGCTTACCCCTTGCGTGTTCTGGGCTGTGACCGCCGTAACCGCGGTCATCGCATGGCCGCCGAGCATGGTGACGGTCTTGATGTCGGCCTGGATGCCCGCGCCCCCGCCCGAATCCGAGCCGGCGATGATGAGGATGCGCGGAGTTTTGCCTGTCATATGATGCCCTTTAGAGGCAAAACCTTAAGCAGCCGCAACTGCCTCGCAAATGCGGTCGACCAGGCGTTCCACCATGACGGGGTCGTCGCCCTCGGCCATCACCCGGATCAGCGGCTCGGTGCCCGACTTGCGGATGACCAGGCGGCCCCGCCCGCCGAGTTCGCTTTCTGCCCCCGCGATCGCGGCCTTGACCGAATCCGTCTCGAGCGGCGCCCCGCCGCCAAAGCGGACGTTCTTGAGCAGTTGCGGGACCGGTTCGAACACATGCAGCAGTTCGCTCGCCGGTTTGCCCTGCTCCACGATCGCCGCGAGAACTTGAAGTCCGGCAATCAGGCCGTCGCCCGTTGTCGCATGGTCGCTGAGGATGATGTGCCCCGATTGCTCGCCGCCGACATTGCAGTCCTTCTCGCGCATCGCTTCCAGCACGTAGCGGTCGCCGACGGCTGTGCGGTGCATTTCGAGGCCATGCTCGCCAAGTTTTCGTTCGAGACCCAGGTTGGACATGACGGTGGCAACGATGCCGCCGCCACGAAGAGTTCCGCGCTGCTGCTGGGACAGGGCGATCAGCGCCATCAACTGGTCGCCGTCGACCATATCGCCCCGCTCGTCGACGACGATCAGCCGGTCGGCATCGCCGTCGAGCGCCAGTCCGAGGTCGGCGCCGGACGCGACGACGGTTTCGCGAAGCACTTCTGGAGAGGTCGAGCCGCAGCCGTCGTTGATATTGGTGCCGTTGGGACTGGTGCCGAGCGCGATTACTTCCGCGCCCAATTCCCAAAGCGCGTCGGGCGCCACCTGGTAGGCGGCACCATTGGCGCAATCGATCACCACTTTCAGCCCGTCGAGGCGAAGATGGTCAGGGAAGGTCGACTTGGCGAAGTGGATGTAGCGGCCGCGGGCGTCGTCGATCCGCTTGGCCCGGCCGATGTTCGGCGCATCGATGAGCTCAAGCTGGCTTTCCATCAGCTGCTCGATGGTCGCCTCGGCCTTATCGCTGAGCTTGTAGCCGTCCGGCCCGAACAGCTTGATGCCATTGTCGAAGAATGGATTGTGGCTGGCAGAGATCATCACCCCAAGGTCGGCGCGCAGTTCCCTGGTCAGCATTGCCACCGCCGGCGTCGGCATCGGCCCCAGCAGGACCACGTCCATGCCGACCGAGGTGAAGCCGGCCACCATCGCCGATTCCATCATATATCCGGAAAGGCGCGTGTCCTTGCCGATCACGACCCGGTGGCGGTGATCGCCGCGCAGGAAATAGGCACCGGCCGCCTGCCCCACGCGCATCGCCACGTCGGCCGTCATCGGCGCGACGTTGGTGCGCCCGCGAATCCCGTCGGTGCCGAAATATTTCCGTCCCATGAAGGCGCCTTAACGCGAAAAGGGCTAAGCGTAAAAAGGCCCAGATCCCCACCGGACGATATCCAAGCGCTCCATGCGCCCAGGTCGCCACCAGCCAGACAATGGTTCCGGTGATGAACGCGAACGCGTCGGGCAGCGCAAACTTCTTGCCGAAGGGAAGAAAACTCGTCCGCGCACACCAGTCGCGCCAGACTTCGCCAAGCAGCCTCGCCTTCTTCGCATCCTGCATTACCGCTCCACCAAGCGCGAGGATGGCGATCGCGGCACTCAGCACCACGCTGGCGCGGGTCGGATTGACCGTCGCATGGACCGCCGCCCACAGCGCGAATCCCCACATCATCGGGATGGCGGGTGATTGCGAACACGCCGCGAGGCTCGTCGATCCGCTCGATCGGCCTGCCGGGCCTCGGGAGCGCCGGGTTGCGGCGCAGCGAGCCCAGGAACAGTATCGATCCCAGCCACATCAAAAGCGTGGCTGCGAGCCATTCTGCCTCGCCCGATTCCCACAGCAGCTGCGGAGCCTCCGCCGAGGCCGGGCCATAGGCGTGGATCATCCAACCGAAGGTCGCCAGCGCTACCAATGAATAGACAGCGGTAAATCCCCTTTCGCCCAGCTTGGCGACCAGGGGCGCTCGAAGCGGATGGGACATCAGGAAATGAGTGCCGACGAAGGTAGCCGACGCAAGTACAAGCATCCCGTTCCCAGTCATTTTCGATAAGCCTCCGGCAACGCTTCTCGCTCAAGCGAGCGATAGCGATCTCGCAATTTGGTCTGATGATTGTCTAGCGGCTGACGAACTCCGTCGATCCACACTGCCTCGGGCGCCGAATTGAGCTCAAGCGGATCGCCAGACCAGATCACCACGTCGCCTCGCCGGCCGGCAGCGAGGCTTCCGATCTCCTTGCCCAGCCCGACCGCCTCGGCCGGCCGCGAAGAAATCATCGCGAAGGCCTCGCCCCAGCTTACACCCGCCGCTCCCGGCAATTTGCTCAAGGCCACAAGATTGCCGGCATATTGCCGTTGGTTGCGGACGTAGCGCGTGTCATTGTCGTCGATCATTCCGATCGCCACCTTGACCCCTGCCGCGCGCATCCGGCCAATATTGGATTGGGTTGCCGCCAGCATTTCGAAGCTCGCCGGCAAGTCGTTGAGCGCGGAGGCGATTACCCAGACTCCGGATTCTGCGATCTTGTCTGCAACCAGCCAGCCCTCGCTGGCGCCAACTAGCGCAATCTTGAGCCCTGGGAATTCGTGGCGAAGGTCGAGGACGTTCAATATGTCCTTTGCCCGTTCGACATGGACCAGCAGCAACTGCTTGCCCTGAACAACCGGCACCAGCGCGGCCGCATCGAAGCGGGTCAGCAGCACGTCGTCGCGACGCTGGCCGTCCAATCGTCCGCGAAGGTCGCGCGCCTCGCGCAGCGCATTGCGGAACAGGACGAAGGCCGAAGCCCGCGAGCCACCAGCGATCCCAGCCCCGCCTTCGCCCAATTCGACAAACTGAAACGCACGCGCACGAAGCACCGCATCCATATCGTCACCGGTATCGATGACCGCGCCCTGGCCGGCAAATATGTTCTTGCCGGCGACGGGAGCAACCACGGCGCGAGTAACGCCATCGGCACGGCTGACGGCGATGGTCGACGCCCTGGGATTGATCGCCGGCGTGACGTCGATCGCGGCATTGAATGGACCATTGCCGCTGTCCGTATCGTCGGAGCCGTCGGCGCCGAGGTCGACCTCTGCCAGGCCGAGCCGCGAAAAGCCGGCGACGATACCTGGCGTCACCCATTTGCCCGTCGCATCAATCATCTCGGCATCTGCGGGCGCCTGCACAGCGGCCCCAGCGGCGACAACGCGGCCATTGCGGATGACCACCGTTCCGCCCTGGATCGGCTCCGATCCGTCGCCAAGCACCAGCGTGCCGTCGGTGATGGCAATCGTCTGCGCTGCAAGCGGCGAAGCTCCGGCAACGAATGCGGCCACGATGGCGGCAAGGCGTTTCATTTCACATCCCCTTCGCCAGGCTGGCCGAGCTCGAAATCGCTGACCGGGCGAAGCTTGGGGTTGGCGGCATCATAGAGCAATGCACCGTCGATCCACACCTTGTCAGGGCGCGTGTAGGCACTGAACGGATTTCCGTTCCACAGGACGACGTCGGCCATCTTGCCGGTCTTCAGGCTGCCGGTCCTGATCGAAAATGCCAAGCGACTTGGCCGGGTTGGCGCTGAGCCAGGTCCAGGCCGTCGCTTCGCTGATGTCGATGCCGGCGCGCTTTCCCGCAGCCATTGCCTTTGCGGCTTCCTGGTTCAGCCGCTGAATACCGTTGGCATCGTCCGAATGGACGATCACGCAGGCGCCGGCATTTTGGACCAACGCGATATTCTCGTTGATCCCGTCGTAGCTTTCCATCTTGAAGCCGTACCAGTCGGCCCAAAGCGCGGCGCAGATGCCGTTTTCCCGCAGCAGGTCGGCGATTTTGTAAGCCTCGACCCCGTGCTGGAAGCTGGCGATCTTGTAGCCGAACTCCTTCGCCACATCGATCATGATCGCCATTTCATCGGCGCGGTAGCAATGGTTGTGAACCAGGATCTTCCCGTGAAGGACACCCCTCAGCGTGTCGAGCGCCAGGTCCTCGACCGGGACATCTCCGCCGGTCTTTTCATATTTGGTCCACTTGCGGTCATATTCCTTGGCCTTGATCCAGGTCTGCCGGACATAGGCGATGTTGCCCATCCGGGTTTGCGGCATCTGGCTCTTGGAGCCGTAGACGCGCTTTGGGTTTTCCCCGCAGGCCATCTTCAATCCATAGGGCGCGTCCGGAAACTTCATCCCCTGCACGGTGCGCGACGGCACGTTCTTCAGGACGACCGAACGGCCGCCGAACAAATTGGCCGATCCCGGCAGGATCTGCAGCGAGGTAATGCCGCCATTGGCTAGCGCTCGCGAGAAGCCCGGATCCTGCGGCCAGACGCTATGCTCCGCCCATACCTCGGGCCGTGCCGGCGAGGTCGCCTCGTTGCCGTCGCTTAGCGACTGGACCCCCGGCGAGGGATAGTCGCCCAGATGGCTGTGCACGTCGATAATGCCCGGCGTGACATAGCGCCCCTGCCCGTCGATCACCGTCGCCCCTTCGGGGACAGCAAGATCGGCCCCACCAACCGCCTGGACCTTGCCGTCGGCGATCAGGATCGAACCATTGTCGATCCGTCCGCCTTCACCATCAAGGATGGTTGCCCCTCGGATCAGCGTCGGAACACCTCCGTAGGGCTGGTAAGTCGACGGATAGGGATTTTCATTAATCCGGATCGCACCCGGCTTGGGCGGAGGGGTGGTGGCGCAACCGGCCACCACAAGGATTGCCAGCAGCGCCCCCAAGCCCCTCCGCATGATTACTTCACTCCGTGCATCAGATATTTAAGCGGCCAGCTGAGCAGCAGCAGGACAGCGCCGATGCCGACGGATATCCAGCCGATCGCTGTGAACACGCCGACATAGGTGTTGAGGCTGACCTGCAGGTTGGTGACCTGCCCTCCGACGGTTTCGACCGATGCGACCTGGGCGACCAGGCCGGCGACATATTGCGCCACCGCGATCGACAGGAACCACACGCCCATCATCATGCCGACGATCCGGGCGATCGAAAGCTTGGTGATCATGCTGAGGCCGACCGGCGAGATGCACAGCTCGGCGATCGAATGGATCAGGTAGAGACCCGCAAGCCACCACAGGCCGACCTTGAAGTCAGGGCCGGCGAACTGAGCGCCCCACACCAGGAACAGGAAGCCCGCTCCGACGCCCATTAGCGCAAGGCCGAACTTGATCGGGATCGGCGGCTCAAGGCCTTTCCGTGACAGGCCATTCCACAGCATCGAAAACAAGGGAGCCAGCAACACGATGAAAGCTGCGTTGAAGAACTGGGTCTGCCCCGCCGAAATGCTGAACAGTCCGAACACGCTCAAATCGGTGTTGCGATCGGCGAACAGGGTCAGCGACGAGCCGGCCTGTTCGAACAAGGTCCAGAAGACCGTGTTGAAGGTGATCAGAACCATTGCCGCGATCATCATCTGGAATTCGGCCTTGGAGCCCTTGAGGAAGGACCAGATGAGGATGCCCGGAACCGAGATGAGGAACGTCCCGAACATGATCTTGCCCATGATCGGCAGGTTGGCAACGTAGCCGACGATGCCGGTTCCCTCGGGCGACACAGTGCTGTGCATCAGATTGCTGAACAGGAACCATGCCACCGGGATGGCAAGGATCGCGCAGACGTAGATGATGTAGTCGCGGTTGGCTGGAGCACCGTCGGGACGATCGCCTACCCCGTCCAGCTTGCCGCCGTCGAACTGGATCAAGGTCCACGACACCAGCATGCCCGCTGCGGCCAGGCCGAAGCCCGCCCACCAGCCAAGCCCACCCCAGCTGCCCATCCCGACCGCAAGCAGCGGGCAGAGGATTTGCGAGAAGAGCGAGCCCAGGTTGATGCCCATGTAGAAGATGGTGAAGCCCGCATCGCGTCGGCGGTCACCCTCAGCGTAAAGCGTGCCGACCATGGTCGAGATGTTGGGCTTGAAGAAGCCGTTGCCGATGACGACCAGTGCCAGGCCGATCAGCAGGAGGAAGGTGTAGAATGGATTGCGCTCGCCCTGGGCTTCGAAACCACCCGGCGCGATCTTGCGCGTTTCGGTGCCGTCGGCCGCAAGCAAGGATACGCTCTTGTCATCATTGCCCTTGATCTGAAGCTGCGCGCCGTTGTCGACGACATACTGCCTCAGCTCGTCGCCGGTGCCTTGCTGGACGACCTCATAACGCTGGCCGTCGATCATCGCATAGGGCTTCGCCGGCTGCCCGCCGAAGCACAAAGTCAGATAGCCGAGGCTCATCAGGATCGCGCCGAACTTCACCGACCGTTTCGACCCGAGGTAGCGATCGGCCATCAGGCCGCCGATCAACGGGGTGAGGTAAACCAGGGCGGTGAAGCCGCCGTAGAGGCCAGTGGTTGTCTGATCGGAAAAGAGGAAATGCTGAGCAAGATAGAGCGTCAGCAGGGCTCGCATGCCATAGTAACCGAAGCGTTCCATCGCTTCGGTCGTGAACAGGCGGGCCAGCTGGCGCGGATGGCCGAACCATTCGCTACGCCTGGCTGGATTTTCGTGGCTGATATCCGGCTCGCGCGGATTGTCCGCGGTCGGCGTTTCCACCATGTTGATCGTCTCCCCTTGGATTCATCGAAGGCCGTCTTTTGCGGCCGGTTGGATTTGGCGGCACCCTAACGGCGAAAACGCGGTTGTGAAGTCGATTGTTGCCAACGGGTTGCGCCGCTATGCGAACGGCATGACTTTGAACGACCGGTCGTCCGCCCTCGCCCTTCTCGAAACCCGCCGATCCGGCAAACCTCGCGACCTGATCGCGCCAGGACCATCCGACGAAGAGTTGGAGCATATCCTCAACATCGCCGTCAGGACGCCCGACCATGGCAAGCTGGCGCCGTGGCGCTTCGTCATCGTCGATCGCAAGCAGCGCCAGGCGCTGGCCGACCTCCTCGCCCGCGCACTTCCCGAGCATGATCCGGAGGCGACATCGGCCCATTATGCCAAGGCGCTTGGAGTTCGCCCATCAGGCGCCGGTGATGGTCGTCCTCATCTCGGCTCCGGTACGCGAACACAAGATCCCGGTGTGGGAACAGGAATTGAGCTGCGGCGCGGTGGCGATGAACCTGCTGCATGCCGCCAATGCTCTTGGCTATGTCGGCGGATGGATCACCGGCTGGCAGGCCTACAATGACCGGGTTCGCGCAGCCTTCTGTGATGAGGGGGAGCGCATTGCCGGCTTCATCTTCATCGGCACCCCGGGAAACCCGCTTGAAGAACGTCCGCGCCCGCTAGCTTGCGGATCTTGTCCGCCACTGGCAACCGACGGAAAACGATTGAACATATTGCGCTTTGCTGTATTGTCACAGCATGACGCTTCGATCATCTCACGAAAAGCCTGTTTATGTCCGCTTGCGAGAGGTGATCGGGGACGCCATCCTCGCAGGAAGATATAGCGACGGGGATTCACTTCCCTCGGTCCGGGCCTTGGCGGCAGAGCAAGGCGCCAACCCGTTGACGGTCGCAAAGGCCTATCAGGGATTTCAGGACGAAGGGCTGATCGTGGTGAAGCGGGGTGTCGGCATGTTCGTCGCCCCGGGCGCACAGGCGCGGTTGCGCGCCAGCCAGCGCAGCGATTTCATATCGAACGAATGGCCCGAGATTCGCGATCGCATGGCTCGCCTCGGCATCGATCCCGCCGAGCTTTTCCAGCGCGCTTAGGCGAGTGCTTCCGCCGGCACCGCGTATAGCAGCGCCGCGCCTTCTTCCGCCGCCGCACCCAGGCCCAAGGCTTCGGGCACAACTGAAGCCAGGAAATAATTCGCCGCTGCGACCGTACGCTCGTCGGCGCCGTCGCTAAGCGACATTCGCTCGACCAGCCATCCCGCGACCATGACCGACGTCATGGTAAGGAAGGGATAACTTCCTGCCAGCCGGTCATCTGGTGCCGCCGCCCGCAAGCTGGCCGCGGCCACTTCGACTGCGTCTGTCAGCGCTACCAGCCGCGGATCTTGCGCTTCGGCCTCAATGTCCGCGATCAGCCCATCGAAGGCGAGCCCGCCGTCGAGCCCGAGCTTGCGCCCGACCAGGTCCGCGGCCTGGATGCCGTTGGTTCCTTCATAGATCGGGGCAATGCGCGCATCGCGCAGGTGCTGGGCGGCGCCGGTCTCTTCGATATAGCCCATGCCGCCATGAACCTGGACGCCGAGGCTGGCCACTTCGCAACCGACATCCGTGCCCCAGGCCTTTGCCAATGGGGTCAGCACCTCAGCTCGCATCGCCGCCAGCGGATCGCCGCGATTGGCGCGGTCGACCTGGCCGAAGGCATAGTAGACCAGCGCCCGCGCACCCATCGTCAGCGCACGCATGCGCAGCAGCATGCGGCGGACGTCGGGGTGCTCGGAAATCGGAACCGGCAGCCGATTGCGTAGCCCCTGCTTACGCTCCAGCGCATAGGCGACCGCGCGCTGAGTGGCACGCTCCGCAATCCCGACGCCCTGAAGGCCGACATTCAGTCGCGCATTGTTCATCATCGTGAACATTGCCGCCATGCCGCCATTCTCCGGCCCGACCAGCCAGCCGGTCGCCCCGCCATTGTCGCCATAGCTCATTACGCAGGTCGGCGAGGCGTGAATTCCAAGCTTATGTTCGATCGACACGCAGCGCAGGTCGTTGGGCGAGCCGTCAGGGAGCAATTTGGGCACGAGGAATAGCGAGATCCCGCGCGTTCCTTCCGGCGCGCCCGATGTGCGGGCAAGCACCAGGTGGAAGATCTGGTCGGTCAGATCATGCTCGCCATAGGTGATGAAGATCTTTGTACCGGTGATCCGCCAGCTGCCATCGTGTTCGGCTCGGCCCGGGTCTTTAGTGCTCCGACGTCGCTGCCTGCCTGCGGGCTCGGTCAGGTTCATCGTCGCCGGCCATTCGCCCGTCACGATCTTCGGCAGATAATCGCGCTTGAGCTCGTCCGAGCCGTGCTTATCGAGCGCCTCGATCGCTCCCATCGACAGCATCGGGCACAGCGCAAAGCCGATATTCGCGGCATTGAGATCATCCATCAGCGCTGCCGCCAGTGCAAACGGCAGCCCCTGCCCGCCATGTTCCTCCGGCGCCGCCAAGCGTCATCCAGCCGCCCTCGACGAAGGATTGCCATGCGGACTTGAAACCTGCGGGCATGGTGACGCGGCCATTGTCCCATCGCGCGCCGACGGTATCGCCCACCCGATCGAGCGGCGCGAACTCTCCTTCGGCGAGAGCTGCCGCGCCCTCAAGCACCGCATCGACCATCTCTCCGTCGGGTCCGCCATCTAGCTCGCCGATGCGCACGACTGCGTTGAGAGTGAGGCGCTGGTCGGACACGGGTGCGGCAAAGCTCATTGCGGTTCCCTTGATGATAAGGCCGGGGCGATATAGCGGGCAGTCAATGAGCCCGCTACCCGACACGCAAGTGCTGCCGTTGAGCGATGATGCCATCGCCGAGGCCGCGCGGCTGGTGCTTGCGGGTCAACTGGTGGCCGTTCCGACCGAGACCGTTTACGGCCTTGCCGCCGACGCCACCAATGCGGAAGCCGTTGCGCGCATCTATGCGGCCAAGGGCCGGCCAAGCTTCAATCCGTTGATCGTCCACGTCCCCGACCTTGCTGCCGCCGAGCGGATCGGCCGGTTTGACGGGGAAGCAAAGGCGCTCGCCAAGGCGCATTGGCCGGGACCGCTGACGCTGGTCGTGCCCCTCCTTGAAGGCGCGGGCATTGCCAGCATCGTCACGGCAGGCCTTCCGACGATCGCACTTCGCGTGCCGGCCCATCCGGCGATGCAGGCCCTGCTCAAGGCCTGCGGCCGACCCTTCGCCGCGCCTTCGGCCAACGCCAGCGGCCTGATCAGCCCAACCCGCGCCAGCCATGTACTTGCATCGCTAAACGGCCGGATCCCGCTGGTAATCGACGGCGGGGCAACCCAGCGCGGCATTGAGTCCACGATCGTTGCAGCGACAGGCGGGCGGCTGCGCCTGCTCCGCCGCGGACCGATCAGCATCGATGCCATCGAAGCGCGTGGATCAGCCATTGAAGCGCCCGGGCAGCTCGCCAGCCATTATGCGCCGAGCAAGCCGCTGAGGCTCGACGCCAGCGAGGCGCAGGATGGCGAATTTCTGATCGGCTTCGGGCCGGTGGCGGGCGACGTCACATTGAGCGAAAGCGGCGACCCCATCGAGGCCGCCGCTCGCCTGTTCGACCTGCTCCACCAGGCCGACGCCGCCCCGCAACCGCGCATCGCCGTCGCCCCGATCCCCGGCAACGGCATCGCCGCCGCCATCCGCGATAGGCTCAAGCGGGCTGCGACGCCCCGAAACTAGTCGTATTGCTACTTCAGCTTAGTGCCGGGTGTAGCGACGCTTACGCCCGGTGCTAGCTTTGTTGCAGTGGGTGCAGCCACGGGAGCCGCAACTGGCGGCGTGGCGCCTACCTGAAGTGGTGGTGGGGTCCCGGCCTGGAGGGCAAGCGGTACATCCTCGTCCACAAACCCCTTAATGATGGTGCCCACTGGCACATGAGCGCTGGTGCCAGTCATGAAAAAGCCAGCCGGCAGGAATACAATTGCCGACACGGCAACTGCGCCGACTCCGCCCGCCACCCCTTTATCGTCAAACGCCCCACTCAAACGGATCTGACGCCCATTTACCGTCACGTACAAAACACGTGCGCCTAAATGCCCGGACTTGCCCCACATTCCCTTGTTGCGAACGTCAGTTATCTCACCAACTGCGGGACTGCCGACCGGAATGACAACCACTCCATTGACGAGGACCGGCTCTGACGTTTCCATGCGGAAGCGCGCGCCTACGCGCAGGTTCTTGCCTTTAGTGGTAAGCTCTTCGAGCAATCGCATCGGCACTTCGGTCCCCACTCGAAGCACCGCATTGGCCGATAACGGCGCAGCAATGGGCGCCGGTACAGGTGTTGAATTTACGAAAGTTGCTGTCGCTTGTGCAGACGCGTTGCCAGCCATCGCCACGGCGAGCGCCGCGCCAACCAAATAGTTCTTCAATTGATTTCCCCCCCATATACAAGCCGATTCGGCTCATCGAGCATAGGTGGGAAAAGTTCAGCCCAACAGTGGGTTATCGCGCCTTATCCGGCCGCTGGCTGCTCTGATTTCACCCGCGCCTGGAAGCTCTTCCTGAGCTTCGCCAGCTTGGGCGGGATGACCGCGATGCAATAGGAGTTGGTCTGGCCTTCGCCGGCCCAATAGTCCTGGTGATAGTCCTCCGCCGGATACCATTCGGCCTTGGGCTCGATCGTCGTCACGACCTTGCCGTCATTCTGCTCATTGGCACGCGCGATCGCCGACTTGGCTGCTTCGCGCTGCGCCTCGTCAAGCGGGAAGATCGCCGAACGATATTGGGTGCCGATGTCGTTGCCCTGGCGGTTGAGCTGGGTCGGATCGTGGATGGCGAAGAAGATGTCGAGCAGGTCGCCATAGCTCAGCTGGTCGGCATCAAAGGTGATGCGGATCGCCTCGGCATGGCCCGTGTCGCCGCCGCAAACCTGCTTGTAGGTCGGATTGACGGTATGGCCGCCGGTATAGCCGCTTTCGACCGATTTCACCCCGACGACGTCGAGAAACACCGCCTCGGTGCACCAGAAACACCCGCCTGCCAGTACGGCGACTTCGTCGGCCATGATTGTTCCTCCATTGAATGAATGAAGGAAATAGGAACTGGGAATGCCCTCGTGAAGGGGCCTAGCGTTTGATGCTGGCCTTGAGCGTCGCCATTTCGAGCCGCTTGCCGATCCATTCGGCCAGTTCCTCGAACTTCAGCGGCTGGTCGAACACGATGCCGGCCTTGCGGTCGGAGAACCAGCGGACTTCGCCGCGAACCGGGCGAAGGCTTTCGACGACCACGACAACTTTCTTGCCCAGGCAATATTCCTCGATCGGCTCCACCTTCATCCCGCCCAGCGAAATGTCGTGAACGTCGACCGTGTAATAGCTGTTCTCAAGCTTGACGTTGGCCTTGCAATTGACCTCGAGCCGCGGCGGGCGCGGGCGAAAGCCGTGGCGCGGCTTGCGGCCGGCCAGCAGCTCGCCAAGGTCGATATTCTGGTCGAACTTGAAGCCAGCCGTGCCTTCGCGCGTCCAAACGACCGTCGACGCAATGGTTTGCGATGAAAGCTCGATCGAAACCGCCTCGCCGACGCGAACCGGGAGGCCAGCTTCCGCCATCAGCCCGCCGGCCGAGACATTGCGGACCCGGATCAATTGGTCGCGCTCCCTGGGCGTCGGTCAGCTTGGCTACCCGCAGCATTGCGATCAATCGCTCATCGACCCGGCGCTCGTCCGGCCGCGGAACGGCCGTGCTCAGCGAGAAGGTCGTCGACTCGAACGCAATATTGTCCTCTCCCAGCGAACGCTTGGCTTGGTTGCGCCGGATGAGTGAACCAAACATGCAGGGACCTCTTCCAAATCGAATGAAAATCGCGCCAAACCGGGACATTATCGTGTATTTGGGTTAATATCCGGTTTCACGCGTTTGACGGCGACGCGGAAAGCTGATGTGATTCGCTTTCCTCGGGGCGAGAGAAATTGGAGACTTTTCCGAATGGCCTTGCCGCGGCTGCTGCTGATCGACGACGAGCCGGCACTTGCCGCTTTCGTGGCGAAAGCGGCGGATATGTGCGGTTTCGCCCCGGTCATCGCGGAACAGGATCAGGAATTTCGCGAAAGCTTTCACGAGCAGCGGCCGAAGATGGTGGTGCTCGACCTCGGCATGCCGGGAATGGACGGCGTGGAGCTTCTTCGCTTCCTCGCCGACGAAGAGTTACGAAGACCCCGTGCTGATCATTTCGGGATTCGATCGGCGCATGCTCGGACAGCGCCTTCCGGCTTGGCACGGCGCTAGGCCTGCAGATGGTCGGCCCGCTGGAGAAGCCGGCACGCCTCGAGGAGCTGGAAGAAATCCTCAATCGGTTGAGGCCGTCGTTGGTGCCATGATCGCCCAGGCCGACATCGGGCTGCTCGACGGTTTCGAGCGGGCGCTGATCAACGGCCGATTGCGCATGGCCTATCAGCCGAAGGTCTCGCTGTCGGACGGAAGGCTTCGGCGGGTCGAGGCGCTGGTTCGCTGGGACGATCCTTCGTTGGGCACGGTACCCCCGTCGCGCTTTGTCCCCTTGGCCGAAAAACATGGCCTGATCGACGAACTCACCCAATGGGGACTTCGCACAACCCTGCGTCAATGGCTGAGCTGGCGCGAGCAGGGGCTCGACACCTGCCTCGCCTTCAACATTTCCGCGCTTAGCCTCGACCAGCTCGATTTTCCCGACCTGGTCGAACGCATGTGCCGAGCATTGGACGTGCCCGACCGACCGGCTGGTTCTGGAGCTGACCGAGGGCGCAACCCAGCCACTGGTCAAGCTGATGGACACGCTGACCCGGTTTCGGATCAAGGGCATCGGCCTCGCGATCGACGACTTCGGGGTCGGCTATTCGACGCTGATGCAGCTACGCCAGCTGCCATTCACCGAGCTGAAGATCGACCGCTTCTTCATCGAAGATGCGCCAAGCTCCAAGGATAGCGCGCTGATCGTCAAAAGCATCATCGACCTGGCCCATGGGCTCGGCCTTACCGTGACCGCCGAAGGCGTCGAAACCGAAGATCAGCTTCGGCTGCTTCGCGATCTCGGCTGTGACGTCGCCCAAGGCTATTTCGTCGCTCGGCCGCTGGAACCCTCAAAGCTGATCCCATGGCTCGACGAATTCGACGAGCGTTGGCACGTGCTGATCCGCGATGAGCCGCAACTGCCTTTCAGGGTGCCGCGACGCTACATGGGTTAGGCCGCACCGGCACCCTAATATCTGTCGGGCTCATCCAGGCTGATACTCACTTCCTGTGCGAACCTCACAAGCGCCACACCGAGGAAGAAGGTCGCGATGATGAACAGCAGGCCCGCGCCATAAGCATAGGTCAGCCCAAAGAATTCGGTACCGAACAATATTGCAAGAAGGAGTGTCGCACAGACGCCGGCGACCAGCGACGAAAATATGCCACTCTTGAGCAGCTCTGCCCGGCGCAGGAGGCGCTCCATGTCACGCCTCAAATGAGCGCGTTTTTCGTCGCCTTCTTCGATCGCATTCAATTCTCGCACGCGCTCCATCGCGGCGGACATTCTCATGGTCATAAGGGAGGCAAAGGCGGCAACCGCTCCCAGAAAGAAGGTGGGAGCAGTCGCTGTGCCGAATATGCGGGCAAGGCGCTCGGCGTCCGGCACGAAATGTGGCACAAGCTCCAACATCTTACCCCCTCGCCGCATCCAAACCTGCAGCGCATGTTCAGACTAACTGGGGTGCCAGGCTATCGGAAAATACCCTTAGTTCAGGGCGCGACATCGAACTTGATCCCCTGCGCCAACGGCAGGTCGTCGCCATAATTGATGGTGTTGGTCGAGCGCCGCATATAGGCGCGCCAGCTGTCCGACCCGCTTTCGCGCCCGCCGCCGGTCTCCTTCTCTCCGCCGAACGCGCCTCCAATTTCGGCGCCCGACGGGCCGATGTTGACGTTGGCGATGCCGCAGTCCGAGCCCGCGGCGGACAGGAAGCGCTCCGACTTCTTTCAGATCATTGGTGAAGATCGATGAGCTAAGACCCTGAACAACATCATTATTCAGGGCGATCGCCTCTTCGAAATTGCGATAGCGCAGGACGTAAAGGATTGGCGCAAAGGTTTCCTGGAGGACCATGCCTTGCTGCGCGTCGACCTCGACGATTGCCGGACGGATGTAACAGCCGCCGTCGACTGCCTCGACGCGCTCTGCGGTGCCACCAAGCGCCCGCTGCATCGCTTCAAACGCCGCTTCATCGATCAGCGGCCCGACCAGGGTGTCGGCATCGCGCGGATCACCAATCTTGACGTGCCCAAACAACTCGCGCAGCCTCGCGACAAGCCGCTCGGCGATCGATTCATGCACGATCAGTCGCCGCAGCGTCGTGCAGCGCTGTCCCGCCGTTCCGGCAGCAGAAAACAGGATGGCCCGCTCGGCCAATGCCAGGTCGGCGGATGGAGCGACGATCATCGCATTGTTGCCGCCCAGCTCGAGCAGCGAGCGGCCGAAGCGCTGAGCCACGCGCGGGCCCACCGCCCTGCCCATCGCCGTCGATCCGGTGGCCGAAAGCAGCGCGATCCGCGGATCGTCGACCAGCGCCTCACCGACCTCACGCCCACCCTGTACGCATTGCAGCAATCCGTCGGGAGCATCGCCGAACCGCTTCAGTGCCCTGCCCGCCAGCGACATCACCGCGGCTGCGCATAACGGCGTCTTTTCGCTCGGCTTCCAGATCACCGGGTCGCCGCAAACGATCGCCAGCGCTGCGTTCCACGCCCATACCGCCACCGGGAAGTTGAAAGCGGTAATAACGCCCACCACGCCCAGCGGATGCCATTGTTCGATCATCCGATGGTTGGCCCGCTCGCTGGCGATCGTCAGGCCGTAAAGCTGGCGCGACAGGCCGACGGCATAGTCGCAGATGTCGATCATCTCCTGGACCTCGCCGAGGCCTTCCTGGACGATCTTGCCCGCCTCCAGCGTCACCAGCCGCGCCAGCGGCTCCTTCGCCGCGCGAAGTTCCTCGCCGATGAGCCGCACCAGCTCGCCCCGGCGCGGCGCCGGGACCGTGCGCCATTGCAGGAAGGCGGCCTGCGCGCGCTCGCATGCCATGGCGACTTCCGCTGCGCTCGCCTGGTGGACGCTTCCGATCACTCCGCCGTCGATCGGCGATCGGCTTTCCAGGCCGCCGCCGCTCTCCACACCCAGGCTGGAGAGCAATTGGCGGGCTTCTTCTGCGGGCGTCATCGGGTCAATTCCTTGGCTTTTGCCAGCGCCGCGACGCCGGCATCAATCGTTTCGTCGCGCTTGGCGAAGCACAGCCGGATGAGGTGCCGCGCAGGATCCAGTTCGGCAAATGGCGACAGCGGAACCACCGCCACGCCGGCCTGCTCGACCGCCTGTCGCGCGAAACTCTCATCGTCAAGGGCAATACCCGACGCGGCAAGATCGACGCACAGGAAATAGGTCGAGGCGCTGGGCAGCACGGCATAGCCCGCCGCTTCGAGCCCCGCCGTCATCCGGTCCCGCGCCCGGCGAAGCGTTCGCGCATCGGCTGGAGCCAGGCGTCGCCTTCGGCAAGACCGAAGGCGACCGCCGCCTGGAGGTTGGGCGCTGATGCGAAGGTCAGAAACTGGTGGGCCCTCGCCGCCAGGGTCGCCAGCTCCGGCGAAGCGACAAGCCAGCCGATCTTCCACCCGGTCAGCGAGAAAATCTTTCCCGCCGAGCCGCATTTCAGCGTTCGACCTGCCATGCCGGCCAGGGATGCAATCGGCGTGAATTGCTGGCCATCGAGCAGGATATGTTCCCAGACCTCGTCGGAGATGACGATGAGGTCGTTGGAAACCGCGATTTCCGCAACGGCCGCCAGTTCGTCGGCATCGAACAGCCGCCCCGTCGGATTATGCGGATTGTTGAAGATGATCGCCCTGGTTTTCGGCCCAATCGCCGCTTCGAGCGCGTTTCGCTCGATCCGCCAGCCCGGCGGCTGCAGCGCCACTTCACGCACCGCGCCCGCCCGCACGCCGAACCAGCGGCGCATAGGCGTCATAGGCGGGCGTCAGCACGATCACTTCGTCGCCCGGCTCGACCGTCGCCAGGATTGCCGCCGCCAGCGCTTCGGTCGCGCCGCTGGTCACGCAGATATTTTCGGCTGATAGTTCGAGCCCCTGATGCCGCCCATAATGCGCCGCAACCGCTTCCCGCAGCGACCGGCAGGCCGCGCGACGGCGCATATTGGTTCGATCCTTCGACCACCGCCTTGGCCGCCGCCTCAAGAATTTCAGGCAGGCCAGCCGAAATCGGGAAAGCCCTGCCCCAGATTGACCGCGCCATGCTTCGCGGCGGCCAGTGACATGCGCTCGAACACGCTGGTTTCCATTTGCTCGTACAGCGGGTGCATCAATCTGGCCTTCAGGATCTGCGAAATCATGTCCGCCCCATAGCCGAGCTCGGCCAGGATCGCTTCGCCATCCTGCCCCTCGCGCCGCGGCGGATCCGGGCGATCGAGCTTCGTCTCGGAATAACGTGGCGCCGGCGCCGGCTGGAACACGCCCGTCAGGTCGAGAAAGGTCCTTCGCGCCATATTGTGCGGATGTACGGGCGCTTCGCCAAGGTCGAGCACCGGGGCGACGCAGGCGTCGGTTCCGGCGAAATGCGCGACCCATGGTCGCGAGACCGCGACTGCGATCACGATCGCGATTTCGTCTCGGCTGGCGCTTTGCGGCAAGCGCCAGTCCCTTGAACAAGCTGCGCCTGAAACTGCGGTTCGATCGCGCCGATAGCTGATGAATTTGCCGTCGAGGCAGCGATAGATCCCGTAAAAGGGCTCGCCGCCATCGAGCAGGTTGGCTTCGCGCTCGTCGCGCCACAGGCCGGCGGCTCGAAGCCCATAGGTCAGCGCTCCGATCAGCGCCGCGCCGTCGCTCATCGCCGCGTCGATCACCTGCCCCTCGCCGCCCCGCTGAACGGCAAGCAGCGCCGAGACCATTCCGAACGCCAGCATCATGCCACCGCCGGCATAGTCGCCGAGGTAGTTGATCGGCACCACCGGCCGCTCCTTCGGCCCGATCCCGTGAAGAAGCCCGCTAATCGCGACATAGTTGATGTCGTGCCCCGCCTCCTGGGCCAGCGGCCCGTCCTGCCCCCACCCGGTCACCCGGCCATAGACCAGCTTCGGATTGGCCTTCAGAAGCTCTTCCGGCCCCAATCCGAGCCGCTCCATCACTCCGGGCCGATAGCCCTCGATCAGCCCGTCCGCCCGCGCCGCAAGCCGCCGAACGACCTCCCGGCATTCCTCCCGCTTCAAATCGAGCGAAATCGACCGTCGATTGCGGAGCAGCGGATCGTTGGGCACCCAGATCATCCCAGCGCGTTCGACGCGGATCACCTCGGCGCCATGATCGGCCAGCATCATCGCCGCGAACGGCCCCGGCCCCAGCCCCGCCATCTCGACGATCTTCAGTCCGGAAAGCGGTCCAGCCATTGCTGCAATGCTAGCGTCCGATTGCAACCCCGCAACCCTTCGCTACGGTAGCTGTCATGATTGAAGCATCTGAACGCTCGCTGTTCAGCGACGACCATCACGCCTTCCGCGACACCGTCCGCCGTGTCCTCGCCGACGTGATCGAGCCCCGATTCGACGATCATGAGCGCGACGGAATCGTCGAGCGCGAAGCGTGGGAACAGGTCGGCGCCGCCGGACTGCTGTGCCCGCAGGTGCCCGAGGCCTATGGCGGCCCCGGCCTCGACTTCTCGTTCAACGCGATCGTCGCCGAGGAGCTGGCCTATATGGGCTCGGCCGCCGGCTTCACGCTGCAGTCCGACATCGTCGCCGACTATCTCGTCCATTACGGCAGCGAGGAGCAGAAGCGCCGCTATCTTCCCGGCATGGTCGACGGCTCGACGATCAGCGCCATCGCCATGACCGAGCCCGGCGCAGGCAGCGACCTCCAGGGCATCAAGACCATCGCCCGGCCCGAAGGCAACGGCTGGAAGCTGTCTGGGTCGCAAGACCTACATCACCAACGGCCAGGCGGCGGACCTGGTCATCGTTGCCGCCCGCACGACCGAGGAAGGCGGCGCCAAGGGCATCTCGCTGTTCCTGGTCGAGGCCGGCGACGAAGGCTTCAGCCGCGGCCGCAACCTCGACAAGATCGGCCTGCACGGCAACGACACGTCGGAGCTGTTCTTCGACGAGGTGAAGCTGCCCGCCGACCGACTGCTCGGCGCGGAGAATGACGGCTTCATCATGCTGATGAAGCAATTGCCGCAGGAACGGCTGTCGATCGCCGTGCAGATGCCAGGCCGCGGCTCAACGCGCCTTCGACGAGGCGGTCAGGTTCACGTCCGACCGCAAGGCGTTCGGCAAGCGCATTATCGACTTCCAGAACACGCGCTTCACCCTCGCCGACCTGAAGGCTCGGCTGCAGGTCGGCTGGGCGCATCTCGACTGGGCTATCGCAGCGCCATGTCGCGGGCAAGCTGACGCCGGCCGAGGCCAGCGCGGCCAAGCTGTGGCACAGCGAGATGCAGTGGGACGCCTGCGACACGGCTCTCCAGCTCCACGGCGGCGCCGGCTATATGAACGAATATCCGATCGCCCGCCTTTGGCGCGACGCCCGCGTCGCCCGGATCTACGGCGGGACATCGGAGATCATGAAAGAACTGATTGGACGCAGCATCGGCTGAGCCACGGAACAGCTGGCCGGGCAAGGCGTTCGCGAATTTGACGCCCCATTGGACGCCGCGCGCATCAAAGGAGGCCCTCATGACCATCGCGCCCAAACTTCGCCAATACCTGGATCAGGTGAAGGCGGATTATGACTTGGTCGAGCATCAACCGACCAAATCATCGCTTGAGACTGCGTCCGCGAGTTCGGTTCCCGGCCGAGCAGGTCGCAAAGGCAGTTCTGCTCGATACCGACGACGAATATTTGCTTGCGATTTTGCCGTCGGACCGAAAGGTCGAATTGTCGGAATTGAGGAGCGAGCTCGGTCGCAAGCCCCGCCTCGCCAGCGAAGATGAAATCAAAAGCCTCTTTGACGATTGCGATGTCGGCGCGGTTCCGCCGACCGGCTACGGCGTCAAGGCGATCGTCGACGATGCGATCGAACAACAATCGGACGTCTACTTCGAAGCCGGCGACCATGCTTCCTTGGTCCACATGAATCGCGATGAGTTTTCGCGAGTCATGCAAGGCGCCCGCCATGGGCAGTTCAGCGAGCCGATGCTCATCGAGTGAGCGCAGCTGCTGGTTGCTGCTTAACCGTCTCTCGAGAGACCAATCAGTGCTGCATTTGCAGGTTCATGAGCGCCGGGTCCGGCGCCATGTTCGCGTCCATATGGCCCATGATCCAGATCGTCCCGATCATCACCAGGAAGACGATCAGCACGCCAAAGGCCAGCGCGAGCACGTTGTTGGTGTTGTCCGGGCCACTGGTGATGTGGAGGAAGAAGACAAGGTGCACACCCATTTGGGCAATCGCCAGGACAACCAGACCGACCGCAACGCCTGGACCCCACAGGGCCGATGTCGAGGCCACCCAGAAGGAAACGCCGGTTAGGATCAACGCCAGGGCTAGTCCGACCACATAGGCGAGCGTTTCGCTCAGGATATTGTCGTGCGGCTGGCCCGGCGCGACGTTCAGCTTTTCGGGATCATGTTCGGTCATGGCAGCGTCCCGATCAGGTAGACGATGGTGAAGATGGCGACCCAGATGATGTCGAGCGCGTGCCAGAAGACGCTGAGGCACAGCAGCCGGCGCATGATGTGATCGCGGAATCCCTTGGTCCAGATCTGCGCCATCATCGTGCCGATCCACAGCAAGCCTGCGGTGACGTGCGCGCCATGGCACCCTACCAGGGTGAAGAAGGACGACAGAAAGGCGCTGCGCTGCGGCCCCGCGCCTTCGGCAATCATCGTGGCGAACTCGTAGAGCTCGATCGAACAGGAATACGAGGCCGAGGAGACCGGTAACCAGCAGCCAGCCGAGGGTCCACTTCATGTTGCCGCGCTTGGCAACGATCATCGCCAGGCCGCAGGTGAAGCTGGACAGGAGCAGGGCCATCGTTTCGATGGCGACCAGCGTCCGGTCGAACAACTCGTTCGAAGTCGGACCGCCGTCAGTGGCATGCGCCAGCGATGCGTAGGTCGCGAACAGTGCCGAGAACAGCACCATGTCCGACAGGACGAACAGCCAGAAGCCGTAAGGGACGACGATGCTCTTCGATTCCGGGCCGCGATGACCCAGCCCGGTGTCTTCGGAGCCGACGTGGGTCAGGCCAATGGCAGGTGCTTCCGACGCGGTCATGTCGACTGACTCAGCTGGTGGAGATGTTCCATGCGAATACGGCGCCGCTCGCGGGCGTTCTCCCTGACCTCGTCGACCGGGATAATATGCTCATGCTCGTCCTGCCACGCGTACCAGACGAAAATCGCGAACGCGCCGATCAGGCCGAGGATCGCCAGCCACCAGATATGCCAGATGACGGCAAAGCCGCAGATCGAGGCGAATAAGGCGCAGATCACGCCGGTCGGCGTATCGATCGGCATTTCGATCGGCTGGTAGTCGGGCTCGTCGATCAGCCTGTCTTCCTTGATCGCGGTTTGCTTGCGGGTCCAATAGGCTTCCTCGCCATGAACATCAGGCAGCACCGCGAAATTATAATGTGGCGGCGGCGACAAGGTCAGCCATTCCAGCGTCCGGCCGTCCCAGGGATCGCCGGTAACATCCCGCCGTTGGTCGCGGGTCTTGATCGAATAAAGGAGTTGCACCACGGTTAAGGCAATCCCCAGCCCGATAATCGCGGCGCCGACGAAGGCGACGTTAAGCCACGGTGCCCAGCTGGCATCGGGGATGTGCTGCATCCGCCGCGTCGCGCCCCAAAAGCCGAGCACGTAGAGCGGCATGAAGGCCAGGTGGAAGCCGATGAACCAGCACCAGAAGATCGCCTTGCCGAGGCGCTCATCCAGCGTGAAGCCGAACGCCTTGGGGAACCAGTAGGTGTAGCCGGCCATGATCGCGAAGACGACGCCGCCAATAATCACATGGTGGAAGTGCGCCACCAGGAACAGGCTGTTGTGGACCACGAAATCGACCGCCGGGATGGCCAGCAGGACGCCGGTCAGGCCGCCCAGGACGAAGGTCAGCATGAAGCCGATCAAATAATACATCGGCACGTTGAAGCGGACCCGGCCGCCGTACATCGTGAACAGCCAGTTGAAGATTTTCACGCCGGTCGGGATGCCGATCAGCATGCTGGCGATGCCGAAGATGGCATTGATGTTCGCGCCGGCACCCATGGTGAAGAAATGGTGCAGCCAGACGCAGAATGAGAGGATGCAGATCGCCAGCGTGGCGAAGACCATCGAGCGATAGCCGAACAGCGGCTTGCCGGAGAAGGTCGCGGCGACCTCCGAAAAGATGCCGAACGCCGGCAGGACGAGGATGTAGACCTCCGGATGCCCCCAGACCCAGATCAGGTTCATGTAGAGCATCGAATTGCCGCCACCGTCACTGGTGAAGAAGTGGAAGCCGAGGTAGCGGTCGAGCATCAGCAGCGCCAAGGTCACCGTCAGCACCGGGAATGCGGCGATGATCAGCAGGTTCGATGCCAGCGAGGTCCAGCAGAATACCGGCATCCTGAGATAGCTCATGCCAGGCGCACGGGTCTTCAAGATGGTGGTGACGAAATTGACCCCGGTCAGCAGCGTCCCGACACCGGATATCTGCAACGCCACGAGGTAATAATCGACCCCGACGCCGGGCGAAAACTCCTTCTCGCTGAGCGGCGGGAACGCGAGCCAGCCGGTCCTGGCGAACTCACCGACGAACAGGCTGAGGTTGATCAGGAGCGCGCCCGACGCGGTCAGCCAGAAGCTGACGTTGTTCATCGTCGGAAAGGCGACGTCGCGCACGCCGAGCTGCAACGGGACCGACGAAATTCATGAACCCGATGACGAACGGCATCGCCACGAAGAAGATCATGATCGTGCCGTGCGCCGAGAAGATCTGGTTGTAGTGCTCGGGCGGGAGATATCCCTGCGAAGCCCCAATCGCCAGCGACTGCTGTGCCCGCATCATGATCGCGTCGGCGAAGCCGCGAACCAGCATCAGCAGCGCCAGCACGATGTACATGATGCCGATCTTCTTGTGATCGGTGGACGTGATATAGCCGTGCCAGAGAGCGGGCCACCAGCCCTTGCGCCAGACCCAGATGGCAGTGCCGACTACCGCCAGGATCACGACCAGCGACGTGACCAGCGGGATCGGCTCGTCGAAGGGAATCGCGTCCCAGGTCAGCTTACCGAACATGCCTTAGCCCCCCTGCTCGGTTGCCGGCGGGACCGGCGGCAATGGCGGCGGACCGCCCTTGGTGGCGATGGCATCGAACAGGCCGGGAGTCACCGTCCCATAAGTGATCGGCTTCACATAGCTGCTCGGCTTCGACAGGTCGGCATAGCTCTTCCAGTCGAGCACCAGCCCTTTGCCGCGCGCGCCGTTGGCCCAGGCAGCGAACTGCTCCGGCGGGACGACGTGGGCCTTGAACTGCATGCCGGGAAAACCATCGCCGCTGAAATGAGATGATAGCCCATCATAGACACCCTGGCGGTCGGCCTGCAGGTTTAAGCGGGTCGTCATCCGCGGCATTGTGTAGATCATCGACCCGAACTGCGGGACGAAAAAGCTGTTCCACACGGTAGCGGAGGTCAGCTTCAAATAGAGCGGCGTGCCGGCCGGCACGACCAGCTGGTTGACCGTCGCGACCCCCTGGTCGGGGTAGATGAACAGCCATTTCCAGTCGAGCGAGACCACTTCGACCGTCAGCGGCTTGACCGGGGAATCGAGCGGCTTGCTCGGCTCGAGGTCGTGACTGCTGATCCAGGTGATGCCGCCCAGCAGCATGATGGTTAGCACCGGAATGCCCCAGACAACCATCTCGATCGCCCCCGAATATTCCCAGTCCGGCCGATATTCCGCCTTGGCATTGCCGCGGCGGAACCACCAGGCGAATGCGACGGTCGCGATCATCGTCGGGATGATGATCGCGAGCATGATCGCGGTCGAGTTGATGAGGATCGTCTTCTCGGCGCTTGCTACCGGACCAACCGGATCGAGAATGCCGCGATTGCAACCGGAGACGGCGATTGCCAAGACCGCGAGCAGCCCCGCTCTGCCTTGCGAGAATCGAAGACCGGACTTCGATCTTGACGCCATGGACAGCCCCTGTTGCTTGCCGTCACGGAGAACGTCATTGCCTAGGCGCAATTGCGCGATTGAATCAAGCCCACGAATGATGGTTGAAACTGGCTGGGGCGGCAGGATTCGAACCTGCGAATGCCGGTACCAAAAACCGGTGCCTTACCACTTGGCGACGCCCCAGCATGGGCCGCCCGTGGAAATCGGGCGCTCGCTCGCGGGCCGGCTTATAGCCGCTCATCCGCCTATGAAAAGCGCAAATCAGGCCCTTCGGCGCCGTGCCCGCCGAAGTGGCTCATAAAGTTCGCTGGCGGGGACCGGCCGGCCGAAGTGAAAGCCTTGCAGCTGGGTGCAACCCAGCTGCCGCATCGCGGCGGCCTGGCCCTCGGTCTCGACCCCCTCGGCGGTGGTTTCAACGCCGAGACCGCGGGCAAGCGCCAGGATGGCGTGGACGATGGCAACGCAATCTTTCGCCCCTTCCGCCGCGCCGCGGACGAAGCTTTGGTCGATCTTGATCTTGGAGAAATGAGCGCGGCTCAAATAGCCGAAGGAGCTGTAGCCCTTGCCGAAATCGTCGAGCACCAGCCGGACGCCAAGGGCGCGCAGTCGTTCAAGCGAAGCGAGTGTTGCGGCATCGTCGCCCAGGAACACGCTTTCCGTGACTTCGAGCTCCAGCCGACTTGGCTCGAGCCGCGTTGCAGCCAGCGCCCCGAGCACGGTCTTGGCCAGCCCCGCCCCGGTCAGCTGTGCCGCTGAAATATTGACTGCGACCCGCATCGAGCCGTCCCAGCGGGCAGCTTCGGCACAGGCTTCGCGAATGACCCAGTCGCCAATCTGGTGGATCAGTCCGGCGTCCTCGATGATCGGAATGAACTGGTCCGGGGGAATGTCGCCGCGCTTTGGATGACGCCAACGCAGCAGCGCCTCGCGGGCGACCACTTCGCCGTTCTTCGCGTCGATGATCGGCTGATAGGCAAGCGCCAGTCCGTCGCCGCCAAGCGCTTCGCGCACGTCCTGCTCCAGCAAGCGATGATCCTCGGCCTGCTCGAACATGTAGCGCTCGAAGAAGGCATGGCCGCCGCGACCGGCTTCCTTGGCACGGTAAAGCGCGAGGTCGGCGCTGCGCATCAGCTGCTCTTCGAGAATACCATCGGCCGGGCAGACGGCGATACCGATCGTCGCGCCGACATGAAGCGTCGCCGCGCCGATGGTGAAGCTTTTCGACAGGTCGGCGATGATTTGGTCGGCGACCGCGGAAAGGCGGTCCCGGTTGCAGCCCGCGCTCCAGATGATGGCGAATTCGTCGCCGCCGATCCGGCCGACGCGCCCGCCTTCTCCCATCGCAAGCTCCAGCCGCCGCCCGACCTCGATAAGCAGCTGATCGCCAATGGCATGGCCGAGAGTGTCGTTGACAAGCTTGAACCGGTCCAGGTCGACGAGAAGCAGCGCGCAGCCGCTCTGCACCTCCCACTGCCTCATCACCGCCTCTTCGAGCAGCTCGCGCACCAGAAGGCGGTTTGCCAGCCCGGTCAGCGGATCGGTTCGGGCAGCGCGCACCGAGTCACTGCCGGAAAGGCGCGCCTCGGTGATGTCGGACGCGACGCCGCGCCAGCCTACCAACTGTTCTTTACCGTCGTGGATCGGCTTGCCTGAGATCGACCACCATCGTTCCCGGTCGGCGGAGGGAATGGCGCGATCGCGGAACGGTGTACCGCTATCAAGATCCCGGAAAAGCGCACGCATGCCGGTGGACAGGTTCGCGATCTGTCCTGCAGGGTCGAGCAGTGCGCTGTAGTGGCGCCCAATGACCTGCTCTTCGCGAAGCCGCATCGCCGCCAACAATTCATGCGACATTTTGACGATGCGCAGGTCGCCGTCCAGCTCCCACAGGCCGCCTGACCCGGTAGCCTCGAGCTCACGCAGCAGCTGGATGATCTCGCCCTGTTCGCGCAGCTCGATCCGATCGCGGCTATGGGTGATGAACTGGCGAGCTGTGCTGAGCACATTGCTCATCAGCACCCCGGCATAGACGATCACCAGTCCGAACATCCCCGGACTGCCCAGTTTCAGGGTCAGTGCGGCGCAGCCAATGGAGAGCATTCCGACGTAGAGGACCGCCGCTTGAGGCAGCGAAACCAGCGTAATGCTGCCCGCACTGACCAGTGCCGCCATAATCACGCACATGAATATCTTCTCGGGCTGGCCCGGCCTGGTCGAACCAGTAGAGCGGCGGGACCAGCCACAGCGACGCGAGAACGGCGATCAGCAGGCAGATCGTCTCCGTCCGCGCCGGATATCGCTCGGCATATTCCGGATCGTGGCGCAGCCGCACCGCCCGCACTCCACGCATGAAGCAGATCAGCAGGGCCGCACCGAACCACAAACCAAGCTGGAAATGGTCGGTCGTGTCGCGAAGCGCGACAACCATGACGGCGGCCGTCAATATCTGGATCGCTACCGTCGCCGGCACGAGCCGGACCAGCGCATCGATTTGCGCCTGACGGACGGCGCGGCCGATACGGTCGCGCGGCGGCGCAAGGGACAGCATTTCGCGGCAGCTCAACCCGCGCGGTTGGCTGCGACGATCCTGTGTTGAAGTTACCGACGCCCCCGCCACTCGATACTGCCGCCTACTTTCAATGATCCGGCCGTCCGACTTAGACAGGAGAATGCGAAGAAACAGTGAATAGACTAGGCGTTCACCAGCCGTCCATTGACCAGATCGTCATAGTCTTGGCAAAGCTGGCGAGACAATTCGCCAATTTCGAAGTTCCACGGACCGGCCGACTGGATGAACGTTACTTCGGCTGCGGAACCGGTGATGAACATCTGTTCGAAGCTTTCCAGCTCCTCGGGCCAGATCGCCTTTTCGACCACTTCGACGCCGCGGCGCCGGGCAAGGTCCATCACCGTACGGCGTGTAATGCCATCAAGGAAGCAGTCGGGCGTCGGCGTGTAGAGCTTGCTGTCACGCACGAAAAAGACGTTGGCACCTGTTGCTTCCGCAACCTGACCGCGCCAGTCGAACATCAGTGCATCGTCATAGCCACGTTCGTCGGCATGCTTCTTCGACAGCGACGCGATCATGTAGAGACCCGCGGCCTTGCTATGGACCGGCGCGGTATAGGGCGCCGGCCGCCGCCACGGCGCGATGTCCAGACGCAGGCCCTTGGCCGCGATCTCGGGCGCGAAATATTTGCCCCATTCCCATGCCGCAATCGCCAGGTGCGGCTTGGTGCCCATTGGCGAAACCCCCATCTTCTCCGACCCGCGCCAGGCGACCGGACGGACATAGGCATCGACGAAGCCATTGGCCTTGATCACCTCGTTGCAGGCGGCATCGATTTCCTCGACCGACCAGGGAATGTCGAAGCCAAGCAGTTCGGCCGATCTGCGCAGCCGAGCGCTGTGCTCGGAAAGCTTGAAGATCACCCCGCCGTAGGCGCGCTGCCCCTCGAACACGGACGACGCATAATGCATCGCATGGGTCAGGATGTGGACATTTGCCTCGCGCCACGGGACGATCTTTCCGTCGATCCAGATCCACCCGTCGCGGTCGTCGAAGCTGCGCGTGTCGGCCATTCAAATCCCCTCAGTCAGGCGCTCGCGCCTAGGCGAGCAGCCGCTGGCCGTCAATTGCGACGGGCGGCCGCCGCCAATTCCTCGACACGTTTGATTGCTGCATCGAGCATTCGATCGACCAGCGGTTGCAACCCTTCGGGGCCGTCCAGCACCGCAAGGCCCTGCTCCGTCGTGCCTTTGGGACTGGCAACGCGACGGGCAATGTCGGCCATCGATTCACCAGTTGCGGCAGCAAAGGCACCCGTACCGACAAGCGTCTGCGCAGCAATGGTTTCAGCAAGGCTCGAACCAAGACCGTGGGCCGCCCCCGCTCGACCTAAAGCATCGGCAAAGCGCGCGACATAGGCTGGCCCGGAGGCCGAGATGGCGCCGATGGCAGCAATTTGATCCTCATTCTCGCACCAAGGCGCGAGACCAAGCAGCGCCATCAGGCTTTCGACCTGTTCGCGCGCCTTGCCGTCGCGATCCTCCGAGTATAGCGCGAATTACGCCCTGCCGCTGTGCGACTGGCAAGTTGGGCATAATGCGAACAATGGCGCGCGCATTCGGAAAGCGCTGGCGAAGTGTGGCGGCAGTCACGCCCGCAAGCATCGATACCAGGATCGTTTCCGATCTGACATGCGGCTCCAGCCCCGGTGCGATTTCATCGAGCTTCTGCGGCTTGAACCCGAGCATAACCAAGCGCGGCGCCTCGTCCGCCGGATAGGCGGTAACGGTTCTGACGCCTTCGACCTTGGTTCCGCTCGGCCGGATAACCGTAACGCCGGAAAAATCGACGCCCGCCGCTCGCCAGCCCTCGACCATCGCGCCGGCCATATTGCCGCATCCGACCAGCCAGGCCGGCGCCGGAAACGCTGACGTCATGACGTCAGGCTTCGCCAGCGGTGTCGATCAGTGCCGCCGAGATCGCTTCGGTCGGCGACTTGCCGCCCCACAGAACGAACTGGAACACGGGGTAGAAGCGCTCGCATTCCTCAATCGCGGCCTCGCTGATCGCCTCGGCCTGCTCGAAACGACATGGACTCGCCCTCGCCGACCAGCGCGGCATGGCGAAAGACGATCAGCCCGGAGCCCGACCAAAGCTCGAAATGGCCGAGCCACAGCTGCTCGTTGATGAGGCCGATCGCCTCATAGATGGCGGCGCGCTTTTCCGGCCCAACCTTGATGTCGGGAAAGGCCAGGAACTGCAGCACCTGGTCCTCGCTGCGCCAGACGCCGCGAAGCTCATATTGCGCCCAGCTACCCGTGGCAGAGGCAATGATCTCACCGTCGCCGGCCCGCTCGCAGGCCCAGCCGCGCGCTTCGAAATATTGCTCGAGCACCTCGATCGGCGCGCCGTCGTCACGCTCGTCGTTTTCAACTTCGTCGGTCAGGATTTTGCTCCCGGCTTCGGCGCTTTCGCCGGCTTTGACTTTGCCGCCGCGGGTTTCGCCGCTAGCTCCAGCGCCTCGATCCGCTTCTTGAGCGCCTCATTCTCGTCGCGCGCGGCCACGGCCATGGCCTTGACCGCATCGAATTCGTCGCGGGCAACGAAATCCATCCCGCCGACCCATTCGCGCATCTTGTCGCGCATGGAGGTTTCGGCCTCGCGGCCCATCCCGGCCATGGTGCCGGCAACACCGTTCATCATCTTGACCAGGTCGTCGAATATCCGGTTCTGCGATTGCATTATGATCTAACTCCCGTGATGCCGAGCGGCGCTGCATCGGCCCCTGGATTCAGCCTTCCAGTCTCATAGTTGAGGGCAGAGGCCAGGCACAACCAAAGAAGATAGGGCAGCATCAACCAACCCGCCACCGGCCTTAGTCGGCGAAAGAGGCTGGCCGTCGCAATCGCCATGATCAGCATGACCAAGATAATCAAGAACGCGACATCGATCATGTGCATTCCGAAGAAGACGGGCGACCAGGCGAAATTGAGTGCGAGCTGCCCTCCGAACAGCCAAAGGGCGTCCCTGCGTTCCTTCGAGGGAGGCTCCTGCAGAATGAGGGCAAGGGCCAGGCCGAGCAGCGTGTAAAGCGTGGTCCACACGACGCCAAACATCCATGCCGGCGGCTGGAAAGAGGGCTTTTGCAGCACCGCATACCAGCCATTCTCAAAGCCGCTGTTCGACAGATAGCCCATCAGCGAACCGCATGATCACGATTGCAGGAATCGTGATCAGCGCCATTTTCCAGAGGCCGCGGCCGTCCTTCGCTCTTGCGCGTCATTCAATCCTCCTTGATCGCACCCAGAAGGAATTCAACATTGCCTTCCGGGCCGGTGATCGGGCTTTTCTCGACGCCCAGAACGCGCCATCCCTTTGCGTTGACCCAATCGGCCGCCTCCTCGCAAACGCGAGTGTGAACTTCAGGGTCCCGAACCACCCCTCCCTTTCCGACTTCCGCTCGTCCTGCCTCGAACTGCGGCTTGACCAGCGCGACCAGCCTGGCCCCGGGCCTGGCGAGATCGAGGGCTCGGTCGAGCACCTTGGCGAGCGAGATGAAGCTGGCGTCGCAAACGACGATGTCGACCGGCTCGGTTATGATTGCCGTCGTCAAATCGCGGGCATTGGTCTGTTCGTGGACAATGACGCGCGGGTCGCTGCGCAATTTCCATGCCAGCTGGTTGGTGCCGACATCGACTGCATAGACCTTGGTCGCGCCCCGGGTCAGCAGCACGTCGGTGAACCCGCCGGTCGAACTGCCGACGTCCAGCGCCACCTTTCCCGCAACGTCAAACCCGAAATGGCTGAGCCCATGATCAAGCTTGATTCCGCCCCGCGACACCCAGGGATGGTCGCGTCCCTTGACTGTCAGTGCTGCGTCCTCGGCCAGCATATCGCCGGCCTTGCTCACCCGCTTCTCGCCCGCAAAGACATTGCCGGCCAGGATCAACGCCTGCGCGCGGGTCCGGCTTTCTGCCAACCCGAGCGCTACTAGCAGCTGGTCTGCCCGAACCTTAGCGGCCACCGTCTTCCTCGCGCTTCTCTGCGACGCCCTCGCCCAACTCCTTGCTCGCTTCGGCCTCGATCGACGGCGCCGCCGAAGGATTGACCTTCCGCGCCGACGCATCACCCTTCAGGCACAGTCGAAAGTAGATCGGCAGAGTGATCCGATCCGATGTCGCGCAGAAGGTCGATCGCTAGCAATTCAAAATGCGGGCTCACGAACAAATGATCGAGTGGCCAGCGGAGAAGCGGATAATTGGCGTTGAAGGTCGGGTAGAAGCCCCGGCCGACGCGAGGATCGCCCATGCCGGCAACCTGCTTGAACAGGCGCGAGGTTCGCGACCACGCAACGTCGTTCAGGTCGCCCATGACAATCGCCGCCTGCCCATTGTTGCGAACGCTGCGGCCCACCTTGACCAGCTCGGCGTCCCGCTCACCGCTGTCGTCACCGGGATAAGGTGGCTCAGGATGAAGCGCGTGGAACTTGACCTCATCCCCGCCGGGCAATCGCAGGCTGACAGAAGCCGATGGAACGCCCGGCTGGAGCAGATGGGCAATGCCTCCTTCCATCGGAAGGCGCGACATCAAGATCATCCCGTAAGTATTTGGGATAACTTCCGATAATCGATACGGATAATCCTTCGAGAGCGGTGCAACTGCCTTTTCCCACTCCAGCCCGGGCTCAAGCAGGAGCAGCACGTCCGGCCGCCGCTGCTCGACCAGGCGAAGCAATCTTCCATATTGCTTGTTGCTCAACAGGACATTGGCATTGAGCAACGAAAGCTGGCGCTTGGCAGGGCAGCTTTTCGCACTGGCGACTTGCTGGGGGTAGAGCGGGAAATAGGGGATGAAATGGCTGGCCTGCCAGGAGAGTGCAGCCACAACCACCGCGACAAGCGCCCAAAAGGCAGGCGTGCGCCGAACCTTGATGACGAAAAGTGCCACGCCGAAAATGATGAGCAGGCCCGCAACTTGAAGCCGCGGATAATCCCACAGCCGGACCCACCAGCGATCCGTCCACCACAACGGCAGGAACGACACGGTAACTAGCAGCAATGTAGCGGAAATCAGCAGGCGCCGCCCCCAGTCCTGCCATCCGTTCACGCTGCGCTCCTCACGGTCCATCCGGCCATAAGGTCCAGATGGCGGCCGAGTTCCGCGACGCTCGGGTCGGGCGCGAGTGGCGAGAAGGCCGGCAAGGGATCTGCGCCCCGCATCGAGCGCCAGAAGTGGATGATCAGTCCTTCGATTTCCGGCCTATCGACCAATATCTGGCTTTCGAGCCGATCATCGGGCAGCGGCTTCAATGGCGAATGGTAGAAAGGCGCCAATTCGCGCCACAGGAAGCGAATGGTCGTTGCCGAAACGAAGGCCCGTGCCATCGCCCGCTCGAACCGGTCAAATTCGATCCGGCCCCGCTTGCGCGCCAGGCGAAGATGCCGCCGGCGCGACATCGGCATGGTAACGAAAAACAGGATCATCAGGCCGACGAGCCCGAAGACGAGCCACCATTCGAGGGTCAGGCGATCGCTCCCGCATCGACATCGACATCGTTGCGACGCAAGGCCTTGAGCACCGTCTCGACGATGTGCGGCGCGTTGAGGCCGGCCTCGTCATATTGCTTGTGCGGCGATTCCTGGTCCTGGAAGCTGTCCGGCAGGCGCATGGTGCGAAGCTTGAGGCCCGCATCGATCAGACCCTCGTCGCTGGCCAAGCGTCAGCACATGTGCGCCGAAGCCGCCGATCGCCGCTTCCTCGATCGTCACCGCCACTTCATGGGTGGTGAGCAGCTTGCGGATCAGATCTTCGTCGAGCGGCTTGGCGAAGCGCATGTCGGCGACGGTGGTCGAAAGGCCCTTGGCTTCGAGCATGTCGGCGGCCTTTTCCGCTTCCTCCAGCCGGGTGCCCAGCGACAGGATCGCGACCGTCTTGCCCTCTCGGACGATACGGCCCTTGCCGATTTCCAGCGCCTGTGGCGTTTCGGGCAGCGCCAGCCCGCGGCCGTTGCCGCGCGGATAGCGCACGGCGATCGGCCCGCTGTCGTGCAGCGCCATGGTGTGGACCATGTGGACCAGCTCGACCTCGTCGGCAGCGGCCATCACCACGAAATTGGGCAGGGTGCAGAGATAGGCGAGGTCGAACGACCCGGCATGGGTGCAGCCGTCGGCGCCGACCAGCCCGGCGCGGTCCATTGCGAAGCGCACCGGCAGGTTCTGGATCGCAACGTCATGGACCACCTGGTCGTAGGCGCGCTGCAGGAAGGTCGAGTAGATCGCGCAGAACGGCCGGTGCCCCTGCGCGGCGAGGCCGGCGGCAAAGGTCACCGCATGCTGCTCGGCGATGCCGACGTCGAAGGTGCGGTCGGGAAAGCCGCTTCGACCTTGTCCAGTCCGGTGCCCGACGGCATCGCGGCCGTGATCGCGACGACCTTCTCGTCGCGCGCCATTTCGGCTTTCAGCGCCTCGGCGAACACCGCCGTGTAGGCCGGCGGACCGCCGCCCGGGCCCTTGTCCTGCTTGCCCGACACGATGTCGAACTTGACCACGCCATGATATTTGTCCGCGGCACTTTCGGCCGGGCCATAGCCCTTGCCCTTCTTGGTCACGGCATGGACCAGGATCGGCCCTTCCTCCGCATCGCGGACATTCTCGAGGATTTCGACCAGCGCCTCGACATTATGGCCGTCGACCGGGCCGACGTAGTAGAAGCCCAGCTCCTCGAACAAGCGTGCCGCCGGTCACCCAGCCGCGGGTGTATTCTTCCATCTTGCGCGCGGCGCGATGGAGCGGACCCGGCATCGCCCGCGCAAGCTTCTGCGCCAGACGTCGTGGCGCCAGATATTTCCGCGACGAAACCAGCCGCGCCAGGCTGTTTCGGAGCGAGCCGACCGGCGGTGCGATCGACATGTCATTGTCGTTGAGGATGACGATCAGCCGGTTGCCGGCTTCGTGGGCGTTGTTCATCGCCTCATAGGCCATGCCCGCGCTCATCGCCCCGTCGCCGATCACCGCAATCGCGCGGCCCGGCGTGTCGGCAAGCTTGTTGGAGATGGCGAAGCCGAGCGCGGCGGAGATGCTGGTCGAGCTGTGCGCCGCGCCGAACGGGTCATATTCGCTCTCGGCTCGCTTGGTGAAACCGCTGAGGCCGCCGCCCTGCCGGATCGTCCGGATGCGGTCGCGCCGGCCGGTGATGATCTTGTGCGGATAGCATTGGTGGCCGACGTCCCAGATCAGCCTGTCGTTCGGCGTATCGAACACATAGTGAATGGCGACGGTCAGCTCGACCACGCCGAGGCCGGAGCCCAGATGCCCGCCCGATGTGGACACGGCGGAGATCATCTCCGCGCGAAGCTCGTCGCACAGCTGCGGCAGCTGCGACTTCTCCAGCTTGCGGATATCGGCCGGAAAATGGACCTTGTCGAGAAGTGGCGTATCGGGACGTTCGGACATTGGACCGCCACTAACCCCTTAAGGGGTGCTTATCCAGCACTTAGCTGCAGTCGCCGCAGCGGCCACGGACCTCGATTACCGGACGAACCTCGGCAAATCCGGCATGCTCGGCGGCGTCGCGAACTCCGCCCGACAATTTGTCATCGTCGATATGGGTCGCCTGTCCGCAGTTGTCGCAGATCAGGAAGATGCAATCGTGCAGGCAGCCCGGATGCTGATTGGCGATATAGGCATTGGCGCTTTCGACCCGACGGGCGAGGTTGGTGCCTACGAACAGGTCGAGGATGCGATAGACGCTGTTTGCCGCGACCCGTTTCCCGCGCGACTTGGATACCGCCTCGGCGATGTCATAGGCGCTCGCCGGCCGGTCGAACCCGGCCAGCGCGTCGAACACCGATGCGCGCATGTCGGTCCATTGCTCGCCGCGTTCGGCCATCCTCCGAGCGGCGGCATCGCGAAGCGACGCGCCTTTGTGAAGCTGATGAGTATGTGCTGACATAGGGGGAAGATAGGCCTCCCAACCCTCACCCGCAAGCGCGGCGAAGGCTATTCGGCAGCGATCCCGTTGAGTCGGTGGCCAAGCGCCAAGATTGCCACTCCGACGACGGTATACAGCGCCTCGGTCCCATCATGCGGCATGGTCAACGCGCCGGCCATGACGCCCAGCCCAAGCCCGCCGACGGCACTAGGCATGGTGTAGCCATGTTCAAGGATGCCCCGGCCGAGCGAGATCGCTCCCATGATCATCGCCAGGCCGAGGCCAACTTCGTGAATCCAGCCAGCGCCAAGAGTGCTTCCGATGCTCGCCACCAGCGCAAGCAAGACCGATGTCGCCAGGCAGTGGACGAGACAAAGGCCAGACAGGCCGATAGCCATCCGGTCGAGACGATGAGTGGGAATCGCAAGTAGCGACATGGCGCAGGATATAACGTCGCGTTGTGAAAGTTACAACATTACATTCGCGTGGGAATTCGAGATTATTGGCAAGGCGTTGTTATCCGGCCATATCGCCCCGCGAAATGGACTCCGCACTTACGCCCCAAGCTTCCCAGGCGAAGCTCACCGCCCGCCCGCTTGCAATCGCCAACTGGCTGCTGCTTGTCGCCGGGCTCGTGTTCCTGATGGTCGTGGTCGGCGGAATCACCCGGCTGACCGAGAGCGGTCTCTCGATCACCGAATGGAACCCGATCCGCGGCGCCATCCCGCCGCTGACCAACGAACAATGGCAGCATGCTTTCGACCTTTACAAGGCGACGCCCGAATATCGTGAGATCAACGGCCCGGCGGGAATGGACCTCGCCCAATATAAGTTCATCTTCTTCTGGGAATGGGTGCATCGGTTGATCGGTCGGCTGATCGGCCTTGCCTTTGCCCTGCCGCTGGCCTGGTTCGCGCTCAAACGGGCAATTCCAAGGGCTACGGCTGGCGACTGGTCGCGTTACTGCTGCTCGGCGGCAGCCAGGGCCTGCTCGGCTGGTACATGGTCATGTCGGGCTTGGTCGATCGGACCGACGTCAGCCATTTCCGCCTATCCGCGCATCTGTTGCTGGCCCTGTTCATCATGGCCGCGCTGATCTGGACCGCGCTCGATCTCCGGCAGCTAGCAAAGACGGGCGAGAACCGCCCCGCCCGCCTGACCCGCGCCAGCCTGGTCACGGCCTTCATTCTTTTCATCCAACTGCTGCTCGGCGCCTGGGTGGCCGGCCTGAACGCGGGCTATGTCGCCAGCGATTGGCCGCTGATGCAGGGCAAATTCATTCCCGACGGCATCGACTGGGCGAAGGGGGCCGGCTGGACCTTCACCCACGATCCCTACCTGCTCCACTTCCTCCATCGCTGGTGGGCGTGGGTCGTGGTCGCCGCGTTGGTAATCTTCGCGCGGAAGGTGAAGCCGATCGACGTGCAGGCCGCCAAATTCATCCACCGGGCGTTCGGAACTCAGATACTGCTCGGCATTGCGACCGTAATGACCGGAATGAACATCGTCCTCGCCGTTCTGCACCAGGCCGTCGGCGCGCTGGTCGTCGCCGCCGTTACGTGGGGAGCGCATTCATATGGGACGCCGCGGAAATGAGCGTCGTCACCGTCTACGCCATCTTCGCCGACCCGGCCGAAGCGCAGCGGATCGGAATGGCCGTGGTCGAGGAGAAGCTCGCCGCGTGCGTCAACATCCTCGGCCCGTGCCGATCGATCTATCGCTGGGAAGGAGCGATCGAAACCGCGACCGAAACGCCAGCGCTGTTCAAGACGACGATGGAAAAGTCGGACGCGCTGATCATGCGGATCAAGGAACTTCACAGCTACTCGGTCCCGGCCATCGTCGTCTGGCCGATCGAACGCCTGCTGGCGGACTATGGCGACTGGGTCGAAACCGAGCTCCGGTAATATTTTACCCGTCAGCAACATCCCGCTTTTGCTTGACTTTCTCGCCCCTCATCAGCATTAGCCCGCCCAGCAGCGCTGCCCCCTGGTGGCGCTTCATGCATTTTTGAAGAAGAGGTCCAGCCCATGAAGGCGCTGATGAAGACCACCAAGTCGATCAAACCGGCCGAGGTGGAGAAGAAGTGGCATCTGATCGATGCCGACGGCCTGGTGGTCGGTCGCGTCGCGACGATCATCGCCAACATCCTGCGCGGCAAGCACAAGCCGAGCTTCACCCCGCACGTCGATTGCGGCGACCATGTCGTCGTCATCAACGCCGACAAGGTGCGCTTCACCGGCCGCAAGCTGAACGCAGAAGCTCTACTACAAGCACACCGGCTATGCCGGCGGCCTGAAGGAAGTGACCGCGGGCAAGGTGCTCGAGGGCCGCTTCCCGGAGCGCGTGCTCGAGAAGGCCGTGGAGCGCATGATCCCGCGCGGCCCGCTCGGCCGCGACCAGATGCGCGCCCTGCACCTCTACAATGGCACCGAGCATCCGCACGGCGGGCAGAGCCCCGAGCTGCTCGACGTCGCTGGCATGAACCGCAAGAACAAGGTGGGCGCATAAGATGGCCGCTAAGAAATCCCTTTCCGACCTGGGCAAGCTGACCGGCCAGCAGGCTGAAGAGCCTGTCGTCGCCGAAACCCCGGCAGCCGAGACTGCCACGGTCGATACCGTCGAAGTCGAAGCCGCTGAAGCACCGGCCCCGGTCGCGCCGCAGGTCGAAACTCCGCTTCGCGAGCAGCAGCTCGACAAGTACGGCCGTGCCTATGCCACCGGCCGCCGCAAGGATGCCGTTGCGCGCGTCTGGCTGAAGCCGGGCTCGGGCAAGATCGAGGTCAATGGCCGCGATCAGTCGATCTATTTCGCTCGCCCGACCCTGCGCCTGGTGATCAACCAGCCGTTCGACGTCACCGAGCGGGTCGGCCAGTATGACGTCGTCGCCACCGTCAAGGGCGGCGGCCTCTCCGGCCAGGCCGGCGCGGTCAAGCACGGCATCGCCCAGGCGCTGTCGCCGCTTCGAGCCGGCGCTGCGCACCGCGGTCAAGCGCGAAGGCTTCCTGACCCGCGACAGCCGCGTGGTCGAGCGCAAGAAGTACGGCCAGGCCAAGGCCCGCCGCAGCTTCCAGTTCTCGAAGCGCTAAGCCCCATCAATTCGAACAAGGAAGGGCGGTCCGTTTGGGCCGCCCTTTCTCTTTGGAAATTCGAGTGTCGCCTAGGTAAATGTGCCGAGTTTCATTCTTGGTCCCCTCGGTTAGGACTGACCAATGCCGATGGCTTTCACTCGCGCGGTTAGTCCGCGACTTGCCGACTGTGCGCTGACGCACCTGAAGCGGCATCCCATCGATGTAAGACGGGCTTCGGATCAACAATCCGCTTATGAACGTGCACTGGCGGATGCCGGTTTGACCATCCATCGCCTGGAGGCGCTCGATGATCACCCTGACGGCGTCTTCGTTGAAGATACGGCGGTGTTGTTGGGCGACCACGCCGTCATCGCCCGCCCGGGAATTCCATCGCGGTTCGATGAGATTTTTTCGACCGCGGAGGGCTTGGCACCCTATTTCAAGATCCATTTCCTGGATTCGGGGATATTGGACGGCGGTGACGTGCTGCGCATCGACAAGATGCTGTACGTCGGCCGGTCAAGACGAACCGACAGCCAGGGCCTGAGTTCGCTTAAGGAGGTCGCCGAACAGCTCGGATTTCAGGTTTCCCCAGTCGAATTGGGCCGATGCCTGCACCTTAAGACCGCCGCGACTTTCGCCGGGCCTGACCAGCATGGCCGCCCTATCGTGCTGGTGAATCCGGAATGGGTGGACCCAGCCATTTTTGTAGGCACGGATCCGATCCATGTGGGCGAGGACGAACCCTACGCGGCGAATATCGTACGCGCCGCAGACAAGATCTTGATGGCTGCAGGCAGCCCCAGGACCGCTGAACGCATGCGGGAACGCGGATTCCAGGTTGTCGAACTGGACCTGTCGGAACTGCAGAAGGCCGAGGCCGGTGGAACCTGCATGAGCCTTATTGCCGACTAGCAACCTAGCGTAAGCGCGTTCGCAGTTCCGCTTCGTCAAACGGCAGCGCGATCCGCTTGTGGCGACTGGTCTCGCCGCTGACGATTTCGATCGAACTCCGGGGAATACCCAGTTCCTTGGCCAGTAGCTTGATCAGCGCTGCATTGGCCTCGCCGTCGGTTGGGGCGGCCGATACCCGCACTTCAAGCTCCTCTCGCCCGTCCGCCCCCTCGCGCCACCCGCCGATCCCCGGCCTGGATGAACGAGGGACGACGCGGATTGCGATGGCAAGGCGAGGGTCGGACCTTTTCATGGCGTCATTACCTATATGCCATGGTAGGCCATTGGCCCCAGTCGTTCATCGGGAACCTCATTCGAACGGAGACTCGACGTGACTGACGAAATGAACAAGCAACGCCTCGACGGCAAGGTCGCGATCATAACCGGCGCCACCGGAGGCATCGGCGAAGCCACCGCGAAGCTGTTCCTGCAGCTCGGCGCCAAAGTGATGCTAGTCGCCCGTTCGGCTGACAAGTTGGCCGCTACCCTGGCCCGTTTGAAGCCGCTTGGCGAGGTTGGCGGAAGCCTGGCCGAAGCCACCGATGAGGCAGCCTTTGCAGCAGCCGTCGAGTCAACGCTTGAACAGTTCGGCGGGCTCGACATCCTGGTTGCCAACGCCGGCACCGAGGGCGTCGTCAAGCCGATCGAGACGCTGAGCGTCGAAGAGTTCGAGGATACGATACGCACCAATGTAACCGGCGTTTGGCTGTCGATGAAGCACTGCGTGCCGCACCTCAAAAATCGCGACGGCGGATCAATCATCGCACTGTCGTCGATTGCCGGCTGCATCGGCTTTCCCGCAATGGCTCCCTACATCGCCAGCAAGCATGCGGTTTATGGGCTGGTAAAGACCGCCGCACTGGAATTGGGCCCTTCGAACATTCGGGTAAATGCGGTGGGCCCCGGCCCGATAGACAATCGCATGATCGCCTCAATTGAGCACCAGCTCGCTCCGGCCGATCCGGCCGCGCTGCGAGCGGGCCTGGAGGCCGGTATCGCGATGAAGCGCTATGGGACCAGCGAGGAAGTCGCCCACTTGATCGCGTTTCTCGCCAGCGACGCATCGTCGTACTGCAACGGATCGATCTACATGATCGACGGAGGCTATGTCGCAGCCTGACGGCCACGCCGCCTGATCAATCGGCGATAGCCACTCTGGGTTCGCTTGATCGCGTCGTTTTTGCCGGCCGGAGCAGCAGGACCAGCGGGATGGATGCGAGGGTCAGCCACATCATGATCCAGAAATCGTCGATGTAGGCAATGAATGCCGCCTGCCGTGTGATTTCGGCGTCGACCAATGCCAGGGCACTCGATGCCGGCAGGCCAAACTCGGAGATTACGCCGCCGGTTATCGTCGGCAGCACTTGTTCCGTCACATGGCCTGCAATGTCGGCATGTGCGGTCTGCATGTTGCGCGCCAGCAGGGTCGTCACCAGGCTGATGCCGATCGACCCGCCGATGTTGCGCGACAGGTTCAGCAGGCTGGCAGCGTGGGTCCGCATTCTCGGCGCCAGCGTGGCGAACGCGAGGCTCTGCATGGTTACGAACACCAGTCCGAGGCCAAGCCCCTGGATAAAGCCCGACCAGACGATCGGCCCATGTCCCATCTCGATCGCGAAGCCGGTCATGACGTGAAGCGACCAGCCCATCAGGCCCATGCCTAGCGCGACCAGGATTCTGAGATCGACCTTGCCGACCAGCCGACCTGCGAGCAGCATCGAGATCAGCGTCCCAACGCCGCGCGGCGCGGTCATGATACCCGACTGAAGCACCGAATAGCCGTACAGGTGCTGGAGCATCGGCGGCAGCAGCGCGAGCCCGGCGAGCAGCAGCACGCCGGTCACCATCATGAACATTAGCCCGAGCGCGAAGTTGCGGTCAGCGAACATTGATCGGCTGAAAATGGGCGTCTTTGCGGTCATCGTGTGAACGACGAACATCCAGGATGCGGCGGCAAAGATCGCCGCTTCGATCCAGATCTCCGCGCTGTCGAACCAGTCCTCATGCTGGCCGCGGTCGAGCATCAGTTGCAGCCCGCCCAGCGCGAGCCCTAGCAGCGCGAAGCCAAGCAGGTCGAAGCGATGATTGGATTTCGGGCTCTTCGGCATGAATCGCAGCAACATCAGAGCCGCGATCGTGCCGATCGGGATGTTGACCAGGAACACCCAGCGCCAGTTGAAGCTGTCGGTCAGCCAGCCGCCCAGGACCGGCCCCAGGATCGGCCCGATCATGATCCCGCCGCCGAACAGCGCCATCGCCCGGGCATGGCGCTCGGGCGGGTTGATGTCGAACAGGGTCGCCTGGCCAGCGGAACCAGGAAGGCGCCCGATAATGCCCTGCAGGATGCGGAATCCGACCATTTCCGGCAGCGATCTGCGCCACCGCGCAGAGGAACGAGGCGATGGTGAAGCCGACCACCGCCCAGAACAGCAGCCGCTTTCGGCCAATCCGATCGGCCAGCCAGCCCGCGATCGGCAGACGCAATCGCCGACGCGACGATATAGCTGGTCAGCACCCAGTTGATGCTTTCCTGCGTCGCGCCGAGGCTCGCCTGCATGTGCGGCAGGGCGACGTTGGCGATGGTCGTGTCCAGCACCTGGATCAGCACGGCCAGCATCACCGCGATGGTGACGAGCATCCGCTCCATCGGCTCGAGCTGGTGCTCGACAGTCACTGGATTAGCCTTAGCGCTTGCCGTCGACGCGGACTTCGACGTCAGAGCTCAGTCCCGCGATCATCTCGCGCGGTGGCTTCGCGTCGAACGCGATCCGGACCGGCACTCGCTGGGTCACCTTGACCCAGTTGCCGTTGGCATTCTGCGCCGGAAGCACCGAGAATTCGCTGCCGGTGCCGGCACCGATCGAGGCGACATGGCCTTTGATCTTGACCCCGGGATAGGCATCGAAGGTCACTTCCGCCGGCTGACCCACGGCCATCTTGGCCAGGTCGCCTTCCTTGAAATTGGCTTCGACCCAGGCCTGTCGATCGCCGACGATCGACAGCATGGCGACGCCCGTAATGGCCGTCTGGCCGACCAGCAGCCGGTCTGATTTGGCGATCGTGCCGCTCGTCGGAGCGCGGATCACCGTGTGCGCAAGGTCGAGCCGTGCCTTTTCGACCACCGCTTGCGCCGCCGCGATGGCCGGCTGGTTGCCGCCCGGTGCGATCGCGGCCGACGCCTCGTTGGATTTTGCACGGGCGTTGCCAAGCTCGGTCTCGGCCTTCGCCAGTTCGTTGACGGCGTCGTCATAGTCGGCCTTGGTGGTGAAGCCCTGCTTCATCAGCGCCGCCTGTCGCTCGAACGCGCGCCGGGCGATCGCCAGATTGGCCTCGGCACCGCGAATGTCCGCTCCGGTCCCCGCGGCCTCGACCACCAGTTCGTGGGTCTGCAGCCTCGCGGCGGCGAGCTGCGCCTCGGCAGCATGGAGCGCCGCCTCGAAACGGCGCCGGATCGACCCGATAGAGCATGTCGCCACGGTTCACATGCTGGTTCTCGCGGACATAGACAGCCGCCACCGGCCCGTTGACCTGGGTCGAGATGGCGGTGACGTCCTGCTTCACATAGGCGTTGTCGGTTCCGACCGTCGCGCCGCTGGTCAGCCAGAAATAAAGCCCGACCGCCGCGATCAGCAGCGGTATCGACAGCATCAAGGCCAACCGCTTGCGTTTGGCCTGACGCTTCGACAGCAACCTTACCAGCCGTCTCGGCATCTACGGCGGTCATCTTGTTCATGCCGATTTCCTCTGCGCCGCTTCGGTGCGGCCGATATTTTCCCGAACACGCGCCAGCTTGGCGCGGAGCTGCTCCACTTCCGCCTTGCCAAGATCCGACGAAAATGTCGTCCGCCATATCCTCTGCCAGCATCCCAAGCCGCTCGATGATCGGCCGGGCCTTATCGGTCACCACCAGGCGCCAGGCGCGACGATCGACCGGGTCGGACAGCCGTTCGACCAGGCCGGCTTCCTCCAGACGGTCGACAATCCGCCCCGCGGTAATCGGTTCCACGTCCAGCCGCTCGGCCAATTCGACCTGTTTCAGGCGAGGCTCATGACTAAGCCAGGCAAGAGCGCGCCACTGCGCGCTGGTGACACCCAGCCCAGCGGCGCGCCGGTTGAAATGGCGCCGCATCATCCGGCTCGTTTCGGCAATTTCCCAGGCAAGTTCTTTCATGCGCCTGCATATAATAAGCTTGCTTAGTATTTCAACCTGTCTTGCAAGCGCCACATTATCCGCGCCAATCGGGCTACTCATGACAGAACAGAACGATATCGAAACCATCCTCGACCAGCTTGAATCCCGCTACGACGCCTCGGTCGACCGCCTAAGAAAAGCGCTGACGGAATATGCCGAGCGAGGGGTTCGCCCCGATCCCAAAGACCGCGATGACGGTGCCTTCGCCTACCCCGAGCTCCGCATCGAATATGATCCCGAAACGCCGCCGCCGACGCCCGGCGCGGGCCTTCGCCCGGCTGAACCAGCCCGGCATCTACACCACCTCGATCGCCCGCCCCGCCCTGTTCCGCGACTATCTGCGCGAACAGCTCGAACATCTGGTCCGCGACTATCCGGTCGAGGTCAGCGTCGGCACATCGGCCAGCGAAATCCCCTATCCCTATGTGCTCGACGGCAGCGACCTCGACCTTGCAGGGCATTTCGACCGTCGGAGCTGTCGCGCTGGTTCCCCTCGACCGACCTCGTCCATATCGGCGACGAGGTGGCCGACGGCGCCTGGGACGTGGCGCTCGACCCGACCCGCCCGCTGGCGCTGTTCGACGCGCTGCGCACCGACTTCAGCCTGGCGCGGCTGAAGCATTATACCGGCACCCCGGCCGAGCATTTCCAGCGCTTCGTGCTGTTCACCAACTATGTCCGCTATGTCGACGAGTTCGTTCGCTTCGCGATCGCCGCGCTGCGCGATCCGGCCAGCCGCTTCACCGCCCTGTCGGTCCCCGGCGGCACCTTCGAGCACGGCGACCTCGCCGATGCCGAGGAACAGATCGCGGCGGGCGTGTGGCGGCGGCACCAGATGCCGGCCTATCACCTGATGACGCCCGACGGCGACGGCATCACCCTGGTCAACATCGGCGTCGGCCCCTCGCAACGCCAAGACGATCTGCGACCATATCGCGGTGCTGCGGCCCGAAGCCTGGCTGATGATCGGCCATTGCGGCGGCCTTCGCCCCAGCCAGACGATCGGCGACTATGTCCTCGCCCACGCCTATCTGCGCGACGACCATGTGCTCGACGACGTGCTGCCGGTCGAAGTCCCGATCCCGGCCATCGCCGAGGTCCAGACCGCGCTCTACAACGCGGCGCTAGAGGTCACGGGCGAGGATGAGGACAGCGTCAAGAAGCGGCTTGCGCACCGGCACGGTCGTCACCACCGACGACCGCAACTGGGAGCTGCGCTACACATTGTCGCGCGCTGCGCTTCAACCAGAGCCGGGCGGTGGCGATCGACATGGAATCGGCGACCGTCGCCGCCCAGGGCTATCGCTTCCGCGTGCCCTACGGGACGTTGCTCTGCGTCTCCGACAAGCCGCTCCACGGCGAGCTCAAGCTGCCCGGCCAGGCCAACGCCTTCTACGAGCGCGCGATCAGCCAGCACCTCCGCATCGGCATCGAGACGCTCGACCATCCTCAAGCAGGAAGGCGACGGCCTTCACAGCCGCAAGCTGCGCAGCTTCGACGAGCCGCCGCTGCGTTAGGGGCATGCAACAGCAAGCCTAATTCATTGGCGTCAAATCTTCGATCCGCCCCATCACCGGCACCGGCGGGTTGGTGGCGAGATAGGCTTCGGTCACGTCGAGATCGAGCCCGGCGTCGACTCGGATCGCGGCCTTGCGCCAGCAGCGTGAAATTGTCCCCGCCCGATGCGAGGAAATTGTTGACCGCCACCCGATAGGTCAGCGCCGGGTCGATCGGCTTGCCGTTCAGCGTCATCGCCACGATCCGCTGACCCTCGGGCCTCGACTTGTCGAAACCGAACCGGAAATTGGCTGACGGCATCAACAGATTGGGCCGCTGAATCGTGTTCAGCCCACTGGCGAACTGCTGTTCCAGCACCGCCTTGATCTCGGCCCCGGTGTAGCTCTTGGTCACGACATTGTTGGCGAAGGGCTGCATCGCGAAGATCTGCCCGAAGCGTACTGTTCCGTCTGTGTCGGGCAACAGGTCGGTACGTGCGCCGCCATTGTTCATCAGCGCGAAGTCGGCGTTCCCGCGACCGGGACCGCGCGCCACGAACAGCTGGCCGTCGGCAATCAGTTCGGCCGCGGTACTTTCCTTGCTGAAGTCTTCGCCCTTGAAGACTGCCCCGGCCAGGCGCCCGACCGGCCGGTTGGCCTCGTCAGAGGCAGCGTCACGATAGCGTTCGACCAGCGCAGCCACTTCGGGATCAGCGGGAAAGACGCGGTGGGTGGGTACCAGCGGGCCGTCAGTCGCGGCGTGCTGATCGGAACGCCCTGTACGATCACGAATTCGCCCTTCTCTCCAGTCAGCTTGCCGCCCGCGCCGATCAAAGGTGAGGCGAATGTCGGTGACCATCGCGCCATATTTGCCGGCGCTGGTCAGCAGGCGCGGCTCGCCGCCGGCCTCGGAACGCGGCAGATGTAGGCGTTGTGGGTGTGGCCCGACACGACCAGCTGAATCGCCGGATCGAGCTTGGCCAGGATCGGCAAAATGTCGCCGGCAAGCCCGGGGCAGGAACGGATCGTCGTACCGTCCCTGGATCGACGCGCCCTGGTGGATCAGCAGGACGATGGCATTAGCTCCCGCCGCCTTCAGCCCGGGAACCAGCGCATTGGCCGTCGCCGCCTCGTCCGTGAAGTTCAAGCCAGCGACCCCCGACGGCGAAACCAAGGTCGCCGTCTCCTTCAAGGTCATGCCGATGAAGCCGACCTTGACCCCGCCGACCTGCTTGATCGCCGTGCCGGGGAACAGCGTCCGCCCGTCGGGCCGCTAAGACATTTGCGGCGAGATATTGGAAGCCGGCCCCGCCGAACGGCTCGACCGCGCAAGGCTGGCGCCGGGTAAACTTCTCGCATCCACCCTGCTGCATGCGCTTCAATTCGGCCGAGCCCTTGTCGAACTCATGATTGCCGACCGAAGCCAGCTCGAGCCCGGCGAGGCTCAGCGCCCTGATCGTCGGTTCGTCGAGGAAGAGCGCGGACGTGATCGGGCTTGCGCCGATCAGGTCACCCGCCGCGACTGTCACGCTGTTTGGCGTCCGCAACTGCTTCAGGCACCAGCCAGATAAGCCGCTCCGCCCGCCGGCACCGGCGCATCCGCGGCCGGCACCGTCAGGTTCGGTGGCTCGAGATTGCCGTGGAAATCATTGATGGCGAGGATCTGCACTTCGACCGGGCCGATCGCAACCGGGCGAGGCACCGTCACGCAGCCGGAAAGTGCCAATGACAGGCCTAGAAATGCAAACTTCCTCATGTCGCATCCCGTCATCGCGAGCGAAGCGCAGCAATCCAGCCTGGATTACTAGTCGTCTTCGGCTCCTCGCAATGACGCCGAGGCTTGTCGAGCGAATTTGAAGGCCTCATGACCATGGACATGACCGACGCCGAATTGATCGCTGCTGCCCGGAATGCCGCATTGAAAGCCTACGCCCCTTATTCCCGCTTCTTCGTCGGCTGCGCGGTCGAGAGCGTCGACGGGCAAGTCGTCACCGGCGTCAATGTCGAGAATGCCTGTTACCGCCTCGGCATCTGCGCCGAGCAAGGCGCACTCAGCGCAGCCCAACTCGCCTTCGGCCTAGCCAATGTCGCGCGGATCGCAGTCGCCGGCGGCAACGTACAGGCCGGAGCGCTGTTAGGCGAAACTATCATCACTCCCTGCGGCGGATGCCGCCAGGCGATCCTCGAAGCGGCGCAGCTAAGCGGCCGCGACGTCGAGATATTGTGCACTTCAGGCGACGGAGCGAAAGTCGAACGGCACTCGATCTCGACCCTCATCCCGCACGGGTTCGGACCGGCTAATTTGGAAGATGCGGGTTAGCCGCCTCGCTCATTTGAGCTTAATCTCCCGCAGCCGCTCCTGCAGATACTCATGGCTGCTGATCGGCGGCCATTTCGGCTGCTCGCCCGGCGGCACGGTGCCCGGCAGCGCCTCGATCATGAAGTCGGGGCGGAAGTGGAGGAAGATAGGGCATCGAATAGCGCGCATGGCTGGCCCGGTCCGGGGCCGGGTTGACCACCCGATGGCTGGTCGAGCGCAGAACGCCGTTGGTCAGCCGCTGCAGCATGTCGCCGATGTTGATCACCAGCTCGCCCGGCTTTGGGCGAAACCGGGATCCAGCGGCCGTCCTTGGTCTTCAGCTCCAGCCCCGCTTCCTCGGCGCCGAGCAGCAGCGTGATGGTGTTGATGTCCTCATGCGCCCCGGCGCGGATGTGGTTGCCGGTCGGCTCGGTCTGCGCCGGATAATGGAGCAGCCGCATCACCGAATTGCCGTCGCGGACAGTGTCGGTGAAATATTCCTCGTCGACCTTCAGGAACCGCGCGATGGCGCGCAGCACCTTCACGCCCGCCGCGTCGAAGGCGTCGTAGAGCTCCAGGAAGGTTTCCTTGAAGCCCGGGATCTCCTCCGGCCAGATGTTGTCGGCCATGACCTCGCGAAACTTGTGACCGGCGGGCAGCTCACGGCCGACGTGCCAGAATTCCTTGAGGTCGAACGCCTGGTGGCCCTTGGCGGTCTCGACCCCGAACGCCGTGTAGCCACGCGCACCGCCGCTACCCGGGATCAGATATTTCTTCTTAATTTCATCCGGTAAAGCAAAGAATTGCTTCGATAATTGCTCGGCATGGTCGATCAATCGCTGCGGAATGCCATGGTCGCGGATGATGGCGAAGCCATATTCGACAAAGCTGTTGCCGAGCTCATCCGAGAATGCCTCGGGGTCCTTGTCCGCATCGGCGAGCGAAACGGAAGCGACGCTGTCGCTGGTGATTACGTCGGTCATGTCAGGCTCTTAGCAAAATATCAGGCGATCATCAGCCCGGCCAGCGCGGCGCTCATCAGGTTGGCGAGCGATGCCTGCAAGCAGCGCGCGAAGCCCGAGCCTGGCGATCATCGGCCGCTGGTTGGGCGCAAGGTTGCCGGTCACCGCCATCTGGATCGCGATCGAGCTGAAATTGGCGAAGCCGCACAGCGCGAAGGTGACGATTGCCCGACTGCGGTCGCTGAGCACAGCCGCGGGCCCCGCTGCATTGCCGAGGTCGATGAAGGCGACGAACTCGTTGAGCACGATCTTGGTCCCGAACAGGCCGCCGGCGACTCCCGCTTCGCTCCACGGAATGCCGATCAGGAACATCACCGGCGAGAAGAGCGTGCCCAGCGATCGCCTGGAACGACAGGTCCGGCCGGCCGAACCAGCCGCCGATCCCGCCCAGGATGCCGTTGGCCAGCGCCACGAGGGCGACGAAGGCCAGCACCATCGCACCGACCGCGACGGCCAGCTTGACGCCGGTCTGCGCGCCCTGCGCCGCGGCCATGATGATGTTGGCGGGCCGCTCGCCTTCCTCGAACGTATGGACCTCGATCTCGTCTTCGGGCGACTTCGCTGCCGCGCCACCCTTGAGCGCCAATTCATCGGGCTCCGGCAGGCTCGTCGGGCATGATCAGCTTGGCCATCAGGATGCCGCCCGGCGCCGACATGAAGGCCGCGGCGAGGAGGATAGGGCAAGTATCGCTCGCCGAGCAGCCCGGCATAGGCGGCGAGGATCGTGCCCGCGACACCGGCCATGCCGACGGTCATCAGGGTGAACAGGTGGCGACGGCGGCAGCGCTGACAGATAGGGCCGCACGACCAGCGGGCTTTCCGACTGGCCGACGAAGATGTTGGCCGCTGCACCAAGCGATTCGACCCGGCTGACCCCCGTGACCCAGCCGATCGCGCCGCCGACCCAGCGGACGATCCGCTGCATGATGCCGAGATGGTAGAGGATCGCGACCAGGCTGGCGAAGAAGATGATCACCGGCAGCGCGGCAATCGCGAACGTATTGCGCCAGCGGGTTGCTTGCGGTCGGCCCGAACAGGAATTCGGTGCCCTTGGTGGCATAGCCGAGCAGGCTCGGCGACGCCGTCCGACATGGCCTGGATCGTCGCCCGGCCGCCACTGGTCCTCAGGACGAGGAAGGCGATGAACGCCTGCAGTGCGAAGGCAGCCCCGACGACCCGGAAACTGATCGCCTTGCGGTTGGACGAAAAAGCAACGGCAATGAGGATGATGGCGGCAACGCCGGCCAACCCCAGCAGATATTGATTCATCTGAAAAAGCCGCCCCTCCCCTGGACGCATTACCAGGTGACGCCTTGTGCCGCGTTTTTCGCCGCTTCGTCCAGTAGGTCGAGCGCCTCGTGCCGGGGTTTCGGCTTTCAGCAGTTGGAGCGCGCCGCGCCTGGCTCAGGAACCCGCTGTCGCGGACATGATCCATGAACCCGGCTAGCCCGTCCCAGAAGCCGTGCACGTTGAGCAGGCAGAAGGGCTTGGCGTGATATCCGAGCGCGTTCCAGGTCCAGGCCTCGAACAGCTCGTCGAGCGTGCCGATCCCGCCGGGCAGCGCGACGAAGCCGTCGCACAGCTCGGTCATCTTCGCCTTGCGCTCATGCATGTTGGCGACGGTGTGCAGTTCGGTACAGGCCGGTATGCGCTACCTCATGGTCGACCAGCGCCTGCGGGATCACGCCGTAGCACCTTGCCGCCGGCCGCAAGCATTGTCATCGGCGATGATCCCCATCAGGCCGAGCCGCCCGCCGCCATAGACCATGTCGACGCCGCGCTCGGCCATTTCGCGGACCAGTGCACGCGCCATGTCCGCGAAGGCCGGATCGACGCCCGGTGCCGACCCGCAATAGACCGCAAGCTTCTTGATATGGTTCATAGCTTCACCAGGGCCTTCAAGTCGGTGATCGGGCGCGCCCCGTAATGCTGGATGACTTCGCCCGCGGCAATCGCTCCGGTCCACAGGCAACGCTCGAGGCTAGCTCCCTTGCATCGCGCGGTCAGGAAGCCTGCCGCGAACAGGTCGCCGGCGCCAGTGGTATCGACGACGTAGCCGACCGGCGCAGCGGGGATCGTTATCCGCTCGCCGTCTTCGATCGCAATCGCACCGTCGGAACCCTTCGTGATCACCAGGGTCGGCACCTTGGCGCAAAGCTCGGCCAGGGCGTTTTCCAGGTCGGTCCGGCCGGTCAGCTGCAGCGCTTCGTCCTGGTTGGCGAAAAGGAGGTCGACGCCGCCGCTCTCGATCATCCGTCCGAACCCTTCCTTGCGCCCGGCAATGCATACGCTTTCGCACAGAGTGAAGGCGACCTTGCGCTCAGCGGCATGGGCGATGTCGATCGCTTTCATCATTGCCGCGCGCGGCTTGTCCGGCCCGAACAGATAGCCTTCGAGGTAAAGGATCGAAGCCGACGCGATCAGATCGGCGATCTAGCGCGTCGGCACTCAGCTCATGGCTTGCCCCCGGCGACAGTATTCATCGTCCGCTGGGCATCGGGCGTCACCAGGATCAGGCAGCGCCCGGTCGGCGGCCCGCCAATCAGCGGCGGCGTGTCGAAATGGACGCCGAGCGCATGCATGTCATGTTCGAAGATCAGGCCGAGCTGATCCTCGGCGATCTGGCCGATGAAGGCCGACTTGCCCCCCATCGCCGCAATCCCGGCCATCGAATTGGCCGCCGATCCGCCCGACATTTCTCGAGCAACGCCCATCGCCGCGTAAAGCTGGTCGGCCTTTTCCGGCGACAGCAGCTGCATCGATCCCTTGGGCAGGTCGTGCTTCTCAAGGAACTCGTCGTCGCAGCTTGCGATTACGTCGACGATGGCATCGCCCATGGCAACGATGTCGATGGTGGCGTCAGCCATTCGGATGCCGGTCATTCCTGGAGCGAAAGCGGAGAAGCGCGGCGCCTAACCGGCCGTCAGACCATGGTCAACGGAAATGGGCTTGCGGGACGCGCAAAGCCGCTAGGCCATCGCGCCATGACTGACCTCGCTCAGGGCGAAGCCCGCCCCGCAATTTCCCCCTCGCTGTTCGCCTTCGCCATCTTTTACGGCGGCATGGTGTGCATCGCGGGAGTGCTCGGCAACAAGCAGGTCGCGCTTGGGCCGCTGGCCGTGGAAGCGGGCATTTTCGCCTTCCTTCTGCTGGTCGTGACGTCCAGCGCCGTGGCCGAATTGCACGGCCGAGACATGGCCAATCGGCTGGTGCTGATCGGCTTCGTACCGCTGATCGCCTCGCTGCTGATCAGCATTGCGGTGCTCGCCGTTCCTGCCGCCAAGGATATGGATCCGGCCCGATTGAGCGCCTTTGAGACGATCCTGGGCGGAACTCCGCGGATCTGGCTCGGCGGAATCCTGGCCTATGGAACGTCGCAGCTGCTCAATGTGACGATATTCAGCAAGCTCAAGGGTCGCGAAGGCAATCGCCTGCTCTGGCTCCGTTCCGGCGTTGCCAGCGTACTCAGCCAGATCGTCGATACGCTGATCTTCATCACCGTCGCCTTCTATGGCGTGTTCCCGATCGCCGAACTCCTGTTGGGGCAGATGCTGGCCAAGGTGGTGTTGTCGATGGTGCTCGTACCGCCCCTGATCTACGCCTTCGTCGCGCTCGGCCGCAGGCTCGACTCAGCCAACTGACCCGCCGGCGATGCGAACCCGGAACGACCGCTGACCCTGGTTGGCGGATTTCCGCGAAACTTCATTGCGACACAAGCGTTTCACCCCCGTGCGATTAGCCTCCTTTTCGCACGCAGAAGAGTGAGCGTTCCGCACTCACGCTGCAATGAGGGGCGGGCGCAGCCGTCGAGCTCTGCGCCTGCCCTGATTTTGCAAGGTCCCCCTCAAACGACACTTTTGGCTGAGAAGTCGCCCCAAGCTTTGCTCGGGCGCTGCAGCTTTCGTCAGTCCCCCGGACTGACGAGGGCTGGAGCGGGTAGCGGGAATCGAACCCGCGCGTTCAGCATGGGAAGCTGACAGGCTACCATTACATCATACCCGCGGCCGACGGACGATTTAGGTTCCGTGCAGCCCAGCGTCAACGCGACAAAATCCGGCAGCTTAGTTTCTCGATAGCGGCGATTTTTCGAGGCTGCGAAAGTCAGCGCATCACAACGTCACGGAGTCCGTCGATGCTTTCCACCCTCGTCTTGCTTGGCGCCGCAGTCGCGGTGCCGCCGCTGATCTCAAGCCTTCCCGCAATTGCCGCGGCGATCGCGGTACCGCCGCTCCTCTCCAGCCTTCCGCTGTTTGCTACTGCGATCGCAGCGCCGCCGGTAATCGCCACCACGACCGTCCAGACGGCCGACCTCGCTCTGTCGAGCCAGGCCGGACAACGCGCGCTCGATCGTCGATTGTCGATGGCCGCCAAGGAAGTTTGCGGGACAGCCTCCGATGCAAACATCGCGGCAAAGAATGACGTCCGCCGTTGCCGCGCCGAAACGCTGGCAAGTGTTGCTACCCATCGCGACCAGCAGATTGCCGCCGCAGTGGCAGCGCCGCCACCAACGCCCGATGACGAGCAAATTGTCGCAGAGCTGGACCGGGCGTTCCAGCTCGCGGTCAAACAGAATGACGTGGCGACGATGGATCGGATCCTGCACGCCAATTACAAGCTTGTCCTGGGCGACGGTCGGATCGTGGACCGCAAGGAATTGCTGGAAGAGTCCCGGTCGAACCAGAATTCACTATGAGATCCAGGATGAGGAGCCGGGCAGCCAGTCAGTAATGGTGGATGGCGACACGGCCGTGGTCACCGCCAAGCTGCGGCTGAAGGGAAATCGGGCAGGCAAACCATTTGATCGCCTGCTCTGGTTCAGTGACACCTATGTCCGAACGCCTGCCGGATGGCGCTACCTCTTCGGCCAGGCCTCGTTGCCCCTGCCCCAGTCATGAGCATGGTTTTTGCGCCTGGTCCCCGTTGCGGATATGATCCGATGATGGAAACCGCCCCGCAGATCCGGGAAAACAAGCGGCAGCGACTTGTCGAGACCGAGCTGTTCGTCGTCGACGAGGTTCGCGCAATCCACGAACTGCCGCCGAGCGGATTGAACTTCCGGCGGCAGCTCGCGGTACCGACCGCCGGTACTTTTGAATATCGCACCGGAAGCAACGCCAGCTGGCTCGATCCCACGCGGCTGCTGTTCGCGGAAGCGGGGGAGGAGTATGCCGATCATCACCCTATTCCAGGGGTGGGCCACGCCAGTGTGATCATCGCGCCGGCAGCGGAAATGCTCGATGAACTGTCCGCCTTGGCCGGCCCTGCCTATGCCGATCGCGTAAGAAGCTGCCCGCTGAGGCTCCAGATGCTGGTTCAGCTTCTCATGCGCAGCCCTGACCGGTTGGCGCATGATGAGATCGGCAGCGAGATAATCCTGCTTGCCTTCGGTGCTTCATGCCGCGTCGCGGCCGAAGATTCGCGGTGCGCGCGGGGCGCCAAGGCAATGCTTCACGAGGCGTCGGGCGAGCGACTGACCCTTGGCGCGATTGCCGCCAGGCTTGGCGTCACCCCAATCTATCTGACGCAGGCGTTCAAGCGATCGGAGGGCGTGCCTCTCTATCGATATCAAACGCGCCTGCGCCTCAGCCGCGCGCTGGCCGCACTCCCGGAGCAGGAGGACATTACCGAACTGGCGCTGGACCTTGGCTTTTCCAGCCACAGCCACTTCACAGCGACATTTCGTGCGGCCCTGGGAGTGACGCCGTCCGACTATCGCAACGGCGCCATACCCAGGAACGACGCGGCCGATTTGCTGGCGGCCTAGATTCCGCCGTAGACCGGGTCGAAGCCTACGTCTGCCAGCTTGCTGGCCAAATCATCGGCGACCGCCCGCGCTTTTTGCTCGTCCTCCGATCGAACCACGAAATTGGACCCGACCCGCCCCTCTTTGAAGAAAGGGTAACTGCCGATCGAGATACCCTCGGCCGACTGCTCCGCCTGGCGCAGCAGGTCTGCGACCTCGCTTTCCGGTGCGAAGGCGCCAACGGTGACGGAAACGAGCGGCTTGCCACCCTCCAGCGTACCGGTCAGCGCATCCAGCATTCCGGCGGTGATGTGCGGGACGCCGGCCATCAGGAACAAATTGCCCAATTTGATGCCCGGTGCGCCGGACATTCGGTTGGGGATCAGCTCGGCTCCCTCCGGCACTCGCGCCATCCTGCAGCCGGCCCTCATTGAGACCGCCCTTATCGGCATAATAGCGTTCGAGGATCGCGCGGGCGTCCGGATGGATGACGACTGGAACGCCCAGCGCCTTGGCGACCGCGTCGACGGTGATGTCGTCATGCGTCGGTCCGATCCCGCCGGTAGTGAAACAATAATCGTAGGTGGAACGCAGGGCATCAAGCGCATCAATGATCCGCTCGCTCGATATCGGGAACGACCCGCACCTCGGCCAGCCTTATGCCTTGCGCATTCAGCCAGGTCGCAACTTGCGCGATGTTCCGGTCCTGGGTCCGGCCGGACAGGATTTCATCGCCGATAACCGCCAGGCCCGCTGTCCAGATCTTCGCCAAACCACAGACTCCATTCGACTTTCCGGCTGCCCTACCCTATCTTGAGTGCATGACCGAATATATCCAAGTCGGCCCCGAAGACCGGGCTGAGCCGCGCAGCCATGTGATCAAGCTCCACGGGCCCGAAGGGCTTCGAGGGCATGCGCCGCGCCGGCCACCTCGCAGCCGCGATCCTCGACGCGCTGGTGCCCCAGGTGGTTCCCGGCGTTACGACCGGAGAGATTGACGCAATCGTCCAGCGGATGACGCTTGAAGCCGGCGGCGTGCCCGCCACCCTGGGCTATCGCGGCTACACGAAGAGTTGCTGCACCTCGATCAACCACGTCGTCTGCCACGGGATTCCCGAGCGACAAGGTCCTGAAGGACGGCGATATCGTCAACATCGACGTGACTCCGATTCTCGACGGCTGGCACGGCGATACCAGCCGCATGTACCTGGTCGGCGACGTGCCGCTAAAGGCGAAGAAGCTGGTCGATGTGACCTATGAGTGCCTGATGCTGGGCCTCGAACAGGCCAAGCCAGGCAACCGGCTGGGCGACGTCGCCCATGCGATCCAGTCGCCATGCGGAAAAGCATCGCTACGGAGTGGTTCGCGACTTCTGCGGTCACGGCCTCGGCCGTCTGTTCCATGACAGCCCCGAAGTGATCCACGCCGGGCGCCCGGGCACCGGCCCGGAACTGAAGCCGGGCATGTTCTTCACGGTCGAGCCGATGATCAACATCGGCCGCGCCGACGTGAAGCTGCTCGACGACGGTTGGACCGCGGTTACCCGCGACCGCTAGCCTGTCGGCCCAGTTCGAACATTCGATCGGGATCACCGAAGACGGCCACGAGATTTTCACGAAGAGCCCAAAGGGCTTGGATAAACCGCCTTATTAGGCGGCCTTCGCCTTTCTGACTTCGTCCCAGCGTGCCGTCAGCGCCTCCGCTGCCGCGACGTCCTCGGGGAAGTCGACCTCGCCCCATTCATGGCCGTTGATGTCCAGCGTCCACACCGCCGCCTCCTGGGCGATCTGGTGGATTACGCGAAGATACCAGATGGTCGTACCCTCGGCGGTACGGATCGCGCGCTCGATCGCGTGGCGGAAGGTCTGAGCCCCGGCGCCGCGGAAGGCGAGCAGGCCGATCGATTCCGCATTGACCGTCGACATAGGTCGAGCCGCTTGCCGATCGCATGGAGCCGGCCGGCATCGTCGACGACAACTTTCATGTCGTCGTCGTCATAGCCGTCCTTGCGGTCGATCGTGATGCAGATGCCGTCCTGGTCGTCGATTGCCGACGACCCGCGCCATCAGCTCTTCGCTGACCAGCGTATCGCCGTTCCAGACTAGCAGGTCGCCTTCGATCTCGTGACGGGCCACGAATAGCGATCCGAGGTTGTCGGCCACCTTGTAGAAGGGATTGTAGACGGTCCGGACGTTCGGACCCATGTCACCGCGGCGCTTCAGGGCTGCCTCGATCTGGTCGTCGCGAAAGCCGGTCACCACGACCACGTCGTCGACTCCATTGGCCGCGAGCGCGTCCAGCTGCCGGTCGAGCAGCGTACGACCGTTGAACTCGATCAGGCACTTGGGCTGTCGTCGGTCAAATGCCCCAGGCGCGAGCCCTGTCCGGCAGAAAGGATGATGGCTTTCTTCATATCATGCACCGACTGCCCGCAAATTGCGGCATAGGTTTGGCGAAGATATCTCGATTCATCGCGGCGCAGCATCAGGCCATGGCGCTTTTCCGCCGCCTGTGCCTATGATGGCGTGTCGCCAACCTGATACGAGAGCGCCGTGAAGAAGATCGAAGCGATCATCAAGCCGTTCAAGCTGGACGATGTGAAGGATGCCCTTCACGAAGTCGGCGTTTCCGGCATCACCGTTACGGAGGTGAAGGGCTTTGGCCGGCAGAAAGGCCATACCGAACTTTACCGCGGCGCCGAATATGTCGTCGACTTCCTCCCCAAGGTGAAGATTGAGGTCGTTGTCGAAGACGACCTCGCCGACCGCACCGTCGAGGCGATCGAGAATGCCGCGCGCACGGGCCGGATTGGCGACGGCAAGATTTTCGTGATCCCGGTGGAACAGGCGATCCGCATTCGAACCGGCGATCGCGGCCCGGACGCCATCTGACGGTTCCGCTTAACCGTCGGCTCGGCTAGGCATAGACGCAGATGGACGATCCCCGCCTCGCCTCAATGTCTCCCGACGAGCTCCGCCGCCATATGCGGGCGCTCGGCTACAAGACGCAAAGCGACCTCGCCAGCGCCATCGGTGTCAGTCGTTCGGCAGTCAGCCTGTGGCTGGAAGGCAAGGTCGGCGTCCCCCGCCCCGTGGCAATGCTGCTCCGGATGCTGGTCGGCGCGCAAAGGCGAGCATTCTAACCTAGGGTAACGGCTCCCCTTCGGGAGCGCCGCGGTCAAGCTTGTCGGGAAGCAGCTCGCCTTGTGGCGCAAACTCCAATGATACCGAATTGATGCAATAACGTTCGCCGGTAGGCGGCGGACCGTCGGGGAAGACATGACCCTGATGCGCTCCGCATCGCGCGCACACGATTTCGGTCCGGATCATTCCGTAACTGGTGTCACGAATGGTGCGCAAATGGCCTTCGGCGAAGGGGGAGGTGAAACTCGGCCATCCGGTGCCGCTGTTGAATTTCTCTCCGGCCGTGAACAGCGGCAGTCCGCACAGTCGACATGTGTATACGCCAGCCCGCTTCTCATCGAGGAATACGCCGCAGAAAGGGGCTTCCGTGCCATGTTCGAGCAGCACGTGTCGCTCTTCATCGCTTAGGTCGGCTTCAAGCCCTCGAAGCTCCTGCTCTGTCGGCGGGGTAAGGTCGAACTGGATCGTGGCAGCGTTGGGCATGTCATCTTCCTTCGATTCAATTATTTCCTCTACTATAAGTGGGATCATGGGCAGGAGCGCTCAAGGTCCCGATGTTCCTCGCCCGGGGGCGGGGAATTCGGCGCCATTTCCACCCTTATAATCGGCAGGAAAAGCATTGGCGGAACGCTGACGAAGCAGGCCCAGGCTAACCAGGTGTTCACATAGGCCAGCGGGATCGATGCGATATAGATCGCCAGGAACAGCCAGGTCCGGCGGAGGATGCGTCGATGGATTTCCCGGTGCAGCTGATTGTGGCTGTGCCTCGCCGCATGCGATCGGAGGATCATGAACGCTCCGGTACAGGCTACGGCCACGGCTCCATAGGAAGCTGCCGCGTTGGGGGAATTGGGGTGCATCCCCAGGAACCGCGTGGTGAGCGGGATCAACGTGACCGTGAACAACAGCAAATTATTGAACCAGATCGTGCTCCGCGCCGGCATGTTCAACGTGAAGATCAGATAATGGTGGCTGGTCCACAGGTTGGCGATGACCAGGAAACTCAAACCATAGGCGGCCAGCCCGGACTCGAAGCCCCTCAGGGCAGCCGGGTCGTTCGCGAATGCCAGGCTATCCGGGATATGGATTTCGAGCACCATGATCGTGATGACGATCGCGAATACCCCGTCGGAGAAGGATTCGAGGCGGCGGTTGGTTGGCTTAAGCTCCTTTTGCGCAGCCGAGCGCGCGGCCTTCATTTGGCGATCACCACCAGCGGCTTCCCCTTCTCGACGACATAGGTCGCGAGTTCGGCACCGCGGTCGGTTCCGACATTCCGAGCGGCGTGGATTACGCCAGTCGGGACGAACAACACGTCTCCGGCTTTCAAGATGACCGGGGGCTTGCCGTCGAGGGCATATTCCAGACTGCCGCTGAGAACGTAGATGATCTCTTCACCCGGATGGCTGTGCCGGGGGAAGGATGCTCCGGGCGCGAAATCGACACGCGCCTGGAGCACCTCCCAGCCGGTCATGCTGAGGTCGTGGCGCTGCAGGTCTGTGCGTGCAGTGCCGGCCGGACGCGGTTGAGCGGGGAGCGGCGAACCGCTCCCCGTCACCAGAATGGCTGCCATTAGCGCGGCCGATGTCCCGTGCATTGCCAGCCTTTACTGGCGCAGCGACTTGAACGCAGTCCGTAGCTCCGACACTAAGTACTCGGGTTGCTCGAAGGCGGCGAAATGCCCGCCCTTCGGCACCTCGCCATAATGGATGAGCTTCGGGTAGGTCCGTTTCCGCCCAGCTTCGCGGCACCGGATAGAGCTCCTCGGGGAACTTGCTCACGGCAATCGGAACAGTGACACCGAACGGCTCGAAGAAATGAACGTTGTTGCGCTCGATGCCGAAACCGGCGGAGGTGCGCGGCAGCGCTTCCCAATAGAGCCGGGCCCCGGAAATTGCCGTGTTGGTCAGCCACGTAATGGTGATGTTGTCGAGAACGTCGTCGCGCGATAGCCCTTCGGACTGCCCGTCAAAGGCACGCGCGATCATCTGATAGCTCAGAATGTCGTGGTCGAGGAACCAGGCAGCGAGGCCGACCGGGGAATCGGCGATCCCATATAGCGTCTGCGGGCGTTGCCCCATCTGCTGCGCATAGGCGAGCCCGTGGGTGAAGAATAAATCGAGCCGCTCGAAGGCGCCGCGTTCCTCGTCCGAAAGGTTGGCGGGCGGGCCCTTCCCGTCGCGCAACGCCTGGTAGATTTCCGGCGGCACGGTGGACGGCATGTTAGTGTGGATCGCCGCCAGTTCGGGAGGCGCCATCACGCCAAGAATCTCGGTCATCAGCGCGCCCCAGTCGCCGCCCTGGGCGAGGAAGCGTGCGTAACCGAGCCGCTTCATCAGCGTCACCCAAGCCTGCGCAATGCGAGGCGGATTCCATCCGGCAGCGGTCGGTCTGGCAGAGAATCCATAGCCCGGCATTGACGGAATCACGACATCGAAGGCGTCTTCCGCATTTCCTCCATGAGCCGTTGGGTCGGTGAGTGGCTCGATGATCTTGAGCTGCTCGACGATCGATCCGGGCCAGCCGTGGGTAATGATGATCGGCAGCGCATTTTCGTGCTTCGAACGGACGTGGATGAAATGGATGTCCAGCCCGTCGATCTCGGTGATGAAGTTCGGGAAGGAATTCAGCCGAGCCTCGACCTTGCGCCAGTCATATTCTGTCGCCCAATAGTCGGCGAGCTTCTGCATCGTCGCGAGTTGCACTCCCTGCGTGTCGTCAGTGACCGTCTCGCGATCGGGCCATCGGGTCGCCAATATCCGCCGGCGGAGGTCGGCCAGATCCTCGTCGGCAGCGCGAAACTGGAACGGCCGTATCGACACGTCGCCGGTTGCCACGAATCCGACTGCGGGGGATTCGGCAGTGGTCGCGCTTGTGCTGGTGGTCGATGGTGTCGGTGCAAGTGTATCGGCACCGCCTGGCTTCGTTTCGGCCATGGTCATTCTCCGAGCTGAGGGGGCGTTCAACGCGAAACTCGGCCGTAGAGAATACTGGTGCGCTACCGACAGGCGGCCCGGCGCCGCCCTGCTCCCGTGCAGGCGAGTCGGTCAAGTGAGGCTGCGGCGAGTGGAATTTTGCGGCCGATTAGCTCCGCAACTCACGTCAAATATTCACGCCACCCGTGACTCTCGGGCCCAGCGCTGGAATCGCTGGCCGGGAACCGGGGCCGGCGGCCTTGGGCGATTCTTTTTCATTCAAACGAGGTCCGTCATGGCGAACGCCGCATCCAAAGTGCTGAAGCAGATCGAAGAAAATGAGATCGAGTATGTCGACCTGCGCTTCACCGATCCCAAGGGCAAGTGGCAGCATCTGACCATGGTCGCCAGCGTGATCGACGAGGACATGCTGACCGACGGCTTCATGTTCGACGGCTCGTCGATCGCCGGCTGGAAGGCGATCAACGAGAGCGACATGATCCTCATGCCCGATCTCGACGCCGTCTATGTCGATCCCTTCTCTGCCACCCCGATGCTGATCCTGGTCTGCAACGTGGTCGAGCCGTCGACCGGCGAGCTTTACGCCCGCGATCCGCGCTCGACCGCGACGCGCGCCGAAGCCTATCTGAAGGCCACCGGCGTCGGCGACACCGTGTTCGTCGGCCCCGAAGCCGAATTCTTCATGTTCGACGACGTCCGCTTCGAGGACGGCTACAATGCGTCGCGGCTTCAAGCTCGACGATATCGAGCTGCCGACCAACACCGGCCGCGAATATGAGGGCGGCAACCTCGCCCACCGGCCGCGCGCCAAGGGCGGCTATTTCCCGGTCGCGCCGGTCGACAGCGCGGTCGACATCCGCGGCGAGATGGTCTCGACCATGCTCGAGATGGGCCTGCCCTGCGACAAGCATCACCATGAAGTCGCCGCCGCCCAGCATGAGCTCGGCCTGACCTATGGCAAGCTGGTCGAGACCGCCGACCGCATGCAGGTCTACAAATATGTCGTCCACATGGTCGCCCATGCCTACGGCAAGACCGCGACCTTCATGCCCAAGCCGATCGCGCAGGATAATGGCAGCGGCATGCACACCCACATGTCGATCTGGAAGGACGGCAAGCCGCTGTTCGCCGGCAACGGCTATGCCGGCCTCAGCGAAATGGCGCTCTACTTCATCGGCGGCGTGATCAAGCATGCCCGCGCGCTGAACGCCTTCACCAACCCGACGACCAACAGCTACAAGCGCCTGGTCCCGGGCTTCGAGGCGCCGGTGCTGCTCGCCTATTCGAGCCGCAACCGCTCGGCTTCGTGCCGCATTCCCTATGGCGCGGGCGAGAAGGCCAAGCGGGTCGAGTTCCGCTTCCCCGACGCGATGGCCAACCCCTATCTGGCCTACGCGGCGCTGCTGATGGCCGGCCTCGACGGCATCCAGAACAGGATCCATCCGGGCGAGGCGATGGACAAGAATCTCTACGACCTGCCGCCGGCGGAACTGGTCAATGTGCCCGACCGTTTGCGGCTCGCTGCGCGAGGCGCTGGTCGCGCTCGGCAACGACCGCGACTTTCCTGACCAAGGGCGACGTGTTCAGCGACGACCAGATCGACGCCTATATCGAGCTCAAGTGGGAAGAGGTGATGCGCTGGGAAACCACGCCGTCGCCGGTCGAATTCGACATGTATTATTCGGCGTAATTTTCCCGCTAAAGTTACCGGATAGTAACCCTTCGCACGTCATGGTGTCCGCGCCATGGCGTGCGAGGTTGTCTCGATGAATAGTTTCCGGAAGGCCATCCTGTCAGGGAAAGGCCCGCATTCGGGCGACCCCCTGCAGCATGAAAAGCAGGCGCGCGGCGCAGATTCCGACGACCTGTCGTCGGTCGAAGTCTCGCGCAGCGAAAGCCGCAGCCAGGATCATCGCGACGACGATCGGCACCGGCTCGACCATGAACTCGCGACCGTGCGCTTCGATGGCGAAGAGCATCAGGTCGACCTGATCAACCTGTCCGGCGGCGGAGCCATGATCCGCGCCGATTTCGCGCCGAGGCTGTGGGAGCGGGTCGACCTCATCTTTGCCGAAGGGGTCTGAGATCGAGTGCGCCGTTCGCTGGCTTCGCGATGACCGCGTCGGCCTTGAATTTGCGCATGAAACCAAAATCGATTGCGATCCCGAAAGCCGCGATGCGCTGTTGCTCGACGTTATCCGTCGCAGCTTCGCAGATATGACCATTTCGGTTTCCAGGCCGGATGCCGAGCCCGTCCAGGCCGCGCCCGCGGCAAACGAGGACGATGACGACGCCATCGCCAACAGTCGTCGTTTGGAACGCCGCCACCCGCTCGTCTGGTCCGGCCAGGTCCTCTACAGCCACGGCAGCGAAAAGGTCCGTCTGCGCAATATCTCCGAGCATGGCGCACTGATCGAAAGCGCCGATCAGCTACCCGCTCGGCGCCGAAATCTACCTCGACCTCGACGACGCCGGACAGCATTTCGCGACCGTCAGCTGGACCTGCGGCGACAAGGTCGGTCTGAAGTTCCAGGATCCCTTCGACCTGAAAATGCTCGGCAAGTCGAAACCCGAAGTCGCCCCGGCAATGATGACTCGCCCGGGGCCAAGCCGGATTTACGCTGACCAGGACAATCCCTGGGCCGAAGGCTGGCAGCGCCAGTCGCTCGACGAGCTGCGCGACGACCTCGAAGGCTATCTCAAGCGCTGATTAGTCCTCGATGAGGCTGGTCCGCTTGGTGTCGCGCATCGTCGCATAGGTGATCAGGCTCAAACCGATCACCACGCTCACATAGATATAGAACCACCGCTCATGGCCGATGTCCTTCAGCTTCAGCGCGACATATTCGGCCGTCCCGCCGAATAGCGTATTGGCGATCGCATAGGGCAGCGCGACGCCGAGCGCTCGGATATGACCGGGGAACAATTCGGCCTTCACCACTGCATTGATCGACGTATAGCCCGTGACGATCACCAGGCTGCCCATCACCAATGCAAAGGCCGTCGCGGGATCTCTTCGCCGTCTCCAGCGCGGTAAAGATCGGATAGGTCAGCAACATTCCGGCCACGCCGAAGAAGATCATCACCGGCTTGCGGCCGATCCGGTCGCTCAGCAGTCCGGCCAGCGGTTGCAGCAACATGAAGACTGCAAGCGCCAGCGTCATGATCCGCGACGCGGTCTCGCGGTCGAAGCCGACCGTATTGGCCAGATATTTCTGCATGTAGGTCGTGTAGGCATAGAAGGCGAGCGTTCCGCCGGCCGTCAGCGCGACTACCAGAAAGCGCCTCGCGCGGATGCTCGACGATCAGGTTGCGCCCGCTCGACCGGCGCCGCCCCTCGCCCATCGCCGCGACCCGTTCGAAAGCTGGCTGTTTCAGTCAGGCGGCGGCGAATGAAGAAGACGACCACTGCCAGCACCGCTCCGGCGAAAAAGGCAATGCGCCAGCCCCACGCCTCAAGCTGCGCCTCACCCATCATCGCTTGCAGCAACAGCAGCAGCGCCAGCGCGACCAGCTGCCCGGCGATCAGCGTCACATATTGAAAGCTCGACCAGAAGCCGCGCCGCTCTTCGCCGGCCATTTCGCTCAAATAGGTCGCGCTCGATCCATATTCGCCGCCCAGGCTCAGGCCCTGGACCATGCGTGCCACGACCAGGATCGCGGGCGAAAGCAGCCCCACCTGGGCGTAGGTCGGCGACAGGGCGATCGCCAGCGATCCCAGGCACATCAGGCTGACCGACAGGGTCAGACCGGCCTTTCGGCCCTTACGATCGGCGTAAATCCCCATGACCCAGGCGCCGATCGGCCGCATCACGAAACCGACGGCGAATACCGCCGCGGTCGACATCAGCTGCGCGGTCTGATCGCCCTTGGGAAAGAAGCTCGGCGCAAAATAGAGCGCGAAGGCGGCATAGACATACCAGTCGAACCATTCGACCAGATTGCCGGCTGACCCCCCAATGATGTTGGTCAGCCGGCGACGCTGGTCATGCATTCGCCCGCGCCCGCTCAGCGCGCGGGCTGCCGTAGATCGAATAGAGCACCAGTCCGATTGCATTCCAGATCAGGAAGATAGGTCTGGGTCTTCACCGGCAGGCTCCAGAACAGGTATAGGCAGCCCAATATGCCAACCGTGCCGATCACCCATGGCAGGGGCGTCGTGAATTTCCGTGGCGCATCGGGCTCGCGCCGCCGCATGGTCAGCATTGCGGCGCAGACGGCGACAAAGGCCGCCAGCGTCCCGGCATTGGCCAGCGCGGCGATTTCGGCCAGCGGGAAGATGCCGGCGATTACCGCCACAATGACAGCGGTGAAAAGCGTGATCCGAACCGGCGTGCCGCGCGATCGACACCCGCGCGAGGTTCGCCGGCAGCAACCCGTCGCGCGCCATGACGAAGAAGATGCGGCTCTGTCCGTAGAAAAAGGCGAGGATCACGGTCGGCAGCGCGATAACGGCGGAAACGCCGAGAATCTTGGCGGCCCATCCCTGCCCGATCTCGCGCAGGATCAGCGCCAGCGGCTCCGGAGCAATTGGCGAACGCCGTGTAGACCAACGCACCGATCGCCGCTGCGGCGACCGCCATGTAGATTAGCACGCACAGGATCATCGACCCGACGATGCCGATGGCAAGGTCGCGCTCAGGGTCCTTGGCTTCCTCCGCAGCCGTAGCGATGGCGTCGAAACCGTAGAAGGCGAAGAAAATGATCGCCGCAGCCGCCATCACGCCGACCTCGGCACCCGGAGGTCCGGAGCGGGGAAAGCCATAAGGCATGAACGGCTCGAAATTGCTCGCGTCGAACAGCGGCAAGGCAGACGGCAATGAACAGCGCCAGCGCCAGCAGCTTCACCACCACCAGGATCGCATTCAGGGTCGCGCTTTCGCGGGTGCCATAGATCAGCAGGCCGGCGACGACAGCGATAATGAAGATTGCCGGCAGGTTGATGACGCCGCCAAGTTCCGGTCCTTGGATGAGGGCCGTGGGCAGCCCCGCGCCGATACTGTTCAGGAAGCCGCTGGCATAGCCTGACCAACCGACCGCGACCGCGCTGACCACCAGGCTATATTCCAGGATCAGCGACCAGCCGATGATCCAGGCGATCAATTCGCCGAACACGATATAGCTGTAGGTGTAGGCCGAGCCCGAGGCCGGATACATGGTCGCCATCTCGGCATAGGCCAGCGCAGCGCAGGCGCAGATCACGCCTGCGATTGCGAAGCTGAGGATCACTGCGGGGCCCGCCTTCGCAGCACCCACGCCCGTCAGGGTGAGAATGCCCGTCCCAACAATCGCGCCCACACCCAGGGCAACGAGATGCGGCCAGGACAAGGTCTGCGACAACCGGTGATGCTCGGGCATATCCTCCCGGGCGATAATCGTTTTGCGGACATTCCAATTCTTCACCAGGCTTCCCCCTCAATAATCTTTGCTGACTCGAACGTTGGCACTGGTCCGGCCGATCGTCGATACCGACGACAAAATCGAAAGCCAGCGCGTGACCTGATATTCGGCGCGCGTAGCCGAATAGCCCTGGCCGTCGGTGATTACCTCCACGAACAGCTTTCGGGTTAGATATTTGCCGGCTGATACAGCGGTCTTCTGCCCTGTCGCGATGTCGGCCGGAACGATCCGCAGGCGATCGAGCCCGACCGCCCGGCGCAGCGCATTGATCGGATCGAGGTTGCCGGAACCCGATTGCAGGGCGGCGACCGCCGAAGCGAGCTGAAGCGCTTCGGGCGCCGAAAGGTTGGTGATCGAGGTTCCGAACAACAACCGCGACAACAGCTCGTCCTGGGGCAGCTGCGGCACCGAAGTGAAGCGGATTTCGGGCTTCAGTCCCGTTCCCCCGACCAGGATGCTCGCATCCAGCCCCTGGACTTGCGCCCCGGCGCGAATGTCGAGCAGCGGGTCCGGCGGGCTTTCGCCGCGGAAGCGGATGATTCCGCGTTCCAGCCGGAAGCTGCGGCCGGCAAATTCATAATCGCCACGTGTCAGGTCGGCCTGTCCGGTCAGCCGCGGCGCATCGACAGATCCGCCGATTCTGAAGTTCGTCGTCCATCTGCTGTCCAGGCCAAGCCCGCGAACGGTAAGGTCTCCACCGTTGACGTCGACGTCCAGCTTCCACGGCTGAAGCTGTGCAAGCTCGATCACCTCATCGGCATCCTGCCCGATATTGCGCACCTGCAGCTGAGGCACCGATGCGGCGGCACTTGCCCGGCCAAGCGTGAATCGACCGCTGTTGAGCCGCAGCTTGCCGCTGATCGTCCCGCCCTGGCCCGTCGATTTGATCGAAATCGGGCCGGTCACCGTCGCGGCGATATCGTCTCTGTCGAGCAGCCGTGCCCGGTTCGTTTCGAAATTGAGGTCGAGCCCGGCGTGTCCGCCCGAAAAGTCGACGACGCCGCTTCCGCTGACCGATCCGCCGCCCGGCGTCGAGCCGGTGATCCCGCTCAGCACCAGGCGCGGCCCGCTGAAGCGACCGCTGGCATTGATCTTCTCGACCACCATGCCGGTGACCGCGCTTTCGATCCGCGCACCATTGGCCTGGAGCGATCCGCGGATCTGGGGATCGACCAGCCGCCCGCTGATGTCTGCCCCGATCGCCACCGGTCCCGACAGATCGAAGACTTCCACCCCGGACAGGCGCCAAAGCGTGTCGGCCGGACCGGCGTAGCGCATCTGGAGGAGCATGGGCGCATTCACGAGCTCGGCAACGATCGGCCCGCGGCCGATCGGTGCAAAGCGCGCCTGTGCCCGGCCGATGGTCTTGCCGTCACTGACCGCAACCGCGCGCATCGCCGCTCGCCCGCCGCCGAGCACCGCATTGAGGCCCACGTCGATCGGCTTTGAAGCCAATACCAGCCCCGCCCGCGAAAGGCCGCGGATCCGCAGGTTTGCGCTGCCCGAGGGCTGGCCTTCCCAGCGATATTCGACCCGCCCGCTGGCCATGCCGCCGAGGCCGGCCTTGGGCCAGACGATGTCGAGCAGCTGCATCGGCATCGCTTCTATGTCGGCCCTGAACTCGGGGCGATCGCCGGTGCGCCCGGACAAGGTCCCGCGGCCGCCGCCGAAGCGCACGCGGGTCGGCGCGACCTCCCAACCGCCCTCGACCCGGGTCAGCACCGCGGGCCCGTCAAGCGTAAGCGGCCGACGGTCGAGCTCGCCGCGGCCGGTAATGCTGATCCGATCCGGCGTCACATTGGCCAGGGTGACCAGCTGGAAGGCGGTGCCGCGGGTCCCCGCAAGCGCCGCTCGCACCTCACCTGATCCATTGACCAGCCGCGCATTGGCGGTCAGCCGAGCGAGCGATATGCCGCTGGTCGTCAGTCCTCTCGCGGTGATTACTCCGTCGAGCGTCGTTTGCCCCTCGGCCAGGATGATCGTCCCGTCGACCCGGCCCGAACGGACACTGAGCGCCGGCGGCCCCGGAAGGCTCAGATTATTGGCTGCAAGATGTGCTTCGATCTGCTGGTCGCCATTGATCGGCGCGAAAGCCGAGCGTACCGCTAAGCCCGCCACCGGCCAGTTTCAGCTGCCCGTTGAACCCGCCCGGATCGGCCCTCAGGGCGCCGCTTGCAGTTGTTCCGGCGACGTCGAGTGCCGCGATGGCAATCGTCGTCGGCCTGCCCTTCGGAAGCAAAATTTGTCCAACGGACGTGAACGGGCCAAGCCGCGACTGGCCGTTGGCGCGATAGTCATATCCTGCCGCTGTGGGTTCCAGGAACAACCGCATGTCGCGGATGCCCAGCGCCTCGTTTGGACTCTCCAGGAACAATTCGACTCTCGGCCGTTCGATCTCCCCGTCGAGCCGCAACCTCAACGGTCCGTATTGCGCCTGCTGCCCCCGCGCCTCGACCAGGAAGCTACCGTCCTTGCGCCGGATGCCCTGCCCCGACAGCCGCAGCTTCGGCGAATATAGCTGGAGATTGGTAAAATGGAGGACGCCGTCGTTTCCGCGTTCCAGGTCGGTTGTCAGCCGCGGCAGGCCGCCGGTAAGGCTTGCAAAAAATTCATTGTCGAGGCGCCGAACCCACGCCTGCGCCTTGCCGACAACGCGTGAACCCTTGTTCCCCGGACCGGGGACCACCTTCAGCTGGGTCTCGACATCGACGATCCCAATTCCAGGAATCAGATAGCGCTTGAGCCCGCCGGATATGGCGATGTCGAACCGGCCGTTGCGAAGGTCGATCAGCAACGACAGGGTGCCGTTCAGCTTGGAGCTTTTCAGCTTGAGCTTCTCACCCCGCACCAACTGGGGAGTGATCGACAACATCCCCTCGACGCTCAGATTAGCGAGGATCCCGCCGGCGACATCGCCAACTCCCGTAATCGCCCGGGCTTTCAACAGCAGCGGTACCCGCATCGGCCACGGAGTCAGCCTGCCGCGCCCTTCCGCGCGAACGTCGATAAAGCCGGTTTTGTCGAACGCCACCTGCGGGCTGGTCAGGCGATAGGCATAATCGGCGCGGTCGCGCGGTCCATCGAGCGTCCACACGAAGCGAACGTTGCGGCCGGTCATATTCGGGAACAACGCGGGTGGCCGAAGCAGGTCGACGCCCAGGCTGACCTTGTCGTAGCGCCCAGCGGCAAAATCCATCCTGCCGGCAGCCACCGCCCGAAGCGATGGCGAGGCCAGCGTCAACTTGCCGTCCAGCACTCGCTCGACGAAAGTGGCATCGCCCGTGACTTTGACCAAAGGCGCGGTCAGCCGCTGCAGCTTGCCCTTCAGGAACGGCGACGGCGCCACCAGCCCCGACAGGCGATAGCGGCCACTGTCCACTGCAAGCGCAAGGTTTGCGGCGGCATGGCGCTCGACCATCAGCTGCGCTGCTCCGCGCCAGCGGGTCCAGCTTCCGTCGCCCTCGATGGTGAGATCGATCGGCCGCTTCAGGCCGATGAGCGCCGGAAGGAGCCCGTCTCGAGGCGCAATTGCACGAACGTCGACGTCGAAGCGGTTGCGGTCTGGCTCGACATCCAACCTAGCCGCGAGCTTGTCACCGTCGAGCATGGCCAATCTGCAGGCCAATCATCGCTCGTCCGGCGCGGACATCGGCCTCGCCCAACAGGCTGCCGGTGCGCGCAACGCCGGTAACGGGGCGCGCCAGCTCCAGGCGATCGATCCGCAGGCTTCCGATGTGAATGTCGAACTTGGGCAGGAGCGGCCCCTTGCGGCCCGTCTTGCGCAACTTCGGCAGGCGCTCGACCCGCACCAGCGGCGATTCCAGCCGGTCGATATGCAGATTGTTGTACAGCCAGGCGCCCGGCGCCCAATCGACCATGATTTCGGGACTGGTCAGGAACACGCCTTGAGGATCGCTTACGGCGACCCCTTTCAGCTTGGCCTCGCCATAAATCGATCCCTCGATCCGGGCGACGCGAATCCTGAGGCCGGTGGCGGTTTCGAGCTGCCCGATGCGGTCGACGATGAAGCGATGGCCCGGCGCCGTGTCGAGTAACACCAGTCCGCCGACAGCGAGCGCCAGCAGCACCAGCAAAAGCACAAGCAATTCGGTCGCGAGCCGCCTGGCCCAATGCCGGCGCTTGGATACCACGATCCGCCCGCCGCCCGCTTCACCGGAAGTGACGGCTACGTCCGCCATCAGAACGCTTGCCCCAGGCCGACCACGACCGTGATCCTGCCGTCGCCTTTTTGCCGGTTCAGCGGCGTCCCGATGTCGAGCCGAATCGGGCCGAAACTGGAATAATAGCGGACGCCGAGGCCGGCTCCGAACTGCCAGTCTTTCATGCTCGGGAAGGCGCCCGTGGACAGTGTGCCGCCGTCAAAGAACGGCACCACCCCGAAATTGCCGCCAAAGGACTTCAGGCGGATGCGTGCTTCCAGCGCGAACTCGGCCAGGCTCCGGCCACCGATCGGATCTCCATCGACGTCGCGCGGGCCAAGCTGCTGATAGCCATAGCCACGCACCGATCCGCCGCCGCCAGAGTAGAAACGTCGAGAAGGAGCGATATCGTCGCGCTGCGCGCCTAATATCGTTCCCAGCCGAACCCGTCCCGCTGCGACGATCGAATCCGACACCGGGTGATAGGCGCTGCCGTCGAATTGCGTGCGGGCATAGGGGAATGCCCCGCCCTGGAAGCTCAGCTCCGGGCTGACCCGGCCGAGTAGCCGGAATCCCTTGGTCGGATCGAGCAGGTCGTTGCTGGCGTCATAACCCAGGCTCCCCGGGATGGCAGCGATGAAGAAGGTTCGCCGCCTTGGCTCGCCAGTCGCCTCGATCGTGTCCCGTTCGTCGGTCGCGATCAGTTCGGCGCCCAGGCTCCAGGTCCATTTCTTGTGCCAGATGAAGTTGCTTTGCCGTTCGAAGCCGGCCGACAGCGACAGCGTCTTGGCGGCATAGGCATCGCGGTCGACATGGCTTGCAAGGGCTTGGGCGTTGAGCACCTGGTCGCGCCGAAGCCAATTGTTGCGGCGAAGCGATACCGCGCCGAGCTGTTCCTGCGTTCCGGCCACGCCTCGTACGGTTAGCGCGCCCTCTGGATTGAATAGGTTGCGGTGCTGCCAGCTGGCTTCAGCCCGAAATCCCTCGCCCGTCCCATACCCCAGCTCGCCAGCGATCGTCCGCATCGGCGCCGGCTCCAGCTTGACCGCCAGATCGATTATCCGCCCGTCGTCGCGCGGGACCTGCGTCACTTCGACCGAGGAAATCAGCCCGGTGGCGATCAAGGCGCGGCGAAGATCGGCAACCTCGTCGGCCTCAAATCGGTCACCGGGCTTGAACCGCGCAATTTGCTGCACGTGTCGGTTGGAAAAGGGCGGCTCCCCGCTGACGCTGATCTGGCCGAACTGCGCCACGGGCCCCGGCGTGACCGGCAGCACCAGCCGGGCAGTCTGCGCCTCATGGTCGATGACGATATCCTGATCGCCGACCTTCGCCGTGGCGAAACCCCGTTCGCCGAGCGCGACCTGCAGCGCAATCCCGGCATCGATTACCTTCTGTGCAACAACCGGATCGCCAGCCTTGACCGCAAATGCATCGCGAAGCCGCTCCGCTTCTCCGCCGGCGGCTTGGTCGAGTCCCGGCAGTTCGACGCTCTCGAACTTGTAAAGCGGGCCCGGTGTCGCCGTCAGCGCCACAATCAGCCCTTTATCCCCTGCTTCGATCTGCGGCTCGACCGTCGCGTCATAATAGCCCTTGCTGCGCAGCAGTTCGGCCAGCAGCTCGGCATCGGCCCGTGCGCGCCGGTCGATCTGCGCGGCATTGGCGGTCTGCTTGCGGTCGGCCTTCAGCGTTGAACGCTCGTCGAAGCCGGTCCGAATGGCCTCGGCAGACTCGAAGTCCGTCGAGCCCGCTGATCGTCCAGCTATAGTTTCGGGTTGCCGAAGCATCTTCGACCTGTGCAGCGGCTTCCTCGGTCGCCTCAACCGCCGTATCCGGCGCCACGCCCTCGACCTCGGGCGGCAACGCCGGTTCCGGCTGGTTAAGGTCGGGCCATTCGACCCCAAGATCGGGCATCGGATCGAGCGGCGCAGACGGGTCGAGCTCCGCCGGATCTTGGGGCTGCGGCGCTGCTTGCGCGCATAAGGGTTCCGCACCGAGCGCCAGCCCGGCACAGCCCGCGAGCCACAAAGACGCGGTTACCCGCCCGGCGTGACGCTGACCCATCGGGCGTCAGCCTAGCATGGGTATTAATAGACGCCACCTCCCGCGCGAACGCGGGTTGGCGCAACTTTAATGAACCGTGCCGCGAACTTCCTGGTCGGAAAGCGTGACGATCACGCGCTCGATCTGCCGCCAATGGCAGAATTTCAGGACATTTCCCTTGCCGCGACTATCCTCGGCACGCGCCGCCGCCTCGAATCCGGCGTCGTCGCCAAAGGTTTCCAGCAAGAGCGCCGCATCCGCCAGGGCAGCGCGGTCGGGTATGAAGGGCGTGTCCATTTGACCCAATTAACGCGCCGCTCCTTGCGTTTCGGAGCACAGACAAGGTCAACGAAACGTCAACCATGAATTTCTACCCTCGCGCTTGCAGGAGTCGCGGGGGATGGGCATGTCCGTTCCATGCCAAAGCCCCGCACACCCGCCGCCGGCGGAATCTTCCTGTTCCTCGGACCGGTTATCGGCGCGCTCTACGGTATCGGCCGCGGCGAGCCGATCCTGTGGATGCTCTGCGGCTTCGGAATTGGGGCAGCGCTGGCGCTCATCGTCTGGCTGGTAGACAAGCGGCGGGACTGACCGCTCAGGCGATCTTCCGGCCGGTCCAGATCACGCGACCCACGCATTCGATTTCATCCAGGCTACAGTCGGGCAAATCGCCATAGGCCGGATTGTCCGACTGGACTGTCACCCGTCGCCCGACCGGATGGATGGCCAGCCGCTTGACCAGCAACGTCCCGTCGACCCGCAGCACGTAAATCCCGTCGCGAAGCCGCTCGGGGCCGTCGGCAAGGTCGACCAAAATGTCGTCGCCCGCGCTCAGCGTCGGAGCCATCGAATCTCCTTCGACCCGGATCAGCGAAAGCTTCGACGCGGGAGATCCGGTCAGCGCCTTGAGCCAGCGCGGGTCGAACGCGAAATATGGCCGCGTCCTTTCCTCTCCCGGAATTGCGCCGGGGCCGGCCGAGGCCCTGACCGGGCTCTGCATCACCGGCACCAGCTCACCGAATTCGGCAGTGGCATCTTCAGGCAGTCCACCAAGCAGCGACTCGGGAATTTGGAAATAGCGAGCCAGGGTCCGCCGCTCCCGCTCGGCAAGCTGGCGAGGCGTCCCTTTACGCAGATACTGCTGGATATAGGCGTCGTTGCGCCCGATCAGCCGCGACAGGGAGGCGAAATTCTCCCCCCGCTCCGCACATAGCGACTCAAGCACCTGCCGAGGGTTCGAACTCATAGCAAAGCATTAACCCTAGGAAATTTCCTAGACAAGTAGGAAATGCATTGGAAATGAAGCGAAGGCCGAGTCGCCGAAGTGATGGGGACAGACAACCGTGCATCTTCTCAGGGACGTGGAAAAATATCTTAAGAGCAGCAACACTCCGGCCGCCAGGTTCGGCCGCGAAGCAATGGGCGATCCTCGCTTTGTGTTCGATCTACGAAGGGGGCGCGAACCTCGCGCCCGGACTGTCGAACGCGTACGCGCTTTCCTGGAGACGGTTCAATGATGAAGCTGGCCCTTTCCCCTGCCGCAGCGGGCCTGCTCCGCGCACTGATCGCTAGGGGCGGAATAGATCGCGATAGGATTTTGCTTACCGATTTTCGTTCAACCGATTGGCAATCGCTCATGTTCATAGGCGAACGGCATGAAATGGAGCTTCGAGTGCCCGGTCCGGATGCAATGCAGCTGGCGGAGCGCCTAACCCGGGGGCTGGCGGACGCAGAATTCTCCATTCCGGGCCAGATTGTCGCCGACATCGGCCTTAAACGACGCCCGGCCAGCAATTCCGACGGCTCGGTCAGCCTCCATATCGAGGCGCTGACGATCTCGGAGCAAGGCTAGCGCAGCGACGCGCGGATATTGGCTAGCGCGGCATGTAGCGCGGCGCTGGCATCGACCGGACGTTGATCGACCACTGCCGCATCCGATTGCGAGGCGCGGCGACCATCATTCAAATAATCCTCGATCCGCAGGACAAGTTCTCCGGGAGTGGGCTCCGGCTGGGCGAACAGCTGCACGACACGCGAATCGGCTGCAATCTCAACCAGCGGATCGTCGAGCAACAGCTCATCCACGGCCGCATCCTCGATGGGCACGGGCTCAAAGGCTACCTCGACTGAATTTACCGTTCCGTCCGTAAGCCGGATTGCGACGAATGCGACTGCAAATGCCATGACGCCGCACGCTGCGACCGCCGCCCACGGCAACACCGCCATCCACGCCGCCCAACCGGCCGCAGCCGCCAGCAATGCAGGCGCCACCCATTCGGCGATAACTTCGACGGGATGTTTCTTTGCCCAGACCATGAAGCGAACATTAGGGCAAATTGCTTGCCAAGCCGTTTAGGCCTCAAGCCATCGCTTCGATTGCCTTGATCAGCGCGTCGGTAAAGGCGGGTACGTCGTCGGGCTTGCGGCTGGTGATGATATTGCCGTCCGTGACGGCTTCTTCGTCGACCACGTTGGCTCCCGCATTCTTGAGGTCGGTTCGGATCGATTTCCAGCTGGTCGCCCTCTTGCCGCGCAGCAGGTCGGCTTCGACCAGCAGCCAGGGGCCATGGCAGATCGCCGCGACCGGCTTTCCGGTATTGGCGAACTCCCGGATCAGGTCGATCGCACTCTCATGCATTCGTAGCTGGTCTGGATTCCCGACTCCGCCGGGCAGCAGCAGCGCGTCATAATCGGCCGCGGTCGCGTCGCCGATCAAAATGTCCGGCTTGATCTTTTTGCCCGGCTCGTCGTGGACCGTGGCCATGATCTCATCGAGGCTGAGCGAGGCGAGCGTCACCTTCGCCCCCTTGTCGAGCAACCGCTCACGCGGTCCGAAAAGCTCGCTCTCCTCGAACCTGTTGGTGGCCATGATCAGCACCTTGGCTTCGCCGATCGGGGGCATGGACTTCTCCTGTTTCAAACCGAGCGGCGGAACCGCTGCGTCCCAATTTGCTTATGTCTCAACCAACGATGGAGAGCGCAAAAAGGATGCTGCGTCATAGCTCCGACGACGAGCCGGGTTATAGCCGTCAACAGAAAGGGCGCTCCTGGGCCTATTTCGACGAACATGGCAAGCGGGTCACCGACCGCGCCGTGATCGACCGGTTGAACGCCATCGCGCTTCCGCCGGCCTACACCGACGCCTGGTTCTGCAAGGATCCCGACGGCCATCTTCAGGCCACCGGTCGCGACGACCGCAGTCGCAAGCAATATCGCTATCACGAGCAATTCCGATCGAAGCGCGACCGGTCGAAATACGCCGGCTGCCGCGAATTTGGCGAAGCGCTGCCGCGGATACGCGCCCGGGTCGAACGCGATCTCAAGAAGCGCAAGCTTGAGCGCGAAACCGTCCTTGCCGCCGTCGTGCGCCTGCTCGATCGCGAACATATCCGCGTCGGCAATGAAGAATATGCGCGCGAAAACAAAAGCTTCGGAGCGACAACGCTGCGCGCCCGCCATGTGAAGCGGACTGGCGGCAAGCTGAAGATGCGCTTCGCCGGCAAGAGCGGAGTGATCCACGAAAAGACCATCACCGATCGCAACCTCCAGCGCGTCGTCAGGAAATGCCAGGATCTGCCCGGTCAGATGCTGTTCCAATATGTGAACGGCGACGGCCAGCCGCAGGCGATCACCTCCGCCGACGTCAATGATTACATCCGCGACGCGACCGGCGGCGATTTCACCGCCAAGCATTTCCGTACCTGGGGCGCCAGCGTCCTCTTCTTCAAGCAGTTGCTTGCCAAGGCGGAGGAGAAGCGGCTCAGCCTCAAGACCGCGCTCGAACCGGTCGCCGAGGCCCTCGGCAATACTCCCGCCATCAGCCGCAAAAGCTATGTCCACCCGCTGCTGATCGATGTGCTGCGGGAAGATCCCCGCGACCCGCTGCACGGCTTCACTCCACCGCCTCCCCGTCGCGGTTTGTCCAGCGCGGAATCCGCCTTCCTCGCCTTCCTCAAGAAGGCGAAGCCCAACCGTAAGCGGGCATCCGTGGCTTGAACCTTTCGGCCTCCACCTTCACAAGCGCGGCCATGAACAAGTTGGACGTCGCCGCGGCTCCGCGCAAATTTGGCAATGTCATCGATTGGCTGCTGGCCAATCTCGACCAACTGGCGATCAGTGCGGTCGTTGCCGCCGCCATCGTCGGAATCATGCTGGTCATGCGCTGGATCGGAAATCGAATCCTTGCCGGCGACCCTGAAATCATCGGCTGGAAGGGTGTCATTGGCCGGGTCCTTTCGAAGACCAGCGTCGTCTTCATGGTCGCGGCGGCCCTCGACATCGTCTGCACCTACACCGACGTCCCGCCCAAGCTAGCGCCGTCTAGTCGACATCTTCTTCATCATCGCCTCGACCCTTCAGGCGGCGATCTGGGCTCGGGAGGTCATCATCGGCATGATCCGCGCCCGGGTCGGCGAGGATCCGGGAAGTTCGACCCTCGGCAATGCGATGGCGATCATCCGCGTGTTGGTCAGCGTGGCGGTATTCGCCATCGCCATCATCGTCATCCTCGACAATCTGGGCGTCAACGTTACCGCTCTGGTTGCCGGCCTCGGCATCGGCGGCATCGCCATCGGCCTTGCCGCGCAGGGCATTTTCTCCGACCTGTTCGCGGCCCTTTCGATCCTCTTCGACAAGCCGTTCCGGCGCGGCGAGACGATCCGCTACGGTTCCGGCACGGACGTTACGATCGGCACGGTCGAGCGGATCGGGCTGAAGACCACCCGCCTGCGCAGCCAGACCGGCGAGCAGGTCATCATGGCCAATACCAAGCTGCTGGAGCAGGAGGTTCGCAACCTGGCCGAGGCGAAGGTCCGGCGTATCGTGCTGACGTTCAGCCTGACCTACCGAACCTCGCCCGAGACTCTCGAGCGATTGCCCGCCATCGCCGAGGAAGTGCTCAAGGCGGTGAAGACTGCGAAGCTGGTGCGCTGCATCCCAACCGCATTCGCGCCGAGCTCGATCGATTGTGAGCTGGTCTATGACGACCGCACCATCAACCCCGACACGCTGGCGCACCACAAGGCGGACATCATCGTCGGCGTCGCCCGCGCATTCGCGCGGGAGAAGATCGAGTTCGCCTATCCGACCCAGACGACCTACACCGCCGCGCCGGACGGGACGTTGGTAATGCCCTGGGCGCCGCCAATCGCCCGAAAATAGGCTTGCCGTAGCGTCGGCTGCGCGGGCCTTGCCAGCATCGCTCGGCGGGGCCTAGGACAGCGGCCGATGCCCATTTCCACGCTCGACGAAATCCGCTCGAAAATCGGCCAGCCAGTCGGCACGTCCGACTGGATCGAAGTCGGGCAGGACCGCATCAGCCAATTCGCCGAAGCGACCGAGGATCACCAGTTCATTCATGTCGATCCCAAGGCCGCCACTGCGGCCGGTTTCGGCGGGACCATCGCCCATGGCTTCCTGTCGCTGTCACTGCTTAGCCGGATGGCTGCCGACGTCATGCTGATCCCCGACACCACCAAAATGGCGGTCAACTATGGCCTCGACCGGGTCCGCTTCCTCGCTCCGGTCAAGGCCGGCAAGCGCGTGCGTGGCCATTTCACGCTGGACGGCGTCGACGAGAAGGCGCCCGGCCAGCTGCTCTTCCGCCAGACCGTCACGGTCGAGATCGAGGGCGAGGACAAGCCCGCCCTCACCGCCCAGTGGCTCGGCCTGATTTTCACTTAGGAGAACATCCATGTCCGTCCGCGACGCCGTCATCGTCTCCACCGCCCGCACGCCGATCGGCCGTGCCTACAAGGGCGCGTTCAACGCCACCGCCGGCGCCACGCTCGGCGCCCTCTCGCTCGCTCCCGCAATCGAGCGCGCGGGGATCGAGGCCGGCGAGATCGACGATGTCGTGTGGGGCTGCGTGCTGACCCAGGGCACCCAGGCCGGCAACATCGGCCGCCAGGTCGCGCTCCGCGCCGGCTGCCCGGTCACGGTCAGCGCCCAGACCATCGACCGCCAGTGCGCCTCGGGCCTGATGGCCATCGCCACCGCCGCCAAGCAGGTCATCATCGACCGCATGGATATCGTCGCCGCCGGCGGCCAGGATTCGATCAGCCTGGTCCAGACGCCGGAAATGCGCATCAGCGGCGATCCGTCGCTGATCGCCATGCACAAGGACGTCTACATGCCGATGCTGGGCACCGCCGAGACGGTTTCCCAGCGCTACGGCATCAGCCGCGAGGCGCAGGACGAATATGCGCTTCAGTCGCAGCAGCGCACCGCCGCCGCCCAGGCCGAAGGCCGCCTGTCGGCCGAGATCGTGCCCGTCACCACCAATATGGGCATCAAGGACAAGGAAACCGGGGAAGTTTCGTTCAAGGAAGTCACGATCGACAAGGACGAGGGCAACCGGCCCGACACCACGCTCGAAGGCCTCGCCTCGCTTCAGCCGGTTCTCGGCCCGGGCACCCACATCACCGCCGGCAACGCCAGCCAGCTCAGCGACGGCTCGTCCGCCTGCATCATCATGGATTCCGCGCTGGCCGAGAAGCGCAACCTCGAACCGCTCGGCCGCTACATCGGCATGGCGGTTGCCGGTACCGAGCCCGACGAAATGGGCATCGGCCCGGTGTTCGCCGTCCCCAAGCTGCTCCAGCGCTTCGGCCTCAAGATGGACGACATCGGCCTGTGGGAGCTGAACGAGGCCTTCGCCGTGCAGGTGCTTTACTGCCGCGACAAGCTCGGCATCCCCAACGACCTGCTGAACGTCGACGGCGGCGCCATCTCGATCGGCCACCCCTACGGCATGTCGGGCGCGCGCCTGACCGGCCACGCCCTGATCGAAGGCAAGCGCCGCGGCGCCAAATATGTCGTCGCAACGATGTGCATTGGCGGCGGGATGGGCGCGGCGGGGCTGTTTGAAGTGCTCTGACGGGAGTAGCAATTAGCCTTTCAGCAGAGGCATCCTGCAATGCTCAGCTACATCCTAACTGCCATCGCCGTCGTGCTCCTGCTCGTCTTGCTGAGCAATTTCGGCATCAACCGGGAATATCAACGCGCTGTGCTATTCCGCCTCGGTCGGCTCGGCACGATGAAGGGGCCGGGCTGGTACTGGCTGATCCCCTTCGTCGACCGCGTCGTCAGGGTCGACATGCGAATCATTACTTATCAGCTCGAAACGCAGGAGACGATTACCCGCGACGGCGTAGCCGTGCGGGTCAATGCGGTCCTGTGGTTTCGGGCCGATTCGGCGGTGAACGTGGTGACGTCGGTCGAGAATTGGATGTCCGCGACGGTCCAGGCCGCCGAAACCGCGTTGCGCGACGCGATTGGCCAGAGCGAGCTCGACCATATGCTCAAGGACCGGCTGGCAATTAACAAACGCATGCAGGGATTGCTGTCCGCCGCTTCGATGAAATGGGGTGTCGAGATCGACTCAGTCGAGATCAAGGACGTCGACATCCCCGAGCAGATGCAACGCGCGATCGCCAAGGAAGCCGAAGCGATCCGCGAGAAACGTGCCCGCATCATAAGGGCGGAAGGTGAGCAGGAGGCTGCACAAAAACTATCTCAAGCGGCAGACACTATTAGCGCTTCACCCGGCGCACTTGAGCTCAGGCGGCTCCAGACCCTGACCGAGATCGGCGTCGAGCATAACAGTACGATCATCGCCATGCTGCCAGTCGAACTCGTCCATGCGGCGCGCAAGATAGCCGATATGCCAAAAGCCGAAGAGTAGCGGATCGACGCACACTATGACCCCCGTCGAACTCATCGCCCTCGCTGCCTCGACTAGCCTGCTGGCCGGCTGGCGGCTCTACCTGGTCACCCTGATTACCGGGCTCGGCATGAAGTTCGGCTGGATTGCCCTGCCCCAACATCTCCACGCGCTCGACGTGCTGGCCAATAATTGGGTACTCGGGATCGCCGCGGTCGGCACTTTCATGGAATTCTTCGCCGACAAGATCGCCTGGGTCGACAGCGCCTGGGACGCTGTCCACAGCTTCATCCGGCCGTTGGGCGGCGCGCTACTCAGCCTCGCCATCGTCGATAGCGCCGACCCGGCCTGGCAGGTCGGCAGCTTCCTCCTAGGCGGCGGCGCCGCGCTGGTCGCCCATGCCGGCAAGGCCGGCGCACGGACGCTGGTGAATGCCAGCCCCGAGCCCTTTTCCAACGTCGTCGTCTCGACTGCCGAGGATGTCGCAACCGGCGGCCTCCTCGCGCTGGCCATCGCCAATCCGGTCGCCGCCGCGATCATCGCGCTTGGCCTGGTGGCCCTGTCGCTTTGGCTTGTGATCGCCGCCCGGCGCGCCTTGCGTCGTCTCATCGATCGTTTGAATCCACCCCGGATCGGCGCGTGAACCGAGCGCCGTCCTCCGCCCGGCGCGAGCCGCGCTGGACGCTGATCATGGCGGTTGCCGCCTCCTCGCTGAGCTTCATCGACGGATCGATCTTGAACGTCGCCCTTCCCGCGATCCGTGCGGGCACCGGCGCTGGCGCGGCGGAGGTCCAGTGGGTCGTCAATGCCTACGCCCTGCCCTTGGCCGCGCTGATCCTGCTGGGCGGCGCGCTCGGCGACCATCAGGGGCGCAGGCGCTGGTTGGTAATCGGCACCGCGCTATTCGGCATCGGTTCGCTTGCCTGCGCCGTCAGCGGCTCGCTCGAGCCGCTCCTCGCCGGCCGTGCACTGCAGGGGATTGGCGCCGGCCTGCTGCTCCCCAACAGCCTGGCGCTGCTCAACGGCGCTTATGAAGGCGAGGCTCGCGGCCGGGCGATCGGGACCTGGGCAGCGGCCGGGGCGATTTCGGCCGCGATCGCTCCGATGATCGGCGGCTGGCTGGTCCAGAATGTCGGCTGGCCGAGCATTTTCTACATCAACCTGCCCTTTGTCGCCGCTGCGATATTAATCGCGCTGACCAAGGTCGGGGAGGTCAAGGAGCCTGAAAAAGCCCGGCTCGATTTGGTTGGCGCGCTGCTCGCGACCCTTGGGCTGGGGGCAGCAACCTACGGCCTGACGCTCTGGTCGCAGAAGTTTGCGCTCACCCCGGCCGCGTCGATTGGATTGGCCGCCGGCGCCGTCCTGCTGCTGGCATTCCTGTTGTGGGAGCGCCGGCTTGGTCTGAAAGCGATGGTTCCGCTTTCGCTGTTCGACAATCGCTGCTTTTCCGCGCTCAACATGCTGACCTTCCTGCTCTACGGGGCGTTCGCCGGCGCGATGCTGCTCATCCCCTATGTGCTGATCGAGGCCGGGGGCTATTCGCCGATCCAGGCGGGGCTGTCGCTCCTTCCGCTCTCGATCCTGCTCGGGCTCGCTTCGCCCCTAATGGGCAAGCTCGCGGTGCGCATAGGTCCGAAAATGCCCTTGACCCTCGGCCCCATCATCGTCGGCGCCGGGCTGTTCCTGGCCACGCGAATTGCCACCGACCAGGCCTATTGGACCAACGCCTTCCCGGCGATCCTCGTCATGTCGATCGGCATGACCCTGGCGGTCGCACCATTGACCAGCACGGTCCTGGCAGCGGTCGACAAGCATCAGACGGGAATGGCATCCGGCTTCAACAGCGCGGTGGCGCGGCTCGGTGGGCTGATCGTGATCGCGCTACTCGGCGCGGTGCTCGCCGGAACCGGAGACGCACTACTAGCACCATTCGCCAAGGCACTGATCGCAATGGGTATCATTGCGGCTCTCGGGGGGCTTTGCGCGCTCTTCGGCTTGCGCGGTCAGTGGATTCGAAACCCGGAGCCGCTAAGCTGATTGAACCCTCTGCCTCGACGAGGGTTTGAAGGTGCGAACAGGAGGTTCGACCAATGCCCGAATCCGCTACTCCACTGGCCCAGCGCATCGCCCGCGTGCTCGCCGGTTCGCAGCTCAGCAGTAACGCCGAAGGCAGCGATCCCTCTGCCGGCAGCAAGGTCGACGCAGCCTGGCCGGAACATATGAACCAGGCGCTGGCCGTGCTCCACACCATGCGCGAACCGGACGAGAGAATGGCCGCCGCGGGCGATACCGAAACGTGGCGCAAGATGGTCGAAGCGGCGATCGCGCAAGCCGATTAGCCGCGCCAAGCGTCTCGACTTCAATTAATTTTGTGATAAATAGCCTCCTCGACTCAGTGGGAGGTGGCAATGGATCGCGTACACCGCGCAGCATTGGCTCTGGCGTCGACCTCATTGTTCGGTGCCACGGCCCCTCTGCAATTTTCTTCTCAAACGCTTGCAATGCTCGACCCGTCGGCGGCATTCACCGCTCTTTGCGGCGGAGGCGTGAATGCCTCGATGCGCGGCCGGCTGGCGATGGCGGCGGCATTCGTCCAGGCCCAGGCTCAAACGTCCGCCGGCATCAGGCTCTACGACGGATTGGGCAAGGTTCACTTCCCCATCACCACTTCCAGCCCCGAGGCGCAGCGCTATTTCGACCAGGGGATGGCCTTCGCCTATGGCTTCAACCATGCTGCGGCGATCGCCTCCTTCCGGGAGGCACAACGGCTCGATCCTTCCTGCGCCATGTGCTGGTGGGGCGAATCCCTCGCCTATGGCCCCAATATCAACGCGCCGCTGACACCCGACGCCAATGAGCTGGCACTGAAAGCGATCGCCCAGGCGCAACATTTGTCGGCCAGCGTCACGCCGCCGGAACGCGCGCTGATCATGGCGCTGACCAAGCGCTATTCGGCCGATCCCAATGCCAAGCGCGCCGACCTTGATGGCGCCTATGCCGACGCGATGCTGACCGTCGCGCGCTATTATCCGCAGCACGACGACATCGCCTTGTTGGCGGCGGAATCGGCGATGGACACTTTGCCCTGGGACTATTGGGAGCCTGACAAGCAAAGCGCCAAGCCGCGGCTCGGCGAGGCCATTCGACTGGTCGAGATGGTGATGGCGCGCAATCCCGACCACCCACAGGGCGCGCACCTCTATATCCACCTGATGGAAAATGGCCCCGACCCGAAGCGCGCGGAGGCGGCGGCCGACCGGTTGTCCAAGCCGCTTGCCGGCGACGCCGGGCACCTCGTCCATATGCCGGCGCACATCTATTACCGGCTGGGCCGCTGGAAGGATTCCATCCGCGTCAACATCGACGCAGCTCATCAGGACGAGGCCTATATCAAGGAGTCAGGCGACAAGGGCTTCGTCCGCTACGGCTATTATCCACACAACGTCCATTTCATCGTAACGTCCGCGCAAATGGGCGGCGACCTTCCGACCGCGATCAGCGAGGCGAAGCGGCTTGCGACCATCGTCGATGCGGGCACCGCGGCACAGCTCGCCTGGGTCCAGGCGATCAATGCCGCGCCCTATTTCGCGACCCTGCAATTCGCCTCGCCGGCAGAAGTGCTGGCGCTGCCAGAGCCCGATCCCCGCCTCGCATACGTCCAGGGCATCCGGCACTATGTCCGCGCCGTTGCCTACGCCGAGCAGCGCAACCAGCGCGGCTTCGACAAGGAACTGGCCGATCTCAAGCGCCTGCAAGGCTCCGACCTGCTAAAGCCGATGGTCGACCAGGGCATGCCCGCTCCCGACCTGCTGGCGCTGGCAGAGCATGTCGCGCTCGGCAAGCAGGCCTCGTTCCGTGGCCGCCACATGCAAGCCGCCGATCACTTCCGGGCAGCACTCGCGATCGAGGAACGCATTCCCTACATGGAGCCGCCCTGGTGGTATTATCCGGTCAACCAGTCGCTCGGCGCCGCCCTCTACCGCGCCGGAAAATATGAGGAGGCGCAGCAAGCGTTCACTGCAGCGCTGGCCAAATATCCGGGCAATGGCTGGGCGCTGTACGGCTTGGCGATGGCCGAACGGGCGCAGGGCCGCCCGGCCCAGGCTGCCGCGGCCAGGGCAGCGCTTAACCGCGCCTGGCTGGGCGACTATCGCTGGCTGAAGATGGAACGGATCTAAGACTAGAAAGCGAGCAGGAAATCCGTGACCCGGTACCAGGTATCGCTATAGCCGACCACTGGCCGCAACAGCTGCACCACCATGGTCACGCCAAAGCCCCACCAATAGGCGCTATGAACGCGGCCATTGCTGCGCCAATCGTGGACCATTGCCGCGACGATCAGCAGTGCGACCAGGACCCCTGGCACCATCGTGCGTTCGATCGATAGAGGCGGACCGAGCCCCGGCCGAAGCCCCGGCCCGCCGCCGGTCGCGGCAAGAAAGAAAAAGCGCGCCATCGCTGCTTGCAACAAGGCCGTGGTGCCAAGCAGCATCAGCCGCTTGTGCCATTCCGGACGCTTGAGATTGATTACCGCCGCCGCGACGAAACCCGCGAACATCAGCACGGCGGTAACCGGCACGATGGTGAAAGCGCGCGCCGGATCGCCGTATCCGGCATCAAGCCTTGACTGAAGGCCCTCGATCGCAACCGCCAGGCCAGTGAACAGCATTGCCGTCGCCAGCGAAATCCCGAGCAGTCCCCATGCCCGATGCTTCTTGAGCTTGCCGTTGGCAACGAGCAACGCCTGCGACAGGAAGAACAAGGTCCACAACGAAAACAGCAGGCCATGCAGGTGCATCATCGGCGATCCGGTGAATGTCCCGCGGGCAATCTGCAGCCAATAGGTTTCGAAGAAGCCCCCGAAGGCGATGGCCACGAAGATGGCTGCCATCGTCACATAGAATTTTGAGACCATTGGCCGCCGCCGCGGGGCTTCAATCGTTGCCATGGCATCGTCCCCCTCGCCGGCGTCACGCCGACAAGGCTTGCTTAGCGAAGAACGACCGGAGGCTCTAGGCTGACCTGCAGACTGGGCGATCAGCGGGCTGAGGCGATGTACCGGTCGATTACGGTTTCGAGCAATGTCATCGGCACGCTCCCGCCGAGGACGACTGCGTCGTTGAACTTGCGCAGGTCATATTTCGGGCCGAGCGCCGCCTTGGCCTTGTCGCGCAGCCGGACGATTTCCAGGTGGCCGACCTTATAACCGCACGCCTGGCCGGGCATCGAGCAATAGCGGTCGACCTCTCCCGTGATGGAATTGCGATCGTCGCCGTTGGTCGAGACGAACCAGTCGATCGCGCGATCGCGGGTCCAGTGCTTGGCGTGAAGCCCCGTATCGACCACCAGCCGGCACGCCCGGAAGCTCGAAGACTGAAGGTATCCAAGCTGGCCCATCGGATCGTCGGCATAGACCCCTAGCTCGTCCGCCAGCTGCTCGGCGTAGAGCGCCCAGCCCTCGCTATATGCATTGAACGCCAGCATCGATCGGATGAGCGCCATGCGGTTGGCATATTCGCCCTGCCAGACATGGCCGGGAATGCCTTCATGATACGTCAGGGTCGGCAGCGAAAAGCGCGGCCACTCCGCCGTATCGCGCAAGTTGATATAATATTGGCCCGGCACCTTACCGTCGATCGAACCGGCCGAGGCATATCCACCGGGTGCGCCGGCCTCGATTTCCGGCGGGACGCGCTTGATGATCAGCTTGCCCGGGACCAGCGTTGCAAAGGCTTGCGGCAGGCGGCCGCGGACATCCGCAACCCGATCGTTCAAATAGGCTAGCAGTTGCTCTCGCCCCGCGGCCGTGTTCGGATAGAGCTGGCTCGGGTCCTTGCCGAGCGCCGCCATCCTTTCTCCCACAGTTCCGCCGGTCATGCCCTGCTTGGCCATGATCGTTTCCATCCGCGCCTGGATCGCCTTGACCTGCTCCAGACCCAGCTGGTGGATGTCGTCGGGGGTTCGATTGGTGGTCGTTCCGGCCTTCAGCGCCCAGGCATAATAGGCGTCTCCGTCGGGCAGGTGCCACGCACCCGCATCGGACTTGGCCACCGCCCGGTGGCGCTTCAGTTCCTCGGCCTGCCGCTGCAGCGCCGGAAGCACGCCGGTCGTAACGGTTTGGCGAACCCGCTCGACGATATTCTGGTCGAGCCCTGCCTTGGTCACTGAAGCAGAGATGGAGGTGACTAGGGTGGTGTCATCCGGCTTTTGCGCCGCACCTCCACTGATCGTTGCGATCGCCTTGTCGAGCACGAAGTCGGGCGCAACCACGCCGATCCCACGGTCGTGGGCCAGGCGATCGGTCTCGCCGTCTAGCGCCCTGGCATAGCCTTCGACCCGGTCGGCAAAAGCCTCGGCATCCGCCGCGGTGGCGACCGTATGCCGGCTGCTCAGGAAATCCGGGATCTCGATGAAGGCGCCGGCAAGCTGGTTCACCACATAAGGTGTGTTGCGATAGCCGATGTTGGGATCGAGATTGACGACGTCGCCATAGGGGAAGCGATAGCCCTCGTCGGTGATCTCATGCGCCGAAAGCGCCACGGCCGCATCCAGGTTGGCGGGAACGCCAAGGTCGGCAAGGTCGAGCGATTTAAGCGTGGTCAGCCGAGCCCGTGCCGCGTCGGCTAGCGCCGCCCGCCCCTCCGCCGTGCGATCGGTAAGGCGATGGGCAAGCGGCTCGCGGGCGCCGGTCGCGATCCCCAGGATCGTGGCATTCTCCGGATATTCGGCGAGCATCTGCTCCGCCATGTCCGACAGTTGCTTGGGAAGGTCCGCGCCAGGCTTTACCTGTTGGTTGCCAACCTTGCAGCCACCAAGAAGACCCGCAGCGGCGACGCCGCCCAAAAACTCACGCCGTGCCAATTGCAACATCAGGCAGCTCTCCCCTTTTTCCGGAACGCGCTTATCGTCGGCGCGCGCGATATCAAGCGGCGTCAGTCGTTCGCCGCGATGAATTTCTCAACCACCGGCGCGATCTTCTCGCGCCATTTGCGGCCGTTGAAGATGCCGTAATGGCCGACGTCCTTGGCCAGAAGATATTGCTTCTTCGCCGCCGGCAGCTTGGTCGCCAGGTCGAGCGCGGCGCTTGGTCTGGCCGATGCCCGAAATATCGTCGCGCTCGCCCTCGATCGCCAGCAGCGCAGTGTTCTTGATCGCCGCCGGGTCGACCCGCTTCCCGCGATGCTCGAGCTCGCCCTTGGGCAGCAGATGGCGCTGGAACACCACATCGACCGTCTGCAGGTAGAATTCCGCGGTCATGTCGCACACCGACAGATATTCGTCGTAGAAAGACCGCGTCGCGTCCGCACTCTCATCGTCGCCGACCACCAGATGCTTGAACATCTCCCAATGGCTGACGAGGTGAGAGCCGAGGTTCATCGTCATGAACCCGGCCAGCTGCAGAAACCCCGGATAAACCTTGCGGCCTGATCCGGGGTAAATCATCGGCACGGTGGCGATTACGTTGCGCTGGAACCAGGCGTGCGGCCGCTCCGTCGCCAGCGTGTTGACCGCGGTCGGCGCGCGGCGCGTGTCGACCGGTCCGCCCATCATCGTCAGCGTCTTCGGCGTCGCCGGATGCTTGTCGGCATTCATGATCGCAGTCGCGGCAAAGGCCGGCACCGACGGCTGGCACACCGCCAGCATGTGCGGCCGCTTGCCGGTCCGCTTCATCACGGCATCGCAATATTCGATCAGGTAATCGATGTAGTCGTCGAGGTCGAAGCCGCCCTCGTCCGATCGGCACCAGCTTGGCGTCGCGCCAGTCGGTGATGAACACGTCGTGCTTGGGCAGCATCCGCTGCACGGTGCCGCGCAGCAGCGTCGCATAGTGGCCCGACATCGGCGCGACGATCAGCAACGGCTCTCCCGCATCCACACCCACTTTGCGGAAATGCTTGAGCTGCCCGAACGGCTTCCTCAGCGCGATATCCTCGTCGACCGCGACCGACTTCTTGCCGATCAGCACTTCCTCGATGCCGAATTCGGGCTTGCCGCGCGGCGCCGATGCGTGGGCGAAAACTTCAAGGCCCGCTGCAACCAGCGGGCCCATCGATGAATAGCCGAACGGATTGCTCGGGTTGCTGAGCCATCCGGCGCCGAGGCCCGCCAGCTTGCTCGCGCTGGTCAGCAGCGAACGCTGCACCTCATAGGCGTCGTAAAGCATCGAATATCCTTGAGATGTGGAGCACGTGGAAAGGGAATGTGGAACCGCTTTTCCGCAACGGCAAGTAAATTGCTGCGCCGCACCCGCCGCATCGCGGCAATTGAGGCAAAGCAGACACACTGCTAGGTCGCTACTCCATGGCCAGCGTCCCCGACGATAAGCAGAAGAAGAGCCTCTCCAACCTCGGCATGGTATGGAGCTTCGCGCGCCGCTACCCCGGACACCTGGTCGTCGCCGCGATCGCTCTGCTGGTCGCAGCCGCCGCCACGACCGGCGTGCCCTATGCCTTCAAGCTGATCATCGACCGCGGTTTCTCCGGCGGCGGCGATATCTCCCGCTGGTTCGAATATCTGCTGTTGCTGGTGGTGGTGATGGCGCTGGCGACTGCCGTCCGCTTCTATTTCGTCAGCTGGATCGGCGAGCGGGTCGTCGCCGACATCCGCCTTGCGGTGCACCGCAACCTGCTCCGCCTCGCCCCCGGCTTCTTCGAGGAGAACCGCCCGGCGGAGATCACCAGCCGCATCACCGTCGATACGACCATCATCGAGCAGGTGGTCGGAACGACCATTTCGGTCGCATTGCGCAACGTCGTCCTCGGCATCACCTGCACCGTGATCCTGTTCGTGCTCGCGCCCAAGCTGGCCGCCTTCCTGCTCCTCGGCATCCCGCTGGTCGTCGTCCCGATCACTTTCATCGGCCGGCGTGTCCGCGCGATCTCCAAGAAGAGCCAGGACCGCATTGCCGATGTCGGCACCGTTACCAGCGAGGTGCTGGGCGCAATGAAGATCGTTCAGGCGTTCGGCCAGCAAGGCCGGGAAACCGAGCGGTTCACCCAGGCGACCGAAACCGTGTTCGCCGTGGCCAAGCGCCGCATCCTCCTCCGCGCGCTGATGTCGGCGATCGTCATCGCACTGATGTTCTCCGCGATCACCCTGGTCATCTGGCAAGGCGCGATCGACGTCCGTGCCGGCGCCATGACCGGCGGGACCATCGCCGCCTTCGTCCTCTACGGCGGGCTGCTTGCCGGAGCGTTCGGTGCTCTTTCCGAAGTCTATGGCGACCTGCTCCGCGCCGCCGGTGCGTCGGAACGGCTGAACCAGCTGCTTTCCGCCGAGCCGGAGATCAAGGCCCCGGCAAATCCCGTGCCCCTGCCCGTCCCGGCCGAGGGCCGGCTGGTGTTCGACGGGGTCACCTTCCACTATCCGACCCGCCCCGACACCTCGGCGCTCGACGGTTTCAACCTTGAGGTTAGGCCCAAGGAGCGGCTCGCCGTGGTCGGCCCGTCGGGCGCCGGCAAGACCACCATCTTCCAGCTCGCCCAGCGCTTCTACGACCCCGAGGGCGGCCGGGTGCTCCTCGACGGCGTCGACTTGAAGGATGCCGACCCCGCCGACGTCCGCCAGCGCATCGCCATGGTCCCGCAGGACGTCGTCATCTTCGCCGCCTCGGCCCGCGACAACCTTCGCTACGGCAATTGGGAAGCTACCGAGGACGAGATCTGGCAGGCCGCCCGCGACGCCAATGCCGAGGCTTTCCTGCGCGCCCTGCCCCAGGGTCTCGACACCTTCATGGGCGAAGGCGGCGCGCGCCTGTCGGGCGGCCAGCGGCAGCGCATCGCCATTGCCCGCGCCCTTCTCCGCCGCGACGCACCGCTGCTGCTGCTCGACGAAGCGACCTCCGCCCTCGACGCCGAAAGCGAGCGGCTGGTCCAGGAAGCACTCGACCGGCTGATGGGCGACCGCACCACCATCGTCATCGCCCATCGCCTCGCCACCGTCCGCGCCGCCGACCGGATCATCGTCATGGACCATGGCCGCATCGTCGAGGAAGGCGACCATGGCAGCCTGACCGCCCAAGGCGGCCTCTACGCCCGCCTCGCGCGCCTCCAGTTCGACGGGCTGGCGGCCTAGACCTCTGCCCAACCGGTCAGCGGGGATTAAGTTCGCGGGTCATAACCAAAACGCATGAAGCTGATGCCGCCTTGGCGGATCGCGCGGATTTCCGCATGTTGTATGGGCTGAAACATGAGTAACGCAGATCGTCGCCTTTTCCTCGGTATCTCCGGGACCGCCCTCGCCGGACTATTCGCCTTCGCTGCAAGTCGCGGCACGGTAGCCGCAGCGGCGGAGTTTGAAGTCCGACGCAGCCCCGACGACTGGCGGCGGCGACTTGGATCGGAACGCTTCTACATCTTGCGCGAAGCGGGGACCGAGCGGCCGTTCACCAGCCCGTTGCTGAAAGAGCATCGCAAGGGCGTCTTCGCCTGCGCGGGCTGCGACCTGCCGCTGTTCAGCTCCGCGGCGAAATATGACAGCGGCACCGGCTGGCCCAGCTTCAAGAAGGCGTTGCCGAACGCCGTCGCCTATCATCGCGACCTGACCCTCGGAATGGTTCGTACCGAAGAACATTGCCGTCGCTGCGGCGGGCATCTCGGCCATGTCTTCGACGATGGTCCGCCGCCCACCGGCAAGCGCCATTGCATCAACGGCCTTTCCCTCACATTCAAGTCCGCCTGATGCTGCTTTTCCTTCTCGCCTATCTTGGCGGTGTCCTCACCATATTGTCGCCCTGCATTCTGCCGGTGCTGCCATTCGTCTTCGCCCGCGCGGATCGCCCGTTTCTCCGGAACGGCCTTCCCCTCCTCGCCGGAATGGCGATCACCTTCGCGGGCGTCGCCACCCTGGCTGCGGTTGGCGGCGGCTGGGCGGTCGCGGCCAATAGCGCGGGCCGCTGGATCGCCATCGTCCTGCTCGCCGGTTTTGCTCTGCTGCTGATCTTTCCGCGCCTCGCGGAGCGCGCCATGCGCCCGCTGGTCGGGCTCGGCGAGCGGCTTTCCGCCAGTGGCAGCGAGGACCGGATCGGCGGCTCGCTACTGCTCGGCGTCGCCACCGGCCTGCTGTGGGCGCCATGCGCGGGCCCGATCCTCGGCATCATCCTGACCGGCGCCGCCTTGTCGGGGGCCAGCGCCACCACCGCCGGCCTGCTCCTGGCCTATGCCCTCGGCGCCGCCACCAGCCTCGCGCTCGCCCTGCTGGTCGGCGGCAAGGTGTTCGCGGCAATGAAGCGTTCGATCGGCGCCGGCGAAGGCGTGCGCAAGGCGCTGGGCGTGCTCATCCTCATCGGCGTCGGCACGATCGCGCTCGGGCTCGACACTCGCTTCCTGTCCCGGCTGTCGACCGCGCAGACGTTCGGGTTCGAACATCGCCTCTCCCAATTGCTCGGGATGGAAGAGGAGGAGCTCAGCACCAAGACCGGCGGCATGTTGCCTGTCGAAGGCCCGCTCCCGTCGCTCGACGGCGCGACGCTCTGGATCAATTCGCCGCCACTGACCCGCGAGCAACTCCGCGGCAAGGTCGTGCTGATCGACTTCTGGACCTACAGCTGCATCAACTGCATCCGCTCGATCCCCTATGTCCGCGCCTGGGCCGATCGCTATCGCGACCAGGGCCTGGTGGTGATTGGCGTCCACGCCCCCGAATTCGCGTTCGAACGCGACGCGGCAAACGTGCGCAAGGCCGTCGCCGACTTCGGCATCCGCTACCCCGTCGCGCTCGACAACAAGCTCGTCATCTGGCGCGCCTTCGACAACCGCTACTGGCCCGCCCACTATCTTGCCGATGCGCAGGGACGGATCCGCTACCATCATTTCGGCGAAGGCCGGACCGACGAGACGGAAGCCGCGATCCGCGCGCTGCTGGCGGAAAAGGGCGCCAAGCTCGGCTCGACCGCCCGCGTCGCGGCATCGGGCGCCGCCGCCGCCGCCGACTTCGCCTCGATCCGCAGTCCCGAAACCTATGTCGGCAGCAATCGCGCGCGATCCTTCGCCTCGCCCGGCGGGCTACGCCCAGGCATCGGCGACTATCGCCTGCCGTCCGAGTTCAAGCTCAACGATTGGGCCTTCGACGGCCGCTGGATGGTCGAGCCGCAGCGGTCGGTGGTGCAGGCCCCGGGCGGGAAGATCGCCTTCCGCTTCCGTGCCCGCGACCTCCATCTCGTGCTCGGCAGCGCCAGCGGAAAGCCCGTCCGCTTCCGCGTCCTGCTCGACGGCAAGGCGCCCGGCGACGACCATGGCATGGACATCGATGCTTCCGGCTTGGGCCAGGTCACCAATCAGCGCCTCTACCAGCTGGTCCGCCAGAAGGATCCCGCGCGCGAACGCATGTTCACCATCGAGTTCCTCGATCCCGGCGCGGAGGCCTACGCCTTCACCTTCGGCTAGCGGAGCAACAGCACGGTCAGGGCGACAAGAGCGAGCCACTGCCCGATCATGATGGCTGCGTTCCGGAAACCCGCCGCCAGCGATCCCTTCGCCTCGGTCGCAAACCAGCGCGCTTCCACCACGAACAGCCAGGCCAGCGACAGCACCAACGCCGAAAGATAAACCGCAACGGGCAACGCAAAGCGCTCCGCAGCGAAAAGCGACGCCGCATCCCACATCAGTGCGAACAGCCCGCCGACATAGCATTGCGCATAAAAGGGCGCCTTCAGCGCAACTTTGCCTATCTTGATCCCGCGTAGCCTGAAGCAGCCTGACCGCCGCTGCCAGCGGCAGGACGGCAAACGTCAAAATCCGAAAGATGATAAGGCTCGTGTCGCTGCTGATCAGCCCGCTGAAACCCTCGGTGTTGGCCACCACTTCGCTCTCGCCGATCGTCGCCAGTTCGACCGAATGAACCAGGATCAGAGTCAGGAGCAGGAATATGGGCGGCGATACCAGTTCGTCGAACAGGGTCTGCGCAGGCTCCAGCGCATCTCTTTCCGCCAGTCTCAACGTGGCAATGGGCGATCGAATGATCCGCCACAGCGTAATTGGATAAAAAACCAGCCAGCTCACCACTTCGTAGAGCAGTTCGTCCAGCGACTGCAGCAGCTTGAAGAAGTCCACGGCTATCCCCCGATGCTGGGCCCGGTCTCAGGAATTGCATGCCGCGAACACGGCGTAAACCACGTCCAGAGCCTTGGGCTAATCAAGCAGATAGACGACCGGAACAAAGAACAGCGCCCACTGCGCAATCATTGTTGCCGCAAGGCCAAGCCCCTTGACCAGCGAGCAGCCTAGCTCGGCCACGAACCAGCGAGCTTCGACCACGAGCAACCAGATCAGCGACGCCGCCAGGATCGCGTAATAGTGCGGATCTTCAAACGACAGATGGCGCTCGATCAGCAGCGCCAGGCCATCCGACAGCAACACGAAAAGTCCGGCGGCATAGCATTGGGCATAGAAAGGGCCCCTTCAGCGACTTTGTATCGACCTGTCCCCCACGCGCCTTGATCAGCCGAACCGATGCCGCCAGCGGAAGAATTGAAAACATCAGGATCCTGAACACGATCAGGCTGGTGTCGCTGCTGATCAGGCGACTGAGGCCGCGAGTGCTTGTGATAACGCCGTCATCGCCGGCCGCGCCAAGTTCAATGGCATGGACGAGAAGGATGGTGAGCAACAGGAACAGCGGCGGCGGCACAATGTCCTCGAATTGCTTCAATTCCGATTCGACAAGCTCGCGCTCGGCCGCCTGCATTGTCTTCAACGGCGCACTGATCATCCGCCACAGCGTGATCGGATAGAATATTAGCCAGCTGACCACCTGGTAGAGGATTTCATCCAGCTGCTCGATGATCTTGAAGAAATCCATGATGCCGGCCCCCGTTTGGGAACCAATGTGCCCGGCGCTGACTGCAGCGCAATCAGGGGAAACCCGCCTCAGGCGGCCAGTTCGAAGGCGCCGGGCTCTCGATCGCAATCCTCGCGCCATTGCTTCCTGCGACGCTCCCGCAACATATGCTGCAGCGCGTAGAAATGCTGCGCCGGATTGGCCCGGAAGGCCGGGGGCAGCACGGGATCGTTGCGCAGCCGCCGCTCGATCCGAACCCGCCCGCGCCGTTTGTCGCGCGCCATGTGCCGCGCGAGCGCTTTGGCGCCCAGCAGCCGACGCGCGGTACGCCCCAACGCCGTGGCATTGACTGCGGTCCAGGCGGCGTCGATCGTCTGCGCATCGACCGCTGCGATAGCATACTGTTCGCTTTCATCCGCCAGCAATCGCTGGGCCTCGGCCGACAGATCCTCGCCCGACCGCCGAGCCGAATGACATTGCTCGAGCAACGCCAGCAGCGCCGGCGGAATCTTCTCCTCGGCCTCGCCCCGAAGAGCGGGCGTGGCGCTCAGCCGATACGCCCGGTAGGCGGCCTCGGCACGCACCCGCGCCGCCTCGCCCAACGCATCCGCCAGTAGGTTCAACGCAACCCGAGCCTTGTCGCGACCGCCGGTTATCCATCCCCATCGCTCGATCCGCTTGCCCAGCAAATCCAGGCCGGAGGCGATACGCAGATTCTGCCGTGCCTCCCAAAGCGCCCAATCATGGCCGCCGCGGGCGTGATCATAGAGGTGGTGAAGCACGACCGACCGCTGGCCATGGTCGCGACCTCGACCGGCCAGCGCCGCGGCCTCGTCCTCCAATTGCTCGATCAGCCCGTGCTGGTGCGCCGCGATGATGTCCATGCGCTCAGCGCTAACCGCCCACCGGTTGAAAAGCGGTTACTTCGGCGCCAATGAAAAAGGGCGGCCCTCGCGGGACCGCCCTGTCTCATTCCAGGCTGATTTGCCTTAGAAGGCCGTCATATAGGCTTCGTTGCCGACGAAGCCCATCTTGCTGACCTTGGCCTGCTTGGTCACCGCCAGCACTTGGTCGACAACCAGGTAGCGCGCGTTGGGATCAGGTTGCAGGTGGAGTTCAGGGATCGGGTCCATCTGCTGCGTCACGTCCAGATACTGGCGCAGCTGCGTCAGATTGACCGGAGCTCCGTTCCACAACACCGCACCTTCCGGCGTGACCACGACCTTGTTCTTGATCGGATCAATCGGCGGCGGCGGTTGGTTGCTCTGATCCTGCGGCAGGTCCAGCTTCACCGCATGGGTCTGCGGCGGAATGGTAATGATCAGCATGATGATGAGGACCAGCAGGACGTCGATTAGCGGCGTCGTGTTGATGTCCATCATGGGCTCGCCAGATTCGTTCGAGCCAGTGGTTTGCATCGCCATGGTGGCTTGCTCCTAAACTTACAGTCGCGTGACCGGCCCACCGGCCGGAGGTTGCGAAATGAAGCCGACGCGGGCGAAGCCGGCGCGTTGCATGGTGAAGACCGCGCCGCCAATGCACTTGTATGGCGTGTTGATGTCGCCGCGGATATGCACTTCCGGCATATTCTCTTCGGTGATGTTCTCGACGCCACCCACGCCTTGGCAATCTGGTCTTCCAGCGCCCTGACCGCACGGTCGAGCAATTGCTCGTTGTTGACCGGAGTCAGGTTCCAATAAACCTCGCACGTCCCGCCGGGACCGCCGCGAACCGTCAGCGAGACGTTCTCCGGCTTGGTCTCGGTCGGCTCGTTGCGGACGTCCGGCAGGGTAATCGGCACCGACTGGATCACCACCGGGACGGTGATGAGGAAGATGATCAGGAGCACCAGCATCACGTCGACGAGCGGCGTGGTGTTGATGTCCGACATCGGGACGTCTTCGTCAGCCGAGTCGGCAAAGCCCGCGTTCATTGCCATGAGGCGTCAATCCTTCTTCGTTCAAGTCTCACCGGGCCTGACGCGGACATGCGCCAGGCCCGGAAAGGTTCCGCTTAGCGCGCGGGCGTGCTGGCGGTCGGAGCCGGCCGGGCAACCGGCGCCGACTGCTTCGGAGCAGTGCTGGCCATGATCGGCTTCACCGCGCCGTTCGACATCAGGTAGCCATGGACGTCGTTGGTGAAGGCCGCGAGATCCTCCGTGATCGACTTGTTGCGGCGGATCAGCCAGTTGTAGGCGAGCACCGCCGGAACCGCGACGACCAGGCCGAGTGCGGTCATGATCAGCGCTTCGCCGACCGGGCCGGCCACGGTCGAAATCGATGCCGAGCCCGACGCGCCGATCTTGATCAGCGCGCGGTAGATGCCGATGACGGTGCCGAACAGGCCGATGAACGGCGCGGTCGAACCGACGGTCGCGAGGAACGCCAGGCCTTCGCCCAGGCGGTTGGTGATCGCGCCCTGCGAACGGGCCAGCGAGTTGGCCATCCAGTCATGCTGGTCGACCGGGTCGGTCAGCTTGCTGTGCTGGTCCTGTGCCAGCAGCGCGTCTTCGACGATCGCGCGATAGGCGCTGCGCTGCTCGAGCTTGTTGGCCGCCTCACGCAGGTTCGGCGAATTCCAGAAGCTGGCGCGGACCTTGTTGGCCTGGCTCATGATCTTCTGCTGTTGAAGCAGCTTGGTGAACAGGATGTAGAAGCTGAAGATCGACATGGCGACCAGGATGATGAACACGGTCCATGAAATCAGGCCGCCTTCCTGCAGAGCCTGCAGCAGGCCGTACGGGTTGTCGCCGGCGGGAGCGGTGGTGGGAGCTGCCATATGTTTGACTTTCCTATTGAAACTTTGGGTTCGTTAAGTTGAGCTAAAATCAGTCTTCCGGAAGTTCCCAGCGAATGCGCTGAGAAAATGTATCCGAAATCGGGTTGCCTGACCTGATCCTTGGCCGGCGTGAATCGCGCCCGGCGCTTCAGGATGTTGCACGTCGCGGTGTCGAGCGCGGACGATCCCGACGAGGCGGTAACCGAACAATCCGACACCCGGCCGTCGGTGCCGATGCTGAGGCGCACCGCCGTCGTGCCCTGCTCTTCATTGCGAATCGCGGACTGCGGATAATCGTCGGTCGAGAACAGCGAGGTCAGATTCGCCTTCGCCTTAGCGGCCTGGGATACCCTCGGAGCCGGCGGCGCGGGCGGCGCCGGCGGGGCTGCTCGGCGTGATCACCGGCGGCGGGGCGACCGGAACCGAAATAACCGGCGGCGCGACCGTGTTGGTCCGGACGATCGGCGGCGGCGCAACCACCTGCGGCGGCGGCGGCGTATTCTGGTCCGGCGGTGGCGGCGGTTCTTCCGGCGGGGGCGGTGGTTCGTCCTCCACGTCGAAGGTCTTCAGATCCTCGGCGGCTTTCTTGATGACGTTATAGGCAAGGCCGGTCACCAGGGCATAGCCGAGAGCAATGTGGATGAGTGCCACGATGATGATCGCCGCAGTGCGGTTGGAACTCATCTGTTTGCGATTGGCGTAAGACATTAAGCCGCAAATCTCCTCGATGGTCGATTCCATGACTTCTCGGAGACTGCGAATTGACGCGACCCGAGTTGTCGTGAAACCGCCGATGTACTAACATATCATCGGCAGATACGCGCCACCCTTAATGAAGCGATAATGGCCGCGCAACGAATTTTGTTCCGAATGCGGCAAGGACCGCGCAAATTCGCGGCGCGACCTAGGGTATTCCCCTACGTTTTATGAGATTTCCTCGGGGAAGGAGGCAATTTCAACTCCTACCCCTCGGGCCTCGGAATAGATGTCCGGCTTGACGCTCCTTACCCTTAGCGCCTTGACTCCGCGATAGGCCGCAACCCTCTGAAAGATCGCGTGAACCAGTGTTTCCTGGAGGTTGTATCGCCGTTCCTGGGAGAGCCGGATGACCTCGGTTTTCAGATAGTCATAGTTCCAGGCGGAGCGATGATCTTCGTCGTCGGGCGGCTCGAGATTCTCCAGCCAGAGCTCGACCGTGATTAGCAGGCGCTGAGGTCTGCCAATTTCGAATTCATGGAAGCCGATGTCAGCCATCACCTCCAGCGAATCGAGGAGGATTCGGCTTTGGCGGACTTTCAGATGGTCCGGCACCATGCCTTGCAGCTTGATGGCCTCATCGCTCATTCGAGCCCTCCAGATACTGCACGTCGCGGGCCAGGTTCATGAACCGCTGGCCGCCGTCGAGGACGAGCGTCTGGCCGGTCATGCCCGCCGAATCAATGAGGAAGCGCAGCGCCGCGATTACGTCGCCAACCTCAACCCCACGGCGCAGCGGATTTAAATCATGCACTGTCGCAAAATTGGCCCGATCCTGCTCGCCGGACGGGAGCATCAGAGCGGGCGCGATCGCATTTACCCGAATCCCCTTCCCGGCCAGCGCCCGCGCCGCCACCTCGGTCAGCCCGGCCAGCGCATATTTGGACAATGTGTAGCTGAGGAAATCGGGATTGGGCGCCGCCAGTTTGGAATCGAGCAGGTTGACTACCAACGCCTCTCCGCCGCCATGCCGTCGTGCCAGTTCGTCGATCAGCAGCATCGGCGCCCGCGCATTGACCTGCATGTGGGCATCGAATTCCTTGGCGCTCGCGCAGCCAAACCCGTCGAACGCGAATCGCGCCGCATTATTGACCAGCAGCCGAACCGGCGGCAGGCCGTCGGCCGCTGCGAATATCCGCTCGGCACAATTCGCATCGGTCAGGTCGGCGACCGCCTTTGCAGCTCCTTCCGGGACGGCATCGTCGTCGTGATGGACATGCGCGACAACTGACCAGCCATCGTCGAGCAGCGCCCGCGTGATCGACTCGCCTACCCGCTTTCCGCCGCCCGTAACGATCGCTGTCCTGCTCATGGCACGGCACTATCATCCAACTGCTGGCTCGCCTACATCGCCGCACCGATGCCCGAACGCCGTCCTCCCATCGAAGCCCAGGGACAGAGCCTGGCCGACCTCGCCGCGGCCATCGAAGCTCGTGGCAACGCCCCGCCGGTCGACCGCTGGAACCCGGAGCTCTGCGGCCATTCAAGCATGCGAATCGCGCGTGACGGCAGCTGGTATCACGAAGGTACGCCGATCAATCGACCGGCCATGGTCCGCCTTTTCGCGTCCGTGCTTCGTCGGGAGCCAGACGGCAGTCACGTGCTGGTCACTCCAGTCGAGAAGCTGACGATCGATGTCGAGAACGACAGCGTTCCGGGCAACTCAAATGACGATGGCGGGCGAACGGGAGCAGCGCCGCGTCGGGCTTACGCTGGACAGCGGCGATGCGCTGATCGTCGGGCCTTCCCATCCGCTGTCGGTGATCGAAACGGCCGACGGCCCTTCGCCTCGCGTGGCGGTGCGCTTCGGGCTGGAGGCCGAGCTCGCCCGCCCCCTATACTATGAGCTCGCCGACATCGCCCTTGCCGAAGGTCATCAACCGCCCGGCATCTGGTCCGAAGGCGCCTTCTTCCCGCTTGTCCCATGAACCTGATCGACCGCATCGCACATTCGCTGGCCGCCGATCCGCCACACGACCTTCTGCCCGGCGACCTCATCGAAGGCCATGACGACGAGCCGCGACATGGCGGCAGTTCTGGTGGCGATCACCGACCGCCCGGATCCGGGGCTGATCCTGACCGTCCGCCGCGAACATCTGCGCACCCACGCCGGCCAGGTCGCCTTCCCCGGCGGCCGGATCGACGATGGCGAGGATGCTACCACCGCGGCGCTTCGCGAAGCGCTGGAGGAACTGGCGCTGGACCCCGCGCTGGTGCGGCTAATCGGCGACTGCCGACGCTTACCGGACTGTCACCGGCTATGGCGTGACGCCGGTGGTCGGAGTTGTACCTCCTGACCTTGATCTCGTGCCCAATCCTGCCGAAGTCGCCGACTGGTTCGAAGCGCCGCTTGATTTTGTCCTCAATCCCGCCAACCAGCAGCGCATGAGCGCCGAATATCAGGGCCGGATGCGGCACTATTACCGGATCGACTGGGAGGGCCGCCAGATTTGGGGCGCGACCGCCGCGATGCTGGTCAACCTGACCCGACGGCTCGGATGAAGGTCGACCCGCAACATTTTCTCAAGCGGCCGGGCATCAAGCGGCTGTTGAAGGCGCTCGATGCAAAGAACGGAACTGCGCGCTTTGTCGGCGGCGCCGTGCGCGATTTGCTGCTCAACGTGCCCCATGACGACCTCGACCTCGCCACCACACTTCCGCCGGAAGAAATGACCCGCCGCCTCGAGGCTGCGGGCATCAAGGTCGTTCCCACCGGGATCGAACATGGCACCATCACCGCCGTTTCTTCGGGCACGGTGGTCGAGGTCACGACGCTCCGATCCGACGTATCAACCGACGGCCGCCGCGCCACGGTCGCTTTCACCGAAGATTGGAGGCAGGACGCGGGTCGGCGCGACTTCACCATCAATGCGCTCTATGCCGATCCCTTCACCGGCGAATTGTTCGATTATTTCGGCGGGCTCGACGATCTGCAATCGCGCACGGTCCGCTTCATCGGCGAGCCGCTTCAGCGCATCGCCGAAGACCATCTGCGCATCCTCCGCTATTTCCGCTTCCATGCCCGCTATGGCCATGGCGATCCCGACGCCGAAGCGCTCAAGGCCTGCACCGATCGCGCCAACGACCTCATGGCATTGTCGCGGGAGAGGATTGCCGACGAGCTGTTGAAGCTGCTGGCCCTGTCCGATCCGACGCCGACGGTTCGGCTCATGCTCCAGCATGGCCTGTTCGAGCCGGTCGTGCCGGAAGTGACCGATGCCCAGCGCCTGGCTGCATTGGTCGCTGCCGAGCATGAGGCCGGGATCGCGCCGGACCCGCTGCGCCGCTTCGCCGCGTTGCTGCCAAGCGACCCGGCGACGGCCGAGCGCGTTGCCGCGCGCCTCAAGCTGTCCAACAAGGCCCGGAAGCGCCTTGCCAGCGCCGCCGATCCCTCGCTCCGCGAAAACATCGAGGGCCTTGCCTACCGGCTTGGCACCGAAGGCGCGGTCGATCGGCTGCTGCTGGCGTCAAGGCCGGTCGATGCGGCCCGGATCGCGAAATGGGCCCCGCCCCGCCTGCCGATCGGCGGCCGCGAGCTAATGGCCCGCGGCATCGTCGAAGGTCCGGAAGTTGCAAGAACGATCAAGCGGATCGAGGATGCCTGGGAAATGGCTGGCTTTCCCAAGGGTGACGAGTTCAAGCGGATCGTCGACCAGGTCCTGAGCTAGGCGATGAACACCGGTTCCAGGAACACCGCTCCGGCTTCATTGCCGAGCGCCCAGCGAATCTGAGCCGGGAAGGTGCCATATTTCGGCACCTTGATCTGTACATTCTCGCCGATCTTGAGCGTGCCGTCGGTTTCCATCCGGCAGCCTTCGCGGCTGATGTCGATGACGACGACCGACACAGTGTTGCCGTCGCTATCGGTCAGCGACGTGTTGAACCTTGTATCGACGCGCGGGGCGCGCTTGATTTCCCCCGGCTCCCGCATTGGAAATGCCCCCATTTCAACGCTGCAAGCCTAGCTAACATGAATTAAGATCAAGTCAAAATAATGCGAATTCTCAACCGCATCGGCCGAACTACTTTTATAAAACTAATGCTGGCGCCGAGTGCGATCGGCATCGACAAGCTGGCCCAAGTCTTCATTGATCAACGCCCAGAAGGGATTGCTGCGCGGCCGGGTAAGCGAGCCAAGGTCGACGGTGACCGCGCCGCTCTCCCCGCGATAGAGCCAGGTTCCGATGCTGGGCAGGCCATGGCGACCGCTACCGGGATTCAGCCCATAGGCCGGGTCATTTGCTGGGAAGGGCAAGGCGACATGGCCGACCGAAACCAGCGTCTCGGGCCATTCCAGTTCCGTGTCGCGCACGGCAAGCCCTCCATCGGGGGTCAAATGGCGCACGCTGACGCGGCGATCCTTGCTGTTCCGGTTGGTGACGACATCCAGCGTGTAGCCCCGGGAACTGCCGACCAACCGATTGATCAGGGCGCCGGCTGCCGGCCGCTGCACGCTGCCCAAGGCATCGTGACGATTGACGTCGAACAGGACCAGCCGGTGCTGCGGCCCTCTCAGGCGGGCGAACAGGAGATCCGCCACGCCGTTCGGTCCGACCGTAGAGTCGACCACCGACTGAAAGGCAATGACCGGCGGCATCTTTGCGATGAGTCCGGAATTCGGCGGCTTTCTCCAGCTCATATTGCAAGTTCCTGGTCGCCCGGTTGACTTGCTTCGTCGCGTTCACCGGAAACGAGTTGAACTTGTAGGGATCATATTCGACGGCCACCGCCTGCCACCGGGCCTTTTGCAGCTGCGGGATCGGGACAACGCTGAATACCTCCAGCAGATTGGCCAACGCGGCTGCCCTGGTCAGTTCGATGGCCGGCGAAACGAGCAGGATCCGGTCCGGCTTGCGAAGCGACGGATCCGCAAGGGCATCGAGCGTATATTGAAGGGCCAACGTCCCGCCCGTCGAATAGCCGCCGATATAGAAAAGCTGACCAGGCGGTGTGTGCGCGGCGACATGGCGCACGGCAATGCGCACGGCTGCCGTCCAGTCGCGAACGGTCATTTGCGTCATCATCGACGGAAGGGTGCCGTGGCCGGGCACGCGCAGGACCGTCACCTCGAATCCCTTCGCGTGCAGGGACTCGGCCAGTGCCTTCATCGAATAAGGGGAGTCGGTCAGGCCATGGATCAGCAAGGCATGGCCGATGGCGTTCGGCTGCCGCAGTCGGAACGATCGGTTATATGGCGCGCCCTCGACCAGGCGATTCACCCGGCTGGCGGGGTTGAACCGGCTAAAGACATAGGCCTCGCTTGTCGTGTCCCAGCGCGCTTCGCTGGCACGCATTTCGGCGAACAGCCGGTCCTCCAGCTTCAGATAGCCATCGAAATCGAGGTCACCGTCCCGCTGCGCCGAGAACTCTTCGTGCAGGATCTCGGTGTGCCACGGCTGCAGCGGCGGCAACGTGCCAAGCGCATAGACCGCAAAGCCGACCACGATCGCTACGCAAAGCGCGAACACCAGCGCGGCTATCCGCAGCCCCAGGCGCCCTATTCGTTTCAAGGCAGGGGTCAGGGTCATCTACCGGCGGACAAATCGAATACGACCTGGTCATACTCCCACAGCCGTTCGAACAGGACGCGGGCAATCGAGCGCATGCTCATCGCCTGGAGCAATCTCCCCGATTGAGTGCCGGCCGTCGATCGCGTCGAACAGCGCCTTCTGCGGCGCGTCGATTGGCAGATAAATGTCGGTGTAGGTGTGGCTGCGGTTGATCAGGACGGCGGCGGCGCCGCGGCGGCAGTTGTTCTTCCACCACCACCGTCTCGGGAAGGCGGATCGGCACATAGTCCAGCCACTCGTCACCGTCGAAACAGATGGCAGGCCCATTCGTCCGATCGTTGCGATAGGCGACAAGGCTGTGCTCGACCATGGAACCACGAAACAACTCCATTGCTGCATATTGATCTCGCGCCGAAAGTTTCATCAGCCTCGCCCTGTGCGGTGACTGAACCATCGCGCCGCAGGTTGGAAGATAAGGTGCCTGTCGCAGCCAGCGGCCGAAACTTAAGTCCGCACGGTCAAGGAAGTCGAACAATTGCGGCACCGAATAAGCTCGGTCCCGGGGATTGAGCAATGTATCGGCCAGCCCGGCCTCGTCTCGAAAGTCGCGGCCATTGCGAAGCAGCGGCCATAGCGGATGATCCGACGGCAATGTGTTCAGGACGATGGCAAGATCCCGCATTTCGGCAATGGTGGGGTCGATGCCGAGACGCCGGCAATAGTCCTGCAGTATGTAGATCCCGGCTCGACCGTAGGGTGCATAAACCATCAAATGCATGGCCCCGTTAGGCTCCAGCACATCATGCAGCGCGCGCAGGCCCAGGCCAGGGTCGGGCAAGTGGTGCAACACCCCGGTGCAAACGACATAGTCGAACTTGCGCCCAAGCTCAGCGGCGCGCTCGACCGGTATTTGCTTCAGCTCGAGGTTGTGGATGCTGTGCTTGCGCTTGAGCCTCGCGGTTTGTTCGATGCTTACCTTGCTGAAATCGATCCCGGTCACATGGGCCTTGGGCCAGCGCAGCGCGTATTTCGCTGCCTGGGAGGTACCGCAACCGGCCACCAGGATGCTGCGGTCGGCACGATCGGGCTCGCTAGGCCAGAAGAGATGAAGATTGGCACGCCGCCGCGCTGTCGTCCCATGAACGGGCGTAGCCTTTCAAATCGTCGACGGGCGGCGGGTAGGGATGCCGTTCGTAGAACGCCCCTACCCTCGCGGAAATGGCAGCGCCGGCGAGTTCATCGTCGATCGCTGCCATTTGTCCGCAACTAGGCTCATCCATGGGATGGCATTACTTGGCCGGTGCCGGTTCCTTCTGCGCCGGCGCAGAACCTTGCGGGGCATCCGCTTTGGGCTTTCCAGCTTGGGCCGCCTTACCCATCGCCGATGCCTGCTCCATCACCGCGTCGAGGTTGAACGAGGCAGGCTTTTGCCGCGGCGGATATTTGATGAAGTCTTCGATCGCCGTGGCCACCACTTCCTGCATCAAGTACATTTGCGGGATGTGATCGACCATCCAATCCCAATAGGTGTTGGAGTTGAAGTCCGCCCGTTCGAATGGATCGCGGCGCAGGTTCGTGATGTGCGGCACCCGCAACTTGACGAAGGGTTCCGCCCACAGCTGCATCGTATGCGCGCGCTGGACCGAAAGATTGAATTTATAATCTCCAACCCTCACGGCAATAACGTCGCCGTCATCGCTGAAGTATATGATCGAGTCTCTCGGGCTCTCCTTCACCTGGCCGGTTAGGTAGGGGACCATATTGTAGCCATCGAGATGGACCTTGAACGTCTTGTCTCCGGCCTTGTAGCCAGTGAGCAGCTTCTGCGTGATGTCGTCCGGGTCAGCACCTGCTACCGCCAACAAAGTCGGCAACATGTCGATGTGCGAAACGATGCCGTTCAGGACGGAACCGGCCTTGATCTTGCCCGGCCAACGGATGAACGACGGCACTCTCCAGCCGCCTTCCCAATTGCTGTCCTTCTGGCCGCGGAACGGGGTGTTGGCACCGTCCGGCCAGGTATCGTTTTCCGGGCCGTTGTCGGTCGAGTACATAACAATCGTATTATCGGCGATGCCCAGCTCATCCAGCTTGTCGAGCATTTCGCCGATCTGCTCGTCATGGACGACCATGCGATCGCTGTAGGGATCCTGTCCGCTCTTGCCGATATTCTTCGCGGCAACGTGGGTGCGGAAGTGCATTGCAGTCGCGTTGTACCATAGGAAGAAGGGTTGATCGGCCTTGGCCTGCTCTTCCATCCATTCCAGCGCGCGCGCGGTGATTTCCTCGTCGATCGTTTCCATCCGCTTCTTTGTCAGCGGGCCGGTATCCTCGATCACTTGCTTTCCTACCCGCCCATACTGCGGGTCGACGGTTGCGTCGTCCTTGTCGGTTGCCTTGCAACTTAGCACGCCGCGCGGTCCGAACTTCTTCCTGAATGCCGGGTCCTTGGGATAGTCGGGCAGTTCCGGCTCTTCCTCGGCGTTCAGGTGATAGAGGTTGCCGAAGAACGTGTCGAAGCCGTGCACGGTGGGCAGATACTCGTTGCGGTCGCCGAGATGGTTCTTGCCGAATTGTCCCGTAGCGTAGCCGAGCGGTTTGAGCAGCTCGGCGATAGTCGGGTCTTCTGCCTGAAGGCCGACATCCGCGCCCGGCATTCCGACCTTGGTCAGGCCGGTGCGGATCGGGTTTTGGCCGCAGATGAAACTCGCCCGGCCGGCAGTGCAGCTTTGCTGCGCATAATAGTCGGTGAACATCACCCCTTCTTCCGCCACGCGGTCGATATTCGGGGTCCGGTAGCCCATGGCGCCGCGACTGTTATGACTGATATTCCAAAAGCCGATGTCGTCGCCCCAAAGGATGAGGATATTGGGTTTCTTGGCCGGCATAACTTGCCTTTCTGAGTCAGGAGGTTAGCTGGCCATGGACTTTCGGCGGAACAGGTCCAATCGGGGGAATCCCCGATGTTTTCCTAATCCTGATCAATATGCGACGGACCGTGCGGTAGCGGCGGCATCGGTGAACATTGACCACGGAATCGGCGAGCGGCGGCACCTCAGGCAGCACCGCCTCCAACCAAAACGAGTTCCCGACTAAGATTTCGGCATTAATGCTTCGACGATCTGATCGACCGTGAAGCTTGCCGATTTTTGCCGGGGCGGGAACTCCTTGAAGCTCTCGATCCATTCCTGGACGACCGCCTGCGCTACATATTGCAGCGGCACATGCTCGACGAACCAGGCGTCGTAGTAGGAGCTGTCCTCTCCTGCCTCGAAAGGATCGGAACGAAGGTCAAACAATTTGGGTATGCGCATCTGTTTCAATGGCTCGCGCCAGACGTTGAGACCGGTGGCAAGCTGTTCCGCGAAGACAATCTTGTACTGGTTGATACGCAAAGCCATTAGGTCGCCATCGTCGCTCCAATATAGGAAGCCCTTCCGAGGCGATTCTTTCTCCTTGCCGGCGAGGAACGGTCCGAGGTCATAGCCATCGAGGTGAACCTTGAAGGTCGTCTCGCCGATCTTGTATCCCTTCTTGACCTTCTCGACGAGGTTGGGCTCCCCTGCCACCGCGGCGAAGGTTGGAATGAAGTCCTGCAGCGACGCAATATCGTTGATCACCCGCCCAGCCTCGATCATCCCGGGCCAGCGCATGACGCAAGGCACGCGCCAGCCGCCTTCCCAATTGGTGTCTTTCTCGCCGCGGAATGGAGTCGTGCCGCCGTCCGGCCATAGACATTCCTCCGCACCATTGTCCGTGGTGAAAACGACGATGGTGTTTTCCGCAACCCCAAGGTCGGAAAGCTTCTGAAGCAAATCTCCGACATAGCCGTCGAGCTCGACCATCCCGTCCGGATAAAGACCAAGCCCGGTCTTGCCGACCGAGGAAGGCTTAAGGTGGGTAAAGACGTGCATCCGGGTCGGGTTGAAATAGCAGAACCAGGGCTCGCCTTCCTTGGTCTTGCGATCCATGAAGTCCATCGCCGCGGCTAGGAATTCCTCATCCACGGTTTCCATTCGCTTGCGCGTCAGCGGGCCGGTGTTTTCGATCACCTGCTTGCCGACCCGGCCGAATTTCTCATCAGCGGTCGGATCGTCCTTATCGCTTGCTTTGCACTTAAGGACGCCGCGTGGGCCGAATTTCTTCAGGAAGTTCGGATCCTTCGGATAGTCCGTATACTCGGGCTCCTCTTCAGCGTTCAAATGATAGAGATTGCCGAAGAATTCGTCGAAGCCGTGGACCGTCGGGAGTTGCTCGTTGCGGTCGCCGAGATGGTTCTTACCGAACTGCGCTGTCGCATAACCCAAATTCTTGAGGAACTGCCCGATGGTCGGGTCCTCGGCCTTGAGGCCGAGCGGGGCACCCGGCATGCCGACCTTGGTAAGACCGGTGCGAATTGGCGTTTGACCGGTGATGAATGCCGCCCGGCCGGCCGTGCAACTCTGCTGGCCATAGAAATCGGTAAAATTGGCACCTTCCCTTGCGATCCGATCGATGTTGGGCGTGCGATATCCCATGATCCCGTTGTTGTTACAGCTGATGTTAAACCAGCCGATATCGTCGGCCATGATGAACAGGATGTTGGGTTTTTGGGAGGCCATGGAAACGCTCCTGCCAAAGAGGGGGAGCCTCAGGGTTTTACGCTTCGCTGGAAGTCGCCCAATCAGGTGAAACCCCGACATTCTCCATCAGGGTTATTGATCTGCGGCAGGATGCATGTCGGGCGCGATGATGCTTCGCTGCAACTATCGCGGTTACTTCTTCACATGTGCGATGTGGCAAGCTTCTGTTAACCATGTTGCAGCAAAATGACACGGTAAATACCTTGTGAGGACAGAAGGTTAGATGCCGTTCGATTCATTTCCGGAACGCGATTTTGGCGGTGGCGATCCGTGGTGGCAGCAGTGCAAGAGCTGCAAGCGACCCATCGCCGCCAATGAGCCGGTCGAGCATATTAAATTGGATCCGGATGCGAGCCATCGGGCACAGGAAGTCAACGGCATCTACCATGCCGACTGCGCCAGGCCTTTCCTGAGTCTCGTCCGGGCGCTCAATACGATGAGGCGTTGGGGCTAGATCCCAAGCGCTGGGGCCAAGGCCTTCGTCTCCGCATCACAGCTAGCCGACGAATAGGCTGCCTGCCCGGCTCGGGCGACCTCCGCTTTGGCTGCAGCTAGGTCAGCGGCAAACGCGGCTTCCGCATGCAGGCGTGCCACCGTCGAGGAGGCGATCATCCGACCGGCCTCGACATCGCTTTGCCAATGGGCATTGCAGACGACCCTGCTATGGCCGAACTCGCGTCCACGCTGAAGGATTGCATCGGCCCGTGACGGAACCACTTCTGTCAGCACCAGCGCCCAGCCCCAACCAACTGCGCTATGGCCCGACGGATATGACCCGTCCCCCATCAGGAATTTGTCCTCGTCCGGCGTGCAGGTCTCCTGCTTGTGCACGACGAACGGACGGATCCGCTTGTAATTGTCCTTGGCGCGATAGGTCGAAAGCCCGACATCGACCAGCATCCGGCCGAGCAGGCCGTAAAGGCGTGGCGTGGCCTCCTTTGAAATCGCAATCCCCGCCGCACAGGCAAAAGTCGATGCCGAATGGGGGAATTTCAAATCGGCGTCACTTATTGCAACCGTCCAGCGCGCAGTGCCTTTCAGTGTCTGAGCTTCCGCCTGCGCGGCCTCGTCGCGCGCGAAGGCGGCCGACCCGGCTTCAGGCGGAGCAGGCAGTAGCGCCAGGCTGTCCGGCAATAAGGCCATCGGCAGGTAGCCGGGTGGAAGCTTGACCTTTGCCGCGACGCTGGGCGCTGCATCTTGGCTCGCCGATGATGTTGATCCAGCGAGGAAGGCCGAAAGCGTCAGGAGAAGGCTGCAAAGCGCGGTCAGGAGAAATCGCATACATGGCTCCCACTATCGGGAAACATTTGAGTGGGATCGAAGGCCGTCGCCATCGGGTAAAACCCGAAGCGGGCGGTCAATTGCGGCGGCGGCTCTTCCAATATTCCAGCGCGGCGACGGCATCGAGCGGCCTGGCGAAATAATAGCCCTGGCCCGACGAGCAGCCGAGCGCCGCCAATGTCGTCGCCAGCTCGACCGTTTCGATCCCTTCGGCGGTCGTCGACATGCCCAGCGCGTCGGCCAGGCTCAGCACCGCTCGGACGATCGCGACCGCGTCGGGATCGCGCATCATTCCGGTGACGAAGCTCTTGTCGATTTTCAGTACGTCGATCGGCAGCCGCTGGAGATAGGCAAGGCTCGAATAGCCGGTGCCGAAATCGTCCATCGCCACGGTCGCATCCAGCGCCTTCAAGGCCTCGAACACTCGCATCGCCCGGCCCGGGTCCTGGACGATCGAGCTTTCGGTCAGCTCGAGGGTCAGCCGCTCGCCCTTGAGGCCGCTCGACCGGAGCGCGCTCTCGACTACCTCGGCAATATTGTCCCGCGCGACCTGGATCGCGCTCAGGTTGACCCCGACATAGATCGGCAGCGGCTCGCCCGCTTCCTGGTCCCACTCGGCCACTGTCTGCGCGGCCTTGTCCATCGCCCAGCGGCCGAGCTGGAGGATCAGCCCGCTTTCCTCGGCGACAGGGATGAATTCGGTCGGGCTGATCTCGCCGCGATCCTCATGGCTCCAGCGCGCCAGCGCCTCGAACCCGGCGACTTCGCCCGACTTCAGGTTGATCAGCGGCTGGTAGAACAGCTTCAGCTGGTCCTTGTCGAGCGCGCGGCGAAGCTCGGTCTCGATCGAGAAGCGCCGGCGCGCGGCGCTCGCTTCCTTGGGCTCATAGACCTGCGGCTTGCCCGCCGCCTTGGCCTGCTTGACCGCGAACTGGGCGTTGCGGAACAGTTCCTCCGAATCCTGCCCGGCCTGCATCAGCGCGACGCCGATCGCGCATTCGATGCGGATCTCGAGCTCGCTCAGCTTGAACGGCGTGGCCATCACCTGCTGGATCCGCTCTGCCGCGGCGAGCGCATCCTCGACCCCGCGCTTCAATCCGACCAGAATCCCGAACTCATTCCCACCGGTCCGCGCCAGAACATCGCCGCCGCGCAGCGCCGAAATCAGACGCCGCGCAAAGGTGATCAGCAGTTCGTCGCCGGCCAGGCTCCCCATGGACTCGTTGATGCGGCTGAAGCGCAGCATGTCGACCACCAGCACCGCATATTCGCAGTCGCGGGCGCTCGCGCTGCCCTTGATCTCGATCGTCTCGGTGAACGACAGACGGTTGGGCAGCCCGGTCAGGCTGTCGCGCAGCATCTCGGCGCGCAAAGTTCGCTCGGCCTGGACCTCGACGGTCCGGTCGACCAGGCTGACCAGGCAGCGCGGCCGGCCCTTGTCGCAGCGCGACAGTGGCGCCAGCTTGATCCGGAAATAGCGCGCGCCGATCCCCTCGCCTTCGCAAAAGTCGAGCTCATTGGTCGCGTCGAAATCGGCCAGGAATTCCTGCATCAGCTGGGCGATGCCGAGATGCGTGCACTGCCGGAAGTCGCCGCTCATCATCGCCTCGTCGCCGGTCAGCGCGATGACCTCGTCGAACCGCGAGTTGCGCTCGATCAGGCACAGCACGCCCTTGGACGTCTCGCCGACGATCGCGGCGGCGATCGGCAGGGCGGCAAGCAATGCATGATCGTCCGCCGACGCGCGGACGCTTGGGGGGTCATTCTGGGCCGCAGGGCGCGCGCCTTTGGGCGCGGCCGAGCGGTTTGCTGCAGCCTGCATTCGACCAGCGTTAACCGACGGAGGTTAATGGGCAGTTTCAACTGCAGTTGATGCAGGTTAGGAAATCTGTCGTCTACCCGACTTAATCGCCCGTCTTTGGAGCAATCGGAACCGCTTCGAACCTATTGGACCTTGGGAAACCGTTGGGCGCAATTCGCCCGCTGGCGCCGCGGATCGCGCGCCACGGCGTAAGGTCGGTTTCGGACCTGACTCGCCCGCTCTCCCCGCCCAGCGGCCAGCTGATCCCGTCGGCCAGCGCGAACGCCATGACGTCGCTGAGGCCCCCGTCGCGATAGCGCTGCAGCTGCACGCCCGACCCGCGGCCCAGCTCGGGCAGCTCGTCCAGCTTGAACACCAGCATCTTGCGGTTCTCGCCGATCACCGCGACCGAGTCCGCCTGCGCTGAAACCGGCCTCACCACCGCCACCTTCGCCTTGGGCCGAAGGTTCATCAGCTGCTTGCCCTTGCGCGTCTCGGCCAGCGTCGCCTCGCCCGTCGTCACGAACCCGCGCCCGTCCGTGCTCGCCACCAATATCTTATGCTCCGGCCGCACCACGAACATGGCGATGATCTCGCACTCCGCCTCCAGGTCGATGGTCAGCCGGATCGGCTCGCCGAACCCGCGCCCGCCGGGCAGCTTGTCGCCGCCCAGCGTATAGACCCGCCCATTGTCGGCCGCGACCAGCAGCCGGTCGGTGGTCTGCGCGTGGAAATGGATGTGCGGCCCATCGCCCTCGCGCCACTTCAGCTCGGCGATCTCGCTCAGCGCCACATGCCCCTTCATCGCCCGGATCCAGCCGCGCTGCGACAGGATCACCGTGATCGGCTCCTTCTCGATCATCTGGCTCCAGTCGAGCTCGCCGCGCCGGCGCCTGTTCCTGCACCACCGTCCGCCGCTCGTCGCCGGCATAGGCCTCCTTCAGCGCCGCCAGCTCCTTCTTCAGCCGCGTCCGCTGCCGCGCCGGGCTCTCGATCAGCAGCGCCAGCCCCTCGCGCTCCTTGGCCAGGGCCGCCCGCTCCTTGCCGATCTCCATCTCCTCCAGCCTGCGCAAGGACCGGAGCCGCATGTTGAGGATCGCCTCGGCCTGCCGGTCGGTCAGCTTGAACTCGGCGATCATCACCGCCTTGGGCTCGTCCTCGGTGCGGATGATCTCGATCACCCGGTCGAGGTTGAGGAACGCGACCAGGAAGCCGTCGAGCAGCTCCAGCCGGTCGTCGATCTTGCCGATCCGGTGCGTGCGACCGCCGGACCAGCACCTCGATCTGGAACTCCAGCCAGGCGAGCAGCACCTGCCTCAGGCTCATCACCCCCGGCGTCCGCATCTTGTCGAGCACGTTGAGGTTCAGCGGGAAGCGCATCTCCAGCTCGGTCAGCTTGAACAGGCTTTCCAGCAGCAGCTCCGGATCGACCGTCCGCGACCGCGGCTCCAGCACGATCCGCACCGCCGTCGTCGCTCTCGTCGCGGACGTCGGCCAGGATCGGCAGCTTCTGTCGCGCGATCAGGTCCGCGATCTGCTCGATCAGCTGGCCCTTCTGCACGCCATAGGGGATTTCGTGGACCAGCAGGTGCCAGCCCCCGCCCTTCTCCCGCTCCACCTCGATCTTCGCGCGCAGCCGGAAGCTGCCCCGCCCGGTCGCATAGGCGTGGGCGATCGTCTCGCGATTGTCGACCAGCACGCCGCCGGTCGGAAAGTCCGGCCCGCTGACGAAGTCCATCAGCGCCCGGTCCTCGGCATGCGGATTGTCGATCAGGTGCGATGCGCCGCCTCGATCAGCTCGCCGACATTGTGCGGCGGGATGCTGGTCGCCATGCCGACCGCGATCCCGCTCGCGCCATTGGCGAGCAGATTGGGGAACAGGCCGGGGAAGACCTCGGGCTCTTCCTCCTCGCCATTATAGGTGGCGCGAAAATCGACCGTGCCTTCGTCCAGCCCGGCCATCAGCCGCTGCGCCGTCCCGGTCAGCCGCGCCTCGGTGTAGCGGTAGGCGGCGGCATTATCCCCGTCGATGTTGCCGAAATTGCCCTGCCCGTCGACCAGCGGATAACGAAGCGCGAAATCCTGCGCGAGCCGGACCATCGCGTCATAGACCGACTGGTCGCCGTGCGGATGATATTTGCCGATGACGTCGCCGACGACGCGCGCGCACTTCTTGTAGGCGGAGGCCGGATCCAGCTTCAGCAACCGCATCGCCCACAGCAGGCGGCGATGAACCGGCTTCAACCCGTCGCGGACGTCGGGCAGCGAGCGCGCGGTGATCGTCGACAGGGCATAGACGAGGTAGCGCTCGGAGAGAGCGGCGTCGAAGGGGACTTCAATTTCGGATTTGGTCGGTTGCATAGCATGGGTTAGCAGGAGCTTCCCAGTTCCGTCATCCCGGACTTGTTCTGGCATCCAGCCCGTCAGCTCGATCTGATCGCCGGTTGTCCGGAATAATCGGCCATTCGCCGACCTCCCATTCAACCGGCGCAACTCGCCACGAACCGTCTCTATTAATTTCCCGTTAAATGTCCTAAGGCCGCCCGCTTCCCAGGGCAAGGATCATCGTCTCCATGTCGTCCGAGCATCCGGACTATCACCGCAGCCGCGCCGCCGAGGAGCGTGCAGCGCCGCGGCCAGCGCCCCCAACCCCGCCCTCGCCGCGGACACCATAACGATCTGGCTTCGATGTACGACCGGATGGCGAAGGAAGCGGAGCGAGAGCAGGAACTAGCCCTCGCCGACTGACCGTTAGGCCTCCGGATTCAAGGTGACCGGATCGCCGATCCCAGTCGACATTGCGGCGATCAAAGGATGCCGTCGATCTTCCAGATGACAAGCAGTCCGGCACCGATGATGACATCGATGATCACGCACCATGGCACATACCATTGCGGGATCGCGACCAGGCGCAGCTTCCAGCGATTGTGATGCGCCAGGTCCCACAACGCATGGCCGAAATAGGCCAGCGGGAGCAGGATCGGCCACTTGAGCAGGCCGAGCAGGCCCGCGACCGCGAACAGTCCGGAGACGTTGAACTCCACGAACTGGTCGCGGCCCGAACCGTTCATGACGGCAAAGCCGAAATAGATGCCGGCGATCAGCGCGATCAACACCGCGGCAAAGCCGAGCGAGGCCTCGGGCGACAGGAAGGCATGCGGCGCCAGCGAGCCAATACCGACCGCAATCGCGGTCAGGATCGGCCGCCGCGCAAAGACTGAATCGCTTTCACGATCATGGGCGTGGTGCGATCGCCCGACCTGTTCAACCGACGAGGACATTTTCAAATCTCCCTGTTTTCGGGTTGGCACACCACAGTGCCAGGGCTCCATTGGGCGCAATACTAAAACATGTTAGTCTCTCATGCGAACAGCGCCGTGCCAGTCTATTCAGGGGGAGTACGCGATGTCGTCGAACCGTCGCTCATTCACATTCTTCGCAACGACTTTCGTTGCTGCGGTGCTGGTCGCTGCCAGCGTGCAGTCAGCTGGTCCTCAGCCGCTCTCGGTCAAGGGACCTCAGGCGCTTCGCGGGCAGGAGATCACGTTTACGAGCCCCCAATTCGTAGTCCATGCGCTGTGGTTTAAGTCGAACGATGAAACCGGGTGGTACTGGACCGGGTCCGACGAGGTCTATGCCGTCTTTTCCGACATGGACCCGACGCACAGCGACGCAATCACCTCCACCTATGGTGATGTCGATGAGGGCGAAACCAGGAATTTCCTTGCTGCCGACCGCTGCATGGGTCCGCAGCCTGAATGCGATCGGGGAAGTTCCAGCCTGAACCTGCGCTATTCCTTTTGGGAACAGGATGGCCCCATCCCGCTAGGGCTCGAGTTTTGCCCTGGGTGGTTACCCGGCAGTCACGACGTTCTAGAAAATGGAAAGTGCGACTCCGATGATCTCATCGGGAAGGGCTCCATCATCCTGTCCCAGGAGCAGCTGGTCGCCATGCTTCCGACCGTCGGAGCGAGCGGCGAATTTACGGCTGTGATGGACAAGGATGCAGGCAAATACCGGTTCAGATACCGGATCACGCGGCTTGCGGACGTGGAACGGAGCATCGTCATTCACCTGCCGCCTGACCTCGGCCTGCCACCGGCGATATCGCTTCAAGGGACTGTCGCTACTGTCGGCGGTCCGAAGCGGGTGGCACTTACCTGGTCCGGGGCAACCACCAGCACGGTCGACATCTATCGGGACGGGGCGAAGATCGTGACCACGGCCAATGATGGCGCATATGACGACCCTCGCCCGAACGGGACGTACCAATATCGGCTCTGCAACCTTGGTTCGACGACGGCTTGCTCACCGAATGTAAGTATCACTGTGATGTGAACGGTGCTCGTTCACCCCGCCGCCACAACCCTTGGCGCTCACCGCTTGTACTGCTAAACCAGCCCCGCTCGGTCGAACAGGAGGCATCATGGCCCATCCCGAGCCTATTGAGACGCATCGACCCGAACCCGTCCATCCCGTTTGGTGGATGCTTCCGATCGCCTTCTGCGTCTACGCCGTCATCTTTCTTTCGCTGATCGTCTGACGCGCGCTTTCGCGGCTTGCGCGTTGGCCCGCGCTTTGCCTTGCAACCAAAGCTCCGGCCCACCAGTTATAGAGATGCTGACAGTCGGTATCGACGGTCCTGGGCGCTTAGCCGCACCTTTTTCCATCTTTCACGCCTCTTAGCCGCGAGACGGCCAATTTCGGCCGTGTCGGCAAGGAAGGACAAGCACGCCATGAAATATTTCGGAACCGTCAAATCGTTCGACATGGACAAGGGCACTCGGCTCGCTGAAGCCCGAAACCGGCGGCGATGAGCTGACGTTCGAACGCAGCGCCATCAGCTGGGACGCGCCCAAGGGCCTCACGATCGGCCAGCGCCTCTCCTATGACAAGGGCACGCTCAACAGCCAGCCTTGCGCCACGAACCTGGCCAGAATTTAACTCGATCGCGAGCCGGGATTATCCCCCTCGGCTGAGATACGCGGGGCGAGGCCGTGGGCGCCAATGTACGGCGCCCACGTGCCGCCCCGCTCTGAATGAACCTTCGCATTCGCCGGCGGTTGATGGCGGACTCCTATCCCGGCGTTGCCCTCCATTCGAAAGCCTCGCTCCATGAAATCTTCCGAAAATGCGGCCTGGCTCAAGCTTGGCGTCGATGCCTGGACCCTCGGCTGGCAAGCCGCACGGGTCATGGGCCTGCGCACCGCCAAAATGGCCGAAGGCGGTCCCGCGGCGGGGATCGAGGCGTGGCTGATGCTGTCGGAAAAATGGCAGGCCGCGACCGAGCTTCATGCCGACCTGCTGACCCGTGGAGCAAGCGCCAGCCCGGTCACCACCACCCGCCGCACCCTCGCCCACTATAAGCGCAAGGTCGCCGCCAACGATCGGCGGCTCCGCTAGCTGCCCTAATTCGCGCAGCTTGAGGTTGCGACGAGTTTCATTTTTTCAGCGCCGAAACGACATTGGGCCTATTGTCTACTAATTAAGTAGGGATTAGATCATCGAGGTCGACCCGCGCGCGGCCTCCCCTGCGGCGCGGTTTAAACGGGGGCAGGCCCACCGAGCACCGGCCTGCCCCCCATTTTTCCGCCAAATCGACTTGTTTCTGCAATTGTTCGGCGTGAGGATGCGCCAATGAGTGAAGGCGCCACGATCCGAACCGCCGAGCCCCGCGACGCCGGCGCGACCGCGGCAATCTATGCCCATCATGTCGCCCACGGCACCGCCTCGTTCGACACCGTGCCCCGAACCGACGCGGAAATGGCGGCGAAGATCGCGGAGTGCACCGCGCGCGGCTGGCCGTTCCTGGTGGCCGAGATTGGCGGCCAGGTCGTCGGCTATGCCTACGCCACCCAGTTCCGCGACCGACCGGCCTACACTTCGACCTGCGAGAACAGCATCTACCTCCACCCCGATCACCTCGGCCAGGGCATCGGCACTCAGCTGCTCCGCGCCCTGGTCGATGCGGCCGAACGTGCCGGTTTCCGCCAGATGATCGCGGTGGTCGGCGGCGCCGAGCCCGCTTCCGTCGCGCTCCACGCCAGGGCCGGTTTCGTCGAGACCGGACGGATGCGCTCGGTCGGCCGAAAGCACGGCCGCTGGCTCGACACGCTCTACATGCAAAAGTCGCTCGGACCCGGCGACGCCATTCCGCCGGCGGTCGAACCATGAGCGACGTGCCGCTTTCGCGGCGGCTGGCGGCCGAAGGGCTGGGCTCCTTTTTCCTGTTCGCGACCGTCATCGGGTCGGGGATCATGGCCGAGGCGCTGGCGGGCGGAAACGTCGCCCTCGCCCTCCTCGGCAACACGCTGGCCACCGGCGCCATGCTGTTTGTCCTGATCACCGTACTCGGCCCCGTGTCGGGCGCCCATTTCAACCCCGCGGTGACCCTGGTGATGGCCGGGCGGGCCCAGTTGCCGTGGCGCGACGTCGCTCCCTACATCCTCGCCCAGCTCGCCGGCGGGCTGCTCGGGGTCTGGGCCGCCCACCTGATGTTCGACCTGCCGATCATCCAATATTCGCTCAAGGCCCGGACCGGCATCGGCCAGTGGAGCGGCGAGCTGGTCGCGACCTTCGGGCTGATCCTGACCATCATCGGCACTGCCAAGCATCGTCCGTCGGCCGTCCCGGCCGCGGTCGCGCTCTACATCAGCGCCGCCTATTGGTTCACCTCCTCGACCAGCTTCGCCAACCCCGCGATCACGATCGTCCGGAGCTTGAGCAACAGCTTCGCCGGCATCGCCCCGCGCGACGTCCCGCTGTTCATCGTCGCCCAGCTGGTCGGCGGCCTGCTGGCCGCGCTCACAGCTACTTATCTATTCGATGAAAGTAGGCGACGGGCCTCTTAAGTCACGACCTCCAGCGGCGCCGCCTTGGCCGCCTCGACCTGCCGCAACAGCCACTCCCGGAAGCGCTTGATCTTGGGCACGTTGCGCCGCTCCGGCGCAATGCACAGCCAGTAGCGGAAGCCGGCGGTCGCGGTCAGGTCGAACGGCTGGCACAGCCGCCCGTCCTTGAGGTCGTTCTTCCAGAAGGCCGGAGTCAGCAGCACGAAACCCTGTCCGCCCATTGCCGCATGGCCCTCGTCCGCCTGGCTGTCGAGCCTGAGGCCCGGCTTGCGCGGCCGATGCTCGGCCTCGATCCCCGCCGCCGCGAAGCCAGTGGTCCCACCAATAATCTTCCGGGCTGATCAGCGGCAGGTTGCGGCAGGTCGGCAGGCTCCGGCGGCCGGCCCAGCTGCTCCGTCATCCGCTTCCAGAAGGACGGCGCGCACATCGGCGTGAAATCGACCTTCATCAGCTCGAGTCGATACCAGCCCCTCCCACGGCTCGCGCGCCGGCGCGGATCGCAACGTCGGCCTCGCCCGCCTTCAGGTCGACCAGCTTGTTCGGCAGTCGCCAGGCGAACCGCCAGATCGGGATGCTCGACCTGGAACGACCCCAGCCGCCATGCCAGCCAGGTGTTGGCGAAGGTGAAGGTGGTCGCCACGGTCAGCAGCGCCTCATCCTCCTCGCGGTGCGCGGCAAAGGCTGCCTCGATAGTGTCAAATGCCTGGGTTAGTTGGGGCAGCAGTCGCTGGCCCAGCGGAGTCAGCCGCGCCCGCCCGCTTCTCGCGCACGAACAGGGCCGCGCCAAGCCGCTCCTCCAATAATTTGACCTGATAGGATACCGCAGCCTGGGTCATGCCCAACTCCGTTCGCTGCGGCCGTGAAATTCTCTAGGCGAGCGGCCGCTTCGAACACGCGAACCGCGGCCAGTGGAGGAAGTCTTCTCATCGTCAGTCTCTATAAGTCCAGCTTATCGACTCTGTCCAGCCTTTCATTGGGCGGAAAAGGCCCTCTCGACTAAATAGCATTCAAGCGCCGGTGGCAACCCTCTCCCCACCCCAGCCACCGGCGCAAAATGATGGAGGCAATGATGCACGATCAGATCTTCGACCGCGAGTATCAGGCCGGACGCGCTGCCCTCAACGACGGCATCAGCCGGTTGGTCGCATGGCGCCGGGCAGTCCCTGCTCATGCTCCATAAGATCCAGTTCGACGCACCGTGGAAGCGGAGCGCCCCTGCCCAGTCCGGCCGCGCAAAGGCGGCCTAAGGAGCCGAGAATGCGACACGACATCAACCACCAATCGGTCTTCGCCAGGCCTGACACGCTTGGCGACGACTTTGCCCTTCTGTTCGAAGCGATTGCCGACGCCTTCCGCGGCATGTCGGCGACCTCGCGCCTCGAAAGCCACTGGTCGCGGCAACGCTACTGCGGCGGGAACTGCTGAGCGGCCATGATCGCCAGGCGATGGCATGGCCGAGTTCCTGCTGCCAAGGCGGCGGAATATCTGGAGCTGATGGCGACGGTCGGCCTGCCCGACTATCGCTCGACCGAGGCAACCGCGGCGCCTTGTGCCTGCACCGCCAGGACGGTGACATCGTCCACGTCGAGATGTTCACCCTGTGGGAGGATGAAGCGGCGATCCGCCGCTTTGCCGGCGACGATCTGGCGCGCGCCAAATATTATGATTTCGACCCGGAATTCCTGCTCGAGCTGGAGCCGGAGGTGACCCACTTCGATAGTCATCGAAGGTTGAGCCTCGCGCTCAATTGCGGACGGGGGGCGGCTCGCCTATAGCCGCCCCTCTTCTCGTGTTCTTGCCGGAGTCTCCAACGCCCATGGTCTCGTCGCCGCCAGATCTACGAAGGCAAGGCCAAGATCCTTTACGAGGGCCCGGAACCCGGCACGCTGATCCAATATTTCAAGGACGACGCGACCGCGTTCAACGCGCAGAAGCGCGGCACGATCAGCGGCAAGGGCGTGCTCAACAACCGCATCTCGCGAGCATATCTTCACCGCGCTCGCAGACGATCGGCGTCCCGACCCACTTCATCCGCCGCCTCAACATGCGCGAGCAGCTGGTCCGCCAGGTCGAGATCGTGCCGATCGAGGTGGTCGTGCGCAACGTCGCCGCCGGCTCGCTGTCGAAGCGGCTGGGGATCGAGGAAGGCACCCAGCTCCCCCGCACGATCATCGAATATTATTACAAGGACGATGCGCTGGGCGATCCGATGATCGCCGACGAGCATATCGCCTGCTTCGGCTGGGCCAGCCAGGACGAGATGAACGACATCGCCGACATGGCGATCCGCGTGAACGACTTCATGTGCGGCCTGTTCGCCGGCATCGGCATCCGCCTGGTCGACTTCAAGCTGGAGTTCGGCCGCATCTATGACGGCGACTTCAGCCGCATCATCCTGGCCGACGAGATCTCGCCCGGACGGCTGCCGCCTGTGGGACATGAAGTCGAACGAGAAGCTCGACAAGGACCGCTTCCGCCAGAATCTCGGCGGCGAGGCCGAGGCCTATCAGGAAGTCGCCCGCCGGCTCGGCCTGCTGCCCGAGGATAGCGAGGAAAGCTCGGTCCTCGACCTCGACAGCCACCGCAAGAAGCGGGGCACGTTAGGCCGCCATCATGGCGCTGCCCCGCGTTCGCGTCGTCACGCTCAACGCGGCGCTTGGCCCGCTCGATTATCGCGTGCCCGACGGAATGGCGGTCGAGCCCGGTAGCGTCGTCGTCGCCCCGCTCGGACCGCGTCAACTTGATCGGCGTCGCCTGGGAAGCGGACCGGCTTGCCCAGACGAGGAAGTCGGCGACAATCGGCTTCGGCCGCTGGCCGGGCTGGTCGACGTTCCGCCGATCCCCGCTCCGCTCCGCCGCCTCTGCGAATGGACTGCGGACTATTATCTGTCGCCGCTCGCTGCGGTGCTCCGAATGGTACTGTCGTCGTCGGCGGCGCTGGCCGGCCCGCGCCAGATGATCGAATATCGCGCCGACCGGCGATCAGTCCCTGCTCGCCTCACCCCGCAGCGCGAGCAGGCGCTTGGCGCGGATCGAAGGTCGGCAGGGCACGGTGCGCGAACTAGCCGCCCATGCCGAGGTCAGCGAGGCGGTGATGCGCGGGCTGGTGCAATGCCGGCGCGCTCGAGCGGATCGAAGTCGATGGCGACCAGCCCTTCCCCGAACCCGATCCCGAATTCGCCCCGCCCGCAACTCAATCAGGAGCAGCGGCAGGCGTCGGCCAGCTTGACTGCGGCAATTGGCCAAGGCTTCGACCCGGTCCTGCTCGACGGCGTCACCGGATCGGGCAAGACCGAAGTCTATTTCGAAGCCATCGCCGAGGCGGTTCGGCAGGGCAAGCAGGTGCTCGTCCTGCTCCCCGAAATCGCGCTGACCGAGCCCTTCCTGACCCGCTTCACCGCCCGCTTCGGCTGCGAGCCGGTCACCTGGCATTCGGACCTTCGCTCGTCGCAACGCCGCCGTGCCTGGCGCGCGATCGCCAGCGGCGATGCTCGGGTCGTGGTGGGCGCACGCTCCTCCCTGTTCCTGCCCTATGCCAACCTCGGCCTGATCGTCGTCGACGAGGCGCATGAACCGTCGCTTCAAGCAGGAGGAAGGCGTCCAGTATCACGCCCGCGACGTCGCGGTGATGCGCGGCCATTTCGAGGAAATTCCGGTCATCCTCGCCTCGGCCACTCCGGCCATCGAAACACGCCACATGGTCGAGATCGGCCGCTATCGCGAACTCAGGCTGACCGAGCGCCATGGCCTCGCCGAAATGCCGGCGATCCGCGCGATCGACCTGACCCAGGACCCGCCGCCGCGCGGACGCTGGCTGGCGCCAAGCCTGGTCGCGGAGCTCGAGGCCAACCTCGCCGCGGGCGAGCAGTCGCTGCTGTTCCTCAATCGCCGCGGCTTCGCTCCGCTGACGCTGTGCCGCACCTGCGGGCATCGCTTCCAATGCCCCAACTGCACCGCCTGGATGGTCGAGCACCGGCTGATGCACCGGCTCGCCTGCCACCATTGCGGTCATGTCATGCCGCCGCCGACGCCTGTGCCCGGAATGCGGCGACGAGGACAGCCTGGTCGCCTGCGGGCCCGGGGTCGAGCGGATCGCCGACGAGGTCGCCGACGCTATTTCCCGAGGCCCGCACCGCGGTCGTCACCAGCGACACCATCTGGTCGCCCGCTCGCGCCGCGGAGTTCGTCCGGGCGATGGAGGCGGGCGAGATCGACATCGTCGTCGGCACCCAGCTGGTCACCAAGGGCTATCACTTCCCCAACCTTACGCTGGTCGGGGTGGTCGATGCCGACCTTGGCCTGCAGGGCGGCGATCTCCGCGCGGCCGAGCGCAGCTTCCAGCAGATCCAGCAGGTCGCCGGCCGCGCCGGACGCGGCGACAAGCCGGGGCGGGTGCTGGTCCAGACCCACGATCCGGACGCTCCGGTGATCGCCGCGCTGATTTCGGGCGATGCCCCCGGCTTCTACGCCGCCGAAACCGAGGCCCGGCGCGAGGCGGCGATGCCGCCGTTCGGCCGTCTGGCGGCGATCATCGTTTCGGCCGAGGACAAGGCCGAGGCCGAGGCGGTTGCCCGCCGCATCGGCCATGCCGCGCCAAATGTCGACGGAATGGCCGTGTTCGGCCCCGCCCCCGCCCCGCTCGCGATGCTCCGCGGCCGCCACCGCCAGCGCCTGCTGGTCCACGCAGCGCGCAAGCTCGATGTCCAGGACGTCATCCGCGACTGGCTGGGCGAGCTGGAATGGAGCACCAAGGTCCGCGTCGCGGTCGACGTCGATCCTTACAGCTTCCTGTAATTCCATTGGAATGTTGCATCTGCCAGCCGGCGCGATAACTTCGTCTAGCCGAATGGGGAGGGGTAATGCGGAACTTTGGTGCGTACGTAGCCACGGCTGTGGCGGCGGTGTTCATTGCATGTCCGGCAGAGGCCGAATGGCGAGAAATGGAAACCGCCCATTTCCGTATCATTAGCGAGAGCAGCCCGGCTGAGGTCGAAGCCTTCGCGGCCCGCCTGGAAAGCTATGACAAGCTGATGCGGATGGTGACCGGCACCAAGGATGACAAAGCCGTTAAAGTCCGCATTTATGAGGTCGCCGGTCTGACCGAAGTAGAAAGGGCTATCAACGCACCCAACAGCGGTGTTGCCGGCTTTTACGACAGCAATTCGCTTGGTCCCTTTGCCGTGACCCCGCACAAAACCAAAGGGACAGGCCGATACTTCACTCCGGAATTGGTGCTTCATCATGAATATGCACATCATTTCATGTTGCAGTATTTCCCGGCCATCTACCCCAGTTGGTACGTTGAAGGCTTCGCCGAATTGATCGGCTCCAGCAAAATGATGGACGATGGCCGCATCGGCTATGGCATGCCCGCGCTACATCGCGGCAATGAGATCAACGCTTATTGGGTGCCGCTGCAAGATCTGCTGACCAAGGACAAGGTGGTCTACCTCGACACTTATGGCCAGGGATGGGCGCTGACTCATTTCCTGACATTCAACAGCAAGCACTCCGTCCAACTCCGCCAGTATCTGGCGGCCATCGGAAGGGGCAAGAGCCAGGCCGAGGCAGCAACGGCATTTGGAGACCTTGCGGAGCTCAATCGCGAAGCGCGGCGATACGTTACTGCGGGAAGCTTCGAGTATCGACCGGTCAAGGTCGAGATTTCGCAGCCGGTCATCCAGCACACCCGCCTTCTGTCTCAAGGCGAAGCCGAGCTAATCCCGGAAACCGTCGCGTTCGATGACGACGACCTTTCCGAATATGGAAAGTCGTCCGATCGCAAGGAGGAACAGGATTTCCGGCAACATAATTTGTCGCGGATCCGCGCCAAGGCCGATCATTTGCTCACCGACGCCTTCGCCCAGCAGCTATTGGCGCAGGCGGAATATGCACAGGGCAATTTTGCGGAATCCGAAGCGGCAGTCGATCGAATGCTTACGGTCAGTCCCGCGGATCGCGGCGGCCTGGTATTGAAGTCGATGCTTTTGTCCCGCCGCTCGGTGGGTCTGACAGGTGATGCCCGCAAGCAATTGGCCGCCAGGGCGCGGGCGATGGCGGTCAAAGCTAATCGCGCGGATCCCGAAGATCCACGGCCACTGATAGCTTACTATCAAAGCTTCAACCTGGTTGGCGAAGCGGCTCCACCCGCCGCAGTCGACGGCTTGAGGCAGGCGGTAAGCCTATTGCCACGCGACACCAGGACACGCCAATTGCTGGTCGATCAGTTGGCCAAGGACAAACGCTACGACGAAGCGATGGGCTGGCTGATGCCTGTCGCCAACTCCCCCCACAAGTCGCCGCGTCGTGAGGCGGCACGGCAGCAAATGGAACAGCTGAAAGCCGCGAAAGCGACTGCAGGCCAGAAGGCCGCGGCTATAAATTAAGGTCCGGCTGCGGAATCATCGCCCCTTCTGCCGCAAGCAATTTCTTCTTGCGGTCGAGCCCGCCGGCATATCCGCCCAATGTTCCGTCCGAGCGGATTACCCGGTGGCAGGGGACGAGCACGGCGACGGGATTGGAGCCGTTGGCGGTACCGACAGCGCGAGTGGCGTTCGGATCGCCAACCGCACGCGCAATGTCGGCATAGCTGCGGGTCTCGCCCAACGGGATCTTGCGAAGCTCCTGCCACACGGCCTCCTGGAACGCAGTCCCGTGCACGTCGATCGGCAGCTCTGGTGCGGCCTGGGGGTGATCGATCGCGGCAAGTGCACCTTCAACCCAAGGCGCAATGGTGCCGTCGTCGGGACGGATATCGGCATTGGGGAAGCGGCGGCGCAGCGCGCTTTCATCCTCGTCGAAGGTGAGCCGGCAAATTCCTTTCGGTGTCGCCGCTACGAGCAGCGGCCCGAGCGGGCTGTCCGTTACGACATAGCGGATTGTCTCTCCTCGCCCGCCATCGCGCCAGGCCGACGGGGTCATTCCAAGCCGTTGCTTTACGTCGGCGTAGAAACGGCTCGGCGCCTGATAGCCGGCATCGTAGATCGCTTCGGTCACGGGCTTGTCCTCGTCCAGATGGGCTTCGGCCCGCCGCGCCCGGATAGCGCGGGCATAAGCCGCCGGCGACACGCCCATGTCGCGGGTGAAGATTCGCTGGAAATGATGCTCGGCATAGCCGACAGCGGCGGCTAGATCGGCCAGCAGCGGCGGTTCCTCTGCCTGCTCGATCAGCCTCACCGCCTTGGCCACGGCCTCGCGATCGCGCCCAACCTCGTCGGGCTTGCAGCGCAGGCACGGCCGATAGCCGGCCGAACGAGCGGATTCGCCGTCGAGGAAGAATTCGACATTCTCCCGCTTCGGGCGGCGCGCCGGGCAACTCGGCTTGCAGTAAATGCCGGTGGTCTTGACCGCGCCGATCACTCGTCCGTCCCAGCTCCGGTCACGACGGTCGAAGGCGGACCAGGCGGCATCAATGTCAATTGTTCGCATCAGCATGGACCTAACATAGGTGCCCGTCATAGGTCGCGCTTCCCGTGGCTTGCGGTCAAAGCAATCCACGCAGCCTGTCCGGGGGACAGGCGAGTAGATTGCTAAGAGTTAGGTTCATGTGGCAGATTTTCGAGGGCGAAATCGATCTTGATGACGTACGGGTACTCCTCGCCCAGCATTTCGCCGAGATGCAGGCAGGTTCACCGCCCGAGGCGTGCCATGTCCTGCCGGTCGACAGGCTGAAGGACCAATCGATCCGATTCTTTACGTTGCGCGAAGGTGGGGCACTGCTCGGATGCGGAGCGCTCAAGCGGCTTGGCGGCGATCATGGTGAAATCAAGTCGATGCGTACCGCCGATCCGGCATTGGGGCGCGGGGTAGGCCGGGCGCTGCTCAGCCATCTGATCGCGACCGCAAGGCAGGACGGCATAACCCGCATCAGCCTCGAAACTGGCTCGACGGAGCAATTCGCTGCAGCCAATCGGCTCTATGAAAGCGAAGGATTTGAGCGGACCGGACCGTTCGGCGACTACACCGACACGCCCTTCACGCGGTTCTTCACCAAGGAAATCTAGGCCCGATCGACCCGAGCCGCGAAGCAGCCACGGATCGCGTTGTGCGCGTCGATGTGATCGACCTGCTCGTCGGCGAACAGTCGGCGGATCACGCTATCGGCCTCGCCGGGTTGGGCAAGAGCTGCGTCGCGCATCATCCCATTCGCATCGAAGGCCCTGAGCGATAAAATTCGACGCTCAAGCGCAGGCGGAATTTCATCCGTATATACTGCCGCTGCGCTCCACAGTTTCGCTGACGAAAATCGCGTGACTGGCACGATAGGGATTGTTGCCGTGGTGTGAGACGTGATTGACCAACAGCAAGCTCTCGCCTGCCTTGGCGTCATCCAATTGAATTCGGCATGGAAAGCTGGGCTGCCCATTGGCGATCATGCGCGCTGCGCCGTGGGTGGCCAGCTCTTCATCGCTGAGGCCGAAAAGATGGCGGAATTGGGAGGGCTCTAGGCCGGAGATTTGGTAGGTCATGGCGATCATTTAAAGGAGCTGTTCAGCCTCTGCCTCCCGGCACTTGCGGTCAAACTGAAACAGCCTTCTTGCATCCCTAGCCACCCCCTGCTAGGGGCGCGCCAACCCATGAGGGGCGCGCGGTTTATGCTGCTGTGCCCCGTTCAATGCATGGGGCAAATTTCTTTGTCTGGAGCTTCTAGCGCGTGGAGAATTCCGGCGGCATTCAGGCCAGCTTAGCAGGGCGTTATGCAACGGCCCTGTTCGGTCTCGCCCGTGACGAAAAGCAGATCGATGCGGTGACCCGCAGCCTCGACAAGGTCGAGGCGGCGATGAACGAATCGGTCGATTTCAGGACGCTGACTACCAGCCCGCTGGTCGACCGCACCGAGGCCGGCAAGGCGATCCGTGCGCTGACCCCGGTTTTGGGCGTCGACCCAATCACCGCCAAGTTCCTGGGCGTGCTGGCGGACAATGGCCGGCTGGGCGAGCTCAGGTCCGTCATCAAGGCGGTCCGCATGCTCGCGGCAGACGCGCGCGGCGAAACGACGGCCGAGGTGACCTCGGCCCATGCGCTGAACGACGACCAGGTCGCTCGGCTCAAGGGTAATTTGAAGGCCCGGCTCGGCCGCGACGTCACGATCGAGCCCAAGGTCGACCCCCAACTTCTCGGAGGTCTCGTCGTCCGGCTCGGCAGCCAGATGATCGACGCCTCGATCCGCACCAAACTCAATACTCTCGCTCAGGCGATGAAAGGCTGAACATGGATATCCGCGCCGCTGAAATTTCCCGCGTCATTCGCGACCAGATCGCGAACTTCGACGCCGACGCGCAGGTCTCCGAAGTCGGCAGCGTGCTGTCGGTCGGCGACGGCATCGCCCGCATCCACGGGCTCGACAACGTCCAGGCCGGCGAAATGGTCGAGTTCGAGGACGGCACCAAGGGCATGGCCCTCAACCTCGAAGCCGACAATGTCGGCGTCGTGATCTTCGGCTCGGACGCCGCGATCAAGGAAGGCTCGACCGCCAAGCGCACCGGCACCATCGTCGACGTTCCCGTCGGCAAGGGCCTGCTCGGCCGCGTCGTCGACGCGCTCGGCAACCCGATCGACGGCAAGGGCCCGATCGTCGCCGACGAAGCGCAGCCGCGTCGAGGTCAAGGCGCCGGGCATCATCCCGCGGAAGTCGGTGCACGAGCCGGTGCAGACCGGCCTCAAGGCGCTCGACGCGCTGGTTCCCGTCGGCCGCGGCCAGCGCGAGCTGATCATCGGCGACCGCCAGACCGGCAAGACCGCCGTCGCGATCGACACCTTCATCAACCAGAAGCAGGTCAACGCCGGCAAGGACGAGAGCCAGAAGCTCTACTGCATCTACGTCGCCATCGGCCAGAAGCGCTCGACCGTCGCCCAGATCGTCCGCGCGCTCGAAGAAAATGGCGCGATGGAATATTCGATCGTCGTCGCCGCGACCGCTTCGGAGCCGGCTCCGCTGCAGTTCCTCGCGCCCTACACCGGCTGCGCGATGGGCGAATATTTCCGCGACAACGGCATGCACGCCGTGATCGTTTACGACGACCTTTCCAAGCAGGCCGTCGCCTATCGCCAGATGTCGCTGCTGCTGCGCCGCCCGCCGGGCCGCGAAGCCTATCCGGGCGACGTCTTCTATCTCCACTCACGCCTGCTCGAGCGTGCGGCGAAGATGAACGACGCCAACGGCAATGGCTCGCTGACCGCACTGCCGATCATCGAAACCCAGGCAGGCGACGTTTCGGCCTATATTCCGACCAACGTGATTTCGATCACCGACGGCCAGATCTTCCTTGAAACCGACCTGTTCTTCCAGGGCATCCGCCCGGCGATCAACGTCGGCCTCTCGGTCAGCCGCGTCGGCTCGGCCGCGCAGACCAAGGCGATGAAGAAGGTCGCCGGCTCGATCAAGCTGGAGCTCGCCCAGTATCGCGAAATGGCCGCCTTCGCCCAGTTCGGATCGGATCTCGACGCCTCGACCCAGACGGCTGCTCGCCCGCGGCGCGCGCCTGACCGAGCTTCTGAAGCAGCCGCAGTTCCAGCCGATGCCGGTCGAAGAGCAGGTCGCGTCGATCTATGCCGGCACCCACGGCTTCGTCGACACCGTCGATGTGAAGGACGTCACCCGCTACGAAGCGGCAATGCTCAGCTTCCTGCGCGCGGACCACGCCGACGTGCTGAAGGCGATCCGCGACACCAAGGTCCTCGACGACGATACCGCCGCCAAGCTCAAGGACGCGCTGACTGCGTTCGGCAAGCAATTCGCGTAAGCTAGGGACTTAGCGGCGATGGCCAGCCTCAAGACATTGAAGCTTCGCATCGGCTCGGTGAAGTCGACGCAGAAGATCACCAAGGCGCTGCAACATGGTCGCGGCGTCGAAGCTGCGTCGTGCCCAGCTGAACGCCGCAGGCCGCCCGACCCTATTCGAACCGCATCGCCGAAGTGGTGAGCTCGCTGGCCCGCCGGATTACGGTTGGCCCGCAGTCACACAAGCTGATTGCTGGCACGGGCAAGGACGCGACCCACCTGATTGTGGTCGTCACCAGCGACCGCGGCCTGGCGGGCGCGTTCAACACCAACATCGTCCGCGCCGCGCGAAAGAAGGCCGAGGACCTTTGGCCGAGGGCAAGACAGGTGCTGTTCTACATCGTCGGCCGCAAGGGCCGCCCGGTGATCCAGCGCTTCTATCCCAAGGCGATTATCGGCCAGCACGACACGCTGGCCATGAAGGCGCCCGCCTATTCCGACGCGCAGGCCATCGCCGACGACATGATCGACCGCTTCAACAGCGGCCAGTTCGACGTCGCCCACCTCGCCTACAGCGAGTTCAAGTCGGTGCTGGTGCAGGAGCCGCAGGTCGATCAGATCATCCCGGTCGCACCTCCTGAGGCCGTCACGGATGACAAGGCGGACTCCACCGCCGCCGCGGCGGTCGAATATGAGCCGGACGAGGAAGAAATCCTCGCCGCCTTGCTGCCCCAGAACATCACCGTCCAAATCTATCGCGCGCTGCTCGAGAATCAGGCCGGCTTCTACGGATCGCAGATGACCGCGATGGACAATGCGACGCGCAACGCGGGCGATATGATCAATCGCCTGTCGATCCAGTATAACCGCCAGCGCCAGGCGGCGATCACCACCGAACTCGTCGAAATCATTTCGGGCGCCGAAGCGCTCTAACGGACTAGAAGGCAAGGAAACTGACCATGGCCACCGCCGCTCCCGCCAAGCCCCGCAGCAAGAAGCCCGCTGCCTCGGCAACCACCGCGACCGCTCCGACCACCGGCAACATCGTCGGCAAGGTCGCGCAGGTCATCGGCGCCGTCGTCGACGTTGCGTTCGAAGGCGAGCTTCCGCCGATCCTCGCCGCGCTCGAGACCGACAACAACGGCCAGCGCCTGGTGCTCGAGGTCGCCCAGCATCTCGGCGAGAACATCGTCCGCACCATCGCCATGGACGCGACCGAGGGCCTGACCCGCGGCCAGCGGGTCACCGCCACCGGCTCGCAGATCCGCGTTCCGGTCGGCCCCAAGACGCTCGGCCGCATCATGAACGTCATCGGCGAGCCGATCGACGAGCGCGGCCCGATCGGCAGCGACATGTCCGCTCCGATCCACGCCGAGGCTCCGCTGTTCGTCGACCAGTCGACCGAAGCTCGATCCTGGTCACCGGCATCAAGGTCATCGACCTGCTCGCCCCTTACGCCAAGGGCGGCAAGATCGGCCTGTTCGGCGGCGCCGGCGTCGGCAAGACCGTGCTGATCCAGGAGCTGATCAACAACATCGCCAAGGGCCATGGCGGCACGTCGGTGTTCGCCGGCGTCGGTGAGCGCACCCGCGAGGGCAACGATCTCTATCACGAGTTCCTCGAAGCGGGCGTCATCGCCAAGGACACGGACGGCAACGCCGACTCGCGAAGGCTCCAAGGTCGCGCTGGTGTTCGGCCAGATGAACGAGCCGCCGGGCGCCCGCGCCCGCGTCGCGCTGTCGGGCCTGACCCAGGCCGAATATTTCCGCGACGTCGAAGGCCAGGACGTGCTGTTCTTCGTCGACAACATCTTCCGCTTCACCCAGGCGGGTTCGGAAGTGTCGGCGCTGCTCGGCCGTATTCCTTCGGCGGTGGGCTACCAGCCGACGCTGGCGACCGACATGGGCCAGCTGCAGGAGCGCATCACCTCGACCAACAAGGGCTCGATCACCTCGGTCCAGGCGATCTACGTTCCGGCCGACGACTTGACCGACCCGGCGCCGGCGACCTCGTTCGCCCACCTTGGACGCCACCACCACGCTGTCGCGCGCGATCTCGGAGCTGGGCATCTACCCGGCGGTCGATCCGCTGGACTCGACCAGCCGCGTGCTCGAGCCGCGGACTGTCGGCCAGGAGCATTACGAGACCGCCCGCGCGGTCCAGGAGACGCTGCAGAAGTACAAGTCGCTGCAGGACATCATCGCCATTCTCGGCATGGACGAGCTGTCGGAAGAGGATAAGCTCACCGTCAGCCGCGCCCGCAAGATCCAGCGCTTCCTGTCGCAGCCGTTCCACGTCGCCGAAGTGTTCACCGGCATCCCCGGCAAGTTCGTCCAGGTCGAAGACACGATCCGCTCGTTCAAGGCGGTCGTCGAACGGCGAATACGACCATCTGCCCGGAAGCGGCCTTCTACATGGTCGGCGGCATCGACGAGGCGGTCGCCAAGGCCGAGAAGATGGCTCACGAGGCAGTAATGGCGGACGACCTTCGCCTGGAGGATTGCGTCAATCAACGCTGCCCCTGGTCCGGTGATCCGGTCAGTGCTGACAGCCTGACGCTCTATCGGGGCAAGGTCGTCGGCTTTTGCAACCCGGGCTGCCGGGACAAGTTCGAGAAAGCAGCGTCGGCCTTCGACGCTGCGATCGAGGGAAAGAATAATAACGATGGCTGACCTTCACTTCGAGCTGGTGACCCCTGAACGGCTGGTCCGTTCCGACGAAGTGTACATGGTCGTCGTTCCAGGCGTCGAAGGCGAGTTCGGCGCAATGGCCGGCCACGCCCCCTTCATGACGGTGCTCAAGGACAGCGAACTCAAGGTCTACAAGACCGCGGGCAGCCAGCCGGAGAGCATTTCGGTCTCCGGCGGGTTCGCCGAGATCGGCGACAACGGCCTGACGGTTCTCGCGGAAAGTGCCGGAGCTCTAATTTTCGACGCGGTGCAGTTAACCGCGTTTTTACCTTAAAATCCAGAAGGGGCTCTTCCGAAAGGCGGAAGGGTCCCATTTTTCATGCTCCAGCAGAACATCGTCGCTGCAGGTCGAGGCCATTCAACGGCCACTGGAGCTGAGCGTCGTCGTTCCGACGCTCAACGAAGCCGGCAATGTCGAGCCGCTGCTCGAAAAGCTTGGAATCGCGCTTGCCGGGATCGAGTGGGAGGCGATTTTCGTCGACGATGGATCGACCGACGGCACACCCGATCTTCTCACTCGCATCGCCCAGTCCGACCGCCGCGTCCGCATGATCCGCCGCATCGGCCGTCGTGGCCTGTCGTCCGCGGTGGTCGAAGGCGCTCTTGCGTCGACTACCCCGATTATCGCGGTGATTGACGCCGATCTTCAGCACGACGAACGAATTCTGCCCGACCTTTATCGGGCCATCGCCGATGGAAGCCATGAGCTGTCCATTGGCACTCGCTACTGCCAAGGCGGCTCGACCGGCGAATGGGCCGAAAGCCGGCTCAAGATCAGCCGCTTCGCCACTGCTCTAGCGACGCCCGATCATGAAAACGCGCCTGTCGGACCCGATGAGCGGGTTCTTCGCCGTCCGCCGCGACGTCCTGCTCGAAGCCGCGCCGCGGCTCAGCAACGTCGGTTACAAGATCCTGCTGGACCTGGTCGCGTCCCTGCCCCGCCCGCTCAAGGTGGCGGAGGTCGGCTACACATTCGGCATCCGCCAGCATGGCGCAAGCAAGCTGGATGAAATGGTCGCGCTCGAATATTTCGAGTTGCTGCTCGACAAGACCATCGGCCGCTTCGTGCCGGTCAAGCTGGTTCAGTTCGGTGCGGTCGGGATGCTCGGCGTCGGAGTCCACCTGCTGCTGCTCGACCTGGCGCTCAGCGCATTGGGCCTGACATTCGCCTGGTCGCAGGCGGCGGCGGTTATCGGCGCAATGACCTTCAATTTCGCGCTGAACAACCGCTTCACCTATCGCGACCGGCAGTTGAAGGGCCTCGCCTGGGTCGGCGGCCTCTTCTCCTTTTACCTGGTCTGTTCATTGGGCGCCGTCGCCAATGTCGGCATCGGCAGCCTGGTCTACGACCAATTCCACGGCTGGTGGATCGCGGGCATCGCCGGTGCAATTGTCGGTTCGGTTTGGAATTACGTCGCCAGCGGATGGCTCACCTGGACGAAGCGCTGAATCGGCCAGGCGTTTGATCGAAATTAGTCTTTTCTCAAAGTTTGGACGCTATTCACCATCTTGGTTTTCCGCGGGATTGCATTGGGAATCATGGGTTATGAACGCATTCGGCAAGCGTAACGGTCTCGGTGGCGCTGGACAGCGTCCGAGCTTCGGCGTCGCCCGTCCCATGAAGGGCGGAGCGGCTCCCGCTGGCGGCGAACAATTCCCGCCGGTCGACGACCTTCCCGAAGAACCGGAGTCACCCGATGCCGAGGCCGGCCCGGCTGGACCGCCAATCGGCGCTATGGACCGGCTCAACAACCGCCAGAACGCCAGCGGCGAGGCCGCGTCGTCGCAAGAGCGAAGGCTTCGAGGCCTCGGTCCACCGCATCAAGGAACAGGTGCTTCCGCGCCTGCTCGAGCGCGTCGATCCCGAAGCCGCGGCGACGCTTGGCAAGGACGAGCTCGCCGAGGAATTCCGCCCGATCATCGGCGAGGTGCTGACCGAGCTCAAGATCAACCTCAACCGCCGCGAGCAGTTCGCGCTCGAAAAGGTGCTGGTCGACGAATTGCTCGGCCTCGGCCCGCTCGAGGAGCTGCTCGTCCGACCCGGCGGTCAGCGACATCATGGTCAACGGTCCCGACCAGACCTTCATCGAGCGCAAGGGCAAGCTGGAGCTGGCCAAGATCCAGTTCCGCGACGAGGAGCATCTGTTCCAGATCGCCCAGCGCATCGTCAACAAGGTCGGCCGCCGCGTCGACCAGACCACGCCGCTGGCCGACGCCCGTCTCCAGGACGGCAGCCGCGTCAACGTCATCATTCCGCCGCTGTCGCTTGCGCGGCACCGCCATCTCCATTCGTAAATTCTCCGAAAAGCCGATCACGCTCGACATGATGCGCGGCTTCGGCTCGATGTCCGAGAAGATGGCGACCGTGCTGAAGATCGCCGGCGCCTGCCGCATGAACGTCGTCATCTCCGGCGGTACCGGCTCGGGTAAGACGACCATGCTCAACGCCATGTCGAAGATGATCGACCCGGGCGAGCGCGTGATCACGATCGAAGACGCGGCCGAGCTTCGCCTGCAGCAGCCGCACTGGCTGCCGCTCGAAACCCGCCCGCCGAACCTCGAAGGCCAGGGCGCGATCACCATTCGCGATCTGGTCATCAACGCCCTGCGTATGCGTCCCGACCGCATCATCCTGGGCGAAATTCGCGGCCAGGAGTGTTTCGACCTTCTGGCGGCGATGAACACCGGCCACGACGGCTCGATGGCGACGCTCCACTCCAACAGCCCGCGCGAATGCCTGGCTCGTATGGAAAACATGGTCATGATGGGCGACATCAAGATCCCGAAGGAGGCGATCAGCCGCCAGATCGCGGATTCGGTCGACCTCATCGTCCAGGTGAAGCGCCTGCGCGACGGTTCGCGCCGCACGACCAACATCACCGAGGTGATCGGCATGGAAGGCGACGTCATCGTCACCCAGGAACTGTTCAAGTTCGAATATCTCGACGAGACCGCAGACGGAAAGATCGTCGGCGAATATCGCTCGATGGGCCTTCGCCCCTACACGCTCGAAAAGGCCAAGCAGTACGGCTTCGACCAGCCTTACCTCGAGGCCTGCCTCTAATCATTCGACGAACGGCGGTTGCCTCGAGCAACCGCCATTGCCACAGCATGGCCGCCACCTCGTCCAGGAGCGCCCCATGCCTCGCTATGCATCAGTTGCCCTACTTCTAACCGCCGCTGCCGGGCTGTCGGGCGGTGCCCTGAGTGCCGCAGCGCCACCTGCTCCCCCCGCCACGCAACAAGAGGCCCTTCGGGCCGCAATTGCCGCGCCCACCCGTACGCCCGCCAACGTCGCTCGCGATGTTTACCGGCATCCGGCCGAGACGCTCGCTTTCTTCGGGGTCCGGCCGACCGATACGGTGGTCGAGATCTGGCCCGGCGGCGGATGGTATACCGAAATCCTCGCCCCCTATGTCGCGTCCGGCGGGGGCCGGCTTTATGCGGCTGCCCCCGATTGGGGCCAGAACGGTATCAAGAAGCTGAAGGAGGCCAACGGCGCCCTTTATGGGCCGCTGCTGGTCGCCGATTTCCCCGCCTTCGACGGAGGAGCGACCCGCGTCCCCGACGGCAGCGCTGACGTGGTCCTGACCTTCCGCAACGTCCATAATTGGAGGATGGGATACAAACGCGAAGACAAGCAGGACTATAGCGCCGAGGCCTTTCGCCAGATTTATGCAATGCTCAAACCCGGCGGACGTACTGGGCATTGTCGACCATCGCCTGCCCGAGCATGCCAGCGACGAACGCGAACACAGCAGCGGCTATATCAAGGTTTCCACCGTGCAGAAGCTGGCCGAGGAGGCCGGCTTCAAATTGGCAGCGGCCAGTGAGATCAACGCCAATCGGAATGACACGACTGATCACCCGGAAGGCGTCTGGACCCTTCCCCCATCATTCGCACTTGGTGAGGTCGATCGCGCCAAATATGCCGCCATCGGTGAGAGCGACAGGATGACGTTGAAGTTCGTGAAACCGCGCTAAACCTGGTCCACGCTAGATGCGCTTTTGAAACGCGTAGGCGACCCCCAACAGATATGCTCCGGTGGCAGCGAAGCTTATCGCCAATACCAAAGTAAAACTACCGATCACCGCGGAAGTTGGCCCAAACAAAATGATTGGAACCGCGGCGGCGGTGAGCCCGGTCAGGACCATTATCGCAAGGACCAGGTCAGTCGCCGCCGAAAGGATCGTCCAGCCTTGGACGAATCCGTTCGCCAGCAGGCCAGCGCCGAACAGAATGATGCTCCGGATGCCAAGCCAGGCGATGATGAGATAGGTGACCCTGACCAGCGACGCGCCGGGCTCGGCAGCAAGCAATACGCCTGCAAGAAGCGAGATAGCGCCAGCGAACATTGCGGGCCATTTGCCCTCTTCGCGTGCGGCGCCTGCCGCAAGTTCGATCAGTCCAACCAATACCAGAAGCGTGGCAACCACGTCCGCGTTCGACCAACCCTTCCCCGTTGGCATGATCGCTGCGCGGACGGCCAACAACATGACCGCAACCCCGCAGGCACCGATCAAGAGCGCGCGATTCGACTCTTCGCGATGGTTTCAGCACGGTCTCCACAGGCCTCTCCATTTCGGAGTCCGATTGGGACGTTTCTACTGGCCGATAAATGTTGGCCATAAAAGTGGAGGCCTTCCGAATTGCGGGGCTGGGGAAGAATTCATCGCTATCCGGAAGACCTTGGCTGACAGGTTCGGTCAAATCGCTTCCGGGCGAAATAGGTAATGCTGCGTAATCATTGATCAGGCGTCAGCCAGTCATGTGCCAGCAGTCTCATCTTCGCGAGCAACGAAACAAGGAAGGCTGTCGACCAGCCGAGCATGATAATACCGGTGGCGCCTTCGATGGCACCCAGGATCCGCCAGTTTTTCGAAAAGACCAGGTCGCCGTAGCCGACCGTCGCGTAGGTGACCGTCGAGAAGTACAGCGCCTCCTCGAAATTCTTGCTGGCACCGAGCAGGACGTAGAGCAAGGCATAGAGCCAGATCTCAATCGTATGAATCGCGAAAATGCCGAGGGCAGCGATAAGAAGGAGGACCAATGGCGAAACGGTCAATGGCTGCATCAGCTTATGGTTCGAGCGGAGGATGCGCACCAGAACCGCCAGCCCCGTTAGGTGGACCAATACCGTGATCAGTACCATCGCACTTGCAAGTGAAAGTTGGTTTAGCATTGATTGGCCTTGCTGAGCATTTGACAATCCAAATACCCACCTTGGCCGAGGCCATCGACAGGCGCATTCCGTATCATTGCGTATTCTGGGTTGCGCCCGTTGTCTGGCAGAACTGCCGCATGTGCCCCGAGACATGGAAGAAAATCAGGCTAGACCTCGCCCCAACCCCCGGGTTCCCCAAGGGTTCGCCAGGGCGATCCTACCTTCTGCAGGTACCGGTCGACTCTAACGGGGACATCGATGCCGCCGAACTCGAACGGTACCCCACCCGCGCGACCGTGCGACGATTCTGGTCCTCCGAGCCGGATGAGTATGGCAAGATTGTCCGGGCCGAAGGACAGTGGCAGCTTCATTACGACCGAAAGATTGGTGAAGCGATTTTCCGGCTCGGTCCGGAGGCGCTTCAATTGGGCGGGGAAGTGACGATCGAGGGTCCCGATGGAGCGGCATTTCGATTTCGAGTGACAAGCGTCCAGCACCTCGACGGTGCACTGCCGCGGCGGCGGTAGCCATTTCGCGCTCGGATGCTATCACTCAGCAGGCATGGATCAGCCGGGCAACTCACAGCCAATTGGCTTTGACGAGGGCGAAGCCCATCTTCGCTCGATCCTGGCTACTGTGCCCGATGCGATGGTCGTCATCGACGAGGTCGGTCAAATTCTCTCGTTCAGCGCCGCCGCGGAAAGGATGTTCGGATATTCGGAGGCTGACGTCGTCGGAGAGAATGTGGCGATGCTGATGCCCTCCCCGGATCGCGAACGGCATGACGGATATCTCGCCAACTACAGCCGAACTGGCGAGCGCAAGATTATCGGCATCGGCCGCGTGACCACTGCTCGGCATCGCGACGGCTACACGTTTCCGATCGAATTATCGATCGGCGAAGCCCGTTTGGGCGACAAGCGCATATTCACCGGCTTCATCCATGACATCACCCATCGCCAGCAGGCGGAATCAAGGCTCCAGGACCTTCAATCGGAGCTGGCCCATGTCGGACGGGTAAGTGAGATGGGGACGCTTGCGTCGTCACTCGCTCACGAGCTTAATCAACCGCTGACGGCGATAGCCAACTATTGCGAAGGCGCACGCCAGCTTCTTGCGGGCGAACTTAACGAGGAAACGACAGAAATCGTTCGCGACGCCTTGGGTGACGCTGCCAAGGAAGCGGTCCGGGCCGGACAGATCGTCCGCCGCCTGCGCGACTTCATCAGCCACGGGGATAGCGAGCGCCGTATCGAGAGCCTGTCGCGCCTGGTCACCGAAGCCAATGCGCTGGCGCTCGTCGGATCGCGGGAACATGGGATCGAGGTGCAGCTTCGCCTGGATCCGGACGTCGACCGCGTTTTCGTCGACCGCATCCAGATCCAGCAGGTCCTCACCAACCTTATCCGCAATTCCATTGAAGCGATGTTGGACAGCCCATTCCGCACGCTCACGGTCAAAACCGAGGGCAAGCCCGAAGGCTTCGTGACTATCAGCGTGGTGGACACCGGAAGCGGAATCGCCGACGAAATTGCGCCCCACCTGTTCCAACCGTTCGTCACTTCGAAGAAGACCGGCATGGGCATCGGGCTTTCGCTGAGCCGGACCATCATCGAAGATCATGGCGGACGTATCTGGGCCGATCCCGTGGCGGCAGGCGGTACCGCGTTCCAATTCACCATTCCGACAGTTGGAGCCGATGAATGAGCGAGGGGAAACTGGTTCACCTGGTGGACGACGACGATTCGGTCCGGCGATCGGTCGGATTCATGCTCAAGACATCAGGCTACCAAGTGAAAAGCTACGAGTTCGGCGACGAACTTGTGAGGCAGGCCAAGTCGCTCGAGACCGGCTGCATCCTCCTGGACATTCGAATGCCGGGCATGGACGGGCTGGCAGTGCAACAGGCCCTTCAGGATCATGGCGTGACGCTTCCCGTGATCATCATGACCGGCCACGGCGATGTGCCGCTGTCGGTCCGGGCGATGAAGGCCGGGGCGATCGACTTCATCGAGAAGCCGTTCGAGAAGGAGGTACTACTGACAGCGATCGAACTCGGGTTCAGCTCGCTGGACCGGTCTGAGAGCGGCCGCGACCGGGCCAAGGAAGCTTCGGTGAGGCTGCACGCTCTGACACCGCGCGAACGCGAAGTTCTGGATGGTCTCGCCAAGGGCCTGCCCAACAAGACTATTGCATATGACCTCGGCATCAGCCCGCGCACGGTCGAGATCCACCGAGCGAACCTGATGGCGAAACTGGAGGTGCGAAGTCTTTCCGAGGCACTGCGCCTCGCGTTTGCCGCCCAGGAAAGCTGAACCTTGGCCTAGCGCCCTGGTTTATTTTCGATTTCACTGCCCGCTCGGCCAGCGAGCCAGTTCCAGACGAGTGCAAACACCAGCCCAAAGGCCGAGCCGATCGAAAAGGTCAGCGCCACTAGCCCCGCGGCGGTTGCGACGTCGAATGGCGCCATTTCATAGTCGAACTGGATAAAGTGCAGGCGTAGCACGAAATCCAAGAACGGCTTGGCTAGCCCAACCGCTACCAGGATGACCCAGACGAGATGGTAGAGCCCGATCACCGCCCCAACCGACATCGCCGCTTTGGCTGGGCTGATAGTCCGCATGACATTCTCCTTCATCAGATAACATCATTGCAAAACTTCAGGTGCGCAGTTCGTAATGATACTTACGCACCAACTCCCGCGGATCCGGCACATCAATGGCTGATCAGGATCGTGCGGCGGTCGGCCATCAGGAAGATTGCGTATCGAAGACCCAATCACGGGTAGCCTATTGACCGAACTTCATAGGGAGTAAGTCGATGGACACGAAAGAAACCCAGGCCGCCGCGCCCGTCACAGCGAACCGCCAATCGCCGGATTTCAGCGACCAGTTGATCGAGCCCTTTACGCAGTTGCGAAATGAGGTGGACCGGCTGTTCGAAAGCTTCCCGTTCCGACTGCCGGGCATCAGGCTCGCCCGCCTTGCCGTCGCCACGCCCGCGATCGAGCTGATCGAGACCCAGAAATCCTACAAGATCACCGCCGAATTGCCCGGGATGGACCCCGACAATGTGGATGTGAGCTTCGAGAAGGGCGTGCTTCGGATTGCCGGTGAGAAAGAAGGAGCAGCGCGAAAAGAATGAGCGCGGCTATCGACTGTCGGAGCGGAGCTACGGTGCATTCGAACGCTTCATCGAGCTGCCTTCCGCTGCGCAGGGACAATCCATCAAAACCAAGTTCAAGCGCGGGGTTTTGACCGTCACGGTACCTAAGGCGAAGAAGGCAATGAAACCCGCACGGCGCGCCAAGGGTTAAGCCATTTACCATCCGGCGCAGGAGGAGATGATGAAGGTTCAGGACGCGATGACCGTTCCCGTCGTCTCGATACAGGCGACGGACAGCATTGCCCAAGCTGCCTTGGCTATGGCCAACAAGGATGTCGGGATGCTGCCTGTACTGGACGGTGACCAGCTGGTTGGAGTTGTTACCGACCGGGATATCGCCGTTCGTGCGGTTGCCGACCCGATTGACCTGATCTCCTCGGTTCGTAACGTGATGACGGATCAGGTCACTACGTGCTCCCCGCTGGACGATGTCGACGATGCATTGGGAAAGCTGGGCGAACAGCAGATCCGCCGACTTCTGGTCTGCGATGATCTAGGTAGCCTCGTCGGCATTTTTTCACTTGCCGATGCCTGCCGCGCGAACGCTCAGCAGCAAAATGTCGGCAAGGTTCTCGCAAAAATCTGCAAGCCAAGCGGGCATCATTGCCAGGCAACGGTCTACGCCTAGCTCGCGATTGGCACTCAATTCCGTGCCGCCACTAGGGACTTCTACGGAATGACGCGCACCGGCTAGTTCGGCGATTAAGAAATGGCATGTTCGGCAAGACAAGCCATTGCACCTGAAGGGAGACGGACCATGGAGGTCAGCAAGCAGCCAGCGGCTTTGATGCTGCCGGAGTGGAGCGCCGAGCTTACGACCAAGACGGGCCTGAAGCTAAATGTTCGCCCCGCCTCGACGCAGGACGAGGAAACCGTCGGCGATTTCTTTCGGCGAGTTACGCCCGACGATCTGCGCTTCCAATTCCTCAGTTCACTAAAGACAGTCGGGCCAGGGCTGGTTCACCAGCTTGTCGATGTTGATCACACTGCGACGGAAAGCCTGCTTGCCTTCGATTCCAACGATGGAAAGCTTGCCGCCACCACCATGATCGCTGCGGATTCGCCGAACGGCGGCGCTGAGGTTGCGGTGTCGGTACGCTCGGATCTTAAAGGCCGCGGAGTCGGATGGGCAATGCTCCAACACGCATGCGATTATGCAAAGGCGCGTGGGTTCAAGGAGCTGCATACGGTCGAGTTCAGCGACAATCGGTCGGCAATCTCGTTAGAAGAGGAAATGGGATTTACAGGACGTCCCAGCCCTGACGACATGAACCTGACGATCCTGACGAAGCAAATTGATCCGGCTTAGTCGAAGGCGTCCGACACCATCACTTTGTGAGATTTTATGGAACAATCAGCCGTCAAGATACTGGAATCCCACCGGATAATGTCCATTTCTACAGTTCGTCCAGATGGCTGGCCGCAAACGACGATTGTCGGCTACGCCAATGACGGATTGCGGCTCTATTTCATGATTTTCAGATCGAGCCAGAAACTGACCAACATCCAACGGGACGATCGCGTCTCGATTGCGGTTGGTGACGAACCCAGGGATTTTCAGAATCTGAAGGCCGTCTTTGCTGGAGCCCACGCTTCAGAAGTCACGGATGACGACGAACGCAAACTCGCGTGGCGGCTACTTACGCAGCGCCATCCCAATCTCGCCGACTTTGGAATGCCGGATCAGTCAGAGGCAGCGCTGATGTGCGCCACATGCAAATATGTTTCCGTCCTCGATTATGGCAAAGGCTTTGGCCACACCGACAGCTTCACCGTTGGCGACGCCGGCGGCGTGATGATGCACCCTGCGGAAAAGAACAGCTGGGGAGTGTCAGCGGCCAAATCCGCATGACTCAATTTTGAGACGTAAATCGCTGTAATTTCAAGAAATAATGGTGGGCGTGGCAAGGATTGAACTTGCGACCCCTGCGATGTCAACACAGTGCTCTACCACTGAGCTACACGCCCACTCTGGAGGGGGCCTTTAAGGGGCCAATCGGCTTATCGCAAGGGGTTAAAGGCGGCTAAAGCCGGCCGTGCTGGTCTTCGGACTGGAACAGCCGGTCGACCTCGGCCACGAGGTCCTTCAGATGGAACGGCTTGGACAGCAGCTTGGCTTCCGGCGCCGTCCGGCCGCCCTGGAGCGCGACCGCGGCAAAGCCGGTGATGAACATCACCCGGATCGCCGGATCGATCGCGCTGGCCTTCTGAGCCAGCTCGATCCCGTCCATTTCCGGCATGACGATGTCGGTCAGGAGGAGGTCATATTTCCCTGCTTCGAGCAGCGGCATCGCCTCGGTGCCGCAGCCGACCGACTCCACTTCATAGCCGACACGCTGCAGCGCCCGCTGCAGATATTCGCGCATCGACGTATCGTCTTCGGCAAGAAGGATCCTGATCATCGTGAACACTCTATGCTCGCATGCGTAAAGATTTTCCAGCGCTTGCCGTTCCTTAAGCTCATTGCTGTCCGCAATTGGCACGACTAGGCTCATCCCTGTTGCACATGGGCCGCTATCCTTCCCCGATAATCCACGCTTCGCGCGGCTCGCTGCCGGTGCTCCTGTCGGTACCGCATTCGGGCCGCGACTATGACTCGGCGGTGCTCAATAATGCGGCGCAGGGCCGGCGAGCGCTGGAAACGCTTGAGGACCCTTTGGTCGACCGGCTTGCCTGGCGGGCGATCGCGACGGGCATTGGCGCGGTTATCCAGCCGGTGCCGCGTGCGGTAATCGACTGCAATCGCGACGAGGAAGAGGTCGATCCCGCCGCGATTGCCGGGATCAGCCCGCTGCCGGTCGGACCGCGCGCCCGATACGGGCTGGGATTGGTCCCATCGCGGACACATCGCCATGGCGCGCTGTGGCGGCGACCGATCGACCGGGCCGAGCTGGTTCGCCGGGTCGACGAGGTCCATCGCCCCTACCATCAATCCTTGACCGACGGCCTTGAGGCGCTGCGAGCCCATGCATGGCGAAGCGTTGCTGCTCGACTGCCATTCCATGCCTGCCCGGCCCAGCGGCCAGGCCGACATCGTCATTGGCGACCGGTACGGCTCCAGCTGCTCGACCGGGCTCAGCGCGTAAGCGATGCAGATCGTGCGGGCTGCGGGTTTCCGCGCGGCGTTGAACGATCCATACGCGGGCGGCGCAATCGTCGCTCGGCATGGAGCGCCTCGAAAAGGCGTTCACGCGCTACAGCTGGAAATTGATCGCTCAATCTACCTGGAACGGGACGGCCGTACGGCGGGACCGGGATTCGACCGCATCGCCTCTCTGATTGAAGTCCTGGCGACGGAGCTTGGCGATGCGCTGACCGCCAGTGGCCTGCGGGAGGCAGCCGAATAAGCGGGGACGCCGTGCCGGCGACATAACGAGCCACCGAGCTTAAAAAAAGCGGCCACCCCGGCATTGCGCCGGGATGGCCGGAAGTCAGGGAGGAACGCACCCGATGGTGCGTACCGCTCGCATTTCGTCTGAAGGGGAAACAGACGAAAAAAACGGCGCGGCAATGACCCGATGTGGGTGACCGCCGCGCCATTTCAATCCCGCGGCGGAACGCTCCGCCGCATGCTCGTCACGCCTCGGCAGTCGCCGGCTGCGGCACGTTGATCGGTCCGGTACCCTGCTGGACCTGGCGCGCGAAGATTTCGCGGATTACCGACAGCGAGAAGAGGTGCGCCATGATCAGCGGCAGCGCGCCGTTCTGGTTCAGCTTGCGCAGCTCGTCGCCACGCAGGTTCCGGAACTTCTCTTCATCGACCATCTGGAAGCCGCGATAGATGAAAGGCTGCTCGGCGCCTTCAGGCTGGATCGCCACTTCGCCTTCCATGAGAAGGCCCGCTTCCTTGAGCTCGGCCATGAAGGCCTGAGTGCGCTGGCCAGCCTGCTCGAACTGCTCGCAGAACTGGAGAATGGCCTTGGTCGCTTCCGACGGATTCTTCTCCGTCGAACAGCGGCTCGCCCTCGTCGAATTCACCGACGGCGCCAGAGGTCGGGTCGAAGCAAAGCGACAGTTCGTCGCTGTCTTCGCGCAGCCGGGCCAGGACGAACGGGAAGCGGCGCAGATAGGCCGGCAGATAGACATTGTCGTCGCGAGCGACGCCCTTCTCGTCGAAGAAGGTGTTGGTGCCTTCATGCAGGCCCATCAGGGCGATCGGCACAGGCGCGTCGCCCGACGAGAAAACGATCGGGCAATGGCGCTGGATCATCGCAAATTCGTCGACCGTCACCGGAATGGCGTGGGCCGTAGCAACGCGATCGAGGCCGCTCAGGCGACGAACCTTGTAGTTGGCGTGGAGATTGCGATTGAGCGGCTCCAGGCCGTTGTAAAGAAGCGGCAACATGTTCGGCGCTTGGCTCGCCATAGGATCGACTCCGAAAAAGGGGCGGACTGGCCCTGGAATCACCCTTTGGCCTGCCTCGCGGAAAACTGCGCGCCCGCCTCTAGTGGCAGGGCCAGCCAAGTGCAAGGCGTTTGCAAGGCTGGCAAATTTGAAATCGGTCAGGGTGTGGCCGCCGAGTTCATCAGCCATTCAACGCTTGCCGCTAGACCGCCTAGCCGCAATGGTTCTTGCCGCATGACCCTTTTGGCATTTTTCGGCCTGATTCCCGCCCTGTTCGGCATGGCAGCGCAAGCGCCCGCCGAAAATCAGGTCGTGCGCCGCGTGGTGATTCATGACGAGGTGATCTTGCGCATTCCGATCCGGCCGCGCCTGTCGCGGCCGATCGAATGGATCGAGCGCAAGGGTCCGAAATGCCTTCCGGCGGGCCGGATCGCGTGGACAGTCTTGTCCGGGCCGTCGTCAATCGACTTCGTGATGCGAAACCGGCAACGGGTGCGCGCAATCATGGACAACGATTGCCCGGCCCTCGATTTCTACGGTCGCTTCTACCTGCAGCCCGATGACGAATATATTTGCGCCAAGCGGGAAACCATCCGCTCCCGGGTCGGTGGAATCTGCCGGATCGAGAAATTCAAACTGCTGGTTCCCCAGCTTAAGCAGGTCAAACGCTGAACGACCCTGCCCGGTCATTTCGGTGATGCTTTCTTGACATTTTGCCCTTGTGGCCTGTAGCGCGCCCCGGCGCGGCTCCGATACGCGGTCGCATTCTCATTTTCCGGATTATTCAATGCCTTTTGCCGATCTCGGCCTTTCCGACCAATTGCTGCGCGCCATCACCGACAGCGGCTACGACGTGCCCACCCCGATCCAGAAGGGCGCGATCCCGTCGGTCCTGATGGGCAAGGACCTGATCGGCATCGCCCAGACCGGCACCGGCAAGACCGCCGGCTTCGTGTTGCCGATGATCGACATTCTGGCCGAAGGCCGCAGCCGGGCGCGGATGCCGCGCTCGCTGATCCTCGAGCCGACCCGCGAGCTCGCCGCGCAGGTTGCTGAGAATTTCGAGAAATACGGCAAGTATCACAAGCTCTCGATGGCCCTGCTGATCGGCGGCGTGCAGATGGGCGACCAGGTCAAGGCGCTGGAAAAGGGCGTCGACGTGCTGATCGCCACGCCCGGCCGGCTGATGGACCTGTTCAGCCGCGGCAAGATCATGCTCAACGACTGCAACCTGCTGGTCATCGACGAAGCCGACCGGATGCTCGACATGGGCTTCATCCCCGACATCGAGGAAATCTGCACCAAGCTGCCCAAGCAGCGCCAGACCCTGCTCTTCTCGGCGACCATGCCGCCGCCGATCAAGAAGCTGGCCGACAAGTTCCTGAGCGATCCAAAGACGATCGAGGTCGCCCGGCCGGCTACCGCCAACGTCAATATCGAGCAGCGGCTGATCGTCACCCGCGGCGACAAGAAGCGCGACGTGCTGCGCACCATCTTGCGCGGCGAGGAGTTCAAGAACGCGATCATCTTCTGCAACAAGAAGACGACGGTCCGCGAGCTCTACACCAGCCTCAAGCGCTCCGGCTTCGCGGTCGGGCAGATCCAGGGCGACATGGACCAGAGCGACCGCATCGCCGAGTTCGACCGGTTCAAGAAGGACGAGATCACCATCCTCGTCGCCTCCGACGTCGCCGCTCGCGGGACTGGACGTGAAGGGCGTCAGCCACGTCATCAATTTCGACGTTCCCTGGCAGCCCGACGATTATATCCACCGCATCGGCCGTACCGGCCGCGCCGGAGCCAAGGGCATCGCCATCACGCTGGCCACCCGCGAGGACGCCGAGGCGGTTGCCTCGATCGAGAAGCTGACGGGTATCAAGCTTCCGCGCGTCGACGGTGAAACGCCGGCCCCCGTGGCGGTTGAAGAAGAGGCTCCGCGCGAGGAACGGCCGGCCAAGAGCCGTGGCCGATCGCGCGAGCGAACCCGTGAAAAGACGCCGCGGGCCGAGCGAACGGCCAAGGCGCCGATTGCAGCGGTCGAAGCCGAAGTGGCGGAGGCGCCGGAAGCAGCGACTGTCGAACCGAAGCGGGTCGAGGATGCTGCCGGCGGCTGGAACGGCCCCGTTCCCAGCTTCCTCCAGTTCAGCGCGGTCTAGGCGGCCTGCTTTCCCTGCCGATAGCGGTCCAGGAATGTGGCGGCATGGGCCGCCAACCGGCCTTCGCCGATCGCTTCTCGCAGACCCTGCATCAGCCGCTGGTAGAAGCTCAGATTATGCTCGGTCATCAGCATTGCGCCGAGGATTTCGCCTGACCTTACGAGGTGATGGACATAGGCGCGCTGAATAGGTGCCGCAGGTCGGGCAATGACAGTCAGGATCGAGCGGTCCGTTGTCCTCGGCAAAGCGTGCGTTGCGGATATTGATTGGCCCGTCGGCGGTGAAGGCCTGTCCGGTCCGGCCCGACCGGGTCGGAAGCACGCAATCGAACATGTCGATGCCGCGCCGAACCGCCTCGACGATGTCGTCGGGCTTGCCGACTCCCATCAGGTAGCGCGGCTTGTCGATCGGAAGCTGGCCGGGCGCAAAGTCGAGGCAGCCGAGCATTGCCTCCTGCCCCTCGCCTACCGCCAGGCCGCCGACCGCATAGCCGTCGAACCCGATGTCGATCAGCGCATCGGCCGAATGCTTGCGCAAGCCGCTCGTCGAGCGCGCCCTGCTGGATCCCGAACAGTGCGGCTCCGGCGGCATGCTCCCCGCCCGGTCGAAACGCCTCGCGCGAGCGGCGCGCCCAGCGCATCGAGCGTTCCATCGCCTCTCCTGTTCCTTCTCGCGCCGAGGTCGTTGGGCACCAGCTCGTCGAAGGCCATGACGATGTCGGAATCGAGCAGCCGTTGGACCTCCGTCGACCGCTCGGGCTGAGCATATGGCGCGAACCGTCGAGGTGGCTCTTGAAGGCGACGCCCTCCTCCGTCCGACTTTCGTCAGCTCGGACAGGCTCATCACCTGATAGCCGCCGCTGTCGGTCAGGATCGGCCGTTCCCAGTTCATGAATTTGTGCAATCCGCCGAGCCGCGCCACCCGCTCGGCGCCCGGACGCAGCATCAGATGGTAGGTGTTGCCAAGGATGATGTCGGCCCCGGTCGCGCGCACACTCTCCGGCTTCATCGCCTTGACGGTGGCGGCGGTACCGACCGGCATGAAGGCCGGCGTGCGGATTTCGCCGCGCTGCATGGCGATCGTGCCGGTGCGCGCGGCCCCGTCTGTGGCGGCGATATTGAAGGAAAAGCGTGTCATTGGGCGCGCTCCCTAGCCGGTTGGCGCAGTCGCCGCTACAGGCTCGCGACATGATCGAGCCCTGGGTTTTCGCAGCCCTTACCGCCACCGCCGTCCTTACCGGCTTCATCGACGCCATCGCCGGTGGCGGCGGGCTGATCATGATGCCGGCGCTGCTGTCGGCCGGAGTGCCGCCGATCAATGCGCTGGCGACCAACAAGCTTCAGTCGATGTTCGGGACGGCGACGGCCTGCTCCAACTATGCCCGAGCCGGGCTGATCGATTGGCGGGCGAACCTGCTGACCATCGTCCTGGTGTTCGCCGGGGCGAGCGTCGGCGTGATCGTCGTGCAGACCATCGATACCCGGTCGCTGTCGCTGATCATTCCGCTGCTGCTGATCGCAGTCGCGCTCTATGTCTTGTTCAGTCCACGAATGAGCGATGAGGATGCGCATCAGCGGATCAGCGCCCGCGGCTATGCGCCCGTCGGGGCTGCGATCGGTGCCTATGACGGCTTTTTCGGACCGGGAACGGGAAGCTTCTTCACCGCGACGCTGGTCGGACTTCGCGGCCTGGGCCTGACCCGGGCGACCGCGCTGACCAAGCTGTTCAACCTCACCAGCAACATTGCCTCCGTCCTGTTCTTCGCCATCGGCGGAAAGATGTTCTGGCTGCTCGGCCTGTGCATGGCGGCCGGTGCAATGGCCGGCGGCTGGATCGGCAGCCATACCGCGATGCGTTTCGGCGCTCGGCTGATCCGGCCGTTGCTTGTGATTCTGTCGATCGGGCTGACAGCCCGATTGCTATGGACCTATTTCGCGGCCTGACTACCGCCGCAATCTCGACCTAGAGCGCCCTTACTTTGCGCAATTGAGGCTGGACACTTGACCGATCATTCCCGTTTCGCGTTCATCGTCGGCGCTCCGCGCTGCGGGACCACAACTTTGGCCGGCTTCCTCCAGCAGCATCCCGAAGTGTGCTTCTCGGCGGTCAAGGAACCCCATTTCTTTTCCCGCGACGAGATGCACGGCCTCGGCAAGGATCAGCTCAACCAGCTAATTGAGAAGGAATATCTCGAGCGCTTCTTCGGACAGTGCAGCGGCACGGAGAAGCTGCGCGCCGAAGGGTCAGTGACCTATCTCTATACGCCCGACGAATGGCGCCGATCCTTGAGCGATGGCCGGACGCCAAATTCATCATTGCGCTGCGCGACCCGCTGGCGATGCTTCCTTCGCTTCACCAACGCCTGCTGGTTACAGGCGACGAGAACATCACCGATTTCCGCAAGGCATGGGCGAAGATCGCGGACCGCGCGCAGGGCAGGTCGATTCCGCGTTCGGCGATGGATTCGCGCTGGCTGCGTTATGACGAGGCCGGAGCGCTCGGAAAGCATGTCGAGCGTTTCCTGGCAGCGGTCGGGCGAGAGCGCTGCCACATCGTGCTGTTCGACGATCTGGCAAGCGATCCGGAGCAAACTTACCGCGAGCTTTGCAGCTTCCTGGGGCTCGACCCATGGCCCGGCACGACATTTGGCGCGAGACGCATCAACAAGACGTTTCGCATCGGCTGGCTCCAGCGCTTGCTCAAGCGCCCCCCCAAGGCGGTCCGCACCGTCCTCGCGGGAGAGAAATTCCGTACTCGCGAGAAAAATCTGGATGCGGGCGAAGGCCGGGCAATCACTGCCGTTTTCGCCATCCGCAAGCGGCTGCTCGATTGGAACAAGGTCCCGGCCAATCGCGAGCCGCTCGATCCTGCGCTCCGCCAGGAGATTATCGACCGCATGCGCGACGATGTGATTCATTTGTCGCGTGTGATCGATCGAGATCTCAGCCACTGGCTCGGCGGCGTTCCCGAGGCAAATCCAAAGAGCGCAGCGGAACTCGACGCCTAGGCCGGCAGCAGCAGCGAGGAATCCCCGTAACTATAGAAGCGGTAGTCGTGCTCGATCGCATGAGCATAGGCCGCTTTCATCACGTCGATCCCCATCAACGCCGAAACCAGCATGAACAATGTCGACTTGGGCAAGTGGAAATTGGTCATCAACCCGTCGACTGCCCGGAATTGGTAGCCAGGCGTGATGAAGATCGCCGTATCGCCTTCGAACGGCTGGATCCGGCCTTCGTCGTCCGCCGCGCTTTCAAGCAGACGGAGGGATGTCGTTCCGACGGCAATTATCCGGCCGCCAGAAGCGCGCGCGGCATTGAGCCGGTCCGCGGCAGCCTGGTCGATCCGCCCCCATTCGGAATGCATGCGATGATCGGCCGTGTCGTCCGCCTTGACCGGCAGGAATGTGCCCGCGCCGACGTGCAGCGTCAGCGTTTCCCGCATCACGCCGCGCTGGTCGAGCGCTGCAATCAACCGGTCGGTGAAATGCAGCGCAGCAGTCGGCGCGGCGACCGCACCGGATTCGCGTGCGAAGATCGTCTGATAGTCGTCGCGGTCGGACTGGTCGGTCCCGCGCTTGCTGGCGATATAGGGCGGTAATGGCATCTGGCCCGCCCGCTCCAGCAGAAGCTCGACCGGATCTTCCCCATGGAAATGAAGCAGGATGGCGCCATCCTCGCCGCGCGTGACCGCGCTGGCCTTCACATCATCGTCGAATTCGATCACGTCGCCGTCGCGGACGCGCTTGGCGTTGCGCACGAACGCCCACCAGCTCCTCAGACCTTCGCGCTTGTGGAGCGTTGCGCCGACACTGGCCTCGCCTCGCCGCCCTTCGAGCTGAGCAGGAATGACCCTGGTATCGTTGAATACCAGCACGTCGCCCGGACGGAGAATGTCCGGCAAGTCGAGCACCCCGCGGTCGGACAGGCGCTCACCTTCGACCAGCAGCATGCGCGCAGCATCGCGCGGACGCGCGGGACGTAAGGCGATGCGATCGGTCGGAAGGTCGAAGTCGAAAAGGTCGACGCGCATTATTGAGGTTGTGGCGCCTCTTGCGGGGCTGGCTCCGCTGGCGCTGGCTCGGGAGCCGCCTGCGCGGGGGGCGTTGCTGCCGGTTCCGGCGCGGCGGCAGGAGCGGGCGCCTCAGATGGCGGCACCGTCTCCGGTGCAGGCGGCGCAGTTTCGGTTGCCGGCGCTGTCGCGGGAGCCGCTGTCGCCGCAGGCGCTGGCGCGGCGATTACCGGAGGCGCCGGCAAGCGGCCCGCCAATGCTGGCGCGGACGATCCGGGTCGGCTGCGCTGGCGGCTCGCCGACGGCAATCGCGTCGACCGTCGCCATTCCTTCGATCACCCGTCCGAAGGCGCTATATTTGTGATCGAGGCTGAGTTTCGGCGCCAGCATGATGAAGAATTGGCTGTTGGCGCTGTTGGGTGCGTCGGTCGCGGGCCATCGAAGTGACGCCGCGCAGGTGCGGCAGGTCGTTGAATTCGGCGGTCAGGTCAGGCAGCGTCGATCCGCCCTCGCCCGTGCCCTTGGGGTCGCCGCCCTGGGCCATGAAGCCCGGGATCACGCGATGGAAGGCAAGGCCGTTGTAAAAGCCCTGCGTCGTCAGCAGCTGGATCCGATAGACATGGCCGGGGGCGAGATCGGGCCGTAGCTGGATCACCACTTTGCCGCCATTGGACAGCTCGAGCGTCCAGCGGTTGGCGGGATCGGCGGCGACTTCGGCCGGCGCAACCAACGCTACCGGCGGCTTGGGCGGAGGCAGCGGAGCGGGCTTCGCCGCAATCAACGCAAAAGCCAAAAAAGGCAACGCAAACAGGCTCTTGTTCATCTTTTACTCCCCGTCCCCCAATAGGCCACACCGACTATCGCAGCACCGTGCCCGATGCCAGTGCTATTTCTGACCGAGCTTCGCCGCGACGTCAGTCGGCGACTGTCTGGGTCACGAACTTGTCGATCGCGCCGCCATAGCGCGCGATTTCTTTCACCAGCCTTGACGCGATCGGCTGAAGCGAAACGTCTGCCATCAGGAAGACGGTTTCGATCCGGTCGTTCAGCTGCTGGTTCATGCCCGCCATCTGATATTCATATTCGAAATCGGCGACGGCCCGCAGGCCGCGCAGGATCAGGCTCGCCCCTTGCGCCTCGGCGAAATCCATCAGCAGTGAATCGAACTCGACCACCGCGACGCCGGGAACGTCGGCGACCTCGCGGCGAACGATCTCCATACGCTCGGCGACGGTGAACATCGGTTCCTTTGACGGATTGGTCGTCACTCCAATCACCAGCCGGTCGACGAGGTGCACGCCGCGGCGGATGATATCGAGGTGGCCGAGCGTGATCGGGTCGAATGTCCCCGGATAGACGCCGACGCGCTCTCTTGCTGCCATCAACGGTCCCTTTCCTCGACATATTGCGCGACGGCCCGAAGCAGATCCGCTTCCGGTCCATGATCGTGAAGATGCTCGATCGCCTGGTCAACCAGCATCGCGCACTGGCGGCGGGCACGGTCTTCGCCCAGCAGCGATACGAAGGTCGCCTTCCCGGCGCCGTTCGTCCTTGCGCAGCCTTTTGCCCGCCGTTGCCTCGTCACCTGCATGATCGAGCAGGTCGTCGGCGATCTGGAAAGCAAGGCCGATATCGCGAGCATAGCCGCGATAGGGAATGCGCGCCTCAGGCGGAAGCCGGCCCATGATGCAGGCCGCCTCGACGGCAAATTCGATCAGGGCACCCGTCTTGAGCTGCTGAAGCCGAGTGATCGAACCGATGTCGAGAGCCTGGCCTTCGGCAACCAGGTCGAGCATCTGTCCGCCGGCCATGCCCTGCGGGCCCGACGCGCGCGCCATCTCCAGCACCAGTTCGGCCCGGACGAACGGGTCCTCGTGGGTAGCGGGATCGGCAATGATCTCGAACGCCAGATCGTGAAAGCAATCGCCGGCCAGAACCGCGGTCGATTCATCGAATGCGCGATGCACGGTCGGCTTGCCCCGGCGAAGATCGTCATCGTCCATGCAGGGCAAATCGTCGTGGATCAGCGAATAGACGTGGATCGCCTCGATCGCCGCGCCCGCGCGAACTGACACGGTCCTCAGCCAATCCGAACAGTCGCCCGGTGGCGACCGTCAACAGCGGGCGAAGCCGCTTTCCGCCGCCAAGCCCGGCGTGACGCATGGCCTCGAACAGCCGGTCGCGGCCATCGCCCGGACTCTGCCAGATAGTCGGAGAAGACCGCTTCGACCTGGCGGCAATGCGGGATGCTTCGGTGCGAAGCTCGGCCCCGGACACGCCGGTCTCAACCAGCATCGAACGGGCTCGTGCCCTCTGGGCTGGCCGTCGGGACCGAGTGCGATCTTCTCGATCCGGGCCTGCGCCGCCTTCAGTCGCGCCTCGCAATGGCGTTTCAGCCGGTCGCCGCGCTGATAAAGCTCGATCGACTCATCAAGCGGCGCCTGCCCCTGCTCGAGGCTGCGCACGATCTGCTCGAGCTCGGCCAGTGCCGCCTCGAAGCTCATCTGCTCGATGTCGCCCTGTTCCATCGCTCAACTCTTGGCCCTTGGGAGAGCCCGAATCAATGCTTGAACGGGTCCTTGATGCCCGGAACGATCTCGTCCGACGTGTCGATGCCAGCTTCGGCGCGGCAAGCGCGGCCTCCACGTCGCGGGCATGCTGCTCGCGCTCGGCACGAAGCTCGACGATCAACGCCTCGCGGTCGCTGTCGAGGCGCGTGTCGGTCGGCGCCTCGGTCCCGGCCGCCTTCTGCGCCTTGGCCACCGCGGCGTCGAGCTCGCGCTGCGAGGTCAGGCCAAGCGTCACCGGATCCTTCGGCTGGATGTTGGCCATGTTCCAGTGGGTCCGGTCGCGGATCGCAGCGATGGTCGTCCGGGTCGTTCCGATCAGCTTGGAGATCTGGCCGTCCGAAACTTCCGGATGATTGCGGATGATCCAGGCGATGCCGTCCGGCTTGTCCTGCCGCTTCGAAACCGGCGTGTAGCGCGGCCCCTTGGTCCGGGTGACCGGATCGGGCGCCTTGTGCATCTTCAGCGCATAGTCGGGATCGGCCTGGCCCTTTTCGATTTCCTCATGGGTCAGCTCGCCCGAGCGGATCGGGTCGCGCCCGGTCAGCTTGGTCGCGGCGGTGTCGTCGGCGATCGCCTGCACCTCGAGCACGTGCAGCCCGCAGAAATCGGCGATCTGCGTAAAGCTCAACGAGCTGTTGTCGACCAGCCAGGCGGCGGTCGCATGGGGCATGAGCGGCTGGGCCATGCTATTCGTCTCCACAAACAATAAGGGCCGCCCCTTCCCGGAGCGGCCAGCGTTGCGCCCCCTCTAGTGCGTCGTGCATTCGCCCGCAAGTACAGGCCGTTCATCCACAAACCTATTTTCCTTCGGCGTTACCGTGGTCATCGCCGGAATCGGCACAATGTGATTCGGAAAGCCCAACCTCATGCACAAGTTGATCCTGTCGCTGGCGACTGCCGGCCTGTTGCTTGTCCCCGTTGAAGCGCCCGCAGCTCAATACGACGTGGCGGACGTTCGCCCGGGCACATTCGTCGGTGCCCGTTTCCATATCGCGTTCGGCGGCGAGCATGCATCGAAACCGCGCGCGGCTTTGGCAATCGCCCCTACCCTGAGCAGCATATCGGACGGAGCCGGCGTGCGCACCAGCATCGGCGAAGGTGTCGCGCTCAACTTCGGTCGGAAGCCGACCTTGACGCTTGCTGGGGTGCGCGCGGATCAGGCCCTTGGACTCACCCCGTCGAAGGATGCGGATGCCAAGCACAAGCTCGGTGTATCAACCGGCGGCTGGATCGCCCTTGGGATTGGCGCCGTCGCGGTCGCCGGCGGGCTCTATTTTGTTCACCTTGTAGACGTCGCCGAGGACAACAGCGACTAACGCACCACCTATTCGTCCAAGCCCACGTGCTCGTCCATGGTCATGATCCGCTCCATCCAGCGGACGATATCGGGATAGGCTTCCAGGTCGAAATTGGCCTCGTCGGCGACGTGGGTGTAGGCGAACAGGCAGATGTCGGCGAGGCTGAACTTGTCGGCGACGAACCACTTCCGCTCGGCCAAATGCTTGTCCATCAGGTCTAGCGCGGCAAGCCCTGCCTCGCGCTTCGGGCTGATCTGAATGCGCTGGGCATCGGTCAGCGCGTCCAGTCCGACGAACCGCATCCAGAAGCGCAGCGTGGCGATGTGGGTTCGTGATTATACTGCTCCCAGAACATCCAGCGGAGCATGTCGGCCTGGTCGTAATGACCGTCGGGGATGAGGTCGCTGCCGTTGGCGAGATAGAAGCAGATGGCGTTGCTCTCGGTGAGAAAGCGGTCGCCGTCCTGCAGCACCGGGATGCGGCCATTGGCATTGATATCGCGTAGGAATTCTGGCGTCCGGGTTTCGCCCTTCATGATGTCGTAGGCGCGCCGCTCAAGCGGCAGCTTCAAATGCGCGGCGGTCAGCCGGATCTTGTAGCAATTGCCGGACCTGGGGTCTTCGTGGAGGATCAATCCCGCTCATTGGCCGGTCACTAGCACGATCTTGCCGATATGGTCACCCGCCTCCATCCGGGCATGGGCGGCGGCGGCCTCCTCCAGCGGGAAAGTCTCGTCCATGACCGGCTTCAGCCGATTGCCCTCGACATAGGGCCAGACGGTCTGGGCAATTTCGTCCCGGACCATCGTCTTGAAGGCAAGGTCGCGTGGCGCGCAGCGTCGATCCGGTCAGGGTCAGGCGGCGGCGCATCACATCGACAATCGAAATCTCTGCCGTTGCGCCGCGCTGGAAAGCGATCGACACGTGGCGCCCGTCGTCAGCGAGGCAGGAAAGGTTGCGCGGCACATAGTCGCCGCCGACCATGTCGAGCACGACGGCGACGCCTTTGCCCTCGGTCCAGCGCTGGACCGCGTCGGCGAAATCGGTCGTCGCGTAGTTGATCGCATGCGCCGCGCCGAGCTCGATCGCCGCGGCGCATTTCTCGTCCGATCCGCAGGTGACGATCACCTCCAGCCCGAACAGCGTGCCGAGCTTGATCGCCATCGTGCCGATGCCGCTGGTCCCGCCGTGGACCAGCACCGTATCGCCCTCGGCCGCAAACCCGCGTTCGAACAGATTGACCCAGACGGTGAACAAGGTCTCAGGCATGGCTGCCGCCTCGATCATCCGGAGCACTTCGGGGACCGGCAGGCAGGTTCCGGCGGGCGCGACGCAATAGTCGGCATATCCGCCTCCGGCGACCAGCGCGCAGACTTTGCTGCCGATGAGATGGGTCGCGCCCTGCCCGGCGGCGACGACCGTTCCGGCAATCTCCAAGCCCGGGGATATCGCTGCGCTCCGGGCGGCGGCGGATAAAGTCCCTTCCGCTGAAGGACGTCGGGCCGGTTCACGCCCGCGGCGGCGACCTTGATCAGTACCTCGCCCTTGCCCGGATGCGGGGTCGGGCGAGACCCGAGGCCCAGCTGGCCATCCGCAATTTCGACCACTCGCATCACATCCGGGATGATTTCGCTCATTCTCGGCCCCTACGCTCAACCCGGCGCAAGCTTATTGACTTGGGCCTTGCAACGGTCAACGTTTGGCAAAGTGATGGACGAAGATGATTTCTTCACGAGCAAGCCCAGCGACCCGCTGACCCTGCTCGTTCGTCAGGATCTCGGACCTCTTTCGGTTGACGAGCTCAATGAGCGGATCGAGATCCTCAAGGCCGAGATCGCCCGAGTGGAACAGCATTTGGCGGATACTGCCCGCCATCGAAATGCCGCCGATGAGCTGTTCAAGCGGTAGCCTGTTCCCTCGCTTCGCCGCAGCGCCCTTGATCGGAGCGCCCTACCTCACGACATTCAACGGGTAAGGAGACCCGAATGCCCAGTTTCGCGCGTGAACTTGAGACCACATTACACAATGCACTCGGCGAAGCGTCGAAGCGCCGCCACGAATATGCGACCCTGGAGCATCTCCTGATCGCGCTGGTCGACGACACTCACGCCAGCCAGGTGATGACCAGCCTGCGGCGTCAACCGCGACGAACTAAAGGCCACCGTCAAACAATATCTGGACAGCGAATTGGGAGCGTTGGTGGCCGACAGCGCGACCGACCCGACCCCGACCAGCGGCTTCCAGCGGGTCGTCCAGCGCGCGATCCTGCACGTCCAGTCGTCGGGCCGCGATGAAGTGACCGGCGCCAACGTGCTCGTCGCCTTGTTCTAGCGAGCGCGAGAGCTACGCCGTCTATTTCCTGCAGCAGCAGGACATGAGCCGGCTCGATGCGGTGACCTTCATCAGCCATGGCGTCGGCAAAGGCGACACCTCGGCCGAGCCCAACCCACCCCAGGGCGCCGAGGAGAAGACCGAACAGAAGAGCGGCGACAAGAAGGAAAGCGCGCTCCAGCAGTTCACCGTCAACCTCAACGACAAGGCCAAGGCGGGCAAGGTCGATCCGCTGATCGGCCGCATGCCGGAGGTCGACCGGACGGTTCAGATCCTCTGCCGCCGGTCGAAGAACAATCCGCTCTACGTCGGCGATCCGGGCGTCGGCAAGACCGCCATCGCCGAGGGCCTTGCACGCAAGATCATCGAGGGCGACGTGCCCGACGTGCTCAAGGAAGCGGTGATCTATGCGCTCGACATGGGCGCGCTGCTCGCCGGCACCCGCTATCGCGGCGATTTCGAGGAGCGGCTGAAGTCGGTCGTGACCGAACTCGAGAAAATGCCGCACGCGATTCTGTTCATCGACGAGATCCACACGGTGATCGGCGCCGGCGCGACCAGCGGCGGAGCGATGGACGCATCGAACCTGCTCAAGCCCGCCCTCTCCTCGGGCACGATCCGCTGCATCGGTTCGACCACCTACAAGGAGTTCCGCAACCACTTCGAAAAGGACCGCGCGCTGCTGCGCCGGTTCCAGAAGATCGACGTCAACGAGCCGACGGTCGAGGACACGATCAAGATCATCGCCGGGCCTGCGCTCCTCGTTCGAGCAGCATCACGGGGTCCGCTACACGCCCGACGCGATCAAGTCGGCGGTCGAGCTCAGCGCGCGCTACATCCATGACCGCAAGCTGCCCGACAAGGCGATCGACGTGATCGACGAGGTCGGCGCGATGCAGATGCTGGTCCCGCCCAGCCGCCGCAAGAAGACCATCACCACCAAGGAGATCGAGGCGGTGGTCGCGACGATGGCGCGGATCCCGCCGAAATCGGTGTCGACCGACGACAAGCGCGTGCTCGAAACGCTCGAGGCGGATTTGAAGCGCGTCGTCTTCGGCCAGGACATGGCGATCGAGAAGCTCGCCTCGGCGATCAAGCTCAGCCGCGCGGGCCTGCGCGATCCCGACAAGCCGATCGGCAACTACCTGTTCTCCGGGCCCGACCGGCGTCGGCAAGACCGAGGTCGCGCGCCAGCTCGCCTCGGTCATGGGCATCCCGCTGCAGCGGTTCGACATGTCGGAATATATGGAGCGCCATTCGGTCAGCCGGCTGATCGGCGCGCCTCCGGGCTATGTCGGCTACGACCAGGGCGGACTGCTGACCGACGCGGTCGACCAGCATCCGCATTCGGTGCTGCTGCTCGACGAGATCGAGAAGGCCCACCCGGACCTGTTCAACATCCTGCTGCAGGTGATGGACAACGGCAAGCTCACCGACCACCACGGCAAGACGGTCGATTTCCGCAACACCATCCTGATCATGACCACCAATGCCGGCGCGGCCGACATGGCGCGGGAGAGCATCGGCTTCGGCGCGATGAGCCGCGAGGATGCGCAGGAGGATGCGGTCAAGAAGATGTTCACGCCCGAATTCCGCAACCGGCTGGATGCGGTCGTGCCCTTCGCCTACCTGCCGCCGGCGGTCGTCGCCGCGTGGTCGACAAGTTCATCCTCCAGCTCGAGCTGCAGCTGGCCGACCGCAACGTCCATATCGAGCTGGACGACGAGGCGCGCGAGTGGCTCACCACTCGCGGCTACGACAAGCTCTACGGCGCGCGTCCGATGGCTCGGCTGGTCCAGGAGAAGATCAAGCAGCCGCTGGCCGAGGAACTGCTGTTCGGCAAGCTGGTCGACGGCGGCGAGGTGAAGGTCCGGATCAAGGACAATGCCCTGTCGTTCGAGATCGTCCCCGCCCCGCCCAAGGCGCCCAAGGGCAAGAAGCCCGAGCCGCCCAAGGCAAAGGCCAGGCGCAAGGCCAGCGGAAACGCTCCGGCGGCCGAATAGCTCGCTGATTTCGTAATCGGGGGCCGGGAGAACCAGCCCGGCCCCACTACCAAAATCGGCTGAATGCCAGTGCCGGAATGACCGACTTCGGCGAATTATGTCCCTTCGGATTGATCCAAACGCCGAGCAGGATTCCCGTCCTGTCATTCCAATTATACTCGACCGCCGGAGCGAAGCCGACATGTCGGCTTGAAGGGAACCTCTGCTTCACGCGCGGCCCGTCACTCCCATATCGACCCTCAAGGGTGGTCTCGCTGGTGGATTCGCGGATGATGTCGAACGCCAGCACCCATTCCTTCGTAAGGCTATATTCCACCGCACCGATCAGCGTCGTCTTTGAACCCGGCTTGGCATGGCCGCGAAAGCCGGGGCCTGTTCCGTAGACGCTTCGGCCATCAACATCGGAACCGTGCGGGAAAGACTTTAGGACATTGATCCGGGCCCGCAGGAGCCGCCCGTTTTTGAGCAGGAAATAGTGCTGAACGTTCGCGCCGATCTCGGTCGCGTAGGAGCCGGAGCCGTGCCCGTCCTCGGAAGCATCGAGACGGTCATGCTTTCCGGTTGGAAGCGCCTCCTGAAGCACGATCGCTATCGTCGGTACGCGATTCTCAGGCGTGAAGTGCGTCAGGCGAAGCTGCGACAATAGCTTGAAGTCTCCAAGCTTCATCGTGCGGTTCGGACTGTCCGTTCCGAACGCGAAATTCGGCTGAAGTCCGACCGTGAATCCATCGAGCAGCCCATATTGGTAGAAGCCGCTCGATCCCGGGCTGTGCTCTCCGCCGGAAATGACGTCGAAGAAATAGGGCTCGGTGTAAAAATGACCCTGCGGGAGCGTCTCGGCGTTGGATGCGAGCATCGGCCCGGTCCAGCGGGCGGATCGCATAGCTGCGCGATAGCGCTCTGCGGTTGCGGCCTCGGAACTGGCAGCAGTCGCGGCTTCGGCTTGAAACGACATCGCTAAGCCGAGCACGGCCGCGAAAACGCGCGGTAATGACTTCATCGAAAAATCCCCAAATTCACTTCATCGCTGGGGCGCGATTACGCGCCCGCGATTGTCGCGACTTCCCGAACGGACTCGTCAAACTCGATGAGCGACTTCAACCGGGGCTCCGCTCATCGATCCAATAGAATTCGAACGCCGACCGATAAGTCTGGCGGACGAGATCGCTGGTGCACGGGAGCCTAATCGACCATTTGTCGAAATCATTAGGAGCAGGCTCTTGTGCCTTGGCGCCGTTCTGCTTTGCTGCCGCCCGAGCAAGGGAGGGATGCATGATTCATTGGCGAGTTGCGCTGGCGGCGCTGGCGCTGGGTACATCGTGGACCGCAATTGCGGCCCCGGCCAACGCACCGGATCCCAGGTTCAACGGCGGCGATCTGTTCAGCCTAGCCGCCGCCGCCGATCCCCAAATCAGCCCCGACGGGCGATGGGTCGCATATGTGCGCCGATCGAACGACATCATGACCGACCGGGCACGCTCGTCGATCTGGCTGATCGATACTGCCAGCGGCGATCAGCGGCCGCTGGTGGCGGGCGCGGGCAATCATATGAGCCCGCGCTGGTCGCCTGACGGCAAGCGCCTTGCCTATTTCTCGACCGCTGAAGGCGCAGCTCCGCAGCTTTTCGTCCGCTGGATGGATAACGGTCAAAGCGCGCGCATCACTGGTCTTCCCGACAGCCCGAACGGCATTGCCTGGTCGCCCGACGGCCGGCGCATCGCCTATTTGATGACCGTGCCGGACGAGGGCACCAAGCTCGGTTCCGCGCCGCCGAAGCCGGAGGGTGCGGAATGGGCCAAGCCCTTGGAGGTCATCGACAAGGTCACATATCGCACGGACGACGGCGGCTATGTGAAGCCCGGCTTCGACCATATTTTCGTGGTCGATGCCTTGGGCGGCGCGCCGCGCCAGCTAACCTTCGGAGCCTATCATGACGGCGTTCCCGAATGGACGCCGGATGGCCGCTCGATCCTGTTCAGCGCGGTTCGCAAGCCCGATTGGGAGATGATCGCCAACGATAGCGAGGTCTATCGGCTGGATATCGACTCCGGAACGATTACGGCGCTGACCGACCGGCGCGGCCCGGATGCCGCGCCAGCCGTTTCGCCCGACGGCCGGTTGATCGCCTACGCCGGCTTTGACGATCATCATAAAGGATTCGAACAGGCCGACCTTTATGTGATGAATCCGGACGGCAGCGGAACTCGGCGGGTTGCTCCCGGCCTCGATCGTTCGATCGACCAGATCAAATGGTCGTCGGACGGCCGATCGCTGGTCGTGTCCTATGAGGAGGCAGGGTCGGTGGTCGTGTCGCGTATCGGCCTTGACGGGCGGGTCACGCCAATCGTCAGGGATGTCGGGGGCGGCGGACTCGATCGTCCCTATGCGGGCGGAGCGTTCAGCGTGGCCCGCAACGGGTCGCTGGCCTACACTTCCGACAGCGTGAACCGGCCGAGCGACGTCTCGGTCGTTACCGGCGGCAAGGCGCGGCAGCTGACCAGGCTCAACGACCTTGCACTGTCGGGAAAATCTCTGGGAACGCTGCGCCCTCTCGATGTAGCAGCGCCGGACGGATCCCGCGTTCCCTCTTGGATCCTGCTTCCGCCCGGTTATCAGGAGGGCACGAGAGTCCCGACAATCCTGGAGATCCATGGCGGACCCTATGCCTCCTACGGCCCGCATTTCTCGACCGACTATCAGCTATACGCGGCCGCGGGCTATGCCGTGCTTTATACCAATCCCCGCGGGTCGACGGGCTATGGCCAGGCCTTCGCCGATGGCATTGAGAAGACCTACCCCGACAGCAATACCGCCGACCTGCTGGCAGCGGTCGACGCGGCCGTGGCAAGCGGAGTTTCCGACCCCGAGAATTTGTTCGTGACCGGCGGATCCGGCGGCGGAATCCTTACCGCCTGGCTGGTTGGTAAGACGGATCGCTTCAAGGCCGCCGCGTCCCAAAAGCCGGTGACCAACTGGACCAGCATGGCGCTGACCAGCGACGGCATTCAGTTCTTCGGCCCCTATTGGATGGGCGCCCTGCCGTGGGAAAATTACCAATCCTATTGGGCCCGCTCGCCGCTCAGCCTGATGGCCAACGTCAAGACGCCGACGCTGGTCGTGGTCGGGGCAGAAGATTACCGCACACCGGTCAGCGAGGCGGAGCAGCTCTATTCGGCGCTGAAGCTGAGGGGCGTTCCGACCATGCTGGTCAAGGTTCCCAACGCCAGCCATGGCGGGATCGCGGGTCGGCCTTCCCAATCGGCAGCCAAGGCCGCTGCGATCATCGCCTGGTTCGACAAATATCGAAACGCACAGGGCGTCCAAACGGCGGAACGCGCTGGGGAATAATCCGTTCGCTTGACTGGTGGCGGTCGGCGCGACCAAGGTCCGCGCCGATCCCTTTCCCTCAGGAGAACCGACACGTGCGTAACCTTGCCCTGATTTCGTCGCTTGGCTTGTTGCTCGCCACGACGCCGCTTGCCGCCCAGACCGCTACCTTCGATCCGGCCAACTTCTCGGCCCACGTGCAAACGCTCGGCTCCGACGCGTTCGAGGGCCGCGCTCCGGCGACCGCCGGTGAAACCAAGACCGTCGCCTATCTCTCCGACCAGTTCGCCAAGGCCGGGCTGCAGCCGGGCGGCGACCTCAAGGATGGCAAGCGCAGCTGGACCCAGGCGGTGCCGCTGCTCCGATCCGAATTCGTTGCCCCGCCACACGTCAGCATCGACATCGCCGGCAAGCCGACGGGCCTGACCCAGGGCGAGCAGATTGCGGTTCGGGCGCCGACCAATGGCGACAAGGCGATGATGATCGACAAGGCCGAGCTGTTGTTCGTCGGATATGGGGTCAAGGCACCGGAACGCGGCTGGGATGACTTCAAGGGCGTCGACGCCAGGGGCAAGATCCTGGTCATGCTGGTCAACGACCCCGACTTCGAAGGGGGCGAAGGCGACTTCGGCGGCAAGGCGATGACCTATTACGGCCGCTGGACCTACAAATATGAGGAAGGCGCTCGGCAGGGCGCCGCGGGCGTGCTGGTGATCCACGAAACCGATCCGGCCAGCTACGGCTGGGCGACCGTCAAGAACTCCAACACCAACGCCATGTTCGACATCGTCCGCAAGGATCCACGGGCCGAGCATCCGCCGTTGGAAGGCTGGATTCAGCGCGATCTCGCTGCTCAGCTTTTCGCAGCTTCCGGCACCAGCTTCGAAGCGATGAAGGCCGCGGCCAAGCGGAAGGACTTCAAGCCGGTCCCCCTGAAGGCGACGCTCGACGTGCATGGCGACGCCAAGACGGAGGTCATCACCTCGCATAACGTCCTCGGAATGTTGCCGGGAACCGCGCGCCCTGACGAGACGGTCATCTACACCGCCCACTGGGACCATCTTGGGATCGGCCAGCCGGACGCCAATGGCGACCGCATCTACAATGGCGCGATCGACAACGGCACCGGAATTGCCCAGCTGATCGAGCAGGGGCGCGCATTCGCGGCCGGACCGCGGCCCCAGCGATCGGTTGTGTTCATGGCCGTGACGGCGGAGGAGAAAGGCCTGCTCGGCAGCGAATATTATGCCGCCAATCCGATTTATCCTGCGGCCAAGACGGCCGGGGTGATCAACACCGACGTGATGGGCGTGCTCGGCCCGGCGCGCGACTTTACGATCCGCGGCAATCAGAAGTTCGGCCTGCTCGACATCCTGGTCGAAGAGGGCGCGAAGCGCGGTCGCAGTTATACCCCCGATCCGCGCCCCGAAGCGGGCGGTTTCTTCCGCTCCGACCATTTCACCTTGGCCAAGACCGGAATTCCCGCAATGAGCTTTGGTCCCGGCCAGGATCTGGTCAATGGAGGGGTCGCACGGGCGCAAGCGTGGCAGACCAATTACACCTCCAAAATGTATCACCAGCCCGACGATGAGTTCTCGCCGGATTGGGATTTCACCGGGATGGTCCAGGATGCCGAGTTGCTGCACGCCGTCGGCCTCCGGCTCGCGAACAGCACCGACTGGCCAAACTGGAGCGCGGATAGCGAGTTCCGTGCCGCGCGCGACGCCACGGCGAGCGAGCGTGGCGAGTCCGCCGCGCCGCCGGCCGCCGCGCCAGCCAAGCCCGGGGAGCGTGGATGAGCAAAGGAACGTGCCGGCCGGTCAGTCCCGGACCGACCGGCCGCTCTTTAATTGAACGCGAGGAAGGGAAAGTCGCCATGGCAAGCGAACTGATTTTCTACACCAACCCGATGAGCCGCGGACAAATCATCCGCTGGATGCTGGAGGAAGTCGGCGCACCCTACGACACCGAAATCCTCGACTATGCGTCGAGCATGAAGAGTGACGAATATCGGGCAATCAACCCGATGATGAAGGTTCCAGCCATCGTCCATAACGGCCGAGTGGTGACCGAGGCCGCGGCGATCTGCACCTACCTCGCGGATGTTTTCCCTGAAGCGGGTCTCGGTCCGCGCGAAGATGAAAAGGCCGATTATTATCGCTGGCTCTTCTTCGCCGCCGGGCCGCTGGAGCAGGCAGTGACCAACAAGGCGGCGGGCTTTGAAGGCAGCGAACAGCAGCAGCGCATGTTCGGTTATGGCCATTATGATTTGGCAGTGAACGCGCTCGCCGATCACCTGGCTGGCCGCGATTATGTCTGCGGATCGCGATTCAACGCCGCCGATGTTTATGTCGGAAGCGCGGTGATGTGGGGCACGCAGTTCGGCACCCTGCCCAAGCTCGACAGTTTCGTGGCTTACGCAGAGCGACTGTCGCAGCGCGAAGCCTTTCGGCGCGCGAAAGCCGAGGACAACCAGTTGATCGCGGAGATGCAAGCGGCGGGCTAAGGCCGCTCTGCGTGGCAGGCGGCGGAGAATTGCAGGGAGGCAGGGTGATGAATCCAAATAAGCTTCAGCAGGCAATCCAGCTTTATGATCGCTTTACCCATGAGGGCATGGATCGTCGCGACTTCTTTGCGCGGATGACACTGATCGCGGGCAGTGCGGCAGCCGCGACCAGCCTTATCACCGCAATCGCCGCCAGCCCCGCCGTCGCGGCCATCGTACCTCCCGACGACAAGCGACTGACCACCCGGACGATGACGTTCGATCGGCCGGCCGGCTACAAGGCCTATGTCGCCGAACCTCGCACCCGTTCCCTCAAAGCGACTGTTCTTGTTGTCCACGAGAACCGCGGCCTCAACGACCATATCAGGGACGTCGCGCGGCGCCTGGCGTTGGAAGGTTTCCGCGCCGTTGCGCCGGACTTCCTATCGCTGTCGGGCGGCACTCCGGGCAACGATGATGCGGCGCGCGATGCAATCGGCAAGCTCGATCTGGCGCGAGCAACTTCAGACGCAGTGTCGATGCTCGATGAGCTCTCAAAGTCGAGCCGCGGGGGCAAGGTCGGCGCGGTCGGCTTCTGCTGGGGCGGCGCCTTCGTCAACCGGCTGGCGGTCGCCGCCGGGGACAAGCTCGACGCGGGCGTTGTTTATTACGGACCGGCGCCGGATCCGTCAGAGGCGAGCAAGGTCCAGGCACCGATGATGTTCCACCTCGCGGGCCTCGACCAACGGGTCGCCGAAACCGCCTTTCCGTGGATCACGGCGCTGCGCCAGGCCGGCAAGAAGGTCACCTATTTCAATTATGAAGGCACCAACCATGCCTTCAACAACGACACCTCCGCCGAACGCTATGACAAGGCGGCGGCGGACCTGGCGTGGCAGCGAACGCTGCGCTTCTTCAAGCGCAATCTCGCCTAGCGAGATCGCGGCAGAGGCTTTAGTCAGGTCCCGGATCGAACCCCCGGGTAACAACGGCCGCATTCGAACCTGGAGAGCAGCCCCATGGAAATTCCGACCGACATCTTCACCGAGCCGGAGGATGTCGCGGTGGATACGTTGGCCAATCTGGGACCCCTTCGCCGGCTTGCCGGAGTTTGGGAAGGACGTCGCGGTTTCGACATCAATCCAAAAGCCGACGGACCCGAACAACGCGAATATTATGAGCGCATCGAAATGCATCCGATCGATGCCCAGGCTAACGGACCGCAGCTATTTTACGGCCTGCGTTACCATGTCCACATCAACACGCCGGAAGAGCAAATCACGTTCCACGATCAGGTCGGCTATTGGCTTTGGGAGCCGGCTACCGGCTTGGTGCTCCAGACAGTAGCCATCCCGCGTGGTCAGGTGGCGATCGCGGCGGGGCATGCCAAGCCTGACTCTGCCAAGCTCATTTTGAAGGCCGAACGCGGACAGACCGAATATGGCATCTGCTCGACGACATTTCTCGATCTGGCCTTCCGAACGGACTCATATCGCATCGAAGTCGATTTCCATGCCGACGGCTCCTGGAGCTATGTCCTGGAAACCATGCTTCTCGTGCACGGCCAGGCTGCCCCATTCCTTCATCGCGACCAGAACAGGCTGGTAAAGGTTGCCGATCCCGATCCAAATCCGTGGGCCCAACTAAATAGCGGCGCACTGCGGGGCTGATCCGCCCCGCGTAGCGCCGGTCTCACTCGGCGGGGACCGCCTCAGGCTCGCCGGGAAACTTCCGTTCCGGGGTCGCATCTCCAATTTTGCCGCCGCCAAGCATGGCGCGCATCATGAAGACGAAGAATGCGACGACGCCCACCGTGAACACCAGGTCGCCGGGAACCCTCGCCCAGACGAGCGCCTGCATGACGGGACTATGGATGATCTCAGCGCTGCGTGCGTAAGCATAATCGTGCGTAAAGCTTTGATATGCTTGGTACAGGCCTTGTGGAAACAGCGACAGAAACACCATCATCGCCAGGCCGATGTTGAGGCACCAGAAAGATGTCTTGAGCAGTCGCTGGCTCCAACGCGACGGGTCGGACAGGCCGCGCATGCAGAACAGGGTCAGCCCGATGCCGAGCATTCCATAGACGCCGAACAGGGCGGCATGAGCATGGGTCGCGGTCGTGTTCAGCCCCTGCATGTAATAGAGCGCGAGCGGCGGATTGATGAAGAAGCCGAACAGCCCAGCGCCGATCAAATTCCAGACCAACACGCTCGCAAAGAAAGCGAACGGCCATTTGTAGACGCTCTGCCAATCGTGCTGATGTTCAACTTTTGACCGATTATAGGCCTCAAATCCGACCACCATCAGCGGAACCACCTCAAGCGCCGAAAATACGGCGCCCAGCGCTATCACCGACGTCGGAGTGCCGCTGAAATACAAGTGGTGGAACGTGCCGAGCACGCCCCCGCCAAGAAAGATGATGGTAGCGAGTAGCACCGACGTCGCCGCGACCGATACCCGCACCAAACCCATCTTGACGAACAGCGCGGCGACGATTGCGGTCGCGAACACCTCGAAGATGCCCTCGACCCACAGGTGGACGACCCACCAGCGCCAATATTCCATGATCGAGATATGGGTATGTTGGCCATAGAGGAGGCCGCTGCCGAACAGCAGCCCGATCGAGACTGTAGAAACGACAACCAGGAAGACGAGGGAACGCCCGCCTTTTTGTTGAAGCGCTGGCCACAGGCCGCGGATCACCAGGCCGGTCCACAGCAACAGACCAATGAACAGGTAAATCTGCCAGAAGCGGCCGAGGTCGAGATATTCGTAACCTTGGTGACCGAACCAGAAATTCATCGTCCCGGCCGCCATGTGCCGATTGACCGCCATCCATTCGCCCGCAAACGACCCGACGACGATGACCAGCAGGCTCAAGAACAGGAAGTTCACCCCCAGCCGTTGGAATTTCGGCTCACGTCCACCCAGCAGCGGCGCGACATAGAGCCCGGTGGCGAGCCAGGCGGTTGCGATCCACAGCACCGCCAGCTGAGTGTGCCAGGTGCGGGTGATGGCATATGGGAAATATTCGGCCATCGGCAGGCCGTAGAGTCCCTGGCCTTCGACCGCGTAGTGCGCCGTAACGATGCCGAGCAGCACCTGGCCAAAGAACAGCGCAGCGACGAGGTAGAAATATTTGGCGGTCGCCCGCATCGATGGGGTGATTGTGGCGCCGCCAAGCATGTCGGCCGGGGCGAAGCCTTCGACCGGTTCGATGTCGCGCCGCCACACGTCAAATTCGCGCGCGTAGTACCAGACCAATCCGCCGATGCCTGCCAGAAGCACGAAAATGGAGATGAATGTCCAAAGGAACATCGGTGCGGCGGGCGAATTGCCGACGAGAGGCTCATGCGGCCAGTTGCTGGTATAGCTGATGGTGTCGCCAGGCCGCTGGGCAGCGGTTGCCCAGGATGTCCAGAACACGAACGCGCCGAGTGATTTTGCATCCTCCGGCGACAGCACCGCGTCTTGGGGCATTGCATATAGCTCGCGAAGCTCCTGCGCGGCCGGAGTGCGATTGGCGAACAGGTCGGTGTAATGCGTCGCAGTTGATGCGATGGCGGCGGCACGCTGATCGCTGACAATGATATCCCCTGTCCGGGCGTCATATCCGTTGGTCCGCATCTCCTGCTTGAGCAGGAAGCCGACCCGGGCCTGGTCGGGTTCCGCCAGCGCCTCGTACGAGCCGACCGAACCGCCCCCGGCGATGTCCTCGCGCAACGCCAGCGCTTCGCGATGCAGCCAGTCGGCGCTCCAGTCCGGGGCGACATAGCTGCCATGGCCCCAGATCGACCCTTGCTGCATCCCGCCGGTTGACTGCCATACGCTCTGGCCCCGCTGGATGTCCTCGCCGGTATAGACGAGCTGGCCGGATGTTGTCCGTACGGCGTGAGGCATCGGCGGTTTGGCGTGATAAATTTGGACGCCGAAGAACAGCAAGGTGCCGAACATGACCACCATGCTGACTGCAAAAATGATCCACAAACGCCGGATCGAAAATTCGGAAGAATAGTCGGACATGGCAGGCCCCCCAGGGGCGGGGATCATGCCGCGCCGATCGCCTGCACGGGGACCGCGCCCCCTAGATCAATGCATGCTCCTTTTGGTTCGGTTTAACAACATTCCAGACTTGAACAGCTTGGCCGGATGAAGCGCATAGAAAAAGGGCCGACGTTTCCGCCGGCCCTTTAACCTGTCCATTGCGATAAGCTTTAGCGGCGATCGCCCATAAAGCTTAGCAGGAACTGGAACATGTTGATGAAGTCGAGATAGAGGCTGAGCGCCCCCATGATCGCCGTCTTGCCCATCATGTCGGTGCCTGCGACATATGCGTACATCGACTTGATCCGCTGCGTGTCATAGGCGGTCAGGCCCGCGAACAGCAGGACGCCGATCGCGCTGATCGCAAAGTGCATCGCCGGCGAACGCAGGAAGATGTTGATCACCATCGCCACCAAAAGGCCGACAACGCCCATGATCAGGAAGGTGCCGAAACCCGACAGGTCCTTCTTGGTCGTATAGCCATAGAGGCTAAGGCCCATGAACGCGGCAGTCACCGCGAAGAAGGTCTGGGCGATCGACACGCCGGTATAGACGATGAAGATCGTCGACATCGACAGGCCCATCACCGCTGCGAACGCGAAGAACAGCAACTGCAGCGTAGCGGTCTGCATCCGATTCACGCCGAAGCTCATCGCAAAGACGAATGCCAGCGGCGAGAAGGTGATCAGCCAGCCAAGGCCGCTGAGACCAGTGCCGTTGGCGTTGATCAGCACGTCACGCGCATATGGCGCAAACAGAAGCGCGACGATGCCGGTCAGCAGCACCCCCGATGCCATGTAGTTGTAAACCTTGAGCATGTAGGACCGAAGGCCCGCATCGCGTGCGGCGCGCGGAACTCCGACCGACACAGCGGGGTCATAGCCGCCGGTCGTCGTGCGCGGGTCAAATTGGTTCTGCATTTTCACTCCTTCGTGAAGGAAAGGCCTTCACTGGTCGATATATCGGCAATGTTCGCCCCTTGTTCAAGGAAAACCGGTCGCCGCAAGTCAGTCATTCGACTAACGACATTGCCATGCATCGCCTGTTCGTCGCGCTTCGGCCTACCGTCACGCTACGGCGCCACTGCCTCGACGCCATCGCCGGCGGTCCGCCGGGCTGGGCCTGGCAGCGGGAAGAGCAGCTTCACGTCACGCTCCGGTTCATCGGCGAGGTCGAACGGCCGCTGGCAGAGGACATAGCCGCGGCGCTCGGCGCAATCCGCGCTCCTCCGATCGAGCTCGGCTTACACGGCGTGGGCTTTTTCGATCAGGGCCGGCACGGCGTATTGTTCGCTCGGGCAGTGCAGCGCAAGCCGCTCGAGGAGCTCCACAAGAAGGTCGACCGAGCGTTGTTCAGCGTCGGCTTGGAACCCGATCGGCGTGCATTCCTGCCTCACATCACTCTGGCGCGCCGGCGCAAGTCCGCAGTCGAACCCTCCGCTTGGCTCGAAGCCCACGCCAGCCTCAGTGCCCCGCCCGAGCCCATCGACCATTTCATTCTCTACGAAAGCCGCCTCGGCCATGACGGCGCCCACTATGAGGCAATTGCGAAATATCCCCTGTCCTAGTGACAGCGCCCAGTGCCCGGCCCCTTCACGAAGCGTCCCGGCGTTGCGCCGGTGTGCTCGCCGTCGCGTAGCACCGGGACGCCATTGACCAGCACGTGGACCATGCCGACGGCATATTGCTGCGGCTTAGCAAACGTTGCCTGGTCGGCAATTTTGCCAGCATCGAAAATAGCGATATCGGCGAAGTAGCCCGGCTTGAGCGCGCCCCGGTCGGCAATGCGGAGGTTGCTGGCTGGCAATGAGGTCAATCGCCGGATCGCATCGGCCAACTCAACCCTCTTCTCGTCACGAACATATTTGCCAAGCAAGCGCGCAACATTGCCATAGGCCCGCGGATGGGTGCTGGACTTGAGGAACACGCCCTCGGGCGCCATTGCCGCCGCGTCGCTTCCGAAACTCATCCACGGCAGCGCGACCTCGCGTGCGACATTGTCCTCGCTCATCCCGAAATAGACGACCTGGATCCGCGTGCCGTCCTCGACGATCAGATCGGCTACCGTGTCTTCCGGTGATTTCCCGCGGCTGCGCGCCACTTCGCCCAGTGTCTTGCCGGTCAGCGGCTTCAGCGCGTCGGTCTTGAACCCTACCAGGATCACCTTGTCGGGCTCTTCGACGACCAGCTTGGTGTTCTCCGACGCATCGGGCTTATGCATGTCCGCCAATGCCCGGTTACGCTGCGCCGCGTCCTTGAGCCGCTCGACCCATTGCTCGATCCCGCCGGCCTGGATCCACAGCGGCATCGCGGCATCGAACCCGGTCGAGCTCGCCGGATAGGTATACATGTCCGCGGTGATCTTGAGACCGCGCGCCCGCGCCGCCTCGACCCGAGCAATGGCCGCGTCGATCTTGCCCCAGTTTTGGCGCCCTGACTGCTTGAAGTGATAGATTTCCGCCGGAGCGCCGGACTTTTCGGAAATCGTGACCAGCTCGTCGATCGCCTCGATCAGCTTGGGCCCTTCGTCGCGCATATGGCTGATGTACATGCCGCCACATCGCCCCGCCTCGGTCGTCAGCGCGATCAACTCGGGCGTTTCGGCGAAATTGGCCGGCGCGTAGATCAGCGAGGAGCCCACCCCCATCGCCCCTTCGTCCATCGCCTGCCTGACCAGCACGCGCATGCGCTGCAGCTGCTCCGGCGTTGGATCGACGTCGCCCTCGCCCAGCTCATGCACGCGAACCGTGGTCGCGCCGACGAAGCTGGCGACGTTCGGGCGAAACGCCCTTGCGCTCGAGATATTGGAGATATTCGCCGAGGCTCGTCCAATCGATGCTGTATTTGATGTCGCCCTGGCGCTCGGTCTCCTTGGCCTTCATCTCGGCGTTCCAGGGGCCCATCGACTCCCCCTCGCCCATCACCTCAAGGGTCACGCCCTGGCGAATATCGCTCTGCCCGCGCCCGTCGGCGATCAGCGTCTCGTTGGCCCAGCTCAGCATGTTGATGAAGCCGGGCGCCACGGCGAGGCCGCGGGCGTCGATGCTCTTGCTTGGCGGCCCCGGCGCAACGCCCCACGCAGACGATCCGATCGCCCTTGATCGCGACATCGCCGACATAGGGCGCCCCGCCGCTTCCGTCGTAAATCGTCCCGCCGCGCAAGATGATGTCGGCTGTCTCGTGTGGAACAGGCACTGTTGCACAGGAAGCCAGCAGCGCGGAAAGGCCGATCAGGCCGAAGCGAAATTCCCTCATGGCGCGCACGCTAGCGCACGCCATGAGGTTGGCAAGTCAGCGCGGATCACCAAATCCGGACACGCTTCTCCGGCGGGATGTAGAATTTCGAATTGGGTCCGATGTTGAACGCCGAATACCAGGCGTCGAGGTTGCGGAGCGGGCCGATCACGCGGTAGCGGCGCGGGCTGTGCGGGTCGGACGCGACCTGCGTCTTGATCGCATCCGTCGCGCTGCTCGCCGCGCCACGCCTGGGCAAAGGCCAGGAAGAAGCGCTGGTCGCCGGTCAGGCCGTCGATCACCGGCGCCGGCTTGCCGCCGAGCGAGATCTTGTAGGCTTCGTAGGCAACCTCCAGCCCCGACATGTCGCCGATATTCTCGCCCATCGTCAGGTCGGGATTGATGAACACGCCCGGCGCCGCCTCATAGGCGGCATATTGCTTGCCAAGCTCGTCGGTCAGCTTCTTGAACCGCGCGCCGTCGGCCGGAGTCCACCAGTCGCGGATCGCGCCGGTTGCGTCGATCTTGCGGCCCTGGTCGTCGAAGCCATGCATGATCTCATGGCCGATAACCGCGCCGATCGCGCCATAATTGACCGCCGCGTCGGCCTGCGGGTCGAAGAAAGGCGGCTGCAGGATGCCGGCCGGGAACACGATCTTGTTTTCCAGCCCGCCATTATAGGCGTTCACCGTCGCCGGGCTCATCGCCCATTTCTTCCGGTCGACCGGCTTGCCGAGGTCGCTCAGCTGATAATCCCATTCGAACGCGGAGCTGCGCTTGACGTTGCCGTAGAGGTCGTCCGCCTTCATCACCAGTTTCGAATAGTCGCGGAACTTGTCGGGATAGCCGACCATCACGTCCATCCTTGCAAGCTTGGCGATCGCGGCCTGCTTGGTCGCCGGCTCCATCCAGCTGTTGGCCTGGATGCGCTTCGCCGCGGCCGTCTTCAGGTTGGCGACCAGCTGCTCCATCTGCGCCTTCGACTGCGCCGGGAAGTAACGCTGGACATAGGTCTCGCCGAGCACCTCGCCCAGCCGGCCGTCGACCTGGGCGATGCCGCGGCGCCAGCGCGGACGCAGCTCCTTGGCGCCGGTCAGCGTCTTGGTGAACTCGAACTTGCTGTCGACGAAGCGCTTGGAGAGGTAATCCGAAGCCTGGTCGGCGACCTTGAATCGCTGCCAGGTCTTCAGCGTCTCCAGCGGAGTCTTGTCGTACAGCGCGGCCAGGCCTTCACCGCCGTATTGTCGCCGACGATCAGCTTGGGCGACACGACCCCGGTATCCGCCAGGTAGCCGTTCCAGTCGAGGCCCGGCGCATAGGCCGCCAGCTGGGCCGGCGTCATCGGGTTGTTGAGCTTGTCGAGGTCGCGCAGGTCCGCCTGCGGCCATGACAGCTTGGCGATCTCCGTCTCGAAAGCGAGGATCGAGTCCGCGGCTGCGGAGGCGTTCGGCGTATTCGTCAGCTCGAGCGTGCGCTGGATGTAGGCGCGATAGGCGTCGCGCTGCGGCTTGTACTTGTCGAGCAGATAATAGTCGCGGTCGGGCAGTCCCATTCCCGCCGTTCCAACGAAGGCGATGTTGATCGTCGGGTTGGCCGGATCGGGCAGCACGCCGGCCGCGAACAAGGTCCCTCCGAAGTCGGAGAAGCTGCTCGCCATCGACTTGGTGAACTCGGCCTTGGTCTTGATCGCGTCGACACGGGCGAGATCGGCCATCAGCGGCGCTGCGCCCAACTGCTCGAGCAGCGCCTCATTCATGTAGCTGGCGTAGAGCGCGCCGATCTGGCTGTCTTTGGTCGATCCGGTGATGATTGTCCGCAGCCGCTCCTGGTTGCGGTCGTTGGTTTCCGATCCGACGCTGTTCGACGACTTGTCTGCGGGAATGTCGGTCGCATCCATCCACGCGCCGCTGGCGTAGCGCTCGAAATCGTCGCCGGGATTGGCCTTGAGGTCGCGGGAGCTGAGGTCGACGCCCCAGGTCCCGAACCGCACGCTACCGTCGGTGGCGGCAGCCGCCGTCTCGGCGGCCATTGCCGGCGCGGCCATGGCCAACGGCGCCGAAGCCGCCAGCAACAGCGCATTTCGAAAAGCGCGGATGTTCCGCAGCCTTGCAACACTCATGATGACCCCCATCTGATTGATTAGATTCGCGAAAGCCGGACACTGAACATTGCCGACAGCGAATCTAACGGCCATCGACGAGAGACGCCCTCCGTTCGATGAACATGAAGATTTTGACGCGGAAACCGCGTTGCGGCAGGGCGTTATTGGCTGCGGTCGCTCTTGCGACACGCGAACAAATGTGGAACAAATAGCGGAACCATGCTGACTCACATTACCGTTCGCGGCGCGCGCGAGCACAACCTCAAGGGGATCGACGTCGCAGATCCCGCGCGAAAGCCTGACGGTCATCACCGGCCTCTCCGGCTCGGGCAAATCCAGCCTCGCCTTCGACACCATCTATGCCGAGGGGCAGCGCCGCTACGTCGAGAGTCGCTCTCCGCCTACGCCCGCCAGTTCCTGGAGATGATGCAGAAGCCGGATGTCGAGCATATCGACGGCCTCTCCCCGGCCATCTCGATCGAGCAGAAGACCACCAGCCGCAACCCGCGCTCGACCGTCGCCACCGTCACCGAAATCTACGATTATATGCGCCTGCTGTGGGCGCGGGTCGGCGTGCCCTATTCGCCCGCCACCGGCCTTCCGATCGAGGCGCAGCAGGTCAGCCAGATGGTCGACCGCATCATGAAGCTGCCCGAAGGCTCGCGCCATTATCTGCTCGCCCCGGTCGTTCGCGGCCGCAAGGGCGAGTATCGCAAGGAGCTGGCCGAATGGCAGAAGGCCGGCTTCACCCGCGTCCGCATCGACGGCGCGTTCTACGAGATCGAGGACGCCCCCGCGCTCGACAAGAAATACAAGCATGACATCGAAGTGGTCGTCGACCGCATCGTCATCCGCGAAGGCATCGAAACCCGCCTCGCCGACAGCTTCGAGACCGCGCTGAAGCTGGCCGAGGGCCTCGCCTATCTCGACCCCGCCGACGTTCCCCACCCCGCCGGGGCCGAGCGCACCGGCGTCGCCGCCGCGCTCGAGGCACGCGTCCGAACGCGACGGGTTCAAGCTCGACTTCGGCGTACCCGGCCGCATCGTCTTCTCCGAGAAATTCGCCTGCCCGGTCAGCGGCTTCACCATCGCCGAGATCGAGCCGCGCCTGTTCAGCTTCAACGCGCCGCAGGGCGCCTGCCCGGCCTGCGACGGCCTCGGCGAGAAGCTCGATGTTCGACGAGGACCTCGTCGTCCCCAACCATGCGCTCAGCCTCAAGAAGGGCGCGGTCGTGCCCTGGGCCAAGAGCCAGCCGCCCTCGCCCTATTACATGCAGGTGCTGGGCAGCCTCGCCCGCGCCTATGATTTCGACCTCGACACGCCGTGGGGCGAGCTCAGCGAGGAGGCGCGCCACGTCGTCCTTCGCGGCACCGGCGGCAAGGCCGTCACGCTGCGCTTCGTCGACGGCAAGAAGAGCTATGAGGTCAAGAAGTCGTTCGAAGGCGTGATCGGCAACCTCGAGCGCCGCATGCTGTCGACCGAAAGCGCCTGGATGCGCGAGGAACTGTCGCAACTACCAGGCCGCGCACCCGTGCGAGACCTGCGGCGGCGCCCGCCTCCGGCCCGAGCCGCTGGCGGTCAAGATCGCCGGCGAGGACATCTCGCTCTCCTCGCGCCGCTCGGTCGCCGACGCGCTCGCCTGGTTCTCCGGCCTCGACCAGCATCTCACCCCGACCCAGAACGAGATCGCCCAGCGCCATCCTCAAGGAAATCAACGAGCGCCTCGGCTTCCTCCACAATGTCGGGCTCGATTATCTCAACCTCGACCGCACCAGCGGCACCCTCTCGGGCGGCGAGAGCCAGCGCATCCGCCTCGCCTCGCAGATCGGCTCCGGCCTCGTCGGGCGTGCTCTACGTCCTCGACGAGCCGTCGATCGGCCTCCACCAGAAGGACAATGACCGCCTGCTCGAAACGCTGAAGCGCCTCCGCGGCCTCGGCAACACCGTGCTGGTGGTCGAACATGACGAGGACGCGATCCGCACCGCCGACCATGTCATCGACATGGGCCCCGGCGCCGGGCGTCCACGGCGGCGAAGTGGTCTGCGCCGGGACGCTCGACGACCTGCTCGCCTGCGAGGACAGCCTCACCGCCGACTATCTCTCCGGCCGCCGCCACATCCCGATGCGCGGCGTCCGCCGCAAGGGCACCGGCAAGAAGCTCACCGTCCACGGCGCCACCGCCAACAATCTGGCGAACGTCACCGCGTCCATCCCGCTCGGCACCTTCACCTGCATCACCGGCGTCTCGGGCAGCGGCAAGTCGTCGCTGACCATCGACACGCTCTACGCCGCCGCCGCCCGCACCCTGAACGGCGCGCGCATCCTCGCCGGCAAGCATGACCGCATCACCGGGCTCGAGCATCTCGACAAGGTCATCGACATCGACCAGTCGCCGATCGGCCGCACCCCGCGCTCCAACCCGGCGACCTACACCGGCGCCTTCACCCAGATCCGCGACTGGTTCGCCGGCCTCCCCGAAAGCCAGGCGCGCGGCTACAAGCCCGGCCGGTTCAGCTTCAACGTCAAGGGCGGCCGCTGCGAGGCCTGCCAGGGCGACGGCGTGCTGAAGATCGAGATGCACTTCCTGCCCGACGTCTATGTCACCTGCGACGTCTGCCACGGCCAGCGCTACAACCGCGAAACGCTGGAGGTGAAGTTCAAGGGGCAGAGCATCGCCGACGTGCTCGACATGACGGTCGAGGACGCGGTCGAATTCTTCAAGGCGGTCCCCGGCATCCGCGACAAGATGGCGATGCTGGCCGAGGTCGGCCTCGGCTACATCAAGGTCGGGCAGCAGGCGACGACCTTGAGCGGCGGCGAGGCGCAGCGCGTCAAGCTGTCGAAGGAACTGTCGCGCCGCGCCACCGGCCAGACCCTCTACATCCTCGACGAGCCCACCACCGGCCTCCACTTCGAAGACGTCCGCAAGCTCCTCGACGTCCTCCACGCGCTGGTCGAGCAGGGCAACACGGTGGTGGTGATCGAACACAACCTCGACGTCATCAAGACGGCGGACTGGGTGCTCGACCTGGGGCCGGGCGGCGGCGTCAACGGCGGGGAGATTGTCGCGGAGGGCACGCCGGAGGCGGTGGCGGCGAACGAGCGGAGCTTCACCGGGGCGTATCTGCGGGAGACGCTGGCGAAAACGCCCGTCAGTTCCGAACCGGTGACGTTGGCGAAGCCGCGCAAGCGCGCCAAGCGTGCGTCAGAGGATCAGCCGGACCTGATTGCGGCGAAGTAGCAGCTGCCGAGCCATGCGTTCCCATTCGCCGATAGCGACGTCAGGAACCTCAAGCTTTAGCTCCGCTGGGCAACGGCATCAATCTGAACTTCGTGAAACGGCGACCTCAAACTTTCGAGTAGTCTTGGGAGCACCTGCGTCAAAACGCTCTTACATCAATAACGCTTTCCGCAAAGCTCGATAGATTCACGCAGCTGGAATCAGCGACCGACAGCGAGTCTTGCGTTGAATGTCCATTGATTTGGCATCAATTAATCAATGCGAGAGTTGATGCGCACTCCGACACTAAGCTCTTGTAGCCTAATGGCGTCAGCAGGCGTATCGCCAGCAACCTCTTCGACATAGCCAATCCCAGGCCCGCCGTAGCGCTTCCTTCTTGACCGCGTCGCGCGCGGCGGTGGCGTGGGCGCCTTTGCTTACGGTGACAGTATTATTAAATGCACTAAACCCGCCGGACCACCTTCTCGACCACCCGCCTCAACTCGGCCGGCGTGTGATGGCCTGCGACGACCTCCACATAGCCAATCCCCGCCCGCCGCAGCGCTTCCTTCTTGACCGCGTCGCGCGCGGCGGTGTGGTGCGCGCCCTTGAAATGCCCGCCGCCCTGATACTCGATCGCGTGGATCGGCTTGCAGTCGGCATCGACGATCAGCAGGTCGACGCGCTTTGAATTGATGCAGGCATAAGCGGCCTTGTCCTCGCACTTCAGGATTTCGCCCAGGCTGACCTGCGCCATCACCTGCCAGCCCGGCGGCGCAAGCTCGATCACCATCTTGTCCATCGCCTTGAACAGCCGCGCCTCGCTCTTGTTGAGCAGCGGCTGCGCCTTGAAATCGGCCTTCATCACCGTCCGCAACTGATCCGCCGCGTCGGGAATCTTCTCCGGAGCCAGGCCCAGCTTGGCCGCCCAGGGCCCGGTCGTGACGTCGCCCTTTTTCTTCCAGCGCCCCTCATTCCTGCGCTTCCACGCCGCGCGGCGTTGCTTGCTTATAAATTGCTCAACCCACATGCCGGCAAGTGCTCCCACGAATAGGACGGCAATCAGCGACAATGGATGATCGATCAGGGTGAGTATTTCGGGAGGCATGACGGGCAAATGATGCCCAATCGGTTGCGAAAACGTCAATACCGCCAACTCAGCATCGGCGAAGCGCTAATTCCGTCCCCGCTTACTGCCCCAGATATTGCTCGGCCGCCGCGTTCGGGTCGGTCGTCGGCCGGGTCGCATTATATTGGCGCCACGCTTCGCGCTGCTCCCGTTCCTTGGTGGACATCCCGCCCTCCGCGCCGCCCATGAAGCTGCGCGTCGGCTGCGCCATCAGCGTGCCCTGCTCGATCTGCGCGGCCAGCTCTTTCAGCGTCCCGCCGATGGCGAAGTTGAACACCCAATCGGGCGCATAGCCGAGCTTGGCCTTGTCCGTCCCCGCCAGCTCCTCGCGGATAACCTTGCCGACGCTGTCGACCTTGGCGGTCATCAGCGTCGCCTCGCCGCCATTCTCCGGGGTGAAGGCGACGTCGACCTGGCCCGCCTCTCGCCCGTCCAGCAGCATGTGCAGGACCAGCCGCTCGCCCGGCGTTCGATCGACGCGGACACGGTAGGGCACGGGCTTCCCGCCTTCGAGCTGCATTGTCCCGCTGAGCGGCGACACGGCGATCGCGCTGCTTAGGTTCGCATAGACGGTGGCGGGGCGCTTTCGGACGATCTGCGTGGTGTCGTTTTTCAGGATGCTGCCCGTGAGATGAACCAGGCCAAGCAGGGCGGGCCCGATCAGAAATACACGCAATAAATTCCGCGCATGACACGCCCTCCCCTTACTCGGCGGCAGTACCATTGCCGCGTCACGCTGAAGGAAGGGTAAATCGCCCGCTGGCGGACTACAGGCGATGCGCTAACTTCCGGACGCAGGGGACGCGGGAAGGACAGCGACCAATTTCCCGCACACGCATCCACCATCGCCCCTGTTAACCTACTGTTCACAAAGATGACGTGGCCTGCTATTTAATGTGACGCTCGGTAGGCTTGGGAGGGTCCAATGGCCACAAGCGCTGCGAATAAGCCCAGACAAACAACCAGCGGCCGCTCGAGAAGAGGGGTCTGGCAGTCGATTCTCGTCTATCCGACGCTGGCGATCGCCCTGATCACTGCGGTGCCGCAGTGGATCGAAAAATATCAGGCGTATCGTTTGGATGTCGCCCAGGATCGCTTGCAAGAAGCACTCAAGCAAGCGGCATTGTGGCAGCGAAATCTCAGCTGCTCGGCCGCACCATTTGACTGGTATAACAGCCCGAACGACGTGAAGATCGATGCGACGATCTGCAATAGCGGCGACATTTTCGTCCAGGCGGTGACGCCAGACAACAAGCGGTTCATGCGTTGGTTGGCGCTCGACGACGTGGTGGTGAAAATTGCTCCATCGGAAGCTTCGGTAATCCCGGCAGCGAATGCCGCGACTTTGCCCGGGCTGGCGCCGCTCGGTGTTTCCAGGCCTGCCGCGCCGCTGTTCCATCGCGCTCAAACCGCGACTGTGCTTTGTCAGAAATTCCTCGACAGCCGCCGGCTCCTGCGCCGCGTCCAGACGCCGGAGGGTTGCTTCGACGAGGTCATCGACACCTTCAACGGCACCGTGGTGGAAAAGAAGCCGGCGCCATGCGTGGCGCAATGCTGACGCCCCTGCCGCGAAGGATCGCCGCATGCCTGGTCGCGGCCTGCGCGGTCCTGTCGCTCGCCGCCGTCGCGGATGCGCAGCAGACGGGCAGCAGGCCCAGGCCGCCGCAAGCTTCACAGGCGGCCCCGCCGGCCCCGAGCGCGCCGGCGACCGCGCCATCTTCGAAGCGGGTATTGACCGAACAGCAGAAATATTGCCGCGCCAACAACGGCTGCAAGCTGGACGGCTCACCCTGTCCTAAGTGCGCCGGCAAATAGGAAAGCCCTAACCCGCCGCCACTCGCTCGATATATGCTCGGATCGCCGGCCGCCCCTTGATCGCCTTCCCGCCGATCGGCGTGCGATTGAGATAGTTGAGCTGCCCCCACAGCGCGAAGTCACAAAGATAGCGGGCTTGCCCCAGGACATATGGCCCGGGCGTCAGCATCGCCTCGATCGCGTCCAAGTGCCGCTCCAGGTCACGGGCAACATGTTCCGGCGGTTTACGCAATGTCCCCTGCCCGCGCAGCTGGCCCAGGATCCGCTTCAGGTAGAAACGATAGGCGATCCACCCCATCACCGACCGGCCGAACGCGCGCGGAACGGGCTTGCGCCCCTCCGCCTCATACCAGCGATAATAAAGCCCGATGAAATAGAGGCTTTCGTCGGCCCAATCCTCTATCGCATGGCATAGGCCACGCTCGCGCTCGCCTTCGGGCAACAACGGCGGATCGGGAAATCGCGCATCGAGCGCATAGGCGATATCGGTGCTGTCGACGATGAGCTCGCCATCGATCTCCACCGCCGGCACCTTGCCGATCCCGCCCTTGCGCCGGATCGCACCGATATGCCCGACCGGGTTAACCCGCTCATATTGCAGCTGCTTATGATCCAGGATCGCCCGCACCTTCATGCAGAAGGGCGAATAGGGCCAGTCGTAAAATTTGATCTCGCCGCCCAAGTTCGTCCTCGCCTAAGGCTGGGCCGGCGTCGCCAGCACTGCGCATGCGATCCGGTCGCCGCTATTCCCGCTGGGATCGGTCTTGTTGTCGTCCGGCTTGGCGTGGATCACCAGGCTGGTCCCGTCGGTATCGGCCATGTCGCCGTCGACCGTGAAGCTCGCCGCCGCCCTGCCGTCCGCGCCCGCCGTCAGGTTGGGGAGGTCGCCCAGATGCGCGCCCTGTGGATTGTCATGGCCATGCTGCCGGCTCGCGGGGTTCCAGTGCGGCCCCGCGCTCTTGAAGTCCGGCCCGTCGCACCGCCCGATCGCGTGGAGGTGGATCCCATGAACCCCGGGCACCAGTCCCTCGGCAGCGATCCTGATGTTCGTTCGGTGGCCATCGCTGAAGAAGCTGGCGAAGCCGCGTGGCTCTCCGGCGGGCCCGGCAATCGGAAAGGGGACCGGCATGGCGGCTGTCGCCGGGGGCTCGCCGCCCGGAGCCGCTGCCGGTTGCTGGCATGCGGCGACGCCGCACGTCGCCGCAAAATAGATCCCGGCAATCAATTGTTTCGACATATGGCTCGCCTCGCTGGTCCGTATCGGCAAGGCTTAGGACCCGCCATGCCCCCGGGCAACGCGCAAAAAGAAACCCCGGGAGTGCCGAAGCGCTCCCGGGGTAACTTTTAGCCTAAGCCTGCCTTGGCTTAACCGCGTTCCGGCTCCGGAGGAGGCGGCGGCGGCGGCGGCGGCGGCGGCGGAGGCGGACATGCGTCCGTCGCCAGGATCACCGAACCGTCCGGGCAAGTCTGCGTCGCCGGCGGAGGCGGCGGCGGCGGCGGAGGCGGCGGAGGCGGCGGCGGCGTGTAGAAGTTGTAGATCAGGCTGGCCAGCACCGAGTGCGACCGATACTTGCCCGACAACTCACCACCGTCGGAGCTGCTGCCATACTTGAGACCACCGGCGTTGAAGAAGCGATACTTGATGCCCAGGTCGATGTTCTGGCTGATCGCCTTGCGAACGCCGGCGATAACCTGCCAGGCGAACCCGCCATCGCTGTCGTCGCCGACATCGAGGTCGTCGAAATCGGTCTTGACGCCGGCGTAGCCGACACCGCCACCGATGTAGCCGGTCCAGCCATCATCGTCACCGAAGTCGAGCAAGCCGTTGATCATCCCCGAAAGAACGGAAACGTTACCGTCCACGTTATGAATGACGATATCGTTATCGTCGATCAAATCGCCGTCGATAGCGACATCGTCGATGCCTGCACGCTTCCAGCCCAACTCCGCTTCAGCGCGGAAACCGCCGAAATCGTAACCGGCGATCAGGTCGAGATCGATGCCGGTGCTATAGTTGAGAGTGACAGCATTATCGATTGAGGCGACGAATTCGCCATCGTCGATGTCGAAGTCGTAATTCGTGTCCTCGACGATCATCGCGCCGCCATCGACGCCGACGTACCAGCTATTGTCGCGAGCGACAGCTGGGGTTGCCAGCGCGGTCGAAGCAAGCGCTGCCATAATGGCCAGCTTCCGCATAGATATCCCCTTTCACGTGCGTTCCGAAACAGAACTGCTCGAACACCTTATGAGACGCTCCGTTGCGGTGCAAGATTACAATTCTCCAGTCTGTTGCCCAAATGCCGCAGTAGCGGGATCATCATCCGGGAAGTCCCCTATTGTCCTTCGATCAGGCGATCAGGCCATGGGTCCGAAGGGTTGCCAGGATTGCCGAAACGGCCCCCCGGCATTGAGCGTCGACGACGCTTCCTCCGGCCGGGTCCGCGATCGCGGGTTGGCGATCGCGCAGGATTGTCAGCCCGTTGACCCTTACTTCCTGCGCCCGGACGATGCCTGTTTCCCAGCTGCCGTTGCTGAACATGGCGGACTCCCCGCTCGACCGGTCCAGCACTTGCGTTCCCTCGACCGGTGCAACGAACCGCCACCCGCCGTCGGTAAACGCAGCCAGCGACCCGTCTTGCCCGGCCCACGCCCCGGTCGCTCCGCTCGCAACCAGGTAGCAACTGCCGACGGCAGCGCTGGAAGGCGGCGCAGCAAGCGTGGCGCTTTCGACCGCCGGGCAAAGCAGCATGTCAATTCTCTGCAGCGCTTCATTGTGCAGCCATTCCTTCTGCGCCTGGCCCGGGGACAAGAAGGGCAGTTCGAAACGCGGGGTTTGATCCATGACATGTCCTTCAAACGATAAAGGTTTTGGTTTCCGCGCGTGACACTCCCATCGGCCCGACCGCGACCACGCTAACGGCGATCGCTTGTCCGGGCTCGGCGGGCAGTTCGCCGATGGCAAAGCTTGCAGTGGTCGTTGCGCATTCGACCACCACCTCGCCCGATGGACCGGCGATCGTCAGCCGGTAGAGTTCGGTGAAGGGGTCATCGGTGTCGCCAATTCCATCGGCCCAAATCCATCCGCGGTGGCTTCGGCGGGTCCATTGGAAATGCGCGGCGATGCCTTCGCGCAACAGTTTCAGATGGCACGGCGAGGGAGGACGCAACGCCTCTCCGCTGACCAGCCGCTGGGCATTCGGTAGGGGCACAGTGTCGCTTACGCCATGCGCCGTGGCGGTCAGCAACGCACCCCTCGCGCTCGTCGGAATTTCGATCGGCCTCACCGCCGCGACATCGATCAGGCAGAATGGCTCGCCGACGGCATGGGTGGTCGCGGCCCATTCGGTCCCACGCCGCCCACGGAGGAACCTCGACAACCGGTATCGACCTGCCCCCAATTGCTCGGCTCGACCGAATTGGATCAACTCGTCGCCAAGCAAAGCCAGGTTCGCACCCGCCATCAATGCGCTCAGATCGCAGTTCAGCAACAAATGGGCCGGGTTGCATAGCTTCACGTCGACGGTCGAAAGATCGTCGAGGATCGTCGGAACCCTCGGTTCGATCAGCGTCTCCGCCTGCCCGATCACGGCCCTGCGCGTCGCGGCGACGCTGGTAATGGGCTCGGAACCAATCATCAATTCAACGGGTACCGGCTTCCAACGCCCCGAATTGGCCGCCGCCAGATAGACCTGGATCGACCCATCGGGCCCATCGGCCATGGCCGGCAACTCGAACAGGATCAGTTCGGTTCGCCCAATTGGCAGGTCTGGCTCGGACACTGACCGCCCGGGATCGGCCGCGACCGCCGGGACTGCGACGGGCACAGCTTCGGCTTCGATTGAAACGGCCATGCCTTCGATCGAAACGGACTGGACGACCCGGCTGGCAGTAGCGCCCGAAAGTTGGATGACGTCGCCAGGGCTGATGCCCATCCTCGTTGGCGGCAAGCTGATCCGAAGCCTGTCCCCAGCTCGCCAGCGGCGCGCCGCAGCCCGTTCGACGAGCTGCTTGGCCTGGCTGGCGGTCAGTACTGCGGGCAGTTCGATCCGATCGTCACGGGCGCCGCCGCGCCCGCTCGATGCGCGCATCTGGCCGGCCAGATAATCACGATCAACATTTTCCAATATCGCAATTTGTGCCATATGAGCGTAACGATGTCAAGCCATTTTTACCTATTTGGTTCGTTAATCGCATATTTGGAGGGCGTCGGCCGCTTGCAGCAGCGACCGATACCCAATTCTCCCTCGCAACCGGTCGGGACAATCGCTAGACTTCGCCAGTCGAGGGGTCTGCCAACGTTGTCATTCAAGGAGATACGACATGGCGCTCAAGAAACTGGTTTTCGCTTTAACCGCCTTCGCCGCCGCTTCGCCGCTATCGGCGGCAGCCCCGGAACCGACGCCGACGACAATCCCTGCGGATGAGACTCCCGGGACCCAATATTGCCTGCGGGTCGGACCCTACACCGGTACTCGGCTTGAGTCCGTTCAGTGCTGGACCCGCCTGGAGTGGGCGGACCAATGCATCGATGACGGTTGGACCAGCCAATGCGTCGATGTCGATAAGGAGTGGGCCGAGAACGGGGTCAGGATCCAGATGAAGGAATAGGCGGCCCCGAGCCTGATCCATGTTATAAGCGCGTGTGCCGAGTTTCTCACTGCAAAGGAGAGATTTATGACCCAAGACATCTTGGAACGCCCGACTTCCGCGCCGGCGACGACGCGCGAGGATGAATTGCTGCTGGGCAAGCTCGAAGCCATCCACCAGCGCAATCGCGAGAAGGAGTGGCGCGCGACCACCGACCAGCTCAATGCGTTGCGCGAGGAATTTGCGAAGGAGCAGCGCGAGATACTTTCGCCCGATGTTCGAGAGAAGATCCAGGGAAGCATTGTGCGCGGCGGAGATCCGCGTGGCCCGGGCCTGCGGTTCCAGTCGCTCGCCAAGGCACGCGAATATGGCGTCGACCTGATCCGGCTGAAAAGCCTGCACGACCGCCTCCATGGGAAATTCAACGAAATCGTGAAGGATCACACCGCCTTTACCGTTCACGAGAATGTCGTTGGAACCCTGGCCGACGTCCTGGAGTTGCCACCGATCCTCTTCTTCCCTCCGGACCCCGACAAGGAAAAGCTCTTCTACCCGCCCTACAACGGGTCGTGGGACCGATTCCAACAGAACCAGGCCAGCGGCGACGGGACGGTCACAGAGAACTTCTCCTATCTCGAAGGCAATATGGCGCGGCTCGGGGCGCGGTTGTCGGCGCACAATCATGACGCCGGCGACATCGACCTCATCTGCGCCTATCGCGAGGGCGGCTACCTTGTGCCGTTCAAGACGCTCAAGGCCGGCATCCTCCAGGTCAAGGCAGACCTCACCGCGTTGCTATGCCGGCACCATGTGTCGACCTACGACGAATGGGGCTGGTCCGATTTCCACGCCACCACGCGCGGGCGCCTGATCGCGGCCGTGTTCTGGAATTGGGAGGACAATGACCCGGCGAACGAGGTCAGTCATGACTGGTTTGCCGCAGGGCTCGATTGCTCCGGCGACGGAGAAAGCTTCCCCGGCACCAGCGTCCAGGCAACCCCGGGCGAGCGCCGCATCGTCAACCTGTTCACGAGCATGGCCTTCCCGGCAGGGCAGAACCTGTGGGTCTATGTCGGCCTGTCCGACCGGATCTACTCGTGGATAAACGATGTCAGCATCGACATTTCGATCGATTCCGCTTGGGTGCTGAACTCGATCGCGGTTCGATCGATCTGACCGCAGAAGACGGCGGCCGGAACGGGACATCGGGCTCGGCACACCCGGTCCGGCCAGCCGTATCGCTTACCCCCGTGATGACGGGTTTGGGTAGAAAGTGGACATTGGAACGCGATTGCCGAGGCCTCACCACACGGCTTGGCATCAAGGAGAAAGCCGCTCGTCAGATTCGAGTTTGTGACAGCCTGGTAACGGTCGGTCGTTGGCTGCAAATGCAGCAAATTCGTCATCCAAATAGAGCGTCGCGTCCTCAGTGGCGTATTTGATGGCGATATTAGATCTGCGTCTCGGCAAGCGATATTCGCCATCCTTAAAGCGGACGATCGCCATCTCGTCTGAAGTGGTAAGGGTGAAAACGGTGTTGTCGAGACAAATGTAAGTGGAGAACTCCACCGGATTGGTCAACGCTAAGGCTAGTGCGGTCAGGCAGATGTTCACGCACGTTCCCCTACGTCGGCATTAACAAATTATTTAATTATCTTATATCAACAGTGGATTAATGAAAATGGTCGGAAAGGGTGGAAAGCAGACGTTAGCTTGACACTCAATCAGCTCAGGCATCTTCTGCAAGCGCTCGGTCAAAAGGGAGGGGAGACCCGTGATTCCCAGACGCGTAGCCGAACATGCGAAAGCCCAGAACTGGTTCGCGGTCGCGCTCGATTTATTCATCGTCGTCATTGGCGTCTTCATCGGCATCGAAGTCGCCAATTGGAATCAAACGCGCCAAGATCGCCAGGAAGAGCGACGCTATTATGGCCAGCTGCTGGTCGATTTGCGGGGCGATCTGGAAACCTTCTCGCTGGCTGAAAGGCGGGCCGATGCGTTCGATGAGGCCGCCCAGCTTGTGATCGACCGGCTGGGCGGGAAAGACTCGCCCCAGGCATCTCCCGGTCGAATGGCGGTCGCCATTCACAAGGCAGGATGGATCTACATCCCCTACGCGTCACGCGGCACCTATAATGAGTTGGTCAGCACCGGAAACCTGCGCCTGCTGCGCAACTCCCAGCTGAAGGCCGAGATCGCAAACTACTACGCGACCTTCGACTTGATCCGCCAATGGGATGGGCTGCTGCGTGACCAGCAGAGTAATTATTGGTCGGAAACGGCCGGCATCTTGCCGCGTCCCGTCCTCCAGGCAGCGGTCCGCGAAACCGAGCCGACAATAACTCCCAGTGAGGATTGGGCGATCTGGCAGGCTGCCCGCTCGCATCCGCGCCTACCGAGCATGTTGATCGGCATGGCCGCGCACCAGGAGCGCGTTCGCCGGGGCAGCGAAATTCTCACCGCTAGAGCGAAAAAATTGATCGCCGAAATCGAACGACATTTGATGGACAGCGAATAGCTTCAGGCCGTCACGTCGGGTTCCCGTCCGCTAGCAGCTTCCTGATGTCTGCTTTGGGTCGAAAGCGGACATAAGCGGGTCATGGCCGCAAGGGCTGGAAAGCTGACGTCTGCTAATCGTCTAGACGAATTGAAATCGCACCAAACAACCCAGGCTAGTCCCGTGCCTTCCTCCAGGCCGCGAGGGCTTTCGACCGCTCCATCAGGGCGGAAACTACCCGCCCATCCAGCTCGCTATCGAAGCAAAGGCCCACGAGCCCCTCGTTTTGCCACCTGACCACGGCCGAACGTCCGATCGTACCGCAGTCCAATATCACCGCCGTCCCGGTGACAAGATTTGCCGGGCAATGCAGTTTCGCACCGCCGGCAGACAGGTCGAGGATATGGACAGCGTGACGCTCTCCGTTGGCTTGAAGGAACGCCGGTAAGGCCACCGGGACCCGCGGATAGACGCGGCGGTCGGCATAGGGATCACAGTCGTGAGTGGTCGGAACGGAGTTTGCCATCATACCTCGCCGGTGGCGATGGCTTAGCACGGGGGTGCTGCCAGATAGTAAACGCCCATGATCGCTATCGGTCGAAAGCTGGGTCTCAGCCGCAAATGGCAAAATGGGTTGAAAGCAGACATGACGCTGGCCTTGCAAGTGCCGGTCTGCGCAAATCAATGGATCCTAGATTGCAAGTCCTGGGTCGCCCTCCAACACAGATACTTGAAGCTCCGGACGCTCGCCCGGTTTCCACAGCTTCGCCGTATGGGCCACGCGATAGCGTAAGGGGCCACCGTCGGGGCGATCGCTGCGCGTCACCGGCCGGGGGATGCAGACGAACTCGGTGCGCATCTCGCCGCCGGTCAAGCGTACCTTGGCGTAGCCATGCCCGCCCATGTCGATAAACTCGAGGTGCGGCGCTAGCGCCGGGTTGCTGAGCGCCCGGGCCTTCCCGAGATCGAAGCTCTTGGCATATTCCAGGCACGACCGAACGCCGTGCTTCAGCAGCATGTTGAACGTCCAGTCGGCCTTGGCGCCGTCTGGCCGGTCGGCCAGATACAATGGCCGCAGCTTCAGGTCCTTTGGCAAGCGGTGCTCGTATGATTCCATCGCGCCCGGACTGGCCAGCGATCCGCCAATGAAGCTCAGGCCGACAGGCTCGAACTTCGCGGGCGGAAGCTGCGCAGCGGCATAGCCTGCCCAGAAGCTGTGGCGATCGCCCGAAACGATTGCGAAGCCGGTGATCCTCGCATCGCGGACCAAGTCGTAGATTTCGCCGCGCTCGACCCAAGCGCTGCCATGATCGCCGCCGCCAAGGTTTGCGAAGGTGCCGGCCGGCCAAGGCTGCTTGGTCAGCCCGGCAGGCAGGTTTTCCGGGTCCGCGCGCCATTCCATCGTGCCCAGGGAATTGCCCCAGATCTTCCAGGTTGCGCTCGACTGGCGAAGCTGATTTTTGAGCCAGGCTTTCTGCGTCACCCCCAGGATCGACTGGGGCGGCGCGGCCTTCCGGGGGTTGGCAATCTTCTTTTCCTTGAACGCTATCTCCGCCGGCGGATTGCCGCCGTTGAAGGACCGGCCGCCGTCAAGCACCTGCATCACCTCTTCCGGAAACATCCCGTTATAATCTTCCCAGTCGCCGAGGTCGCCGAGCGACGGGTCGCTGAACGGGTCGGGCCCGTGAAAACTATGCTGGTCGGTGATGATCAAATCGAGGTGCCTGCCGTAGCGCAGCGCGCGATAGGCGATCAGGCTGTTGATCGCCGCCCGGTTGTTGGGCTCGTCGCCGATGCCGTCGTCGTTATAGCGCTCGATTTTTACATTCTTGACCGCTGGCGCCTCGAACCGTTCCAGCGACGCGCCTGGCCTCGCGACCCGCGCCGGCATAAATTCGAACCAGGCCTGATTGGCCGCGACCTTGACCGTCTGTCCGGGCTGCTCGATCGACCCGGCCTTCAACACGCTCTGCCAGCCCTGCCAGCTGAACTCGTGATTGTCCCACATCGCCACGAACGGCCAGCGCGCTCGCGCATCCTGCAGATCGGGATCGTGCAAATAGCCCTTATAGACCGCGCGATACCCCTCGACCGTCAGCGGGATGTGGAAATTGCCGACCTTGAGCCCATCGGGGATTCGCGCGACCTCATAGATGGTGCGATCGTAGCGGGTCTTTACCTCTTCCGGATATTGCACCACCTCATAGATGAAGTCGCCGAGATGCAGCACGAAACCGAGCTGCTCGTCGGGCGCGGCACGCTCATCCTCAAAGATCATCCGCCGATAGCCGTTTAGCTTGCCTTCATTGACGCTCTGGCAACTGACAAATGCGAAATTGACCGCCCGGGGATCATCATTGGCGGGTGCTGTGATCGTTCGGCCGACCCGGCTGCCGTTGCCCTGCTGGTCAGTGAAGCGATACCAATAGGTCCGGGCGGGCTTGAGGCCGGCGACGAGCACCCGGCTCGTCCAATCCGCCGCAGCCGATACCGGCGCCGGAGCCTGGGCGATAACGCGGCGGAACGCCTCATCTTCAGCCACTTCAACGGTCAGCAGGTGGCGCTCGCCCCCATCGAACGGGCGTCGGGTCCACAGAATTATGCTATTCGGATCGGGATCGCCCGAGGCTACGCCCTCTGGATATAGATCGCGCCGTTCCTTCCAACCCGTGCGGGAGGCCCGTGCTGGGCCGCCCCAGGCAAGCGATGCGCCCATCGCTGTGGCAAGCTGGATGAAGCGCCGGCGGCTGAGCATATTTCGCATCCCCTTCGAAACGGTGACTCACGCTGGTGCCAGCAATGGTTGGACATATCCGGTAGCGCCAGTCCCAAGCGACGGGCGTCCGCGGATTTCGACGAATGATGGCTAACTAAAATATCCAGCATGCCGTCCGCGACGTTGAAACAGTAAGGCATGTTTCGGTTGGTTACGGCCGCAACGGGTGGAAAGTGGGCACTACCCGCCGTTCAGTTTCGAAATCGAAACTGCCCCAACCCGCCCATCGAAAAAACTAACTAAAGATAGCTTATTCCGGGCCGCCCGCGACCCTAGACAATAGCTCGGCATGAGGGGGAGAACATGCCGCCCCCAGGGAAGAACCCCCGACTGGCCCCCGACAGTCGGGGGTTTTCTTTTTCCGGAACGCAGCGGCGCGATCGGCGTTTCTTGGCCCGACGCGTTTTGTGGTCCTGGGACAGGCCCGTCGGTGCGTGCTTTCCGGCGGGCCTAACCACAAACGCAAATCGGGACCGGCCTTCGCGTGGAAGTCCGGTCCCGTCAGCGAAGATGCCGCCCCGGGGTGGGGGGAAGGGCGGCCCCCGCCTCGCCTAGCCTTCGACCTGGAGCGTCGCGCTCATCCGAATGGCTCGTGCAAGATTGTCGAAATTGGGCGACGTCGCCTGCACTTCGGCGTGGATCTCGGCGAACTGCTCCGCCGTGCCGTCACCGGCGATCCGCACCACATATTCCAGGGCCGGATAGCCCGGCGGCACCGCGTCCGACAGCGCGAAGAAGCCGCGCAGGTCGAGCGTTCCCCTGGTCTGGATTTCCAGCTTGGATAGGCTGATCCCGCGGTTGGCCGCGCCGGCGACATAGCCGACCGTCATGCAGGCGTTGAGCGCCGCCAACAGCAGCTCCTGCGGGTTCGGCGCCTCGTTGCTGCCGAAAATCTGCTCCGGCTCGTCAGCCGTGATCGTGAAGTTGCGGGCGACCGTCTCGCCATTGCCCATCACGATCGGCTCCGGGCGGCTTTCGCTGCGCAGCTGGCCGGTCCAGCACGTTGTCACTCCGAACTGCAGCGACGCATGCTCGGGATTTGCGCTGACATCGCCGACGAATGCCTCGATCGCATCGACGTCAATGTCGTTGACTATTCTCTTCATAATCGGGCTCAACATGTCTTTCTCCTTGAATAGGTTCAGCAAAAGCTTGGGGCGAGCGCATCGACGCGCTTGAGCTCGGCCGGAGCCACCTGGCCCAGCGTCGCCCGGAAATTCTCGTGACGCATGCCTGAACCGATGTAGGTCCAGCGCAGCGCCTGATGCTGCTGATCGATCAGCGCGGCACGCTCTTCCTCGCCAAACGTGCGTCCAGTCGCGCGCTGCAACGCCTCGCAATTGAACGTCGATTGCTGGCGCAATCCCTTGTCCATGAAGCTGCAGATCGCGATCAAGCCGTTGACGGCGCCGCGCAGCTGCTCCTCGCTCAGCCCTTCCGCCAGCGTCTCGACCACCAACGTATCGAGCTTGGCGTGCTGCGACTCCTCGATCCAGTGGCAGCGCAGCAGGTTGGCGAACAGCGGGTCCAGGTTCGCATCGGCCCGAACGCTTCCGACATAATGGCTCTGCGTCATCCATTCGATCATCAGGATGAACAGCGCGATGCTGAGCGGTTCGTGGGCGAGCACCACTTTCGCCACGGCCTCCGGCGGGCCAATTACCTCGCACTTGATTCCGAAGTCCCTGGTGAAGGTCTCATGGAAGCGCTTGAACAGCTGGATATGCTTGGCTTCTTCAGCCGCAAAATTGAGCATTGCGCGGACCCGGTGGTCGTCGGCGGTCGGCAGTTCGGCACGGATATGATCCATCAGGAACGGCAGGATGAATTCTTCGACCAGCCCGAACAGGCAGAGATAGTCATGTGCCCGGATATGGTTGAGGGCCAGCCGCTCCTCGCCCGATAGCATTGGCAGCGGGGCAGTCCGGGCCAGACTTTCCGGCAGGAACGGACGCGAGAAATCGAGCTCCGCGTCGGCACTAATCACATCGTCGATCTGCCACGCAGCGCGGGTCGAAGCCGCGAGGATCGCCGGATAGCGAAAGTCATGAAACATGATGTGAGCTCCTTTGCCGGTTCAAAATAGCGGGTAGAGGGCGGCGGCGAGCGACAGGCTGGCAAAGGTCAGCGCGCCGAACGCGCAAGCCAACCGGTCCTGGCCATAGGCTGGAATGAACATTGTTATGCTCCCTTGAAGCGAACCCCATTTCGTCCGCATCGCCCGATTGGGCCTTCAAGGTGGATGCAGCCGTGGTAAAAAGCGTTGGAATGGCGGTCCTAGGGCGCCATTGTCCGATTCCACGGTAGGGCGGATGTCAATGCAACTGCGCTTGCTGGGTCCAATGGCGGTCATCCGCGAGGGCGAGCCACTGCCGCTCCCCGCCTCGCGCAAGACTCGCGCGCTGCTCGGCTATCTCGCGGCCGAGTCCCGGCCGGTCCGCCGCGACCGGCTGTGCCATTTGTTCTGGGAAGTCCCCGACGATCCCAAGGGCGCGCTCCGCTGGAGCCTGAGCAAGCTTCGTGGCCTGTTCGGCGACGCGATCGTCGCCGACCGCGAAACCGCGACGCTCGATACACGGCGCATCGCCGTCGATTACCTCGATCTTCGAGCCGCGATCGACCAGGACCTCGCCCGCTCGGATGAGGAGCTTGAACAGCTATGCGCCGCCGCTACCGGCCTGTTTCTCGAGGATCTCGACCTCGCCAATTGCGACGAGTTCAACGCATGGCGGATCGCGATATGCGAAGACGCCCGATCGTGGCTCGACCGCGTGACGGCCGAGCTCGTCTCCCGCGATTTGCTCCCCGATCGGCTGCTGCCCTACGTCCGCGCCTGGGTCGAGCGGAGCCCTCACGATCTCGACGCCAACGAGGCCCTTATCAGGCTGCTCGACGCCGCCGGCCGCGATGGCGAGGCGGAGCAGCAGCGCTCGCTCGCCATCCGCCGCCTCGGCGACGCCGGAATCCCGGCAACTGCCGTACTTCGCGACGCCCCCGCCCCTGCCCAACCGGCCGAGCCCAGGCCTGCCCCGCTCAAACAGGACATCCGCTTCTGCTCCGCCAGCGACGGCACCACCCTCGCCTATGCGGTAACCGGCTCCGGACCGCCGCTGGTGAAGGCCGCAAACTGGCTCAACCATCTTGAGGCCGATGTGGCCAGCCCGCTTTGGCGGCATTGGATCCAGGCGCTCTCCAGCATCCGCTCGCTGTGGCGCTACGACGAACGCGGCAATGGCCTTAGCGACTGGAACGCCCCGCTCAATTTCGACGCATTCGTCGACGATCTTGAAAGCGTGGTCGACGCCGCCGGCCTCGACCGCTTCGACCTGCTCGGGCATCAGCCAGGGCGCGGCTGTCGCCATCGCCTATTCGGTCCGTCACCCGGAACGGGTCCGGAAGTTGCATCTGTGGGGCGGCTATTCGATCGGATGGGCCCACCGCGGCGACCCCGAGGAAATCGCCCGGCGCGAAACGATGATCGAGCTGACCCGCCAGGGCTGGGCGATGGACAATCCCGCCTATCGCCAGATGTTCACGTCGCTCTACCTGCCGGAAGCGACCAAGGAACAGGCCAATTGGTATAATGAGATGCAGCGCGTCACCACCTCGCCCGAAAACGCCGCGGAGCTTCAGCGGGTGTTCGGAATGATCGACGTCCGCGATCTCCTCGGCCGGGTGACCACCCCGACCCTCGTCGGCCACAGCACCCGCGACGCGGTCGTCCCGTTCGAATCCGGCCGCGTGCTCGCCGCCCGCATCCCCGGCGCCCGCTTCATCGCCGTCGAAAGCCCCAACCACCTGCTTCTCGAAACCGATCCGGGCTGGCCGAAGTACGCGCGGGTGGTGGAGGAGTTTCTCGAATAGGTGGACCTGGCGCGAAAAGCCCTCGATGCGGGGAAGCACATCGAGGGCCTCTACTGCCACGGCGCATGTCGCATTGCGCCAGCACAGAATGTGCCGAATTTCATATCTAGGCGCCATCGCGTCCGGCTGGCCGTGCCGGGATGGCACAACATCAAATAAGCGCCGATCGTCAGCTTAGCTTCACGCTGACCTCTCCATTGCCGCGTGGCGGCGAATGAAGTTACGCTGACGATCCCCGATCGGAGATTTTGCGACATGGCGAAGCTTGTCTTTGGAATGAACATGTCCCTGGACGGTTACGTCGATCACATGGCGTTTGGGCCAAGCCCCGTGCTCTTCCGCCATTTCATCGAACAGGCGCGCGAGCAGGCCGGCAGCCTTTACGGGCGCAGCTTGTACGAGATCATGCGTTATTGGGACGAGGATCATTCCGAATGGGGCGCGGACGAACGCGACTTCGCGGAGGCATGGCGGCGCCAACCGAAATGGGTCGTGTCACGCTCGTTGAAGTCGGTTGGCCCCAACGCAACGCTTGTAAGTGATGACATCGAGGGGGTGATACGCGGTCTGAAGCAACAGCTGGTCGGGGAGATTGAGGTTGGCGGACCGAACCTTGCACGAAGCCTGGCCGACCTTGGGCTCATCGACGAGTATCGGATCTACCTCCACCCCGTCGTGCTCGGTCGAGGCACGCCATATTTCGCCGGCCCCCGGCCGCCGCTCCATCTTGTGGCCGACGATCGGATTGACGAGGACGTGATCAGGCTGACTTACGTTCCAGCGTGATCGCGATTTTCCTGGCGCTTGGCGGCAGCTTTGCGAACGAGCCGGTCAGGGCCGCGGCGACTTTTTGGCATCGAGCGCGACCCTTTCAAAAATCTGGTGCGGCTTCTCCTGGATATAAAATTGAGGAGTGTTGTGACCCGCGAATGTGATTTTTGATCCCAGCCCGAATTTATCGACCTCGATTGCGGCAACGAGGTCGATGTTTATCCAAACTGGATCGCCACCAGCCTCTTTGGCTTGCAATGTGCAGCAAAGAAATCGCGCCATACCCCCTCCATGCTTTGCGCTCGGCGTAAAGGAGTCGGCCAGCGAAAGTAAGGGTTACGGCAATTGGGCGCTGGGCAGCTGGTCAAAGGTTGACGACGTTGTAGCGCTTGAGTTCCTCTGTGGTCAGGCAGCGCCGCGTCGAGCGGTCCTCGCCCTGCGTCTCGATCGCCTTTTGCTGATACATCACATCGCTCAGCAACTTCCGCGAAACCCCCATGCGGATGAGGAAATCATTGTCTTCGGTCGCCAGGACCGCCGAGTCCTGCTCGATCTCACCAATCAGATCTACGGTGGCGCTGCTGCCCTTGGAGACTTCGACCTCAATCAGCGCGCGGTTGGCTGTGTGGGTGAACATATGGACGATGAACAGCCCGCCGGCGTCGACCGAGCGAATCGGGCCGCCCATGAAGAGGAAATTGCACGCCGAAAAGCACGCCGCACCCGACGCGATCCGGGTCGGGATCATCGCCTTGCGGATCAGGCGCCCGCCCTCGTTGCCGACGAGGGCATTTCCGCCGGGCGAACTCAACCAGATTTCCTCGACCGGGGAGTATTTGGTGAGCGCTTCCGCCAGCCGTGTCGCGGCGCCATCATCGATCACCCCTTCGGCTCGCAGGATACGGCTGCCGCTGCTTGTATCGAGCGTAAAGCGCATTTCCCTGAAGGCCGCCCAGCCAGGCGCCTTGGGGCATGTAGGGTTGATGGGATCGGTTTCTGCTGTGGCAGGGGCTGCCGAAACCAGCGCAGCCAGAATGGCGAGGCGGCCGAGGCTATGCCGCCAGCGCATAGCCACTTTCGCCAGGCTTGCGGCACATCCGCTTCAAGGCAGTCGTTTCCTCGCCATCGACGATGACAACATCCGTAACGGTAACGCAGCTCGAACCATCGGCGAGCTTGTTTTCGCCGGTGACTGTCGAAGTTCCTGAAACATTGGCTCGGGTTTCGCTCTTCCAGTTCGATGAAGTCCCGACTCCGCCGCGAACCGCACTATTGGTGGCTTCTGCCGCCTGGACCTGCTCCTTGCAGTCGAGCTTTTCAATGATTGCGGTCGACAGCAGGCTTCCGACCGGTACCGCGAGGCCGACGACCGCTCCGCCGGCGCCGGCCCTGCCGAGCGCCGTGCCTGCGAGGCTACCCGCGATCGATCCGAATAGGCTGTTGCGCTGCTTGCGGGCTTCGGACGGCTGGCACGACTGGCTGGCGGTGGGGCTGTCGCTCTTTTTCTTGCCGCTGCCGAAAAATTGAGCCTGCGCAGGCTGAGCCACAAGCGCAACAATTGCGATTACCGCAGGAATGAAGCCGGTTGCCTTCAACTGCCGCTCCCTTTTCTGGCCGGGCTGATCGTCTATGCCTGCCCGGCAACCCGGTCAATTGCCATTGCCCGGGAGTTCATTGCTCATAAAGCGCGGGGCGCTTTGCCCTGGGAACCTCGGGGAACCATCCCTGATGACCGCCTTGGGTCGATAGCTGCCATTAGCCTTGCGCCAGCGCCACCGATCGCGACTTCGCTCGGCCGCGGCATGCACCGGCGATGCAAAGTGCACCGGCAATCAGCGCAGCCGCGACTGCAAAGGTGATCCGCATTCCGGCGGCGACAGCCTCCGGGTGCGCCGTCGCAATATCGCTCGTCCCCGACGCGTAAGCGAACACTGCTCCCATGACCGACGCTCCGGTGATGAGCCCCAGGTTGCGCGACAGGTTGAGCATCCCGGAAATGACACCCCGCTGGCCCGCACCGACGTCCGACAGGACCGCGGTATTGTTGGCCGCCTGGAACAGCGCGTAGCCGGCCGTAACGACCGTCATCGGGACGATGTATCCAACGATCCCGAAGCCTTCCGGGATCACCGACAGGGCGATCGAACCGGACGCCATCGCAACGAGTCCGCCGACGGTCATGCGCCCCGCACCAAAGCGATCCACGCTCCGCCCGGCCGGTACGCCGGCCAACGCGGCGACGATCGGGCCAATCGACAGGATCAGCCCCACTACCGCCGCCTCCTGCCCCAGTGCCAGCGACAGGTAAAAAGGACCGACCACCAGCGTCGCCATCATCACCGTGGAAACAAGCCCGCTCATCGCCAGGCCCGAACTCATCACCGGATCGCGGAACATTGCCAATCGGACCAGCGGCGCCGCCGATCTCGCCTCGACAAGCAGGAAGACGCCGACCCCCACCATAGCAGCCAGAAGCAGCGCAAGATTGAGCAGCCCAAAGCTGCCGCGCCCCATCGTCATGGCCAGCGCAAAAGCGGCCAGCGTCAGCGCCAGCAAAATCGTGCCGGCAATATCGAAGCCAGGCCGCTCGGCCCCGGCCTCGCTGCGGTCGATCGGCAGGTGGCGGTGCGCCAGCCCAAGGGCGATGATGCCAAGTGGAACGTTGACCAGGAAAATTGCCTGCCAACCGATTCCGGCAATCAGAAGGCCGCCAAGCGAAGGGCCAAGCGCGGTGCCGATCGCGGACATCGATCCGAGCAGGCCCATGGCTCTGCCGGCCTTCGCCTTCGCGACAGTCTCACCGACAAAGGCCATGGTGAGCGCCATCATGATCGCCGCTCCGATGCCCTGCACCGCCCGGGCAGCGACCAAGGCCCCAAGCGAGGGCGCGATGCCGCTAAAACCGGACGCCAGCGTGAACGTGGCAATTCCGGCAAGCAGCAACCGTCGCCGGCCCATGATATCGCCAAGGCGCCCGACGCTGACGATCAGGCTGGTAATGGCCAGCAGGTAGGCGAGTACGACCCACTGAACATCCTGGAAGGAAGCTCCGAACGCATCGGCCAGCGATGGCAGGCCGACATTGGCGCTGCTCGTGCCGAGCGACGACAGCAGCATCGACAGCGACAGTGCGGCGAGCGCCCAGTTTGCGGACGGGCACTCGGCCGGACCTGAGGTCGATTGGATATCCATTGCATGCCCTCTTGCTTGCGTTCCAGAAGCGAGAGGAGCATGTTGCCACTTCAAGTTCACTTGAGGTCAAGAGGAAATCGGCATGGACATTGCTGAAGTCGCCCGGCGCTCCGGCGTGCCCGCATCGGCGCTCCGCTATTATGAGGAAAAGGGCCTCATTTTGTCGATCGGCCGGCGCGGCCTGCGCCGCGTCTTCGAACCGGCCGTGCTCGAGCGTCTGGCGTTGATCGGGATCGGGCGCTCGGCCGGATTCTCGCTCGACGAAATGGCGGCGATGTTCGCTCAAAATGACCGGCCCCGGATCGACCGGGGAATTCTCGCGGACAAGGCGGATGAGTTGGACCGGCTCATCAAAAAGCTGACCGCAATGCGCGACGGCCTGCGTCATGCGGCCGCCTGCCCCGCGCCGAGCCACATGGAATGCCCGACGTTCCGCCGAATCCTAGGCAATGCCGTCAAGTCGGCATCGTCGCGCAAGCGCCCGACGGCCCGACTGTCGGCTATCGGATGAAGGAATGACGTGCGCCAATAGCGGCGGTCCAACGCCATGCGTGACCGACCAAGGGCTATTGAGCTATAGCAATGCAACTTGCAGTTCACGAAGGAGGTCGTCGTGCTTCCATTGCTTGTCGCATTGCATTTTGCTGCGGCTCCCGCTCAGACATCTTCACAGGCCGACATCGTCGTAATCGGAAAGCGGATCAACGACGCGTCGGACCAGTTGAAGGCCTGCCTTGCCCGCAGCTGCCCTCCGAACGAAGACATTGACGCGACCTTGCGCCTGGCTGAAACCCAGCTGCTGGCCGGCAAATATCGTGACGCGCGAAAGACGCTGCTCGCCTCGCTCGGCCGCAACGAGGATGAGGCCAGGGCCTACCCGATCCCGGTTTCCGACCTCTATCGCGCCAACGGAAAGGTTGCCGCGCACCTCGGCTTCGACAAGGATTATTATTCGTCGACGTTCGGCATCTACCGGACGCTGAAATATGGCCTGCCGTCCGATGACTACCGCAAATATACGGCGTTGATGGAGGTCGCGGAAATGATGTTCCGCACCCGCGGTCACGAACGGGCGCGCTTATACTATGACCGGATAGCGCATGAGGCCCGCAAGGACGGGCGCGGGGACATTGCGGCCATTGCCGAACTTAGGGCGGCGATCCGCCACCTGCCCCCGGGCAGCGACATGCAGCTCAGCGAAATCAGGCGCATCGCCGACCTGCAGGGCAAGGATATGCAGGCTCCGGTCCTCGAAGCGAAGCTGGCGCTAGCCCGCAACGCCTACCAGAAGGGTGACGAAACGACGGCTCAGGCGATCCAGAAGGAATTGGACTCGTTCAATATCAAGCGGCCGATCCTTATCTACTCGCCGTCCTATGAAATGATCGCCCGGGAATTGGATACGGGCAGCGAATTTTCCTATGGCCTGGATAATCCGATGCCGGTCAGCGGCGATGGCAGCGCGGGCGCTGGACCTCGGGCTCCGATCCAAGCGCCGAGCGGCGGGAATCCCAACGGAGTCCAATCGTCGAACAGGGCCGCGACCAACAGCATCCTCGCCCTGTCGCGATGGTCGACGACCAAGCGGATGGCGGGCAATTTCGACGACATGTGGGTCGATGTCGCGTTCAATATTACCCCCGAAGGAAAGGTCAGCGACCCCAGGATCATCCGCAGCAAAGGCGAGCTATATTGGACGAGACCGCTCATGACCTCGCTCGCCATGCGGCGATATACGGCTGGAAAGCCGAACGATCCTTCCTCGATCATGATGGAGCGCTATACCTACACGTCGGGCTATGAGGGGCAGACCGGTTCGCGCGTCTCGCAGCGCTCGCCGAAGGCCCGCGTGGAATTTTTGGACCTCAGCGACGTCGCCTCGCCCCAATAAAGGCGGCTGACGTCCCGGGTCAGGGTTGTTCCTGATTGTTGGACCCGTGACGCTCCATTTAGCTTCAAGATGACTTGAAGCGGACCAGACCGGTCGCGCCCTCAAAGGGGACAGTGATGCGTATGCCGCGAAGCACATGGCTGGGTTTGGCCTGGCTGTTCCTGGCGGCACAGGCCGGGACCGCCGCAGCCCAATCCGCCGACACCGCGCAGCCCGAAAGCGCCGACGCTCAGACGGCCGATCCCGCTTCTGTCGCCCCGCCGCCTGCGGCGGACGATGCGCAGGAACTGGTAAAGCAGCTGTCCAACCCGATCGCGTCCCTGATCAGCTTCCCGCTCCAGAACAATTACGACTGGGGGATGGGTCCGGACGACGATGGCACTCAATATAAGCTCAACATCCAGCCGGTCATTCCGATCGGGCTGAGCGCAAATTGGAACATGATCTCTCGGACCATCGTCCCGGTGATCGTCCAGAACAAGGTCCTGCCGACCTTTCCGGATGGCGACAATGACCAGGCCGGTATCGGCGATACCGTGCAAAGCCTGTTCTTTTCACCGAAGAAACCGACCGGCGGCGGACTGATCTGGGGCATTGGGCCCGTGTTCTATTTGCCGACCGCCACGGATGATCTGATCGGCGCGCAAAAGTGGGGCATTGGACCCACCGTCGTCGCTCTCAAACAGATGCACGGCTGGACCGTCGGCTTCCTCGCCAACCATATCTGGTCGGTCGCCGGCGACAATGACCGAGACGATGTCAGCGCGACCTTCATCCAGCCATTCGTCAGCTTCGCCACTCCCAAGGCGACGACCTTCTCCCTCAACACCGAATCCACTTACGATTGGGTGAACGACCAATGGACCGTCCCGGTCAACATCGGCGTTGCTCAGCTGTTCAAGCCCAAGACGTTCGGCCTGCCCTTCCCCATCCAGCTCCAGGTCGGCCTGCGCCACTATTTCGTAAAGCCCCTCGGCGGACCGGAAAACGGCGTGCGCTTCTCAATCACGTCGCTCTTTCCGACGAAGTAGGTGGCGCAAATCCAGCGTGCGCAATCGCTTCCCCGCATCAATTAGCTGCCGACCGGCGGTCCCATCATGATCCCATAAGATTGCAGGAACTCGACGATCCCGTTGAACACCAACCCCATCCCGATGGCCGACACGAAGAAGCCGGTAATGCGCGACGCGGCGTCGACTCCGCTCGGTCCGATCTTCTCGAATATCTTCCTGGAATAAGCGAGCGACACATAGACGGTAATCATGGTCGCGATGATCGCCAGCGAACTGGCCGCAACCGCTTCAAGTCCCGCCGCGCTCCACGCCAAGGTCACGTGAAGCGTCGCTGCCATGCTGATCAGCGTCGCGATGCCGCCCGGGCCGAACATGATCGGCATCGCCAGGGGCGTGAACGCGATATCCATTCCGTCCGCTTGCTTGCTTCCGCCGGCGGGAATGATCCCCCCTTCGGATGTCGGCGCGAACAGCTCGAAGCCGATGCGGACCAGGACGATGCCGCCGACCACTTTGACCATGCTCAACGATACTCCGAACGCCCTCAGCAGAAGCGTCCCGAAAATCAGGAAGAAGAACATCAGGTACATCGCATAGAGGCACGACTTGCGCGCCACGTTCAGTTGCACGGCATGATCCTTGCCGCGCAGCATTTTCAGGAACACCGGTATGGCTTCCAGCGGATTGATGATCGCCAGCAGCGTCGCATAGAGGCTGATGAAATGAACGATTGATGGTCGCATTTTGCCCCCTCTCAGAACTCGCCGCCAACTCAACACATTGTGACTGCCCGACGTGTCGGTCGCCCTCGGAATCGTCGTCAACGTGACGACATCGCCGACCAGCTTTACCCGTCTGCGATAATCGATTCCGATCTCCGTCGGATCAAGGGACGAGACCACGAAGTGAGTGACGATCGATTGCGCCCGGTCGAACGAGTACCGCCCGTAATAGGCATAATAGCTTTGAAGATATGCAAGCTGCTGCTCGGCCGGCAGCTTTGTAAATTCGCCACCCTCCGGCAACGGTGATCTGGCACTGGCGATCTGCACCGACATCATGCCGTTCGGTTCGTAGACGATGAGCCCGTTGTAGGGTCGAGGAAGGTCATTCCATGGGCCTGTTTGCCCGTCCTTCTGAACCGTCATTGCATCGATCAACGACCATGCGCCCACCAAAGGGACGCGCGGCTGCGGCTGTTGTTTGGCGGATGCCGCCTGGGCAGCCATCGGCAAGACAATCCCGGCGGCAAGTACGTCACGTCGCTTGAGCATGATCGACCCCCTTGAGACAGCAACGCTAACAGAAGAGCGAATGTCCGCAATGGGTCGGAAGGCGACGCTATGCTAATGGCAGCTTTGGGTGGAAAGCTGACGCTATTGTCCGGGCGCGAGAGCATCCACTCCGGCCGCAGCCAGCCCGAGCCGCTGCTTCGCCGAAGCTAGCATTTTCTGGAAGCGAGGATCGTCGCGGATCGAATCAAGGTCCGGATCGGCCTCCAAATGCCGAAATCCGCGTACCGCTGGTTATGGTTTCGAAGAAGAGCTCCAGCGCATCAAGGGCATCAACGGCGCGGTCATCGAGAGCGAGTGCGCAGACGACGTTGTACCGCATATTGAGGTTGTCAGGATCGAGCAGCAGCGCCCGTTCAATCCATTCGCGAGCCCTGTCCTCTTCCCCTATGACGCTAAGGCAGGTCGCGCCGCCCGCTAAAGCCGAACCGTTGGTGGGGTCCTGGGTGACCGCGCGTTCGGCACGTTCACTCGCGGTTCGAGCCGCCTTGCGCATCTTCGCGTCGTCGCCGCTGGCGTGATAGCACGTGACCAGCATCATCGGACTATTCCAGTCCGTGTCCACCAGCGATGCAGCCTTTTCGAAAAAGGGAATTGCTTCACGAATGTGGCCGTGGCGGAACAACATCCGCGCTGCCTCGCGGTTCACTTCCCAGGACTCGGGATTTAGCTTGAGTGCTGTCCGCACTTGCTTCTCAGCCTCTTCAGCGCGGCCCTCCTCCTCAAGATAGCGCGCCTTGACGCAGTGCCCCTCCGGTAATTCAGGATTGATCTCGATCGCCCGCTCGGCGGCCGGAACCGCGTCTTCGTCGCGCGCATGCCAGAAGCGAAGTTCCGCTTGAGCAAGGGCCATTAGCGCCCAGGCTTGCGCATAATTGGGATCAAGCGATGTAGCCTGTCGGCAGAGCCGAACGATTGCCTCCTCGCGGCGCGGATTGCCTTGCGCACCGTCGATCCATTGCTGTCGCGCCATCAAGTACACGTTGTACGCATTAACATTCGTGGTGCCGCGGCTCTCGATGGCACTCTTTTCCTTAGGAAGCAGCTTTACCTGCAAGGCATCGACGATGGCTTTGGATATCTCGTCCTGAATTTCGAAAATATCCGTGAGGTCGCGGTCGAAGCGGGCCGCCCAGACGTGATCTCCAATGGCTCCATCGATTAGCTGTGCGGTGATCCGTACGCGGTTCCCGGCTTTGCGAACGCTCCCCTCGAGCACATGGCTGACGCCGAGAGCCTTCGCGACCTCCTTCACGTCATGCGACTGGCCCTTATAGGTGAACGCAGTATTCCGGGCGACTACCGACAAGGCTGACACATTCGAAAGGTCGGTGATGATGTCCTCAGTGATGCCGTCGCTGAAATATTCCTGTTCGGGCTCACCGCTCATATTGAAGAAAGGCAACACGCAAACCGACACCTTTCGCAGCGCCGGGCCAGTCGGCTCCGTCCCACTCGCCTTCTGATTACGCGGATCCGATCCGCAGGTGCTGCTGATTGCGTCGAGCAACTCTCCGAGCGCCTCCGGACGCCCATTACCGTCCGACAGTTCCAGCTGGAGGGTATGGAACTGGCGAAAGCCGAGGGGCGGCTTTGCCGAACCGAGCGCGACGGGAACGAGGCGACCGGAATCGCGCCCTTCGGCCGCTTCATCTTGGACCCACGCAGAACTGACGGAGGCGTCCGACCAAAGGACCACGACAACTTCCGCTTCCTTGAGCGCCTGGTCGATCTCCGCGGCAAAGCGCGATCCACCATGCAGGTGGCGATCCCACCAGACGTCGTGGCCCGCTTCGGAGATTCCCTCCGCTAGCTGCCTGGCTGCATCGACGTCGTCTCGAGCATAGCTGAGAAAAATGCGGGACACGGCTCCTCCGGCTTAGAGGGTGATAGTCTGCGCCGATCTAGGAAGACGTTCAAGCGCAAGCGTAAACAGGAATCTAACAGCAGGATACGGACTGCCGCTGCCGCAATGTGAACCCGATCGAACAGCCATGTCGATAATGGGTCGGAAGCAGACGCTACGCTAGTGGCAGCTTTGGGTCGAAAGCTGCCATTAGCGCTCGGCTCGCTCGAGCCCAAATAGACGCCCCTCAGCAGGCTCGCTTGAACCGCCAAGTCAAACTCACACTGCATGCAAAGGTCTAAGCAACCGTCCTGCGCGACGCTCGGATGCCCATCGCTACAGAATCTGTAGCGGCTTACTTCAGTTCGTGAACTTAAGCGGAGGTTCCTGATGTGGCACTTGCCCATGGACGTCCGACTCTTCGGCACGCTCGCAAAAGGGAAATCCGATCTTTGGGCATTCGCGCCAAATTCAACTTGATGGTGCTTGCTGTCGCAATCGTGGGCGTCGGCCTGTTTACGCTTGCGGCCGAGCCACTGGTCGACGGGGTGGCGCGCGACGAGGTCCTCCAAAGCGCCCGCATCATGATGGAAAGCGCGTCAGGCGCCCGGAAATATACGTCGGACCAGATCACGCCGCTGCTCAAGGATCGGATGGAACATCAATTCTATCCTCAAGCCGTGTCGGCATATGCTGCAAAGCGGAGCGTCGACCTGATCCATGACAAAAACCCGGAATTTACCTATCGCGAAGCCGCGCTGAACCCCACCAATCCGCAGGATCGCGCCTCGGACTGGGAAGCCGATATTATCGGACAATTCCGGGCCGACCCGTCGAAGGAGGAAATCTCGCTGGTGCGGTCGACGCCGACGGGACGATTCATCGTACTTTCCCGCCCGATCGCGGCCACGCCCGCCTGCATGGAATGCCACAGCACTGCGGCCAAGGCCCCGGCTCCGATGGTCGAGATTTATGGCGGTCAGAACGGGTTCGGGTGGAAGCCGAATGAAATTGTTGCGGCACAGGTCGTTTCCGTGCCGATGTCGGCCTCGCTGGTCCGCGCCGGGCATATTCGAAGGCTGTTCGTCGTGCCCTTCGGCTCCTTCCTCATAATGCTGTTTATCGCCGTCAACCTGCTGCTGCACTTCGTCGTGATCAGGCCGATCGAGGGCATCACGACGGCTGCCGAGGCGGTCAGCCTGGGTGATCTCGATGCGCCCGAATATGTCTATGAAAGTTCCGACGAGCTTGGCCGGTTGAGCTCATCCTTCAACCGGATGCACCGCAGCATCGTCGAGGCGTTTCGAATGCTTGGGCAGGGCTGATCATATGTCGCTCCCGGGCATGGTCCAGAAGGACGCTTGCTTCATCAGCTATTCCCGCAACGACGAGCAATTCGCGATGCGCTTTGCGAACGACTTGCGCTCCGCGGAAATTGCGACATGGGTGGACCAGCTTGATATCCGCCCCAGCGAGCATTGGGACCGGGCAATCGAGCGAGCCATTGCCGGCTGTCGCTGCGTCGTCGTGCTTCTCTCGCCCCGGTCGGTCGCGTCCGAAAACGTCGCCGACGAAATCAGCCTCTCGATCGACCTGCGCAAGCCAATACTTCCGGTGATGATCGAGCCGTGCAAATTGCCCCTGCGTCTGACGCGCATGCACTTGATCGACGCGACCGCCAGCTATGCGTCGGCCCTGAAACTATGCCTCGCCGAGATCCGGGCCATTGCCTCCGGACATTCGCCGCCGCCGGCCCCGGACCCGGAGAGCCTGACCTCGGTCAAGAGTCACCTCACCAGCGTGATGGGCCCGATCGCATCGATATTGGTCGACCGCGCCGCCGCCCGCGCCACCTCGGTTGAAGATCTCTACAGCCTCCTGGCACGGCATATCCCCAATGACAGGGACCGCGACCAATTCGTTTCGATGGCGCCCCGGGCCAGCAGTGCGCCCGATGACGAGAGCTCCGCGGCGACGATCGACCCGGCTGGGAAAATCGAGGCCATCTCCCCGTTCGAGCTTGAGCGGATGGCGACCGCCTTGACCAAATTCCTTGGCCCGATCGCGACGATCGTCGTCAGGGAAGAAAGCAAATCCTCGTGCACCGCCAGGCAATTGGGGTGCAGGCTGGCCGCAATGCTATCGTCACAGGACGATCGAGAGCAGCTGCTCAGGGAGCTGGGAGTCCAACAATGCTAAGTTCATCCCGCACCTGACTCTATCGCACCTCAAGGCTCGAGTTGCCCCGGCGTCCGCGTGTCGGCATTACCTTCTCCCATTGGAGATGCTCATGCATGGAAGAAAACCCGGACGTGATCGTTAAGCTGGTCCGCGACTTCCTCGACGCGAAGTGAAATCTCGGCGCTAGCGTCGCTAATCGACGATGAAGAGCTTCGCGCCGGTTTCCGTCACCGATCGATGCGCCGCGTCGCCATGGTCGGAAACTTGGTAGCTCATTCCGCGGGTCAGCCGATAACTGCGTCCGTCCTTCAGTTCGGTGAGCAGCTCGCCCTCAAGAACGAACAGGATATGCCCTTTGTCGCACCAGTGATCCGCGACATAGCCGGCGCTATATTCGACATGCCGTATCCGGACATCGCCCATCGCCACCGTACGCCAGAGGGCGTGCCCGGTTTCTCCGGCATGCTCGGTCGCCGGCACCTTTTCCCAATCCACGACCTCGAAAGCTGAAACTGGCAATTGCATGCGACCGATCCTCCCGAATTATTCAAAGATGCGGACGACCGCGCCTCCTGGCTCTCCAATGCAATCGCCGCACCGGCTCAAGTGCAAGGCTCGTTATCAAGCGGTGGCAACAGCAACCAATCAATCCCGATTGGAGGACCATAAGCGGAGTTCATCAGTAAAACCTGCGCAAAGCCATAAACGTGCACTAGCCTAATGTCTGCAATGGGTGGAAAGCTGACATTAGAAGAACGCGTTTCGACTACTACTGCGGCGCTTGGTTCCATCGCAGGAAGGCAGTGCAAATGGCCCAGCCGAGCATAACGCCGGGAATGGCCATTGAACTCTGCAAGAGGTTCGCGGAGTTTGCTGAGCCTAGCGCCTTGTCGATCAGCAAGGCGCTAACTGACCCCAAAGCGACGGCCGCCAGGTAGACCGCAGCGATACCGGCTTGGAGCCAACCGCCCTCGACAGTCCGGGTATGGAAAAACACCGCCAATCCGACAATGGCGGAGCTGACAACTAGTCCGCCTAGTTTCGATCCGTCGGCCCAAAAAGCGGCGGCGCAGAGCGCGGCGGTCAGTAGGCTGACTACAACTGTGGAAATCCTCATCCGACTTTTTTAGCGAGCCTGTTCCGAATGACAACGCAATGGCCGCAATGGGTGGAAAGCTGCCATTGGGTCGCCTATCGAATGCTAATGGCGGGCTATCGTGATGACGACCAGGCGGACAGCTTCGTGAAGGACTCAATCTCTGCGAAGAACTTGGGCTTCTTGCTGCTCGCACCGGCGGTCTTCGGCTTCTTCCTGCTCCTGACGGCGGAGCGCGGCAGTTACGTGCAGATTGGCATCGGCGTGCTGCTTTTTGCGTCCGCACCATTCGTCGCACGTAAAGCTTGGAAGAGCTACTTCCCCGACTAGCTAATGGCAGGAATGGGTGGAAAGCAGACATTAGGCTCATTACCGTTCTTGGTGGAAGACGATTTGCCATCGCGCCTCCATGAGCAACCCGCCTATCCTTGATATGTAGGCTCCCACCCGAACTCAATGAAGCCTTCCAACAGGTCCCACGAAATCGGGCCGAGAAGGTAAAAGGCCCATGCAGAAAACCCGGCAAACATCGCCATCTGCAGCCAGAATAGAACGGGGTCCTCGGAGCGCACGTATGAGCCGCGCGGTCCCCAAACCACGCCTTTACGAAAACCATGGATTACAATCCAGGCTAACCCTATTGGAAATATCAGAAGCACGAGAAAGATCACTTGTGTTTTCCCAACTTAGATTCCGCCATTTTTCGACCGTTTCACAGTCAATGCCTTGCCGCTTAAACGCCTGCAATGGGTGGAAAGCAGACATAGCCATCGGGGCGAGCTTGCTCATCGAGTTTCGTTAGCGACCCGCGCCGCGAGGCTTTCGCCCTCATGTTTATAGAGGCGCGCGAAACTCGATGTGGCCGCAAGGTCCGTCATCCAAAAGCGCAGGCCCTTTATGGTCTCTCGGGATTCCACGTAGCTGGCCAGAATCGTTCGGGCTTCGACCTCGGTAATGGGCGACTCGCAATCGATCAACAATTGGCGGTCGTCGCTTAGGAAACGGTGGCAATGGGCCCATATTTGACGTTGAACGCTCATCGGAGTCAGACCGCGGATCTCTTCACGATAGGCCGGGATCACATCGACCCGCCTCGCCAACCGGCGACTTCCAGTTACATAATAATCCGCGAGCGAGTGCCGCAGGTCGGAATCGCTGACAAGCCCCAAATCGCCGGCAGCAATCAACTCCTGATATGTCCCGTCGGAGGTAGTAAACGGCCAAATCTGGCTTGCCTGATAGAAGGCCAGAAGCGTGTCCCAAGCGGACCCATTCGTCAGTTTTCCATTCTCTGCAAAATCGAGCGCGGCGTTGCCATAATCAGCGACGTCCCCCCAGAAGGCTAACCTTCGGTCGAGGGCGCCCACATCCTCCAACACGTCAGAGTGGATGCGCTGAAGATATTCTTGGCCCCGCACCGTGTCATGCCGGGCTTCGTTCCAATTGTTAACCTGAAGCCCCACGAAGACGCCAATGACAACGATCACGAAGTCCAGGATGACCGCGATCCAATTTTGCTCTTTCAGATGAGCGGTGACCTGGCGAAGCCGCAATTTTACCCCCTCAGCGTTGAAACGGGCCACACGCGGTAAACGATGACGAGGGTCTATCAGGGTCGGGACCCGAACACACCAACTTGCTGGTCATGGCCAGCACCGACGGCCCTTGCGGTCAATGATCGAACGTGTCCGCAATGGGTCGATATCAGACGCTAGGCTAATGGCCGCAATGGGTCGAAAGCAGACGCTACGATAGTGGACCATTTTGAGTACAAAACGGACATAGCGCCGCGAATGGCGGCCGCTTCTCAGGGTTTCACTCGATTTCCTTCTGCCCCCGCATGACCATTAGCTGCCCTGGCAAATCATTACCGTCGGTCAGGAGTGAATGGTCATGTGCCGTTGGCTCGCATATTCTGGAACTCCGCTCCCGCTGGAGGCGCTTCTCTACAAGCCCAAGCACTCGCTGATCGACCAGAGTCTCCACGCAAAGCTTGGGCCGAACACGACCAATGGCGACGGATTTGGCATCGGTTGGTACGGCGACGATGATGCTCCGGCGCTGTACAAGGGCGTCGATCCCGCGTGGAACGATCAGAACCTGCGCGAAATCTCACGGCAGGTCCGATCGCACCTCATCTTTGCGCATATCCGGGCGTCGACGGGCTCACCCGTTCAATACACCAATTGCCATCCGTTTCGGCACGGCAAGTGGCTGTGGATGCACAACGGACAAATCGCCAACTTCGACCTGGTCAAGCGCGAGCTCACGCTGGCGATTGACCCCGATCTCTACCCCTTCGTCAAAGGCTCGAGCGATACCGAAACTTTCTTCTTTCTCGCACTGACCTTCGGGCTCGAGGACGACCCGCCGCTCGGCGTGGAGCGCGCGGTCGGCTTCATCGAACAGGTCTGCCGACGCGCCGGCATCGCTCATCCGGTCCGAATGAGCGTAGCGGTCAGCAATGGTGTGGACGTCTGGGCCTTCCGCTACGCAAGCGAGGGCCAGCCTCCGTCATTATATTTCTCGACAAAGGTTTCGACCCTGCGCGAACAGCATCCGGACATTCCCGTTTTCCAGGCGCTTTCGGATAATTCGAGGCTGGTTGTCTCGGAGCCGCTCGGGGACCTTGAAGGCGCCTGGAACGAACTCCCCGCATCCAGCTATGGCGTGGTCAAGCTTGGCCCGGACAATCTGAAGCCCTTCACACCGCGAACTGACTAGCCGCCCCCAAGCCCGGGCCTTCGTTCGAAGCGCCCATAATGTCTGCAATGGGTAGAAAGCGGACGCTACTAGTATCCGCGGCCATATGCAGCCAAGCGCGCCCGGTAGACCGCGCCGTTCACCTGCGGCCGTGCTCCTCGCCACGCGCGTTGGGCACAGCTGTTATAGTCGGGCACCGCAAGCCCGTACCAACGGCCTTCGTCATACAGGCAGACGCGCTCGACTGCGCCTCCGACACGCCGCACTAATGTCCGCTCGCCGACAGGCGTCGCAAGGTTAAGATCATGATAGCTGACGCGCTCGCCGCGGACGTTCTTCTGCGGGGCCTGCACGATGATCTGGCTGTCCTGCGCAAACGCTGCCGGGCTGACAAAGATGAGCGACGCAGCGATGCCCGTCAGGACGGAAGTCTTTCTTCGATTGAGCCGGGTAACCATCTCGGTCTCTCCTTCCCGTCGTTGAGGAAGGTAAAACGAATGACTAACTCCGATGGCGCCATCAAATAGCCGGCACCCGACACGCAAATGGTCCCCTCGGCTTCATATTTAATGTCTGCTTTGGGTGGAAAGCGGACGTTAGTGAATCTTCTAGAGCGACCGCTTCAGGCCATGTAATCCCACAACGCGACCACGTCTTTTCGCCAATATTGGAACGGCCAGCACTCTAATCCAACGATTGCCTCCCCCTTCGAGACGAATCGCAGCATCGAGGATGAAGCCCAACTTCCGCCTGAGCGCATACTTCCGCACCCGTTCAAGAGCAGTCTTGGATGGCTCGGTATAGCGCTCCACGGCCCAGTCGCGCATGACCGGTGTCCCAGCCGGCAATCCAAACAGCGCGTACACCTTCTCAGACCAAGTAAGTCTTTCGTCCTGTGCAAAGTCGCAGCGCCAGTAGCCAGCGCGCGGGTCCTGCTCTGCGCCGCTTACGTCCGGGGCGATTACGAAAACGTGCCCGTCTGCGAATGTTCCGACCGGCTCCTTTTGGAAGAGCGAGTATGTGAACGAGCCCTTCATTGAACCCTCCGCATCGTTCTCGCCGGACGAGGCGCCTGAAACTAAATGTCCGCAATGGGTCTAAAGCATACATTCGCTTAATGACAACTTTGGGTCGTTACCTGGCTGCGACTACGCCCAATGCTTCAAGAAACGACACGGGCACCCCATCTATGCTGTTCGTGGCGGGGCTGGGACAAAGGAGGCCCTCATGCTCGGCAAATCGCTTCTCATATTGTCCGCCGTCGTCTTGGCCGCCATTGCCGGCTCGGCCGAAGCGCGCCGCGATTCCGTTGTGGGCAGTTCTCAGCCCCGCAACGATCTAAATACTCACCCCGATGACCGTGGCTATCATCCCGGTCGCCGCAGCTTCTATAATTATCCGCGACATCGCCATATTGATGGCGGGGTCGATGACGGCGGCTCTTTCGGCCGGCCTCTCTACGGCAGCATTGACGGTTCGCCCAACTACGACGGCAATTATGGCTCACCCTATTACGGCACCAATTATGGCGCGCCCTATTACGGTGGCGGCTACTACGATGGCGGCGTTTACTACCGAGAGCATCGGGACTGAGCCACCTCAGAACCCAGCAGCTAGCGGCCGCAATTGGTCGAAAACTGCCATAAGCCGTTTCATCATATTCCATTTTATTCGTCTTGGGTTTGCCACGATTGGCGGCTAGGTGCCCCGCCATGCTGACCATCAACGGAATCACGGTGCGCCTTGGCGGGCGTGCAATCCTCGACCGCGCCACCGCTGCGATTCCTCCGGGAAGCAAGGTCGGGCTGATCGGCCGCAACGGCGCGGGCAAGTCCACGCTGATGAAGGTCATCGTCGGCCAGCTCGAGGCCGACGAGGGCGAGATCGAGATGCCGCGCCGCACGAAGCTTGGCTACATCGCCCAGGAAGCGCCGAGCGGCACCGCGACCCCGTTCGAGACCGTATTGGCCGCCGATGTCGAGCGTTCGGACCTGATGGCCGAGGCCGACCATTGCACGGACGCTCACCGGCTCGGCGATATTCACGACCGGTTGCTGGCGATCGACGCCTATAGCGCGCCGGCCCGAGCGGGGCGGATCCTCCTCGGCCTCGGCTTCGACGAGCAGATGCAGGGCATGCCGCTCGACAGCTATTCGGGTGGCTGGAAAATGCGGGTCGCGCTCGCCGCCCTGTTGTTCTCCTCGCCCGACGTGCTGCTGCTCGACGAGCCTTCGAACCACCTCGATCTCGAAGCCACGCTGTGGCTCGAAAATTTTCTGAAGAGCTACGCCGGGACGCTGGTCGTGATCAGCCACGAGCGCGACCTTCTCAACAACGTCGTCGACACCATCCTTCACCTCGAACGCGGCAAGATCAGCCTTTACTCCGGCAATTACGACGGCTTCGAACGCCAACGCGCCGAGCGCGCGGCGCAGATCGCCGCCGCCCGTGCGTCGCAGGAGGCGCAGCGGTCGCGCCTGCAGGACTATATCGCCCGCAACAGCGCCCGGGCGTCGACCGCCAAGCAGGCCCAGTCCCGCGCCAAGATGCTGGCGCGGATGCAGCCGATCGCCGCGCTCGTCGACGACCCCAGCCTCAGCTTCGATTTTCCAAGCCCGACCGAACTAAAGCCGCCGCTGATCACACTCGACATGGCCTCGGTCGGCTATGCTGTCGGACACGCCGGTGCTTCAGCGGCTTAACCTCCGCATCGATCCCGACGACCGGATCGCGCTGCTTGGCCGCAACGGCAACGGCAAGACCACCCTCGCCCGGCTGCTTGCCGCCCAGCTCAAGCCGATGGAGGGATCCGTGAATTCCTCCGGCAAGATGCGGGTCGGCTATTTCACCCAGTATCAGGTCGAAGAACTGCACGGCGACGATACCCCGCTCCAGCACATGACCCGGGCGATGGAGGGCAAGACCCCCGGCGCCGTGCGCGCCCAGCTGGGCCGGTTCGGCTTCTCGGGCGAAAAGGCGACGACGCTGGTCGCCAGGCTTTCCGGCGGCGAGCGCGCCCGGCTTGCCCTGGCGCTCATCACCCGCGACGCGCCGCACCTGCTCATCCTCGACGAGCCGACCAACCACCTCGACGTCGATGCGCGTGAGGCGCTTGTCCAGGCGCTCAACGGCTATGACGGCGCCGTCATCCTCATCAGCCACGACCGCCACATGGTCGAACTGACCGCCGACCGCCTGGTGCTCGTCGAACATGGCGAGGCTGTCGACTATGCCGGCAGCATCGACGATTACATCGACTTCGTCCTCGGCCGTAACCAGCCCAAGGCGGAGAGAAAGCCGAAGGCTTCGAAAGCCGACCGCAAGGCCGGATCGAAGGCGCGCGAAGACGCCCGTGCGCTTCGAAAGGCGGCCACGGAGGCCGAAGCGGCCAGCGCCCGGCTCGCGGCCCAATGCTCCGCGCTCGACCGGGCGATGTTCGATCCCGCCGGCGCGGAACCGGAGCTCGCCTCGCTACCCATGACCGAACTCAGCCGCCGCCGCGCCAAGCTCGCCGCGGACCTGGAAGAAGCGGAAGCACGCTGGCTCGAAGTAAGCGAACAACTCGAACAACTCGCGGCCTGAGCGCCGCGTTCGCAGTATCGGGAATGCGCGGAAAGCGGACCGTATCGCCTGCTATCGAGCGACATCGGATTTGCCGATGCGAAGGAAGCGCGCTGCGTTGTTGTACAGGATATCGCGCCGCTGCCCGCTGGTCAGGAACGGCGCCTCGTTGATCGCGTCGATGCATCGCTCGATCAATTCCGGCCACTTCCCTGATCGGTCCCGAACATTATTCGGTCGCCGAAACCTGCGTCGACGATCTGGCGGAGATAGCTGTAAAAGGCGGCGCGAGGCTCGGTCCCGTCGATTGCGGCAATGTCGACATAGACTTGCGGATGCGCTTCCATCAGCGCCAACAGGTTGTCGATGAAGGGATATCCGGCGTGCATGATATAGATCCGCAACCGGGGGTGACGAATGAGCACTGGTTCCAGGCGAAGCGGATTGCTGTTCGCGGCGAGATATTCCGGGTTGCCCGAATAAGCATCGCCGCCGCCGCCAGGGCCGAGGTGGATTGCGACGGGAATGTCGAGCTCCTCGGCGAGCGACCAATAGGGCTCTAGCCGGGGATCGTCGGGCGGAATCCCTTCATATTGCGCCATTATCTCGCCTAGGACGTCGAAGGCGCCGGCTTTGTAGAGTGCGCGAACCTCATCGGGTGAGCGGGGCTGAAATCTGGATCCAGGTCGTCCGGGACCCACGCGAAGGTCGAGGCCGCGAATGATCCGGCCGGGAGCCGCATCGCGCCATCGGGCGATATTCTCCGGCTCTCCGCTGGCCATTGCGATGATGTTCCGGCGCTTCAGGATCGCGATCGTGTCGCGCATGACCTCCTCACCGGTCGCCGACGGAGACAGCGGATGCGCGCAGCCGGGCGATGTGAAGACCCGCGTCGATCGGTTTCGAATTATCCCATCGCGGCATGGCCGGCGGCGGAGCGCAAAGTGGGGTCGCGCCGGCAATCGGGCCGGGCGCCCGGGCATGGAGATGCATGTCGATGATAGGGGGATCGGCTCGCGCGCCCGAGGGCAGCAGGGCGATCCCGCAACAGGCCGCAAGCAGGCGAAGGTAGATCACGCTTCATCATGGCAAGACATCGTCCAGCCGAGCAACAGACGCATGCGAGCGGCTAATGGCCGGAATGGGTGGAAGGCGGACATTCCGGGTTAGCGCCTAGCGCGCAGGCTAGTTCGAACAGTGTTGCCGCAGAGAACGTCCCTGAACCTGGGAGCGCCGGGAGCTTTGTATATCGCCAATTGCAGGCTTTAGATTTGCGTGGCGCAGCGAGTTAGTGATGGCCGCCCCAACTAGGCATGGTGAAGCTCACCACCTTGCTCTGTCCGGGGAAAACATTGTGGTTTGCGTCAACCAAGTCGATCTTCACCTTGTGCGGTCCGGGCGGCAAGCCGAATATGTCGATGGTATTGCTACCGCTCGTATCCGCCCACAACCATGGCAAGTCATCTACGGTTATGTGCAAATGCCCCACGCGTGGTGACGCCTGAAGCGCCCCCTCCCCCAGCACGGGTGCGATGCGCACATTCTCCGTGTGATATTGGATCCAGACCAGGCCTTTGGGTAATCCTTCGGGAAGCGGCGGATCCACAATCAGTTTGGGCGCAGCCTCGTTCTTGATTTCTATGTAAGGTGTGGCGCCATGCTGCCATGCGGTTTGTGCTGAGGCGCTCGTTGTCAGAATGGTCGCGGTTGCAATCGCCGCAAGTGTATTGATGAAGTTATGCATCGACTTTCTCCCCCAACCTACGTTGAGAATTGAACGCCTACGCAACGCGTGCTCGGCCGTTGAGAAATGCTGATGATAAATGCTGGTGCGCTAACACTGGCGGCCTCAAACCGGCTTCACCCAAGGTAACGGATCGGTTCAGGTTTCGGTTTTGCGACTGACCGCAATGGGTCGAAAAGCAGACATTAGCTAGGTCCCGCCAATTCTATTCAGCGCTCGGCATAATCGAACGAACTGAGCGCACGGGCGTCGTTCGCAAGCCTCGAGAAGATCGACCGCAGCCGTGGCGCTGCGAAGTCGAGGAAGGCCCGGACCTTGGGCACCGAAGCGCGCCCCTTTGGGGTCAGCAGGTGGACCGGAAGCGCCGGATATTCGGCATTGGCCATCACCACCTTCAAATCGCCATTCTTGACCGCTTCGGCGACGTGATAGGAATAAAGGCGAGTGAGGCCGCGCCCTCGGACCGCCGAGGCCATGGCGGCCCTTACGCTATTCACCGTCAGTCGGGGCGTAAAGGAAACCGTCCGCGGGATGGTCGATCCCGCCGCCGGCGCGAAGCTCCAGCTGTCCAGGCCGAAGTTGGTAAAGGCAATGATCTCATGCCCCGCGAGGTCGGCTGGCGTGACGATCGGCGGCCGGCCCGCGAGATATTGCGGCGCGGCCACAACCACGCGGCGGACATCGCTGCCGACCTTTGTGGCGATCAATGATGAATCCGGCAGCTGGGCAACGCGCAACGCGACATCGACGCCTTCCTCGACCAGGTTGACCGCCCGGTCGAGCAACAGCAGCCGCGCCGAAACCATCGGATAGGCGTCGAGAAATTCGTCGACGATCGGCCGCAATATATCCTCGCCGCCAATCGGCGGAGCCGACAATGTCAGCAGTCCCCTCGGCGCCGACTTCTCGCCGACGGCCAGGATCTCCGCCTCCTCCAACTCGGTCAGGATGCGGCGGCACGCCGCGGCATAACGCTCGCCCGCCTCGCTGAGCCGGATCGAACGGGTCGTGCGATGGAGCAGTTCGACGCCGACATGGGCCTCGAGAAAGGCGATCGCACGACTGACCGAGGCCGGCGAACGCCTGAGCAGCCTCCCCGCTCCAGCGAGGCTTCCCTCGTCGAGAGCGGCGATGAACACCTTCATCGCATCGATACGGTCCATCGATCCATCATATTGATTATTGCAGAAATCGGAAGAGTGTCTGCCTTACGTCGACTATTCGCACCACCAACGGCAGCAATTAGATGGGCTGAAGCGGCGCAATCGGGCGCCTCACCAATATATTGTCGAGGTTCGAAATGAATGATCTACGCAAAGTCGCCGTCGTAACCGGCGCATCGCAGGGCATCGGCGCGGGTATCGTGGAGGCCTTCCTGGAACGCGGTTACCGGGTTGTCGCAACGTCGCGCTCGATCAAGCCCTCCACCAACCCCGATGTCCTGGCCGTCGCCGGCGACATCGGCGATCCGGCCACCGGGCCCAGGGTGATTGAGGCTGCGCTCAAGGCATTCGGCCGTGTCGACACGCTGGTAAACAATGCCGGCATCTTCATCGCCAGCCCCTTCACCAGCTACACGGCAGAGCAATATGCCGACGTCGTTTCGACCAACCTCAACGGCTTCTTTTACACCACCCAGGCTGCGATCGAAGCGATGGAGAAGCAGGGCAGCGGCCATATCGTCAGCATCACCACCACGCTGGTCGACAACCCCACGTCGCAGGTCCCGTCGGTTCTCGCCTCTCTCACCAAGGGCGGCATTGCAGCGGCAACCAAGAATCTGGCGATCGAATATGCGACCCGCGGAATTCGCGTGAACGCCGTGTCGCCGGGCATCATCAAGACGCCGATGCATTCCCCCGAAACGCACGAGTTCCTCGGCGACCCTGCATCCGGTCGGCCGACTGGGCGAAGTTTCCGATGTCGTCGATGCAATCCTCTACCTCGACAACGCTCCCTTCGTGACGGGCGAGATCCTGCACGTCGATGGCGGCCAGGTCGCCGGTCACTAAGCAATCGTCATTGAAGGAGAACGACCATGCCGATGGTAACCGTCCAGGTGACGCGCGAAGGCAATTTGCCCGGCGTCGATCGGGTGACCGCCGACCAGAAGGCCGCGATCTATAAGGGGATCAGCCAGCTATTGCTCGACGTGCTCGACAAGCCGCTCGACCGGACCTGGGTGATCTTCCAGGAGGTCGAACTGGAAGACTGGTCCCAAGCCGGCCTCCCGCTTCCGGAATATCGCAAGCAGCAGGCGTCGAAGGGAGGCGAACGGCCATTCACCGCCCTTAGCCCGGGAACTTCAATCTATTGAGCAGCGCCGCAAATCTAGGGTCGTCGCGGATCGGATCGAGGAATGCATCCGTCTTGAAATACATCAGGCCGGGATCTCTTGCCTCGTAAGCATTGTCGAGCGCAACAAAGGCGCGGTCGTAGTTTCCCAACTGAGCGTAGATTTGAGAGTTTTGATAGTTCGCTGCGGCACCGAACAGATGCCTGATTTTCGCGATTATCTGCTTTGCATCGGCGATATTATGGGTTCGGGCGTCCACGATCGCCTCCCCTGTAAGCCGAAAAAGATCGTCTGGCGGCATCAATCGATATTCGTCCCTTGCCTCGGAATATTTGCCGAGGAGCAGCAGGCTGTTCCCGATCGAGAAGCGCACTGCATGACCCTCAGGCGCAAGTTCGATCGCCCTTCGCCCAGCCTCGATCGCTTGCGGATATTGCCGCAGCGTTTTCAATATCTCGGCCTTTATACGGAATGCGCGAGGGTTGAGCGGGTCGAGCGAAAGACATCGGTTGGCAAGCTGAAGTGCCTCCTGTCCGTCGCCGACGAAAACGACAAGCCGGCTCACCTGCATCAGGACTTCAGTTTCTTCTGGGGATCGCGCGAGAGCCTGCCGAATATATTTCAACGAACTGCCGAAGTTCAGCCGACTTCCTTCAATGTACGCCTGAATGGCGTGCGCGCTGCCAAGCTCTGGAGCAACCCGCAGCGCTTGCTTCGCAGCTTTGTCAGCGAGCGCAAATCCACTGTCGGTTTCGGCAGGGCCCCTTGAATAAGCGCTTGTTACTTGAACAATCGCCAATGCCTTCGCCACAAAAGCGTCGGCGTAATTCGGATCGCGGGCCAGGGCCGCGTCGGCTAAGGCAGTGGCCCTATGCAATGCGTCTTCCGCGTTGGACTCGCGAATCAACTTCCGGCTCTGCAGTAATAGCCCTTGCGCAATGCTGTCAGAGGTGCCGCCGAGTGTGAGCGCTGCACGAGCCGCCTGGCCAAGGGCGACGCTCAGCGCCTGCGCAACCTGGGCGGCGATATCGGTCTGTATCTTTATGGTGTCGCCGGGCGCCCGGTCGTAGCTTTGCGCCCATCGTTCGACGCCATCAGAGCCACTCACGAGCTGCGCGCTGATGCGGATCACCTGCGGCGAGCGGCGGACGCTGCCTGTAAGAACATTCGCGACACCTAGCTTGGCGGCGATGGCCTTGGTGTCGAAGTCCTTCACGGCGTCGGACGACGAGCGGCCGATCACCTCCAAGCCGACCCTTGACAGCGCGCCGCGAATCTCCTCCGCGATGCCTTCTGAAAAGTAGGTTTGCTCCGGATCGTTGGAGAGGTTGGCAAAAGGCATGACGGCAATCCGTCTGGAATTTGCCGGTGCGTCGGGTTGGAACAAGAGCCAGGCGCCTGCCGCGACGGCTGTGGCAGCGATGCCGCCACCTGCCAGCAACGCGCGTCGCGAAAATGCCCGGTCGGAAAGGTGTTCGAAGACGTGCGAAATGTCTTCGCCTGCCATGAGTTTTCGCGCCGCTTCGACCAAGGCCAAGTAGCGGGCATCCGCGCGATTGCCCCTCCATCCTTGAAGCGAGATCGCCTGCACTTCGCCAAAACCGAGGGGCGGTTCCACCCGATCGAGGCGGATCGGCAATAGACTCCCCGGCGCTGAGCGCGGAGGCCTCATCGTGCACGAAGTTGCCTTTTGGCCCAACCGAGCGCTTGGACCATGCGACGATCACACATTTGGCAGCGTCGAGATGCTGCTGGATATCCTGACGCCAGTGCGACCCCGCCCCAATGCGGGCGTCCCACCAAACCGTGAATCCATCGGCTTCCAGACTGGACACAAGCGGCTGGAGACGAGCGCGATCCTCCGCCTTGTATGACAAGAAGATGTCTGTCGCCTCGGTCATTGCACCCCGCGCAACATGTCTGCGCCCAGTCTACGACATGCATGGGGATTAACAAAGCAGACTTGGCCATTGGATCGAAAGCATTTGTATGAGCGGATGTCCGCAATGGGTCGGAAGCGGACACTAATTAACTAATGGGGATAGGCAGAACGCCCGAAACGGGCCCAGGGCCGCTCAACTTGATCGGCGATTGGCTGTAACGCATCCGATGTGTTAACCATAATTTAACGAGACTCGGGAGCGAGGCAGTCAATGGCTGATCTTGCCCAATTCTTACGCACGGCCTGCGGGAAATCCCTCGGTGGCAATGATGCGTGGCGTAATCGCCTGGTGGACATGGCCGAGGACAATTCACGGAAGCGTCCCGCCAGATGAGAAGAGTGGCGAAATGACGTGCCGAAGGGAGCGGATCTTTTCGCAGCTGAGAGATGGATTATCGCTCACTAATTGAGCAAGAGGCTAAACCAAGAGCAGGGAGGAAATGATGGGCGAAGGAAAACTTTATAACATCGATCTAACTGCAACAATAGTTAATGGCAAAATTTTATTTGGTGCAACCAGTAATGGACTTGGACACAAAATTACTAAGGGAATGGATGAATTTACTTTCAGCAAAAAACTAAATAATATGTTCAAAAGTGATTTTTATTTACTTCAATTCACACTCAACGATCAAACGAGCGGCAAAAATGTGCGCTTTCGTCAGAACGCATCAGATGCCTTGTGGGCATGCCAGGCCGCAGACCCGGCCAACCCGAAAGCTAGTTGCCCGAAGGTCGCGCCCGACAACCCAAGCAATCAGTTGAAGGCGCTGGCAAGATTAAACGATCATTGCCTGCTGGCAGTCAACAAGGATGAGAATGTGGAGATGCTGGTCTTCGCTCTCAACTTCGACAGTGTTGACGGTCCCGTGCAATGGGACCCGATTGGCAACAACCAGAACGGTAGAAAATGAGGCTACAAGGCCGCGTGCGAATGGATTGCGGCTAACTTCTGCAATGGGTCGAAAGCGGCCATTAGCTTCGTTAGGCGCGATACTCGTCCACGGCGCCGCGACGCCGCCGATGGCGGACCAGCAGCGCGCGGATTCGCCAATAAACTTAACTCATGTTATTAGCGTCGCGCGAGGGACGCTTGGCCGGGGGGCTGGGCGTCCCTCTAACTTTATTCACCCTTAGCGATGGGGCGGCACCGTTCGGAACTGGAATGCGTCCGGCTGGGCGGCCGCTCCGGCCTCCGGATCGACCAGCTCGGCGCGGAGTATCTTGCCATGGTGCTCGTCGATCGCGACCAGCCCGATGTCGGGGCAATAATATTTCTGCTCGACGGATCCCGTATCCAGGTCGGACCATTCCTTGGTCTTCAGGCATCCGGTAAAGGTGCCGGGCGGGAAAGCGTCCTCCCTCGACAGCTTCACCGTCACTCCGACGCCGGAAACCTTGGCCTCGTCCTCGGCATGATCTTCGTAAAATTCCTGATGGTACTGGTCGCCCGATGTCGGGTGGGCCAGCATGATGATGCCCGCCTTGGCGCCATCGACTCCTGCCTCCCATGAGCCATCGCTCAGCGTGCAATTGTTCGGCCCGTCGCAATTCTCGCTATACTCGCCCATGTACCAGACATTGTCGCTATTATCCTGAGCGAACCAGTCGTCGGTTCTCTCGACCAGGTGGAGCGTGCCGTTGCATTCGGCGTCCTCATAGGCCAGGTCCCGCACCACCCGGGCCGTTATCCCGGCGGCGATCGCCTTGGTCTCATTGGTCACCGTAACCACGTCCACTTCGCAGCCGTCGGCTCCGTCGGCCTTGTAGGTCTGCGTCGTGTTCGGGACCATCGGCAGCAGCTCATTGTCGATGGTCAGCGGGTCAGAGAAATTCGCGGTGTTGAACGTGATGTCGATCACGCTCGCGGCAAGGCCCTGCGGAATCGCAATTGCGGCAACCGCCAGGCCCGCGAGCAGCGCCCGGCGGTAGGCTCTATTGTTCAATATCCAACGATGGTTTGGGGGCGTCATCATCGTCCTGCCCTTCTTTCAATAGAGGGAAACGAGATACTGTCGGCCACTTGGTCGTGGCCGTAACGACAGGCGCCGCGAAGAAGTTCCGTTAGATCAAGACTTGGGGCCGCGGAATGGCCGGGCGGTGCTAATAGCCCATCAGGGCCAGAACTTCTTTCCGGCTCCGCTCATCCTCGCGGAAGCAGCCCATCATCCGGCTGGTGGTCATCATCACGCCGGGCGTGCGCACGCCGCGCGCGGTCATGCAGGCGTGGCTCGCCTCGATCACCACCGCCACGCCCTTGGGCTGGAGGTTGTCCCAGATGCAGTCGGCGACCTCGGCGGTCAGCCGTTCCTGCACCTGCAGTCGCCGGGCAAAGCCATGCAGAACCCGCGCTAACTTGCTGATTCCGACCACTTTATCGCACGGCAGATAGGCGATCGACGCCTTGCCGATGATCGGCGCCATATGGTGCTCGCAATGCGACTGGAACGGGATGTCGCTCAGCAGCACGATCTCGTCATAGCCGCCGACCTCCTCGAAGGTCCGCGACAGGTGATGCGCCGGGTCCTCGGCATAGCCCCGGGCATATTCGCGCCACGCCCGGGCGACCCGCTTCGGCGTGTCGAGCAGCCCCTCGCGGCCGGGATCGTCGCCGGCCCAGCGGATCAGCGTTCGCACCGCCTCCGCCACGTCGTCGGGCACCGGGACCTTCGGCGCGCCCCTGGACCAGGTCGCCATCTTCAGGACTGCACGGCATGTTCAAGCTCCACGGCAATATCGTCCGCAACCGCGGCGACCTGGCCCCTGATATCAGGCACCGCGACAATCTCCCAAAACTTCCCCTTGGTCAGCGGTCCGAGCGCCCAGGCCTGGCTGGCCCCGGCCACCCGCGACCTGTTGTCCACGTCAAGCCCCATGCCCAGTCCGTCCGCCCGCGCCTGCCCGGCCCTGAACAAGTCCTGCAGCACGCCATCCGCGCTGTCTGCGATGCTTCCCAACGGCCCCGTGCAATTGACTGCGAGGGCAAAGCCAAGTGCCTCTCCACCGGGTCGAGTGGCGCCGCGCCTGGCGATCTCCACCCGAAGCATCCCATCCTCGTCAACCATCCGCGACACTCGCCCGGCGACGATCTCCAGCCGCCCTTCGCCGACCAGCCGCGCAATGCGCGCCGCCACTTCGGGCGCGATGCGGTGCCGGTGAACGTCCCACCACGGCCGCGCATGGCGAATGAAGCGTCGCTGCTGGCCGTCATCGAGCGCCTGCCACAAGGCATGACTATGCGGCCGCAGGCTGTCGACCGCAGCGCGCCAACCGACCTTCGCGCTGCGCTCCCGAAGCCAGCGCCACAAAGCAACCACCGAACCCCGGGGGACTTCATGCAGGTCGACTTCGGCGCCGGATCGAAGGCGGCATGTCCCCTCGGCGCCAGTCCGCGCCGCGACAGGGCGACGATCCGCCCGCGATGCCCGGCCTCGTCCAAGCTCAGCACCACGTCGACCATGGTGAGGCCGGTGCCAATGATCAGCACGTCGTCGCCGCTCGCCGCAACCCGGGCGACCGCCGCCCGACCATCGTCGCTCCACGGGTCGTTGACGAACAAATGGTCCGGGACCAAGCGCGCAAATCCGAGTGTCCCTGGAGGCTGGTTGCCTTGCGCCAGCACCAATGCCCGCCCCTCGACACTCGACCCGTCGTTCAGTCTAATCGTCCAACCGCGGCCCAGGCGCTGGGCTCCAACCGCTGTGCGCTCCGCCGTCGTCGCTAGCCCGCTGGCGCGCGCCTCGTCGAGGGTCGCGCGCAAATAATCGCCGAAGCGCTTTCGCGGCACGAAATCGCCCGGTCCGTAATTCTCCGCTTCCACCGCCTTGGCGAAATGCTCCGGCCGGTCCGCCCATGCCCCCATTTTGCCGGCCGGGACATTCAGAAGATGCGCTTCCTCCTCGGTCGAAAATGCAGTCCCGCGCCCGGCACGGCCGCTGCCTTCGATCACCAGGGATCGCACGCCGCGGCGAGCAAGCTCGGCGGCCAGCATCGTTCCCGAATAGCCGCCGCCGACGATGACGACGTCGGCGGCAGGGCCGTCAGATTTCATAGTCGGGCCACGCGTTGGGATTGGCTGCGCCAGCCTTGCGGCTGATCATATGGTCGTGGAGGCTCATGATCGTCCGCCCGGCGGTCTCGGTAAACAGCGCCGGGAACGCGGCGTGGACGATGCAGGCCAGGCCCGCGCCGACCATCCGAGCGCCGATCACCACCGCCCCGGCGCCATGTTCCGCCCAGCTCATGCCCAGCGATCGCGGATGATCCCAGAAAAGCCGCCCGAGCATCCCATCCATCCCCTATTTTGACCCAGTTCAAATAACATATGGTGGCCCCGGAGGGACTCGAACCCCCGACCTGCGGTTTAGGAAACCGTTGCTCTATCCTGCTGAGCTACGGAGCCACTCGGCCACCCCTTAGGAAAGCCTGCCCCCCGAATCAATTCGCCACCGGGTCTATCAGCTCGGCGATGCTGATGCACCGGGATACGCGCCCTGACATCGGCGATGCGAGCCAGATCGATCTCGGCAAAGCCCAGCTCCGGCTCCCCGTCCATCTCCAGCAGCACCTCGCCCCACGGATCGACGACCAGCGAATGCCCGTAGGTCTCCCGACCATCCTCATGCCGACCGGCCTGCGCCGCCGCGACGACGAACAGCTCGGATTCGATTGCCCGAGCCCGCAGCAGCACCTGCCAGTGCGCTCGCCCCGTCGGGACGGTAAAGGCTGCGGGAAGCGCAATCACATCGGCGCCGGCCTCACTCAGCCGCTCGAACAGGGCCGGAAAGCGAAGATCGTAACAAATGGTGAGGCCAAGTTTTCCGACCGGCGTATCCGGTACCACGACTGCATCATGGCCAGGCTTGGTACATGGCGGACTCGCGCCAGCTCTCGCCGGTCGGCAGGTCGACGTCGAACAAATGGATCTTGTCGTAGCGGGCCCGAACTTCGCCTTGATCATCGATCACGAACCCACGATTGACCAGCTTGCCGCCTTCGCCCTTTAGCGCCAGCGACCCGAGATGGACCCAGATTCCCGAGTTCTTGGCTGCCGCTCCGGACCGCAGCCAGCACCTCGTCATCGGCTTCGTTCCTGGCCTTGCTCAGCGCCCGCTCGCGATCGCGATCGAGCATACCGGACATCTCCGGTGTGAAAAGCATGGCTGCCCCTCCGGCGGCGGCATCCTCAACGGCGCGCACCAGGCGCTCGGCGTTGGCGGCGGGATCGATCCCGGTCTGCGACTGATAAAGGGCAATGCGAACGCGGCTCATGCGGCCAGCAATTCGTCCAGCTTACCCTGATATTCAAGTGTCATCAGCTCGTCGCAACCGCCGACGTGCCGGCCGTTGATGAAGATTTGCGGCACGGTCATCCGTCCGTTCGTGCGCTCCACCATTTCCGCCTTCTTGGCTCCACCCAGATCGACCGAATATTCCTCGAATGGCACCTTCTTCATCTCGAGCAGCTTCTTGGCGCGGTAGCAGAAACCGCAAGCCATCTTCGTGTAGATCTCGACCTTCGCCAACCCGGTCACTCCTTTGCGAATCGAATTCGTCCAAGGGTTAACGCATGAGCTGCGCCGGGCGAACCACCCTCGCCCAGCAAATCAGCTCGATTCGGCTTGCTCCGGCCCGTCGCAGCACCTTTGCGCAGGCTTCCGCCGTGCTGCCGCTGGTCAGTACATCGTCGACAAGGATGACCGTTCTCCCCTTGATGCGATCGGCATCTGCCAAGGCAAAGGCGCCTGCGACGGCCTTTCGCCTTTGCGCGTGATTCATACCCTTGAGCGGCCGTGTCCGTTTCACCCGCCGTAGCAGGCGACTGCTCCGTGGTCAGGCCCCATGACTTGCTCAATTCTTGCGCCACGAGGGTAGATTGATTGAACCCGCGGCGCCACAGCCGCCACCGATGCAGCGGCACAGGGATAACCACCGAACCGTTTTCCCAGTCGCCCTTTAACGGCGTCATATAGCGGGCCATCGTCCGGGCTAGCGCGACCTTTCGCTCCATATTTGAGCCGTAGCGCGATCGATCGGGGAAGGTCGTCATAGGCGACTGCGGCCCGCATCCGGTCGAGCTTGGGCGGATCGGCGAGGCAGCGTCCGCAGATATCGGCTTCCGTTCCTTCCAGCGGCAAGCCGCACTGTTGGCAACCGGAATTTCCAAGCCACTCCATCGCCCCCCAGCAGGTCGGACAGAAAGCTCCCACTTCCTCGATGACCTCGGCACAACCCGCGCAACGCGCTGGAAGTGCGAAATCGAGAAGCAGCCTGCCCAAATCGCGAACTGGACGGGTGAACTGGCGCATCATTGCCCCTTGTCGCCTGCGTCCGCGGGTCGCACAAGCGCCGCCGTGAACCAGGATCTGTTCGACCGCAATCTGCGCGCGTTGAGGCGCGACCGGGCCGCGAGGACAGGCTCGGACGCCTTCCTGCTCGACCGAGCTTTCGACGAATGCCTTGATCGCCTTCGCGACATTTCACGTCCCTTCGGACGGGCACTCCTGCTCGGCTGCTCGGCATCTGGAATGGCCCGGACGGCTTCGTGCGATTGCCAGTGAAATCGATGTGTTCGACCCTGGCCAGCTGTTCGCTATGCAGGTCGGTGGAGCGCTGGCCGACGAAGACCGCCACGATTTCGGAGAGCAACAATATGACCTGTGCGTCGCGGTCGGCACATTGGACACGGTCAACGACCTGCAGCTGGCGCTGCAACTGATCGGCCGCTCGCTCCTTCCCGACGCTCCGCTGATTGGTGCTATTGCGGGCGGAAACAGCCTGCCGGCGTTGCGCGCCAGCCTGATCGAAGCAGGCCGTTCGACGGGCAGGGTGGTGGCGCGGACCCATCCGCGGATTGAGCCCGCAGCGCTGGCACAGCTGCTGAGCGCCGCCGGATTCTCCATGCCGGTGGTAGATGTCGATCGAGTCCAGCTTCGTTACCAAAACCTGGACAGCCTCGTCCGCGACCTTCGTTCGATGGGCGCAACCTGTATATTGTCCAAACGGCCGCCGGCCCTGTCAAAGTCTGAAGCACTGAGGGCACGAATGGCGTTTTCAGCCCTGGGCAACGAAGGCGCCACCAAGGAAATTGTGGAAATTCTGCATTTCCTTGCCTGGACGAAATAATCGCGGAAAGCGGCGAATTAACCTCTTTCCACCAATCAAATCTTAATCGTTTCACCGCTAAACCCGCCTCGTGGACCAAGACCAGAGGAGGGTAGCGTGCTCGCTGTCCGGACAATTCGGTCGCAAGCTTCGCTCGGACAAGCGTGGCGTGACCGTGATAGAGTATGGCTTGATAGTGGCCTTGATTGCGATTGCGATCATGGGTGCGCTTCGCTCGTTGGGCGGGGGAGCCGGCGGAATGTGGTCGAAGCTTGACCAGAAAGTCTCAGACGCTTCGAACTAGTTCGGCCGATTTCCGTAGACCACCAACTTGACCTTCTGGCCGGGCACCAGCGGGCTGTTCGCGGTCAAGCCGTTGAGCGCCAGAAATCGATCCATCTGGATAGTCTCGATAAGCCATTCGGCTGGCTAGCGATTGAATCGTATCGCCCCTCCCCACCGTCACCACATCGATAATCCTCGGACGGATCGCCGTGGCTTCAGCAGGAGTTATGCGTCGCAATGAATTGAACATTTGGGCGAATGGTGCCAGGCCTTGCCCTGCCCGAGTCAGGGTAACGAAGTGATAGATCGTGTTCGGATCCCACTGATAGGCAAACACGCCAACATCGACCGCCGCCCGACGAGGTGTTTGCTCTGCCCACGACGTAAGTGGCCGGTATGCCGTTGATCGTTGTGCGCTGCGACGGACCGAGCGCCAGTTGCACTCGTCCTCCTGTGAGCTGGCTGCAACACTTGAGAGATATAGGCATCCATCCCGCCCGAGAAACGGCCGCCCGAAAATTGGGCCTGGCCACCCGATCCCTGGATCGTGACGGCGCGGGTGCCGTTCTGCATCAGGTAGCCGGTCGGAACGATAGAACTGCAGCCTGAGGTCGGGATGAGTGAAGCTCCTGCCTTCGATGACTCCTTGGGCCGGGTCATCGTCGACCATCACACCATCAACCTGCGCCAGGAACACATCGCGGTTGCGAGCTCCCGAGCCCGCGCGCCCGGTTTGGCGCGCGATCTGCGCCGCCTGGGCCATTCGATTTTCGCTTAAGGGGTGAGTACTGGCCCATTCGGGTGTCGAGCGGTTCCTGTCGCCCTGGATGCGCGCCTCTAGTGCCGAAGTACTGGTTAGCTGCGCCAGCATCGTCGCGCTGCCCGCCGGATCGTAACCGGCCGCCGCCATATAGCGTATGCCGAGCACGTCCGCCTGATACTCCTGGTCGCGGGTGAAGCTCAGCAGCCGCAATTTCGAAAATTGCTGCGCGCTCTGGGATATTAGTCCGCCAAAGGCATTATTGCCGACAACCGCGCCGAGAATCTGTCCCAATACGCCAAGGATCGCAGCTGTTGTTCGCCGCCGAACGGCGCGCCTGGGCATGGTTGGCGGCAATATGACCCGTTTCATGGCCGACGACGAAAGCCAGCTCTGACTCGTCGTTCATGATGCCCATCAACTGACGGGTGATGTAGACGTAGCCGCCAGGCACGGCGAAAGCGTTTTCGACCGCACTGTTCAACGTCGTGAAGTGGTAGACCTGGCCGGCGTTGGCGGTCCCGGAATAAGCTGCGATGCGACGTCCGACGCCTTCGACATAGGCTGCACGCGGGCCCGTTTCCGCGCCTCCGAATTCCGCCACTACCTCCGAATGCTGCCGGGCAGCTTCCTGAACGTCGCGCGGATTCAGATAACGGGGTTGCTGGACCTGCGCGGCGGCAGGCGCGACGATCACCGCAGCCGCGGCGAACAAGGCATAAGGCGTACGCATCGATACTCTCCATCGCCGACAGCGGATTTCCCGCGAATGAACGGCAATTCCGCGGCGATGGTTCCTTGGCAGCTAGCCGATGGCCAGGAATTTGGCCCGGCGTTGATCGAGAACCTGGGCTCGATCCAGCTTGGCCAGGCCGTCCAATTCTTCGAGGATCGCAGCCTTGAGGTTGTCGATCGCCTCCGCTGGCGCACGGTGGGCGCCGCCCAGCGGCTCGGGCACGATACGGTCTACCACGCCAAGCGCCTGCAAATCGCTCGCGGTGACCCGCATCGCCTCAGCTGCATCGGCCGCCTTGTCGGCGGTCCGCCATAGGATCGAGGCACAGCCTTCTGGAGAAATGACCGAGTAGACGGCATGTTCGAACATCAGGACCCGATTTGCGGCGGCAATCGCCACCGCACCGCCCGATCCGCCCTCGCCGACGACCGCGGCGATCATCGGAACGCCCATCGCCAGGCATTGCTCGGTCGACCGGGCGATCGCCTCGGCCTGGCCCCGCTCCTCCGCCTGGACTCCCGGAAATGCGCCCGACGTATCGACCAGGCTCGACCACGGGAAGGCCAAATCGGTCGGCCAGCTGCATCAGGCGGATTGCCTTGCGATAGCCCTCCGGCTTGGCCATTCCGAAATTATGCTTGAGGCGGCTGGCGGTATCGTCGCCCTTTTCATGGCCGATCAGCATCACTCGCCGCCCCTCGATCCGCGCCAGTCCGCCAATGATCGCCGGATCGTCGGCGAAGGCGCGGTCGCCAGCCAAGGTCATGAAATCGTCGGCTAGTCCGGCGACATAATGTTTGAAGTGCGGGCGCTCGGGATGCCGCGCGACCTGTGTCTTCTGCCAGGGAGTCAGCTTGGCATAGGTTTCACGCAGCAGCTTGTCGGACTTGGCCTCCAGCCGCGCGACTTCGGGCTCGATGTCGATCTCACCGGCGCTGGCGGTGTCGCGCAGTTCATTGATCCGCTGGTCGAGCGCGGCGATCGGTTTTTCAAATTCTAGATAGGTCAGCATTGGCGGCGCGGGGTAAGCGGCAGCGGCTCATCCGTCAACGCCGCCGACTTAACCAATCCCGGTTGCCAGCGGATGCCGCGCATTCACCAGCTCGACCAGGCGCGCGGCGTCGACATGGGTATAGATCTGGGTCGTCGCAATATCGGCATGGCCAAGCAGTGACTGGAGCACTCGCAGATCAGCGCCACCTGCCAGCAAATGAGTCGCGAAGGCGTGACGAAGTACGTGCGGACTGACCCGATCGGGAGCAATTCCTGCCAACGCTGCCATTGCGCGGACCAGCTGGAACAGCCGGACCCGGCTCAAATGGGACTTGCCGCTTGGAAACAGCCACGGGCTGTCCCCGGGCACGTGCGGAAGCCAACGCTCGCACCGCTTCGGCTGCACGCGAGGAGACCGGTACCAGCCGCTCCTTGTCCCCCTTGCCGCGCAGCATCAGGAACGGCTGGTTCGGCCGAACCGCGCGTCGCGGCAGCGATACAAGTTCGGTTGCTCGCAGGCCGGAGCCGTAAAGGAGTTCGAGTAATGCCAGGTTGCGGAGCGCCAATGGCTCACCGCTTGCGGCCCGCTCACCCATCGCCGCGAACATCGCTTCGACCTCGCCCGTATCGAGTATCTTGGGAAGCGGCCGCCGCAGCGTCGGACGCGGAAGTGCGGAAGACGGGTCGTCCGGACGCAGCCCTTCGTCGAGCAGGAATCCGTAAAATCGGCGAACCGCCGCCGACCGCCTTGCAACCGTGGATGGCGCGAGGCTGGCCCAGGCTTCGCCCAATTTCGCCAACTCCCCGGTCCCTGCCTTTTCAAGCGAACCGACCGCCTCTGCAGTCGCCTCCAAGTCCCGTCGATAGGCGAGCAGCGTGTTACGTGAGGCTCCTACCTCTGCCGCAAGCATGTCGCAGAAGCGATCGACCAGCGCCCGGTCGTCGGGTGTCACGTCCGCGCCAGCGCCTCGGCGGCGATCATCCTCGCCAGATATTCCTGGCCAGTGCGCCGCAAGGCATTGACCGAATGGTACAAATAGACCGCCCCGACTTCATCGAATTCGCGACCCTGCAGCGCGCTGGCCGAAAGCAGCATCGCCGTGCCTGCCTGGCGCCGCTGCATGGCGCCGTCGATCATCCGCGACCAGCCGGTTTCCGCCCCGAGGCCGAGCCGAAACTGACGATTGAGCCTGCCGGCTGTCCTGGCATCGATCCGGCCCAGCCCCGCCAGCCCCGCGATCAGCAGCGCCGTGCGCTTTTTGCCCTCGCTGTCGTCGCGGTCGGCAAATTCCTCGATCCGGGCCGCATCAATCGCAAGCGGCCTCGGGTCCGGTGCGCCAAGCGCCAGCATTGCCCAGACCTTGTCTGCCGGCTCGTCGTCCATGTCGCCGGATAGCTCGGGCCCAGCGAGCGGCCTCACGATCGAATCCGCCGGCCAGCAACGATGCGACCAGGTCCGGTGCATCCGACTGCAACTCGGCATCGGGCGCCACGCGCCGCGCCGGCCGCGCCAGCAAGACCTGGGCAGCCACTCGATCGAGCGGCGACTGGGCATTGCCCCAGATCTTTCGCATTGCCGAAAGCCGCGCATCCAAGTCCTTGCCGATGAAGGCCAACCGTAGCTGCCAGGCGTCGGTACCGCCCAACTCGTCCGGGTCGGCAGCGTCATAATATGCCGAATAAAGGTCGATCAGCGCCTGGCTCGAAAATACACCGAGCGCCGCTGCGACCCGCGCCGCAGGCAAGCGTTGGGCGGCGGAGAACATCGGCGCGCGGGCGAGCCAGGCCTGGGTCTGCAGGCTCGAGGAATTGACCAGCCGTTCCGGCGGCATCATCCCGGTTGCGGTGGATAGTCCGTAGCGCCAGCTGTTGAGCCGGTCGACCGGTTCCCACTCGATCGTCACGGCCCGCGACGTCTCCGCACCGGCGCCGACGACCTTGTCGGCCAGCGCGAGGTCGATCCCGCCAACCCGGCCGCGGCGCCGCGCCGCTTCGATGGCGGCCGCAGCCTGTTCGCTGTCACCCGACAAGTGAGGCGCAGATTGCGGTGACCACGCCGCGATACCCGCGACTCCAGCCGTCCAAGTCCCGTCTCAAGCGGGCACATCGCCGATGGATCGCTACTGGCCAGCGCCGATTGCAGCGCGACCTGATTCATCTTGGGCGTGAAGCCGGTCGGTGTCGACGCTCGCGATCAGCAACCGCGAGGCATCCGCTTCGCCCATTCGAAGCAGCAGCCACGCGCGCTCCGCAGCCCAATCGACCGGATTCACGTCGGCCGGGCCCGGCGTCTTTGCGAGCAGCACGTTGCGAAGGCCAATTTGCGCCCAGCGAGACGCGAACGGCGTGTCCATTCGCCGCATCAATATTTCGAGCGCCCGACCGCTCGCCGCTCCCCATGGCCGGGAGCCAATTCCGACCGTTTCCGGGTCGAGCGTCCCGGCAAATCGCGGGTCGCGCCGCGCCTGGCTGGATATTCGACCTGTCGCACCGGTTCTGCAGCCGGCAATTGCATCGCCCGAAACCAGCGAATCGACCATTTCGACAATCGAGTCTTCGATTGACGGACGCCGGGATGGCGTGGAGGCGGCCGGTTGGCTTTCGTTGGTTGCGGCGCCGGCGCCGGCGTTGCCGGATCCCCAAAGCCCGGAGGCAGGATCGATTCCGGTCGATCCTGCGCGATCGCAGGCAGCGCAATGGCGGCCACCAATGCGGCGCCGCCAATCAGAAATTGCTTAGTTTGCAGCGGCATTGCTTGAAACGTCGGCCTCCATCGTCTGCACCGGGACTTCCTCGGCGCTGCGGGACAGCAGGAATATTCCGCCGACCAGCAGAAGGATGACGGCAATCAGGAAAATCAGGCCTCGAGGCATGGTAACTCCGCTTCGGGTGGCAATTGGAGAAAGGCTTTTGCCCGACCTTGAGGCTCTATGTATAGCCCCGGACCGTGCAAAAGCTGACAGACATGCTTGATCGCCCGATCGTCCTTGTTGGGCTGATGGGTGCGGGGAAATCGACCGTTGGCCGGCGGCTGGCCAAGCGCCTCGACCTGCCCTTCGTCGACAGCGACGTCGAAATCGAGGAGGCGTCGGGGTCAGCACGGCCGACTTGTTCGAACGCTATGGCGAGCATGACTTCCGCGACGGGGAGCGCCGGCTGGTCGCTCGGCTTGTCGAAGGCGATGTTCGGGTCATCGCGACTGGCGGCGGCGCGTTCATCGATCCGCGCACCCGGCAACTGCTCAACGAGCGGGCGATCACGATCTGGCTCGATGCGCCGATCGAGGTATTGGCGGAACGCACGGCACGCCGCGACAATCGGCCGCTGCTGAAGAAGGGCAATCGGGCCGAGACGCTTGCCCGCCTCGCCGAGGAACGCCGCCACATGCTATTCCGAAGCCCAGATCCACGTCCGCAGCAGCAGCGGCGCGCATGGCGACGTCGTCGACGCCATCATCGCCGCGATTCTGGAGCATCTCGGCGAATGACCGTCATCCGGGTCGACACTGCCCCATCGCGGATATGATGTGCTCGATCGGTCCGGTCGAGGCCGGCTATGACCGAATCCGCGATCTCGCGCGCGGCACGGCACCAATCCTGGTCAGCGAACCACAGGGTGTTCGCGCTGCATGGAACGGCCGTTGCCGACGCACTCGGCGCCGATCCCGATCATCGTCCCGGAGGGCGAGGCGGCCAAGGACTGGGCTACCCTTCATCAGCTCCTCGCCGGGCTTGCCGAGCGCGGCGTGTCCCGCGACACGCCGATCATTGCGCTGGGCGGCGGAAGCGTCGGCGATCTTGCGGGCCTGGCAGCCGCCCTGTTCAAGCGCGGCTGCCCGATCGTCCACCTGCCGACGACCTTGCTCGCTCAGGCCGACAGCGCGATTGGCGGCAAGACCGCAATCGATGCCTTTGGCGAGAAAAATCTGATCGGCACCTTTCACCAGCCCTCGCTGGTCGTCGCCGATCCGGCCTTCCTCGACACGCTCGATCGCGCGGCAGCTCCGCTCCGGCTATGCCGAAGTCGTCAAATATGGCCTGATCGACGATCCCGCCTTCTTCGCCTGGTGCGAGGCCAACGGCCGGGGCGTGCTCGCCGGCCACCGCGACCTTCGCCAGCAAGCTATCGCTACTGCGATCCGGGCCAAGGCGCGGATCGTCGCCGAAGACGTCGAAGACCGAGCGGGCAAACGCGCCCTGCTCAACCTCGGTCACAGTTTCGGCCACGCGATCGAGGCGGAGGCGGGCATCGGATCCATGCTTCACGGAGAGGCGGTTGCGCTCGGCATGATCCTTGCATTCCGCTTTTCGTCGGAGCTCGGGCTTCTGTCCGGCCGCCGATACCGAGCGGGTCGCTAGCCCACCTCGCCGCCTGCGACTTGCCGACCCGGCTGGCCGACGTCGGGTTGGCCGATCGGGGCGGCAAACTCATCAACTGGATGATCCGCGACAAGAAGAACCGCGCGGGTCGCATCGCGCTGGTACTGACCCGCGGGATCGGCCGGGCCTACTTGGACCCGGCTGTCGACGCCGAGCGACTTTCGGCCTTTCTCGACCGCGCCCCCTAGCCTTCGTCGTCCGGGAGCGCCCGGTCGGGAGAGAAGGATCGCTCCATTCCCGCCCGCAAGTCGCCCGTGGCGCTCTGTCGCTCCAGCCGCTCACAATCGCGCAGCCGATACTCCTGGTCGACCCGTTCGACCTCGTCCTGGGGCATGCCAACGGCCTTCAGCGCCGCCCGGCCCATCGTCACCGCGCTCTCGAACAGCTCGCGCTGCGCGAACTTCAGGTCGAGCCCGTCGAACGACATCAGGTGCACGCGGTCGAAGGCGCGTACCATTACAGCGGCCTGCGGGAATGCTTCCAACACCGCTGGCAACCGCCTCGCGCGTCAGGCCGCCATCCTGATTGTCGTTACAGAACAGGATGGCCTTGGCCGTCTCCGCCCCCGCGATGCGCAGCAGGTCGAGCCGCATCCCGTCGCCATAATAGACCTTGGTGCCGAAGCTTCCCGCCATTTCGATCATCTCCGGCTTCTTTGTCGATCAGCGTGACGCCGACTCCGCTTGGCCATCAGCATCTGCGCCGCGGTCTGGCCGAAGCGGCCGTAGCCGACGACGATCACGCTCGTTTCCGGCGACAGCTCCGGCCCGTCCAGGCCCTCGCCGCCCCGCTCCTCGCGCCGCTCCAGCCAGTCGATGAACCGCATCAGGAACGGCGTCGTCGCCATCGACAGCGTCACCACCGCCCCGAACAGCGACGCCGCCTCGGGCAGGATCAGCTGCGCGCTCGCCGCCTGGGCGAACAGCACGAAGCCGAATTCGCCCGCCTGGCTGAGCAGCAGGCCGAGCCTGACGCTCCGCGGCCAGCTATTGCCGAAGCATGCGCGCCAGCGCCGGCAATGATCAGGCATTTGATGACGATCACCGCCAGCGCGATGCCGATCACGAACAGCGGCCGCGCGGCGATCGTCGTCAAGGTCGAGCAGCATTCCGACCGACAGGAAGAACAGGCCGAGCAGGATCGAGCGGAACGGCTCGACGTCGCTTTCCAGCTCGTGGCGATAGGGCGATTCCGCCAGCATCACGCCGGCGACGAAGGCGCCCAGCGCGACCGACAGGCCCAGCATATGCATCAGCGCGGCGCAGGCGATGACGGCGAACAGCCCGGCGACGACGAACAACTCGCGCTCGCCCAGCCGGCCGATCAGCCGGAACAGCGGATTGAGCACCAATCGCCCGACCAGCCACCAGCCCGACGATCGCGCCCGACAGTGTAGAGCGCCAGCGTCCAGCCGCTGCGGATCGCTCGGATCGGGCGGCACGCGCGACATGGCCGCGATGATCGTGATCATCGGGACGATCGACAGGTCCTGGAACAGCAGGATCGAAAAGGCTCGCTCGCCCTGCGGCGTGTTGAGCTCATTGTCGGATCGCAGCATCGGCAGCACCTGCGCGGTCGACGACAAGCGCGAGCGGCAGGCCGATCGCCAGGGCGGCCGCCGGCGTGACCGACAAGCGCCAAATGGATGAACAGGCTGAGCGCCAGTCCGCACAGCACGACCTGCACCAGCCCCAGCCCGAATATATCCTTGCGCAGTCGCCACAATCGGCTGGGCTGAAGTTCCAGGCCGACGATGAACAGCAGCAGCGCGATTCCGATTTCGGAAATGCTCGCCATCTGCTCGGGATCGGCGATCAGCCCCAGCACCTGCGGCCCGATCAATATCGCCGCCGACGATATAGCCCAAGGTCGCGCCGAGCCCGAGCTTGCGGAACAGCATGACGAACACCAGCGCGGTGCCGAGCATGATCGCCCCGCCCTCGAGCATCGTGCTGGTCGTTTGCAGCGCCTGGACTTCCGCGCTCATCTTTGCCTCCTCGATCGCCGCGAGCAGCGTTCGGAACGGCAACAGGATCGCGCCGTGCCGCCCCTTGCGGGGCAGCGCCGGCGCCAGCGCCTCAAGTCCGGGCCAGCGGTCGGCAGATCGCCCTTGCCTGCGAGCCAGGCCTCGAGTTCGGCCAGTCCCAAGGCAACCTCCTCCGCGCTCCGGCCCATTGCGTGGCCGCCCACCAATGCCGCCGTCGCCTGCCCATAGGCGCAGGCCTCCACCGCCTGGCGAAACCGCTTCACCCGGCCCGCCCAATCGAGCTCCACCGCGACCCGCATCCTGCTGCCGCAGGTCGGCGAGCGAAGTTCGGTACGCGCCTTCGAGCTCCTCGAACGGCTCGAGGTAGGGAATCGATGCCGCAAGGCGCAGGATTTCGCGGGTATAGGGCGGCGCATTCATTCCCTGCGCCATGTGGTGCCGGAGGCGCTGTCCTCCAACAGCACGCCTTCGGCCTTCAGCTCATCGCGAATCCGGTCGGCCTCGGCGAAGTCGCGCCGCGCCTTGGCCTCGGCCCGCGCCGCAATCCGCTCCTCGATATCACCGGCATCGCCCGTCGCCCTGGAACCATTCATCCGATGTCCATCGACAGCAGGCCAAGCAGCTGCGCCGATGCCTTGAGAGCTCGCCGCATCTTCAATCGCCACCAGCCGCGACAGCGCCAGCGGCGTATTGAGATCGTCCGCAAGCGCTTCGACGACGCCGCGATCGATGTGGCCCGCGCTCGGCGTCGCCTGCCGCGCGATAGAGACGGTCGAGCGTCGCCTTCGACTGCGCAATCAGGCTCTCGGTCCACGGCAGCGGTTGCCGGTAGTGCGCCGACAGCAATGCCAGCCGCAGCACCTCGCCGCGATGCCCGGCCTGCAAGCAATCGATCGACCGTGATGATATTGCCGAGGCTCTTCGACATCTTCTCCGCGCCCATGTCGACGAAGCCGTTGTGCACCCAATATCGGGCCAGCGGCTTGCCGTCATGGGCGCAGCGGCTCTGCGCGATCTCGTTCTCATGATGCGGGAAGATGAGGTCGAGCCCGCCGCCGTGGATGTCGATCGTCTCGCCGAGGTGCGCTCGGATCATCGCCGAGCATTCGATGTGCCAGCCCGGCCGCCCGCGGCCCCACGGACTGTCCCAGCCGACCACGCCCTCGCCGCTCGGCTTCCACAGCACGAAGTCGGCCGGGTCGCGCTTGTAGGGAGCAACCTCGACCCGCGCCCCGGCCAGCATCGCGTCGCGGTCGCGCCGCGACAGCGCGCCATAATCGGGATCGCTCGGCACGTTGAACAGCACATGGCCTTCCGCCTCATAGGCGTGGCCCTTGTCGATCAGCTCGCTCGATCATCGCGATCATCGGCGCGATTTCCTGCGTCGCGTGCGGCGCGATGGTCGGCGGAACGACGCCCAGCGCGCCCATGTCCTCCAGGTAAAAGCGCTCGTACCGTTCGGTGATCACCGAAGTATCGACGCCCTCTTCGGCCGCCGAGGCGATGATCTTGTCGTCGACGTCGGTGACGTTGCGGGCATAGATCACTTCCGCGTCCGGAAATTCATGCTCCGATCACCCGGCGCAGCAGGTCGAACACCACCGCCGGCCGGGCATTGCCGATATGGGCGCGGCCATAGACGGTCGGCCCGCACACATACATGGTGATGCGCTTCGGGATCGGCCGGCTCGAACGCCCGCTTCTCGCGCGCCATCGTGTCGTGCAGGCGGATCACATCGTCCACTCCCGGATGGCGCCGCGTTTCGACCCAGTCGACCACCGCCCGGCCGGTCGCGTTGAGCAGCGGATAGGTGCGCGAGCTGGTCATCCACTCCGGCCGGTCGGCATCGCCGCCATAGATCATGTCGGTCGCCAAGATTGGCGAGCAGGAAGAACAGGGTCGCGCCGATCAGGCCCTTGAGCATGCCGAACCCGCCGCCGAGCAGCCGGTCGACCGGCCCCAGTACCGATTTCCGCGCCTTGCCGCCGATCGCCCGGGCAAACAGCTTCACGGCGATATAGGCCGGCAGGAACAGCAGCGCGAAGGCCACAGCGCTTGCTCCTGCCTCGGTCCCCACCGTCTCGACCAGCCGCTCCTGAAGCGGCGTATGGAACAGCTTCAGCGCGGCAATGCCCGCCACCCAGGCAAGCAAGCGCCAGCACTTCATGCGTAAAGCCCCGGACGAAGCCGATCAGCGCGGCGCCGCCCAGCAACAGGATGACGAAGATATCGAGCGCAGTCATATCGGCTCCGGCTAGCGTCCCGCGCGGCCGTCCGCCAGCCCCCTATCGGCCGAGAATCTGATCGACCAGCTCGCGCAGCCGGTCGAAGCGGGTCAGTGCGATGCCGCTTGGCCCTTCGGTTCCCTTCGGAACCCACGCCCGGTCAAAGCCCAGCTTCGCCGCTTCCTTCAGGCGCAAGCCGGCGTGCGCGACGGGCCGGACCTCGCCAGACAGCGCGATTTCGCCCATGACCACTGCATCCTGCGGCACCGGCCGCTCGCTCATCGCCGAAACCAGCGCCGCCGCGACCGCCAGGTCCGCCGCCGGATCGCTCAGCCGATAGCCGCCGGCGATGTTGAGATAGACCTCGGTCGTCGCAAAGCTGATCCCGCAGCGCGCCTCGAGCACCGCGAGGATCATCGCCAGCCGCCCGCTGTCCCAGCCGACCGCCGCCCGGCGCGGCGTCGCGCCGCTCGCCAGCCGGACGGTCAGCGCCTGGATCTCGACCAGCACCGGCCGCGTTCCCTCCAGCGCCGGGAAGACGCTGGTCCCGCTGACGGCCTCGCCGCGCTGGGTCAGGAACAGCGCCGACGGGTTGGGCACCTGCTTCAGGCCCCCGCCCTCCATCGCGAACACGCCGATCTCGTCGGTCCCGCCGAAGCGGTTCTTGGCCGCGCGCAGGATCCGATACTGGTGACTGCGCTCGCCTTCGAAGCCGAGCACCGTGTCGACCATATGCTCGAGCACGCGCGGGCCGGCGATGGTCCCGTCCTTGGTGACGTGGCCGACCAGCACCACCGCCGTGCCCCGCTCCTTGGCGAAGCGGACCAGCTCCTGCGCCGATGCGCGGACCTGGCTGACCGTCCCGGGCGCGCCTTCGATCAGGTCGCTGTGCATGGTCTGGATGGAATCGATCACCAGCAGCGCCGGCGACTCGCCGGTGGCTGACCGTCGTCAGGATGTCGCGCACCGAAGTCGCGGCCGCCAGCTGCACCGGCGCCCCGCCCAGCCCCAGCCGGATTGCGCGAAGCCGCACCTGGTCGACCGCCTCCTCGCCCGAAACATAGACGACCTTGCGCTCCGCCGCCGCCAGCTCTGCCGCAACTTGCAGCAGCAGCGTCGACTTGCCGATGCCCGGGTCGCCGCCAAGCAGCATCGCCGATCCCGGCACGATCCCGCCGCCGACCGCCCGGTCGAACTCCGCGATTCCCGTCCGCATCCGGTCGGGCAGCGCCACAACCGCGTCCAGCCCGACCAGCTCGACCGCCCGCCCGCCGGAGCGAAGGTCATGCTTGGCCGAAAATACCGTCGGCGCACTCGCTTCCTGGACCAGCGTGTTCCACTCCGCGCAGTCGGGGCATTGCCCCTGCCAGCGATGCTGTTCCGAACCGCACGCCTGGCACACATATCGACTTTTGAGCTTGGCCATATGACCGTTGCTAGCGGCCCGTCGCTCGGTTGCCTAGCGCGCTTGCCAACGCTACCGCGCGGCGATGTCCCTGATCCCCGAGCCGCTTCGGATTCCCGACTTTCGAGCCTTCTGGCTGGCCCGGCTGACCACGACCATCGGCCAGATGGCGATGGTGATCGTCATCGGATGGCAGGTCTACGATATCGCCCGCTCGACGATGGACATACGCGAAGCCGCCTTCCAACTGGGACTGATTGGGCTGGTCCAGTTCGTCCCGCTGTTCCTCCTGACGCCGGTCAGCGGATGGGTCGCCGACCGGCTCGACCGGCGTCACGTCGCCCGGGCGGTCATCATCCTCGAAATGATCTGTGCGCTCATATTGTTCGGCGCCACGCTGGGGCGGATTCATCAGCCTGCCGATCCTGTTCGGAGTAGCCGCGCTGCTCGGCGTCGCCCGCGCTTTCGCCGGCCCGGCGCTCGGCGCCATGGCGCCCAATCTCGTCCCGCGCGAGCTATTGCCCAACGCCATCGCGCTGAGCTCGACCGCCTGGCAGGCCGGGGCGATCATCGGACCCGCGCTCGGCGGCATTCTTTACGACGTCCTTCCGCACCTTCCCTATGCCCTAAGCGCACTGCTCTTCGCCTTTTCGGCTGCGTGCCTGTTCACGATCCGCCCGATCCCGCGGGCGGCCCTGAAACCCGGCACCCCATGGCAGCAAATGGTCGACGGCCTGGCCTATGTCCGCCGAAACCGCCTCGTCCTTGGCGCCATCACTCTGGACCTGTTCGCGGTGCTGCTCGGCGGCGTGACGGCGATGCTTCCGCTTTATGCGCGCGATATCCTTCAGGTCGGCGCGGACGGCCTTGGACCGCTCAGGGCGGCCCCGGCCGCGGGCGCGACGCTGACCGCGATCTTCTTCTCCGTTCGTCCGCTCCGCACCAATGTCGGCGTCAAGATGCTCACGGCCGTCGTGATGTTCGGCGCGGCCACCGCCGTGTTCGGCATTTCAAGATCCTATTTCCTGTCGCTGGCAATGCTTGCGCTGCTCGGTGCCGCCGACATGTTCTCGGTCTATATTCGCCAGTCGCTCATTCAGCTGCACACGCCCGATGAGATGCGGGGCCGGGTTGCGGCGGCGTCAACACTCGCGATTTCCGCCTCCAACGAACTTGGCGAAACCCGTAGCGGATTCACCGCTGCGCTCCTCGGACCCGTGGCCGCAACCGTCGCCGGAGGCATCGCCGCAATCGGCGTGACCCTGCTTTGGGCCTTCTGGTTCCCCGAACTTCGTCGCGCCCGAAGCTTCGCGTTGACGGACCCGCCGCCAGAAGAAGCAACCGTGGTGGCCGGAGGCGCCTGACCGCTTGCAACGCGCTTCGACCCGCTCAATGTAGCGACACCTGCTAAGGAGACGATCGCATGAAGGCCGCCAACGTCCTCGAGACCATCGGCAACACGCCCCACATCCGCATCAACCGCCTGTTCGGCGGCAAGGCGGAAGTCTGGATCAAGTCGGAGCGGTCCAATCCGGCTGCGTCGATCAAGGATCGCATTGCGCTGTCGATGGTCGAGGATGCCGAGCGGTCCGGCAAGCTTAAGCCCGATGGGGTGATCGTCGAGCCGACCAGCGGCAACACCGGCATTGGCCTCGCCATGGTCGCAGCGGTCAAGGGTTATCGCCTGATCCTCGTCATGCCCGACAGCATGTCGATCGAGCGTCGCCGGCTCATGCTCGCCTTTGGCGCGGAGTTCGATCTCACCCCGCGTGAGAAAGGCATGAAGGGCGCGATCGCCCGGGCCCAGGAAATCGTCGATGCGACGCCCGGCGCATGGATGCCGCAGCAATTCGACAATCCCGCCAATATCGACGTTCACGTCCGCACCACTGCCCAGGAAATCCTTAGCCGACTTTCGCGACCAGCCGCATCGATGCGCTGATCACCGGGGTTGGCACTGGCGGTCACATCACCGGCTGCGCCCGGGTGCTGAAGCAGGCCTGGCCTTCGCTGAAGGTATTCGCGGTCGAGCCGACCTTGTCGCCGGTCATCTCGGGCGGCGCAGCCCTCGCCGCACCCGATCCAGGGCATTGGCGCGGGCTTCATCCCGGTCAATCTTGACGTCTCGGTTCTCGACGGAGTTATTCAGGTCGCGCCGGAAGATGCCAAGGAAATGGCGCGCCGGTCGGCACGGGAAGAAGGCCTGCTGGTCGGGATTTCGTCGGGCGCGACCTTGGCGGCGATTGCCCAGAAGCTGCCCGAACTTGGCGAAAATCCGCGGATTCTGGGCTTCAATTACGACACCGGCGAACGCTATTTGTCGGTGCCGGATTTCCTTCCCGAAGAACAGGGTTAAAGGTCAGGCAACCGCCTCCATTTGACCGTCCGTTAATCCTTTCCCGTTAACCCCTTACGCTTGAAGGAGTGTATCGGGGGATGCGTAGGGCAAGGTTCGCCGTTTCCGACGGCGAAAGGAATAATGAAAGGGCATCGGTCAAGGACACTCTGACGTTCGATCTTAGGGCGCCAGAGACGACCGATGACGAGAATTTGGCGGCGCAGCGCGTCGCCATGTTCGACCTTGCGCCTGCACTCCTTGGCGCGACCCATTTCGTCTGGGGCCTTGCCTGCCTCCTGCTCCATCCGGCAGCCGCCTTTCGCCCCACCCAGTGACAATCCGCTAATGCCGGTGCTCGCTGCACTTGTCGTTGACGTCCTTGCATTTGCCGCCATCTGGTATCGCGAAAAGACTCGGCTATCACCAAGGACGCTGTCGTGCGGACTTTGCGTCTATATTGGCATCAGCGGCGCTTTGTGGATGGCCTATGGCCTAAGCCTCAATAGCTCCAGCCACGCGCCGGGCGAAAGCTTCATCGCGCTCGCCTTCGGGGCCGGCCTGGCGCCGCGACGATCGTTTCAATTTCCTCACCGCCAGTCGCCATCGTCAATGCGCTGGTCGCGATGGCAGGTGCAACCGCGGTTTCGCGCCAGCCGGAAGTATTGGCCGGCATCACTTTCCTGGCGATCATCAACATTGCCTACAGTGTCGCCGGCGCCCGGACGGTACTGACCAACGCCCGCGCTCGCCTCCAGCTGGAAGCGCAGGCGCGCAAGGCGCTGCAGTTCGTCGACGAATTCGAAAACAGCGGCCGCGGCTGGTTCTGGGAAACCAACAATCTCGGCACCTTGTCCTATGTCTCGCAGCAGCTGGCCGACGATTTCAAATGCAAGCCCGAAGAGCTTCTCGGCCGCCAGTTCACCGACTTGCTGTCCGTCGAAAGCGGTTCGACGCGACAGTATGCGCGAGGAACGCACGCTTGGCTTCCACCTGTCGGCCCGCTTTCCCGTTCAGCGACGTGATCGTACGCGCCGCGAGCGACGAGGACATCCATTGGTCCTTGTCCGGCAACCCGCTGTTCGACGAGCGCGGCCGCTTCCTCGGCTTTCGCGGCATCGGCACCGACCTTACCGAGCAGCGCCGCTCCGAACAGGAAATCAGCCGCCTCGCCCGCTTCAATTCCCTGACCGGCCTGCCCAACCGCGCGCTGATGCGCCAGACGCTCGACGAGGCGCTGCGCAACGCCACCAACCGGCGCAAGGGCTGCTCGCTGTTCCTGATCGATCTCGACCGGTTCAAGAACGTCAACGACACGCTCGGCCATCCGATCGGCGACGCGCTGCTTCGCCAGGTCGCCGACCGGCTGAAGCTGGTGATGGGCGATCATGGCCAGGTCGGCCGGCTCGGCGGCGACGAGTTCAAGGCGGTGCTCCCCGGCACCGTCGAAACCGGCCTGCTCGAAAGCCTGGCCCGGACGCTGATCGAGCAGGTCTCGCGCCCCTACATGATCGAGGGCCACCGCGTGGTCATCGGCGCCTCGGTCGGCATCGCCATCGGCGATCCGGGCCGCAGCCTGCGCGGACTAGCATGATCCGCAACGCCGACCTCGCGCTCTACGCGGCCAAGGCTGCGGGCCGCGGCAAGCATTGCTTCTACGAAGCCGTCGATGCACAGCGAAGCCACCGACCGCCAGGTGCTCGAAAACGACCTTCGGCAGGCGCTCGAGCGCAGCGAGATGACGATTGCCTATCAGCCGATCGTCCGCGCCGCGAGCGAGGAGATCAGCGGCTTCGAGGCGCTGGTGCGCTGGAATCATCCGCTCGCGCGGCCCGATCTCGCCCGGACAAGTTCATCGGCCTGGCCGAAGAATGCGGGATGATCGGCAAGATCGGCGAATTCGTCCTGCGGTCAGCGCGTCGCGGAAGCCGCCCAGTGGCCCGAGCAGGTTCGGATCGCGGTCAACCTTTCGCCGATCCAGTTCAACGACCCGCATATCGTGCGACACGATCGCTGCCGTGCTGTCGGACTTTGACTTCAAGCCGTCACGGCTGGAGCTGGAGATCACCGAAGGCGTGTTCCTTGCCGACAGCGACGCGACCGACGGCACCTTCGCCCGGCTGAAATCGCTCGGCGTGCGGCTCGCGCTCGACGATTTCGGCACCGGCTATTCCTCGCTCGGCTATTTGAAGAAGGCGCCGTTCGACAAGATCAAGATCGACCAGAGCTTCGTCCGCGGCGCCGCTTCGACCACCAAGCGCAACGGCGCGATCATCCGCGCGATCGTCACGCTGGCCGACAGCCTCGACATGGATACCACCGCCGAAGGCGTGGAGACGCATGACGATCTCTTCCTGATCCGCGAGCTCGGCGTCAGCCAGGTCCAGGGCTATATCTTCGGCAAGCCGATGCCCGCCGAGGAAGCGCGCAAATTGGCCAACAGCAGTCGTGTCGAAGCCGACGGCTTCCAGTGCATCCGCGAGCCGCGGCAGCGCCTGATGCGCCGGGCGATTGCCGCCATCAACGGTCAGACGACCGAAATCCGGCTGCGCAACATCTCGGCCATGGGCGCCCTGGTCGAATGCGATCAGCCGGTTAGCCCCGGCGACAAGCTGACGATCGACATCGTCGGCGTCGGGCCCGGTGGTCGGCATCGTCCGCTGGGCACAGGCCGGCAAGTTCGGCGTCCAGTTCACCGAGCAATTCGACCTCGCCCGACTTGTCGGCGAAGCCGCCAAAGTCGAACGACGTCACCATGCTTCGCCCTGGTACGTCTCGCAGGGCAAGGTCGCGAGCTAGGCCGAGCGCGTCAGAACGCCTCGACCGGCAGCGCCATCAGGCTATCGGCCCCGGCCTCGACCTTGCGGCGAAGCGCTCCTGCCACGACCAGTTCCCGATCCGCGAAGAAGCGCGCCGTGGCGATCTTGGCTTCGTGGAATGCCTTGTCTTCGCCCGCCTCGTCCTTCAGCCGCGCCGAAACGCCCGCCATCTTGAGCCACATCCAGCCAAGGCTGACGAGACCCATCAGCTGCATGTAGGCATAGGCGCCGGCGCCGGCATTGTTGGGATCGGCCATTCCATTCTGCGCCAGCCACATGGTCGCGGCCTGCAGGTGGCCGACTGCCTTCTCCAGCGGTTCGGCAATGCCGGCCGGATCGCCCGCGGCCTTGGCTTCGGCGATGTCGCGGCCGACCAGCTCGAAGAAGGCCCGGACTGCCGCGGCCGCCGTCCTTGGCCAGCTTGCGGCCGACCAGGTCCATCGCCTGGACGCCGTTGGTGCCTTCGTAGATCTGGGCGATGCGGGCATCGCGGACGAACTGCTCCATGCCCCATTCGCGGATATAGCCGTGGCCGCCGAACACCTGCTGGGCATTGACCGCGACCTCGAACCCGCGGTCGGTGAGGTAGCCCTTGATCACCGGGGTCAGCAGCGAGATCAGGTCGTCGGCCGCCAGCCGTTCCTCCTCGGTCTGCGCCTTGCGGCTGAGGTCGACCTGCAGCGCTCCCCACAGGATCAGCGCCCGCGCCGCCTCATTGAACGCCCTGGCTTCCATCAGCATGCGCCGGACGTCGGGATGGACGAACAGCGTATCGGCCTTGGCGTTGGGATCGCGATCCTCGGGCTTCAACGCCCGGCCCTGCCGGCGGTCCTTCGCGTAGGCGACCGCATTCTGATAGGCGACCTCACCTTGCGCCAGGCCCTGCAGTCCGACGCCGAGCCGCGCCGCATTCATCATGATGAACATTGCGGCAAGGCCCTTCTCCGGCTCGCCGACCAGCCAGCCCTTGGCTCCGTCATAGTTGAGCACGCAGGTCGAATTGCCGTGGATGCCCATCTTATGTTCGATCGAGCCGCAGCTGACGCCGTTGCGCTCGCCCAGCGATCCGTCCTCGTTGACGAGGAACTTGGGCACTACGAACAGCGAGATGCCCTTCACATTGTCGGGCGCGCCGGCGATCTTGGCCAGCACCAGGTGGATGATGTTCTCGGCCAGGTCGTGCTCGCCGGACGAGATGAAAATCTTGGTGCCGGTGATCGAATAGCTGCCGTCGGGATTCGGATCGGCCTTGGTCTTCAGCAGTCCAAGATCGGTGCCGCAATGCGGCTCGGTCAGGTTCATCGTCCCGGTCCAGCGTGCCCGCGACCATGTTCGGCACATATTTCTGCTTGAGCTCGTCCGAACCCTTCACCAGCAGCGAGGCGACCGCACCCTGGGTCAGGCCGTTGTACATTTCGAAGCTGTGGTTGGCGGAGCCGAGATATTCGGCAACCGCCGTGGCAACGACCGACGGCAGCCCCTGCCCGCCATATTCCTGCGGCGCATGGAGCGTCGTCCATCCGCCGGCAACGAACTGGTTCCACGCATCCTTGAAGCCGGTCGGCGTCGTTACCGATCCGTCGTCATGCCGCTTGCAGCCCTCTTCGTCGCCAACCCGGTTCAGCGGCTGCAGCACCTCCTCGCAGAAACGCCCGCCCTCCGTCAGGATCGCCTCGACCAGGTCCGGGGTAGCGTCGCCGAAGCCCGGCAGGTTGGAATAGTTCTGAATCCCGACGACATGATCGAGCACATATTTCGTGTCGCGGACCGGCGCGTTGTAGACGGGCATCGTCTTCTCCTGATCGGGCTTATTCGGCGGTTTGGGCCTTCACCAGCTCGATGAAGCCCTCGAGTTCCTTGATCGTCGCGTCGATGTCGACGCGCTGGCGCTTGAGGTTGTCGACCTGTGCCTGGCAGCGCTCGATCGTCTTCAAGCGCTGGGTCCGGCGATCGTCGCCAAGGTCATAGAGGTCGAGCAGTTCCTTGATGTCGGCAAGACTAAGGCCGACCCGCTTGCCGCGCAGGATCCAGGCCAGCCGGGCGCGGTCGCGGTCCGTGTAGAGCCGCTGAGTGCCCCGCCGTTCGGGCGCGATCAGCGCCTCATCCTCGTAAAAGCGAAGCGCGCGAGCCGTCACGCCAAATTCGTCGCACAGCTCGCCGATCGAATAATGCTCTTTGTGCTGCAGCATGTCTCAGCTGCTTACTTTACGTTTCCGTAAAGGTCAACAGAGCGGATCGCCTGCCAGATCGGTCGCCGGTGGCGCCCGTGTCCGACTTATTATATGTCCGCCCAGCCATCGCCGCGCCCGGCCCGCAATAATAGGCGCATGCCGCGGGCGGTTGGCCGACCCGCACGGCATTGCCCTCGATTTCGAACGGAATCCGGCAATCGCCTTCGCCGCGCGGGACCAGCACATAATGCCCGCCTTCCGCGGTCACGCTGCCGCTGGCCGAGCAATTGATATCGCCCTTGCCGAAAGCGATCAGCCCGCCACGATAATTCCCGGCTTCCCCGGCGATGCACAGCCGATCGCGCCCCTCCCCGGCGTAAGTACCGGTAGGGATTGAAGGATTTTCAGCCTGCTGGGAGCAGGCGGTCAGCAGCAGTGCCACTGGAATGATGGTTCGCATGTCCCTACCTTGCTTCAGCTTTCGACGATGCGAAAGGCGACAAATCGGTGACATGCGGTTATAGGCGCCGCAATCGCCCCCAGGGATTCGCAACATTTCATGCTGACGACCAACCCGTTTGACGACGACAAGCTCCGCGAGGAGTGCGGCATTTTCGGAATCTGGGGCGCCGAAAGCGCCTCCAGCTTCGTCGCGCTCGGCCTCCACGCACTCCAGCATCGCGGGCAGGAAGCCGCCGGCATCGTCAGCTTCGATGGCACAAACTATCACGCCCATCGCGCCATGGGCCATGTCGCCGGCAACTTCGACCGCGACGACATCATCCGCAAACTGTCGGGCAAGGTCGCGATCGGCCATGTCCGCTATTCGACCACCGGCGAGACCGCGCTGCGCAACGTCCAGCCGCTGTTCGCCGATCTCGCCGAGGGCGGCTTCGCGGTCGCCCACAACGGCAATCTCTCGAATGCGATGACGCTGCGCGCCGCGCTGATCCGCCGCGGCTCGATCTTCCAGTCGACCAGCGACACCGAAGTCATCATCCACCTCGTCGCGACCTCAAGCTATTCGACCCCGCTCGACCGGCTGACCGATGCGCTGAGCCAGGTCGAGGGCGCCTATTCGCTGGTCTGCCTGACGCCCGAAGGCCTGGTCGCCTGCCGCGATCCCGCTCGGGCATCCGCCCGCTGGTGATGGGCAAGCTTGGCGAGGCGACCATCTTCGCCTCCGAAACGGTCGCGCTCGATGTGATCGGCGCCACCTATCTGCGCGATGTCGAGCCGGGCGAGCTGATCATCGTCAACGGCCAGGGCGTCCGCAGCTTCCGGCCCTTCGCGCCGGCCAAGGCCCGTCCCTGCATCTTCGAACATGTCTATTTCTCGCGCCCCGACAGCATCGTCGACGGCACGTCGGTCTATGAGGTCCGCAAGAACATCGGCGCGGAGCTTGCTCGCGAAGCGCCGGTCGAGGCCGATATCGTCGTGCCGGTGCCGGATTCCGGCGTTCCCGCTGCGCTGGGCTTCAGCCAGGAAGCCGACATTCCGTTCGAGCTGGGCATCATCCGCTCCCACTATGTCGGGCGGACCTTCATCCAGCCGAGCCAGGACGTCCGCCACCTCGGCGTCAAGCTGAAGCACAACGCCAATTCGGCGCTGATCGACGGCAAGCGGATCGTGCTGGTCGACGACAGCATCGTTCGCGGAACGACCTCGCTCAAGATCGTCCAGATGATGCGCGATGCCGGCGCGAAGGAAGTGCACATGCGCATCGCCTCGCCGCCGACCAAATTCAGCTGCTTCTACGGCGTCGACACGCCCGAACGGTCGAAGCTGCTCGCCACCCAGATGAACGTCGAGGAGATGGCGCGCTACATCAATGCCGACAGCCTCGCCTTCATCTCGATCGACGGGCTCTACCGCGCGCTTGGCGATCAGCGCGACGCGAACCGCGCCGCAGCGCTGCGACGCCTGCTTCACCGGCGACTATCCGACCACGCTCACCGACTGCGACGTCGAGGGCAAGCCAAAGCCATTGTCTTTGGTGGCAAGCCGCAATCGTCATTGCGAGCATAGCGAAGCAATCCAGTTCGCATTCCTGGATTGCCGTCGCTCCGCTCGCTCGCAATGACGCCCACACTATGACTGATTCGATCAAACCTTTCGACGGCAAGCTCGCGCTCGTCACCGGTGCCAGCCGCGGCATTGGCGCGGCCACCGCCGAAGCGCTGGCCGAAGCCGGCGCGCACGTGATTTTGACTGCGCGCGGCGGCTCCGCCCTTGAGCAGGTCGAGGAAAAGATCCACGCGGCTGGCGGCAGCGCGACGATCGCGCCGATGGATCTCAACGACTCCGAGAATATCGGCAAGCTGGCCCAGGCGGTTGCCGAGCGCTGGGGCAGCCTCGACATCCTGGTCCTCAATGCGGCGATGCTTGGGCAGTCTTTCGCCGGTCGAGCATCTCGACCCGAAGGAGCTTGAGCGCGTTTTCAAGCTGAACGTGCTCGCCAACCAGGCGTTGATTTCGGCCTTCGACCCCCTCCTCCGCCGCGCCGACAAGGCTGAGGTAATCGGCATCACCAGTTCGGTCGGCGCAGGAACCGCGCGCCTTCTGGGGCGGCTACGGCGCTTCAAAGGCCGCGTTCGATACGTTGCTCGGTGCCTATGCCGACGAGACCGCTCACGCCGGCCGCCTGCGTGTCCAGATCATCGATCCGGGCGCCACCCGCACCCGAATGCGCCAGCTCGCCTTCCCCGGTGAGGAACCGGACGCGGTCAAAGGCCCCGAAATCGTGGCGGCCGCGATCGTCGAACATTTGCTCGGCGATGCAGAGACGGGAGTTCGTTCGAGGGTCGACACCGTCGCCTGATCAAGCGCGCGTGAATCGAAGCTCGCGTCGGTCGGGATCGGCGGAAACCAGTTTGACTTGAAGATCATCGCCGATCTCGGCGCCTTGGGCATCGACCCGGGCGACCACCGGATAACGGCAAAGTTGAATCCGCGCACCGCGTTGGTCGATGTCTGTAATGACCGACGAAAGGCTTTCACCCTCATGCCCGTGGAGCATTACCGTCTCGGCAAGGTCGACCGCCGCGCGCTGGATCTGCCCACTTCGCTCATCCGCTCGAGCCATGACCGGCGGAAGCTTGGCGAAGGCCTGGCTCGCCGTTTCGGGAACCGGCCGGCCATTGGCTACTGCGAGCGTGGCCTGAACCACGTATCGGTCGGCCAGCCGTCGTAGCGGCGCGGTGGCGTGCGCGTAACTCGCCGCCATCGCCGAATGCCAGGGCCTCACGCCTTGGATATAGGGCTGATACGCCGCAGGTGGTCCGGCTCGCCGGATCGCCAGCATGAAGGCGGCCTGTTTCGGATCGGTGTGATCCAGCGTGCGCTCATAATCCTCAAGCGTTGCCTGTTGCGGCCAGTCGAGGCCAAGCGCCTTGGCCGTCAGCCTCAGTCGCCTGATCGCCCTTTTGTCCGGCTCGCCCATTATCCGAAACAGTCCGGTGCGATGTGCGATGAGCGCGTCGGCAATGGCCAGGTTGGCGGCCAGCGACAGCGCCGCATTATTCTGCTCGCACTGCGTCATGGGCCGAAACGCCAATTCATAGCGCCCCTCGCCCAATGGCACGACCTCCTGTTCGGGGGGATCGACTCTGGCCGCCCCACGGTGCGTCTCGGCAGCTTCAATCCTCTTTGCCAGTTCGCCAAAGTCTGGCGGCAGTTCGGCCGGCGCGGCGCTTTCATAGGCAAGCTTGGCGGAGTTCCGGACCATCGCCCGCTCGGCGCCTTCAAGGCGAACCGCACCATCGGGATCGACTCGAACCGTAAAGATCACCGCCGGCCTCGGCCCACCGGGTAGCAAGCTTGCGGCGCCTTCGCTCAATATTGGCGGATAGAGGCCGGACTTGCCATCTGGCAGGTAGATCGTTGTCCCGCGTCGCCATGCCTCGATATCGATCGGGCCACCATCGTCGACGAACCACGCCACGTCCGCAATTGCATAGTGGAGCAGCAGGTCCTTGCCGCTGCGCTCGATCGCAAAAGCCTGGTCGAGATCGGTCGAGGATGCAGGATCGAGCGTGACGAAGCGCTCGCCGGTTCGGTCAACATGATCGCTGGGTGGGCGGAGAACCGCTTCCTCCGCCGCTGCCAATACTTCTGCAGGGAAGGTCTCCGGAACCTGAAACTGCCGGCGGATTGCAGCGAGCCCGCGGTCCAACGCATTGGTCGGATCGACGATCGCCCTCATCCGCGGCGGACCATCGTCACCTGCGCCACATCAATTCCGCCGCCCCGGAAACCGCCCTCGCAATACATCAGGTAATAGCGCCAGAGGTCGTGGAATTTCTCGCTGAAGCCGGGCAGCCGATCCTCGCGTACCGCAACGTCGTAGCGTTCACGCCATTGGCGTAGCGTTTCGGCATAGTCCTGGCCAAAGCCTTCGACGGCGCTCCCAGCTTAGCCCCCGCTCCATGGCCAGGGCCTCGAACCGCGGTTCGTTGATCAACATTCCGCCGGGGAAGATATAGGCTTGGATGAAATCGGCATTCTTCGAATAGCCATCGAACAGCCGGTGATCGATGCTGATATATTGCAGCGCAGCCCGCCCGCCTGGCTTCAGGTTGCGCGCGATTGAATCGAGATAGGCCGGCCACCAGCGCTGCCCGACTGCCTCGACCATCTCCACGGAGGCGACCGCGTCGAATTGCTCGGAAATCTCCCGATAATCCTGCAATCGAATCTCGATTTGGTCCGATAGTTCTGCGCCTGCAATTTTTTCCTCGGCCCAACTTTTCTGTTCTGCAGATAAAGTCAGTCCGACCACTTTTGCGCCGCGCCGAGCCGCTTCGATCGCCAGGGTTCCCCAGCCGCAGCCAATCTCGAGCAGCCGGTCGCCCGGTTTCAACTCCAACCGGTCGAGCAGCATGGCCACCTTGCGCTGCTGGGCCTGCTCCAGCGTATCGCCGGGCTCGAACCGGGCCGACGAATAAGTCATGCTCGGGTCCAGCCACGCGGAATAGAAATCGTTTCCGAGGTCGTAATGGGCGGCGATGTTGCGCCGCGCAGTGCGCCGATCATTGTCGCGGCGCCGGTGCATCAGGCGATTATACCAGCGCGCCGAGCCCTTGGCGCGACCGACCTCTCCAAGCGGTGCCGCGTTGCGCATGAACAGGTCGAACAACGGCACGGGGTCGGGCGAAGTCCATTCGCCCTTCTCCCAGGCTCGGTACCAACCGACGGATCCTGATGTTGCCAGTCGAACTAGCGACAGCCAGCTGTGCAGGTGGACGACTGCTACCGGGCCAGGCGAATGAAAGCCGATACGCCGCTGCGCTCCATCGGGCAGGATCGCTTCGATCCCTCCTGTCTCCAGTCGTCCGTGAAGTACATCCAGCAACGCTGCAAATGCCGGCGCGGCAAGGCGTCCAAGCATGCCGCTCCCATTGACGAACAAGCGTCCTGAACGAACCAGATGTTCACCGCGCGAGGCCATCGGAACGCCCTATCCTCGCCTCGGCCGCCGTTGGCAAGCAGGGCCCATCCCGCTCTTGTAAAGCTTGCGCATACCGAGACGGCCTTCCGCCGCCCCAGGCCCAACCGTTCGTCGTAAACTGCCGCAAATCCGGTAAACGCGCCTTGGCATGGGTCGGGGCTTCATGAAACGTAGCTCCGAAGCGTGGCGATGTACCGCCGCGATCAACGATAAGGAGTAAAAATGCGGGGGATCATGCTGGCCGTTGCCGGGGCCACTCTAACCGTTCCGGCATTGCCCAGCACTGCGTTCGCCCACGATGGTTATTACAAGGGCCGCGTTTGGCGCGACTCCAACGGCCGCTACCGCTGCAAACGACCCAATGGCACCACCGGCCTGATCGTCGGTGCCGCCGGCGGTGCGTTGATCGGCCGGGCCATCGACACCCATGGCGAACGCGCAACCGGCACGATCCTCGGCGCTGCAGCAGGTGCTTTGGTTGGTCGTGAGATCGATCGCAGCCGAGTGCACTGCCGCTGATATTTTCAATTTCCGAGCTCGGCCGGCGCCCTCCCCCACCCCCTGATCGGGCGCCGGCCACCCCAACTTGAGCCACCGAGTGCAGCTGAGCGATTGCGCAGCAATCGGGAAGCAGCGCGTAGAGATGGTAAAAGCCGGCCGACGACCGCCGTTGGCGTGTCGATCGACGTCACGGATTTACTCCGTGACGGCCAGCGTCCGTCGCGCTGTATTGACACAATAACACACCTGTGCGACTTAGCGCGCATCAGGGAGGATTTTGTCATGTACAGCCAGAACGATCTCGACGAGGCGGTGGCATCCGGCGCGCTAAGCGCCGATGCCGCTGCCGCGCTTCGCGCCTTCGTCGACGGCCAGCGCGCTTCGCCGGCGGCCGATGAAGAAAATTTCCGCCTAATCACCGGCTTCAACGACATCTTCGTCTCGATCGCCAGCGCGATCCTGCTGTTCGCGGTCGGCTGGATCGGCCAATCGATCGGCCAGTCACTGGGAATGGTGATCGACGTTGACGGCCCGAGCCCGCTCGCTCCGGCTGCGGTCGCCGCCACCGCGTGGGGTCTCGCGCTATTCTTCACGGCCAAGCGCCGAATGGCACTGCCTTCAATCCTCCTCCTGCTCGCTTTCGTCGGAGGCGTATTCGCTGCCGTCGGCTTCACCGAAGCGCTCCTGTTCGGAGAGGCCCAGCTCGAGAATAATGCAGTCGTCGGCGGCATCCTTGCCGCGGTCGCAGGTGCCATGGCCGCCGGCGCTGCCTGGCTGCACTGGAAGCGATTCCGGGTTCCGATTACCGTCGCCGCCGGCGCTGCAGCGGTCGCGGCCATTGCTGTCGGCCTGCTGGTCGCCGCGCTTGGCCGCGTCGACGAAATCCAGAACATCATCCTCGGCTTCGTGTTGCTTCTCGGCATCGGCGTTTTCCTGTTCGCGATGCGCTGGGACTCGTCCGATCCGGCGCGCGTTACCCGCCGTTCCGACGTCGCCTTCTGGCTTCACCTGCTGGCCGCGCCGATGATCGTCCATCCGGTCTTCACCTTGCTCGGCCTCAATGACGGCACCGCCACCATCAGCGAAGGGCTGATCGTTATCGCGCTTTATGTCGTGCTTGGAATCACGGCGCTTGCGATCGACCGACGTGCCTTGCTCGTCTCGGCACTGGCCTATGTGCTCTATGCGCTCAGCGAGCTGTTCAAGCAGGTCGGCGCTGTCGAGCTCAACATTGCGCTGACTGCCCTGGTGATCGGCTCGGCCCTGCTGCTGCTGTCGGCCTTCTGGCACCAGTCGCGCTCGCTGGTCGTTCGCCAGTTGCCGGAAGCGCTAAGGGCGAAGCTGCCCTTGATCGACCGGCAGGCTACTCCCCAACCAGCCGCATGAGCCGGCGCTCGAGCGGGGCCAGGATTCCATGGAGTTCATGGCCCCGCTTGAGCACCGCGCCATGTTCGGAAACCAATGCATACGCCCCCTGCTTCAAATGAAGCTGGGGGCGTTTCTCTATCCGCACCTCAGGCCGCTCGGCGGAACGGCGGAACGCTGCGAACACCGCAACGTCGGGATCGAACCACAGGCCGTAGTCGCGCCAGTGACCGGCCGCCACCATTCGCCCGTAAAGGTCGAGGATCCGCTGCAGTTCAGCCCGGTCGAATGCGGCAACAGGACGCCGATCCCGCGGATGCGGAAACGGCGTCACCACGCTCAAGCGCTTTTGACCTTTGGCTCGGACTGCCGGCGGGCGCGAAGTTCAGCGACTTCGCGGCGCAACGCCTCAATCTGCTCTTCCAGTTCGCACAGGCGCGCACGGGCAGGATCGGAATCCTCACCGCACGGAGTGCCATAGGGCACGAAGCCCGGGCTGTAATGGACGGCGTCGATCGGAACCGACCGGGCCGGTATACCGACCATCGTCGCGCCGGGTTCGACATCCTTGGTTACCACCGCATTGGCGCCGATCTTCGCACCCTCGCCGACTTCGATCGGTCCCAGCACCTGAGCGCCCGAACCGATAACGACGCCTGATTTCAACGTCGGGTGGCGTTTGCCCCCCACACCGGTTGACGGATTGGTGCCGCCCAGCGTCACACACTGATAGATGGTGACGTCGTCGCCGATCTCCGCCGTCTCTCCGATCACGGTGAATCCATGATCGATGAAGAAGCGCTCGCCGATCTTGGCGCCCGGGTGAATGTCGATGGCGGTCACCATTCGCGAAAAATGGTTCACGAAGCGCGCCAGGAAAAAGAGTTTTCCGCCGTAAAGCCAATGGGCCACGCGGTGAAATGCCAGCGCCCAAACCCCCGGATAAAGCAAAATTTCCCACCGGGACCGGGCCGCTGGATCGCGGGCCTTTACCGAGTCCAGATAATCAACAAGGGTCGAAGCCAAGAGTTACATCCTCGATCAACTTGCCCCCAATTTAAGGTGTCTGGGCCGTAATGAAAAGCCGAATAGCCTTTTCCCCGCGCCGGAACGGCTTGTCGCGCCGCAACATCTTGGGCAGTTAACAGCGTATAACAGGGTGGAGACAAGACATTCCCACGGACTTTCTGGCTGATCCAGCCGTCCTATTGCCCTTCATCCTGATCGGATTTGCGGCGCAAATGATCGATGGCGCCCTGGGAATGGCCTTCGGCCAGATTTCCAGCACTCTGCTGATCACGCTCGGAGTTCCGCCTGCCGCGGCATCAGCCGGGGTCCATACTGCAGAGACTTTCACCACGGCCGTTTCCGGCATCAGCCATGTCGCTCACCGCAACGTCGACTGGAAGCTGTTCTTCCGCATCGTCATTCCGGGCGTTCTCGCCGGCATCACCGGGGCCTATCTGCTGACCCAGGTGAGCGCCGAAGCTGCGAAGCCGGTGGTGCTGACCTACCTCACCGGGCTCGGCGGCTATCTCTTCTATCGCGGCATAATGCACAGGCATACGGAGCGACAGCCCAAGATCGTGGCCCCGTTGGGCGTGATCGGCGGCTTTCTCGACGCCGCCGGTGGCGGTGGTTGGGGCGCGATCGTCACTTCAAACCTGCTGGTCCAGGGCAGCAATCCGCGCAAAACCATCGGTACCGTCAATACCGCCGAGTTCTTCCTGACGGTGACGATCTCAGCCACTTTCATCGCCACTCTGGGCTGGGCGGCATTCACCGGCGCAACGCTGGGGCTTTTGATCGGTGGCGTGATCGCCGCTCCGTTCGGGGCGTGGATCGCGAAAAGGGTAAATCCGGACCGACTGCTGACGTTCGTCGGGGCGCTTCTCACGCTCACCAGCAGCTTCGGGCTCTACCGCGCTATCACTTGAGACACGCGTCAACGGTCGGATCGGTCGTTCGATTTATATTTGGAAATGTATGACGGCGGGGGCTCTATAGGGGAGAACGCCCCCGCCGTCGCTGCTGCTCGCGTCGCGGATGCAGCAGTTTCCTTTTGGCCCGCCGTTAGGCTGCCGGCCTCAATAGCTCTTCACCCTGGCTCCAATTGCAAGGGCAAAGTTCGTTGGTCTGCAACGCATCCAACACCCGCAATGTTTCAGCGGGGTTACGACCGACGTTGAGTCCATTGACCGTGACATGCTGGATCACATTGTCCGGATCAATGATGAAAGTGGCACGAAGGGCGACGCCTTCATCAGAATCGAGGATGCCAAGCGCTTCCGCCAGTTTCTTCGAATTGTCCGCGATCCACGGGAAGTCCGCTTCGGCCAGCTGCGGGTCCGACTTGCGCCAGGCGAAGTGCACATGGCTGGTATCGGTCGAAGCGCCGATCAGCACGGCGTCCCGATCCGCGAAATCGCTCTTCAGCTCGTAATAACCGACGATCTCGGTCGGGCAGACAAAGGTGAAATCCTTTGGCCAGTAGAACAGGACCTTCCACTTGCCGTCGGACTTGCCGAGGTCGAGCGTTTCCCCTGCGGGAAGCGCAGCGACGCCCTGCTGAACTGGCACGATAAGGCCGGGCAACTTGTCGCCAACGGTCAACATTCAATAAAACTCCTTTGTTTGTGCAGTGCAGCATCTAAGTCGCTGGCCGTAATCGCTCAAGTTCATTATATCAATCGGATTGATTGGATTTATCAATGACGTGCCTATCTCCCGACGATCAAGCAACTGCAGTATCTGGTCGCGCTTCGGCAGCACGGCCATTTCGGCAAGGCGGCCGAGGCCAGCTTCGTCACCCAGTCGACGCTTTCGGCGGGACTTCGGGAGTTGGAGACACTGCTTGGCGTGACGCTGGTCGAACGAACGAGGCGCGTCGTCCGTTTCACCCCATTAGGCCTGAAGGTCGCCGACAAGGCGGTTCGAGTGCTTCGCGAATGCGAGGAGCTTGCCGATATTGCCCGCGCCGAAGGCCAGCCGCTGCACGGCGAGCTGCGAATGGGCGTTATACCGACCATCGCTCCTTTCCTGCTTCCGGCCATGCTGCCGCGGCTCCGAAATCAATGGCCCAGCCTGAAACTCTACCTTCGCGAGGAAACCAGCCAGGCCGCCTGCGATGCACTCCACCGCGGCCAGCTGGATTGCGTGCTTCTGGCCATGCCGTTCGCCTGCGGGGAGGTCGACAAGGCAGTCCTGTTCGACGACCGGCTGTTCGTCGCGTTTCCGCGTGGCGAGGCTCCCGCCGGATGCGACGGTCGATCCCGCCGCGATCGACGAAAATCGGCTGCTCCTGCTGGAAGACGGCCATTGCCTGAAGGATCATGCCCTGTCCGCATGCAACAGGCCCGAACTGCGTGCCGAGGCGGCCATCATGGGTACATCGCTGCACACGCTTGTGCAGATGGTCGACAATGGTCTCGGGGTGACCTTCGTGCCGGCAATGGCGATCGACGCCGGTATCCTCGATGGAACCGGCGTCGACGTGCGACCGCTACAATCCGACCATGGCTTTCGAAGCATCGCGCTGGCCTGGCGCCGGTCGAGCCCGCGCGAGGTAGAATTCCAGATGCTCGCCGATACGCTTCGACAGATCGCCGCCACGGTCATCCAGGGCCGGGCAACCGCCGATCGAACGGCACCGAGCGCACCGGTGCCCCGGGCCTGCGGCCAACCTGGTCGGCTCCGCTTCCGCGCTGATTCAGCTACGCAAGATCGAAGCGGTCGGCGTTCATCACCTTGGTCCAGGCCGCGACGAAGTCGCGAACGAACTTCTCCTCATTGCCCTTCTCGGCATAGACTTCTGCGGTTGCGCGCAGCTGGCTGTTCGATCCGAAGATCAGGTCGGTCGCGGGTTGCGCGCCATTTCTCCTGCTTGCCGCCGCGGTCGTAGCCGATGAACTCCTCGTCGCCGCTCTCGTCGACCACCTCCCAGAAGGTGTCGTTGTCGAGCAGGTTGACGAAGAAGTCGTTGGTCAGCTGGCCCTTGCGGGTGGTGAAGACGCCGTGCGGCCGCGTCGCCATGGTTGGCGCCGAGCACGCGCAGGCCGCCCATCAGCACCGTCATCTCCGGCGCCGACAGGCCGAGCAGCGAGGCGCGGTCGAGCAGTAGCTCCTCGGTCCGCACCGAATGCTTCGTCTTGAGATAGTTGCGGAAGCCGTCGGCCGCCGGCTCCATCACATCGAAGCTTTCGACGTCGGTCCAATCCTGCGTCGCGTCGCCGCGCCCGCCGGTGAAGGGCACGTCGACCGCATAGCCGGCGTCCTTGGCCGCCTTTTCGACCGCTGCCGCGCCGGCAAGGACGATCGCGTCCGCCATCGACAGGCCGCCGCGCAACTCGTCGATCTTGGCGAGGACCTTTGCGAGCTCGTCCGGCTCGTTGACCGCCCAGTCCTTCTGCGGCGCGAGGCGGATGCGCGCGCCGTTGGCGCCGCCGCGATGGTCGGACTGGCGATAGGTCGACGCCGATGCCCAGGCGGTCTTGACCAGTTGGCCAATGCTCAAGCCAGCATCGAGGATCTTCGCCTTGAACGCCGCGACGTCGGCAGCGGACGGCGCTGTGCCCGGCCGGCACCGGATCCTGCCAGATCAGGTCTTCGCTCGGGACTTCCGGGCCGAGGTAGCGGGCCTTCGGCCCCATGTCGCGATGGGTCAGCTTGAACCAGGCGCGGGCGAAGGCGTCCTTGAACGCCTCATGGTCGTTGCGGAACTTCTCCGAAATCTTGCGGAATTCGGGGTCCATCTTCAGCGCCATGTCGGCGGTCGTCATCATCGTCGGCACGCGCTTCGAGGGATCGTGCGCCGCCGGCGCCATATCCTCTTCGCGCTGGTTGATCGGCTGCCACTGCTGCGCGCCCGCCGGCGACCTTACCAGTTCGTAGTCATAGTCGAGCAGCAGGCGGAAATAATTCTCCGACCACTGCGTCGGCGTGTTCACCCACGCGCCCTCGATGCCGCTGGTGATGGTATGCTCGCCCATGCCGCTCTCGTATGTGCTCACCCAGCCCAGGCCCTGCAGCGCGATGTCGGCGCCCTCCGGCGCCGCGCCGACCAGGCTCGCGTCGCCCGCGCCATGCGCCTTGCCGAAGGTGTGGCCGCCGGCGGTGAGCGCGACGGTCTCCTCGTGGTTCATCGCCATGCGCTCGAACGTCATCTTGATGTCGCGCGCCGACTGCAGCGGATCGGGATTGCCGCCGGGCCCTTCGGGATTGACGTAGATGAGGCCCATCTGGATCGCCGCCAGCGGGTCCTCCAGCTCGAGTTGCTCCTCGGGCAGGATGCGGGTCTTGTTGCCTTCCTGGCCTGACCCACTTGCTCTTCGGTGCCCCAATAGATGTCGCGTTCGGGCTCGAAGACGTCCGCGCGCCCACCGCCGAAGCCGAAGATCGGGCCGCCCATCGATTCGATGGCGACGTTGCCGGCCAGGATGAACAGGTCGGCCCAGCTGATATTCTTCCCGTACTTCTGCTTGATCGGCCACAGCAGGCGGCGCGCCTTGTCGAGGTTGCCATTGTCCGGCCAGCTGTTGAGCGGCGCGAAGCGCTGCTGGCCGCTGTTGGCGCCGCCACGCCCGTCGGCCGTGCGATAAGTGCCCGCCGCGTGCCAGGCCATGCGGATCATGAACGGACCGTAATGGCCATAGTCGGCCGGCCACCACGGCTTGCTGTCGGTCATCAGCGCGGTGAGGTCGCGCTTGAGCGCCTGATAGTCGAGCGCCTTGAACGCTTCGGCATAATCGAAATCCTCGCCCATCGGGTCGGGCGATGTACCGCCTTGATGGAGGACGTCGATCGGCAAGGTTTCAGGCCACCAGTCTCGGTTCTGTCGGCCGAGCAGCGAGCGCGCAGTGGCGGGCTGATCCATCGGACAACCCATCGATTCGCCGGTCTTTGCGTCCATCGTCCTGCCTCTCTCTGTTTTTGGTTCGGGTTAGCCCTAGGCCCCGCCGGAGGATCGGCGGAAACGATTAAACTTGCTCAGTGCGAACAAGAATTTCGATTAGTCCATGTGCTTCAGGCCGATGCGCAGATAATCATAGCCGGTGACCAGGGTCAGTGCCGCGGCCGCCCACAGGCTGGCGAGTCCCGACCATGGTGGACCCAGGGCTCGCTCGGGAAAGCTCCGCCAAGGATCAACGCACCGAGCGAAACCAGTTGAAACGTCGTCTTCCACTTCGCCAGCGTGCTGACCGGCATCGACACATTGAGGGGCGCGAGAAATTCGCGCAGGCCCGAAACGATGATCTCGCGCAGCAGGATGACCATCGCAGGGATGATATGCAGCCCGTGGATCACCGGTTCGCCCGACATCTTGCGGCTGGCAGCCAGCATCACGATCACTGCCGCCACCATGATCTTGTCGGCGATCGGATCGAGGAATTGGCCAAGCCGGGAGATGCGTCCCTGAGCGCGTGCCAGATAGCCGTCGAAATAATCGGTAATTCCGACCACGCAGTAGAGGACGAAGGTGATCGCATAGTCGATCGGCGTCGGGCGCCACAGCAGGAAGACGAGGATCGGCACCGCCAGGATCCGCGACAGGGTCAGCAGGTTGGGCAATGTCAGCATCGCGTCATTGGCTAAGCCAAGGCGCAACGATTGGACAGACCCAAAAACGTCGCCCTTGCGAGTGCGGCCAGAGGCGCTATCAGCGTTGAGGCCGGACAATGCAGGACAGCGCACATCTTTTAAGAACGCGGCGATTCCTGCCGATTTTCATCACTCAGTTTCTGGGCGCCTTCAACGACAACCTGTTCCGCACCTCGATGGTGATGCTGGTAATCTATGGCATCTATCGCGACGCCGAGCAGGAGGCGACGTTCAGCGCCATTGCCGGCGGGCTGTTCATCGCACCCTTTTTCCTGTTGTCCGCCCTTTCCGGTCAGCTGGCGGATGCTCATGACAAGGCGCGAATTGTTCGGATCGTCAAAAGCGCCGAAATATTGATCATGCTTGCTGGCGCCGCCGGCCTCATCCTTCACAATATCCCGCTTCTGCTTCTGGCGCTGTTTGCAATGGGCGTGCACTCGACCTTCTTCGGCCCGATCAAATACGCCATCCTTCCCCAGCATCTTGAGCCCGGCGAAGTGCTTGGTGGCACCGGGCTGGTCGAGGCGGGCACCTACATCGCCATCCTTGGCGGCACGATCCTGGGCGGCGTGCTGGTCATGCAGCGGCCCGATGGCAGCTATCATGCCGAATGGGCAGCCTTGGCGGTGATTCTCGTCGCGGTCCTCGGGCGGTTTGCTGGAAATTTCGTCCCCGCCGGCCCTGCCGGCGCACGACAAGGAGATTCCCGGATTTCCGGAGCGCGGTATGGATTGGCACATTCTGCGCGCGTCCGTCACGCTGGTCAGGGCGACCATGCATATTCCCCGGCTGTTCCTGGCGATCATGGCGATCAGCTTTTTCTGGGCCATGGGCGCGGTCCTTGCCGCCCAGTTCCCGCCCACTGGTCAAAAATGCCCTTGGCGCCGACCAGACCGTCGCCACCCTGTTTCTCGCTACCTTTTCTGTCGGTGTCGCGATCGGATCGATTGCCGTGAACCGCTTGCTTCGGGGCAAAGTGGGGGCACGATACGCTCCGGCATCCGCCCTGTTGATGGGGCTTTTCGTCCTCGACCTGTATCGCCGTATCAAAGGCTGGCCAGCGGCCGAGGGCGAACTGCGCGATCTGTCCGCATTCCTTGATCTTGCCGAATGCCTGGATGATTGTCCTCGACCTGTTGGGAGTGGCAATCGCCGGAGGCATGTTCGTGGTGCCGCTTTATGCGTTTTTGACGACGACCGTTCCCAAAGCGGAAACGGCACGCACCATTGCCGCCAACAATATCGTCAATTCGGGTCTGATGGTCGCCGCGACGCTGATTTTGACTGCAGCTGTCCAGGCGGGTGTGACTGTCGCCGACAGTCTGCTGATCGTCGCCTTGGCCAGCCTCGGCGCAGCCTGGCTCGGCTGGAAGCTTCACCTCGCCTGTGACTAAATTCGGCTAATTCAGGCGAGGAAGATCGTCATGAACAGGAAGCCGCCGGCAAAGGTCAGCGCGAACAGCCTCATATCGCTGGCAATTGTCGAAGGGGCCGCAAAGGCCGCGGCGGCATGGCTGCCTTTCCTGCCGAAGCGACAGGATTGAACGTTGCGGTCGGGAGTTTCGACTGTCCGCATGGAAAATACTTAACGCCTTTTTTACCAAGGCATCAACGGGTCCGATCGGCACTCGGTCCACTCGTCCCAGGACGGGACGGCAGCGTTGTCCTGCAATGGTTGGAGGCTCAGCCGCTTCGGCGAGCAGAAGCAGCCGGCGCAGGCGCGCTGTGCGCGAGACCGCAGCAGAGCCGTCGCCTGTTCGCCGCTCATCGGCTTGCCGAAATACCAGCCCTGGCCGACGGCGCAGCCAAAGCCGGCAACCGCCGCATGAGTGGCGGCATCTTCGATGCCCTCGACGGTGACCGGAACGACGAATAGCCTCTGCAAGCGTCGTCACGGCGCGAACGATGGCCGCACTTTCCGGGTCCTCGACCAGCTTCGAAACGAAGCTCCGGTCGATCTTGATCACGTCGAACGGCAGGGAGCGAAGGTGGGCAAGCGATGAAAAGCCGGTACCAAAATCGTCGAGCGCAAGCCGGATTCCCTGGTTCTTCAGGCTGGTGACGATCGTTCGGGCCAGGTCCAGATCGGCAAACAGCGAACTTTCGGTGATTTCGACGACCAGGCGCTCGGCGGGAAAGCCCGCCTCTGCCAGCAGCCGAACGATACGCTGGGCGAGCCAACTGTCTGCCAGCTGCGACGGCGAGATGTTGACCGACAGTTTGATCGCCGGATCCCAATTGGCCGCTTGCGGTCAGGGCAGCAAGGATGATCTGTTCGGACAGACGGCCGATCAGACCATGTTCTTCGGCGACCGGAATGAAGCGATCGGGCTCGATCAGGCCGCTAAGCGGATGATCCCAGCGCGCCAGCACTTCGAAACCGACAATCTCGCCGGTCAGCAGGTCTACCTGCGGTTCGAAGTAGGGAATGAAGTGAGCATGCTCGAGGCCGTAGCGGATCCCCTGCTCGATCTCGCTATGGACGATCAGCGCTCGCTCCATGCCTTCGTCGAACCAGACCGGCCGGGCCGAGCAGCTCGATTTTGCACGGTCGAGCGCAATGTCGGCCCGGCGCAGATAGTCCGGAATCTGCCCCTCGCTCGGCTCTGAAGCGGCGATCCCCAGGAACGCCCCGACCTGCACCAGCCGGCCTTCGGCCTCCATGGGCCGGGTAACGGCGCGGAGCACTCTCTCGGCCAGTTGTTCGACCTCGGCAAGTGCTCTCGTGTTCCATTGAAAGGGCGATTGCAAATTCGTCCCCGGCGAGGCGCGCGACCAGGTCGTCGGCTCCGGCCAGCTGCTCCAGCGACGATGCAATCATGCGCAGCACCCGGTCACCGACATCATAGCCATGGCGATCGTTGATGGCCTTGAACCGGTGCAGCTGCAGCGAAAAGATCACTAGCTGCTGATCCGTTGCTTGCCGCGTGACATCGCAGCTCCTCGCCCTGGTCGGCGAAGCCCTTGCGGTTGAGCAGGCCGGTCATTCCATCGGTCGAGGCGATCAGGGCCGCCCGCTCCTCGCCCTGGATCCGCATTTCGGTCTCGTGCTGCAGGTCGACGTAACGCCGCCAGCCGAACAGGATCAGCGCGACGTTCAGGGTCAGCGCGATCAGCGCGATCTTCAGGCTCGGTCCAAGTCCGTTGCGAGCGTTGGTCAGCTGCTGGAAGAGTTCGCTGCCGTTCCAGATCAGCAGGACGACGGCGGCAATAAGGATGCCAAGGACCAGCACGTCCCGCCGTGCATTGGCGAGCGACTTGCTCCAGTCCCGCGACGCGGACTTTTGTGACGAATTACTACCCACAACACCGTGAATTAACCCGGATTGCTTAATTTTTTCTCCACTGCGGAGATAAGTTAACTGGTGCGGACGGCAGTACTCGACTCGCAGCGCCCCTCGCGTCACTGGATCGCTGGCCTCGGCGTCTCCGATTCCGCTGGTGCGGACGGCGGGACTTGAACCCGCACGCCCAGGGGCAGAAGATTTTAAGTCTCCAGCGTCTACCATTCCGCCACGTCCGCTTGGAGCTGTCCTGCCTCTGGACCGGCGGAAGCGCAACTATTCGGCGCTGGCTTCCCCATTTAAGTTCAGCCGTTCGCGCATTTCCTTGCCCGGCTTGAAATAGGGGACGCGCTTGGCCTCGACGTCGACCGCTTCGCCGGTGCGCGGGTTGCGGCCGGTGCGCGCATCGCGCTGGCGCGTCGAAAAGGCGCCAAATCCGCGCAGTTCGACACGGCCGCCCTTGGCAAGCTGGTCGGTAATGGAATCGAATAGCGCGCTGACGACATTTTCAACCTCGCGCTGGCTGAGGTCGGGAAAATCGCTGCACAGCTTTTGCACCAGCTCGGAACGGATCATTAAGGTCCCCGCATTTGTTTAATTTTATGGCGCCGCCCCCCGGCGTTGGCGCTTTGCGTATCAGCCTGTTCGCCAAAGGAAAAGGGCGCAGATGCAACACTGCATCCGCGCCCCTCAATTTCGTGTCACAGCGGGACAAAATCGCCCGCCAGCAACGGTTTATGCGCGAAGCTTACTTCTTCTTCTTCGCGGCTTCCTTTTCCTTCAGCGCCGCGCCGAGGATGTCGCCGAGCGATGCGCCGCTGTCGGACGAACCGTACTGCGCGACCGCCTGCTTCTCTTCGGCGATCTGACAGCGCCTTGATCGAGAAGTTGGGCTTCTTCGACCGGTCGAAGCCGATGACCATGCGCGTCGAACTTCTGACCGACCTGGAAGCGCTCCGGACGCTGCTCGTCGCGGTCGCGGCCAAGGTCGGTGCGCTTGATGAAGCCGGTCGCGCCGTCGTCGCCGACCTGGACTTCAAGCCCGCCGTCGCGAACTTCGAGCACGGAGACGGTGACCGTCTCGCCCTTGTTGACGCCGCCCGCCGAGGCACCGCCGCCGACCGCGACACCGCCGCGCTCAAGCTGCTTCATGCCGAGGCTGATGCGCTCCTTCTCGACATCGACGTCGAGCACGACCGCCTTGACCGTCTCGCCCTTGCGGTGAAGCGCCAGCGCTTCCTCGCCCGAGACGCCCCAGGCGATGTCCGACATGTGGACCATGCCGTCGACGTCGCCGTCGAGGCCGATGAACAGGCCGAACTCGGTCGAGTTCTTGACTTCGCCCTCGACCGTCGATCCGACCGGGTGCTTCTCGGCGAAGTCGTTCCACGGGTTCGACTGGGCCTGCTTGAGGCCGAGCGAAATGCGGCGCTTTTCCTCGTCGACCTCGAGGACCTTGACTTCGACTTCCTGGTGGTGCTGACGATCTTGCCCGGGTGGACGTTCTTCTTGGTCCAGCTCATCTCGCTGACGTGGACCAGGCCTTCGATGCCCGGCTCCAGCTCGACGAACGCGCCATATTCGGTGATGTTGGTGACGCGGCCCGTGAACGTGCCGTCGACCGGATATTTGGCGGCGGCGCCTTCCCACGGATCGCTCTCGAGCTGCTTCATGCCGAGGCTGATGCGCTGCGTCTCGCGGTTGATGCGGATGATCTGCACCTTGACGGTGTCACCGATGTTGATGACCTCGCTCGGGTGCTGGACGCGCTTGTAGCTGATGTCGGTGACGTGCAGCAGGCCGTCGATGCCGCCGAGGTCGACGAAGGCGCCATAGTCGGTGATGTTCTTGACGACGCCGTCGATCACCTGGCCTTCGGCGAGGCTCTGGATCAGGCCCGAACGCTGCTCGGCGCGGGTTTCTTCGAGGATGGCGCGGCGCGACACGACGATGTTGCCGCGGCGGCGATCCATCTTCAGGATCTGGAACGGCTGCGGCAGGTCCATCAGCGGCTGGACGTCGCGCACCGGGCGGATGTCGACCTGGCTGCCGGGAAGGAAGGCCACGGCGCCGCCGAGGTCGACGGTGAAGCCGCCCTTGACGCGGCCGAAGATCACGCCGTCGACGCGCTTGCCCTTCTCGAATTCCTTCTCGAGCTTGTCCCAGGCGGCTTCGCGGCGGGCGCGATCGCGGCTGAGCATCGCTTCGCCCTGCGCATTCTCGACGCGGTCGACATAGACTTCGACTTCGTCGCCGACCTTGATTTCGGCCTTCTGGCCCGGCGCGGCGAATTCGCGCAGCGCGACGCGGCCTTCGCTCTTCAGGCCGACGTCGATGACCGCCAGGTCGTTCTCGATGCGCGGTGACGATGCCCTTGACGACCTTGCCTTCGAAGGTTTCGTTTTCGCCGCCAAGCGATTCATTGAGAAGCGCCGCGAAATCGTCGCGGCTCGGAAATGCCGTAGTGGCCATAAAATATGTGTCTTCCAAAATATCAGTTTTCATGCCGCCGCCGACCCCATGGCCGGACTACCATCAAGCGGACCTGGAAACCCATGTGCCGCCCCACCGACCCCATGTTGAAGAGGCATCCTTTGGGTGATGGAACGCGCGAAAGCCGCCTAAGCCAAAAAGCGCGTCAGGAGCCGGGAGCCTGCTGGCGCCTCGCGTACCTACGCGCTCGCCAAGAGACGGGCTTCCGCGAGCGCTCTGCACCCGCCGGACGGGGCGCGCATAGCCGAAAGGGGTGTTGGGGGCAAGAAGTGCAAGCAGATGCGATAAAGCTGGTTGCTTGCAAACCAACCCATACGCCGCCGGTCTCGATTTGGGACAATAATTTCGCTTAGTTCTTTGATCTAATTCGTAAATCAATCATAGTTAAAGCGAAATTAACAAAAGCCCGAGTCGAAATCGGGGCATATCGGGGGTTCGGACATGGCTACTCAAACGACGGGCGGCGGCTCGACGACTTCGTTCACGAACACGCCGCAGGCAAAAGACGACTATTACGCTTTCCTTGAAGACACACTCCGCAGCAACGCGACGCTGTACAACATCGCGACCAACACCATCTTCCTCGACGTCATGTCGAACGACTTGGGCGGAAGCGCCAAAAGCCTGTTTTCAGTCGAAGACGGCGACGGCAACCCGATCACCGCTGATTACGAGCTCCTCAACAAGGATGTGAACTCAGCCGGTTGTTCCCCCTGGGAGTTGACCGAAAACAATAACTGGGTCCGCATCAACAATGGCAAGATCGAATATCGGATCGCCGACGGATCCGGAATTCCGGGCCAGGGCGTCGACGTCAATTCACTGGGCGCGGGACAGGTCTTCTGCGACCAGTTCGTCTACGCAATCCGGCTTGGCAACGGCACGCTCAGCGAAGCAACCGTCAAGATCAACATCACTGGCGCGAATGACGCGGTGGTTCTGGGCCCCGTTACTGACGCATTAATCACGGACACATCTGCCAATGACGTTTTCCCCAACATGACAGGAACGCTGACTTCCACCGATCCCGATATCGGTGACGTCCCGACCTACGACGTCGTCGGCTCGGCCGCCTCGGTCGAGCCGGGCTTCGACCTGCAGAAGGTCACCGCCTACGGTACGCTCTATTTGAACAGCAGCACCGGCGCCTACAAGTTCGTCGCCGACAATGCCGCCATCCAGGCCCTCGACAGCGACGATCCCAACGTCCTGCTCGACTTCGACGTCTCCGTCACCGACGGCGACACCACCGACAGCGACACGCTCACCATCACCATCGATGGCGCCAACGATGCGGTCGAGCTGGCCGCGGTCACCGATGCGACCATCAACGATACCGCCGCCGACGACACGTTCGCCGACGTCACCGGCAGCCTGGTCGGCAGCGACCGCGACGCCGGCGAGACGCTCAGCTACGACGTCGTCGGCTCGGCCGCCTCGGTCGAGCCGGGCTTCGACCTGCAGAAGGTCACCGCCTACGGTACGCTCTATTTGAACAGCAGCACCGGCGCCTACAAGTTCGTCGCCGACAATGCCGCCATCCAGGCCCTCGACAGCGACGATCCCAACGTCCTGCTCGACTTCGACGTCTCCGTCACCGACGGCGACACCACCGACAGCGACACGCTCACCATCACCATCGATGGCGCCAACGATGCGGTCGAGCTGGCCGCGGTCACCGATGCGACCATCAACGATACCGCCGCCGACGACACGTTCGCCGACGTCACCGGCAGCCTGGTCGGCAGCGACCGCGACGCCGGCGAGACGCTCAGCTACGACGTCGTCGGCTCGGCCGCCTCGGTCGAGCCGGGCTTCGACCTGCAGAAGGTCACCGCCTACGGTACGCTCTATTTGAACAGCAGCACCGGCGCCTACAAGTTCGTCGCCGACAATGCCGCCATCCAGGCCCTCGACAGCGACGATCCCAACGTCCTGCTCGACTTCGACGTCTCCGTCACCGACGGCGACACCACCGACAGCGACACGCTCACCATCACCATCGATGGCGCCAACGATGCGGTCGAGCTGGCCGCGGTCACCGATGCGACCATCAACGATACCGCCGCCGACGACACGTTCGCCGACGTCACCGGCAGCCTGGTCGGCAGCGACCGCGACGCCGGCGAGACGCTCAGCTACGACGTCGTCGGCTCGGCCGCCTCGGTCGAGCCGGGCTTCGACCTGCAGAAGGTCACCGCCTACGGTACGCTCTATTTGAACAGCAGCACCGGCGCCTACAAGTTCGTCGCCGACAATGCCGCCATCCAGGCCCTCGACAGCGACGATCCCAACGTCCTGCTCGACTTCGACGTCTCCGTCACCGACGGCGACACCACCGACAGCGACACGCTCACCATCACCATCGATGGCGCCAACGATGCGGTCGAGCTGGCCGCGGTCCCGATGCGACCATCAACGATACGGCAGCCGACGACAGCGTTCGCCGACGTCACCGGCAGCCTGGTCGGCAGCGACCGCGACGCTGGCGAGACGCTCGACCTACGGCGTCGACGGTTCTGCCGCCTCGGTCGAGCCGGGCTTCGACCTCCAGAAGGTCACCGCCTACGGCACGCTCTATTTGAACAGCAGCACCGGCGCCTACAAGTTCGTCGCCGACAATGCCGCCATCCAGGCCCTCGACAGCGGCGATCCCAACGTCCTGCTCGACTTCGACGTCTCCGTCACCGACGGCGACACCACCGACAGCGATACGCTGACCATCACCATCGACGGTGCCAACGATGCGGTCGAGCTGGCCGCGGTCTCCGACGCGACCATCAACGATACGGCAGCCGACGACAGGTTCGCCGACGTCACCGGCAGCCTGGTCGGCAGCGACCGCGACGCTGGCGAGACGCTGACCTACGACGTCGACGGTTCTGCCGCCTCGGTCGAGCCGGGCTTCGACCTCCAGAAGGTCACCGCCTACGGCACGCTCTATTTGAACAGCAGCACCGGCGCCTACAAGTTCGTCGCCGACAATGCCGCCATCCAGGCCCTCGACAGCGGCGATCCCAACGTCCTGCTCGACTTCGACGTCTCCGTCACCGACGGCGACACCACCGACAGCGATACGCTGACCATCACCATCGACGGCGCCAACGATACTCCGCTCTTGACCGGAACGCAGGCTACCCTGCCCGCTGGAACCGAGGACACTTCCTATATCGTCAGCGCGGCCAGCCTGTTGGCCGGCTTCACCGACGCCGACGGCGATACGCTGGCCGTGTTCGCCCTGTCAGCCGACCATGGATCGGTCACCGACAATGGCAACGGGACTTACACCATCAACCCGGCCGCGGATTACAATGGCCTGGTAACGCTGAGCTATAGCGTTGTGGACGGCAATGGCGGATCGGTTCCGGCAAGCCTCAGCTTCAACCTGGCGGCTGTAAACGACCCGGCCGTCATCGCCGGACCAATCACCGGGACGGTGGTCGAAGCGACGCCTGCCGATCCCGGCACGCCGACCGCATCGGGCACGCTGACCGCGGCCGACGTCGACAATCCACCCAATACGTTCATTGCGGTAGCCAGCACGGCGACGGCGACGGGCTATGGCAGCTACACCATGTCTGCGTCGGGCCTTTGGACTTACACGCTCAACAACGCCAATGCGACGGTGAATGCTCTGGCGACCGGTGCGTTCCTGATCGACACTTTCACAGTGCAGTCGGCAGACGGGACCACTCAGACGATCAACCGTAACGATTGACGGCGCGACCGATGTCGTCGTCGTGACGCCGCCGGCAACGTTTACAGGCGACAGGCGATCCGAATGATTTCGACACGCTGACTGGCGGGACACTCGTTAGCGGTAACTTCGACCGGTACCGGCAGCGAATGAAACAATTACCGGTGGCAGCGCCGATCAGAACTATTCAACATGAATGATGGCAACGATACCGTCATACGGCGCCGGGGGTGCCGACGTGATTACCGGCGGAGATGGCAATGACAACGCTCTACGGACAGGCCGGTAACGATCAACTCTTTGGCCAAGGCGGCGTAGATGAGCTTTATGGTGGATCGGGCAGCGACCAACTCGATGGTGGTGATAACAATGACCTCAAGCTCTTCGGCGGCTGCGGGCGACGACACAATTACCGCCGGCTCCGGAAACGACAATTTGACCGGTGGTTATGGTGCTGACACGCTGACTGGTGGAGCAGGTAACGACGACTTTGTGTACCTCGACCTTAAAGACACCAATGACACTATCCTCGACTTCATGGATTCGGGGAACGACCAGATAGATTTGTCGGCGCTCGACGCCAACGGGGCGTTGGGCGGAAACCAAGCGTTCGGCTGGGGCGGGACGACGCCGACGGCGAACAGCCTGTGGTTCTCGGAAAGCGGGGGCAATACGACGCTGTTCGGCGACACCGATGGGAATGTGGCGACGGCGGAATTCATGATCACCCTGCCGACGTTCAGCGGCTTTGCAGCCTATAGCAATCCGCTGTCCCCGCCGCCTGACATCACCTTCTAGGCGGGCTGGCCAGGCTGGCTTCGCGCCGGCCTGGCCCCGCACCCTCTCGGGAAACGTTCGCGCACAAGCTTCGGCTTCGCCTGGGAATTTGCTCCTACATAGGTGCCGCAAAGGAGCACGCCATGAAGCTTTCGGGAAACACGATCCTCATCACCGGTGGCGGGTCGGGCATCGGGCGGGAGTTGGCGCGGCGCTTCCACGCGCTGGGCAACAAGGTGATCGTCGCCGGGCGGCGGCCCGAGCAGCTGGAGGAGACCATCGGCGGGCGCGAGGGCATGTTCGCTTGCCTGCTGGACGTCGCCGACCCCGCCGCAATCGGGGCCACGGCGCAGGACCTGGTTGCCGACCACCCCGACCTCAACATCCTCATCAACAATGCCGGGATCATGGCGACCGAGCATCTGGATAGCGCACACTATCTGGGAATTGCCGAAGCGACGGTGACGACCAATTTGCTCGGCCCGATCCGGCTGACCAATGCACTGATCGATCATCTGAGAGGCCAGCCGGATGCGGCGGTGATCAACGTCTCGTCGGGCCTCGCGTCGGTGCCCTTGGTCAGCGCGCCGACCTATTCGGCGACCAAGGCGGCGATCCACAGCTACACACTGTCGCTGCGCGAAGCGTTGAAGGGCCAGGTCGAGGTGATCGAGCTGATCCCGCCCGCGGTGCAGACCGACCTCACCCCCGGCCAATCGACCCGCGAAGGCTATATGCCGCTCCGGGGTTTCATCGACGAGGTGATGCGCCTGTTCGAGGCTGTGCCGACCCCGGCCGAGATCGCGGTCGAACGGGTAAAATTCCTCCGCAATGCCGAAGCCGAAGGCCGTTTCGCCCAGACCTTCGCTACCCTCAATACGCCGCACTAGCCCCTACCCTTGCGGGACAAGTCGCGGGAGAGAAGTTGCTGAACTTACAGGCCCTGCCGCACCGTCAAGCGAGTCAATTTCGCCGCCTAGCCGCGCCCTCCTCAACTCCCTAATAGGGTGCCCATGACAGTCGTAGCTGCTTACCTTTACCGCGATGGGCACCGGATCCGGGAGGTGTCGATCGACGAGCCGGTCAACTGCCGTGAGGACAAGAGCGAGTTCGTCTGGATCGGCATCGCCGACCCGACCGAGGAGGAAATGCACTCGCTCGCCAACTGCTATCAACTCCACCCGCTGGCGATCGAGGATGCGCTGAAGGCCAACCAGTTGCCCAAGATCGACGTGTATGACGACCAGCTGTTCGTCGTCGCCCGTACCGCGCACCTGATGGAAGACCATATCGACTATGGCGAGACCGCGATCTTCGTCGGCCATAGCCACATCATCACCGTCCGCCACGGGTCGACCCGCGCCCACACGGCATTGCGCGCTCAACTGGAGCAATCGCCGCGCCTGCTGATGCATGGGGTCGATTATCTGCTCCACGCGATCCTCGACTATATCGTCGACGGCTACGTCCCGCTGATCGAGGATCTGGAGGAGGAAGTGCTGGAGATGGAGACCAAGGCCATCGACAGCTTCCTTGGCCGCGATGAGGTCAACCGCATCTTCACCGTGCGTCGTGAGCTGATCCGGTTCCAGCGGGTTCTCGGCCCGATGGGCGAAGTGGCGCAGAAACTGGTGCGGCAGGAGCTGCCGTGCATCGACGCCGAAGCACGCATCTATTTCCGCGACGTCCAGGACCATATCCGCCGGGTCCAGGCGCGGGTCGACGGGCTTCGCGAAGTGCTGACCAGCGTGTTCGAACTGAGCAGCCTGCTCGAGCAGCAGCGCACCGGCACCATCACCCGCCAGCTTGCCGCCTGGGCGGCGATCCTGGCCGTCCCGACGGCGATCGCCGGCATTTACGGCATGAATTTCGAGAATATGCCGGAATTGACGACCAAATATGGCTATTTCGTCGTGGTCGCGGTCATTTTCGTGATCTGCGCCCTGCTCTATCGAAGGTTCAGCAAGACCGGCTGGCTCTAGGCGCTGGCCTTGATGCGCGCCTCGACCAGGCCAATCGCCGCGGCAATGGCTTCGTCGATGGTCATCTCGCTGGTGTCGAGCAACTCGGCGTCCTCGGCCCTTGCCAGGGGCGCCGCTTCCCGGCCGCTATCCCGCTCGTCCCGCGCGTGAATGTCGATCAGGACATCCTCATAATGGGACGGCATTCCTCGGGCGAGCAGCTCGGCAACGCGGCGGCGGGCACGGACTTCGGGCGAGGCGGTGACGAACAGCTTGGCCGTGGCATGGGGGGCGATGACGGTGCCGATGTCGCGGCCGTCGAGCACCGCGCCGTCGGCCCCCGCGGCAAAGCTCCGCTGCCGTTCCAGCAGCGCGGCGCGAACTCCGGGATAAGACGATATGCGGCTGGCGATCGAGCCCACCACCTCGCTCCGCAGCTCGTCGTCGGTCGGGTCGATCTGGGCGACCCCGTCGCAGGCGCGGACCGCTTCGAACTCGCTGCCCGGATCGCCGCCGAAGCGGAACATGCTCAGCGCCACGGCCCGGTACAGCATGCCGGTGTCCATGTGCGGCAGGTCGAAATGCCTCGCCAGCGCCCGGGCGATGGTTCCCTTGCCGCTGGCCGCCGGACCGTCGACGGCAATGACGATGGGGTTGGTGGGTCGGTTCATGTGAGCGGCGCTTTGACAGGGGCTTGGCGGTATGGCAAGGCGCCCGCCGATCCGGCATGGGCCCGACGCGGTGCCCGCCACCTCACCATGGAGAACTGACCCAATGGTCAATCCCGAATGGGGCACCAAGCGTAGCTGCCCCAAATGCTCGACCCGCTTCTATGACCTCGGCAAGGACGATCCGGTTACCTGCATCAATTGCGGCAATGCCTGGCTGCCCGAGCCAGTGCTGAAGTCGAAGCAGCCGCTGCCGTTCGAAGTCGCCGCTCCCGAGAAGATCAAGGAAGCCGACGAAGATCTGGCTGCCGAAGAACTGGTGCCCGACGAAGGCGAAGAGCCTAGTGCCGACGACGAGATCGACCTGGCCACCGGCGAGGACGACCTGGGCGTCGCTACCAGCGACGGCGACGAGGAAAGCTAAGGCGTCCGGGGGATGAATTTAACCGTTGGCAGACGGCGAAGCATCCCCTAAAGGCCGCCTCCGGACAGGGTCCCATCAAAGTAATACTTTGATGGGTACCGGGACGGGGCCGTAGCTCAGCTGGGAGAGCGTCGCAATGGCATTGCGAAGGTCAGGGGTTCGATCCCCCTCGGCTCCACCATCCGTCCGAGACAGAGCGCCCCAGGGCGATTTAAAGCCTAACCTGCCAGCCTTCCGGCAATCAGCAATGCGCCCTCCAGCCCCGCATGTTCCAGCGCCGCTGGTACGCAAAACCCGGGCTTTCCAGCTGCGGGGCCCACTCCATAATCGCCGAGCGACGACCGCATGGCGGCTTCGATTGCTTCGATCATCGGCGCAGCACCAATCACTCCGCCGCCCCAGACGATGCGGTGCGGCGACCAGGCCAGAACGAGCGCCGCAGCCAGCTGGCCAAGATAATCGGCGACTAGCTCAAGCACAGCGGGATCGGCGGCCAGCTCCGCGCCTTCGCCCAGGCGTCGTCGCACTGCCGGGCCTGACACCAATCCTTCTGCGCAATCGGAATGGAATGGGCAGACGCTTGGCATGTCGTCATCGGCACGGCGGACGAGGCGCAAATGCCCTGCTTCGGGGTGAAGGGCGCCCGTGAGGCTTCGTCCGCCACAAGACAAACCCGCGCCGATACCGGTGCCGACCGTGACATAGGCCACGCTGGGAAGGCCTGCTCCGGCGCCAAGTTCCTGCTCGGCGATCGCGGCGGCATTGACGTCCGTCTCGACCGCCACCGGAACGCTCAGTCGCTCCTGAAGCTCTCGCCGAAGATTGCTGCCGGCCCACTCCGGCTTGGTCGTCGCCTGCATCTGACCATAATCGGGAGAGCTCGGATCCAGGATCAGCGGCCCAAATGCCGCAATTCCGACTGCGGCAAGACGGCCGTCATCGGGGATTTCGGAGGTCAGGAAGCCGAGCAAGTCCTCGACCGCCGTTGCGGCCGAGCCGGTTGCCCACCTTCTTTCCGCAACCGACTGACCGTCGGCCACGTCACGCAGGCTCGCGAGAATCTTTGTTCCGCCGGTCTCAATGCCTGCAAGAAAGGTCCGCATCATTGGGGCAGCGACGAACTATCGCTCTTTGCGATGGAAATCGCGGTCCGGTTCGAACCGGTCCGTCCCAAGTGACAGGATCGCGACGCCATCGCCAGGCAGCGGAACAACCGCCGTACCGAAGACGGATCGGTAGCCGCCAGTGCCGATCGAAACGCCGATTTCGCCGTGAATCGGAGGTGGCAGCGCGTCGTCCGAAATTTCGGCAATCTCGCGCTTGCGCGCGGCATCGTTGAGGACCGATTCGATTTCGGCGGGGCTCAAGCGATGCTCGGATGAAATTCCAGTGGCCGGCTGCGTCTGGTCCGGTGTCGCCAGCACAACGCTGGGAAGTGCAATCGACCAAGCCACCAGCATAACTCGGACTCGATGCATGGCCGAACTCCCTCGATCGCCGTGGTCCGGCTTAGCGGAACTTGGTCCTTAACGCCAAAGCTTCAACTTCCTTCGGTCATTGACGCACAAAAAAAGCGGCGGCGCCTTTCGACGCCGCCGCCTCTTTTGGCTAATCTTCGAACGATTAGGTGTCGAGTTCGGTCGACACTTCGTTGAAGGTGCTGCCGAGCTGGTTACCGATGTTGCCCATAGCGGCAATCGCGGCAACGGCAATGAGAGCGGCAATCAGGCCGTACTCAATCGCGGTCGCACCCTTGTTATTCTTGATCAGCTTCAGAAACTTGGCCATCTCTGGTCTCCTTCAGGCTCCACAAAGGGGATCCACATTTCCCCACCTCCGCGAAACGAAACGGCGCGTCGGTTGAGGAGAGGATTACGACCTGAAGGGTTGAGAAAGCTTTAAAGCAGCCGGTTTCCAAAAATTAACTTTTTGAGCCGCCAATCGGGTCAATTCTTGTCGATCAGCTGCTCGATCATGTCGATGAGCTCGCGGATCGCATCGCCCCCGTCGCTCCAATCTTCTGGCAGCGGGCTTTTGCGCTGGCCGCGCGCGGGCTGGCGCTGCTCGGGAACCTTGAAGCTGGCGGTAGCGGCGGGCCGCGACGACCGTCAATTGCGACTGCCGACGCCATGAAGCGGCGCCAGATGTCGGCGGGCGCGGTGCCGCCGGTAATCTTGCCCAAGCGATTGATTATCGTCCCGGCCGACCCAAACGCCCACGACCAGATTGCCTGCAAAGCCGATGAACAGGGCGTCTCGATTATTCTGTGTCGTGCCAGTCTTGCCGAAGGTGGCGGTCGAAATCGCGGCGCGGCGCCCGGTACCGCGATTGGCGGCGGACCAGAGCAAGTCGAGCATTGGCGCACGGTCCCGGCGGTCGTCGAGCCGTCCGCCGCGGGCGAAGAATGATGAAAGGCCTTCCTTATCGGCCTTGTCCACGGGCAGGCCGCGCGGCTCCACGGGATATCGGCCGCCGGCGATCGCCGCATAGGCTGCCGTCAATTCCAGCAGGCTGACTCCGGACGTGCCAAGCGAAAGGCTGGGCCGATCGGTCAGCGGCGAGTCGATGCCAAGATCGCGGGCCGCGCGGATGACATTTTGTCGCCCGACCTGCTCCGCCAGGCGGACCGTGGCGGCATTGCTCGATCGAGCAAATGCTTCGCGCAGGGTGATCGAGCCGCGATAGACGCCGTCGTTATTGCCCGGCGACCAGCCGTCGACCGTGATCGGCTTGTCCTCGATCAGGCTGTCGGGCGTGTATCCGGCCCGTAGCGCGGCAAGATAGACGAACAGCTTGAACGCGCTGCCCGGCTGCCGCCGCGCCTGGGTTGCGCGATTGAACGGGCTCTTGCCGTAGTTTCGGCCGCCAACCATCGCCACGACGCGCCCGTCGGGTCGCATCGCCACCAGCGCCGCTTGCGCATCTCCGATCTGGGCCTGGGCGACTGCTCGCACCGCCAGCCGCTGCAGGTCGGCGTCGAGCGTGGTCGGCACCTCGAACCTCGCCATAGTCGGCATCGAAGGCCTGGGCGGCCTGCGGGGCGACCCAGTCGGCAAAATAGGTGCCGGTCGGGACGCTGCTGTTGTCGCCCACGGGACGCGCCGAGCGGGTTTCGCTCGCGCGCGCCTGCGAAATAACGCCGGTATCGGCCATTGCCTGGAGCACCAGCCGGCTGCGCTTCTGCGCCAGTGCCAGGTTGCGGGTCGGTGCCAGGCGCGACGGCGCCTGCACCATGCCGGCGAGCATGGCCGACTGGGCCAGGCGTCAGTCGCTCCGGCTCCCGGTCGAAATAGTGGCGTGAGGCAGCGCGCAGTCCATAAACGCCGTCGCCGAAATAGACTGACGACAGATAGCGCGAGAGGATCTCGTCCTTGGTCAGCCAGCCTTCCAGCCAAAAGGCAATGATCACCTCCTGCGCCTTCCGCTTCAACGAGCGGTCCGCGGAAAGGAAGCTGGTCTTGGCGAGCTGCTGGGTGAGCGTGCTGCCGCCCTGCCGAACTCCACCGGCTTTCAAATTGGCGACCATCGCCCGGCCGATCGCACGGGGATCGATCCCCCAGTGACTTCGGAATCGGCGATCTTCGATGGCAATGAAGGCCGCCGGAGTCAGCGGGTCGAGCTTGGCCACTTCGACCGGCTCATCCTTGACGGCGCCACGCCGTGCGATCGGCCGGCCTTCCTCCGACAGCAGAAGCATCGCAGGATCTTTGAGCGGCTCGAGCGCACGACTCAGCGGCGCGGTTACGATCAGCCAAAGCAGCGTAACGAGCAGCAGCGCGCCGAATGTCGTGAAGCCCCAGGCGCCACCAGCGGCGGCGTGGTCGTTGCTGATCGCTGCCAGGCGGCGCGACAATGCCTTCCGCCGAAGCAGCCGTCGGAATGGGATCTGGCAAATTCTCCACGGCAACGCCGCCGCGCTGCCAAATGCCATGATCGTCCGCCATCTCTCCCCTTCCGGCGCGCCAACGGGCAGCTCGCACTGCTTTAGTTAAGTAAAACAGTCGAGCGGGAATATCCAGTGGTTGATGAACTGGGGTTTAAAGCTAAACCCTTGGGCTCGATGGCTGCCCGCACCCTGACCCGCTGCCTGTTGACCGCCTCGCTTGCGGGGGCATTGATTCTGGCCGGCTGCGACCGGAAGGGCGGCGGAATTACACGCGTCGCGGCAATCGGGCCTACGCCCGCGTTGGTCGAGACGGTTGACGGTCCGCTTTCCGCTGGCGACGCACTGGTGCGGTCGAACATGGCCCAGGGCCTGGTTCGCTTCGACGAGCGCGGCCAGGTCATCCCCGGCCTGGCCGAGCGTTGGAATGTCAGCGACGATGGCCTCAGCTACATTTTTCGGCTGCAGACCGGTGAATGGCCCGACGGACGCAAGATCCGCGCAGACGACATCGCGCGCATCCTCAGGCGGCAGCTGAGGCCGGCCAGCACCAATCCGCTGAAGGACACGTTGGGCGCGGTCAGCGAGATCGTGGCGATGACCGAGCGGGTGATCGAGATTCGCCTGAGCGCGCCGCGCCCTAACCTTTTGCAACTGCTTGCCCAACCCGAATTCGGGCTGGTCCGGGCGAGCGTCGGCACTGGACCGTTCCTAACGCCAACCGACGAGGAACGAGCGACTATTCCGGCTGCCGAGATCAAGCCCGGTGAACTTCTTGTCACCCATCGCATTCGCATCCCCGATGCCGAGGACCCGGTGGAAAAGGTGCGGATCGGCGGCGGTCGCGCCAAGGCACTGGTGGCCGCATTTGCCGACGGAGATCTCGACCTGGTGCTGGGCGGAACGGTCGCCGACTTACCATATGCGCTTCAGGAAAAGATGCCGCGGGGTGCGCTGCGCTTCGACCCGGTCGCCGGCCTGTTCGGACTGGCGCCCACCAAGCGAAGCGAAGTTTTGCAGGAAGTTGATGTTCGTCGCTTGCTAAGCCGGGCAATCGACCGCCCTGCATTTGTTGCCGGGCTGCGAGTCGGCGGACTTATCCCACGGGTGACCCTGCTTCAGGCCGGGCTGGAGGGAATCGGACAACCCCAACAGCCCGATTGGCTCAGCCAACCGGTGGAGGAACGTCGCGCATCCTTGCTCGCCGAGGCCAACCGGCTGTTCGGCAACAGTGGCCGGCCCACGTTTCGGATCGCCGTACCCGCCGGGCCAGGGGGTGACTATCTGTTTGCCCGATTACGCTATGATTGGGGACCGTTGGGCATCAAGCTCGAGCGCGCTCCGAGCACGGCATCGGCCGATATGGTGTGGGTCGACGAGGTGGCCCCTTCCACGTCACCGGCCTGGTTCCTGCGTCGCTTCCGTTGCGAAATTGCTGCCATCTGCGTCGAAGAAGCCGAGCCGCTGTTGGCCGAAGCACGCACAGCGCTGGACAGCGGGCAACGCGCCGCCCTGTTCCTGCAGGCGGCAGCACTGATGGACCAGAAGCAATTGTTCATTCCGATTGCCGCGCCAATTCGCTGGTCGCTGGTTTCCGGCCGCGTTCCTGGCTTTGCCGAGAATCCCTTTGCCCGACACACGTTGGTCGGACTGACCGACAGCGGGGGCACAAGGTAGCCGAAGCAGCGGCACTAGCTCGCGACGCTTTCATTGTCGACCCATGCACAGCTGCTTGCAATGCCTTGGAATTGAATGCCGGCGGTCCGTAGTATATCGAGCCACCATGACCGAAATGTTCACCAGCCTACGCCGAAGATGCGCCGACAAATGCCCAGTCTCGGTTCCGACCCCGGCTCCGTGAGGCAGCGGATCGATGCGATGGAGAAGTTGCTCGAGCGGATGTTCGTCATTCCCGGGATCAACAAGCCGGTCGGGCTCGACGTCATTCTCGATATCATCCCCGGCGTCGGCACCATTTCCGCTGCGGCGCTCGGCAGCTATATCGCCTGGGAGGCGCGCAACCTCCGCATGTCGAAATGGCAGATGACGCGAATGGCCGGGAATATCGGCTTCGACATGCTGCTCGGCCTTATTCCGTGGGTCGGCGCCATACCCGACCTCTTCTTCCGGTCGAACACGCGCAACGTGCGGATCATCAAGCGGCACCTCGACAAGCATCATCCGCAAACGAAGACGATCGAGGTTATTCCTCCGGGTAAATAGCCCGACGCATTGACCTGCACGGAACGATAAGCGACCAGCGCGGGATGGCCCTTCTCCGCAAAGCTGCAGCGCAACTGATGCGACGAGTTCCTGGCTCGCAGGGCCCAAGGTCTGGCAAGCTATTGGCGCGACCTCGGGCGACTGTCACAACGCCGACGTCGCGCTGGTTTCTTTTCCAAAGTCGGGCCGGACATTCGTACGGATCATGCTGGCCCGACTTTATCGAACGCCAATTTGGGATAGACGACCGCGAGGTGCTGAACTTTGCGACGCTTCGTCGGGCGCCCCGCGCCGTACCCCGCATCCTTTTTACGCACGATGGCGACGCGATGCGCCGGCCGTCGCAAATCCGCCTGAACCGCAAGGCATATCGTAACAGCAGGGTGGCGGTCCTTGCCCGACATCCCGGCGACATCGTGGTTTCGCGCTACTACCACCTGAAGCATCGCAGCCTCGATCCGGTCCGCCAACGCCTTGCCAGCCAACCCCTGTCAGATTTTGTGTGGACGGAGTTCGGCGGCATTCCATCGATCGTGCGATTTCTCAATCAGTGGGCGGCACGCTGGCGCGCGAGCGAGACGACATTCTCATCGTTCGCTACGAGGACTTCTTGAACGAACCGGAACTCACGCTCGGCAAGCTTGCCCGCTTCGTTGGACTGGATAGCAGCGACGCGGACATTCACGATGCCGTTGAGTTCGCGCGGTTCGACAATCTCAAGGCCAAGGAGCGGGAGGGATATTTCACATCGAAGCGGCTTGGCCCCGGTCGCGAAGGAAATGAAGGCTCCTACAAAGTCCGTTCCGGCAAATCGGGTGGGTACCGGGCCCAGCTAAGCCAGACCGAACAGGACCTTGTGGATACCTACGTTCGGGAACATCTGGATCCGATCTTCGCATATGGCCGCTGACGCCCCGCCTTCAATCGCCGTGATCATGCCGGTCTACAACCGCGCCGCGATGGTGCGCCGCGCGATCGACAGTGTCCTCGACCAGGATTTCGCGGATTTCGAGCTGATCGTGGCAGATGACGGTTCGACCGATCAAACATGCGAGGTCGTCACCGCCGTACCCGATCCCCGCGTCACCCTTCTCCGGGCGGAAAAGAACCAGGGGAGCAACGCCGCACGCAACCGAGGCATCAAAGCGGCCCGGGCCGAACTAATCGCCTTCCTGGACAGCGACGACGTCTATTTGCCCAACAAGCTAGGCTTCATCGTTCGACCGGTTCCGGCAAAACCCCGATCTCGACGTGCTCCTCGACAGCTTCACCAAAGAATATCCCGCCGGAAACGATCGCAAGGCCGCCCAACGCCAAAATCCGGTCATCGACACGACAGCCGATTTCGTCCGCGCACTGTTCAACCGGCAATTGTGGAAGGCGACGTCGGCGATTTCCATCAGGCGCGAAACTGCGCTGCGGGCCGGCATGTTCGACGAAACGCTCAAGCGTCGCCAGGACTTCGATTTCCTCATTCGCGCCTCCGCGGTCGGCCAGTGTGCCGCGACCGACGAACTCACATGGGTCAAAAGCTTGGACCCCAGGTGCGATATCCGACGACATGCGCACATTTGTTGGGGCGACGATCGAGCTTTGCCGCCGACATCCAGAATATTTTGCCAATCCCGAATTCAGGCCCGGACTTGCACGCGATGTTACCCGCCACTTCGCACGGCTCCTCGCAGCACGCCGGTTTGCCGATATCGGGAGGGATGCGAAAGCGCTCCAGCGTCAGTTTTCGACGGCCGGGCTTATCCGGTTGGTTCGAGAGGGTTCGGGCGAAATGCTGCTACGGAAACGATCGAGAAAACGTCTCAAGCGCTAACATCGAAGTCCAGCTTCTGCGCGCCAAAGAACTTAGGAAGCGGCTCAAAATCGCGAGTAAGGGCACTCGCAATCTGTCCCACCAGTGCGACCAGGAAGAAGCCGAGCGAGATCACCATAGCGAGTGGCCGCTGCCACACAGGCAAGTCCACCTTGCCGCCCTTGTTGATAATGTTCGACCAGGACCGGCGAACCTTCTTCGCGAAATATTGGAAGGCGTATCCGAGGCGCCGGAGTCGAGAGCGAGAGACGGTCTGAAAACCCTGAAAATCACGGTCGAGGCCTGTGGTCCATGCCCGCCACACTAGGAAACGATAGCCTGGGTGCGGCGCATGAATGGTCATCGCATCCGCGGTTCGCATGTAGCGATGCCCACGAGCGGATAGGTCGCGCAACCAGAAGCCGCACTGCTTCTTGAAGGCGGGCAAATCGGGGAACGGGATTTTCGCGGAAGAAATCGGTCCTGACGGCACAGTTATTGGCGTGGATCTTATGCCGCCCAACCGTCCTTTCACGCTCGTCTGCAAGGTCGAATATCCAGCTTAGCGCCATGGTCTTCGACAGCAGATCGTCATAGCCAAGGACGGTGAATCCTCCGACCGCCATGATGGTTGGATCGGCGAACGGCTTTAACAGGCCCTCGAGCCATCCCGGCTGGGGTGAAGCGTCGCTATCGAGCATAATCGAAACATCGGTCGTCGATCGCGAGATGCCGAAGTTCTTGAGCTTGTAATAAGTGAGGCCCGGAGTGGGCAGGATTTCGAGCTCTGCCAATTCTGGCAGCCTCGGCGCCGCCTTGGCGATGACCCGCCGTATCGCCTCCGGATCGACGACCCTTTCATTGTAGAGGTATGTGACATGAGGCTTGGTCGTCAGGCGACTGGCAACAGAACTCCAACTCGCGCTGGAGACCGGACATCGCCTTCTCGGTCCAGTCGTCTTCGACATCGATCGCATTTTCCCACTCGATGACGATCGTCACCGGGGGCAGTTGAGTTCCACTGCTCATCGCGAGCCCTTTAGCACTGCACTCCCTTTATTCAACGCGGCACGAGGCATTGGAGGCTCAGACCGATTGACCTAAGGGTGAAAGCAATGATGCGTCGAGCGACAAGGTAATGGATGCAGCGACGCCATTGGTTTGGGCACTCCTTGGGGTGCGCAGAGGAGACAACAACCAGGTTCTGGCATTGGCCGAAGCACTTGGATTTCCGTTCGAGACCAAAAACCTAAGCTATGCGCGGATAGGCGGCTACGACTTGGGCCGGATAAGGCCCAGGCACCTCGGCGCAACCCTGGTTTCGCTCGACGGTCGCTCCAAGGCGCAGATAAGGCCGCCTTGGCCAGACCTGGTGATCGGTGTTGGTCGGCGCAGTGTCCCCGTGGCTCGATATATTCGAAAGAAAAGCGGCGGGCGCGCCAAGCTGGTGCGGATCGGCAATCCGCGCGTGGATCCGCGTATGTTTGATCTGGTCATCACGACGCCGCAATATGATGTACCGACTTGCGAGAATGTCCTGACCCTTCCGATCGCCATGAGCCGGTTTCACAAGCGGGCAGAGATCGGCCCTTCCGAAAAGTCCTGGCTAGATGCGCTGCCGCGCCCGCACTTGCTGCTGGCGATTGGCGGAAACACCAAGGATGTCGAGCTTCAGCCAGTCTCAGGTTGTCGCAGCGGTTGCCAAGTTGGCGGAGCGGGCAAGCGCCAGCCGTGGCACCCTGTTGATTGAGCCCAGTCCGCGGACCGATCGAGATTTGCTTGGCTCAATTGGACGATACGGTGTCTTGGTCCCCGATGACGGTCCAAGTTTCGCCGCGCTGCTTGACGATGCTGACGAGATATTCGTGACCGCGGACAGTGTTTCGATGCTGTCCGAAGCAATTGCCACTGGAAAGCCCGTTGGAATGATCCCGGCAAGGCTGACGGAAGCAGGGCTCCGCGGATTGGGCGAAGCGCGCAGGAAGATGTTCGATTTCCGCTCGCCGAAGCGGGATCCGCGAAGTTTCTGGGCCGAACTGGAAGAAATGAAGCTCGTTGGAACGGTCGAAGACCCGCGATCCAGCACGGTAGAAGATCCGGTGGCAATAGCCGCCCGGGCCGTCAGGGCTTTACTGGTAGGCGCGCGCTAGACCAGTCCAGCCACGATATCGTTCAACCAGTTCCAAACTGTCATGGCGCACATGATCCGCCGCCATTTCCGCCACTAGCTCCTGTTTGGATACGTCGCCGCGATCAACCAGATCGGCGAGCAGCGAATAAACAAGCGCTTCCTGGTTCGGGTCGGGATGCCGCTCGTAACGACTGCGCCTTAGGCGTCGAAGAAAATCGAACGAGCCGCGCTCCCTTAAGGTGTAGTCAATCGGCAGGCCCGCCTTCCAAGGCTGGGTCCGGCGCTTGGTCGTATGAAGGATCTTCGTATCCGGCGTCAGCCGGTCGAAGTCGTTCCATTCCGGCTCCAGGAAACCGATAGCGTCCCGATCCTCACGTTTCAGCTCGATCCAGTCGACATAGTCGAAACGATGGTCGAAGAGATCGTCCAATTCCCGGTCGAAATCCCAATGTTTCAGCTTGCTGCAGTCCAGCAGCATGACCGACGTGGCAATATAATCATCGCGACGATTATGCCCGGGACGCGGGACTGCCATGATCGCCTTACCACCCATGTCGCGGTCAAATAGCTCGGTGATATCGCCAACGCCGAAGCAATCGGGATCCGTAACCACTGCTCGGCCATCATAGTTCATCAGGCTTGGCGCGGCGAAACGCAGAGGTGTAAAACTCTGCAAGTCGTCGGGCGCCCATTCGCGAACATGACCATCGCGAATGATGGACTGTCCCTCGCGCATCAGTCGCGGCCATTTTGCTGCATCCATGATTTGGACGTCGAAGCTTTCCGGTCGCCGACTTGCCTTTTTGTAGCTGAGCGCACTGATCTTGGCGCCAAGCATCTGGCGGGCGTTGGCCTGGATAAATACGGTGTTTCTCACAACGCCAGTTCCTCGAAGCCAGCCTCCTTCACTGCCCGGTCAATATCAACCAGTGTGCCAAGTAAACTCTCCATGCGATCCAGCGGCCAGGCATTGGGACCGTCCGACTTGGCGTTGGCCGGGTCGGGATGGGTTTCCATGAACAGGCCGGAAACGCCCGCAGCGATGGCGGCGCGGGCGAGAACCGGTACATGCTCACGCTGGCCGCCGGAGGTTGTCCCCTGACCGCCGGGAAGTTGAACGGAATGGGTCGCGTCGAACACAACCGGGCAGCCGGTTTCCCGCATGATCGCCAGGCTGCGCATGTCGGAAACCAGGTTGTTGTAGCCGAACGATGCGCCTCGTTCGCACACCATGATCGTGTCTTCATTGACGCCCGCCGCTTGTGCCGCATGGCGCGCTTTGTCGACGACATTCACCATGTCGTGCGGCGCCATGAACTGCGCCTTCTTGATGTTCACCGGCTTTCCCGACGCTGCAACAGCGTGGATGAAATCCGTCTGCCGCGCGAGGAATGCGGGGGTCTGAAGAACGTCGACCACCTCGGCAACCGGCTTGATTTGCGGAATATCGTGAACGTCGGTCAGGACCGGAACGCCGATTTCGTGACGGACCTTGGCGAGGATCCTTAGCCCCTCGTCCAAACCCGGCCCACGATAGCTCTTGTCCGACGACCGGTTGGCCTTGTCGAAACTCGATTTGAAGATGAACAGGATGCCCAATTTCTCGGTGATCGCCTTCAACCGCTCGGCGGTGCTGAGCTGCAGCTGTTCGCTCTCGATCACGCACGGTCCGGCGATCAGGAAAAAGGGTTGGTCGAGGCCGACCTTGCGTCCGTTGATTTGCATTCGCGATCTTTAGCTGAGTGAGTCGACGACCGCCACCGGGGCCCATTCGCCAAGGCCATATTGTAGCGCAAATCCGACCGGAAACGGCTCACCGGCATGAATTCCGCCCTGCATGAAGACAGCAGTCGAACCCCTGTTTTGCTGCTCCCAGCATATCGGTCACCAATGCATCCCCGATCGCCAGCACCGCATCCTTCGGCGGGTTGCCGGCTAGGCTCATCGCATAGTCGTAAATGGTGTGGTGCGGCTTGCCATACCATTCGACACGGCCACCGAGCCCTTCGTAGATATCGGCAAGTGCTCCGGCGCAGGGCTCCGGAATGCCACCCCGAACCACCACCCGGTCCGGGTTGAAGCAGTGAAAGAGCACTTGCCGCCCGGCCAAGGTTTCGAGCTGGCCGCGATATGCCTCGACATGGTCGCGTGCATCATCGAGCCCGGTGACCGCAATGTCGGTAAAGCCGCTATCGACGAAGGTTAGTCCGTGCGCCTCGAGAATGGCGCGGTCGGCCCGCGTTCCAAGGAACCCGGTGGGATGGTGGAGCGACTTGATCACGGCGATGCCTGCCTCGCCACTTGTCGAAACACCGTCCCAGCAGTCACGCGGCAGGCCGATGCGATCGAGTTGCGCTTCTACGGCTTCTGCCGTTCGCGGGGCGTTGGTAATCAGGATGACCTTGCGCCCCTGCGCGCGCCACTGGTGCAACCGCTCTGCGGCATAAGGGTAGAGTTCGACCCCATCGTGCACGACCCCCCAGATGTCGCACAGAATGACGGAGTAGCGGGGATCAAGCGCGTCCCAATAGCTCATCAGTCCAGGCCAGCCATCGCCAGTGCTGCCTCGATCGGTTCGACATCCTCGGGGTTGTTGAGTTCGCGCAGGGTGAATGGCGGTGTCTCGACCTCGACCACGTCAATTCGAATGCCGGCGTGGAGGAAACGCAATTGCTCCAGCCCTTCCAGCATCTCCAGCTCGCAGGGCGGAATTGCAGCATAGCTGGCCAGGTTCTGCGGACGATAAGCGTAGATCCCGATGTGCAAACTGACAGGTGACATTTCGCCATCGAGGGCATGGCCCGGCAAGTAGGGGATGAGCCTCTTCGAAAAGTACATGGCGCGGCCGTGGTGGTCGGTGACGACGCTGGTCCCGCCGACACGGCCCCGAGCCTCTTCGGACTGCAGTGCACGGACTTCCGACGAACGCTGGCGCATGGCCGGGGTTGCTACCGCCGCATCGGGGTTGGCCGCCATATGATCGATCAGCGCGGTAACAAATCCCGGCGGGGTCAGTAATGCGTCTCCCTGGAAATTGATGACCAGGTCGGGTTCGTGAAGCGAGGCGAGCGCTTCGGCACAGCGTTCGGTACCGTTGCGGCAATCCGGCGACGTCATGATCACGCCGACGCCAATCGCTCCGCAGGCATCGGCGATCCGCTCGTCATCGGTAACGACAAACACGCCGCTGATCCCTGGCACCCGGCGCGCTGCTTCGACGCTGCGCTGGATCAGGGTTTTTGACGTACCACCTGCACCCTTGAGCTCGACCAGCGGTTTGCCCGGATAGCGCGATGACGCAAATCGCGCCGGAATCAGGATGAGGTTGTTCATCTCGCCGCAGGACAATCGTGAATGTGGAGCACTCCGACCGGCGTCTGTCCTTCGACGACGAACAATGTCGTAATGCGATGCTCGTCGAACAGTGTCAGCGCCTCGTCGACCAGGGATTCCGGACCGATCGTCTTGGGATTGGCCGACATGAAGGCGGATGCCGGATGATCGAGTCCCTGCTCGATATGTCGCCTCAGGTCGCCGTCGGTGATGACTCCGATCAGCTGGCCGTGATTGTCGACTACCCCAACCACGCCGAGCCGCTTGGCACTCATCTCGACCACCGTGTCGTGCATGCTCGTTTCCTGCGTAACCAGCGGCAGCTGAGCGCCGCAGTGCATCAGGCGCCGCACCGGCTTCAGCCGGGCGCCGAGCGAGCCGCCGGGGTGCAGTCGCCCGAAGTCGTTGCGAGTGAATCCCTTCTCACGCATGACCGTCATTGCCAGCGCGTCGCCGAGCGCAAGGGCCATTGTCGTCGACGTGGTCGGGGCTACCGCCTCCGGGCCGACTTCCGCCCAGTGCGGCAAAACCAGCAGCGCTGTGGCTGCCTCTCCCAGCATCGAGTTAGGATTGCCGGTAATGGCGACGATCGGAATATCGACAGCTTGGAAATGCTCGATCACGGGCTCCAGCTCGGCCGTCGCACCGCTTTGGGAGATGAGCAGGCCGACGTCCCCCTTCGCGGCCATGCCGAGATCGCCGTGAATTGCCTCTGCCAAATGAAGGAAAATGGCGGTCGTGCCGGTCGACGCGAAGGTCGCGGCAATCTTGCGCCCGATATGACCGGATTTCCCGAGGCCGCCGACAATAAGCTTGCCCGGCATTTCGAGCGCCAGGGCGACGGCGCGCCGGAAATCGTCGCCAATCGTTTCCGCCAACGCATCAAGTGCGCGCGCCTCGTCACGGATCATCTGGCGCGCGAACTCGCCAACCTCGGACGGCTCGGAACTATCGGAAATGCTGCGCTGATCCATCCGCGGGGCTATAGTGAGTGTCGGATGGGGTGGGAAGCGCGGTAAGTCGTCAGTCGCCGCTGATTTTCGGCATTCCGACGTCGCCCTGACCGACCGTGCGCCCGGCCATTTCCAACATGCGCTCCAAGGGAATTCGAGCCTTCTCCATGACCTCCGGCGATAGCTCTATCCGGGTTGGAGGTCGCGCAGGGCAACGTAGAGCTTCTCGAGCGTGTTCAGCGCCATGTAGGGGCACATGTTGCAGTTGCAGTTGCCGTCGCCGCCGGGAACCCCGATGAAGGTCTTGTCGTGGCGCCGCTTTTTCCATCTGGTGAATGATGTGCGGCTCGGTCGCGACCAGGATGGTCTGCGACGGGCTGTTGATGGCGAAATCGAGGATCGACTTGGTCGATCCGACATGGTCGGCATGTTCGATGATGTGCGGCGGGCATTCGGGATGCGCCGCCACCGGCGCGCCGGGATGCTCGGCCTTCAGCTTCAGAAGCTCGGTCTCGCTGAACGCCTGGTGGACGATGCAAATGCCCGGCCACAGCAGCATGTCTCGCCCGGTCTTTCGGGCGAGGTAGCCGCCGAGGTGACGGTCCGGCCCGAAGATGATCTTCTGGTCCTTCGGGATTTGCTTGAGGATGATATCGGCGCTGCTGCTGGTCACGATGATGTCGCTGAGCGCTTTCACCGCCGCCGAGCAGTTGATGTAGGTCAGCGCGATATGGTCGGGATGCGCTTCGCGGAATGCCTTGAACTGGTCGGGCGGGCAGCTGTCCTCCAACGAACAGCCAGCGTCCATGTCGGGCAGGATGACAATCTTTTCAGGGCTCAGGATCTTGGCCGTTTCGGCCATGAACCGGACGCCGCAGAAGGCGATGACGTCGGCGTCGGTCGCCGCGGCCTTGCGCGACAAGATCAAGGCTGTCGCCGACGAAATCGGCCAGATCCTGGATTTCCGGCTTCTGATAGTAATGCGCCAGGATGACCGCGTTGCGCTCCTTCTTTAGGCGCTGAATCTCGTTAAGGAGATCGAGCCCCCTAAGGCTCTGGGTCTGGGCGGTCATGATGAAACGTCCTCAAATCATCGGCGCTTCTGCGCGTCTTCTAGCACATCGTTATAGGCACGGCTGCGGTCAAGGGGTTCGGTCACCGGCGAACCCTCGCTCGCATAGCGCGCAATTACCTTGGCGTTGTCGAACCCTGCGGCCTGCAATGGCAGCGCAAAGCTGCGCTCCATCGCCTGGCGTCCGGCCTCACGGGCAAGGCGCATGGGTACCGGCGATGCGGCCTGCTTGCGCAGGTCGGCGACCGCCCGAGCGCGGTTGTTGCGGTCGAGCGCCTGGTCAGCATCGGTAACGACGCTGAGCACTCCGCCCTCGCCATATTCGCGCGCGGCGGCGAGATCGACCTCGGGCCCCGCGATCTCGATTTCGGGAAGCGTAACGCTGAGCGTGTCGCTGGAAGCGTCCCAACTGACATCCTCCGGTCCGAGCTGCGCCAGGTCGAGTTCATAGCGAACGTCGCCCGGCAGGATCAGCGTGCGTTCGGAGCTGACGAGGCCGCCGAGCCGTTCCTGCCTGCTGCTGACCACCGAAACATAGCGCGCGACAAACGGCACCAATCGATTTTGCGCGCGCATTGATTGCAACGCGGACGAAGCCACCGTTTCGGGATCGGGCCCGCCGAACAGCCGCTTTCCGATGTCGAGGGCGCCGCCGAACGACGAGCCCAAGCAGCAATGCGACCAAGACCGCCGCAATCACCACGGGACGGGTCAGGCGGGCTCGGCTGTCTTCATCCATATCTCACCCTCCCCTGCATCAACGAGCCCGCGCTTCTGAAGGTCCAGCAAATGTGCATAGAACGGATCCGCCCGCGGCAGGAATGAGCCGCTGGTCAAGCCCGGGATAGGCGTTGGCGACGATGTCGGCGATGTCCCGCGATCGCTCGGCAAGGAGCTTCAGAATCTGTCGCTCGCGTTGCAGTCGGTGGCCGATCATGCCTCGGACGAGTTGCGTCGGCTTGGTCACCGCCGGGCCATGAGCGGGATAGTAAATCCGGTCGCCGCGCTGTCTCAGCACGTCCAGGCTCTTCATGTAGGCGGCCATGTCGCCGTCAGGCGGAACGACGACCGTCGTCGACCATCCCATGACATGATCCCCGGTGAACAGCGCGTCGCCATAAGCGTAACAAAGATGATTGCTGGTATGTCCCGGCGTCGCCACCGCAATCAGCTTCTTGCCGTTATCGAACTCGATCGCTTCGCCGTCGGCGAGGACCTGGTCCGGCACATAATCCTTGTCGAAACTCGCGTCGGCGCGCGGGCCGATACTTTCGAGCGCAAGTGGAGCACAGCCGATGATCGGCGCGCCGGTCGCCTCCTTCAGGGCGCGACTGGCCGGGGAATGATCGCGATGGGTATGGGTGCAGGCAATGGCGGCAAGCGGCCGCCCATCAAGGGCTTCCAGGATCGCGTCGACATGCTGGGGCAAATCGGGACCGGGATCGATGGCTACCAGTTCCTTTTCGCCGACCAGATATGTTTGCGTTCCGAAATAGGTGAACGGCGAAGGATTGCGTGCGAGCAGCCGAACGGCGCCCGGCTCCAGCGGTTCGGCAATGGCGTAGGGCGCGTCCACGCCTCAGGCTCTGCCACGAGCAGCTCCTGGAAGGCAACAAACTGGCGATTATTGGCAGCGCAGCCGAAACGGCCCCAGTGTTTCGACAACCAGGTTCGAACGAACAATCTGGATTTCGACCTTGCTGGACGACACACCCACGCAGAGGCGCTCCGGAAGGCTGGCGCGGGTCGACTGTCCACGGCGCATCGCTGTCAAGGCAACATCGCCCTTCATATCGCCCCTGCGAAGGAAGCGCAGGGTAGTGCTACCGGCCAGATCCTCGTCGGCATGGACTGTCAGCCGCGTATTCCGCTCAAGGACAGCGCAAGGGCTTCCCTCGCCGCTCTCGCCGCTATCCAGGCACCGGATGGTCAGGCGCGGCTTGGAAGAAGGCCGAGCGGGCGAGACAGCTGCTACTGATTGAGGCACAATTGCGGGATGCGATAGAGGCGGAGGAGGGACTGCCTGCTCTGGCTGTCGAACGGTCAAAGGCGCTGTCACGGCCGGCATTGGATCATTTGTTCCGCCACCGCTTTGGTTCCTGGCAATTTCTGCGTCGAGTTCGGCCGCAATCTTCGCCTTGCTCTCTTCGGAAATGTCGGGATGCGCGGCGATTTTCGCCTTTGCATCTTCCAGCGTCCGCACCCAGCTGGCCTGATCCCCGTCTTTGGCCGCACACAGCTTCAATTTGGTGAGGCGCTTCTGGCCGTTCTTTTCAATTTCGACGCTGGTCTCGAATTTTCGGGCACTGCAATCCGCGACGATCGCCGCTGCGGTGGTATCAGGCTGCTGCGCGCTTTCACCAGCAGCGACCTGCGCCGTCGTCAAAGCAACCGACATGGTGAAGAGCAAAAAACTCATAGTTGTCCCCGAGCGCAAAAACCGCATCCGAAAGTGGCTGACTGGCCTTGAGGGCGGTCTAACCGATGGTCACGCTTCGACCAAGGGCGGAGGCGGTAGTCGGTTGGCTGGTGCGAACCGAAACGGGCTTCTCGGTAAGCTTCGAAAGCTGCCCATCACAATTTGGGGCGTCCCAGGCAGCCTCCCTGCCCGCGACGCCCCGGCTACGCAAAGCGCCATGGAAAATGGCGATCGCCTTGCGCCGCTTCGAGCCTGTCAGTCGTCCCAGTCGAGCGCTTCCAGCCGGTCGAGCTCCGCCTCGGCTGCGCGAACCCCTGCTTCGGCCGCCGCAACGCTGGCTTCGATCTGGCCGCGATCGATTGACGCCAGCGCGTTGTTCCTGATCGCCTCGACGTCGAGATTTTCGATGCTCTTCAACGATGCGCGAATGGTTGCCTTGATCTGTTCCGGGTCTTGGCCGGACCGGCGGATGTCGACCGCGTGGGCATCGATTTCCTTCATTGCCTCGGCAATGTCGGCTTGCGCCTCGGCCAGGTCACGGCGAAGCTCTTCGCGGTCGATCTTCGCCTCGGCCATTGCTTCGCGGACCTCGCGATCAATTTCCTCGCGATCGATCCGGGTTCGACCAAGCTCCTGACGCGCCTCGGCGACAGAGCGGCGTATATCGGCCTTTTCCTCCGGGGTGAGTTCGCGCCAGTCCTTCGATTCTCCATTGACGATAACCGTGTCCCCGCTGACCTGCAGCGGTTTGACCGGCTGTGCCGGCGTCGGAACGGCCGCCGCGACCGCTGGGGCAGCCGGCGAAAGCGGCTCCTGCGGCGCCGGCACGGGGACATCGACGTAGCTGATTGCCCGCGAAGCGGTCAGCGGCAAGGCGACGGCGACGGCGAGAACGACCATCAGCCTGCCGGTCATACGGCGACCGGCGGTAGGGTTACTAAGCATGGACTTGAGCCTCCTGTGCAGGGTTTTGCGTCGATCGAGCGCGCTGGCGAACAGCAGCGCCCGTCCCGAAGCGGCCTTGGCGATCGCCCGGCCATAGTCGGCGCGATCGTAGGCCTTGGCCTTGTCCAGCACCCGGGCATCGCACGCCGCTTCCTGATCGAAGCGAAAAGCGGCGTGAGCGACCCAGGCGAGCGGGTTGAACCACTGGAGGCAGAGGAGGACAAAGGCGAAGAAATTGGCGACAAGATCGCCCGAACGATGATGGGCAAGCTCATGCTCGAGCGCCAGGTGGCGCTCATGTTGGTCGTAGAGCCGCTCGAAATCGGCGGGCACCGCGATCACTCGATCGAAGACTCCGAAGGCCAGCGGGCCGCTGACCTCGGGCGACCGGACGAGACGGATCGAACCGATCCGGCCAATCTCGGTTGCTTCGGCCAGAATCGCCGACCGTTCGCAGCCGGAACGCCTTCATACGCGCCAGCGAACAGGCCGATCGCAACACCTAGCCAAAGGATGAGCAGGATCGTCGGCCAGCCGCCCATCTGTTCGATCAAAGAGGTTTCGGGCGGAGCGACCTTGGCGAGCAGCATCGGTTCGACGACTGATCTGGGACGATCATCAGCCGGGGCGAAACGGTCATGGTGACCGGACGCTCGACCGTATGGGTGATCGTCGGCATCAGCAGTCGCGCCGCCGGAATCAGCCAAAGCCCATAAGCGACCCGCGCCCCGAAATGGCGCCGAACCGGCTCGCGGATCAGCAGCACCAGGACAATCAGTCCGGAAGTGGCGAGCAGCGTTCCCAGCAGCCAGTCGGTCATGACTTGAGCTCCTTCAGCAGCGCCTGGATCGCAGCGATGTCCTCATCGTCGAGCCCATCTTCCTCGGCAAGGCGCGCGACCAGTGGCGATAGACGGCCGCCGAACAATCGTTCGACGAACCGCCGGGATTCGTTGCCGACATAGGCCTCGCGCCGGATCGAGGGAGAATAGAGGAACCGGCGCCCGTCCTCGCGATGCGAAATGACGCCCTTGGCGGCCAATCGGGACAACATCGTCTTCACCGTGGCCAACGACCAGCCGCGGGTCGCGCCTATCCGATCGGCGACGTCGGCGGCGGTCAGCGGCTCGGCCGCCTCCCACAGAGCTTCCATCACGTCCAGTTCGGCATCGGTGATGCGCTTGTCCATCGATCGTCCCTTTCGACTACATCCGTAATCGTCTCGATTACAGTTGTAAACAGGATAATGAAGCACGCTTCGATTATCGGGCTCGGATCGTCGGAATTCTTTACGATATGGGCGTTGATCAAAATTTGGCGTGAACAGTTTCCGGCGGAATTTAGCCAAAATTTCCATTTGGCACGGCGGTTGCAAAAGATATGGCGTCCACTTGGTTCCACGCCAACACAAAGGGGACGGCAAGAGCGGTTTTCTGGTCCCGCTTAGCCGTCCCCTTTTAGTTTCTAACCAGTTTCGGGGCGCTCCCTCCCCAACCCCTGTCGGGGAGGGAGTTCGTTACGCCTCTGCCTTGACCAGCTGCTGCAATTCGCCGCTTTCGAACATCTCCATCATGATGTCAGATCCGCCGACGAATTCACCCTTCACATATAGCTGGGGGATGGTCGGCCAGTCCGAATAATCCTTGATGCCGTTCCGGATTTCCTGGTCCTGAAGAACGTCGACCGTCTCGAACGGAACGCCCAAATGATCGAGGATGGCCACTGCCCGGCTGGAAAAGCCGCATTGGGGGAAGAGCACGCTGCCCTTCATGAACAGCACCACGTCGCTGCTCTTCACAAGCGCGTCGATGCGCTCCTTTACGTCACTCATTCATGGTCTCCTGAGGGCACTGCAGTTTCAAGCTGCAGCGCATGAAGCTCGCCGCCCATACGTCCCCCTAACGCCTTGTACACCAGCTGGTGCTGCCGAACCCGGTTCATGCCCGCAAAACTCGCCGAGACAATTCGCGCCGCATAATGATCGCCATCGCCGGCAAGATCGCGGATTTCGATCGCTGCATCTGGCAATGCGGCGCGGATCAGCGTTTCGATTTCCTCCACTGCCATCGGCATGGGGCTATCCCATCGACTGGATAAGTTGACGCCGGGCTTCGACCAGCTTGTGACCGACCGCCTCGCGGATCCGGTCCTCGTCGATGTCGACTCCAGCGGCGGTAAGGTCGCCAAGGACCTTGCGGATCACGTCCTCGTCGCCCGCCTCTTCGAAATCGGCCCGGACAACGTCCTTGGCATAGGAGTCGGTCTCCTCTTCCGACAGTCCCATCAGACGCGCGGCCCATTCGCCCAGCAGCCGATTGCGGCGGGCGAGAACGCGGAATTGCATCTCCTCGTCCCGGGCGAATTTGGCTTCAAAGGCGCGTTCACGATCGTCGAATTGGGTCATTGCAAAAATCCTGCTGTTCGCAATGTGAAATAGGCGCTGGTGTGCCCTCCGTCCAGCGGTGAACGTGCGGACTTACGTCACCGATGCGGACGTCGACCGGCGCGACCCTTCCGAGGCTGCTGCGGAAATTGGCTTCCACTATCGGGTCAGTCCAAGGTGACCACCAGCTTGCCGATGACCTTGCGCGCGGCCATGGCAGCGATAGCGTCTCCGCCGCGCTCGAGCGGATAGGTCGCGCTAACGTGAGGATGGATCTTCCCCTCCTCCCATAAGCGGAAGAGCTCGGCGACGTGAACCGCGTTGGCCTTTGGATCGCGTGCCGCGAACGCACCCCAGAAGACACCACATACGTCGCAGCTTTTGAGCAGCGTCAGGTTGAGCGGCAGTTTGGGAATCCCCGCGGGGAAACCGACCACAAGATAACGGCCCTCCCAGGCGATGCTGCGCAGCGCGGGCTCGGCATAGTCGCCGCCGACCGGATCATAGATTACGTCCGCTCCACTCGGTCCAACCGCGTCCTTGAACTGCTGGGCAAGCGCCTTCTGCCCGTCCCGATCGAACGGCCCCGGCGGATAGACGATCGCGTCGTCCGCACCAGCGTTGCGCACCGCGGCTGCTTTTTCCTCGGTCGAGACGGCGGCGATCACTCGAGCGCCTCGGGCCTTGCCGAGCTCGATCGCCGCCAAACCGACGCCGCCCGCCGCCCCGAGCACGAGCAGTGTCTCGCCGGCCTTCAACCGCCCACGGTCATAGAGCGCGTGGATCGACGTCGCGTAGGTCAGCAAAAGCGCGGCGCCATCGGTGAAGGATCGGCCCTCAGGCAGCGGAATTGCGGCCTTTGCCGGAAGAACGATCTTTTCTGCCAGCCCGCCATGGCCGACCACCGCGATCAGCCGGTCGCCCGGCTTCCACCCTTCGACACCCTCGCCCACTGCCTCGACTTCGCCGGCGATCTCGCCGCCAGGCGCGAACGGGCGCGGCGGCTTGAACTGATATTTGTCCTCGATGATCAGCACGTCGGGATAATTGATTGCCGTTGCCCGGACTCGAACCAACAGCTCGCCCGGCCCGGCAACCGGATCGGGAAGCTCGGACAGCTGAAGCGTGTCGGGCCCGCCGGCAACGTTGGAAAGGAGGGCTTTCATCAAAATATCCTAATCAATCCCGCGTGCCTTGGCATCCGCGACCACGTCGGCAGCAGTCATTCCGTGAAAGGCTTCGCGCGCCACGGCTTCGGGATCCTTGGTCGAATAGCGCAGGCCGCCGGGATTGCGGAGCGCCGCATCAAAAGTCAGCCGATCCTTGATCGGCAGGTCGCGGCGCGCCGCCTCGGTCGTCTTGGCGAACACGGCAGGATTGGAGCCGTCGATGATCGACGGAGCTTTGGAGCAGCCCGCCAGCAGCGCTGCTAGCAGGAAGATCGCCCTACCCTTCATCGCTTAACTTTCGCCAGCGCGCCCTCCCAGGTCAATGCCCGGCCAGCACCGGCAAATTTGGGCTCCATCCGTGAAAGAAAATCGAGCGGCTGGCGCTGCATCCCGCAAAGCACAACTTCGGCCCCGCCGCTGCGCGCCTGTCGGACGAATGTCTGCAACGCATTGGCGCCAGTCGCATCGACGAAGGGCACGGATTCCATTCGCATGATGATTGCTCGCGGGCGCTGACCGCTGCGGCGCAATGCATCGAACATCTCGCTGGCTACGCCGAAGAACAGGGGCCCGGTGAAACGGAATACCTCAACGCCTTCGGGCAATGCATCGCGAAGCCCCGGCTCTTCCGCGGCGTCCACGGCAACCAGCCCGGCATGTTCGCTCATCCGCATCATGAACAACAGGGCGGCGAGCGTGACTCCAACCCCGATGGCAACGGTCAGGTCCACCAATATCGTCAACAGGAAGGTCAGGACCAGGACAGCGCCCTCGCCGCGATCGCTGCGGACCTGCTCGACGAAACGGTCCGCCTCACTCATGCCCCAGGCGACCATGAGCAGGACCGCCGCCAATGCGGCCATCGGCACAACCGCCAGCAATCCGCCCGCCGCTACCATGAAGGCGAGAAGGAAAACGGCGTGGCTTATACCGGCCACCGGGGTCTGGCCGCCGGCACGGATGTTCGTCGCTGTTCGTGCAATGGCTCCCGTTGCGGGCAAACCTCCGAACATTGCCGAGGCCATGTTGGCGACACCCATGCCCACCAACTCCTGTCCCGATCGGTGGCGGCGGCCGGTCATGCCGTCCGCGACGACAGCTGAAAGCAGCGCCTCAACGCCTGCAAGAAATGCGATGACGAAGGCACTGGGCAAGACATCACGAGCCATCTCGAGCGAGAATGCGGGCAATTGCGGCCTGGGCAGGCCGGTCGGCATTACCGGGAAACGGTCGCCCACCGTTTCCACCGGCAGGTGGAGAAAAGCTGCCGCGACCGACGCGCCGACAATGGCGATCAGAAAGTTGGGCGCTCGCGGTGCGAAACGGCGGAGCAGGATGATCGCAAATAGGGTCGCTAGGCCCAGGCCCACGGCTGCAGGATTGTACGTGAACAGCGCCGAGCCATAGGCGCCAAGTTTGTCAATAAATTCCGCCGGATTCGAAGATAGCCGCAAGCCGAGAAAGTCGGCGATCTGGCTGGTGGCGATGATGACCGCGATGCCCGCCGTGAAGCCGGTCACTACCGGCATTGGTACGTAGCGCATCAACCGCCCGACGCCGGCATAGCCCGCGATTACCAGGACGATGCCGGCCATGAACGTAGCGAGGACCAGCCCGGAAAAGCCATGCTCCGCGATCACTCCGGCAACGATGACGACAAATGCGCCGGTCGGTCCGCCGATCTGAACCCGCGACCCACCCAGGGCTGAAATGAGCAGTCCCGCTACCACGGCGGTTATGAGTCCCTCGCGCGGGCTTGCACCGCTTGCGATGCCCAGTGCCATTGCCAGGGGCAACGCGACGATTGCGACGGTCAGGCCCGCGAACAGGTCGGCACGCAGTCTGATTCCGTCATAGCCCTCGCGAAGGGCCGTAATTAGCTTCGGCGTGAACGCCTCAATGTTCACCGATGGTTAGCAGCCGCGAACCACACCCTGCGGGCGGGAAAATCGATGACCATGCGAGTCTGCTCAAGCCAGTCGAGGCCGAGGATGATCGCCGGCTTGTCGGCCACGCCGAATGCTTCGAACACCGGCAAATCGGCTACCAGCACCGGCGCATCCGCAAGGACGCGGGTGCCGAGATGCACGTCGGAGATTCGCGTCGCTCCGGTCTCGATGGCATTATTTGTCGCGCCCTGAATCGTATCGCCCTTGGCGAGCTTCGCTGGATCGAGCCCGAGCAACGAGCCGAGCTTCCAGTTGATGCGGGTCTTGCGCGCGCCGGTATCGATGACGGCGGTCGCGACGACCGTCCCGATCTTGACCGGAACGGTGAGCAGATTGCCGGTCGTGGGCGTTGCAGCGACGCCCTCGCCTGTTAGCGGGTGCTGGCCGGCCGCAAGCAGCGCGAGCCGCTTCCGCGGCAGGTCAAAATCCACCGTTCGGTCGCCGAACAGATCGAGCCCGACGATCCCCGCCAGCGGCACGCCGTCGGCGCGCGGATCGAGCTTCACCGCGTCGATCGGCCCCTTGGTCGTCCCGTCGAGCGTCAGTTTCGACAGCTGGATGAGCGGAACGTCGGCCGCGCCGGTCTGCCCCTGCAATTGCTCGATGCCGACCGACTTCAATCCGGCCTCGTCCGCGAAATTGGCGTAAACCGCGCTTCCCTCGGCGCCGGTATCGAACACGAACTGGCGGATTCCGAAGCTTCCTTCCACCGGCACCGTGGCATGACCGGACGCAGCGATTTCGATCGGCACTTCGCCAAGCGCCGGCGCGGCGATCAGTGCGGCAAGGAGCGCCAGCCGCTTCATTCGACGTAATGCGCCGTTGTCTTGGAGCGGACTTCCTCGGCCGTCACGCCAGGCGCGGTCTCGATCAGCCGGAACGGCGAATTATGGTCGGGTCGCTCGAACACCGCCAGGTCGGTGATGATCATGTCGACCACATTCTTGCCGGTCAGCGGCAGGGTGCAGGCCGGGATGAACTTGGGATCGCCGTTCTTCGACGTGTGCTCCATCACGACGATGATCCGCTTGACCCCGGCGACCAGGTCCATCGCCCCGCCCATGCCCTTGATCATCTTGCCGGGGATCATCCAGTTGGCGATGTCGCCGCCCTCGCTGACCTCCATCGCGCCGAGCACGGTGAGGTCGATATGGCCGCCGCGGATCATGGCGAAGCTGTCCGACGAGCTGAAATAGCTCGAGCTCGGCAGCTCGCTGATGGTCTGCTTGCCGGCGTTGATCAGGTCGGCATCGACCTCGTCCGGATAGGGGAACGGGCCGATGCCGAGCATGCCGTTCTCGCTCTGCAGCGTCACCGTCCATCCCCGCCGGGATGTTGTTGGCGACCAGCGTCGGGATGCCGATGCCGAGGTTGACGTAATAGCCGTCCTTCAGCTCGCGCGCGGCCCGAGCCGCCATCTGGTTGCGGTCCCAGGCCATCAGGCAGCCGTCCCTTTCGCGCGTGGTCACGAATTCGATCTTCTTGTCATAGGGCGCGCCGGAGATCAGCCGCTTCACATAGATCGACGGCACATGGATGCAGTCGGGATCGAGGCTGCCGACCGGCACGATCTCCTCGACCTCGGCGACGCAGATCTTGCCGCAGGTCGCCGCCGGCTGGTTGAAGTTGCGCGCGGTCTTGCGGAAGACGAGATTGCCGGCTCTCGTCGGCCTTCCAGCCCTTGATGATGCCGAGGTCGGCGCGAATGCCGCGTTCGAGGATATATTCCTCGCCGTCGAAGCTCTTGACTTCCTTGCCCTCGGCGACCTGCGTGCCGACGCCGGTCTTGGTATAGAAGCCGGGAATGCCGGCACCGCCGGCCCGCATCCGCTCGGCCAGCGTCCCTTGCGGGCAGAATTCCACCTCAAGTTCGCCAGCGAGATATTGCCGCTCGAACTCCTTATTCTCGCCGACATAGGACGAGATCATCTTCTTCACCTGCCGCGTGCGCAGCAGCTTGCCGAGACCCTCATTGTCGATCCCGGCGTTGTTCGAGGCGATGGTCAGATCCTTGACCCCGCGAGGCCACGATCGCGTCGATCAGCCGCTCCGGAATGCCGCACAGGCCGAAGCCGCCCGCGGCAATCGTCATTCCGTCGAACAGCAGCCCGTCGAGCGCCGCACCGGCATCGGGATAGATTTTCTGCATGAATGTCCTCTTCTACGCAGGCCGACTAGGCAATGTTGAACGGGGTTTCAACTTGCGCATGCTCAGTTTCCGTCGACAATCACGAATTCGCTGGTCGGGCCAAGCAGCAAGCTAGCTTGCAGCGATAGCCTCCCGATGGCGGCGTTAGACTTGCCCCGGAAGAAGGGTCAAGTGAGGTTCAGCGCACTCTGCTGCTGCGAAGTCCGGCCGCCGCGATCCCCGCCTCCGCGCAAGCGGCATCGTCGGCGGGCTCCTCGCCCGATACCCCGACCGCGCCGATGCGCGTTTTCCCGTCGGCGCTGAACACCGGAACCCCGCCCGGTACGATGACGACATGCGGCGCGTCGGCGAAGCCCGGAGTTCCCCGCGCACCCTCAAGCATCTGGGCGGTCGAAAATCCCCAGGCGGCAACAGCCTCTGCCTTGGCCAGCGCGAAATCGAATATGCCGCTGCCGTTGCCCTCCATCCTGAGTGCGGCAACCAAATGACCGCCCGCATCGACCACTGCGATTGCCTGGCTCTGCTTCTTGCCCGTTGCGTGCGTTGAGCAGCCGGCCACGATCGCCTGGGCAGCCTTGGCGTCGAGCGTTGGTGCAGGCTGGGCCGTTGCTGGCGCCGCCAACAGGATGGTCGAAAGGATCAACAGGCGCATATGCTCCCTCCCGTCATTGCGAGTGTATCGAAGCAATCCAGTCTGGATTGCCGCGTCGCAACGACGCTTCGACCAAAGGCCTGTTCGGCTATGCCGCCGGCTGGAACAACTCGGTTCCCAGCTCCTCATGTTCGATCACCCGAAGCACCGACTGTTGCTCCAGAAGCCGCCGATTGAGCGCCGCCCAACGCGGGAACCGGCTCATGTCGAGGTTGATGCGATTTCCCCACCGAAAGAAGGTCAGCGCATAGCTGTCCGCCGCGGTGAAACGGTCGCCAACCAGCCAACCATCACCGCACCGCTCCTCGATCTCCGCGAAATGCCTTTCAAGCGCCTGCCTGCCGCTCTGCTGGATGACGGGCTGGACGCTCTCGTCATCGGTGAACCGCGCCGCCCGCCAAATCTGTGCGAAGGAGATATGCACCGTCGATGCGAACCAGCCGAGCAATTCGTTGCACTTTGCCCCTTCGAATGCGTCATCGCGCGGAACCGATCCCGCCGCGCCGAAGCGGTCGGCAACATAATTGAGGATCGCGATATTCTCGGTGATCGTGCCGCGCTCCGTGGCCAATGCCGGCACCCGCGCATGGGGATTGATCGCCAGATATTCGGGCTTCAGATGTTCGCCCTCGGCCAGCATCACCCGCACCGGTTCATAGTCGGCGCCCGCTTCTTCCAGCGCGATATGCGATACCATCGAGCAGGCGCCCGGCGAATAAAACAGCTTCATCATCGGTCGATCTTCCTCCAGGCCCCGGCTCGTGATTGAACGTCCCGGGCGTCGGGCGGAATCAAATCTTCAATCGGAAGCAATAAGCCGGGCTTATGCGGACCGCAGGCAGTCGAGCGCATCGTCCCGCCGATCCCAGGGAACGAACAGGTGATCGTGGAAGAGACCCGCAACGATGTTGGCGCTGATCCCCGATTCAGTCAGCCGCGCTGACAGCGCGGCCGTCAACCCGACTGCGTCAAGGCTCGAATGAACCCCAAGGCTGATGCGAGCCCACTCGCCCGACGGATCCGGGCGCGATCAGCGTCAGGCCCTCCTCTTCGCGCACCAACGCGAACTGGTTTTCCTGAAGGGTCGGCTCGGCAGTGGCAGAGAAGCTGTATCGCTCTTCGTAAAGTCTTGGATTGAGCAGCTTGAGGAGCCGCGAGAGATCTCGCTCTCCGCCCATCACCCTAACCCCTGAGCTTACCGAGCACGCTCTGCAGCTGCATGGCGTTGCCCATGTCGCCTTCGACCTTGAGCTTGCCGGTCATGAAGGCGGTCATGCCATCGAGCGCGCCGGTGGCAAGCGCGTTCCAGTCGTCCCAGCTGACTTTGATGGTCGTGTCGGCGGGTCCGTCGGTGTCGCTCACCTGCGAATTGACGCCGTCCAACAGGACCACTCCGTCATCGCCGCCAAAGTCGATCTTTACCGACTTGCCGGGGAGCCAGGCCCCCGCATCCTGCATCTTCGTCAGCAGTTCCGCCTTGGTCATCGAAGCTCTCCTATTGATTTAAGTTGCGACTAGCGACGCAATGGGTTGGCGACAAGCGTTTGCGGGCCTATCTGCCACGCCATGAGCTACGACACAGACCTCCAACTCTTCATCGACGGCGTGTGGAAAAGCGGCGAAGGCCGCGATGCGCACACGGTCATCAATCCTGCCAACGGCGGCGGCATCGCCGAGGTGCCTTACGCCACCAGGGCCGACCTGGACGAAGCGCTCGCCGCTGCCGATCGCGCCTTCCCCGAATGGCGCTCGACCGATGTCGAGAAGCGCGGCGCGATCCTGCACAAGGCCGCATCGCTGCTGCGCGAGCGGGCCGATCATATCGCCGCGACCCTGACCCAGGAACAGGGCAAGGTCCTCAACGAAGCCCGCCTCGAAGTGCTCGGCTCGGCGCAATTGTTCGATTGGTACGCCGAGGACATCAAGCGCGACTATGGCCGCACTCTGGTCCGCCCGGCGGGCCAGCTGTCGCGGGTCATCCGCCAGCCGGTCGGGCCGGTCGCCACATTCAGCCCGTGGAACTTCCCGATCTACCTGCTGGCCAAAAAGGTCGCCGCCGCGCTGGCCGCGGGCTGCACCGTCATCTCGCGACCGCCGCACGACACGCCGGGCGTGCGCCACCGAGCTGTTCCGCGCGCTGGCCGATGCCGGCATCCCCAAGGGCGTTGCCCAACTGGTCCACGGCGACGCTGACCTGATCAGCACGACGCTGATCGGCAGCAAGGAAATCCGCAAGGTCAGCTTCACCGGCTCGACCAATGTCGGCAAGCATCTGATGCGCCTCGCCGCGGACAGCATGACCCGGATCACGATGGAGCTGGGCGGCCACGCCCCGGTACTGATCTTCGACGATTGCGACCTCGAGAAGACGCTCGACATGGTCGTGCCGCAGAAGTTCCGGAATGCCGGCCAGGTGTGCGTGTCGCCGACCCGCTTCTACGTCCAGGAATCGATCTACGACGCCTTCCTCAAGGGCTTCGCCGAACGCACCGCCAAGGTGAAGATCGGTAATGGCCTCGAAGCAGATACCAAAATGGGTCCGCTCGCCAACGAGCGGCGGCCAGAGGCAGTCGGTGCCCTCGATCGCGGATGCCGAGGCCAAGGGCGCCCGCGTGCTCGCCGGCGGGTCGAAGGGCGAAGGCGGCTTCTTCTTCCAGCCGACCCTGCTCGCCGACGTCCCGAACACCGCCGACATCATGAACGAGGAGCCGTTCGGCCCGGTCGCGGTGACCAAGTCCTTCTCGACCTTCGACGAAGTGATCGAGCAGGCCAACCGCCTGCCGTTCGGCCTCGCCGCCTTCGCCTTCACCGAGAATGGCCGCCGCGCGAACCTGATCGGCGACCTGATCGAAAGCGGAATGGTCGGCATCAACACCTTCGCCATCTCCGTTGCCGATGCACCGTTCGGCGGGGTCAAGGACAGCGGCTTCGGATCAGAAGGCGGCAAGGAAGGCCTGGAAAGCTACCAGGTCGTGAAGGCCATCCACCAGGCCTAACGCAACTGCGGTCGCCGCATGGCCGCTTCCCCAAAAGGGAATGAGTCAGGGGTGGGAGGCGCCTAAAGCGCTACGTTGCGCTAATGGCAGGAATGGGTCGAAAGCGGACGTTACGGTCACGGCTGTAACCCCTCGCCCGGTGCCTTGGGCAGGAGGATAATAATATGGGCTAGACCGCAACGTTACGTGCTTGAAAGTGTTATACAGTTGCTACCAGTCGCAATCGACGGTCTTGGGCGCTCAGCCGCACCTTCCTCCTAACTTTTACGTCTCCTAGCCGACAGGCGCCTATTCTGGCTCCTGGAAACAAAGGAAGTCACAATGACACCTCTGCCTTCAAATCTTGCGGAACTCTCAGAGCTGGCAAGGCGCATCGACGAGGATGCCGATGCTGTCCGCACCGAGGCGCGCGAAAAGCTCGACGACCGCCGCGAAAAGATCCGGACCAACCTCGGCGAGAGGATGGATCGGCTCGAAGCGAACCTCGAGCAGGCGCAGAACCAGACCTCGGCCGACTGGACGGCGTTCCGGGAGAAGGTCAAATCCGACCGCGAGCGGTTCAAAGCGAAGCTCGGTGAACGCAAGGAAGCCTACAAGGCCTTCTTCGCCGAGAGCAATGCGGAAGATCGGGAACTCGGCGCGGCGATCGCAATCGACTATGCGATCGCGAGCATCCAGCAGGCCCGGCTTGCCGTGCTGGACGCCGCCTCTGCACGCGCCGAGGCGATAGTGGCCGAACAGAAGCCGACGACCGTTTCATAGTCGGGCAGTGAAGCCCGGGGGTGGCGGGTAGCGCCTGCCACCCTCCATTCCGGCTAATGTCCGCTTTCCACCCATTGCAGACATTCGTGTCCATCCGCGGGACATGGATTCATGCCGGCACCAATCTTAACCCTTTGGTAGAACCACGCGCGCACACTCGGCGAAATCATTGAGGCGGAGGGATGAATGGGCGCGCCCGTTCCGGAGATGGAACCGACCGAAAACGCGACGGCCGAAGCTCTGCTGAGCTCGCTGAAGACGATCGCCGCGGCGGAGCGGCGCAAGCACGCCTCCGTCTTCAACTACTGGCTTTCGATCCGGGGCGACCGGCTATTCCCCCCGATCCGCGATCTCGACCCACTCGAAATCTCCGATGCTGGCCCTTGGAGCGTCCTGCTGGAAATGATCGGTGGTGGCGATGACGCCGTCGTCCGTCACCTTGGGCAGGCCATCAAGTCGAATGCGGAGGTGGAGAAGATCGGCGAAGCGGCACCCAAGTCCCTCCTTTCCTGCATCCATAACAAGCTGCCGATTGTCGCCGCATGCCGCCAGGCTTTCGCCTTCGAGGAATCGTTCGAAACGGAAGACGGGAGCAGGCGCTGCTGGGTCTCGCTCCTTCCCTTCAGCCAGACGGGAACCTGGGTCGATTATGTCTATGCCTTGGTGAGCCTGGAGCCGGCGCCTGGCGCTGTTGAGGAGGAACTTGCCGAAGAGGAACCGCAGGCGATCGAAGAGCCTCAGGAGCCGGCGGAAGATGAGGCGCCCGAGCCGTTCAAGGTGCCGCTACGGCCTTTCTACGACGAGGCCGAACCCAGCGAAGACGCAGCTGCTCCGATTGAGGTCGAGTCGCAGCTGCCCGAGCCAATGGCAGAGCACGAACCCGATCTGGTAGAAACTGCGCCGGAAATCGTTGAGCCGGCACTTGAAGTCGAGCCCGAACCAGTCGACCTCACGTCGGAAGAGCTTGAACCCGCGCCCGAGCCAGAGCCAGAACCCGAAGCTGAGCCCGAACCAGTCGAACCCACGGCGGAACTGCTCGCCCCGAGCTCGAGCCGAGCCAAGCGGTCACCTTTGCGAGACCGATTTCTGACGACGAGCCCGAGCCGGAGCCCGCGATCGAGCCAGAGGACTCTTCGGAAACGGAGGGCGCACCACCAACCAAACCCGGCTTTTCGGCCAAGCTTTTCGAGAGCCTGGCAAACGTCGGCGGCTTCTATGGAAGGGTCGTCGAGGTTCAACCCAATGCCCCGGCCGAAGTCATGGCCGAATCAGAGTTCCCACAGCCAAATTGCGACGTGGAGGGTACCTTGCAGAACAAATTGTCCGAAGTCCGCGCCAAGGCCGACGAGGCCCGCGCGGCAAAGCTGCGTAGCATCACCGCGCTCTATGAGGGATTGAGCGCAGCCTATGATTTCGCCTTGGATGCCGAAGGCGAGCCCGAGGAATATTTGAAATTGGTCGAGGCGCAGGGCCTGAAGATCCAGCTGCGCTCCCCGATGGAGCCGGTCGTGAAGCTCGCCTTCGACGGCACGTGCGACGATGAAACGATTGCCCAACTTGAGGCGGTTCTGGCCTGGGCCTTGAAAATGGACCTGCCGCGCGGATCGCTGGCCGATCGCATCGAAGCCGAGGGCGGCATTGAGCCGATCCTCGAAGGACTCGCCCGCGCCGCTTAACTTGGAATCTCAGCCCTTGTTCGAGTGCTTCGCGTCGCCCAGTCGAAGGCCTTCGATAACGGCGTCGACTGCGCATTTTTGAGACAGATCGACCAAGGTTTCGCTGTCTCGGTTCGACTCGGCGGTTGCAAGCCGGTGAGTGCGGTTGGCGATGGCTCGGAGTTCGCTGATCGTCGATTCGGATAGCTGTTTCTGATCCTGCAGCAGTCTGTCGAGAACCGCCTCCGCAATGGGAGACGCGAATTCGAGGCCGGCGAACTCGTGCGCCCGCCAAACGATCCGGCAATATTGTGACTCGAGCCCGGCAATGCTGAGCAGCACCCAGGCTTCGGCCGGAGCGCCCGAACTCGCCTCAATTCGACAGCCGTGCGTGGAGATATCGATTACACGTACCCCGACCCGGCTCCGTCCTGGCTCACGAATCGTGGCGCTGAGCCGCAGAGCAGCTCTTGGCGCCCGGCGGCGGTCGGGCTCGACATCGGGTCGCTTGGCAGAATCACTCATATGAAGCGCACCTCACTCCCTTCATGATCGCCAAGGAGTGAATAAATGGTTCTCAAGCCTGAACTGGCGCGGCTGAAGCACACCCTCGAAAAGGCGGGGTGACTACGCACGGCGGCGCGGGTAGAGCGCGCTCCATGACGACACGCACCGGCGGCCAGATCCTTGTCGAGCAGCTCAAGATCCAGGGTTGCGACCGTATCTTCACCGTACCCGGCGAAAGCTTCCTCGCCGTTCTCGATGCGCTACATGACGCGCCGGAGATCGAGACGATCGTTTGCCGCCAGGAGGGCGGAGTCAGCTACATGGCCGATGCCGACGGCAAGATGACCGGCAAGCCCGGCGTTGCCTTCGTCACCCGCGGCCCAGGTGCGACCAACGCATCCGCCGGCGTCCATGTCGCCTTCCAGGATTCGACGCCGATGATCCTGTTCGTCGGCGACCTCGACCGCGCCGACAAGGATCGCGAGGGCTTCCAGGAAATCGACATGGCCGCTTTCTTCGGGCCGGTTGCGAAATGGGCGGCGCGGATCGACGATGCTCGCCGCATTCCCGAATATGTCGCCCGCGCCTATCGCGTCGCCACCGCGGGCCGGCCCGGCCCGGTGGTGCTCGCCCTTCCCGAAGACATGCTGCGCGATGAGGTCGAGGCGATCGACCGGCCGAAGATCGCGCCGATCGCCCAACCGGCCTGCGCCGGCGCGATGGAAGCGATGTTCGACCTTCTGAAGGACGCGACGAACCCGGTGGCGATCATCGGCGGCGCCGGCTGGTGCCGCGGACGCCGCGCATCATTTCGCAACCTTCGCCTTCCGCTACGGAATCCCGACCGCCGCCGCCTTCCGCCGCCAGGACGCCATCTCCAACGACTGCGGCGTCTATGCCGGCCAGCTCGGCTACGGTCCCAACCCCAAGCTGCAGCAGCGCATCCGCGAAGCGGACCTGCTGCTTGTCGTCGGCGCGCGCCTCGGCGAGTCCACGACCGACGGCTACAAGCTGGTCACGCCCGACCATCCCGACCAACTGCTGGTCCACGTCCACCCCGACCCCAACGAATTGGGCCGGGTGTTCAACGCCGACCTGCCGATCTGCGCCGACATGGGCGAGTTCGCCGAGATGGCGGCCGACTGGCACGACCCGGACCTGGTCCGCTTCCACGCCGGCGAGGAAGCGCACCGCGAATGGCTCGAATGGTGCGAAGCCGAGCCCGCGCGAGGGCGGTGAAGCTCGACCTCGGCCCATGCGTCAAGGCGATGCGCGACGCGCTTCCTGCCAACACGATCATCTGCAACGGCGCCGGCAATTTCTCCGGCTGGTGGCACCGCTACTGGCACTATGGGCCGATGCCGACGCAGCTTGCCCCGACCAGCGGTACGATGGGCTACGGCCTGCCCGCCGCGGTCGCCGCGGCGCTGCGCTTCAAGGATCGGCCGGTCGTCTGCGTCGCGGGCGACGGCGACTTCCTGATGAACGGGCAGGAACTGGCCACCGCCGCTCAGTATGGCGCGGACCTGTTGATCATCCTGGTCGACAATGGCGCCTATGGCACCATCCGCATGCACCAGGAGCGCGACTATCCGAAGCGGATCAGCGCGACCGAGCTCGCCAATCCCGATTTCGCGAAGCTGGCCGAGGCCTATGGCGGCTGGGCCGAGCGCGTCGAAAATACGGAAGATTTCGCGCCCGCGCTTGCCCGGGCAATGGAGCGCAAGGGCATCCGCCTGCTCCACTGCGTGACCGACGTTGAAGTCATCACCAACCAGACGACGATCGCCGCACTTCACGCGCGTTGAAGTCTATCGGCCGGGCAAGCTATCCTGGGAAGCCTTCCTGGCCGACCAGCGGTACGAACCGCACGCCGCCCAGATCCTCTCGCTCCAGGCTGCCGTCCTCGCGCTTGGTGACCTTGATCAACGATTGCGATGAACCGGGATCGCCGATCGGCATGACTATTCGACCGCCGGGCTTGAGCTGCTCCAGCCAGCTTTTGGGCACATGGCTGCCGCTGGCCGCCGCAACGATCGCGTCGAACGGCGCTTCTTCGGGCCAACCCAATGTCCCGTCTCCCTCGACGATCCTGACATTGTCATAGCCGAGGCGCTGCATTCGCTCCTGGGCAAGCTCGACCAGCCGATGATGACGCTCTACCGCGACCACCCGGTCGGCGATCCGGCCAATCACCGCGGCTGCGTAGCCGGAGCCCGCCCCGACCTCGAGAACCTTGTCGCCCGCCTTGATACCGGCCGCGTCGATGGTCAGCGCGACGATATATGGCTGACTGATCGTCTGGCCGGATTCGATCGGCAGCGGCGAATCCTGATAGGCATGGTCGGCATATTCGGAGCTGACGAATTCTTCCCGAGGGACTGCGCGGAACGCGGCCAGAAGGGTCGGGATCATCGAGACCCCGTGCCGCGATCTGGCGATCGACCATCCGCTCGCGAAGCATCGTGAAGTCGCTCATGGCGCACCTCCACCATGCAAACTCGCACTCTTGGGAGGCCTTTCCAATACGTGCTAATTCTTATGCTCCGAGGACAAGGAGGTTAGCGCATGACCGCGACCGATGCATTGTTTGCCGGCTCGATTCCCAAGGGCTACGACGGCTTGCTGGTCCCCTTGCTGTTCGCGCCCTATGCCGCCGACATCGCGAAGCGGGCGAAGGGGTTTGGAGCTCACGACATCCTCGAAACTGCAGCGGGTACGGGCGTGGTCACCGAGGCCCTGCATCGCGCGCTACCGGACGCTCGCATTGTTGCGACGGACCTGAACCCCGCGATGCTGGAGGTTGCGGCGGAGCGGCTCCAGTCCGACAATGTCCACTACCAGGCGGTCGACGCGCAGGACCTGCCGTTTGACGATGACAGCTTCGACCTCGTCGTGTGCCAATTCGGAGTGATGTTCTATCCCGACAAGGTTGCCGGCAACCGCGAGGCGTTCCGGGTGCTTCGACCCGGCGGGCGATACCTGTTGGTGATTTGGGACGCACTCGACAAGAATGCAGCGTCGAAAGCCATTCACGATGCCGTCGCGGCTGAATTTCCGGGCGACCCGCCCTCGTTCCTCGCACGCATCCCGTTCGGCTATAGCGACCTTGAGATGATCACAGCCGACCTCACGGCGGCAGGATTTGACGATATCGAACTGGAAACGATCGGCCACCGCAGCCGGTCGCCGGCGGCGCGCGATGCTGCGATCGGAATGTGCCAGGGCAGTCCTTTGCGTTCCGAAATCGAAGCTCGCGATCCCGCCGCGCTCGATCGCGCGACGGAAGCCGCCGCCAAGGCATTGGCGGAATTCGTGGGTCCGAACGGACTGGACGCGCCGATGTCCGCGCATCTGGTGACCGCGACTAAATGAGACCGGCGAGCGGGCTCGACGGATCGGCGTAGCGGCGCTTCGCCATGCGTCCAGCGAGATAGGCGAGGCGACCGCTCTCGACCGCCAGCTTCATCGCCCGCGCCATCATCACCGGGTCCTTCGCCTCGGCGATGGCGGTGTTCATCAGCACGCCGTCGCAGCCCAGCTCCATCGCCACCGCCGCGTCGCTCGCGGTGCCGACGCCGGCATCGACCAGCACCGGCACCTTGGCGCCTTCGACGATCAGCCGGATCGTCACCCGGTTCTGAATGCCGAGGCCCGAGCCGATCGGCGCGCCCAGCGGCATGATCGCGACCGCGCCGGCGTCCTCCAGCCGCTTCGCCGCGATCGGATCGTCGGCGCAGTAGACCATCGGCTCGAAGCCCTCCTTGGCGAGCATCTCGGTCGCGCGCAGCGTCTCGCGCATGTCCGGGTAGAGCGTCTTCGCCTCGCCCAGCACCTCCAGCTTGACCAGGTCCCAGCCGCCCGCCTCGCGCGCCAGGCGCAGCGTGCGGATCGCGTCCTCGGCGGTGAAGCAGCCGGCGGTGTTGGGCAGGTAGGTGATCTTCTTCGGGTCGATGAAGTCGATCAGCATCGGCTGCTTCGGATCGCTGACGTTGACCCGGCGCACGGCCACGGTGACGATCTCGGCGCCCGACGCCTCGACCGCCGCCGCGTTCTGCTCGAAATCCTTGTACTTGCCGGTGCCGACGATCAGCCGCGAGGTGAAGGTGCGGCCGGCAACGGTCCAATGTATCAGTCAACTCTCAACCCCCGCCAACGAAGTGGACGATTTCATACGCGTCGCCATCCTCGACCAGCACTTCGCCGAACGTCGAGCGCGGGACGATCTCCAGGTTGCGCTCGACCGCAACGCGCTGCGGATCCAGCCCGACTTCGGCGATCAGCTGGGCGAGCGTTGTGCCGCCCGGCACCCGGCGGTGCTCGCCGTTGATCATCACGCCTGCGGTTCCGTCGAGAGACATAGTTACGCTTTCGCTTCACGGATGAACTTGAGGCCCATATAGGGGCTCTCCATGGCGACGCCACCGCTGATCTTCGTCCTCAACGGGCCGAACCTCAATCTGCTGGGAACTCGGGAGCCGCAGGTCTACGGCCGCGAGACCTTGAGCAATATCATCATGACGCTCCACGAGCGTGCCGCGGCGCTTCGCGTGACCGTCGAAGCGCGGCAGACCAACCATGAAGGCGAACTCATCGACTGGCTGCACGAGGCGCATGAGCGAAAGGCCGGGGCGGTGATTCTCAATGCCGGGGGCCTCACCCATACCTCAGTCGCGCTCCGCGACGCGGTTGCAGCCATTGAGCCGCCGGTTATCGAAGTTCATTTGTCCAATCCCTACGCGCCGCGAAGCCTTCCGCCGCCAAAGCCTGGTCGCTCCCGTGTCCCGGGGCGGAATCCACGGTTTCGGCGCACAAGGCTATTTGCTTGCACTGGACGCGGCCGCCCGGCTTTGCGTAGGGAGCGCCGCGACCACCGCCGGAAAACAAGAACAAGGAATTCAAAATGGCCAATCCGAACGGCGACACTGAGCACGCGATGCGAGTCGACAGCGCGCTGGTGCGCGAGCTCGCCGAGCTGCTGTCCGCCAACGAGTTGACCGAGATCGAAGTCGAGGACGGCGATCGCAAGATCAAGGTGCGCAGCGCGACGCCGGCACCGGTAATGGCCTATGCGCCAGCCCCGGCCGCGCGCTGCACCGGCTGCCGCCGCGCCCGCGCCTGCTGTCGCCGAGGCCGCGCCCGCCGCGCCTGTCGACGCGGTCAAGTCGCCGATGGTCGGCACCGCCTTTCTGTCGCCCGAACCCGGCGCCAAGCCGTTCATCGCGGTCGGCGCCCCGGTCAAGCAGGGCGACACGCTGCTGATCATCGAGGCGATGAAGGTGATGAACCCGATCATCGCGCCCAAGGCCGGCAAGGTGACGCAGATCCTGGTCGGCGACTCCCAGCCGGTCGAGTTCGACCAGCCGCTCGTCGTCATCGAGTAAGACCCGATGGCAATTCAAAAACTCCTGATCGCCAACCGCGGCGAGATTGCCCTGCGCATCCATCGCGCCTGCCACGAAATGGGCATCAAGACGGTCGCGGTCCATTCGACCGCCGATTCCGACGCGATGCACGTCCGCCTGGCCGACGAAGCGGTCTGCATCGGCCCGCCGGCGGCCAAGGACAGCTATCTCAACATCGCCAACATCATCTCCGCGGCCGAGATCACCCACGCCGACGCGATCCATCCCGGTTACGGCTTCCTCTCCGAAAACGCCCAGTTCGCCGAGATCGTCGAAAGCCACAACCTGATCTGGGTCGGTCCGAAGCCCGAACATATCCGCATCATGGGCGACAAGATCGAGGCCAAGCGCACCGCCGAAAAGCTCGGCCTGCCGCTGGTCCCCGGCTCGCCCGGGCCGCTGCACAGCGTCGACGAAGCCAAGAAGATCGCCGAGGAGATCGGCTATCCGGTGCTGATCAAGGCCGCCTCGGGCGGCGGCGGGCGCGGCATGAAGGTCGTACCGGACGAGGACCAGCTCGAAAGCCTGATGGGCCAGGCGTCGTCGGAGGCCAACGCCGCGTTCGGCGACCCGACCGTCTACATGGAAAAATATCTCGGCGACCCGCGCCACATCGAATTCCAGGTGTTCGGCGACGGCAATGGCAAGGCGATCCACCTCGGCGAGCGCGACTGCTCGATCCAGCGCCGCCACCAGAAGGTGCATCGAGGAAGCGCCCTCGCCCGGTCATCTCGGCCGATCAACGCGCGCGAGATGGGCGCGCTGGTCGCGCAAGGCGATGGCCGAAATGGGCTATCGCGGCGCCGGGCACCATCGAGTTCCTCTACGAGGACGGCAAATTCTACTTCATCGAGATGAACACCCGGCTGCAGGTCGAGCATCCGGTGACCGAGCTGATCAGCGACATCGACCTGGTGCGCCGAGCAGATCCGCGTTGCCCAGGGCGACGGGCTGTCGGTGACGCAGGAGCGAGGTCAGCCTCCACGGCCATGCGATCGAATGCCGGATCAACGCCGAGGACCCGCAGACCTTCGCCCCCTCGCCCGGCCTGGTGAAGAATTATGTCGCGCCGGGCGGCATGCACGTCCGCGTCGATAGCGGCCTCTACGCCGGCTATAAGGTGCCGCCCTATTACGACAGCATGATCGGCAAGCTGATCGTCTACGGCATCGACCGCGAGAGCTGCATCCGGCGCCTCAAGCGCGCGCTGGAGGAATTCGTGGTCGACGGGATGAAGACCACGGTCCCGCTGCACCAGCGGATCATCGCGACCGATGCGTTCACCAGCGGCGATTACACGATCAAGTGGCTCGAGCGCTGGCTGGACGAAAATCCGGCCGAATAGGCCGCCGAACTAGCATCCATCCCTGCCCGAAGTGCGTTTCTGGACTGCCATGTCCAGTTACCGTGCCGATCCGTCCCGGCCCGACCGCGCCAAGGCCATTGCCGCCGTGGCCGCGGTCTATGCAGTCATGATCTGCGCGATGTTGCTCGTCCGTACCGACACAGTGCGTCGCGGGATCGATGACGCCCCGCCAGTCCTGATCGAGATCGAGCAGCCGTCCCCGCCCCCGCCGGAGCCCAATCCCGCTGATACGCGAGACGAGGAAGGCGCAGCGGGGAAAGAGGACGAACCGACGCCGGTCGTCGTGCCCACTCCCAGGGTCGTCATACCCAATAATCCTCCGATCGCGGCAGCTCCGGTCGCAGGAGCCGGGACCTCGCCAATTGCGGGCGCGGCGGCCACCGGTACTGGGCCCGGCGCGGGCGGATCCGGAGCGGGCCGCGGCGGTGGCGGATCGGGTGGCGGCGGCTCCCCGGCACAATGGGTTTCCGGCGAGTTGAAGGACAGCGATTATCCGCGATCGGTGCTACGCGATCGGATCGGGGGAACGGTAAGCGTCCGCTTCGAGGTCCTGGCCAGTGGCCGGATTGCCGATTGCAGGGTGGTCCGGTCGAGCGGCAATGACCTGCTCGACACCACGACGTGCAAATTGTTGACCGAACGTCTGCGCTTCCGTCCCGCTACCGATGGCACCGGCCGGCCGATCCAGACGGAGCTGGGCAGCGACTATACCTGGGGAATCCGCTCGCACCCCTAGCGCGAGGCAATTCGGCCGTTGTTGGTTTCCGCAAGTTGCGACCGATCCTTGCCGTAAATATCGTCCAGGAAAACGACCTGATTGCCGCTTGGCACCGTGGTCAGATAGGCAAGATATACCGGCACGGGACGATCGAGATCGATCGGTTGCTCGGGCTTCTTGCTCTTGACCTGCAGTGGCTTGCCATAAAGCCATTTCGCCAGCCGCGGCGCATCTTCAAGTCGCACGCAACCGCCACTGAACAGTCGCGCCGCTTCGTTCAATAGCTCCTTGTCGGGCGTGTCATGCAGATAAACGCCCTGCGGATTGGGAAACATGAATTTCATCCGGCCCATGGCATTGGCCGGGCCGGGATTCTGCCGGATTCGAATCTGGATTCGTCCCGCCGCAACTGCTTCCCAATCGACTTTGGATGGATCGGCCGGCCTCGCCTGCTCGCTCCAATCCGACAGTACGACATATCCCTTCTCCCGAAGGTAACCGAGACCGCTCTTGATGACGTTGGGGGCGATGCGTTCGGCGGCCAGGTCGGGCGGGACGTTCCAATAGGGATTGACCGCCGTGTAGCGGATCATCGCGGCCATCATTGGCGTCTGTTGCGCAGGCTTGCCGACCACCACTCGCATCCAGTCGACCACCTGGCCGTTCTCATACATGTAAAGGCGCTGGGCGGCGGTGTTGACCAGCACGTAACGTCCGCCGGGCGGTAGGAACCGAGTGCGCCGCAGATTGATACGCAGCAACGCCTCGGCGCGCTCGTCGCCCCGATCCTCATAATTTGCCAGCGCCCGGCGCAGCTCAGCATAGCTATGGTGCATGAATGGCATGGCATTAATCCATGCCTCAAGCGAAGGCGCCGCCGCTGCCTCGGCCAGCAATGTATCGGCAGACGGCATGGCGGGAGCCGCGGCGCGGTCAACCACCGACCAATCTTCCGTCGAGGCGCTGCGTAGCGCGGACACGTAGCTGACCAGCGCACGGTCAAGCATTGCGTTGGCGCGGGCGATTGCGGCCGGACTGCCGCGGGCGGCTGATCGGACCGCGCCCCTGAGCGACTTCGCCTTGAATTTCTTTGGGTTGATTCCGTCGAGTTCAGCGCTTTGCAGCATCGCAATCAATCGATCGGCGGCCCGCGTATCGCCCGGCACGACCCACTGTGGCCGGCTGCCGAGCTGTGCGGAGCTGGCTGCGGGCGCTGAACCGATTGCCTCGGCCGGCTGCAACGGTAGGACCGTTAGCAGCGCGCCGGCCGCGAGCATTGCAAAGCCCGCCGGACGCACTTGGCGTCCGGCGGGCTTTACGGACCATCCTTGGACGATCCGATTCCCCATTAGCCGCGTTCGCCGGGCATCGGCGCTGGCGGGGCTGAGGTCGGCGTGTAGCCGGACGGCGTGCCCTGGTAATATTGACCGTTGTAGACATAACCGTCCGCCTGTCCGTCTCGGTCATTGTCGGCCCAGATTGCCCCGGCGAGACCGCCGATGGCAGCGCCGATCACGGCGCCTTCGATCGGGCTCAGGCCGCCGATTACTGCGCCAGCCGCGGCACCAATTGCCGCGCCGCCAATCGCGCCGGTCGCGACGCGACGAAGCGTCGGGTCATAGCCCTGACGGCGTTCCGGAATAATATTGGCCATTCTGGACATAGCCGTCGGCATAGCCGTCATTGTTGTTGTCGGCCCAAACCGCGCCGGCAAGACCGCCGACAGCGGCGCCGATTGCTGCGCCTTCAATCACGTTGACGCCTGGTACTACCGCACCGACTGCCGCGCCTCCGGCCGCACCAACTGCGGCGCCTTGCGCGACATTACCCGCCGTTTGGCTGTCCGTTGCGCATGCGCTCAGCGAAACAGTACCGGCGAGCAGAATTGCAATCATAGACTTACGCATCTTCTGACTCCCTTTTTGTGGTCTTTGACTGACCGTGCCCCAGGACCCCACGCCCCCGGCAGCGGTGCACTAGTCACCATCGCCAAACGACAATCGATGCCGGATGTTCCGGCAAACCAACGATCAGACTCGTCCGTTGGCCGTTACCGCTGTTATGTTGCGCCTCTCTGTGGCACCGTCGAAAACGGCAAATGAACGGATCAGGAATGAAGGCGACAATCTATCACAACCCGATGTGCGGTACCTCTCGTAAGACGCTGGAAATCCTAGAGAATGAAGGCGCAGATGTAACCGTAATCGAGTATCTGAAAGCACCGCCGAGCCGCGAAGAACTGTTGCGTCTCTATCAGCGGGCAGGAATCTCGGCCGCGGGATGGCTTGCGCGCCAAGGAACCGCTTGCCGACGAGCTCGGCCTGACCGACCCGTCAGTCAGCGACGACGACATTCTCGACGCGATGATGGAACATCCGATATTGATACAGCGTCCTCTGGTTGAAACGGGGAAGGGCGTGCGCCTTTGCCGCCCGCAAGAGGAAGTGCGCCAACTGCTGTGAGGGCCCGGCTGGCATGAGTGAAGGTCTCGATCCCAGGATGTTGCTGAGGGGCTATGCCGCCGGCATCTTCCCAATGGCTGACAGCCGAGACGCCGGCGACATATTCTGGGTCGAGCCGCGCAACCGGGCGATCATCCCGCTCGACGGCTTTCATCTTTCGCATTCATTGTCGAAGCGCGTGAAATCGGGCCATTTCACCGTTACGCGCGACCGCGCCTTCCGCGAGGTGCTTCTGGCCTGCGCGGACCGGGAGGAAACCTGGATCAACCAGGTGATCGAGCGGGCGACGCTTGGTCTCCACGCCGTGGGCCATGCCCATTCGGTCGAATGCTGGCATGACGGGCAGCTGGTGGGCGGCCTTTATGGGGTGAAATTGGGCCGGGCATTCTTCGGCGAATCGATGTTCAGCCGGATGACCGACGCATCGAAAGTGGCGCTGGCCTGGCTGGTGGCACGACTACGGGTTGGCCGATTTCACATTGCTCGATTGCCAGTTCATGACCCCCCATCTCGCCTCACTCGGCGCGACGACAGTCAGCCGCGATCATTATGTCGGATTATTGTCGTCGGCATTGTCGTCGCCGGGCGCAGTCGCGGGCGGCGCGGTATCCACAGCCGGGGCTGCGCCGTTGGCATTCGGCGATTCCGCGTCCGAAGCCGCGGCTCCGCCCGACTTCGAAGAACTGGACCGGCTGCTCGAAGCCGTTGGAGCTGCCGGTGCGGCCGGCCCGGCGGGCCAGCTCATCGCGCAACTCTTGGGCCAGACGTCATACACCGGGTCCTCAACCACATTCAGCGAAGGGCTCTCCTTGTAGAGCCAGCCGGAAAACCGACGCACCCACCGACCGTCGGGGCGCCGAACGTCCATCTGCACGAACGCTCCAGTCAGCTTCTCCGCTTCCCACGGCGCGCTTGTGTCACAGGCACGCAGGCGAACCGTGACATCCTTCACCCGCATGGCCTGGCCGGGCTTCAGGGTAAGGTCGCGCACGATGCCATTGCGCTTGTTGAGCAGGCCCAGAACCGCAACTCTCTCGGCCATCGGAGTGACCCCCGGCTGATCGGCCGAACCGCGCGGGACGTCGATCGTCACCACCCGGTTGCTGTCGTCGCCATCCTGCTTGAAACGCTCGCAACCGCTTGTCAGGGCAAGCAGCACAAGTGGCAGCAGGAGGGAAAATGCGCGAGTCACGCTTATTCGGGCTTCCACGCCTCGTAATCGCCGGTTGAAGCCGGGCGAATTCCCTTGGCAGCAAGCGAGCCGCCGGGACGATAGGCAGCCATCGTACCGGTAAGATTCGGCTCGGGGGCTTGCTCGAACTTGCGCCGCGGCGGCAATGATTTTTCGGGCAGGTCATCGATGGTCCCGCGCAGCCAGGCGTTCCAGCCCGGTGGTACCCGGCTGCTATCGTTCGAGCCGTCATAGATTACCCAACGGCGGGCGGGGTCGTCGCGATGGCGGAAATAAATATTGCCTGCCTCGTCGCGACCGACTTCTTCGCCATTGCGGCGAGAGAAGAAAGTGGTGCCCCACGAGGCGCCGTTCCACCAGGTGAAGGCGTTTGCGAACATTCCCATAGGCGAGCGCCTTTGCCCCGTTACGCTTGGCTAGGCAAGCGGGATGCTGGCTTGTGCGTGCGACATGCTATTCCGCGGCGCTCCATTCGACCTTGTCGCCGGCATTGATGCCAAGCTCGGCCGATCGGCCTCCGGCAATTTCAAGGACTGCTGCGACCGGCCCGGCGGAATAAACCGGCTGCAGCGATAGCGGCACCGTATTCGCCTCGATATTGGCAATGGTGCCGTCCGCGCGAACGAAGATCATGTCGAGAGGGATGAGGGTATTCTTCATCCAGAAGCTCGCCTCACGCGGTTCTTCGAACGGGAAGATCATGCCCCTGTCCGGAGCCAGGCTGGTGCGATTCATGAGGCCGGTGGTCTGCTCCTCCGCCGTCCGCGCAACTTCAACCGTGAAACGATGCTTGCGACCGCCTGACGATATCGTCAGCGGCACTTGCGAAAGCCCGGCTGGGGAGCGCTCGAGCTCGACTGCACTCGATGTGGAGGATTGGCAGGCGGCAAGCGACGCAACGATGGCCAGCGCGATCGCTCGGCCGATCAGGGTTCGCGCAGTTCGACCGCGGTCAGCCCTTTGCGGCCCTCCGCGATCCGCGCCTCCAGCCGCTGTCCCGGTTGAAGGTCGACGATCTCCGACTGGCGAACGGTTTCCATATGGACGAAGATGTCCTCGCCATCTTCCCCTTCCCCCTCGCGATTGAGGAAGCCGTAGCCCTTCACCCGATTGAACCATTTGACCTCCACCGGCTCATACTCGCCCGCGGCATCGGCCAAGGCCTTGCGATCCGCGCGTTCGCCGGATGCTTGGACCGGCCGGGCCGGCATAGGCAAGGCCGTCGAGAGGTCGATCGACAATATCTTGCGCGCCTGGAATCCACGGTCCTGGTGAGCCGCAATGCACTCCACCGTCGCGCCTTCGGGTAGCGACCTGCGGCCATGCTCCTTGAGCACGCTGAAATGGATCAGGATGTCGCCTTCACAGTCGTCCGATATCAGAAAGCCAAAACCGCGCGTCGCGTCGAACCATTTGACTCGACCCGTACAATGCTGACCTTCAGGAAGGATTTCATCGGCCGTGGACATCGGATCCGGGCCTACCTCCTGAGTCGTTTCGGCACTCAAACGCTGCACTTGCATCCCTTACCACGGACAATTGTGTCGGGGAACCGACATAAGCGTTAATTTAACGCAGCTTTGACAGCTCTTCGAAATCGGGATTTTCCCCGGGATTCAAATCGATAATTGCCCGGGCCACGCCATAGCCATGGCCCGCGCGGATCATCGCTGCAATCTCACGCTCTCGGCGGCGCGGATCGGCACGTTCAGAAGCAAAAGGGCCGATCGAACGCCGGCGCGCGAAACGCAAAGCGGACTCGACGGCCTCCGCTTCAGCCAGATCCCGCGCGTCGCCGGCTTCTTCTTCAGCAATGCCGGCAAGGCTAAGTGCCTGGCGAACGCGACGCCCGCCATAACCTCGGCCGGTAAGTGACCGGGCCTTGGACAGGGCATAGGCCCGATCGTCGATATAGCCGAGCCGCACCAGCCGGTCGGCGAGCGCATCCAGCGGTGGATCGCCTTCAGCATCCCAACCGCGTTCGTGCAGCTTGCGCTTTAGGTAAGTGATCAGTTTGGCCCGGCTCGTCGCAAACCGGCCGACGTAACTGAGCGCCAGCTCTTCCAGCCTCGCCGTATCGAGCGCAGGTCGCGGTTTCCGGGGATTACTGGTACTCATGGCCATGTTTGTGCCACACTCCGTCACCATCAGGCAAAAGGGCCCGTTCTAGACGGGTCGGCCGGCGTGCATGCCGGGAATATGGGATCATTGGACAGGATTTGCCGCGTGCTCGACCGGAACGACAGGATCGACACCACCCTGACGCTTGACGGCTATACGCCGACCCTCGACCGGCTGGAACGGCGCATTGCCGATTTTCGCGACGCTGGGCGATGCGCTCGATTATGCCGCCAAGGGCAATCGTGGGATGAATTTCCACGACGCTCGCGGCACGCTGGTGCGGTCCTACCCCTATGCCGAGCTTCGCGAAGATGCGCTTGCGTCACGCCCACCGTTTCTTGGCGCTCGGCCTCGAAAAGGGCGATCGGGTTGCGCTGATCGCCGAAACGGGTCCCGAGTTCGCCGCCTGCTTCTTCGGTGCGATCTATGCCGGTCTGTGGCCTGTACCGCTGCCGCTGCCGACCAGCTTCGGCGGGCGCGAAGCCTATGTCGAACAACTGGTGGTGATGCTGACGAGCAGCGACCCGCAAGCTGTTCCTCTATCCGTCCGAATTGACCGAATTCGCCAATGCCGCCGCCGAACGGCGCGGCGTCGCGGCGCGGGATTGGGAGAGTCTGCAGAACGTTGATCCGACGCCCGGCACGTTTCCGACCGCCGGCGAGCACGAAATTGCCTATTTGCAGTACAGTTCCGGTTCGACCCGCTTCCCGCATGGCGTGGCTGTCACCCATCGCGCGCTTTTCGACAATCTTCGTGCGCACGGCATCAGCACCGGGGTCCAGTCGACCGACCGCTGCATCAGTTGGCTGCCCTGGTATCACGACATGGGCCTGGTCGGTTGCATGCTCTCGCCGATCGCGCTGCAGGTTTCGGTCGACTATCTGAAGACCGAGGATTTCGCGCGCCGGCCGCTGGCCTGGCTCGACCTTATCAGCCGCAACCCCGGCACCAGCCTGTCCTATTCGCCGACCTTCGGCTACGACATCTGCTCGCGTCGCATGTCGTCGCAGACTCGCGCCGCCGACCGCTTCGACCTGTCGCGCTGGCGGCTGGCCGGCAACGGCGCCGACATGATCCGCCCGGACGTCATGCAGGCATTCGTCGACAGCTTCGCCGATGCCGGGTTCAAGGCATCCGCCTTCTGCCCAAGCTATGGCCTGGCCGAAGCGACGCTGGCCGTGTCGATCATGCCGCCGGGCGAGGGAATTCGCCTCGAGCTGGTCGAGGAAAGCGAGTTGTCGGGTGTCGGCACGCCGGCGCAGGAACGGCCGCGCCGCTATCGCGCGATCGTCAATTGCGGCAAACCCGTCGAAGGCATGGAGATCGAGATCCGCGATGCCAACGGCGAACCGCTCGCCGATCGCTCGATCGGAAAGGTGTGGGTCCGCGGCATCGAGCGTAATGGTCGGCTATTTCCGCGATCCGGAAGTCGACCGAAGCCTGCCTGAAGGACGGTTGGCTGGACACCGGCGACATGGGCTACATGTCGGGTGGCTACATCTTCATCGTCGGCCGCGCCAAGGACATGATCATCATCAACGGCAAGAACCATTGGCCGCAGGATATCGAATGGGCGGTCGAGCAGCTGCCTGGCTTCAAGTCCGGCGATATCGCCGCCTTCGCCATTACCGGCCCGAGTGGCGAGGAAACGCCGGCCGTGCTGGTCCACTGCCGGGTCAGCGATCCCCAAGAGCGCGGCCGCTGCGCGACGACATCCGCGAGCGAGTTCGCGCCATCACCGGCATTTCGCCGGTGGTCGAGCTGATCCCGCCGCGCACCCTGCCCCGGACGTCATCGGGCAAGCTGTCGCGGACCAAGGCCCGCAATCTCTATCTATCAGGCGAAATTCAGCCGTTTGACGTCGCGGCCTAGGCCTACCGTCATTGCGAGGAGCCGAAGGCGACGCGGCAATCCAGGCTGGATTGCTTCGCTTCGCTCGCAATGACTAAGTGCGGCCCTTGCGCCATCATCGCAGCGTCGCTACGTCGCGCCACGGCCTAGGGGTATAGCTCAGTTGGTAGAGCATCGGTCTCCAAAACCGAGGGTCGTGGGTTCGAGTCCCTCTGCCCCTGCCAGCCGCAGCCACCGAGCACAGCGAAGCGAGTGCACAGCAATCGTTAGCAGTGCGAAGAGATGGCTAAGGCCGGCCGGGCTCGCGTAGCGAGCTTTGACGTCATGGAATTTACTTCCATGACGGCCTAGGTTAAGGCGTCCGCCAATGAGGTCCGGCGGCGCGTCCGCGGACCTCCTTTTTCTAGGTTTTTGAAGGCACGAGCAGTGGCAAAGGTTACTCCCGGCGAATTCATCCGGCAGGTGCGCGCCGAAGGCAGCAAGGTCGTCTGGCCGTCGATGAAGGAAACGCGCACCACCGCAATCATGGTGCTGATCATGACTGCGATGCTGGCCATCTTCTTCTTCGGGGTCGATTCGGCCTTCAGCGCGATCGTCAAATTCCTGCTCGGCCTGCTCGGCTAAGATTTTTCAAGGTACGCCCATGTCCCGCTGGTACATCATCCACGCCTATTCCGGTTTCGAGAACAAGGTCCGCGACGCGATCCTGAGCGAGGCCAAGCGCCTTGGGCTCGAACAGCTCGTCGAACAGGTCGAGGTCCCGACCGAAACCGTCACCGAGATCAAGCGCGGCAAGAAGGTCCAGGCGGAACGCAAGTTCATGCCGGGCTACGTCCTCGCCAAGCTGGCGCTGAACGACGACGTCTATCACCTGGTGAAGAACACGCCGAAGGTGACCGGCTTCCTCGGCCCCAACGGCAAGCCGCAGGCGATCCCCGACGCGCAGGCCCATCGCATGCTCGACACCAAGGAAGAGGCCGCGGCGGCGCCCAAGCAGAAGGTCAAGGTCGATTATGAGATCGGCGATGCGGTGAAGGTGCTGGACGGCCCCTTCGCGAGCTTCAACGGCGTCGTCGAGGAACTCGACTTCGACCGCAGCCGGGTCAAGGTCAGCGTCTCGATCTTCGGCCGCGCCACCCCGGTCGAGCTCGAGTTCGAGCAGGTCGAACGGGTCAAATAGCTCTCCACTTTCGAATAATTTAGGAAGGGCCGGTGCGTTGCGCCGGCCCTTTTGCTTTGCGCGCCGTCAAAAATCGTTTGCCTTTCGATCTCAATTTAAATAACTGACCGGTCAGTTAGGAACGAATCGTGCAATCACCTCGATGGCAAAGAAGGGCAGAAGACCGCCCGCGCGAGATTTGCGCGGCGGCGCTTGATGTGTTCACGGAAAAAGGGTTCGCCGCCGCCCGGCTCGACGAAATTGCAAGGCGTGCCGGCGTGTCGAAGGGCACCCTTTATCTCTATTTCAAGGACAAGGAAGATCTGTTCCGTGCCGTCGTGCGCGACACTGTCGCGCCCAATGTCGGTGCGTTGCGCGACGCGGCGATGGCATCTGAACTGCCGTTCGCGGTGGTCGCACATATGTTTCTTTCCCGCTTCGCCGATGTCTCCAAGCGCCTTCCCGTCGGAGCGGTCGCGAAGATGGTAATCGGCGAATCCGGTAATTTTCCCGAGCTTGCCAAAGTCTGGCACGACCAGGTCGCAGGCCCGGCGATTGGGCTGCTGGCCGGACTGATCGAGAAGGCGCAGGCGAAAGGCGAGGTCCGCGCCGGCGATCCGCGGCTGCATGCATTTACACTGATGGGACCGATGCTGATGGGCGTGATCTGGCGGGAGATACTGCAACCGGTCGGAGGCACGCCGCTGGAAATTGAAGCTCTTGCCGAGCAACATTCCCAAACGGTGCTAACCGGACTTCTGACGGAGTCGGAGCAGTGAAGCCCAGGATCATCCTCCTCTCCGCCTTGCTTGCCGGCTGCACGACCGTTGGCCCCGACTATGCGCAGCCGGAAGCAGCGGTTCCCGAACGCTATCTGGAAACGAACCCGGCAGCAGCCGCAGGCCAGGTTGAGCTCGTCAGCTGGTGGCGGCAGTTCGACGATGCCCGGCTGAATAGCCTCATCGACCAAGCGCTTGCCCAGAACCTCGATATCGAGGCCGCGGGCGCCAGGATCCGCGAAGCGCGCGCACTCGAACGAGTCGCTGGGGCGAGCACATCGCCGCAGGTGTCGGCCGAAGGCTCGATCACGCGCCAGCGGATCAGCGAACACGCAATTCCGGCTCCTCCCGGAGGAGGCGCGCCCGGCGGCGGCGGCACTGGCTTTGCGCTGCCGGGGGAATCCTTCACCACCTGGCGGATCGGGTTCGATGCGTCCTGGGAACTCGACCTCTTCGGCCGCAACCGACGCGAGCGCGAAGCCGCCGCGGCGCGCACCGGCTCCGCCATCTGGAACCGGCACGACGCGGAAGTGACCGTCGCCGCCGAGGTCGCTGGCGCATACCTCCGATTGAGAACCCTTCAGGCCCAGACTGCCAATGCAGAGGCGGAACTGGAGCGGCAGTTGCGCTTCGAACGGCTGGTCGGTGCGCGCACGCGCGGCGGGCTGGTGACAGGCCAGGACCTTGAGCAACAGCGGTCGGAGCGAGCCGCAGCGGCATCAGCAATCCCGCTGCTCCAGGCGCAGGCCAAAGCGGAAATCCATGCGCTGGGCGTGCTTACCGGAACAACTCCCGAGGCGCTTGCCACCGAGCTTGCCGCAACAGGCGCCTTGCCCGCCCCTCCTTCCATTCCCGCGGGCCTCCCGTCGGACCTGCTTCGACGCCGGCCGGACATCCGCGCGGCGGAGCGCGAGCTGGCCGCAGCCACCGCCGACATCGGTGTCGCCACAGCCGATCTCTATCCGCGCTTCTCGCTGACCGCCGCGCCGGCGCTGGTCAGCACTGCGCTGGGATCATTTCTCGAATGGGGTAGCCGAAGCTTCAGCGCCGGCGGCGCGATCGACTGGCCGCTGTTCGACGGCGGACGAAGGCGCGCGAACGTCGAAGTCAGCAATGCGCGCCAGGAACAGGCGCTGATCGCCTACCGCAAGGCGGTGCTGACCGCGCTCCAGGACGTGGAGGACGCACTCAGCCGCACCGACGGCGACCGCAACCAACTCGCCCGCCTCGAAGAAGCGCTGGGGACCGCGGCGCGCGCCGAGGAAATCGCCCGCACCCGCTATCGCGGCGGGCTTGTCACCTATTCGGACGTGCTGCTTGCCCAGGCGCGCCGCATCGCATTGGAGGAACAAGTGATCGAAACGCGAGGCGCGCTGGCGCGCGACACGGTTGCGCTGGTGAAGGCGCTCGGTGGCGGTTGGCAGGAAGGGGCTACGCAATGAACCGCGCACGACCGTTCATCATCGTCGCGATATTGGCGGCTGCGGCGGCTCTCGCCTGGTATTTCCTCGGCGGGTCGAAGCGCGAGCGCCAGCTGTCCGGCTATATCGAGGGCGAAAGCCTGTTCCTCGCGGCCTCGGTCTCCGGCACGGTCAGCTCGATCGCCGCACAGGAAGGCGAGCGGGTCGCCGCTGGTACGCGGCTGTTCGTGATCGATCCCGCGACCCTCTCCGCCCAGGGCGAGCAGGCCCGCGCCCAGATTGTCGAGGCGCGCACCCAGATCGCGGCGGCCCGGGCCAATGCCCAGCAGGCCGATGCCGAAGTCGTCGCGGCCGCGGCGGACGCCGACCGGGCGCGCCGCGACTTGAACCGGCTGCTGTCGGTCCGCCACGACGATCCGGCGGCCGTCGCCGGCAAGGACATCGATGCCGCCCAGGCGACGCTGCGCGAGGCCAATGCCCGCCTCAATGCCGCCCGCGAGACGGCCTCGTCACGCCGTGCCCAGATCGCCGCGGCCCGAGGCGCAGGAAAGCCAGGCCAGGGGCGGCGAGCGGGAGGTATCGATCCGGGTCGACCAGCTGTCGCCCCCCGCCCCGTCCGCGGCCCGGGTCGAGGAAGTATATTATCGCCCCGGCGAATGGGTCGCGGCCAACCAGCCGATCGTCAGCCTGCTTCCCGACGACCGGATCAAGGTCCGCTTCTTCGTCCCCGAACAGAAAGTGGCGCGCTACCGGCCCGGCCAAACCGTTCGCTTTTCCTGCGACGGCTGCTCCAGCGGGCTGACCGCGAAGATCAGCTATGTCAGCCCGCGCCCCGAATTCACCCCGCCGGTCATCTTCAGCCGCGACAGCCGCGACCGCCTTGTCTTCATGGTCGAAGCCCTTCCGCAGAAGCCCGCCGGATTGATGCCCGGCCTTCCGGTCGATGTGGAGCCGCTGCAGTGACGCTGGCCATCGATGTCGAAGGGCTGAGCAAGAGCTTCGGTACGTTCAAGGCTGTCGACAATATCTCCCTGCAGATCGAGCAAGGGCACATCACCGGCTTTCTCGGCCCCAACGGCTCCGGCAAGACCACCAGCCTGCGCATGCTCTGCGGCCTGCTGACGCCCGATACCGGGCACGGCCAAGTGCTGGGGCTGGAGTTCCCGCGCGAGGCCGAGGCGATCAAGCGCCAGACCGGCTATATGACGCAGCGCTTCTCGCTCTACGAAGACCTGACGATCGAGGAGAATCTGGCCTTCATCGCGCGGGTCTACGCCTCGAGGATGTCGCTCAACGTGTCGAGGAATCGCTCGACAGGCTCGGCCTCGACCAATCGTCGCAAGCAGCTTGCCGGCCAGCTGTCGGGCGGCTGGAAACAGCGCCTCGCCCTCGCCGCCGCGGTAATGCACGACCCCAAGCTGCTGCTGCTCGACGAGCCCACTGCCGGCGTCGACCCGCAGGCGCGCCGCGACTTCTGGGACAGGATCCATGGCCTCGCCGACGAAGGCATGACGGTGCTGGTGTCGACCCATTACATGGACGAGGCCGAGCGCTGCCACGAGATCGCCTACATCTTCAACGGCCGGCTGATCGCCCGCGGCACGGCCGATGCAGGTGATCGCCGAAAGCCGGCTGGTCACGTTCGAGGCGGAGGGCCCGCGCGCCGACCGGCTGGGCCGGGAGCTTGCCGCCAAGCCCGGCGTCGAAATGGCCGCGCCCTTCGGCGAGGCACTGCACGTCAGCGGCACCGACCGCGCCGCCCTGGAAGCCGCCATCCAGCCCTATCGGCGCGAGCCTTATCGCTGGACCGAGGTCCAGCCCACGCTTGAGGATGTGTTCATCAACCTGATGCGCGTCCACGCCCCGGCGGAGGTCAAGGCGGCATGATGGGCCTCTCCCTTTCGCGGATGATGGCCGTGCTGACGAAGGAGTTCACCCAGCTCGTCCGCGACCGGCTGACCTATGCGATGATCATCGGCATCCCGATCTTCCAGCTGCTGCTGTTCGGCTATGCGATCAACACCGATCCCAAGCATCTGCCGACCGCCGTGCTGGTCCAGGACCAGGGCCAATTCTCGCGCTCGATCCTCGGCTCGCTTCAGAACAGCGACTATTTCAGGATCGTCCACGTCGCCCGTTCGCCCGCGGAAATGGACGAGCTGATCGAGCGCGGCGCGGTGCAGTTCGCGATCACCATCCCCGGCGACTTCTCGCGCCGGGTCGTCCGCCGCGACAAGGCGCAGATACTGGTCGAGGCGGACGCGTCCGATCCCGCCGCAACCGGCAGCGCCGTCGCCGCGCTGGCCGCGCTGCCCGACGAAGGGTTGAAGCATGATCTCAAGGGGCCGTTGGCGCCCATCGCCAAGACCGCCCCGCCGTTCGAGGTGGTGATCCAGCGCCGCTACAATCCGGAGAACATCACTTCCTACAACATCGTCCCCGGGCTGGTGGCGACGATCCTGACCATGACCCTGGTCATGATGACCTCGCTCGCCATGACCCGCGAGACCGAGCGCGGGACGATGGAGACCCTGCTCTCCACTCCCCTTCGCCCGATCGAGGTGATGGTCGGCAAGCTCACCCCGTTCGTGCTGGTCGGGATCATCCAGGCGACCCTGATCATCAGCATGGCCCGGATATTGTTCGGAGTGCCCATGGCCGGCGGCTGGGCTGCCCTGATCCTCGGGCTGTTCCTGTTCATCGTCGGCAGCCTGTCGCTCGGCTTCCTCGTCTCGACCGTGGCCCGCAACCAGCTCCAGGCGATGCAGATGAGCTTCTTCTACTTCCTGCCCTCGATCCTGCTCTCCGGCTTCCTCTTCCCCTTCCGCGGAATGCCGGAATGGGCCCAATGGCTCGGCACGCTCCTCCCCGTCACCCACATGCTGCGCGTGGTGCGCGGGGCGATGTTGAAGGGCGTCGGAATTTCCGAGGCGCTGCCGAGCCTGGGCGCATTGGCGCTGTTCGTGGTGATCGTGGCTTCGCTGGCGGTGAAGCAGTACAGGACGACGCTCGACTAAGCGAGCCGCAAGCGATAACGAGAGCGTGTGCGAAGCAAGCGCAGCTACTGTCGAGAGACGGCGAATCGGTCGACGGACGGCCTGCCGCGCAGCGGACAGGACCGACGTCACGGAATTTACTCCGTGACGGCCTTTCGCCTTCCTCCATCCTCCGCCTACGCCTGCTTCCCCCACACCAGCGGCAAGATCTGATACACGGCCGACAGCCCGACCAGCCCGTAAACGATCCGCGACAGTGGCGACATGTCGCCGAACAGGGTCGCGACCAGGTCGAAGTTGGCAAGGCCGACCAGTCCCCAGTTAAGCCCGCCGACGATCAGCAGTACCTGCGTCAATATGTTGAGTGCGCGCATTTCCGTAACTCCTAAGAAGGGCGGTTACGCCGGTCGGGGGAGATGCGCGACCAGCGTAACCTTACGGACATTATGTCGGCTTTGACGGCAATCGCTCCAATACGGCCTTTGTGCCGTACTCTAGAGCCCGCCTTCGACCGCGAGGCGGATCGCATCGGCCGAGCTTTGGACGCCGAGCCGATCGAGCAGCAGGGCGCGGTGCATTTTCACCGTCTTTTCGGAAATCCCCAGCCGGTGGGCGATCTGCTTGTTGAGATAGCCCCTGCTCACCGCCTGCAGCACCTGCCGCTGGCGCGATGGCAGGGCGGCGACCTTCGCGGCGGCGGCCGCGCGCTGGCCGGCCAGCATGATATCGCTGTCGCCCAGGTCGACTTGAGAGCCGAGGAAATATTGCAGCTCGCCCTCGGCATCGAACAACGGAGTGATCATCACCCCGTTGCGGAACGGCGACCCGTCCTTGCGGTAGTTGAGGATCTCGACCAGCACCGGTTTGCGACCGGCGATCGCGCTTCTTATTCGATCGCTGACCCACGGCTCCGTTCGCTCGCCGGTCAGGAAGCGGCAATTGCGCCCGACGATTTCGGCCTCGGCATAGCCGGTCAGGGCGCAAAAGGCGGGATTGACCGCTTCCAGCGGATTGTCGGGACGGCGCGGATTGCTGACCACCGTCGCAATCGGGCTGGCGCCGATGCTGTCGATGACTTGCGATTGGCTCATGCCGCTCATTCCGGCATCATAGACTCGGCGATGGCGACGAACCAGCGTCGAAGAGCAGACGCATGGCCGCCGGAACGCGCCTTCCTTTCCGCGGAATGCCGGAATGGGTCCAATGGCTCGGCACTAGAGCCGCTGACTCTTAATCAGCGGGTCCTAGGTTCGAGCCCTAGTGCGTCCACCAGCCTTTTCAAAGGCTTACCAGATTTGCACTTGCCGCCAGTGGGGGTCAAGTAGTCACCCAGTAAGCACTGCCTCGACACAAGTGCGACCGCCTTTTGGGGCAGGTGGATGAGACGTCACGGGTAGTCCCAAATACCTGCGACCAAAAATTTCGACAGCACACCTTGAATGTCGCGGTTCGTATGGTCCCCAAGGTTCACAGCTCGCGGATGTTGCGTGCAAGAAAATCTGCGCGCAGGAAATGGAAGCGTATTGTCCACGGCGCACGGGGGGTTTGATCATCAGAATGAATAAGCGGGACCTCTCCGAACGCGATATCTGCACGAAGTTTATCACTCCCGCCCTAAGAATGGCGGGGTGGGACGAGATGCTCCAGATCCGCGAAGAGTTCAGTTTTACCAAGGGCCGGATCATCGTTCGCGGAAAGCTAGTCACTCGCGGACAAGCCAAGCGGGCAGACTATGTCCTGTATTACAAGCCCAACGTCCCGATTGCTCTGATCGAGGCAAAAGACAACAAACGCAGCGTCGGGGACGGAATACAGCAGGCGCACTCGAATACGCGGAAACGCTGCATATCCCCTTCGTATTTTCATCGAATGGCGACGGCTTCGTTTTTCACGACCGCACTGGTGCGAGCAACCCTCGCGAGGTTTCGCTAGCGCTCGATGCTTTTCCGACACCGGCGGATCTGTGGGCGCGCTATGGGAGGTGGAAGGGCCTGGACGCCGAGGCCGAGCAGATCGTCCTTCAAAACTACTACGACGATGGAAGCGGGAAAGCACCACGCTACTATCAGGTCAACGCCATTAACGCCGCGATTGAAGCGATCGGAAAGGGCCAAAATCGTGTGCTGCTCGTCATGGCGACCGGCACCGGCAAGACCTACCCTATCTTCAAATTCTCGCTCGGAAAGGACGCCTAAGTTCTCCCCCAAGTTTTGAACGCCGGGCACCGACTTGGCTGTCCCTCGTCTTGATTGCGCGCGAGGGCGGTCCTTCGCATTTTTGAGGAACAGTCGAAGGTGAAACTCAATTGCGCCCACGTCTGTAGAAACGCTGCGAATTGAAGGCACATTTTGCAGAACGAATGGCACCTCGCGCTCGGGCGCGATGATAAGGAAAAGTGGCTTATTCAAACCAATAGCGGCCCCAATCTCTACGAAAACGCCTTCAAGTTCCTCAGCTGCGGGCAATATCGCGCATACAAAATCTGAATTTCGCATGGCTCGCCTGATGGAAAGGCCGCTGCTTTCGCCCGGTGGCGGCAGCTCTCCCGCGTCCGGCGCGCGGATTCCCAATCTGTTGAACACATCTCTCAGTGGCTCAAGATCGGTCCGCGAAAGGTAACCGAGGAAGGACCACCTGATTGCATTTTAGCGGCGCTGATCTCACGACCAGTGCGACGACAGCGCCTTCTAGTCATGTTACAGAAACGCGGGAGGTTGTGCCGATGAACGCACTCTTTTGGTCTCCGCGCTCGCTTTTGCTCAAGCCTCTCCGCACGAACACCACGCCCATTCCGAGCAGCTCGGCAGCGTAACGTTTAGGACGAGCTGTAGCCCGGCCGCGCAGGCAATATTCTTACGGGGCGAGGCGTGGCTCCACTCGTTCGAATATGAGCAGGCCGAAAGCACCTTCAACCAGGCTGCTGCTGTCGACCCCACATGCGGCATTGCTTACTGGGGCGTCGCGATGAGCCTCTACCATCCGCTATGGGCGCCCCCAAGCTCTGCCGAGCTCCAAAGGGGTCGAGCAGCAATTGCGAAGGCGCGGGCCATGCCTGCAAAGAGCCAACGAGAACGCGACTATGTTGCAGCGATTGCAGCTTTTTACCTCAATTCCGACAAGGTCGACCACAAGACGCGTGCGCTTGCTTACAATATGGCAATGAAGGCGCTTCACGATCGCTACCCCGACGACAACGAAGCCGCGGTTTTCTATGCATTGTCCCAGACGGCTGCGGGTACGTTCGACCAAGACCCTACCTTCGCTCGTGAAAAAGACGCCGCCGCGATACTCAACCACGTGCTCAAGACTGAGCCCGATCATCCAGGCGTTGCTCATTATTTGATACACAGCTTCGATTATCCGCCACTGGCTGAGTTAGCGGTGCCCGCCGCCAAGCGGTACGCAACGATCGCACCGGATTCTCCTCACGCGCAGCACATGCCATCGCACATCTTCACCCGGCTCGGCATGTGGGACGACTCTATCGCGTCCAACCTCAAGTCCGAGGCGGCCGCGCAGGAGATGATGAAGAAAAAAGGGTTCTCCGGAGCCTCCCGCGAAGAACTGCATGCGATGGACTATTTGGCTTATGCCTACCTGCAGACCGGACAGGACATCGAAGCCCAACGCGTCCTTGGTCATCTCAACGCCATGCACAAGGTCGATGAACCGGTCTTTTCCGTCGCCTATGCAGCAACCGCAATCCCCTCGCGTCTGGTGTTGGAGCGACGGCAATGGCGGGAAGCGGCGAGCCTTGAGCTGCCAAATAATGTCCGCCTGCTCGTTCCGTTCGAGAATTTCCAGTGGGCCGTAGCGCACATCCATTTCGCCCGCGCAGTTGGCGCGGCACGTAGCGGGAATTCTGCCCTCGCCAAGCAAGAACTCGCAGAGCTGAGCGAAATCGAACAAGGTCTCAACATTCCGCCCGGCACCTATGACTGGAAGGCGCAAGTTGGGATCGAGCGACAAATCGCGGGCGCATGGCTTGCCCATGCTGAAGGTATGGACGTTGAAGCGCTTGGGCTTATGCGGGCGGCCGCCGACCTGGACGACGCATTGGAGAAACATCCCGTCACGCCAGGTGCAATCCTGCCGGCTCGAGAGCAACTCGGCGAGCTGTTGCTCGACCTTGGCCAGCCTGCCCAAGCGTTAACTGAGTACGAAGCATCGCTGCGGCGCGCGCCACGGCGCTTGGGCGGCACATATGGTGCCGCGCGGGCGGCCAAATTTGCGGGAGACAATGCGAAGGCTCGCCAATATTACCGCCAACTCGCCGAGCTAACGAAGAACGGTGACGCGAGCAGAGCCGAAATCAAGGAAGCCCGCTCGATTGCCGCGCGGTAGGTCCGTCGGTGCTTGTTCCGTGATTGCGAAGTAAGACGTCACTCAGCTTCCGTGAGTTGATACTCGCTGATTGGAAGTTACCGAGCCTGCGTTTCGTTGGCGATCACGTTGCTGCTACTCGTGGGCGCGTTCTTCCGATAAGGCTGTGAAATGTCCTTCACTTTCTTCGATAGCGACGACGACGGATACCTGGATTGGGTGAAACAGCACCCGACGGGGTTTGTACTCAACGTCAGAAAAGACGCTGATCGCAACTACGTTGTGCTTCATCGTGCAGGTTGTCGTTCAGTCACCCGTCCCCTGCCCCATGCCGGCGGTTACACCGGACGCGACTATCGCAAGATTGTAGCGCAGACAGAGCAGGAGCTGAGGACAGCCGCCGTACACCAGGGGCGCAGAGATGGGAGTTTTTCATCTCATTGCTCGCAATGTTTTGTTGGGCGTTAGCTAAGATCACGGCCAAAAATGCCCGCCAGCGCCGCGCTTGCGCGGTGCTTATTAAGTGGTCGCCATTGAACCGTCCAGGAGTAGAACTCCGCTGATCTGGTATTAGCGGGTTGTCGCATTGCCCTCTGCTCCCACCAGATCGCCGCCTGGAAATCCGGGGAGCGCAAGCAGCTGGCGAGAATTCATGATCGCGATGGATCGAAGCTCACCATAGCCCCACTTGGTAGGCTCGAAGTCGAGGTCAATGATGCAGTCCTCGATACTGATTAGCGATCGTAGGCCGTAAAAGGAACGCGCCGGAAGGTAGACATACGCCGCGCACCCGCCCCTCTTGATGGAAACCGATCCGAACAGACGGTTGGCAGAACCGCCCTCGCCGAACCGTTCTGCGGTGATCAGGCTGATCTCAAATGCCCGGCCGAGATGCTGCTTATGGCGCTTCGATATCCAGCAAATGACTGCGCTAAGGGAAATGATGGCTTCCTCATCCGCTAGTATTTTCTTGCCAGGAGTTTCCAGGGACAGAAAGTAGCTCGTTTCAATCCCACAAACTCGAGCAACCAATTGCTCGGGCTGTTCCTTCGCTCGCTTCCGTCGTGACAAGATTCACTACCGTTGTGCCGAGAACCCTGCCCCGTCCGGCCCTAGCACAACGGATTCCTAATGGCAGCTTTCGACCCTTTGCGGTCATTAGCGAAGCTTCCGTAGACTGCGCTCATGTCCAGCTATCATGAGTTTCGATACACGCGCCCACCCCATGTAGTTGATTGGCTTCCAGCCGTAGGACTGTTGGTGCTCGCGAGCTTCCTGACTGGGGTGGCATTCGTCACTGCCACGGACCCGACGCAAAGAACGGGCAACTTCGCAGACGATTATGTCGTGTGGCCGCTGGCACTCGGCGCATGGATATTGACGCTCTATTTGGCGCGGTTTGATTGGCGCAGGTTACAGGCGTTCCGAACGGGTGAATTAGGGCGCTGCCTCAGACGTTCGGACATGCTGCCGAGTTGTCGGCACCATCCATGACGACGGGAAGAAGCTGACAAGGCCGGTCGGATAAAGGTCGAGCGAACCGACCTCCCATTTCGGCCCGACGTGAAAAACGAGAATCATGAGGAGGACCCACCCGGTCGAAAGTGACGCATCTTGAAGACGATAGTAAGTCAGCAACACCAGAGCGGCATAAAATGGCAGGCCCACCGCGAACGCTAGAAGCTTTAAGCCGAGAAGCTGCGCCAACAGCACTGGGACTATGATTGAAACTATTAGAAGCAGGCCGCTTGCAAACCGATATTTTCGGCGTCCGGAATAGTTCTGTAGGGCAGTGAACATCCGCCTAACTTAATCGACCTAATGTCTGCTTTCCACCCATTGCAGACACTGGCGGCCTAACCAAACGCCGGGAGCGTGAGCTGGGCAGCGATGAGGATAACAGCACCGACATACATCGCGGTTGCAGCCGCCGGTCCGGCCGCTTCGCGCATAGTCCCGAAGATAAGCAGGCAAATCGCCGCAAACGGCAGGATGATGAAACCCCACCTTAGAGGCGTCCCCCCGCAAGTCGCCTTGCGTGACGGCACCGCCCATCGACAGTCCGCCAATCAGGCCAGCAAATCCCGCCACTAAACCAATGACCACAGCCATCGTCGCGACAAGCTTGATAGGTCGATGAACATGGTTGCTTCGCATCACTCTAGGGCTAGCACGTTAGTGTCTGCTTTCCACCCAAAGCGGACATTAAGTCCCCCGGGGGATCATCCGAGTAAGCACGCGATCTCGGAGAATGTAATGGTGGAACAATGAGGCGGCGGCGTGGAGGCCGATGAGCCAGTAACCAATGGTGCCGCCAAGCTCATGAATCTCCTCAACTTGGTCAGCCAGCGCATCGTTCTCACTGACAAGCGCTGGAAGCTCTAGTCCGAAAAACGGGATTGCCTTGCCTTCAGCGCTGAGAATCAGCCAGCCCGCAATCGGCATACCGATCATTAAAATGTAGAGCGAGAAATGGGTCGCTTTCGCCGCCATTCGCTGCCAGGCCGCGCCATCCATCGTTGAATTGGGTGCTACCCAGACGAGCCTCGCCGCGATGCGTAGCCAGACAAGTCCGAGCACCGACAAGCCCAGCATGAAATGCCACATTTTCAGTGCTTCACGCGGCGGACTACCCTTTGGGAAGAACTCGCGAAACTCGATCGTCGCATAAACGCCGACCATCAAAAGCAGCATCAGCCAATGCAGGACGATGGATGCACCAGCGTATCGCTCAACTGCCGCAGGCCGAGTCATGGATTTCACCTCTTTTCACTTCCTGCCCCCTTTAAGCACTGCCGGGCATTGATTTCAGATCATATTGGCCGATGCAAGTGTCTGCTTTCCACCCATTGCGGACATCAGAAATCGTAGCGGTCAGAAGGCATCTGCGGGACATGCCCTGCGCTTTTCGCCGTTCCCATGCTACCATCAAAGTCATGTCCATATTGCCGCCCCGATCATGAGCGTCGCCTTTCGCCGGGAGAGCGACGAGGAGCATCTCGAGCCCAAGTTCGAGTTGCCAATCCCGCCTGGGCCGAATCTGGTAACTGCGCGTGGCTTCGAACAAATCCGAGCGCGGAACGAGGCGCTCGAGGCGGCACTGGAAGGCCCGCTGTCGGAGGATGAGCGCAAGTCGGTGTTGCGCGATGCTCGGTATTGGCGCCAACGGCTGGTGAGCGCAGAACTTGCTCCGCCTGCTGATGGCGACCGCGTTGCTTTAGGAACGCGGGTCACGCTCGTGCGCGACGGACAGACCCGCACGCTCGACCTAGTTGGACATGACGAGAGCGAGCCGGCCGAGAACCGCATCGCCTTCACCGCTCCATTGGCGCGCGCGCTGATCGGTGCTGAGGTCGGTGACGAGATCGACTTTGAAGGGGCGGACGAGCCGCTTTTGATCACCGCCATCTCGGTGGTGCGTGGTTCCGATGACTCGGCCTAGAGCTCGCCTCGCTAGCGTCTGCTTTCCACCCAAAGCGGACATTCAGGTTCAACTTCTGTCAGTCGAAAGTGTGAAGTTCGACTTGCCCGGTAACTCCCTTAAGGCTGAACTGGCCAAGTGTCCGGGATGAGATAGCGGCCAGCTTACTAAATTCCCGGCTGCAAAGCGCTGATGCGCCAATTGGCTTGCACTGGGATTCGATACGGGAGGCAATGTTCACGGCCCGGCCAATCACGGTGAAGTCGAGCCGCTCGCTCCCGCCGATGTTGCCATAACTTGCGGTGCCGAAGTGGAGCCCGACACCATGGGCAAACTCCGGTTCGCCTCGTGCCACCGCATCTTCATTGAGCGATGCCAACCGTTTCTGGGCATCGTGCAAGGCAGCTACGGCCGCCACGCATGCCTCGCTTGCCCCGCGCTCGTTCGAAACGGGGAAAATCGCCAGCACCGCGTCGCCGATATATTTTAGTACCTCGCCTCCGGCTTCGTGAATCGCGCCGATGATGATCTCGAAATAAGCGTTAAGTCGCTCGATTACCTTTTCAGGCGGCAGCGCTTCACCTGAAGCGGTGAAGTTGCGGAGATCGGAAAACCAGACCGCCGCGTCGATCGAGACGACTTCTCCGCGATAAATCATTCCCGCGCAAACACGCTGTCCCGGATCCTGGCCCAGATAAACTCGGGCCAGCGTATTCTTGGTGTTGAACTCAACGACCGTGTTGAGCAGCAAGGTCAGCAAGCGCAGACTTTCCTTAAGGTCGCTCAACCCCTCATCGCCGAAGCCGCCCGCGCGGTCGGTCGCCAGGCCGATCTTTTGCAGCATCCCCGAAAAATTGCGCAGAATCGCCCCATAATAATCGCAGCAGCCCAGCGCCGCGAGATCTTCAAAGACAGGAAACCGCTGCGGCTCGCCCGTTGCATGGATCGCCGCGTGAAGTTCGCCGGCTTCCTCGATCACGAAAAATGGCGAAGCCAGAAATTGGGGATTCTTTTGGCTCCCCGAGTTGAAATAGACCTCATCGATCATTGACCCGGCGAAGTCATATTGGCGACGCGCGACGACCACATCGGGATTGAGTGGGCCCGGATCGGTCACCCGGTCGAACCAAACATGGCGCGTGTTGTGCATCAGGGGATGAATTGTTTCGGTTGCTAGATTGCACCGCCTGATGGCGAACCCTTGTCGGCAAAGGAAATGGCAGTAGCCGTCGAGAAGCGCGGGAATGGATTTGCTGACCGCTCCCTCCTCAGTCGCCCAGTCCAGCAAGTCGTCCCGAAATCTGCGCATGACGCCTCCCGGTTGGGCGCCAACGGCAGGTAAGGCTGCGCCGATAGGGCCGATGAACGACCATATCCCTTTTGGCTTCGAATGGCAGCTTTCCACTCATTCCCGCCATGGCCGTAATGGCAGCTTTCGACCCATTGCGGACGCGACCCGGATACGGAAGTGATCAGGCCCGCCCGCTTGTAAAGCCGCGCTAAGTCATGCCAACCTGCTGCCAGACGGGGGAGAGGTACGGCATGGCAAGCATATCGGCGCGTGAAGCCGGAACTGAGCCGCCGCTTCGACAATCTTCGGTCCTGGTCATCGGCGCGTCGTCGCTCGGCACGATCTTCGAATGGTACGACTTCTATCTTTACGGCCTGCTGGCGACGATTATCTCGGCGCAGTTCTTCTCGGGGGTCGACGAGACCACCGGCTTCATCTTCGCGCTCGCGGCATTTGCGGCGGGGTTCGCGGTTCGGCCGTTCGGTGCGGTGCTGTTCGGCCGGATCGGCGACCTTGTCGGGCGCAAATATACCTTCCTGGTCACGATGGGGATCATGGGGCTGTCGACATTCCTCGTCGGCCTGCTGCCGAGCTATGCCTCGGTCGGCGTCGCGGCGCCGATCGCTGCTGGTGGCGCTGCGGTTGCTGCAGGGGCTGGCGCTCGGCGGGGAATATGGCGGGGCGGCGACCTATGTCGCCGAGCACGCGCCGGACGGGAAGCGCGGGCTCTACACGAGCTTCATCCAGACCACCGCGACGCTGGGCCTGTTCGCCGCGCTGCTGGTGGTGATCGGCATTCGCACCGCGATTGGCGAAGAGGCGTTCGCCGACTGGGGCTGGCGGATCCCGTTCCTGATCTCGATCCTGCTGCTCGGCGGTGTCGCTGTGGATCCGGATGAAGCTCGAGGAAAGCCCGGTCTTCCGCGAGATGAAGGAGGCCGGGGAGGGATCGAAGGCGCCGCTGACCGAGGCGTTCGGGCGCTGGCCGAACCTGAAGATCGTCCTCATCGCGCTGGTCGGCGCGGTCGCCGGCCAGGCGGTCGTCTGGTACACCGGCCAGTTCTACGCGCTGTTCTTCCTGGAGAAGACGCTGAAGGTCGACGGCGCGACGGCGAACATATTGATCGCGATTGCGCTGGCGGTCGGCAACGCCCTTCTTCATCCTGTTCGGCTGGCTGTCGGACAAGATCGGTCGGAAGCCGATCATCCTGGCCGGCTGCGCGCTTGCCGCGCTGACCTATTTCCCGCTGTTCGGGGCGCTGACCGCCGCGGCCAATCCGGCGCTGGCGCGAGCGCAGGCGAGCGCGCCGGTGACTGTCGATCGCCGATCCCGCCGATTGCTCGCTCCAGTTCGATCCGATCGGGCGCAACCACGTTCGACAAGCGGTCGTGCGACGTCGCCAAGTCCTACCTGGCGAAGGCTCGGTCTCCTATGACAATGTGGCGGCTCCAGCGGGAACGGTTGCCGAAGTTCGCGTCGGTGGCACATTAATCGCAGGGGTCGACGCGGGCGCACTCGAGGGAGAGGCGCGCAAGTCGGCGATCGCTGATTTCCAGGCACGGACAAGGCCGCACTAACCGCCGTCGGCTATCCGGAGAAAGCCGACCCGGCGGCGATCGACCGTCCGCTGGTGGTCGCGCATCCTGTTCATCCTCGCGCTGCTATGTGACCATGGTCTACGGGCCGATCGCGGCGCTGCTGGTCGAGCTGTTCCCGACCCGCATCCGCTACACCTCGATGTCGCTGCCCTACCATATCGGCAACGGCTGGTTCGGCGGCTTCCTGCCGACCATCGCCTTCGCCATGGTCGCCGCGACCGGCGAATATCTATTACGGCCTGTGGTATCCGATCATCGTAGCGCTGGTGACGTTGGTGGTAGGTGTCTTGTTCCTGCCGGAGACCTTCCGGCGGCGGTTGTAGAGCAAGGATGCGATCGCCGATCGTCAACGATGACGAGATGAGGACGTCGGACACCTAGCGTCTGTTTTCGACCCATTGCGGACATTCGATCAACTCGCCATGCTCGTCCATTCGCTGGGGGCCATGGAATGACGGCTTTCTTCTACAGCTTGCCAATCTGGCTATCGACTGTCCTGGTCCTTGGACTGGCACTGGTGATCGGACTTGGAAGCAGTATCGGCGTGCAAGCGCTCTTCCGCCACAAGCCCACGGACGAAGAGAAGGAAATTGCGGTCAACCTCATGCAGGTGGTCGCCGCATATATCGGCATCATGCTTGCCTTCTCGGGCGTCGCAGTGTGGCAGAACTTCGCCGATGCGCAAACGGCGGTGCATCAAGAGGCTGCCAGTGCGGCGGAGCTCTACCGTGATCTAACGGTCTACGGTCCAGAAGCCGGCCCGACACGCCAGGAATTGAGAACTTACATCGGGAGCATTCTCGAAGACGAGTGGCCACTCCTTTCAGAGGGAAAGGGAAGCGTCTCGACAGAATCCGCCTTAGGCAAGCTCTTCGAGGAAATTGGAAAAATCCGTCCTCAAGATAATCGGGACAGCGCCATCTACGCGGAAGCATTTTCAAAGTTGAACGACCTGGTCGTGCTCAGGCGGGATAGGCTCATAGCGAGCCGTACGGGAATACCGATCATTCTCTGGATAGTCGGCCTGGTTGGATCAAGTTTGACCATTTCATATGCATCGGCGTTCTCGCGCACCCGATTCAATTTGGCGATGATTTCCGGAACGTCTCTAGCGATCGGCCTGGTTTTCCTGTTCGTTTTAACTTTGGACTATCCATTCAGAGGGCACTTCAGGGTGGACAGCGGCGACTTGTCACAACTCTCTGCAACTTTCGACAGGCTCGACCGACTGGTCTTGAGGGATCAGGGGGCCTCGACGGGGAAGTAGGTTACCACCACGCTTAGTAGGTGCCATTCGTCCAGGAGATTACGGTTCGTCAGGCGTTAGGTCCGCTTTCCAACCAAAGCTGCCGCTAGCGACCCATTGCGAACATTCGGCGCAACATGCGCATCAACTCGCTGCTAATCCGTGGAATCCCTAATGTGCCGATCCCCCGATGGGTCGTATCTGACCGGACGGGACTGGGCGACCCGCCTAGCTGGAGCACGGCGCGATGACTGGTCAACGAAAATTGGACGTCAAGGCGCGGCTGGCCATAGGCGCGATGGGGGCCATTGTCCTCCTGATCGTCTTCATAGGGCTTCGGAGCCTCGCCACCGCGATGGCCCCTGTCGAGGTCGTCGCCCAGTCCGATGCCGGTGACAACGAACTAATCATGATCGGTGGGCAGACCCAGTACCTCGATCCGTCGACCCTTGGCGGCAAAATCGCAAATTGGCTGAGCACCGGGGGCAGCAGCACTCATGCGTTCTCCATCCGCGAGCGGAATTTCAAACCGGAATCGGATGAGCCGACGGCCGGGGGCTGGACACGGCTGAGTAGATTGGGCGGCATTATGCAATCCGATCCAAACCTTAGCGCACGCATTTATGTGATGGCTTATGATGGAACAGACGCGGCCGACAGGCAGCGGATCGCGCAGAAGCGTGCCGAACGCGTGCGCACGGAAATCATCGCCAGAGGCGTTGACGGGTCGCGTATCGCCGCCGCGACGCAAAAACCATTATCCACTCGCGGGCCCTCCAGCGCAGAACCGCTAACGATGGTGCTGGTGCTGTCGAAATAGTCACGACCGACGCGAAACAGGCCTTTCATTTCTGCGCGGACCAGCTTTCGTGGTAGCCGCTTACCTAACGTCTGCTTTCCACCCATTCCTGCCATTGCCGTAATGGCAGCTTTCGACCCAAAGCTGCCATTAGCCTGGCGTCTGATTTCGACCCTTTGCGGACACTGGGCTCCGATTTCAATAGTCCCAGGCGCCGTGTGCGGAGAAATCGAAGTCTCCTGCGTGGACCTGGCCTCCAAGGATTGTGATCGAAAAGTCCGCGATCCGATCTCCATTTAGATCGAGTTGGAAGAGGTCATTAGAAAACCGCCCCTGCCCCGCTTGGCCGCTGAATGCTGCGCTGCCAATGAAGTGGAATTGCGAAGGTCCCAAAAACCATCCCAAGTCGATAACGTCCGTGCCACTGGCAAAATCGGTGATCGTGTCGCGGCTCTGTGTTTCGCTGAAGACGAACGTGTCCATACCGGTTCCGCCAGTAAGACGATCGTTGCCTGCGTCGCCTCTGAGCACGTCGTTGCCGCCACCTCCGATCAATGTGTCGGCGCCCGGGCCACCGTTAATTGAGTTCCTTCCGTTGTTGCCGACGATCGTGTTGTTCAGTTCGTTGCCGATAAGATCGAGCCAGTTGGTGCTCAGCGGATTTGCCACCTCGAGCCGTTCGATGCTGGACCCATAATCGAGGGCATAGTGCGTAGACGTGCGAATGGTGTCCGTGCCCTGCCCGGCAGAATTCAATGACCACGTCGTAAGGACTGTCGACAATGTACGTATCGTTTCCGGTGCCACCGTACATCCTATCCCCGCCGGTTCCGCCGTCGAGCGTGTCATTCCCGCCGTAGCCATACAGAATGTCGTTGCCGCCGCGGCCGTAAAGGATGTCGGCGTAAGCAGTTCCTTTGAGAGTATTTGCGTACGCGTTTCCGTAAATCGTCGCCATCGCTACCTCCTCTTGGGACGCACCATGGTGTTAATGCGTTGGCTGTCAGGCTGCTCCCGGAAGTGAGCGTGCGCTAGGTTGCGGGAATGATCTTTTGGTGATCTATTGCTGATCATGGGCGTTATTGGACGCGCACCAGTCGTCGAGCGAATTGATCTTGCGAACGAGCCCGAGTTCGAACTCGGCGGGATGCGGGTCAAGCCGAGCGAGCGCGCCGTCGAGATGAACGGAGAACGCCGGGAACTGCAGCCGCGGGTCATGCAGGTACTGGTTGCCCTGGCCCAGGCGCGGCAGACCGTGGTGTCTCGCGACAAGCTGGTCGAACAATGCTGGGAAGGCCGGATCGTCGGTGATGATTCGCTCAACCGCTGCGTCCTGGCACTGCGTCACCTGGCCGAGGAATTAGATCCGCAGCCGTTCGCCATCGAAACCGTGCCCCGCATCGGCCACCGACTGGTCGAAAACGGGTCCAAGGGCGGAGGCACCGCAGCCAATCCAGCGAAGCCCAAGCTTTGGCTGCTCGTGGCCGTTTTGCTCGTTTCGCTGGTGGCCGGCCTGGGACTCTACGCCTGGCAGCAGCGCAACGCTGCGCCCAACCCGGCGTCGATCGCCGTGCTGCCGTTCCGCAACCTGGGCAACGGCGATGCCTACCTGGCCGAGGGTATCGGCGAGGAGATCCTCGGCCAGCTGGCGCGCGAGCCGGCGTTCCGGGTCGCCGGTCGAGCGTCCGCCGCCAAGTTCAGCGCCGCCTCTGATCCGCGCGAAGTCGGCCGGGCGCTCGGGGTCGACTATATCCTCGAGGGCAGCGTCCGCTCCGGCGAGGGCCGCGTTCGAGTCAGCGCCTCGCTGGTCAAGACTAGCGACGGCATTCGTCTATGGTCAGAGACCTATGACCGCAAGCTGGACGACATCTTCGCGATCCAGACCGCGATCGGAGAGGCCGTGGCCAACGGTCTTAGCCGCCAGCTGACCCTTGCGTCCCGCGGAACGCGGCCGATCAACGGTGAAGCCTATGCGCTCGTCCTCAACGCGCGCGGACTGGTCCGCTCCGGCAATCCGCAATCGGGCCACGACGCGGTCGAGTTGCTGGAGGAAGCGATCCGCCGCGATCCCAACTTCGCCCCGGCCTGGGCGGAATTGGCCGAGGCGCTGCTGCTCGAGGGTCGGACCAAGGGCGCCGACGGGCTGATCGCGGTCGTTCCGCGAGCCAACAAGGCCGCACGCCATGCGCTCCAGCTCGACCCAAATCTCGCTCAGGCTCATGGCGTTCTCGCCCAAGTGCTCGGCACCGAGACCCCAGAGGCTATCGCCCATTTGCGGCGCGCCGCCGATCTCGACCCGCGCAGTGGCGACGGGCTGATGTGGCGGGGGGTCGCGCATGAGGTTTCCGGCGAATATGCCGAAGCGCTCGCGACTTATTATCGGGCGCATGAGGCCGATCCGGTTTGGCCGCACCCGTTGCGCGGGCTGATTACCGTCAACGCGATCATGGGTGACCGGCCAGCCGCGGAGCGGCTCGTCGCAAGCGGCATGGCCGGCGACCCGATGACCCAGCAATTCGCGCTTGCGCGAGCCGCCTGGTTCCTCGGCGACATCTCGGAAGCGGCGCGTCGATGGTCGATCGTGGCCAGCGACCCCAACGCGCGATTTGTCGGTTCGGCCCGCCTCAGCCTCGAGGACGCAAGACACACCCTCGGTCTGTCGAAAGAGCCGCCTGCGCGGCCTGCGCTCGCGACGCTGGGCTCCTCGCGATTCGGCCCGCGCGTCTGGATGGCGGCCGCGCCCTCCCCAGCCGAATGGCAAAGGCGCAACCGCTCCTTCGCCGCGACCCTGGTCAATTTCGACGAGAATGCCGTCGCGGCAAAGCTGATGCTGGCTGCCGGCAGGGCGCGCGAACTGGTGGCAGCCTATGACGGCCCGCATGGGGTACTCAGCATCCGGCCCAGCCTGCCGCTCGGGACCTGCCAGCTCGATGAGGCGACGACCGTCGCCCTGGCGCTGCGCGCCGTCGGCCGCAACCGCGAAGCGGACGCGCTCCTCGCCAAGGCCGACGCACTGATTCAGCACGTCTATGGCCGCGGCAAGGTGCCGACCTGGTTCGACGAGGATGCCGCCGGAGTATGGGCCGCCCAGGGCAAGTCCGGCCCGGCGATTGAGGGGCTCGACCGCGCGCTTCGCCGCGGCTGGGCCCACATCGGCCGCACCGACCTCTTGAAGCTGGAGGACGAACCTGCATTTCGTTCGCTTCGCGGCAATCCTCGCTTCGAAGTGATACGGTCAAAGTATGAGGCGCACTACGCCAGAGAACGCAAAGAAACTGCGCGCGCCCTCAAAATCCCATCCTGAATGCTAATGTCAGCTTTTGGGAATATACACCTGCCAACCTTCTGAGCGAATGTCTGCTTTCCACCCATTGCAGACATTAGCGGCTGGCTAGATATCCAGTCCCTCGGACAATTCCAGCGCGTCATCCAGCTCCACACCGAGATAGCGAACTGTGCTTTCCAGCTTGGTGTGACCCAGGCGTTTGCTCAAGCCATTCTTGATCCATTAGGGGACCATGCAGCAACCGAGCGCCATCGGCTTTACGTAAGGTTACTATGAGCCCGCTTTGGGTCGAACGCGGACATTACCGGAGGGGGTGGAAAGCAGACGTTAAGTCGCATGGCGCCAGTCCATTGCACGCCGTGACGTGCAGCGGGCTAGCTGCTACGGCGCAAGTCTAGCCGATAGGGGGACCACATGACCCGTCCGATGCGTTGGTTTGGGATATTCGTCGTCTTGCTTTTCGCTGCCCCCGCGCTGGCTAAAGTCGAGAAATTCCCTTCAATCTTCCGGACACGCGATATCCCTGTTGACGGGGCCACGATCCATACGCGGATCGGCGGACATGGGCCGGTCGTCCTGTTGTTGCACGGATTTGGCGATACCGGGGACATGTGGGCGCCGCTCGCGGCCCGGCTGGCCGCCGATCACACCGTCGTCGTCCCGGACCTTCGCGGCATGGGCCTCTCGTCGCACCCAGAGAGCGGCTACGACAAGAAGAGCGAAGCCGGGGATATTGCGGCGGTGCTTCATGCGCTCGGGCTCGACGGTTCGTTGGCGCTGGTCACGCACGACATCGGCAATATGGTCGGTTACGCCTTTGCCGCCCAGAATCGCGACCGGGTCACTCGCTGGGTGGTGATGGATGCGCCTCTTCCCGGGCTCGGCAATTGGGACAGCGTGGTCAAGGACCAGCGGACCTGGCACTTCGACTTCTTCGGGCCAGACGAGGAACGGCTCGTCGCCGGCCGGGAGCGGATCTATCTCGATCGCTTTTACAACGAACTATCTGCCGACCCGAAGCACATCGACGAAGAGACGCGCGCCCATTATGCCGCGCTCTACTCCCGTCCTCACGCGATCCATAACGCGTTCGCCCAGTTTGCTGCCTTCCGCCAGGACGCCGTGGACAACCAGAAATTCCTCGCCGAGGGCAAGCTAGCCATGCCAGTCCTCGCGATCGGGGGAGAAAAGTCGTTCGGAGAAGGCTTCGCAAACGAAATCGCCTTCGCCGCGACTGACGTCCGCGCGCTCAGCATCCCTAATTCCGGACACTGGTTGATGGAGGAGCAACCCAAGGCGACGATGGACGCAATCGTGGCTTTCATCGCGGAACCGGCCACGCCGTAGGGATGGTGCGCGCCCCAGGGGCTGTTCTAATGTCCGCAATGGGTGGAAAGCGGACATAGCTTTTCATCACGGCAGCCCGAGCACAAACGGCCTCGCCGGAGTGGTAACCGGGTTGAGTGGAGGCCGCGCAGCCCCCCCGGCCGCAACCCACTATCCTTTCAGCCGTTGTATGATGTGCTACCAGTCGCAAGACGGGTCTAGGCGTGAACATACGCCCTCCTCCTATCTTCAACGTCTCCTAGCCAACAGGCGCCAATTTTGACGCCTGGAAACCAAGGAACACACCATGAAAACTTTTGGCACCATCAACGCGTTCGACGTCGACCAGGGCCGCGGCTCGATCAAGCCGGAAGCCGGCGGCGACAATCTGCCGTTCGAGAAAAGCGCCTTTAAGTGGGACATCAAGGCGACGCCGCCCAAGACCGGCCAACGCCTGTCCTATGAGGTAGGCACCAACAGCGACAAGAAGCCCTGCGCGGTGAACCTCCAAACCATTTAACCTACTGAACTAAGCAAATGGGGTGGGAGCCAAACCTCCCGCCTCTTTTGCGTTCCAGAGGCCTAGCGTCGGGCCTATCCTGCATTGGAGCTAATGGCAGTTTTGGGTCGAAAGCTGCCACTAGCCTAGCTCGGTTTTGGCCGCTCGGGGGGCGCCTCGTGCTTACGGCGTGATACCGAATTGTGAATTTCAGAGGTAAGCATGAGGCAAATGTCGCTGATTGAACAATAATGGTCGCCGCCTCCATGAAATTAGTGAACATAAGCGGCCGAGCGCAGCGAGATGGTTGCTTGCAATCATCGAGCAGCGCGAAGAGTTCGCGCGTGTCGGCCAGCGGGCGAAGCCCGACTGACGTCACGGATTCACTCCGTGACGGCATGGCCTTCACATGCTGTGGAGCCCCCGACCTCGCACCGCCTAGCTTGCATCCGCGCCCGTTTCTGCTAATTGCGCCGCCTTCCAAAGCATTAGCGTTGGATTGCGGGAGGCCTCCCTTGGGAAGCCGTCTGGACCGCTAAACTTGAACGGTACGGTCGGGGTTCGCCTTGCCCGTCCACTACAGAGTGAGAAAAATGGCTAAGAAAATCACGGGCTATATCAAGCTCCAGGTGCCGGCCGGCACCGCCAATCCCTCCCCGCCGATCGGCCCTGCCCTGGGTCAGCGCGGCGTCAACATCATGGAATTCTGCAAGGCGTTCAACGCCGCGACGCAGGAACTGGAAAAGGGCGCTCCGATCCCGACGGTCATCACCGTCTATGCCGATCGCAGCTTCTCCTTCACCACCAAGACCCCGCCGGCGAGCTTCCTTTTGAAGAAGGCGGCGAAGCTCAAGTCCGGATCGAAGGAGCCGGGCAAGGTTTCGGCGGGAACCATCCGCCGCTCGCAGGTCGCCGAGATCGCGACCGCGAAGATGAAGGACCTCAACGCCAACGACCTTGAGGCCGCTACGAAGATCATCGAAGGCTCCGCTCGCGCGATGGGCCTCCAGGTTGTGGAGGGTTAAGACCATGGCGAAGCTGACCAAGAAGCAGAAGGCCGTCGAGGGCAAGATCGACCCCAACAATCACTATGGCGTCGCCGAGGCGATCGGCCTGGTGAAGAGCCTGGCCACGTCGAAGTTCGACGAGACCGTCGAAGTCGCGATCAACCTGGGCGTCGACCCGCGCCACGCCGACCAGATGGTCCGCGGCGTCGTCAACCTGCCCAAGGGCACCGGCAAGGACGTCCGCGTCGCCGTGTTCGCCAAGGGCGACAAGGCCGAGGAAGCCAAGAAGGCGGGCGCCGAGATCGTCGGCGCCGAGGACCTGATGGAAGCCATGCAGGGCGGCGACACCAACTATGACCGGGTCATCGCGACCCCGGACATGATGGGCATCGTCGGCCGCCTCGGTAAGGTGCTGGGCCCCAAGGGCCTGATGCCGAACCCGAAGCTGGGCACCGTCACCCCGAACGTCGGCGAAGCGGTCAAGGCCGCCAAGTCGGGCCAGGTCGAGTTCCGCGTCGAAAAGGCCGGGATCATCCACGCCGGTATCGGCAAGGCGAGCTTCCCCGAAGCGGACCTCAGGGCCAACTTCGACGCGTTCGTGGACGCGATCGTCAAGGCCAAGCCGACCGGCGCCAAGGGCAAATATGTCAAGAAGGTCGCGCTGAGCTCGTCGATGGGCCCGGGCGTCCGTCTCGACCTCGAAGAGATCGCGGGCGCCTAAGCCGCTTTAATTCAAGGCAAATATCAAGGGCTGGGGCGGCAACGCTCCGGCCCTTTCCTTATGCGCCAATCGCTATAAGGTCCCCCACAGATGCAGGGGTGTGGAAATGGGTCATCTCAGCCAGAAGGAATATGAGGCAGCGCTGGAGCCTTTGCTCCGCGAACTGTCCGATGCGGCACGGTGGATCCAGGAGACCGGACAGCGGCTGATGGTGCTGTTCGAAGGCCGGGACACGGCCGGCAAGGGCGGCTCGATCCACATGTTCGCCAACACCCTCAATCCCCGCCAATGCCATGTCGTTGCGCTACCCTCGCCGTCAGAGCGGGAACGCAACCAGTGGTATTTCCAGCGCTACGTCGATCATTTTCCGGCCAAGGGCGAAATCAGCCTGTTCGATCGCAGCTGGTACAATCGCGCCGGGGTCGAAGCCGTCATGGGCTTCTGCACCTCGGAACAGGTCAGCACCTTCCTGAAAACGGTACCCGATTTCGAACGGCAGCTGGTCGATGATGGCATCTACCTGTTCAAATATTGGCTGTGCTGCGATCAGGAGAAGCAGGAAGAGCGGTTTGCCGATCGGCTCAACAATCCGCTTCGCCGCTGGAAGCTCTCCCCCGTCGACCATAAGGCGCGGCAGCTATACGATGCTTACACCGAGGCGCGCGAGCGGATGCTTGCCGCGACTGACTCGCCGCATGCGCCGTGGACTTTGGTCGACTATAATGACCAACGACTGGGCCGCCTGACCCTGCTGCGCGACCTGCTCGATCGGCTGCCGGATACCAAGCTGCCTGAAGAGAATATTCCGTGGCCCAAACTCGGTCACGATCCGATCAAGGAGCGGTACGGCGTCATGACGCCGATCCCATCGTACCGCTGGAATGATCGGAACGATTGACCTAAGCTCATCAGTATCGGTGGGGGTATCGATCATGCGGGCAGCAAAATTATTCGTACAGCTTACGATCTATTATCTGATCCTGTTCGGCGGCGCGTGGCTGGTACTCAAAGCCTATCCCGACCTTCGCCACTATCTGCCCATCGGGGGCACCGAGCAGCTGATCAATCCCGGTGGCGGCAAATCAAACACGCTTGAGGCGATGGCTGCGGCCACGCAGGTCAAAAACCTCGGCCAGAGCCTTGGCTGGATGGCAACCGCGATCATCGGCGCGCTACTCACCGCGCTGCCGGTAAGCTGGATCTACATGGGGACGCGTACATCCGAAGAATATGATCAGTCGCTGATCAGTTCGATCCTCATCCTGCCAGTTGTTGTCACGTCGATCGTCATCGTCGTCCAGCACAGCCTGGCCCTGGCCTTCGCGCTTGGCGGGATTGCCGGCGCAGTAAGGTTCAAAAACAGCCTCAAGAGCTCGGGCGATGCCCTTTACATCCTGCTGTCGGTGGGCATCGGCCTTTCGGCAGGTATCGGTGCGGTGGAGCTTGCGCTCGTCATGAGCCTCGCGTTCAATTACTGCTTCGTCCTGCTGTGGATCAGCGAATATGGCGAGCGCGAGGGAATGAAGCGGTTCATGAGCGACTTCAGCCCCAGCGGAAGCCCGGTCGCGACGCCGCCGGCCGATCCAATTAATCCTCCGGCGCCACCGCCTACCGGCAATTCTTGAGGATCTTGGCGCGCAGCAATTCGTCGGTCGCGATCTGGTCGTAAAAGCCAGATAGATACTCCAGCGCTTTGCTCCGCGTCTTCTCGGCCATCCCCGGAATTTGGGAGAACATTGCCTCGATTGCGGGTCGGCGCGCACGAAATTCGGCGGCTACCGCAACGGCGTCCGCATTATGCGCGCAATAGCCCTGGTAAACGCGACTTTTCACGCTGGTGATGCCAAATCCTTCGGGCGGGACGGCGTAGGGTGCACCCACCAGACCCGAGTAATCAAAGTCATAGGGAAACGGCACCAGCGCACCGCCGGGACCACTTGCGAGCCGGGCGTTGTGGCAGCAGCCTTCCCCTTGCGGGCCGGCTCTCATCGACCAATCGAGATTGCCAATCATATATTCGAACAACGCGACTCTTGCCGCCTGACGATGCTCGAGTTGTGATGCCAGGATCCGGTCTCCTACCCTTGCTTCGGCAAGGCCGTTGCGCCGGACCGCGTCGTCCAGATCCTCGATGAAGAATCCCCAGCGGCTTGTTGAAGGTTTTCCGTTCGGCTCGACATAGTCGACCGTGGCCAACCTCACCCGATAGCTCGTCGGGCTGAGCAGGTTGAAAATGCGGTAGGTCGCATATTCGAGCAAGAGATACTGCTGGAAGCCCTCCTGGGGCCGGCAATGAGTCACCAGCTTGAGCCTGCGCTGGCCCTTAAATAGGGAGTCAGGGGCCGCCGGCCGGGTAAGTTCGACCCGCAATGGCGGAAAGGAGCATGTTTCCTTCAGGCGCCGCGTAATGCCGCGCGCCGAAAGGCTGATGGCATGCGTTTCGGGAGGAGTGGCGAGAGTCAGGGTGGCCGGGCGAGGAGTTGTCGAGTCTTCGGCATCCCGGGAAATGAGCCCGATAGGTCCTTGAATCGTCAGCCGGATTGGTGTGTCACTGGCAAAAAGCGGAGTGGTCGATCCTTGAGCAGCGGCTAAGCCGGGGATGCTCGCGGCTAAAAATGCGGCAATGAACCTCTTCATCATTTATCCCCCCACGGGTTGCCCGGTGGCCGCGGCACTTCATGTGCAGTGACGCGGTCGCCGATGATCTCGAGATAGGTAAGCTTGCCTCCATAGGCGCGACTGATTGCACTATCCGTCCGCCAAAGCCGGCCTTGGTCTGCCGACAAGATTCCGCTTAGCGACGGCGTGTGGCCGACGACGATCCGCTGGACATGGAATTCCTCCAGTACCAGCTCGATCTCCTGATCCATGGTGAGAGGTAATGGCGCTCCGGCAACAGGAGGCGATATGGCCGTCTCGTCATTCGCTGCGCGGCTGATCAGCCCGCGGTACCAAAGCGGCCCGGCCGGATCATTGATGATCGACGTCTGGCTTTTCTCCTGGGCTCTTAGTGCATCGGCAACCCGGCGGTTGATCTGTTCCGGCGGAAAATTGGCGAATGCCGAGCTGATGCCGCCGTGAACGAACAGCGTGCCACCCACCTTTGCCACGGCCGGATTGCCGATCACCCATTTCCCGATTTCGCCGTCCGGCCGCCAGGCGGCCTGATGCTCGAGCATGCCAAGCGGAGTTGCCTTCATCCAGGCATCCCGGATCGCGGCGGGCGCCATCGTGGGATCGCGTGCGCGATAGGCGGCTTCTATGGCCGTTCGATTTGCGTCGTAGATGCGCTCCCGCCGCGTTTGCGAATCTCGGTCGGCGAATGCGCGATATTCACCGGGGTGCACGTACCGAAGGTCGCCGGTCATGTTCATCGCTTCATGATTGCCGACCAACGCGATCAACTTGCCGCCGTGGGTTGGGGCCTCTCGCTGGAGCTTCATCAGCTGGTGAATGATTTTGAGGCTATCGGGACCGCGGTCGGCCACGTCGCCCATTTGGACGAGTACCGTCTTGCCACCGGCCCAGCGACCCTTCCCGTCAACCAGCCCGGCAGCTCGGGCAATCGCGGCCCAAGCATCATAATCACCATGTAGATCGCCCACCGCGACGATCCGGTCGGAAGCGGGCTTTGCCTGTGGCGCGCTGGGAAACAGCACCGCGGCGAACAGGAGCAGGGGCCAGATCCAAAGCCTGAGCATCAACACTCCGCGGCGAACAGGGCCGGAAAAGGGCGCTCATGTATCTGCTTTGTCAAGCAGCCGGCACCGGTCGACGGACGCATCGCATCAATGCTACGAGCGTTTCATCGTGGCAAAGGAGTGTAGGCCATGCCTGTTTCCCGCCTGTTTGCCCTGCCCTTGCTGGCCTTGGCGGCCTCTGCTGCAGTCGCCCAGACCCCAGCACTGATCCAGGTCCAGCTTGCCAACTTCAGTTTCACGCCGAAGTCGATCGCCCTCAATCATGGGCAAGCCTATGTCCTGCGGCTGGCGAATGTCGCCGATGGCGGCCATGACTTTACCGCCAAGGAGTTTTTCGCGGCCGCCGAGGTCGCGCCCAGCGATCGCAGCTTGATCCAGGAAGGCGTGGTCGAAGTACCAGCCGGTCAGGTTCGTGAGATACACCTGACCGCGCCGGCAGCTGGAAGCTACAAGCTCAAATGCTCGCACAGCTTTCACAAGACGTTCGGCATGTCGGGCACGATCATCGTCCGTTAGGCCGACCCTCAAACCCTTGACTTTCCACTGCTTGCCTGTAGGGACCGCCGCGTCGCATCCCTTGGGACACGACGCTCGTCCGAGACAGTCGCTGGGGCTCGCCCCTTAATTTGCGGCCTAGACGGGGACAGGAATTCAAGGACGGGTCGTCATGCGATCCGGTCGTGCGTCGGCAACGCCAACGCCTCTCGATCCATCCCCCGGACATCTCGGAGACGTGGGAATTTCCCGCGGCTCCAACCGCTTGCCGGATGGTCCGGCCGGCGGAATGACTAGGAGTATGGCATGGATCGTTCGCAAAAAGCCGATCTGGTTGCCGAGCTGAAGAACGTCTTCAACGAGACCAGCGTGGTGGTGATCACCCGCAATCTCGGCCTGTCGGTCGCCCAGTCGACCGACCTGCGCTTGAAGATGCGCGATGCCGGTGCCCAGTTCAAAGTTGCGAAGAACCGGCTTGCCAAGATCGCGCTCGAGGGCACGAAGTACGGATCGATCGGCGAAATGCTGACCGGCCCGACCGCTTTGGCTACCTCGATCGATCCCGTCGCGGCTGCAAAAGTCGCGGTGGAGTTCGCCAAGACCAACGATCGGCTTGAGATCGTCGGTGGCGCGATGGGCGAAACGCTGCTCGACCTGAAGGGAATCAAGGCGCTTGCCGAGCTTCCGTCACTCGATCAGCTGCGCGGCACTATCGTGGGCCTCATCCAGGCGCCCGCGACTAAGATTGCCCGCATCGCCAAGGAGCCGGGTGGCCAGCTGGCGCGCGTTCTCGCCGCCAAGGCCGCAGCTTAAGTTTTTCGTTTCACCACGCACGATATTTGGGGCGAAGTCCCCACAAGGAGCATAAAAATGGCTGACCTGAACAAAATCGTTGAAGAGCTTTCGGCTCTGACCGTCCTCGAAGCCGCTGAGCTTTCGAAGCTGCTCGAAGAGAAGTGGGGCGTTTCCGCCGCCGCTGCCGTTGCCGTCGCCGGCCCGGCCGCTGCCGCTGCCGCTGGCCCGGCTGCCGAAGAGCAGACCGAGTTCGACGTGATCCTCACCGGCGACGGTGGCAAGAAGATCAACGTCATCAAGGAAGTCCGCGCCATCACCGGCCTGGGCCTGGGCGAAGCCAAAGCGCTCGTCGAAGGTGCTCCGAAGGCCGTCAAGGAAGGCGTCAACAAGGACGAAGCCGAGAAGATCAAGAAGCAGATCGAGGAAGCCGGCGGCACCGTCGAGCTCAAGTAAGCTTCTGACAAGTTTCACGGGTGTCTTGAAGCGCCCGTGGATGGAAGGGGCGGTCCGGCAACGGGCCGCCCCTTTTCCTTTCGATCAGCCGAAGATCGACAGGTTGAGTTCCTCGCTTGGGCCGAACCACACGACATTGTGGGTGTGATCCTGGCGGTCGTCGCCAGTCGAGGCATGAGCGAAAATGGTGAGGCCAGCGCGATTGACCGCAAGCCAGGTTGCGACCTCCCCGAACCGGTCGGCTGGGACGGTCATCTGCACGCTGCCCCGGGGGTGCGGACCGACCGCGACCAAATGGAAATGGCCGACCGCCACTCCGAACCGATCCTGCGCCTTGGCTGCAAGCGCCCGCGCGCTCTCCAACTTCGCAGGGTCGAAATAGATGTGGGCGTGAAAGTCGCGGATTGTCGGTTCGCTCATGTCGGCTCCTTTGCCACCTAATTCGTAGCCCGGCAGCGCAATTCAAGTCGACCTATGCGCCAGTCGGAGGAACCGACTCGGCGGCCGGGCATTAATCCTGCAAAAGTCAAGCGTATAGAAAAGAGCAGGAACGATGAAACGGCTAGCGCTTGCGCTCGCGGTAACGAGCGCCTTCGCACTCGCAATCCCGGCTTCTCCGGCCATTGCATCCATTGAAACCTACGAGGCCAAAGCTGAAGCAAGCGACGCGGTCGCGATGGCCCAACTCCACATGGAAGAGGTGTTCGGCAACAAGCAGCTGAAGCCCGGCCAATATTTGTGGCGAAAGGGATCGTTCGATGGCGACCCCCGGGTGGTGATCAGCATCGCCGACCAGCGCGCCTACCTCTATCGGGGAGACCAGCTGGTGGCGGTTTCGAGCATCTCCACCGGTCGGGATTCAAACCCGACGCCGACCGGGATATTCTCGGTATTGCTGAAGAAGCCGATGCATCGCAGCGTCAAATATGAAAATGCGCCGATGCCCTTCATGCAGCAAATCGACAAATATGGGATCGCACTCCATGCCGGGCACAATCCCGGCTATCCCGCCAGCCACGGCTGCATCCGCCTACCGGCCGATTTCGCCAAGAAGCTCTACGGCGTGACCGATCTCGGCGCGACAGTGATGATCGGGGCTTGAACCCGAAATAAAAAAGCGTATATCCGCTCAATCCAACATTTAACGGCTCCGCCGCACGGTGACGTGCGCCCGGGGCCTTTCCTGTCCTCACCGGGACACGGACCGACCCCGCGCAACGGTCCGAACGTATGGTGAGGAATTTCCAGGAGCCGCGCCGGACTTCATTGGGCCGCGTTCCTCGACGCGCGCCCGGAGCGCAGGGAATAAGATGGCGACTAAGCAAAAAGACGTGCCCACCATGGCCCGCACCAACAACTCGCGCCGCATCCGCAAGATCTTCGGTAACATCCACGAAATCAGCGAGATGCCGAACCTGATCGAGGTTCAGCGCGAAAGCTATGAGCAGTTCCTCCGTTCCGATCCGGCGATCGGCTATGTCTCCGGCCTCGAAAAGACCCTTCGCTCAGTCTTCCCGATCCAGGATTTCGCCGGCACGGCGCACCTCGACTTCGACCGCTACGAGCTCGAGAACCCCAAATATGACACCGACGAGTGCCGCCAGCGCGGCCTGACCTATGCTGCGCCGATGCGCGTCACCCTGCGCCTCACCACCTTCGAAATCGATCCCGACACCGAAGCCAAGTCGGTCATCGATATCAAGGAGCAGGACGTCTACATGGGCGACATGCCCCTGATGACGGGCAACGGCACCTTCATCATCAACGGCACCGAGCGCGTCATCGTGTCGCAGATGCACCGGTCGCCGGGCGTACTGTTCGACCATGACCGCGGCAAAACCCATGCTTCGGGCAAATATCTCTTCGCCGCGCGCGTCATTCCCTATCGCGGAAGCTGGCTAGATTTCGAATTCGACGCCAAGGACATCGTCAACGTCCGCATCGACCGCAAGCGCAAGCTGCCGGTCACCGCGCTGTTGCACGCGCTGGGCCTGACATCCGAGGAAATCCTCAACACCTTCTACAACCGCGTCATCTATGTCCGCGGCAAGAACGGCTGGCAGATCCCCTACTCGCCCGAGAGCTGGCGCGGTCAGAAGCCGACCCACGACGTCGTCGATGCCGACACTGGCGAAGTGGTGTTCAAGGCCCATGAGAAGATCACGCCTCGCAAGGCCAATGCCACTGCCAAGGAAGGGCTGAAGAACGTCATCATCCCGACCGAGGAAATCTTCGGCCGCTTCTCGGCGTTCGACCTGATCAACGAGAAGACCGGTGAGATTTACGTTGAGGCGGGTGACGAGATTTCTGCCGAGAATCTCGAAATGCTGGACAAGGCCGGCGTCGACCGCCTCGAGCTGCTCGACATCGACTATGTCAACACCGGCCCCTGGATCCGCAACACGCTGAAGGCCGACAAGTCGGAAGACGGCGATAGCGCATTGGCCGATATCTATCGCGTCATGCGCCCCGGCGAGCCGCCGACCCGCGAGACCGCGGACGCGCTGTTTTACGGCCTGTTCTTCGATTCCGAGCGCTACGACCTCTCGGCCGTCGGTCGGGTCAAGCTCAACATGCGCCTTGGCCTCGACGCGGACGACACGGTCACCACGCTCCGCCGCGAGGACATCCTTGCGGTCGTCCAGGAACTTGTGAATCTGAAGGACGGCAAGGGCGAGATCGACGACATCGACAACCTTGCCAACCGCCGCGTCCGCTCGGTCGGTGAATTGCTCGAGAACCAGTATCGGGTCGGCCTGCTCCGCATGGAGCGCGCCGTGAAGGAGCGCATGAGCTCGGTCGACGTGTCGACCGTCATGCCCAACGACCTGATCAACGCCAAGCCGGCGGTCGCCGCGGTGCGTGAATTCTTCGGCTCGTCGCAGCTGTCGCAGTTCATGGACCAGACCAATCCGCTGTCCGAAGTGACGCACAAGCGCCGCGTGTCGGCGCTCGGGCCGGGCGGCCTCACCCGCGAGCGCGCGGGCTTCGAGGTCCGCGACGTCCACCCGACCCACTATGGCCGCATCTGCCCGATCGAGACGCCGGAAGGCCCGAACATCGGCCTGATCAACTCGCTGGCCAGCTTCAGCCGGGTCAACAAATACGGCTTCATCGAAACGCCGTACCGCAAGGTCGTCGACAACAAGGTGACCGATGACGTCGTCTATCTGTCGGCGATGGAAGAGGCCAAGCACACCATCGCGCAGGCCAACGCCGAGCTGTCGAAGAACGGCGGCTTCGTCGAGGAAATCGTCTCGAGCCGCCGCAACGGCGACTTCCTGATGGCGCCGCGCGACACCATCACCTTGATGGACGTCAGCCCCAAGCAGCTGGTGTCGGTTGCCGCCTCGCTCATTCCCTTCCTGGAGAATGACGACGCCAACCGCGCGCTGATGGGATCGAACATGCAGCGCCAGGCGGTGCCGCTTCTCCAGGCCGATGCCCCACTAGTCGGCACCGGCATGGAAGAGACCGTTGCCCGCGATAGCGGCGCGGCGATCGCCGCCCGCCGCACGGGCATCGTCGACCAGGTCGACGCGACCCGCATCGTCGTACGCGTCACCAGCGACCTGCGCGCCGGTGAATCGGGCGTCGACATCTACACGCTGATGAAGTTCCAGCGCTCGAACCAGAACACCTGCATCAACCAGCGTCCGCTGGTGAAGGTCGGTGACACTGGTCGAGGCCGGCGAGATCATCGCCGACGGTCCGTCGACCCAGTTCGGCGAGCTGGCGCTGGGCCGCAACGTGCTCGTCGCGTTCATGCCGTGGAACGGCTACAATTATGAGGATTCGATCCTCATCTCCGAACGCATCGTGAAGGACGACGTCTTCACCTCGATCCACATCGAGGAGTTCGAGGTCATGGCCCGCGACACCAAGCTTGGGCCGGAAGACATCACCCGCGACATTCCGAACGTCGGCGAGGAAGCGCTGCGCAACCTCGACGAGGCGGGCATCGTCTACATCGGCGCCGAGGTCGAGCCGGGCGACATCCTTGTGCGGCAAGATCACGCCGAAGGGCGAGAGCCCGATGACGCCGGAAGAGAAGCTCCTCCGCGCCATCTTCGGCGAGAAGGCCTCTGACGTCCGCGACACCTCGCTGCGCCTGCCGCCGGGCGTTACCGGCACGGTCGTCGAGGTGCGCGTGTTCAACCGTCACGGCATCGACATCGACGATCGTACTCGCGCCATCCAGAGCGAGGAGAAGGATCGTCTGCGCAAGGACGCCGACGACGAAAAGCGGCATCCTCAACCGCGCCACCTTCGCCCGCCTGTCGCGAAATGCTGCTCGGCCAGGTCGCGACGGCGGCGCCGAAGAGCATCAAGAAGGGCGCTACCGTCGACGAGGCGATGCTCGAGGCGACCGAGAAGCACGAATGGTGGAAGATCGCCGTCAAGGACGACGCGCGCCAGGCCGACCTCGAGGCGCTGAAGGCGCAGTATGACGAGGCCACCGGCGTCATCAACCGCAAGTTCGAGGACCGCGTCGAGAAGCTCGAGCGCGGCGACGAACTGCCGCCGGGCGTGCTCAAGATGGTCAAGGTGTTCGTCGCGGTGAAGCGCAAGCTGCAGCCGGGCGACAAGATGGCCGGCCGTCACGGCAACAAGGGCGTCATCAGCCGGATCCTGCCGCAGGAGGACATGCCGTTCCTCGAGGACGGAACTCCGGTCGACATCGTGCTCAATCCGCTGGGCGTGCCGATCGCGCATGAACGTCGGCCAGATCTTCGAAACCCACCTTGGCTGGGCCGCGCGCGGCCTCGGCAAGCAGATCCAGGAGATGCTGGAGGGCATCCACGCCCGCGGCGCCGAATTCAGCGGCAAGGACGCCAAGGAGGTCCGCGACAAGCTGAAGGACATCTACGGCGACAACTACGCCAAGGACATCGACGCTCGCAACGACGAGCAGGTGATGGAGCTGGCGGGCAACCTGGTCGGCGGCGTGCCGATGGGCACCCCGGTGTTCGACGGCGCCCGCGAAGCGGACGTGTCGGCGATGCTGGAGAAGGCCGGGCCTCGACCACGTCGGGCCAGGTTACGCTGTTCGACGGCCGCACCGGCGATGCCTTCGACCGCAAGGTGACCGTGGGCTACATCTACATGCTGAAGCTCCACCACCTGGTCGACGACAAGATCCACGCGCGTTCGATCGGGCCGTACAGCCTCGTCACCCAGCAGCCGCTGGGCGGCAAGGCGCAGTTCGGCGGCCAGCGCTTCGGCGAAATGGAGGTCTGGGCGCTCCAGGCCTACGGCGCTGCCTACACGCTTGCAGGAAATGCTGACGGTGAAGTCGGACGACGTGATCGGCCGCACCAAGGTCTACGAGGCGATCGTCAAGGGCGACGACACGTTCGAGGCCGGCATTCCGGAGAGCTTCAACGTGCTCGTCAAGGAAATGCGCTCGCTCGGCCTCAACGTCGAACTGGCCTCGATCGATGGACCCGGACGCCGAGCCCGCCGGCCATCGCCGCCGAGTAACTGACATTCGCCCCCGCCCCTCCCCAAGCGGGAGGGGAATGGAGACTAAAAGATATGAACGAGCTGACCAACTTCACGAACCCGGTGGCCAAGCCGGAGACCTTCGACCAGATCCAGATCGGCATCGCGTCGCCCGAGCAAGATCCGTTCCTGGTCGTTCGGCGAGATCAAGAAGCCCGAGACGATCAACTACCGCACGTTCAAGCCCGAGCGTGACGGCCTGTTCTGCGCGCGCATCTTCGGTCCGATCAAGGACTACGAGTGCCTGTGCGGCAAGTACAAGCGCATGAAGTACAAGGGCATCGTCTGCGAGAAGTGCGGCGTCGAGGTGACCGTCTCCAAGGTCCGCCGCGAGCGCATGGGCCATATCGAGCTGGCCGCGCCGGTCGCGCACATCTGGTTCCTGAAGTCGCTGCCCAGCCGCATCGGCCTGCTGCTCGACATGCAGCTGAAGCAGCTTGAGCGCGATCCTCTATTTCGAGAGCTATGTCGTCATCGAGCCGGGCCTGACCGCGCTCGAGAAGTACCAGCTGCTGACCGAAGACGAGCTGCTCGACGCGCAGGACGAATATGGCGAGGACGCCTTCTCCGCCGGAATCGGCGCCGAGGCGGTCAAGCATCATGCTGATGGACCTCGACCTCGTCGGGCGAGCGCGAGGATCTGCTGAAGGAGCTGGCCGAGACCAAGTCGGAGCTCAAGCCCAAGAAGATCATCAAGCGCCTCAAGGTCGTCGAGAGCTTCATCGATTCCGGCAACCGCCCGGAGTGGATGATCCTCGAAGTCGATCCCGGTCATCCCGCCCGAGCTGCGCCCGCTGGTGCCGCTCGACGGCGGCCGCTTCGCGACGTCGGATCTGAACGACCTCTATCGCCGCGTCATCAACCGCAACAACCGCTTGAAGCGGCTGATGGAGCTGCGCGCGCCGGACATCATCGTCCGCAACGAAAAGCGCATGCTTCAGGAAGCGGTCGACGCGCTGTTCGACAACGGCCGCCGCGGCCGCACCATCACCGGCGCCAACAAGCGTCCGCTGAAGTCGCTCGTCCGACATGCTCAAGGGCAAGCAGGGCCGCTTCCGCCAGAACCTGCTCGGCAAGCGCGTCGACTATTCGGGCCGTTCGGTCATCGTCACCGGTCCGGAGCTCAAGCTCCACCAGTGCGGCCTGCCGAAGAAGATGGCGCTCGAGCTGTTCAAGCCGTTCATCTACTCGCGCCTCGACGCCAAGGGTCTGTCGATGACCCTCAAGCAGGCGAAGAAGTGGGTCGAGAAGGAGCGCAAGGAAGTCTGGGACATCCTCGACGAGGTGATCCGCGAGCATCCGGTGCTGCTGAACCGCGCGCCGACGCTTCACCGCCTCGGCATCCAGGCGTTCGAGCCGGTGCTGATCGAGGGCAAGGCGATCCAGCTTCACCCGCTGGTCTGCTCGGCGTTCAACGCCGACTTCGACGGCGACCAGATGGCCGTCCACGTCCCGCTGAGCCTCGAGGCCCAGCTGGAAGCGCGCGTCCTGATGATGTCGACCAACAACATCCTGTCGCCCGCCAACGGCAAGCCGATCATCGTTCCGTCGCAGGACATGGTGCTCGGCCTCTACTATCTGTCGATGGAGAAGGAAGGCGAGCCCGGCGAGGGCATGCTGCTGGCCGACATGACCGAAGTTCACCAGGCGCTCGCCGCCGGTGCGGTCACGCTGCACACCAAGATCATCAGCCGCGTTCCGCAGACGGACGAGGACGGCAACGAGTACATGAAGCGCTTCGAGACGACCCCGGGCCGCATGCTGCTCGGCGAAACCCTGCCGAAGAGCCACAAGGTGCCGTTCGAGACCGTCAACCGCCTCCTCACCAAGAAGGAGATCGGCGACGTCATCGACACCGTCTATCGCCACACCGGCCAGAAGGAGACGGTGCTGTTCGCCGACGCCATCATGGGCCTCGGCTTCCGCCACGCGTTCAAGGCCGGCATTTCGTTCGGCAAGGACGACATGGTCATTCCGGACACCAAGGTAGGGCTGGTCGACGAGACCACGCGCGCTGGTGAAGGATTATGAGCAGCAGTATCAGGACGGCCTGATCACCCAGCAGGAAAAGTACAACAAGGTGATCGACGCCTGGTCGCGTTGCGGCGACCAGGTCGCGAGCGAGATGATGAAGGAAATCTCGTCCGTGAAGAAGGGCGAGGACGGCCGCGAGCTGCCGATCAACTCGATCTACATGATGGCCCACTCGGGTGCACGTGGTTCGCAGGCGCAGATCAAGCAGCTTGCCGGCATGCGCGGCCTGATGGCCAAGCCGTCGGGCGAGATCATCGAAACGCCGATCATCTCGAACTTCAAGGAAGGCCTGACCGTCCTTGAATACTTCAACTCGACCCACGGCGCCCGCAAGGGCCTGGCCGACACGGCGCTCAAGACGGCGAACTCGGGCTACCTGACCCGCCGCCTGGTCGACGTGTCGCAGGACTGCCGTGATCATCGAGGAGGATTGCGGCACCGAGCGTGCGCTGGAAATGCGCGCGATCGTCCAGGGCGGCGCGGTCATCGCCTCGCTCGCCGACCGCATTCTGGGCCGAACCACGGCCGAGGACATCGTCGATCCGAAGACCAACGAGACGCTCATCCCCGAGGGCACTTTGCTCGACGAACCGATGGTCGCCCAGACTCGAGGAATTCGGCCTGCAGGGCATCAAGATCCGCTCACCGCTGGTCTGCGCCTCCAAGCAGGGCGTCTGCGCCAAGTGCTACGGCCGTGACCTCGCTCGCGGTACGCCGGTCAACATCGGCGAGGCGGTCGGCGTCATCGCCGCCCAGTCGATCGGCGAGCCGGGCACCCAGCTGACGATGCGGACGTTCCACATCGGCGGCGCGGCGCAGCTCAACGAAGTAGTCGAACCTCGAGGCGCCCGTCGACGGCACCATCGAGCTTCGCGACATGCCGACGATCACCGACCCGCGCGGCCGGCACCTGTCGCTGTCGCGTTCGGGCGAGATCGCCATCCTCGACATGGACGGCCGCGAGCTCTCGACGCACCGTATTCCTTACGGCGCGCACCTGATGGTCGAGAACGGCCATATCGTCAGCCGCGGCGATCGCATCGCCGAATGGGATCCCTCGTTCAGCCCGGTGATCACCGAGCGCGCGGGCATCGTGAAGTATCAGGACCTGATCGAGAACCGGACGCTGGTCGAGCAGACCGACGAAGTCGACCGGTATCTCGCAGCGCGCCGTGATCGACGACCTCGCCAAGTCGAAGAAGGAGGATCTTCGTCCGCGTCTGACCCTGCTGGGCGCCGATGCGACCGAAGCCGCCGTCTATCGCCTTGCGCCCGGCGCGGTCATTGCGGTCGAGGACGGCCAGACGGTCGAGGCCGGCGAAGTGCTGGCTCGCATGCCGCGCGAAGCCGCCACGTACCCGCGACATCACCGGCGGTCTGCCGCGCGTCGCGGAGCTGTTCGAAGCGCGCAAGCCCAAGGAAAATGCGATCATCGCCAAGGTCTCGGGCAAGGTCAGCTTCAAGAAGGACTACAAGGCGAAGCGCAAGATCGCGATCATTCCCGACGATGGTTCGGAGGCGGTCGAGTATCTGGTGCCCAAGTCCAAGGTCATCGACGTGCAGGAAGGCGATTACGTCAAGCGCGGCGACAATCTCGTCGGCGGCTCGCCCGATCCGCACGACATTCTGGAAGTGCTCGGCGTCGAGGCGCTGGCCGAATATCTCGTCAGCGAGATCCAGGAAGTCTATCGATTGCAGGGCGTGAAGATCAACGACAAGCACATCGAGGTGATCGTTCGCCAGATGCTGCAGAAGGTCGAGATCACCGACGGCGGCGACACCACGCTCCTGGCCGGCGAACAGGTCGACCGCGAGGAAATGGACGAGATCAACTCCAAGCTGGAGAAGAAGCAGAAGCTCGCCGAAGGCAAGCCGGTGCTGCTCGGCATCACCAAGGCGAGCCTGCAGACGCGCAGCTTCATCTCGGCCGCGTCGTTCCAGGAGACGACCCGGGTGCTCACGGAGGCTTCGGTCCAGGGCAAGATCGACACGCTCAACGGCCTCAAGGAAAACGTCATCGTCGGCCGCCTGATCCCGGCGGGTACCGGCGCCGGCATGAACCGGATGCGCATCGCGGCCACCAGCCGCGACGCTGCGCTCCGCGCCCAGCAGCGCAAGCTGCAGGAAGCGCTGATCGCTCCGGAAACTGCGGCGCAGGAGCATGCCGCCGAGCTGGCCCAGGGCCCGGAAGCAGCGACGAACTCCGATCCGTTGGCAGAGGTCACACCCTCGGGTCAACGGCACCGACGCTGATGCTGGTGAGTATCTGAACGACTAAGCGTCGGCTCGTTCGAGCAACAAAAAGGCCCGCCGGCGCTAACCGGCGGGCCTTTTATTTTCGCGAAAACAGCGACTTAGCAGTTGCCACCGTTAATCGCGTTTTCGGTGCAGTTGGCGGCCGAGGAAATGTCCTCGCCGGCGCCGCGGACCGTGTTGCACGCGGCAATTGCCAGCGCGCCACCGATCAACAGCAACGTGGTCACCTTACGAACCATGGTCGAGCTCCTTGTCTTGGCGTAACGACCATGGCCGAAATCAGGTGGCATTGTCGACAGCGTTCGCCGCCGAGTTCACGTCTTTCGCCGCGCCGCGAACCGTATTGCACGCCGCAACGGCGACGCTGGCGCCGATTACCACCATGGTCACTACTTTGCGAAACATGGCATAATCTCCTGTCTTGCGGCTGAACGAACGCGGCAAATCTGCGTTCGGTGTCCATGACGGAGGCGGAATGTTCCTAGACTGCGACGGGCGCGGCGATGTGCGGATGCGGATCATAAGCCTCGAACGCGAAGTCTTCCGGCTCATAGGCGTCGATTGACTGGCCGCGGTCCTTCATCACCAGCCGAGGCAGCTGCACGCGGCTCACGGCCCAGCTGGAGCCGGGCCTGTTCGAGGTGATTGGAATAGAGGTGGACGTCGCCGCCGGTCCAGACGAACGTTCCCGGTTGAAGCCCGCATTCGCGCGCCAGCATGTGGGTCAGAAGCGCGTAGCTGGCGATGTTGAATGGGACGCCGAGGAAAAAGTCGGCGCTCCGTTGATAGAGCTGCAGATTGAGCCTGCCAGCCGCGACCTGGGTCTGGAACAGGCAATGACAGGGCGCCAGTGCCATCCGCTCAATCTCGCCCGGATTCCAGGCGGTGACGATTTGCCGACGCGAGCCGGGATCGCGCTTGATCAATTCGATGAGGTTGCGGATTTGGTCGATATGGCGGCCGTCCGGCGCTTCCCAGTCGCGCCATTGCTTGCCGTAGACCGGGCCCAGGTCGCCCTGTTCATCAGCCCATTCGTCCCAGATGCGGACCTTTCGATCCTGCAGCCAGCGAACGTTGGTGTCGCCGCGCAGAAACCACAGCAATTCGACGATGATTGATCGCAAATGGAGCTTTTTCGTCGTCAGCAGCGGAAAGCCATCGGAAAGGTCGAAACGCATCTGAGCGCCGAACAGCGAAAGCGTGCCCGTTCCAGTGCGATCCATCTGCTCGACGCCTTCGTCGAGAATCCGCTGCATCAGGTCGAGATATTGGCGCATGTCCCTACCCTAGCCGCCAGATTGGCCACGTCCAACGGTCGAAACAGGCTATCGGTCAATCCGCATCGGACTTTGTTCGCATAGGCCCGGAACGGCCGGACCCATACATAGGCCGTCATGCGATATCAGCGTGCCGAAACACCTGCTCTCCTCAATGGCCATGAAGCTGCGCGTCGCTTCTTTGCGCCCTGCTTCAAGGGCGCGGACCAATCGCGCGAGCAATTGCTGGTCGCCCACGTCGACAGCGCGGCGCGTTGTATCCATGTCGAACATTATCTGGGCGAAGCCACTTCCGTCGACCTGCCCGTGCGCCAGATCGTTGCCGACGCCGCCAGGTTCGGCAGCGCCGGCGTCGTTCTGGCCCATAATCATCCAAGCGGCGATTGCCGGCCAAGCGACTCCGACTTTCGGGCGACCCGAAAGCTCGCCCGCGCCGGAGAGGCAGTCGACCTGGCCATCCTCGATCATCTGGTCTTCGCCGGCAGCGGCTGCAGCAGCATGCGCCGAATGGGATTGATCTAAATCTTGCCGCAGGATTTGATCTTCGCGGGATCGGGCCGCGGAGCGGAGATCTTGAACGCCGCAAAATAGGCGTCGCTACCTGCGAGGCGAGTCGCTCGAACAGGAGACAGGCCAACCGCTGCAAATTCGCAGATGAGTTGCTTTGGCCTCATTCCGTGTCGCTTAACCGGCCGGTCGGCATCGACCACGATGACCATCCCACCATCCTTCAGGCCGTCGCGAAGATGCCACAGAAATTCGTAGGGCTCGGTCACCTCATGATACATGTGGACCAGGAAGATGCGGTCGAACGAGCGCTGCGGGCAGCAGCGGATTGGCTGGCTGGCCCAGCCTTACTGCGACATTGTCCAGATTCTCCCGCTGGACCCGCTGCGCCAGCCGATCTCGCGTTTCCGGGACGATGTCCTGGGCGAGCACACGGCCGCGCGGCCCGACGATCGGCGATAGGCGAACCGTGTAATAGCCTTCGCCGGCCCCGACGTCGGCGATCGACATGCCTGGAGCGACCTCGGCCAATCGCATCACTTCTTCGGCCTCGCCGACCCGGTCGCGGGCATCCTCGGTCGAATAGCTTTCGCCGACGATCGGCGCGATATCGCGCCCGGCGGGCGGGAAAGCATTGGGCTGCGGCTCGGCGCGGCAGGCGGCGAGGCTCAACAGCAATAGGCCAGCCGAAGCCCTAATCGACATCCTCGACATCCACCTTCTCGCCGGTGACGCGCTGCGACAGGGCCGCGGCCATGAAGCGGTCGAGATCGCCGTCGAGCACGTCCGACGGCGCAGTCGATGTGACGCCGGTGCGCAGGTCCTTCACCAGCTGATAGGGCTGCAGCACGTAGCTGCGGATCTGGTGGCCCCAGCCGATGTCGGTCTTGGCGGCGTTGACCGCATTGGCCTCCGCCTCGCGCTTCTGCAGCTCATTTTCGTAGAGGCGCGCCCTCAGCTGCTTGATAGGCCTCAGCACGGTTCTTGTGCTGGCTGACGCTGGTTCTGGCAGGCGACGACGATACCGGTCGGCATGTGCGTGATTCGCACCGCGCTGTCGGTCGTGTTGACGTGCTGCCCGCCCGCACCGGACGCCCGATAGGTGTCGATGCGCAGGTCGGATTCGTTCACTTCGATGTCGATGTCGTCGTCGACTTCCGGATAGACCCAGACCGATGCGAAGCTGGTATGTCGGCGCGCCGAGCTGTCGTATGGGCTGATCCGCACCAGCCGGTGGACTCCGCTCTCGGTCTTGAGGTTGCCGTAGGCATTCTCGCCCTTGACCAGGATCGTCGCCGACTTGATCCCGGCCTGCTCGCCGGAATGATGGTCGATCAGTTCGACCTTCATCCCGTGCCGTTCGGCCCAGCGGGTGTACATGCGCTGCAGCATTCCGGCCCAGTCATTGCTCTCGGTGCCGCCGGCGCCGGCATTGACCTCGACATAGCTGTTGTTGGCATCGGCCTCGCCGGCCAGGAGCGCGGCGACCTTGTCCCGCTCGGCCCGCTCGGCGAGTTCGGCAAGCGCGCGCACCCCGTCGTCGACTAGTTCGACGTCACCTTCCAGTCTCGGCCATTTCGATCAGCTCGACCGTGTCATTGAGTTCGGACTCGATCTTGCGCGTCGCGCCGATCGCTTCGTCCAGTCGTCGGCGCTCGCGCATTACGTCCTGCGCCGCCTTGGGGTCATCCCACAACGTCGAATCCTCGACCTTGGCGTTCAATTCCTCCAGGCGTCGGTTGGCCTTGTCCCAGTCGAGGAACCGGCGAAGAAGCGCTGTGGCGGCATTGATCTGGTCGATATGAGCTTGCGCTTCGGCGCGCATTGGAAACTCCAGTCTTCATCCCGGCGAACGCCGGGATCCATGCAGGAACTTGAACCCTAACCGAGGCCAGGGTGACCATTTGAAAGGGGCGTTAGTAGATGCCGCCCTGCCTTTGCAAGAACTCGGAGCTGTCGGCCGGCGCCCGCGGCTTGGCGGGGCCGGCGCGACGGGCCGGGCGAGCAGCGACCCGGCCCTCGCCATCCACCTGAGCCTTGGCCAATTCCACGCTACGGCGGAATGATCGCCGCGGCTCGGTTTCAGGCTGGAACGCCTCCCAGATAACCGAAGATTTCGGATCGACGATCGTCGGAAAGACGCCGAAAACCCGCTTGCCGGTCGCCCGGTCCACCCGGACCATGCGAATGCCGGGAGGAGCGACGAACGGGATCTTCGGCATGTCCTTGAATGCAACCTGGGCGAATTGCTTGAAGATCGGTGCCGCCACACGTCCGCCCTGGGCCGCCATGTCCCATCGGCCGCGGCTGGTCGTAGCCGATGTAGACGCCCGCGACGACCTCCGGGCGTGCCACCGATGAACCAGACATTGGTCGGGCCTGATGTCGTGCCGGTCTTGCCGAACATCGGCCGGTCGAGGTCACGAAGCACTGTTGCCGTGCCGCGCTCGATCACGCCCTCCATGATATGGACCATCTGGTAGGCGGCCTGGGCATCGAGCAGCTGCTTCTGGCGGGAGGGCGGTCGCGGCATCGCCTTGCCGTCCCAATCGGCGGCATTGCAGGCTCCGCCATTGTCGGCCTCCATCACCTGGCAGCGATTGTCGGTGCGCAAGATGACCTTGCCGTTGCGGTCCTGGACATAGTCGATCACCGTTGGCGTTACCGACCGCCCGTTGTTGGCGAGGATGGCATAGGCGTTGGTCAGCTTGAGCACCGTCGTGTCCCCGGCGCCCAGCGCGATCGACAAATAGCGATCATAGTCGCCGACCCCAAGCTTGGAGGCATTGGCGACGACCTTGTCCATGCCGGTTTGCGACGCCGCGCGAATGGTCATCAGGTTGCGCGACTGCTCGACGCCCCAGCGCATCGTCTTGGGTCCAGAATATTTGCCGTCGAAGTTGCGGAAGCATTTGTTGCCGAGGCCGGCACCCTGCCAGACGCAGAATGGCGCATCGACGATGATCGAAGCAGGCGTCATTCCGTTTTCAAGCGCCGTTACGTAGACGACCGGCTTGAACGCCGAACCCGGCTGCCGGAGCGCCTGTGTCGCGCGATTGTAGGAGGAGCCGACGACGTCGAAGCCGCCCTGCATCGCCATCACGCGGCCGGTATGGACTTCTTCGGCGACGAAACCGCCCCCCACCTCCGGGATCGAGCGCAGCGCATAGCTGTTGAGTCCAAGTCTGCTTGACGATGATGATCATTCCCGGGCGGAGCGCTGCCGAACGCCGTTCCGCCAACTCCGCGCACGGGTTGAACCGCGGCCGAGGCCGGAAGGAAGCCGGTTGAGCCGTCGGGAAAGCCGATCCGAGCGCTACCGCCCGATTTCGACAGGACGACCGCCTTCTTCCAATCGGGAAAGCCGGTGCCAAGGGCGGCGACACGCAATTGGGTTTGCCAATCACTGCCGACATCGATGCTGAGACCCGTGTCACGCCACCCGCGCCCGCCGTCGAACTTGGCCAGGCCCTCGCGAAGTGCCTCGGCGGCCGCGTCTTGCATCTTCGGGACCATCGAGGAGCGAACCCAAAGACCGCCGGCGTAGACGCTGTTCGGGCCGTCTTCCGCCTTCTCCCCAAATCGTTTCAGCAGGTCGCGGCGCACTTCTTCCATGAAGTAGCCGCCCTGGTCGCGGAACTTGGCGCTGCTGCCGTAGCGGATGGTTCCGAGCGGTGCGGCTGCTGCGACTGCGCGCTGATCTTCGGTGATGTAGCCGTTCCTGGCCATTTCGCGCAGGACATAGTTGCGCCGGGCCAATGCCTTTTCGGTGGCTCGCACCGGGTCGTAATTGCTGGGCGCCTTGGGAAGCACGGCAAGATAGGCCGCTTCGGGAAGGGTCAGGTCGGCGACATCCTTGTCGAAATAGGCGCGGCTCGCCGCCTGGACGCCATACGCATTGCGCCCGAGGAAGATGGAATTGAGATAAAGTTCGAGGATCTGCTCCTTGCTTAGCGTATCCTCGAGGCGGAAGGCGAGAATCGCCTCCCGGATCTTGCGGCTGATCGCATATGCGTCGTCCTGGAGCAGGTATTTGGCGACCTGCTGAGTGATGGTCGAGCCGCCCTTGGCGCGCCCGCCGCTGACCGATTTGCGGGTATAGTCGAACACGGCGCCGACCAGGCCGGGATAGTCGATGCCGCCATGGCTGAAGAAGGTCTTGTCCTCGGCCGAAACAAAGGCATGAATTACCAGCGGGGGATATTCGTCATAAGCCAGTTCGACCCGCCGCTCGCGAGCGAAGGTCTGGACCGGATTTCCATCATAACCGCGAACGTTGGTTGGAAGCGGCGGCTGGTAAGCAAGCAGCTTATCCGAGCTCGGCAGGCCGGTCGCGAAATAAACGAACACCAGGCTTCCGAACAGCAGGGCGCCTACTGCGCCCCAAGCCAAACGGCGCACCCACTTGCGCTCGAACCAGTGATCGACGCGCTCGTGGACTCGCTGATTGAACGCTACGAGATCGGGAATCTGTAATGCCAGGGAAGCCATTGTCACCGACCGTCTAGCGCCTTCCCCAGCGTCGCGAAAGCCGCCAGTTATCGAGCCGCGCGAGTTGCGAGGTCGGCTTCGACGGCCTGTGCCAGCGCAAGGACGAGCGGTGCCCGGCCTTCCTTGGTCATCAGCATCGCCTCGTCGTCCGCATTGCTGATGTACCCCGCTTCGACCAGCACTGCCGGCGTTTCGGCTCGGCGCAGTACGTGGAATGCCGCGAACTGATGCGGTCGCGGACGAAGTTCGACCTGACCAGTAGCCCGCCGGAGCAGCCGCTCGGCAAGGCCCGCCGACGCCTCCATCTGCTCGCGCAGTGCCACATCCGTAAGAAGCGCCCGGACGGATCCGTCGGCTTCGCTGGATAGAGCCCCTTCAGTTCGATTTTCGGCTTCGGCAAAGCGGGCCGCCTCGGCGCTCGATGCGACGTCGGACAGCGAATAAACGGTTGCGCCCTTGGCCAGCGGGTTCGGCGCGCTGTCCATGTGTAGCGACAGGAACAGGCTGGCCTGGAGCCGGCGGGCAACTCCGGCACGCTGTTCCAGGGTCAGATATCTGTCGTCCTCGCGGGTCAGGGCGACGCGCACCCGTCCCCGCTGCTCAAGCAGGTCCGCCAATTCCCTGGCCATGGCCAGGGTAAGGTCTTTTTCCCGGCTTGCCCCGGAAACGCCCGGGGCTCCCGGGTCCCGACCACCGTGGCCGGGGTCGATCAGCACGATCGGCCTGCCTGGATAGCGAGCTTCGCGAACCCGAACGTCCGCCACGGCCTCGGGCAGTTCGAAGGTCAGGCCGCCGGTCCGGGCCTCACCGATCAGCGCGATCGCGTCGCCGACCACGCCGCCACTACCGCGAACCAGCGCCAGCGAAATCAGCGCGACCGCTACCAGCACCGCCCGCCGCGACTGCCATGCCAATGCGCCTACCCCGGTCCATGAGGCGAGGTTAGGGCTAGCCGCCCTCCCCGCCAAGGGCACGGCAGGGCGATTTTTTGACCGCCAAGGTTGCGGGGTTGCAGACCGGATGCTAACCGAGATTGTCCTTCCGGCAATTCGGATGGACGCGCTGCGACCACCGGCCAGTTGTTCCGTCCCCAGACGGCGAGCAGGCCAGTCGGACCCGCGGCTTTCAAGGTTGACGCTGCATGATGCCACAGGACGCCACCGCCATGCTCCAGTTTCGAGCGTGGCGACGCGTCGTTCGCGACGACGATCGCGAGGCATTCAGCAGCAGAGGCAATTTCCGCACATCGCGCCACCGCCAAAGAGGCTGTGGCCAAGACTATTGCGCGCCGCCGGCCCACCATAGCCGCGCCCCGCGCCCGGAGAATTTTCAATGTCCATGCGCATGCTAATCGACGCGCGCCACCCGGAGGAGACCCGGGTCGCCGTCGCCAAGGGAAACCGGATCGAGGAATTTGATTTCGAATCCTCGGAGCACAAGCAGCTCAAAGGTAATATCTATCTAGCCAAGGTGACCCGCGTCGAACCGTCGCTTCAGGCGGCGTTCGTCGATTATGGCGGCAACCGCCACGGCTTCCTCGCCTTCAGCGAAATCCATCCCGACTATTATCAGATCCCGAAGGCGGATCGCGATGCGCTGCTGGCCGAAGAGGCCGAGCATGCCGCCGAGGAAGAGCGGCTCCGCGCCGCCGAGCTTGGCTACGACGATGATGAGGACGAAGCTGGAGGACACCGGCGAAGACGCCGGCGATCCCGAGGGCGAGAGACGAGGAAGCGCACGAGGTCGGCACCGGCTCGGCCCGCTCGCCCGGTCGACGAAAGCGCCGCCGAAGAGCTTCGCAAGAAGCGCCAGGCGCTGCGCCGCCGCTACAAGATCCAGGACGTCATCCAGCGCCGCCAGGTGCTGCTGGTCCAGGTCGTCAAGGAAGAGCGCGGCAACAAGGGCGCGGCGCTCACCACCTATCTGAGCCTCGCCGGCCGCTATTGCGTGCTGATGCCCAACACGTCGCATGGCGGCGGCATCAGCCGGAAGATCTCGCAACGGCGCCGACCGCAAGCGGCTGAAGTCGATCATTTCCGACCTGAAGCTTCCCTCGACCATGGGCCTGATCGTCCGCACCGCCGGCCTGTCGCGCACCAAGACCGAGATCAAGCGCGACTTCGACTATCTCGCCCGGCTGTGGGACGAGGTCCGCGAGCGCACGCTGGGCTCGTCGGCGCCGGCGCTGATCTATCGCGACAGCGACCTCATCAAGCGCGCGATCCGCGACCTCTATCACCGCGAAATCGACGAAGTGATCGTCGAAGGCGACGACGGCTACAAGGCGGCGCGCGGCTTCATGAAGCTGCTGATGCCGAGCCACGTCACGCCGGGTGCAGCAATATGTCGACCCGATGCCGCTGTTCCAGCGCTACGGCGTCGAGGACCAGCTGACCGCGATGTACCAGCCGGTCGTCCAGCTGAAGTCGGGCGGCTATCTGGTCATCAACCCGACCGAGGCGCTGGTCTCGATCGACATCAACTCGGGCCGATCGACCCGCGAGCATAATATCGAGCAGACGGCGTTCGCCACCAATCTCGAAGCGGCGGCGCGAGATCGCCCGCCAGCTGCGCCTGCGCGACATGGCCGGCCTGGTCGTCATCGACTTCATCGACATGGAACAGTCGAGCCATGTCCGGAAGGTCGAGAAGGCGATGAAGGAAGCGCTGAAGAACGACCGCGCCCGCATCCAGGTCGGCCGCATCTCCAGCTTCGGCCTGATGGAAATGAGCCGCCAGCGCCTGCGCACCGGCGTGCTCGAAGCGTCGACCAAGGCCTGCCCGCATTGCGAGGGCACCGGCCTGATGCGCACCGCCTCCTCGGCCGGCCTCAGCGCGCTCCGGATCATCGAGGACGAGGCAGCACGCGGCCGCGGCGACCGGATTACGCTCCGCGCCGGGCGCGAGGCGGCGATCTACGTCCTCAACAAGAAGCGCGCCGAACTGGCCGAGATCGAGGAGCGCTACGGCGTCACTGTCGAAATCGTCATCGAAGAAACATTCGAAGGCGCGCGGATGACGGTCGAAAGCTCGGGCCCACGGCCGCAGCCGAAGGAACGCCCTGCCGCCCAGCCTGTGCTCGTCGAGGAAGAGAGAATATCTGCCCGAAGTCGATGAGGAAGAGGAAGTAGAGGAAGCCGAGGCCAGCGAAGAACGGTCTGAGGACGACAGCGATCGCAACAGCAGGCGCCGGCGCCGCCGGCGTCGCGGCGGTCGCAACCGCCGCCGTGACGGCGAAATGGAAGCGGGCGAAGCCGCCGAGCTTCCTGAAACTGCCGCCGAAGCGCCGGAAGCCGAGCAGCTGGGCGAGGAAGAAGCGGGCGAGCGGCCGGCATCGGCCGATGCGGAAGGCTCCAAGCCTCGCCGCGGCCGCCGCGGAGGTCGAGGCAGGCGCGGTCGTGCCGGTGGCGAGACTGAAGCGACGGCCGAAATCGCCCCGGAAGCTGCGCCCATGGCTGACCTGCCGGTTTCCGAGGAGGCTGCTCCCAGAGACCGTCGAGCCGACTGCGGAGGAGCAACCCAAAACTCGCCGTCGTCCGCGTGCCCGCAAGAAGGTCGAGGATGCGGCTGAGGTTGAGGCAGCCCCAGCTGTCGGCCCGGTTGAAGCGCCTGCGGGTAAGGAAGCACCGGCTGAAAAACCGAAGCGCGCAACCCGCGCCAAGAAAAAGCCGGAGGATGCCCCCGTCGAACGGGCTTCGGCTCACAAGCGCGCTCCTGCCCCTGAGGCAAGCAATGAGGACGTACCCGGCGAGCCGCGTCGCGGTTGGTGGCAGCGGACTTTCGGCTAATGAAGGCAGCTAACCGATGAAATCGGCCCGCGCATCGAACCCGCGGGCCGGCTTTCATTTGCCGTTCAGGCAGGCAGTGAGACAGCGGGGCATGTCCCTGCGGATTATCCGCCTGGCTCGGCTGCTTATGCTCGGCCTCGCGCTATTCTTTGCCGCCGCGCGCCCGGCGCTGGCCCAATCGATCCTGCGCGACAGCGAAACGGAGCTGCTGTTCAAGAATATCAGCGATCCGCTGGTCGAGGCGGCGGGCCTTAATCCGGCCAGCGTCAAGGTTGTCCTGATCAATGACCCCGAAATCAATGCATTCGTAGCCCAGGGCCAAATCGTTTATGTCCATAGCGGCCTCCTGACCGCCGCCGACAACGTCAACCAGCTACAAGGCGTTATCGCGCACGAACTCGGCCACGTTGCCGGTGGCCATGCGATCCGGATCTATGACGGCGCCAGGCAGGCGACAGCCATTACTCTTCTCAGCCTGGTGCTTGGCGCCGCGGCCATGGCTGCAGGCGCTGGCGATGCCGGGATGGGCATTTTTGCGGCGGGACAGCAGGCCGCCATGGGATCATTCCTGGCCTTCACCCGGGCGCAGGAATCGAGCGCCGATCTTGCTGGCGCCTCTTATCTATCCAAGGCGGGAGTCAGCGGTAAGGGCAGCATCCAATTCTTCAAAAAGCTGCAGAACCAGGAGTATCGGCTCGCGATCTACGCCAAGGACAGCTACGATCGTACCCACCCGCTTTCGAGCGAACGTATTGCGACGCTGGAGGGCATCTACCGAGAAGGATCCCGCCTGGAACCGTCCGGTTGATCCGGCACTGGAAGCCCGTTTCCAACGGGTAAAGGCAAAGCTGATCGGATATGTGACTCCGCAGGAAGCGGTTAAATTCTATCCTGAAACCGACCTGAGCGTTCCGGCCCACTACGCCCGGGCATATGCCTATCATCTCGGGGCTTACCCCGATAAGGCCAATGCCGAGGCGGACGCGTTGCTCGCCACTGCGCCCAACGATCCCTTCTTTCTCGAACTGAAGGGCCAGATCCTCCTTGAAGGCGGTCATCCGCAGGAGGCGATAGCGCCGCTCCGCAAGTCGGTTGCCATTGCTCCCGACATGCCGATGATTGCGGTGATGCTTGGCCACGCCTTGATCGCGTCGGAGGATCCCAAGAATTTCAACGAGGCCAAGCAGGTACTGAAAACCGCGGTAAACCGCGACAATGACAATCCCTTCGCATGGTACCAACTTGGTATCGTCTATGACCGCGAAGGCGATACGCCACGAGCAGCGTTGGCGACCGCGGAGCGAAACAATCTTGAAGGCAAGGACAAGCTTGCCCTGGCCAGTGCCCGGATGGCGCTTGCCGGCCTGCCACAGGGAACGCCGGACTATCTTCGCGCGCAGGATATCGCCATGGTTTCCGAAAATGCGCTGAAGAAGGACAAGAAGTACCGTGAGCCAAAACCAAAGGAATAGCGGCCCCTGGGTACCAGCAATCATCTGGCGGGGTGATCGGTTCGGCGCTGACCGCCGCGGTGCTGGTCCTTGCCGGGCCATCGCTGTTCGGCGAAAGATTGGTGCGCGAAGCGCTGGTCGCCAATCCCCAAATGCTGGTGCAGGCTGGGGACGCGCTGCGCGAACAACAATATGCCTCCACCCTCGCGCCAATCCGTGCCTCGCTCGAGCGGCCGTTCTATTCAAGCTGGAAAGGCGCCGGAAAACCCGAAGTCACGATGACTTATTTCTTCGATTATGCCTGCGGCTATTGCCGGCAAAGCAACCCCGACATTGAGCGGCTGCTGAAGGAAGAGAAGGGGCTGCGCGTCGTATATCGCGAACTGCCAATCCTCGGGCCCGAAAGCGTTGCAGCAGCGCGCATTTCGCTTGCGGCATCCAAGGCCGGAAAGTTCGGGGCTTATCATGACGCGCTCTACGCAGCCGGCCGGCCGGGTCCGGATACAATTGCACTTGCAGCCCGCTCCGCCGGAGTGTCGCCTCAGCCGACCGACGATCCGGCCCAGGAAGCGGAGCTCAGGGCCAACATGGCCCTCGCCAGCCAGCTTGGCGCGACCGGCACGCCTTTGTTCGTGGTCGGCAACCGCGTGATCAACGCCGCCGTCGGCTACGACACGCTGAAGGAAGCAGTTAAGGCCGCGCGGAAGAGCTAGGATTAAGGCGTTTCGCAAACGCCCGACTGCCACCCACGGCGGATCGGTCGAGCGAAAAGCTACACCGCTTGAACTTCAGGGCGATCAAGCACGGTCTCTGCGACCCGTGCCAAATATCCATGGATCGCGGATACGACTTGCGCGCCATCGCCAACCGCCGACGCGACACGCTTGACGGAGCAGGCGCGGACGTCGCCGACGGCGAACACGCCCCGACGGCTGGTTTCGAGCGGCAAGCGGTCCTCGCCCACCTCTTCGCCGGTCTGAAGGAAGCCTCGCTCGTCGAGTTCCAATCCCGATCCGGCGAGCCAATCGGTATTGGGTTGGGCGCCGATGAACGAGAACAGATATTTTGCCGGATGACGAACTTCGGTCCCCGATCCCCGGTCGCGCCATTTCACCGCCTCTAGGGCGCCATCCGATCCCTCAAGCGCGGCAATCTCGCAGCCGATCACAACGTCGACGTTGGAGAGGCTTTGCGATCCGATCAATCAGATATTGCGACATGGTTTGGCTGAGCGGCCTTCTCGCGATCAAGGTGACGCGCCGGGCACGGCCGGCCAGGAAGACGGTCGCCTGACCCGCCGAATTGCCGCCCCCAACCAGCGCCACATCATGTCCGACCGTCAAATCGGCCTCAAGCGGCGAGGCCCAGTAATGGACCGACGTGCCCTCAAACTCTTCAAGCCGTTCCACGTCCAACCGCCGGTATCGAGCGCCGGTCGCGATTACGACGGCGCGCGCCTGGGCGATCTCGCCGGTAGAAATCTGTACCCGGCAGGGATCGCGCCCGCATTCCAGCTTCATGACCTCGTCGGGAATGGCCATTTCCACGCCGAATTTCTGCGCCTGGCTGAAGGCCCTGCCCATCAAGGCCATGCCGGATATCCCGGTCGGGAAGCCAAGGTAATTCTCAATCCGTGCCGAAGCGCCCGCCTGGCCACCAAATGCCCGGCAATCGAGCACCAGCACCGACAATCCCTCCGATCCGGCATAGACGGCGGTCGCGAGACCCGCCGGTCCCGCCCCGATGACGATCACATCGAACAGCCGGTCCGGATCGATCGGTCCGACCAGGCCGATACATCGCGCCAGCGTCCCTTCTGGCGGATTGCGCAGCAGCGCTCCGCCGGGACACAGCACAATCGGCAATTCCTCGACCTCGACCTTGAACCGTTCGACCAGCGTCGCCGCGCAACTGTCGGTGGCGGGGTCGAGATGCTGGTGCGGGTGGCCGTTACGCGTCAGGAAATTGGTCAGGCGCAGCACGTCGGCATCGTCGCCGGGGCCGATAATGATCGGCCCGGCACCGGATTCGATCAGCCCGACCCTGCGCAGGATCAAGGCCCGCATGATCCGTTCACCGAGGTCAGCCTCGGCGATCAGCAGCGCCCGGAGCCGCTCCGGCGGTAGCACCACTGCCTCGACATTTGTCAGGGCATAAGCATCGACCAGCGAGGGGCGCCCAGAGAGCTGCGCCAGCTCGCCCATGAAGGAGCCGCGCTGGTGAGTAACGATATGGGTCCTTTGGCCAAACTCGTCGTGCTGGCTGATTTCAACTTCGCCATCGAGGATCAGGACCAACCCGAGGCCCGACTGGCCAACCGTCGCCAGCGCTTCCCCCTCGTGAAATCGCCTGGTCTCGCCGAACCGGCGCAATCGCGTCATCTCGTCGGAGGTAAGAACGGGAAACATTTGCGCGCCGCGAGTGGCGATTAAAGTCTGGGTTGGCTCAACCATGGCGCTCCATATCCCGCTTCAAGCCCTTCACCTATAATCCCGCACGTCCCCGTCTGGAACCGTCGGTCAATGCTGCCCGTCCGAGCGCCCCTTGAACCCCTGTGCGATGACGTACCACTCGGACGAATCCTTGCGGCTGGCGGGCGGCTTGGCGTGCTTCACGGTGGCGAAGTGGCGCTTCAATTCGGCGACAAGATTGTGGTCGGCGCCGCCGGCCAGCACCTTGGCGACGTAGGCGCCGCCGGGCCTCAGGACTTCGGTCGCGAACAGCATCCCCGCCTCGACCAGAGCCATGGTGCGGAGGTGATCGGTCTGCGGGTGGCCGACGGTGTTGGCGGCCATGTCGGACATGACGAGGTCGGCTTCGGGAAGGCCCAGCGCCTCCGCAAGCCTCTCTGGCGCGTCATCGTCCATGAAGTCCATCTGCAGGATGGCGACCCCGTCGATCGGGTCGGTCGGCAGCAAGTCGATCCCGGCTATGCTGGCGGCGGGTGACCGGCGCCGAACGACCTGGCTCCAGCCGCCCGGCGCTATACCGAGATCGACGACAGCCTTGACGCCCTTCAGCAGGCCATATTTCTCGTCGAGCTCCAGCAACTTGTAGGCCGCGCGGCTGCGATAGCCCTCGGCCTTGGCTTTCCTGACATAGGGATCGTTCAATTGGCGCTCGAGCCAGCGGGTCGAACTCACCTTGCGACCCTTGGCGGTCTTGACCCTTTGCTTCGGCCCCTGCCCGGACCGGCTCACAGCTGATAACCGTCGCGCGCCATCAGCGAGCGAAGGATTCCTTCGCGAATGCCGCGATCGGCGATGCCCAGCGTTTCGGCCGGCCAAATGTCGAGGATCGCCTCCAGTATCGCGCAGCCGGCAACGACCATGTCGGCCCGGTCGGTGCCGATGCAGGGCAAGCCGCTGCGCTGGCCGAAATCCATTTCGGCGATCATCGTCGAAATGCGCCGCATGTCGCCTACCGGCACATGGAGCCCGTCAACCATCCGCCGATCATAGGCAGGCAACGCAAGGTGGACACTTGCAAGCGTCGTCACCGTTCCGCTGGTGCCGAGCAATCGGACATTCTTGAGCTTCCCCGGCAGCATCTCGACGAAATGGGCGAAGCTTCTCAGGACCCGTTCGCGCATCCGGGCATAGGCCACGACCCGGTCCTTGCCTTCGATCGCCTCGCGACCCTCGCTCTCGGTCAGCGAGACGACGCCCCACGGCGCCGACCACCACGCCCTGATGCGCGGGGCCTGTTCGCCCTGTTCGACCAGCACCAATTCGGTCGATCCGCCGCCAATGTCGAAGATCAGCGCCGGCCCGTCGCCTGGCTCAAGCAGCTTGTGGCAGCCGAGCACGGCCAGCCGCGCTTCCTCCTGCGGCGCAATAATCTCCAGCGCGATCCCGGTCTCTCGCTTCACCCGGTCGATGAAGTCGCGACCGTTGACTGCCCGGCGGCAGGCCTCGGTCGCGACCGACCGAGACAGCGTGACATGCCGCCGCCTGAGCTTGTCGGCGCAGACCGCAAGCGCCTCGACCGCGCGATCCATCGAGCCCTGGGTGAGCTTCCCGCTGGTCGACAGCCCCTCGCCAAGCCGGACGATGCGCGAAAAGGCGTCGAGGACGGTGAAGCCGCCGTCGCTCGGACGGGCGATCAGAAGCCGGCAATTGTTGGTACCCAGGTCCAGAGCGCCGTAGATATCGCGCCTGTGGCTCCTCCGGAGCGGCGGTCCTCCGCCTGCCGGTCCCTCATACCGAGGGCTCGGCGCACTGGCGACTTGCTGCGCCATCCTCACATGCCCATTCTATCCTTGGCCGCGCAGGGATGCCGCACGGCTGACTTGGCGCAAGCTTAACCTGAATAAGTCTTTAGGTGCAACCGGGCGGTCGCATGCGGGTTCGCTCAGACCGGCGCGGCGTTGACAGGAGAAGGCGGGCTTTCTATCTGCGCGCCCGGCGACCTGCGTGTTGCCCGATCGTCTAATGGTAAGACTACGGACTCTGACTCCGTCAATCGAGGTTCGAATCCTCGTCGGGCATCCAGCCTCCCCGTTTCCGTGACTTGAACAGCGGGTCCGCGCGGAGCATCACGCTGCCCATGAAGATCATCGGCAGCTATGTCAGCCCATATGTCCGCAAGGTGCTTGTCTGCCTCGAACTTAAAGGCCTCGACTATGAGGTGGATCCGATCACGCCTTTCTTCGGCAATGACGAATTCGCGCGCCTGAGTCCCCTTCGCCGGATCCCAGTGTTGATCGATGACGGGCTGGTGCTTACCGATTCCACCGTAATTGCCGAATATCTCGACGAAACCTACCCGGACCCGCCACTCCTGCCGGAACATCCGAAAGAACGTGCACGCGCCCGCTGGTTGGAGGAGTTCGCCGACACTCGACTGGGCGACGTGTTCATCTGGGGGCTGTTCTATCCCAAATTCGTCCACCCCAATGTCTGGAAGGAACCGGGCGATCAGGAACGGATCGACAATTCCCTGTCGACCGAAATTCCCGCGGCGCTCGACTATCTGGAGTGCGAATTGCCGGAGAGCGGCTATCTATTCGCCTCGATCGGCCTCGCTGACATTGCGATCGCCAGCTTCTTCCGCAACGGCGCTTATGCAGGGTTTGGCATCGACGCCCACCGCTGGCCCAAGACCGCACGCTTTGTCGCCGAGGTGCTGGCGCATCCAACCTTCGAAAAGCTGCACCGATTAGAGCAGATACAACTCAGCGCCTCGATCCAGGGTCGGCGGCAGGCGCTGTATGAAGCGGGAGCGAAGCTGACGGCGGAAACCTATGGCGAGCGCCGACCGCGCAAAGGCGTGATGCGGCTCTAAGTTCGCGCTGTTAACCAACTCGTACCAAATTGCCGCTAACCTTCTCTAAGTCAGTTCGAGGGGGAGAGCGTGAAGTATTCGCCAGGCCTGGATGGACTGCGGGCCATCGCAATCCTCGCTGTCATGTTGTTCCATTCCAACCCCGACGTCCTCGTCGGTGGCTATATAGGCGTGGACCTGTTCTTCGTCTTGTCGGGGTTCTTGATTACTTCGATCCTTGTCGAAGAATATCGGAAATCAGGTTCAATCGACCTGCGGCGTTTTTATCTTCGTCGCTTCCTTCGGTTGGGACCTGCCCTGCTTTTCATGCTCGCGGTTTATATGATGGTCGCACCTTTGGTTTGGCCCGGTGAGCCTCATGGCCGCGACGCGCTGCTGGCGGGCCTCTATCTTAGCGATTTCACAGTGCCGTCGGGATTGGGGCCGGAACACATCGGCCATAGCTGGTCGCTGGCAATCGAGGAGCAATTCTATCTGCTGTGGCCGCTCCTGCTCGTTCCAATATTGCGGTCCAACCGGGCAATCCTTTGGTTGGTTATTGCCCTGATCGCCATGGTTGCCTGGCGTGCGACGTTCACCGATTGGCGAGACTATCATTATCGGCTTGATACGCATGGCACCGGACTTGTGGTGGGTGCGCTGCTCTATTTTTCAGCATGGCGGGCAAGCAAATGGGTTGGCCTAGTCGGATTGGTTATCTTTCTTTCCCTATGCCTCTTTGTGGAAATAGAATGGTCGTCGTTCACGATCCTTGCCGCCGAAATTGCGGCAGTCATGCTCATAGCTAGCGTGTCAGAAACCAAGTGGCTGGAAGCGCCCTTACTCGTCCATATCGGGAAGCTCTCGTATGGGCTCTATCTTTGGCATTACCCGATTGCCGATTATTTTCGCACCCGGTTCGATTTCTTCACAACCGCGACTCTCGTCCTGCTTCTTTCCTATGGGATGGCATTGCTTTCCTATCATACCATCGAAGCATTGGGCCGCAGGATGAAGAGCAAGATCTCGTCACATGGATCTGGCAAAGCGGCATTTCCCGGCTAGTGCCCGGATGGCACCGTCCCCCGGACAGCGCCACCCGGACATGGGCGCCCCGCCGTCCACGCACTCAGCGCTGGGCGGGGGATTCGATCATTCAATGCTGTGTGCCCGCGATCCAATGTTCCAGCCGAGTCTTCAGCGAGCGACGTGAAGGGATGTAGCCGGGCTGCGTCTCGGCGCCCACCTCCTCTTCGACCTTGTCGTAGAGCGTGAGGTTGACCGGCATCTTTGGCCTCAGCGCCTCGCGCCCGCGCATCAAATCCTCGGCCGCGGCGAGGCTGCGATGGATGTCCTCGGCCGTGAATGGCTTCATCAGGCAGCCAAGCGCCAGATCCGGCATCGGGAAATCGGGCGCCTTGCCGGTGATGAAGAAGCAGGGAATGTCGAAATCGCCCATTCTCACCGCGACCGAGAATCCGGTCGAACCATGCGCAAGGCGAAGGTCGACGAGTGCAAGATCGGGAAGATGCTCCGAGGCGGCGGTGACCGCGCTATCCAGATCGTCGGCGGTGGCAACGACACGATAACGCGGATTATCTTCGACCAGATATTTCAGCGTCGTCGCCAGCTGTACATCGTCTTCGACGATCAGGATCTTGAGCACCGCCAGGCCTCCCCGCCTTGGATAAATCCTTATCCTTGAAGGGATTCTGCGCGATGAGGGGGCAAGTGCGAATCCCCCTTGAACATGGTTAACGCCAAGACGAGGCCGCGCTGCGGCAGGACGATGGATTAGCCGCGGTAGAAGATGTGTGCACCGATCTTTTCGACCCGCCGAAGGTTGTTGCGCCAGCGCGGCGCGACATAATCAGCGTGATACCACAGCACGTCCTGGGGCAGCGCGGTGGTCAGGTTGAGCGCTGCAATGCGGGCGATCGCCTGTGCTTTGGCCCAGGCATCGCAGCCGTAATCGATCCGCGGGAAGCGCCCGGCGCGAACAAAGCTGAACTGGGCCTTCTGCTTGACCACGCCGCACCAGCTGGTCGGATAGCGGCCCGATTTGGCGCGGTTGATGACGACATTGGCGACGGCCAGCTGGCCTTCCAGCGGCTCGCCCATGCTTTCGAAATAGACGGCGGTCGCAAGGCACTGGCCCTGCTCGTCGAGCTCGGCGCCGGTCCGATGAACGTTGACCATCTCGGTAAGCGACATCTGCGGTGCCGGCGCGGCGGCTGCAGGCGCCGACTGGCGCGCAATGCAGTGCATGGTCGTGGTCTCACGACTGCCTGAACGACCGGAAGCTTGGTGACTTGCTTGGGCGAGCGCCTGGCCCGAACCCCCAACGGTAAGCAACATGGCAGCAGCAACGCCGACGCGCCGCCGGTTCCTAAAAACTTCTTCAATTCTTGCTCTAACTATGGCGGCCGGCCGTCCGACGATCGCTTCAAGCAACTAAACGCTGACTGGCGATCGCGGAGGGCTCGTCCGTCTTGCCCTGGGATCCGGCTGCTGCCCTTTGGCCGCGCCAGGTGGATCCACCCGCTCATTAAAATGTTGCAGTGCACATAAGCGAAGGCGGGCGACCGGCAACCGCTTGAGCGGTGAGTTGAGCAGATGACGGGATAAACGACCGGAACAATGAACAATTTGACAGATTTCCGGAATTTTTGAGTGACTTATGCTTGAACCAATCGGCATTCCCGTCTGTAAGCCCGACTAAAGGAGACCCGATCGAATGGCCTATTGGCTGATGAAATCCGAACCGAGCAGCTACAGCTGGAATGATCTGGTCCGCGATGGCGGCACCATGTGGGACGGAGTGCGCAACAATGCCGCGCGCCTTCATTTGCGCGCCATGAAGCCTGGCGATGAGGCATTCTTCTACCACAGCATGGACGAACGAGCAGTGGTCGGGATCATGCGGATTACCGGGACCGGGCAGCCGGACGGCGACGACGGCAGCTGGGTCAAGGTGCCGGTTGAGCCGGTTCTGCCGCTGAACACTCCCGTCACCCTTGGCGCCATCAAGGCGGAGGCCAAGCTCGCCAAGATGGAACTGATCCGCCAGTCGCGCCTTTCTGTCGCTCCTGTTCGCGATGAGGAATGGAAGTTGATTCTGGAGATGGCGAAGTGAAGTTGTTCGGACCCCTGGCCCTATTTCTGGCCGTCACTGCCTCGGCCCAGGAGCCCGACTGGAAGCTTACTCCCAGCGGCTGGGGGCCGGTTCATATCGGCATGAACCGTGACGCAACTTGGCAAGGCGCTTCACGTCGAGCTGCAAGGTGACGCATTCGACAATGAGGGCAGCTGCATTGAGCTCTACGCAGCGGATAATGCGCTTCCCGGCATGATCTTCATGCTAATTGACGGTAAGCTGTCCCGAATAACGGTCTCCGAACCAAGCAAGGTCACAACGCCACGCGGGATAGGGGTCGGCGCCAACGCCGACGATGTCCGCAAGGCCTATGGCACGGGCCTTAAGGCAGAGACCCATCATTATGAAGGTGAACCGGCCGAGTATCTAACTTATTGGCTTAAACCCGAAAAAAGCGGAGTGCGCTTCGAAACCGGCACATCGCGCCGAGTGCAAGTGATCCACGCCGGAAGCGACACCATCCAATATATCGAAGGTTGCGCGTAGCTGTTCTCCTGTTTCCTTATGACAAAAGCCCGGCTGAGGCTGTGGATCGGTAGATCCAAGCTCCCTATCTAAAGTTAAGTATATTCGTGACTTGCGAACAGGCAAATAGCGCCGCCGCCGACTCAGAATGGCGACTTGTGGCGTCCCCTTCAAGCAGGGAGGTTGCCCGTGAATCATCTTCGAATCATCACCCTTGGCGCGGCTGCGATCGCGCTGGCATCGTCGTCGTTGCTCATCAGCCCGGCACTGGCAACGCCTGGTTCGGGCTTCGCACCTGGACCTATCGTCAATGGGCATTTTGGAACGCTCCATGAGAACACCCCGTCCAACAAAACCGGCAAGTGGGGATTGATCCTCAAGACTCTCGATGCAACGGACATCGGTGCCGACCGACTGACCGTGCAGGCAGGCGGCTACAGCGGCTGGCACGCGCACCCGGCGCCAGTCTTCGTGACCGTTACCCAGGGGAGCATCATCTGGTACGACGGTTCCAATCCGCTCTGCACGCCCCATACCTATAATGCCGGGGATTCTTTCATCGAGGGCGCGTACAAGATCCACAACGTCGAGAATGCCTCGAATTCGCAAGTGGCCGAATTTGTCGCCATCGTGATCAAGCCGGCTGGATTCGCGGGCGCGGCGTTCCGGCTCGACCGACCGGAGCCCAACAACTGCAACTTTTAGGCGGGAGGCATGGAAGCGGCTTCAGGCCGCTTCCATTTCCGCAACTGGCGCTTGCACTCATCGGAAATCCAAGGAAGATTCGATAGCTGCGATGGCAGGTCGGCGGTGATTCCTTTTGCACTTTTGATTGCGGCGTCCCATCCGGCCGAGAGCCCCACTGCGTTCGTCCGCCGGATTTATGCCGGCTACAGTCATAGCGGCTACAATCCGCTTGCAACTCCCGACGAGGTGTTTTCCCCAACGCTGGTGGCAGCCATCCAGAAGGATAGTTCGGGCGGCGAGGTTGGCTATCTCGACGGCGACCCTCTGTGCGACTGCCAGGATTATGACCGTATATCCGCACGGATTCTCAGCATTAAGCAGCCGAATTCGCGCTCCGCGACCGCCAAGGTGCAAGTTTCGCTAAGGCCGAACGAGGTACGAGACCTCAGGCTCAGCCTGGTGCTGACTGCCTCCGGCTGGCGGATTGCCGACGTGGTCGGTACCGATGGCCACAGCCTGCTAAGAGAACTGCAGCACTCGAATGCAAAGCAGTGAAGGAAGTTATGCCGCTTCCATCTTCCGCGATGCCCTCTTCCGCTCATGCGGGTCGAGGTAGCGCTTGCGAATGCGGATCGCCTTGGGCGTGACTTCGACCAGCTCGTCGTCCTGGATGTAGGCGATCGCCTGCTCCAGCGTCATCCGCCTCGGCGGGGTCAGGCGGATGCCCTCGTCCTTGGGCCCGGAAGCGCGGAAGTTGGTCAGCTGCTTGGACTTCAGCGGGTTGACCTCAAGATCCTGCGTCTTGGCATTCTCGCCGATCACCATGCCCTCGTAGAGCATCTCGCCCGGCGTGATGAACAGAATGCCACGATCTTCAAGCGCGCTCAAGCGCATAGGCCACGGCCGGGCCCTGCTCCATCGAGATGAGCACGCCGTTCTGGCGGCCCTGAGATCGGGCCCTTGTATGGGCCATACTTCTCGAACAGCCGGTTCATGATGCCGGTGCCGCGCGTGTCGGACAGGAATTCGCCGTGATAGCCGATCAGGCCGCGGCTCGGCGCCGAGAAGGTCAGGCGGGTCTTGCCGCCGCCCGACGGGCGCATGTCGGTCATCTCGGCCTTGCGCATCGCCATCTTGTCGATGACCGTGCCGGAGAATTCGTCGTCGACGTCGATCACGACCGTCTCGTAGGGCTCCTCGCGGCCGCTCGGTCCGTCGCGGAACAGCACGCGCGGGCGGCTGATCGACAGCTCGAAGCCCTCGCGGCGCAGCGTCTCGATCAGCACGCCAAGCTGAAGCTCGCCGCGGCCGGCGACTTCGAACGCCGTCGCCGCCCGGCGTCTCGCTGACCCGGATCGCGACATTGCCTTCGGCCTCACGCGCAAGCCGGTCGCGGATGACCCGGCTTTGCACCTTGTCGCCGTCCTTGCCGGCGAACGGGCTGTCGTTGACCGCGAAGCTCATCGACAACGTCGGCGGATCGATTTCGCGCGCATGAAGCGGCTCGGCAATGGTGAGCTCGCCGATGGTGTTGGAAACGGTCGCCTTCATCAGCCCGGCGATCGCGACGATGTCACCCGCCTGCGCGGTCTCGACCGGCACACGCTCGAGCCCGCGGAAGGCGAACACCTTGGTTGCGCGGCCGTCCTCGACGACGTTGCCGTTCACGTCCATCGCCCGGATCGGCATGTTGACGTTGAGCGTGCCGCTTTCGATCCGGCCGGTGAGGATGCGGCCGAGGAAGGGATCGCGGTCGAGCAGGGTCGCGAGCATCTTGAATTCGGCGGTCGTGTCGAGGTTCGGCGCCGGCACATGCTTGACGATCGTCTCGAACATCGGGGTCAGATCGCCCTCGCGGACGTCGTCGGTGAGCCCGGCATAGCCTGCGCGGCCCGAGGCGTAGAGCGTCGGGAAATCGAGCTGCTCGTCATTGGCCTCGAGGTTCAGGAAAAGCTCGAACACCTCGTCGAGCACTTCGGCCGGCCGTGCGTCGGGACGGTCGATCTTGTTGACGACGACGATGGGCTTCAGACCGAGCGCAAGCGCCTTGCCGGTGACGAACTTGGTCTGCGGCATCGGTCCTTCGGCGCTGTCGACCAGCAGGATGACGCCGTCGACCATGGACAGGATGCGCTCGACCTCGGCGCCGAAGTCGGCGTGGCCCGGCGTGTCGACGATGTTGATATGGGTCACCGTGCCATTGGCGTCGGGCCACTCGACCGAGGTGCACTTGGCAAGGATGGTGATCCCGCGCTCCTTCTCGAGGTCGTTCGAGTCCATCGCGCGCTCTTCCACGCGCTGGTTGTCGCGGAAGGTGCCCGACTGGCGGAATAGTTGGTCGACGAGCGTGGTCTTGCCATGATCGACGTGGGCGATGATCGCCACGTTGCGCAGGTTCATTATCGATGTCCCGGATTTAAGTTGCGCGCCCCCTACCTGAAATGCTGCGCTGCGGCAACCGCAGCTAATGAGTCACCGCGGCTTCTGCGGCATCCGGCGGAACCAGCTGGCGCCTTGCGGAGCGCGGTAGCAGCAGCGACGACACCGGCATAGGTCACGACCACGACGACCAGCCAGCGCAGCAACACCAGGTCCATTTCCTTGACGATGAAGGCAGCAATCAGAACCGACGGGATCGCTCCGATTGTCAGGCCCAGCACGATCCGCCAGTCGAGATTGACCTTCCGCACGCACTGCACTCCGGCCGCGATGCCGGAGAAGCCGGCGCCGGCCGCCATGATCGGAAAGGCCAGCCGCGGGTCCATCCCCATCAGGCTGAGCATGGCCAGCGTCGGGGCATAATTGCCGACCCCGAAGCTGAGCAGGATGCCGAAGACGAAATTGGCCACGATGGCGACGATCGTCAGGGCAAGCGGCAAGCCGTTGGCCGTGCCGCCAGCCGGCATCAGGCCAAGGTTGGAAAGCTATAGAAGAGCGCGGCATCAGCAGGGCGCGCTGCCGACGATCGCCTGGATCAGTCGCACCGGCGACTTGGCCGCGATCGGTACGCCGATGTAGCCGCCCGGCAACGATCGCGACGACGCAGCCCAGTCAGCAGGATCGGATCGACCTTCACTCCAAGCAGGATCAGGAAAATCACGCCCTGCAGGATCGCCGGAATGTATAGCCGATGAACATCGTCAGCGGCATCAGCCGGTCCGGAACCATCTTCCGGAACCGAAACCAGGCGAGCGTCGGCGCGAACGAGCCGATCCCGAGCGTGTCGAAGAAGTTGGTGACTGCGGCAAGCGCCAGCGCCTCGCCCTTCGGCACCAGCTGGTTGGTCTTCGCGGCCTCACGGATAATGCCGACGAACAGCCCGGCGGCACCGATGCTCAATCCCGCGACGAGCAATATCAGCAGCATGTTAGCCCTTTCAACCTGCTAGCGCGGCAATCGTTCGAGAATTTCGATCCCGCGCTCCAGTGCGCGAAGCTCGCTGGCCGCGAGCTTGCCGAGACGGCCCTCCAACGAACTGTCCGCAGCGGGCGGCCGATTGAGATGTTGGCGCCCTTCGTCGGTCAACCTGAGAGCAAGGCGGCGACGGTTGTCGGGATCGGCCTGGCGGTCGACAAGCCCGGCGCGAACAAGCGCGTCGATGGCTCGGCTCACTGCCGGCGCCCCGCGTTTCACCTTGGCTGCGACCTGGTTGAGTGTGGCTGGCTCGGTTGCTTGGACAGCGGCAAGCAAGTCACGCTGCTGACCCATGGCCTTGGCTGCAGCGGTGTCCCCGCCAAGCAATTCGACCAGTCGAGCGAAACGCGCCGCAATGGCGCCCGGTGATGTACTCCCCCACATATTATCTACGCTATCAAAGATTTCGCGTTTAGCAAATTTGCGATTACGCAAGGGTCGTGACGACGCGCCCTTCCCTTCCACGCACCGTCTGGATTCTCGGCATCGTCAGCCTGCTGATGGACCTGTCGAGCGAGATTTATCACGCGCTGCTGCCTGCCTTCCTGACCGTCACGCTCGGCCTTCCAGTGGTCGCGATGGGCGCGCTCGATGGCGTTGCGGAGGCGACCGCAAATATCGCCAAGCTGGTTTCCGGGCGGCTCAGCGACCGCAACCAGCGGCGCAAACCGTGGATCCTGCTGGGCTATGGCATGGCTGCGTTGTCGAAGCCGCTATTCCCGCTTGCCCAGGGTGCGATTCCGGTGCTTGGCGCGCGCTTCGTCGACCGCATCGGCAAGGGCATCCGCGGCGCACCGCGCGATGCGATGATCGCCGATGAAACTCCGCCCGAGCTGCGCGGCGCGGCCTATGGCCTGAGGCAGGCGCTCGACACGGTTGGCGCCTTCCTTGCGCCGCTCGCTGCGATCGGGCTGATGCTGTTGTTTGCCGACGATATTCGCGCCGTGTTCTGGGTCGCGGTAATTCCTGCCGCACTGTCGTTCCTGTTTGCCTGGACCATGCTCCAGGAGCCCGAACGCCATGTCGCCACCAAAAGCACGGTTGCCATGGGGTGGCTGGCGCTCGCTCGACAAGCAGGTCAGGCGGCTGATCGGTGTCGGCTTCCTGTTCGGCCTTGCCCGCTTTTCCGAAGGCTTCCTGATCCTGAAGGCAATGGACGTTGGCCTGGCTCCAACCTGGTCGCCGCTCGTCCTTGCGCTTTTCAGCCTCGCGTTTCTCTTGCTCGCCTATCCCGCTGGGGCGCTCAGCGACCGGATCGAGCCCAAGTCACTGCTGCTCGGCGGAATCGCGGTACTGGTCGCCGCAGACCTGTGGCTGGCGCAAGCATCCACCCTGTGGGCAGTGTTCGCCGGCGTCGCCCTGTGGGGCGCGCACATGGCACTGACCCAGGGAATCTTCGCCCGGATGATCGCCGACGCCGCGCCCGAGGGTCAGCGAGCGACCAGTTTCGGCGCCTTTTTCTTCGCCAGCGGCATTTCCGCCCTGCTTGCCAGCCTCGGTGCGGGCTATCTTTGGGACCGCGGCGGGCCGGCAGATACCTTCACGGTCGCTGCCGGCGTCGCCGCGCTGGCCGGAGCGATGCTGTGGCTATTGCCTTCGCGCCGCTAAGCCTTGCGAGTTGATCTGAACGGCCACATCCGGCCCGCCACCGATCCTTGATAGACGAACTGGTTATAGAGCGCCGCCGTTACATGGAGGACAAGCAAGCGCTAGCGTGACCCAGACCAGCAATTCGTGCACGTCGTCGAACTCATTCTCCTTGGGAATGCCGGGAATGGCGGGAACCGAGAGGCCCAACTGCAGCGGTACCCAGCCACCCTCCGCCCGGCCCGAGACCGCAGCCAGGCCTGTCAGCGGAAGCGCGATCAGCAGGAAATAGAATAGCCGGTGATTCCAGACCGCGATGAAGCGCCGCCACTTGGGATAGTCTGACGGATATGGCGGCGGCGGATTCATCAGCCGAACCGCCAACCTGGCCAAAGCCAGCAACAGGATCAGCACTCCCCAGGTCTTGTGCCAGCCGAAGACGAAGGCTCCGCTCCGGAGTTCCGCGCGGCAGGTCGTGAAAGGTGAAGCCGATATAGACCTGCATCACGACCAGGATCGCGGTGATCCAGTGAATCCACATGACGATTTTCCGGTAGCGGACCGCAACCGGCCCAGTGCTTTCCGTCACCATATAATCGCTCATCGAATTCCCCTTCGGCTCGGCTGTTCTATCGAGTGAATTTCTCGCCCTTTCTCGGCCTTGTCCAGCAACAACTGGCTGAAAGCTGAAATCGCTCCCCATTCGAGCTTCCTGGTTCTTCAGGCCCTCAACGATCTTGTCCAGCCCTTCGGTGTCGGCCCAGAACATCGGACCGCCGCGATAGACCGGCCAGCCATAGCCATAGACCCACACCACATCGATGTCGGAGGCGCGCTGGGCCATGCCTTCCTCGAGGATCTTCGCGCCCTCGTTGACCATCGTGTAGAGCGTGCGCTCGACGATTTCCTCGTCGCTGATGTCGCGGCGAGTGACGCCCTGCTTGGCGGCGAAATCCTCGATGATCTGCTGGACGACCGGCGACGGCGAGGGCCGGCGCTTGTCGTCATAATCGTAGAAGCCGGCGCCCTTCTTCTGGCCCCAGCGATCGATCGCGCACAGCGCGTCGCGGATATTCTCGATCCGGTTGGGATCGCGGTGCCAGCCGATGTCGACCCCGGCGAGGTCGGCCATCTGGAACGGTCCCATCGGCATTCCGAATTCGACATGGACCCGATCGATCTGCTCCGGCGTCGCGCCTTCCAGGAGCAGCTTGGTCGCCTCGACCTGGCGCGGCATCAGCATGCGGTTGCCGATGAAGCCGTGGCAGACGCCGGCGACCACCGCGACCTTCCTGATCTTCTTGGCCAGCTGCATCGCCGTGACCAGCACGTCCGGCGCGGTCTTGGCGCCGCGGACGATCTCCAGCAGCTTCATGACATTGGCCGGCGAGAAGAAGTGCAGGCCGACGACGTCCTGCGGCCGCGACGTGCTCGCCGCGATCTCGTCGATGTTGAGATAGCTGGTGTTGGAGGCGAGGATCGCGCCCGGCTTGGCGATCTTGTCGAGACGTCCGAAGACGTCCTTCTTGATCTCCATCGTCTCGAACACCGCCTCGATGATGAGGTCGCAATCGGCCAGCGCTTCGAAGTCCAGCGTGGGCTTCAGCAGCCCCATCGCCTTCTCGACCTGCTCGCCGGTCATCCGGCCCTTGGCGGCGGTCGCCTCGTAATTCTTGCGCATCACGCCGGTGCCGCGGTCGAGCGCTTCCTGCGCCATTTCGACGATCGTCACCGGGATTCCGGCCGACAGGAAATTCATCGAAATGCCGCCGCCCATCGTGCCGGCGCCGATCACGCCGACCTTCTTCACGTCGCGCGGCTCGGGTGTCCTCGGGGATATTCTCGATCTTGGCCGCCTTGCGCTCGGCGAAGAAGAAATATTGCTGCGCCCTGGACTGGGTCCCGGTCATCAGGCCCATGAACAGGTTGCGCTCGTCGATGACGCCCTCGGCATAGGGCTTGGCGACCGCCGCCTCGACCGCCTTGATGTTCGCCTCCGGCGCCTCGAAGCCGCGGAACTTGCGGGCATTGGCCTTGCGGAATTCGTCGAAGATCGCGGGATTGGCGCGCGCTTCCTGAAGCTTGTCGTCGCGCTCGCTCGATTTGGGCAGCGGACGGATGTCGCGGACCTCCTCGGCCAGCGCGACCGCATGCTGAAGCAGTTCGCCTTCGACAATCCGGTCGACCAGTCCGACCGTCGAATGCCTCCCTGGCGCCGATCGGCGTGCCGCTGGTGACCATCTCCAGCGCCTTCTGGACCCCGGCCACGCGCGGCAGGCGCTGCGTCCCGCCCGCACCGGGAAGCAGGCCGAGCTTCACCTCGGGAACGCCCAGCTTCGCATCGGGAACGGCAATGCGATAATGGGAGCCGAGCGCCACTTCGAGCCCGCCGCCAAGCGCGGTACCGTGGATCGCGGCGACCACCGGCTTCGAGCAATTTTCGATCGTGTCGACCACGCTCGGCAGCCACGGCATGACCGGCGGCTTGCCGAATTCGGTGATGTCGGCGCCGGCGAAGAAGGTCTGGCCCTTCGCAGCGGATGACGACCGCCTTGATCGCGTCGTCGCCTCTCCGCCTCTTCGATCGCCGCGACCAAGCCCTGCCGCACCGCCGCGCCGAGCGCGTTCACCGGCGGATTGTTCGAGGTGACGATCAGCACGTCGCCGTGGCGGCTGGTGGAGATCGGGCTGATGGTGGGCTTATCGATGACGTCGGTCATTTGACTATCCTTCAGGGATTATCGGCCGGCCGGGGCCGAAACGGTCACTAACTTCACAATTTTCATGGGATCAAACGCCATTTTTGTGAATTTAGGGGAGCTAGTCGGTAGCGGAAAAGGCGGCAGGGCTCGGCTCGACGCATTCCGCGATTTTACTCCAGCGCAATGCCAGTAGGACAGCAAAAAGCTCATGTCGTCGTCCGTCCGTAGCTTTGATGGTTGAAGGGGTGCGACGCGCGACAGGCCGCCGTCGACGACGATCGCCTGCCCGTTGACGTAGCTCGACTCGTCCGACGCGAGGAACAGCGCGGCATTGGCGATTTCGATCGGTGCACCGCCGCGCTTGAGCGGATTCAAATGACCAATCTGGCCTTCCTGCCCCTTGGCCCGCGCCCGTTCGTAGATGAGTTCGGTCATGCCGGTCTCGATCAGGCCGGGGCAGATGGCGTTGACCCGGATGTTGGCGCCGACGAACTGGGTCGCGGCGACCTTGACCAGGTTGATCACGCCAGCCTTCGATGCCGAATAAGCCGGCCCGCCGGCGCCTGAGCGCAGCCCCGCGACCGATGCGGTGGCGATGATCGAACCCCCGCCCCGTTCCTTCATTGCCGGCGCGGCATATTTGATCGCCAGGAACGGCCCGATCAGATTGACCCGCAGAATCTCCGCCCAATCGTCTGCGTCCTGTTCGAAGATGCTGGCAAACCCGCCGGATATGCCGGCGTTGGCGAAGATGATGTCGAGCCCACCGAGATCGCGCACGGTGTGGGCGACCAGCGCCTCGACCTGCTCCTCGTCGCCCGCGTCGCACTCAAAATCGGTCGCCGTGGAGGTCCGCACCGACAACGCGAGCGCCCTCGCGCCGGAAGAGTTCGACTGTCGCCTTGCCGATGCCCGATCCGGCACCGGTGACGATCGCGACTTTACCGGCGAGGCGTCCGCTCATAGGCCGACCCCGATCGTGCTCCCGCCGTCGACGATCATCGCCTGGCCGGTCATGAAGGTTGACGCGGGCGAGGCGAGATAGACCGCGGCCCCGGCGATTTCGTGCGGCTCACCGATCCGGCGCAGCGGAGTCGAGCGGGTCACCGCCTTCAACGTGTCGGGATTTTCCCACAGCGCGCGGGCAAAGTCGGTCTTCACCAGCCCCGGCGCGATGCAGTTTACCCGGACCTTCTTCGGCCCGAACTCGGCCGCCAGGTTGCGCGCCAGCTGGAAGTCCGCCGCCTTGGAGATGTTGTAGGCGCCGATCATGGTCGAACTGGTCAGCCCGCCGATCGAGCTGACGATGATGATCGAGCCCTCCTCGCGCTCGAGCATTTCCGGCGCGACCATCGAGATCAGCCAGTGATTGGCAATGACGTTGTTCTCGAGGATCTTGCGGAACTGGTCGTCGCTGATCCCCGCCATCGGGCCGTAGTAAGGATTGGACGCCGCGTTACAGACCAGCACGTCGATCCGGCCGAAAGCGCGGCGGGTCTCGTCGACCAGATGCTGCAGATCATCCTTGCTCGAAATATTCGCCGCGACTGCGATCGCGCGGCCCTCGCCATGCTGCGCGTTGATCGCATGAGCCACCTCGTCGCAGGCGTCCTGCTTGCGGCTGGAAATAACGACCTTCGCGCCATGTTCGGCCAGCGCCGCGGCAATGGCCAGGCCAATTCCCCGCGACGAGCCGGTGACGATCGCTACCTTTCCGGTCAGGTCGAACAGCCGCGGGCAAGTCATGCAAGTGCCTCCGCATGCTTGGCGAATTCGATCAACGCGATCGAACGATTGTGGACCTCGTCGGGCCCATCGGCGAGCCGCAGCGTGCGAATTCCTGCCCAGCTCGCCGCCAGCGACGTGTCCTGGCTGACACCAGCGCCGCCATGCGCCTGGATCGCGTCGTCGATGACTTTCAGCGCCATGCGCGGCGCCTTGACCTTGATCATCGCAATCTCGGCCTTGGCTGCCTTGTTGCCGGCCTTGTCCATCACGGTCGGCGGCGAGGAGGCATAGCAGTCGCGTAGCAGTCGATCTCGATCCGCGCCTCGGCCACGCGCTGCTCCCAGACGCTATGCTCGACTGAGCCGCTTGCCGAACGCGACGCGCGACTGCAGCCGCCGCGCCATGAGGTCGAGCGCTTCCTCGGCAGCGCCGATGGTGCGCATGCAATGGTGAATGCGGCCCGGTCCCAGGCGGCCCTGCGCGATTTCGAATCCGCGGCCCTCGCCAAGCAGCAGGTTTGATGCAGGAACACGGACGTCCTTGAGTTCAATTTCCATGTGGCCGTGCGGGGCGTCGTCATAGCCATAGACCGACAGGAACCGCTCGACGGTAATGCCCGGAGCATCCATCGGCACCAGGATCATCGACTGCTGGCGATGCTTGGCCTCGGCCGTGTCGGTCTTGCCCATCAGGATAGCGACCTTGCAGCGCGGGTCGCCCGCGCCAGACGACCACCATTTGCGGCCGTTGATGACATAATCGTCGCCGTCGCGGTCGATCCGGCATTCGATGTTGGTCGCATCGGACGACGCAACTCCCGGCTCGGTCATCAGGAAGGCCGAGCGGATCTCGCCGCGCATCAGCGGGGCCAAGCCATTGATCCTTCTGCTCGCGCGTGCCGTAGCGGTGGAGCACTTCCATATTGCCGGTGTCGGGCGCCGAGCAGTTGAACACTTCCGCCGACCAGAGGATTCGTCCCATTTCCTCGGCGCACAGCGCATATTCGAGGTTGGTCAGCTGCTCGCCCTCGAACGCGAATGTCTCGTCGACATGGCTGAGCGCTCCACCCGGCGGCATGAACAGGTTCCACAGCCCCGCGGCCTTGGCCTTCGGCTTCAGGCCCTCGATCAGCTGGAGCGGCTGCCAGCGGTCGCCGCTGTCGATCTCTTTCTTATAGTCCGCAACTCGGGGACGGATCTGCTGGTCGATGAACTCGCGGACCCGGTCGCGGAAAAAAGACTGGCGTTCCGTAAGGTCAAAATCCACCGCTGCTTCTCCCGCTTGGGTGTCCGTCCAGTATCGTTCCGAAACGGGCTAGGACTGTGGGACCGGCTGGGCAAGTGGTCTTCAGCTTTCCGCGGCTGGCGCTTCCTGAAGGCTGTGGAATTCGCTCGATAGCCAGCCTTCGATCTCGTCGACCTCGGCGTTGCGCACTCCCTTCGGCCTTACGAAATAATAGGATCGCTGGTCAGAGATCATGATGTCGAATGGCCGCACCAGCTCTCCATCGTCGAGCCTGTCGGCAACGCCCAGCGCTCGAGCTAGCGCCACGCCTTCTCCGGCTTCTGCTGCCTCAATCAGCAAGCTTGAATCCGCATATTCCGGCCCTGTCAGCGGTTCCCCGGCCGCAACTCCAGCTGCTTCGAACCAGGTCGCCCAGCTGTGCCAAGGATGTCGAAGCAGATTGCAGTTCAAGAGATCGCCAGGGTGACCCAGCGGATGCTCCGCAAGATATCCCGGTGAGCAGACCGGGAAAAGAACTTCCCTGGACAGCAAGCTGGAGTCGGTGGCCGTCCAGCTACCCAGCCCATAGCGAACTGCTGCGTCGATACCGTCGCCCAGTTCGACGGGCCGGGACGAAAGGTCGAGCCGCAAGTCCAATTCGGGATGCAGGGCCCGGAATGATCCGAGCCTGGGGACGAGCCACGGGGACAGCGCCGGAAAGACGCTGATCGTCAAACGTCGCTTTGCTTGTTCATTGGACGGGCTGAAAATGCTTTCCAGAAGGCCGAGGGCGTTTCGGACCTGACCCAACAGGCGAATTCCCTCTGCGGTCGGCGCCATGCGATTTCCCTTCCGCTCGAACAGCCTTGTGCCAAGCATAGTCTCCAACTCCCGAATGCGGTGGCTGATCGCACTGTGGGTCAGGCCCAGCTCTCGGCCCGCTTTGGAATAGCTCTGGTGTCGGCCCGCAGCGTCTAATGCCCGCAGCGTCTGGAGCGAAGGGATGTGCATAGCCACTAGGTTGTGAATTCAAGTCACAACCTAGTCAACGCATGATCGTTGGCCATGCAGTCCGGTTTGGCTGCAGAATCCCGCGCAGAAGGAGACAGACGATGACCTTGCCAACGGGATGGTTGCCGGAAATCGGAGTGATTGGAACGGGCCGGATGGGCACGCGGCTGGCCGCGATGTTCGCAAGGGCCGGACGGCGTGTCGTTCTCGGCTCGCGCGATCCGCGCCGAGCTGAAGGGATCGTCGAAGAGCTGGGCGTCCCGCGCCTTTATGCCGGGACCTACGAGGAAGCGGCCAGCGCCCCGGCGTTCCTGCCGGCGCTATTCCTGCGCGACGAGTTGATTCAGCACCTTGAGGCGCTTCGGCCTCATCTTGCCGGCAAGCTGCTGATCGACATCAGCAACCCCTTCAACGACGATTACAGCGACTTTCTGACGCCCTGGGACGGAAGCAGCGCCGAATTGCTGCAGCAACATTTCCCGGAAGCGCGCATCGTCGGGGCCTTCAAGAATGTCTGGTCGGATGTGTTTGACCAGCCCCTGTTCGATGGAGTTCCAAGCGATGTCCTGGTGACGGGAGACGACGAGCTGGCAAAGCAGGCGTTCCTCAACCTCGTAGCGGGTACGCCGTTTCGCTATCTGGATGCGGGACCGCTACGGAATTCGCGAACGGTCGAACGGCTGACGTTGTTGACCGGAAGTCTCGGCCGGCAGCTCGACATCTATCCGACGATGAACTGGCGGCTGCTTGGCCAGACGGCAAAAGCGGCCTGACTGGCGGCAGGGGCGCAACTCGACCTTGCCCCAAATCCAGATGGAGTCGCCGCCCCCGACCGTTTGCGAATGACGGCCTTTCCGTAGGGTCCGGATTGCCCCCTTTCCTAGGCGCTTGCCTCACGTGCCTATCCCGTTCCACAACGGACCGGACGTTCGGAGAGGAAGGGCAAGAACCATGGCCGACTTGGAGGCGTTTCCGCACCGAAACCCGCGCCTGGCTGGAGGCCAATTGCCCGGCCGAAATGCGCACTCCGATGCGGTCGGAAAAGGACGCCTGCTGGGGCGGGCGGCATTTCGAATTTGCGTCGCCGGCGCAGAAGCAATGGCTCGACGTCATGGCGTCGCGCGGCTGGACCGTGCCCGACTGGCCGAAGGAATATGGCGGTGGCGGGCTAAGCCCGGCCGAAACCAAGATATTGAAGGAAGAGATGGCAGCGATTGGCTGCGCGTTCGCCACTGACCAGCTTCGGCATCTCGATGCTCGGCCCGGCGCTGCTCAAATATGGCAATGAGGAGCAGAAGAAGCGCTTCCTGACCGAGATCGCCCGCGGCGAGATCCGCTGGTGCCAGGGCTATTCGGAACCGGGCGCGGGTTCGCGACCTCGCCGGGCTCCAGACCAAGGCCGAGGACAAGGGCGACCATTATCTGGTCAACGGCCAGAAGGTGTGGACCAGCTACGCCGACCAGGCCGACTGGATCTTCTGCCTGGTCCGCACTTCGACCGAGTCCAAGCATGGCGGCATCAGCTTCCTGCTGTTCGACATGGAAAGCCCCGGCGTTTCGACCAAGCCGATCCTGCTGATCAGCGGCAATTCACCCTTCTGCGAGACCTTCTTCGACGATGTGAAGGTGCCCAAGGACCAGCTGGTCGGGGAGGAGAATAAGGGCTGGGACGTCGCCAAATATCTGCTCGGCCATGAGCGCGAGATGATCAGCGGAATGGGCCTGGGCGGCGAGAAGGAAGCGCTCGGCAAGGCGGTCGGCCCCATCGAAGACCCGTTGCTTCGCGCCGAGATCGCTGCGTTCGACGTCGATGCGCTCGCCTTCGCCGCGATGAGCGAGCGCTTCATCGACCAGCTCAAGGCGGGCGAGGCTCATCCCGCCATGCCGAGCATGATGAAATATGCCGGGACCGAGCTCAACAAGCGCCGCCACGAGCTGATCATGGCCGCGGGCGGCAGCGACGCGCTCGAATGGGACAGCGACCGGTCGAAGAGCGGCAAGTCCGCCCGCGACTGGCTCCGCACCAAGGCCAATTCGATCGAGGGCGGAACCAGCGAAGTCCAGCTCGGCATCGTCGCCAAGCATATTCTCCGCCTGCCGGGAGCCTGATCCGACATGATGACCCTGACCGACGACCAGCGGATGCTTCACGACACCGTTCGACCGTTCCTGGCGGACGAAGGCGCGATCAAGACGCAGCTCCGCCATTGGCGCGACACCGGCTGTAGCGACGGCTTCGGCATCGACCTGTGGAAGCAATTCGCCGAGCTTGGCCTGACCGGCATCCTCATTCCCGAGGCGCAGGGCGGCTCCGGCCTCGGCGCGGTCGAGGCGGGCGTTGTGCTGGAGGAAATCGGGCGCAACCTCACCCCCTCCCCCTTCCTCACCACCTCGGTCGCAGCGGTTCGCGCACTGGAAGGCTCGGCTCAGGCCGAGCGCTGGTTCCCCGGCATCCTCGCCGGCGAGACGGTCGCCGCGCTCGCGATCGACGAAGGGCAAGCATCACGACCCGGCCAGCATCGCCACTCGAGGCCAAGCGGTCAGGGCAATGGCTTTGTCCTCAACGGCGCCAAGCAATTCGTCGTCCACGGCAACAGCGCCGACGTCATCCTGGTCGCTGCGCGCACCGCGCGGCTCACCAGGCGAGACGCGACGGCCTGACTCTGTTCGCGGTCGAACGCGGCGCCAACGGCCTCGAAGTCGACAACGTGGCACGCTGGCCGACAGCAGCAAGGCGGCGCGGCTAACCTTCGACAAGGTCGAAGTCGACGCCGACGCGGTCGTCGGCGAGGTCGATGGCGGCTGGGCGCCGCTCTCGCGAGCACTCAATGCCGGACGTGCGGGCGCCGCGGCCGAGCTGGTCGGCGTCGCGGCCGGCGCGAGCGAGATGACCTTCGAATATCTGAAGCAGCGCAAGCAGTTCGGCCGCTTGATCGGCGAATTCCAGGCGCTGCAGCATCGAGCCGCACACCTCTACGGCGAGATCGAAATTGCCCGGGCCGCTGCGCTCAAGGCCGCGCAATTGCTCGACGCCGAGCGACCCCCGGGCCGAGCTATTCGTCTCGGTCGCCAAGGCCAAGGCGGCACGGACCTCTGCGCTGGCCGTGCAGGAAGGCGTGCAGATGCACGGCGGCATCGGCATGACCGACGAGCATGACATCGGCCTCTACATGAAGCGTGAGGCGGTGCTGGCCGAGCTGTTCGGATCTCCGCGATACCATGCGGCGCGCGTGGCGGAACTCAGCGGCTACTAGCCGCGGTCGAGCAGGAAGTTGATCCGTGCCGCGGCGATCGGCTTGTCGCGCTCCGTTTGCCAGGCATAGGCTTCGACATTGGCCATTCGCTTGCCCAGCCGTTCGATGACCGCCTCGGCATAGGTATCCCGCGGAATTCCGCCGCGCATATAGTCGACGGTGACCGTGATCGGCTTCTTGACGACCTCCTCGCCGGTCGCCTCCGACAGGGCAGTGAACGCAGCGAATTCGAGTAGTCCGGCAATCGCCCCTCCGTGCAGGAAGCCGGGGCGTCCGACTACATCCTCATGAAAGGGCATGACGAAGCGCAGTCGATCTCCATGCTGCTCGGTTCGCAGTCTCAATAAGCTGGCATAGGGTGGAAGAGTCTTCACCCCGCCGCCCTAGCGCGGCCGTAGCCCGTGGTCAGCCCCCAGATTAGCCGCGAGTCTTGTAGCCGCAGATGATTCCGAGGATGAATGAGGTGAACAGGGCAAGCTGGACCTTCCCGGTCGGGTCGGACCAGTGGAAATACTCCTGTCCCCATCCGAACAGCGCAACGAACATAGTGGCGGCGATTGCGACCATCTTCTGCCTATTCTCCTTACGTCGCCGGTCGATACAATCCGGCTGCAGGATTAGGGCACAAATAGGTAAACATCGGGTAAAGCTTGCCGATCGGCGCCCCTGACGGCATAGGGCCGCCAATCGTCGAATGAAGAGGCAGGCCCCATGAAAGCGCGCGTGTTCGTCACCTTGAAGCCCGGTGTGCTCGACCCCCAGGGCAAGGCGATCCATCATGCTCTCGAGGGACTTGGCTTCGGCGGAGTCCAGGATGTCCGCGCCGGCAAGCTGATCGAACTCGACCTGGCCGACGGCACCAGCGACGCGGATATCGAAGCGATGTGCAAGAAGCTGCTCGCCAACACCGTCATCGAGAATTTCAAGATCGAGAGGCAAGCGGCGTGAAGAGCGCGGTCCTCGTTTTCCCCGGCTCCAACTGCGATCGCGACCTGGCGGTCGCCATCGAGGCAGGTGACCGGCCGCGCCCCGGCGATGGTCTGGCACCGCGAAAACGAGCTTCCCGCAGGGCACCGATTTCATCGCCATTCCCGGCGGCTTTTCCTACGGCGACTATCTTCGTTCGGGCGCGATGGCGGCCCGGTCGCCGATCATGCAGCGCGGTCGCCGATGCGGCCGGCCGCGGCGTGCCGGTGCTTGGCATCTGCAACGGATTCCAGGTGCTGACCGAAGCCGGCCTGCTGCCCGGCGCGCTGATGCGCAATGCCGGGCTGCACTTCGTCTGCCGGTCGGTCGGCCTGAAGGTCGAGAACAGCCAGTCGATCTTCACCAGCGCCTATCAGGCGGGCGAAGAAATCAGCATTCCGGTCGCCCACCATGACGGCAATTACCAGGCCGATGCCGAAACGCTCGACCGGCTGGAAGGCGAAGGGCGGGTCGCGTTTCGCTATACGGGCGAGGTCAATGGATCGGCGCGGAGCATCGCCGGAATCCTCAACGCGGCCGGCAACGTCCTTGGAATGATGCCGCATCCCGAGCGCGCGCTTGAGCCCGCGCACGGCAACACCGACGGTAGACGCCTGTTCGAAGGCCTGCTGGAAGCGGTCGCCTGACCTGGCCTGCGGCGCTTCGCGCCGGGCATAAGCCGCCCATCGCGCGCCCGTAGCTCAGCTGGATAGAGCACGTGCCTTCTAAGCATGAGGTCGCAGGTTCGAATCCTGCCGGGCGCGCCAACTGGCCTCAATTTCGGGGAAGGCGTCTCTGGTACAGCCGACACTGTCGCGCACTGGCGACACCGCCGCCCGGGAATGACTCTGCGTCGCCCCTGCGATGTTCCCGAACCTCATCCTCACGAGGTGGGTGTTTCGGTCTGAGCTGCGCCCGCTACTGGCTTGCCGAGCCATTCGTAGAACAGCACATAGCCGACCGCGAGTATAACGGCGCCAATGAACAGGCCGACCAGCCCGTAGGCCATGACTCCACCAATCACGCCGAGCAGGATGATCGGCATCGGCACTTCCAGCCCATGGCCAATCAACATTGGCTTCAGCACCGCGTCGCTAAGCCCACCGATGACTGACCAAACGGTGAAGATGACCGCAACAGTCGTGCTTTGGGTGGAAAATGCCCAGGCGATGGCAGGCAGGGTGACGATCAGCACCGGGACCTGCACGATACCGAGCATGAATGCCAACAGCGACAGCAGTCCTGCGCCTGGAACGCCGACGACGAAAAAGCCGATCCCGACCAGCAACGCCTGTACAAAGGCGACGCCGATCACGCCATTCGCAACTGACCGCACCGTCGCCGCGATGATGTCCATCAAATGCTCGCCCTGCTGGCGGCTGCCGGTAATGCGAGCGAACAGCGCAGCAAAGAAGGCGCGTATACTCTTGGCATAGGCAAGGGCGACGGCGGCGAGAATGATCGCCAGGATCAGAACCAGCACCACGACGAAGGTGCTGCCGGCCTGCGCTAGAAGCCATTTTGTAAAGGCTTTCATCTGCTCGCCATGGCCCTTGAGGAATGCGGGGAAGTCATTGGCCGCTTGCGCCCACGCCGCATGAATCTTGGGGCCGACGATCGGTACTCCTTCAAGGCTCGCAGGGGGCGGCCTGACATCCACCGACCCGGTTCGAATTCCTTCAACCAGGCCTGGGATACTGCTCGCCGCGTGAATGGCCGCAATCGCCGTGGGGACGAGAATCAGGGCGACGAGGACGCCTCCCAATAACATTGCAGCCCGGCCCGGCCTCCATCCCTTCGCCAGCAGTTTCTCCTGCAGCGGATTGAAGCAGATGGCGAGGATGATCGTCCACAGCAGCAGGCCCACGAAGGGCAACAGCAATTGGATACAAAGCGCTATTAGCAACGCTGTCAGGAGTAGCGGTAACAGAAGATCAATGAGACTCTGGACCGACCTGGTCCCGCCCGACGTCGTCGCCATATGCCACCCCTATTTTGCCAGAGGTTGAGCCCTTGGGCCCGGACCTTTGGATTAGAGGCAGTTTCTAACCTAATGTATCGGGGGAAACCCCGGTTTTTGGCCGTGCTAGACGAGCTTACCCGGGTTCATCAGCTTGTGGGGGTCCAGCGCGGCCTTGATCGCCCTGAATGTCCGTACGCGGTCCGGCGATAACCGCTCAAGCTCGACTCGCTTCATCTGGCCGATGCCATGTTCGGCGCTGATCGAGCCGCCAATCGCGGTTACGAGGTCGTCGACCAGTTGCGTTACCGCGGGTCCTTCCCGTTGGAGCCAGTCTGCTCCGCCCCGCCCACCAGCCCGAACATGGAAATGGATGTTGCCGTCGCCCAAATGACCGAAGCCCGAGGCATGGGTGCCGGGAAATGCTCGTTCGACCTCAGCAGCGGCGTCAGCCATGAACCGAGGCATGAGGTCCACCGGAACCGAAATGTCATGCTGGGTGGCGGGACCGAATGCAGCGCGCTCGGCCTCTGACAGGCTATCACGGATGCGCCAGAAATCCTGCGCCTGAGCCTCATTGGCCGAAATCACTGCATCAGCCACAAGGCCCTGGCGGATGAGCGGGGCGAGTAATCGCGTGAGCAGTTCGGCCGGTTCCTCAGCCTCCGCGCTATCAGCAATAGCTTCGACCAGCGCGTGCCAAGGATGACTGCCCTCCAGCGGCGGCCGGGTACCCGGAATGTGCGCCAACGCCGCTTTCAGCGACTCCAAGGGCAATATTTCGAACCCTTCAATGCGGTCTGACTTGGCCTCCAGTGCCCGCAAAGTGTCGAGAGCGGCTTGGGGACTGGCCAATCCAAGCCAGGCAACGCTGCGCGAATGAATAGCGGGGACCAGCTTAAGCCGAACCGCAGTGACTACCCCCAGCGTCCCCTCGGCGCCAATCAGAAGCTGGTCGAGGCTGTAACCACGATTATCCTTCTTGAGGCCGGAAAGTCCGTCATGAACCGTCCCGTCGGGCAGTACCGCTTCGAGCCCGTCGACCAACGCCCGCATGGGCCCGAAGCGAAGCACCTGCGTGCCGCCGGCGTTGGTGGAAACCAGCCCGCCGATGGTCGCGCTGCCCTTTGCTCCAAGGGTCAGCGGAAAGCGCAGCCCCAGTTCCGCTACTGCTTCGTGCAGACTCTGCAGAATCACCCCAGCTTCGGCCACTGCCCGCATTGTCCCTGGTTCGATCGAGCGGATTTGGTTCATTCGCCTAAGTGACAGGATCAGCGCAGATCCGTCTTCCGGCGGGGTCGCTCCGCCGACCATCGAAGTATTTCCGCCTTGCGGTACCAGCCCGACGCCTCGTTCGGACGCCATGCCGACTATTGCCGCAACTTCCTCGGTCGAGGCCGGCTGGAGAATAGCCGCCGACTGCCCGTGCCAGCGTCCTCGCCAGTCCGTTAGCCACGGCTCTATGTCTGCAGCGTCGGTGATTATCGCGCGCGCGCCCAAGCGGGCTCCGATATCGGCGATCAGCTGCTGACGGGCATCCGTCATTTGAATGACCAACGATCGCACCGCGCGGCCGCGTCATCGCGATCAATCAGCCGGCCGCCCTGGATCACACCATCAATGCATTGGAGAACGGTGATATCGGCGAGCGGATCGCGGCCGACCGCGACGAAATCGGCTACATGGCCGGCCGTGACGGAGCCCAGGTCCTCACGTCCCAAGGCCTTGGCGGCTTCGCTGGTGGCGCTTGCAAGCGCCTGCATCGGCGTCATTCCGTAGCGGACCATATAGCCGAACTGGCGGGCATTGAGGCCGTGGGGATAGACGCCGGCGTCCGTACCGTACGTTAGCGGTACGCCAAGCTTCACGGCCTTGGCGAAGCCCTGGCGTTGCAGGTCGGTCGTATCCCGGTTCTTCTTCAAATATTCGGCCGGCCAATGGTCTCGGGTACCGATCTCGTCGATCCAATCGCCGTCATAGATATCCATGTCGAGCCAGACGCCGCGATCCTTCGCCAGTCGAAGCCCTTCGTCGTCAACCAGCGAGGCATGCTCGATCGTTCGAGCGCCGGCACGGATCGCCGCCTTGATCCCGTCCGCACCGTGCGCATGAGCGATACAATATTTTCCAAGGGCTTTGGCCTCATCGCACGCGGCCTGCATTTCTTCCGGCGTGAGCTCCAAGGCGCCAGGCTCGCTGCCGATTGCCAGAACAGCACCGGTCGCGATCAGCTTGATGAAATCGGCCCCGCCGCCGATGAGGTTACGAACCTTCTGGCGCGCCTCGGCCGGGCCGCGGACCTCGCCGACCCTGAATTCCGGCCCGATTACCGTTCCCGGCTTCGCCCCGGTTACGGCACCCCCGCCGCCTGGAATCGTTATGTAGCCGCCTGCCACGAACATCCGTGGCCCCTCGACTTCTCCCGCCGCGATCGCGTCGCGTAGCGCGACATCGGAAAGTCCCCGATAGACTCCGACATCGCGGACGGTTGTAAATCCCGCATGGAGCGTAATGCGCGCCATTTCGGCGCCCTTGAGGATGGTCGCAGCCTCGCTGTGGGTCAGCGGCTCTGCAGGATCGTCGCCTTGGCCGTAACCGTCGGAGACATGCGTGTGGAGATCGATCAGGCCGGGCAGGACCCATTTGTTCGACCAATCGATCAATCGGCCATCGGCGCGGGCGCCTTTCCACGGCTGGTCACTGACGATCTTCCCATCGGTGATGATCAGTTCCCGATCTTGGGTCACGGACCCTGTCCCCGGGTTGATCAGGTGGCCGACGTGCAACTGGACCGTTTCCGCGTTCGCGGACACCGAAAATGACGCCGTCAGCATCAGCATCCCCATCAGCCTGACTTGCATCTTCCCTCTCCTCATCACGCACGGGCTTTGCAAAGGCGAGCGTCCGAGGCAAGGTGCCGCTATGCCCCGCCCTCCCATCACCATCGTCCTTGCTCGCGCCATCAATGGCGTCATCGGCAAGGACAATCGACTGCCTTGGCACATCCCGGGTGATTTAAGGAGATTCAAGGCGCTGACCATGGGCAGCGCCATGATCATGGGGCGCAAGACCTTCGACAGCCTGCCTGGCATCCTCCCGGGCCGCCGCCACATCGTCATGACTAGAGACCCCGACTGGCAGGTCGAAGGAGTTGAGGTCGCACATGACGTGGACACCGCGATAAGGGTGGCAGGCGATGACCCGATCTCTGTCATCGGTGGCGCTGCAATCTTCGAGCTGTTCGAGCCTATCGCCGACAAGATCGAGCTGACCGAAGTGATCGCCGAGGTCGACGGCGATGTGTCGATGCCCGACCTTCGGTCCAGCGAGCGCTGGCGCGAGGTCGCTAGTGAGGATCACATGCCGACCATCGACACTCCCGCCTGGCGTACGGTGACACTGGTAAAGGCCGAAACCTAGCGCTTCGGCGCTCCTCCGGCCGCGAACACGCGGAATCGCTTCATCTGTTCGCCAAGCACCTGGTCGACCGCCGGTGCCAGTTTTTCCCCGTTGCCGTTGGCAAATCCGGCGGCGCGGTAATTCATCGTGACGCGCGAACCGCCGGCAATTCTTTCGACCTTGACGTCCATGACGCCCGTCGTCGCTTCATACAGCAATGGGCCGAGACTTCCGGTCAGCACCACCCGCTCGCCGGGCTGCAGGTAAGCGACCCGCAAATGCTCGATCCCGCCGCCGCCCTCAAGCGTCTCGCAAAAGCAGCCCCCCGGGCGCATCTGGAGCGACAGGCGCGCCGCATCGCCCGAATAAGTATGGTCCTTGGACCACCATTGCGCGACCTCGCCGAACGCCGCGAAGGCTTTGGGCTGGGGGATAACCAGATTGACGATATGCTGGACCTCGAAGCCGTGCGGCCCGGCGCTGACCACTTCGGCGGCGGCGGGAGTGGCGAAGAGGGCAGTGAGACCTAAAAACAGGAACCGCATGACAACCCCTTTCTCGTCATTGCGAGGAGCGCAGCGACGCGGCAACCCAAGCTTCGCTGGATTGCTTTGCTACGCTCGCAATGACGAAGCAGTTTGTCTAGCTATCCAGAACGGCGTCGATCGCCGCCGCAACTTCTTCAACGCTGCCCATTCCGTCGATCCGGCGGACCAGCCCCTTCGCCTCATAGTAAGGCAGGATCGGTGCGGTCTTGGCGCGATATTCGGCCATGCGGGTGCGCACCGTCTGCTCATTGTCGTCGGGGCGGCGCTTGAACTCATGTCCGCCGCACACGTCGCAGGTGCCCTCGACCTTGGGCCGCTTGAAGGCTGTCGTGATAGCCCGCGCCGCACGTCGCGCAGGTGAAGCGGCCGGTGATGCGGTCGACCAGCACTTCCTCGTCGACCACCAGCTCGATCACATGGTCGAGCTTGCGGCCGCGCTCGCCGAGCAGGATTTCAAGCGCTTCGGCCTGGTGCTTCGTGCGCGGAAAGCCGTCGAAGATCGCACCATGATCGCCGGCGCTGTCGAGCCGCTCGCCGATCAGCGCGGAAACGATCGCGTCGGAAACCAGCTCGCCCGCTTCCATCACCGCCTTGGCCTTGAGCCCGGTCGGCGTGCCCTTGGCGACCGCTTCGCGCAGCATGTCGCCGGTCGACAGCTGGATCATGCCGCGATTGCGCTGCAGCCGCTGCGCCTGGGTGCCCTTGCCCGCACCCGGCGGGCCCAGCAGGATGATGTCCACTTAGAAGCCCTCCCCGTTGGCGAGGCGCTGCCGTTAGCGGCGGCGCCCACCCTTCAACTTCGCCTTCTTGATCAGATCGCCATATTGGTGCGCGATCAAGTGGCTCTGGATCTGGCTGACCGTATCCATCGTCACATTGACCACGATCAGCAGGCTGGTGCCGCCCAGGTAGAACGGGACACCCGCCTGGCTTAGCGGCAATTTCCGGAATGAGGCAGATCGGTGGTGAGATAGGCCGCGCCGATCACGGTGATGCGGTTGAGCAGATAATCGAAATAATGCTCGGTCGCCTTGCCCGGGCGGATGCCGGGAATGAAGCCGCCATGGCGCTTCAGATTCTCCGCCGTTTCCTCGGAGTTGAACTGACACCGCCGTGTAGAAGAAGCAGAAGAAGATGATGCCGGCCGCGTAGAGCAGCAGGTAGAGCGGCGCGCCATGCTGCAGATAGGTGCTGACGGTGATCAGCCAGTCGCTCGACGAGCTGTCGGACTGACCCGCGCTACCGCCCGGCGAACTGCAGCACGGTCAGCGGCATCAGCAGCAGCGACGAGGCGAAGATCGGCGGGATGACGCCCGCGGTGTTGATCTTGAGCGGCAGGTGGCTGCGCTCCTGCTGCATCATTCCGCGCGCCGTCTGGCGCTTGGGATATTGGATCAGGACGCGACGCTGGGCGCGCTCCATGAAGCAGATGAACAGCACCAGCCCGACCACGGCGATCACGATCCCGAAGACCAGGATCGGGTCCAGCGTTCCGGAGCGGCCGCCCTCGAACAGCTGCGCCAGGTGCCGCGGCATCGGAAGCCACGATGCCGGCCATGATGATCAGCGACACGCCGTTGCCGATGCCGCGGCTGGTGATCTGTTCGCCGATCCACATCAGGAACAGGGTGCCGCCGACCAGGCTGATCGTCGCAGCGACGCGGAACAGCATGCCCGGCTCGACCACCGCGGCTACGCCTTGGGTCGCCGCCCAGCCTTCGAGCCCGACGGCAATGAAATAGCCCTGAACGGTCGTCAGCAGCACGGTCAGGTAGCGGGTATACTGGTTGAGCTTCTTGCGCCCGGTCTCGCCTTCCTTCTTGAGCACCTTCCACGGCTCGTAGAGCGAGGCGCCCAGCTGCACCACGATCGAGGCGGTGATGTAGGGCATCACGCCAAGCGCGATGATCGACATGCGCTCCAGGCTGCCGCCCGAGAAGGTGTTGAAGAAGTCGAGCACGCCGCCCTGCTGCGTCTGGAACAGCGAAGCCAAGGCGCGCGGGTCGATGCCCGGAATCGGGACGAACGACAGCAGTCGGAACAGCGACCAGCGCGCCGAGCGTGAACCACAGGCGCTTCTTGAGCTCGGTCGCCTTGGAGAAACTCGCCAGCGAGATATTGGCTGCCAATTGTTCGGCTGCGGATGCCATCGATGTTCCCTAGAATGAAAAGGCGGCGACGGGCATCAGCCCCCCGCCGCCCGATATAGTCACTGGAAGGCCGTTGCGAACCCCCAAAGCCCAGAAAGCAATCAGGCCTTCTTCGCGGCGTTCTTGGCGGCCTTGTCGGCCAGACGCGTTTCGCGCGCCTTGCCCTTCTTGGCAGCGGCCAGCGCAGCCGGATCCTTCTTCTCGAGAATCTCGACCTTGCCGCCGGCCTTTTCGACCGCCTCGATCGCGCCCTTCGACGCGCCGGCGACCTTGAAGCTGACCTTGGCCTTGAGCTCGCCCTTGCCGAGCAGGCGGACGCCGTCCTTGCCGCCGCGCGCCAGGCCAGCGGCCTTCAGCGCGTCATGATCGAGCGTGCCCTTGGCGTCGAGCTTGCCTGGCGTCGATCATCTTCTGGATCGCGCCCAGGTTCACCTCGGCATAGTCCTTGGCGAAGATGTTGTTGAAGCCGCGCTTCGGCAGCCGCATGTGGAGCGGCATCTGGCCGCCCTCGAAGCCCTTGATCGAGACGCCCGAACGGCTCTTCTGGCCCTTCTGGCCGCGGCCGGCGGTCTTGCCCTTGCCCGAGCCGATGCCGCGTCCGACACGCATCCGGCCCTTGCGGGCACCGGGATTGTCGCGGAGTTCGTTGAGTTTGATGGTCATGTCTGCACTCGCTTTCGCTTTTGTCGCGCATGAGGCCGGTCGGTTGAGCCGCCGGCCCCGATACTTGGATGTTTAGTCTTCGACCTTCAGCAGGTGCGCGACCTTGCGCACCTGGCCGAGCACTTCCGGCGTGGCCTCGACCTCAACCGTGCGATGCATCTTGTTGAGGCCCAGGCCGACGAGGGTCGCCCGCTGGGTCTTGTGACGGCGGATCGGCGATCCGGTCTGGGTGATCTTGATCTTGGCCATCACTGATTACTCCGTGATCGCTTCGGCGGTCGCTTCCGCCTCGGCGGCGGCGAGACCGCCACGGCCGAGAAGGTCGGCGACCTTCTTGCCACGACGCTGCGCGACCGAACGCGGGCTGGTCTGATCCTTGAGCGCCTCGAAGGTCGCACGGATCATGTTGTAGGGGTTCGACGTGCCGACCGACTTGGTGACCACGTCGTGCGACGCCCAGGCTTTCGAACACGGCGCGCATCGGACCGCCGGCGATGATGCCGGTACCGGCCGGAGCGGAGCGAACCGTCGACCTTGCCGGCGCCGAAGTGGCCCTTGCCGTCATGGTGCAGCGTGCGGCCATCGCGCAGCGGAACGCGGATCATCGCCTTCTTGGCTGCCGCGGTCGCCTTGGAGATGGCTTCCGGCACTTCGCGAGCCTTGCCGTGACCGAAGCCGGCGCGGCCCTTGCCGTCGCCGACCACGACCAGCGCAGCGAAGCCGAAGCGCTTGCCGCCCTTCACGGTCTTCGAGACGCGGTTGATGTGAACGAGCTTCTCGATCAGCTCCTCGCCACCCTCGTCGTCGCCACCGCGACCGCCGCGACGATCGTCACGACGCCCACGATTGCCGCCGCGATTGTCACGGCCACCGCCGCCACGACCACGGCCGCCACGCGGACCGCGAGCTTCGCGGCCTCGGCGCGGCGCAGCTTCGGCCGGAGCGGCTTCGACCGGAGTCGCTTCCGCTGCGGAGCCTGGGCTCCGCAGTCGCTTCGGCGGGAGCTTCCACCTGCGGGGTTTCGTTTTCGTCAGCCATTTAGAACTCCAATCCGCCTTCGCGGGCGGCATCGGCCAGGGCCTTCACCCGACCATGGAACAGGAAGCCGCCGCGATCGAACACGACCGCCGACACGCCCGCCTTCTTGGCGCGCTCGGCCAGGGTCTTGCCGACCTGCGGCCGCACCCTCGCGGGTGGCACCGGTCTTGCCCTTGAGATCCTTGTCCAGCGTCGAGGCCGAAACCAGCGTCTTGCCGGCGGCATCGTCGATGACCTGGGCGTAGATGTGCTGGCCCGAACGGTGAACCGACAGGCGCGGCTTGCCCGCGGCGCGCGCACGAAGCGCGGTGCGGACACGGCGCCGGCGGCGATCGAAGAGAGAGAGTTTCGCCATGGCTTACTTCTTCTTGCCTTCTTTGCGGAAGATATACTCGCCGCGATACTTGATGCCCTTGCCCTTGTAGGGCTCCGGCTTGCGCCAGCGACGGATTTCGGCGGCGACCTGGCCGACCTTCTGCTTGTCGATGCCGCTGATCTCGACCGTCGTATTGTCCGGGGTCTTGACGTCGACACCTTCAGGCACGGCGAAATTGACATCGTGGCTGTAGCCGAGCTGCAGCTTCAGGTTCTTGCCCTGAGCCTGTGCGCGATAGCCGACGCCGGTGATCTCCAGCACCTTGGTGAAGCCCTCGGTGACGCCAGTGACCAGGTTCTGCACGATGGTGCGCTGCATGCCCCAGGCGGCGCGGTTGCGCTGCGCGTCGATGAGCCGGCGTCACGCGGATCTCGCCTTCGTCGATCTCATAGCTTGACCAGGTCATCGAGCAGCTGCATCGACAGCGTGCCCTTGGGGCCCTTCACGGTCAGGGTCTGGCCCTCGACGGTGGCCGAAACGCCCGAAGGCATCGCGACCGGCTTTTTACCGATGCGGGACATTAGAACACCTCCGCCAGCACTTCGCCGCCGACATTCTGGTCGCGCGCTTCCGCGTCCGACAGAACGCCGCGAGGCGTCGAGACGATGGTGATGCCCAGGCCGTTGCGAATGCGCGGCAGCTCGCGAGCGCCCGAATAGACGCGACGGCCCGGCTTCGACACGCGAGCCAGATGCTGGATCGCGGGCTGGCCTTCGAAATATTTCAGCTCGATGCGCAGGCCCTTCTGGCCGGCAAGCTCTTCCTCGGAATAGCCGCGGATATAGCCTTCGCGCTGAAGCACATCGAGCACGTGGGCACGCAGCTTGGACGCCGGCGTCAGGATGGAATCCTTGCGCGCCTGCTGGCCGTTGCGAATGCGGGTGAGCATATCACCCAAAGGATCGGTCATCGGCATCGCGTGCCCTTACCAGCTCGACTTGGTGAGACCGGGAATCAGGCCTTTGTTGCCCAGTTCCCGGAGCATGATCCGCGACAGGCGGAACTTGCGATAATAGCCGCGCGAACGGCCGGTCAGCTCGCAGCGGTTGCGGATGCGGGTCGGGTTGCCGTTGCGCGGCAGCTCGGCCATCTTCAGGCGCGCGATCAGCCGCTCGGTCTCGTCGACCGACTTGTCGTTCGCTATCGCCTTGAGCTTCGCAAGCTTCGCCGCAGTCTTCTGCGACGAGCTTCTTGCGACGCTCATTCTTGTTGACGGAACTCAGTTTCGCCATGACTTAAGTTCTCCAGCGCCGCTTACGCGGCTTCTTTCTGTTCTTCGGCCGGGAAGGGGAAGTTGAAGAGGCGCAGCAACTCGCGCGCTTCCTCGTCCGTCTTCGCGGTCGTGGTGATGATGACGTCCATGCCCCGGACCTTGTCGATCTGGTCGTAGTTGATCTCCGGGAACACGATCTGTTCCTTGAGACCCATCGCGTAATTGCCGCGGCCGTCGAACGACTTGGGGTTCAGCCCACGGAAGTCGCGGACGCGCGGCAGGGCGATCGTGACCAGACGGTCGAGGAATTCGTACATCCGCTCGCGGCGCAGGGTGACCTTGCAGCCGATCGGCATGCCCTCACGCAGCTTGAACTGCGCGATCGACTTCTTCGCCTTGGTGATCACCGGCTTCTGGCCCGAGATCTTTTCCATCTCGGCAGCGGCCTGCTCGACCTTCTTCTTGTCCTGGGTCGCCTCGCCGACGCCCATGTTGATGACGATCTTTTCGAGCTTCGGCACTTCAAGAGCATTCTTGTAGCCGAACTTCTCGGTCATCGCCTTGGCGATGCGCTCGTCATAGTCCTTGCGCAGACGCGGCGTGTACTTCGCATCAGCCATCGATCTTCTCCCCGGACCGCGCAGCAACGCGGACCTTCTTGCCGTCCTTGGCAATCTCGAAGCGGACGCGGGTCGCCTTGCCGTCCTTGGGGTCGACGATCGCGACCTTCGAAACGTGCATCGGCGCTTCCTTGCGCTCGAGGCCGCCCTGCGGGTTGAGCTGGGTCGGCTTGCGGTGGCGGGTCGCGACGTTGACGCCCGACACGATCACCTTGCCGTCCTTCGGCATCGACGTGACGACTTCGCCGGTCTTGCCCTTGTCGCGTGCCCGACAGGACCACGACCTTGTCACCCTTGCGGATCTTCGCGGCCGACATCACAGCACCTCCGGCGCGAGCGAAATGATCTTCATATGCTTCTTCGCGCGCAGCTCACGAACCACCGGCCCGAAGATACGGGTGCCGATCGGCTCTTCGTTCTTGTTCACCAGCACCGCCGCGTTGGTGTCGAAGCGGATCACCGAGCCGTCGGGACGGCGGATGTCCTTGGCGGTGCGAACGATCACCGCACGGTGAACGTCGCCCTTCTTCACGCGGCCGCGCGGCGCGGCTTCCTTGACGCTGACGACGATGATGTCGCCGACGCCGGCGGTGCGGCGCTTCGATCCGCCCAGCACCTTGATGCACTGGACGCGCTTGGCGCCGCTGTTGTCCGCAACCTCGAGGTTGGACTGCATCTGGATCATGAGTTCAGTCCTTCCTTATGCTTCGGTTGCTTCGGGCTCGGCCTTCTTGGCCTTGCCCTTCTCTGCCTTGGCCGGGGTAGCCGGCTTGGCCGCCGCAACCGGCTTCGAGACATCGGTCTCGACGATCTCGGCGACTTCCACGGGCGCAGCGCCAATACGGTCGAGCACGGTCCAGCTCTTCAGCTTCGAAACCGGCGCGCACTCCTCGATGCGCACCTGCTCGCCCGACTTGAAGGCATTGCCTTCGTCGTGGGCATGATACTTCTTCGACAGCTTGATGATCTTGCCGTACAGCGGGTGCTTCACCCGCCGCTCGACACGGACCACCACCGTCTTGTCACCCTTGTCCGACACCACGGTGCCAGTGAGGACGCGCTTCGGCATCTCAAATACTCCTTACGCCTTGGCCGCCGCGCGAGCGCGGTCGGTCTGCAGCGTCTTGATCCGGGCGATGGTGCGGCGCACCTCGCGAACCCGGCTCGGCTTCTCGAGCTGGTTGGTGGCGGCCTGGAAGCGCAGGTTGAACTGCTCGCGCTTCAGCTCCGCCAGCTGGGTTGCCAGCTGGTCGTCGGTCTTCACAACCAGGTTTTCCTTCTTGGCCATGATCAGTCTTCCTCAACCATCGATTCACCCAGGCGGGCGACGACCTTGACCTTGATCGGCAGCTTTTCGGCGGCGCGCTCGAAGGCGACTTTGGCGAGCGGGCCGGGAACACCGTCCAGCTCGAACAGGATGCGGCCCGGCTTCACGCGGGCGACCCAGAATTCCGGCGAACCCTTGCCCGAGCCCATGCGGACTTCGGCCGGCTTCGACGACACCGGGACGTCCGGGAAGATGCGGATCCACAAGCGGCCCTGACGGCGGATGTGACGCGTGATCGCGCGGCGGGCCGCCTCGATCTGGCGCGCGGTGATCCGCTCCGGCTCCATCGCCTTCAGGCCGAAGGAGCCGAAGTTGAGCTCGGTGCCGCCCTTGGCGTTGCCGTGGATCCGGCCCTTGAAGGCCTTGCGGAACTTGGTGCGTTTCGGTTGCAGCATGTCCTTAGTTCCTTAGCGGCGATCGTCGCGCGCCGGGCGGACGCCCGACGTCTGAGCTTCCATCATGAGGCGGTCCTGCGCGAGCGGGTCGTGGCCGAGGATCTCGCCCTTGAAGACCCACACCTTGACGCCGCAGACACCGTAAGCGGTGTGCGCCTGCGCTTCGGCATAGTCGACGTTGCCGCGCAGCGTGTGCAGCGGAACGCGACCCTCGCGGTACCATTCGGTGCGCGCGATTTCCGCGCCGCCGAGACGGCCGCGCGCAGGTGATACGAATGCCTTCGGCACCGAGGCGCAGCGCCGACTGCACCGCACGCTTCATCGCGCGGCGGAAGGCGATACGGCGCTCGAGCTGGTCGGCGACGCCCTGTGCGACGAGGCGCGCATCGATTTCCGGCTTGCGGATCTCGACGATGTTCAGGCTGACTTCCGAGGCGGTCATCTTGCCGAGCAGCTTCTTCAGCTTCTCGATGTCGCGCGCCCTTCTTGCCGATGATGACACCGGGGCGAGCGGCATAGATCGAGATGCGGCACAGCTTGGCCGGACGCTCGATCACGACCTTCGAGATCGCGGCCTGCGGCAGCGTCTTGAAGATGAACTGGCGGATCTTGAGATCCTCGAGCAGCAGACGGCCATAGTCCTGGCCTTCGGCGAACCAGCGGCTGTCCCAGGTCCGGTTGATCTGGAGACGCAGGCCGACGGGAGACGATTTCTGACCCATTACGCTTCTTCCTGCTCGCGAACGACGACGCGAAGGCGGCTGAACGGCTTCTCGATGCGGGTCGAGCGGCCGCGCGCACGGGTCGCGAAACGCTTCATGGTGATCGACTTGCCGACCGACGCTTCGGCGACGATGAGCGCATCGACGTCGAGATTGTGGTTGTTCTCGGCATTGGCGACCGCCGAGGCGAGCACCTTGCGCGACATCGCGCGCCATCGCCCTTGGTCGAGAACTTCAGGATGTTGAGCGCTTCCTCGACCTTGCGGCCGCGGATCAGGCCCGCAACCAGGTTGAGCTTCTGCGCCGAACCACGGATCATGGTGCCGACGGCCAGCGCTTCCTTATCGCCGACCTTGCGGGGAGATGCGGGCTTGCGACATTAGCGCTTACCCTTCTTGTCGGCAGCGTGGCCCGGGAAGAAGCGCGTGGGCGCAAATTCACCAAGCTTCATGCCGACCATGTCCTCGTTGACCGACACCGGCACGAACTTGCGGCCGTTGTAGACATTGAAGGTCAGGCCGACGAACTGCGGCAGGATGGTCGAACGACGCGACCAGGTCTTGATCGGCGCGCGCTTGCTGCCCTTTCCTGAGCGGCTTCCGCCTTCTTCAGGAGCGACAGCTCGACGAACGGACCTTTCCAGACGGAACGAGCCATCTCGGTTAGCCCTTCTTCTTCGCGTGACGCGACCGGATGATGAACTTGTCGGTCGCCTTGTTGTGACGGGTGCGGGCACCCTTGGTCGGCTTGCCCCACGGGGTAACCGGGTGACGGCCGCCCGAGGTCCGGCCTTCGCCACCGCCGTGCGGGTGGTCGACCGGGTTCTTGGCGACGCCGCGGGTCAGCGGGCGCTTGCCCATCCAGCGGGTGCGGCCGGCCTTGGCGAAGTGTCTGGTTCGGCGTTGTCGGGGTTCGACACCGCGCCAACCGTCGCCATGCAGTCGGAGCGGACATAGCGCTGCTCGCCCGAGTTCAGGCGGACGATGACCATGCCCTTGTCGCGGCCGACGACCTGCACATAGGTGCCGGCCGCGCGAGCGATCTGGCCGCCCTTGCCGGGCTTCAGCTCGACATTGTGGACGATGGTGCCGACCGGCATCTGGCCGATCTCCATCGCATTGCCGGGCTTCACGTCGACCTTCTTGCCGGCCACGACCTTGTCGCCGGGCGCAAGGCGCTGCGGCGCGAGGATGTAGGCCTGCTCGCCGCCCTCGTAGGTGACGAGAGCGATGAACGCCGAGCGGTTCGGGTCATACTCGAGACGCTCGACGGTTGCCGAAACGTCCCACGTGCGACGCTTGAAGTCGACGATGCGATACTTCTGCTTGTGACCGCCGGCGATGCCGCGCGAGGTGACGTGGCCCTTGTTGTTGCGGCCACCGGTCTTGCGCTTGCCTTCGGTCAGCGCCTTGACCGGCTTGCCCTTGCACAGCGACGACTTGTCGACGAGGATCAGGCCACGGCGGGCCGGGCTCGTCGGCTTATATTGCTTGAGTGCCATTACGCCTTAGACCCCTTCCGTGATGTCGATCGACTGGCCTTCGGCCAGCGTGACGATCGCCTTCTTCGACGTCCGAACGCTTGTAGGGCTTGCCCTTCCAGCGCTTGGTCTTGCCCTTTGTGACGATCGTGTTGACGCCCGTCACCTTGACGTCGAACAGCGCTTCGACCGCCGCCTTGATCTCGGGCTTGGACGCCGTGCCGGCGACCTTGAACACCACCGCGTTATGTTCCGACAACATGGTCGACTTCTCGGTGATGTGCGGCGCGAGCGACGATGTCGTAGTGGCGGATGTCGACCGCCGCTGCTGCCTGCTTCTTAGCCATTGAACCGGGCCTCCAGCTTTTCGACCGCGGCGCGGGTCAGGACCAGCGTCTCGTGGCGCATGATGTCGTAGACGTTGGCGCCGATCGCCGGGAGGAGGTTGATGCCCCTGCAGGTTCGACGAAGCGCGGGCGAAGCCGACGTTGAGCGCGTCACCGTCGATCACCAGCGCGGTCTTGCCGAAGCCGAGCTTGCCGAGCTTCGCCTGCAGCGCCTTGGTCTTCGCTTCCTCGCCCATGTCGAGGTTGTCGAGGACGATGAGCTGACCGCCCTTCGCCTTGGCCGACAGCGCCATCTTCAGGCCGAGCGCGCGAACCTTCTTGTTGAGGCTCGACGTGAAGACGCGGGCCCGGGGACCGTGCGCCTTGCCGCCGCCGATGAAGATCGGAGCGCGGCGATCGCCGTGACGAGCCGTGCCGCCGCCCTTCTGGCGACCGAACTTCTTGCCGGTGCGGGCGACGTCCGAGCGCTCACGGGCCGCACGCGCCGGGGCGCGACGGTTGATGAGCTGCCACGTCACGACGCGGTGCAGGATGTCGGCGCGCGGCTCGACGCCGAACACGTCGTCGTCGAGCTGGATGTCGCCGCCAGCCTTGGCGTCGAGGGTCTGAACCTTGACCTTCATCGCTTAGCCTTCCTTGCTCTCGTCGGCGGCCGGCGTTTCGCCTTCCGCTTCGGAGGTTCTGCACTTATCGGCAGCGCCCGCGCCAGCTTCCTGCTCGGCTGCGATCGCCTTCACTTCCTCATCGCTGGGAAGCGCCGGAATTTCGTGCACCGCCGCTTCGTCGACGAAGCCCGCCGGAGCGTGCTCGACGTCAAGTCTCGGCGGCATTCTCGAGCAGGCCGGCCGGATACGGCGCGCGCTCGTCGCGCGGCAGCTTGACCGCGTCGCGCAACGGTCAGCCAGCCGCCCTTGGAGCCGGGGACCGAGCCCTTGACGAACAGAAGGCCGCGCTCGGCGTCCGTGCGGACGATCTCGAGGTTCTGCTGGGTGCGGTTGCGCGCACCCATGTGGCCGGCCATCTTCTTGTTCTTGAAGACGCGGCCCGGATCCTGGCGGTTGCCGGTCGAACCGTGCGAACGGTGCGAGACGGAGACGCCGTGGGTGGCGCGCAGACCACCGAAGCCCCAGCGCTTCATGGCGCCGGCGAAGCCCTTGCCCTGCGTCACGCCCGAAATGTCGACCATCTGGCCGGCGACGAAGTGATCGGCGCTGATCGTCGCGCCGACGTCGAGGAGTGCATCCTCGGCGACGCGGAATTCGACCACGCGAGCCTTGGGCTCGACCTCGGCCTTGCCGAAGTGCACCGCGCTGCGGCTTGGCGACATTCTTCGCCTTGGCCGTGCCGGCGCCCAGCTGGACGGCGGTGTAACCGTCGCGATCCTTCTCGCGGCGGCCGACGACCTGGACATCTTCAAGCTGGAGAACGGTGACGGGCACATGGCGCCCGTCCGCCTGGAACAGGCGGGTCATCCCCATCTTCTTCGCGATCACGCCAGTGCGCATGATCCACACTCCTACAGAGGCCCCGTCCCGCTTCTCGCGATCGGGGGCGTGCGGCCCGTGAAACTATGCGTGCCCCGCTTGGGCCATTCCCGCCGTGAGCGGGATGCGGGGGACGCAGTCCGGAATGGCTTGTGGCCGTTCCGCGGTATCCCTTGATCCGTTGCGGCGCTTTCTTGAAGCGCCGACGTCGATCCTTAAGTCAGGATCGAGCGGCCGAATCTGGCCGCGGTGCCAGCCCCTTAGGCTAGCTTGATCTCTACGTCTACACCCGCGGCGAGATCGAGCTTCATTAGAGCATCGACCGTCTGCGGCGTCGGCTGGACGATGTCCAGGAGCCGCTTGTAGGTGCGGACCTCAAACTGCTCGCGCGACTTCTTGTCGACGTGCGGCGAGCGGTTGACGGTGAACTTCTCGATGCGCGTCGGCAGCGGAATGGGACCGCGAATGAGAGCACCCGTGCGCCGAGCCGTGTCAGCGATGTCGCCAGTTGCCTGGTCGAGCACGCGATGATCGAAGGCCTTGAGGCGAATCCGGATGTTTTGCGTTTCCATGTCCACTTACCGATGCGAAAGAGCCTGAGCGCCGCCTCCAGCTGAAGGCATTGCCCTTACATAAAAAGCCAAGCGCGACACTGGCCGTTCGGCCGACGCCGCGCTTAACTGAAAACTGGTTGCGGGCCGCTCAATCCCCTGTGCGAGAATCGCGCGGCCCGCGCCCTATATTACTTCGAGATCGAACCGACAACCCCTGCGCCGACGGTCCGGCCGCCTTCGCGAATTGCGAAGCGCAGACCCTGGTCCATCGCGATCGGAGCGATCAGCTTGACGCCGAGCGTGACGTTGTCGCCCGGCATGACCATCTCGGTGCCTTCCGGCAGGACAACTTCGCCCGTCACGTCGGTCGTGCGGAAGTAGAACTGCGGACGGTAGTTGGCGAAGAACGGCGTGTGACGGCCGCCCTCGTCCTTCGACAGGACGTAGACTTCGGCCGAGAAGTCGGTGTGCGGCTTGATCGAGCCCGGCTTGCACAGGACCTGACCACGCTCGACATCTTCACGGCCGATGCCGCGGATCAGCGCGCCGATGTTGTCGCCGGCCTGGCCCTGGTCGAGCAGCTTGCGGAACATCTCGACGCCGGTGACGACGGTCTTCTGGGTGTCGCGGATGCCGACGATTTCGACTTCCTCGCCAACCTTGACGATGCCGGTCTCGACGCGGCCGGTCACGACGGTGCCGCGGCCCGAGATCGAGAACACGTCTTCGATCGGCATCAGGAACGGCTTGTCCAGCGGACGCTCCGGCTGCGGGATCCACTCGTCGACGGCGGCCATCAGCTTGAGGATCGACTCCTTGCCGATCTCGGGGTTCTTGTCCTCGAGCGCGGCGAGCGCCGAACCGGTGATGATCGGAATATTGTCGCCGTCGAAGTCGCGCTTGGAAAGCTCCTCGCGGATTTCGAGCTCGACCAGCTCGAGCAGCTCGGGATCGTCGACCTGGTCGACCTTGTTCAGGTAAACGACCATGGTCGGAACGCCGACCTGCTTGGCGAGCAGGATGTGCTCCTTGGTCTGCGGCATCGGGCCGTCGGCGGCCGACACGACCAGGATCGCGCCGTCCATCTGGGCAGCGCCGGTGATCATGTTCTTCACATAGTCGGCGTGGCCCGGGCAGTCGACGTGCGCATAGTGGCGCGCTGCGGTCTCATACTCGACGTGAGCGGTCGAGATGGTGATGCCGCGCTCGCGCTCTTCCGGCGCCTTGTCGATGTTGGCATAGTCGATGAACGTCGCGCCGCCGGTCTCGGCCAGGACCTTGGTGATCGCCGCGGTCAGCGACGTCTTGCCGTGGTCGACGTGACCGATGGTGCCGATGTTGCAGTGCGGCTTCGTCCGCTCAAATTTCGCCTTCGCCATTTTACGCCTCTTCTTCTCTTAAGGTAATTCGGGCGGCGCCGCCCTAGTTGCGAGCGCGCCCTTAGCCACAAATTATGGGTTACGCCAGCTTCGCCTTCACTTCGTCGGCGACGTTCTGCGGCACCTCGTCATAATGCGAGAACTGCATCGAGTATTGCGCCCGGCCCTGGGTGAACGAGCGCAGCTGGTTCACATAGCCGAACATGTTGGCCAGCGGGACCATCGCCTCGACCGTCTGGGCATTGCCGCGGCGTGTCGGTGCCCTGGATCTGGCCACGCCGCGAGTTCAGGTCGCCGATGACGTCGCCGAGATAATCCTCCGGAGTGACGACCTCGACCTTCATGATCGGCTCGAGCAGCTTGATGCCTGCCTTCTGGGCCGCTTCGCGCATCGCGCCGCGAGCACAGATTTCGAACGCCAGCGCCGACGAGTCGACGTCGTGGTACTTGCCGTCGATGCAGCTGCACCTCGAAATCGATGATCGGGAAGCCGATCAGCGATCCGGTCTCGGCAGTCTCGCGCATGCCCTTCTCGACCGACGGGATATATTCCTTCGGGACGTTGCCGCCCTTGATCTCGTCGATGAAGACTGAAGCCCGAGCCGCGCTCGCCCGGCGTCACGCTGATGCTTGATTTCGGCGAACTGGCCCGAGCCGCCCGACTGCTTCTTGTGGGTGTAGGTCGAGCTCGACCGGCTTCGCGAGATATTCGCGATAGGCGACCTGCGGCGCACCGACATTGGCCTCGACCTTGAACTCGCGCTTCATGCGGTCGACCAGGATCTCGAGGTGGAGCTCGCCCATCCCCTTGATGATGGTCTGGCCCAACTCATGGTCGGACGTGACGCGGAACGACGGGTCCTCGCGAGCGAGACGATTGAGCGCGATGCCCATCTTCTCCTGGTCGGCCTTGGTCTTGGGTTCCACCGCGACCTCGATGACCGGATCCGGGAATTCCATGCGCTCAAGGATGATCGGGGCATTGGCCGCGCACAGCGTATCGCCGGTGGTGGTGTCCTTAAGACCCGCCAGCGCGACGATGTCGCCCGCGTAAGCGACCTGGATGTCCTCGCGGTCGTTGGCATGCATCAGCAGCATGCGGCCGACCTTTTCCTTCTTGTCCTTGACCGAGTTGGTCACCTGCGACGCCGTTTCGAGCTTGCCCGAATAGATGCGGGCGAAGGTCAGCGTGCCGACGAACGGGTCGTTCATGATCTTGAACGCCAGCGCCGAGAACGGCGCGTCGTCCGCCGGAGCGCGGGTGTCGGTCGTGACGCCGTCCATCTTGAGGCCCTCGACCGGCGGAATGTCCAGCGGCGAAGGAAGATAGTCGATGACCGCGTCGAGCAGCGGCTGGACGCCCTTGTTCTTGAACGCCGAGCCGCACAGCGACCGGCACGAACGAGAAGTTCAGCGTGCCCTTGCGGATCAGCTTCTTCAGGGTCGCGACGTCGGGCTCGGTGCCTTCGAGGTAATGCTCCATCACCTCGTCGTCCTGCTCGACGGCCATTTCGATCAGCTCCTGGCGAGCGGTCGCGGCGGCGTCGGCAAGGTCGGCCGGGATTTCTTCATAGACGAACTTCGCGCCCAGGCTCTCGTCGAGCCAGATGATCGCGCGGTTCTCGACCAGGTCGACGAGGCCCTTGAAGCCGCCCTCGATGCCGATCGGCAGGTAAAGCACCGCCGGACGCGCGCCGAGGCGGTCCTTGATCATGTCGACGCAGCGCTCGAAATTGGCGCCGGTGCGGTCGAGCTTGTTGACGAAGCACATCCGCGGGACGTGATACTTCTCGGCCTGGCGCCACACGGTCTCCGACTGCGGCTCGACGCCGGCAACGCCGTCGAAGCAGGCGACCGCGCCGTCGAGCACGCGCAGCGAACGCTCGACTTCGATGGTGAAGTCGACGTGGCCCGGGGTGTCGATGATGTTGATGCGGTGCTCGGGGCCCTTGCCCTCGTCGGCCGCTCCAGAAACAGGTCGTCGCGGCGGAGGTGATGGTGATCCCGCGCTCTTGCTCCTGCTCCATCCAGTCCATGGTGGCGGTGCCTTCGTGCACTTCGCCGATCTTGTAGGACTTGCCGGTGTAATAGAGGATGCGCTCGGTCGTGGTCGTCTTGCCGGCGTCGATGTGCGCCATGATGCCGATGTTGCGATAGCGGTCGAGCGGATGGCTGCGGGCCATGATCTGAGCTTCCTTGAATTTATGGGGGACCGGCCGGGCCGGTCCGCCATGATATAGGTACGAAAATTACCAGCGGTAGTGCGAGAAGGCGCGGTTGGCTTCGGCCATGCGGTGCGTGTCTTCGCGCTTCTTGACCGCGTTGCCGCGGTTCTGCGACGCGTCCATCAGCTCGCCCGACAGGCGGCCGGACATGGTCTTTTCCGAACGGCTGCGCGCGGCCGTGATCAGCCAGCGGATCGCCAGCGCCTGGGCGCGCTCGGTGCGAACTTCGACCGGAACCTGGTAGGTCGCACCGCCGACGCGGCGGCTGCGGACTTCGATGCCCGGCTTCACATTGTTGAGCGCGTCATGAAAGACCTGGATGCGGGTCCTTCTTGAGGCGCGCTTCGACGTTCTCGAGCGCCGTGTAGACGATGCTTTCGGCGACCGACTTCTTGCCGTCGAGCATGACTGAATTCATGAACTTCGACAGGACCAGATCCCCGAACTTGGGATCGGGAAGGATGACGCGCTTTTCCGGGCGACGACGACGGGACATAGAAAATTCCTTTCAGAGCGGCGCGCCTGCCTCATTGGGCGGCGCAGCCGACGATCCAGCTTATTTCGGGCGCTTGGCGCCGTACTTCGAGCGCGACTGCCTGCGGTCCTTCACGCCCTGCGTGTCGAGGACGCCGCGAAGCACGTGATAACGCACACCCGGAAGGTCGCGCACACGGCCGCCGCGGATGAGCACAACCGAGTGCTCCTGCAGGTTGTGGCCCTCACCCGGAATATAGCTGATGACCTCGCGGCTGTTGGTCAGGCGCACCTTGGCGACCTTGCGCAGCGCCGAGTTCGGCTTCTTCGGGGTGGTGGTATAGACACGGGTGCAGACGCCGCGCTTTTGCGGGTTCTGCTCCATCGCAGGGACCTTCGACTTGGCCTTCTGCGGTTCGCGACCCTTGCGGATCAGCTGGTTAATCGTCGGCATGAAGCCTTCACCTTTCGTTGCCGGAACATTCCGGCGGTTACTTTGCGCAACGCAAAAGCGCGAACACCTGGCGGCTTGTCGCCACCCGGCCTTCACGTCGTTGAGCAATGTTCAGCTCTTGTCCGAGGGGGTGGGCGAAGAATCGCCAGCCCTCCGGACGAGCGGCCCATTACGGGGGAATGGCTTGCGGGTCAACGGGGGCCGGAATTACTCGCCGACCACAACGTCCCCGCGCACCATGACGAAATCGACCTTCTTCAGCACGCTGACGTCGCTGAGCGGATCGCCGGTGACCGCTATAATGTCAGCCGACTTGCCGGGTTCGATCGTTCCCGCCTCTGCCGATACCCCGAGCAGGTCGGCGGCATTGACCGTAGCCGCTTTGATCGCCTCCACCGGCGGCATGCCGAATTTGACCATCAGTTCGAACTCGTCGGCGTTACGGCCGTGCTTGCTGACGCCAGCGTCGGTACCGAAGGCAATTTTGACGCCGGCGGGATAAGCTTTCGCCACGGATTGGCCGGTGATTCCAATTCGCCAGTCGATCTGTTTTCTGACCTCGGGCGTATAGGCATTGGGGTCCTTTGCCAGCCGCTCGATATAGCCGTTAACAGTCGACAGTGTCGGGACGTAATAGGCGCCGCTCGCCTTGAACAGGCGAATGATCTCGTCATCCATCACCGTGCCATGCTCGATCGAGTCCGCACCCGCGCGCAACGCCAGCTTTGTGCCATCAGCCCCGTGTGAATGCACTGCGACCTTCCGGCCATAGGCATGGGCGGTGTCGACCAGAGCCCGAGCTTCATCCTCATACATGCGCGTCGCTAGGCCTGTGCCGCTGTTGACCCCGCCGGTGGTGGCGAACTTGATCACGTCGGCGCCGCGGTCGATCTGACGGCGGACCACCCGGCGGCAACTCTCGACGCTGTCGCAGAGGTTTTCCGGTTCACGCAGCTGCGCCACCAGCGCGTCATTGAGTGCGCCGCGGCCATCCATATGCCCGCCTGTGGTCGAGATCGATTGGCCGGAGTCGATTATTCGCGGACCTTGGACCCAGCCGCGCTTGATCGCTTCACGAAGCGCCAGCGTCGCTCCATCGTCGCCAAGGTTGCGTACGGTAGTAAAACCGGCGCGAAGCGTCTTCATCCCGTTCCATTGCGCCTCGAGCGCATGCATCTGCGGCTCTTCCCGGACTTCAGCGAGAAGGTCCTGTTCCCCGCCGCGATCGGACGACAAGTGGACATGGCTATCGATCAGGCCGGGGAGCACCGTCTTGGAACTCAAGTCGATCAACGTCGCGCCTGGCTCCACTTGAGTCAGCCCGTCGCTCACCGAGACAATGCGCCCATTGTCGACCACGATTGTCGAGGGACCTCGAACCACCTTCCCCGGAACGTCGATTAACCTACCCGCATGGATATAAGTCGGCGCGGCCTGTGCACTCGCCGCCGCCAACGCAGCCAGCGCCGACCCCAACAAAAGCTTAAACAAAATGACTCTCCCCGGATTCGTGTCGGAGGCAACTTAAGCAGGCGTCGGCGGGACGCAACTGGAGGAACTGCCCAGTCGCACTGCTCGTTGAATACAGCAGAATGAAAACGGCAACGTCTAAGTGGCTCGCGCCAGCGCTGCTACTCACATCCCTTGCAAGCTGCGAGGCGAGCGATCGAGCGGGGAGCGAAACGAGCGGAGACCGTCCGATGGAGAACACCACAATGTCGAGGTTCGCCCTGACGAGCGAAGCCTTTGCCGATGGACAGGCGATCCCGACCGAATTCACATGCGACGGGGCAGACCTATCGCCTCCGCTCGCCTGGTCGGAGCCGCCCGAAGGCACCCGCAGCTTCGCGCTGATCGTCGACGATCCCGACGCGCCGGGCGGCACTTTCCGGCACTGGGCCGCATATGACATTCCCGCCAGCGCCCGCTCAGTGAGCAGTTCGTCTCAGCAAGCGGTGAGCGATTTTGGAAAGTCCGGCTATGGCGGCCCCTGCCCGCCCAAAGGCCACGGACCACACCACTACAAATTCAAACTGCTCGCGCTCGATGTTGACAAGCTCGACCCTGGCCCGAACCCCAATGTTGCGCGCATCGAAGCGATTGCCGCCAACCATCTCCTGGGACGCGCCGAGCTAACCGGCATCTACGAGCGCAAATAATTACTCAGTAGTTGCGCCGTCCCATTCCTCGTGAGGATGGCGTTTGTCGGCGTCAGCCTTGGTCGACTGAACGATCCCGTCCTTGTGCTCTGGCGGGCCGTATAGCGTATAAAGCTTGAGCGGATCGTCACCGGTATTGCGGACATTATGCCGCGCGCCGGCCGGCACGATCACGCCGCTGCCATCCACCACGTCATATGTATTGTCGTCGATATCGACCTGCCCGCGTCCTTCCTCGAAACGGAAGAATTGGTCCCGATCTTCGTGGACCTCGGCCCCGATTTCCTCCCCGGCCTGGAGCGTCATCAGCACCAGCTGAAGGTGATGACCGGTGTAGAGCACGCGGCGGAAATCCGAGTTGCTCGTGGTCTGCTGCTCGATGTCCTCGTGATAGCCGTTCATTCACGCCTCCTTGATCGGGTCGTGACCCCAGTTCATCAGCGAATAGCGCCAGCGCGACGTATAGATATTCTCCGGGCGCTGGGCACGATGGCGATGCACATAGCCGACAACCTTGCGCATGTGGGCGACGTCGTCGCCCGTCAATTCGTGCGCCTCCTTGCCAAGAATCGAAACGATGCGCCGGCCGCTGGCGTGGCCGACACTCTCGCTCGACCCATCACGCTTGAAACCAACCGCGAGGCTTTGCGGCGTTTTCAACCAGTCGGCCAGCTCGGATGCGGTCATGTTGACCGTTTGGCCGAACTGCAGTCGCACCTTGTCTGGATCGACCTTCGTCATGGACAACATAACCGCGGCGCGGCGCGGAGGTTCAATGGCAAATCTCGATTGCTGTGATCGACCGGTCGATCAGCGATCCCGCGAGATCATTGCGCCGCCCTTGATTACCGCTTCCGGGGCCTCGAGCAGGCGGACATTCTGGAGCGGATCGCCGCCCACCGCGACGAGGTCGCCATAGCGGCCAACCGCAATCGACGCCGACGTCGTTCTCGCGACCAAGCGCCTCGGCGGCATTGCGCGTTGCGGCCTGGATCGCCTGTAGCGGGGTCATCCCGTAAGTTACCATCACTGCGAACTGCTGCCCAACCATCGAGTGCGGCATAACGCCCGCGTCGGAGCCGAAGACCATACGAACGCCAGCCTGATTCGCCTTGCGGAAGTTGTCTCGCTGGATCTGGCCGATCTCATAATCCTTCCGGATATTCTCCTCGAGCTCGCCGTTCTTGCGGCCTTCCGCCTGCGTATAGTCGGTATTCTTGATATCCATCGAGAACCAGACCGGGCGGCTGCGGGCCTTGGCCAGCCGGATGCTTTCGTCGTTGAGCAAGCTGGCATGTTCGATCGTATCGATGCCGGCCCGGATCGCGGCGTTAATGCCATCCGCGCCATGGGCATGGGCAGCAACGCGAAGGCCCGCCATATGCGCTTCGTCGGCAATCGCGCGCAGCTCTTCTTCCGTAAGCTGCTGTTGGCCAGGCGTATCACCGCGGGAGAACACGCCGCCGGTCGCACAGACCTTGATCACTTCGGCGCCGAATTTGCGCTGGCGGCGCACCTGATACTTCAGCTCTTCCGGGCTGTCGCCGATGCCCTCTTCCTTTTCTTTCTTCTGCGCCTTCGGAGGAAGATAAGTGTCGTCGCAATGGCCGCCGGTCGCACCAAGCGCATGGCCCGCCGGCACAATGCGCGGACCCACCACATAGCCGGCCTCGATCGCCTGCTTCAGCCCTACGTCGACCCAGTCACCCGACCCAACGACGCGCATGGTCGTGAATCCGCCATTGAGCATGTCCCTGGCCGTGCTGGTCGCAACGACGGGCCAGAAGCTGTCGGTATATTCGAGGAAGCGATAGCCACCGATGTTCGCGGGCCCGAGGTGGGTGTGCATGTCGATCAGGCCGGGGAGCAGCGTCTTGCCGCTCATGTCGATATGCTTGACGTCGGCGCCCCAACGCACGGTCCGAGCATCGCCGATCGAGCTGATCCGTCCATTATCGCCGATGAAGATCGCAGGATGCTCGACATATTTGCCGGTCAGGACGTCGAGATAGCGGTCCGCGGTGACTACCGTCGCCGCTGATGCGGCGGTCGAAGCGAGGAGGGAAGCGGCAAGTAGGGCAACGGTCCGGATCATTTAGGCGTTCCTCAAGGCAAAGCGGGAAAGGTGTTCGTAATCGTCCATGCAGGCATCGGCTACGGCCTGCAATGCCGGGTCGAGCGGCGGTGGTTCGCCGGGCTCCGCGGTTTCAAAGCCCGTGCTGGCCTCGACGTGCCCGTACCAATGCGATGCCCATATCCCGTCTTGCGGATGGCGACCGGCGGGCCAGTGGAGCATCGCCGGCTCCCATGAAATGCCAAGCGCCCAACAGAGCTGCGAGAGCACCCCTTCCGGTTCAGCAAGCACAAAGGCGCTGTCGACAACCGGTGGCGCATGCCCAAGTCGTTGGCACTCGCGGTCGAAAAACTCGCGCTGTAGTCGCAGGCCGAGGTCCGCCGAGGTAACCGCTTCACGCTTCCGGGCATAGGAAGCCGCCATCAGACTTGGGTCGCGGATCAGGAAGGCATGCGTAAGGCCCTCAAGATCGTCCGGAGTAATCGGCCCCACCATGTGGTGCGCCATCTGCTTCTGGTACCAGACCGGCGAGCCATCGGGGGGATCGCCGGCAAGGGCGTCGGCCACCTTGCGCCAATCGGTCTCCATCGAAGCGATGACCTCGTCCGCCATCGGATGATCGGCGCCTGTCGCGTTCAGGAATGCGCCGTAGAAGGGTTCGTCCGAAACGAAGCAGTCGGTGCGGCTGGAGAAGGAACGCATCAGCGCGGTTGAGATGTTGCGTGGTCCCGACCACATCGCGATCCGAAGCGTCAATGGCGGGTCCGCCCCGCGACGTCGCTATCCAGCCGCGCCAGATATAGCGACTGCAGTCGCTCCACCATCGGTCCGCGCTCAGTCGAAATTACCCGCCCGTCAATGGTGCCAACCGGCGCGACCCCCGCAAAGGTGCCGGTGGTGAAGGCCTCGTCCGCGCCATAGACGTCGGTCAGCGAGAAGTTGCGCTCAAGTGCCGGGATGCCCGCCTCGCGCGCTACCTCCAGCACCAGCCCGCGCGTAATCCCGTCGAGGCAATAGTCGCCGCTTGATGTCCAGACCTCACCGTCGCGGACAATGAAGAAGTGGGTCGAATTGCAGGTTGCGACGAAGCCGTGCGGGTCAAGCATCAGCGCCTCGTCCGCCCCCGCTTCCGCCGCCTGGATGCAGGCGGTGATGCAGTTCAGCTTGCTGTGGCTGTTGAGCTTGGGGTCCTGCACATCAGGATAGCCGCGCCGGACATGGACGGTGAACAGTTTCAGCATCCGCGTTGCTGTCTCCGGCACCGGGGCCTTCCATTCGGGAATGATGACGATGGTCGGCGGCGAAATGACCACGCGCGGGTCCTGGTAAGGCGTCGAGCGCACCCCGCGAGTCACCATCAGCCGGATGTGGACCCCGTCTCCGTCCATGTGATTGGCGTCGAGCAGTGCGTAGAGGCGCCGCTCCATCGCCTCTTTGGCCAGGCCAATGTCCATCGCGATCGCCTTGGCGCCGCGATAGAGACGGTCGAGATGCCGGTCGAGGAAAGCGATCCGCCCCTGATGGACGCGCAACCCCTCCCACACTCCGTCGCCCAGCATGAAGCCGCTGTCGAAAACCGAAACGCTCGCCTGGGGCCGCGGCACATGCTCGCCATTGACGTCGATCAGCACCTCCGCATTGCGCGGATCGGGGATGAAATGGTGAGTGCCGGTGGCGTTGGTCATGAATGGGCGAAGCTAGCGAGCCGCGCAGCCAAGTCCATACCAAGCCTTGCGCTCAGCGGGACGGCTCCCGGTCCACGGGGCTGAACGGGCGGATATAGAGGCGGTGGAGCATGGGGAATTGCGCCGCGGTCTCATTTTCGATCTCGCACACCAGCCGTTCGACCTCGCGCGCTGAAATGCCATCATTGAAGTCGACCGCCAGCATCGCGGTGATCTGGTCGGGTGCGTTGTGCACCGTCAGTATCTCTCCCACAGCGTCAACGTCGGGGCGCGCGACCACTAGGTCGTGGAGCGCCTGCACCAACTCGGGATCTGCCGCTTCTCCAATCAGCAGCGCCTTTGATTCATAGGCGAGAAAGAAGGCGATGATCGCCAGGATTAGGCCGATCACAACTGACGCCGCGCCATCGTAACGCGGGTCGCCAGTATATTGGCTGATGCCGAGGCCGACCGCGGCGGCAATGATCCCGACCATCGCTCCGCCATTTTCAAGCAAGACGATGAAGCCAGGCGGATCCTTCGACTGCTGCACGGCCTGGATCCAGCCGAGTTGGCCTTTGTGCTGCTTGAAGTCCTTGAAGGCTTCCAGCGTCGATCCGCCTTCCAGCAGGAAGGCGATCGCCAGCACGCCGTAGGCGATGATCGGCGATACCGCCGGCTCAGGATCGGCGATGTGGATAATGCCTTCGTAGATCGAAACACCGGCGCCCAATGCGAACACCAGCACGGCGACAATGAAGCTCCAGAAGTATATTTCGCGGCCGTAGCCGAAGGGATGATATTGGTCCGCCGGCCGCTTTGCCGCCTTGCGGCCCCACAACAGCAGCAGCTGGTTGGAGCTGTCGACGACCGAGTGGACGCCTTCGGTCAACATCGCCGAACTGCCGGTGATCGCCGCTGCACCGAATTTGGCGGCGGCAATGCCGAGGTTCGCCCCGAAGGCGATCCATAAGGTCCGGTTGCCGTGGCCGACAGCGCTCAAATGTGAATCACCCTACCGTAGGCCGCGAGGACGCTTTCGTGCATCATCTCGCTAAGCGTCGGGTGCGGGAAGACGGTGTTGATGAAGTCGGCTTCGACCAGCTCGGCGGTCTTGCCGACGGTATAGCCCTGGATCAGCTCGGTCACCTCGGCGCCGATCATGTGCGCGCCGAGTAGCTCACCGGTCTTGGCGTCGAACACCGTCTTGATGAAGCCCTCGACCTCGCCCAGCGCGATCGCCTTGCCGTTGCCGATGACCGGGAACTTGCCGACCTTGACCTCGTAGCCGGCTTCCTTGGCCTTGGCTTCGGTCAGGCCGACGCTGGCGACCTGCGGGTGGCAGTAGGTGCAGCCGGGGATGTTGCGGACGTCCATCGCGTGCGGATGGACATCCTTGTTGCCCAGCGCCTGCGCGATCGCCTCGACCGCGATGATCCCCTCATGGCTCGCCTTGTGCGCCAGCCAGGGCGGCGCGGTGACGTCGCCGATCGCCGAGATGCCGGGCACGTTGGTGCGGCACATGGCGTCGGTGTCGATGTGGCCCTTGGTGGTCTTCACACCCAGTTTCTCGAGCCCGATATTCTCGGTGTTGGGAGCGATGCCGACCGCGACGATGCAGTGGCTGAAGCGCTTCTCCTCGACCTTGCCGTCCTTGGTCTTGATCTTCGCCGCGACGCCCTTGGCGTCGGCCTTGAGGCTTTCGACCCCAGCGCTGGCAAGGATGGTCATGCCCTGCTTGGCGAGCGACTTGTTGAGCGCAGTCGCTGACATCGGCATCCTCAACCGGGACGATCCGGTCCAGCATTTCGACCACCGTCACCTTGCAGCCCATGTCATTGTAGAAGCTGGCGAACTCGATCCCGATCGCGCCCGATCCGATGACCAGCAGCTCGGTCGGCATTTCCGGCGGGGTCATCGCGTGGCGATAGGTCCAGATGCGCTTGCCGTCGCTCTGCGCGAAGGGCAGCTCGCGGGCCCGGGCACCCGTGGCGATGATAATGTGCTTGGCAGCCAGCTCCGCCTTCTTGCCATCGGCGGTCACCGTCATCTTGCCGGGCGCGGTGATGGTCCCCTCGCCCATGTGTACGGTGATCTTGTTCTTCTTCATCAGGTGCGTGACGCCCTGGTTGAGCTGCTTTGCAACCGCGCGGCTGCGGGCGACGATCTTGGCCAGGTCCGGCTTCACCTCGCCGGCGACCAGCCCGAAACTGTCGGCATGGCGCATATGGTGCAGCATCTCGCCCGACCGCAGCAGCGCCTTGGTCGGGATGCAGCCCCAGTTGAGGCAGATCCCGCCGAGATTCTCGCGCTCGACGATCGCGGTCTTGAGGCCCAGCTGCGCCGCGCGGATCGCCGCGACATAGCCGCCGGGTCCGGAACCGAGGACGATAAGGTCGTAGGTATCAGCCATTGCTTTCCTCTTTCGCCGCAATCTCCCGCGGCTTGTCGTTTTCGTCGAGCGCGACGAAGGTGAATTCGCCGGTCGCCACTTCAAATTCCTCGTCGCCGTCGCGGGTGCGGGCGATTGCCCGTGCCGAGAGCGTCATCGATGTTCGACCCTGCCGCTTCAGATCGACATAAATGCTGAGCTCGTCTCCGACCGCCATCGCGCCGGTAAAGGTAAGATTGTCCGCCGCGACTACCACCGCCTTGCCGCCAGTGTGGCGAGAAGCGAAGGAACCGCAGGCCAGCCCCATCTGCCCCATCAGCCAGCCGCCGAACACCCCGCCATAGGGGTTGGTGTCAGCTGGCATGGCGGTGACTCGGATTAAGGGTGCGCGGTTCATGTCCGGCGACCCGGCAGCACTACGAGGAACCACCACGAAAGACCTGAGCACAACCCAATCAGGCAGAAAAGGGCCAGGCTGGGCGCGTCGAATAAAGGGTTGGTTGGATATGTGAGATGCACCCCGATCCTGAAGAGCAACCAAAACAGCCCCACCGCGACCAGGCTCAACAATATATATCGGACGAACCCGCCTGTGCGGAGCTTAATCGCTGCTCGGGCTTTTGGACGCTCCACGAGGAAACCCAGGAGACCGGCAGGGATCAAGGCGAAAGCCGGCGCCCAGATGGCGACAATTGCGACGGTCGCGGGCAGGTCTTCCATCTTCCACGCGCGATTCCCGGTGGGCCACACAAGGCTGACGATGACAAAGACGACGAATGCGAGCACGGACGAGGCAACGGCGGCGGCCAGTACGGCCGCGAAGCCACGGGAGCCAAAACTGCTGGAGTTCAAGCGACCAGCTCCCCAAACGCCCACTTCAGGCAACCTGCTGGCGTCACCATAGCGCGGATGAGGAGGAGTCTGTTGGGCAATTTCACTTTCTCAGCGGCTGTGCCAGTTGAAGAAGAGCCGAAGAGCCACCGCCGAGCCCAGGAACAGCGGAATCGAGAATAAAAATCCCGGCGATCCTGCTATGGGGCGAACGGTTCCCCATTTGGTCCAGCTGGTCATCCAAAAGCCGCCTATGCCGCCGAACGCCAGCGGCAACACAAAGGCCAGGATCGCGCCGAGGAGCAGGGCCGGCAGCCACTTCATCTCAGGCCACCAGCCCAAGCGGGCTTTCGATGAGCTCCTTGAACGCCTTCATTAGCCGCGCTCCGTCTGCACCGTCGATGGCGCGGTGGTCGAAGCTGCCGGTAGCGCTCATCACGGTCGCGATCTGTAGGCTGTCGTCGATCACATAGGGTCGCTTCTCGCCCGCGCCGATCGCCATGATCATCGCCTGTGGCGGATTGATCACCGCCTCGAAATGCTTGATCCCGAACATGCCCATGTTGGATAGGGATGCGGTGCCGCCCTGATATTCATTGGGCTGCAGCTTGCCCTCCTTGGCGCGGGCCGCGAGGTCCTGCATCTGGGTCGAGATTTTCGACAGCGACTTGTCTTCTGCTCCAGCAATGATTGGCGTGATCAGCCCATTGGGTATGCTGACGGCGACCGAAATGTCGGCGCGGTGATATTTGATCAGCTGGTCGCCGGCGAAGCTGACGTTGCACTCCGGCACCTCGATCAGCGCCAGCGCCAGCGCTTTGATCAGCATGTCGTTGACACTGAGCTTCACGCCGCGATTGGCGAGGCCCGCGTTGAGCTCGCCGCGCAGCTTGAGCAGCGCATCGAGCCGTGCGTCGAGCGTCAGGTAGATATGCGGGATCTGCTGTTTCGACTCGGTCAGGCGACGCGCGATCGTCTTGCGCATGTTGGAAAGCTTGATCACCTCGTGCGGAACGCCATCGGTGAACGCCAACTCCGTCTCGACCGACTGGAGCCCGGCGGGCGCGGTAGTCGAAGTCGGCGCGGGCGCGGCCAAGGCGCCCCCGCCCCCTGCGCCCAGATCGGCACGAACAATGCGGCCACCCGGGCCGGTACCCTTGAGCGTCGACAGGTCGATCCCTTGCGCCTCCGCGAGTCGCCGAGCGAGCGGACTGGCCTTGATGCGATCGCCGCTGTCCGCCCTGGGAGCAGCCGCTGCCGGAGCGCGGCAGGCGTCTCGCCACCGCCCTTGGCCGGTGGCGCGGGCTCGACCTTCGGCTCTTCTACCTTGGGTGGAGGCGCCACCTCTGCTTTAGGGGCAGGAGCGGCGGCACTGACCTCTTCGCCCTCACCCGCCAAAATCGCGATCGGCGTGCCGACCTTCACGCCGTCCGATCCTTCCGGAATCAAAATCTTGGCGATGGTCCCCTCGTCGACCGCCTCGAACTCCATCGTCGCCTTGTCGGTCTCGATTTCGGCCAGGATATCGCCCGAGACGACCGTGTCGCCTTCCTTGACCAGCCATTTGGCGAGCGTTCCCTCCTCCATCGTCGGCGACAGGGCGGGCATCTTCAGTTCGATGGACATGGGCTCTCTCGGGCTCGGTCAGAACTCGACCGGCACAAAGGCCAAAGCGGTAGGCGGGTCAAGGGGCGAGCCGGAAAAGCTTGCCACTGGCGCGGACTTGCAGCAGCGTTCCACGGGGAGAACAGGGATGGCGCGCACTTACCTGGTCGTGATTGACGACAGCCCAGAGGCGCGCGTCGCGCTACGCTTCGCAGCCCGCCGAGCGGCCAAGACCGATGGCGAGGTCGACGTCCTGGCGGTGGTCGAGCCGCAGGACTTCGTGCAGTGGGGCGGAGTCCAGGCGGCGATCGAGGAGGAGCAGCGCCTTCGCATCGAAGCCAGCGTTGCCGCCAGCGTCGGCGAGATCATGAACGCGGCAGGAATCACTCCGGAGGTCGTCGTGCGGCCCGGCGACCCGGTGGCCGCGGTCCGTGCTCACATCGGCACCCGCCAAGACATTGCCGCACTAGTTCTCGGCGCGGCACAGTCCGGGAATCCAGGCCCACTGGTAGCTCATTTCACCGGCACCGACGCGGGCAAGCTACCATGCCCGGTGATGATCATCCCGGGTGGTTTGACTGACGAGCAGCTCGAGGCGCTCAGCTGACTTGAGCTAAATCGCCCGCGCCAGAATCTCGCCCAACCTGACACAGCCCGCCTCGTCTTCGGCGTCGAACCGCGCATGCTTCGGGCTGTCGATGTCCAGCACGCCAAGCAACTCGCCGTCACGGATCAGCGGCACGACGATTTCGCTGTTCGAAGCGCTGTCGCAGGCGATGTGGCCGGGGAAGGCGTGAACGTCCTCCACCCGCTGTACCTGTCTGCTTTTTGCCGCAGCGCCGCAGACGCCCTGGTCGAACGTCATGCGGATGCAGGCCGGGCGGCCCTGGAAGGGGCCGAGCACCAACTCTCCGCCGATGTTGCGGTAGAATCCCACCCAATTCACGTCAGGCAGCGTCTCGCAAATCAGCCCCGATGCATTGGCCATGTTGGCGATGCCGTCCGGTTCGCCTGCCACCAGTCCCTCGAGCGCGAGCGCGAGATCGGAATAGAGCGTCGCCTTGTCGGAAGCTTCGATCTTGTAATCGTACATCAGTCCAGCCTTACCTTGCCGCGCCCCGCCTTGATGGCGCTACGGCCCTTCTTCTCGTCCACCCGCTTTGCCTTCGCCGCCCTCGAAGGGCGGGTCGGCTTGCGCTTGGCCTGGACCATATGGGCAGCGGCGATCATTTCTGCCAGTCGGGCGCGTGCATCTTCGCGGTTGGCCTCCTGTGTCCGGAATCGACGAGCGGTGATGACCAGTTCGCCGCCGGTCGTCATCCGGCTGCCGGCGATGGTCTTCAACCGCTCATAAGCATGAGGGCTCAGCCCCAGCTTGAACACGTCGACCCGCAGCTGGCAGGCGGTCGCGACCTTGTTGACATTCTGCCCGCCCGGCCCGGTCGCGGCGAGGAAACGCTCGCGAAAGTGCATCTTCCGGAATGATCGACATCTTCCGGCTTCACAGGAAATCCAGCCAGCGGCCGAAGCGGTCGGGAACCGGCGCGGTGACGTCGATCGCTTCCTTCGGGTCGCGCGGCATCACCAGCTTCCAGGCATGGAGCAGCATGCCGCTATCCGGCAGCGTCATTCCGCCCAACTCGGCATCGTCGGGCAGGCTGTAGACCGGATCGCCAACGATCGCGGCCCCAAGGCCGCGCGCTGCATGGACACGGATCTGGTGGGTTCGACCGGACAGTGGCCGGAATTCGACCAGGCTTTGACCGTCGGCCGTCGCCAGCCGCTTCCATCGCGTAGCGGACGGCTTTACCGCCCTCGTCGACCACCATCCGCCAGCCGCCGACCGCGCTCGATATCTTGGCGATAGGAAGCTCGATCACCCCCTCCTCGTCCGCTATCTCGCCGTCGACGACGGCCAGATAGCTCTTCGCAACCTCGCCCCGTTCGAACGCCTGCTGGAACCTCGCTCTGGCCTTGGGATTGCGGGCGAACAGCAGGCACCCCGACGTGTCGCGGTCGAGGCGATGCATGGGTACCGGCGGGCGCTTGAAGCCCAGGCTCAGCTCTTCGATCCGCGCTTCAACGCTGTCGCCGCCCGAACGGGGCGCATCGACCGGCAGGCCCGCGGGCTTGTCGATCACGATCGCCTCGCCGTCGACGAACAAGATGCGGTCTTCAAGATTCATCGGCTGCGTCATTGCCGCACCTGAAACATGAAGCAATCCAATTTGGACAATGAGTTGATCGAGCCTTTCCCGATGCTGATCTAAACTGATGCAGCGCTGCAACGATATCGGCCATTTACGAAGTTTTACGCACTATTAACCTTTTAAGGTCAGAAACCGCATGGTTAATGGACGCTTAGACGTCGTTAAGAGCGTGCAACTATTACGCTCCGATCGGCGAGCTAACCAGGGGAATAGAGCATGCGGGTTCTGCTGATCGAAGACGAGGCGACCATCGCCAAGAGCATCGAACTGATGCTCGGCACGGAAGGCTTCAACGTCTACACCACCGATCTTGGCGAGGAAGGCCTCGATCTCGGCAAGCTCTATGATTACGACATCATCCTGCTCGACCTGAACCTGCCCGACATGCACGGCTATGACGTGCTCAAGAAGCTTCGCACCGCCAAGGTCGCGACCCCGGTGCTGATCCTGTCGGGCATCGGCGAGATGGATTCGAAGGTCCGGGCCTTGGGCTTCGGCGCCGACGATTATGTCACCAAGCCGTTCCACCGCGACGAGCTGGTCGCCCGCATCCATGCGATCGTCCGCCGCTCGAAGGGCCATTCGCAATCGGTCATCCGCACCGGCAAGCTCGCCGTGAACCTCGACGCCAAGACGGTCGAGGTCGACGGCGCCCGCGTGCACCTGACCGGCAAGGAATATGCGATGCTGGAGCTGCTTTCGCTCCGCAAGGGCACCACGCTGACCAAGGAAATGTTCCTCAACCACCTTTACGGCGGCATGGACGAGCCCGAACTCAAGATCATCGACGTCTTCATCTGCAAGCTTCGCAAGAAGCTGAGCCTCGCCTGCGGCGGGGAGAATTACATCGAGACCGTCTGGGGCCGCGGCTATGTGCTGCGCGACGCCGAGGGCGACACCGGCACGGTCGAGGCAGCGGTAGCGTAACCCTCAACAAGTTACCGGGGGAAGTGTAGGCGGCGGGGCGGAAGCGCTCCGCCGTTTCACATTTTCGAGATCGTCTCGCCCGCCGATGGCAAGGCCACCGGCACTGGAGCGCGCTTGGAGTCTACGAAGACGCTTGGCCGCAACCACGAGCTTATGCGCCTGGTGAGCGCCGCTTCGCCTTCGACCAAAAGGTCACCGGTGGCCATGGCATCGCGATAACTCCGGTCGCCCATCCACACATCGTGCATGGTACGTGTGGTTGTCGTGAAGAACAGGTCCACGTCGCGCCCAGGCGGGGTGATGCACACGTCCACGACATCGCCATCAATCAGCAGCCACCAGTTCGACTGTTCAGCAAGGTCCCTGAACTTGAACTGGATAACCGTGTGATCGCCGGGCAGCTGTGTCGTATCGACACTCCGTTCCAGATAAAACATCAGGAAATCGATATCGAAATCATCCTGTGTCAGCTTATCACGCGCCCAGCAAAGTCCCCATTCACCAATCGCGATGATAACCGGTTTCAGGCTTTCGCAAGCATGGCGTCGGAAAATATTCATACCCGCGCTGACCACTGATTTTCCGCCTGGCTATCAGGCCCTCCCTTTCGAACGACTTGAGCCGGGAAGTAAGCAACGCAGGCGAAATGTCGCCCAGGCCTCTCTGTAGCTCGCTGAACCGTCGTCCTCCCATCAGCAGTTCTCGGATGATGAGAACGCTCCAGCGCTCGCCAAGTATCTCCGTCGCCTTGGCGATCGGGCAGAATTGACCGTACTTCATCGCAGCTCCTTGACCGCACAATATAGGCCGGCAGGGCGACCGGCGCACTACAGAAACTGTAGTGGATTGCTTCATTTGCTGAACTGGCGGCAATGGACGCGCGGCGGCAGACGGCCCCTCGACCCGCAATGAGGTCGAATGAAGGAGACGGCAAATGCCGCTAGTGACGATCGACGTCATCAAGGACGTCTTTAGCCCCGCAAAGAAGCAGGAGCTCATCGAAAAGGTGACCGACGCCATGGTCGCGGTCGAAGGCGAGGAATTGCGTTCGGTGACCTGGGTCCGCATCATTGAGGTCGAGCAGGGTAATTGGGCCATCGGTGGTCAGCCGTTAAATGCCGCTGCCGTCCATGGCATGGGCGGAAAACTCAAAGCGGCCTGACCAGCCGGTGAAGACCATCGAGCGGCGGGGCGAAAACGCTCCGCCGTTCTGTGGCGCCACCGAAGTCGCGAAGGCGCGACCGCTAATTGGCTAGTGTACCGACCGGTTGCTGATGTGCTTGCTGCCAGTCCAGGTCGGCAACAAGTTCTTCCAGTGCTGTCTGAGGAACCTTGATCGTTCCCGACCGTGGCCGATCCAGATCAAGTACCAGCACGAACGAAACCGTAAACAAGGCATAGAGCATGAGCGACGCCCATCGCAGCCGGCTCGACTTGTTGCCCAACAAATATCCAAGCAAGCCGCAGGCCGCGAGGAGGCAGAGCAGCAATGCGTCGAGAATCCTGCCGGGGACAAAAGCGCGACCGGACATTTCACGCATGGTTCCCGTATCGAGCATGGCATTCATCGCCTGGACGAAATTGCCCGCCAGTATATTTCGCCGCTCAGGATATACCGCCACGCGCGTCTCGTCCCATACGCGCTGTCTCAGGGCCCGGTTTCGTTCCATCCAAGGCCCCATTGCATCGAAACGCGTTCCATCGGGCACAATCCGGTTCTTCGCATAATCATAGATCGCCGATTGAAGCTGCGATCGTGCGGGATCATCGAACAGGCCAGCGCGAAGGTAGGCCGTGCCGATCGCATTGGCTTCTTCCACCACCAGAAGTCGCCTTGCGTCATATCGATTGACCGCAATCGAAAACGTAAGGCCAATCACGAACGCAAGAAGTCCGAAAACGGCGGCGACGATATAGCCTTCGGCGGTCGACTTGATTTTGTCGGAACTGCCGGGATGTCGCGATCGCTGCCAGCGACTGATTTGCATTCCGAGTTGGCTGGCCAGAATGCAGGAAAAGAAAGTGATGAGCGCTAGTCCCCACAATGGGAATGAGTGCGCCATTGGGCCGAACATGCGAAGCTCCCCGCCGGACAGAGCGTTGGAATCTGGGATGCTACGTCGAACTAGGCTGAATTCTATAAGGAAATTCCCGATGCGGCAAAGTCGCGCATCCGGAGTCACACCAGCCTTAACCCAACACGAACATCGCGATCGCGGCCGCCGCCATGCAAGCGGTTGCGAACCACCCCATGATCAGCATCCGTAGCGGGGCAACGAATTTACCCATTTCATCCCGCCGGGAAACGATCACCATCATTGCTGCCATCAGCGGGACCGACACCACGCCGTTCAGCACCGCCGACCAGAGCAGAGCCTTGATGGGATCGAGCGGCGAATAATCCACGGCCAGCCCAGCAATTATCGCGGTTGCAATGATCGAATAGAAACCGATGGCCTGGCGCGGCTTGCATTCGAGCCCGACGGGCCAGCCATGGGCTTCGCAGAGGGCGTAGGCCGCGGAACCCGCAAGGACCGGGATGGCCAGCAGTCCAGTGCCGATGATCCCCATGCTGAAAAGCGCGAACGCGAATTCACCTGCAATGGGTCGCAGGGCCTGCGCTGCATCCGCTGAAGTCTGGATATCCGTAATTCCGGCCGAATGCAGAGTTACCGAGGTTGTGAGGATAATGAAGAACGCAATTACGTTTGCAAAAGCCATTCCGCTCAATGTGTCCCACTTGATGCGACCGAGTTCCTCGGGAGCGTGCTCTGGCTCCTCGATCAGGGGACGCTCGGCTTTATGATTCTCCTCCTCGACCTCCTCCGACGCCTGCCAGAACAAGAGGTAGGGACTGATTGTTGTCCCAAACACGGCGACGACCATCGTTGCCGTTGCCCCGGTCAACGCAAGGTGCGGGGTCACCGTTCGCAAGGCGACTTCACTCCAGTCGATCTGAACCGAGAAGACGACACCGACGTAGGTGAACAGCGCCAACGTCAGGACTTTCAGGAAATGAACGTACCGATGATAGGGGATCAATATCTGAAGAGTCAGGGAAGCTAGGGCAAACAGGACCGTGAAACTGTGACGTCCGAAGCCAATCACCAGTTCGGCGGCGGCCCCCATTGCCGCCAGGTCGGCGCCGATGTTGATCGTATTGGCAATGAGAAGAAGCGACACCAGCAATGTGACCAGCCATTGCGGAAAAATCCTGCGCATGTTGGTTGACAGACCATGGCCCGTAACCCGTCCAATTCTCGCACTGATCAGCTGCATGGTCGACATCAGCGGATAGAGCAGCACCATCGTCCACAGCATGTTGAAGCCGAACCGGGCGCCCGCCTGGGAGTAGGTCGCGATGCCGCTGGGATCGTCGTCGGCGGCGCCGGTTATCAGTCCGGGTCCAAGCCGCTTAAGTAGAGCCGCCCTGTGGAGTCTGCTGACGAATGGCTTCACAGGGTACCTCAAACTGTCGGACGCGACGTTGGCGCCACTCTGCGCTTCACCGATACCGTCCGCAACGGCTTGCTTCTGCCAGAATGAGGACTGTTATGGCCCAACTGGCGAGCGTCAGCTTTGAGAAAGAGTCGCCTTATGCGTCGACCAGGATTCGCCGCGGGCTGCGGGTTGGCAGGGCCAGGTCGAGCGGCACTGGCTCGGGCTCCGGCACGTCCATGCGTCGCCAACCGTCGCGACCAAGTTTTTCCATGGGCTTGAAGCTGGCCTTATAGCCCATGCGGTCCGACCCCTCGACCCAATAGCCGAGATAGACGTAGGGCAGCCCGGCGCGCGCGGCACGGACGATATGGTCAAGGATGATGTAGGTGCCCAGGCCCTTCCTGGCCCCTTCGCCGACATCATAGAAGCTATAGATCATGCTGAGGCCGTCACCCTGCTGGTCGCTGAGGCATGCGCCAACCAGCTTGCCCGGCTTCCCGTCTACTGACGGCTCGCGATATTCAATGACATAGGTGCGGACCGGCGTCTGCTCGATCATGTCCGCATAATCCTGCTCATCCATCTCGGCCATTCCGCCACCGGGGTGGCGAGCGGCGAGATAGCGGCGGAGCAATTCATATTGCTCATCGGTGCTCCACGGCCGGCAGGCATTGACCTCCAGATCGGCATGGCGGCGCAGGATCTTGCGCTGGGTCGCGTTGGGAGTGAACTCCCCGGCAACGACGCGAACCGACACGCATGCCGAACAATCCACGCAACTGGGGCGATAAGCGACCGATTGGGAGCGGCGGAATCCGATGCGGCCGAGCGCTTCATTAAGCTCCCCGGCATTGCGGCCGTTCAATTCCGTGAACACCTTCCGCTCAACCTTGCCCGGAAGATAGGGGCACGGGCTGGGGTTGGTGACAAAGAACTTCGGGAAGCGAAACGGTGCGCTCACCCTGACCTGCCCTCCGCAAATGGTTACGAAACTCTTTATGCTCGTCGTAAACGAGTAAGAAAAGGGGGTGTTACCCCGAAAAGAGGGTTAATGCGCTAAGGTGTGCCGAGAGGGGACGGTTCAGGGTTAATTATTAGTCGAGTTCGGCGCGCTCGACGTCGAAACCAGCGCCTTCCAGACTTTTGACCAAAGTATCGATCGCCTGGGCATCGCGCGCCTCGCATTCGACCTCGATGACGGTGTCCTTGGCCGGCAGGCGGGTGAAGATGCGGTGATGGTTGGTCTCGATGATATTGACACCGCACTCGTGGAATTTGGCGGTAATCGCAGCGAGTGCTCCCGGCCGGTCCTGCGCTGCGATGCGGAGGCGAGCGATTCGGCCGCAGCGGACCAGCTCGCGCACCAGCACATTGGCCAGCAAATGCGTGTCGATATTGCCGCCGCACAAGGTGGTGCCGATCTTCCGCCCGCGGAAGCGCTCCGGCTGGGCGAGGATCGCGGCAAGACCGGCGGCGCCGGCTCCCTCGACCACCGACTTCTCTATCGCAACGAGCATTGCCACCGAATGCTCGATGTCCTTTTCGGCGACCAGGTCGATCCGATCGACCAGATCGGCGATGATGGCGCGAGTGAGCTGGCCCGGCTCCTTGACGGCAATGCCTTCGGCCAGCGTATCGCCGCCGATCGCGCCATGGCTGCCTTCGACGACATTCTTCATCGACGGATAGAGCTCGGCCTCAACTCCGATCACCTTGATTCCGGGCTTGATGGCCTTGGCGGCGGTTGCGACCCCGGAAATCAGTCCGCCACCACCGATCGGAATGACCAGCGTGTCGAGATCCGGCGCATCTTCCAGCATTTCCAGCGCCACGGTCCCCGCACCGGCCATGACCGCTACGTCGTCGAACGGGTGGACGAAAACATATCCGTTCTTGGCCTCCAGCTCTCGCGCAAAGGCATAGGCATCGTCGAACCGCTCGCCGTGCAGCACGACATTGCGCGCCATGACCCTCGGTCTGGGTGACTTTGATCATCGGCGTCGACACCGGCATGACGATCGTCACCGGAATGCCGAGCCGGCGGCCATGATAGGCGACCGCCTGGGCATGATTGCCGGCCGACGCCGCGACGACGCCCCGCGCCCGCTCCGCTTCAGTCGAGCTGCAGCAACTTGTTGAGCGCGCCGCGCTCCTTGTAGGCGGCGGTGAACTGGAGGTTCTCGAATTTCAGCCAGACCTCGGCGTCGGCGATCTCCGACAGCGTGCGGCTCTTCATCATCGGGGTGCGGATCACCGATCCCTTGATCCGCTCGGCAGCGGCGCGGATGTCGTCGATCGTCGGGCGGGTCTTCGTCGGTGCGTCCATGGGATGCCGCCTAGACCTTCCCGACGCGCCAAACAATGCTATCGAAGCGCCCATGCGAAAGACTTTGCTCGCGCTCGGCCGCGCTCCTCGCCTCGTCCTCCGCCCTCGCCGACACGCTGATCTCCAACGTCAACGGCATCCAGGTCGATACCGACGGCAAGCTCCAGCATTTCAGCGGGCTGCTGATCGACGACGACGGCAAGGTCAAGCAGACTCCTCCAGCGGACCGAGATGCTGACCGCGCCGCGATCGAGCATGAGGTCGATGGCGGCGGCAAGACGCTGCTTGCCCGGCCTGATCGACGCGCACGGCCATGTCATGGCGCTCGGCTTTACCGCGCTGCAGCTCGACTTGACCGGCACCAAATCGCTGGCCGAACTTGCAGCAGCGACTGAAGGCCTATGCCGAGGCCAATCCCAACGCCCGCTGGATCCTCGGCCGCGGCTGGAACCAGGAACTTGTGGGCCGACAAGCGCTTCCCGACATCCGCCGATCTCGATGCGGTGGTCGAGCGACCGACCGGTCTGGCTCGGCCGGGTCGACGGCCACGCCGCCGTCGCCAACAGCGCGGCGATCCAGGCGGCGGGCTTCTGCCCTGAATACCCAGGCTCCGGCCGGCGGCCGGATCGAAAACGGCCTGTTCGTCGATGCTGCAATGAGCCTGATCGAATCGAAGATTCCGGCGCCGACCCCGCCGAGCAGGATGCGGCGCTGGCCAAGGCGCAGGAGTTGATGCTGGCCAACGGACTTACCGCCGCCGCCGACATGGGTACCGGCCCGGACGAATGGGCCGCAATGGAACGCGCGGGAAAAGCGGGCACGCTCAATGTCCGAATCCTGAGCTATGCCGGCGGCATCCCGGGGATGCGGGCGATCAATGGCGGCAAGCCGAGCGACTGGCTTTACGGCGACCGGCTGCACTTGGGCGGGGTCAAGCTCTACGCCGACGGAGCACTGGGCTCACGCGGCGCATGGCTCAAGCAACCCTATGCCGACAAGCCGGACACCCGCGGCCTGCAATTCCTGACCGACGCTCAGATTCTCGCAGCAGGCCAGATGCCGCCGCGTCGCGCGGCTATCAGCTCGCCATCCACGCCATCGGCGATGCCGCCAATGCCCAGGTCATTTCGACCTATGAGACGCTGCGGCAAACGCTATCCGGGCGATCGCCGCTGGCGGATCGAGCATTTCCAGATCGCCGACCCCGCCGACATTCCGCGCCTGAAGCCCGCCGGGATCATCGCGTCGATGCAGCCGACCCACCAGACCAGCGACCGGCTGATGGCCGAGGCGCGGCTCGGTCCGGATCGGCTGAAGGGCGCCTATGCCTGGCAGACCATCGAAAAGCTCGGAGTTCCGCTGGCGTTCGGCTCGGACTTCCCGGTGGAATCGCCCAACCCCTTCCCTGGCCTTGCCGCCGCGGTCAGCCGGCAGGACATGAACGGCCAACCGCCGGGTGGCTGGCTTCCGCAAGAACGGGTCAGCTTCGAACAGGCGCTGGCCGGCTTTACCCGCGGCGCGGCCTATGCCGGCTTCGCGGAAGGCAAGATCGGCAGCCTCGAACCCGGCAAATGGGCCGACTTCATCCTGGTCGACCGCGACGTCAGCAAAGTCGATCCCCAGGCCCTCGCCCGCACCGAGGTGCTTGAAACCTGGGTGGCCGGGAAGAAGGCCTGGTCTAGCGCGGACGCGCAGCCCGCTCGCTGAGCATTCCAGGCGTCAATATTTGCGGCAACTCCTCGGGCTCGCCGCTGCCCGGCTCGTACCAAAGATATAGCGGCACCCCGGCCCGGCCGCGGCTCTCCAGGAACCGCGTGATCGCCGGGTCGCCATTGGTCCAGTCACCTACCAACACCTTGACCCCAGCCTTGCCGAACGCATCCCTGGTCGCCTCCCGCTCGATCGCAGCCGCCTCATTGGCCTTGCAGGTCAGGCACCAGTCCGCGGTGAAATAGACGAACACCGGCTTGCCCAGTGCGCGGTATTTTTCGACTGCGGCTTCGCTCCATGCCTCTGTGCCCAGCGGCACTCGCGCAGCTGCTTGCGGCTGACGCGGAACCTGGGTGGCGGCCACGCCGGTCAACGCCAATGCAACCGCCAGCGCCGCCCAGCCGCCTGTTTCGCCGCGCCGCTGCCGCCGGCCGGTCCAGACGAGGAGCAGCGCCAGCGCCCCAGCCACACCCAGACCCACAAGCAGCGCGCTCCGGACCGCCCTGCCGATAAAGAAGCCACAGGCAGGCCACCGCGGTCGCCGCCATGGGAATGGCGAGGAAGCGCTGCAGCCGCACCATCCACGGCCCCGGCCGCGGCAGCCGGCTCCGCAGGGGCGGAATAAAGGCGATCAACAGGAAGGGTATTGCCAGCCCTAGTCCGAGCGCCGCAAATACCGCGACCGACCCGTAAATCGGCAGCAGTAACGCGGTTCCCAATGCCGCGCCGAGAAATGGCCCGGCGCATGGGGTGGCGACGAAGGCGGCCAGCGCGCCAGTCCCAAAGCTCCCGCCCGGACTATGCTCCCCAGCCAGCACCGGAAGCTCGAAGGTCCTAAGCAGGTTCAATGTAATCGCCGTCGTCAGCAGCAGCAGGACAATCGTTGTTCGTGGGTCCTGCAGCTGGAAGGCCCAGCCCGCCGCGCTTCCTCCCGCGCGGATGGCCAGCAATGCAGCACCCAGCAACCCGGTCCCGATGACTGCGCCAGCGCCATAGGCCAGCGCATCCCGGCGCGCCCGGCTCTCGTCTCCGCCAGATCGGGCAAGGTGAAGCGCCTTGAGCGCCAGGATCGGGAAAACACAGGGCATCAGGTTGAGCAAAAGTCCGCCCACCAAGGCACCGAGAAGCGCGTAGATTAGCGCATTCGCACCGAGTCCTCCGACCGGTTGCCCGCCCGTGGGGACTTCGCCCCGAACGGCGTTGATCTCCAGTCCCCGCCCGTCGCCCAGCGCCAGCACTCCGGACAGCCGCTCAGGCGCCCCCCGGCGTCGCTTCAATTCGGCAATCAGCATGTCGCCCTTGCGGCGGAAACCTTGCGGCGCGGCATAGTCGATGGGGCCGTCGTCGGCGGGAAAGAAATAGGGCTCGCCAACGGTCACGCTGGCCGGAAGCGGGATCGCGATCTCGATCTTGTCGCCCTTCGCCGCGAACCGGGCGGGACTGGCCAACGGCCGAGGCAACGCGCGGCGCCATTCGTCAAAGCGAGCGCGCTCGGTGGCGGGGCCGCCGCCAATTGTCACGTCGAGCGAGAAGCTACCGCGCTCCGGTACGCAGACTTTATCGGTGCAGGCCAGCCACTGCGCCTCGGCACGGATCGGTATTACGCCTTTTGCGTCTGCCGGCACCTTGAGCCGCGCGAGCAGTGCATGGTCACGCTCGTAGACATAGTTGACGATGCCGGCCACGAGCAGCTTGTCCGGCACCGGAAAACGCAGCGGGCCCAGCGCGGCGCCTTTCGGCAATTGCCATTCGATCTTCATCGGCAGGCCGGCATCGCCAGGATTGAGCCAATAGCCGTGCCAGCCCGGATCCGTATGCATCAGGATGGCAAGCTCGATCTCGCCTCCCGGAGTCGCGGGGCCCTCGGCAATCAACTCCGGCTGAATGGCGTTCTGACGCGGAGCAAGTTGGGCCGCAGCCGACTGGGCCATGAAGACCAACAGGAAAAGGTGCAGCCAGCGGATCACGGCGCAATCGCTACCCGCCCGCGCCCGCCTAGTCGAGGTTCGGCCTAAGCCACCTCGTCGCCGTCTCAATATCGACGCTTCTCCGCAGAGCGTAATCCTCAAGCTGGTCCTGCCCGATCCGCGCCACCCCGAAATAGCTCGCATCGCGATGGGCAAGGTAAAAGCCCGACACAGCCGACGTTGGCAGCATTGCGAAATTCTCGGTGAGGGTAACTTCACCCGGCGCACCACCAAGCATGTCAAAGAGGATCGGCTTCAGCGAATGGTCCGGGCAGGCCGGATAACCGGGGGCCGGGCGGATTCCCTGGTATCGCTCGCGGATCAACTCCGCGTTCGAGAGGTGCTCGTCAGCATAGTCCCACAGGCGGTTGCGGACATGCGCGTGGAGCACCTCCGCGAAGCTCTCGGCTAGGCGATCGGCCAGGGCCTTCAAGAGGATGTCGTCATAGTCGTCGACGGTCTGCTTGAACCGTTCAAGATGTGGCTCCAGGCCGTGGATCCCGACCGCGAACCCGCCGATCCAGTCCTCGCCGTCCGGGTCGATGAAGTCGGCCAGGCACATGTTGGGTCGGCCCACTCGCTTCTTCACCTGCTGGCGAAGGAAGGGGACGCGGGTCCAGTCGTTGCCGGCCAGGATCAGGACATCGTCGCCTTCGCGGCGGCAACGCCACAGCCCGACCGTGCCCTTGGGCGTGACCCAGCGCTCGGCGATGATCTGGTCGAGCATCTGCCTGCGCATCCTTGAACAGGCTGCGCGCACTTTCCCCAACCACAGGATCATCAAGAATAGCAGGATAGGTCCCGGCCAGTTCCCACGCCCGGAAAAAGGGCGTCCAATCGATCGACGCTTTGAGGTCCTTCAACGGCCATTCGCCGAAATGATGAAGGCCGGGATACTGCGGAGGCGGCGGCTTGCCCGACGCGTCATAGGCCAAGCCGTTGGCGCGGGCCGCGTCGAGCGTCGCCAGCTCGCTGTGCCCGCTGCGTTCCCGCGACACGCGGATCTTGTCATAATCCTCGGCGGTGGTGTCGATCAGCGGCGTCCGCTGAGTGTCCGAGACCAGCGACGAAGCCACACCGACCGCCCGGCTGGCATCGAGTACGTGAATCACCGGCCCGTCATAGGCGGGATCGATCCTGAGCGCCGTGTGCACCTTGCTGGTCGTTGCGCCGCCGATCAACAGCGGCAGGCGCATGTCGGCGCGCTGCATCTCGCCCGCGACGGTCACCATTTCGTCGAGCGACGGCGTGATCAGGCCGCTGAGCCCGATCATGTCCGCTTCATTGTCGTTGGCGGTCTGCAGAATCGTCTGCCACGGCACCATCACGCCAAGGTCGATGACCTCGAAGCCGTTGCACTGCAGGACCACGCCGACGATGTTCTTGCCGATGTCATGGACGTCGCCCTTGACTGTTGCCATGACGATCCGGCCCTTGCCTTTCGTCGCCCCGGTTTTCTCTTTTTCTTCCTCGATGAAGGGAATGAGGTGCGCCACCGCCCGCTTCATCACGCGTGCCGATTTGACCACTTGCGGCAGGAACATCTTGCCCGATCCAAACAGGTCTCCGACGACGTTCATGCCGTCCATCAGCGGCCCTTCGATCACCTCGATCGGCCGGGCGAAAGCCCGGCGCGCTTCTTCGGTGTCCTCGACGATATGCGCGTCGATGCCCTTGACCAGCGCGTAGGACAGTCGCTCGGTGACCGGCAGCGAGCGCCACTCGGCTGCCTTCTTCTCCTCGGCCGCGTCGGTACCGCGAAACCGCTCGGCGAGCGCAATCAATCGTTCGGTGGCATCGCCTCCTGCCTTAGGGCGCCGGTCGAGGATGACGTCCTCACACGCCTCGCGCAGCTCGGGATCGATCGCGTCATAGACGTCGAGCTGACCGGCATTGACGATTGCCATGTCCATTCCCGCGGGAATCGCATGAAACAGGAACACCGAGTGCATCGCGCGGCGGACTGGCTCGTTGCCGCGAAAAGAAAAGCTGAGGTTAGACAGTCCGCCGGAAATATGGACGTGCGGGCAACGAGCCCGGATCTCGCGCGCCGCCTCGATGAAATCGAGCGCGTAGCGGCGATGCTCGTCGATCCCGGTCGCCACAGCGAACACGTTCGGATCGAAGATAATGTCTTCGGGCGGAAAGCCGTCGCCGATCAGCAGCTTGTAGGCCCGCTCGCAAATGTCGATCTTGCGCTGCTTGGTGTCGGCCTGGCCGGTCTCGTCGAACGCCATTACCACCACCGCTGCGCCATAGGCCCGCACCTTACGCGCGGTCTTGAGGAACAGGCCTTCGCCTTCCTTGAGGCTGATGGAATTGACGATCGGCTTGCCCGAAACGCACTGCAGTCCAGCCTCGATCACGCTCCATTTGGAGCTGTCGATCATGACGGGCACGCGAGCGATGTCCGGCTCGGCCGCCAGGCGCTTCAGGAACGTCGCCATTGCCAGCTCACCGTCGAGCAGCGCCTCGTCCATGTTGACGTCGATGACCTGCGCACCGGCCTCGACCTGGTCGCGGGCGACGGTGACCGCTGCATCATAGTCGCCGGCCAGGATCAGCTTCTTGAACTTGGCCGATCCGGTGACGTTGGTCCGCTCACCGATGTTGACGAAACGCGCGCCGGCTGCCGCGCTGGAAAAATCATTCATGCGGCGAGGATCATCGGTTCAAGGCCGGACAACATGGTGTGGCTTGGCGCCGCGGGAACCTCGCGGGGAGCTGCATCGGCAGCCGCCTTCGCGATCGCCGCGATATGTGCAGGCGTCGTTCCGCAACAGCCACCGACGATGTTGACCAGCCCATCGTCAAGCCATTCGCGGACCTGCGCGGCGGTTTCTTCCGCTGCTTCGTCGTAGCAGCCAAGCTCGTTGGGCAGGCCGGCATTGGGATAGGCCATCACCAGCGTCTCAGCGCGACGGGCCAATGCAGCGAGGTGCGGGCGAAGCTGCGCCGCGCCGAATGAGCAGTTGAGTCCAACCGTCAGCGGCCGGGCATGACGGACACTGGCCCAGAAACCCTCGACGGTGTGACCCGACAGGTTGCGGCCCGAAAGGTCCGTCAAGGTCATCGAGATCATGATCGGCAGCTCACGGCCCAGATCCGCTTCCGCTTCCAGCGCCGCCATGATTGCAGCCTTGCAATTCAGCGTGTCGAACACCGTTTCGATCAGGACGAAATCGACCCCGCCCTCGACCAGAGCGTCGATCTGCTCGCGATAGACGGACTTGACCTCATCGAACGTTACCTCGCGATAGCCGGGATCGTTGACGTCGGGCGAAAGCGACAAAGTCTTGTTGGTCGGGCCGATCGCGCCAGCGACCCAGCGTTTCTTGCCGTCCGCTGCAGCCTCCTCGACTACTTCTCGGATGATCTGCGCTGCGGCGCGGTTGATGTCCGACACCAGGCACTCGGCTCCATAGTCGGCCTGGCTAATGCGATTGGCGTTGAACGTATTGGTGGCGAGGATGTCCGCGCCAGAGGCAACGAACTGCCTCGCGATTTTGCGGACGATGTCGGGCTGCGTCAGGTTCAGAAGGTCGTTGTTGCCCTTCTGATCATGGTTGAGCGGCAGGTCGCCGCGATAATCGGCCTCCTTCAGGCCCTCGCACTGGATAAGCGTGCCATAGGCACCGTCCTTGACCAGCACGCGCTCCGCTGCGGCGGCTCGAAACTCCTTGGCCGCGGTCATGCGCGTACTCCCAACAGGTGACAGATGGCATAGGCCAGTTCGGCCCGGTTCAACGTGTAGAAATGGAAATGCCGGACCCCGCCGGCATAAAGCTGGCCGCACAGCTCTCCGGCGATCGTCGCGGCGACCAGCTGACGCGCGGCGGGAAGCTCGTCGAGCCCCTCGAACAGCCGGTCGAGCCACTCCGGGATCGCGGCACCGCATTGGCCGGCGAAGCGCCGTGTGGTGGCGACATTTGAAACGGGCAGAATGCCCGGCACGATCTCGATACCCGGCCGCCGCTCGGCTAACGTGTCGCGAAACCGCAGGAAGCAGTCGGCCGAGAAAAAGAATTGGGTAATCGCCCGATCCGCACCGGCGTCGATCTTGCGCAGCAAATTATCGAGGTCGCTTTCCGCGCAGTCGGAATCCGGATGGCCTTCCGGATAGGCCGCAACGGAAATTTCGAACGGCGCGACAGATTTCAGGCCTGCAACCAGTTCGGCGGCGTTGGCATATCCGCCCGGATGCGGCGAATAGCCCTGTCCGGGCTCCGGCATATCGCCACGCAGGGCGACAATATGCCGCACCCCTGCATTCCAATAATTATGCGCGATCTCGTCAATCTCATCGCGCGTTGCGCCAACACAGGTAAGGTGAGCGGCGGGGGTCAGGTCGGTTTCCTTGACAATCCGCTCGACCGTGGCGTGCGTCCGCTCCCGGGTCGAACCGCCCGCGCCATAGGTCACCGATACGAACCGTGGATTCAGCGGCGCCAGAGTCTCGATCGAGCGCCAAAGCGTTTCGGCCATTGCCTCGGTCTTGGGCGGGAAGAATTCGAAACTGACGTCGATGTCGCCCCGAGCCTCGGCAAATAGGGGAGCATGGCCGTTCAGCGCAATTTCGGTTTCGCGGTTCATGCCGCGGCACGCTCCTGGCGGGCGGCAGCCGGTTTGACCCCGCGCCATAGGATGACGCTGAGCTCTCCGCCGCCCAGCCGCTCGATCCGGTCAAGCTCGAGTCCGGCAGCGGAAAACCAGCCGCGCATCGCGTCGTCGGCGAAACCTAGCCGCAAATGCGCGTCCTGCTCCTTGAGCTCGGCGCGGTCATGCTGGGCGAAATCGATCACCAAAAGCCGCCCACCGGGCGAAAGCACCCGTGCCGCTTCGGCAATCGCCGCGCCTGGTTGCTGCGCATAGTGAAGCACCTGGTGCAGGATGATGCTGTCGGCGCTCCGGTCGCCAAGCGGCAATGCGTACATGTCGCCCTGGCGCAGGCTGGCGCCGCAAATGCCCGCCTGTTCCAGCTTGACCCGCGCCAGCCGAAGCATTTCCGACGATCGATCGATGCCGATCGCACTTGCAGCCTTGGGCGCGAACAGCTCCAGCATCCGGCCGGTACCAGTTCCAATATCGAGCAGCGCGCCGATCGGCCGGTCGTTGAGCAGCCCGGCAATGGCGCGTTCGATCTCCGCGTCGGCGATATGCAGGGAGCGGATACTGTCCCAGGTCGCGGCGTGAGCTTCGAAATAGCGCCGGGCTGCCTCTGCCCTATCGGCCCGGACCGAATCCAGCCGGGCGATATCGCCGGCAAAAGTTTGCCGGGCCTCGGTGTCGTCCCATCCGTCGTACAGTTCGAACAGGGGCGCTGTACGTTCGGGATCAGCTAGCTGGAGGTATACCCAGCTTCCCTCCTTGCGGCGGCCGACCAGTCCCGAGTCGCTGAGAATTCGAACATGTCGCGATACCCGCGGCTGGCTTTGACCCAAAAGCTGGGCCAACTCGCCCACCGACAGCTCCATGACCCGGAGCAACGCCAGGATCCGCAGCCGTGTCGGATCGGCCAACGCTTGGAAAAGTGCCGCAAGTTTGAGGTCTCGGCTCATGGCTTAAGGATATAAGGAAGTCTTTATATCGGTCAATCGAAGAAGGTGCCGGGTGAATTCATTCTGCCCTTTTAACAAATGACGATTGCGTGACCGCGCAAACATCAATATCTCCGCACGCTGGCCTGACGCTCGCGCGGCAGGCCGAGCCGGACTGGTTTTCGCAAGGGGGCCAGTCCCCATAAGCAAGGAATGGAACGATCATGAAGAAGGTTGCACTGACCGTTGCGGTCCTCGCGCTCGGCCTTGCCGCGTGCGAAACCAAGACCGAAAACGCCGTCGAGAACGTTGCTGTTGAGAACGCCGTTGAGGCCGACGCCAACGCTGCCGACGCTGCTGTCGACAACGCGCTCGACTCGGCTGGCAACGCCGTTGAGAACGCTGGCGACGCCGTCGAGAACGCTGGTGACGCCGTAGCGAACGCTGCCGACAACGCGATGTAATCATCGCTGTCGCACGTTTTCGCATGCGATAGGGGGCCGCTTGCCATGTGCAGGCGGCCCTTTTTTCTTTCTATCGAAGTGGTAGTTCGATCGGGATGAAGGCCTTCATTCTCCTGCTCGCCATTCTGTCCGCTGGATGCACCAGGGAAGAAAAGCCCGAAGCGCCGACCCCGGCGGAGGCGGAGCGGCTCAACGATGCCGAGGAGATGCTCGACAGCCTCGCCAACGAAGAAGGGCCGGTGAGCAAGCCCACCGACCCTTCCAGTCAACTCAGCAATCCGAACGCTTCGGGCTTAGAAGTCCATTCCGCCCATGCCGCCCATGCCGCCGCCGCCCATCGGCATCGCCGGCTTGTCTTCAGGCATTTCGCTGACCGCCGCTTCGGTGGTGATCAGCAGGCCCGCGACCGACGCGGCGTCCTGGAGCGCGGTGCGGACGACCTTGGTCGGGTCGATCACGCCGGCCTCGACGAGGTTCTCGTAGACCTCGGTCTGGGCGTTGAAGCCCATGTTCTCGTCCTTGCCCTCGAGCAGCTTGCCCGAGATCACCGCGCCGTCATGGCCGGCGTTCTGGGCGATCTGGCGGACCGGCGAGTAGAGCGCCTTGCGGACGATATCGATGCCGCGGGTCTGGTCGTCGTTGACGCCCTTGAGGCCCTCGAGCGCCTTGGTCGCATAGAGCAGCGCAGTGCCGCCGCCGGGGACGATGCCTTCTTCGACCGCAGCGCGGGTCGCGTGGAGCGCGTCGTCGACGCGGTCCTTGCGCTCCTTGACCTCGACTTCGGACGCACCGCCGACCTTGATCACCGCAACACCGCCGGCGAGCTTGGCGAGACGCTCCTGGAGCTTCTCACGGTCATAGTCGCTGGTGGTGTTCTCGATCTGCTGGCGAATCGCCTCGATGCGGGCCTTGATCGCCTCATGCGTGCCGGCGCCGTCGACGATGGTCGTGTTGTCCTTGTCGATGGTGACGCGCTTGGCCGTGCCGAGCATGCCGACCGTGACATTCTCCAGCTTGATGCCGAGATCTTCGGAGATCATCTCGCCGCCGGTCAGGATCGCGATGTCCTCGAGCATCGCCTTGCGGCGATCGCCGAAGCCCGGCGCCTTGACCGCCGCGACCTTGAGGCCGCCGCGCAGCTTGTTGACGACGAGCGTGGCCAGCGCCTCGCCCTCGATGTCCTCGGCGATGATCAGCAGCGGACGGCCCGACTGGACCACCGCTTCCAGGATCGGGAGCATCGCCTGCAGGTTCGACGAGCTTCTTCTCGTGGATCAGGATGTAGGGGTCAGCCAGTTCGACCGACATCTTCTCCGGATTGGTGATGAAGTAGGGCGAGAGGTAGCCGCGGTCGAACTGCATGCCTTCGACGACGTCGAGTTCGAACTCGAGGCCCTTGGCTTCCTCGACGGTGATCACGCCTTCCTTGCCGACCTTCTCCATCGCTTCGGCGATCTTCTCGCCGACGACGGTGTCGCCATTGGCCGAGATGATGCCGACCTGGGCGATCTCGTTCGAACCGGAGACCGGCTTGGAGCGCTTCTTGAGGTCCTCGACGACCTTGGAGACGGCGATATCGATGCCGCGCTTCAGGTCCATCGGGTTCATGCCGGCCGCAACCGACTTCATGCCCTCGCGAACGATCGCCTGGGCGAGCACGGTCGCGGTGGTGGTGCCGTCGCCGGCGATGTCGTTGGTCTTCGAAGCGACCTCGCGCAGCATCTGCGCGCCCATGTTCTCGAACTTGTCCTTGAGCTCGATTTCCTTGGCGACGGTGACGCCGTCCTTGGTGATGCGCGGTGCGCCGTAGCTCTTGTCGAGAACGACGTTGCGGCCCTTGGGGCCCAAGCGTCACCTTGACGGCGTCGGCGAGGATGTCGACGCCCTTCAGAATCCGCTCACGCGCATCGCGCGAGAATTTCACGTCCTTGGCTGCCATCTGGCTACCCTTTCCGATTTGAAGTTCACTAAGTTGCATGGAGACGCGCGCATTCGTGACGCTGCGCCCGGCCAAGGTCAGCCGACGATCCCGAGGATGTCGCTTTCCTTCATGATGATCAGGTCTTCGCCGGCGATCTTCACCTCGGTGCCCGACCATTTGCCGAACAGGATGCGGTCGCCGGCCTTGACGTCGAGCGGCGTCACCTTGCCTTCGTCCGAGCGAGCGCCCGAACCGACGGCGACGACTTCGCCTTCCTGCGGCTTTTCCTTGGCGGTGTCGGGAATGATGATCCCGCCCGCGGTCTTCTCCTCGGCCTCGACCCGGCGGACGAGGACACGATCATGAAGCGGCCTGAAACCCATGTTGCTTGACCCTTTAGCTTCTAAAAAATTGCAGTTGCGCTTGGCACTCCTACAACAAGAGTGCCAGCGATGCCGCGCATATGGGTCGGGCATCCCTACCCGTCAACACCTGCGATCATGATATTGTCACTAAGGCGCATGGATTAGTCCAAGCGCCTCCCGGCGCGTCCAGCGCCAGATCATCAGAACCGCGACGACGCCGAGACCAGCCGCAAGGCCGGTCCAGATGCCTATTCCGCGCCAATTCATGGCGAAGGCCAGTGCAACGCCGACCCCCAGTCCGATCGCCCAATAGCCGAACAAGGCGAAGACCATCGGCACGCGCGCGTCGTGAAGGCCGCGGAGCATGCCCGCGCCAACTACTTGCGCACCGTCGACGACCTGGAACAGCGCCGCGACCAGCAGGAAGGATACGCCCAGCGAAATAACCGCGGCGTTGGCCGGCGTGTCGTCGAGGAACAGGGTGATGAGGTCGCGCGGAAAAGCGCACATCAGCGCCGCCATCACCGTCATGAAAACGGTGCCCAGCCCGAATGCCGTCCAGCCGGCGCAGCGTTATTCCATCGCGGTCGCCACGCCCGTAGGCCAGTCCGACCCGCACCGTGGCGGCCTGGCCTAGCGCGAGCGGGATCATGAAGGTTGTGGCAGCAATCTGCAGCGCGATCTGGTGCGCTGCGACCGACGGCGCACCGAACAGGCCCATCAAATAGGCGGCCGCGCTGAATACGCCCGCCTTCGAACCCCATCGTCAGGCCGATCGGGCCGCCGAGCACGAACAATTGACGGAAGCGCGGCCAGTCCGGCCTCCAGAAGCGGCCGAACAGATGGAATCGGCGGAACTGCCGGTCGGTCAGGATGACGATGGCCAACGCCAGCGCCATGGCCGTCCAGACGATCGAGCTTGCCGATGCCGCCGCCGATCAGTCCGAGCGCCGGCAACCCGAAATGACCGAAGATCAACGACCAGCTGACCAGCGCGTTTAGGGGAATTCCCACCGAAGCTGATGATCAGCACCCAGCCCGGGCGCTCCATGGCAGAAACGAAGTTGCGCATTACCTGGAACAGCATCCAGGGAGGGATCACCCACATGTAGCCCTTTAGGAACCAGGCGGCGAGCCGGGCGAGTTCGGGTTCCTGTCCAAAGGCCAGGATGATCGGTTCGGCGTTCCACAGCACGATCAGGGTCGGCACGGTCATCATCACCGCAGCCCACAGCGACTGGCGAAATGTCCGTCGGACGTCGCGGACGGAATTGAACCGCGCGCCGAGCGCCGATGCGATCATCGGCGAAGAAGCGGTGAGCACGCCGAGCGCGAACAGTATCATCCCGAATGACAGGCTCAGCGCCAACGCGGCAGCGGCAAGCTCGGTCGGACCAAGCCAACCCAGAAGGATCACGTCCGTCGCCTGGATCAGCTGCATGGTGAGGTTGGCCAGCATCAGCGGCCAGGCAAGACTCAGCGTCGACCGAAGTTCGTCGCGCCACGGAAGACTGCTCTTTTTCGGGACGATTGCCGCTTGCATCGGCAGCCGGTTAGCAGTTTTGCCATTTTGCGCCACAGCCTCCGGTCGAAAATCCTTGGGCCGCTTTGTCATTCTGCTCTAGGCGAGACGCAACAAGTTACGAGGAGTGCGGGCAAGATGCGGTTCGTGAAGGCCATCTGGAAGCTGCTGGTTGGCATCAAGGACATGCTTGTCCTGTTGTTCATGCTGATGTTCTTCGGACTGCTCTATGCGGCCCTTTCGGCCCGGCCGGCGATGATCGGAGACGGTGTCCTGGCCATGGACCTCGACGGCGTCCTGGTCGAACAGGCCGAACGGCCCGACCCGATCTCATTCCTCGCCGGGACTGGAAATGTCACTCGCGAATTTGAGCTCAAGGACCTGATCGCGGCGCTCGACACCGCCAAGGACGACGACCGGGTCAAGGCGATCGCGCTCGATCTGGACGGGTTCCTGGGCGGCGGACAGCCGGCGATCGCCGCGCTCGGCGAAAAGCTCGACGAGGTGAAGAAAAGCGGCAAGCCGGTCGTTGCCTTTGCGACCGGATACACGGACGATCGCTATCAGCTGGCCGCCCATGCCTCGGAAATCTGGATGCCGGCGATGGGCGCGATCGCGGTCACCGGTCCGGGCGGTAACAACCTCTATTTCAAGGGATTGCTCGACAAGCTGGGGGTGACGGCGAACATCTACCGGGTCGGCACTTACAAGTCCGCGGTCGAGCCCTTCATCCGCAACGACATGTCGCCCGAAGCGCGCGAGAATGCCCAGGCGCTGGGCGATGCGTTGCTTGAGACGTGGCGAGAGGACATTGCCCGCGGCCGACCGGCGCGCAGTGGCGGGCCTTAACCGCATGCTGTCGGATCCGGTCGGCGTGACCCAGGCCGCCAACGGCGATCTCGCCAAGGCCGCGCTTGGCCTCAAGCTGGTCGACAAGATCGGCGAGCGCCGTGCGTTCGAAGCGCGACTGGCCGAGCTTGGCGGGGAAGATGCGGACAGCGCCCACGGCTACAAGCGGATCAAGCTTCACGCTTATGAGGAACAGGCGGTCAGTTACGACGAAGGACCGATCGGCGTGGTGACGATCGCCGGCGAAATCGTCGACGGCAAGGCCGGCCCTGGCCGCGCCGGCGGAGAGACCATCGCGCGCATTATCGAGAAAGGCCTGGCCAAGAAGAACCTCAAGGCGCTGATCGTTCGCGTCGACAGCCCGGGCGGTTCTGCAATGGCTTCCGAGCGGATTCGGCAGGCGTTGCTGGATGCCAAGGAACAGAAGATTCCGGTGGTCGTCTCGATGGGCAGCGTCGCTGCATCGGGCGGCTATTGGGTGGCGACCCCTGGCGACTTCGTTTTGCCGAACCGTCGACCATCACCGGATCGATCGGCGTTTTCGGCGTACTTGCCGAGCTTCGAGGGCACTCTTGCCAAGCTCGGCATCGGCGCCGACGGCATCAAGACGACGCCTCTTTCAGGTGAGCCTGACCTGCTCAAGGGACCATCCGATGCCGCCGATGTCCTGATCCAGGCGGGGGTCGAGCAGGTTTATCGCAAATTCCTCAGCATCGTCGCCGAGGCGAGGCACAAGACCCCCGCCGACGTCGACCGTATCGCCCAGGGCCGCGTCTGGGACGGCGGAACGGCGCGACAGCTGGGCCTTGTCGACGGTTTCGGCGGGATGGACGAAGCGGTCGCCAAGGCGGCCGAGCTGGCCAAGCTCGGCAAGGATGAGCGTGGCTTGACCTATTTGGAGAAGGAACCCGCCTTCGCCGACACGTTGATGGCCGCCATCGCCGATGAAGAGTCCAATGAGGCGCCCCCCGCCGACGCGTTGGCCATGCTGGCTCCTGCACCGGAGGGACTGCTGGCGCGGGCCATTGCAGAGGTGCGTTCGATCCTTTCAGGCCCGACGATCCAGGCACGGTGCCTCGAATGCCCGCCGCTTGCCGCCGCACCGCGGCTGAGCGAGGAAGACCGGAGCTGGTTGGCGCGCTGGCTTAGCTGGAGCTGACGCCGCTTGCCATTGCCGTTGCCGTTCTTGCCGTTCCGGCGGCGGATGGTCATCGGCAGCAGGGTCAGCGCCAACAGCACCATGCCGAGCGTCAGGGCCGCGAACGTCACGATCCACGGATTGCTGGTCTCCTCGCGCCCCTGCAGGTCCATGATGTGGAGGCCCCACATCAGGTCGTAGAAGCGCCACCAGCGGGTCCGCTTGGCGACGATCTCGCCAGACCCGCTATCCAGGTAGAAATGGGTGTCGTCGCTCATCCGGACGCGCCAGCCGTCCATCGCCCGGCGAAGCTCGAGCGGCGGGCTGTCGGCTGCGACCCGGCTGGTTTCGACCACCTTCGCGGTTCCCGTGTAGCGCGCCATGACCTCGCGCGCGGCATCGGCGGCGCCGAGCCGTGGCAGCAATTGGCCGGTAGCAGGATCGGCCAGGCGGGTGCCGCCATCGGCAAAGTCAATCTGCCAGCGCGGCCCGTCGGCCAGCGATTTCAGCGTCAGCGACGCTACCTGACGGCCCTCGATCCGCGGCGCGATCGGCGGAGCGGACAGCGAAATTGGCTTGGCCGGTGAGATCAGGTCGTTACCACGCACCTCATCGATCGGCTTGGCAACCATTACCAGTCCCGACACGGTCCAGAACAACATCGGCAAACCGACCAGCCAGCCCAGCCACACGTGCCAGCGGCGCAACCTCGAACGAACGGCCCCCATCCTACTCTCCCGGTTACAAACCGAAACGAAGGTCCATCCGGAACTGGCATTGCCCCTGCCACCGGCGACGAATCGGCAATCGCGCTTTAGCCGCGCGTCATCGGGACGTCATGATTTTTGTATGATTAGGGTTAACCGCTAACCAGTTCGTCAAATGTGGATCGGCTTGCCCGGTCACCGCCATCGCCGCTTCCTTGAGCGCTTCGGAATGGGTCGGGTGGGCGTGGCAGGTGTAGGCGATGTCTTCGGACGTGGCGCCGAACTCCATCGCCTGCGCGGCCTGGGCGATCATCGTGCCCGCGACCGAGGCGATGCACCACACGCCGAGCACGCGGTCGGACTTGGCATCGGCGATGACCTTCACGAAGCCGTCCGGCTCATGGTTGGTCTTGGCGCGGCTGTTGGCGAGCATCGGGAACTTGCCGACCTTGACCTCGCCGCGCTCCTTGGCCTGCTCTTCGGTCAGGCCGACGCCGGCGATTTCGGGCATGGTGTAGACCACCGACGGGATGACATCGTGGTTCACGATGCCGGTCAGGCCGGCGATATTCTCGGCGACGGCGATGCCCTCGTCCTCGGCCTTGTGGGCGAGCATCGGGCCGGGGATGACGTCGCCGATCGCCCAGACGCCCGGCACCTTGGTGCGGAACTCATGATCGGTCTCGATCTGGCCGCGGTTGTTGAGCTGCAAGCCCGATCTTGTCGAGGCCAAGCCCTTCGGTGTTGGGCCGGCGGCCGATCGAGACGAGTACGCAATCGGCCTCGATCGTCTCCGCCGCGCCGCCCTTGGCGGGCTCCATCGTCAAGCGTCGCCTTGCCGCCCTTGACCGTCGACCCCGGTGACCTTGGTGCCGAAGCTTGAACTCGATCCCCTGCTTCTTGAAGATCTTGTTGCACTTCCTTGCGGACTTCGCCGTCGAAGCCGGGCAGGATCTGGTCGAGGAATTCGACGCAGGTGACCTTGGCGCCGAGCCGCCGCCAGACCGAGCCAAGCTCCAGCCCGATCACGCCGCCGCCGATCACGACCATATGCTCGGGCACCTTGGGCAGCTCGAGCGCGCCGGTGCTGTCGACCACCACCTTCTGGTCGATCTCGACGCCCGGCAGCGGGGTGACCGACGATCCGGTGGCGATGACGATGTTCTTGGCGGTGACCGTGCGGTCGCCGACCTTGACCGTGTTGGCGCCGGTGAAGGTCGCATAGCCCTTCAGCCAGTCGACCTTGTTCTTCTTGAACAGGAATTCGATGCCGCCGGTCAGCTGCTTGACCGCGTCCTTGCGCTGGCCGTGCATCGTGTCGAGGTCGAGCTCGGGCTTCACCTTGATGCCCAGCTTGGCGAAGGCGCCGTTGGCCGCCGCATCGAAATATTCCGACGCGTGGAGCATCGCCTTCGACGGAATGCAGCCGACGTTGAGGCAGGTCCCGCCGAGCGTCTCGCGACCCTCGGCGCAGGCGGTCTTGAGGCCAAGCTGCGCAGCGCGGATCGCGGCGACATAGCCGCCGGGGCCGGAGCCGATCACCAGGACGTCATAGTCGAAATCAGCCATCTTCTATCCTTAAAGGTCGATCAGCAGGCGGGTCGGATCCTCGATCGCTTCCTTGACGCGGACGAGGAAGGTGACCGCTTCGCGGCCGTCGATCAGGCGGTGGTCGTAGCTCAGCGCCAGGTACATCATCGGCCGGGCGACGATCTGGCCATCGCGGACCACCGGCCGCTCCTCGATGCGGTGCATGCCGAGCACCGCCGACTGCGGCGGGTTGATGATCGGGGTCGACAGCAGCGAACCGAACACGCCGCCGTTGGAGATGGTGAAGGTGCCGCCCTTCATGTCCTCGGCGGTCAGCGTGCCTTCCTTGGCCTTCTTGCCGAAGGCGGCGATGGCCTTCTCGATCTCGGCGAAGCTCATGCTGTCGGCGTTGCGGACGACCGGCACGACCAGCCCCTTGGGCGCCGACACCGCGACCGAGACGTCGAGATAGTCGTGATAGACGATCTCGTCGCCCTCGATCCGGGCGTTGACCGACGGCACGTCGCGCGCGGCGAGCGCCACGCGCTTTCACGAAGAAGCCCATGAAGCCGAGGCGGATGCCGTGCTTCTTTTCGAACAGATCCTTGTAGCGGGCGCGCGCGTCGATCACCGCCGACATGTCGACGTCGTTGAAGGTGGTGAGCAGCGCGGCGGTGTTCTGCGCTTCCTTGAGCCGCGTGGCGATGGTCTGGCGCAGGCGGGTCATCTTGACCCGCTCTTCGTGGCGCTCGCCCGCAGGCGCGCAGGCCGGGGCCCGGCGCTGCCTGCGGAGCTGCGGCGTACGGCGCAGGCGCGGCCTTCGCCTCCGGCTCTGGACCCCGGCCTCGCCGGGGCACTCTCCTTGGCCTTCGCCGCGGCCAGCACGTCGTCCTTGGTCAGGCGCCCGTCCTTGCCGGTGCCGTGGATCTTCGACGGATCGACATGATGCTCGAGCACCGCGCGGCGCACCGCCGGCGACAGCGTCAGGTCGGCATGCTCGGCATGTTCGACCTCGGGCTCCTTGCGCAGCGCTGGCGCTTCGCCAGCGCCTGGCGGATTGACCGGCGTCGCCAGCAACCTCGGCCACGGCGCAGCAACAGCAGCGCCACGCTTCACCGATCCGGGCGATGACCGCGCCGACCTCGACCGTATCGCCTTCCGCGAACAGCTGCTCGCGCCAGCGTGCCGGCGACCGGCGACGGCACCTCGACCGAGACCTTGTCGGTCTCGAGGCTGGCGATCGGCTCGTCCGCGGCGACCGCTTCGCCGGGCTTCTTCAGCCACTGGCCGAGCGTCGCCTTCGGTGATCGATTCGCCCAGCGTCGGGACCTTCACATCGGTGGCCATGGGTCGCGGTTCCCTTACTGAAGCTTGTGCGGTTTGCGCGCTGCGGCTGCTATGCCCCAGCGCGTCGGCAATCAAGGCCGCCTGTTCGGCGGCGTGGCGCTTGGCGAGACCGGTGGCCGGCGAAGCGGAGACGGCACGGCCGGCGTAGCGCGCGCGCTTGCCCTTGTGCCCGGCCTCGGTCAGGCATTCCTCGAGCTCGTCCTCGACGAAGTGCCAGGCGCCATTGTTCTTCGGCTCTTCCTGCGCCCAGACCAGCTCCTCGAGCTTGGGCATCGCCGTCGAGGCGCTTGACCAGCGGCTCGCCCGGGAAGGGATAGAGCTGCTCGATGCGGATGATCTCGGTCGTCGATCGCCGGCCGCGTCGCGCGCCTCCATCAGCTCATAGGCGAGCTTGCCCGAGCAGAGCACGAGCCCGCCGGGTCTCGCCCGCAGCGGGCGGATTCGAGGTCGCTCAGGATGCGGTGGAAATGGCCTTCGCCGATGAAATCGTCGCGCTTGCGACACCGCCAGCTTGTGCCGCAGCAGCGACTTCGGCGTCATCATGATCAGCGGCTTGCGGAAATCGCGCAGCATCTGGCGGCGAAGGATGTGGAAATAATTGGCCGGCGTGGTGCAGTTGGCGACCTGGATATTATCCTCGGCGCAGAGCTGCAGGTAGCGCTCGAGCCGCGCCGAGCGTATGCTCCGGCCCCTGCCCCTCGAAGCCGTGCGGCAGCAGCATGACCAGGCCCGATGGCGCGCAGCCACTTGGCTTCGCCCGCGGCGATGAACTGGTCGATGATCGTCTGCGCGCCGTTGGCGAAGTCGCCGAACTGCGCTTCCCACAGCACCAGCGTCCGCGGATCGGCGATGCGAATAGCCATATTCGAAGCCGAGCACGCCGAATTCGCGACAGCGGGCTGTCGCGGACCTCGAACAAGGGCCGGCCGTCGCGCTCGATGGTCGCAGCGGGATATATTTCTCGCCCGTCGTCTGGTCGACCCAGACGGCGTGGCGCTGGCTGAAGGTGCCGCGGCCCGAATCCTGGCCCGACAGGCGGACCCGATAGCCGTCCTCGCGCAGGCTGCCGAAGGCCAGCGCTTCGGCGGTCGCCCAGTCGATGCCCTCGCCGCTCTCGAGCGTCTTCTTCTTGGCTTCGAGGATGCGCGCCAGCGTCTTGTGGATGGTAAGGTCGGCGGGAACCGTGGTCAGCAGCTGCGGCCAGGCTGTCGATACTGCTCGGCGGTCGATCGCCGTATTGACGTTGCGCCGCGCGTCGACCGGCTCGCCCGGGCATGCTGAGGCCCGCCCAGCGGCCCGACGAACCAGTCGGCCTTGTTGGGCAGGTAGCTGGTGCCCGCCTCGAACTCGGTTTCGAGGAAGGCGATGAATTCGCGCGGTCTTCCTGTCGATCCACGCCTGGTCGACCACGCCTTCGGCGATCAGCCGCTGCGCCATAGATCTGGCTGATCGGCGGATGCTTGCTGGATCGCCTCGTACATCAGCGGCTGGGTGAAGCTCGGCTCGTCGCCTTCGTTGTGGCCGAAGCGGCGGTAGCACCACATGTCGATGACGATGTCGCGGTTGAAGGCCTGGCGGAATTCGATCGCCAGCTTGCAGGCGAAGGTCACCGCTTCGGGATCGTCGCCGTTGACGTGGAGGATCGGCGCCTGGACGCGCCTTGGCGACGTCCGACGGATAGGGCGAGCAGCGCGCGAACTGCGGGCAGGTGGTGAAGCCGACCTGGTTGTTGATGACGAAATGGATCGTCGCCGCCGGTGCCGTAGCCGGGCAGGCCGGAGAAGCCGAAGCATTCGGCGACGATCCCCTGGCCCGCGAAGGCCGCGTCGCCGTGGAGCAGCACGCGGCAGGACGCTGTCGCCTTCCTTGTCGCCTCTGCATGGTCTGGACCGCGCGGCTCTTGCCGAGCACGACCGGGTCGACCGCCTCGAGGTGCGAGGGGTTGGGAACCAGGCACAGGTGCACCTTGTTGCCGTCGAACTCGCGGTCGGTCGAGGTGCCGAGGTGATATTTGACGTCGCCCGAGCCGCCGACGTCGGCCGGGATTGGTCGCGCCGCCCGCGAATTCGTGGAAGATGGCGCGATAGGGCTTGCCCATCACGTTGGCGAGGACGTTCAGCCGGCCGCGATGGGCCATGCCGAGGGCGATCTCGCGTCGACGCCCATCTGCGCCGCCATATTTGATGACCGCTTCAAGCGCCGGGATCGCGCTCTCGCCGCCGTCGAGGCCGAAGCGCTTGGTGCCGACATATTTCTTGGCGAGGAATTTTTCCCACTGCTCGCCGTCGGATCACCTTGGCCGAGGATCGATTGCTTGCCCTCGGGCGTGAAGGTGATGGCGGCGTCCTTGCCCTCCATCCGGTCCTGGAGGAAGCGGCGCTCCTCCAGGTCGTTGATGTGCATATATTCAAGGCCGACCGTGCCGCAGTAATTGGCCTGCAGCACCGGCAAGATCTGGCGGATCGACGCTTCCTGGAAGCCGAGCGTTCCGCCGAGCCAGATCTTGCGGTCGAGGTCGGCATCGGTGAAGCCGTGATAGCCGGGCGTCAGGTCGGCCGGCAGCTCGCGCTGCGTCAGGCCGAGCGGATCGAGCTTGGCGGCAAGATGGCCGCGCACGCGATAGGTGCGGATCAGCATCATCGCCCGGATGCTGTCGTCGGCGGCGCGGCGGATCGCGCGCTTCGTCGGTTACGCCGGTAGCGGCGACCGCTGCCTTGACCTTCTCCGCAACCTTCTCGATGGTCGCTTCGGTCGGATCGAGGCCGAGATTCACCGGGTCGAGTTCGGCCACCGGCCAGTTCGGCCGTGCCCAGCTTGGGCCCTGCTCGCGGTCGATCGCACATCGAATTCCATCGTGGTAGCGTCAGCCTTTCAGCAGCTCCGTGAGGGTGGTGCCCAAGCTCAGATGGGCTCTCGGCGACACGGATTCCAGCCGCCTCCATCGCCGCGATCTTGTCCTCGGCGCCGCCCTTGCCGCCGGAGACGATCGCGCCGGCATGGCCCATGCGGCGGCCCGGAGGGGCGGTGCGGCCGGCGATGAAGCCGACCATCGGCTTCTTGCGGCCGCGCTTCGCCTCGTCGGCGAGGAACTGCGCCGCATCCTCTTCGGCGCTGCCGCCGATCTCGCCGATCATGATGATCGACTTGGTTTCGTCGTCGGCCAGGAACAGCTCGAGCACGTCGATGAAGTTGGTGCCGTTGACCGGATCGCCGCCGATGCCGACCGCGGTGGTCTGGCCGAGGCCCTCGTTGGTCGTCTGGAACACCGCTTCATAGGTCAGCGTGCCGGAGCGCGAGACGACGCCGACGCGCCCTTCTTGAAGATGTTGCCGGGCATGATGCCGATCTTGCACTCGTCCGGGGTCAGCACGCCCGGGCAGTTCGGCCCGATCAGCCGCGACTTGGAGCCGGTCAGCGCGCGCTTGACCTTGACCATGTCGAGCACCGGAATGCCTTCGGTGATGGTGACGATCAGCGGCACCTCGGCGTCGATCGCCTCGAGGATCGAATCCGCGGCGAAGGGCGGCGGGACATAGATCACCGACGCCGTCGCGCCGGTCGCCTCGACTGCCTCGCGAACGGTGTTGAACACCGGCAGGCCGATGTGTGTCTGGCCGCCCTTGCCCGGGGTCACGCCGCCGACCATCTGCGTGCCGTAGGCCAGCGCCTGCTGGGTATGGAACGTCCCGGTCTCGCCGGTCATCCCCTGGGTGATGACCTTGGTGTTCTTGTTGACGAGAATGCTCATGCCAGCGAGCCGTCGATCGCCTTGCAGGCCACCAGCAGTTCCTTGACCGCATCGACGCTGACCGTGGAAATTCTTCTGCGCTTCGCCGTCGAGTTCGATCTCGACGATCCGCTCGACGCCGTCGGCGCCGATCACGACCGGCACGCCGACGTAGAGATCGTCGACGCCATATTGGCCGGTCGAGGTGCGCGCGGCGCGGGAGGACGCGCTTCTTGTCCTTCAGATAGCTCTCGGCCATCGCGATGGCGCTGGTCGCGGGGGCGTAATAGGCCGATGCCGGTCTTCAGCAGCGCGACGATCTCGCCGCCGCCGCCGCGGGTGCGCTTGACGATCGCGTCGATGCGTTCCTGCGTCGACCAGCCCATCTTGATGAGGTCGGGGATCGGGATGCCCGCGACGGTCGAATATGCGGTGACCGGGACCATCGTGTCGCCGTGGCCGCCGAGCACGAAGGCGGTAACGTCCTCGACCGCAGACCTCGAATTCCTCGGCGAGGAAATGGCGGAAGCGCGCGCGAATCGAGCACGCCGGCCATGCCGACGACCTTGTTGTGCGGCAGGCCGGAGAATTCGCGCAGCGCCCAGACCATCGCATCGAGCGGGTTGGTGATGCAGATGACGAAGGCGTTCGGGGCATGCGCCTTGATGCCCTCGCCGACCGCCTTCATCACCTTCAAGATTGATGCCGAGCAGGTCGTCGCGGCTCATGCCCGGCTTGCGGGCGATGCCGGCGGTGACGATGCACACGTCCGCGCCGGCGATGTCGGCATAGTCGCTCGATGCCCTTGAGCTTGGCGTCGAAGCCGTCGACCGGGCCGCCTGCGCGATGTCGAGCGCCTTGCCCTCGGGAATGCCCTCGGCGATGTCGAACAGGACGATGTCGCCCAGTCTCTCGCATCGCCGCGAGATGGGCGAGCGTTCCACCGATCATTCCCGCGCCGATCAGCGCGATCTTCTTGCGTGCCATGGAGGTTCCGGTCCCCTTGCTGAGCGTGTGAGCCCCGCCGCGGAAAGCGCGGCGGTGGATTTGGCGCGCGCTCTAGACCGGGAGTCGGGCCGGGGCAACCTTTCGCAGGCGCGAAATAAGCGCGAAATAAGGTGAACGGCCCGGTCATGGAGCATTCACGACAATTCATGCATTGTGCCCGCCATGAAACAGCTTCTCATCATTGCGAGCGTCGCCGCGCTCGCCTCGACCGCCCCGGCCTATGCCAAGCCGGATCACGCCAATCATGGCGGGCATGTCGGTTACGGCACCGGCGGCTGCCCACCGGGCCTTGCCAAGAAAAACAACGGCTGCCTGCCGCCGGGGCAGGCCAAGAAGCTTTACGGCGTCGGTTACCGCTTCGACCGCGGCTTTGCCGGCTGGACGCCCTACAACCAGATTCCCTACGATCTGAGGCGCCAGTACGGGCTCGATCCCTATGGCCGCTATGTCTACGACCAGAATTACATCTACCAGGTCGATCCCACGACTTATGCCGTCAGCCGTGTGCTGGATGCGATCCTGCGATAAGCTCCAAAAACTAAGCGGGCGAGTGCAACCGGCCGCTTGGGGCCGCTCCGGAATGCCGGGGCGGCCCTTTTCTTACTTGGGACCGGCCAGTGCCTTCAGGACCAACTCCCAATGCAGCACGTCATCATACATGGCGCGGACCGGAATGCGCTCGTCGAGGCCGTGAGCGCGCTCGTCATCGGGCGAGATGCCCCAGCTGCCATCGATGTCGTAGACCGGTATTCCCTTCGCCCGGAAGAAGCTGCCATCGCTCGCCCCGGTCGACATGACCGGAAAGACATGCATCTCCGGCCCGTGGAATCGCTGGATCGACGCGGTGACGGCCTTGAGCACGTCCGGCCGCAGCGGCGACGCGGGCGTAGGCAAGCCGATGTAATTGGGATCGGGCTTCACTTGTACCTTTGACCCGACCAGCTGCTGAAGCTCCGCCTGGACATCGGTCGGCTGCACTCCGGGCATGATCCGGCAATTGACGGTCGCCTCTGCCGACTGCGGAAGGGCATTGTCGGCGTGCCCCCCTTCAGCATCGTCGCGACGCAGCGGGTGCGGGTCAGCCCGACCTCCAGCGGATTGGCCTCGATCTCGTCAGCCGCCGCGCCATCGTCAGGGTTGGCGAGCCAGCGGCGCATTGCCTGCCCCAGGGCGCTATTTCCTTCCTGCCTCGCCCGCTCCTCGAAATAGCCTCGGTTGGCTGGATTCTGCATCGGCTGGAAGCGATGCGCTCGCAGCTTCTCGAGTGCGTCCGCGAGGTCATAGATTGCATTGTCCGGCCGCGGCCGCGAACTGTGCCCGCCGGGGTTGTGGGTGGTAAGGAAATAGGTCTGGAAGGTCTTCTCGGCCACTGAAATGCCGCACCCGATCGGCTTGAAGTCGCGGTCATAGGCACCGCAACCCCCGTCCGCATTTAGGCCGAATTCGGCGTCGGTCAGGCTACGCCAGTCGGATGCGCCCAAGGTCGCGCCGACGCCGCGGGTTTCCTCGTCGCCGCTGTAGAAGAGGATGATGTCGCGGCTGGGCTTGAACCCTTCTGCCTTCAATTTCAGCACGGCCGTCGTCGTCGCCACGATGCCGTTCTTCATGTCGGATGCGCCGCGGCCGAGAAAATAGCCATCCTGCTCGCGAAACTCGAACGGGTCGAACTTCCAATCCTCGCGCTTGGCCTCGACCACATCCATATGACCAAGGATCAGCATCGGCTTTTTCGTCGGATTGGCCGATCGCCAGCGGACGATCAGCGCTGCGGTCTTGTCGCCCGGAAGCGCTTCATAGGGCATGATCTTGATGTCGTCGTCCGGGATTCCCGCCGCCCGGAATCGGTCGGCAAGCAACTTGGCCATGCGTGGCACTTCGCCGCGATTATGCACCGTCGGGATCTCGATCACTTCCTCGAACAGGGTACGGGTCTTTGCCTGCCAGGCGGGATCTAGCTTGGTCGGCACTGTTCGGGGATCGGTAGCAGCAACTGCGGCGGTCGAAAGACAGGCGATTAGAATCGCCGCAAGTGGACGCATGGCCATGTTCCTCACTTTCCGGCCAGATCGCGCAGGATCAGCTGCCAATGAACGACATTGTCGTAGAGCGACTGAACCGGCAGGCGTTCGTCCTTGCCATGGGCGCGAAAATCGACCGGGACGATGACCCAGCCGCCGTTGGTGCCGTAAACCGGAATGCCCGCCACCCGGAACGGCCGCGCGTCGCTGGCGCCGGTCGACATTTCGGGAAATACCGGCATGCCCGGATGAAGCGTCTGCACGGCCTTCGTGTAGGCGCCGGTGACGTCGGGCCTGAGCGGCGACGCAAGCGAAGCGACATAATCGTCATTGCGCGTCACCACCACCTGGGGGTCCGCCACCACGCGTTGCAGCTCATCCTTGATGGCGTTGGGATCGACGCCAGGGAAAATGCGGCAATTGATCATCGCGGTGGCCAGCTGCGGCAAGGCATTGTCGGCATGGCCGGCAAACAGTCGAGTTGGGACGCAGCGGGTGCGGGTCAGCCCCACCTCGATGTCGCTGGCCTCGATCGTATCGGCCGCCGCCCCGTCGTTGGGGTTGGCCAGCCAGGCGCGCATCGCCTGGCCCAGCGCGCTGTCGCCCTCCATCTTCGCCCTGGCGGTGAAATAGGCGCGCGTCGTCTCGCTCAGCATCGGCGTGAAGCGATAGGCCTCGATCTTGTCGAGCGCGTGGGACAGATCATAGATCGCATTGTCCTTGCGCGGCTTCGACGAGTGGCCACCCTTGTTGCGGACGGTCAGCGTGTAACCGGCGAAGGTCTTCTCGGCGGTCTGCATGGTAAAGCCGACCATCGAGCCGTCCGGCGCGAAACCGCCGCCGCCGCCATCGGCGTTGAGACCATATTCGGGATTGCCGAGCAGTTCGCGCCACTCGGTCGCGCCTTTCTCGGCGCCGATGCCGTTGGTTTCCTCGTCACCCGTGAACAATACGACGATGTCGCGCTTCGGCTTGAAGCCGGACGCCTTCAAATCGATCATCGCGCGGGTGATGCCGACGATGCCGTCCTTCATGTCGATCGTGCCGCGGCCATAATAATAGCCGTCGCGCTCGGTCAGGACGAACGGGTCGGTGGTGGAGTCTTCGCGCTTGGCCTCGACGACGTCCATATGCCCCATCAACAGGATCGGACGGCCGGTTGGCTTGCCTGCGGCTCGCCAGCGAACGATCACCGCGGCAGTTTCATCCTCGCCGGTCGTGGCGCTGCCGGTGTGATAGGGCATGACGTGCACATCGTCTGCGGGAAAGCCCGCGGCCTTGAACTGGTCGGCGACATATTGGGCCATTTCAGGGGTGCGATGGCGGCCGATTACCGTCGGTATGTTGATGACATGTTCGAACATGTCGTGCGTCGCGGCGCGCTGGGCCGGTGTAAGGCTGGGTTTGGCGGGTGCGCCAATCGCCGCAGTGGAGACGGCAGCAAGCAAGGCGGCAAAGGCTAGGCGCATCGTGAAATCCTCCCGGTGAGTCGTGGGCGACACGCTAGGTTGCGTTTCGCTACCGTCAATCCTCGTGAAGTCCGTGGCCTTCGCCCAGATAGTCTGCGCTCTGCATTTCCTCGAGCCTGCTCGCTGTCCGGTCGAATTCAAATCGGCCGTCGCCGGAGGGATAAAGACCGCTTGGTTCGGCGTCCGCGGCGGCGAGCAGCTTCACCCGATGCTCGTAGAGTGCGTCGATCAAGGTCACGAAGCGCGCCGCCTCGTTGCGCATCTCTCGGCTCATCACCGGAATTCCGACGATGATCACCGTGTGGAATCGGCGGGCGATCGCCAGATAGTCGGCCGCTCCGCGCGGCTCGCCGCACAGCCGCTTGAACGAGAAGACTGCGACGCCCTTCAGGCGACTTGGGAACGTGCAGCGTCCGCCCGCCGCCGACATCCAGTTCTTCCGTGGGCACTTTAGCGCGGTCCTCGACCGGATAATCGGTCAGCCGGAAGAAGGCGTTGCTTAGCTTGGCCGTCGCCTCCGGCCCATTGGGCACCAGCCAGGTTTCCAGCCCCTGCATGCGATCGAGCCGATAGTCGGTCGGCCCGTTCAAAGGCAGCACGTCCATCCGCCGCTCGATCAGGTCGATGAAGGGCAAGAACAGCTCTCGATTGAGTCCGTCCTTGTACAGATCGCGCGGCGGGCGGTTGGAGGTGGTGACGATGGCCACGCCCTCGTCGATGAGGGCGGTGAACAGGCGCGACATGATCATCGCATCGGCGCTGTTGGTGACCATCATCTCGTCGAAGGCGAGGAATTTGACCTCGTCGGCGATGTCCTTGGCGACGCGAATGACGGGATCGCCTTCATCGCTCTTCCGCGCTTCGCGCAGGCGCTGATGCACTTCCAGCATGAAGGCATGGAAATGTGTCCGGCGCTTCGGCTCGACATCGATATTGTCGAAGGCGAGGTCCATCAGCATCGACTTGCCGCGACCGACACCGCCCCACAGGTAGACGCCGCAACGCGCCTCGGCTTTGCCGAACAGCCGCTTCAGGAAACTATCCTGGCTGCCGAGGGCAGAGGCAAACCGGTCGAGCGCCTGGACGGCCCTCGCCTGATCCGGGTCCGGCTTCAGTTCGCCCGCCGCAACCAGTGCGGCATAGGCCCTACCTACTGGCCCCATCGTCATCCATGGCGGGCGCGTTGGGCCGGGTGACCCGCTTCAACGTACCGGTAAAGCTGTGCGTCGGCTGCCCGTCCTGCTCGCAATGACCGCTGAGGAACACATGGCCGCCCTTGGTCTGACCGACCAGTCGGACAATTGCGTCCAGCGGTACGTCGATCCGCCCGCGGGCGATGAAGTGCGTGGCGCAGTCGAGCGTCACATAATGGCCCTCGGCCATGCCGGCGCAGCGGCCGCCGGCGAACAGCGCCATGTCGATGAAGCTCATCACCGCCCCGCCATGGATCGACCCGCCCATGTTGAGATGCGATTCATTGGGGAACATGCGGCAGCGCGCCTGCCCCTCGCCATCGGGCTTGAACAACAGCCGCCCGGTCTGCGCCGCGAAGCTCCCACGCGGAAAATCGCCCCAGCTGTACCAGCCGGGATTCTCGGGGTCTTCCTCCGCCCCAGTCGGAAGCGTCAAGCCGCGCGCTCCGCGATCAGCTTCTTGGTCTCGGCGATCGCCTTGGCCGGGTTCAGGCCCTTGGGGCAGACATTGGCGCAGTTCATGATCGTGTGGCAGCGATAGAGGCGGAACGGGTCTTCGAGCTGGTCCAGTCGCTCGCCCGCCGCTTCGTCGCGGCTGTCGGCTAGCCAGCGATAGGCGGCGAGCAGGATGGCGGGGCCAAGGAACTTGTCGCTGTTCCACCAATAGCTGGGGCAGCTGGTCGAGCAGCAGGCGCAAAGGATGCACTCGTAGAGCCCGTCGAGCTTGGCGCGATCCTCGGGCGACTGCAGCCGCTCCTTGCCCGACGGCTCGGGCGAGGCGCGTCTTCAGCCAGGGCTGGATCGAAGCATATTGGGCGTAGAAGTGGGTCATGTCGGGGACCAGGTCCTTGACCACTTCCATGTGAGGCAACGGCGTGATCTGCACTTCGCCGCTGATGTCCTCGATCGCGGTGGTGCAGGCGAGGCCGTTGCGGCCGTCCATGTTCATCGCACACGACCCGCAGATGCCTTCGCGGCAGGAGCGACGGAAGGTCAGCGTCGGGTCGATCTCGTTCTTGATCTTGATGATCGCGTCGAGAACCATCGGCCCGCATTTGTCGAGATCGATGGTGTAGCTGTCGTAGCGGGGATTTGCGCCGGTATCGGGATCGTAGCGATAGACCTTGAACGTCTTCAGACGCTTGCCCGCTTCGGCCTTGTAGGTGCGGCCCTTCTTATTGATCTTGCTGTTCCTGGGCAGGGTGAATTCGGCCACGAGCATCCTCGCTGAATTTGCGTTGCAGCGCCGCTATCACGCGGCGGGCGACGTTTCAAACGCCGAGTGGCGCGGAATGTCGGCAATTGGCGGAATGCGACAAGTGGAACCCGTCCTGACAAAAGCAATGCCCTGACGTCAAATCCTAGGGGGATATACCTATGGCGTCATGACCGTGGGCCAATATGTTTAATATGTGACCACAACCCATCCAGGAATCCGAGCAATGAAACAGAAGCTCGAGCGACTGCATAACCATGCAACACAATGCCGCGCATTGGCGGATAGCGCGGTCACACCGGCTGGGCGCGAAGTACTTCTGGCCATGGCGCTGGACTATGATGAGCGGGCGGCAATACTGCAGAACAACGGCGCGCGGCCCGATTCTCCCTTCTGTTGGGCCGACGATGAGCCACCGCTCCGCACGGCGTATGAGCTGCACTAACAAGCACAGCCACCCTCTCCGTATTGGGCGTTCCGCGGTTAGGGCGCGGGCGCTGGCGTCGCCGCTGCGGTAGCCGGGAAGTTCTCCATCAACATCGCGACCGCAGCATCGACCTTGGACTGGTTCACCTTGTTCGGATTGACCGTGTCGCTGGCCTGGCCGTGCCAAAGCGCCTGCTTGGTCTTGGAATCAAACGCATCGAGCGACAATTGGCCCTGGGTATATTGATAGACACTGGTCTGAAGCCCGAATCGTCCCCAGGTGTCGATGTCCGTCTTTTGCTTGGCGCCGAGTGTCAGTGCTAGGCTTAGGTCGCCAGCATCTGCCTTATGATAGCCCTTTTGCGATAGCGCCGAATCAATATCGGCCATAATCCGCTGATACATCACCGGGTTCATTCCGGACGGCGGCCCGGAGTTGATCCAGGAATAGCTTTGGTACGCGCTGAAGTTCACGCCGGGCACGGAGTCAGTCAATATTTTCGGCTTGGCCTGGACTTCCGCCGACATGGCAAGCCCGCTTGCCAAGCCAAGGATCAATAAGAATTTGCTGCGCATTGTCAGATCTCCTGACCATGGTCGAATGCCGTCAAACCGGCGCTTCCTGCAACAGCAAGCTTTGGGCAAAGTCTATCGGGAGAAACCCCGGAAACTTGCTCAGCCGGCGGCCTTGGCCGCCTTCAATACGTCTGCCGCGTGCCCCGGCACCTTGACCTTGCGCCATGCCTTCACCACCCGGCCGTCGCTGCCGATCAAGTATGTCGCACGCTCCATTCCCATATATTTGCGGCCGTACATCGACTTTTCGACCCAGGTGCCGAAGGCGTCGGAAACCGCGCCGTCTTCGTCCGAGGCAAGCGGGACTTTGAGGTCGTACTTGGCGATGAACTTGTCGTGCTTCTTCATCGGATCGCGCGACAGGCCGACAACCTTGATCGCCGGCCTTGGCGAAATCGTCGGCCAGCTCGGTGAAGTCCTGCGCTTCCCTGGTGCAGCCCGACGTGTCGTCCTTAGGATAGAAATAGAGCACCAATGGGCTGACCAGGGCGCGCCAGATTGACGGTCGTCCCGTCGCTAAGCTGCACGACTTCAGTGCTGGAACCTTGTCGCCTTCACCCAACATCATTCACTCCCTCTACCGTCGCCCAGCGGGCCGAGATCCTCTGCCGCGCCGCATCGACCGCCGCAAGCAGCGACGGCCAATCCTCATGCCCGCACAGCGACGCAACCAGCGCCTGCGACTGTTCGGCCGGCTCCATGCCCTTGCTGCCGACCAGCCGAAGCACGACCAGCATCCGGCTAAGCAGCCGCAGGTCCGGATCGGCACCCTCATCGATCAGACCCGCGTCGACCAGCGCTTCCAGCGCCACCTCCAGCCGCGGGTCGAGCCCAATGCGGTGGGTCAGTTGGAGCGTGTGAACGGCGAACTCCAAATCGACCAGCCCGCCCGGCCCAAGCTTGATGTCGAGCGGCCCGGCGGGCGGTTTGTGCCGCGCCATCTCGTCGCGCATCGCCGCGGCATCGGCGCGGATCTTGGACGGGTCGGTCGCGGTTTGAAGGATCGCACGGATCGAGGTCGCGGACCTTGGCTCGCGCCTCATCCGATCCGGTCAGCGGCCGCGCACGGCACAGCGCCATATGCTCCCAGGTCCAGGCCTCGTCCCGCTGATATGCCTCGAACGCATCGAGGCTCACCGCCAGCATGCCCTGCGCGCCCTGCGGCCTCAGCCGCGTATCGACGTCGTAGAGCGGCCCGGCCGCGGTCGGCGTTGCAAGCGCCGCGTTGATCCGGCTTGCCAGCCGGTTGTAATAGTCGGTCGCCGGTAGCGGCTTCGCCCCGTCCGACTGCGCCCCCGGCGGCGCGTCGAACAGATAGATGAGATCGAGGTCGCTGGCATGGGTCAGCGCCCGCCCGCCCAGCCGGCCGAGGCCGAGCACGACCAGTTCGCCGCCTCGCACCTGCGCCATGAGTTCGGGCGAATTCCGCTCCACTCCCTCGGCCAGCGCAACGATCGCTGCTTCGGCAAGGTCGCTGTAGCCTTCGGCAATGACGATCGGGTCGCGGTGCGCGGCCAGCAATTGCACGCCCAGCGCAAATCGCCGCTCGCCGACCATCCGCCGGATGCGGTCGAGCGCGAGGTCGAAGGGCTCGTCACGCGACCACTTCTAGGAACCGCTCGGCCAGCTTCGTCGGCATCGGGCGGCGGCGCGAAGCTGGAATCGTCGATCAGCCCGTCGAGCAGGGTCGGCCGCCGCCCCAAGTTGTTCGGCAAGCGGCGGCGCATGGGCCAGGATCAGCGCCAGCAAGTCGGCCAGCTGCGGCCGCGCGCCGAGCAGCCGGTAGAGATTTACGCCGCTCGACAATTTGTCGACGATGTCGCTGAAGCGATTGAGCGCCCGGATCGGGTCCGGCCCGGCCGCCACTGCACGCATCAGCGTCGGCAACATTTCCTCGAACGCGGCCCGCGCCGGCGGCGACCGCAGCGACCGGGCTCGCCCGGACCGCCAGTCGCCAACGCGGCGGAATGCCTCCTCGACCTCGACGAAGCCCATCGCGGCCAGCTCGGAGCGAAGAATGTCTGGGTCGTTCGACAGCCGCTCTTCGCGCTCCGACACCAGCCCGTCGAACTGCTCGCCTACCGCTTCGACGTGCGGCGCCAGCGCTTCGATCAATTCGGCTCCGCTGCCATAGCCGTCGAGCCGCGCGACTTGCCTCGAGCGCATGCGGGTCGGTCGGCAGTCGATGCTCCTGCCGATCGTCGATCATCTGGATGCGATGCTCGGCAGTCCGAAGCGCGCGATAGGCATCGCCAATCGCTTTGGCGACTTCCGCGTCCAGCCGCCCCGCTTCTGCGAGCGCGTCCAGCGCATCGAGCGTCGCCGGAGCGCGAAGCGCCGGCTCGCGCCCGCCGTGAACCAGCTGTTGCACCTGGGTGAAGAATTCGGCTTCGCGAATTCCGCCACGGCCGCGCTTCAGGTCGTAGCCCGGACCGAACGCCTGGCCTTGCGCATAATGGTCGCGAATGCGCAGCGAGATGTCGCGGATTTCCTGGATCGCGCCGAAATCGAGCGCACGCCGCCAGATGAATGGCCGAATTTCGTGACAGGAAGGATTGGCCCAGCGCAATATCGCCCGCCGCCGCCCGAGCCCGAATGAAGGCCGCCCGCTCCCACGGCAGCGCCGAGCTTTCATAGTAGCTGATCGCGGCATCTGCCGGCAGGACGATCGGAGTGACCTCGGGCGACGGCCGCAGCCGCAGGTCGACCCGGGCGACATAGCCGTCGTGGGTCCGCTGCTGCATCAGTTCGATGAACCGCCGCCCATAGCGGACCGCCGCCTCGCCGGGCTCGTCGCGCGAGCGCCGCGGCAAGTGTCGCGGGATCGAACAGCAGGACGAGATCGACGTCCGAAGAATAGTTGAGTTCACGACTGCCGAGCTTGCCCAGCGCGAGGATCGCCAGGCCCCGCGGTTCCTCGTCCGGCACGCGCTCGATCATTGCGCAGCGAAGCGCTTCGTCCATCGCCGCGTCGGCGAAATCGGACAAGGTCGCGGTAACCCATTCGAGCGGCTGCTCACCGCTCAAGTCGGCCAGCGCGACCGCCAGGGCCAGCGCATGGCGGCGGCGGCGCAGCCGCTCGCCAACGGTGTCCCCGTCCAGCGTCGAGCGCCCGAGCGACCGCCGGCTCGCTGCCCTTCATCGACAAAGATATCCGCGACATCGGGAAATGCAGCGGCAGCTGCACGCAGGAAGGGCGCATGCGCCTCGGCGCGGGCCAGCGCGGCGGCTCGGTCAGCTGAAATAACTGTTGCCGATCATGAGCACAGTCTTTGGCCGATTTCGACGAATTGCGAAACCGCTTGGCGGTTCAAGCATTTGACACTCTGATGAATATTGAACGTCCCCTCTCGTCGAGGACGAATGGTTCGATGACCCGCACGCACAAGCTGGACCGAACTTCCTCCCTGCCAGGCCGGCCTCGCGGCAGCGCTGCGTCGCGCCTTCGCGATGCCGGCCGACGAGACCGCGCGCAAGTTCGAAGAGCTGCTCCACCGCCTCGGCTGAGCGCTTAGCCGCGGTCGCGGCTTAGCTCGTCCACCTCGCTCATGATTTCCTGAAGCGCCGATTTGTTCGGGTCGGTCTTGTGCTGACGCCGCGAAGGCAGTTTACCGCCGGTCAGGAGCGCTTCGAGCGCGACCCGACCGCGCGCGACCCGGCTCTTGATCGTGCCGACCGCGCAGCCGCAGATCTCGGCCGCTTCCTCATAGGCAAAGCCGCCGGCGCCTACCAGGATCAGCGCCTCGCGCTGCGGCTGCGGCAGGTGCAGCAGGGCGCGCTGCATGTCGCCCAGTTCGACGTGCCGGTCCTGGCTCGCCGGGGCGGCAAGGATCTTCGCCGCGGTGACATCGTCCCATTCGCCCTTGAAGCGGGCGCGGCGCATCTGGCTGAGGAACAGGTTGCGCAGGATGATGAAGGTCCAGGCGCGCATGTTGGTCCCGGCCTGGAAACGCTTGCGCGCGGCCCAGGCCTTGAGCAGCGTTTCCTGCACCAGATCGTCGGCGAGATCGCGGCTGCCGGACAGCGAGCGCCCAAAGGCGCGCAGATGCGGGATCACCTGCGCCAGCTGTTCCTTGAACTCGTCGTCCGGCAGCGGCACGAGCTCGGACGTGTTCGGCTTCTGCTTCGTCGCTGTCCGTCGATCAGTCACAGAATCCCGCCCCGCTTGGCTATTGGCGGAATCGCCCGCCGCCGAACCATGATACCCTTCGCTGCTACACATTGATGTAGGGCTTAGCGGGCGATGAACAATATCAGCGCGAAAATGCCGATGACGAGCAGCAAGCCGACCCCGAGCACGACACGCGTGACATGAGGCGTCACTCCGGCGCGCGCTTCGGTGGTCGTAAGATGTTCGGGCGATCCGTCCGTCATTCATTACCCCTGTCAGGAAATTCGGTTTCACGGCCCATAACGACGCGGGTTGCGACCTGTTCCCTGACGGAAGGCCGAGACGATAAAACTAGGCGGCAGGCACCGTTGCGGCGTCGAAGAACAGCGCCTGGCTGATCGCCGCCTTCACCGTCGACCGCTGGAACGGCTTGGTGATCAGGAAGGTCGGCTCGGGCCGCGCTCCGGTCAGCAGCCGCTCGGGGAAGGCGGTGATGAAGATCACCGGCACCGAGAATTCAGCAAGAATGTCCTTCACCGCATCGATGCCGCTGCTGTCGTCGGCCAGCTGGATGTCGGCCAGGACCAGTCCCGGAGGCGACTTTCGCGCCTGGGCGACCGCTTCGTCGCGGGTCACTGCAACGCCCGTGACATTGTGGCCGAGGTCGCGAACGATCGATTCAATGTCCATGGCGATGATCGGCTCGTCTTCGATGATCAGCACGTCGGCATGGGTTTGGCGTTCGATCTCGGCCATAGCTTCCGCGACCAGGCTTTCGACATCCTCTGGCGTCGCATCGATCAGATAGGCCGTGTCCTCGCTGGAAAAGCCCTCGAGGCTGGTAAGCAGCAGCGCCTGGCGGGAAAGCGGGGTGATCCGCGATAGGCGCGCCTGGGCAATTCCTTCCGGCCCGCCGATTTCCATCGACGGCTCTTCGCCTTCTTCGATATTGGCGCTCGACCAGATTGCATGAAAGGTGCGGTAGAGCCCAAGCCGAGGATCGACATCGCGCGGAAAATCGTCCGGCGAAGCGACGATCGTTTCCAGCGTCGCGCGGACGAACGCGTCGCCGTGAGCCTGGCTGCCCGGTCAGGGCGCGCGCATAGCGGCGAAGGAAGGGAAGATGCGGTGCGAGTTCCTGGCCCAGCGACATAAAACGGTAGCTCCCCTTAATAATTCTAAGATCGTTGCGCGCCCGTTTTGGGCGGGCCGCTAAAATGGTGCAACCCTGTCGACTAACGGAACGCGCCGTTTCAATGGCGCAACACCCTTCGCCCCAAGTTTGCGAAAGGTGGAACAAAGGATAGGCGATTTGGTTTCCTCTCCCAACCCGCACCGCTCGTCCATGGATTGACTGAACGAGCGGGCGGACGATAGTGCCCATGGCTCACCGGCCGCTTCTCGGAGCTCCGTTGGCTTTGTGCCTTGTTTAGAGTTGAGGAAGGATAAGGCGCATATGCTTGCGCTCGAGGGGGACGAGAGGTTGAGTGGGACTTCAAAAGCCAATGGCAATCGCGGGCCATCCGGCTCCAACCCTCGTGACGGCAAGGCTCGCAAGGACCGTAAGGGTACGGTCGGGCGTGCGCTCCGCACGGTTTATGACGACATGCTGCGCGAAGAGGTTCCCAGGGATTTTCTCGACCTGCTGCGCAAGCTGGACTGACCCCATCGCCCGGACACTGGTCGCCTGATGGAGCGCCGGCACTCCGTGTTGGAGCGCTGGCCGACCGGGGCAGTCATGCTTCTGCTCCTAACGGTGGCGCTGTTGCCGCTTGGGCTGGTGCTCGCCTGGATCGCGCAGCAAAATGTGAGGGAAACCAACCGGGCCCTCATCGAACGCGCTGACCAGCAGGGATTGGTGGCGTTCCAGGCCATCGAAAGCCTGATCGCGCGCAACGCCCTGGCGCTTCGGATCGCCGCCAATGGTGCCTTGACCTATGATCGGGCCAAGCCTTGCGAAGCAGCCACCCGGTCCCTCGCCATCTCCCCAGCGGTCGCTACCCAATTCCGTATCCGGAAAAGCGACGGCCAGACGATCTGCACGGTCGGCCAGTTCCAGCCAGAGCGCGAAGACTTGCTGGTCGCTCCGGGCGACATTCGCATCTGGGTGTCACCTCAGAATCTTGTGCCCTATCGGGTTGGGCTGGCCGGCGGAATGGCAACCGGCGTGCTTACTCCCAAGGAGCTGCGGCAGGCGGCGCTCGATGCGACCGGCGAACTTAGAGGGCTGACGATCAGCGATGGAACCAATGTGCTGCCGGTTATCAATATGCCGATACCGGCTTCGGACGAGCACCTTGCCCATGGTCGAACCTATGAAATTGCCAACGGGCAGCTCCATGTCCGCATGGTAACTGCGGTCGAACGGACGACCCTGCTGGACCAGATCGTCATGCTGTTGCCCGTGGTCATGTGGGTCGCTGCAACCTTGCTCAGCTGGCTTCTGGTACGGCGGCTGTTCCTTGTGCCGCTAGCAGGACTGCAGCGCGCGGTCAGCGAGTATCAGCCGGATGGCGAGGGACTTAACCTTCCGACCAAGCTTGGAGTGGCCTCCGAAATTCGCGAATTGTGCGAAGCGTTCGAACGCGCCGTCGATCGAATCGAGGGCGCCGAGCGCGAGGCGCTGGAAGCCCTTGATGGCCAGCGGCGCCTGGTCCGGGAGGTGCACCACCGGGTCAAGAACAACCTGCAGGTGGTTGCATCGCTGCTCAGCATTCACGGCCGAAGCGCGTCGAAGCAGGAGGCCAAGGACGCCTATTCGGCGATCGGCCGGCGGGTCGATGCTTTGTCGGTGGTCCATCGCCACCATTATGCAGAGCTGGAGGAAAATCGCGGTATTGCGCTTCGCCCGCTGCTGACCGAGCTGGCCGCCGACCTGCGTTCCAGCGCCCCGGCCGAAGCGCGCGGGATGCGCATCGAGCTCGACCTGGATTCACCCTCGACAACCCAGGATGTTGCGGTTGCAGTCCGCATTCCTCGTCACCGAAATCGTCGAATTCGCGATGCTGCGGCATCCCAACGACAGCGATCGAAATCTCGCTGCGACGCGAGGATGAGCTCACTGCCACGCTCGCAATATCGTCGTCGGTGCTGATTCCGGATGGCGATCCGGACGATGTTGCGCAAGCAGCAATTCGAGCGAATTGTCGAAGGGCTTGGCCCGCCAACTTCGATCGCCGCTGGACCGCAAGCTTGGGCCGCTACGCGGTCACGTTGCCGGTTTTTCCCAAGGACTGACCGGCGCTGCCCTAAAAATGCGACGAACCGTTGAATAAATTTCATTGGAACGGGAACTTAGTCCGAAAAATGGACGTTTAGGGTCGTGGATAGTGACCTTTTGCCCCCCCGCTCTCGCTATCCGACGAAATGGGCCCGGAATCGCCAACCCTCCCCCCCCCCGGTGGCGTTTTCGGGCCCACATTTTTGTCTGCGGCAGATGCGCGGCGCGCGGCGCGCCAGTGGGTCAGGCGAATGGCCAGGATCGCAAATTCGTACAACGCATAGAGCGGAACGAGCAGCAACAGCATCGACACGACGTCGGGCGGTGTAAGCACGGCTGAGACAGCTGCGGCTACGACCACGGCATAGCGGCGCGAATTGGCAAGCTGCTCGCCGGGTGACGATCCCGGCCCGCTCCAGCACCATCAGCAAAACCGGCGTCAGGAAGGCGACACCAAAACCGAACAGGAAGCGGGTGACGAAATTCAAATAGTTGCCGATGGCCGGCAGCGCTTCCTGCGTAACCCCGCCCACATTGCCTTCGAATCCGAGCAGGAATTTGAGCGCCCACGGCATGGCGACGAAATAGGCAAAGCTCGCGCCAGCAACGAAGAAGAAGGGTGTCATCAGCAGGAACGGCAGGAAGGCCTTCTTTTCCTTGGCGTAGAGGCCGGGCGCAACAAACCGCCAGATCTGTGTTGCCAGCACCGGGAAGCTGATCATCAGCGCCGCGAAGAAGGCGACCTTCACTTCGACGAAGAAGGCCTCGAAAATGTCGGTGTAGATGAGCTTGCCCTGGCCTGCGGCGAGCAGCGGCTGCACCAGCACGGCAAAGATCGGCTTGGCGAAGTACAGGCAGATGAAGAAGCCGGCGAACAGAGTCACCACGCACCACAACAGCCGCCGGCGAAGCTCTATCAGATGGTCGAGCAGCGGCGCCTTGGTCTCATCGATGTCGCTGATCATGGCAGCGGCCGCTCTTCGGGCGGCGTCGGGTCCTCGTCCGGCGCGGCGGGAGCCTCGAGCGGAAGGTCTGGCTGGTCGTCACCGGGCGGAAGGGAAGTCATCACCGGTTCCGGCTCGGGATAATTGCCGTCGGCGGGAAATTGGGCGAGAATCCGCTGATTTTCCTCGTCGCCAGGTCTTTTCCATTTCCTCTAGCTCGGCCTCGCGGATGACATTCTCGATCCCGGCGGTGAAATGGCGCGCATAGCCGCGGATCTGGCCGATCCAGCGCCCGATCATCATCATGACGCGCGGCAGTTCCTTGGGCCCGATGAACAATAGGGCCACCACTGCCACGACCAGCAGTTCGGAGGTGTCGACGCCGAACATCGGCGGCTTAGCGCGAAATCAGGAGCGCGTCGTGGTCGTCGGACGACGGCGGCTGCGCGGTCGGCTCGGCGGGACGCGGCGTGATGTCGATTGGCTGCTGCGGCTGCGACTGTTGCGGCGGAAGCTGGCGAGGCGGCTCGGCCGACTTGTCGTCGTCGGAAAGCCCCTGCTTGAAGCTTTTCAGGCCCTTGGCGACGTCGCCCATCATGGCCGAAAAGCGATTGCCGCCGAACAGCAGCAGGACAAGCAGTGCGAGGATCAGGATATGCCAAAGGCTGAAACCGCCCATGAGGAAACTCCGATAAGGGGACTTTGAAGACTAGTTAGTCCTCATCCGTTCATTTTCCAGTTGAAGCTGAAATACCGATTCGTCGAGCGGATCGAGCAGGCCGGCGGCCTTCAGATCGTCGATGCCGGGCAGGTCGCGGCGCGAGCCGAGCCCGAAGTGGGTGAGGAAGTCGGGCGTCGTGGCATAGAGCAACGGCCGTCCCGGAGCCTCTCGACGCCCGGCGGTGCGCACCCAGCCCGCCTCCATCAGCACGTCGAGCGTGCCCTTCGAGATCTGAACGCCGCGAATCGCCTCGATCTCGGCGCGGCTGACCGGCTCGTGATAGGCGATGATCGCCAGCGTTTCGGTGGCCGCGCGCGAAAGGCGGCGCGCGTCTTCGCGCGTGCGACGGAGGATATGGGCGAGGTCGGGCGCGGTCTGGAAATGCCAGCGGCCGCCACGCTCGACCAATTCGACGCCATGACCGGCGTAGCGCTCGGCAAGGGCTGCCAAGCGCCGCGCTCGACATCACCTTCGCCGACATAGGCAGCGATATCCTCGACGCTGAGCGGCGCGTCCGACGCGAACAGCGCGGCTTCGACGGCGCGGGTCAATTCGTCCATCAGGCGGCGCTTCCGGACCAGCAGCTCGGCGAAACGGTTCGCGCTGCTCAAGCTCTAGCCGACCCTGCCGCGCAAGCTCGAGCGCGGCGACGAAGCTGCTCGCCAGCGCCGAGCGGCGGTATTGCGGATCGGCCGTCGCCGGCAGGAACGCTTCAAGCGTCGTCCAGTCGAGCGCCTGGCCGATCAGCGCCGAAACGCGCTGGATCGCGTCCTCCAGCGTCATCACCGAGCGATGGGCGACGACATGCATCGCCGGCTGGGTGCGCGCCTTGACCCGCCCATAGGCAGCGTAAAGGTCGAACGAACTGACCTGCCAGTCCGACTTGCGCACCAGCTTCAGCCCTTCCGGCGCGCCGCGCGCGAACACGTCGCGGCCAAGCCGGTCGCGGCCCATCAGCCGGGCCCCCGCATCGCGCATCGCGTCGAGCCGCTGCAGGCGCAGCTGCAGCCGAAGCGCCAGTTCCTCGGGCGACGGGTCGACCGTCGGGTCCTTGGGCAGGAGCAGGCAGCTTTTGAGATAGGCCAGCCACGCCGCCATCACGAGATAGTCGGCGGCAATCTCCAGCCGCAGCGACTTGGCCTGCTCGAGATAGGCCAGATATTGTTCGACCAGCGCGAGGATCGAAATCTGGTGGAGGTCGACTTTTTGCGAGCGGGCCAGGCTGAGCAGCAGGTCGAGCGGCCCCTCCCAACCGTCAAGGCTGAGGTTCAGCGCCTCCTCGTCGCGCACTGGCGCAATGAACAGCTCTTCGTCCCCCATTGCGAGGTCGCAGACTATGCCGGTAATTCAGACCAGCGCCAGCAGCGCGTCACGCTTCGCCACCGCCTCGGCGAAATCCATTTCGTCGTCGGGGGTGAAGCGCATCGCCATCGCCCTGGCCAGCCGCGCCGCCCCTTCCGGCGACAGCTCGCCGACCGCATCGGCTACGAGCAGCATATTCTCCATCTTGCCGTCGCAATGAAGCGCGACGTCGCAGCCCGCGGCGACGCAGGCAGCGGCCCGCTGGCCATGATCGCCAGCCAGCGCTTCCATGCCGATGTCGTCGCTCATCAGGAAGCCGTCGAAGCCGATCCGCTGGCGAATGATCTCATGAATGACGAACGGCGATTGGGAGGCGGGCTGCTCGGCATCCCAGGCCGTGTAGACGATGTGGCTGGTCATCCCCATCGCTGCATCGCGCAAGCGCTCGAACGGCTCCAGGTCGACCACGAGTTCGTCCTCACCGGCGCGTCGACGATCGGAAGCTCAAGATGGCTGTCGACCAACGCCCGGCCGTGGCCTGGAATATGCTTGATGACACCGAGCACGCCCGCGGAACCCAGCCCGTCAAGGATCGCGCGGCCAAGCGCCGCCACCTGCATCGGTTCGGAACCCAGCGCGCGGTCGCCGACGATGTCCGTCGCGCCGGGCTGGCGAACGTCGAGCATCGGCAGGCAATCGACGTTGACGCCCGACCTCGTGGAGCATCAGCCCCAGCGCCCGCGCATTGACCCGCGCCGCCTCGATCGCGCTGGACGGTGCCAGCTGGTAGAGCTTGTCGAACGCCTCGCCGGCGGGGAAGGCCGGCCATTCGGGCGGCCGCATCCGCGCAACCCGGCCGCCTTCCTGATCGATCAGGATCGGCACTTCGTCATGGCCTTCCAGGTCGCGGATCGCATCAGTCAGCGCTCGCAACTGTTGCCTGACTTTCAATATTTCGCTTGAACAAAATATAGCCCGCCGGCCGAGCGTCGCGGAAGAAATCCACTTCTTCCGCCAATAACTCGAGTGCCGCGAAAGCCCGTAGATCGCTGCCTGCATCAGTTGACGACCAGGCAGTTTTCGCCGGCCGCCTTCAGTGCGGCACAGGCCGCGCGGGTCTGATCGGACGACCCGACGGCGCGCAGCCGAACGATCGACTTGCCGCCGACGGTCGCCGTAACGACCGATTTCTGCAGCGCCGCCACTTCGGGGAAGCGGCCCGACAGCAGTTTCCATGCGGTTTCGGCCTTGATCGGTCGAGGCATAGGCGCCAAGCTGGATCGTCGGGCCCGAAGGCAGCGGCAGGCGCCGCCGCATCGGGCGTTGGCGCCTTGGTTTCGTCCGGCGGAATTTTCTTGGGCGGGGCCTGCCGGCTGGGCTCCGCCGGAAGCTGGGCCATTTCCGGCGGGAGCTTTCGAACGTCCAGCGCCGCGTCGGGATCCTCTCCCGCGCTGGTCGAATAGGCCGTCTCGCTGTCGCCGGCGACGTCGAGCCCGCCCGGGATCGGTCGGCTTGACCTTGTAGGGGCCGGGCTCGGCCCGGATCAGCTGGGGCGCGCCGGTGACCGCGGGATCGCGTCGGCCGAGCCAGAACATCGTCCCGGCGACGATGGCCCCGGCCAGCAGGACGAGCAGCAGCGCGACCAGCATCTTGCGCGCCGAAATGGCGCGGGGGCCATCCTCATTCTCGACCGCCTCCAGCCAGGGCAATGACTGGTCGTCATAGCCTCGTGCGTCGCTCATGCTCGTACCTCTCCCCGCCGCATTGCGTTCAACCATCTAGGAGTCTTGCGCCGAAGATGGGAGGGGAAAATGCGTCTTATTTTCTTGTCGTCAGGCGACGGTGCAGGCGCGGCCGATGGTCTTCAGGTTGCTGCACAGCTGCTTGGCATATTGCTTCGACGGCGTGCCGAGCTGAAGCCGGTAGAAGCGCTTCGACCGGATCGAAATCGGCTCGATGCTCTTCGGCATGGTGACCAGATAGGTATAGTCGCGCACCGCGCTCTGCCAGGCGAGTTCTGCCTGGCGCGCAGTCGTATAGACGCCCAGCTGCACCGTCTTGCCCCGGACGACCTGAGCCTTGGGGTTCACGGCCGGACGGGGCGGTTCGGCCACCACCGGCGCGGGCAACGAAGCTATGGCGATTGCCGCTTCCGACGCGACGACTTCGGTCGTGGACGACTGCTCGGCCTGGTCTTTCACCACGGTGCGATAGGCAGTGCGGGTTGGAACGGCCCTGATCCGCCGCTTCGAGGCCGCTTTCACCCGGCGGGGCGCTGCACCTGCCTTCGCGACCGGAACCTCGGCCGCCCTTTGATGCTCCTCAAGGGTCGGCAGGACGATCTGCGGCTGCATGTCGGCGGGCGCGGGCAGGACGATGCTCGCCTGCGGGGCGGGCTCATCGGCACCCGGAAACAAGGACGCATCGCGCATCAGCAAGGTCACAACGGCGGCGAGCCCGATCGCGCCAATTGCTGCGGCGGCACCCGGCCTGCGGTTCGACTTAGGCTTCCGCTGCGGCGCTCGATAGGGTTCCAGCCAGGGCAGCCTGTTGCCGTCCCTCACCACCCCCGCATCGGCCATCAGCGCATCTCCTCGGCGGCCTCCACTCCCATCAGCCCAAGGCCGTTCTTGATAATCTGCCCGATCCCGCGCGCCAGTTCCAGCCGAGAACGAGAAAGTTGTGGATTATTTTCAATGAGAAAGCGCCGCTGCGGGATCGTCGTTGCCGCGGTTCCAAAGCGCGTGAAGCGCTGCGGCCAGGTCGTAGAGGTAAAAGGCGATGCGATGCGGCTCATGGGCCATCGCCGCCGCCTTCGACCGTCCGCGGATACTGGGCCGCCAGCTTGACCAGCTCCAGCTCCTCCGCGTCCAGCAGGCCGAGATCCGCCTCGCCGTCCAGCGACACGCCCGCGTCCGCCGCCTTGCGCTGCAGCGAGCTGATCCGTGCGTGGGCATATTGGACGTAGAAAACCGGATTGTCCTTCGACGCCTCGACCACCTTGGCGAAGTCGAAGTCGAGCGGCGTGTCGGCCCGCTTGGTCAGCATCATGAAGCGCACGACATCCTTGCCGACTTCCTCGACGACGTCGGCGAGCGTCACGAAATTGCCGGCCCGCTTGGACATCTTGATCGGCTCGCCGGCGCGTAGCAGCTTGACCATCTGGATGATCTTGACGTCGAGGTCGACGCGGCCGTCGGTCAGCGCGTTGACCGCCGCCTGCACCCGCTTGACCGTCCCGGCATGGTCGGCACCCCAGATGTTGACCAGATGATCGGCGTTCTGCGCCTTCTGCAAATGATAGGCGGCGTCGGCGCCGAAATAGGTCCAGCTGCCGTCCGACTTCTTCATCGGCCGGTCCTGGTCGTCGCCGAACTGGCTCGACTTGAACAGCGTCAGTTCGACCGGCTCCCATTCGTCGTGCTCGTCGAGGCTCTTTGGGCGTTCGAGCTCGCCCTCATAGACCAGCCCCTTGCTGCGGAGGTTATCCATCGCCTCCTCGACCTTGCCCGACGCCTGAAGCTCGGCTTCGGAGGCGAAAATGTCGTGGTGGATGCCGAGCAGGCCGAGGTCGTGGCGGATGAGGTCGAGCATCGCCGCGACCGTCTTTTGCTTGAACAGGTCGAGCCATTCGCTTTCCGGCACGTCGACATATTGGTCGCCGCATTCGGCAGCCAGGATCGCCCCGACCGGCACCAGATAGTCGCCCGGATAAAGCCCCTCGGGAATCTCGCCGATGTCCTCGCCGAGCGCCTCGCGGTAGCGCAGGTGCGCCGAGCGGGCGAGCGTGTCGACCTGGCTGCCGGCGTCGTTGACATAATATTCCTTGGTGACCCGGAAGCCCGCGGCCTCGAGCAGCCGCGCCAGCGCATCGCCGACCACCGCGCCCCGGCAATGGCCCATGTGCATCGGGCCGGTCGGGTTGGCCGAGACATATTCGACATTGACCCGCTCGTTTTGGCCGATGTCGGACAGGCCGTAGCGCTCGCCCTCGGCAAGGATCGTCGTCAGCTCGTCGCGCCAGCTTTCCTCGGCCAGCCGCAGGTTGATGAATCCGGGCCCGGCGATCTCGACCGAGGTTACCGTCGGCAACGCCTCCAGCTTGGGCGCGATCAGCCCGGCCAGCGCGCGCGGATTGGTCCCGGCCCTCTTGGCCAGCACCATCGCCGCGTTGGTCGCGAGATCGCCGTGCGAAGGGTCGCGCGGCGGCTCGACTGCGACCGCCTTGCGGTTGAGCCCGGAGGCAAGCGCTCCTTCCGCGACGAGGTCGTCGAGAATGCCGTCAAGAAGTGCGGAATAGCGGGCGTAGAGGGACAATTTGCATCACCGAATGAATGGATTTCGGCGCGCTCTAGCGGTTCGCGTCCGCTTCGCCAACTTTGTGAAAGAAGGGCGTTAGTTCCCGCCGCCCGACGAAGACGGTGCGTAGACGATGCGCCACTCGGTCTTCTCGCCGGACTTCACCGCGCACCATCTGAGGCTTGGGACCGTTCCAACCGCCCGGAGCGCCGAATGCGATATGGGTGTGATCGCCCTCGTCGAGCGCTTCAGCCAACGAATAGCCTGCTGCCCGATAGGCGGCGACGATCTGGCTGTGGCTAACGCCGGGCCGGCGAGCGATATCGATTGCCCGGTTCCTGAGATGATAGCTGTTTGCGACCCCGCCGACGCGGCGATTGTGCGCCGGCGAACGGTAAGTGCTCGTTACCTGGCCCCAGCGGGCGCCGAGCCGGCTGACTTCCGCCATATCCACGGCGGCGCCAGAATAGCTGGCCCATTGGCCCGCAGGCGGAGGTTCGGAACTCCGCGGCGGCCTACCCAACTCGCGAATTCCAAAATCGGTCTCGGCAGCGATCGCCGCCGATCCCCACACTAGCAAAATTACCCCGCTTGCCGCTCGCAACATATGCTGCCCCCATGCTCGCGGATGCGATATAACCCAAAATTAACAATCCTTGTGAGTCATTTGAGGCGAAACGCCCCGCCCCAGCGTTCATCTGAACACCGTCGCCTGCAGGACTGCATGATTACGCCCGGCAAAACCCGGTCCAAGTGACTTATCGGCCGGTAGCTGCTATCAGGCCCTATCACTCGACTTTCCGAACGTAGGCATCCTGTGACTGAGGGACTCCCCGAGCCCCCGCTTACATGCAGGAAAGATTTGCCATGGATCTCAATTACCTCCTTCACCGGGAGCAGGTCGCGCTATTCAATGCCGACCGTGCGCATTCGAAGGCCGCCCGCCACGAGCACCAGGCGGTAGCAGCGGAGCTCCGTACCCGCATCGCGGCGCGCTATTTTCCGGGGAACGTCCGATGAGCCGGGTCGTCAATCTGAAGATGAGCGAGGCCGAAGCCCGCCATCAGTGCACGACGCGCCAGATCGGCGTTTCGGCCCTTGAAAATCTTCCGGACGGCGGCGTTCGGCTGGTGTGCATGAGCACGGAAGGCGCGGAAACCATCCGCAAGCGGCTCAAGACGAATGTCATCAAGGGCGATGTGCGGCGCACCGCCAACGGCCGCGAACGCTCCCCGATCGAGGGCTGGCAGGGCGATTGACGGAGATTGCGCGTCGAATCGACCTGCCTTGCCGCGCAACAGTATCATAAGTCATTGAAATACCGCCTAGTTTGCATTTTTGCGGAATTGCGGGCATAGGGACGCCGCTACCAGTTGCACGGATTCAGGGACGGCTCGCCGTCCATCCTTCCTCTCGCCGCTTCTAGCTAAGCGGATCGATGGGCGATCCGCCCCACGGGAAGGACCCGATAATGCCACAAGGAACAGTTAAATTTTTCAATGAAATGAAGGGCTTCGGCTTCATTACGCCAGACGGCGGTGGCCAGGACGCCTTCGTTCATATCAGCGCTGTCGAGCAGGCTGGCCTGCGCACGCTGAACAACGACCAGCGCGTCGAATATGAATTGGCTCCCGACAAGCGCGGCCGCGAGAGCGCGACCAACATCAAGGCGCTCTAAAGCGTCCTTGTCACCGCGACATGCGGTAAATGGTGGCCCGGCCTGTCCCCTGGGGCAGGCCGGGTCCCCCAGTTTCAGGAACAATTGAATGTCGAACCAGTCGGATTTCTACGTCGCCCGCGCCGAGCATGAGCGCACCGCGGCCGAAAAGGCGCAGCTGGTCAACGTCCGCGACAACCACCTCCGCGCCGCCGCCGCCTGGGACGTGCTCGCCTCGCGAGCGCTGAAGGCCGATCGCATGCGCACCGCCGAAGAAGAGCGCAAGGCGGAGATCAAGGCCGCGATGACCCCCGCCTAAGGGCGGTGAAGCCCAGCATTTAAGCGACCAGTTGCTCGCGCTTTTGGAGCGCCTTCTTTCGACCCAATTCGGACATCAGGCTCGATGAGCCGTTGGAAAGATCCACCAGGCAACAAGCCAGTCTCAGCAGTTATATACGCCGGCCGCGCAGCGCCGTGTCGTCCGACGCGCCACGCCAGCCACACTGACCGGCGTCAGAGGGCGACCCACAACCGCTTCGGCAGGCGAGATGACGCTAAACGAGTGCGTGCCTGCAAGGCTGCCTGTCGCCTCCGGGTCTACAAGGCTGACAAATCCGGCCAGAAGCGCGAATTTCACTATCCTGGACAAGGTCATTTTGACTCTCCCAAATTGTAATTCGCTGGCAGGTCGCTTGTTTCCTTCAAGGCCTGGAGCTCCTTGATATCCATCCGCTTTGCGCCCGCCGGCGGCTTGAAGGCTGAAGTCGGCTGCCGGGACATCAGCGCCAGCCTTCCAATCACGTATTTCCATCGTGAATTGCGGGGCCTGGTCAACTCCCTTGCTGGTGATCACATAACGGCAGGGATATTTATCCTTGCCCTGTGCGATCCAGATTTGCCAGTCGGTGTCCTTGGCGCGGAATGCCAGATGATCGCACTCCACTCCGCCGACCACGCCGCTGCCGAGGTCCTTCACGTCCGTGACGTCGGTCATCAACTCGTCGTAAACCCCCGATTGCAGCAAATCGGCACCGGGGAGCTGCCGGTGGAACTTGTCCCTCAGCTGGTCGATCAATGTGTCGATCGTGCCGGGCGCTTCCGCCTGGATATAGGCATTTTGTCCCTTGCCCAGGAATGACAAGGTCTTCCCATCGAATATCATCTCGGTATCGGCGAATCCGGCCTTGCGTGTGGTGTGGATCTTGTCCGGCCGGTTGAGCAATACGGTGCCGGAGGTCGCGATCTGGAGTTTTTGCTGCTCCTTGGTGACCACCTCAAACACAAAGTCGTAGGCTAAGGAAATGACCTTCTGCGCCGCGAGATAATCCGACATGCCCTTGAGCAATGCTTTCGCATTTTGGGCACTGGCATCTTGCGAGCCCGCATTCTGCTCTGTGGCATTTTGCTCAGTAGCAGGTTGCTCGGTAGCAGTTTGCTCCGTGGCATTTTGCTCCGTGGCATTTTGCTCACCGGCCTTCGAACAGGACGATAGGCCGAGGCCGAGGATCAAGGCTAATCCGGCTACAGATGCCATGGCGGTTGCGGGCATCCTTGCCCTGTGGATCATTTTCATCACGTGAAGGTCCTCTTCTAGTTTCAGAAGAACGCTAACCGAGATGTGAGCCCATCGATTGGTGGGGCCGAAACGATTGGACAGCGATTGTAGGAGGCTCGGAAGACCGGACAATCAGGTGAAGTACCCAATTAGACTGGGATTGCAGGACCGGGCTCGCACGTGAACGCCAGGCCAGTACAACAAGCGGTACGAGGCGCCCTGCCTTGAGTCCGCTTTTCCATCCAATGCGGGCATTCCCGTCAGATTAGAACCGATCCGGCAGGGCAACCGGCCCAATCAGCTCCCTATGCCTTGCAATGGCGAAGCGGTCGGTCATGCCGGCGATATAGTCGCCTATGCCGCGCAGCCGGGCTGTCTCCCCTACACCGCGCTGCCAGCCCGGCGGCAGATCCCCGGGATTGTCTCGATAGAATTGCGCGAGGTCGCCGACGATCCGCTGCGCCTCGATGCGGATCGGCTTCAGGGCATCGCTGTCGTACAGCTTGGCGTATAGATGGCGCTTCAGCTCGCGCTCCTCGGCCTGCATCTCCGCCGAGAAGCCGACCAACTGCCGGCCTGCCGCGCGAACATCGTCGATCGTTTCGACCCCAGCCTCGGCAATCCGTCGTCGCGTTTCGTTGAGCACGTCGCCGACCATCGTCCCAATGCCGTCGCGAACCAGTGCCTTCAACTTGCGGGCGCGTTCCAGGCCGGGGTGTCGCTGCCCGATATCGGCCCACAAGCGCGCGACGAACGGAAGCTCGATCAGCGCGTCCAGTTCGAGAATGCCCGAGCGGAGCCCATCGTCGATGTCATGATTGTCGTAGGCGATATCGTCGGCGATCGCCGCGACCTGCGCCTCCAGGCTCGGCCAACTATCCAGCTCCAGGTCGAACCCGGCATTGGCCTCGGCCAGCGCCCAACTCGGCTGTCGACACGGGCCCATTATGCTTGGCCAGCCCTTCGAGCGTTTCCCAGCTCAAGTTCAGCCCGTCAAAGTCCGGATAGGGATTTTCGAGGCAGGTCAGGATCCTCAGCGTATGGGCATTGTGGTCGAATCCGCCGGCATCGACCATGCACTGCTGAAGCGCATCCTCGCCGCCATGGCCGAACGGCGGATGGCCAAGGTCATGGGCCAGGCACAGCGCTTCGGTCAGGTCCTCGTTGAGGCCGAGTGCACGGGCCATGGTCCGCCCGATCTGCGCGACTTCGATCGAATGGGTCAGACGTACGCGAAAATGGTCGCCGTCGGGCGCAACGAACACCTGGGTCTTGTGGCGCAGGCGGCGGAAGGCGACCGAATGGACGATCCGGTCGCGGTCGCGCTGGAAGGCATCACGCGGCCCTCGCGGACCCCGATCTTCCTCGACGAAGGTCCGGCCGCGCGATCGTGACGGGTGCGCGGCGAGGACCTCGGTCAATCTCATGGGCTGGAGAGTTTCTCGATCTTGATCTTTGGCGGCGTGCGGGTCCAGCTAAAGCCGTCGACGCCTTCCTTGGCAAGCTTGTTGACGAACTCCTGGCTGTCCGACTTGCTGTCGAACGGGCCGATCAGAAGCCGGAAATAATCCTTGCCTCCAGTGACATAGCCAGCGCGCGACTTGAGCAGCTTGCCCGCATTGGCCGAGAGTTTCCGATATTCAGTCGCCATCCGGTCATGGTTGGATCCGCCTGCCAGCTGCACCCAGTAAGTGCCCTTTACGCCCAGCTTGGCAGCTTCTTCCTTGGCTTTCTTGTCGGCGGCAAGCTTCTCCTCGCGCGCCTTCTTCTCCGCCGCCTTCTTTTCGGCGGCAGCCTTGGCTGCCTTGGTCGCGGACGGATCGGGCTTCTTCAATTCAAGCTTGGGCTTGGGAGGAGGAGGCGCCTCGGCGATCGTCGCCAGCAGCTTGTCGATGCCGGTCAAATTGCTCTCTGCCGCCACCTCTTCCACCTCGGCAAGTGCGGGGGCGGGGTCGAGATCCTCGGCCCTTGTTTCGGTCTTTACCTCTTCCATCCCGTCGAGCGAGGGCTCGAGGGGCTGGGCCGGCTCCGGCTTGGCCTGGACTGGCGCCTGAATGGATACCGTCGGCGCGGCGCTGGTCGCCGACGGCAAACTAAAAGACGGTGATGCCGGCCCGCTCTTGGTGGAAGGGAGGCTGAACGCCGGGGCGGCGGGCGCCGCCAGCCGTGGCGGTGGCGCAGCCGAGGCGACCTTGACGGGCGGTTGAGCCGGGAGCGCGACCACTGGCGCCGGCTGCGGCACGGGTTGCGCCTGCGCGACCCGTGCGGCGGCATTCTCGGGGAAGATGCCAAGGTGAACCGCGGCAGCCTTCTCGGTCACGCTGAGGCCCGGCAAATAACGGAAGAACGGCTCGAACCGGGCGGCATCGCCGGGCAGTACCGCATTGATGGCCTGAGCCGCGCCTGCCTGATCACCTACGAGCGCAAGCACGAACGCCCGGGTACGCTGCGCGGCCGGGTCGTGCCGGTTTAGCAATGGCTGGATGGTATCGAGAGCCGCTTTCTTGTCGCGCGCAATTGCCAGGCTCAACGCCAGTCGACGGCGCGCTTCGTCCGATCCGAGCGACTTGATTGCCAGCCGATAGTCGGATTGCGCACCTGAAAGGTCTCCGAGCAGGTCGCGCGCCATGCCCGCGGTCGACGGCCATGGTCATCGGCTGCGCGCCGAGCCGGGTCGCCTGGTTGAAGTAGAAGATTGCTCCATCCGCATCGCCCATGTGCGCCATTGCGGCGCCAAGCCCGATCTTGGCCGCGGGAGCATTGGGATTGACCTCCTCCGCGCGGCCGAAGAAGCCGGACGCTGCCTGTACGTCGCCAAGCTCCAGCGCGGCGCGGCCCGCCCCGATCAGAGCGTTGAAGTCACGCGGACTGCTCGCCAGCACGCGAATGTAACGCGACAGCGCCGTGCCCGGCGTTTCGGCGGCAACCTGCTGCGCGGCTGCCGGCGCGGCCGTCGCCATCATTCCCAAGCCCAATATCGCGGCCAAGGGCGCGCGCATCGATCCAAAATTCAGCATGGTCCTCCCATGCCTGACCGAAGCTTGCTCAAAGCTTTCTGGAAAGCGGTGCGCGACAGGACGTGGCGACCCGGCGACGAGCCGGGCCGGCCTTGATCCAGTTTACTGATTATTCTGACGATTAAGGAAGCGCGGGATGTCGAGCGGCTCGCGGCGGAAGCTGGGCATCGGTTCTTCATCGACCTTTGCCTGCTGCGCGCCGCGGGCGATGTTCGACATGCGCTCGAACAACGTGCCGCTCTCGCGCGCCGCCTTTTCGTCGCCGGTCGCAGTGGCTGCCGCCAAATCGTCCTCGTCGGTCGGCGGCGCAATCGGCGTGCCAAGCACCGGATCGGCGAGGATATCCTCGCTGTCGAGCAGGAGTTCGTCGGTCGCTTCATCGTCAGCCGTCAGGTCCAGCGGCTCTTCGGTCGATTCAGCCTTCGGCTCAGGCGCCGGAGCGGGAGCCGGCGTCGATGCGGCGCGGCTTGCGGTCGGGAAGGTGAACACCTTGCCCTGCGTCGGGCTGAATTGCGGCTTCCGCCTCGATGCCGGTCGCGACCACCGATACGCGGATCTTGCCGCCCAGATCGTTGTTGAATGCCGAACCCCAGATGATGTTGGCATCGGGATCGACCAGTTCCTTGATGTGGCTGGCGGCCTCGTCGACTTCCATCAGGCGCATGTCCTCGCCGCCGGTGATCGAGATGATGACGCCCTTGGCGCCCTTCATGCTGACGCCGTCGAGCAGCGGGTTGGAGATCGCCTTTTCGGCGGCCTCGATCGCGCGATTGTCGCCCGACGCCTCGCCGGTGCCCATCATCGCCTTGCCCATTTCGCCCATCACCGAGCGGACGTCGGCGAAGTCGAGGTTGATGAGGCCGGGCATGACCATCAGGTCGGTGATTCCGCGAACGCCCTGCTGCAGCACCTCGTCGGCCATCTCGAACGCTTCCTTGAAGGTCGTTTCCGACGTGGCGAGGCGGAACAGGTTCTGGTTGGGGATGACGATCAGCGTATCGACATGCTTCTGCAGCTCTTCGATGCCGGCATCGGCGGCGCGCATGCGGCGCGTGCCTTCGAACGCGAACGGCTTGGTAACGACGCCGACGGTCAGGATGCCCTTGTCGCGGGCGGCCTTGGCGATGACCGGGGCTGCGCCGGTGCCGGTGCCGCCGCCCATGCCGGCGGCGATGAAGCACATGTGCGCGCCTTCAAGCGCGCGCTCGATTTCGTCGATCGTTTCTTCGGCGGCGGCGCGGCCGATCTCGGGCCGCGACCCGGCGCCCAGGCCCTGGGTGATCTTGAGGCCGAGCTGGATGCGCGCGATCGGCCGTCGGATGCGTTCAGCGCCTGCGCGTCGGTGTTGGCGACGAGGAACTGGACGCCCTTGACGTCGGAGCGGATCATGTTGGCGATGGCGTTGCCGCCGGCGCCGCCGACGCCGATGACACTGATCCTCGGTCGAAGTTCGTCGACTTCCGGCCGGATGAAATCAATGCTCATGGACCAAACCCCTCCCTGCGCCGCTAGCGCGTTGAACCATCAGAGAGAATCAATGAATCATCCCGAGTCTCACGACAAGCGGAAAAGTTAACGACAAACGAAAAAAACCGTGGATTGTGCCCATACAGACTCACCATGATTCAATATGGGACAGGCAAGAAAATCCCGGGCCGTCGTTAACGTTAATATTAGTCGGCGATTACTTGGCGAATGCGGGGGACGCCGACAGCCCACCAAATTGCGCCAATTGCCGCGATTGCGGCGGTCAGGATGAATGCGCTGTTGTAGCCCGCGCGCTGGACTACAATCCCGGTAACGATCGGCCCGACGATGCCCGGACAAATTGCCGATGGCATTCTGTACGCCGACCCAGGTCCCGGATGCGCGCGGACCGGCAAACATCTGGGCAACTGCATAGAGATTGAGCGACAACGCCGCGCTCGCTGCACCGGCGAGGCACAGCAGGATGCCGATCCCGACGGCGCTGTGAACGAATGCGAGGCCAAGGATCGCCGCTGCGGCCAGCAACTGGCTTGCGACCATCATCCAGCGCCGGCATGCGGCTTCCGACCGGCCGGAGCGCGTCCACCAGTCGGAGAAATGGCCATAACTGAGTGCGCAGACTGCCTGGACGGCATAGCCCAGCGTCGCCAGCAACGTCATTTCGCCAATGGAGAAGCCGCGCGCCTTGGTCAGGTACAAGGGCAGCCAGGCAAGCAGGAAATAGAAGCAATAATTGCCCAGGGCATGGACGATCGACATCGACCAGAGCGGCCATGTTGTAATCAGAGAACGGACCGACACTTGCGCCCCACCGTCGCGATGGCCGGTCATCGGCAGTTTCCGCACGGCTGCACGCCACGGCGCCAGCCAGAGAAGCGTCGCGATTCCGAAGGCGAAGAAAATCGCGCGCCAGCCCCACTGGCCGAGGATCAGGCCGCCTGCGAGCGTTCCGATTGCCGGTCCAATGTGCGATTCCGGCGGCCACCGCCGCATTGGCGACCCCCCGGCGTTCCGGCGGCACGTGCCGGGCAATGATCTTGGAGCTCCCCGGAAAAGAGATGCTTTCGCCCACGCCCAGCATGATGCGGAGCACGAGAAGCGACGCGAACCCACCTGCAAATCCCATCAGGAATGTGCTTCCGGCCCAGAGCAGGATGCCCGCCGACATCAGCTTGTAGACCGAGAATCGATCGCACAGCCAACCGGCAAAGAATTGCACTGGGGCGTAGATCCAGAAGAATGCCGAGAAGGCGACGCCATAAGCTTCTTCCGAAAGGCCGAGCTCGCCCTTCATCAGCGGTGCCGCGATCCCCATCGCGCCGCGATCGACATAGTTTAGGAACACCGCGGCGCCGAGGAGGATCACCAGCGCACGGACCACATTGTCTGTTCTCGCGATCGTCGCCATGAACACCCTCCCCCGCCCCAAATGCCAATTCTTATTGCGCGGCCGAAATGCTATGGCGAGTCATGGTCTTGAGAAACTTATGGCTCCCAGTCCTGATGCTAGTTTCCGCTCCGGCTCTCGCCGGCCCGGCCGAGAACGCCGAGACGGGCAAGCGGGTGCTCCTCGAGAAAATGGGCCAGGGTCGGTTCGACCGGCTCGACGAAATCTATGGACCCGGCTTCGTCGCTCACGGCGCTGACCGCGATTATACCCTCGACGAAGATAATGCGTCCGGCCGAGAATGGCGCCGAGCCGTTCCCGACCTTAAAGTCGAGGTTATTCGGACCGTCGCTGAGGGCGATCTGGTCGCGGTTCACTGGCGCGCCAGCGGGACGAACAGTGTGGCTGCTGCGGGGCTACCCGGACTTGGCGGCAAGGCGGCGATGGACGGGATGACCTTCTTCCGCTTCGCGAATGATCGCATCGTCGAGGAATGGTCGGTGATGGACCTGGCCACGATGATGCGCCAGCTCGCCCCAAAACCAGCCCCGAAAAACTAGAAGCCGCCCCGCATCGCCGCGACCAGGCGACCGAACATTCCGGTCGCGGGCTTCCTATCCTTGCCCGATCCCATCGCCAGGTCGCGAAGGTCACCGCTTCCGCTGGAGGCCAGCATGGCCAGCCCGACCAGCGTCGAAAAGCCCGGCCCGCTGTGCGCTTCGGGAAGCCCGGTGATCGTCTTCGGCCGACCGACGCGGACCGCGCGGCCGAGCACGCCCTGCATATAGTCGGCGATGTTCTTGAGCTCCGCTCCGCCGCCGGTCAGCACAACCTGCCGCCCGACCGGACCGCTGAAGCCAAGTCCCTTCAGCGCCTTTTCGATCTCGTTGGTGATTTCCTCGGTCCGCTGGCGGATGACGGTGATCAGCTGGGCGTGGGTGATGCGCAGCGGCTCGCCGCCGTCGTCGCCGCCGATCGGCGTCGCTTCGACCATCTCATGATTGTCGCGCGGACTGGTCATCGCCGATCCGAAACGGCACTTCATCCGCTCCGCCTCGCGCCGCTGAACGCCGAAGGCGCAGGCGATGTCGTCGGTGATGTCCTTGGCGCCCAGCGGGATCGAGCGCAGCCCGACCAGCATCCCGCCGGCATGGAGCGAAACATTGGTTACTTCCGCGCCCATTTCGACCAGCGCCACGCCGAGCTCTCGCTCTTCCGGCGGTGAGGCAGGCGAGCGCCGCCGCCACCGGAGAGGCGACGATCGCCCTGACGCCCGAGATGGGCCGAGCGGATCACATAATCGATGTTCCGGAGCGGCGCCGGGTCGGCCGCGACGACGTGGATGTCGACGCCCAGCCGGTCGGCGTGAAGTCCGATCGGATGATGCACCCCCTCGACCCCGTCGATCGTGTAGAGCGCCGGATGGGCGTGGAGAACGACCTGGCCGTTGCGGTCGATCGCGCCCCTGCCAGCCGCCAGCAGCTCATCGATGTCCGACTGCTCGACCTGGTGCCCGCCAAGCTCGACCTCGACATTGGCGATGTCGCTGACCAGCCCGCCCGCAGCGAAGCTTGCCCAAACGTCGTCGATCGTGACGCCCGAGATGCGCTCGGCGATCTCGACCGCCTCGCGCACCGCGACCTCGCTCGCCTCCATGTCGGTGACGTAGCCGCGCTTGACCCCGCGGCTCTCGCGCTGGCCGGTGCCGAGCACGCGCAGTCGCCCGTCCGCGTCGCGGGTGACGATCAGCGCAGTGACCTTGGACGAGCCAATGTCGAGTGCGGCAATCAGAGGTTGGTCGGAATCGGCGGCCATCAGATCTGGTCTTAACTCTCGGAAACGGGTTCGGGAACGATCGGCTCGCCGGGCTCGCGGGGCAGGCGGACGGTCATCTTGCCGGGAATTCGAAGATCGAAGCGCAATATCCCGCGTCCAAGGAGGCCCGCGGACTTGTCCATCTTCGCGAATTTGACCAGCGCCTCACTTGCCAGCGCCTCGCCTTCGGGCAGCGCCACGGTCTCGCCCGATTGGAAGCTCAGGTCCCAGCGCCGCTGGCCGACCCAGGTTGCCGAAACCAGCTGCGCCTTCAACGCCGGCGCCTTGTCCAGCAGCCGCTCCAGCGGAATCGTCTGGGCGTTCGCGCCCTTACCGATCAGCAACGGCAGGTCGGGCATCTGGCTGACCTGCACGCGATCGAGCACCACGCCTTCGGCGTCGATCAGCGTCAGCCGGTCGTCGTCCTGCCACAGCGCCGTCGGCGTCCGCTCGACGATGTCGATCACCAGCGTGTCGGGAAAGCGGCGCGAAACCCGCGCGTCCTTGACCCAGCCGAACTGGAGCAGCCGGTTGCGGATATCGCTGACGTCGAGCAGCGGCATCGCGGTCGTCTTCTGGTCGAGCGCTATGTCGTAAACGGGCCGCGGATCCATCCGGCGAATGCCCTGGATGTCGACGCTCTTCACCCGGAACCCGGCGTCGCCGACGGCCTCCCCGCGGCCAATGCAAGCTTGCTCGGAACGTCGAGGGCGACCAATGCCACGCCAGCAATCGCCACCACGAACAGCCCAAAGGCCCAGCCTGCAAGCCGATTGGCCTCGGCTTCCTTGACCGGCAGCTTGGCGGCAATCTTCTTGCCGACCGATCCACGCGACGGCGCCTTCCGTGAGCGGCCCGATGCGCCGCCCCGCCGGACGTGTGCCGCGCTCACCCGCTCCTCGCAGGTTCTAAAGCCCCAGCCTTGGCGGGAGAATCAATGAGGGCTTCGGCGATAATCCGCTCGACCAGCTCGCCGTAGCTGATGCCCCTTTGCCGCGCCTGCTCGGGGACAAGGCTGAGCGGAGTCATGCCTGGCTGGGTGTTGACTTCCAGCAGGAAAATGCCCGCCTCGCCCTGCGTGTCGTCCCAGCGGAAATCGGAGCGCGACGCCCCCTTGCAACCAAGCAGCCGGTGGGCCGCCAGCGCCATGTCCATGCATGTCCTGGGCGATATGCGGCGGAACGTCGGCCGGGCAGACATGCTCGGTCAGGCCGTCGGTATATTTGGCGTCGAAATCGTAGAAGCCGGCCTTGGGCTTCAACTCGGTAACGCACAGCGCCTCGTCGCCCAGAACCGCAACGGTCAGCTCGCGACCCGTGAATGAACGGCTCGGCCAGCAGCCGCTCGAAATGCAGCCACGGCCCTTCGGCCTTGGCGCTGATCGGATGGCCGTAATTGCCCTCGTCGGTGACGATCGCGACGCCGACCGAGCGAGCCCTCGTTGACCGGCTTCAGCACATAGGGCCGCGCCATCGGGTCGCCTTCGTAGAGCGTCTCGCTCTCGACCACCTTGCCCTTGGGCATGCGAATGCCGTGCGGCACCAGCACCACCTTGGTCAGTTCCTTGTCGATGGCGATCGACCGAAGTTGTCGAGGCCCGAATGGGTGTAGGGAATCTCCATCAGGTCCAGCAGGCCCTGGATCGTCCCGTCCTCGCCCGGCGTGCCGTGCAGCGCGTTGAACACGACGTCCGGCTTCAGCTCGGCCAGCCGCGCGGCGACGTCGCGGTCCATGTCGAGCGGCGTGACGCGGTTAAAGCCGCGCTCCTTGAGCGCATTCGACGACGCCCTCGCCGCTCATCAGCGAAACCGGCCGCTCGGACGACCAGCCGCCCATCAGCACGACGATATTGAGGTTCCGGTCGAGCTCCTGGGTCACGCTTACGCCACTCCAATCCGCTGGATTTCCCATTCAAGGGTGATGTTGGTCTTGTCCTGCACCCGGCGCCGGACTTCCTCGCCCAGTGCCTCGATTTCGCGCAGAGCTAGCGTTACCGAGGTTGAGCAGGAAATTGCAATGCTTCTCCGACACTTGCGCGTCGCCGATCCGAAGGCCCCGGCACCCCGCCGCATCGACCAGCGCCCAGGCCTTGTGCCCCGGCGGGTTCTTGAAGGTCGATCCGCCGGTGCGGCTGCGCAGCGGCTGCGATTCCTCGCGCGCCGCGGCGATGCGGTCCATCTCCGTGCCGATCATCACCGGGTCGCCGGGGATGCCGCGGAACACGGCCTCGACCACGACCGCGCCTTCGGGCAGTTCCGAATGGCGGTAGGTGTAGCCGAGCCGTTCCGCCGGCCATTCCTCGACCGTGCCGTCCTTCAGCACGACCGTGCAGCTGACCAGGATGTCCTGGACCTCGCGGCCATAGGCGCCGCCGTTCATCCGCACGAAGCCGCCGACGGTCCCGGGAATGCCGCGCAGGAACTCGAGCCCCGCGATTCCCGCGTCGCGCGCGGTGGAGGAGACGAGTATCCCGCTCGCCCCGCCGCCGCACTTCAAGGTGACGTCGTCCAACCGCTCGATCTTTGCGAAGGCCTTGCCCAGCCGCACGGTAACGCCCGGAACGCCGCCGTCGCGGACGATCATGTTGGAGCCGAGGCCGAGCGCCATGACCGGCTTTTCCGGATCGAGCTCCCGGAGAAATTGCACCAGGTCGTCGCGATCGGCCGGTTCGAACAGCAGCTCCGCATTGCCGCCCGACTTGAACCAGACCAGCGGAGCAAGGGGAGCATTGGCCTTGAGCTTGCCCCGGACATGGGGAATTGCGGCGGCGGTGCTCACTTCGACTTCCTCGCCTTGGCGATCCCGTCGGCCAATCCCGCCGCCCATTTGGTAATGTCGCCTGCGCCCATGCAGATGATCATGTCGCCCTCCGCCGCCAGATCGCGCAGGTTGGCAGCGAGGTCGGCGGGGCTGTCGACTGTCTTCACCATGCGGTGTCCGCGAGCGCGCAATCCCTCCGCCAGCGCATCGGAATCGACGCCCTCGATCGGCTCCTCGCCCGCGGCATAGACCGGCGCGACGAACACCACGTCGGCGTCGTTGAAGGCGTTCTGGAAGTCGTCCATCAGGTCGCGAAGGCGGGTGTAGCGGTGCGGCTGGACGACCGCGATGACCCGCTCCTCGGCGGCCTCGCGCGCGGCCGCCAGCACCGCGCGGATTTCGACCGGGTGGTGGGCGTAGTCGTCGATGATCGTCGCGCCGCCGATCTCACCGACCTTGGTGAAGCGCCGCTTGACCCCTGCGAAGCGCTCGAAACCCCTTGGCGATGACCTCGTCGGACAGCCGAACTCGAGCCCTACGGCGATCGCCGCCAGCGCATTCAGGACATTGTGCCGGCCGGGCATCGGCACGAACACTGCCCTCGATCGTCCGCCGTTCCCCATCTTGCCGTAGTATCGACACGTCGAACCGGCTGCCGCCATTTTCGGGCTGGATATTGTCGGCGCGAAGGTCGGCCAGCGCCGAGGTGCCATAGGTGACGATCCGCCGGTCGCGGATGCGGCTGACAGCACGCCCTGCACCTCGGGATGGTCGACGCACATCACGGCAAGGCCGTAGAAGGGCACATTCTCGACGAACTCGACGAAGGCATCCTTGATCGCGTCGAAGCTGCCGTAATGCTCGAGATGCTCGGGATCGATGTTGGTGACGACCGCGATCGTCCCGTCGAGCCGCAGGAAGCTGCCGTCGCTCTCGTCGGCCTCGACCACCATCCAGTCGGACTTGCCGAGCCGCGCGTTGGAGCCATAGGCGTTGATGATCCCGCCGTTGATCACGGTCGGATCGATCCCGCCGGCGTCGAGCATCGCAGCGATCATCGAGGTGGTGGTGGTCTTGCCGTGGGTCCCGGCGACCGCGACGGTCGACTGCATCCGCATCAGTTCGGCCAGCATTTCCGCGCGTCGGACGCGCGGCAGGCGCCGCTCGGCCGCGGCCTGGACCTCGGGATTGTCCTCTCGGATCGCGGTCGAGCAGACGACCACGGCCGCATCGCCCAGGTTATCGGCGCTCTGGCCGATCATCACCGGGATGCCGCGCTTCCTCAGGCCCTCGGTGACATAGCTTTCGTCGAGGTCCGATCCCTGCACCTTGTAGCCCAGATGATGCATGACCTCGGCGATGCCGGACATGCCGATGCCGCCGATGCCGACGAAGTGGATCGTGCCGATCTCGGTGCCCATCGCCTTCATGCCGGCACCCCCATGCCGCTCGGCTCGGGTCTGGCGACGGGCTCGGCCTTACCGACCATCAGCGGCGCTGCACCGCCTGCGATCCGCTCGACAAGGTCGGCGAGGTCATGGGTCGCGTGTGGGCGTCCGACCGACAGCGCCCGCTCGGCAGCGTTGGAAAGCGCCTGCGCGTCGCCGGCGATGGCTTCGATCTGCGCGCCAGCACCTCTGGCGTAAATTCGTTTTGCGGGATCATCCGCGCGCCGCCCGCCCTGGCCATTTCGCGCGCGTTGACGGTCTGGTGATCGTCGGTTGCGATCGGCAGCGGAATGAGGATCGCCGGTCGTCCCGCCGCGGTCAGCTCGGCGATGGTCGACGCGCCGGCCCGGGCGATCACGAGATGCGCCTCGGCCAAGCCGGTCGGGCATGTCCTCGATATAGGTCAGCAGCTCGGCCGGGATGTTGAGCGCGGCATAGCGGTTGCGCACCGCCTCGATATCGTCGGGCCGGCACTGCTGGATCACCTGCAGCCGGTGGCGGAGCTTGGGCGGCAGCATGCCGAGCGCGTCGGGCACGACCTGGCCCAGCACGGTCGCGCCCTGGCTCCCGCCGGTGACGAGTATCTTGAGCGGCGCCGTGTCGTCGAATTCGGGGAAGGGCATGGTGCCGAGGCGCGCGACCGACTCCCGCACCGGATTGCCGACCAGTTCGACCTTGCGCCGATGTGCCGGCTTCAGCCGTTCGACCTCGGGATAGGCCGTGGCGATCGCCGCCGCCCGTCCGGCGAGCAGCCGGTTGACCCGGCCGAGCACGGCGTTCTGTTCATGAAGGATCGTCGGGATGCTGAGCGCATTTGCTGCCAGCAGTGCCGGAAAGGCCGGATAGCCGCCAAAGCCGACCACCGCGTCGGGAGTGAATTCACGGTAAAGCGCCTTGGCCTCTCGCCGCCCGGCCAGGACCGCCAGGCAGGCCTTGATCCACCCGATCGGCCCGCCGCCTAACCTTCCCGCAGGAAGGATATGCGTCGGCACGCCTTCGAACAGCGCCGGGATCTTCGCCCCGCGTTCGTCGGTGACCAGCATCACGCCATGGCCGCGCGCCTTCAATTCGGCGGCAAGCGCATGAGCCGGGACCATATGCCCGCCGGTTCCGCCGGCAGCCAAGGTAATGTTCATCCGCGAATATTCTCCCCGCCCCATTTCACCACATAGGGCGAGCGGGTGAGATAGGGGTTTCGCCGCGTGAAGGCGAGCAGCAATCCCATCGCGATCGACAGCGCCAGCATCGACGAACCGCCATAGCTGATGAACGGCAGGGTCATGCCCTTCGACGGCGCGATCTGGACGTTGACCGCCATGTTGATGAGCGCCTGCAGCCCGAACTGGATGACCAGCCCGGCGGCGGCCAGGATGGCGAACGAACTTTCCTCATCGAGCAGCTTGACCAGCACCCGGGCGACGATGCCGAGATAGAGGAGCGCGATCATCAGGCAGGCGATCAGGCCGAACTCCTCGCCGATCACCGAGAAGATATAGTCGGTGTGCGGCTCGGGCAGGCCGAACTTGCGCGTGCCCGCCCCAGGCCCCATGCCGAACAGCCCGCCCGCGGTCAGCGTGCGCATCGCATTTTCGACCTGGAAATTGTCGCCTTCGCCGAACAGGAAGCCGTTGATGCGCGCGGTGGCGACATCATAGAAGAAATAGGCGAGCACGACCCCGACCAGCCCGGCAATGCCGAGCCCGACCAGGATGCGCAGGTTGAGGCCGGCGATGGCCAGCATCGCGATCCACACCGCGGCGAAGATGATGGTCGAGCCGAAGTCTGGCTGGCGCATCAGCAGCACTGCGACGACGCCGGTGATCACGGCCGACAAGGTGAAGATCGGCAGCGTCTTGTCACCCTCACGCAGCGACAGCAGCCAGGCCATCGACACGACGAAGAAGGGCTTCAGAAACTCCGATGGCTGGAACTGGCCGACGCCCGAGGTTGAGCCAGCGCTTCGCCCCGTTCACCTCCGCGCCGAGCCAGGGCACCAGCGCCAGCGCGACCAGGCAGACCAGCGCGCCGATCAGCGACAGCCGCCGCAATCGCTCGCGCGGCTGCATCGAGATGGCGATCATCACCGGCAGCGACAAAGCGATCCAGGCGATCTGCCGGTAGAAATAATGGAGCTCGGCGAAGCGCACCGATCCGCCCGAATAGCGCTGCGCCGCGGCGGGCGAAGCGGCCGCGACCGCGATCAGGCCGACGCCGATCAGCACCGCCAGCAGCAGCAGCAGGACCCGGTCGATTTCCCAGAACCAGCGGCCCGTGGCCGACCGGTCCGACCGGCCGTAGCGGTTGGGATCGACCAGCGCGGCGCCGGCCTTGATCCTGCCGGTGATCGTCTGGTTCATAATGCCCCCACCAGCGGCGCGGAACGCATCGCCCCGCGCCTCATAATCCCGAAACTGGTCGAAGGAAGCACAGGCCGGCGACAGCAATACCGTGTCCCCCGCTTCCGCTTCCGACGCGGCGGCCTTCACCGCCTCACCCAGCGTCACGCACTCTGCCACGGCCATGTGCGGGGACAAGAGGGACGCGAACATTTCTCCCGCCTCGCCAATGGTATAGGCCTTGCGCACATGCCCGAAGTGCGGCGCGCATTCGTCGAGATTGTCGGTCTTGGCCTGCCCGCCGAGGATCCAGCGGATTTTGGGGAAGGCGGCGAGCGCCGGCGCGGTCGCGGTCGGGTTGGTCGCCTTGCTGTCGTTGACGAAGAGGACGCCGTCCTTTTCGCGCGACGCGCTCCATGCGGTGCGGCAGGCCGGGGTAGGTGCGGAGGCCTGCTCGATTCAATTCGTCCGTCAGACACCAAGCGCCCGGCAAGCAGCGATCGCGGCCGCGGCATTCTGCGCGATTGTGCGGTCCTTGCAGCGCCGGCCAGTGGCTGCTCGCCGAAGTCAGCGATCCTCAGATGCACTGCAATGCCATCGCGGTCTTCGCCGGACTGGAGCACATCCTCGTCAGCTTCGCGGTCGGTAATCGCCAATCGATCGCCACCTCGCCCGGCGATTGCATTTCGAACAGCCGCGCCTTCGACGCCGCATAGGCTTCGAAGCCCGTCATACCGGTCGAGATGGTCGGGCGTGATGTTGAGCAGCACCGCGACGTCGCAGTCGAGGCTCTGGGTCAGGTCGATCTGGTAGCTCGACAGCTCCAGCACATAGACCCCGCCTTCGGGCAGCGGGTCCTGCGCCAGGATCGGCAGGCCGATGTTGCCGCCCATCAGGCTCGGCACGCCCGCGGTCTGGAGGATGTGGTGGACCAGCGCGGTGGTGGTCGACTTGCCGTTGGTGCCGGTGATCCCGACCACCTTGTGCGGCGGAAGCTCGGGCCGGGCGCGGGCGAACAGCTCGATGTCGCCGATGATCTCGACGCCAGCCTCGCGCGGCGCGCTCGGCGATCGGGTGGCGGTTGAGCGGCAGGCCGGGGGTGACGACGATGGAGTCGAATTGGGAGAGGTCGACCTGAGGAAGTCGGCGATCTCAGTCCTCCCCGGCACGGGGAGGGGGACCAGCGCAGCTGGCGGAGGGGCACCGCCGTCGGCGCTGCACGCCTGCGGCTCCCGGCCCTCTCGCCGGGAGGAGCTTGCCGCGCCTCTTCCTTATCGTCCCACGCCGTCACCTTCGCCCCGCTGGCCAGCAGCGCCTCGACCGTCGCCAGCCCGCTGCGCGCAAGACCGAGGACGGCGTAATGTTTTCCGGCGAAGGCCCTGGCGGTGATCACCTCAGCTTGAGCGTCGACAAGCCCGGCCAGCGCGAGGATGAAGCTGATGATCCAGAAGCGGATCACCACCGTCGGCTCGCTCCAGCCGAGATGTTCGAAATGATGGTGGATCGGCGCCATCCGGAAGATGCGCTTGCCGTAGCGCTTGAACCAGAAGACCTGGACGATGACGCTGACGCGCCTCGAGCACGAACAGCCCGCCGATGATCACCAGCACGAACTCATGGTGCGTCGCGACCGCGACCGCGCCGAGCGCTCCGCCCAGCGCCAGGCTGCCGGTATCGCCCATGAACACCGCCGCCGGCGGCGCGTTGAACCACAGGAACGCGAGCCCCGCGCCGACGATCGCCAGCAGCAGCACGGTCAGATCGCCCGCGCCCGGCACATGCGGGATGCCGAGATAGTCGGCAAAGTTCGCGTTGCCGACGAGATAGGCGATCAGGGTGAAGGCCATCGCAGGCGATGATCACCGGCATGGTCGCCAGCCCGTCGAGCCCGTCGGTCAGGTTCACCGCATTGCCGAAGGCGACGATCACGAACGCGCCGAACGCGATGTAGAACCAGCTGAGATCGATCACCGCGCCCCTGCACGAACGGCAGGTAGAGATGCGTTCCCGACTGCGCGGACCATCAGCCAGGTGGCGACGCCGGCGATGAGCGAATTCCAGCAGCAGGCGCGTCCGGCCCCTGAGGCCCGCATGGTGCGCCTTCTTCACCTTGTCGTAATCGTCGAGGAAGCCGATCAGCCCGAACCCGCCGGTCACCAGCAGGCAGGCCCAGACATAGAGGTTGGTCAGGTCCATCCACAGCAGGACCGAGATCGCCACCGAAATCAGGATCAGCAGCCCGCCCATGGTCGGCGTGCCGCGCTTGGCGAGGTGGCTCTGCGGTCCGTCGGCGCGGATCGGCTGACCCTTGCCCTGCTTGACCCGCAGCCAGCGGATGAACACCGGGCCAAGCAGCAGGCCGATGACCAGCGCGGTCGCGGTTGCCGCACCGGCGCGGAAGCTGATGTAGCGGATGAGATTGAGGAGTCCGGGAAACCCGAGCTGCTCGGCGATCCAATAGAGCATTAGGTTGTGGACCCCTTATCGGCGAATGCCATCTGCAAGCCCCCTGCCATCCGCTCGACCAGCTTCGCAAGCCCGATCGAGTTGGACGCCTTGACCAGCACCGCGTCGCCGGGCCGCAACAGCCGTGCCAGCAATTCGGTTGCCTGCTTCGACATCGGCCGCCCGCTCGACCGCCACCGCGCCGCCCAGCGCATCTTCGAGCGGGCGCATATCGTCGCCGACCAGGATCAAATGATCGACCCTCGCCTCGGTCACCGCCGGGGCCAGCCCCGCGTGAAGCTCGTCGGCATGGCCGCCCAGTTCGCGCATCGGGCCGAGCACCGCGATCCGCCGTTCGACGTCCCGTTCCTCGCCCAGCGCCTTCAGGGTCGCCGCCATCGACGCCGGGTTGGCGTTGTAGCTTTCGTCGATCAGCAGATAAGTGGCCGCCGTCGATCGCCAGCCGGTGGCGCTCGCCGCGGCCCTTCAATCCGCCCATGTCGGCCAGCGCCAGGCCGGCGATGGCAAGATCCGCTCCGACCGCCTCGACCGCAGCCAGCACTGCCAGCGAATTGGTCACCCAATGATCGCCGCGCTGGGCAATGGTGTAGGTCAGCTCGCTCTCGAGCAGCCGCGCCGTGACCAGGCTTCCGCCCTTGTCGGCCCTGACCGCGTGCAAGTGCCGCGACATCGGCATCGCCATGGCCGAAAGTGATCGTCCGATCGGCATAGCGGCGCGCGGCCTTCACCAGCCGGTCGCGATAAGGCGTGTCTTCGGGGATGATTGCGATCCCCTCCGGCTCGAGCCCTTCGAAAATCTCGCGCCTTGGCATCGGCGATCGCCTCCATCGATCCCAGATATTCGATGTGTGCCGAGGCGATGGTGGTGATCATTGCGACATGCGGGCGGACCAGCCGGGTCAGCGCGGCAATCTCGCCTTTGGCATTCATGCCCATTTCCAAGCACCGCATATTCGCTGTCGCGCGGCATCCGGGCGAGGCTGAGCGGCACGCCGGTGTGGTTGTTGTAGCTTTTGACCGAGCGGTGGACCTTGCCCTTCGCATAGCGCTCCAGCGCCGCGTAAAGCGCTTCCTTGGTCGAGGTCTTGCCGACCGAACCGGTAACGCCAAGCACCTGTGCCGCTCATCCGCTCGCGCGACGCGATAGCCAGGTCGGTCAGCGCCTTGGGAACGTCGGCGACAAGGATATGCGGCCCCTCGACCGGCTTGCTAACCAGCGCGGCGGCCGCGCCGGCGGCAAAGGCCTTGGCGCACGAAATCATGTCCGTCCGCTACCGTGCCCGGCATGGCGACGAACAGCCAGCCATGCTCCACCTCGCGGCTGTCGAAGGTGACGCCCGAAACCTCGAACGGCTGGCCATGCAGCGTCCCGCCGGTCGCGGCGACAATTTCGTCGCTTGTCCACAACGCCGTCATGCGGCGCATTCCCGCGCCACGGTCACATCGTCGAACGGAAGCACCTGGTCTCCGATTATCTGTCCCTGTTCGTGGCCCTTGCCGGCCACCAGCACAATGTCGCCCGCCTTGGCCATCGCGATCGCCTCGGCAATGGCCGCGCGCCGGTCGCCGACCTCGATCGCGCCCGGAGCGCCCGCCAGCACGGCCTTGCGGATCGCCGCCGGATCCTCGCTCCGCGGATTGTCGTCGGTGACGATCACGACATCGCTCAAGCCGCGCCGCGACCGCGCCCATTTCCGGGCCGCTTGCCATGGTCGCGGTCGCCGCCCGCGCCAAGCACGGTGATCAGCCGCCCCTCGACATGCGGGCGAAGCGCCTCGATCGCCGCCTCGACCGCATCGGGCGTATGGGCATAGTCGACATAGACCGGCGCGCCGGCACGGCTGATCACGGCCCGCTCCAGCCGGCCGCGAACCGGCGACACGCGGCCCATGCCCGCACAGCGTCGTCGCCCAATCGCCGCCGGTCGCCAGCGACCAGCCCGGCGGCGGTCAGCACATTGTTCATCTGATAGGCGCCGATCAGCGGCAGGCTAAGCTTATGCTCCTTGCCCGCGTGGCGAAGCACCAGCTGCTGGCCAAGCGGGGTCGACTGGCGCGAGACCAGCTCGATCGTCTCGGCTCCCGGCCCAACCGTGACCAGCTTGAGCCCGCGCCGCTTCGCATGTTCGATGACCTCGTCCGACTTGCCGTCGCCGGTCCAGATGACCGCCGTCCCATCCGCCGCAACCACTTCGTCGAACAGCCGCATCTTGGCCGCGAAATAGGCGTCCATCGTCGGGTGATAATCGAGATGGTCGCGGCTGAAATTGGTGAAGGCCGCCGCCCTGACCGGCACGCCCTCGGCGCGATACTGGTCGAGGCCGTGGGACGAGGCCTCATATGCGACATGGCTGATACCCATGCGCTCCAGGCCGGCCATGTTCGAGAGGAAGGTGACGATGTCGGGCGTGGTCAGCCCGGTCTTCACCTGGTCGTCGGCGGTGGTGACGCCGAGCGTCCCGATCGACGCGGAGCGATGTCCCGCCATGCGCCACAGCTGGCGGGTCAGCTCGACGGTCGAGGTCTTGCCGTTGGTCCCGGTCACCGCGACGATCGTGTCCGGATAGGGCGCGAAGAAATCGCGCGGCGAGTTCGGCGAACAGCTTGCGCGGCTCGGTCGGCGGCAAGGTGCGGTACGCCCTCGACCTTGGCTTCCGGCCGCGCGACAACGGCCGACCGCGCCCCGCTTCACCGCCTCCGCGATGAAATCCTCGCCATTGAAGCGCGCGCCGCGGAAAGCTCCGAAAACATTGCCCGGCGCGACCTTGCGGTGGTCGAGCGCAAAACCCGTCACTTCGGAATCGTCTCGCGACACCGGCGAGATCGCCCAGGAGCATGTGATTAATGCTCCGCTTTTTCGTGAACGAAGGGCAGCACCTCGGCCATGTTCGGCTCGCGATTCTTGTCGGGCCGGACGCCGAGCATCGGCGCGATCCGGCTGACGGTCTTCGATACGACGGGCGCGACGTTCCAGCCGGCAGTGGTGAAGCCGAAGGTCTCCGGAGTGGCTTTGGGCTCGTCGAGCATGACGACGATCACATAGCGCGGCTCGTCCATCGGGAACACACCGGCGAAGCTCGTGACGTTCACCGAGTTACTGTAGCGGCCGCCGATGATCTTCTGCGCGGTGCCGGTCTTGCCGCCGACCCGGTAACCCGGCGCATCGGCCTTCCTTGCCGGTGCCCTTCGGTGACGACCAGGCGCAGCAAGAGCGCGCATCTTGTAGCTGGTCTCCTCGCTGAACACCCGGTGGCCCTTGCCCGCGGCATGGTTCCGGTCGACCTTCAGCAGCGTCGCCGGGCGGTAGATGCCGCCGTTGAACAGCGTCGCATAGCCGATCGCGAGATGAAGCGGCGTGACGGCGATGCCATGGCCGTAGCCGACGGTCATCGTCTCGATCTGGTTCCAGTTGGCGCCCGGAGTCAGCGTGCGGCCTCGCTCCTTCAGCTCGATCTCGCACCTTGTCGAGGAAGCCCATCTTCTCGAAGGAATTCCTTTTGCCGCGTCGGCCCGAGCTGGTCGGCAATCTGGGCCGTGCCGATGTTGGAGCTTTCCTTCATGATCTCGGCGACCGAGCAGGCGCGGCCGAACGGATGCGTGTCGTTGATCGTCCGGCCGGCGACGTGCAGCTCGCTGCGGGCAATTGTACATCTGGCCCATCGATTTGATGATGCCCGAGTCCATCGCCATCGCCACGGTGAACGGCTTGAAGGTCGAGCCAAGCTCATAGACGCCCAGTGTTGCGCGATTGAAGCGCGCCTCGGGCGTGCCCTGGCCGGCGGCGTTGGGGTTGAGCTGCGGCAGCGAGGTCATCGCCAGTATTTCGCCGGTGTGGATGTCCATGATCACGCCGGCTGCGCCGATGGCCGAGAAATGGGTCATCGCCTCATTCAGCTCATGCTCCAGCGCCTGCTGGATTCGGCTGGAGATACTGAGGACGATCGGCTGGCCGCGGCGAGCCGGGTCGCGCAACTGCTCGTCGAACGCGCGTTCGATTCCGGCATTGCCCTTGCCGTCGACGTCGGTGAAGCCGACGACGTGAGCTGCGAGGCTGGTCTGCGGATAGAGCCGGTCGGGCTCGCGCTCGAGCGCAAGCCCCGGTTCGCCCAATGCGTTGATCGCAGCGACCAGGCCCGGGCGGCGCCCGGCGGCGGAGATAATAGAAGCTGTGGTTGGAACGCAGCATCGCAAGGTAGGTGGCCGCGTCCTTTTCCGGCATCAGTTCGGCCATCTTGCGGGCCAGGTCGAGCTTGTTGCCGATCACCTTCGACGGCTGCAGTCCGATGGTCCAGGCGTCGATCGTCCGCGCCAGCGCCTGGCCGTCGCGGTCAACGATGTCGCCGCGCTCCGGAGTCAGATCGATCGCGCCACCCTTGCGCCCGGCATGATCGCCGAATGCGGCAAGATAGATGAGCCGAAGCGCGATGATTGCGATGATTCCGGCATAGACCAGCATGCCGAACATCAGCCGCTGGTGCATCAGCGCCAGGATCTGCCGCCGCTGTCCGACCAGACGGAGCCGCTCGGGCCGTGCGACGAGAGCGGGCGTCGGGGCGTTCATCAGTCGGTTACGCTGTCCTTGGGTTGCGGCTTGGAGTTGATCCCTGCGGCGGATGCCGTGGGCGCAGTGCCTTTGGCCTTGGCCTTCGTTCCTGACAAGGGTGCCAGCGGATCAGCCGTCGCGCTTTTGGCCGACTTCGTCGCAGTAGCGGACTTCGGCGATTTCGCGGTCGAGACCGCGACCGGTTTCGGTTCCGAGGGTTTGGCCGCTGTTGCCTTTTCCGGCAGGCTGTAGCTGGCGACGTGCATCATTTCGCTGGCGGGTCGCGAGCCACGTGGCGCAACATCCTGCGCGACGCCGTCGTCTGTCAGGTCAGCTTGTGTCGATTGATCAGGAATCGGCGCCGAAGCCAGAACCACCGGCGCCTCGATTGGCTGCCGCTTCTGCGGCGCGACCAGCGTCGCCAGCTGGAAGCCTCCGTCCACGAACTGATCGGCATTGGGTGCCGACAGGCGAATGAACTTGACGTTCCACCGTTCGAGCTGGGCCAGCCGTCCGCGCGTGCCGATCTCGGTCTGCAGCAGGCGGATGTCGCGCTGGGTCATTGCGATGCGTGTCTCTACTTCTTCCAGCGCCGCGCGCTCCGAGGCCACGCGCAACGATACGAGATAGAAGCCAAGCGCCGCTCCAACCACTGCGCCCGCCGACAGCACCGATCCAAAACCACGCGCGCTCATGCGGCCTTCTCCTGGTCCCACGCGGGCGCCGCGGTGCGGACCGCAGTACGGAGACGCGCCGAGCGCGCGCGCGGGTTTCGGGCCAGCTCGGCCTCCGAAGGTGAGACCGGCTTGGCAACTTGTTCGAATGTCGGTGCGGGGCCGGCCGCCGCCATCGGCCGATGGCGCGATCCGGCGGGCGTTGCACCGCTGCGAGTACGGAGGAAACGCTTGACGATGCGATCCTCAAGGCTGTGGAAGGTGACCACCGCCAAGCGGCCGCCGGGACGAAGCGACCGCTCGGCGGCGCGGAGCCCTTGCTCCAGCTCGTCAAGCTCGGCGTTGAGGTGAATTCGAATCGCCTGGAAGGTGCGGGTCGCGGGATCGCTCTTCTGTCCCTGGCGATAGCCCAACGCCCGGCGCACCACCGCCGCCAGCTCGGCCGTTCGGGTCAACGGCCTCGCAGCGACGATGGCGCGGGCAACCGCGCGTGCGCGCGGCTCCTCACCATATTCCTTGAGGACGCGGGCAATCTCGCCCTCTTCGGCATGGTTGAGGAAGTCTGCGGCGCTCGTTCCCGACTGGCTCATGCGCATGTCGAGCGGGCCGTCGTTCGAGAAGGAGAAGCCGCGATCGGCCTGGTCGAGCTGCATCGAGGAAACGCCGATGTCGAGCGCGATGCCGTCGACCGGAAGCAGGCCGCGCTCGGCCAGCACCCGATCCATCTGGCTGAAGCGCTCGTGGATCAGCGTCAGTCGTTGATCAGGGACGAGTGACGGCCCTTTCGCGATCGCGTCGGGATCGCGGTCGAAGCCGATCACTCGTCCCGCCCCCCCCCAAGGAGAGCTCGCGTATAACCGCCGGCCCCGAACGTGCCGTCGACTAGGGTCTCGCCGGGGACGACGGCGAGACCCTCTACGACCTCGTCTAACAGGACTGGCAAATGGGATGCGATGTTGCCGCCGGACGTCACAGCCCGCGCTCCTCAAGCCGGAAGCGGGCAATATCCTTCATGTCCTCGGGCACATTCTTGTCGGCCAGGAACAGCTTTGGATTCCAGAGCTGGAAGGTCTCGCCGACGCCGATGAACAGGGCGAGATCTTCCAGCTGACCCTTCCGGCGCATCATCGGGGGCACGATGATTCGGCCGGAGGACTGTCGTAAGGAACTTCTTCGGTGGCGCCGAACGCCATCATGGTCCGGCGTGCATGGTCCAGCTCGGCAGCGGGATCGGTTTCCTGCTTTTCCAGCAGGCGCTCGATCTTCTGCATGCTTCAGCGCGGCGTAAGCGGGATCGTAGGCGCTAAGGCACGGAAAGGCGTCATGCTTGGCAAGGACGATGGTGCGGGCATCGCCACGGCGTTCGATGACGGAGCGCAGGAAGGCGGGCACGGAGACGCGACCCTTCGCGTCCACCGCGTTCAAAGCACTGCCCTGAAACAGATGCTCTAATGCCACGTCCTACCCCTCGGCGCGGCAAAGCTCCCCCGTTCGCAGGTTGCACGGTTTCCCGTGCGCCCGCGACCTGTTCGAACTCAATACAGGTTTGCCCCGCGCTACAGTGAGTGTTGGTAACTCAACCGCGTGCGGGATACAATGGATTTTGATGCCATATCGTGGGAATTCATGCCCTGTGGCGGATTTTCAACGGTTTTTCAGACTTTCTTAACGCTTTGTTCCATGCTTGTTCTTGTTGAGCAACCCTGTGGATAAGATTGTTGGCAATGGCGCGGGACTCGCCTGCCCTAGCGGCTTTCCAGTCTCGCCAGCTCGATAACGAGCAGGTCCAGATTGTGCTCGGTTGTACCTTCGAGTGCTTCCTCCCCGTCGACATTGAGCCAGTCGGCATCGGCGACAACTGTCGCGGAACCCCGGCCGATCCGGCAGCGCGCGACAAATCCCCCGGCGACAATAGTGCAGCTACGGCTCTCCAATTTCCCCGGGGAGGACGCGACGATCGATAGATCGCCGTTGACGATCGATGTCGGCCCTTCTGGATTCGGGCCCGCGCAGCCGGAGGCCCCAATGCTTCAGCAAGCCCGTGTCGGCGAATGCCGGCGGCGGACGCAGCATGTCGCCAAGCGGCCGCTGGCTCGGCCAATCAAGCCGGGGATCGGCGAGGAGCAGCACACGTCCTCCCCCGCGCACCCATTGGTCGAGTTCGACCAGCACTTCGGCCGGTTGCGCACGCGGATGTGCCATCAGGAGCAGATTCTGCCCCTCCAGGCTCGCGGCATCGGCAACGCCGATCGGCTGGACATTATAACGCTGCTCAAGCCGGCTGAGCGCCGCCGATCCCCCGCTTTCGAGGCCGAAGCTTTCTCCGAACACTAGCGGCAGGCTGGTAAGCAGCATCAGCGTCGGCCGCTGCGCTGGAGCGCGGGGGCCCGGCACCTTTGCGCCGTGCAATCCAATTCCGACGAATGCCGCGCCGGCCAATGCCATGGCGACGATGGCGGACAGCAATGCCCTTTTCGTCACGGAGCTTTGGCGGGCTCTGCGTCGGCCGTCTCGTTGGTTGACGTGCCGGTGCCTGGCGCAGCGCCGATCTCGGCCAGCGGCTCGTTGGGTTCTTCAGGCAATGCCAGCTCGTTCTGCGCATTCGAAGCGAGCGGATCTTCTCCCGATCGGCTGATCGCGGTGCCAAGCAAGACGAGCAGGAAAACAAAGGCAAGGCCCGTCAGGCCGATCCGGATGCGCTGAATCCGTTCTTCCTTGTCGACGCGGCTCATGAGTGCCAACCTATGCCCAGCGGTGATCCTTTGCAACGAAGGCAAAGGCTTTACGCGGGATGTCGCTATTGCCAAAGGGCGCAGTCATGATTCGCAAACTCACCCTCATCACCCTGGGCGCCGCGGCGCTCGCCGCCTGTAACAACGAACCTATCGTCGGGGGCGAACAGCCCGATCCGATGAAGGACGAGCTGGCCAAAGCTGCGCCGGTCGAGCTTCCGCCGGCGATTGCTTCAAGCAAGACCTATCGCTGCAAGGACAACGGCCTGGTCACGATCGACTGGCTGCAGGGCGGCAAGGGTGCTTATGTCCACGGCGACGGCACGGCCCAGACCCACGTCAAGCCGGCCGAGGCGGTTGAAGGCAAGCCGGCCAGCGCGGAGCTCACCGCGGAAGGCGGCTATGCGTTGACCGGCGAAGCCGCCGCGAACAGCATCACGGTGACCATGCCCGGCAAGGGCAAGCGGGTCTGCCACGTCTAAGCAATAATGAGGGGCCCCCGGCGGATCGCCGGGGGCCTTTTTAATTCAAGCCAGCTCCGACTGTTTCTGCTTGGAGCTCCACTCCTTCATTCGCGATTGGAGCTCGTCTTCCGGCACGTCCTCGACGTGGGTCGCCAATGTCCACTGGTGGCCGAACGGATCTTCGAGCGTTCCGGCACGATCGCCATAGAATTGGTCTTCGACCGCACGTTTCTCCGTTCCGCCGGCATCCAATGCATTTCGGAAAGCGGCATCCACGTCCTGCACGTAGATCAGCAGGCTGACGGTGGTGCCGCCCCGCGCCTTGGGGCTCAAATGCCCCATGTCCGGAAATTCGTCGGCCAGCATGACATAGCTGTCGCCGATCTTGATTTCCGCATGGCCGATCCGGTCGCCCATCGGCAGCCGGAATTTCTCCACGGCCCCGAACGCCTTCTTGTAAAATTCGATCGCCTTCGCGCCATTGTCGACGATCAAATAAGGCGTGACGCTATGATATCCTTCGGGAATTGGTTTGGGCATCCTGTGCCTCCTTGCACGAGTCCCCTCCGCCGAGGCTTTATCCGCCGCGGCCATGACGGAATCAATTCAGCGACTCATGCCGAAACGGCAGCCACCCCGCCTATGTCGCCGTTCGCCGTAAAGCCCCCGCTAGCCCCGGAGCCGCATCGCGGCTAAGGGGCCGCGCATGAGTGTATTGGAAGCCCCCGCCATCACCCCCGAGATCGTCGCCGAACACGGCCTTTCGCCGGAAGAATATGACCGCGTCCTCCACGCGCTCGGCCGCGAGCCGAACCTGGTCGAGCTCGGCATCTTCTCGGTGATGTGGTCGGAGCATTGTTCGTACAAGAGCTCGCGCGTCCACCTGAAGAAGCTGCCGACCGAGGCCCCGTGGGTGATCTGCGGCCCGGGCGAGAATGCCGGCGTGATCGACATCGGTGACGGCCAGGCGGCCATCTTCAAGATGGAGAGCCATAACCACCCGAGCTACATCGAGCCCTACCAGGGCGCGGCGACCGGGGTCGGCGGGATCCTGCGCGACGTCTTCACCATGGGCGCGCGGCCGGTCGCCAACCTGAACGCGCTTCGCTTCGGCCGGCCCGACCATCCCAAGATGCGCCACCTCATCGCCGGCGTCGTCTCGCGGCATCGGCGGTTACGGCAATTGCGTCGGCGTCCCCACGGTCGGCGGAGAGGTCAATTTCGACACCGCTTATGACGGCAACATCCTGGTCAACGCGATGACCGTCGGCGTCGCCAGCACCGACAAGATTTTCTATTCGGCCGCGACCGGGCTCGGCAATTCGATCGTCTATGTCGGCTCCAAGACCGGCCGCGACGGCATCCACGGCGCGACCATGGCCAGCGCCGACTTCGACGAGAATAGCGACGAGAAGCGACCGACCGTCCAGGTCGGCGACCCCTTCACCGAGAAATTGCTGATCGAGGCCTGCCTCGAGCTGATGGCGACCGACGCAATCGTCGCCATCCAGGACATGGGCGCGGCAGGCCTCACTTCGTCGAGCGTCGAGATGGCGTCCAAGGGCGGCGCCGGCATCCGCCTCGACATGAACAAGGTGCCATGCCGCGAAGAGGGCATGACGCCCTATGAGATGATGCTGTCGGAATCCCAGGAGCGGATGCTGATGGTGCTGAAGCCCGGCCGCGAGGGTGAGGCCGAGGCCATCTTCAAGAAGTGGGAGCTCGACTTCGCCGTCATCGGCGAGGTGACCGACACCGGCCGCATGCAGCTCGACTGGAACGGCGAGACGGTGTGCGACATCCCGCTCGGCCCGCTGGCCGACGAGGCGCCTGAATATGACCGGCCGCATCTTGTCGCGCGAGGAGTATAAGGCCTGGGCCCAGGTCAAGCCGCTCGACGACGTGCCCGAGAGCACCGACATCGCAGCCGACCTGCTGAAGCTGATGGCCTCCCCCAACCTCGCCTCGCGCCGCTGGATCTGGGAGCAATATGACAGCCAGGTCGGCGCCGACACCGTTCAGCGCCCGGGCGGCGACGCCGCGGTCGTCCGCGTCCACGGGACGCAAAAGGCGCTGGCGATCACCACCGACTGCACCCCGCGCTACTGCTACGCCGACCCTTATGAGGGCGGGAAGCAGGCGATCGCCGAAGCCTATCGCAACCTCTGCGCGGTCGGCGCCAGGCCGCTCGCGGTCACCAACTGCCTCAACTTCGGCAATCCCCAGCGGCCCGAGATCATGGCTCAGTTCGTCGGCTGCCTCGACGGCATGGGCGATGCCTGTCGCGCGCTCGATTTCCCGATCGTGAGCGGCAACGTCTCGCTCTACAACGAGAGCAAGGCGACCGGCGGCGGCAGCGCCATCCTTCCTACCCCCGCCATCGGCGGCGTCGGCCTGCTCGACGACTGGTCGAAGTCCGCAACCATCGGGTTCACGGCGGAGGGATTGGCAATTTATGTGGTCGGTGGCCCCACGCCGCACTTCTACGATTGGGCGCTTGGCAAAAGCGGTGCCCCAATCCCGAAAGCGCATGACCCGCAGGTTCCGAACGGGCACCTTGGCCAATCCCTGTGGCTTTCCGAGATCCACGGTCGTCGCGACGGGCCGCCGCCGCCGGTCGACCTGCAAAAGGAGCGGCAGGTTTGTGACTTTATAAGGCAGGCTATCGCTGCAGGGACGATCCGTGCCTGCCATGACGTTTCCGACGGCGGCGTCCTGGTCGCCCTGGCAGAGATGGCGCTGGCCGGCGGGATTGGCGCGGAAGTACTGTTCGATAACCCCCATGGCCTCGCGGCAGCTGCATTCGGCGAAGACCAAGGCCGCTTCATCGTTGCGGTCGAGCCCGATCCGTCCGGAAACCTTCAGGGCATGGGATTCCATGCGGATGCGATAGCTGCCGGCGTGGAATGCTGGGCGCTGGGCATGACCGGCGGACCAAGCCTTAGCATCGAAGTGAATGGCGGAGATGGGCGAGGCGAGATATCGCTCACCGACCTCCGCGCCGCGCACGAAGGCTTCTTCCCAGCGCTGATGCAGGGCGAGCTTTAGGCCGTTCGCATTCCTCTGGCGACGGACGGACCACTTTCCAATCCCTGCCCTTCGGAATGAGCGAGTGACGTTCGGCCACTGATTAGGGACGTTAGCCAATTCCCATGCTTGACTTGGCTGCGCCCGGTGCCAGCCTCCACCTTCCACTGGGGGAGCATTTAGATGGTCCGCACGATTGCGCTCGCGACACTGGTCGCCGGTTCGCTCGACATATTGTTCGCGATCGCCCTGACCCTGTCATTTGGCAGGGATCCTGCAGACATGTTGCGCTATGTCGCATCGGGCCCCTTCCCGCCCGCAACTGACATGGGAGCTGCAGGATCGGTGCTCGGGCTACTCACCCATTTCACTCTGATGGCGATCATGGCCGCATTATTCGTCCTTGCTGCGCGCCAATGGCCATCGCTGCTCGACACGCCGATCCAGTCGGGCGTCCTCTATGGCCTCGTCACCTACGTCGCGATGAACTGGATCGTCGTGCCGCTACGCTTCGAAACGCCGCTGCCGCCGAAAGCCATTTCCGTCGCCACGCAGCTGTTCGCTCACATTGTTTTGGTCGGAATTCCAATCGCGATGATTGCCGCCCGCCAACTGCGCTTCCGCCTCATCGATTGAATATCTCTTGCGAATGTTTCGCATTATCGGTTAAACCGATCTCCATGATCGTCTGTGTCTGCAATGCGATTCGCGAAGATGAAGTCCGCAAGGCGGCCCGCGAGGGCGCGTCCTGCACCCGCTCGGTCTATCGCGCGATCGGCCGTAAGCCGCGCTGCGGCCAATGCCTGCCATTCGCAAAAGAGATCATCGCAGCGGAACATGCGACTGCCTAGCAGTTTCAATATTTTCCCCTGATTTCCGCCATTTTCTTCTTCCCTTGCCGGCTCTGCGGGCGTAGACCGCTGCATCCGGCGAGGAGACGGCCATGAAGGGCGACAAGAAGGTCATCGAGCTGCTTAACGAAGCGCTCAAGAATGAGCTGACCGCGGTCAACCAATATTGGCTGCATTACCGACTTCTCGACAATCTCGGCATCGCCCGCCTGGCTGAATTCGAGCGGCATGAGTCGATCGACGAGATGAAGCATGCCGACAGGCTGGCGGAGCGAATCCTGTTCCTCGACGGCCTTCCCAATTTCCAGATGCTGGGGCGCCTCAGGATCGGCGAGACGGTCGAAGAAATGCTGCGCGCCGACCTGGCGGTCGAGATGGAAGCCGAAAAGCAGTTGAAGGGCGCCATCGCCCATTGCGAGAAGTGTCCACGACTATCCCAGCCGCGACCTGCTCGCCGAAATCCTCCGCAATGAGGAAGAGCATATCGACTATCTCGAAACCCAGTTCGAGATGATCGAGCGGATGGGCCTCCAAAACTATATCCAGCTGCAGAGCAAGCCTGCGGACGAGTAACCCTTGCCGCCACCATGAACTTGTTTCAAATTCCATCATTATAGCCATTCGGTGCGGGGGCTCCGGGATGGATGCTGAAACAAATCAGCATGACGGGGGCCAAACATGATTACGCCGGCATCGGGTTCAACCGACCGCATCTTCAGCCTCGACGTTATTCGCGGCGTCGCCGTAATGGGAATTTTCTCGGTCAACATCATCGCCTTCGCGATGATCGAGGCGGCCTATTTCAACCCTTCCGCCTATGGCGGTTGGCACGGCGCCGACCTTGCGCTGTGGGCAACCAACATGCTGGTCATCGACGGCAAGATGCGCACCCTGTTCTCGATGTTGTTCGGCGCATCGACCTTGCTGGTGATCGAGCGGGCCGAGGCGTCCGGCCTCAACGGCACTTATGTCCATGTCCGGCGGATGCTGGTCCTGCTCGGCTTCGGCCTAATCCATTTCTACCTGATCTGGTTCGGTGACATCCTTACCCTCTATGCGGTCAGCGGTCTTGTCGCCTTCCTGTTTCGCAGGCTCCCGGTCCAGCGACTGATCGCGCTCGGTGCCGCTTTTCTTGTCGGTGGCATGCTGCTTTTCACCATGTTCATGGCCAGCCAATTCCAGGCCGACATTGCGGCCCATGCGCCCAGCGCGACTCAGAAGGCTATCAAGGAGTGGAACGATGGGTTGGGAAGCTTCTTCCCGAGCACAGCCAAGATCGCCGAGGACAAGGCACTGCACCTCGGACCGTGGACGGACCTGGTTCGAGACAATTTCAAGGACTGGTCCGACATCTTCGTCAACACCCTAGTCTTCATGCCTGAGACGATCGGGCTGATGCTGATCGGAATGGCCGGATATCGGTCGGGCTTCCTCACCGGCGAATGGGACGACGCGAGCTACCGCCGGGTCGTGAAGATCGCCATCCCGTTGGGCCTCGCCGCCTGCGCCGCGATCGTTGCCTATGACATTTCTTCCAACTTCTACATCATCGGTGTTTTCTCGGCATTCGTGATCCTGGCGGTACCCTTCATCACCGCCATGGCGCTGGGTTATGCAGCGCTGATCATCCTCGCCTCGCGCCGGCATGGATGGTTATCGCAGCGCATTGCCGCCGCCGGCCGATGCGCCTTCACCAACTATCTCGGCACCTCGCTCATCGCGACATTCGTCTTCTACGGTTGGGGACTGGGCTTTTACGGCTCGGCATCGCGATGGCAGGCGTGGCTGCTGGTTCCACTGGTATGGCTGGTAATGCTGGCCTGGTCGAAGCCGTGGCTGGAGCGGTTCAACTATGGCCCGTTCGAATGGGCGTGGCGCAGCCTCGCGCGGGGAAAGTTGCAGCCGATGCGGAAGAAGCGGTCGCAACCGCTCCCGGCCTAGATCCGGCCAAATCCCTGGTTGGCGACCTTCTTACCAAAGCCACCGGCGCCAGCGCGCGGCTCTGCAAGGGATTGGTCGCCTTGTCGAACAGCTCGACCGTCCGGTTCCATAGCCGGCGAAGCTCGACCACGTCGGGGACCAATTCGTCGGGAAAGCGGTGGCTTTCGATGCAGAAGCGGGCCGTCTGTTCGATCTTCTCGGCCACCGCTGCCAGCGGCTCGGCACCGAACTGGCGCGACTCACCCTTCAGCGTGTGAGCGGGAATGACCAGCGCCACCGTGTTCTGCTCATGCATGGCCTGCTCGATCGCCGCGAGGCTCTTTGCTCCGTCCTCGCGGAAATAGGCGAGAATTCGAATGAAACCCGGGCCAAGCTCTGCCCGGCTCTTCTCGAAATAAACCCAGTCGATGATGTCAGAGCCGTCGTCCACTTGATCTCATGCTCCTGAGCGCCCCTGGTCCGGGCGCGGTCCCACCGGCCATACCTAACCGCGAAAGAGTAAAGGACCGGTTATTTTGCCTTTTGGTCGAATGGGTTCTTCGGCGCGCGCATCGTGATGCGCAGCGGCACCGGCCCAAGACCCAGTTCCTTGCGCATCGAATTGAGCAAATAGCGCTCGTAGCTGGTCGGCAGCTGGTCGACCCGGTTCCGAAGACGACGAAGCTTGGCGGCCGCGATTTGACCTGGGTGATGTAGCTTAGCTTGATCCGCTTGCCGCCGGGCGCGGGCGGCGGATTGGCCTCGATCGCGCGTTCGAACCAGCGGTTGAGTTCGCCGGTGGTTACCCGACGCGACCAATTGTCGCGTATTTCGAACGCGGCACCGAGCAGTTGGTCGATGCCCTTGCCGGTCTTTCCGGAGACCGTCAGCAACGGCACGCCCTTCAATTGGCTGAGCCCTTCCTCAAGTGCCGCCTTGACCCCGTTGAACAGCGACGAGGCATTCTCGGCGACGTCCCATTTGTTGAGCGCGATGACCAGCGCACGGCCTTCCTCGATCACCTGGGCGGCGATCTTGAGGTCCTGAACCTCCAGCCCGCGCGTCGCGTCGAGCAGCAGCACTACCACTTCGGCATGGTCGATGGCCCTGCGCGTATCCCAGACCGACAGCTTCTCGAGCTTGTCCTCGACCTTGGCCCGCTTCCGGAGGCCGGCAGTGTCGACCAGCCGAACCGGCTTGTCGTTCCAAGTCCAGTCTATGCTGATGCTGTCGCGGGTGATCCCGGCCTCGGGGCCGGTGATCATCCGCTCTTCGCCCAGCATCTTGTTGACCAGGGTCGACTTGCCCGCGTTGGGGCGTCCGACGATGGCCAGCTTCAGCGGCCCGCCTTCCTCGTCTTCGACCTCTTCCTCGTCGCCTTCCTCGCGCTCGACGTGCGGGCGAATTGCCTCGAACAGGTCGACCAGTCCCTCGCCATGCTCGGCCGACAACGCGAACGGCTCGCCAAGGCCGAGCGCGAAGGCCTCCAGCCGACCCGCCTCACCGGACCGGCCTTCAGCCTTGTTCGCGGCAACGACGACCGGCGTGTCGTGACTTCTCAGCCAGCGAGCGATTTCCTCGTCGAGCGGGGTCAGCCCCTCGCGCGCATCGATCAGGAATAATGCGACATCGGCTTCGCGAACCGCCGCTTCGGTCTGCGCGCGCATCCGGCCGGGAAGGCTCTGCGGGTCCTCGTCCTCGAACCCGGCGGTATCCATCACCCGGAATTCGAGGCCGAGCAGGTGACCCTCGCCCTCGCGCCGGTCGCGGGTTACGCCGGGACGATCGTCGACCAGGGCCAGGCGCTTGCCGACCAGGCGATTGAACAGCGTCGATTTGCCGACGTTAGGGCGGCCGACGATGGCGACGGTGGGAAGGGGCATGGCGCCGCCAGTGGCGGTTTGGAAGGAAGGCGTCAACATGAAGCTCCTCCCCGAGCGATTTCGGGGAGGGCTTCGGATCTACCGATAAGCGATCAAACGTCCGTTATCGGTCAGGATGTAGAGCGTGTTGTCGGCGACGACCGGCTGGAAGCTGATACCGTCGTTGACGTCGACCTGGCTCTGGAAACTGCCGGAAACCGGGTCGATATTGATCAGCGCACCGTTGGATCCGGCGACGATCAGCCGCTCGCCGGCCAGTACCGGGCCGACATAGGTGATCAGGCCCGCCTTGCTCTTCATCTTGCGATAGCGTGGCAGCTGGTTGATCCAGCGGATCTTGCCGGTTGCGCGCGACGACGGCGATCAGCTGGGCCCGGTCGTTGACCGCGAACAGCCAGTCGCCCGCCACCCATGGCGTGGCGATTCCGCCGAAATTCAGTTCCCAGATTCGCTGGCCGGAAAAGAGGTCGAGCGCGACCATCCGGCCGCCCTGGCCGACCGCATAGACAACGCCATTGTCGATCACCGCGTCGGCGTCGATGTCGGACAAGGATGCGACGCTGGTCGTCATCGACGTGCGCGCGAGGGCGTCCTGCCAAACCTGGCGGCCGTTTTCGTACCGGTAAGCATTGAGCTCGCCGCTCGAGAAGCCGGCCACGACCGTGCCCTGGCCGATCGACGGAGCCGCCGCGCCGAACACGCCCGCGATCTCCAGTGCGGCGGCATTCGACCAGTTGGTCGTGCCGTCGGCGGTCTTGAGCGAATAAATCTGATTGTCCTGGCTCATCACATAGACAGCCGCGCCGTCGACCGAGGGCTCACCGCGAAGCGGCCCACCCGGCTTCACGGTCCACACTGCTGCCCCGGTGGCGGCGTCGAGCGCAGCCACATAGCCAAGTCCATTGGTCGCGTAGATACGACCACCGTCATATGCGACACCGCCGCCATAAATTGACGCGCTATTGTCTCCGACTTCGCCAAATCGCGCCGACCAGATCTGGCCGCCATTGCGAGCATCGAACGCGCGGACCGTGCCCGCGGTGTCCATGGTGAACACCTTGCCGTCGGCAACCACGGGACCGCCGCCCAGTCGGCCATCCTTGTCGCTGCCCTTGCCGATCGAAGCGGTCCAGGCGACGCCCAGCGACTGGCCGAGCGCGACATGGCCGACCGACTTGCGTGGCATTGCCGCCCGACTGCGCCCAGCTGTCGTTGACCGCTGCGGCAGGCAGGCTCATCTGCAGCGCCGCCGTGCGCCGGATCGATGTCGATGTCGGCCTCATTGACCAGCACTGCGACCCGCTCGCCGGGCACGGTAACCTTATCCTTCTTCTTGAAGATGCCACCGACGGTGCTGCAGCCGGCAAGCATCGAAGCCGCCAGTAGGAGGAAAGTGACGCGGGATACGTGACGCATGAATGTTCGTCCTATTGGGCGGGGATGGCGGCGGGATCGACCGGCAACGAAGCGGTTGCGTCGACACCCAGTGAGCCGGCGAATCTGGACCGCGCGGCTGCGGATGGATTCGGGAACTTGCTTGTCTGCGGCGATCTTGGCGAAGATCTGGCCGGCGCCATTGCGGTCGCCCTTGGCGAGAAGCGCCATTCCGGTCATCTCGCCGGCAGTGCCGAAGAAGGGATTGCCTGGTACCGACAATGTCGACAGGCGGGCAATGATTTCGTCCGGCTGGAGGCTGTCATATTCTGTCATTGTGCCGCGCACGGTGGCGAGATCGCGATATGCTTGGGGCAAGCTGCCGTCTGCTGCCAGTTGCTTATAGAGTTCGATCGCCGCTTTCCTGTCGTTTCTGCGAAGCGCAAGCGCGGCCCGACCGAATGACGCACTGGCCCGGGTCACATCGTCCGAGGACTCGCTGAGCGGGATCAATGCCGCATCGGCGGTCTTGACGTCGCCCGATGCGATCTTGTCGAGCGCGGTCGACATTGCCTCGCTATTGGCAATCGCCTGGCTTTCCTGCCGGTGCTGCCAATAAAGATACCCGCCGACCGCTGCGAGAAACAGGACAATCGCGGCAATGATCCACTTGCCATAGGTCTTTGCCATGTCGCGCATCTGGTCGCGGCGAAGATTTTCATCGACTTCGCGGACGAAAGTTTCGGCCGGATCGGAGGGAAGCGCCAAAGGGATCCTCGTAAATGCTGGTGGGGAGCGCCTTGGTGCTTCCTTCCCCACCCCGGATGAACAGAAGCTGGCGGCGCACCGTCTAGCGCGGTGAAGGCGAAAGGCAAAGGGTGAAGAAGGCGCCCGGCGGCAACCGAAGAAAGTTTCGCCGAGAAGCGCCCGCTGCCCTAGGTCGTTTTGGCGATAATGATGGACACATTGTCCGGCGCCCCGCGGGACAGAACGGTTTCGATAAGCTTGTCAGCAGCTCCCGCCAGGTCATTGGATGACAGCGTTGAAGCCAATTCATTGGCGTCGACCAGTCTGGTCAGACCGTCGCTTGCCAGAAGGAATTGATCGCCGGGCATGACATCCCCGGCTACCGTATCGACCTTGAGCTCCTCGGCCACTCCGACCGCCCGGGTGATAATATTGGCGTTCGGATGACTCTCCGCCTCTTCAGGCTCCAGCATGCCCGCGCTGACAAGGTCCTGAACCAGGCTATGATCGCGCGTGAGTTGGAGGATCTGGCCGCCGCGAAAGACGTAGGCGCGGCTGTCGCCTGCCCAGAAGCAGCAATAACGTCCATCTGCTATGGCCAGGCCGACGACCGTGCTTCCGATCGTTCGCTGGCGCGTTGCTCGTGGCCATGGCGATCAGTTCCTGGTTGACCCGCTGGAGCGCGGCGATGGCGCTTTCGACCAAGTTGTCCAGACCATAGACGACGGGAAGACGCATCAGCGCCTCCGTTACCTTGGCGCTCGCAACGTCGCCGGCATCATGCCCGCCCATCCCGTCGGCAACTGCCCACAGCCCGCGGTCGGTGCGGACCAACAGTGAATCCTCGTTCACCTTGCGGCGAAGCCCCACATCGGTTCTGCTGACGCATTCGAAGACCATCCCTGTTCCTTTGTTCCAGTCCAGCCAGTGGAGACTAGCAATTGCGAAAGCTTCGTGCGATTAACTTTTCTTTCATTGCGATGATCAGGGGAATCGGCATTGAGTAAGGCCTACAGCAACAAGGCGTTACCGGCCGGGACGATCATCCGGGAATGGCGTCTGGAAGATGTTCTCGGCGTCGGCGGTTTCGGGATCGTCTACAAGGGTCGCGGGAATTTATTTCGGCGAGCTCGTTGCGATCAAGGAATATTTTCCGAGCTCGATCAGCGAGCGCGACGCCGAGGATACGGTCGTTCCGATCGGCTCGGACGTCGAGGAAGTCCACGCGCTCGGGCTCAAGAAGTTCGTCGAGGAGGCGAAGCTTCTGTGGAACCTGTCGACCCCGACGCGGCACCCCAACATCGTCAGCGTGCGCAGCCTGTTCGAGGTTCACGGCACCGCCTACATGGTGATGGATTTCGAAGACGGCGTGTCGCTGTCACGACTGCTCAAGGAAGGCCGGCGCTTCAACGAACGAAGCCTGTGGAACATCATCAAGCCGGTCGCCGAGGGTCTCGATCGCGCTCACCGGGTCGGCGTTCTTCACCGCGACATCAAGCCGCCCAACATCCTAATCACCGACGACAACCGGCCGGTCCTGATCGATTTCGGCTCTGCCCGGTTCGAGGCGGCGGAGGCGACGAGCACATCGGTCACCTTCCACACCCCGCCCTACGCGGCGGTCGAACAATATGTGAAGACCTATCCGCAGGGGCCGTGGACTGACATCTATGCGCTTGCGGTGGTGCTTTACGAATGCGTGACCGGCGAAAAGCCGCCCGAAGTGCTGGAGCGCCTTCATGGCGGGCTGGGTACGCCGCTTGCCGATGGAACCTGGCCGGGCTTCGGCAAGCGCTTCCTCCAGGCGATCGACGCAGGCATGACGATCCGGCCGACGGAACGTCCGCAATCGATCCGCGAATGGCTTGCCCTGTTCGGCAAGAAGGATGTCGAGCCAGAAGTTGGCGGCGACGATGAGCCGACCCGTTTCTTCGCCCACGAGGTGACATCCGAAGAAATCATTCCGGTTCCGCCGCCCGCGCCAGGCTTCGACCAAAAGGAGCCGGTCGAAACGCAGGTTCCGAGCGACCTGAACGAAGTCCAGTTCAAGCGGGCGGGAGAGGAGACCGGCGCGTCCAAGAGGAAGAAGGCGACTGCCGCCGCCGAGGCCTCTGAATCTGCCAAAATTGAGGAAGTTGAGGAGGTCGTCGAGGCCGAGGAAACCGAAGAGGCCGACGCTCCGCCCGTAATTGCGAAGCCGGCAACTGCGAAAAGCCAGCAGGTGCCTGCCCCGAAGAAGGCGGGCAAAGCGCGGGATGGCTCCAAGGATGCTGGTGAACCTTGGTACAAGAACAAGCGCAATGTGATGCTTGCCGGCGGCGGCGCTGTGGCCCTGTTGGTAGCTGTCGCAGGTGGCTCCTACATGTTCGGCAGTTCGGAAGGCTCGGAAAATTATGAGCCGATCCCGGGCATGGGGGACACCCAACTTACGCCGGTCGCCATATCGGACATCAGTGAACTTGCCCCCGCCGAGCGGGCGCTTGCCAACGATGCACGAACGGCGGGCATTTCAGCCACCGTTGTCGATCCTCTCGCAGCCGTCAGCGACCAGCTCGACAAGCAGCTTGCCGGGTTGCAGCCGATCTTAAACGACCCCGCGCAGTCCGCTGCGGCGACCGCTCGTACCGATGAAATGAAGAGCATTGCCAACGCGGCCAATCTGGCGTTCGTCGGTGCCTTGTTGGGCGAAGCCGAAGCCAAAGCCCAGAGGCTTTCAGGCGAGGTTCCTTCGACGAGCCCGGCCTGGCAAAGCCTATCGAACGCCCTTTCCGCCCTTCGCTCCTTGGCCCAGGGTACGGCCAATCTGACCGAACCGGCTCAATCACTGGGCGCAGCTCGCGCCGCCCTTGCCAAGTCGCAGGAATTCTCGGCCGCGCTCCCGGGCGTCTATAGCGCGCGGGCTGCCGCCAAGCGCGCCGGCGACAATTTGCCGACGGCGCCACGGACGACGGTAGCCACAACGTTGCCAGGCGCACCGACAACCGCTGCCCCGACAGCTACCGTAGCCCCGACAGCGTCCGCGCCTTCGTCATCTTCGGCCGGCGCTTCGGCTTCGAAGAAGGCGCAACTCAATTCGATCGTCAGCAGCGGCCGAAGCATGGCCCAGGACGTGATTCGGATGGGGTCGGGTGCGACCGGGATTCGCAAGGAAAACGCTCGGCTGGCGAAGAACTACGACAAATATCTCGCGAACGTTGCAGACTCGGCTCGCGGAGCAAACACTGACCGAGAATTTGACGAGCTGATCAAGAAGGCCAACCAGACCAAGGCCTATATCGTGTTCCTCAACAAGCAATCGTCCCAGGCGCAATAAAGCGGGCGCGGAATCTAACCCGTCATGAAGTCGGGCTTATCGGATCAGGATCTCGCCAGCCTCGCTTCGCGGGGAGAGGCGCCATGGTCGAAATTCAAGGGGTCGCTTTGCGCCTCAAATTCTTCGCGGGTCATGACTTCGTGCTCGAACGATACATTTCCGACGCGAAGCAACGAACCGACCGCCAGGATTTCGCTGCCGTCGATCCGGTTGTTGTCGACATAGGTTCCGTTGGTCGAATTCAGGTCGGTGATCCGAACCTTGTCGGCGGCCAATTCGATCAGGCAGTGCGCCCGGGAAACCGCCGATCCGGGGACAATGATGTCCGCTGGTGCCGTGCGTCCGATTTTCAGGCCGTCAGTAGTGATGACATAGCGCGTCGCCGGCAGCTCTCCGTCAAGTCGTTGGAGACAATGGACCTTATCGCTTTCCTGCCGACGCACTTCGTCGGACCGCCGGTAAAATTGCGTATGCTCGTCTTCCTGCGGCGTCGGCTTGGAGAGCTCCGAACCGCGCGACTTGCTGAGGCGCTCCAGCGCCTGCATCAGCTCGTCTTCCTTCGCCGCCAGCGATTTCCCGTTGGCGGACTTGCGTTCAGCGGGCGGCGGCGCCGGTGAAGCCACTGCAACCGGCTCCGGCTTCACGACAGGCTCGGGGGCCACCGGCTCCTCAGCCGGAGCCTCCTCCCCACCTCCAACCAGGCGGCGGAGGTCGCTGACCAGCACTTGCCAGCGGTTATCCGCCGTGTCGCCGTTCCAGTCCGCGAGCTCAGCTGCGTGGGTCAGTTCGAAGATGATCGGGCGATCGCAAACTTCGATGATGACCGGAACCATCTTGTTGGCCCTGTCCGCCAACGTCGCCTCGGCCCGCACCCAGCGCGACGCGACCGATCGCTTCGACCACAGGACGACGACCGCCTTCGCAGCCCTCAATTCCTTTTCGATGACCTCGTCGAACGTTTCACCGGAACGGAGCACGGCGTCCCACCAGACGCTAAATCCTTCCTTGGCGAAGGATTCGGCGAAATGACGGGCCGCAGGCCTCTCCTCTCTGCTGTAAGAGATGAAAATGTCACGTCCGGACACGCAATTCCCCTAGTTCGAACCCGAATTCCTGAGCTCATGGGCGGACCGCATCAACGCGTTGCAGGCTCGCCCTCATCACGACGCCCTTCGCCAGGCGAATCGAAAACCGTGTGTTTATTGTCTGTTAACCAGCCCCGAAAGTCGAGGCCAAAGGCACTTTCGAACCTGGTCTGCCGGTGCTTAGCCGCCTTCTGTGCCAAGACGGTACAGGATGCGCTCCCCGTAATTTTTGGCCAGATCCATCCTTCCCACATATTCGAATTGATAGTTGTTGCGGTCGGATTCGATCAGCGCCGCGAACGGCTGCGTGGTGTAGATTGCCCCTACCGGGACCCTCGGTTCGATCCGCGCCGCCACCGTGACTTCAGTCCCATAATATGTCCGCGCACTTTGCACCGCATCGAAATGCTCGAAAATTGGACCGTGGTGCAGGCTGATGCGCATCCCGCCTTCTGACGGAAGGCCGATCGACTGGAGCGCTTCGGGATCGAGCTCGGATTGGATTTCCAGGGCGATCTGTGCGGCCTTCGAAGGCGAGGTAATTACGACATAAATCGCATCGCCCCAGCTGTTCCTGCTGAGCACATCCTCGGCATGGCGGTCCAGGACGGTCGCGATCCGGCCCATGACCACCTCCAGGAACTGGGACAGGCGATCCTCGTCGAGGCGCGAAAAACCGGCGAAATCCGCGAACAATATCGAACAGAGCTTCCAGCTTGGATGGTTTTGGGTCCCCGCGACAGGGACCGACTCCATCGGTGGACGGTCTGACGGAACCGAAACGATTCGTAACTCTCCGCCCAGGCGGGCCCATTCGGCACAATGGGCAGCCGTGCCCGCAATCTCCTTGGCCGGCCGCCCATCCCATACCGCCAGCTGGAATGTATCGGCCTGCATGACTCCGGCGCGCAGCTGCGCCAGGCCCATGACGAGCTTGGCGCAATAGGCGAACTGCTCGTCATCATTGACCCAACGCATTTCGGTGGCGAAGGTCACGGAAGCCGCCGCGTCCCTTATCTTTTCATAACGCGCGATCCATTCCGAACCTCCGATCGAAACCGAGGTTTTGATGAAATCCTCTTCGATGAAGGGCAATACGAGGTGGATCTCACCGCCACGGGCGATCATCGCTTCGGCAATCAATATATCTGCGCCGCAGGCGGGCGAGCCATAGGCGATCATCACATCGAATTCGTCCAGGATCGCCTTGACCTTGGCGGCAATCGTCGCCTCTTCCTGCCAGCCAGACCGAAACATATGCCCGCAAAAGTGGATAACCGGAGTGGGCCGGATCGACGCCAACAACGACCGGTACTGGTCGTCAGAGACGGAAAGCCTGTCAGCGATCAGCGCGACCTGCCGGGCCGTCGATGCGATCATGCCAGCCGAAGCGTCGGGTCGGCGGCGAGCCTCCGCATATAAAGCGGTCGCCTCCTCAACCTCGCCGCAGATCAGCTTGGCTTCGGCGGCAGATGCTGCGGCAAAATAATCCTGTGGCTGGGCCACATCCGGCCGTCGCCCGATCGCGATGGCGAGTTCGCAGGCCTCTTTCCTATCGCCTGCGAGAAACGAAGTCGTCGCGGCATTGATTCCGGAGAAGTATCCGTCGGACAATTGGTTCGCCAAGCGATATGCCTGGCTCGACTGGCGAAAGAGTTCGACCTGCTCATTCCCGGTAGTGCGTACCGCCAGGTCCTTGAGCAGCCGTCCTTTAAGGGCAACCGCATCCTCGGTTCCGATTTCCTCGACCCGATTGCGCTTATAGATCCGCATAGCGGCGTTGGGATCGCCCAACCGCGCCATGGCCAACGCCTGCAGATAGCGCGTCTCGGGGTCGTCAGGGAATGCGTCGATCGCTTCCCGCGTTCGCTCGAACAGCGCAAACATGTCTCCGCGCGCAAGGGCGTCCTGGAACTGCAGGTGGAACTGGGGATCGACCGGTCCCATCGTCAGAAACATCCCACCATTGCTCCGGTATCTCCCAGACTGCGCAATTCGCTTAATGGGTCGGCGTGGGACATTCGCCGGCCTGCTATTGCTTCGGCCGGTAGGTCTGTTCGTCGGTCGGGAACGACCGTTCGCGAACTTCCCCAGCATAGGTCGCAACCGCGTCGCTTATTTCGCTGGCCATGTCGGCATATCGTTTCACAAAGCGCGGCGTGCGTTCGAACAAGCCCAGCATATCCTCGGTTACCAGCACCTGCCCGTCGCATTTCGGCGATGCGCCGATGCCGATGATCGGCACTGCAACCGCCTCCGTCGCCTGGTCCGCGATTTCCTCCATCACTCCTTCGACGACGATGCAAAATGCACCTGCCTCCGCCACCGCCCTGGCGTCGCCGATGATCTTCTTCGCCTCGTCAGCACTCTTGCCGCGCGCTCCGTAACCGCCGAGCACGTTGACCGCCTGGGGGGTCAAGCCGACATGTCCGATTACCGGTATGCCCCGATGCGTCAGGAAATCGATCGTCGGCGCCATTGCCTCGCCGCCTTCCAGCTTGACTGCCGCGCACCCGGTTTCCTTCATGATCCGCGACGCGTTCTGGAACGCCTGTTCGGGCGAAGCTTCATAGCTTCCAAACGGCATGTCGACCCCGACCAGCGAGTGCCAACTGCCGCGCACCACCGCCGCGCCATGGGCGCACATCATCTCCAGCGTCACTGGCACGGTCGATGGCAGTCCATAAATCACCTGTCCCAGGCTGTCGCCGACCAGCAACATTTCGCAATGCGGATCGAGAAGCTGCGCCATCCGCATCGTATAGGCGGTCAGCATTACAAGCGGCTGTTCGGTCTTGCCGTCCTTCTTGCGGCCGCGGATGGCGGGAACGGTCATGCGCTTGCCCGGGACCGGCGTCGGGGTTGCGCGGCTGGTGCTGGTATCGATGGTAAAAGTCGACATGAGGCCGGCTTCTAGCCTTACCCGGGCGAAACAGCCAACCCCGCCTGCCTCACGGCCCGCCGACAATGGCGAGGATTAACGGCAACTATCCCCTAACCGCTTCGTCACCTCCCAACCCCAAGGAAGGAATGAAGTTATGAAATCGAAGCTGATCCTGGCTGGCCTGACGCTGGCGCTCGGTACCGGCACAGCAGTTGCGGCGCAGCCTGCGGAAGTTCCCGCCGCTGAGCCTGCAACACCGGCGACACCGGCCACGCCCGCAACCCCGGCTGATCCATCGACGGATACTGCGGCGGTCCCGGCCGACCCTGCGACCCCGGCGGATCCTGCTACACCGGCCGCCAAGGCAAGCGAAGATCCCCTATCGCCTGCAGTGGCGGAGACGGACGTGAAGACCAAGTCGACCAAGAAGGCCAAGAAGCCTCGCTAGGCCGCCGACAGGGCGCGCCCTATGGGCGCGCCCGATTGGCTCAGCGCAGCCAACCGCGCCGCTTCGCCAGCCGCGCGAGCATGAAAATGCCGTAACAGACCAACGCAACAAGGATCGGCCCAAGCAGCGCGTCGGACGATACGGTCCGCATTCCCGGAACGATCAGTACGGCACTGAATTGAACGAAAACCGCTATCAGCGAGACCAGCAGGGCGGGCACCGCCCATGTGCGTCGCAACAGCAGGCCGACCGTGCCCGCAAGGCCAACCCAAACCGCCACCCCAAATGCAGCATAATACCAACTCGGCCGCGCGCTCAGCATCGCTGCCTGGTCGAGCGGCAGGGTTGCGATCTGTTCGGGAGTCAGGCGAACTTCGGCCAGATAGAAGATGGCACCCAGGCATTCGAACAGGACGGCAGCGATTGCCGCCACCCAATACCAGATCGGAGGATTTCCGCTTTCGGAGCCCGTTGTGCTTTCGTCGGTCATGTGAGTCCCCCTTGCTTCGCGCTTTTGAGCCTGCGCGAGCATCGGCGGCTTTGCAAGCTAGCTTGCCTCGACCGTTTTATCGCACCGATCCTGCAAAATGGAGGAGATTGCATTGCGCAGAATCGTCGCATCATAGGGCTTTGAAACGACGGTAAAATTCCTGCCGTTACTGTTGAGCAGTTCGTCGCTGTAACCGGTAGCCAGCAATACCGGCATGTCGGGGTTCTCCGCCTCCACCATCTGGGCCAGTTCGAGTCCACCCACACCCGGCATGACAACGTCCGAGAAGACCAAGTCGAATTGATGTGTCCGCAGCAGGTCGATCGCTTCTCCGCCCTCCTCCGCAGCCGTCACCTGACAATGAAGGTCTTCGAGCAGCTGTGCTGCGAATTCGCGCACCAGCGGATTATCTTCGACCAGCAGTACTTTGAGGCCGTGAGGCATTTCGCTGACCTCGGCTTCCGGCACGGGCTCCGATGGCGATTTGTGGGTGGCCGGCAAGTAGAGTCTCAATGTTGTGCCTTGGCCCTCGCGAGATTCGATTTCCGCCCGGCCTCCCGCCTGCGCAGCGAATCCGTGAATTTGGGAGAGGCCCAGCCCAGTGCCCTTGCCGATCGCCTTTGTCGTGAAGAACGGTTCGAATGCACGCTGCAAAACCGCTTCAGGGATTCCGGTTCCGGTGTCGCTGATGTTGATGCAGATCGCGCTTCGTCCGTCGATTTCGCAATTGGATGTGCCGAGGGTCAGTTCACCCCCATTCGGCATCGCATCGCGAGCATTAAGGACCGCGTTCAACAGCGCGGTTTCCAATTGGGTCTTGTCGATTTCCACCAAGGCCGGCTTGGCATGAAGGTCGAGCGTCACCTGAATCGGTGATCCCAGCATTCGACCGATCATTTCCGCAAACGCATCGAGACGGACGCTGACGTCCACGACCACCGGCTTCAAAGACTGCCGCCGGCCGAAAGCCAGCAGGTGATCCGTGAGGCTGGTTGCCCGCTCGGTAGTGTCAGCGATCGCCTGCAAATAGCGTTGCCTTTTTTCGACCGGCAAATCGGGATGCTTGAGCAGGAAATCGCTCGCGCCGGAAATCACGGTCATCAAATTGTTGAAGTCATGGGCGACACCGCCGGTCAGTTCGCCAAGCGCCTGCAATTTCTGCGATTGGGCCAGCGCCTCCCTGGTCGACTCCAACTCCTCTTCGGCAAATTTCCGATCGGTGATATCGCGAGTGACCTTGGCGAAGCCGACATGCTCGCCTTCCTCACCGAAAATCGGGTCGATGACTGCACTGACCCAGAAGCGGGTCCCATCCTTTCGAACGCGCCAGCCCTCCGCCTCGAACCGGCCTTCCCGAATGGCTGTTCGCAACGCCCGCCCCGGCAGGTCGGCGGCAACATCCTCGGGGGTGAAGAATCGGGAGTAATGCTGCCCGACTATCTCATCGCGAGTGTAGCCTTTGAACCGCTCGGCGCCGGGATTCCAACTTGCGACCCGGCCGTCCGGGTCGAGCAAATAGATGGCGTAATCGGTGACAGCCGTAACCAGCAGGCTGAACCGCTGCTCTTCAGTCAAGCTCAATAGGTCGGACAAATACACATCCTTGCGAAGGGCTTAGCAACACCTGCCGCAACAACGCGCCCTCCAGGCGCGGTTGTAGTTGCGCAGCCTCAACAATCAAGTGGCCGCATCGACCCCACATTAAACCAATTGGTTGACTTTCTATTTTTGCCTGACCATATTCAACCACATGGTTGAGATTGATTCGCCCCAATTGAACTCAGTATTTCATGCCCTCGGCGATGCCACGCGCCGGAATATGCTCCGTGAGCTTGCCGACGGCGAGCGGACGGTAAGCGAGCTTGCGAAGCCATATGCAATTTCGCTGGCCGCTGCCTCCAAGCATATCAAGGCGCTCGAGAGCGCGGGGCTGATCAGGCGTGAAGTACGCGGCCGCACCCATATCTGCCGCCTCGAGCCCGGGCCGCTTGCCAGTGCCAGCAAATGGCTCGGCTACTACCATCGCTTCTGGACCGATCGCCTAGACGTTCTCGAAAAGATCCTCCGCGAGGAGGACATGCGTAAGCCCCCCACCCCAAAAGGAGAAGACCGATGACCCTGCTCACCAGGCCCGACGCTTATGGAACGCTGATCGAACCAGCCACGCTCAAGATCCAACGCCTGCTGCCCGGTCCCCTCGACCGCATCTGGGCCTACCTCACCGAAAGCGACATGCGCCGCCAATGGCTGGCATCTGGCACGATGGAGATGAGAGTTGGTGCGCCAGTAGAATTGGTCTGGCGCAACAACGAGCTTACCGATCCGCCAGGCAATCCTCCTGAGGGTTTCGGCGAGGAGCATCGCCGGTCTGAGGAAATCACGGAACTCGATCCGCCGCATAAGCTCGGCATTAGCTGGGGCGAGACCGGCGGGGTCACCTTCGAGCTCGAACCCCGGGGCGACGAAGTGCTGTTAACCGTGATCCACCGCCGCCTGCCGGACCGCTCGACCCTGCTCAACGTCAGCGCGGGCTGGCACGCTCACCTCGACGTCCTCGCCGCCCGTGCTGCAGGCAAGGATCCAGGCTCCTTCTGGGACAGTTGGGCGGGCCTCAAGACGGAATATGACCAGCGATTGCCGGCCTGACCAATCGAGACTCCGCCCGGCCGATCCGGGCGGAGTCTCGGGCCATGTTCCGGCCCCCGGATATATCCTTATTGCCAGCATGGACTCCCCATGCGCCTATGCCGCGTCCCGACCGCAGCGAAGCATCGTTCCGTTGCATTTCTCCGGCCAGGCCCGGTGCAGCGTACCCGTCGAGCGGCGGGTAATGGTGCTCGTCGCCAAGAAGGGGGCAAATGAGATGAAGATCCTTGCGAAACTGATGGTCGCCACATCGCTGCTGGCGACGCCGGCGCTTGCTGCGGACGATCCGAGGGTAACCGCAGAAATCGTGGCACTCGCCCGGTCCCAATGGGCATCGGAAGCGGCCGGGCAGTCGGCCGAGCAGCAAATGGCCTCGGTTGCCGACGACTATACCGAGTTCAACGGCGACTATCCGACCCGTATCGACGGCAAGGCCATGGCCACCCGCATGGCGGAAGTGCCGCCCTATCAGAAGAGCGTCTTCGCCGACATGCAGAATGCCAAGGTCCAGTCCTATGGCGACACGGCGATCCTGACTTACAATTATGCCGGGATCACCCGCGGCGCCGATGGCAAGACCAATCCGTCCGTGGCCAAGTCGACCCGTGTCTATGTGAAGCAAGGCGGCCAGTGGAAGCTGGTCCACGCCAACTTCGCACCAGTTCCGGGTGCGGATAATTAATCAAAGGGTGTTGGGAGTGAGGCTCAGCCTCGCTCCCACATCATTGCCCCGTGCTCCGGACTTCAAACCCCGTGCGCCGCTCCGCGACGGCGGCCCACCGACGCCAGGGCGATGAGAACGGCGAGGATGAGGTGGATCACGACCGCCGGCCACATCAATATGCCGCTGATTGCCCCAGTGGCTCCAATTTCCGCAAGCAGCAGCCCAACCAGCGCATTATAGACGAGCATCGCAAGATAGGACCCATCGCCCCTCATCTCGACGCGCGGCCAACAGGCGATCGCCAGCGAGATAAGAGCAACTCCGGCGATATTGCCGACGACAATGGCGGCACCCTCAATGTCGCTGCCGAGCAGCAACTTGGACACCACGGCTGGCGCCACCAGCAATAGCAGCCCCGTTGCCGCTTCGATCCCGCATGAGATCGCCAACACTCTCTGTCCCTTGGTCATCGCCCGCTCCTACCGTTCCTAGGTGGACCGGGATGTGCCCTGGCGCGGCGCGGCGCAATCAGTGGAACCCCGCAGATGCTGCCGGCAACGGCGCATTGGATTCAAGCGAAAAGCGTGGTCAGCCAATAAAATAGCGCCGCGACAGCTGCCGAAGCAGGAATGGTGATGACCCAGGCGATCATCACATTCTGGGCAACGCCCCAGCGCACCGCCGATGCTCGGCGGGCGACGCCTGCGCCAATGACACATCCGGTGATCGTGTGCGTCGTCGATACGGGAATGCCCAGCAGCGATGCGGTGAACACCATGATCGATCCGCCGGTCGAAGCGGCGAAGCCCTGGTGCTGGGACAGTTTCGTGATGCGGCTGCCCATTGTCTCGATGATCTTCCAGCCGCCCGTCAGCGTGCCGAGGCCGATCGCGATGTAGCAGCTGATCGCGACCCAATGCGGCACTTCGAAATCGCCCGACAGATAGCCGGTCGAGTAGAGCAGTACAGTGATGATCCCCATCGTCTTTTGGGCATCGTTGAGGCCGTGGCTCAGCGAATAGGTGGCGGACGAGAGCAGGTGCAGCGATCGGAAAGTGCGTTCGGCTGTGTTCGCGCTGGTCCCCTTGAGTGCCCAGCTGGACGCCAGCATGATCAGCATTGAAAGGATCATGCCTAGCGTCGGCGACAGGACGATCGCGATGAGCGTCTTGTTGAGCCCGGTCCACTGGATCCCGGTCAGGCCGGCATGGGCCACGCCGGCACCGACGATCCCGCCAACCAGCGCATGGCTCGACGATGAGGGAATGCCCTTGAGCCAGGTCACCACGTTCCAGAACATGGCCCCGACCAGCGCCCCGAAGACCACGGCGGGTGTCACCAGATCCTTGTCGATGAGGCCCTTGCCGATCGTATTGGCAACTGCATGAAGCTGCGGCCAGGCAAGGGTCAGGAAATAGGCCGCGAAGTTGAAGAATGCTGCAAAAAGGACCGCCTGGACGGGCTTCAACAGCTTGGTCGCCACGACCGTTGCGATCGAATTGGCGGCGTCGTGAAGGCCGTTCAGAAAGTCGAACGCCAGCGCCAGGACAACCAGGCCGATGAGCAGCGGGAAAGCGAGTTCGTACACGGTTCTGTGATCGATCAGCTGTGGTCGATCACGATGCCGTCGATCTCGTTCGCGACATCCTCGAACGTGTCGACGATGCGCTCGAGATGCTTGAAGATCTCCCGCTGGACGATGAATTGCAGCGCGTCGCCGTTGCGATGAAGCTGGAATGCTTTCTTGAGGCCGGCCGAATGGATCTCGTCGGCGTGTCCCTCCATGCGTACCAGCCGCTCGGTCAGCTCATGTAGTCGTTCGCCGTTGGCGCCGACATTGCGCAGCAACGGCATGGCCTCACCTACCAACCGTGCGGAATCGACGATGATCGCCGCCATGTCTTTCATTTCCTGGCCGAATTCCTTGATCTCATAAAGCTCGATGGCCGAAGCCGCCGCCTGCATCTCGTCGATGGCATTATCCATCGATCCAATCAGGGAGGTGATTGCGCTCCGGTCGAACGGGGTGAGGAATGTTGCGCGGACCGTCTTCAACACCTCGCGGATGATCTGGTCGGCGTCATGCTCGCGCTCGTAAATCTCGCGTGCATTTTCGTGCATGTCGGGCCCGCCATGGAGAAGACGGCCCGTGGCGTCGGCTGCAGCCATAACAGCAACGGCATGCGCTTCGAACAGCTCGAAGAAGCCGCCGGTCTTGGGCAGCAGGCGTTGGAACCAGGCGAACATAGGACCTACCTTTGATTTCTTGGCGACCAATTCGAGCACGCCATATCTGCGTGCCGCGGTGTTGAATTCACTGGCACCGAAGGATCGAATGAGATGGCGCAGGTCGGGCTCTTCGACCGCCTTGGCCGCTTCCGTGAGCGAAAACCAACGGCGTTCGCGTTCGCCCTTTTCCTTCCAGTCGGGCAGCTCCTGGGTAACTGCCAGCGGGAACACCTCGACATCGGCCATGAGCGATGCGCCGCTGCCCTTGCGCTTGCGGTAGCGATAGGTGCCCAACGGCGTCGGACAGACCGCGCCGCGAACGCCGGCCTCTTCTTCGGCCTCCTGCGCGGCGGCCGCATGCGGAACGATGCTGTTGGCGAAATTGCCCTTGGGAATGACCCAGCGCTTTGTCTCGCGAGACGTCACGAGCAAGATTTGAACGGGGGCGTCGAGGCCTTGGCCGACGTTCCGGTAGGGCAAGGCGGCAATCTGGCGAATGGTGTTGAAACCCCCAATTTACGGTAAGGAAGCCCCACCGACTGACTGCGACGGGGACTAGTGCGGCAACAAGCTTACCGCAAGAAAAATGGCAGTTTTGTTACAGGGATTTGGCGCTAATCGCTCATTCCCACTCGATCGTTCCGGGCGGCTTCGACGTATAGTCGTAGACCACCCGGTTGATGCCCTTGACCTCGTTGATGATCCGCGTCGCGCAGCGCGACAGGAACGCGGCATCGAACGGGTAGATGTCGGCGGTCATGCCGTCGACGCTGGTCACCGCACGAAGCGCGCAAACGCTGTCATAGGTCCGATAATCGCCCATCACTCCGACCGTCTTGACCGGCAGCAGCACCGCGAATGCCTGCCAGATCGCATCGTACAGGCCCGCGTTGCGGATTTCCTCGAGGTAGATGGCGTCGGCCTTGCGGAGGATGTCGCAGCGCTCCTTGGTGACCTCGCCCGGGATGCGGATGGCAAGTCCCGGGCCCGGGAACGGGTGACGCTCGACAAACGCCTCGGGCAGGCCAAGCTCGCGGCCCAGCTCGCGCACTTCGTCCTTGAATAGCTCGCGCAGCGGCTCGACCAGCTGCATGTTCATCCGCTCGGGCAACCCGCCGACATTATGATGGCTTTTGATCGTCACCGACGGCCCGCCGGTGAAGCTGACACTTTCGATCACGTCCGGATAGAGCGTGCCCTGGGCAAGGAAATCGGCCCCGCCGATCTTCTTGGCCTCGGCCTCGAACACATTGATGAATTCCGCGCCGATGAACTTGCGCTTGGCCTCCGGGTCGGTGACGCCTTTGAGGCCGCCAAGGAAGTCGGCGCTCGCATCCACATGGACCAGCGGGATGTTGTAGCTGTTGCGGAACAGGGAAACGACCTGTTCTGCCTCGTTCGCCCGCATCAGGCCGTGGTCGACGAAGACGCAGGTCAGCTGGTCGCCGATCGCTTCGTGGATCAGTACCGCCGCGACCGCGCTGTCGACCCCGCCGGACAGGCCGCAGATCACCTTGCCCTTGCCCACCTGGGCGCGGATGTCGGCGATCTTGGCGGCGCGATAGGCACCCATCGTCCAGTCGCCCGAACAGCCGCAAATGTGCCGCGCGAAATTGGCAAGCAGCTTGCCGCCATCGGGGGTGTGAACGACCTCGGGGTGGAACATCGTCGAATAGAATCGGCGCGCCTCGTCAGTGGCGATCGCATAGGGGGCGCCATCGGACTGGGCGGCGACGGAGAAGCCTTCGGGCAACCGTTCGACCCGGTCGCCGTGGCTCATCCACACCTGGTGCTTCTCGCCGACCTGCCATAGCCCGTCGAACAGGGCGCTTTCACGAACCACCTCAATGAACGCGCGCCCGAACTCGCCGCCACCGTCGTGGACGACGACCTCGCCACCCAACTGCTCGCACATCGCCTGCTGGCCGTAACAGATGCCGAGCACCGGAATGCCGGCATCGAAGAAGGCGTGCGGCGCGCGTGGACTGTCTTCCCAATGCACCGAAGCCGGCCCGCCCGACAGGATGATCCCCCTGGGCTTCATCCGCTCATAGGCGGCCCAGCTATGGCCGAACGGGGCGATCTCGCAATAGACGCCGGCCTCGCGCACCCGGCGCGCGATCAGCTGGGTCACCTGGCTACCGAAGTCGACGATTAGGATGGAATCAGTGGGCTGCATGGCGGGCCGATAGAGATGAGCGCGGCGCGAGTAAAGTTAAGCAACTCATTAAGTGTCTTGACAGCTTGGCTATCATTTTAATAGTTAAGCACATGCTTAACGAATCGCGCCTCGATCATGCCTTCCAGGCACTCGCCGACCCCGCCCGACGGTCGATGCTTGCACGCCTGTCGCGAGGGCCCGCATCGGTCAGCGAGCTGGCGCGACCGCTCCCGATGAGCCTGCCGGCGGTGATGCAGCATCTAAAGGCATTGGAAGGCAGCGGCCTTATCAAGACCGAAAAGAAAGGCCGCATCCGCACCGCCCGGCTGCAGGGCAACGCGATTGCCGAGGCAGAGCGGTGGCTGACCGATCGCCGCACAGAATGGGAGGCGCAGGCGGACCGCCTCGAAAACTTTCTCGCGACGTACAACGGAGATGATTGATGACCTGCACGACCAGCCCCGCTGACCGGACGCTGCTGACCGCGGGAGGGATCGCCGGGATCCTGTTTTGCGGCGTCGCTACCTACGGCATAATGACCCGCCCGGGTTTCGACCTTCAGCGGCATGCAGTAAGCAATCTCAGCCTTGGCGAAGGCGGCTGGACGATGGTCGCGGCCTTCATCGGATCAGGATTGCTAACCCTGCTTTGCGCGTTCGGCATGTCCCGCGTCCTTGGTGAGGGTCGCGGTAGCCGGGCCCTCCCCATCCTGATCGGCTTATATGGCATCGGCCTGATTCTAGCGGGGATATTCCCTCCCCCTGCCTGTTGCGGTTTCCCTGCGGGGACCCCCGCTGACCAGCAGCCCGTCATGACTCCCAGCGCGATCGTCCATTCGATCGCCTTCATGATCGCCTTCAGCTCACTGATCATTGCCTGTTTCGTTGCCGCGCGCCGCATGTCGGGCCACTGGTCCACCCTGTCGCTGGCGGCCGGCATTGCAATGCCGCTGCTGGTCGGCCTGGGCATGGGCAATCTCATTGCACCGGGGGTCGCCTTTTTTGTCGCGGCCATCGTCGGTTGGGCCTGGCTGACGGCGCTTGTCTTGCGGCTTGCCGATTCAACATCGGGACCGATCTCGGAAACCATGACCGTGCGGGCCTGAGCAGGCTCCCAAGGAGAGATTCGATGTCGTTTGAAGCCTATATCCGCAATATCGAAACCAAGACTGGAAAGACGCCGGACGATTTCCGCATCCTGGCAACCGAACGTGGGCTGCTTGGCGATGATGCCAAGGCAATGCCGATCGTTAGCTGGCTTAAGCAGGACTTCGGGCTGGGCCACGGCCACGCGATGGCTATCTGGTGCGCATTCAAGATGAATGGGTGGATTGAAGCGGGCTAGGCGATGACTTTCCCCGCCAATGCAAATTTGCAGAATTGAAGGAGGATGACGATGTCAAAAGACAATGACCTGGTGCTCGAACGTACCCTCAATGCTCCGCGCGACCTCGTGTGGAGGGCCTGGACCGATCCCGAGCTGCTGAAGCAGTGGTTCGCTCCAAAGCCATATGAGATCAGCGAGGTCGAAATGGATCTTCGTCCCGGCGGGATCTTCCGAATCCGCATGATTGGGCCGGATGGCTTCGACACGGGGCACGGCAATCCCGGCTGCATGCTCGAAGTCGTCGATGGCGAGAAACTGGTGTGGACCAGCGCGCTGGCACCGCAGTATCGACCCGCTGAAATGGGCGAAGGTTGTGAAAGCTTTCCAATGACCGCAGTCGTTACGTTCGCCGACGCAGGCGACGGCAAGACGCTATACCGCGCGGTCGCGCTGCACCGGAACGAAGCAGACCGCGACGTTCATCAAAAAATGGGCTTCGACGACGGCTGGGGAAAATGCGCCGGGCAGCTGGAAGAGCTTGCACAGGGGCTGGCAGCAAATGCCTAAGGAAAATGCGCGGGAGTCATTCGACTCCCGCGCACCCCGTTCCCCCGGCAGGGGAAATAGATCAGGACCGATTAATAGCCGCGCCAGTTAGCGGTGCGGCGCTTGATATCGATGTCGCGGATCTGGCCGTCATAGCGAACCTCGCAGTCGAAGCTCAGGTCTGCGCCGTTACTATAGCCATAGGTGCCGTATCCACGACGGTTGTAACCTTCATAACCGCGATATCCCGAGGTCGCGACGCCCCAAACCTTGAGGCCGTAGCTCTTGCGCTCGACCCGGGTGATGCCCTGCACACGCCCGCCGGTCGCATAGCCCTGATTGTAGCCATACTGGTTGCCGTAGCCGCCGTACTGGTTGCCGTAACCACCGCCGTACGGGACATTGCCATAGCCATAATAACCACCGCGATAACCGTTCAGGCGGGCGTCGACCGCGCGGGCGCACTGGTCGATCGCCGCGCTCTGGTTATTGTACTGGTTGTAGCCATAGTTGCCGTATGGGTATCGACCATAACCAAGGATGCCGTTGATGATCGTGCCCACCGGATTATTGGTCCCGTAGCCGTAACCAGACTGCGGGTAACCCTGCTGCGGATAACCCTGCTGCGGATAACCCTGCTGTGGGTAGCTCGGCTGCGGGTAATATTGCGCCGACGCCGGCGTCGCCAACCCGACCGCCGCTGCAAGACCGGCCGCTCCGGTCAGAAACTTCATCTTCGCCGACATGGCTTATTCTCCTAGATTACGCCTCCAAACACCCGGACTCCCAAGGTGCAGTAACGTTCCATATCCGTATCAGGATGCATCACCCCTGAATGTCCTGTTTTGCTACCAGAAAGGTTGGTTAAGGCGCGGTCGCTTCGCCTGTTCCAGCCACGAAAAAGGGGAGCGCGAATGTTTCACGCGCTCCCCAGGGTTCGGACAAAGCAGCTGATAACAGCCGGACTTTCTCGGCCCCAGTTATCAAAGGATAGTGTGACTCAATTACAGCGGACTGGCGGGCACTGTGCGCCCTGCCCCTGATGCTATATGCATCTCTTGTGGGGAAGGGACTTCAGCATAGTTCCGGGCGAGTCATCGCTCTTGGCCGGCTTATGCTGGCAACTCTGTTCCTGATCGCCATCTGGGTCGACTCCAGCCAGCCTACCCATGCTCCCGAAGCGACCTTTGCGCTGCTGATTTCCTATCTGCTGTTTGCAATCGCCGTGGCCATTGTAACCTGGAACAACTGGTGGCTCGACGCCAAGCTGGCCGGACCGGCGCATGCGGTGGACATCGTCCTGTTCACCTTGCTGGTCATGCTGACCGAAGGTTTCACGAGCCCCTATTACATCTTCTTCGTCTTCGTCCTCCTGTCGGCCGCGATCCGCTGGGGCTGGCATTTGACCGCCGCCTCGGCGATCCTGCTCATCCTGCTTTATTTGATTGTCGGAATGTTGGTCGCGACCCCCAGCGCACATTTCGAGCTGAACCGCTTCGTTGTCAGGACCGGCCACCTCGTAATCGTATCATTGGTGCTGATCTGGTTCGGTGCGAATCAGTGGCGCGCTCGATTTTATTCGCGGGACGAGGAACTGCTCGCCGGCCCGACGCTAGACGAATCTCCGCTGGAAACCGGGCTACGCGCCGCGATGCACGGCGTAGGCGCCTCCGCCGGAGTGTTCGTTTGGCGCAACCAGGGCCGCAGCAAGTTCGCCGGTCTTGCTATTCGTGACGGAGAGCTTGCTACCGTGAAGGCTCCGGGGCTGGCGATCGCCCATGCGCTCGCCAAGACTCCGTTTTTGTACGACCTTCGCAGGAATCGTGCCCTTCGGAAGGACAACGAACGGAATTTGACGGGATTTACGGCAATAGACGTGATCGCCCCTCAAGCGGCCGCCGACCTGGCGCTCGGCGAAGGGCTCGCCATCCCGGTCCGTTCGGATTGGGGAGAGGGCGAGCTGTTTCTTGAGTCCGTCCCCAACCTTTCCACCGATCATATCGACCTTGCGGAACAGATCGGGGCCGATGTCGCCGCCCACCTCCAGAAGCATGCCTTGCTCAAGGCCGCGGAGGAAAGCGCCGAAGCGCGCTCGCGACTAACGCTGGCTCGCGACCTTCACGACAGTGTCGTTCAATTCCTCGCGGGCGCTGCTTTCCGGCTTGAAGCGATGAAGAGATCGAAGGCGTTGGGCCGCGATGTCGAGCCGGAGATTGACGAGCTGAAGCAGCTGATGCTGCAGGAGCAGAAGGAGTTGCGCTCCTTCATTACTTCCTTGCGCAGCGGACCGCTGGTGGCACTCAACGATCTTGCCAAGGATCTCAAGGCGCTGGCCGAACGCCTGTCGAAACAATGGGACGTTCGCTGCGAATTTTCCTCGCGCTCGGCGGAGATGATGATCCCGACCCGAGTCCACCTCGACGCACATCAGCTGATGCGGGAGGCCGTCGCCAATGCAGTCCGCCATGCCAAGGCAAAATCGGTGACAATCGGGCTGGCCGCGGCGTCGGGCCGGCTGCAGCTGGAAATCGTCAACGATGGCGCCGACTTCCCGCCCCGGGGCGCGCGGCCGGAAATGCCGATGTCGCTGCGGGAGAGGGTCGAACAGGCCGGCGGAGCGATCGACATGGCCCGAGGAATGGGCGTCACCAAAATGTCGATCTGGCTGCCGATCGGTGAAGGCGGCCTGCATTGAGCCGCATCCTCCTAGCCGACGATCACCCGATGATCCGGACCGCGCTTGAAGTATTGCTGCGCGATTCCGAATATGAAATTGTCGCGACGGCCGGCACCGGTGAAGCCGCGTTGGCGGAGGTCGACCGGCTGCAACCCGACATCCTCCTGCTCGACCTGCAGATGCCGGGCGGGAGTGGAATGGAAGTGCTTCGCCGTATCCGCTCCGACAAGCGGTCGTTGCGCGTTATCCTGCTGACTGCGGCGATCGACGATTTTGCGCTGCTGGAGGCGAAGTCACTCAAGGTACAGGGCATCGTCCTCAAGAATTCCGACCCAGCCTATCTGCTCGATTGCCTCGATAGCGTGCGCCACGGCCGGACCTGGTTCGATCCCGAGCTCGCGCAGCGCGCACGGCAACTGGCCAAGTCGCGCACTCACGACGGCCGCCCTTCGCTCGCCCCGCGCGAACGGCAGCTGATCGGCTTCGTCCGCAAGGGGCTGCGCAACCGCGAAATCGCCGAGCAGCTCGGCGTCACCGAAGGCACCGTCAAGGTCTACCTACATGCAGTATTTGAGAAGTTGGGCGTAAGCAGCCGCACCGAACTAGCGATCCGGGCGGACGAATTCCTGGGCTAGCAAAGGGCAAAGAAAAGGGCGCCGGTCGCGAAGACCAGCGCCTCTTTGATCCTGACGAGGTTGATTAGGCCTCGACTTCGTCCTCGATCATCACGGGGCCGCTGTCCTGCCCCTTGGCGTCGACGTCGCGGTCGACGAACTCGATGATGGCGATCGGCGCCGCGTCGTTCGCACGGATGCCGGCTTTGATGACACGGGTGTAGCCGCCGTTACGCTCGGCGTAGCGCGGGCCGATGACGTCGAACAGCTTGACCAGCTGGGTATCGTCCATCAACCGCGCATGGGCCAGGCGGCGGTTCGAAAGCCCGCCCTTCTTGGCCAGCGTGACCAGCTTCTCGACGTAGGGGCGCAGCTCCTTCGCCTTGGCGGTGGTGGTGGTGATCTGCTCGTGCTTGATGAGTGCTGCGGCCATGTTGCGGAACAGGGCCGCACGGTGGCTCGAGGTACGCTGCAGCTTACGGCCGCCGACGCGATGACGCATTGTTCTTCTCCGTTCGTCAGGGGACCGTGTTAGGTATCCCCAGCCAGGCGGACTTAACGGGAGCCGCCCCTATTCCCTTAAATGACAATGGCGAGGCCTCGGCCCCGCCGTCGCGGAGCCCTCAAGCGGAATTACGTGCTGAAGTCAACCTTTTGCGCGGAGCTTTTATCCGCCAGAGCCGACCGCGGACGAGAACGCCGCCGAATAGCCAGTCCCGGCACAGACTCGACGTTCGTTTAACTTCCGTTAAATTGCCCGCTCCGACTCGGTAACGAGCGAGATGTTCCTTGGGAGGGGGCGGCAATGGAATCCGACGTTCGCTATTATCGCCGCCGCGCTTGTGAGGAGATGGCTGCCGCGTCCCGCGCCGTGACCGACGCCGCGCGCGATCGACGGCTGCAACTGGTCGACCTCTATGTCCAGCGCCTGAAGGCGCTCAAGGCGCCCAGCCCGTTCGACGACCACGACTTCGCGCGGCTGCTCGGCCCCGCCGCCAGCAAGCATGGCTCTGCCTTTGCCTGGCAGGAGACTTCGCGGGCCTAGTCGAAAGAAAAGGACCGCCCCTTGCGGGACGGCCCTCCTTACTCGCCATTACGCACGTGATCGGGGTTTAGTAGCCGCGGTACGCTACCTGGTTGCGATTGATGGTAACGTCGCTCACCTGGCCGCGCGTATTGACCTTGCAGGTGAAGCGCAGGTCGGCCGCCTGGTTCGCGGCGTAGGCACGCTGGCCGTTGTAGCCATTGTTGTAGCCTTGGTTGTTGTAGCCCTGGTTGCCGTAGCCATAGCCACGGCCCGAACTGGCAACGCCCGAAACCTTCAGGCCGCCCTTATTGCGCCGTTCGACATTAGTAATGCCGAGGACACGGGCGGTCTGCCCATTGTAACCATTGGCATAGCCCTGCTGATAGCCGTTGTTCGCGTAACCATTGCCATAGTAACCATAGCCTGGCTGGCCGCGATAGTTCCCGTTGATGCGCTGTTCGGCGGCAGCGGCGCACATGCCGACGGCAGCGCGCTCGTTCACCTGGCCATAGCCATAGTTGCCCTGCGGATATTGGCCGTAGGCATAATTGCCCTGGGGGTACTGGCCGTAGCTACCACCCGTCACCGAATTGATGATCGCGCCGACGACACCCGTGTTCTGGTTGCCATATGGGTAAGGCTGCTGGGCCGTGGCGGGCGAAGCAATCGTCAGGGCTGCGCCAAGACCGGCAGTGCCGATCAGCATCTTTGACAGAGTCGTCATAATAAAGCTCCTAAATACGCCCAATATCGATTCTCTTCTGGGAATAAAAACGAAGCTAGGCTTGTTTAGATGCATCGATGGTGAACTTAAAAAATGCTTGCCGTTCATCTAAGCTATTTCAAAATTATTAGCGCAGATGAAAAAAGGGCCGCCCCTCGCGGGACGGCCCTTCCTGGACGCTTACTAATTACGCAACTCGTTAGCCGAGCAGCTCTTGCTCCAGCTTCTTGGCCATCTCTTCGATGTTCTCCGGCGGCCAGCCGGGGATGTCCATGCCGAGGCGCAGGCCCATCGAGGCAAGGACTTCCTTGATCTCGTTGAGGCTCTTGCGGCCGAAGTTCGGCGTGCGGAGCATCTCGGCCTCGGTCTTCTGGACCAGGTCGCCGATGTAGATGATGTTGTCGTTCTTCAGGCAGTTGGCGCTGCGCACCGACAGCTCCAGCTCGTCGACCTTCTTGAGAAGGTAGCGGTTGAGCTGGTTGGTGTCGGCGGCCGCGGCCTCGGCCGCGCCGGGGACGCCGGCAGTGCCGACCATCGCCGCGGACGGAACCGCGCGGACCTGGCTGTCGTCGAAGTGGACGAACAGCTGCAGCTGGTCCTGCAGGATGCGCGCGGAATAGCCGAGCGCGTCCTCCGGGGTGACGGTGCCGTCGGTCTCGATGGTCAGCGTCAGCTTGTCATAGTCAAGCTCCTGGCCGACGCGGGTGTTCTCGACCTTGTAGGCGACCTGGCGGACCGGGCTGTAGAGCGCGTCGACCGGGATCAGGCCGATCGGCGCGTCGGCCGGACGGTTGGCGGCGGCCGGGACATAGCCCTTACCGATGTCGGCGGTCAGCTCCATGTTGAGCGTCGCGCCATCGTCGAGGTGGCAGATGCACCAGGTCCGGGTTGGTGACTTCGATGTCGCCGGTACGTCGCGATCTGCGCCGGCGGTGACTTCGCCCGGGCCGGTCGCCGAAAGCTGCAGCCGCTTGGGGCCTTCGCCTTCCATCTTCAGCGCGATCTGCTTCACGTTGAGGATGATGTCGGTCACGTCCTCGCGGACGCCCGCGAGGCTCGAGAACTCGTGCAGCACGCCTTCGATCTTGATCGAGGTGACCGCGGCGCCCTGGAGCGACGACAGCAGCACCCGGCGCAGCGAGTTGCCGAGCGTCATGCCGAAGCCGCGCTCGAGCGGCTCGGCGACGAACGATCGCCTTGCGGCGGACGTCGGTGCCCGGCTTGCGCTCCAGCGCGTTGGGCTTCTTGAGTTCCTGCCAGTTCTTTGCGTTGACGGCCATGATATTTCCTTGGCAGCTGGAGTAGCGGCGTCCCACTAAACTCCTGATTTTAAAACTTTTTGTTCAATTCCTATCCGAAAGCCTGGCTTCCGGCGAAAGATTAGACGCGGCGGCGCTTCGACGGGCGCACGCCGTTGTGCGGGATCGGCGTGACGTCGCGGATCGAGGTGATCTGGAAGCCGACCGCCTGCAGTGCACGAAGCGCGCTCTCGCGGCCCGATCCGGGGCCCTTGACCTCGACTTCGAGGGTGCGGACGCCATGTTCGGCGGCCTTGCGGCCGGCGTCTTCCGCCGCGACCTGCGCCGCGTAGGGGGTCGACTTGCGGCTGCCCTTGAAGCCCATCATGCCGGCGCGAGGACCACGCGATCGCGTTGCCCTGTGCGTCGGTGATGGTGATCATGGTGTTGTTGAAGCTGGCGTTCACATGCGCGACGCCGGCGGTGATGTTCTTGCGCTCGCGACGGCGGAGGCGCTGGGGTTCACGTGCCATTGGAAATCTCCTAGTTCTGTAGCTCGAGTAGCGTCTCGCGAGCGCGTCCCAGGCGGTCGCTCGCGTCGAGCTTACTTCTTCTTACCGGCGATCGGCTTGGCCTTGCCCTTGCGGGTGCGCGCATTGGTATGCGTGCGCTGACCGCGGACCGGCAGGCCCTTGCGATGACGCAGGCCGCGATAGCAGGCGAGGTCCATCAACCGCTTGATGTTCATCGCCGTCTCGCGGCGAAGGTCGCCCTCGACGGTGTAGTCGGCGTCGATCGCCTCGCGGATGTGCAGCACTTCCTGGTCCGTCAGGTCCTGGACGCGACGCTCGGGAGCGATCGACAGCTTCTCGGTGATTTCCTTGGCTTTGGTCTGGCCAATGCCGTGGATATACTGCAGCGCGATAACAACGCGCTTGTTGGTGGGCAGGTTGACGCCCGCAATACGTGCCATGAAAGGTATTCTCCTAGCTCCACAGGGCAGCGGGCACCCGACCGCCCCATCTCAAAGCGTTAGCCCCTTCCAACGGAAAAACGGCGCGCGCAAGGATGCGCCGCCGGTGACCGGTGAAACGGGATGAGCGGCCAAATAGGTATGGCGAGCGCGACGAAGTCAAGCGTCTGGACTTGAAACTCAATCCCGCTAAGCCGCTCCATTAATGCAGCGCCTGTTCCACGACCAGCCGATCCCGGATGCCCTGCGCGGCGCGGTCGTCGCGCTGGGCAATTTCGATGGCTTCCATCTCGGCCACCAGGCGGTGGTCGGGCGGGCGGTGCAGCGCGGCGCGCACGAGCGGCGGCCGGTAATCGTCGCCACCTTCGACCCGCATCCCGTGCGCCACTTCAAGCCCGACACCCCGCCCTTCCGGCTGACCACGCTCGACCAGCGCGAGCGATTGTTCGCGCAGGCCGGGGCCGACGCGATGCTGGTGTTCCACTTCGGGGACGAGCTGGCCTCGACCAACGGCCGAGGATTTTGTCGCCGAGCTTCTGGCCGAGCAGCTTCGGCGCGGCGGGCGTCGTCACCGGCGAGGACTTCACCTTCGGCAAGGGCCGCGGCGGCAATGCCGAGGTGCTGCGGGAGCTTGGGGCCGAGCACGGCATCCAGGCCGAGACCGTCGCGCCCGTGCTGCTCGACGGCGAGCGAATTTCGTCGGGCCGAATCCGCGAGGCGCTGCATGGCCGGCGATCCGCGGCACCGCCACCCGCCTCCTCACCCGGCCATTCGCGATCGAGGGAGTGGTCGTCGATGGCGACAAGCGCGGACGCGCACTGGGCTGGCCGACCGCCAATGTGGAGCTCGGCAATTATCTGCGCCCGGCCTACGGTATTTATGCGGTTCGGGTGACGCTCGACGACGGCAGCGAGCATGATGGCGTCGCCAGCCTCGGTATCCGACCGACGTTCGAGCCGCCCAAGGAATTGCTGGAAGCGGTGCTGTTCGACTTCGACGGCGACCTTTACGGCCGGACGATCGAGGTTGCGTTGCATGCATTATCTGCGGCCCGAGGCCAAGTTCGACAGCATCGAGGCGCTCAAGACGCAAATGGACACCGACGCGGCGCAGGCGCGAGCGCTGTTCGCATGAAATATTGGGTGGGCCGGTTGGCCTTGTTCCTTGCGGTGGCAATTTTGCTGCTGACTTTCGTCAACGCCAGCTGGCTGGCCCCTACGCCCGTCGGCGGGGTCAAGTTGATTGCGCATCGCGGTGTCTCGCAGCTGTTCGACCATGAGGGGATCGACCATGGCAGTTGCACTGCCGACCGGATCGAACCGCCGGTCCACGACTATCAGGAGAACAGCGTCCGCTCGATGGAGACGGCGGCCAGGCTGGGTGCCGACATGGTCGAAATCGACGTCGCGCCGACCGCTGACGGAAGGATTGCCGTATTCCACGACTGGACCGTCGATTGCCGGACCGAGGCCAAGGGCGAGGTGCGCAGCAAGACGCTGGCCGAGCTCCAGGCGCTCGACATCGGCTATCGCTACACTGCGGATGGAGGCAAGACCTTCCCTTTCCGCGGTCGACGCAAGGATCATATCCCGAGCCTGGAGGAAGCGCTTGCGGCGCTTCCCAACACGCCGATCCTGTTCAACTTCAAGGGAACGGACCCGCGCGAGGCCGACCAGCTAGCGGCCGCGCTCAAAGCTGCGCGGCGCAACGTCGTCGAACGGCGCGACTCATTCTATGGCGCAGCCGGACCGACCGAACGGATCAGAAGCCATTTCCCCAAGGCCTGGACGACCATCAAGGAGCAAGCCAAGTCCTGCACCGAAGAATATCTGGTCTACGGCTGGACTTCGATCGTCCCCGAAAGCTGCCGCAACGGCACAATATTCGTGCCTTTGAACTATCAGTGGGCCTTCTGGGGCTGGCCCAATCGCCTGATCCAGCGGATGCAAAGCGCCAACGCCCGAGTGGTCGTCATCGGTAATCATGGCAGCGACGCCGGCGAAGGCCTGACCTTGCCCGAGCAGCTTGGCGAGATCCCATCGACCTTCAACGGCTATATCTGGGTCGACGATATCTGGACGGTTGGGCCGGCGCTAAGGCCGAGCCGGGATTTCAGGACGCAGGCTCAGATGGATGCGGCCGAGGCGAGGTTGAAGCGAAGGCGGGACCGAGCGGAGTAAGCACTCGCCAACCGTCATTGCGAGCGAAGCGAAGCAATCCATGTATTGCCGCGTCGCCTTCGGCTCCTCGCAATGACGCGAAGGTTTGCATCTTGGCCTTCGCCCGCTAAGGCCGCGTCCGAAATGTCAGACGCGCCGACCACCAAACCCGACTACCGCTCCACCGTCTTCCTGCCCAAGACCGACTTTCCGATGAAGGCCGGCCTGCCGCAGAAGGAGCCGCTCATCCTCGCCAGCTGGCAGGAGGGCGACCTTTACGGCCAGCTGCGCAAGGCGCGCGAGGGCCGCGAGAAGTTCATCCTCCACGACGGCCCGCCCTACGCCAATGGCGACATGCACATCGGCCATGCGCTCAACCATATCCTCAAGGACATGGTCGTCCGCACCCAGACGCTGCTGGGCAAGGACGCGCCCTACGTGCCCGGCTGGGACTGCCACGGCCTGCCGATCGAGTGGAAGGTCGAGGAGCAGTATCGCAAGAAGAAGCTCAACAAGGACGAGGTGCCGGTCAAGGAATTCCGCGCCGAATGCCGCGCCTATGCCCAGCATTGGGTCGACATGCAGCGCGAGCAGCTGAAGCGGCTCGGCATCGGCGGCAACTGGGACAAGCCCTACCTGACGATGGACTTCGAGGCCGAGGCGACGATCGTCTCCGAGCTGCTCAAGTTCGCCGAGAGCGGCCAGCTCTATCGCGGCGCCAAGCCGGTGATGTGGTCCCCGGTCGAAAAGACCGCGCTGGCCGAGGCCGAGATCGAATATGAGGACATTACCTCGACCCAGATCGACGTGGCGTTCGAGATCGTCGAGAGCCCGATCCCGGAGCTGGTCGGCGCCTATGCGGTGGTCTGGACGACCACGCCGTGGACGATCCCGGTCAACCAGGCGATCGCCTATGGGCCGGAGGTTGAATATCACCTCTATCGAGCGTCGAGCCGATGGCCGGCAGGTTCCTCGTCGCCGTCGACCTGCTTGGCAGCTTCTTCGACCGGACGCGGACTTGGGCTCCGCATCGCCGAAGGACTGACCGAAGCGCTGTCGATCCTGCACGAGCATGCGCTGGGCACCTATCAGCGGCTCCGACCTCGCCGGCACCGTCGCCCGCCACCCGATGCACCATCTCGGCGGCTTCTTCGCCAGGCCCCGCCCCTTCCTGCCCGGCGACTTCGTCACCACCGACAGCGGCACCGGCCTGGTCCATATGTCGCCCGACCATGGCGAGGATGATTTCGAGCTGTGCAAGGCGCAACGGCATCGACCCCGTCTTCGCGGTCGAGGGCGACGGCAAATATCGCGAGGACTGGCTGTGGCTCGGCGGCCAGGGATCGGTCATCAACCCCAAGTTCAACGCGCCCGACGGGCCGATCAATACCGACCTGCGCGAAGCCGGCGCGCTGCTCGCCGCCTCGTTCGACTATCAGCACAGCTATCCGCACAGCTGGCGGTCCAAGGCCAAGGTCATCTACCGCTGCACCCCGCAATGGTTCGTGGCGATGGACAAGCCGCTCGGCCACCATCACTTCAAGACCCGGGCCGAAAAGCGGTGGGAGAATGAAGGGGGCGCGCTGATCGACGGCGCCCACGTCTCCGACGATGAAAGCGCGACGCTTCGCCAGCTGGCGATGACCGCAATCGCCGAAACCCGCTTCGTCCCCGAAAAGGGCCGCAACCGCATCGGGTCGATGGTCGAGGGCCGGCCCGACTGGGTGCTCAGCCGCCAGCGCGCCTGGGGCGTGCCGATCGCGCTGTTCGTCGAGCGCAAGACCGGCAAGCTGCTGGTCGATCACGAGGTCAACGAACGCATCGTCGCCGCGATCAAGGCCGAGGGTGTCGACGCCTGGGACGACGATCGCGCCCAGGAATATCTCGGCAACAGCTACGACGCCGCCGACTATGAGCGGGTCACCGACATTCTCGACGTCTGGTTCGACAGCGGCTGCACCCATGTCTTCGTGCTGGAAAGCGGCCATTGGCCCGAGCAGCGCTGGCCCGCCGACCTCTACCTCGAAGGCTCCGACCAGCATCGCGGCTGGTTCCAGTCGTCGCTGCTCGAAAGCTGCGGCACCCGCGGCCGCGCGCCTTATGACGCGGTGCTGACCCACGGCTTCACCATGGACTCCAAGGGCATGAAAATGTCCAAGAGCCTGGGCAACACGATCAGACCCGATCGACCTGATGCGCGATTATGGCGCGGACATCCTGCGGCTGTGGGCGCTGTCGGTCGACTTCACCGAGGACCATCGCATCGGCAAGGAGATCCTCGCCGGCGTCGGCCGACCAGTATCGCAAGCTCCGGAACACCTTCCGCTACCTGCTCGGCGCGCTCGACGGGTTCAGCGAGGAAGAGCGGATCGGCTGTCGACGAGATGCCGGAGCTGGAGCGCTACATGCTGGCGCTGACTGCGCGAGCTCGACGCGAAGCTGCGGCAGGCGGTCGACGATTTCGACTTCAACACCTATGTCCGCGCGCTGACCGACTTCTGCAACGACGATCTTTCGGCCTTCTTCTTCGATATCCGCAAGGACAGCCTCTACTGCGATGCGCCGAGCGACCCGAAGCGCCGCGCCTATCGCACGGTGCTCGACACGCTGTTCCACGCGCTGGTCCGCTGGGCCGCGCCGGTGCTGGTGTTCACCAGCCGAGGAAGTGTGGGGCACGCGCTATCCCGATGCGGAAAGCGTCCACCTGCTCGAATGGCCGGAAATCGACACCGCCTGGCGCGACGATGCGCTGGAGGAGAAATGGGCTGCGCTGCGCGAATTGCGCGTCGCAGTGACCGAAGCGATCGAACCGCTTCGCCGCGACAAGGTCATCGGATCGAGCCTCGAAGCCGAAGTGACTGTTCCGAGCGATGCCGACCCGGCACTGCTTGCCGAGCTGTTCATCGTCTCGTCAGTCAAGAGCGGCGATGCGATCGCGGTGACCAAGACCAGCAAGCATAAATGCGGCCGCTGCTGGCGGCTTCTGCCCGAAGTCAGGGAAGACGGCGACCTTTGCGCACGCTGCGACGAGGTGGTGAATGGCTAACCGCGCCTACGCCTTATGGCCTTGCCCTGCTGATCTTCGCCGCCGACCAGCTCAGCAAGTGGTTCGTCACCGGCCCGCTCGGGCTGGTCGTCGAAGGTCAGCAAATCAAACTGCTGCCGATCTTCGATCTCACCCGGGTCCATAATTACGGCATCAGCCTCGGCATCGCCCAGGCGCAGAACGACACTCATCGCTGGTTACTGGTCGCCATGACCGCCGCCATCGCGGTCGGCGTCGCCTGGTGGATTCGCAAGGAACAGCAGCGCGGCGACCAGCTTGCGCTGGCGATGATATTGGGCGGCGCGCTTGGAAATATCGTCGATCGGGTGCAGTTCGGCTATGTCGTCGACTTCCTCGACCTGCATTTTGGCACGTTCAGGCCCTTTTATGTCTTTAATGTCGGCGACGCGGCGATTAGCATTGGCGTCGTCATCTTGCTGCTCCGCGCCTTCCTCCTCCGTGACCAGGGGGGCAAGGCGCCTGAAGGAACGAATGAACATGCGTAAGGCTTTCCTCCTCATCGCCCCGGCGATCCTGCTTGCCGGCTGCGGCGCCTTCGGCACCAGCAAGCCCAAATCGCTCGACGAGTTCGCCGTCGCGCGCAACGCGCCGCTGGTGATTCCGCCCGACTATTCGCTGACCCCGCCGGTTGCCGGCACGGTCAGCATGACGGCGCAGGACGCCCAGACGCAGGCCATCGAAGCCTTGTTCGGCGGCCCGGCTCCGCGCAGCTCGACCGAAATGTCGGTGCTCGACCGCGCTGGCCGCGACCGCGCCTCGCTCGGCATTCGCTCGACCGCGGGCGACCCCGACACGCGCGTCGTCGACAAGGGTCAGTCGACCCAGACGATCCTGGCCGCTCCAGCGGCCGACAGCCAGGATGCGTCTGCACAGACGCCTCAGCAATAAGCGGCGTAAGGGGGGAAGATGAGCTCAGAGACCCTATCTGCCCGTCTGGTCGAGATCGAAGCGATGCTCGATCGCTCGCGGCGCCGCTTCGAAGAAGGCAGCCGCCTGGTCGAGGAAGCGCATAAGTCGCTGGCCGAAATTCAGCAGCTGCTGATCGGATCGCCGGTCACGCTATCTGCGGAAGACAATGAGGAAGCGGCTTCGCGCCTGCTCGCCAGCCTGAAGGCCAATGGCGGCGAACTTCCGGAGACGCTGTGTGGCGGCCGGCTGGCGGTTGACCCGGTCCAGCGGCTGATCCGCATCGACACGCATCCGATCGGCATTACCGAGATGGAATATCGCGTGCTCGAGCTGCTGGCTTTTGCTCGCAACAACGTCGTCACCCGGCAAATGCTGCTGAAGCATCTCTATCGCCGCGCCGACGACCAGCCGCAGCCCAAGATCATCGACGTATTCATCTCCAAGCTCAGGAAGAAGCTGCGTTCTGCCTCGGGCGGCGCGGAGTTCATCGAGACGATCCCGCAGCGCGGCTGGATCCTGCGCGACATCGAGACGGCGTCGGCTGCGTAGGCCGCCAAAAAGGCTGATTTACTAAAGATTTACCGGCTCGTGGCAAACGGGTGCGATGATTCATTTCATTCCCGAATCGGCCGCTGACGCCACCGAGGTCCCCGGGCCCTATGCCGAGGCGATCGCTCGCCTGGCATCGATCCGCCAGGCGCTCGCCTGCGTCGAGCAGTTCGCGGGGGAGAATCCTTCCGACAGCATGGCGGAGGCCAAGCTTGCTGCGGCCTGGCCCAGCGCATCGCCCGCCCGCAAGCGCTGCTTCGACGCGCGCTCGTCGCGAACCGCCGCCGCCGCGGCCGCGGGCCTTGAGATGCTGGCCGCGCACCAAGAGGCTGGCAAAGAGCCGCATCCTTCGGCGATCGCCCGATTGAAGCGCGAACTCGGCGAGGGAATCGGTTCGATCGACCAGCTTTTCAGCCTTTAGGCCGAACCCTTCTCCTTGGGCGTCGCCGGATCGGCGCCCCATTCGCTCCAGCTTCCATCATAAAGCTTGCCGTGCCGCCCGCCGAGCCGGTGCGCGGCGAAGATGATCGAATTGGCCGTCACTCCCGAACCGCAACTGGCAATGAACGGCACCTGCGGATCGATGCGGAGTTCGGCGAAGGCCTGCGCGCAATTCCTCCTCCGACTTGAGAGTGCCGTCGTCCCGGTAAAGCGACGCGAAAGGCAGATTCTTCGATCCCGGGATGTGGCCGACGGCCGACGCCAGGGCGCGGATCGGGCTCGGTCCCTTCGAACCGCGCCCTGCCCCGCGCATCAAGGATCGGCAAATCGATGCCGCCGAGGATCGCCTGCTTCGTCACCACTTCGCCGGCCCGCTCGTGGGCATCGAACCTGGCCTTGCGCGGGCTAGGCTCGCCGCTCTCCACCGGCCTGCCTTCGGCGCGCCACTTCTGGAACCCGCCGTCGAGGATGGCGACCCGCTCCGCCCCGAAATGGCGGAACATGAACCAGCCGCGCGCGGCGGTTCGAAGCGGGCTGTTGTCGTAGACGACGATCCGGTCGTCGCGACCGACGCCAAGCTCGTTCATCGCCTTGCCGAAGTCGGCGGCCGAAGGAAGCATGTGCGGCGCCGGATTGGAACGGTCGGCAACCTTGTTGATGTCGAGAAACCGCGCGCCGGGGATATGCGCCTGCAGGAACTCCGCATTCGGGTCGCGACCATCGGTCGGCAGGAAGGCGCTGGCATCGACGATCGCAACGTCGGGCTCGCCCAGATTGCGCGCCAGCCATTCAGTGGAAACGAGCGTATCCATTCGAGCTACTCCATATTTCCCGGATTGCCACTTGCGTTCACGGTCCGCAATGACATGACCATGAACTCGACCGTCAAACTGCACCCGAGCTGGCTGGCCGCCGCTGCGCGAGGAATTCGACCAGCCCTATATGGCGGAGTTGAAACGGTTTCTGCTGACCGAGACGCGAGGCTGGCAAGCGCATCTTTCCGGCCGGCGCGAATTGGTTTCGTGCGCTCGACCTGACCCCGCTCGATCAGGTCAAGGTCGTGATCCTCGGCCAGGACCCCTATCATGGCCCAGGCCAGGCGCATGGGCTCTGCTTTTCGGTACCCAACGGCGTTCGTCCCCCGCCAAGCCTGGTCAACATCTACAAGGAGCTTGAAAGCGACCTTGGCATTCGCCGCCCGGCGCACGGTTTCCTTGAACATTGGGCGCGGCAGGGGGTGCTGCTTCTCAACAGCGTGCTGACCGTCGAAATGGGCATCGCGGCGTCCCACCGCGACCGCGGCTGGGAGCGGTTCACCGATGCGGTCATCCGGCTGGTCAACGCCAAGGAAACGCCGGTCGTATTCATGTTGTGGGGCAGTTACGCCCAGAAAAAGGCGAGCTTTGTCGATACGTCTCGACACCTGGTTCTGAAGGCGCCGCATCCCTCGCCGCTATCGGCACATAGCGGCTTCCTTGGTTGCAGGCATTTCTCCAAGGCCAATGAATTCCTGGAAAGCCGCGGATTGGCGCCGATCGACTGGGCGTTGCCCGAATGCGCAGGGCAAGCGTAAGAGGCGCGCCATGTCCACGACCCCCAAGCATCTCGGCCAGGCAAGCGCCCTTCCCGCTTCTCCGGACGAAGCGGAGCTCGATTATGTGCCCAATCCGCGGTCCGGCGCGCTCTATCTCGTCCGCTTCGCCGCGCCAGAATTCACCTCGCTTTGCCCGGTCACCGGCCAGCCTGACTTCGCCCACCTTGTCATCGACTATGCCCCCGGCGAAACGATCGTCGAATCCAAGAGCCTCAAGCTGTTCCTCGGCTCGTTCCGAAATCACTGCGGCTTCCATGAGGACGTGACTGTCGGCATCGGCCAGCGCCTGTTCGAAGAAATGAAGCCGCAATGGCTGCGGATCGGCGGCTATTGGTATCCGCGCGGCGGCATCCCGATCGACGTCTTCTGGCAATCGGGCGAGCCGCCCAAGGGGCTTTGGCTTCCCGACCAGGGCGTCGCACCATATCGTGGCAGGGGCTGACACCCTGCGCATTGCGATCCTCGGCGCTGGCTCGATCGGCTGCTTCGTCGGCGGCTGCTGGCAGGCGGCAGGTTTGTCAGTCACCTTTATCGGTCGGCCGAGTTTTGCGAGCGACATCGGCGCGCACGGGCTGACGCTTAGCGACTATAGCGGGTGGGACGCGAGCATATCGCCCGCCGAGATCGATTATCAGTGCGACCCCGAAGGCCTTGCGGACGCGGACATCATTGCGCTCTGCGTCAAGAGCGGCGCGACCGCCGAAGCAGCGAAGCAAATCGCCCAACATGCCCGCGAAGGCGCAATTGTGCTCAGCCTGCAGAACGGGATCAGCAATGTGGAAGTGTTGGAACAGGAGCTCGGCTCCCGCTTCCGAGTGGTACGCGGCATGGTGCCCTACAATGTCGCTTATCTCGGCGAAGGCCAATTCCATAAGGGCGTAGCTGGAGATCTTTATTCGGACGACCGCCCGGAAACGCGTGAACTGGCCAAACGGATTGGACCGTCACCCGCGGCGCTCAAACTATCTGCCGACATGCTCGGCCTTGCCTGGGGCAAGCTGCTGATCAACCTCAACAATGCGGTCAGCGCATTGTCCGGCAGAACACTTCTCGAAGAACTGCGCGAGCGCGACTATCGCCGGGTCTTCGCCGCCTCGATGCGCGAAGGGCTTCGACTGCTAGACAAGGCCGGGATAGAGCCCGCCAAGGTCGGCGCCGTCGGACCCAGGCTGCTTCCCTGGGTGATCAGCGCCCCAGATTGGCTGTTCAACAATGTCTTCCTCAAGAAGTGGAAGATCGACGCCAAGGCGCGCTCGTCGATGGCTGACGACCTTGCCGCAGGACGCAAGACCGAAGTCGACTTTATCAATGGCGAACTGGTGCGGCTCGCCGATCAATTGGGAACACGACGCGCCGGTCAATCGCAAGATCGTCGAGTTGATCCGCAAGGCCGAGGCGGGCGCACCACCCTGGCCGCCCGCCGAGCTTCGCCGCGAGGTGCTGCGCCGCTAGTCGCGACTAACGCGGCGCCACTTCATGCGGAGGCGAAATATGCGCTTCCGGAACCACGGGCGCGGAGCGCGCATCGGCCTTCGTCGTCCAGATAAAGGCCAAGGATCGCCGCAGCGAAGACCGCAAGGCCAAGCGGCACCGCCCAGCCGAATTCCTCGACCAGCGCAAAGCGGCGTATCCTGCTCGGTAGCAGCGACCAGTCCCGGCAAAGATCACGCCGAACAGGCTTTCGCCGACGATCAGGCCGGTCGCCATCAGCACGCCCATGCGCTCGGCGAATTCCGGATTGGCCGAACGCTCGGCCCATTTGTCGTAAATCCAGCCAAGCAGCGCGCCCACCGGGATCAGCAAGGTCAGCGCCATCGGCAGGTAGATGCCCATGCCGACCGCCAGCGGCGGAAGCGCTCCCCGCTTGGTAGCGCTTGCAGCAATTCGTCGATGATGACGACGACGACGCCGATCGCAGCGCCAATGCCGATCAGCTGCCAATCGAGATTGCCGCCGAGCACGCCCTTGGGCAATCGCCGAGATCAGCGCCGCCTGCGGCGCGGCGAGCGAATTCGCGTCGGCCCCGGGCGCGCCCTGGAAACCGAAGGCGCTGTTGAGCAGGTCGAGGATCGGCGGAATGACGACTGCGCCGAAGATCACGCCGAGCACCAGCGCCACCTGCTGCCGCCATGGCGTCGCTTCGACCAGCTGGCCGGTCTTCAGGTCCTGCAGGTTGTTGTTGGCGATCGTGGCGACGCCGAAGATGAACGCCGTCACGAACAGGGCAAATGCGACGAGCGCCTTGGTCGCCTCCGGATCGACGCTGGGGAAAATCAGGCGCGAGGATCACCGCGATTCCAAGCACCGACAGAATGCCGACGCCCGAAACCGGGCTGTTCGACGCGCCGATCAGGCCGGCCATGTAGCCGGTGACCGCAGCGATCACGACGCCGGCGATCAGGATGTAGACGATGCTGACGACCAGCGTCAGCGCCGGGTTCGGCGGCGATCGGATCGGTGTCTGCGAAGGCGTATAGCAGCAGCGCCGATCGGGATCATCGAGAGGAGGATCGACCCGCCGACGATGCCGATCGGCAGGTCGCGTTCGGTGAGCGGCAGCGCGTCGCCGCGCCCTGCCTTGCGCTCGCGGTTGGCAGCCAGCGCGCCGCGGATACCCGCGATGATCGGGCCAATGATCCGCAGCAAGGTCCAGATCGCGGCAACGCCGATCGTCCCGGCGCCGATGAACCGCACCTGGTTCCGGAACACGTCGTTGACGAACGTCGCCGAGCTCAACGCCCGCGGGCTGAGTGGCCAGCGGACGTGTAGTGGGGGACGAGGAACGCCCAGCTGATCAGCAGGCCGACGAACATCGCGATGCCGACGGCCAGGCCGACCAGGTGGCCGACGCCGATCAGCAGCCATCGACAGGCTGGTCGAGGCCGCCGTCGCGCCGGAGCCGAACTTGAACGCCTTGGCCGCGTCGGCAACGAGCAGCCTGGTCTGCGCAAGCGCGGCAAAGCCGGCCGCGACCAGCGAGCTCCAGACGATCATGCTGAGGCCGCGGCGATTTTCTTCGACCCCGCCGACGCCTGCGCCGACCTTGAGCACTTCGGCCGCGGCGACGCCTTCGGGATAGGGCAGGTCAGTTCCGGTCACCAGCGCGCGGCGCAGCGGCACCGAATACATGACGCCCGAGGATGCCGCCGATGGCGATCACCGCGACGGACAGCCAATAGGGAAAGCCGGTCCACCAGCCGACCATGATCAGGCCGGGCAGCACGAAGATGATCGCCGACAGCGTGCCTGCCGCCGAGGCGATCGTCTGGACGATGTTATTTTCCTGGATGGTGGAATCGCGGAAGAATTTGAGAACCGCCATCGAAATGACCGCCGCAGGGATCGACGTCGCGAAGGTCAGGCCGATCTTCAGGCCGAGGTAGACGTTGGCCGCGGTGAAGAACGACCGTGATCAGCGCGCCGAGGATGATGCCCCGAAGCGTAAGTTCCTTGATGCTGCTCGTCGGTGCCGCCACGGTCGCCATCCTCTACTCCTCCAGATGTTCTTCTTGTCGGCAGGCGCGGGAAGTTCCTCCCGCTCAAAACGGATGACGGTGTCGTAACGACTGAGCAATAGCCGGTCACCATCGATTTTCAGCGGCTCGCGATTGAAGTTGGGCGTCTTGTAGGCGCCCTCCATTCGAGTTGCCGTCAGATAGACCGTCGATCCATCGGACGACCATTTGCCTTCGGCCGCTTCCGATACCGCGCCATAATCAAGCTGGTACTGAAAATGGCCGTCCTCATCGAGCTGGAGAGCGGCGCCGATCTCCATCTGGTTCGACCGGTAGAAGCCGGTAACCGGTGGCGCGCCTGCGGCTGCCAGCAACAGTGCAGCAATGATCATTCCCAACCCCTTTCAAGGAACCGCGTCGCGAAAGCACAGTGCAGTGCCACGCCCTTCGGAAGCACGCTCTTCATCAACCATCATCGACGGATTATGCAGGGGCGCGCGGCTCGCTGCTTCCTCCCCCATTGGTGCAACGCCCAGAAACGCCATCGCGCCCGGCACTCGTTCCAGCACGTAAGAGAAATCCTCGCCGCCCATATTGGAGGCTGGCAGCTCAACGAACGATTCCGCGGCAATGTCGCGCACCAGAGCAACCGCGCGGGCATCGTTGATGGTCGGCGGATAGCCCTGCTCGATTTCCACCTCGGCCGTGCAGCCGTGGGCGGCGGCGACATGAGTGCATATGCGCTCAAACGCCTCGCGCCCGCGCTGGCGGGCCTCGGGCGACAGCGTCCGCAAGGTGCCGAGCAGTTCGACCGCGTCAGGCAGGACATTATGCGTCGTTCCGGCGCTGATCTTGGTGATCGACAGGACGATCGGATCGGTCACGGGAGTACGGCGCGCGACTTCCGATTGCAGTGCGAGCACTATCTCCGCCGCGACCGGAATTGGGTCAAGCGCGTCGTGCGGCATGGCGGCATGGCCGCCCTTGCCGACAATCCGCGCGCGGAGCGTGTCGGTCGACGCGAGCATCGTGCCGGCGCGGCAACCCACCGCGCCATTGGGCAGCGTCGGCCAGATATGCAGCGCGAAGGCGGCGTCGGGCAGCGGATCGCCGAGCAATCCCTCCTCGATCATCAGCCGTGCGCCGTGATGGCCTTCTTCGCCGGGCTGAAACATGAATAGGATCCGCCCTGCGAACTCTTCACGACGGGCGGATAGGATTTGGGCGGCGCTCGCCAGCATCGCCGAGTGGCTGTCATGGCCGCAGGCGTGCATGTGGCCTGGCAGGCGGCTGGCGAAATCGAGCCCGGTTGCCTCTTGGATCGGCAGCGCATCCATGTCGCCGCGGAGCAGCACGGTCCGGCCTGGCGACGCTCCATCCAAGACCGCAATCAGCCCGCTGCATTTCTCGCTGCGGCGGATCGTCAACGGCAGTCCGGCCAAAGCCGCTTCAAGCTTGTCGCGGGTAAGCGGGGTATCGAGCCCAAGCTCAGGCTCGGCATGGATTGCTCGACGAAGCGCGATCAGCTCGTCACGTCCCGCTTCGGCGGCTGCGACCCAATCGAAATGCTCGGCTACGCTCATCGCGGCAGCCTAGCCGCCCAATCGCGGTGCCTCAACGCGCTATTGCGACATCAGGTCGCGATAGCGTTCTTCGCTGGTCAGGCGGTAATCGTCGACGTCGCGCTGCGCATTGGCCAGCGCGGATGCCCGCTTGGTTCCCATGGCGACGTCATATTTGACCAGCACGTCGGTAAGCGCCTGCGCTTCGCTCGGGCAGGCCGCCTTGACCGCCGTCGAATAGGCGTCGGCGGCAACCTTGGCTTTCAACTGGTTGTTTTCGAACGACTTCAGGCAGGCAGCAAACGCATGGCGCGGAGCGTCGATAATCGCCGGATTTGGCGCCGCAAGCGCGAGCGCCATCACAAACGTGATCATACCCGTCCCCTCCACGGACATATCAGCGGGAGGAGAATGACTTAAACGGGACGAAAATCAATGGCTCAGGCGATTTGGACCCCGTGCGGAACGGGCGAACTGTGGCGCCTGACGACTTGCCAACTATCCCCATCGCGCACCCAGACGTCGGTCAGCAGCACGCGCTCGTCGATCAACTGGCCCAGGTAACGGACCTTCCACTGGGCATCGACGGTCGCAACGATGACGTTTTCCAGCGCGACGCATTCGGTCACGCGCACCTCGAGGCTGGCGATGTCCATTCGCTTCAGCGCCTCGATCCATTGGGCGAGGTTGACCGCGACCGATCCGGTCGAGCGGATGCCGACCAGCTTGAATTGCGGGTGGATCAGTCGCCGCAGGACCGCTTCGTCCTTGGCGATCAGCGCATCACGCCATTCGCGCTCAAGGTCGCGAACATCGAGGCAGGGTGAATCAGCGGCCACGGAGCAATCCCCCGAAAATTCCGCGCAGCAGCGAGTTGCCGAGCTGCCGCCCGACGGATGAAGCGATCGAGCGCCCCGCTGACTGCATCATCTTGTCGGCCATACTCGGTTTTGCTGCCTCGCGGGCGCGTCGTGCTTCCTCGCGTTCTAGCTCGCGCTGGCGCTGGGCTTCAAGCCGCTCGGCCTCGCGCTGCTGGCGCGTGGCCTCCCGTTCGGCCGCAGTGCGCTGGCGAGCTGCTTCCTTGTCGGCGATGGCCTGCTGGCGCGCCGCCTCGGCGGCCGCCTTCTGAGCTTCGGTCTCGGCCTTGGTCGCAGCGGCGGCAGCAGCCGCCTCGTCACCCTTGGCCTTCAGTATTTCCTCTGCGCTGTCACGATCGAGCAGCGTGTCATATTTGGCGCCGATCACGTCGGTCTGGACCATGATCGCGCGTTCCTGCGCGGTCAGCGGCCCGACCCGCGAGCCCGGCGGCTTGATCAACGTGCGCTCGACCGGCGACGGCGCGCCGTCGGGCAGCAGCAGCGAAACCAGCGCTTCGCCAACCTTGAGCTCGGTGATCGCGGTGGCGACGTCGACGTCGGGATTCTGCCGGAAGGTCTCAGCAGCCGACTTGACCGCCGCCTGGTCGCGCGGAGTGAAAGCGCGAAGCGCATGCTGCACCCGGTTGCCGAGCTGGCCGGCCACCTTGTCGGGAATGTCGATCGGGTTCTGGGTGATGAAATAGACCCCGACGCCCTTGGAGCGGATCAGCCGTACGACCTGCTCGACCTTCTCAAGCAACGCCGGCGGGGCGTCATCGAACAGCAGGTGAGCCTCGTCGAAGAAGAAGGCGAGCTTCGGCTTGTCGGGGTCGCCGATCTCGGGAAGCAGCTCGAACAGCTCGCTCAGCAGCCACAGGAGAAAGGTTGAGTAGAGGCGCGGGACTCGACATCAGCTTGTCGGCAGCAAGAATGTTGACGATGCCCTTTCCGGCATCGTCGAGCTTCAGGAAATCCTCGAGTTCGAGCGCCGGTTCGCCGAAGAAATGGTCGCCGCCCTGGGCGCGCAGCTGAAGCAGCGAGCGCTGGATCGCGCCGACGCTCATCTTGGATACGTTGCCATATTCGAGCGTCAGCTCGTCCGCCCGCTCGCCGATGTTGACCAGCATGGCCTGCAAGTCGTCGAGGTCGAGGAGCATCAGCCCCTCCTTGTCGGCAACGTGGAAGGCAATGGTCAGCACGCCCTCCTGCACCTCGTTGAGGCTCATCAGGCGGGCGAGCAGTAACGGGCCCATTTCGCTGACGGTGGTTCGGATGGGATGGCCCTGTTCGCCGAACAGATCCCAGAATTGGACGGGATAGGCCTGATAGGACCAGTCGGAATAGCCGATCTCGGCGGCGCGGGCGGCAAAGGCCTCGTGCGGCTTGGCGGTCGCGGCGCCAGGCATGGCGAGACCCGCAATGTCGCCCTTCACGTCGGCGACGAAGGTCGGGACCCCCGCAAGCGAAAGCCCCTCGACGATTCCCTGCAGCGTGACCGTCTTGCCGGTGCCGGTCGCGCCGGCGATCAGGCCGTGACGGTTGGCGCGTTTCAATTCAAGCTGTTGCGGCTTGGCGCCGCCAGGGCCGGCACCGATGAAGATGCTGGTCGCAGGATTGACTGGCCATCGGGTCGCGTCACTCCTTCGGCATTCGGCGCGGGAGCCTAGGCCGAAGGAGTGTCGGCAACAAGACAGCGATTAGCGGCCCGCGATATCGACCCCGACGAACGCCTCCGGCGTCTGCCCGCGCTTGACCAGCAGGAGCACGCTGCTCCGCCCTGCACGACGCGCGGAGTCGACCGCTGCTAGTGACCTGCGCCGGGGTTGTCACCGCCTGGCGATTGACCGACAGGATCACGTCGCCGCGGCGTATTCCCTTTTCCGCGGCATCGCTGCTCGGGTCGATCGAGGTGACGACCACTCCGCGCACATCGGCGGGCAGGTTAAGCGCGCGAATGATCTGCGGATTGAGCGGCTGCAGCGACAGTCCCAAGGCAGTTCCGGGCGCGACCGGAGTCTCCTCCGCCAAGCGCCTGGCCCTCATCTTCTTCGCCGCCGCCGCCTTGGCGCGCCAGCTCCTCTTCGGTCGGACGCTGGCCGACCTGGACCTGCACCGTCTGGCGGCGACCGTCGCGAATGATTTCGACCGGCACGCGCGTTCCGACGGGCGTGTTGGCGATCGATGTAGCTCACCGTCTCGTCCGGGGTCACGTCGCGGCCGGCGACCTTAACGATCACGTCGCCCTGCTGGATGCCGGCCTTGGCGGCGGCCTCGCCGGGAACGACCGAACGAACGAGTTCGCCGCGATCCTTGGGCAGTCCGAGGCTCTCGGCGATATTCTCGTCGAGCGGCTGGAGGCCAACGCCGAGATAGCCGCGCGACGGCCGCTGGCCGCGGCGAAGCGAATCGATCACCGGCTTGGCCGCCTCGGCCGGGATGGCAAGGCCGATACCGACGCTGGCGCCGGTCGGCGAGATCAGGGCCGAATTGATGCCGATGACGTTGCCGGCCATGTCGAACATCGGGCCGCCCGAGTTGCCCATGTTGATGCTGGCGTCGGTCTGGATGTAGCGGTCGTAGGCGCCGACGCCGGTGATGCCGCGATGCAGCGCCGAGATGATGCCGGCCGTGACGGTCCCGCCAAGGCCATAGGGATTGCCGATCGCGACCACCCAGTCGCCGACGCGGGCGCGGGTCGAGTCGCCGAAATTGACGAATGGCAGGTTGGTGCCCTCGATCTTCAGCAACGCCAGATCCGAGGCGGTATCGCGCCCGATGATCCGCGCCGGAAATTCGCGGCGGTCGGCCAGGGTGATGGTGACGCTGTCGACCGTGCCGGTGCCGTTCGACGCCCTGGATCAGGTGATTGTTGGTGACGATGTAGCCGTCGGGCGAAATGATGAAGCCCGAACCGAGCGAACCGGCCTCGCGGGTCGGCGGAGATTCCTGGCCACCCTGGCCCTGGCCCTGGCCCTGGCCCTGGCCCTGCGGAACCTGCCCACCGAAGCGGCGGAAGAATTCCTCGAACGGATCGACCTGGCGCCGCACCGGCACGCGCTGCTTGGTCGAGATGTTGACCACCGCCGGCGCGAGGCTGCGCCGCGAGATCGGCGAATGATGTCGGCGCACCGGCGCGCGGCACGATGGCCGCCGGCGCATTCTGCGCAACCTGCGCCCCGGCCTGGCCGGTCGCGACCGAAAAAGCGGTACCTCCCAGAAGCAGGGCCATCGCGACCCCATAGGCGTAGCGCACGGGTCGAAACTCCTTCGTCGAACTCATTCCATATCCTCGCTTGGCTTTCGCGGTCCGCATGCGACGCTAGGCCAAACGCCTGAACGCGAATTGAACAGGGCTGGCTCCTATCGTCCAGTGAATTCCTTCAGATACTCGTTATTCGGTGACAGGATGATGTTGGTCTGCGCGGGCTTGCCTGCCGTTTACGCCGAGGAATGTCGTCTGATAGCTCTGCATCGCCCGGTAGAAATTGTAGAATTCGGGATCCTTTCCGAATGCGGCTGCATAGGTTCGCGCCGCCTCGGCGTCGGCTTCGGCGCGAATGATCTGGGCGCGCTTCAGCCCCTCTGCCTCGATCGACCGCGCTTCCTGCTGGCGGGCGGTGCGCATGCTGTCGAACGCGGATTGCAGCGGCGTGCCGTCGGGCAAGTCGGCCTTCTTGATCCGTACGTCGATGATCTCCGCGCCATATTGCCGCGCGACCCGGTCGAGGCCGCGCCGGATATTCTCCATCACGCCTTCGCGTTCGGGCGACAGGAGCGACGCGAACGGCCGCTTGCCGAGTTCGTTCCTGAGTTGCGAGCCGAGGATCGGCTGCCAGCGACCGTTCGAACTGATCGGTCGACCGGGCGCGAATATACATGCGCAGCGGATCGATCACTCGATAGCGGGCAAAGGCATCGACCTCGAGCCGAAGCTGGTCGGTGGACAGTACCTGCTGCTTGTCCATGTCGATGTTGCGCACGCGCTTGTCGATCCAGTCGATGCGCTCGACGAACGGTACGCGGAAAGCAAGGCCCGCGCCGGGCCCGCCGAGATTGTCGCCGTCCTTGTATCGGTTGACGATCCGGACGGGCTTGCCGAAGCGGGTGATGATCCCCTGCTTGGTCTCAGGAACGATCGAAATGCTGCTGATCAGCGTAATCAGCAGGACGAACCCGATCACTGCCGCGGCGACCGGATGGCGGCGAATGGCGTCGATCATTGGCCGCCTCCCCGGGGAGTGGTTCGTTGACTTCGCCAAGCGGAAGATAGGGGGTCACCCCGGCGTTTCGACGATGGTCTTGTCGACGTTCTGCAGGACACGCTCCATCGTTTCATAATACATGCGGCGCTTGGTCACGACCGGCGCCAGCTTGTACTGCTCATAGACCTTGTCGAATGACAGTCGCATCGCCCTGCGCCTTCTGGCGAAGCTGAAGCGCGTAGGCATTGGCCTGGTTGACATAGCTTTGGGCCTTTTGCTGCGCCGCATTGACCTCCTTGAAGGCGTCGTTGACCGCCGCGGGCGGATCGGCCTGCCTGATCGCGACACCCTGGATGACCACGCCTGCCTGATAGGCGTCGAGCGTCTGCTGCATTTCTTCCTGCACGCGCGATTCGATATCGCCCCGCTTCACGCCCATCGCGTCGCGAAGCGTCACCTGGGCGACGATCTGGCGCATCGAGCTTTCGGCAACCTGTCGGATCGTGTCTTCCGGCTCGGCCAGCTCGTAGAGGAATTGCTCCGGATCGCGGATCAGTCCAGCGAACCTGGTAGGCAATGTCGATGATATTCTGGTCGCCGGTCAGCATCAGCGTTTCTTCCGACGCCGAACCGAGGTCGATACTGCGGATTTCCTCGACATTGACCTTTTGCACGCGATCGATCGGCGCCGGCAACGTCAGGCTGATGCCCGGCGAAATGGTATGGCTGTAGCGGCCGAAGCGAGTGACCACGCCGCGCTCTTCGGGGGCGATACGGTGCATGGTGGTGAACAGCAGCCACACCGCCGCTACCGCGATCGCGATCCAAAGGAACAACGAGCCATTGGGCCGGCCACCAAAGCCAAAGCCGCCGCCCGGTCCGCCGCCGCCAAAGCGGCCGCGGCTCTTCTTGAGGAAGTCGTCAAGCGACGTGACCGAAGCCCGATTGCCCCCGCGTCCGCGCTTTGCCGGCTCTCCCCATGGCCCTGTCGGCTCGTCGCCCGAGGGCGGTTCCTGTCCGCCGCCCGAACCCGGGGGAGAACCCCAAGGACCCTTGTTGTCACTGAAAAGAGCGCGCCCGCGCGCTCCCCACCCGGAGAAAATTGCCATGACCCCATAATAAGTAGGGTTTCGCCGAAAAACAGTGCCGCCTGTCGAAAAGGCGATTAAGTGCGCGGGCGATGATTACCGAGGAACCGTTAAACGCTCTGAACGAGCTACCCGACGCCGAGCGAATCCGGTCACGTCGACTGGTTGGGCAGGTCGCGACGATCGTCGCCGACGCATCCGGTTTGAGCGACGCCGAGCGCGCTGCGCTCGAGGCGCGGCTCAAGGAAGCCGCCCTGGCCTTGCCAGGAGTTGGAGAGGCCCGGGTCGCGCTGACCGCGTCCAAGCCGGGGCGCACATTTATCGCGATCGGGTCCGGCAAGGGCGGCGTCGGCAAATCGACGCTGACCACCAACCTTGCCATCGCCTTGGCGCGAATGGGCAAGAAGGTCGGCATCGTCGACGCGGACATATACGGACCTTCCCAGCCGACCTTGCTCGGCACGGCCGAGAAGCCCCACGCCGACAACGACAAGCTGGTTCCGGTCGAGGTTCAGGGGGTGAAGCTGTTGTCGGTCGGACAGCTTGTGCCCGCCGGCCAGGCGCTGGCGTGGCGCGGTCCGATGGCGTCCGGGGCGCTTACCCAGCTGATCGAAGGCGACTGGGGCGATACCGAGCTCATCCTCGTCGACCTGCCGCCAGGGACCGGCGACGTGCAGCTGTCGCTGGTCCAGAAGTCACGGCCGGCCGGTGCAGTCATCGTATCCACGCCGCAGGACCTGTCGCTGATCGACGCAACCCGGGCGATCGACCTGTTCGGCAAGACCAGCGTACCGGTGCTCGGCGTGATCGAGAATATGGCTGGTTACATATGCCCGCATTGCGGCGAAACGAGCGATCCGTTCGGGCAGGGCGGAGCGGAGGCCTCGGCCAAGCAGCTTGGAGTGCCGTTCCTTGGCCGCCTGCCCCTTTCCGCAAGCCTGCGCGAGGCGTCGGATGCCGGCACGCCACCGGCGGCGCAGGATGGGCCCGCGGCCGACGCATTCGCTACGATCGCACGGCGACTGCTCGCCGAGTTGGAGAAAGTCAGCGCCTGAAGCATTGTTTAACGCAGGAGGATAATGCCGATGCCCCTGACCCGCGACGAGGATATTGCAGAACTGCTCGCCAGCGCACGCACCATCGCCATGGTCGGTGCCTCCGACCGGCCCGACCGGCCGTCGCACCAGGTGATGAAATTCCTTCAGGACCAGGGCTATCGGGTGATCCCGGTCAATCCGACCATCACCGGCGAACATGTCCACGGCGAATATGTCTGGCGCGAGCTGGCCCAGATCGGTGAGCCGATCGATATCGTGGACATTTTTCGGCGGAGTTCGGAAGTCGGGCCGATCGTCGACCAGGCCATCGCGATCGGCGCCAAGGCGGTCTGGATGCAGCTTGGCGTCATCGATCAGGAGGCTGCGGCGCGGGCCGAGGCTGCGGGTCTTACGGTGGTGATGGACCATTGCCCCAAGATCGAGATCACGCGGCTGGGATTGGCGCCGGTCCCGGCCGAATAGCCAAGCTCTCTCAACAACTTGACTCAATGGTCAATGAGGCAGAACTTCCCTGCTTGCGCAGCCGCGGTTGGGCCGGGGGCGGGTTGTGCACGGGGACGGACGCCGGCCGAGGGGCAGACCATGAGAAAAATGTTCGTGCGTGCCGCGCTGCTTTCGTGCGCGGCTTTAGTAACGGGTCCGGCAATCGCCAACCATAGTTGGGGCAATTATCACTGGGCGCGAACCAGCAACCCCCTCAAGCTGGACGTGATGACCGCCATCTCGTCGCAATGGAATTCGTCCGTCGGCACTTCGATTGCGGATTGGGAACAATCCAGAGTGCTGACTTTGACCGGCAAGACCGCTTCGGGTGTCAACACCAAAAAGTGCACTGCAATCCCGGGCAAAGTGCTTGTCTGCAATGCGGCGTACGGCCAGCGGGGATGGCTCGGCATCGCCTCGATTTGGGCGAATGGCAATCACATCACCCAGGCAACCACCAAGCTAAACGACAGCTACCACAACAACCCGCCGTATAACACGGCGCCCTGGCGTGCCTTAGTGGCCTGCCAGGAGATCGGCCATGATTTTGGGCTCGCCCACCAGGACGAACAATTTGGTCCGCCCAATCTCGGCAGCTGCATGGATTACACCAACGATCCGGATGGCGGCGGCGCTTATGGCCCGAGCAACATGCATCCGAATGATCATGACTATGATCAGCTGGAAACGATCTATTCGCATGCCGACTCGACCAACACGTCAGCGACGCAGATGACAAACTTCGGCGTTCGTGTGCCTGGCAGGGCAGCGGTGGCACCCCCGGGCCTGAACAACGAAGCAGGCGATAGCCCGGCCGAATGGGGACAGGCGATTGGCTCTGACGGCAAGGGGCGTCCAAACCTGTTCGTGCAGGACCTTGGCGGTGGCCGGCGCAAGATTACGCACGTGTTTTGGGCGCCAGGCGAAGGCCCGCCGGGACGTGCCGAACATCACGACTGATAGCTTTTTGGGGGCCGCCTGACTGCCGCGCGGTCAGGCGCTCGCCACCGTCATTTCAGGGACCAGCAACGTCGGGGCATCGACGCCGCGGCGGAAGCGCAGGTCGCTTGCCGGCTCCAGCGTGGCGAACATCTGCTTGAGGTTGGAGGCGATGGTGATTTCGGCCACCGCGGGGCCGATCTTGCCATTGCTGATCAAGAAGCCCGCAGCGCCCCGCGAATAGTCGCCGGTGACGCCGTTGACGCCCTGGCCGATCAGCTCGGTGACAAGAATGCCCTCACCGATGCCGGCGATCATTTCCTCGCGGCTGCGTGGGCCCGCGGCCATGTGGAGGTTGGACGGCCCCGCCATGGGCGCGCCCGATACGCCGCGCACCGCATGGCCGGTGGGCTGGATGCCGAGTTGCCGGGCCGATGCGCTTTCGGCGAGCCAGGTCGTCAGAACGCCGTCCTCGACCAGGTCCATGGCCTTGACCGGCAACCCTTCCCCGTCGAACGACCGGCTCCTGAGGCCGCGCTTGCGGAAGGGGTCGTCGCGCAGCGTGATGCCGGGCGCAAACACCTGCGTTTCCAGCGCATCGAGCAGGAAGCTCGCCTGCCGGGCGATCGCCGACCCGCTGATCGCTGCGATGAAATGACCCAATAATGTCGTCGCTACCCGCGGATCGAACAGCACCGGCATCTTGCCCGGCTTGATGCTGACGGGATTAAGGCGAGCGACTGCCCGGGCGGCGGCCCTGGCACCCAGCTCGTCCGGCGATTCCAGGTCTGAGCAATGCCGCGCCGAATGCCAGGCATAATCGCGCTGCATCCCGCTGCCCTCGCCAGCGACGACGCTGGCGGAATTGCTGTAGCCGGAGGCCCGGGTACAGCCGGAAAAGCCGTGGCTGGTGGCGACCGCAAAGATCGATGCCGAGGCCGAAGCGCTGGAGCCGTTGCTGTTGGTGACGCCCTCGACCGCACGGGAGGCATCCTCCGCACGCAGGGCCCGCTGCTTGAGTTCGGCGGGATCCGGGTCGCCTCCGTCGTCCAGGTCGAGATCGACGGGCGTCCCTCGAAACAGCTGCTCCTCCGGCGCCAGGCCGGCATAACGGTCCTCGGGAGTTTCGCGAGCCATCGCCAGCGCCTGATCGACAATCGTCGCCATGGCATCCTTCGACAGGTCCGAGGACGCGATGGTTGCGTTGCGCTGGCCGATGAATACGCGAAGGCCGATTTCCTCGCCCTCGCTGCGATGCACATCCTCAAGCGCGCCAAGGCGTACGCTGACGCCTTGCGAGCGTTCGCCGACATAAGCGGCGTCGGCGGCGTCGGCGCCTTTTTTTCGGGCAAGTTCGACAAGCGAAACGGCCTTGTCACGAGCGGCGGCGGGTTCGAGCATGGCGCCCGCCTAAGCGTTCAATCGACCGACGACAAGCCGACCACGAGGAAGCCGAGGAACAGCAATAGTCCCGTGAAACGGTTCGACCGGAAAAGCGCCAGCGCGGCCGGCCCGTCTTTGGTATCGACCTTCGCCACTTGCCAGCCGAGGTGGAATGCGGCGGGAAGCAGTGCAAGCAGCGCGACCCAGTCGGACCGAACGATCCAGATTGCTGCAGCCCAGCCGATAAGCGCCAGGAGATAGCAAATGCCGACGCCGACCTGGGCGCGATCGCCAAGCGCCCGCGCGCTCGACTTCACTCCGACCAGCGCGTCGTCCTCGATATCCTGGATGGCGTAGAGCGTGTCATAGCCGATCACCCAGAAGATGCTGCCCAGCCACAGCAGCAGCGCGGGCAGCTCGAACGCGCCGGTCACCGCCGGCCATCCGACCAGCGCGCCCCAGCTGAACACCAGTCCAAGCCAGGCCTGCGGCCACCAGGTGATGCGCTTCATGAAGGGATAGGCGGCAACGGGACCGAGGCTGAGCAACGCCGCGACTTGCGCCGCCGGTTTGAGCTGGAGGAGCACGATCAGCCCAACAAGGCATAGGGAGATGGTCAGGACCCATGCGGCTTTGAGGGACACGCGGCCGCTCGCCAGCGGCCGCAGCCGGGTCCGTTCCACCTGCTTGTCGAGTTCGCGGTCGACAATGTCGTTATAGGCGCAGCCTGCCGAGCGCATCGCGAAGGCGCCCAGCAAGAGCCAGGCGAACAGCAACCACTCGCCCTGCACCCCCGCCAGCGCCACGCTCCACGCGCAAGGCCAATAGAGCAGCCATGTGCCGATCGGCCGGTCGAGCCGCATCAAGCGACGCATAGGGGCGGAGCATACGCGGCAGCGCGCCGATCAGCCCGGTCCGCTCACTGTCGGGAACGAGGTCCGTCGCCATCAGGCCGCGATCCGCTCGATCTCGTCCACCCAGTGCACCAGTGCGGCCAGCGACGGCAGCTCCCGGAAGCGCGGATGCTCGGTCGGTGGCAGGGCGCTGCTCATGGCTCCAGGCCAGCGGCTGGGGGATGTAGGCGGCCCAGGCCCCTGCTTCGAGCGCCGGGATAAACGTCGGAGCGCATCGAATCGCCGGCCATGACCGCGCTGCCCGCGGGCACTCCGAAGCGGTCGAATATGCGCCTGAACGTCGCCGGCCTCTTGTCGCTGACGATCTCGATCCCGGAGAAGCGATCGCCAAGCCCCGAGGCGGCGAGCTTGGCCTCCTGGTGGAACAGGTCGCCCTTGGTCACCAGCACCAGCCGGGCGCGATCGGCCAGCGCCTCAAGCGTATCCTCAATCCCTTCGAGCAGTTCGACCGGATGGGCGTGAAGCGCCCGCCCGGCATCGAGAATCTCGCGAATGACCGACGCCGGAACGTCGTCACCGCCCAGTTCCAGCGCGGTCTCGATCATCGACAGGGTGAAAGCCTTGGCGCCGTAGCCGTAGAGCTTCAGGTTGCGCACCTCGCACGCTTCCAATGCCGCGCTGGCAATGCCGGCATCGGCAAACGGTTCGAGCATCGCCACCAGCGCGTCCTGGGTCGCCTGGAAGTGGCGCATATTGTGCCACAGCGTGTCGTCGGCATCGAGGCAGATAAGGTCGATCGGCATGGGCCCGCGACTAGCATGGCTCGATGACCGATTTCGACCCATTGCTGACATAAGCCTTGCCCCGCCAGCCTATGAGGAAGCGTGGGCAAGCGCCTGGGCGGCGGCATTGGCGCTGGCCCAGGCCCATTGGAAATTATACCCGCCGAGCCAGCCGGTGACATCGACCGCCTCGCCGATCGCAAACAGCCCGGGGACGCGGTTCGATTGCATCGTCTGTGACGACAATTCGGCCGTACTGATTCCGCCAATAGTGACCTCGGCCTTGGCAAACCCCTCGCTGCCGTTGGGCATGAAACTCCACTCGGCGATCCGGCGATCGGCATCGTCGAGGCGGCGGTCGGGGAGGTTGGCAAGCTCTCCGGCACACTCAAGCTGATCGGCAAGCGTTTCGGCAAGCCGGTCGGGCAGGTGGCGGCCGAGCACACGGCGGACGGTGGAACGAGGCTCATCCCGCTTTGCCTGTCGAAGCCATCCGCGGGGCAGATCGGGCAGGAAATCGACCGTGACGGGCTGACCGGAGCGCCAATAGGAGGACACCTGCAGGATCGCGGGGCCGGACAGTCCTCGATGGGTGAAAAGGGCCGCTTCCCGAAACCTGCCCTTGCCCGCGCTGGCGACGACTTCGGCGGAGACACCCGAAAGCGTGCTGAACAAGGCCTGCTCTCCCGAAAGGGTCAGTGGAACCAGGGCGGGGCGCGGTTCGACGATCTTCAGGCCGAAGCGACGCGCGACATCGTAGGCGAAGCCGGTCGCACCGAGCTTGGGAATGGACAGTCCGCCGCTGGCCAGCACAAGCGCCGGGGCGCGGGCAGTCGCGGTGCCGATCGTGACGTCGAAGAAACCGTCGCGATGTTCGACGGTCGCTGCCTGGCCGAACGCGGTTTCGACCCCGCCCGCGGCGCATTCGTCGAGCAACATGGCGACAATCTGCCGCGCCGAGCCGTCGCAGAACAGCTGGCCCAGGGTCTTCTCATGCCAGGCAATGCGGTGACGATCGACCAGGGCGAGGAAGTCGGCCGGCGTGTAGCGGCCGAGCGCGGACTTGGCGAAATGCGGGTTTGCCGAAAGGAAGTTGGCGGCAGTGGCGCCGATATTGGTGAAGTTGCAGCGCCCCCCGCCCGAGATCAGGATCTTGCGGCCTGGCTCCGATGCATGATCGACCAGCAGGACCCGGCGGCCGTGCTGCCCAGCCAGCGCAGCGCAGTACATTCCCGCCGCCCCCGCCCCAATGACGATCGCATCGAAGGAAGGTGGGGCGGCCATGACTGGCCCCTAACCAGTTGGGCGGGGGAATGCGAATTGGCTAATGGCAGCTTTCGACCCACGCTATCGTGGCCGAGGCGCCTCCGTCGCTTCGTTTATGCTTTCCTATCGATGCTCCAACGGGGATCTGGATCGTCTACGCTGAGCGGCTTCGGGGTGTGCAGGAAGTTGGACCGCTCACTCGAATGATTGCGGAAGAGCATCGTCGAACGCGCTCGAATGTAAAGGCAGAGTGAATGCCCCCAATAGGTCGCTTGTGGTCTTCGAAGGACGACGGCCGTCATTTAGCAATCCGAGAAGCCCAGAAGACGAGGCGCTTGGCATTATCGTAAGATAACTATGCCCAGTGCTTCTCTCGGTGTTAAAGTGGGCGGTTAACATCAGTTTAAGTAGGGCACTCGCCAACTATAGGACGTGCGGGCAACTTGGGGGAGGCGCAACATGCCAAAACCAGTACCGGCCCATTACCTTGGCGGCATATCGAGGAGGACATCTCATGATGATCTCAAAATTCGATCGCGCATTTAACTCCTTCAAATCTCCGAAAACCGCGAACAACTCAGACTGTCGTCTGCGAAGAGCGCGTGTGAAGCGGCGGGGCGCCGGGCTCTTGTCCATCGCCCTGCTCGCCGCCGTCACTTGCATCCCGGCCCCGCTTACGCGGCTGAGAACGATGCGGTGCGCGTATGGAATGAGAGGGCCGCAGTCACGCTCGCCAACGGACCTGCCGCCGCCACGCCAGGCGTCCAGTTTGCGCCTCCGGTCGCGTTCATTCATCTCGCGATCGTCCAGGGCGCGGTCTACGACGCCGTCAACGCCATCAAGGGCGGGCACGACCCCTACCTGAAAGGACTGAAGGCAGCGACCAGCGCGTCCAAGGGCGCGGCGGCTTCGACAGCGGCGCATCATGTCCTGATCGGCCTCGTCAACCAGGCGCCGTTGACGGCGACGCTGACCGCCGAGGTCAAGGCCGCGATCAAAGCCCGCCTCGATACAGAATACGCCAGCTCGCTGGCCGAGATCCCGGCAGGCCAGGCAAAGGCCAAGGGGATCGAAGTTGGAGCCGCGGCTGCGGCGGCGATGCTGGCCAATCGGGCCGGTGACGGCCGCTTCGGCGCGCCCGGCTTTCCCGTTCCTGCCGTGCCGGGCCCCGGGGAATGGCGCCCGGCCCCGGCAAACGATCCGAACGCATGGGTGCGCAACGTGCGACCGTTCACTCTGCCGAGCCCGGAATATTTCCACACGTCAGGGCCGTCCGCCCTGACAAGCGCCCAATACACGACCGAGTTCAATGAGGTGAAGGCGTTGGGCCGGGCCACCGGATCTACGCGGACGGCAGCTCAGACCTCGCTGGCGTACTGGTCGGCCGCGCACCCGGTTCCCATGCTGTACGCGGCGATGCGCCAGGTGGCGGCCTCGAAGGGACTGACAATCACTGAACAAGCGCGGTTCCACGCCATGACCAGCATGACAGGGGCGGACAGCCTGATCAATTGCTGGGCAGAAAAGGCCCACTGGGGCTTCTGGCGCCCGACGACCGCGATCCAGCTCGCCGACACCGACGGCAACGCTGCGACCGATGTCGATGCCGCCTGGACCTCACTCCTGCCGTTGCCGCCGTACGCGGACGAACCGTCGGGCGCCAACTGCGTCTACAGCGGAGTGATGAACGGCGCGAAGGCGTTTTTCGGCAGCGACGCAGCGGAGTTCGATATCACGAGCACGGGCATCGGACCGGGGACGGGATCGACGCGGCACTACAGCCACTTCACCGATGTCATCGCCGACATGATCGAGGCGCGGATCCTGGGCGGCCTTCACTTCCGCAGGGCCGACGTAAATGGCGCCATACTCGGGCAATCGGTAGCGGACTTCGTAGATAGGAACTTCTTCAACTGCGGCCCGCCTGGCCAGTGCAGGCAGGAAAGACGCGAGTAACGCCGGCGTAGACGCTCGGCCTTCGGGAGGTGTCAGCCTAATGCGAACCGTCGGATATATGGCGATTGGTCTCGCGGTCGTTGTTGGTGTTGTCCCCGCTTCGTTTGCTCAGGATTCGCGAGTTCTGGATCATTGCAAGTCCGCGGGGACCGGGATTGAAGCAGAAGAACGAGCAGACGCATCAGAGGCCCGGGAGTAATACGGGCATCTTTGTTGCTGAACCGATTGGCAGGGTCTGCGTGGGTCCTGAGGTCGTGGACGGCGAGCCCAGTTATGTACGCCGGATAACAGCCAAGGAGGGCATGGCAATCGTGGAAGTTTCCACAACGCCCTTCATGCCCGTTTTGGCTCGAACGAAGCAGTCGCCGAATTGATCGCTAGACCGGATCAGCCGGCGGGTTGGTAGGCTCAACAGATTCCTTACCGTGCAGCGACTGAACATTGACTCGGATTCTCCCAGTCCCGAAGTCAGCGACAAATCGCGCAGAAGTGCGGAGGTTTGGCCTGGCGAGCACCGGTTCGGTTTACTTTACAGAGACAGACTGAGTGGCGGAGGGCGCAGGCGTCCTCGCAAAATTCTCCGGTTCCGGGCTAATTTCTAAATGGCAGCTTTCGACCCATTGCGGACATGAAGTGAATCCTCGATTGCCGCTGATACAAGGCATCCAGGGAACTGTTGCATGACCGAAGAACGCGCCGGCCTGCCGATTATCGCCTTCAACGATCTTCCGGCGCTCGAACGCTGGCTGGAGGCGCAGCCGGCCAACTCGCCAGGGCTCTGGATCAAGCTGGCGAAAACGGGATCTGGCATCGCAAGCGTGACGAAGGCAGAGGCCATCGATGCGGCGCTTTGCCACGGCTGGATCGATGGCCAGCTCGATAAGTATGACGATGCGTATTGGCTCATTCGCTTCACGCCACGGAAGGTCCGCAGCAAATGGTCGCAGATGAACCGGGCGCGTGCAGAAGAGTTGCTCGCGGCTAGTCGCGTTCACCCATATGGACTGGCGCAAATCGAGGCTGCTCGGACAGACGGCAGGTGGGACGCTGCATATGCGCCTGCAAGCAAGGCCCAGGTGCCGCCCGATCTTCAAGCAGCACTCGATCAGAGCCCAAAGGCCGCAGCCTTCTTCGAAACGCTGACCGGAGCCAATCGCTATGCGATCCTCTACCGGATCGAAACGGTGAAGAAGCCGGAAACGCGAGCGCGGAAGATCGCCAGTTTCATCGGCATGCTTGAGCGCCACGAGACGGTGCACGGCTGAGACCGGCAGTCAGGAAAGCGCGCGGCTCCCCCAGCAGGCGCGCTGAAGCGAAGATCATCAGCGAACGAGCTTATGTTCGCTTTCCACCCATTCCGGTCATTGAGAGGAACGGCTAAGCCAGCCTTATGCCTGCCACTCCTGCCTGGCCGCCAAGAAGCCTGCCCCGCCTGTATGTGCCCGGGCCGCTCGCACAATCGACGCCAATAGAGATCGATGGGGCGCCGGCTCATTATCTCGGCAATGTCATGCGGCTGAAGCCAGGCGACCGACTGCTCGTTTTCGACGGCGCGTCGGGCGAATGGCTCGCCGAGGTTGCCGACGCCGGCAAGAAGCGAATGACGCTCACCGTTGTGGAGCCGACGCGGCCGCAGGAGGCTGTCCCCGACCTGTGGCTGGCCTTCGCCCCGGTGAAGAAGGGACGGGTCGACTGGCTGGTCGAAAAAGCGGTCGAACTCGGCGTCGCGCGGCTGCAGCCGGTGGTGACGCAGCGAACCATCGTCGACAAACTCAATCTCGAGCGGATGCGGGCCCATATCATCGAGGCCGCCGAGCAATGCGGTCGCACCGCGCTGGCGGAAATCGACGAGCCGGTGAAGCTCGATGCGTTCCTGAGAGGTCGCGACCCGGCGCGAACGCTCTATTTCGCCGATGAGAGCGGCGGCGAGCCGGCCGCGGCTGCATTCGCGCCCGGACCTGCGCTGATCCTGACCGGCCCCGAAGGAGGATTTACGCCAGACGAAGCCGCGGCGATCCGCTCCGCGCCCGGCTCCAGGCCCATCAGCCTCGGCCCCCGTATCCTGCGCGCCGAGACCGCGGCGCTGGCCGCCGTGGCCGCCTGGATGGCCGCGGCTGGCGACTGGCAATAAGCCAGGCCATCGGAACCATAAGCAGGAAGTGCTGGCGCGGATTCCGCCGCGAGGCTAATCGCCACCGTAATGACTACCCGCACCGACCTCTCGGCGAGCCCGCCGATCGAAAGCCGCGATGACCTGCTGTCCGTCTTCCAGGGCGGCGAGAAGCCGCGCGAAGCGTGGCGCATCGGCACCGAGCATGAGAAATTCGTCTATCGGCTCAGCGATCATCGCGCGCCGTCCTGGGACGAGCCCGGCGGGATCCGCGACCTCCTGCTCGGCCTGACCGAGTTCGGCTGGGAGCCGGTCGAGGAAGGCGGCAAGATCATCGCGCTGACGGGCGCCGACGGCACCATCAGCCTGGAACCGGCCGGGCCAGCTCGAATTGTCGGGCGCGCCGCTCGAGAACCTCCACCAAAGCTGCGCCGAAAGCGGCCGGCATCTGGAGCAGGTCAAGGCCATTGGCGACCGGCTCGGCCTCGGTTTCCTCGGGCTCGGCATGTGGCCGGACAAGAAGCGCGTCGGACCTGCCGATCATGCCCAAGGGCCGCTACGAGATCATGCTCCGGCACATGCCGCGCGTCGGCACGCTCGGGCTCGACATGATGCTCCGCACCTGTACCATTCAGGTCAATCTGGATTATCGCTCCGAAGCCGACATGGTGAAGAAATTCCGCGTCGGCCTCGCCCTGCAGCCGGTCGCGACCGCGCTGTTCGCCAATTCGCCGTTCACCGAGGGCAAGCCCAACGGCTACAAGAGCTTTCGCAGCCATATCTGGGAAGACACCGACCCGGCGCGCACCGGCATGCTGCCGTTCGTGTTCGAGGACGGCTTCGGCTACGAGCGCTACTGCGACTATGCGCTCGACGTGCCGATGTATTTCGTGTTCCGCGACGGCCATTACATCGACGTTGCGGGGCAGAGCTTCCGCGATTTCCTTGACGGCAAGCTGCCGGCCCTGCCCGGCGAGAAGCCGACGATCGCCGACTGGACCGATCATCTCTCGACCGCCTTCCCCGAAGTCCGGTTGAAGAGCTTCCTCGAAATGCGCGGCGCCGACGGCGGGCGCTGGGGCCGCATCTGCGCCCTTCCCGCGCTGTGGGTCGGCCTGCTCTATTCCGACAGCCGCGCTCGACGCCGCCTGGGACCGGGTCAAGCATTGGACGATCGAGGAGCGCGAGGCGCTTCGCCACGCGGTTCCCCGGCAGGCGCTCGATGCGCCGGTGCCGGGCGGCGGGACGGTCCACGACCTTGCCCGCGAGGTGCTCGACATCGCCACGGTGGGCCTCAGCGAGCGGGCCAATCTGAACGCGGCTGGCGACAATGAAAGCGGCTTCCTCGACCCGCTGCGCGACGTGGTCGCCAGCGGGAAGACCTTCGCCGACCGGCTGCTCGATCGCTATCATGGCGATTGGAATGGCGACGTCAGCCATGTCTACGAGGAATTCAGCTTCTGACCTGCTCAGGCGGCAAAAGAGTCATTCTGTTGCAACAATGATCGTGAAATCTTCACGTTGGGGAACCGCGCGCGTTGACTCCGTGCCTGCTCACCGGTAGAGGCCCGTAAAGCATCGGGGCGGGGCTATGGAGAAGGCCACGTCCGCTGGCCTTTTTCAGAAAGCTTATTCGATGCGCCGCACCTCTCAGACTTCGCTAATCGCGCTGGCTACTGCCTGCTCGTTTGTCATCGCTGCTGCTCCCGCCGCCGCCCAGGACGCCGCGCCCGCAGCGCCAGCCGAGCAGGCCGAAGCTGCTGCTTCGACCGCCGGAGACGAAGGTCTGGCTGACATCGTCGTCACCGCCACCCGGCGCAGCGAAAATCTGCAGGACATTCCCGCTGTCGGTCGCGACGATCGGCGATGAGACGCTTGAAGCGGTCATGTCCGGCGGCGCCGACATCCGTGGCCTGTCGGGCCGAGTTCCCAGCCTCAACATCGAAAGCTCGTTCGGCCGCACCTTTCCGCGTTTCTACATTCGCGGCCTCGGCAACACCGATTTCGATTTGAATGCGTCGCAGCCGGTCAGCCTCATCTATGACGACGTGGTTCTCGAAAACCCGATCCTCAAGGGCTTCCCGGCGTTCGACGTCGACCGGATCGAGGTCCTGCGCGGGCCGCAGGGCACGCTGTTCGGCCGCAACACGCCGGCCGGCATCGTCAAGTTCGATACGGTTAAGCCGGGCAAGGGCCGCAACTATGCGCGGCTCAGCTATGGCAGCTATGGCACGATCAACGCCGAAGGCGCCGTCGGCTACCAGTCGAGCGATGACTTTGCGGTTCGGGTGTCCGGCCTGGTGCAGCATCGGAACGACTGGATCGACAATGTCACGGAGCCGGGCGACAACGACCTGGAAGGCTATACCGACTATGCCCTGCGCGGTCAGATCATGTGGAAGCCTACCGACGCGCTGACGCTGCGCCTGACCGGCCAGTACCGGAACCTGGACGGCGACGCCCGCATCTTCCGCGCCAACGCGATCGAGCAGGGCACCAATAATCTTATCGGCCTTAACGGCGGCGATTTCGACCGCGACAAGGTCGCCACCGATGGCCTCAACTTCCAGAAGCTGAAGACCTGGAACATGGCCGGATCGATCGAATATGACTTCGGCCCCGCCACCCTATATTCGATAACGAGCTATTGGCACGGCAATCTGAAGAGCCGCGGCGACATCGACGGCGGCTCCGGCTGCTCCTTCTGCGGCCCAGGCTTCACCGACAATAGCTTTCCGGGCTTCATTCCGTTTGCAGCGCAGAGCCAGGACAATATTCCGAGCCTCGACCAGTTCACCCAGGAAGTCCGCATCGCGTCGAACAACAGCGGCGGGCTCGGCTACCAGGCAGGCGTTTTCTACTTCAACGAGAACCTCGACATCGAAAGCTTCGATTTCGGCTCGCCGACCGCGACCGATCCTTCGGCAATCGTCAACCAGCGCCAGGACAGCGAAGCATTGGGCATTTTCGGGTCGGTCAACTATAAGTTCGACAGCGGCCTGACGCTGCAGGCCGGCGCACGTTGGAACAGCGACGACAAGAAGCTGGTTGCCGATCGTGAATTCGACCTTCGTCCCGGCTTCATCGGCGGCGGTCCGGTCCCCGAAAAAACGATCAAGGCCGACGACAGCGTCCTGACCTGGGACGTCAGTGCAATCCAGGAACTCAACCAGGACATCAACGTCTATGCGCGCATCGCCAAGGGCTATCGCGCGCCGTCGCTTCAGGGCCGCATCCTGTTCGATCGCGATCCCTCGATTGCCGAGAGCGAAACAACCATGTCCTATGAGGCGGGCATCAAGACGACACTGCTCGACCGGCGGCTGCGCTTCAACCTGACCGGTTACTTCTTCAAGACCAAGGATCTACAGCTTTCTGCGGTTGGCGGCGTGCAGAACGCCAACCTGCTGCTCAACGCCGATGCGGTGAAGGGCTAGTGGCTTCGAGGCAGAGCTGGAGGCGCGCCCGGTGACCGGCCTGACTCTGACCGCCGGGCTCAGCTACAACAAGACCAAGATTCACGACAACAACCTGACCGTCGAACCTTGCGGCGCGCCTTGCACCGTGCTCGATCCGATTGACCCGCTGCACCCGACCAACGTGTTCATCGACGGCAATTCGCTTCCGCAGGCGCCGAAGTGGACCATCAACTGGACCGCCGGTTACGAACATCCGGTCGGGCCGGGCTCGGTCTATGTCTTCACCGACTGGTACTATCGTTCGAAGATCAACTTCTTCCTCTATGAATCGGTTGAGTTCTCGGACGACAAGCTGCTCGAGGGCGGTCTGCGCATCGGCTACAAGACCGATCGCTACGACATCGCCGGCTTCGTCCGGAACATCAATAATGACGAGAGCGCCGTCAGCGCCATCGACTTCAACAACCTCACTGCAATGGTCAACGAGCCGCGCATCTGGGGCGTCGAAGTCGGTCTGAAGTTCTAAGCTAAACCAACTTCTGAGTCGCAAGGGGGCGGCGGCTGCGTTACGGCAGCCGCCGCCCTTATTGTGTCGGAGCCGAACCAATGACCGAACGCCGCACCCTCTATCCCGAGATTGAGCCCTATTCGACAGGAATGCTCGATGTCGGCGACGGCCACTACGCTCTATTGGGAGCGATGCGGCACGCCGGGGGCAAAGCCGGTGGTGTTCCTCCACGGCGGGCCGGGCGCGGGGATCAGCCCCAACCATCGGCGCCAGTTCAACCCGGCGAAATATGATATCCTGCTGTTCGACCAGCGCGGCGCCGGCAAGTCGACGCCCCACGCCAACCTTGAAGCCAACACCACCTGGCACCTGGTCGACGATATTGAGCGGCTGCGCGAGATGTGCGGCGTGGAAAAGTGGATGGTGTTCGGCGGCAGCTGGGGATCGACGCTGAGCCTGGCTTATGCCGAGACCCATCCCGATCGAGTTTCCGAACTGGTGCTGCGCGGTATCTTCACGTTTGGGCAGTCCGAGCTCGATTGGCTCTACAAATATGGCGCGTCGGAGCTTTACCCGGAGGGGTGGGACGAATTCCTTGCCCCCGTGCGTCAGGACGAGCGCGGCGACCTGATCGGAGCATATCGCGAGCTGCTGACCGGCGATGACCAGCAGGCGCAGCTGGCCGCCGCCAAGGCCTGGAGCAAATGGGAAGGCCTCACCGTCACGCTGCTTCCGGATCCTGCGATGTTGGAGGAATTTACCGAAGACCAGCATGCGATCGCGATCGCCCGGATCGAAAACCATTACATGCTGCACAAGGGATGGCTTGAGGAAGGTCAACTGCTTCGAGGTGCCGAGAAGCTGCGCGATATTCCCGGCGTAATCGTCCAGGGCCGCCACGATTGCTGCACCCCGCCCCGGGCGGCCTGGGAGTTGAAGCGGGTGTGGCCCGAGGTCGAGCTCAATATCGTCCCCGACGGCGGCCACCTGTACAATGAGCCCGGCGTCCTCGACGGCTTGATCCGGGCAACCGATCGTTTCGCGGGCTAGCTACTCGCCTGGACGATACTGGCGCTGGGTGTGGGCCGCGAGTTCGTCAGGATAGAAATAGACGGAACGCAACGCTCCGGCCGCATAGCGCGTCGCCTGGTCGTTGAAGTGAGGCGAGGCCGGATCGCCGCTTTCGCCCCCGGCACTGACCGCCACCGCCCGAACCCTGGGCCCGAATTCGACCACGGCGACGAAGCTGTTGCCGCTGGTTCCGTACCAGCGTTTGGAGCCGTTTCGGGGCGCGGCGCCGAACGAGGCAAGCGAGCCGAAATTGCCCGATGCGAACGGCACCGCAATGCTCGGCGCGTCGTCGCTGAACGGATGATCGATCGCCGGCGATATGCGCTGGAAGCGGTTGATCTCGCCCCATCGGGTGCGCCACGTGCCGAACTCCCGATTGAGGCGATCGATGGCTGACGCGAGCGCTGCGAGTTTATTCTCAGGTGGCAATTGATTTATGGCTGCAACTGTTTCCAGATGCGACAATCTGTCTTCACCGCGCGCCTGGTCCCATAGGGGCTGCGCCCAGAAGGCCGCGAGTGTCATCGGCACCGAGTCCGCGCCCCATCGGTAATCCCAGCCTCGTAGCGCAGCTATGGGCTCGGCCAGCGACCGCTTCTGCTCTCCATCAGGCGCCTTGTCCCAGGCGGCAACCAGCCCCGGGATGAGTGCTTCGAACCCTGGCTGATAGCTGTCGTAAGCCGCCGCCCGCAGCCCCTCGAGCGTCCACCCGCGGCTATGCTCGAGCAGCTTCAGCGCATGAATGCCGCGGTAATTCTCGCCGAACATGTCCATATATTTGGGGAAATATTCGGGCTTCGCACTGAATGCCCCGGCGGCCCGATATGGCCAGGTATTCGTATTCTGGACCCAACCATTGGGCGGGCTGATGACATTGGGCAATTCCGCAGGCGAATGGAGGCTGCCCCAGTCGGTCGCCGGATCGCTGCCGTCGACCGGCTTGGTATAATCAAATCGATCGTTGCGCCTGGGGACGAACTGCGGGTGCAGATAGGCAATCTTGCCATCGGCGTCCGCGAAGATGGTGTTGTTGGAGCTATTCGCCTGAAGCCGCGAGATGTTGAGGAAGCCGGCCAGGTTTGTAGCCTTGGTCCGAAGGAAGCTCTGCTGCAGCGCCTGGACCGGCCGATCCATCATTGCGAAGGCAATCCATTGTCCATTTTCCGAGCGCACGATCGGCCCACGATGCGTGCGCCATGTGGCGAAGGTTCGGCTGGCGAGCTTGCCGTCCGCGGTGCGGTACCGGATCGTCACCGGCCTGGCCGTCATCGGCCGCCACACGCTTCCGAAGCGATAAGTCGGCTGCTTGCCGGCTTTCACGTCGACAGCGAACTCGTCGACGCTGTCGACCCCGCTTGAAGTGTGCATCCACCCGGCCTTGGCGTTGAAGCCCTGGTAGATGAAGAACTGCCCCCAGGTCGCGGCGCCATAGGCGTTGAGGCCCTCCCCGCTTGTCACCTGCTGTTCGGAGCGGAAGAAAAAGCTGGTGTGCGGATTGATCAGCAGCAGCGACCGCCCAGCTTTGGTCAGCGCGGGCGCGATGGCGATGCCGTTGGAGCCGCGGGGCTCCGGATCGAAAGGCGCTGCAGCAAGCCTTGGCCGTGCCGCCGTAGAAGCGCTCCAGCTCGCCGAGGTCGATCCGTTCGATATCGCCGCCGATGCTTCCTTCGGTGAAGCTCAAAGCCATCCACGGCTCAAACCGCACCAGGACGCGGGGCTTCACCTGCGGATGGGTGGCAAGGTAATAGTTCAGACCCGCCGCCCAGGCATTCATCAGCTTCTTCAGCCATTCGGGACTGGCAGCATAGCCAGCCTTGAGTTCCGGCTCGCTGACATAGAGGCGCGCCCTGAGATCCTGCCAAATCGCCTTCTCGCCATCCGCTTCCGCCGTCCGCCCGAGCGCGGTCAGATAATTGGCTTCGATACGCGGGAAATCGTCCTCGGCCTGGGCGTAGATCATTCCGAACACCGCATCGGCGTCCGTCGGGCCTTGGACATGGGCGATGCCGAAATCGTCCCGGGCAATTGAAACGCGCGCCGCCTGGTCGCGCCATTGCGCGATTTCCGGCGGTGCGGCAGCGATGAGGAGAAGGGCGAGCGGAAGGACAAATGGGCGCATCCGCACTTGCTATGCGGCAATGGCCTTCAAGCCAAGTCAGGCCTTGGGCAGCTTCTGCCTGGCCTTGCCCCATCCGGCGAGCAGCTTGGACTCCGCCCGCCGGATCAATTCGTCGGCGTCGCGGATCGAGAAGTCGTTGCCGCCCTTGATCTTGTCCAGTTCTTCCCACGCGATCGGCGCGGCAACCGGCGCGCCTTCGCGGGCGCGAGCGGAATAAGGCATGATCGCAGTCGCGCCGCGCTGGTTGCGCAGCCAGTCGAGAAAGATGCGGCCCTTGCGCTGATTCTTGCGGATGTTGGCGGTGAACGTTTCGGGCTCAGCTTCGGCGATCGCGCGGCTGAAGCGCTCGGCAAAGCTTTTTACCTTTGGCCAATTGGCCGAGCGATCGAGCGGCGCGACGACATGAATGCCCTTGCCGCCGGTGAGTAGCGGAAAGGTTATGAGCCCAAGGTCGGCGAGCAGCACGCGGAGCCGCTCCGCCGCCGCCTTTACCTTGTCGAAGTCGAGGCCAACGTCGGGATCGAGGTCGAATACCAGTCGATCCGGAAATTCAAGCTTGTCCGCCCGGCTGCCCCATCCGTGGAACTCGATCGTACCCATCTGCACGCAGGCGAGAATTCCGCGTGCGTCCTCGACAAAGAGATAGTCCTGAACCTCGCCGTCGCTTTCCTTGATCGGCACATGCTTGACGTGTTCGCCCATCGTGCCGCTGTCATGCTTTTGGAAGAAGCATTGCTTGGCCCGCCCCTGCGGGCAGCGGACCAGGCTGATCGGACGGTTGGCCATGTCGAGGAGCATCAGTGCCTCGATCCTGGCATAATAATCCGCAAGCTGGCCCTTGGTCAGATTGTCGCCAGGATAAATGACGCGGTCCGGATTGCTGATCCTGACGCCGAAACTATCCGCGCCGGGCCGTTCGCCTCTTCTTGACGCCCTTGGCGAGCTTTTGCGGCTTTTCGATCACCACGTCCTTTGCCGGCTTATCCTCACGCAAGGCAATGAAGCTCGGGTGACGCAGCGTAGCTTCACGGGTGAATTCCGTGAAGGCGACTTCGCCGACCAGGTCCGGCTTGATCCAATGCGACCCGCGAAGCGCGGCTCGCGGCACTTCGACAGGCGGCTCGGCGACTTCGATCGCCTTCATCCGCTTGCTCAGATCCTGAATCATCCGAGCATCGAACCCGGTTCCGACCTTGCCGGCGTAGCGCAGCTTGCGCCCATCCTTCGCCGCCAGATGCAATGAGCGAAAGCCGGGACGCTTGTCGCTCTCCTGCCAGCCGACGATGACGAATTCCTGCCGCTGCGTGCATTTGACCTTGAGCCAGTTTCGGCTGCGCTCGCCGCGATATGGGGCATTGGCCTTCTTCGAGACGATCCCCTCGCCGCCTTCCTTGCAGATCGCTTCGAACAGCGCCTCGCCCTTTCCGATGACGTGATCGCCATAAATGATCGGCGGGCTGGCGGTCTTGAGCAGCGCGGCGAGCCGCTCCTTGCGCTCGATGTTGGGCAGCTTGCGGATGTCCTCGCCCTGGTCGACCAGCAGGTCGAAGGCATAATAGGCAAGGTCGGCGATCGCCGCCTTTCAAGCTCGACTGGAGCAGCTGGAAGCTGGGCTTGCCCTTATTGTCGAGCGCGACGGCCTCGCCGTCGATCAGGCAACCCGCCGGAAGCTTCGAGCCGGCACGGACGATCGCCCGGAACTTGTCGCTCCAATCGTTGCCGTTTCGAGTCCAGGCGGTGGCCGCGCCATCCGCGGTGGCAAGCAGCAGCCGGTAACCGTCATATTTATATTCGTGCAGCCAGTCGTTGCCGCTCGGCACCGCATCGACCAGCGTCGCCAGTTGCGGCGGCTGAAACTTCGGCGGTCCGACCCCAGCCCGGCGCTTCGCCTTGCCTTTCTTCACGCCCTTGCCGGTCGAATGCCACACGTCTGCGCCGGCGGCGATTTCGGCCATGCTGCGGTCGGTGGTGACGCTGGTTACACATTGCTCGACCAGCGCCTCGCCCTCCTCCGGCTTGGCGAACCGGTCGTCGACCTTCTTCAGCATCCACGGTTCCTGCCGCTCGCCGGGCCGGGCTTTCAGGCGGAACATGACCCACTCGCCCTTCATCCGCTCGCCATCGAGCGTGAAGTGGAGATGTCCTTCCTCGATCGTCTTTCTCGGGTCCTTGCCCGGCTCCGGCTGCCAGCGCCCCTTGTCCCACAGCATCACGGTGCCGCCGCCATATTCGCCTTTGGGAATGATCCCTTCGAACTCGCCATAATCGAGCGGATGATCCTCGGTTCGGACCGCCAGCCGCTTGTCGTCGGGATCGAGCGAGGGCCCCTTGGGCACCGCCCAGCTTTTCAGCACGCCGTCGAGCTCGAGCCGGAAATCCCAATGGAGGCGCGACGCATCATGCTTCTGGACGACGAAGCTGTCGCCCTTGCCCTTGAGCTTGCGCCCCTTGGGCTCCTTCGTCTTGGAGAAGTCGCGCTTGCGGTTATAGGTGTCGATGTCGAGCTTGCCGCGCGCCATGTCAGGCTCGCTTGCGTGCTGTCGCCGCCTTCTTCGCCGGCGCCCTTCGCGCCGCAGGCTTGCGTGGCGCCGCTGCCTTGGACGCAGGCAGTTTCTTGTCGTCGCCCAGGCTCTTCTTCAGCGCGGCCATCAGGTCGATCACGTTGGAGCCCTTTGGAATTCGGTCCGGCTCGTCATCCTGGATGATCCGCTTGCCCTTCTTCTTCTGCTTCTCGGCAATCAGCTTCCTCAGGGCCTCGATGTAGCGATTCTCGAACTCCTTGGCGTCGAAGTCGCTGGTCTTCTTCTCGATCAGCGTCTCGGCCAGTTCGAGCAGGTCGGCGTCGGGCTTGGTGTCGCCGATGTCGCGGAAATAGCTGGACGCGCGATTGACCTCGTCGGCGTAGCGCAGCGTCTCCAGCACCATGCCGCGACCGCAGGGCTTCAGGCTGACCACATATTCCTGCCCGCGCATCGCCAGCTGCCCGATGCCGACCTTCTTGGTCTTCTTCAGCGCTTCGCGGAGAACGACAAACGCCTCCTCGGCGAGGTCGTCGGCCGGGACTACATAATAAGGCTTGTCGTAATAGATCGGGTCGATGTCGCTGATGTCGACGAACTGGGTTAGCTCCAGCGTCTTGCGGCTCTCCAGCTTGACCCGTTCGATCTCCTCCGGATCGAGCAGCACATATTCGCCCTTGGAAACCTCATAGCCCTTGAGGATCTCGTCGCGATCGACCGGGCCGATGCCCGGGACGACCTTTTCGTAGCGCACGCGTTGGCCCGAAGGCTCGTGCACCTGATGAAAAGCGATCGATTTGCCTGCCTTGGTCGCCGGAAAGATTTCAACCGGGATCGATACCAGCGCCAGCTTGATCACCCCTCGCCAGGTTGGACGCGCTGCCATGCGACTTCTCCATTTCCTCGTTCGGCAGGTTCAATCGACGGGGGGAAGAGTCGTTCCGTTCAGGGCTTGAGGGCCATTGACGGGCCGCGCCAGTGGATGGCAAAGGCGCTCGGTCCGGGTCAAACGGGCGGGTGTAGCTCAATGGTAGAGCAGCAGCCTTCCAAGCTGAATACGAGGGTTCGATTCCCTTCACCCGCTCCAATTCCTGCCCTGCCGGGAGCAGGACGGAAATTGGAGCGCCCAGAATGGCAGCGAGAGGGACTGCGGGCGCGGTTGACAGTGACCGCGACGGCCCGCCATTGGCGCGCCTGCCAAACACCTGGAGAGGTGGCCGAGTGGTTAAAGGCAGCAGACTGTAAATCTGCCGGGCTTCGCCCTACGCTGGTTCGAATCCAGCCCTCTCCACCATTCATGCGAGCCTGGCGCGTTCCGAACGTCGCCGGCTTCTTCAATCACTCGACATGTCCTGCGCCCGGCGGCCCGCTGCAGCCATCGGCTCTATTTTCTGACGCCACGAACTCGGCAAAAGATAAAAGTTTTGATTCCGGTACCTAATCAAGGAAAACCCGCAATCCGGGCAGTTTCGGCGGCAAAACGGGAATGCCAATGCGCTTGATTGATGTGCGTTTGATTTCCGCTCGGTGGAATTGAGACCACTCCGATAGTTGCAAAACTGGCCATTGAGATTTGAGGATTTCTGCGCTTTCAAGTAGAGAAGAGCCGCTATACGCGTTTGCGCATCGTTCCATGCTCGGAAGGAATCATGCAGGTCATGGCATCTGACTCGCCGGAGGAGGCCGCGAAGGGCATCGACCCCCTATCGCCAGTCGCCCGGCTTAGCCCGGGTCAGGTCGAAGCACTTTTGCTGGTCGACCTTCACCACAGCAGCAAGGAAATTGCAGCGCGGCTGGGAATCAGCCCGCACACCGTCGACCAAAGGATCCGCGGCGCGCTCGAAAAGCTCGGCGTCGAGCGCCGGGGTGAAGCCGCGCGGATGGTTGCTGCGGCTTTGCCACCAGGAGATCCGACATATCAACGATTGATACATCAATCGCCGCACATCGACGCCGCCGTGCTGGCCCGTCACCAAGAAAGTGCGGTTGGCAATCAGATTCGGCACGCTGACCGTGCAGGGGAGGCCAGTCCTTCCGATAACTTGACCGAGCAAAGTCCGGTTGGATTTGGTTCTCCCCTGCAACTGCCGTTCGCAACGAGGAGCCATCCCAGCAATGAGATGAGCGTCGGCCTCCGGCTGCTCTGGATTGTCCTGATTGCAATAGGCGCGACATTTTCGGCGGGCATGTACCTGGCCGGACTTGAAAGCCTCTCCAGGATGATAAGCGGCTAGGTCGCTCTCAACTCATCTTTCATTGCTCGCAATGGCCCGGCGCGGGGCGACCTGCGTCAAGGGGAGAAGAGACATGCGCAAACAGTTGATTGAGTCCGCCGCCTTCGATGTCGCCCATCAGGTACGCGCTGTCGAAGACACGATCGAAGAAGCGCTCGCCGAAATCGCCGAGCTCCAGGGCCGCATGATCCGGGCTCGTGCCACGTTCGGAATTGCTACTGCCACGGGGCATGAAGCGTTTGAGCAGCTCGTCGAGACGACTTCCAGTCTGGTGAAGGCCCGCGGCGGGATGGCTCACTGCCACCTGACGCTCAAGGAAACGACTCAATTCGTTCCAGGCCTTCGCACGGTCGGCTTCGGCGATATGCAGGAATGCCCGCCGCAACATGGGCACGCAGACCTGCGCGTCGTTGCGTAGCGGCAAGGGTTGACCGGACCGCGCCTTGCGTGGTCCGGAGTCCACCATGTTCGGACCATTTATCTTTGGGCCACTGCTGCTGGCTGTGTGCATTTATGCCTGGTTGAAGGGCGGTACAGACGAACGGGCTGTGGCGGCTACTTGCCTGGCCGGAACCCTTGCAACCGTCCTCGTAATCTCTCCGCTGCGCCGGCGTTACGCCGGCGTAGAGGAGGGATTGTTGTTCGTGGACCTCGCGGTTCTCGCTGGATTTATCGCTGTTGCACTTCGATCGAAGCGCTTCTGGCCCTTGTGGGTAGCCGGTCTTCAACTGACCACCTCGCTGGGGCATATCTTAAAAGGAATCGACCAGGACCTGATGCCTCGCGCATATGGAGCGGCGCTTCAATTCTGGAGCTACCCCATCCTCCTCATCGTTGCCGTCGGCACCTATCGCAGTCACCGGCGGCTGCGGCGCTCGATGGCCTAGCGCGTCCGGCACCTGCCGACTAAGGATCGGCGCCGTGCCCCATTCGGACGCCCTCACCCTCGCCGTTCTCGATGCGATCGAGGATCCTGCGCTGATCGTCCAACGAGGCGCGATAACTGCCGCGAACCAGGCCGCCAAACAGCTGCTCGGGGGCCAGATTGTCGACCGCGACTTGCGATTTGCAATACGCCATCCGCTGGCGCTCGATACGGTACTCGCCGCCCGCAATGCCGACGTCGAGGTGACCGGAATTGGCGCTGCCGACCGGCCTTGGAACCTAAGCGCCCGGCGGCTCGGACCGGATTTGGTATTGGTTCGCCTTATCGACCGAACGGCACTGCGAGGGGCCGAGCGGATGCGCACCGATTTCGTCGCCAACGCAAGCCACGAGTTGCGCACGCCACTGGCAACCATCATTGGCTATGCGGAAACGCTGGCCGAGGAGGGCCCGATCGACGAGAAGATGCGGAGCCGGTTCGGCGCAACGATCGAAACCGAGGCGCGCCGGATGCTCCGCATCGTCGAAGATCTGATGAGCCTTTCACGCATCGAAGCGGATCGTTTTCGAACACCGGACGAGCAAGTCGACCTGGCCGAGGTGGCACGCATTGCGATCGAAAATGCCGCGCCGCTTCTGGAACGTCGCGACTGCAAGCTTGAGGCCGTCATTGAATCGGGAATTCCCCCGGTGCCCGGCGACTTTGGGCAGCTGCTGCAATTGGCCGACAATCTTATCGGCAATGCCATCCGATACGGCTGCAGCGAGACATCGCCTACCGTGGAGGTATCGGTGTCGGCGGATGGCGCGCGGGTAAATCTGGTCGTCAGCGACAAGGGCGACGGCATTGCGCCGGAACATCTGCCGCGCCTGACCGAGCGCTTCTATCGAATCGATTCGGCGCGCAGTCGCGAGTCTGGTGGAACCGGCCTTGGCCTTGCCATCGTCAAGCATATTGTCGAACGCCACCGAGGGACGCTCGACATACGATCCACCCCCGGCCAGGGCACAACGGTAAGCGTTTCCCTGCCGACCGCCTGACTTTTCCAGGGCCTTGTCATCAAAGTGTAATGCAAACGTCACAGGGACGCGACGACCCGGGCGCTAAGCCGCCCTAAGCGTCGGCCCGGCCGACCCGATGGGAGTTTGACGATGAAGAAGATGCTCATTGCGCTGCCGCTGGTGGCGTTGATTGCAGCTTGCGGCGGCAAGGATTCGGCCGGCGCCGGGTCCGCACAGCTCAAGGTAGTCGGATCATCGACCGTCTATCCGTTCACGACCGCGGTGGCCGAAGATTTTCAGCGCACCCATCCGGGTATCAGCGTGATCGTCGAATCGACGGGCACCGGCGCAGGTATCAAGCTGTTCTGCGGCGGTGTCGGTGGGCAAACTCCGGACATGGTGGACGCATCCCGGCCAATGAAGGCCAGCGAATATGCTGACTGCGCCAAGGCCGGCGCCAAGCAGGTCATCGAAGTTCCAATCGGCATCGACGGGCTTACGTTGATCCAGGCAAAGGATCAGCCGCCGCTGAACTTGACCACCGCGCAAATCTACAAGGCGCTCGCAGCCAATCCGTTCGGCAAGCCGCAGACAGCGCAAACCTGGAAGGACGTCGATCCTTCGCTTCCGGCGACCAAGATTCGAGTCCTTGGCCCGCCGCCCACTTCGGGCACGCGCGACAGCCTGGCCGAGCTAATCCTTGAGAAGGGTTGCGACACCGACCCGGCGATGAAGGATCTCAAGAAGGCGGATGACAAGAAGCATAAGGAAACCTGCACGAAGATCCGCGAGGATGGTGCCTATGTCGAGGCCGGCGAGAACGACAATCTGCTTGTCCAGAAGGTGTCGGCTGATCCCGGTTCGCTTGGCGTGCTCGGCTACAGCTTCCTCGAAGAAAATGCGGACCGTGTCTCGCCCGTCTCGATTGGCGGGGTGGCCCCGAACGAGGCTAGCATCAGCGACCTGAGCTACCCGGGCAGCCGCAAACTCTACATCTACGTGAAGGGCGAGCATATTGCTGCCAAGGCCCGCGATCAAGGACTTCATCGCGGCCTATTCCAAAGCCTGGAGCAAGGGCGGACCGCTGGAGAAGCGCGGCCTGGTGCCGCTGAGCCCGGCCGATGCCACTGCCGCGACGGAACAGGCTACGGCCTGAAGCCGCTTGACCCGTCGAGCCTGAAATAGCTTCTAGGCGACGGGCGTCATGACACTCAGCGTAGCGCTCGTCGCGATCCTGGTGATCGCCGTTGCTGCCGGCCTATTCGCTCGTAACCGGGCGAAGCGGCTGCGCAGCGGCGGCGCGCGCCTCAACAGCCTGCCCAACTACCATGCGCTCTACGTGGCGACTGTGGGCCGCCTTGCCCGCGCTCCTTTTCCTGGCTGGTTGGACTCCCGTTCAGTCAGGCCTGGTCGACCAGGCGGTGCTCGCTTCGCCTGCCGGGCAGCAGCTGCCCGAATTCGATATGGCGCGCGACACGATCCTCGCCGAGGCGCGCGACATTGCGACAGGCGCCCAGCGAGGCGGGATTCAATCCCGAATCCACCACACTTGCGCCGATCTATGCCGAAGCCAGCGCGAAATATTCGGCGATCGGCGGCGGAATTGCGATCTTGATTGCACTAGCGCGGGGCATTCCTTGCGCTGCGGCGTCTCGGGGTCGATTTTCGCGCTCGGAGCGGTGTCGAGCGCTGGATGATGGGATTGCTGCTTGGCGCATCGCTGATCGCCATCCTGACGACGCTCGGAATCGTCCTGTCGCTGCTGTTCGAAAGCCTGCGCTTCTTCAACATGGTCAGTCCGACCGAGTTCCTGTTCGGAACGACCTGGAGCCCGCAAACAGCGATCCGCGCCGACCAGGCCGGATCGTCGGGCGCCTTCGGTTCGATCCCGCTATTCTGGGGCACCGCGTTCATCGGCGCGATCATCGCGATGATCGTCGCCATCCCGCTTGGCCTGATGTGCGCGATCTTCCTGACCCAATATGCGCCGCCATAAGCTGCGCGCCTGGCTGAAGCCGATCCTGGAGATACTCGCCGGCGTGCCGACCGTGGTTTACGGTTATTTCGCCGCACTGACTGTCGCCCCGATGGTCCGCGACTTCGGCAGTGGCAATCGGGATCAGCTCGGCGTCGAGCGAAAGCGCGCTTGCCGCAGGCCTGGTCATGGGCATCATGATCATCCCCTTCGTCAGCTCGATGGCCGACGACAGCATCGCCGCAGTGCCGCAGGCCATGCGCGACGGCAGCCTGGCGCTCGGCGCGACCAAGTCGGAAACGATCAAGAAGGTGCTGCTTCCGGCTGCACTGCCCGGCGTCGTCGGCGGCGTGCTGCTGGCGGTCAGCCGCGCGATCGGCGAGACGATGATCGTGGTGATGGCTGCCGGCCTTGCCGCCAACATGACCATCAACCCGTTCGAAAGCGTGACGACCGTCACCACCCAGATCGTCCAGCTGCTGACCGGCGACCAGGAATTCGACAGCGCCAAGACGCTGGCGGCTTTCGCGCTGGGCCTGTTGCTGTTCCTCATCACGCTGGTGCTCAACCTCATCGCGCTGAGCGTGGTGCGCAAATATCGGGAAGCTTATGAGTAGCGCGGCCGCCTCGTCCCGCTGGACCGACGCCGCGATGCAGAAGCGCGTGGCGCAGCGCTATTCCGCAGAGCGGCGCTTTCGCCTTTTCGGCCTTATTGCCGTCGGCCTTTCCGTGGCTTTTCTGGCTTTCCTTCTGATCACCATGGTTTGGAAAGGCGCGGGCGGTTTCGTCCGCACCGAAGCCAGGCTGACGATCGATTTTCCTCGGTCCGACCTGATCCTTGAGGAAGCAACGCTTCGCGGTCCACAAGCCGCGGAAACCGTGGCTTCCGCAGGCCTTGAGGGCGTGCTTGAGCAGGCGGCGGTCGCAGCAATTTGGCGAGGGCGCCGGGGAGTTGTTCGGCGGCGCCAGTGTGCGGACGCTCGGCGAACAGCTGATCGACGACCCCAACCTCCTCACCCGCAAGGCTGAACTGTGGCTGCCAGTTTCGTCCAAGGCCGATGTTGCGGCCAAGGGCAGACGGCGACCCAGCAATCGAAAAGCTGATAGCGAAAGCCGACACACGTAAAGTGTTCAACGGCAATTTCCTGACCGCGTCGGACGCCACCGATGCCTCCGAAGTCGGGATTTGGGGCGCGCTCAAGGGAAGCTTCCTCACCATCCTGGTGACCATGGCGCTGGCTTTTCCGATCGGCGTCTTCTCGGCCCTTTACCTCGAGGAATTCGCGCCGCGGAATCGCTGGACCGATATGATCGAGGTTTCGATCAACAATCTGGCCGCAGTGCCATCGATCATCTTCGGCCTGCTTGGCCTGGCGGTGTTCCTGAACTTCATGCACTTGCCGCGGTCCGCGCCCCTGGTCGGCGGGCTGACGCTGGCACTGATGACCATGCCGGTGATCGTCATCGCCGGCCGCAACGCGATCAAGTCGGTGCCGCCATCTATTCGCGACGCGGCGCTGGGCGTCGGCGCCTCGAAAATGCAGGTCGTGTTTCACCATGTGCTTGCCGCTGGCGCTTCCGGGAATCCTAACCGGCACAATCATCGGCATGGCCCGCGCACTGGGTGAAACTGCGCCGCTGCTGATGATCGGCATGCGCGCCTTCATCGCTACGCCGCCGCAGGGGATCACCGAACCGGCGAGCGTGCTTCCGGTGCAAATCTTCCTCTGGTCCGACGAGGTCGACCGCGGTTTCGTCGAGAAGACGAGCGCGGCGATCATCGTGCTGCTCATCTTCATGCTGCTGATGAATGGGCTGGCCATCTATCTCCGCAACAAATTCGAACGCCGCTGGTAGGCAGGATGAAAATGATCGACACCCTCGTTCCCACACCCACCGACACCGCCGAGCCGGCGATCGACGATGGCAAGCCCAAGATGAGCGCGCGCGACGTGCACGTCTATTACAGCGACAAGGAAGCGCTGAAAGGCGTTGACATCGACGTCTACGACGACCGGGTCACGGCCTTCATCGGGCCGTCGGGCTGCGGCAAGTCAACGTTCCTGCGCTGCCTCAATCGCATGAACGACACGATCCCCGGCGCCACGGTGACGGGCGAGATCGAGCTCGACGGACAGGACATCTACGCATCAAAGATGGACGTGGTTCAGCTTCGCGCCCGTGTCGGCATGGTGTTCCAGAAGCCGAACCCCTTCCCCAAGTCGATCTATGAGAATGTCGCCTATGGCCCGCGCATCCATGGGCTTGCCGCGAGCAAGGCGGAGCTGGACGATATCGTCGAGAAATCGCTGAAGCGCGCCGGCCTTTGGGACGAGGCCAAGGATCGGCTGCAGGAAAGCGGGACCGCCTTGTCGGGCGGACAGCAGCAGCGGCTGTGCATCGCCCGCGCGATCGCAGTCGATCCTGAGGTTATCCTGATGGACGAGCCCTGCTCGGCGCTCGACCCGATCGCCACCGCCAAGATCGAGGAGCTGATCCACGAGCTTCGCGGCCGCTATGCGATCGCCATCGTCACCCACAATATGCAGCAGGCCGCGCGCGTTTCTCAGCGGACCGCTTTTTTCCACTTGGGCGAGCTGATCGAATATGGGCGGACGAAGGACATCTTCACCAACCCGCGTGAGCAGCGCACCCAGGATTATATTACCGGCCGCTACGGCTGATCGGAGAGCAATCATGGTGACCACCAGCAGCGGACATACGATCAAGGCGTTCGACGAGGACCTCGACCGGCTTGCGCGCGCTCATCAGCGAGATGGGCGGGCTTGCCGAGCACGCCATTCGCGAATCGATGCGCTGCCTCGTCCAGCGCGATCTGGATGGCGCAGCGAAGATCGTCGAGGACGACAAGAAGCTCGACGCCCTGGAGATCGAAACCGAAAAGCGCGCGGTGCAGCTGATCGCGCTGCGCGCGCCGATGGCCGCCGACCTGCGCGACGTCGTCGCGTCGATGAAGATTTCCAGCGTGGTCGAACGGATCGGCGACTATGCCAAGAATATCGCCAAGCGCGTTCCGCTTCTCGAGGAAGTGAGCAATATCGAGCCGCTTTCGCTGATGCCGGAGATGGCCAAGATCGCAACCCAGATGGTCCACGACGTGCTTAACGCCTTCGTCGAGCGAGATGCCGAGGCCGCGGTTCGCGTGATCGAGCGCGACAAGGCGGTGGACGACTTTTACAATTCGATCTTCCGCACGCTTCTCACCTACATGATGGAAAATCCGAACAACATCGGCCAGTCGACCCACCTGCTGTTCATCGCCAAGAATGTCGAACGAGTTGGCGATCATGCAACCAATATCGCCGAAATGGTCTATTACGCCGCGACGGGCGAATATTATGTCGACCGCCCGCGCGGCGCGGACCCGCTGAAGGCTTGAATCAATGATCCCAAAACGCCTGTTGCTGGTCGAGGACGACCGAGCGCTTGCCGAACTGGTCAGCTTCCATTTCGACCGGGCCGGATATGCCGTAACCCGCACGGGCGATGGCGAGGAAGCCTTGATCCTTGCGGATGAGGTTAAGCCGGACCTGGTGCTGCTCGACTGGATGATCGAGGGGATCAGCGGAATCGAGGTCTGCCGTCGCCTGCGCCGACGCCAGGCGACCGCGAATGTCCCGATCATCATGCTCACCGCGCGCGGCGAGGAAGACGACAAGATCCGCGGTCTCGAGACCGGTGCCGACGACTATTTGACGAAGCCGTTCAGCCCAAAGGAGCTGGTTGCGCGTGCCGGAGCTGTGCTTCGCCGGGTCCGTCCGGCGCTTGCAGCCGAGGCGCTGTCCTATGCCGGACTGGAGATGGACCTTGTCGCCCACCGGGTCCGCCGCGACGGTCAGCCGGTGCAGCTCGGGCCGACCGAATATCGCCTGCTCCGCCACTTCCTGGAAAATCCCGGTCGCGTCTTTTCTCGGCAGCAGCTGCTCGAAACGGTCTGGCCGCACAGCGAGGAAATCGAGCTCAGGACCGTAGACGTCCACATCCGTCGCCTACGCCTTGCGCTTGGCGAGCCGGACCTGGTCCGCACGGTGCGCAGCGCGGGCTATGCGCTGGATGCCGAAGGGCTTGCCTGAACCATCGTGCCGACGCATGGGCTAGCCCATGGCACGCAAGAACAAGGGCAAGGGCGGAGGCAATCCCAATCGTCCCCGCTTCTGGGGCAAGCACGCGGTAGCGGCGGCGCTGGATAACCCCGACCGCAGGGTATTGAAGGCCTGGTCTACGGCGGAAGCCGCGGCCTTCATGAACTTTCCCAAGGAACTGGCTGTGGTGAGGGCGGAAGCTCCCGACCTTGGCCGCATGGTACCTCATGATGCGCCCCACCAGGGGGTGGTGATCGAGGTCGAGCCGCTGGAGGATATCTGGCTGGCTGACCTGCTGGCCGAGGCGCCCGAGCGCGCCGTGCTCCTGGTGCTCGACCAAGTCACCGACCCGCATAATGTCGGCGCCATCCTTCGCTCGGCCGCGGCGTTCGGCGCGATCGGCATCGTAACCCAGGACCGTCACGCGCCGCCCGAGAGCGGGGCGCTGGCCAAGGCGGCATCGGGCGCGCTCGAGCGGGTGCCCTGGGCGCGCGTGGTCAACCTTGCCCGGGCGCTGGAGGAAATCGCCGAAGCCGGATTCTGGCGGATCGGCCTCGCCGGAGAAGCGAAGACCGATCTTAAGGATGCGCTAGGTCCCAAGCGGGTCGCGCTCGTGCTCGGCGCCGAAGGCCCGGGCATGCGCCAGAACACGCGTGAGCATTGCGACGCGCTCGCCCGATTGCCAATCACCGATGAGGTCGAAAGCCTCAACGTTTCCAATGCGGCCGCGGTCGCCCTTTATGCAGCGAGTGTCGCCTGATGGTCCGCACCACCGAAACCCTCCACGCCAGCCTCGACGCGCTCGCCGAGCGTGAGAAAGCTTTTGCCGCAGTGCTGGATGCCCACGGGCGGCCCGAACCACGTTTGAGCGAACCGGGGGTCGAGACGCTGCTGCGCACCATCGTCGGCCAGCAGGTCAGCGTGCAGGCCGCGCGATCGATGTGGAACAAGCTGATCGCCAAATATGGCCAGCCGGTCGATCTTGATGCGCTGTTGTCGGCAACCGACGAGGAGCTTCGCGAGGCCGGCCTGTCGCGGCAAAAGGCGGGCTATGCGCGAAGCCTGGCGGGCCTCGTCCTCTCTGGCGAACTGGACCTGGCGCACTTGCCGGAGGACGATGAGGAGGCGATCGCCCACCTCATCAAGATCAAGGGCATTGGCCGCTGGTCGGCCGAGATTTATTTGCTGTTCGCCGAGGGCCGCGGCGACGTCTGGCCGGCCGGCGACCTCGCCGTGCAGATCGAGATTGGCAAGCTGCTTGGGCTCGACGGCAAGCCAACCGAGAAGCAATTGCGCGAACTAGCCGAAGCCTGGCGCCCGCATCGCGGCGCGGCAGCCGTACTCGCTTGGCATAGTTATAACGCGCCGCCTCTTTAGCTGGCGCTTGTCAGCCCCGAGCTATGAGGCCGGGCGCTGAGGCCACGGAAAACGCCTGGGCCGAGGTCGAGCCGAAATGGTGCGAGCTTCTCATCGGCGTCGCTTCCTCGGCCAACCAGGAAACTGGCCGAGGCTTGCCCTTCGTCGCCGCCGGAGCGGAACAATATGTTGAATGCGACCAACGGCACGAACAGCTTGCGGCCATCGACTTCGAAGCTGTGCAACTGATCGATCGGCAGCCGGACCGCGCTTTTCAGCGCCACCTTCGCAAGGGGAGCAATGGCCGCCATCCGGTCGCCAGTGGCTTGCGGCTCATGAAAAAATGCAGCGATTTCACGATCCTGGCCCTCATGCGCAGGAACCAGCTTGGCCTCGACCAACACATCTCGCGCCGGCGCCGAGCCGGAGTTGGTGAGAATAACGTCGAACTGCAGCAGGACTTCATGTTCCGTGACCACTGCGCGGTCGGGCTGGAACTGAACGTTGAGCTCCGGCTTCAAGCGCGTCGAAACGATTAGTCCGTCGCTTGCCGGGGCCGGCTTGGCCTTACGCTCGGGACTGGCTGGAACCGGGTCCGGGCGAGGAGCGGGCTGGGCGCGAGGCGGGACCGGATCCGGCCGCGGTTGCACTGGCCGCAGTGGAGTGGGCTCGATTTCCGTATCCGGGACAGGGCCGGCAAAGGCCATTCGACCTGGATCGCCGTAGCTCTGGCGTGAGCGGCGGCGGCTCCAGGCAATAAATGTTCCGCCACCAATCAGTGCAATCAATGCCGCAATCCAGGGCCAGGAAAGCATTCCGTCATCGGCGGTGACGGGAGGAACGTAGGACGGCTGTGGCGCAGGATCGGTCGTCACATCCAGCGGAAGCGAGGGTGTGACCGTCTCGGTATTGGCAATACGATCCGCAGTTGTTGTCGGACCGCTTGGGCTGGAAGCTGTGGGCGATGCCGACGCCGGGCGACGGGCTGCCGATTCAATTTCGACGTTACGTGTAGGCGATGCGGTCGCTTCGGATGCGGTCGAGGCGCGCGGCTCCGCTGGCGCAGATGCGGCAGGCTCAGTCGGGGTCGCAGCAGGTCGATCCGCAGGACGGGTGACCTTGCCCTGCAGATTGAAATTCTGAAGCTGGGATGGGCCGATAACGTCGGTCGACGAAGGCGGGGCCGCGGTGACATCGATCGGCGCATCGCTGTTCTGGGCAACCGCGGGGTTACCCAGGACGATCAGAAGCGCGGCGGATGCTCCGCCCAGAACCTTCATTTTCATGCGGCGCAAAGCCGTCATTCTCCCCCGCCCCATTGGTTGCTGGATTTGCCCGCGCCCGCCTGCCCTCCTGGCGCGCGCGTCAGGCCGCTATTGGCGCGCAAATCGCGACAGCACAAGGCTTTACCTGCCCGCCGCACGCCAACCGGGGCCAATTTTGCGCCAGCTTCCGCCCTACTCGTCACATTTGGGACACTAGCGAATTTCAGCTCGTCTGCCGCAAGTCGCGGGAATAACGCGCTGCCTTGTCGGCATAATGCGCCGCAGACAGGTGCAACAGTGCCACCTGTGCGTCGGTCAGGCTTCGTACTGCCCTCGCCGGCGACCCGACAATCAGGCTCCTCGGCTCAAACACCTTGCCTTCCGTTACCAGGGCACCGGCTCCAACGATACACTGCGCGCCGATCACCGCGCCATTCAGGATCCGCGCCCCCATGCCGATGAGTGCTTCATCGTGGATCGTGCAGCCGTGGAGAATTGCCTGATGGCCGACGGTGACCCGGTCTCCAAGGGTGAGCGGAGCGCCGGGATCCGAATGGCCCACGGCCCCGTCCTGGAAGTTGGTCTCTGCGCCCAGCAGGATGGGCGTGTTATCGGCGCGGATCACTGCACCGAACCACACGCTTGCGCGAGGGCCGAGGCGAACATCCCCGATTAGGTCGGCAGAGGGCGCGACCCAGGCACTTGGGTCGATCGACGGCGACGTTTCGTCAATTGCGTAAAGCGGCATGCCACAAAAGCTAGTCCGATATGGTGCGATCGTCGATGAGCCCCTTCGCAATTTAATTGATCCCGGTTAGGCTGGGCCGGTTCGGACAAGCAGGGGCGACCCATGGTCGATAACAGTGACCCGCGCCGAGCGGACCGTGTGCCGCTCCGCGCCGACATCGATTTCCGCAGGACAGGCGAACGTCGCTGGCGCGTCAACATCCTCGACTTCTCGCCCCAGGGCTGCCGGGTCGAATTGCCAGTGCGGGTCGTGGCCAACGACAAGATCTGGATTTCCCTTCCTGGCCTCGAGTCGATCCAGGGCACAGTTTGTTGGGTCAAGGAATGGGAGGCCGGGGTCGAGTTCACCAATCCGCTCTACCCATCGGTGTTCGAAATGGTTCGCGAACGGATGCGAACCGCCGAATAGGTTGATAATTTCGAACGGCTCGGCTCATTCTGGAGCGTGACAAAATATATTCTCGTAATTGACGAGGGGACGACCTCGACCAGGGCGATGCTGTTCGCGCCCGACGGTCGGCCTGAAGGATTGGCGGCACGGCCGGTCACGCAGCATTACCCGGCGCCCGGCAAGGTAGAGCATGATCCGGCCGAAATCTGGGCCGGGACCCTGGCGGTCGCCGAAGAAATGATCGAGGCGGCCGGCGGGGCTGGAAACATCGCTGCAATCGGCATCACCAACCAACGGGAAACCGTTGTTGCCTGGGATCGCATCACCGGTGAGCCCCTGGGAAATGCATTGGTCTGGCAGGATCGGCGGACCGCAGACCGTTGCGCCGAACTGCGAGCGGCCGGCCATGAAGAGGCCGTGCAATCGAAGACAGGCCTGCTGCTCGACCCATATTTCAGTGCCACGAAGATGGAGTGGATGCTTGCCAACCGCCCCTCGTTACGAGCGGCAGGCGACAGGCTGGCTTTCGGGACAGTCGAAAGCTGGCTGATCTGGAAGCTTACCGGCGGCGCGGTCCACGCGACCGATGCAAGCAATGCCAGCCGGACCATGCTGATGGCCCTTGAAGGCCGTGATTGGGACGAGGAACTGTGCGGCCTGTTCGGGATCGACCCGGCGACGTTGCCCCGAATCGTCGATTGCGCGGGACCGATCGGCCAGACCGACCCTGCCCTGTTCGGCCGCGCCATACCGATTTGCGGTGCGGCCGGCGACCAGCAGGCCGCTACGATCGGCCAAGGCTGCCTAAGCCCGGGCCACACCAAGGCCACCTTCGGTACCGGCGCGTTCGTGCTTACCAACAGCGGGGAACGCCCGCTGCGTTCGTCGAATCGAATGCTGACAACCGTGTTGTGCCAGATCGACGGTCGGCGGAGCTATGCGCTGGAAGGAAGCATTTTTGTCGCCGGAAGCCTGATGCAATGGCTGCGCGATTCGGTCGGGCTGCTGGTCAGCGCGGCGGAGAGCGAGGATCTCGCCCGGTCGGTCGTCGACAATGGCGGGGTTTATATGGTCCCAGCCCTGGCCGGGCTCGGCGCTCCGCATTGGCGAGCCGAAGCTCGGGGGCTGATTCAAGGAATCAGCTTTGCCACGACCCGCGCCCACATCGTCCGAGCTGCGCTTGAGGCACAAGCCCACCAGATCCACGATCTGATGACGGCATTCGAAGCCGACGGGGTGCGCTGGGAGCGCCTTCGCATCGATGGCGGAATGGTCGCCAATGATTGGCTTGCGCAGGACCTTGCAGACATGCTCGACATTCCGGTCGAACGCCCGGCATCGATTGAAACGACCGCGCTTGGCGCCGCCATGCTGGCCTCGGTCGGTGCGGGCATTCACCCTGATCTGGAAACCGCCTGCGGCCGCCATGGACAGCAGCGTCACTCGCTTTTCGGCGAGGATGGACCGGGACCAACGGAACCGCCGGCTCGCCGGTTGGCGCCACGCACTGGGGCTGGTCTAACCGATGGCTGCTCGGTGGACCGCCGGATTTGCAAGCATCGCGGCGCTGCCTCGAACTGCTATCCCGCGTGAGCTGGGTGCGGGCATCAGCGTTGCAGCGGTCGCCATTCCGATCGGGCTGGCCTATGCGAAGCTAACCGGCGTGCCTACCGAAATCGGGCTTTATGCCAGCATCGTCCCTACCGCGGCCTATGCGCTGTTCGGCCCTTCGTCGCGCTACCTGATTGTCGGTCCTGACACTGCGACCTGCCTGCTCCTCGGGGCTACCGTCACGCAGCTTGGAGTAGTCGCCCTCGACGCACGCGCTCCGGTCGTCGCCGGGATTACTTTGCTGGTCGGGATCAGCTGCCTGGTCGCGGCCATGCTAAGGCTTGGCTTCATCGCCAATCTAATTTCCCGGCCGGTCCTGGTCGGCTATCTGGCTGGCGTTTCGCTAACGCTGCTGGTCAGTCAGTTGCCGAGCATTTCACGGGTCGATCTTCAATCCCCAGGTCTTTTTCGCCCATTCATCGAGTTGGGTTGGCGGGCCACGGAAATCCATTGGCCGACGCTGTTATTGGCGGCGGGCCTGTTCATCTTGCTGAGACTGTTCAAGCGATATGTCCCCCGCATTCCGGGGCCCGCCGTTGCGATCGTGCTCGCAATCTTGCTCTCGATTGTTCTCGACCTTCCCACTGCCGGCTTCGCGACAATCGGCGCCATACCAGCCGGCCTGCCCGCGCCGCACCTGCCCCGCTTGGCGGGCGATCCGGGGCAATTGGCGCTGTCGGTTGCCGGTGTGTTGGTGGTCAGTTTTTCCAGCGGCATCCTGACCGCACGAGCATTCGGGCAACGGATCGGCGCCGACAACAATCCAAACCGCGAGCTATTGGGCTTCGGCGCTGCCGACGTTGCAGCGGGTTTATTCCAGGGCTTCGCGGTGACCGGCGCGGATTCGCGCACCGCGGTGGCGCTATCGTCGGGCGGCCGGTCGGCGCTTGTCGGCCTGGTCGCGGCAGCGACGGTCGCCCTGGTCGTAACGCTGCTCACCGGCCCGCTCGCCGCCCTGCCGGAAGCAGCGCTCGGCGCAATCCTGCTTTCGGCAGCCCTAGACCTGTTCGACGCCAAGGCGTTTCGCCGACTGGCCGTCATCGATCGATATGAGCTCGCCTTTGCCCTTGTCGCGGCTGGTGGCGTGATATGGATCGGAGTTCTTCAAGGCGTCTTCATCGCAGTGGCGCTGACCCTGGCGCACTTGCTCCGCCTGGCCTCGCATCCGCTGGACTATCAGGAGGGCCGCGATCCCGAACGTGGAGACCTCGTCACCCTGCATCGAAATCCGGAGGCGAAGTTGCCGGAGGGGATCGTCGTGTATCTGTTCGAGGCCTCGATCATCTTCCTGAACGCGCAATATTTCCTTGAGCGCGTCCTTCAGGCGTTGGGGTCGCGGCCCGACGCCAAATGGCTGGTGCTCGACACCTCGGCAATGATGCATGCCGACACCGGCGCGGTCGATGTGCTGGAAGCACTAAAGCAAAGGCTCGATGCCGAGGGTGTCGGACTGCTGCTTGGCGGCGGGCACGGCCGTTTTCGCGAAATTATCGAGCGTTCGGGGCTTGCAGAGCTGATCGGGCGCGATCGTATATTCGACACGCCCGATCAGGCGGTCGCGGCGGCCGAGGCCCTTCGCGACGGGCAGCGGCCCGACTAGCCTTCCTTGCCGTCTCCGGTGATGTCCGGCCGAGACGATGTTTCGGCGAACAGCATGCGATAGCCAGCTCCGCCGATGATGCCCCCCAGGGCAGGTGCCAGCCAGAACAACCACAGTTGCTGGAGGGCGAGCCCGCCGACCACCAGGGCCGGACCGGTGCTCCGGGCCGGGTTTACCGAAGTATTGGTGACCGGGATGCTGATCAGGTGAATCAGCGTCAGCGCAAGCCCGATCGCAATCGGCGCAAAGCCCTTGGGTGCCCGGTCGTCGGTGGACCCCAGGATGACAACCAGGAAACCGGCTGTAAGAACCAGCTCGATTGCCAGCCCCGAACCCAACGAATAGCCGCCTGGCGAGCCCTCGCCAAAGCCATTCGCGGCAAGGCCAGAGGTGGCGAGGTCAAACGTTGGGCTACCGCTGGCGATGAACAGCAGGAAATAGGCCGCGATGATCGCCCCGATGACCTGCGCGACAATGTAGGGAACGACATCGCTCGCCGGAAAACGACCGCCAGACCAAAGTCCCATCGTGACCGCGGGATTGAGGTGGCAGCCGGAAATATGCCCAATCGAATAGGCCATCGTCAGGACCGTCAGACCGAACGCGATCGCCACCCCGACCAGGCCGATCCCGACATCGGGAAAGGCAGCGGCCAGGACCGCGCTGCCGCAGCCCCCGAACACCAGCCAGAACGTCCCAATACCCTCCGCCGCCATCCGCTTGCCTATGCTCATCGACGCCTCCCTGTCTTTAAACGACCTCTACGATCGGCTGATCTAGGCCGCTGGCGTTACATCCGCCTATCAGGACAAACCCGCAAGCTTCCAAGGGTAAGCAGGAAATCGGGCTCTGGGATCGCCAATGCGCGATGCCAATCGAATGTGCGACTGGCAGCGTCAGCAATTAATCCACGGTTTCTCCAGACAATGGCGTGGCCATCATGGACGGACGAGCCTCAAACTGATCCAGCCAATTGCCAAGTCGTGGGCACCCCATGCGAAAGTCCGGTAACTCTCGAAATTCCAACCAGCTCAATGCAGTTGCCACTGCGATGTGACCGATGTGAGCGGGACCTTCCATATCCAATTCGCGCTCCAGCCAAACATATCCTGCAAGAAGCTTTTCGATGTATCCATCACGGAGCGGCGCATACCGAAGGGGCTCTGGGCGACGAACGGTTTCCCAACGCACCGCAATGCCCGCTTCGCACAGCCCTTGTGCGACAGCCTGAAGCGATAATGCATGCCAACGCGCTTCGCCGGCTTCGGGAATTAGCTTCTCGCCGCCGTGCAAAGTGTCGAGGTAGCCGCAAATCACATCGGAATCGAAAAGCGCCGCTTTACCGGGACGGACGAGCACCGGAACCTTTCCGAGCGGATTCTCGGCGAACACGTGGTCGTTGCGCTGCGTCGGGCTGGTTTCCTGATGCACGACTTCGATCTGGTCCGCCAAGCCAGCCTCATGTGCGAACACCAGTGCCTTGCGCGCGTACGGGGAATGCGTTTGATAGAGTAGTTTCATTTCGGGAGCTCACTCGCTGTCATGAAGAAGGCAAGCCACCGCGGCGACGATCCTCTCCGCGGTTGGCAGGTGGAGAAATTCGTTGGGCCCGTGTGCATTGGACTGTGGCCCAAGGACGCCCGTTGCCACGAACTGTGCCGAGGGGAAGCGCTCACCCAACATTGAAAGAAATGGAATGCCGCCTCCCCCGCCCATCAATGCGGAAGGTTGGCCAAACGCTCGTTCAGACGCCGCGTCCAAGCTGGCCCGCAGCCAATCGGCAAGCGCCGGCGCGTGCCATCCGGGCGATACGAAATCGACGCGGAATTCGACTTTGGCGTTGTATGGAGGATCGTCTTCGAGCAACGCCTTCAGTCTTGCGGCCGCATGCTGAGGATCCAAGGTTGGCGGGAGCCTGAGACTAAGCTTCAAGGAGACATCGGGGTACATTACAGCTGCAGCCTGAGAAACACCTGGCAGCCCGTCTATCCCGGTGATTGCAAGCTGCGGCCGCCACGAGCGGTTCAGCGAGAGACTTACAGCATCATCATCCACCGGCTTGACGCCGCCATGGAAAGGCAGCTGTTGATAAATTGCGGACCCTAGAATTGCGCCTGACTGCATGGCCTGGGCTCGCCGCTCGTCCGGGATTTGGACGTGGAAATCCGAGACAATCACTTCCCCGCTGTCCGGGTTTTCCAGGCGCGAGAGCAAGTTGCGAGCGATTCTGAATGGAGACGGCACAAGACCCGACGCCTCACCGGAATGCATGCCTTCGGACAGTATCTTGACCGTTAGTGCCCCAGCAACTTGACCCCTGAGCGATGTCGTCACCCACAGCTGGTCGTAATTGCCGCAACTCGCATCGAGTGCGATTACAAGAGCTGGCTCGTCGATGCGTTCAGCGAGTTCATCAAAATAGAATGGTAGGTCGAAGCTTCCGGATTCTTCGCAAGCTTCGATCAGGATGCGGCATGGCGGATGTGCCAGTCCTTGTTCCCGGAGCGCCAAAAGCCCGGTGATGGCGCCGAACAATGCATAACCGTCGTCGGCTCCGCCACGCCCGTAGAGGCGATCACCCTCAATGACAGGGGTCCAGGCACTTCGTCCGTTCACCCAGCCCTCCATCGGGGGCTGCTTGTCCAGGTGGCCATAAATCAAAACTGGCGAACGCTCATCGCCTGGGACGTCAATAAAGATTACCGGCGTTCGCCCTGCTATCCGAAGCACGTCAACGACCGCGTCTGGCATGTCGGCAAGGCTGCGGCGAGCCCAGCCGGCCATTAACTCGACGGCTCGGTCGATGTGCCCCGTCCCCTCCCAATCTCCATCGAATGCCGGGGATTCGCAGGGTATTTCTATGTAGTCGAGCAGGGAGGGCAAAACCTCTCTTGCCCAGATCTGCCCAATAAATGCTTGCAGCCGATCAAAATCCATACAACGTTCCCCGTTCTTGACCGGACGCGTTGTATCGGCGCAAATGTGTCGACTGGCCGCGATATCAGCAGATATCGCGCGGAATTTCCGCGTTATTGATGACAGAAGTGAGAGGTTTCCGTGGAACTAGACCGTTTCGATCGGCAACTCCTCAATATTATCCAGGATGACTCGGGCCAAACGTCAGAGCGCCTGGCAGAACAGGTGCATCTTTCGCCATCCGCGGTTCAGCGGCGGCTTAAGCGGCTGCGCAAGGATGGGATCATTGCGCGCGAGTGTGCGGTCCTTGAGCCGAAGAAGATCGGTCGACCGACCTTCTTCATCGTCTCGCTCCAGGTAGAACGGGAAAGGCCGGAGCTTCTGGCGGAACTTCGTCGCTGGTTGTCGCGCGAGCCACATATACAACAAGCGTTCTACGTGACGGGTGAGGCGGACTTCGTCTTGATTGTGACCGTACCGGACACCGATGCATATGACGAATTAATGTCTCGACTCGTTCGCGAAAATTCCAACTTGAAGCGGTTCACGACCAGCGTTGCCCTTGGCGTTGTGAAGCGCGGGCTGACAATACCTGTGCCACTGGAAGAATAATGGATTGCGCGGAAATTCCGCCAACCTTGTAAGATTTCAGTGAATTCCCGCGCATTTGGTCCGAATTTCGCAGCGCGGGAGCGATAATTCCGTTCACGATGGCGCCATGAACGAACCACAATTCCTACCAAGCCCGCTCCTGGACATTCCCAATCTCGCCGAAGCGGCCAATGTCGCGAAAGTCTTCGTTAAGGACGAGGGCGCACGACCCCTCGGCAATTTCAAAATACTCGGTGGGATGGTGGCCGGAATCCGTGCACTTGCGCGCGGTACTAGCGACAACCGCAGGCTACTTTGTGCGAGTGATGGCAACCACGGACTTGCCGTTGCAGCGGCAGCCAAGCTTGCTGGCGCCAATGCCCGCATCTACCTTCCGAAAAGTGCGTCGGCCGATCGCGCCGCCCGAATTGAAGCAGAGGGTGGTGAAATCACCTGGGTTGCCGGAACGTATGACGACGCCGTGAACGCTGCGAAGGCCGCAGCTCAGCAAGGCGAAGGAATCCTAGTTCCCGACACCACCAGCAAAGCTTCGGATCCGGTCGTTGACGATGTAATGTCCGGCTATGAACAGATTTGCCGCGAACTATCGAGGCAATTGCCCCAAGTTCCCACGCATATCTTCGTGCAAGCGGGCGTGGGCGGCCTGGCAGCTGCCATGGCCAATGGCTTTCACAATCAGATGGCGGCACCTGCCCGCATAATCGTCGTGGAGCCCGAAGCAGCTGCTTGCGTCAGCGCGGGTTTGGCTGCCGGCCGACCGGTGCAAATTGCAGGCGACCTGGAGACTTGTGCGGAAATGCTGTCCTGCGGCCTTGCATCTACACCAGCTCTCGAAGTCCTGATCCGATGTGGCTGTCGATCGCTCGTCGTAGATGAAGCGGCTCTAGAATGGGCGGTACATATCCTGGGTGAGTATGGCGGCCCCATGACCACTCCATCAGGAGCTGCTGGCCTGGCCGGATTTCTTCATGCGGCGGGTGACGACGGCCTTCGCAAGCAATTCGAACTTGAAACCGATAGCAAAATCTTGCTGATCGCCACCGAGCGGGACTTTTCGCGACTGCGACCAGTTGGCACTTAAGTTCAAGGCCCCGGATTTCGCGGCAGCCATATGTAGTTCAGGGAAAAACGGACGCGTTCAAATACGCAGTGGTGGTGCCCAGGAGAGGACTCGAACCTCCACGCCCTTGCGAGCGCCAGCACCTGAAGCTGGTGCGTCTACCAATTCCGCCACCTGGGCACAGGTGCATCTGATTGCCGGTAGGCGGCGGCGCTTAGAGGGCGGCGGCTGATTCTGTCAACAGCGTCATGCCGGGTTATCGCCGGGGACATATTCCAGCAGGTCGCCGGGCTGGCAGTCGAGCCGCTCGCAAATGGCTTCCAGGGTGGCGAAGCGCACTCCCTTCACCTTGCCGGACTTGAGCAGGGACAGGTTCGCTTCGGTAATTCCGATGGCATCGGCCAGATCCTTCGACCGCACCTTGCGCAGGGCAAGCATGACATCGAGCCGGACGACGATCGCCATCAGACGATCTCCTCCAACTCGGCTTCGATCGCACGGGCTTGCTCCAGCATCCGGGCCAGCAGGAACAGGAATAGCGCCCCGGCAAGCATCAGCAGGTCGCGCAATTCGAATACCAGCGCGGCGCGTCCTGCCGCCGGCCGAGAAGGATTGTGCGATGGCGATTGCCGGCGGCGCCACCACATCGACCAACATCGCCAGGAACAACCAGAAAGCGAAACCCCGGAAAGCGCGCGTCACGCGCGGTCCGAACAGCGGGCCGTCGGCAACCGCGCCAAGCATCTGCGTGAGCCGGAACAGTGCGACGACGAACAGCGCGAGAGTCACGTCAATCATCGCACGGGCCAGCCAGCCAGCGCTTTCCGAATGCGCTTCGACCCGGATCGGCCCGGCCTGGGGCCCGAAACGTCCCATCAGGTAGATCGCCACAATGAACCCGATGGCAACGACGACAGCTAGGCGCAGGCGGCGCGCCGACCGGGCGATAGCGGAATTATCCATATTGACCTCATTATCGTTTTGCGATAATTTCTTATGCATTTACAGCATAGATTTAAAGGCAAACAAGATGAAAATCCACAAGCGAATCGGCATCGCCGCATTATTGTTGGTGGCAGCAGCCGGACTGACGGCCCAGGCGGCCTTCCCCCAGATCGCGACCCCGACGGTAAGCGCGATCGCCGAACGCCCGGCGGTCATTCCGTTCGAGCTGTATCGCGGCAACCGCATGTTCCTGAAGGGGAGCATCAACGGCGTCGAAACCGCGATGGTCCTCGACAGCGGAGCCGGCGTGACTACGCTCGACCGCGACTTCGCGCACAAGATCGGATTGAAGGACGGGCAGAAGATCGAGGCCCAGGGGACCGGCGGAGTTCAGGAAGCCGAGCTCTACCAGAATGTCACCATCGAGGCGGGCAACCTCAAGCTGTCCGGGGCGACCGTCGTCGCCATCGACCTAAGCCAGATCGCAAAGGCAATCGGCCGTCCGATGCCGGTCATCCTCGGGCGAGAGCTGTTCGTGAACAGCATCATCGGCGTTGATTTCGATCGCAACGAAATGAGCCTTTCGCCCGCCGCAACGGCTTTTCCGCACCGGCCGGTGCGACCGAGGTCAAGTTGAAGCGGGAAGGCACGCTTCACTTCATCCCGGTCTCGCTTGATGGCCTGCCCCCCGTCGATGCCGCGTTCGACCTTGGCAACGGCGGCGCGATCAGCATTTCCAAGGAATATCATGAAGCACATCCGCAGTTTGCTGCCCTGCCTTTCGCAGTCAGCATGAGCGGCGGCGTCGGCGGCGTGCACGAGATGAAGCGGGTCACTTTGCCCAAGGTCGACATGGCCGGATTCTCCTTCGCCGCCGTACCGGCGGACCTCGGAGCGCTTCCCGACGGGCCCTATCAGGACCGGGCCAACGTCGGGATCCAGATGTTCCGGCAGTTCAAGGTCACGCTCGACCTGGGCCACGACCGGCTATGGCTTCAGCGCAATGGCAAGCCCGCCGACTTCTCGCGCGACCGCAGCGGCCTGTTCACCCTACTGGAGGGCGACCATTTCAACGTGATGCACGTGTCGCCGGGCAGCCCGGCTGACCGGGTCGGCCTGAAGGCGGGCGACCGGCTCGTCGCGGTTAGCGGCGTGCGCGTCGGCCCGGGCTTTTTCGACGGGCCACAGGGCAATTGGTCGCGGTCCGCGCCGGGCACCAATGTCCAGCTGACCAAGGCCGATGGAGCGACGGTTACGCTGGTCCTCGCCGACTATTTCTGATCGGTCATCGCGAACGGCCCGCGCCCCTCTTGCCAGCGCGGGCCGCTTGGCCCAAGTGCTGCGCCCACTGCAAAAGCGTATCCGGCCAAGGACTGACATTCCATGAGGAACCCCGGCACCCCGCCCCTCATCACCATATTCGGCGGCAGCGGCTTCATCGGCCGCTATGTGTGCGAGGAATTGATGATGACGGGAGCGCGGCTGCGCGTCGCAGAGCGCGACCCGCGCCGCGGCTGGTTCCTGCAGCCGCTCGGCTCGGTCGGGCAAGTATCGGCCATTGCCGCCGACCTTGGTCGGCCCGAGACCATCGCCCGTGCGGTTGATGGCGCCGACGCGGTCATCAATCTGGTCGGCATCTTCAAGGGTGACCTTGACCAGATCCATGTACACGGTGCCGGCAAGCTGGCCGCTGCCGCGAAGGCCGCGGGCGCCAAGGCCTTCGTCCATATCAGCGCCATCGGCTCCGACATCAATTCGCCGTCCGAATATGGCCGGACCAAGGGCCAGGGCGAGCAGGCTGTGCGCGCCGCATTTCCCAAGGCGACGATCGTCAGGCCAAGCGTCGTGTTCGGTCCGGAGGATAATTTCACCAACCGCTTCGCCGCGATGGCCGGACTTCCGCTGGTGCCGGTGATCAGGCCGAATGCTCGCTTCCAGCCGGTCTATGTGCGTGATCTTGCCCGGGCCATTGCGGCGGCGGCGCTCGATGCCAAGGCGCATGGCGGCAAGACCTATGAACTGGCCGGCCCGGAAGTCATGACAATGCGCGAGCTGAATGCCCGGGTAGCCGAGCTTGCCGGCGATCGTCCCGACCTGGTCGACGTGCCCGATTTCATCGCTGCGGCGATGGCAAAACTTGGCTTCCTGCCCGGCGCGCCGCTTACGCGCGACCAATGGCTGATGCTGCAGAAGGACAATGTCGCGAGCGGGGAGCTGCCCGGCTTCAAGGCATTCGGGATGGCAGCCACCCCGATGGACGCTGTCGCACCCGAATGGCTCGGCCGCTACCGCAAGGGTGGCCGCTTCGCGCCCCGCGCCGCATAACGAGCGCCCGAAGTGCCGATCCTCCTGCTGGTCATCATCCTCGGCATCGTCGAGGGCATCACCGAATATCTGCCGGTCAGCTCGACCGGTCATTTGATCCTCGCCACCGAGCTTTTGGGCTTCAAGGCCGACCAGTGGGCGCTGTTCAACATCGCCATCCAGCCGGGCGCGATCCTGGCGATTATCGTGCTCTATTGGCGAACGTTCATCGATGTGCTGGTCGGGCTGTGGCAGCGCCGGCCGAGCGCCTTCGCCTTCGTCCGCAACCTGCTGGTTGCCTTCATTCCGGCCGTGGTGCTCGGGCTGGCGCTGGGCGACAATATCGAGCTGCTCCTCGGCAATGCGACGGTGGTCGCCTGGGCGCTGATCATCGGCGGCTTCGCCATCCTGGTCGTCGAGAGGCTGGCCAAGCCGACCGACAAAGGCGGAGTCCAGAACGTCACGCTGGGGCATTCGGTCGGCATCGGCCTAGTACAGTGCCTGGCAATGATCCCGGGGGTCAGCCGTTCCGGCGCGACCATCCTTGGCGCGATGGCAATGGGGGTCGATCGAAAGACCGCCGCCGAGTTCAGCTTCTTCCTGGCCGTGCCGACCCTGACCGGCGCAACCGCGCTCCAGCTATACAAGCATGGCGCAGCGATGGAGCCGGGCATGGGCGGCTGGATCCTGATCGGCAGCCTTGTGTCGTTCGTCGTCGCGGTGGTCGTGGTGAAGGCATTCGTTTCGATCATCCAGCGCTACGGCTTCGCCCCCTTCGCTTGGTACCGGATCATTGCCGGCGCGGTGGCGCTGGTCTGGCTTGCGATGCGCTAAGGTCGAGCTAGTCTGCCAAGCGAGGGGGATTTGATGAGAGCTGCAATTATCGCTTTATCGCTGGCGGCGCTGCTAGCCGGGCAGGGACAATCTGCCGAGCCCGAGACTCCAACTACTTCGCTTCAAACTCCTGACCCTGCCGCCGTTGACGCGGCAGTGCTGATGCTTGAGGCGCAGGATTTCGAGGCCCAAATATTGAGCACCACCGACGTGATGATCGAGGGCATGGTCGCGGTGCAAATCGAGCAACTTCAAAAGAATTCCGACGAGCCGATCCCGGCCGACTTCCTGACCTCGTTCCGCCAGACGATGCACGAGCATGCGACTGGAACGATGAAGGCGAAGATGCCGACCATTAAACGGCAGGCCGCCGAAATCTATGCGCGGGAATTCACCGTAGCTGAGTTGCGACGCATGGCTGAAATTGCGGGCGATCCCGTCATGGTGAAATCCCGCGCCAAAGGGCAGGCGCTATCCTCGCAGCTGATGTTGGTGGGGATGAATGCGATGCGCGAATCCCAGGAAGAGCTGAAACAGAAGCTCGAACAGATGGTCCAAGACTATGCCAAGAAGGCCGGGCTGACTATCGACGACAATAGCTGACGCGCCTGTAACGGCTGGGCACGTGCAACCCAAGATATTGACCCCAAAGCAAAATTGGCCATCCTATCGCCGACTCATGGGAGATTTGTCATGCGTGCCTATCGGATCGCCCTGCCGCTGATGATTGCCGCGACGCCGGCCATGGCCGCACCGAAGGATGTGCAGCTTCCGCGCGAATTCAGCGACCCGGCGATGGCTGACAAGCTTGGCCGGATGGCGGGAGTGCTGACCAGGTCGCTGATGGACATGCCCGTGGGTGAGCTCGAGGCGGCAGTACAAGGGCGGCCGGTTACCGACGCAGACAAGGCCAAGCGGGTCCGCGACAGCATTGGCGGACCAGAGGCGGAACAGCGCGTGCAAGCCGAGGTCGCTCAATCCGGCCGCCAGATGCAGGCGATGAGCAAAGCGCTGGTCGCGTCACTACCCGCGCTTATGGCCGCGCTCGACCAGGTGCAGAGGCAACTGGAGCGGGCCGCGGCGAACATTCCCGACCCGACTTACCCCAAGCGATAAATTTTTGTGGGATGCGCGGTGGACTGAATCGCCACCCTCGCTAAAGCTGCCCCTTCCATGTGGCAGTTGTTTCAATTCCCCCTATGTCCCTTTTCCCGCAAGGTCCGGCTCGTTCTCGGCGAGAAGGGGATTGCGCATGAGCTGGTGCGCGAGAATCCGTGGGAGCGGCGCGACGAGTTCGTCGACCTGAACCCGGCTGGCGAAACACCGGTGCTGGTCGATTCGACCGCCAGCATCGTGCTGATCGGTAGCCAGCCGATCGTCGAATATTTCGAAGAGACCGTCGACAAGATGCCGATGATCCACGGCAATGCGGTCGCCCGGGCAGAAATCCGCCGGCTGACCCAATGGTTCGACGAGAAGCTCTATCGCGAAGTGGTCGAGCCGCTGATGAACGAGCGGATGCGGAAGCGCCTGGTAAGCCGCGAAAGCCCCGACACGCGCATCCTGAGGGAAGCGATGCGGATCGCCAACGGCCACCTCGACTATGTCGATTATCTCCTCGACCACCGCCGCTGGATCGCCGGGCGCGGGCCTCAGCCTCGCCGACTTCACCGCGGCGGCGCATTTGAGCGTGGTCGACTATCTCGGCGCGCTCGACTGGCGCGGGCACAAGCAGACCAAGGACTGGTATGCCGTCATGAAGTCACGCCCGGCGTTCCGGCCGCTGCTCGGCGAGCGAATGGAAGTGATCGTTCCGCCCGCGCACTACGACAAGGTGGATTTCTGATTTAGCGGCCTGGCGCAGGCTAGCAGCGGCCAAGATTGACAGGCTGATCATCTTCATAATACATAACGTGTTATGCATAAGTCAAACGATGTGGTTGCTGACCTCGGCTACCTGACTCTCGGAACGCGCCTCAAGCGGCTTGCCGAACATTTGCAGGCAGGGGTCGCGGAGACGCTGTCGAACCGCGGTTACGACGTTCAGCCGGGACAGTTGCCCGTGTTGATGGCCATCGCGGAGAGTGACGGGCCCAGCGTGGCCGAACTCGTCATTGCGTTGGGCCTTAGCCAGCCGGGGATCTCGCGAACTCTGGCCACCTTGAAGCAGGCCGGGCTGGTCAACATCCGGGCGGACAAGAATGATGGCCGGGCGCGGCGCGCTTACGTCACTCCAATGTCCGCCGCGCTGATGGAACAGCTGCGTGCCGAGGTATTCGGCAAGGTCGCCGCCGCTGCCGCCGAGCTTTGCGAAGGCCTCGATCTCCTCAACATCCTGGGCGTCGTCGAAGAGCGAAATCGCGAGCTGCCCTTCCCCGAACGAATTCGAAAGGCACGACCGTGAATCCCCTCGATCGCCCGATCTGGTCGGCGCTTGCGACACGGCAGGCCCAGTTTGCGCGGGGTGCGCCCCCCGCGCTGGCATATCGTAGCGACGTCGAGCCATTTGCCGCGACCGCATCGGACGACCCCGCAAGCCTTGAGGCACTCAGCAGCTTGTTCGTAGCTGGTGACAATTTGCTGATGATCCAGATCGATCCTTCCCCACTCCTTCCGGGGCTCGATCTGGTGTCCGAGGCAGTCGGGGTTCAAATGGTTTCGAAGCGGCTGTTGGAGCAGCCACTACCGCCCAATGTGATCCCCCTGGACGACGAGGACGCGCCTGAAATGCGGGCTCTGGCCGAACTGACCAGGCCGGGGCCGTTTCGGACGTCCACCCACAAACTGGGCCAGTTCTGGGGGATTAGGGACGAAGGCCGGCTGGTTGCGATGGCCGGCGAGCGGATGAAAATTCCGGGCATGAGCGAACTCAGCGGCGTCTGCACCCACCCCGAATGGCGCGGCCATGGCCACGCCCGGTTGCTTTCGGCATTTGTGACGTCGCAGATTCAGTTGCGCGGCGAGACGCCCTTCCTGCATGCCTATGCCGACAACGTCGCCGCCATCAGCCTTTACGAAAGCCTAGGCTATACGATCCGATGCGAAGTTGCCGTCCAGTCTTTCGGACGTCCCTAGGTCCACTAAATTCACTAAGGACCGGAGTGTGGGGTGCGACCTAATTTCAACTTTGGAGTGGAAAGCGGACACCAGCCATTCCACGGCGCTTGCGCGTTGTTAACCCTTAGGTAGGGGCCGCCACGTTAGTTTTGCGCATAGGAGAGAGGGCCCATGAGCAGCTTTCACCAATCTCGCGGCAGGTCCCTTTTTGAGGTATTCTGCGCGTTGGTCGTCGCAGCGTCCTTCGCGGGCGCCTGGATGCAGACAAGAGCCTGGGCATTGCTTCCAGTGGCGTTCGTTGCGCTTCTCTACGGCGTCGTCCACGCATTCGATCTGGCTCGGCGGGAACCGGCTGGCTCTGCGGATCCGGAACGGATCGATTTAGCGACGGGCCAGCACGACAGCCTTCTGGCCCCACTGGATTCCGATGTGCCGTTGGCAGCGGCCGACCAGCAGGCAACGACCGACAAGGCCCTGGAGGAAGTGAAACTCGTCAAGATAGCGCCTCCTCCTGGAAGCAAAGGTCGCCGAGCCAAGGCTCCCCGAAAGAGTGGCGCGCCCCGCGCAAGCGAACCCAAGGAATCGAAGGTTACCGAGCGCGCCCCTCTCGAGGAGGCGGAGGTCGCCGCGCCTGTGGATATCGAGAAGGCAGAAGTCGCCCCGCTTCCGCCCCCCGAGGAGGAGGCTCACCTTCCGCTCGCACCGCTGTTCGAGCCTGAGCCATTCGCCCGCCAGCAGCGGGCAGTGTTCGGACGCAAGGCCGGTTAGTTCGGGGTCAACACGACGACGGCTGTGATTTGAACCGATCGCCGGAATGTGGGCTACCCCGCCCGCTTTGCCGCCACGAGGTAGTTCAAGCTCAAATCCTCGCTCAGATGCAGCCCGCGCGTTGGCGAGATGGCGATGCCTTCGAAGTCGATCACTTCCAGCCCGGCATGGGCCAGCAGCCCGCGCATCGTGTCGGGATCGATGAACGCCTCGAAATCGTGGGTGCCCTTGGGGATTTGGCCGAAGCCTTCCGCCAGGGTGATGGTCAGCAGCTTCGACCAGGCGGTCTTGTTTGGGGTGGAGAGGATGACGAGGCCGTCGGGCGCCAGTCGCTTGGCGAGGTCGTCGATGAACGCCTGCGGATCGGCGACATGTTCGATCACCTCCATCGCGGTGATCAGGTCGAATTTGCCTGGCACGCTCTCAACTCCGATCGCGCGATAGTCGATCTCGAGCCCCTGCCCTTCCGCATGCGCCCTGGCGACCTCGATCAGTTCGGGCGCCGCGTCGACCGCGGTGACCTTCGCGCCCAGCCGCGCCAGCGGCTCGGCCAGCAGCCCCGCCCCGCAGCCGACATCGAGCGCGCTCTTTCCTGCCAGCGGCTTGAACCCGCATTCATCCAGCGCGAAATGCTGGTCGACCATGTCGCGGATGTAGGCGAGGCGCACCGGGTTCAGCTTGTGCAGCATCGCCGAGGCGCCGTTGGGGTCCCACCAGTCGTCAGCCAGCCCGCCGAAATGCGCTGCTTCGCGATCCACGATGCTTGTCTGGTTGCCATTCCCATTCCGTCATTCCAGCGAAAGCTGGAATTCTCTTGCACTTCCCGGGCAACAAGGGAAAGGGATCCCAGCTTTCGCTGGGATGACGGCGAAGAGGAGTTCCACGCCGAAAATGCCGCGCATCGTCATGAAATTCGGCGGAACCTCGATGGCCGGGATCGAGCGCATCCGCTCGGTCGCGTCTCGGGTCAAGCGCGAGGCCGAGGCGGGCAATGAGGTGCTGGTCGTGGTCTCCGCCATGGCCGGGGAGACCGACCGGTTGGTGCAGCTGTGCAAGGAAGCCTCGGCGCTGGCCGACCCGCAAGGAATATGACGTGGTCGTCGCCAGCGGCGAGCAGGTCACGTCTGGACTGCTGGCCATGACGCTTCAGAACATGGGCGTGAAGGCACGCAGCTTCATGGGCTGGCAGCTGGTCCGCGCATCGGGCGTTCACGGCAATGCGAGGGTCGAGGCGGTCGAAGGTGCGCTGCTCGACGAGGCGCTGAAGGAAGGCACGGTCGCGGTCATCCCCGGCTTCCAGGGCGTGAGCGAGGACGGCCGGGTGGCGACGCTCGGCCGCGGCGGATCGGATACGTCGGCGGTCGCGATCGCGGCGGGGATCAAGGCCGACCGGTGCGACATCTACACCGATGTCGACGGGGTCTACACCACCGACCCGCGCATCGTGCCGCGGGCGCGCAAGCTGACCAAGATTACCTTCGAGGAAATGCTCGAGCTCGCCGGGGTCGGCGCCAAGGTGCTTCAGGTCCGCTCGGTCGGACTTGCCATGCGCGAGAATTTGCCGCTGCGAGTATTGACCGCGTTCGACGATTTGCCGGGGACCGAGATCGTCCCCGAACTTGGGGAAGAAGACATGGAGCGAAACGCCATCGCCGGCATTGCCGCCGACCGCAACGAGGCGCGCATCACCCTGACCCGACATCCCCGACCAGCCGGGAACAGTGGCGTCGGTAATGGGGCCGCTGGCCGAGGCCGGAATCCAGGTCGACATGATCGTCCATGCCGCGACCGCCGGTGAAGGTTCAAGCGACCTCACCTTCACCGTCCCGCGCGCCAGCCTGGCCCAGGCGGTGAGCGCGATCGAGAAGCACCGCGCCAGCATCGGTGGGGGCGAGCTTCATACGGACGATGCGGTCGCCAAGGTATCGATCGTCGGGGTCGGCATTCGCTCCAACCCGGAGCTGGCGGCGAAAATGTTCGCGACGCTTGCCGAGCGCGGAATCAACCTGCTCGCGGTCAGCGCGAGCGAGATCAAGGTCAGCGTGCTGGTCGCCGAGGATGAGATGGAGCTGGCCGTGCGCGTGCTCCACACCGCCTTCGGCCTCGATGCGCCACGAGGGGAAGCAGCATGAGCGGCGAAGGAATGATCGCGGAAGCCGCGGTCGGTGCATGGCGATGCCGGGATGATCCGCCTCAAGGAGTTGATGGCTCGCGGGCTCGATTTCCTCGGCACCGAATGGGCGATCCTGGGCGGGGCGATGAGCTGGATCAGCGAGCGCCATCTCGTTTCCGCAATCTCCAACGCCGGCGGGTTCGGCGTGATCGCCTGCGGGGCGATGTCGCCCGAACTGCTCGACAAGGAAATCGAGGGAACCAAGGCGCTCACCGACAAGCCGTTCGGCGTGAACCTGATCACCATGCATCCGCAGCTCAATGAGCTGATCGACGTCTGCTCGAAGCATGAGGTCACGCCACGTCGTCCTGGCCGGCGGCCTTCCGCCCGGGCGGGGCGATCGAGCGGATCAAGAGCCATGGCGCCAAGCTGATCGTCTTCACCCCCGCGCTGGCGCTGGCGAAGAAGCTGATGCGATCGGGCGCCGACGCGCTGGTGATCGAAGGAATGGAGGCCGGCGGCCACATCGGCCCGGTGTCGACCAGCGTGCTGGCCCAGGAAATCCTGCCGCACGTCGCGGCGGAGATCCCGGTGTTCGTCGCCGGCGGGATCGGCCGCGGCGAGGCGATCGCCGCCTATCTCGAAATGGGCGCGGTCGGGGTGCAGCTCGGCACCCGCTTCGTCTGCGCGCACGAGTGCATCGCCCATCCCAACTTCAAGAAGGCCTTCCTCCGCGCCTCGGCGCGCGACGCCATCCCGTCGGTCCAGATCGATCCGCGCCTGCCGGTCATCCCGGTCCGGGCGCTCAAGAACCGCGAGATGGAGAATTTCGCCGCCAAGCAGCGCGAAGTCGCCCAGAAGCTGGACGAAGGCGCGATCGAGATGGCCGAGGCCCAGCTGCAGATCGAGCATTATTGGGCGGGCGCGCTCCGCCGCGCGGTGATCGACGGCGACGTCGAAAGCGGCATCGGTGATGGCCGGCCAGTCGGTCGGCATGGTCAAGCGCGAAGAACCGGTCGCCGACATCATCCAGGAACTGGTCGAGGAAGCCGCGGCGGCCCTGGGATCGCGCTAGCCGGCGGCCTGCGAAAATCGGGCACGATAGCGGGCGGGACTCACCCCAACCCGGTTGCGGAAATGATGACGGAGCGTTGCAACGCTGCCGAACCCGGCGAGTTCGGCAACCTCCTCCATATTCGCCGCCCCCATCTCAAGCAGCTGCCGCGCCGCATCGACGCGTGTGTCGGTCAACCACTCGCCAGGACTTGAACCGACGCTTTCCTTAAATCGGCGGATCATGGTCCGCTCGCTCATCGCCACCTCGCGCGCCATTCGTTCGATCGTCCAGCGCTCGGCGGGCCGTTCGCGAACCGAATCGAGCAGCGTGGCGAGCCGGCTATTGGGTCGGCGCGGTACCGGCCGCTCAATAAACTGAGCCTGTCCGCCGTCGCGATGCGGGGGCATGACCAGGCGTCTTGCTACCTGGTTGGCACGGTCGGGCCCGAAATCCTTGCGGACGATGTGGAGCAAGAGGTCAATGCCAGCAGCCGATCCGGCCGAGGTCAGAATATTGCCGCTATCGATATAAAGGACGTCCGGATCGACCCGTAGCGCCGGGTAAAGCAGCCGAAGCCGCTCGGCATATTTCCAATGCGTCGCGACGCGCTGCCCGTCGACAAGCCCGAGCGAAGCCAGCAGGAAAACCCCGGAGCAGATCGTGACCAGGCGCGCCCCACGCCGATGCGCCTGCCGGATCGCTTCGGCGATCGCGGGCGAAGGCGGATCCCCCATGGTCGTCCAACCGGGAATGATGATGGTGCCCGCTTCGGCCAGGCAATCCAGACCCGCTTCCGGGCTGATCGAAACATGGCCGTTGGCACGTACCGGCTGGCAACCTTCCGAGCAGCTGACGAAGCGGTACCAGTCCGCCCCATATTCGGGCCGCGCCAGGCCAAATACCTCGGCAGCGATGGCGAATTCGAACGTGCCGAGGCCGTCGTACAGCAGGGCCGCCACGGTTCGATTGGCGTCTTTCCGAGCTTTTGGCATGATATTCACGTAGAATGTCTATCACGCCAATTGTCCGACGTGCAAGCCTGCCGCTAAACCGATCCTGCGAACTGAAAAGAGGAAAGCCCGAAATGAACGCCGTCACCGCCGTACCTGCCGCCGCAAGCGAGGAAGCGCTTGCCTGCTTCGAACAATCTTTCCAGTTCGAAACGGATTGCTGGGACGTCCACAGCACGCTCAGTTCAGCCGATCCGGGCTATGTCCTGCTCGACGTTCGCGGACCCGATGCGTACGCGGCCGGCCATGTGCCCGGGGCGATCCATTTGCCACACGGCAAGATCATCGCGTCGAAGATGGCAAGGTGGCCGGAAGATACTCTGTTCGTTACATATTGCGCCGGCCCCCACTGCAACGGCGCGGCACGGGCCGCGGTTCGGCTCGCTCAGCTCGGCCGACCGGTTAAGATTATGATCGGCGGCATCACCGGCTGGATCGACGAAGGCTTTGAGCTCGAACGCGAACAGCTTGCCGCCTGAAGCTCTGCGCGATACCGACTTCTCAGCTCGCCCTCGCTTCAGATCCTGCAAAAGCCGCTGCGGCGGGGGCATCCGCCAACTCGGCCGATCGCAGCGCAGCCCCGGATGCTTCGACAAGCGGATAGAGAAAACGGTTTTCACGCTCGATCCGGACCACCAGCGCCAGCACAAGCTGGCGAGCTGCAGCGGCGAATTCGGCAAAGCTGCTGGCAATCACTGCAGACGACGGCCATCGCCTGACGAACGTTTCGAGCTCGTTGGCAAGTCCGCCCATCTCTGCGGCGTAGGTGATCGCCAGCCGCGCCACCTCGCGATCTCCCATCGCCACCAGTTCGGGATATAACTGCACGTCTTCCTGAGCGAAGTGGACGCGGAACAGGCCGGCCAGCTTGGAAAACTGGACGGCGATCGGCAGCGCGTCCTCCTCGCCGTGATAATCGTCGATCAGGTCGATGAGGCGATCGGCCATGGCCATCGCGTCGTCATGCTGGTTTTTAAGGTCGGTCAATTTGAACATTGCGCAAAGCTGGCATTAAATCTCCTGCCACATCCTTGTCGGTCGATCCGAAACGGATACGTTCGACAGTGCTTGGATTGCCGCGCCTTTCCCTGCTAGCGCTTGCCCATGCCATTGACCGCCGTCGCCTCCGCCCGCGAAATTCTGACCGGCCTGCATGATGTCATGGCCAAGCGCGGATCGGCGCAGGCCAAGCTCGACCGGGTCGTCGACCTGATCGCCGAGGCGATGCAGAGCGAGGTTTGCTCCATCTATTTGCTGCGCGACAATGCGCTCGAGCTGTCCGCGACCCACGGCCTGCGCAAGGAAGCGGTGCATGTCACCCGGCTGGCACTGGGCGAGGGCCTGGTCGGCACGATCGCCGAGGAAGGGCGCATCCTCAACCTCGACGAGGCAGCCAACCACCCCGCCTTCGCCTATCGGCCGGAAACGGGCGAGGAGCGCTTCCACAGCTTCGCCGGGGTGCCCGATCATCCGCCGCGAGCAGGTGATCGGCGTGCTGGCAGTGCAGCATGCCGAGCCACGCCGCTACGACGACGTCGAGATCGAGGCGCTTCAGACGGTGGCGATGGTCCTGTCGGAAATGATCGCCAGCGCCCGGCTGGTCGATGGCGCACGCGGCGGCGCGGCGCGACGCCGGCATGCAGCGGATGGTCGGCCTGAAGCTGGTCGCCGGAATGGCCAAGGGCGTCGCCGTCTTCCACCAGCCGCGCGTGGTGGTCGAGCATACGGTCGCCGACGACACCGAGGCCGAGCGCGACCCGGGTCTATGCCGCCTTCCGGCGAGATGCGCGAGCAGATCGACAATATGACCCGCGAGGCCGAGTTCGGCACCGCCGGCGAGCACAACGAGATCCTCGAGACCTACAAGATGTTCGCCTATGACGAAGGCTGGTCGCGGCGGATCAACGAGGCGATCGACAGCGGCCTCACCGCCGAGGCGGCGATCGAGCGGGTCCAGCAGCGCACCCGCGCCCGCATGCGCGAGATCGACGATCCGATCCTCAAGGAGCGGATGCACGACCTTGAGGATCTGTCGAACCGGCTGATGCGCATCGTGTCGGGGCGCATGGGCACCGCGGCGCAGACCGGCCTTACCAAGGACGCGATCCTGATCGCCAAGAACCTTGGGCCGGCGGAGCTGCTCGAATATGACCGGCGGCGGCTGAAGGGCGTGGTGCTGGAGGAAGGCTCGCTCACCGCCCACGTCACGATCGTCGCCCGGGCCATGGGCGTGCCGGTGGTCGGCCGCATCGCCGACATTCGCCACGTCGCCAACGAGGGCGACCCGATCCTGGTCGACGGCGACACCGGCACGGTCGTCGTCCGGCCCAACCGGCCGCTGACCAGCGCGTTCGACCAGCGAATGGCGATGAGCCAGAAGCGGCGGGCCGAATATGCGGCGATCCGGAACCTGCCGGCCGAAACCAAGGACGGCGAACGGATCACGCTGATGGTCAACGCCGGCCTGGCCGAGGACGCAGCGATGCTGGAGATGGCGGGCGCCGACGGCATCGGCCTGTTCCGAACCGAGTTCCAGTTCCTCATCGCCGCCACGCTGCCCGGTCGCGAAAGCCAGCTCAGGCTGTACAAGAGCGTTCTGGATGCGGCCGGCGACAAGCCGGTCGTGTTCCGAACGGTCGACATCGGCGGCGACAAGGCGCTGCCCTATCTTTCCGAGGAGCAAAAGGACGAGAGCGAAAATCCGGCCATGGGCTGGCGCGCGCTCCGCCTCAGCCTGGAGCGCAAGGCGTTGATGAAGGCCCAGGCACGGGCACTGATCGAGGCATCGGCCGGAAAGACGTTGCGGGTCATGTTCCCGATGGTCAGCGAACCGTGGGAATATGAAGAGGCCCGCGCGCTGTTCGAGGAGCAGATCGAATGGACCAAAAGCGCCAAGCGGGCGGTCCCCAAGAATATCGAATTCGGCGCCATGCTGGAGGTGCCGAGCCTTGCGGAAATGCTCGACATCCTGCTGCCGCGGGTCGACTTCCTGTCGATCGGAACCAACGACCTGACCCAGTTCCTGTTCGCGGCCGATCGCGCCGATCCGCGTCTGGCCGATCGCTACGACTGGCTGAGCCCTGCAATCCTGCGATTCCTTCGCCGGGTCGCCGTCCAGGCGAAGGAAGCCAATGTTCCGGTCCGAGTGTGCGGCGAGATGGCCGGCCGCCCGCTCGAGGCGCTGGCGCTGATCGGCATCGGCATCGACAGCTTCTCGATCACCCCGGCAGCGGTCGGCCCGGTCAAGGCGATGGTCCGATCGATCGACGCCGCAGCAGTACGGTCGCGGGTCGAAACCCTGCTCGCCAAGCCTCCGGCCAACATGCGCAAGGCGCTCGGCGACTGGGCGAGACGTCATGGCGTGGCGATTGGCTGACCAGCCCTGTCGGCGGCGGTTGACAGCGGCGTCAACGGCTCCCGACAACGGATGTAATTTCAAGCGCATGGGATGCGGGGCAGACTGATGGACGAGACGGAACCCGAGGTCGTTGTAACGGTCGGTCAGCGCCTCAGGGAAGCCCGCGAGGCCAAGGGGCTTTCGGTCGAGGATATCGCCGCCCAGACCCGAATCCCGACCCGGCATCTGACCAGCCTTGAGGAGAGCGATTGGGACAAGCTGCCCGCTGCAACCTATTCGATCGGTTTCGCCAAAAACTATGCCGCGGCGATCGGCCTGGACCGCACCGAGATCGGCGATCAGCTGCGCGCGGAAATGGGCGGCACCCGGCTCCCGGCCGCCTTCCCCGAAGTCTATGAAACCGCCGATCCGGCGCGCACGATGCCCAAGGGCCTGGTGTTTGGCGCGCTGGCGCTGCTCGTGGTGGTCGTGCTTGCGCTAAGTTGGCTCAGCAATCGATCGATGAAAGCCGATCAACCGGTTGCGGAGGCAGTCGAGAACTCCTCCCCCGCCCGCTAACGTCGCAGTTCCGGCCACGCCATCGCCCGCGCCGGCAGGTGCAGTGGTCATCACCGCGACCGAGTCCGTCTGGGTTGCGATTAGGGATGGCGGTAACGTCCTGAAGCAAGGCGAACTGGCAGCTGGCGAGAGTTTCGAGGTGCCGGCCAGCGCAGCCGCGCCGGTAATTACGACCGGCAAGCCCGAAGCCATTCGTATTTCGGTCGGCAGCGCCCAGGCGCCTTCGATCGGTCCGGCCGGCAAGCGCGTTTCCAATGTCAGCCTGAAGGCTGCCGATTTGATGCGGGCTCCGGCGACGGGAGCAGCGCCCGCTGCGACTCAGCCCGCGCCGGCCGACGCTCGACCCGCGGCCCGACCAAGTGCCCGCCAATCGATACCGGCTTCGCCGCCAGCTGGTGAAAGCCCTGCGGCGCAAACCGCCGAAGCCAGCACCGCTAACGTCGCAACCGTTGAATGATTCAGCCGTGCGACAGCCATTTTCAGTCAGTTTGATCTGCAACGACCTGTAATTTGAGGACCAATATGCGTTTTCGTGCCGTTCTTCCCTTCGCCGCCCTCGCCGCATTGACCCTATCGCCTGCTTCCGCCCAGAAGCGCCCGCCGACTCCGGAACAGCGGATCGACCGACTCGAAAAGCAGGTTCGCCAGGTCCAAAAACAGGTATTCCCGAAAGGTCAGCCGGCCGACACCGCCGGGTTCATCGACGATCCGGCAGCTACCCAGGATTCAGTCAACAGTCTCAACAGCCGGCTCGACGCTGTCGAACGGCAGCTTGCCGATATTGTCCGACAGGCAGAAGAAAACGGCAATCGGGTTGGCGTGCTGGAGACCGAGCTGGCAAGGCTCCGGGCAGACCAGGACCGCCGCCTGCGCGCGATCGAGAGCGCTCCCGCTACCCAGGAGTCCGAGACGGCGGCGCCGGACGAGCAAGCCGATGCTCCGCCGCCCGCGCCACGGCCCAAGGTCGAGGGCAAAACCGAAACCAAAACTGTTGCGGCTTCAACCGGCGACGCGGACGCCGATGCCGAAGCGGCTTACGATCAGGGCTATCAGCTGTGGACTGCCGGGAAATATGACGCGGCAATCACCTCGCTTCGTGCGATGGTGAAGAAATATCCCGATAGCCGCCGGGTCAGCTGGGCCAACAACCTCGCCGGACGGGCACTGCTCGACAAGGGCCAGCCGCGTGCGGCGGCCGAAGCACTGCTCACCAATTACCGCAGCAATCCCAAGGGTGAGCGGGCGCAAGACAGCCTGTTCTATCTGGGCCAGGCGTTGGTGAAGCTCGGCCAGCCGGGTCAGGCCTGCAAGGCCTATGCGGAGCTTGAGGATGTCTATGCCGGCGAGGTCCGGGCACCGCTCAAAGCCGCCCTGCCGGGCGCCAAGGCAGAGGCGAAATGCAGCTAGCGCGATGATCCCGGCAACCGAGGCCATTGAGCGCTTCGCTGCCGACCTTGAAGTACTCGCGCCAGCGGGCACACTCATTGGGGTCGCCGTTTCCGGTGGGCCGGACAGCCTGGCATTGCTGCTCCTCGCCGCGAAAGCGAGGCCGGGCGAGGTCGAGGCGGCGACGGTCGACCATGGCCTTCGCCCGGAAAGCGCCGCCGAGGCGGCCATGGTTGCGGACCTGTGTGAAACGCTTGGCGTTCCACATCGTATACTGGTCGCCGACTGGATAAGATCGCCAACGTCCAACATTCAGGCGGAGGCACGCGCCATGCGCTATCGGCTGCTCAACGACTGGGCAATCGAACGAGGCCTTTCGGCGGTTGCGACCGCTCATCATGCCGATGACCAGGCCGAGACGTTGCTGATGCGCCTGGCACGCGGCGCCGGTGTCGGCGGTCTCGGTGGCACCAGGAAGCGACGGGCATTGTCGGAAGACGTCATGCTTATGCGGCCGCTGCTCGGCTGGCGTAAGGCAGAGCTTGCTGCTGTGGTCGATAGCGCAGGAATCGAGGCGGTCGACGACCCTGCGAACCGCGATCCGAAGCATGATCGCTCGCGGATCAGGGCCTGGCTTGAATCCTCCGATTGGGCTGACCCGGTGCGGCTCGCGGCAAGTGCATCGGCGCTTCGCGACGCGGACGAGGCGCTCGATTGGGCGCTCGCATCGCTGGTCAACTCGCGCATTCGCCATGACGGCGATACGCTTATCATCGAGCCATTTGACTTGCCCCGCGAACTCAAGCGACGGCTGCTGCTCGCAGCTTTCGCCGAGCTTGGAGCCGCTGCCCCACGCGGGCCCGATCTGATGAGGGCTATGGACGCGATGGAGGAAGGGGCGGCGGTCACGCTATCGGGACTGAAGCTCGAAGGAGGGTCACAATGGCGCCTCTCCCTGGCGCCTCCACGCCGCGTTTGAGCGCCATTCCATTGTCATTAAGGGGAAAGAGCCTATCTTAGCGGCCCCATTGGAGGACTGAATTACGTGGACGAAAAGCGGAACGAGAAGAAGCCCGGCAACCCCTGGACCAAGTCGCTTCTCATCTGGGTCGCGGTATTGTTCGGACTGGTATTGTTCGTCCGCGCCTTCGACAGCGGAAGCGCCCCGCAAGGCGAGCCGCTGGCTTATTCGCAATTCATCCAGCAAGTCGACGAGGGCAATGTCCAGTCGGTGATCATTGCCACCTCGTCGATCGGCAACGTCACGATCAGCGGCAAGATGGATGACGGAAAGCCTTTTCGGACCATTGCACCGCCCAACACCAATGTCGCCGACCGTCTCGTCGGGAAGGGCGTCGGGGTCGCGGTAAAGGCCGAAGAGCAGTCGAGCGTGTGGCTGATCCTTCTCTACCAGTCGCTGCCATTCCTGCTGATCCTCGGAATCAGCTTCTTCGTCATGCGCCAGATGCAGAAGAACGCCGGTGGCGGAGCGATGGGCTTCGGCAAGAGCCGCGCCCGGATGCTGACCGAAAAGCAGGGCCGCGTAACCTTTGCCGATGTCGCCGGCATCGACGAGGCGCGCGAGGAGCTTGAGGAAATCGTCGAGTACCTGAAGGATCCGGGCAAGTTCGCGCGGCTTGGCGGCAAGATCCCCAAGGGCGCGCTGCTGGTCGGCTCGCCCGGCACCGGCAAGACGCTGCTCGCGCGCGCCATCGCCGGTGAGGCGGGCGTTCCTTTCTTCACCATTTCCGGTTCTGACTTCGTCGAGATGTTCGTCGGCGTCGGCGCCAGCCGCGTCCGCGACATGTTCGAGCAGGCCAAGAAGTCGGCCCCTTGCATCGTGTTCATCGACGAAATCGACGCGGTCGGCCGCCATCGCGGCGCCGGCCTCGGCAACGGCAATGACGAGCGCGAGCAGACGCTTGAACCAGCTGCTGGTCGAGATGGACGGCTTCGAGGCCAACGAAGGCATCATCATCATCGCCGCGACCAACCGGCCCGACGTGCTCGACCCGGCGCTGCTGCGCCCGGGCCGTTTCGACCGCCAGGTCGTCGTGCCGCGCCCCGACATCGACGGCCGCGAGCAGATCCTCGCCGTCCACATGAAGAAGGTGCCGCTGGCGCCCGACGTCGACCCGCGAGTCATCGCCCGCGGCACGCCGGGCTTCTCCGGCGCCGACCTTGCCAACCTCGTCAACGAGGCCGCCCTGCTGGCCGCCCGCAAGGGCAAGCGGCTGGTCGCGATGGGGGAGTTCGAGGAGGCCAAGGACAAGGTCATGATGGGCACCGAGCGCCGCTCGATGGTCATGACCGAGGACGAGAAGAAGATGACCGCCTATCATGAGGCCGGTCATGCGATCGTCGCGCTCCACGAGCCGGCATCGGACCCGATCCACAAGGCGACGATCATCCCGCGCGGCCGCGCGCTGGGCATGGTCATGCGCCTGCCGGAGCGCGACAATTACAGCTACCACCGCGACAAGATGTACGCGAACCTCGCCGTCTCGATGGGCGGCCGCGTCGCCGAGGAAGTGATCTTCGGCTACGACAAGGTCAGTTCCGGCGCGTCGTCGGACATCAGCTATGCGACCGGCCTCGCCCGCGACATGGTCACCCGCTGGGGCATGTCGGACGCGCTCGGCCCGCTGCAATATGCCGAGGCCGACGAGGAAGTGTTCCTCGGCTATTCGGTCAATCGGCAGAAGAATATGTCGAACGAGACCGCCCAGGCGATCGACAAGGAAATCCGCCGCATCGTCGAAGCGGGCTACGACCGCGCCAAGCATCTGCTCGAGGAGCATCGCGACGAGCTCGAGACGCTGGCCCAGGCCCTGCTCGAATATGAGACGCTGAGCGGCGACGAGATCAAGACGGTTCTGGCGGGCGGCACGATCGATCGCGGTTCGGCGTCCAGGCCAACACTGCCGACTGCCGGATCCTCGATCCCGAAGTCCAAGCGGCCCAAGCCTGGTATCGGCGGTGCGGCGCCCGCCGGAACCTAGTCGTACGTTCCGACGCCGACCAGCACAGCCGAAAACAGGCTGACGACGATAATCGCGAATATCGTGAGCAGGCTGGTGCGCCACAATGCGCCCCACTTGCCGAGGGCGTAGGCGCCCTTCAGCTGCCGGTACATGTGGAACGGCGGGATCAGCCACAATATGCCGGCCATCGTCGACATTCCCACGACGCCGAACAGGAGCCCGGCGATCACCAGCAGGCTCATGAAGCACAGTGAATAAGTCACGAAGACGGTGTGGTCGTACAGGCGGAACCGGCGGCTGAACGGGAACAGCAGCCATACGAATGGCACCGACAAGGGAATGATGAGCCAGCTGAATTTATAGGCGTTGGTCTTGAGCTTGTAGGCCACCAGCTCCGGATTCTTGGCAAATTGGCCAGCACCCTCGCCGATCCAGCCCGGCAATCCCTCCAGCCGGATGCCTGCATTTTCGATGTTTCCAGTCCGGACGCCTTCGATGGCTTTAATCTCGTCCTTGAGGTCGCCGATTCGCTCGTTGAGCTTGCTAACGGGCCGGCCGGCCTTGGCCGCTGCATCCCGCTCGGCCTCAAGCTTAGTCAGCTTGGCCTGACTTTCCTGCAACCCCTGTTGCAGGCCCGCCTTTGCTTGCTGTGGAAATTCACCCAACCCTCCCAGCAGGCTGGCCGCCGCATACATCAGGAATATGCTGAACAGGAACAGTGCGATCGGGGAAACGAACCTGGCTCGCTCTCCATCGATGTAGCGCCGGGTCAATTCGCCCGGACGCCATGCCAGCAGCGGCAACGTCCGCCACGTCTTCCCCTCGAAATGCAGCACGCCATGGAGCAGGTCATGGAAGAAAGCGGTCAGCGTGCGGTGGACGTGCGCGTGCTGGCCGCAGGCGTGGCAATAATCGCCCGCCAGCAGGGTGCCGCAATTGAGGCAGCTGCGTTCATGCGTATGTCCGTCCGCGCCGACCTCGCCCGCCTTCGGCTCGAAGGCGCGCCCCGCCATGGCCCCGGTAACGACTTCGCCGATCGCTTCGAATTCGCCCATCTGCTTCCCCTTCGAGCCATAATAAGCCGCGGCGGTGGCGCGGGTCGAGGGGGGATGCTAGCCAAGTCGCAATGGCGCGACGCATCGGTCTTCTCGGCGGCAGCTTCAACCCGGCTCACCGTGCTCATCGCCGGATGAGCCTGGCGGCGATGGAGGCGCTGGAGCTGGATGAAGTGTGGTGGCTGGTCTCGCCGGGCAACCCGCTGAAAGACAAAGCCCGGGACATGGCCCCTTATGCCGCGCGCCTGGCGTCGGCACGGATCGAGGCCCGGCGGAGCCGCATCAAGGTCAGCGATTTCGAAGCGAAAGCCGGAACCCGCTACACCGTCGATACCGTCGCGGCCCTCCAGAAACGCTGGTCGCGGCATCGTTTCATCTGGCTGATGGGCGAGGATACTGTGCCCCAATTCCACCAGTGGAAGGATTGGCGGGGCCTGGCGCGGATGGTCCCGATTGCGGTTCTGTCGCGGCCGGGCTATGATGACGATGCCCGCGCGGCGCGCGCGATGGGCTGGCTGCGGCGTTTCGTCCGCCCCGCAAGCCAGGCAAGAAATTGGACGGAATGGAGTGCACCGGCGATTATTTTCCTTCGCCTGCCACCCGATCGAACTTCCGCCACACGGTTTGCGCGCATCCAACCCAGATTGGCACCGCCGCTTCACGATGAAGCCGAGGCGCGCCACTCGCCCCTAAGAGGAGTCACTTTGGCCGACCCTGCTAATGCGCCCGTCGCCGCTTCGATCAAACCGGTCGACGTCGAGGCGCTGCACAGCCTTGTCATGCAATCGCTGGACGACGACCAGGCGGTCGAGGTCGTGACCATCCCGCTCGCCGGGAAGTCGTCGATCGCCGACCATATGGTGATCGCCTCCGGCCGCTCGTCGCGGCAGGTGGCGTCGATGGCCAACAAGCTTGCCGACAAGATCAAGAAGGAGTTCGGCCGGATCGTTCGAATCGAAGGCTTGCCGGTCGCCGACTGGGTACTGATCGACGCCGACGACGTTATCGTGCATCTTTTCCGCCCCGAGGTACGAAGTTTTTACAATTTGGAGCGAATGTGGGCTTTCGGCGATGACGCCGGTGTAAGTGCTGCCTCAAACGGATGAGCCTTATGCGACTGACTGCATTTTTCCTGTGGCTTATGGCCTTTGCCGCCCAACCGGCGGCGGCTGCTGCATCGCCGAACCTCTGGAGCCTCGAGCAACAGCTGTCGTCGCTTGTCGCGGGAAAGTCGGCCGATGTCGGCATCGCGGCGCTCGACCTTAGCAGCGGCGAGACAATCAGCATCAATGGCGACCGTGCATTTCCGATGGCCAGCACCATGAAAGTCGCAGTTGCCGCAGCCTATCTGCAGCAGGTCGATTACGGACGGCGCTCTCTCGACACCCTGATCGCCGGTCAGCCCGCGCAGCAGCTGATGGAGCGCATGCTTATCCACAGCGACAATGCGGCGACCGACATATTGATTCGAAACCTCGGCGGGCCTCAGGCGATCCAGGGATGGGTGAGCTGGCATGGGTTCAGCAACATGCGCGTGGACCGCACGATCGCGCAGCTGCTGCGATCCCCGCGCGATCTATGGGATTCAAGGGATTCGGCAACGCCAATGGCGATGGTCCAGCTGTTGCAGCGGATTGACAGCGGCAAGGTGCTGAAGCCCGGTTCAAAGGCTTATTTGCTGAGCACCATGAGCCGCTGCATGACGGGCAAGAATCGGATGCGTGCGCTATTGCCCGCCGGGACGCGGGTCGAGCACAAGACCGGAACCCTGTCGGGCCTCACCAGCGACGTTGGTTTCATCACCCTTCCGGACGGGCGGCGGATCGCCGTGGCGCTGTTCGCTCGTGGCGGATCCGATCGCCCGAACACCATCGCCCAGGCAGCGCGAGCAATTTACGATGGGTTCGTCGCGGAGTTGCGGTCGCCGTTTAGCGGCGTGCTTCGCGCCCAATAGCGCTGGATGCTGCTGCATATCATCGCCCGAGGGAAAATCGGACGTTCTCCCGAAAGCGAATTGACCAGCCGCTACCTGAAGCGAATTTCCTGGCCGACCAAGGTGACCGAGCTGCCCGACCGGGGAGGTCAGCTGCCGGAATCGGCGGCCAATGCCATAACGGTGGTGCTCGACGAGCGCGGGCAAGGCGCTGTACTTCCATCGAGCTTGCAAGGAAGCTGGAAGGCTGGCGCGACACCGGACGGCGCGAAGTGCGCTTCCTGATCGGCGCTGCGGACGGGCACGACGAGGCATCGAGGGACGAGGCCGATCTGCTCCTCTCATTCGGCCCCGCCACGTGGCCGCACATGCTCGCCCGAGCGATGCTGGCCGAGCAATTGTTCCGGGCGACTAGCATCCTTGCCAATCATCCCTACCATCGGGAGGGATGATGCGTCCTTTCGCCACCCTCGCATTGCTGGCCGCGCCGATCCTGCTTGCAGCGGCAAGCGCCCCGGTGCCGCCCGCGGGGGTATCGGCCGACGCTGCGCTTGCCAAGGCGCGAAACGAGGCGGCGGCAGCTGCGAACAAGCTGAAGGCTTTAGAGACGGCTGCGGCCAAGGCGGGCGACGAGGCAGCCCGACTCCGCGCCGAGCAAGCTGCGGCGGCCGCTGCGATCGACGAGGCTGAGGCCAAGATCAGCGAATCCGACGCCAGCTTGCGACTGGCCCAGTCGCAGGTTGCGCTGGCCGAGCAGCGGCTGGCCAGCAGTCGCGCCCCTCTGGCGGCGCTACTGGCCGGCCTGGCAACAATGGGTCGCCAACCACCGCTACTGGCCCTTGCCGACCATGGCTCGGTCGATGAAATGGTACGGGTCAAGGCGCTGCTCGACACGACCATGCCGGTGATCGAAAGTCGGAGCGCAGCGCTCAAAACGGAATTGGCCGAACGGCGACGGCTCGCTTCCCGCACAGACGCTGCCCGGGCCGAACTGGCCCGGAATCGGGACTTGCTGACGCTACGCAAGCAGCGATTCGCCGAACTTGAGGATAAGGCAGCGAAGCGCGCCGCGCGGCTTTCCGGTGAAGCATTCGGCGCAGGCGACCGGGTCCTTGCCAGCGACGAAGCGCTGGAGACGGCCGGAAGCGAGGCAGCGGCACGACGGTCGGCGCGGTCGGCTGCAGCGGCCCTTGCCATGCTGGACTTCGCACCAGGCCGTCCGATGCGTGGCGACTCGGCGCTACCGCCTGCCAATTTTGCCTATAGCCTGCCAGCTTCCGGAGCGGTGATCGATGGTCTGGGATCGGTCAATCGGGCCGGGATCGTGTCACGCGGCCTCCGTTTCGATACCGCCCGCGGTGCTGAAATTACCGTTCCTGCCGATGGAAAGATCGTCTTTGCAGCGCCTTTTCGCGGCCAGGACGGCATCGTCATCATCGACCATGGCAAGGGATGGACCAGCCTGATTCTGGGCGTGGCGAGCGACCGGCCGCGGGGTACCGAGGTCCGACGCGGCGAGCCGCTGGGCCGCGCATTGGGGCCAATCGGGGTGGAATTGCGGCGGGACGGGGTGCCAATTTCGCCCGCCTTCATCGCAGCTTCATCTGTTCCACTGTCAAATAGCGGCAACAGCCGCTAAATTGCGACGCGACGGACTGACAGGAATTCATGTGATGCAACGCCTAGCAAAGCTTCTCCCACCCCTCGCCCTCGTCGGCGCACTGGCGATGGTCCCGGTGGCGACCACCGCGATGGCCGCGGCCGAGACGGACACTCAGAAGGAGCTGGAGACTTTTTTCAGCGTCTTCGAGCGGGTTCGCGCCAACTATGTCGACAAGGTCGACGACCATACGCTGATCAAGGGCGCCATCGACGGCATGCTCGCCGCCCTCGATCCGCATTCGAGCTATGCCGAGGCGTCGGACTTCACCCAGCTCAAGACCACCACCGATGGAAATTACGGCGGGCTTGGCCTGACCGTTTCGACCGAGGACGGGGCGGTCAAGGTCATCGCCCCGACCGAGGACACGCCAGCCGATCGCGCCGGGATCAAGGCGGGCGACTACATCACCCACATCGATGGCGAGTTCCTTTACGGCTTCACGCTCGATGAAGCGGTCGAGAAGATGCGCGGCAAGCCCGGTACCACGATCAAGCTGACCATCGTCCGCCCGGGCCGCGACAAGCCGTTCGACGTTTCCATCACCCGCGAGCGGATCGAGCTCAAGCCGGTCAAGTGGGAGGTGAAGGACAACGTCGGGGTCATCAACATCAACGGCTTTTCGGCGCAGACCGGCGCACTGACCCGCGAGGCGCTGGTCGGGATCGACAAGGCGACCGGCGGCAAGGCGCTCGGCTATATCGTCGACCTTCGCTCCAACCCCGGCGGCCTGCTCGACCAGGCGATCGAGGTCAGCGACGCCTTCCTTGAGCAGGGCGAGATCGTTTCCGAACGCGGCCGCGAAGCCAGCGATATCGAGCGCTTCTATGCCAAGCCGGGCGACCTTGCGAAGGGCAAGCCGGTGATCGTGCTGGTCGACGCCGGATCGGCTTCGGCGGCGGAAATCGTCGCCGGCGCGCTGCAGGATCATCGCCGCGCAATCGTCATGGGCGAACGCAGCTTCGGCAAGGGATCGGTGCAAAGCGTGATCCAGACCGGACCGCAGTCGGCGCTGCGCCTCACCACCGCGCGCTATTATACGCCGTCGGGCAAGTCGGTGCAGGCCGGCGGGATCGATCCGGACATCGCCGTGCCGCAGCTCAGCGACGAGGATTACAAGTCGCGGCCGAAACTCCGCGAGGCCGATCTTCGTCGTCACCTCGTGAGCCAGGCGAAGATCAAGGACGAGGTGCTGGAAGACGATAGCACGCCGGATCCGCGCTTCACCGCGACCGCCGCCGAGCTCGAGAAGAAGGGCGTCAAGGATTATCAGCTCGACTATGCGCTGAAGACGCTGAAGCGGCTGGGCTCCGCCGCCGGTGCAACTGGCCAAGACGGCCTCGCGCTAATGCTGGCACCGCCGGAGCCGAAAGGCGCGGCGCGCCTCAAGCAGGCGCGCCTGCTGGCTCTGCTGGTTCCGGCCGCGTCTGCTCGGCGGTGCCCTGTGCTCGCAATATGTCGGCGGCCTCTACCCGTGCGAGATGTGCTACTGGCAGCGCTGGCCACACGGGGCGGCGATCCTGCTCGCCCTTGCGGCGATCTTTTCGCCGATAGGCGCTCCCCGGACCCGCGCGCTGGTTCATGCTGGCCGCTCTGGCGATCGCGATTTCCGGCGCGATCGGTGTCTTTCACGCCGGGGTCGAGCTTGGCTATTGGGAAGGCATCACGCAGTGCACCGCGACCGGCGCGACCAGCCTGGAGGATATCTTGAAAGTGCCGCTGGTCCGCTGCGACCAGGTGCAATGGTCGCTGTTCGGCGTTTCGATGGCCGGCTGGAATGCGATTTTCTCGCTTACCGGAGCGGCGCTCATCGCCTTCGCTGGCGGCGCGTAGAAAATGACGAGCGACTGGCATCCAGGCGAAAAGCGACCCGACCGGGAGTCGATGCTGCGCGTCAACCAGGCCGGCGAATATGGCGCGACCCGGATTTATGCCGGGCAGTTGGCCGTTCTTGGCCGAAATTCTCCGGCCGCGCATCAGATCGCGCGGATGGCGGCCCAGGAACAGCGGCATCTCGACCGGTTCGACCGACTGATGGCCGAGCGGCGGGTGCGTCCGACGGCGTTGCAGCCTTTGTGGAAGGTTGCCGGCTTCGCGCTTGGCGCGGCGACGGCGCTGATCAGCGAGAAGGCGGCGATGGCCTGCACCGACGCGGTCGAAACGGAAATCGATCGCCATTACTCGGAACAGCTGGCCGAGCTTGGCGATGAAGATCCGGAACTGGCCACGGATATTGCCGATTTCCAGGCCGAAGAGCTTGAGCATCGCGAGACCGCGCGCGCTCATGGCGCCCAGGAAGCCATTGCCTATCCGCTGCTGACCGCCGCAATTCGTGCCGGTTGCCGGGTAGCAATCGAATTGTCGAAGCGCATATGACGGAACCGGGACGGCGATTCGACCGCTTTGCCCTTACGAAGGACACATGTGACCATGTCGAAACTGCCGTTTCTGACCCTTGCTGCCGTCGCTGTCGCTGCGGCCATGCCTGCCATTGTCGCGCCAGCGCCCGCGCTGGCGCAGAATGGCAAGATCAGCGAAATCATCGTTTACGGTACCGACCCCTGCCCGCGATCGACCGACGACGAGGTCGTGGTCTGCGCCCGCAAGCCGGAAGCCGAGCGCTTTCGCATTCCCGGAACGCTATCGCCAGAGCGGCTCGCTGCCAGTCGCGGGAGTCCTGGGCCAACCGCGCGATCGCATTCGAAACCTATGGCCGGACCGGCATCAACAGCTGTTCGCCGGTCGGTCCGGGCGGCTTTACCGGCTGCACCCAGCAGCTGATCAACCAGGCGGTCAAGGAGCGCAAGGAAGAGGCCACAGGAGCGACTCCCCCGGAAGAATAAGGCCTAGGTTCGGGTCTTCTCGCTAGCGATCCATGCGTTGATTTGCGCTTCGAGCGTATCGAGCGGCACGGCGCCCTGCCCCAGCACCGCGTCGTGGAAGCGGCGCAGGTCGAACTTGGGTCCAAGCTCCTTCTCGGCCTTCGCCCGAAGCTCGCGGATTTTCAGTTCGCCCAGCTTGTAGGCCAGGGCCTGGCCTGGGTTGGAGATGTAGCGATTGACCTCCGCATCGATATTGGCGTCGGTTAGGGTCGTATTGTCCTTCATGAAGGCGACGGCCTGCTCCTTGGTCCAGTCCTTGGAGTGGATGCCGGTGTCGACCACCAGCCGGGCGGCGCGCCACATCTCATAGCCCAGGCGCCCCATGTCCTTTTGCGGCGTGTCGTAGATGCCCATCTCGATTCCGAGCCGTTCCGAATAGAGGCCCCAACCTTCGACGAAGGCGGTGAAGAAGGCGGTGTTGCGGCGCCAGTCGGGCATATCCAGCTCCTGCTGGAGCGCGATCTGCATGTGGTGGCCGGGCACCGCTTCATGGACCGTCAGCGCCGGGATTTCCCAGAATGGCCGCTGGTCGAGCTTGGTGGTGTTGACCAGGTAGAAGCCGGCAATGCCCGCATCGGGGCTGCCTGGTTGGTATCGGGCGGTCGTGTCGCCCGGCGCGGTCGCGAGCGCCATCGGCCGAATGCCGTAGGGCAAGCGAGGCAAGCGGCCGAACAGGCTCGGCATCTTGCCGTCGATGGTCTTGGCCATCAGTGCGGTCACTTCGAGCAGTTCGTCCGGCGTCTTGGCAAACCATTTGGGGTTGGTCCGCATATCCGCGATCATCGCCTCGCGGCTGGCGAAGCCGGCCTTTTTGGCAACCTCGACCATCTCTGCACGGATTCGCGCGACTTCGCTCAGGCCTATCTGATGGATTTGCTCGGGGGTCAGGTTGGTGGTGGTCTGCTGACGGACCTGAAAGGCATAATATTCGCGGCCCTGCGGCATGGCCGAGACACTGACGTTCTGGCGGCACTTAGCCTTGAGATCGCGCTCATAGAGATCGGCAAAGGCCTGGTAGGACGGGTTGATCGTCGTCGTGATAAGGGTCTTGGCGCGAGCCTGTAGCGAGGCCCACTCGAGTTGCGTCGATGTTCTCAGGCTTCTGGGCAGCGAAGGGCGCGTAGAAGCGCGACTGGGTAGGATCGGCGGAGATATTGCCGGTGATCGTCCCCGCGAAACCGGTCATGGTAACGCATGGCTGGACATAACCTTCACGCGCCGCCTTGAGGCTGATCTCACCATAGGACCTCATCCGGTCCGGTACCAGCTCGAGCCGGGCCAGATAATTGTCGTAGTCGGCGGCAGAGCGGAACGGGATGCCGTCCGCCATTCCGGCGAGGTAGTCGTGGTAGCTGCCGAGGGTCGAATAGAGCAGCTGCCGCTCGCCGTAGCGATTGGCCTCGATCGCATCTTCCAGCTGGCGCTTGAGCATCGCCCGATTGGCCTGTTCGGCGGGCGATAAGGATGCGGCCGGAATGGCGTCCAGCCGCTTCAGGAAGGCGGCGGATTGCGCCGCCTGCCGATCCATCTCGGCCAGGCTCAGCGGGCCGATTTGCCGGTCGTAATTCTTCACCCCTACCTGGGTCGCGAACAGCGGCGAATCGCGCAGCGTCGCCGCCCAATAATCGTCCTGCAGCTTCTGGAAATCCTCACCCGGACCGGCGAGTGCCGGAGCGGCAAGGGCAAGCATGGTCGCGGCGAGCAATGTGGTGCGGATGCGCATGGAAAATCCCTCCCTGTATTGGGAGCCAGTCTAAGGGACGCGAGCGGAGCCGCAACCCGGCTTTCCCTGAATCGCGCCAGCCCCCTGTAACGGCCCGGCGACATCCCCCATATTGCCCACCAAGGAGCGCTTACATGACTCGAACATTGAAGATCGGCCTCGCTGGTGTCGCGGCCCTTGCGGCGGTGGCCCTTCCGGCGGCGGTCACCATGCGAAATGCGGCGGAGGGCTCCGCCAATGTTCCGCCGCCGCGATGATCGGAGCGCCCGGCCGGGACCCGCGAAGTGGCGGTACTGGCCGGCGGCTGCTTCTGGGGCGTCGAGGGTGTCTACGAGCATGTGAAGGGCGTGATCGACGTGCGGTCCGGCTATGCCGGAGGCGCGGCCCGTACCGCCAGCTATGAGGCAGTGTCGTCCGGCACGACCGGAAAGGCCGAAGCGGTGCGGATCGTCTTCGATCCCCGCCAAGTCAGCTATACCGAGCTGCTCCGCATCTTCTTCTCGGTCGCTCACGACCCGACCGAGGTGAATCGCCAGGGTCCTGACGTCGGCACCCAGTACCGCACGGCGATCTTCCCCCAATCGCCGGCCCAGGCGCGCGTCGCGCGCGCCTATATCGCCCAGCTAGGCAAGGCCGGAGTGTTCAAGCGACCGATCGCCACCAAGGTGGAATCCGGAGCCTTCGCCGAGGCCGAGGCCTATCACCAGGATTTCATGCGCCGAAACCCGACCTACCCCTATATCGTCATCCACGACCGGCCCAAGGTGGCGGCCTTGAAGCGCCAGTTCCCGGCTCAGTGGAAGGGTTGATGGCCTAGCTTCAGATCGTGAATCGCACCGCGGCCCGGACCGTGGTCGGTGCCCCCGGAGCGATATTATTGTCGCCGTTCGATGTCGGGAAATAATCCGCGCCGAGCAGATTTTCGAGGTTGATCTGCGCCTCGATCTGCCGGGTCACTTGATAGTAAAGCGCCGCATCGACCCGAGTATAGCCGGGAAGCTTCACCATATTGCTGATCGATGCATAGGATTTGGTCCGGGCGACGACGCCAAGTCCAAGGCCGAGCTGCGTGGGTCACCTCATAGCGATTCCACAGCGAAAAAGTCTGTGCGGGGTACTAGCGGGACGTCTCGGCCGGCCGGAGCAGGCGGTCGTGGTCTCGGTGATCTTCGCCTTCTGCAAGGCATAGCCCGCGGAGATCTGCCACCGGCCGGTCAGATGCCGCGCTCAGTCCCAGTTCGATGCCCTTGCTGCGCTGCTCGCCGGTCAACAGGGTTTCCGCCGGGTTTAGGGGATTAGTCGCTCGCGTGTTGGTCCGGTCGAGCCGATAGATCGCGGCGGTCGCGAGCAGGCCTTCGATCGGCTCCCACTTCGCGCCGATCTCGTAATTGTCGAACTTCTCGGGCTTCAGTGACTCCGTGTCGATGGTCAGTCCGCTGAACTGGTCGCCCGACTGGGGCAAGTAGGAGCGGCTGTAGCTTGCGTAGACCGAAGATCTGCTCGGTCGGCTTGAGAATTAGGCCGAGGCGCGGCGACCAAAGAGTGTCGCGGCGATTGAACTTTCCGCCATTGACTGCGGCGCAAGTCGTCGACGTGGAGCTTGAAGCTGTCGAAGCGCAGGCCGGCAACGATTTCGAGCCATGATGCGGGGCGCAGCTGTTCCTGGCATAGAGCCGCGACAACATCGGCCTTGGTCCGGTTATTGGCGTCGGTGGCCGACGGCGCGAAAATCGTCGGTCTGAACAATGGTTGCATCGTCCAGGGGCGTCGTGTTGCCGCCGACGATCGTCCCGGTCTGGCGAAAATTGCGCGACTTCTGATGCCCGAGCTCGAACCCGACCAGCAGGGTCTGATCGATCCCGCCGAGCCGGTTGTCCCAGACAAGGTCGGTCTGGCTGAACAAATTCTTCCGGTCGTTGCTGTTATTGTAAGCACCAAGCGTAACCAGGCCGGTCGATGGCTTGTAGCCGGTCGGATAAACATTCTGGTAGAATTTATCATAGTCGCCGTAGAGCGTGCGGCTGCGCAAGGTCAGGCCAGACCCGAAATCATGCTCGATCGCGACCGTCGCGACATTGGCATCGATTTTGGCAAAGCTGCGATCGGGATTGCCGAAGAATATGCTGTCAGGCCCTTGAGCGGCTCATCGACCGTCATCGGGTTGCTGTCATCGACCGCCGGCACGCCACGATCGGCGGTGCGTCGGTCGTGCAAATACTCGATAGGATAAGTCGATGCGAGTGTCTTGCCCGGCCTGGATGCCGACCATCGGGTTGATCGCCTACCGCTTCAGGTCGACATGGTGGCGGAAGCTGTCACCATTTTCATAGAAGCCGTTGACCCGGACGCCGACGCCTTCGCCCAGCGGCTGGTCGAGGTCGCCGTGCCTAGGCGGAAGCTGCCTTCGCTGTCTCCCGCCGCAGTCACCTCACAATATGGTTTCAGCGTTGAACGCTTGGTCACTCGATTGACGATACCGCCTCCGCCGCCGCGGCCGAAGATCATCGCGTTAGGGCCCTTCAGCACTTCGATCCGCTCGATATTGTAGAAGTCTCGGAAATATTGGACGTCGTCGCGGATGCCATCGACGAAGAAGTCGGCGGTGGTGTTGTTGCCCCGAGCGACAATGGTATCGCGATTGCCCTCGCCCTCCCGAACGACGCACCCGGAACGTACAACATGACGTCGGCGATCGAGCGAAGCTTCTGATCCTCGATCTGGCTTCGGCGGAGATGACGGTCACCGCCTGCGGCATGTCCTTGAGTCGGCGTGCGGTCTTGGTCGCCGTGCAGGTGGACTCTGACGCCATATCCGCCGCGATGGCCGATCACGACGATCGGATCGCCAAGCTCGGCCAGCTTGACAGCCTCGCTCTCAACATCGGCGGCCAGTGCCGGCGAGGCAAGGGCGCTGGTGGCAAGCAAGGCTGCGGCGGACACGCGAAACATCGATGGATTCCCCTCTAAACCAGATGGTCTGAGGGGCGACTAGCGTTATTGATAGTCATTCGCAATAGCGAATCTTTACCGGAATGAATTTACGTCAGCGGCGTTCCAGCATTAGCGGCAGTCCACCGGCTGGACGCAAGCGTCACCATCCCCGCGGCCCGCGCTGGATGGCCTGAATCGACGAACCGCCATTCGCTGAGCCAATGGGCAAGAATGGTCAGCGCTTCGGTGGTTGCGAACTGTGCGCCGACACAGGTTCGCGGCCGCCTGCGCCGAACGGCAGATATTGGAAGCGATGACGGCCGCCCTTGTCGGCGAAACGGTCGATGTCGAAACCGTCGGGATCGTCCCACAGCTTGCTGTGGCGATGCAGCAACCAGGGCCAGATCGACACGATGTCCCCAGGCTCCACTTCTGCGTCGCCGATCCGGTCTGGCAACCAGCGCCTGACGGTCGAAGCGCGGTACGGGCGGATAGAGGCGAAGCGATTCCTCAGGAACAGCCGAAGCCGCGGCAAGCGATCGGTTAGCCGCTCAGCCTCCTCGCCGCCGTCCACTGCCGCCCTTGCGCTTCGGCGGCAAGTTCCTCCTGCAGCTCCGGCTGTGCGGCTAGCAGGATACAGGGTCCAGCTGAGCGCATTGGCGGTCGTCTCGTGACCGGCGAGATAGAAGGTGGCGGCATTGTCGACGGCCAGGGCCCGCGCCTCATCCTCAGGAAAGCGCTGGCGCAGCGCATCGATCATGCCGGTAAGGAAATCGCCTGCTACGCGCCCGTGCCAGCGATCGTCGACTACCTCGGCCAGCGTTCGCCTGAGAAAGACCTGGCCGCGCTTGCCGGCGCGCCCCTTGGGGGTAATCGGGAATTGCGGCAGGCGAAGCAACGCCAGCATCCGCGCCTCCGAAAAGCCCTCGATCGCCGCCGCGATATGGCGCATCGATTCTTCCGAAATCAGCCGGGGATCGCCTCCGAACAGCGCCAGGGCGATGATCGTCATCGTCGTCCGGGTCGACTCGGCCGCCATGTCCCGCCGCTCGCCGTCCTTCCAATCTGCTCATCGCCGACCGTGCCGCCTCGACGAACTTGCCACGCTGCGCGTCGACCGCGGCCGGAGAGAAGCTTGCTGCGACAATCCGCCGCTGCTCGCGCCACAGTTCGCCATCCGAAGTCAGCAGGCCCGCGGCCGATAATCGGATCGAGCAGGCTCTTGACGATATCGGGCTTCGCATAAGTGGCCGGATTGTCGAGCAGCACATGCTGGACCATGTCGGGATCGAGCAGGATGTGAACCGTGAAGCCGAGGATGTTGCGCTTCAGATAGTCGGTCTCGAACGCGAGTTGCGACCAGCCATAGACCGAGGTCCGCGCCCGCTCGCCGAAGAAGCCGCGCCAGGTCGCGACCGGCCTGGGCTGGCGTGGCGGATAAGGAGGGATGAACGGGCGGGTCACTCCGCCGCTAATAGCTCCTCTGCCCCGCCAAGGTCGACAGAGACCAGCCGGCTGACGCCGCGCTCGATCATCGTCACGCCGTAGAGGCGGTGCATCCGGCTCATCGTCACCGCATTGTGGGTGACGATCAGGTAGCGGGTGTCGGTCTCCCCGCTCATCCGGTCGAGCAGGTCGCAGAAACGATCGACATTGGCGTCGTCGAGCGGCGCGTCGACCTCGTCGAGCACGCAGATCGGCGGCGGGATTGGTCAGGAACAGCGCGAAGATGAGCGCAACCGCGGTCAGCGCCTGCTCGCCGCCCGACAGCAGGGTCAGCGCTGAAAGCCGCTTGCCCGGCGGCTGGGCCATGATCTCCAGCCCGGCCTCTAGCGGATCGTCGCTCTCGACCAGCTCGAGATGCGCCTGGCCGCCGTCGAACAGGGTGGTGAACAGGCTGCGGAAATGGCCGTCGACCTTTTCGAACGCGTCGAGCAGCCGCACTCGCCCCTCGCGATTCAGGCTGCCGATCGAACCGCGCAGCCGGTGGATCGCCTGGGCCAGTTCTTCCTTCTCGGCGACATTGGATTCCCGGCTGGTATCGAGCTCCGACAAGTTCCTGCTCGGCGACCAGATTGACCGGGCCGATCCGCTCGCGCTCGGCGGTCAGGCGGTCAAGCGTTTCCTTCTCGACCTCCGGGTCGCCCAAGATTGTCCGCGTCGAAGCCGAGCCGTTCGGGCAGCAACGGCGGCGGGCATTCGAACCGTTCTCGCCGCAAACCCGTGCATATTCCATGCGTCGCCCGACCTGGGCGTCGGCACGAGCGGCTGCGCCGGCCCGGGCCTCGCGCGCCGCAGCGAAGGCTTCGCCCGCCTCAGCCAATGCGCGGCCAGCGATCGCAACCGCTTCCTGCGCGTCGCTTTCTGCCGCGGCTGTTTTGGAGACTTCCGCCTCGCTCTCGCCTGCCGCTTTCTCGAGCCGCTCGATCTCGGCAGCATGGCGGTCCGGCTCTCCGGCCAGCTCCTCCTGCTCCTCCTCCATCGCCATTGCGCGAGCGGAGGTTTCGGCCAGCCGCTGATCGGCCTGCAGCCCGCGGGTGCGCCATTCCCCTGACTCGCGGCCCGCAGCCGCATGACGTTCGCGATCGGCCGCGGATTCGCGTGCCCGGGTGGCCGATCGGGCGCGGCAATCGGCGACCGTTTCACCCGCCGCGGATGCCATGGCCCGCGCACGCTCGACCTCGGCCTGCAGCGCGTCGGGATCCGGCAGCGCGGCAAGCCCACGTTGTGCCACGTCGACCGATTCCTGGGCCGCTTCTGCCAGCGGGGCGAGATCGGCTCGGCGTTCTTCCAGCCCGCCGCGCTGCGCATCCAGCCGCTCCAGCGCCGCGGCCGCCGAATCCCCGGCGCGCGTCGCATCGCGGCCCGCCCGCTCGGCGGTGGCCGCTGCCGCTCGCGCCGCCTCGCCTTCACGCCGGTGTGCTTCGACGGCCGCCGACGCGCTGTCGCGGGCAGCCTCCGCCTTGGCGACAGCCTGTTCCAGTCCCGGCAGCTGCCGGTCGATTTCGGCCAGCCGGTTAGCGCGAAGCAATCGCTCTGCGGCCGCGGCGCCGCCGCCAACGCTGACAAACCCGTCCCACCGCCGCATGACTCCGTCGCGGGTCACGAGCCGCTGTCCAACTGCGAGCCCTTGGCCGCCGTCCTCGTCGGCAACTCCAACCTGCGCAAGCCGCCGATGCAACGCGGCCGGCGCGTCGACATGGTCGAGCAACCGGTCAAGCCCAGGAGCCAGCGGCGGATCGCCCGCTTCAGCCTCGCTGCCCTGCCAGCGCCGCGGCCCTTCGGTCCCAAGGCTCGCGTCGATATCCTCGCCAAGCGCGGCCGCCAGCGCGCGCTCATAGCCGGGCGCCGCCTTCAGCTCGGCAAGCGCAGCGCCGCCGCCATGGCCGAGCGCCCGGGTCAGCGCGTCATGTTCCGCCTTGGCCGCGCTAAGCGCGGCGCGGGCCGCGGCCAGCGTGCTTTCGGATTCGTCACGGGCGGTGGCGGCGTCGGCCCGTTGCTGCTCCGCCTCGGCCAGCGCCGCCTCGGCGGCCGCCAGCTGGCTGCCGGCTTCTTCGGCCGCCTTGCGCGCATCTTCGATGGCTTTTCGTTCCGAAGCGCCATCGCCGATCGACGCGAGCTGCTGGGTCAGCCGCTCGCTTTCCGCAGCGACCCGCTCCGCTTGCGAGTTGGCGACTTCCAGCGCCGCCTCGGCGACCCGTCGCTCGGCGCGCATCGCCGCTTCGCGGGCCAGCACTCCTGCGAGCGCGGCCTCAGCCTCGCGCGACACCGCCTCGGCTTCTGTCAGTTCCGTGGCGATTCGGGCGGCGATGGCCTCGCCGTCCGCAAGCCGCTCCTCGATCGCACGGCGTTCCTGGTCGAGCGCCTCTACGGCCCGTGCCGCGTCAGCCTTGAGCGCAACTTCACGGGCTGTTTCCGCCGATAGCGCCTTGGACTGCCGCTCAAGCTCCGCCAGCCGCCGGACCACCGTGTCGCGCCTGGCCCGCGCCGTCGCCAGTTCGTGCGCCAATGTTCGCCCGGCGTCTCGCGCGGCCACGGCAGCATCACGCCGTTCGGCCAGCACCGCAGCAGCTTGCTCCTGTAATGCCTGGGCGGCGTGGACCGATTGTTGGAGCCTCGCGACCTCTACTTCGCGGCCTTTGCCTCCTCGGCTGCCTCGGCAGCGGCGCGATCGGCTTCGGCCCAGCGAGCATAGACCAGCTTGCCTTCCGCCAGCCGAATACGGTCGGTTAGAGCCCGATACCGCTCGGCTGCCCGCGCCTGGCGCCGAAGGGCGGAGGCACGGACCTCCTGCTCGGTCAGCAGTTCGTCGAGGCGTTGAAGATTGGCTTCAGTCGCTCGGAGTTTCTGCTCGGCGTCCTTGCGCCGTGCGTGGAGGCCGGAGATGCCCGCCGCTTCCTCGAGCATCATTCGGCGCTCGACCGGCTTGGCGGCGATCACCGCGCCGATCCGGCCCTGGCTGACCAGCGCCGGGGAATGAGCGCCGGTCGCAGCGTCGGCGAACAATAAGGATACGTCCTTCTGCCGAACGTCGCGTCCGTCGATCCGGTAGGCGGAGCCCGCGCCTCGCTCGATCCGCCGAGTGACCTCGCTTTCGCCGTCCGCCTCGTCGTTGCCTTCGTCCGCTGGGCGTTCGATCAGCAGCGAAACTTCGGCGAAGTCGCGCGCGGGGCGGGTTGCGGTGCCGGCGAAGATGATGTCTTCCATCCCGCCGCCACGGAGCGACTTGGGCGAGCCCTCGCCCATTACCCAGCGGATCGCTTCGAGCAGGTTCGACTTGCCGCAACCGTTTGGGCCGACGACCCCCGTCAGCCCCGGCTCGATCCTCAGTTCGGCAGGCTCGACAAAGCTCTTGAAGCCGCTGAGTTTCAGCCGGCGAAAACGCAACTTGTCGAACCCCCTTCCCCTGTGCCCATCTTAGCTGGCGAGCGCCTCCTTGATCTTGGGCTCAAGCAATTCCCAGGTAGCAGTCTGATCGACCAGCGCCCCGTTGATCAGGAAGGATGGCGTGCCGGGAATGCTGTAGGTCGTCGCGGCGTCGGTGTTCATCTGAACCAGCTGGTTCACCTCGGCCTCGTTCGCCAGGCATTGATCGGCCTTGGCCCGCGGAACTCCGCGCATCGAGGCATATTGCTTGAGTCCGCCCAGATCGGCGATCGCCGCAAATTGCTGCGCCGGCGGCATTGCCTGAAGCGCCTGCACCTTGGCCGGGTCGGCGGCCTGGATCTTGCCGACCCAATCCTGCTGATCGGTGAAGAGGTTGCGGGTCAGGCCGAAGAAGCTAGCTTCGCCGCCGCAGCGAGCGAGCAGCGTCGCGGTCATGTCGAACGGATCGCGGACGAAATTGCGAAATTCCCAGCTGACCAGGCCCTTCTTCACATAATTGTCGACCAGCGCCTTGCCGCCTTGATGCTCGAATTCGGCGCAGTGCGGGCAGGTCAGCGATCCGAATTCGACCAGCTTCACCTTGGCGTTCGGATTGCCCATGACGAAGCCGCCCTCGGGCGTCTTGCTGACGACCGTCGACCAGTCGCCGTTGTTGGGCGCGGGAACGGCGGCGGCGGTAACTTCGGCGCCGCTGGTGTTGGTGGCGCCCTTTTCGGCGTTGCAGGCGGTGGCAAGCAGCGCGGCTGAACCGAGGACCAGGTAGGAGATCTTCATCACGTTCATTTGCTCCGGATCACGGGAATGGATGGGGTGGGAATATTGTCGACTGCCGGAACGCCACGTGAACCGGCAAGCTTCGATGCGAGCGATTCAAGGCATGCGCGAAGTTCGGGGTCGGCGATTTGGCGCAGGCCTTCGCCCAGTTCCTTTGGTACGGGGGCAGCGGCGGGCCGGAGCGGCTTTGGCTCCGGCTTTGCGGCGCGGCCCTGGCGGAAAGCAACCTTGTCGACCGCTTCATAGCCGAAGAAGCGGTTGACCCGCTCGATGATCAGCGGCGCCAGATGCTGGATCAGCGGGGCATGCGCACCCTCGACGTTCAGGGTCAGCGTGCCGCCCGATCGCTTGCCGGCCGGAAAGCGGATCGATTCGGGTGTCGACACCTTCGCATAGCGTTCGCCGACGATTTCGCCCCAGCGGCTGACCACCGCGCCCTGGACGAATCCGAAGCGCTTGAAGGTCAGTCCGGCAACGTCACCCACCAGGTCGCCGGCCGAGCGGGCATAGCCGCGGCGCGGGGCATCTTTGGCAGATTCGGAACGCGGGGACTTCGCCATCGCCGCCGACCATGCCATAGCGATTTCATGCCCGCCAGTGCTGCAAAGCAGCTACTCGACCATTATGACCGCCATGCCCGGGCGCTGCCCTGGCGAAGCCCTCCGGGAAGTCCGCCGCCGGCCCCCTATGTTGTGTGGCTGAGCGAAGTCATGCTGCAGCAGACCACGGTCGCCACGGTCAAGCCGCGCTTCCGCCGCTTCATCGAGCGCTGGCCGACCGTCGAAGCGCTTGCCGCCGCACCTGACGAAGAGGTGCTGAGCGAATGGGCGGGGCTCGGCTACTATGCCCGGGCCCGCAACCTCATTGCTTGCGCCAGGCAGGTGGCGGCGCGCGGCAGCTTCCCATCGATCGAGGTTGAGCTGCGCAAGCTTCCCGGGCTCGGCTCCTATACGGCCGCGGCAGTTGCAGCGATTGCCTTCGGTGAGCGCGCCGTCGTCGTCGACACCAACGTCGCGCGGGTTGTCGCTCGCTATCACGGCATCGGACAGACACTCCATCGAGTGCCTCGACGAAATCCGGAAACTCACCGGCGATATGACCCCGAGCGAACGGCCGGGCGATTTTGCCCAGGCGATGATGGATTTGGGCGCGACGATCTGCCGGCCGAAGCAACCCGACTGCGCCACATGCCCGCTATCCGCGGACTGCCGCGCCTATGCGAGCGGAGCGCCAGAGGCCTTTCCTGCGACAAAGAAGAAACTTGAGCGCCCGCATCGCCACGGGCTCGCCTGGTGGATCGAACGCGACGGCGCAATCTGGCTGGTCCGTCGCCCTGCCAAGGGCATGCTCGGCGGAATGGCCGCGCTTCCGGGTCCGGAGTGGGGCGATGAGGTTCCGGCCGAGCCGAGCCGCGCGATCGTCGCTCACGGCTTTACCCATTTCACGCTCGACCTGCATGTCACCAGGCGAACCGAGCCCGTCGGGGACGGTTGGTGGCAGCCGATCGATCGCCTCGCCGAGGCTGGCCTGCCGACGCTATATGCCAAGGCTGCCCAAGCGATGCTTAGCCGAAAGGAAGACCTTGCCGCCTGACCCATTCTTCACCGGCGACGGGCTCGACCGCGCCGATCATCTGCGCGCGGACCCGGTGGCGATTTTGGCCCTGCTCTTCGACGCGGAGGCCAGGGAGCTTATCTGGGATAATGGCGCTCCGGCGATCGATGAGCGAGGGAAGCTCCGCTGGGGGCCGATCGTCGGCGATCCGCCCTTGTTTCTCGGCTTCGACGGCCTGGCCCCGCGATTCTCCGCCCTTCCTGACGGCAACGCCCCGATCGATGCCCGAGCGCATTTCCAGCTGCTGTCGCTTCTCGATCCGATTGAAGCGCCAACCTTTGCCGCGGCACTGAGCCTGGCCAACTGGCACCGCCGTCACGGTCATTGCTCGGTTTGCGGAATCGCTACCGAGCCCAACCGCGGAGGCTGGTCGCGGAAATGCGGCAACTGCGGCGCCGAACATTATCCCCGCGTCGACCCTGTCGTTATCATGCTTGCCGAGCATGACGGGCGCCTGCTGCTTGGGCGCCAGCCGCATTATCCGCCGGGCCGATATTCCGCGCTCGCTGGATTCGTCGAACCGGGAGAATCGATCGAGGCCGCGGTCGCCCGGGAGATCAAGGAAGAAGCCGGCATCGCGGTCGCGAATGTGCGCTATCTTTGCAGCCAGCCCTGGCCATTCCCCTCATCGCTCATGATCGGCGCCCATGCCGATGCGCTGAGCGATTCGCTGACCATCGACACCAATGAGCTAGACGATGCCCGCTGGTTCAGCCGCGAAGAAGTGGTCGAAGCGCTTGCCGGCGATCCCGCCGCGCCGTTTCAGGCGCCGCCGCACTCGGCAATCGCTCGTACCCTGCTGGAACGTTGGGTCGACGGCTTGAAGTAAGGGGGAGTGCGCCTTAAAGGGCTGCACCAAATCCAACCAAAAATCGGCTCGGCCGCACGGGGTTTCATGAACGATCGCAATAACACTATCGCCGGCTGGGTCCTGTTCGCGGGAATTGTCGCACTGGGTGCGTCGATCGTTTCAAGCGAGGTATTCAATAGCCATCGGCCCGAGACGATGGGCTATCCGATCGAAGGTGTCGCGGTCGAAGGCGAAGGCGGCGAAGCGGCCAAGCCGATCGAATTCTACCTGGCTTCGGCCGACCCGGCCAAGGGCGAGCAGGTGTTCAAGAAGTGCACCGCCTGCCACAATGCCGACAAGGGCGGCGCCAACGCGCTTGGGCCGAATTTGTGGGGCGTTCTCGGCGAACCGATCGGCAAGGGCGCTAATGGCTTTGCCTTCACGGAAGCGCTTTCGGGCAAGGGCGGTGCCTGGGACTGGAACAGTCTTTCGGACTGGCTTTCCAACCCGAAGAAGTTCGCTCCTGGCACCAAGATGACCTTCGCGGGTCTCGGCAACCCAGAGGATCGGGCCAACGTCATCGCCTTCCTCAACGCTCATAGCGATGCACCGAAGCCATTGCCTGCGGCTCCGGCGGAGACGACGGCCGCTGCGGACGACAAGGCCGCGGCCGAAGCTGATGGCGCCGGGGCCGAGAAGGCCGAGAATGAGCCGGTGCTCAACGAAGCTACGGCAGCCAAGGGCGGTCAGAAGAGCATGGGCGGCGAGGCGGCCAAGGTCAGCCAGTAATTCGCGCTGTGGCAGCTAGCTTTAAGGCCGCCACCCTCTAACGCCGGATAATCAGCAGACCTCGTAATGGGCGCAGACGGCGTCCCACGCCTCTTCCGCCGTCTCGCACCAGGTAAAGAGGTCAAGGTCGTGCGGGCTGATGACACCCTCTTCGACCAGTCCCGGAAAATCGATCACCCGTTCCCAAAACTCTCGACCGAACAGCAGGATCGGTAGCGGGCGAACCTTGCCGGTCTGGATCAGCGTCAGCAATTCGAACATCTCGTCGAACGTGCCGAAACCACCCGGGAACACCGCCACCGCTCGCGCCCGAAGCAGGAAATGCATCTTCCGCAGGGCGAAATAGTGAAACTGGAAACTAAGGTCCGGCGTGACGAAGCTATTCGGCAATTGCTCGTGCGGAAGGACGATGTTTAGCCCGATCGATTCCGCGCCGACATCCTGCGCTCCGCGGTTGGCGGCTTCCATGAACGAGGGCCCGCCACCTGAGCAGACGACGAAATGACGCTTGCCATCCTCATCAATGGGGAATTTGCTGACCCGCGCCGCGAGCTTTCGCGCCTCGTCGTAATAATGCGATTTGGCAACGAGCCGCTCTGCGACCTTCTTGTCCCAGTCCGATCGTGCGGCCTCAAGCAGAGCCTGAGCCTTGGACGGTTCGGGAACTCGCGCCGATCCGTAGAAGACGAAGGTCGAAGCGATGTTGGCCTCGATCATCAGCAGTTCGGGCTTGAGCAGCTCCAGCTGAAAGCGGACCGGGCGAAGGTCCTCGCGAAGCAGGAATTCGGTATCCTGGAAGGCGAGCTTATAGGCCGCGCTTTCGGTCTGCGGCGAGGATGGCACGTGCTTGGCGGCCCGGGCATCCGTCGAGGCCTCGGGAAAGATGCGTTTTGGCGGTTTTGGATCAGTCATCAGCGCGGGGGCTTAGCGGCACGCCGCGGATTGCGCAAAGCCTCAAACGCCAAGCGACTTGCAGTATTTCTGCTGTTCCTCGGGCGAGGAACGCAGACGCGTGTCGATATAATAGGCGGCCGCTTCCGTCACATATTCCGAGTGTGCAGGATCGATGAACGGCGCGGCGTCGCGCTTCCAGCCGGTCACGCATTCCTCTTTCGGCCGCGCCGACAGGCCGCAATCGACGAAGTTATCGAATGCGCTTTTCCAGGTTAGGAACTGCGCCCGATTCATCGGCGCGCCGTGACCGGGTATCAGTGTCACAAATTGCGTCGCTTCCACATCGCGCAGGGCCTTCTTCCACCCATCGGGACAGGCCGTGTCCATGAAGGGGACGATGTCGACCACCAAATCACCGACGATCGCCAGCCGCTGGTCCGGCACATATAGCCAAAGGTCTGCCTCGGTCGCGGCAAACGGTGCCACATGGATGTCAAACTTGCCGCCCGCGATCCGCATTGGCCCGCTGGCGGTGACGGGGACAGTCGGCCTGAGCCGGTCCGGATTGTCGATGACCGAACGACCGCGAAGGATCTCCGCCTTGCGCTCCGGCGGCGTGTTGGGATCCGCAAGAGCCTTGTCCGCCTGATCCCGATTCCGGCCAAGAAAGCCCTTGAGCGCACCCTCGATGGCGGTTGTCGCATAGACCTGCGCGGCCGGATACGCTCGGCGGATGTCGTAATTGCCGGTCGTATGGTCGAGGTGCCAGTGAGTGTTGACGATCGCCGCAATCGGACGACCCCGCTCCTTTGCGTAGGCCAGCAGCTTTTCTGCATGAGCCGGATGCCGACCGGTGTCGACCAGGATCAGTCCCGCGGGGGCATCGAGGAAGATGCTGTTGCCATCGGGCCCCTTGTCCGCCGGCACCGAGCCGGGGATGAGATGGAAACTGCTCGACGGCTTAGCTTGAAGCGGCGCGGAGACTGAAAGCAACAGGGTCGTCGCTAGGATCGATGTGCGCATGAGTTGCCCCCTCTCCCCGACGAAGCCATCCAACTGCGCAAGGCGGCAAGCAGCGTTCGATGAACGGGCGGGAGGATACGGCGGCCTAGGGCATGGCGGTGGAATTCGATCTCCAGCGTGAACGGGCCGCGAACATCGACATGGTGAGGAACGGTTGGAGGGATGATCATCCTCGCCGGCGCCGATAGCTCGACCGTTCCTCCTTAGTCGTCATCCCAAGTGAAGTCGGTCGATCCGGACAGAAGGGTGAGGACGGCCCAGGTGCCTTCTTTCAGCCTATGCTCGCGCTGCAGCCCTGCGGGGAGGCTGCGCTCGTCGAGCAGGCCCGACCGCCAATAGCAGGTGGCTCCGACCGGCAATTCGCTTGCCCGGCGCGAGACCTCGGCACTCATGATGCAAATGCCCCGATCAAGGCCACCGACATGCCGAATATGGCAATGCCGATTGGGACGATGAGCACCTGGCCATAGACTGCGCCGCGGCTCATCGGACCGCACCAGGTGGGTAAGTGGCTGTCCCTTGTCGAGTGGCGACGTGTCGTCCCGGCCCGACAGGTTGGCGAGGATCGTGCCCGTGCCGAAGAAAACGACGGCGTAGAGGGCCGAGATCACCACCATGAACAAGGCATAGCCGCTTCCGGCCACCAATGCGGTCATGCCGGCGAAGAAAATGGCGTAGCAGGTCAGCATCAACGCCCATACCGACGAAGGAAGCTGGAACCCGGGCTGGGCGACGTCAATCTTGGGCTTTGCCTGCGGCTCGTCGGGTCCGTGGAATTCAAGCTCTGCGCTATAGATTTCGTCGAACCGTTCCTGGCGAAAATCAAACATCGAAGACCTCCTTGCCTATCCTGCTGCCTGCCAATCCATGGCGTTGGAGTTTGATGCCGGTGAGCAGGCTTTCCGCGATCGTTCGCGCCTTGGTGCCGACATGGGTCGTGGCCTCGGCGTGGACCTCGGCGGCGCGCAGCGTCTCATGGAACAGGGCCAGCCAGCGGCTGAAATGCCGTTCCTCCAACCCGTCGATCGCCACATGCTTGCGCATCGGACTGCCGGTGAATTCGCCACTGTTGTGCAGCACCGAGCGCCAGAAGCGCTTCATCTGTTCGAGGTGTGCGGGCCAGTCGGCAATGCGCTCGGCGAAGATTGGGCCAAGCAGATCATCGTCGCGGACGCGGGCATAAAATCGCTCGACGAACGAGGAGATGTAATCGGCATCAATCCCAATCGATAGCGCTTCGACACGCTTCTGCTCCCGCGCATCCAGCGCGAAGGATCGGGAGTGATTTGGCCTGGCAGTCATCGTAGCGACTCACTTTAATAGGTATTTGATATACCCTTTAAACTGCTTGCGCCTAAAATCAATATATAATATGCGTATTTTAATGCAGCTGAGCCTCCACACCGATTACGCCCTGCGAGTGCTGATGGCGCTCGCCGCCAGCGACGAGCAATTGTCGGTCGAGTGGATCGCCCGGCACTACGGCATTTCGCGCAATCATCTGGCCAAGGTCGCCCAGGGACTACAGGGCGAGGGCCTGGTCCTTACCTATCGCGGGCGCGGCGGCGGCATGCGCCTTGCTCGCCCGGCAAGCGAGATCAATGTCGGGGATGTGGTGCGACGCTTCGAAAGTCTTGACGGCTTCGTCGCTTGTATGAGCGGCGGCCCGGGCTGCGCAATCAATGGCGTCTGTGGCCTGAAGCCCGCCCTGGCGGGCGCGCTCAGGGCCTTCCTCGACCATCTCGATGGCTATACCCTCGCCGACCTTGTCAGCGAGCGCTGGCCAATGTTGCGACGCCTCGCTCCCGAGGGCGCGTCAGCGCGAACTCAGTAAACCCGCGCCTTGGGCTTGATGTACTCGACCTCGTCGGTGAGCGTGTAGGCGTGCACCGGGCGGTAATCGATTTTCACCTCGCCGCCCTGGCCGCCCCAGCCGTCGAACCAGGCGAGCGGTGTGCTTCATCCAGTTCTTGTCGTCGCGCTCGGGGAAATCCTCATGCATGTGCGCGCCGCGGCTTTCCTTGCGGTTCGCGGCGCTGTGCATCGTGACCACCGCCTGGGCGATGAGGTTGTCGAGCTCGAGCGTTTCGACGAGGTCGCTGTTCCAGATGAGGCTGCGGTCGGAGACGCGGATGTCGGCCATCTTCTTGTAGATCGCGTCGATCTTCGCTTCGCCTTCGGCCAGCGTCCGCTCGGTGCGGAACACCGCGCAGTCGGCCTGCATCGTCCGCTGCATCTCGTCGCGGATCTCCGCGGTCGGCAGCGAGCCCTCGGCATGGCGGAACTTGTCGAGCCGAGCCAGCGCGAGATCGGCCGCGCCGTCCTTCAGCTGCGGCTGTGCGGCGCCGGGCTTGATCACTTCGGCGAGCCGGAGGCCGGCCGCGCGGCCGAACACGACCAGGTCGATCAGGCTGTTCGAGCCGAGGCGGTTGGCGCCATGAACCGAGACGCAGGCCGCTTCGCCGACCGCGAACAGGCCGGGGACGACCGTGTCGGGATTGCCGTCCTTCAGGGTCACGACCTCGCCATGATAATTGGTCGGGATGCCGCCCATATTGTAATGGACGGTCGGGACCACCGGCAGCGGCTGGCGGGTCAGGTCGACGCCGGCGAAGATCTTGCCGGTCTCGGTGATGCCGGGCAGCCGCTCGTGCAGGATCTTCGGGTCGATGTGGTCGAGGTGAAGGAAGATATGGTCCTTCTGCTCGCCGACGCCGCGCCCCTCGCGGATTTCCATCGCCATCGATCGCGACACGACGTCGCGGCTGGCAAGGTCCTTGGCGCTCGGCGCATAGCGCTCCATGAAGCGCTCGCCCTCGGAGTTGGTCAGGTAACCGCCCTCGCCGCGCGCGCCCTCGGTGATGAGCACGCCGACGCCATAGACGCCGGTCGGGTGGAACTGGACGAATTCCATGTCCTGCAGCGGCAGCCCGGCGCGCAGCACCATGGCGTTGCCGTCGCCGGTGCAGGTATGCGCGCCGGTGCAGGAGAAATAGAGCGCGTCCATAGCCGCCGGTCGCCAGCACGACCGCCTGCGCGCGGAAGCGGTGGATCGACCCGTCGTCGAGGCACAGCGCGACCAGGCCGCGGCACGCGCCGTCCTCCATGATCAGGTCGAGCGCGAAATATTCGATGAAGAAGTCGGCGTCATACTTCAGGCTCTGCTGATAGAGCGTGTGAAGCATGGCATGGCCGGTGCGGTCGGCGGCGGCGCAGGTGCGCTGCGCCGGCGGGCCTTCGCCCATATTCTGCATCATGCCGCCGAAGGCGCGCTGGTAGATCTTGCCGTCGGCCGTGCGGCTGAACGGCATGCCGGCATGCTCCAGCTCGTAAACCGCCGCCGGCGCTTCGCGGACCAGATATTCGATCGCGTCCTGGTCGCCCAGCCAGTCCGATCCCTTGACGGTGTCGTACATGTGCCAGGTCCAGTGGTCCGGGCCCATGTTGCCGAGCGAGGCGGCGATCCCGCCCTGCGCCGCGACGGTGTGGCTGCGGGTCGGGAAGACCTTGGTGATGCAGGCGGTCTTCAGCCCCTTTTCGGCCGCGCCCATCGTGGCGCGCAGGCCCGAACCGCCAGCGCCGACGACCACGACGTCATAGACATGGTCGATGATCTTGTAGGCAGTCATGGATCAGGCAGCTCCGAACACGATCTTGGCAAGCGCGAACAGGCTGATCGCCGCGCCGGCGATCGCCGCCATGTTGAGCGCGAAATGAAGGCCGATGCGATTGCCTTCGTCATGGACATAATCGTCGACCACGACCTTGAGGCCGTCGAGCCCATGCTTGAAGGCGGCGATGATGAACAGCGCCATCGGGATCGCGCCCCAGGCCGAGCCGAGCCATTCCTTGAGCGTCGCCCGGTCGAGCACCGGCAGCATGAGAAGCGAAAAGATCAGCCAAAGCGAAAGCAGTACCAGCACGACGCTGGTGAACCGCTCTTCAAGCCAATGGTGTCCGCCTTCGCCTGATGCGCGAGCCGAGGCCACGAACTTTGCCCAGCGGGGTCGCGCTGTCGCCCTGGCTCATTTGCCCACTCCAATCAGGAAGTACCAGGTCAGCGCGGTCGCGAACAGCGATCCGACCAGCGTCATCACCGCCCAGAAACGGTTGATCCGGAGCTCAAAGCCGGCGCCGGTGTCGAGCACGAGGTGGCGAAGGCCGGAGAAGAAATGCTGCCAAAAGGCCCAGGTCAGTCCGACCAGTACGATCATGCCCGCCCAATGTCCTGCGATCTTGGCGAAGCTGGCATAGGCCTCCTCACCGCCCGCGATCGCGGCCAGCCACCAGGCCAGGACCGCGAGGCCGACCACGGTAAGCGCGCTGCCGGTCACGCGGTGGAGGATCGAGACGAGCATTGCCGGCCCCCATTTCCAGATCGTCAGATGCGGCGACAAGGGTCGCTCAGTGGTGCTGTTCATTGGTCCTCGAACCGCTGTTGGAAGGCTGTGCACCCCTAGGCAGCATCTGCGCGGCTGGCAAGGTCGCCGGCGAGAGCTAACCGGCTCTTAACCATTGCTAGGCATAGCGGAACCGAAGGCAACGACTTGCGGCGGAGTTAAAGGTCCAATGGCGAATGTGGTGCAGGGAACGTCGAGCGGCGAATATGATCTGGTGCGAAGCCTCCGCCTGTACGACGCGAGCGGCGACCTTCCCGAGCGAGCACGCCAGCTGTGGACGATCATTTCCGGCGAAGCCAAGGAAATGGCACGGGAATTCTGGCGCCGCTACGCCCAATCGCCCGAGGTGAACGACCAATTCGACGATGACAAGATCGATAAGCTGGCCGATCGGATCGTCCCCTTCATCCAGGCCAAGTTCGAACGGCTCGACCATCCCCAATGGACCGAACAGACTCAGGGCTTTGTCGAAAACGCGCTTGGCAATGGACTGACGCTTTCGACGCTGCTGGTCGGAATCAACGCCGAGACCGAAGCCGCCTATGCGGCGCTACGCCGCAAAGTCAGCGACAATGACGACCGTGTCCGCTTCGCTCGCACCTTGTCGGAAATCCAGGCGATCGAGATCGACGCCTTCATCCATCACGCGATCGTCATCACTCGCAAGGAAAGCGATCGCGCCCAGTCGCATCAGGCAGGCACGTTCAACAGCCGGGTGATGGGCGTGGTCCAGGATTGCACCCGCGAGAGCGACGAGCTGCGCGCCCAGGCGGGTCAGACCAGCACCGCCGCCCGGGGTATGCTGGGCAAGACCAGCGAAGTCGCCGCGGCGGCCGAGCAGTCGGCGGTGGCCATGCGCGAGGCGGCGCAGACGGCCGCCGGCCTGATCCGGGCGATCGAGGATGCTCGTTCGGAAGTCGAGACTGCCTCGGGCGTCGCGACCCGCGCCGGCGAGCAGGCGGAAAAGGCCGTCGAAGTGTCGCGAGCCTTGTCGAACCACGTCGAGGCGATCGAATCGATCCTCGGCCTCATTCGCGACATCGCCGGCCAGACCAACCTGCTGGCGCTCAACGCGACCATCGAAGCGGCCCGTGCCGGCGATGCCGGCCGCGGCTTCGCGGTCGTCGCCCAGGAAGTGAAGAGCCTCGCCGCCCAGACTGCCCGGGCGACCGACGACATCACCAACAAGATCACCGCCATCACCGCTGCGACCAAGCAGACGGTCGAGGCCAATGGCTCGATCAGCGCCACGGTCGGAGAGGTGCAGACCAGCGCCGACCGCATCCGCCAGGCGATGGAGCTTCAGGCACAGACGGTGACGATGATCACCGCCGCGGTCGACGAAACCGCGCTTGCCGCCGACTCGATGAGCTCGACCATCGCCGCCATCCGATCCGACACGGAGCAGGTCGCCAAGGACATCGACCAGGTCGAACAGGGCTTCGGGCGCTTTTCGACGCGGATCGCCGACTTCCGTTCCGCCACGAACGAGTTTGTTTCAACCTTCGCCGCCTAACCCGGAAGGGGCATCCCCATGACCGTGTTGCAGCCATTGACGGACAGCCAAGTGACCAACCGACTTGAAGCCTATAATGCAGGCGGCACCCTCGACCGCGACATCCGCGAGCTGTGGACACATGCCGGCGAAATCATCGAGTCCGAAGTGCGCGCGCAATTCGGCGACGATGCCGCGGCAAAGGCGCGTGTGCACTACACGACGCCGGTCGATGCCGATTGGATCCAGCAGGTCGCCGAATATGGCCGCCGCCTCTATCACGAGAAGAGCTCGGTTCCGGCCTATATCGCCAAGCGCGACCAGCTGATCAGCGCCATCATCCGCCGCCTGTTCGACAGTTTCGCGGATCATCCGGAAACGCTTCGCGAATGCGTCACCTCGCTTCAGCGGCTGACCAGCTATGAAACCGACATCATCCTTGCGCAGGTTGCGCTGCTCGAGGCCAATGAGGCCGCCGAAGCGCGCGGACGCGAGAGCGGGGAGTTCGAGCGCCGCGTGGCCGACCTGGTTCGTTCGACCGGCGCCCAGTCGACCGCGCTGACCGAGCGCACCCGGGCCACCGCCTCTTCGACCCGCGGCATGCTGGGCAAGACCAGCGAAGTCGCCGCGGCGGCCGAGCAGTCGGCGGTGGCCATGCGCGAAGCGGCGCAGACAGCCGCCGGCCTGATCCGCGCGATCGAGGATGCCCGTTCGGAAGTCGAAACTGCCTCGGGCGTTGCGACCCGCGCCGGCGACCAGGCGGAAAAGGCGGTCGAAGTGTCGCCGGGCCTTGTCGAACCACGTCGAAGCGATCGAATCGATCCTCGGCCTCATTCGCGACATCGCCGGCCAGACCAACCTGCTTGCCTTGAATGCGACCATCGAGGCCGCACGTGCCGGCGATGCCGGCCGCGGCTTCGCGGTCGTCGCGCAGGAAGTGAAGAGCCTGGCCGCCCAGACGGCGCGGGCGACCGACGACATCACCAACAAGATCACCGCCATCCAGCAGGCCACCAAGCAGACGGTGGAGGCCAATGGCTCGATCAGCGCGACGGTCGAAGAGGTGCAGACCTCGGCGGACCGAATCCGCCAGGCGATGGAGCTTCAGGCCCAGACGGTGACCATGATCACGGCCGCGGTCGACGAGACCGCGCTTGCCGCCAACTCGATGAGCTCGACCATCGCCGCGATCCGCTCCGACACCGAGCAGGTCGCGCAGGACATCGACCAGGTCGAGCAGGGCTTCGGAAAATTCACCGACCAGATTGCCGACTTCACCAGCAAGACCAAGGAATTCGTCGCGCACTTGGCGGCGTAGACCGTTCGTCATTGCGAGGCGCGAGCGCCGCGGCAATCCATGGATTGCTTCGCTGCGCTCGCAATGACAGGCAGGCCGATGAACATCCTCCTCACCGGCGCCAGCCGAGGCATCGGCGCGGCCACGCTCGACGCCCTCACCGCTTCCGGCCATCGCGTCGCCGGCCATTCGACCAAGGGCGGCGATGGGCTGATCGCCGGCGACCTCGCCGATCCCGCCTCGCCCAGCTTGATCTGGGAAGCGGCGCTGGAGCAGCTCGGCGGCCGGATCGACGTACTCGTCAATAATGCCGGCATTTACGAAGGCGTCGCAGACGATGCCTCGGACGAGGAATGGCACGCCGCCTGGCAGCGGACCCTGACCGTAAACCTGCAAGCCAGCGCCGACCTCTGCCGCCTCGCCGTCCGCCATTTCCGCCAGCATGGCGGCGGCCGCATCGTCAACGTCGCCAGCCGCGCCGCCTTTCGCGGCGACTCGCCCCAGCATTGGCATTATGCCGCGTCCAAGTCGGCGATGATCGGAATGACCAAGATCCATCGCCCGCGGCTATGCGGCGGAGAACATCCTCGCCTTCGCGGTCGCGCCGGGCTTCACCGTGTCGGAGATGACCGAGGAATATCTGCGGGGACGAGGCGGGGCGGCGATCGTCGCCGACATCCCGCTCGGCCGGGTCACCAATACCGCCGAGGTTGCCGAAGCGATCCGCTGGCTGGCGATCGACGCGCCCGCCGCCTCGACCGGATCGGTCATCGATCTCAATGGAGCCAGCTATGTTCGCTAGGGCCGCCATCTTCTCGGCATTGCTCGCCACGGCCGCCGCCGCCCAGCTGACCATCCCGCTCGGCAAGACGCCGCGCCAGATCGAGCGCCCGAAGGCTCCGATCGAGGAATCCGGGCCGCAATGGGCCGCGGCGTGCGGCGACTCGACCGACTGGGACCAGCCTGCCCCGCCGGTCCGCATCCACGCCAACACCTACCTGGTCGGCACTTGCGGGATCTGCGCGATCCTGATCGCCGGCGACGAGGGCCATGTCCTGATCGACGCCGGCACCGAGAAGGGCGCCGAGCTTATTGCCGACAATATCCGGCAACTCGGCTTCCGGCTCGGCGACATCAAATATCTGCTGATGAGCCATGAGCATTTCGACCATGTCGGCGGGATGGCGCGGCTCCAGCAATTGACCGGCGCGACCCTGGTTACGTCCGCAGCCGCGGAGAAGGTGCTCAACACCGGCGTCGCAAGCACCGACGACCCGCAGGCGGGCATGCACAAGCCATTTCCTGCCGCCACGGTCGGCCGGGTCATCGCCGATGGCGGCGAGGTCCGCCTCCACGATCTCAACGTGACCGCCATGACCACGCCCGGCCATACGCCCGGGGCGCTGAGCTGGCGCTGGGAAAGCTGCGACGGCGGCGTTTGCCGGACGATGGTCTATGCCGACAGCCTGTCGCCGATCAGTCGCGACGATTATCGCTTTTCCGACCATCCTGACTATCTCGCCGCCTATCGCGCCTCGATCGCCAAGATCGCGGCCAGCCCGTGCGAAATCCTGCTGACCCCGCATCCGTCGGCCAGCGCGATGAAGGAACGGATGACCGGCAAGCAGCCCCTGTTCGACCCGAATGGCTGCCGCAACTATGCCGCCAGCCTGACCCAGCGCCTCGACGAGCGGCTGGCGAAGGAGAAGGGGGAATGAGGGGCAATAAGATCCTCCCCGGAACGGGGAGGGGGACCATGCAGCGAAGCGGAATGGTGGAGGGGGCCCACCGGCACGATTCCGCAACACTCGTGGGCCGCCTCCACCGCCCTTCGGACGGTCCCCCTCCCCGTGCCGGGGAGGAATTATGAGCTGGCGCGTGACCCTCAACTGCACCCGCGCCGAGGCCGAAGCGCTGCCCGATTCCGCCGACCTCTTCGCCCACGCCGACGAGCCGCCGGTGATCGTCGCCGACGAGCCCGATCCTCACGCGCCCGACGACTGGCGCATCCACGCCTATTTCGCCGAGCAGCCGACGACGCAGGAGCTGGTCCTCCTCCGCCGCCTCGCCGCGAACGGCGAGCCCGACGTCGAGCATCTCGAAGACACGACCGACTGGGTGACGATGAGCCAGTCGGGCTTGGGCCCGATCCGCGCCGGGCGCTTCTTCGTCCACACGCCGATGCATTATGCCGACCGGCCCGACGGACGCGATCAGCTTCGAGATCGACGCCGGCCTCGCCTTCGGCACCGGCCAGCATGCGACCACCGCCGGCTGCCTCGCCGCGCTCGACCGGCTGGAGACGAGCGGCAAGCGCTTCGCCAACATCGCCGACATCGGCACCGGCACCGGCCTGCTCGCCTTCGCCGCGATGGCGCTGTGGCCCGAGGCCAAGGCGATCGCCACCGACATCGACCAGATCGCGGTCGACGTCACCGACGACAATGCCCGGATCAACGGGGTCAGGCTCGGCCATGGCGCGGGCGAGCTGCTGCTCGCGGTCGCCGACGGCATGGATCACCCGCTGATCGCCGCCCGCGCGCCGTTCGACCTGCTCGATCGCCAACATCCTCGCCGGCCCGCTGATCGAGCTCGCCCCCGCCTTCGCCAAGAGCGTCGCGCCCGGCGCAAGCGTGGTCCTCGCCGGCCTGCTCGACACCCAGGCCGACGCGGTCATCGCGGCCTATGAGGCGGAGGGGATGAGCTGGTCGAGCGAGGTGAGGGCGAATGGTGCGTACTGGTGCTGGAAGCCGCCTAGCCTAATGTCCGCTTTCGACCCATTGCGGCCATCGTTATCGGCGAGAGCAGCGCCATCGGTTAAGTACTGTAGAAGCGCAATCCGGCGACGTAGCTCGCCAGAACAAGACTGTCGTGCGCGAGTGTAAGTTCCTAGCGCAGTACCAAGAAGGGCTATCGCAAGAAGCGTGAGTCCATAGGCTAGCAGGACGGCGACCGCGTAAAACAGTGCCCCTCCGGCAGTCGCTGGGTTGAAAATGCGAGCGGCTCTCTGCTCACCAATGGAGGTCAGGCAGCCGAACATGAAGCTAGCGTGATGGTCATCGCTAGGACAGGCATCGAGGCGCAGCTTATCCGCTAAAGCCTAACGTCTGCTTTCCAACCATACCGACATTAGCCCTAAGCCCCCGCCACAATCTCCGCCCACTCGGCCTCGCCGATCACGCGGATGCCGAGCTCCTCGGCCTTCTTGAGCTTCGAGCCCGCGCCCGGCCCGGCGACGACCAGGTCGGTCTTGGCGCTGACCGAGCCCGCGGCGCGCGCGCCCAGCCGCTCGGCCTGGGCCTTGGCCTCGTCGCGGCTCATCGTTTCCAGGCTGCCGGTGAAGACGATGGTCTTGCCGGTCCATTCCGTTTCGCGCGCGGTCGAGACGAAGGCGGCGGGCCGGGCCAGCGCCAGCAGTTCGGCCAGCTCCTCGCGGTTGTGCGGCTCGTGGAAGAAATCGACGATCGCCTCGGCGACGATCCCGCCGACGCCCTCGACCGCGGACAGTTCGGCAATCGCGGCCTCGCTCCGTGCGACCCGCTCCAGCTCCTCGATCGTTCCGAACGCCTTCATCAAATCCTTCGCTGTCACCGCGCCGACATGGCGGATGCCCAGGCCGAACAGGAAGCGCGCCGGGTCGAACCCGATCCGGGCCTCGATCGCAGCGAGGAGATTGTCGACCGACTTCTCCTTCCAGCCCTCGCGGCCGATCAGCTCGCCGCGGTGCGCCTTGAGGCGGAAAATATCGGCCGGACCGGCCAGCCAGCCCAAGCTCGACGAACTCGACGATGATCTTCTCGCCCAGCCCGTCGATGTCCATCGCCCCGCGCGACACGAAATGCCTCAGCCGCTCGATCCGCTGCGCCGGGCAGATCAGGCCGCCGGTGCAGCGGACGTCGACCTCGCCCTCCTCGGCGACCGCCTCGCTGTCGCATTCGGGGCAATGGTCGGGGAAGACGTAGGGCTCGCGCGGTCTCGTCGCGCGTCAGATTCTCGACCACCTGCGGGATGACGTCGCCGGCGCGCTGGATGCGCACCCGGTCGCCGACGCGCAGGCCCAGCCGGGCGATCTCGTCGCGGTTGTGGAGCGTGACATTGGCGACCATCACCCCGCCGACCCCGACCGGCTTCAGCCGCCCGACCGGGGTCAGCTTGCCGGTGCGGCCGACCTGGATGTCGATCGCCTCCAGCGTCGTTTCGGCCTTCTCCGCCGGGAATTTGTGCGCCAGGCCCCAGCGCGGCGCCCGCGCGACGAAGCCCAAGCCGCTCCTGCCAGTCGAGCCGGTCGACCTTGTAGACCACCCCGTCGATGTCGAGCGGCAGGTCGGCGCGCTCATGCTCGATCAGGCTGTAGTGGGCGAGCGCCTCGTCGAGCGTGTCGCATCGCTTCGAGCAGGTCGCTGACCGGAAAGCCCAAGCTCCGCGAGCCGCGCCATCGCCTCGCTCTGCGTCGCGCCCAAGCGGCTCGCTGATCTCGCCCCAGCCATGGGCGAGGAAGCGCAGCGGCCGCGCCGCGGTGACGCCGGCATCCTTCTGCCGAAGCGAGCCCGCCGCGGCGTTGCGCGGGTTGGCGAAGATCTTGCCGCCCGCCGCCTCCTGCCGCTCGTTCAAGGCCGCGAAGTCGGCCTTCGACATATAAACCTCGCCGCGCACCTCGAGGATGCCGGGAATGTCTATCCGTTGCGGAATGTCGGAAATCGTCCGCGCATTGGGCGTGACGTCCTCGCCGACCGCCCCGTCGCCGCGCGTGGCTGCCAGCACCAACTGGCCTTCCTCGTAACGCAGCGAGCAGCTCAGTCCGTCGATCTTCGGTTCGGCGGTCAGCGCTACCGGCTCGCTGTCGGGCAGGTTCAGGAACCGCCGAATCCGCGCAACGAAGTCGCGCACCTCCTCCTCGCTGAACGCATTCTCAAGGCTGAGCATCGGCCGTGCGTGGGTAACTTTCGCAAGCGCCGTGGTCGGCGCCGCACCCAGCCTCTTCGACGGCGAATCCGCCCGCACCAGGTGCGGGAACTGCTCCTCCAGCTCGCGATTCTCACGGACCAGCGCGTCATATTCCGCGTCCGAAATCTCCGGCGCGTCCTCACCATGATAGAGCCGGTCGTGATGCGCGATCAGCTTGGCCAGGCGCATCAATCGGTTGGCGGCCTCCGCTTCGTTCATTCCATCCCCGCCAGCAATTCCGCCATCTTGGCCACGCGAGTTCATGTTCCGCGCCGTTCCCTGCTTGATTGCGGGGAGCTTCAGCTTCGTTTTGCCGATCCCCTCGCCATAGCTGACATAGATGAGCCGCGGGCCCAGAGCCAACCGCTCTCCCTGCAACATCGCGCGCCTCGTCGAGCATCGCTTGAACCGGCTCATCGTCGATGAAATGGGCCATCACCCGGCTCGGCTTATCGTCGGCGAACGGATTCTGCGCAACGACCTCAGCCATTTCCTTTGCGTTGCGAACGAAGGCCGGCACCGGCTTGCCGAAATAGCTTTCGAGCTTTGCCTCCAACCGCTTCTTCACCGACGCCTCTGCAAGTTTGCTCGTGAACAGCAGATTTCCGCTGTTGATGAACGTCCGGCAATTGTCGAAGCCGGCGGCTTCACCCAACGCCTTCAACTCTTCCTTGGGCAGCTTGCCGGTCCCCGAAACATTCACCGCGCGCACCAGCGCGACATAGGCTGTCATACGGCTGCCTTGATCATTGGAAGTCGACCTTGGCCGGCGGCGGCTGGCCGTCGAACGCCTGATCCGCATAGGGCCCGTCGCGCCCGACCCAATGGAGGAACAGGTGCGCCGACCAGCGGTTGGGATTGGGCATCGTCCGGCCATGGTGGTGATGGACGCCCTGGTAGAGCACGGCGTCTCCCGCCTGCATCGCTACCGCGCCGGCTGCCTCGTCCAAGGTGAACTCCTCGTCGGCCCGGGCAAAGGGTTCCTCGATCCGATGTGCGGAGACTTGCAGCGGCCAGGCAATTTCATCGCTATAGGCAAGGGTCAGGGACAGGCTGTGTTCGCAAGCCGGCCGATCGCCATGAACCCGGCAAATGTCGCCCTGGCGATAGAGGCGGAAATAGGCATAGGTCGGAAGCAGCGCGTGGCCAGTCACCTGCTCTACCGCCGGGGTCATTCCCCACAGGAAGCTGGCGAACATCGGATAGTGATGGCCATACAGTTCCGGGGCCGCCGAGCGAAGCAACGGCCCATGCTGCTCCAGGGTGGAAAGCTGCACTCCCTGCCGCGCCAGGTCGGCCTTCATCCGCGCAAGCAGCGCAGTGCACACTTCACGCGGAACGAAGCCCGGCAGGTGAGTATAGCCCTTCGACCGATATGCGGAGGTTGAGCCTTCGTTCAACGCAATACCTCGGCCAGGAACAGCTCCAGGCTTGCCCAACTGCGCCGGGCGGCCGCCTCATTATGTTCGACGCCCTTGATACCCATCTGGCTGGCATTGGGGTTGGTAAAACCGTGCGCGACATTGCCATAGGCATGGATCTGCCAATCCGAGCCACCCGCGGTCAGCTCATTGCCCAGTGCGACCACCGCCTCAGGCGGCACCATCGGGTCGTCCCAGCCGTGATAAGCGGCGACCCTGGCCTTGATCGGCTGCGGCGGCAGGCCCGGAGGATCGAACAGGCCATGGAAGCTGGCGACCGCGGCTATATCGATACCCGACCGCGCGACGTCGAGCGCGCATTGGCCGCCGAAGCAATAGCCGATGACCGCGATCCGGTCGCTATCCACATGCGGCCGCACCCTGACCACGTCGACAATTGCCAACAGCCGATCGCGCAGCGCCGCCCGGTCGCTACGCAATTCGCCCATCGCGGCGAAGGCAGCCTCCTTGTCCACGCCTGGCGTGAATCTGCGTCCGAACAAGTCGGCGATAACGACATGGTAGCCCAGTTCGTTTAGCCGTTCTGCAAAGCCCACTTCCAGCGGCTGCACCCCCATAACCGTAGGAATGATGATGACGGTCGGCAGCACGCGGCCGGTCCCGTCATGGACGATCAGATGTTCCAGGGTTTGGCCATGATATTCGTGCTGGATGGATTTCTGTTCGCTCATGCTGCCTCCAATAGGCCCTCTCCCCTGAGGGAGAGGGCATTCTCATGCTGCCTCCAGTAGCCGCGCCGCCTGGGCGCGGGCTTCATCGGTGATGGCGGCTCCCGAAAGCATTCGCGCGATTTCCTCCCGCCGCTCCTCAGCCGTTAGCTTGCGCACAAAGGTGCGAGTGACCCCGTCCTCATGCGCCTTTTCGATTCGATAATGATGCGCGGCGCGGGCCGCGACCTGCGGGCTGTGGGTCACGACCAGCAGCTGCGATTTCTGGGCCAGCCGAGCCAGTCGTTCGCCGATCGCGCTGGCCACCGCGCCGCCGACACCGCGGTCGATCTCGTCGAAGATCATGGTCGCTGCGTCCCCTGCCTCGGCCAGCGCGACCTTCAACGCCAGGATGAAGCGCGACAGTTCGCCACCGGAAGCGATGCGAGTCAGCGGTCCGAACGGCGCGCCGGGATTGGTCGACACTTCGAATTCGACCCGGTCGATGCCTGCTGCCCCTGGCTCGGCCTCGCCAAGCGACGTTCGGAATTTGGCCGAATCGAGCTTTAGGGGCGCCAGTTCCCCCGCGACGGCGTTATCGAGCCGAGCCGCAGCCTCGGCCCGCTCTCGCCTTAGCAATTGAGCCGCCGAGCTGTAGCGAGCATGCGCTCCCGCCAACTCCGCTTCCAACGCTGAAATTCGCTCGCCCCCGGCATCAATCAGGGCCAATTTGCCAGTCAACTCCTCGCCCAGGACCGCCAATTGCGTCGGGCTCGACCCGGTGCTTTCGGGCCAGCCCGCGAATATCGAACAGCCGCGCTTCGACCGCCTCTAGCCGCGCCGGATCGAACGCCATCGCCTCTGCCGCCCGGCCGATCCGATCCTCGGCTTCGCTGGCCTCGATGAGTGCGCGATCGAGGCTGGCCAATGCCTCTGCAAGCAAGGGATGGTCCGCCGCCCCCCGCTCGATTCGCCGGGCGGCGGTTCGCAGCTGGGCCAGTGCTCCCTCGGATCCGCCGAGCAGTTCGTCGAGTCCGGTCAACGTTTCACCGGCCTTGGCACCGGCCTGCATCGCCGCTCGCTCCTCGGCCAGCCGGGTTTCCTCGCCGGCTTCCGGGGCCAGTGCCGCGATCTCATTCGCGGCATGATCCAGCCATTCCCGGTCGCGCTCCGCTTCCGCCGCAGTATCGCGCGCCTCTGTCAGTTCGGCGGAAAGCCGCTCGACCTCCGTCCATGCCGCTGCGACCGAGTCGTGTCGATCCGGCCAAACAGGTCGAGCAATGCGCGGTGGCCGCGCGGATTGAGCAGGCCACGGTCGTCATGCTGGCCATGGATTTCGACAAGGCTATTGGCGATGTCGCGCAGCAACGATGCCGGGACGCCTGCCCCGCCCGCGAACGCCCGGCTGCCGCCGTCGGCCTTCAGCGTGCGACGGACCAGCAGTGGCTCGCCACGATCAGGTTCGATTCCCTGCTCGGCCAGCATGGTGAAGACCGGATGGTCGGCGGGAAGCTCGAATTCGGCGGCGACAATGGCCTGCGTTTCCCCGGAACGCACCAGGCCGGTATCCGCCCGCGCGCCAAGCGCCAGGCCGAGGCCGTCGAGCAGGATCGATTTTCCTGCCCCGGTCTCGCCGGTCAGAACGCCAAGCCCCGGCTCGAACTCCAGCTCGAGCCGGTCGATCAGAACCACATCCTTGATCGACAGCTGCCTCAGCACCGGCCGCCGCCGACTCGGATTAGCTGGTTGGCTGGGCAGCGGCAGGCAGATACCGCTGGATCAGGTCATAGCTGCGCTTGTACCATTTGCTGCCCGGGTAGTTTGCGCCAAGCACCGCGGCCGCCTTCTGCGCTTCCTGGGGAAGGCCGAGGTTCAGGTAGGTTTCAACCAACCGCTCGAGCGCCTCGGGGGTGTGGCTGGTGGTCTGGTACTTGTCGATCACCGTGCGGAACCGGGTCGAGGCTGCCAGCCAGTTGCCTGATCGCTGGTAGAATCGGCCGACTTCCATCTCCTTGCCGGCGAGATGGTCGTTGATGAGGTCGAGCTTCAGGCGGGCATCGGACGCATAGCGGCTCTGCGGATAGCGGCGGATGAGCTCGTTGAAGCTGTCGGAGGCCTGCTGTGTGATTTTCTGGTCGCGGGTGACGTCCTCGATCTGCTGATAATAGCTCATCGCGATGAGGTAGTTGGCGTAAGCCGCATCCTTGTTGCCCGGATGGATCGTCAGGAACCGCTGCGCCGAGCTCACCGCGTCAGGATATTTCTGCGCCATATAATAGGAAAAGGCGCTCATCAGCTGCGCCCGGCGAGCCCAGACCGAATAGGGATGCTGCCGCTCGACCTCGTCGAACAGCGCGGCCGCGACTTCATAATCGCCGCGATCGACCCGCTCCTTGGCAAGGCTGTAGAGCGTGTTGACGTCGCGAGCGACGTAAGCGGTGTCGCCCTTGACCTTGTTGCCGGCGCAGCCGGCGACTGGAAGCAGGATTACGGGCAGCAGCAACAGTGCCGCGATACGGGTCTTGTTCACCATGAAGCATTCCTAGCGCGGGCAGTTAAGAAGGCCAAGCGGGCTTTCGCCTCTGAACGTCAGGCAGGCTTGCGCACCGTTCCGTCGTCGTCAACCTCGGCCCGGAGGAAGCTGTCGGGCTTGAGGCCCATCCAAACCAGCGCCGGCGCGGAGATGTAGATCGACGAATAGGTGCCGATAAAGGTGCCGAGCAGGATGGCGATGGTCAGTCCGAAGAGAACGTCGGGACCAAGCATCAGCAAGACCGCCAGCGCCAGCATGATCGACAGCGAAGTGACGATCGTTCGCGACAGCGTCTCGTTCAACGAGAAGTTGAGCAGGGAGACGATCTCCATCTTGCGGTACTTGCGCAGGTTCTCGCGGATGCGGTCATAGATGACGACGGTATCGTTAAGCGAATAGCCGACGATCGCGAGGAACGCCGCGACGATGTTCAGATCGACCTGCAACTGGGTGACCGCGAAAAGAAGCCGAGCACCATCGACACGTCGTGGAACAGGGTGATCAGCGCGCCGACGCCGAACTGCCATTCGAACCGGAACCAGATGTAGATGGCGATTCCGAGCATTGCGAAGCCGATCGCAAGCGCGCCGTCCCAGGCCAGTTCCTCGCTGACCTTGCCCGAAACCGATTCGCCCGCGGTCACTTTGACCCCAGGATAATCCTTGATGATCATCCCGCGCACTTCGGTGACGACCCGGTTGGCCAGCTGCGTCGGGCCCATCCGGCTTTGGCAGGCGGATCTGGTAGGTCCGGTTGTCGCCGAACTCCTGGATGCTCGCTTCGCCGACTCCAGCGAGGAGACGCGGCCGCGCAGGTCCTCGATATTGACCGGCTGAGCGAAGGTAGCGCGAACCACCTGGCCGCCGACGAAGTCGATGCCAAGGTTGAGGCCGCGCACGCCGACGAGCACCAGGCTGGCGACGGTAAGCGACGATCGACAGGATGAGGGCGACATTCCGCCACTTCATGAAGTCGATGTTGGTGTTGTCGGGAACCAGCTTGAGAAGTTTCATTTTGCCTATCCCGTCAAATGTTGATCGCGCGCGGGCGCTTGGACTTGACCCACAGCGAGACCAGCATCCGGGTGAAATTGACCGCGGTGAACACCGAGGTGACGATGCCGATCAGCAGCACGACCGCGAAGCCGCGGATCGGGCCGGAACCGAAATACATCATCAGCGCGGCGGCGATGGTGTTGGTGATGTTGGCGTCGAAGATCGCGGTCGAGGCTTCCTTGTAGCCCGTCTCCAGCGCGTCGAGCACGCGCCGCCCTCGTCTGCAGTTCTTCGCGGATGCGCTCGTTGATCAGCACGTTGGCGTCGACCGCCGCACCGATCGTCAGCACGAAGCCGGCGATGCCCGGCAGCGTCAGCGTGGCGTTGAACACCGCCATGATGCCGAGGATCATCAACGCGTTGATCAAAAGCGCGAGCGACGCATAGACGCCGAAGCGGCCGTAGGTGATGATCATCAGGCCGATCACCGCCAGCGTGGCGAAGATCGATGCGATGGTGCCCGCCTCGATCGAGTCCTTGCCGAGCTCGGCGCTGACCGTCCGTTCCTCGATCACATTGAGCTTCACCGGCAGCTTGCCCGACGCGAGGCTGATCGGCGAGCTGGTTGGCGGTTTCGACAGTGAAGTTGCCGCTGATCTGCGCCTTGCCGCCGAGGATCGGCTCGTTGATGTTGGGCGCCGACAGCACCTTGTCGTCGAGGATGATCGCGAACGGCTTGCCGACATTCTCCTGCGTCACCCGGCCGAAGCGGCGCGCGCCGGCGGCGTTGAAGGTGATGTCGACCACTGGCCGGCCGTCCTGGTCGAAGCCCTGCTGGCATCGACCAGCTGCTCGCCCGAAACCATCACGCGGCGCTGCACGGCGATCGCGCCGGTGCCATCGGCCATGGGCAGGATCTGGCTGCCCGGCGGCGCACGACCGGCGGCGACCTGGGCCGGATCGGCATTCAGGTCGACCAGCTTGAATTCGAGCCGCGCGGTCTGGCCGATCAGCTGCTTCAGCGCTTCGGGGTCCTCGACGCCAGGGACCTGGACGAAAATCCGCCGCTCGCCCTGGTTGATGACGGTGATTTCCTTGGTGCCGCCCGGATCGATTCGGCGACGGACGACGTCGCGGGCGACGGTCAGTGAATTCTTGAGCGCGGCTTTCGCACCCGCTTCGGTCGGGGTCAGCACGATGCGGTTGCCATCGACCGTGCTAACCTCCCAGTCGCGGTTGCCGGTCAGGCCCTGCGGCTGGGTCAAGGTGCGCATGCCGTTCGAACGCGGCATCGAGCTGGGTCGGATCGCGAACCACGAAGCTCAGCCTGCCGCCGGCGGTCGACACATCGCCGATCTGCGATGCGCGGCTCGCCGCGGCGAAGCTCGGTCGTAACTTCCTCTTCCTTGGCCTGCAGCCGCTGCTTGGCGGCGTCGCCGATGTCGGCTTCCAGCAGCAGCTGGCTGCCGCCGGCGATGTCGAGCCCGAGGTTGATTCGAGCGCTCGGCAGCCATGCCGGCCAGCGCTCGACCTGGTCCTTCGGCAGCAGGCTTGGGATCGCCAGCAGAATGCCGGCGAGAATCGATCAGGCTGACCAGCCACACCTTCCAACGGGGAAAATCGAACATCAGTCGTTGGCCGGCTTCGCTGGTCGGGATCGACCACCTGGCTCAAGCGTCGACTTGACCACCTGGACCCTGATGCCCTGGCGCCAGCTCGACTTCGACCTCGGTATCGCCGACCTTGGTCACCTTGCCGATCAGGCCGCCGCCGGTGACGACGCGGTCGCCCTTCTTCACCGCCTGCGATCTGCGCCTGATGCTCCTTCATCCGCTTCTGTTGCGGGCGGATCAGCAGGAACCAGAAGATGACGAAGACGAGGACCAGCGGGATCGTCTGGACGAAGAAGCTGGCACCGGCCGAGGGCGCTGCGGCGGCAAGGAGCGAAGTTGTGGTCATGGCGTGAGAAATTCTCTTCTTCGAAGGCGCGCCCGGGATCTCCAGAGCGCAGGAAGTGGCGGGCCGCCTATCACGCCGCAGGCCGCCTTGCCAAGCGATGCGCGCGGCACTAGATGCGCCGCTCTCGCGTGCCCAATGGGCATGCGACCGGTCGGGGCGTAGCGCAGCCTGGTAGCGCATCACACTGGGGGTGTGGGGGTCGCTGGTTCGAATCCAGTCGCCCCGACCATCTTCGAACATCGGGGCACGCTCCGGGAGATGCGCCGACGGATGTCGAGCGAGACAGCTGCGACGCAATTGCACAATCGACCATGCCCCGCCGCCGTCGCCGAAAATCCAGCTGGCCCGCCCGCATCGCTCTCGCGGTTCTGGCGATTCCCGCTGCTCTACATTTTCGCCGCGCTGATCGGCGGTCTGATCCCGGTCAACGCCGGCTGGCAGGAGCCCGATCGAGGGCATCACCATCTACCTCGCCAACAATGGCGTCCACGCCGACCTCGTCCTGCCGGCCAATGCGCAGGGCCTCGACTGGCGGCCGCTGCTGCCGAAGTCCGACTTCGCCAATGTGCCGGCGGACGCCGAGTGGATCGCATTCGGCGCGGGCGAGCGGCGGGTCTATCTGGAAACGCCGACCTGGGGCGACCTCACGCCTCAAGACCGCCGCGATCGCGCTGACCGGCGGCGAGCGGGTGATGCATGTCGAATGGACCCGCGACCCGACCTATGCCGCCCGCGCCATCCGCCTGACGCCCGAGCAGTATCGTCGCCTGTGGGCCTCGATCCGCGCCGGCTTCGAGCTCGACCGCGAACGGCAAGCCGATCCGCATCGACCATCCCGGCTACGGCCCGCGCGACGCCTTCTATCGCGGAAGCGGCAAGGCCAACGCCATCCACACCTGCAACCAATGGGTCGCCAGCCGCCTCCGCCTCGCCGGGGTCAAGGCGCCGTTGTGGTCGCCGTTCGTGCAGGGGCTGGTGTCGCTATTACCGGCCGGCGGATCAGAGGACGTAGCGGCTGAGGTCGGCATTCTTGGCGATGCCGGCCAGCTGGCCTTTCGACGAAGGCGGCATCGATCACCAGCGTCTCGCCCGCTGCGCTCCTCGGCGGTGAAGCTGATGTCCTCCACCAGCTTCTCCATCACCGTCTGAAGCCGCCGCGCGCCGATATTCTCGAGCGCGTCGTTCACCTCGGCCGCGATCCGCGCCAGCGCCGCGATGCCGTCGTCGGTGAAGTCGATCGTCACCTCCTCGGTCGCCAGCAGCGCGCGATATTGCTCGGTCAGGCTGGCCCGCGTCGCCGACAGGATGCGGACGAAATCCTCCTCGGTCAGCGCGCTCAAGTTCGACCCGGATCGGCAGGCGGCCCTGAAGCTCGGGCAGCAGGTCGGCCGGCTTGGCGACGTGGAACGCGCCCGAGGCGATGAACAGGATATGGTCGGTCTTGATCGGCCCATATTTGGTCGCGACCGTCGTTCCCTCGATCAGCGGCAAGCAGGTCGCGCTGCACGCCCTCGCGGCTGACCGAGCCGCCGCGCACGTCGCTGACCGCGATCTTGTCGATTTCGTCGAGGAAGACGATGCCGTTGGCCTCCGCATCGGCCAGCGCGACGCGGGTCACATCGTCCTGGTCGACGCGCTTGTCGGCCTCTTCCTCGACCAGCTTCACGAAGGCGTCGCGGACCTTCAGCTTGCGCCGCTTCTTGGGCGGGCCGCCCATCGCCTTGGACATCATCTCGGAGAGGTTGATCATCCCGACCCCGCCGCCGCCGGGGATGTCGAACGGCATGTCGGGCGCCTCGGCGACCTCGATCTCGACCTCGGCGCGTATCGAGGCTGCCGTCGGCGAAGCGCTGGCGGAAGCTGGCGCGGGTCGCTTCGCGACGATCCCTTGCCGGTCAGCGCATCGAGCAGCCGCTCCATCGCCGCGCTCTCGCGACGCCTCGCGCACCTTCTCGCGGCGCCGCTCGCGCTCCAGCCGGACCGCTTCCTCGACCAGGTCGCGGGCGATCTGCTCGACGTCGCGGCCGACATAGCCGACCTCGGTGAACTTGGTCGCCTCGACCTTGACGAACGGCGCATCGGCCAGCTTCGCCAGCCGCCGGCTGATCTCGGTCTTGCCGCAGCCGGTCGGCCCGATCATCAGGATATTCTTCGGCGTCACTTCCTCGCGAAGCTCGGGATAGAGCCGCTGCCGCCGCCAGCGGTTGCGAAGCGCGACCGCGACCGCCTTCTTCGCGTCATTCTGGCCGATGATATGCTCGTCGAGCGCGGCGACGATCGCCTTGGGGGTCAGATTGTCAGTTCATTCATTCGCCGAGCTTGTCGATGCGTCAGCCGGTCGTTGGTGAAGCACGCAGACTTCGAGGCATTGCCGATCGTCTCGATTGTCAGCGGTCGTTGGTGAAGACGCAGACCTCGGCGGCGATCGCCATCGCGCGCCGCGCCAGCACCTCCGGGTCCTGCTCATAGTCGCTCAGCGCCCGCGCCGCGGCGAGCGCGTAATTGCCGCCCGATCCGATCGCGGCGATCCCGCCCTCGGGCTCCAGCACGTCGCCGTTGCCGGTCAGGATCAGCATCGTCTCCGCATCGGCGACGATCATCATCGCCTCCAGGTTGCGGAGATATTTGTCGGTCCGCCAGTCCTTGGCCAGCTCGACCGCGGCGCGGAGCAGCTGGCCGCGATGCGCCTCCAGCTTCTTCTCCAGCCGCTCGAACAGGGTGAAGGCGTCGGCGGTCGCGCCGGCGAAGCCGCCGATCACGCTGCCGTCGCCCAGCCGCCGGACCTTCTTCGCATTGGGCTTGATGACGGTGTTGCCGAGGCTGACCTGGCCGTCGCCGGCGATGACGGTCTTGCCGTCCTTCTTCACCCCCAGGATGGTGGTGCCGTGATATTGTTCCAAGTCTCGCTCCCGCTCGGGTTCGGTCGGGATGTGGGTTGGAACGACAGTGGCTACAAGTCAGCCGTCATTGCGAGGAGCGTAGCGACGAAGCAATCCATGCCGTGAAACTGGATTGCTTCGCTTCGCTCACAATGACGAACTACCGCTCCACGCCCTTCACCTTCCCCCAGGTCCGCGCCGCCGTGTAGCCGAGGTAGCCGGTGCCGAAGAGCGCGTAGAGCTCCTCCGGAAGGCCGCGCAGATAGGCGGTCATGCCGTTGCCGATGCCGAGCGCCAGCTTCGGGTCGGCGGCGGCGATCAGGCCCATCGGGATCGCCCACAGGATCAGCGCGTACATGACGTAGAGGAAGCTCGGCCGGGCGCGGCTGGTCCAGGGATCGGGCGACTGAGCCTCGGCGACGATCGCCTGCATCTGCGCGCCGATCGCCGCCATTTCCTGGTCGCCCTGCAGCTTGATCAGCTCGAGCTTGGCCCGGTCGCGGGCCTCGGGGTCGGGAATGATCTTGTCGAGCAGCTTCGATACCGGCCCGACGATCGCTTCGATGTATCGCCATTCACTTGCTCCTTCGTCCTTAGCTTCACTATTTTCATGGAGAGCGACGCCAAGTTGTGAAGTTTAGCGGTTCGTTCATTAGTTCAAGATTGCCTATTCGGTTCGCCAGCCAGCCATAGAGAAACGCTTCGTTGGCCGGCCGCTTCTCGGCGAGGCGGAGGTAGCGCTCGCCCTGCAGCGCTTCGAGCGCGCGCAGCAGCACGGTCTCGCCGCCGCGCTTCCCGCGCGCCTCGAGGAAGGCATCGAGCGCGGCCAGGGTCGCCGGACCGACCCGACCGTCGGGCATCAGGTCGGGATAATCCTTGCCGCCGCGGTTGAGCGCGGTCAGCGCACGCTGAAGGAAGGTGGCGGCGACCGCCGGTCCCATGTTGGCGCCGGTGTCGAACAGCTCGGCCGCGACCCGCGGCGCGCGCTCCGCGACCTGGTCGAACCGCGGCCGCAGCCAGTAGAGCCGGCGGTAGATCGCCGCCGCCTCGTCCCGCGGCAGCTCGGCCATCGCCCCGGCATAGCCATGCGCCCGCGCCACCGCTTCGGTAATTCCGAAGCGGGTCGGCCCGCCCTTGTCGGCGGGATGGTTCACATAGCCCCCTTCCCGCTCGATCAATTCGTCGATCAGATCGCTCCACGTCCATTGCCCGCTCCTCCGGTTCGCCCGAGTCGCGCAATGATTACCTATTTGGTTATCTGTAGGACAGCTGGACTAACCGATACGCTTCAATGCGTAGCGGCACTCTCTAAGGATTGTGGCCGTAACTGCCGAAGGAGGGCAAATCGAGGGCGCCTAAGCGTGGCTTGATCCGAAGAAATCGCTGATTCCGGTGAGCAGGAATTGGATGCCGATCGAAACCAGCAGAAAGCCGAAAATCCGCGTTAGGCGTCTATGCCGACGGGCCGAGAATCCGCGCCATTGAGGCGGCCGTTCGCAGGATGAGCCAGGCGATGACCAGCGTCACGGTAATGCCGGCGACGACTCCGGCGTAAATCAGCCTGTAGTTATCCGGGTAGTGGCTTTCGATCTGGGAGGCGGCTGTCACAACGACCGATATTGAACCCGGACCTGCCAAGCTGGGCATGGCAAGCGGCGTAAATGCAATTTCCAGCTCAGGCTGCGACGTCCCTTGCCCGGCATCCGGCACAATTGTCGGAAATAGCATGCGAAAGCCGAGCACCGATATAATCAGCCCTCCCGCAATCCGGATTCCCGGTACCGAAATTCCAAAGAAATCGATGATCGCTGTGCCGAGGAGGAGGAACAGAACCAGGATGCCAAAGGCATAGATGCACGCCATCAACGCATCGCGATCGCGCCTCTTCTTTTCAAATCGGGCGGTCAGGGAAAGGAACAAAGGTGCGGTGCTAAGCGGGTTCATGATCGGGAAGAGGGTGCCGACCGTCAGTACAATCGCTTCAACGAGATGTTGATTGGTCGCCTCCGATTCCGGACCCTGCAAAGCCAGGCTCGACGCCTCGGGTACCGGAAACGGAGACAGCGCTCAATGTGCGCAAGTCGTTGTCTTGGAATGTCTGCTTTGGTTGCGAGCGGCGCAAGCCAGCGCGCAGCTGACATCGGCGAGCGCCGCAGACCTTCGGCGATGCGCGCCGTCAGCTGGAACATTCAAGGACGTGGGCGACTGACGATGGTGATCAGCGGCAAGAGACGGAGATTGCGCCGGGCTTCTCGGGACACTGGTCGATTCCGGGCATCAGGGCATTAGGTCCGCCGCATCTGAACGCTGCAATCGACGGCGGTCGCGGTGTAGCGAACAGCATCCGTTACCAGACCCACGCCGGGTGCAGGTCCCGAAGGCACCGGCGGGCCCGAACTAGAGCCAGGAGCCATCTTGCGATGAAGCAACGGGTATGCGGCGCTGCCGTTGAACCAGGGGGAGTGGGCAACAGCTACCGGAAGGCACGGGCGTACCGCGACCAACGTGGAAGCTCTCGCCAGGATCGGCATGAGAGTCCCGCAGCCAGCCGATTCGAAGCTGATGGTCGCATCGTTAACTCGAGAAGGCGGTCAAGGCAGGGTCCTGGAGCTCCTGATGAACGCCAGCACGTGCGCGAACTTCCGCAATTTGGCTTGGTCGAAGCCTCGTATGGCCGGAATGGGTGGAAAGCGGACCCTGCCGTCCACGGCGCTTGCCGTTAACCCTTAGGTAAGGGCGACGTATTTTCGCGCATAGGAGAGGGAGCCCATGCGCGACTTTCACCAATCCGGGCAGGATCCTTTTTGAGGTATTCTGCGCGTTTGTCGTAGCGGCGTCCTGCGCGGGCGCCTGGATGCAGACTGGCGCTTCGGCATTGCTTCCGGTGGTCGCTCGTTGCGCTGCTCTACGGCGTCGTCCATGCATTCGACCTAGCTCGGCGCAACCCGGCTGACGCCGCGGATCCGGAGCGTATCGATTTAGCGGCGGACCAGCATGGCAGCCTTCCCGCCCCACTGGATTCCGACGTGCCGCTGGCGGCGGCCGAGCAGCTGGCAACGACCGACGAAGCCGTGGAGGAAGCGGAACTCGTCAAGCCAGCGGCCGCTCCTGAAAGCAAAAGTCGCCGAGCCAAGGCTCCCCGAAAGAGTGGCGGTCGCCGCGCAAGCGAACCCAAGGACACGAAAGCTACCGAGCGCGCCCCTCTCGAGAAGGCGGAGGTCGCCGTGCCTGTGGACTTCGACGAGGCGGAAGCCGCCCCGCCTCTGCCCCCCGAGGAGGAGGCCCACGCTCCGCTCGCACCGCTGTTCGAGCCTGAACCATTCGCCCGCCAGCAGCGGGCAGTGTTTGGACGCAAAGCCGGTTAGTTCGCGGTCAACGCGACAACGGCGGTTGTCGCGTCCTCGGACGCCTAGCTCCTGCGGAAAATTGTCATGATCGAGCCGCGAACGAGCGAATTCACCAGCGCGTAAGGCGTTAGCGCCGAGCTGCCCTTGAGGACATGCGGGTGCCTGCTAAGCTGCCGCGATGTTCCGTAGCCTTATCGCTCGCCCTCGCCGCGCTCGCCCTTGTTCCCGTCGCCCGCCTCGGCCAAGCTGTCGCCGGCCGAAACGCGGATGGTCCAGACCGTCGATGCCGAGCAGGAGCGGACGCTCGCGATGCTCGAGAAATGGGTCAACCAGAACAGCGGCTCGCTGAACCTCGAGGGCGTGACCAAGGTCGGCGAGATGCTTCGGGCCGAGCTGGAGCCGCTCGGCTTCAAGGTCGAGTGGATCGACATGCGCGCAACCGGCCGCGCCGGGCACATCGTCGCCACGCACAAGGGCAATGGCCGCGGCAAGCGCCTGCTGCTGATCGGCCATCTCGACACGGTGTTCGAGCCCGACAGCCCGTTCCAGCGCTGGGAGCGGCGCGGCAATGACGGCATCGGCCCCGGCGCCGGCGACGACAAGGGCGGCATGGCGGTGATGATCGCCGCGCTGCGCGCGATGCAGGCCGCCGGAACGCTGAAGGACGCCGACATCGAGGTCGTCCTGACCGGCGACGAGGAGGATAATGGCGTTCCGATCGAGCTCGCCGCGCCGCGACCTGGTCGCCGCCGGGCAAGCGCGCCGACGTCGCGCTCGATTTCGAAGGACTGGCCCAGGACGGACGGCAAGGACATCGGCTCGATCGCCCGGCGCAGCTCCGGCGCATGGACGCTGACCGTCACCGCCAGGCCGGGCCATTCGAGCGGCATCTTCTCGGCCGGACGCCGGCAATGGCGCGATCTACGAGCTGGCGCGGATCATCGACAGCGTTCCGCCGCGAGCTGCCCGAGGACAAGCTGACCTTCAACGTCGGCCTGATCGGCGGCGGCCAGACGCGCCGAGCTGGACGCCGGCCGGATCCGCATTTCCGCGACCGGCAAGACCAACATCATCCCCGCGACCGCCATCGCCCGCGGCGACCTTCGCGCGCTGACCCAGGACCAGATCGAGCGGACCAAGGCGAAGATGCAGGCGATCGTCGCCACGCCGCTGCCCGGCGCGACGGCGAAGATCGAGTTCGACCCCGACGAATATCCGCCGATGGCGCCGACCGAAGGCAACCGGGCGCTGCTGGCCAGGCTCAATGCGGTCAACTCGCGACATGGGCCTGGAGCAGATGGGCGAGCTGGACCCGGTGAAGCGCGGCGCGGGCGACATCAGCTTCGTCGCCAGGGACGTCGACGGGCTGGTCGGCCTCGGCCCCGCCAGCCGACGGCGATCATGCGCCGGGCGAGCGGGTCGACATCGCCTCGATCTGGCGCCAGGCGAAGCGCGCCGCGATCCTGATGAGCCGGCTAAGCCGCGAAAAACGCTAAGCTATCGCCCGCCGGATAATCCTTCGACGCGGAACCGCCCGCCTTCAGCCCCGTTACGCTCCATTGCAATGATCGCACACACTGATCGCATGAAGCCGACTGACGGCAATCGACCGAACGCGCGGCCGGCTCTACCAGCTCGGTTGCCGCATTTTCGGCATGGGCATCCGATCTTTCGGCCCATGCCGCCTGGCGCAGCTCGCCATCCGTTTGCGCAGCTTGGAGTCATCATCTTCTGCGTCGCCTGGTTCGCTGTCGGGCTGACCGCGGACCTGCTGACCGCAGCGCTTTCGATCCTGGCGATCACGCTGACCCAGATGGTGCTCAATCGCCAGAATGAGCGCGAGGCCGACGCCCATCGCCGCGACGTCGCCATGCACGCCAAGCTGGACGAGCTGCTGATCGCGTCACGCCGCGCCCACAACGACCTGGCCGGGATCGAGGATCTTCCCGAAGAGGTCATCGTCGAAATTAAGCAGGAAAGGCTGGCTGCCGCAGGCGATGAGCCAGACGAGCCACACCGGCGAATGCCCGCGGCCTCAACCAGCGGTTAGCGCCGAACTGCCGCGGAGGCGCGCCGCAGCGCCTCATGCTGACATTTCTGTCACTTGCTTCGCCGAACTCAGCCATGCATTACTGCCCTCTGCCAGCCGCGTGTCTCGATGCGGCTCCGGGGAGTAATTTCCATGACAGAAGCCGCCTGTTTACTGCCTCGCTGCTTGCCGCCAGCGCGCTGACCGCCGCCGTACCGGCCCCCGCCCAGCGGATCGACAATATCGTCGCGTTCGGCGACAGCTATGCCGACGACGGCAATTTCTTCCAGCTGGTCGGCCTCGTTCCCGCCGCCGCTTCCTTATTCGACCGGGCGCTTTTCCGGCGGCACCAATTATATCGACACGCTGGGCCAGCTGCTCGATGCGCCGATCGACAATTTCGCGATCGGCGGCGCGCTGACCGACAACACCAATACCAACGGCCCGCCGCTGGGCTTCGTCACCGAATGGAACGCCTTCCTGGCCGGCGGCGGCGGCGCCTTCCCGACGGTCAGCGGCACTTTCGGCGAGGATGACCTGCTGGCGATATCGATCGGCGGCAACGACGCCCGCTTCTACCAGCAGAACGGCGGAACGGTGGCCGGCGCACCGGCTGCCGCGACCGCTTCGGCCGCCTTTGCCACCGCCGGCCTCAACGCGCTGGTCGGTGCGGGCGCGCAGAACATCAGCTTCCTTGCCGGCAACACCGCCATCCTTCCGGAAATCGCCGGCGATCCCGCCGCCCAGGCGGTTCGCAACGCCTATTCGACGACCTTCAATACGGCGATGCAGTCGACGCTTGTCGGGCTATGCCGCCGATGGGGTCATGGTCCATTATCTCGACCTGTACGCTGGTCGGCGAGCAGATCACGAACGACCTGGCCGCCTATGGGCTCACCGGCTCGCCTGCCCCGCCCTGCCCAACACCAGCTGCATCGCCGATCCCGGCCAGAAGTATCCTCTTCTATTTCGACCAGCTGCACCTGACCTCGGCCGGCTTCGCCATCGTCGGCCATTATATCGCGACCCAGCTGGAGGCGCCGCTGATGCTTCAGGCGGCAAGCGACATGAGCATCGACGTGGCGCGCCAGTTCGGCCGGACGCTGACCACGCGGATGGACACCGGCAGCCCCGCGCGACGGCGACATGCCCGAAGGGCTGAAGGCCTTCGTGGTCGGCGACGGCTACAGCCGCCACCTCGACGCCGGCCAGCGCAACGACGCCTATCGATCGAGCGGGGTCGGCGGCGACCGCCGGGGTCGAATATGGCTTCGGTTCCGGAGTGGCCGGCCTTGCCGTCAACTACACCAAGCCCAAGGTCAACTTCGGCAATGACGCCGCCGGCAACGAAGGCCATTCGATCCAGCTCGGCGGCTATGCCGGGTTCGGGATCGCCGGCGGCTTCGTCCAGGGCTATGCCGGCTATGGCTGGGACAGTCATGACATCGATCGCACCGGCGTGGTCGAGGACATGGAGGCCGATCCCAACGGCAATCATTTCATCGCCGGCGCCAAGGCCGGCTATCTGATGCCGCTCGGCAAGGTGCGGGTCGGCCCGGTAATCGGGCTCGATTACGCCAAGGCCAAGGTCGACGGCTATACCGAGGACGGCGATCCGGCGCTGACCCTCAACGTCAACTCGCTGACCTACAAGTCGATGCGCGGAAGCCTCGGCCTCGAAGTGCGCGGCGATTTCGCCGGCGGCGGGGTGCAGCTTCGTCCTTATGCCGCGGCGGTGGTCGAAAAGGACTTCACCGGCGACGAGCGGACGATCCATTTCGCGCAGACCTCGGCGCCGACCATCGTCAACAGCTTCGCGCTCGAGGACGCTTCGAAGAAGGCCTATGGCCGCTTCTCGCGGCGGGTTCAGCGCCGCGATCTTTACCAACGTCAATCTCGACGTTGCCGGGTCGGCGACGATCGGCAAGGACCAGGGAGACGAGACGTCCGCCCATCTTGGCGTGCGCGTCGGTTTCTGATCGAATAGGATTTCTGCTTCGACCGCCAGTGCATTCGCGGCCAGGACTTGGAAGGACCGGGGAATGGGGGATGCACTGAGGTCGCGGCCGGCCGTTTCGGCGGCAATAGTCTATTTGCTGTCTGGGGCGGCTCGACCTTCTATCTATTCCTGCGCGGGGCGGACTGGGTCTTCCCGTTCGTATCGCTGGGAATTTTCGGCGGCGCGCTGTCGGGGCTCGCCTGGTTCCTGACGCGCAAGTGCGACGCACCCGACGTCCCGGTTCCCCGGCCGGGCATCGAGCTGGCGGCCTTGCTCGCCTTTCTCGCCATTTACGCGTTCGTTTTCCTTGGCTGGGGCCTCGGTGCACTCAAGGCGGCGGTGGTCGCCGAGCGGCCGCAGGAAATAGCGGTGCTGACGGTCAAACTGCTGGTCCATGTCGGCATTCCGGTAGCGATCCTGTGGTGGCTGCGGGCGCCGCTGAAGCCTTTATTCGACAGCGGCCTTAACCGTCGCGGCTTTTGGCCGACGCTGATCGTGATGGGCGCGGTGCTGATCGGGCTGCTGGCGGTGGTCAGCCCCAGCCTGGCGAACATCGCCAAGCTCAATCCGACGCCGATGGTGCTGGTCTGGGGTTTTACGGGCGCATTCATCTGGAACGCGCTCGAGGCGGGCCTTTGCGAGGAGTTCCTGTTCCGGGCCGCGCTCCAAACGCGCTTTGCCGCCTGGTTCAAATCCAACGCGGCGGCAATCGTCGCGACATCTTTGCTGTTCGCACTTGCCCATGTGCCAGGCCTCTATCTGCGCGGCGGGCCGGAGGTCGACGGCTGGTCGACCGACCCGATCCAGGTGGTGGCCTTTACGATCGCCACCCTATCGCCGCTCAGCATCCTGTTCGGATTGCTGTGGGCGCGGACCCGAAGCCTGCTTCTGGTCGTGTTGCTCCACGCTTGCGTGGACGTGCTGCCCTTCTCCAGCGAATTCATCTCGATCTGGCGCTAGGGCTCGGCAATTGACAGGCGGCGGCAAATCGCGGCTGATGCGCCTCAGCCGGCACGGTGAAGTTCGCCTTGACTGCCCGCGTGATGTCCCTGGGCGGCCAGAAGCCGGTAACGGAGGGGGTTCATCATGAATGACGCTCAAGCCACGAGGGCTCCGATCCATCTTTGGATCGTCGGATTGCTGTCGCTGCTGTGGAACGGGTTCGGTTGCTACGACTATCTGATGACGCGCATGCGCAACCTGGAATATTTCAGGAGCATGGCGCCGGATGTCGATCCCAACGCGATGCTGGCGTGGGTCGACGGCTTTCCAATCTATGCGCAGTTCGGCTGGGGGCTGGGCGTATGGATGGGCCTGCTTGGTTCGATCCTGCTGCTGATGCGGCATCGCTGGGCGGTACCGGTGCTGGGCCTGTCATTCCTCGGAGCGGTGCTCGGGCTTGGCTACCAGATCTTCTTCGCGGCCCCGCCACCGCCGCCGATGGACAAGGGCGGCATGGCCATGATGCCGTGGGTGATCATCGCCATAGCAGGCGCACTCTATTTTTATGCGCACCGCCAGCAAAAGTCGGGCGTGCTGCGCTAGGCGATATCGTTAGAACTGGCGCGGATGGGCTGGGCCCCGTCCGCGCCATTTCCTGTTATCGCGACCGGATGAACTGCCTGATGTCATGCGACAGCTTCGATCGGTCCTCGTCGCGAACGTACATCATGTGGCCGGCGTGGTAGTAGTTGAACTGGATGCGGTCCTGCGGAATGCCGCTGCGTGACAGCGAATATTCGGCCCCGAAGAATGGCGTGGCAAAGTCGTAATAGCCCTGGGCGACAAAGACGCGCATCGCCGAATTTTCCCGCAATGCCTGGCCAAGATAGGGGGCGACGTTGAGATAGCCTTCCGCGTCGGGCAGGTCCTTGATGCGCCAATCCCAGTCCTCGCCGATGCCGGAAATCGACTGATATTCCCGATCGGTCTTGAAGCCGAGGCTGTCGCGTTCCCAGCTGTTCACTGCCGCGGTGTAGCCGGCGTCGATCCCGTAGAAGCTGGGGTCGTTGTCGGGATTTTCGCCGGCATTGTCGGCGTCCTTGCCGGTGTAGCGGGAATCGAGCCTGCCTACCGTCAGCCCTCGATCGCGTAGCAATTCCTTGAAGAAGCGACCGGGCGTAACCCTAAGGTCGGCCTCTTCGAGATAGGCTTCGCTAAGCCCGGTGAACCGAGCCAGCCGGGTCCGGATCGAAGCGCGCTCCTCGGCCGACAGCTTCTGCCCTTTGAGCAAGGCCGAGGCATAGGGACCGATGGCGAACTGGCGCGCTTCCTCCGCGAAGACCTCGACCGACGGCGAGCTCGCCTTGCCATGATAGAGGGCGACGGCGGCCATCGACGGCAAATTGGTGATGTAGCCCAGTTCGTCCCCCGGAGCCTCGCCACCCGCAGCGAAATCGAGGACCGTGGAAATCAGGATGACGCCATTCAAACCGACGTCGTTGAAGGTCGAATTCACGAGCTGGTTGGTGACCGCGGCCGACCGTGTCGTTCCATAGCTTTCGCCGCCCAGATACTTCGGGCTGTTCCAGCGGCCGTTATCGCCGAGCCAGCGGCGGATCACCTCCGCCACAGCCTTGGCATCCTGGGTGACCCCGTAAAATTCCTTGGGCTCGGTCTTGCCGATCAGATAGCTGAAGCCGGTGCCCGGCGGGTCGATGAACACCAGGTCGGTGACGTCGAGCAGGCTGTCGGGGTTGTCGACGATCGGATAGGGCGGCGCGCCGTCGTCGCGGGCGTCGGACGGGATCGCGACCCGCTTTGGCCCGAACGCGCCCATCTGCAGCCAGACCGATCCCGATCCCGGTCCGCCGTTGAACAGGAAGGTGACCGGCCGCGACGGATCGCGCGGTTCCTTGACGTAGCTGGTGGTGACGACCGCTGCTTTCTGCGTGCCGTCTTCGCCCTTCAGGATCGTTTCGCCGATGGTCGCGGTATAGCCGATCTTCTGTCCGCCGAAGACCCCGCTGAACTTCTTCGTATGGACCTGGGGAACCACGTCGGCCTGCTTCGCAGCTGCCGGCTTGGCCTCCTTGTCGACCTTTTCCACCTTGGCGGCCTCGTCGGTCTTGTCCTGCGCCAATGCCGGCGCGGCGACCAGCGCGAGCGCCAGCGCGAATGTGACCGAAAACTTCATCATGCCCTCCCCGAGTTCGAATGCGGGCGGACCATGGCGCGGTAGCGGGCAACAACAAAGGCCTGTCGACCAACGGCCGAATCCGCGCTGCATACGGCTGGACTAGGACGTCGACGCCACCTTGCTCGACTGTCCGAACATCTGCGGCATCGCCAGGGCGTCGAAGCCATAGGGATCGGGGCGGAACGTAACGCCGTTGGCACTCGCCGCGACCGTCAGGTAGGTCATGTAGACGGGGATCCGCCGTGGCAGCTCGAACACCTGCTCATATTGCGACGTCGGTTGCGGCACTTGTCCGAACACCCAGGTCGCGAAGCGGCGATAATCCTCCAGGCGCACGCAGCCGTTGCTGAGATGGCGCTCGCTTTGTGCGAACAGCTCGGGATGCGGCGTGTCGTGAAGGTAAATGCCGTAATCGTTCGGCATTTCGAACTTCATGTTGCGCATCGAATTCCATGGGCCCGGAAGCTGGCGGACGCGGACCGTCGGCTTGACCTTGCCCGAGGCGATGCCCCTCCAGTTGACGGTCTTGGGGTCGATCACATGGGCGTTCGGGCCCCAGTCCGACAACACCTCGTAATGGAAGTCCTTGAAGTAGGAGAGGCCCTGTTCGCCGACCTTCTTCGCGGTCAGGCTGCGCACCAGGTCCGGCGGCACGTTCCAATAAGGGTTGGCCTTCGCATCGCGCATCAGGACGGCCATCATCGGCGTCTTGGTCTTGGGTGCGCCGACGACGACGCGCATCTTGTCCGCCAGCCGGTCGCGATCGAACAGATAGACTTCCGCGGCGCCTGAATCGACGACGACATAGCGATCGAAGGCGCGGATGGCGGGCAAGCCGGTACGCGCGCTCCATGTTGATGGCGATCCGGCGGGCGTAATAGGTCGCGCCCCGATTCAACGACGCGATCGTCGCCTTGCCGGCGATGCCGTCAGGCGTGCCGAGCCCATGGACGGCCTGATAGGATGAAACCGCCTGGGCCAGCTGTCCGTCATAGCCGCCGCTTTCCGCCAGGCCGAGCCGGGAGCGGAGCAGCGCCACGCGCTTGCCGGTGGAGCCTTGCTTCAACGTCGCGCCGGCCGGGATCTTGGTCTGCGGCAAGCGTCCCCAGCTCGCCTGATACTGCTGCAGCCCGCGCGACAGTTGGTCGAACATCGGGTTCGGCGCGCCGCGGCGGCTGGCGCCCGGGTTAAAGATGCGCTGCAGCCAGTTCTGCGGCTTCTGCTTGCGCCTGGCGACGCTCGACATTTGCGGGTCGACATAGACGAAGTCGATCCCCTGCTTGATGGCGCGCGGGACCGCGACCGGTTCGTCGCCCTTCGGCGCGGCCGCACCCGGTGTCGAGGCGAATAGCGCCGCAGCGCCGAGGATCAGACAAAGCTTCTTACGCATAAATTTTGCGCCGCATCCGCGGCGCTTCCCCGAGTGAATTTGTTAGCCCAACTCCCTGCACGCGCTTCGGTTGCGTGGTCCTGAACGGTTAGCGCTTGCTGCTGCCCCAGCGGCGTTGCGTCTTGCCGAAACCGGTGCGGCGCGTGCCGGGCTTGCCCTGGGTGGCGTTTCCGCTCGGCCGCGGGACGACGCGGTCGGGATCGGGGATGCCGAGCTCGTCCTCTTCCAGCCGGCGGATTTCGTCGCGGAGGCGGGCGGCTTCCTCGAACTCCAGGTCGGCGGCGGCTTTCCGCATCCGCTCCTCCAGGTCGCCGATGTAAGCGCGAAGATTGTGGCCGACCAGGTGCGGCCGTTCCTCGTCGCCGGTCTCCACCAGCACGCCGTCGCGCATCGTCACATCGCTCATGATGTCGTTGATCTGGCTCTTGATCGATTCCGGCGTGATGCCGTGCTCGGCATTGTAGGCGACCTGCTTTTCGCGCCGCCGGTCGGTCTCGTTGAGCGCGCGCTCCATCGACCCGGTCACCCGGTCGGCATAGAGGATCACCCGCCCGTCGATGTTGCGGGCGGCGCGGCCGATGGTCTGGATCAGCGAGGTTTCGGAGCGCAGGAACCCCTCCTTGTCCGCATCGAGGATCGCGACCAGCCCGCATTCGGGGATGTCGAGCCCTTCGCGCAGCAGGTTGATCCCGACCAGCACGTCATAGACGCCCAGCCGAAGGTCGCGGATCAGCTCGATGCGCTCCAGCGTCTCGACGTCCGAGTGCATGTAGCGGACGCGCAAGCCCGCCTCGTGCAGATATTCGGTGAGATCCTCGGCCATCCGCTTGGTCAGCGTCGTGACCAGCGTCCGATAGCCCTTGCGCGCGGTTTCCTTCGCCTCGTGGACAAGGTCGTCGACCTGGTCCTCGACCGGCTTGATCTCGACCGGCGGGTCGATGAGGCCGGTCGGGCGGATCACCTGCTCGCGAGAACACGCCGCCGGTCTCGGTCATTTCCCACGGACCCGGGGTCGCCGAGACGAACACCGATTGCGGGCGCATCGCGTCCCATTCGTTGAAGCGCAGCGGGCGATTGTCGATGCAGCTCGGCAGGCGGAAGCCATATTCGGCCAGCGTGATCTTCCGCCGATGGTCGCCGCGCGCCATCGCCCCGATCTGCGGCACCGTCTGGTGGCTTTCGTCGACGAACAGCAGAGCATTGTCGGGGAGATATTCGAACAGGGTCGGCGGCGGCTCGCCCGGCAGGCGGCCGGTGAGGAAGCGGCTGTAATTCTCGATCCCCGCGCAGCTGCCGGTCGCAGCGATCATCTCCAGGTCGAAATTGGTCCGCTGCTCCAGCCGCTGCGCCTCCAGCAGCCGCCCTTCGGCGACCAGCTCCTTCAGCCGCTCGGCCAGCTCGTGCCGGATCGCCTCCATCGCCTGCTTGAGCGTCGGCCCCGGCGTCACATAGTGGGAGTTGGCGAACACCCGGACGCTGTCGAGGCTGGCGGTCTTCTTGCCGGTCAGCGGGTCGAATTCGGTGATATCCTCCACCTCGTCGCCGAAGAAGCTGATGCGCCAGGCGCTGTCCTCATAGTGGGACGGGAAAATCTCCAGATTGTCGCCGCGCACCCGGAAATTGCCGCGGGCGAAGGCCTGGTCGTTGCGCTTGTACTGCAGCGCGACCAGCTTGCGGATGATCTCCCGCTGGTCGACGCTCTCGCCCTTCTTCAAATCGAAGATCATCGCCGAGTAAGTCTCGACCGATCCGATGCCGTAGAGGCAGCTGACCGAGGCGACGATGATCACGTCGTCGCGCTCCAGCAGCGACCGCGTCGCCGAGTGGCGCATGCGGTCGATCGCCTCGTTCACCGAGCTTTCCTTCTCGATGTAGGTATCGGACCGCGGCACATAGGCCTCGGGCTGGTAATAGTCGTAGTAGCTGACGAAATATTCGACCGCATTGTCGGGAAAGAAGCTCTTGAACTCCCCGTACAGCTGGGCGGCGAGGATCTTGTTGGGCGCGAGCACCAGCGCCGGCCGCTGGGTCAGTCTCGATCACCTTGGCCATGGTGAAGGTCTTGCCCGATCCGGTGACGCCCAGCAGCACCTGGTTGACCTCGCCATTGTCGGAAATGCCCTCGATCAGTTCCTTGATCGCGGTCGGCTGGTCGCCGGCGGGCTCATAATCGGACTTCAGGACAAAGCGCTTGCCCCCCTCGGCCTTGTCGGGCCGCTGCGGCCGGTGAGGAACGAACGTCTCGCCGGTCTCCGGCTCGGCCAGTGAAGTACGGATTTGAATCGCCATGGCGGCGAATATGGGGACGTCCGCGCGCCCCGGCAATTCAGGATGGCAAGCTTATGGCCGGAATGGGTGGAAAGCTGCCATTGCTCGAAAAGTCGTTTTCAGTAAGTTGACGCAGTGAGACCGCTCTTCATCTCCAGAAAAGACATCGCGCCATGCGACCAGGTAGTTCGGTATCGCGGCTCAGCCACGGCCCTTGGGCGAAGACTTGGTGTTAGAAGTGCTGCGCGACCTAGCAATCGTGAAGCCCCTAGTCAGTTGGCTGCCAAGCGGTGGCGTATTGCGCGAAGAGGAAAAGGCCTGTGCGTGGGCCAAATCGGCATAGCGACTATCGGCAGCGCTATTTCCGAGACAGCCACGAAGACAATCTTCCGGCATGTTCTGCTCCTTGTGACCGACCAAGCCCGAAACCGCCTAAACATTCTTTCTCGGTTGGAACCAATCATCGGGAAAGGCTCAATCACCCTTCCAGCGTTCGTCACGCGGGTCTCGGAGGAGGACTACGCCTGCTTCGAGTACTGACGCTAATGACCGCTTTGGGTCGAAAGCTGCCATTAGCGCAAATCCCATTTTCAAGCCGCCAACCCCGCCGTGCCGACCCATTTGCAATCCCCTGCCGCCGCCATATGGTGGCGCAGGCCTGGCGCCCGCCGGCGCGGCCGAACGAGGGGAATATGATGGCCAAGCTGCTGCTCGCCCTGCCGCTGATCATGCTCGCGGCCTGCAACAAAGAACCCGATGTGAAGATGGAAAATGCGACGGTCGGCGAGGTCGCCAAGGAAATGCGCAAGCAGGGCGATGCCGGCTCCTTCGTCGATCCGGGCCGGTGGCAGCAGACGGTCACCCTGTTGGAAATCGACGCGCCCGGAATGCCGCCCGAAGCCAAGTCGATGATGCAGAAGGCGATGGAGAAGGCGCAGGTCCACACCGTCTGCCTGACCGAGGCGGAGGCGAAGCGGCCGCGCGAGGACTTCTTCACCGGGGCCGACGAGAATTGCCGCTACGAGCATTTCAACTGGGGCGGCGGGAAGATCGACCTGAAGCTGAACTGCAAGCATCCCGAACGCGACGCAGACGATGGTCCTGACCGGCAATTACCAGCCGGACAACTATGTCCTGACCATGACCAGCAACACCGAGGGCAGCGGGCCGATGGAAAAGATGACGATGAAGATGAAGGTCGACGCCAAGCGGGTCGGCGCCTGCGACGGGACGGAAGGGGCCGACGTCGCCAGCTAACCAACGAAAATCAGGGGGAGGAAGACATGGGGATGGAGAAACTGATGCCCATCGCGGGGCTTGCGATGCTTCTGGCGGCGTGCGGCGGCGAGAAGCCGGCGCCGGCCGCAGAAGAGGCGGCGGCCAAGCTCAGCCCGGGCCTTTATGAAGTGAGCTACAACGTCATCACGCTGGCATCGACCGACAAGACGACGCCCGCGACCAAGCTGAAGCAGGGCGACAAGGGCGTGATCAAGGCCTGCGTCGCCGCCGACAACATGCCGGCGCCCGAGCTGCTCGGCGAGGCTGGCGACAAGTGCGAGATCAAGAACAGCTATATCCGCAACGGCCGGATGAGCGCACAGATGAGCTGCAAGCGCGAAGGACTGAACGGAGAGGTGATGCCGGCGATGATGGGCAGCTTCACCGCCGACGGCTTCGAGGGCGAGATCAGCACGCTGACCTATTTCTACGAGGACGGCGACTATCGCCTGGTCCGCGAAGTCACGGCGAAGCGGGTCGGCGACTGCCCGGCGGGTGGGGCGGAGAAAGGCCTGATTCGTCATTGCGAGCGAAGCGAAGCAATCCATGGATTGCCGCGTCGCTGCGCTCCTCGCAATGACGGCAACGGAGGAGGAGACTTGCAATGATCGGCTATGTCACCCTCGGCAGCGACAATATGCCGCGCGCCCGCGCTTATTATGACGAGCTGCTGGGCTCCACGATCGGCGCCAAGCGGATGATGGAGTTTGGCGACGACCTGGGCGGCTTCACCATGTGGGGCACCGGGTTCGACAAGCCGGGCCTTGCGGTCACCAACCCCTACAACAAGGAGCCGGCGACGGCCGGCAACGGCAATATGACCGCGATCGCCATGGACAGCCGCTCCAAGGTCGACGCGCTCTACGCCAAGGCGCTGGAACTTGGCGGGACCGACGAAGGACCGCCGGGCCTGCGCGGCGACGAAGGGCCGCAGGCCTTCTACGGCGCCTATTTCCGCGACCTCGACGGCAACAAGCTCGCCGCCTTCTGCATCGGCGGGCCGGAAAAAGGCTGAACAGGTTACGCCCTTGACGTCATTGCGAGCGAAGCGAAGCAATCCAGTGGTGAATCGCTGGATTGCTTCGTCGCTATCGCTCCTCGCAATGACGAGCCTGATTGGTTGCGCGACCGTGCCGGCGCCAGCGCCGGAGGGTGCGCGCGTCGCCGTTGCCTTCGACAAATCGGGGGAACGCGGCGCCTGGTCCGAAGGGCTCGCCGACCCGGCCACCGGCCGCGCCGTCACGCCCGACGATCCGGTCCGCATCGCCTCGATCAGCAAGCTGGTGGTGGCGATCGGGGTCATGAAGCTGGCCGAACAGGGCGCGGTCGACCTGGACGAGGACGTTTCGCGCTATCTCGACTGGCCGTTGCGCAATCCGGCCTTCCTCGACCAGCCGATCAGCCTCAGCATGCTGCTGTCGCACACGTCCAGCATCCGCGACGGCGACGATGCCTATGTCGTCCCGCTGGGCGCCACGGTGAAGGACGCGCTGGCCGACCCCGGCGTCTGGGATGCCGCGCACGGTCCGGCCGACGGCTATTTCGCTTATTCCAACTTCAACTTCCCGCTGATCGCCTCGGTCATCGAAAAAGTGACCGGCGAGCGCTTCGACTTATGGATGCGGCGCGAGGTGATCGAGCCGATGAAGCTCGACGCCTGCTTCAACTGGCCGACCTGCAGCGATGCGGCGGTCGCGCGGGCCGTGGTGCTGACCCAGGACGGCAAGCCGGTCCGCGACGATTTGGGCGGCAAGCGGCCGGACTGCCCGGTCTTTGTCGAGGAAGGTGCTTGCGATCTTGGCCGGTGGAAGCTTGGCGAGAATGGAGCGCTGTTTTCGCCCCAGGGCGGCCTCCGCATCTCCGCCCGGGGCCTCGCCCGGGTCGGCCGGATGCTGATGAACGGCGGCATGCTGGACGGAATCAGGATCCTCTCGCCGCAATCGGTCGAGTCGATGCTCGCCCCGGCCTGGCAACTCGCGGGCGGCAACGGGTCGCGGGAGGGCGAAAGCCGGACGATTTGCAGCTACGGCCTCGCCGTCCAGCAGCTGGCAGGCCGGGCGCCCGGCTGCGCCGACGATCCTGGGGGCAAGGGCGGCGCCTGGGCGGGTCATTCCGGCGAGGCCTATGGCCTGCGCTCCGGCCTGTGGATCGACCGGCAGAGGGGCGTCGGCATCGCATATTTCGTAACGGGCCTGCCCGACGAGCCCGCGATTGGCCCAAGCGGCTTCACCGTACCGGAGGAACAGGCCTTCCGCCGCGCCGTGGCGCTGCTGCAACATCGCCTCTAGCGAGCTCTAAATTTTCACTTCGGATTAATTTTCATCTTGCGTCCGAACCCAGTTTGACCACAATATCTAGTTTAAGCGTTGGGGGGCATGCTCAATCTATTGTGGTTGGGACGGAAGATGATTATCTTCCGTTAGCGCCCGCTCGTGCCCTGTGGATATCGGGGAAACGAGCCTGAAAAAACCCCGCGGCGCTTGAATTTAGGCTAGGCTTGGCGCCATGGCACCGAGTTCGAACAGAAACAGAACAAGCCGTCGCAGAACGGCCAGTAGCACGGGGAAAAGAGATGGATTTTGCAACCTCGAGCGACGTCAGCGCCGACGATGTCTCGGCCACCGAGACCAAGCGCACCAGCAAGACGATCGACAGCCGCGCGTTCGACGTGAAAACCGACTCGGACCGCGACGCGCTGCTGACCGAATTCGGCAAGGAGACGCTGAAGGACCGCTACCTGCTGCCCGGCGAAAGCTACCAGGACCTGTTCGCCCGCGTCGCCTCGGCCTATGCCGACGACGCAGGACCACGCCCAGCGCGTCTACGACTATATCTCCAAGCTGTGGTTCATGCCGGCGACGCCGGTGCTGTCGAACGGCGGCACCGGCCGCGGCCTGCCGATCAGCTGCTATCTGAACAGCGTCGACGACAGCCTCGACGGCATCGTCGGCACCTGGAACGAGAATGTCTGGCTGGCCTCCAAGGGCGGCGGCATCGGCACCTACTGGGGCAGCGTCCGCGGCATCGGCGAGCCGGTCGGCCTCAACGGCAAGACCAGCGGCATCATCCCCTTCGTCCGGGTGATGGACTCGCTGACCCTCGCGATCAGCGCAGGGCTCGCTGCGCCGCGGCTCGGCCGCCTGCTACCTCGACATCTCGCCACCCGGAGATCGAGGAGTTCCTCGAGATCCGCAAGCCCTCGGGCGACTTCAACCGCAAGGCGCTGAACCTGCACCACGGCGTGCTGGTCACCGACGAGTTCATGGAAGCGGTGCGCGACGGCGCCGAGTTCATCCTGCGCAGCCCCAAGGACGGCTCGGAGCGCGGCAAGGTCGACGCCCGCTCGCTGTTCCAGAAGCTGGTCGAGACCCGCCTCGCGACCGGCGAGCCCTACATCATCTTCATCGACACGGTGAACCGGTCGATGCCCAAGCATCACCGCGACCTCGGCCTCAAGGTCTCGACCTCGAACCTGTGCAGCGAGATCACGCTGCCGACCGGCCGCGACCATCTCGGCGCCGAGCGCACCGCGGTCTGCTGCCTGTCGCTCGCTCAACCTCGAGACCTGGGACGAGTGGAACGGCGACAAGCAGTTCATCGAGGACGTCATGCGCTTCCTCGACAATGTGCTGTCAGCGACTACATCGCCCGCGCGCCCGACGAGATGGCCCGCGCCAAGTATACGCGCCGAGCGCGAGCGCTCGGTCGGCCTCGGCGTGATGGGCTTCCACCGCTTCCTGCAGGCCCGCGGCCTGCCGTTCGAAGGCGCCATGGCCAAGTCGTGGAACCTGCAAGATCTTCAAGCACATCCGCGCGCCAGGTCGACGAGGCCTCGATGATGCTGGCGCAGGAGCGCGGCCCCTGCCCCGACGCCGCCGACATGGGCGTGATGGAGCGCTTCAGCTGCAAGATGGCGATCGCGCCGACCGCGTCGATCTCGATCATCTGCGGCGGCACCTCGCGCCTGCATCGAGCCGATCCCGGCCAACATCTACACCCACAAGACGCTGTCGGGCAGCTTCTCGATCAAGAACCCCTATCTCGAGAAGCTGCTCGACCGAGAAGTCGAAGAACACCGACGACGGTGTGGAACTCGATCCTCGAGCACGGCGGCTCGGTCCAGCACCTCGACTTCCTGACGCCAGGAGGAAAAGGACGTCTACAAGACCGCTTCGAGATCGACCAGCGCTGGCTGCTCGAGCTCGCCGCCGACCGCACGCCGTTCATCGACCAGGCGCAGTCGCTGAACCTCTTCATCCCGGCCGACGTCGACAAGTGGGACCTGATGATGCTCCACTTCCGCGCGTGGGAGCTGGGCATCAAGTCGCTCTACTACCTCCGCTCCAAGTCGGTGCAGCGCGCCGGCTTCGCGGGCGGGGTCGAGGCCGACAACACGCCCGACCTGCGCGAAATCCAGGTCGGCCCGACCACCGACTATGACGAGTGCCTGGCGTGTCAGTGAGTCCTCCAATCGTCATGCCAGCGAAAGCTGGCATCTCGGAGACCCCAGCTTTCGCTGGGGTGACGGACTAGCTCCATGTACCTGGCCCATCCCATCACCCTTGGCGCCGGCGTCGTCTTCATCGTCGCCGCGGTGATCCTCTATCGCCGTCGCGGGCGGGAGGATCATGATCATGGCAGCCAGGGCGCGGTGATCATGCTGATCATCGGCGCGATCCTGGCGATCCACGGGCTGGGCCTGCTCGAATATCATCCGATGAGGATCGACGGATGAGCGGCACCAACATCCTGTTCGTCGCGATCGGCGCGGCGTCGCTGCTGGTCGGCCTTGGCGTGATGGTCGCCGCGCTCCGCCACGGCCGCGAGAGCCCGAAGGGCGTTGCGATGCTGATCGCCGGGATGATGGCCACCGCCTTCGGCCTGCTGATGGCCGGCTTCGCGATCGCCTATGCGACCGCCGACCCGCTCGACCTCAACGCGGAGGCTGCCCAATGAAGCGCGCACTTATCGTCATCGTCGCCGCCCTCGCCCTTGCCGGCCTGCATCGCGACCGAGGTTGCGACCGCGGTCCAGCCCAATGCTCCCGGCTTCTGGTTCGGCGTGTGGCACGGCTTCATCTTTCCCGTGACGTTCGTCTTCTCGCTCTTCACCGACGACGTCGCGATTTACGCCGTGCCCAACAACGGCACCTGGTATGATTTCGGTTATTTCGTCGGCATCGTCTTCCTCGGTGTCGGCGCCCGCAGTTCAAGAAG
>CAVPOZ010000005.1:0-8724 GCA_963707265.1 uncultured Alphaproteobacteria bacterium
AGTTGGCCGACCTTAAAGAGCGTGTCCGCAAGCTCGAAGCGATCGCCGCCGGCATCGACCTTTAAAAAACGGGACGACCTCTTCCCCACACGCGTCCCGTCACTGGGCGGCCCGCACCGTCACGCGGGCCGCCACCTTTTATGTCTCCCACCATCTAGATCTGATGGCAAATACCGGTTTTGGGTAGATTTCGGGCTCTCAGAACTCAAAAGCGCAGCGACACGCCGGCATAGAGTTCAATATCGGGAGTATCTGCGGTCAGGCCGGCGTTAGCGCCCACGTCCAGCTGCATTGATCCGGATATCGCATAGGCGACCGCTGCATCCGCCGAGGCTTGCTTTATCGTGCCGGCGGGGTCGAAGTTAAGATTGCTCCAAAGCTCGCCAATTAGCGTCAGGCGGGGCGCGATGGGCGTCGACATGTTAACCAGGTTGACCAGCGCTAGATGTCGCCCATGGCCGTCGCCGTCGGCGAGCATGTCCACCTCCGGTCCCAAGGTGGCGGTGACGTCGCCGCCAAGGCCAAAGCTGATCGGTACGGCCAGGCCGCCTTCCAGCTTGCGATTGCCGATGCCTCGCTTGGCAGTGGGGATTTTGACGAAGGGCAGGAAGTCGACCTGAACCGGAGATTCCTCGGCCGAGAGCCGGTGCTTGTAACGCACCGTGAGGTCGCCGACGCCAGAATGGTTGTCGGTATGGCCGTTGTTGCTGATGCGGACATAGGGCGTGAAGCCAAGCTGCACGTCGGATCGAGCGGTCAAACCATATTTGAGCAGGGATGAGCCGACGGAAAAGGTCTTGGACCTTGTGCCGCCGACCTTGGTTAGCGTCCAGCCGAGCGCAGAGGTTTCGAGCTGCAAGCTGCCTTTGGGGACCGTGCAGACCGCATTCGCCTTGGTTGGGCGGTCGGTGCAGATTGGGGGCTTATTCGCAGCCGAGGCGACCGCGAAGAGCAGCATTGACGCAAGGCTCATATCTGCACCTGGCTGCCGAGCTCGATCACGCGGTTGATGGGCAAGCGGAAGAATTCCATCGCGCTTTCGGAGCTTTTGAGCATCCATGCGAACAGCCGCTCGCGCCATAGCGCCATGCCGGGCTTTTCCTTGGTGGCGATCAGCTTCTGCCGGCCAAGGAAGAAGCTGGTGGTCATCATGTTGAAGGGACCGCCGGCATCGGTGACCCGAGCAAGGTCGCCCGGAATGTCGGCCTCCTCCATGAATCCGTAGTGGAGGATGACGCGGTAGAAGCCGCTGCCGACTTCCTTCGTCTCGATGCGGCATCCCGGGTCGATGTGGGGTACGCCCTCCACCTTGACGGTGAGGATGATCACCCTCTCATGCACCACCTGATTATGCTTAAGGTTATGCAGCAGCGCCGACGGAATGCCGTCCGGCGTTGAGGACATGAAGACGGCCGTGCCCCGCGCCCGGAACGCGGAAGCGGCCGACTTGACGAACACCTGCAGCGGCACCGAGCTTTCTTCCAGGCTCTTGCGCATCAGGGCGCGACCGGTCGCCCAGGTCGTGAGGATGGTGAAGCTGATCGCGGCGACGACCAGCGGGAACCAGCCGCCGTCCGGGATCTTTGTGATGTTGGAGGCGAAATAGACGCCGTCGACGAGTGCGAAAGTACCGATCACCAGCACCGCCAGCACTCGGTTCCAGTTCCACACCTGGAACACCAGGAACCCCAGCATTACCGTCGTGATCAGCATCGTCCCGGTGACCGCAATGCCATAGGCCGAGGCGAGGTTGGTCGACTCCTGGAAGCCAAGAACCAGGATGATGACCATCACGAGGAGCGTCCAATTGATCGCCGGAATGTAGATCTGTCCGGCGGCCTTGGCGCTGGTGTGCAGGGTCTTGAGGCGAGGCAGAAAGCCAAGCTGGACCGCTTGGTGCGTGACCGAGAATGCGCCGGAGATCACCGCCTGGCTGGCGATGATCGTCGCCAGGGTGGCGATGCCGACCAGCGGCAGGCGCGCCCATTCCGGTGCCATCAGATAGAAGGGATTTTCGACCGCTGCCGGGTTGCCGAGCAGCAAGGCGCCCTGGCCCAAATAGTTGAGCATCAGGCAGGGGTAGACCAGGCCGAGCCATGAAAAGCCGATCGCGCGGCGCCCGAAATGGCCCATGTCGGCATAGAGGGTTTCGGCGCCCGTGACCGCGAGGAACACCGACCCCATGGCGAGGAAGGCAAGCTTCGGGTTGTAGAAGAAGAATTCGAGGGCCCAGGTCGGGCTCAAGGCACCGAGAATATCGGGATGCTGAACGATGTTGTGCACGCCCAGGGCGGCGAGCGCCGCAAAATAGACAAGCACGATCGGCCCGAACATTGCGCCGACCCGCGCCGTGCCGCGTGCCTGAATCAGGAACAGGCCAACGAGGATAGCGATCGAAATGGGGATGACGAGCGGCTCAAGGCTGGCGTGGACGATGGTCAAGCCCTCCACCGCCGACAGGACGGAAATGGCCGGGGTGATCATGGCGTCGCCGTAGAACAGGCAGGTCGCCAGCACGCCCATCGTGACCAAGCTTGCCGTCCATTTCCGGCCGGGCAGGTTGCGCGAGATGAGCGCCAGAAGGGCAAGCGAGCCGCCTTCGCCGCGATTGTCGGCGCGCATCGCCACCGCGACATATTTGACCGTGACGATCAGCATCAGCGACCAGAAGATCAGGCTCAGCACGCCAAAGATGTGCAGCCGGTCGACCGCCAGTGGATGAGGGCCAATGAAGCTTTCCTTCATCGCGTAAAGCGGCGAGGTGCCGATATCGCCGTACACGACGCCGATCGCGCCGAGCATGAGAATGGGTAGCCGGTCGCGCGGTCCGTGTTGGGTGGCTGGAACGGCCTCGGCCGTTGCTGTGATGCTTGTCATCCGCACGACGTGGATGCGGAGGGCATAAAGATTCCATGTGGTTTTTGTGGGGGAGTCGTAAGGAAACCTGTCTAAACGGTCCTGAAAACCTCGACGCCGGGGCCGGCAAGGCGCATCTGGGCGGGCATGGATGATGCCCACCTCCCGACCGATTCCACGCGCGAGCCCAGCGCCGTCAGCGCGGTTCGACCCTATGCCGAAATGTTGGCCATGGTCGCCGCCTCGACCCTGGCCGGGATGCTGATTGCGCCGCGATGGGGCAACTCGGCAGTAGACCTGCTCTATCTACCGGCCGTGCTCGCAGCTGCCGGATACTACGGCCTTGTGCCCGGGGTACTTGCCGCGGTGACGTCCGCCCTGGCCTTCAACTACTTCTTCACCGAGCCCTACCGTACCTTCCACATCAACAGTCCCGAAGACATCGCCACCGTCGTCTTCCTCTTCCTGGTTGCCCTGGTGACAAGCCAGCTGGCGGCGCGGATGCGTGCCGGCGCGCGCGCGGCGCAAGCCAGCGCGGCCCGCAACTCGACCATCGCCGGCCTCGCGCGCCGGCTATTGTCCTGCGCCGGTGACGAACAGATCGCCAAGATCGCCTGCCGCGAGCTCGGCCGACTGTTCGATTGCAACGCCGTGCTGATGATGGGCGGACCCGCGCCGCAAATCGTCGCAGCGCGGCCCGCCCATGCGATCCTGACGCCCAGCGACATCGCTGTGGCCGCGTGGGCAATTGAATCAGGCAAGCCGGCCGGGCGCGGCGCGGAGGCAGTCAATGCGACGGAATGGGTATTCTTTCCTATTCGCTCTGAATCGGCCGTTCTAGGCGCCATTGGCCTCGCCCGCGATGACGGCACCCGCCCCGTCGCTGCCGGTCAACTCGACCTGCTCGATAACCTTATCGACCAGGTAGCCCTTGCCCTCGAACGGGCGCGGCTGGAGGGCGAGGCGCGGGAATTCGAGCGTGTGCGCGAGCGGGACCGCGTTCGCTCCGTTCTGCTCTCCTCGATCGGACAGGACCTCAAGGGGCCGCTTGCGGCGATCACCAAGGCGGTCGGGGCGATCAGGCGCAGCGGGATAGCCGACAAGTCGCTCGCTTCGGCGATTGGAACGGAAGCTTCGAAGGTCGATCGCTATATTTCCAACCTGCTCGAGGTTGGCCCGGAATCCGAGCAGCAGCCAATCGAAGTGGGCGGAGTAACCATCGACCTTTTTCGGCGCGTTGTGTCCAAAGATGGCGAGGAAGTGCACCTGACGCCGAAGGAGTTTGCCGTGCTCGCGGAACTGGCAAAACATCCCGGCCGAGTGCTGACCCACTCCCATTTGCTGCGGGCGGCGTGGGGTCCGGCGCAGGAGGGCCAGACGGAATATCTTCGGGTTGCCGTGCGGGCGCTTCGGCAGAAGCTAGAGCTCGACCCGTCGCATCCGCGACTGATCGTGAATGAGCCGGCAGTCGGCTACCGGCTCACGGCCAGCTAACTTAGGTCCGCAATGGGTCGAAAGCCGACCCTTAGAAGCCGAAGCTTGCAGTCAGGCGGATGTCACGTCCGGCGAGGGGGGCGTAGTCCTTCAGCAAGCTTGAGGCGCGCCGGGGGACGACGTCGAAGATGTTGTTGGCGGCGATGCCGAGGGTCAGGTCCGGCCTGTCGCTTAGCGGATGCCATTCGAGTGAGGCGTTGAGCAAGGTGAAGCTCGATGTCTCCGTTTCCAGCGGCGAGTTGCGGCTTTGGCGGAACGCATGTTCGACCTCGACCCGGCCCTTGACTGGCCCCGCGGTGCCGCTGATTCCGCCAAGCAGTCGGAGCGGCGGGATTTGCGGCGCAGGGCCGAAGTCATTGACGGTGGCGTGGACATAGTCGCCGATCAGGTCGGCGTCCCAATGGATGCCAAGCGCATTGCCCAGCTCGGCCTTGGTCTCCAGCTCGAACCCGTAAAAATCCGCCTTGTCCTGTTGGGCGACATAGACTGGCAGGTTGTCCTCGACTGCGCCGTTCGGGGCCTGGAAGATGAAGTTGGAGAAATGGCTGTAATAGGCCGTCGCGGTCAGGTGCACCGGCCCTGACGACTTTCGCAGGCTGGCCTCGAACGAAATGCTCCGTTCGGTATCGAGGTCGGGATTGCCGATTTCGAACGCCTGGGTTCCGGCGTGGGGGCCGTTGGCGAACAACTCGTCGATCGAAGGCGCACGCGAACTGTAGGACAGCGTTCCGCCAGCCCGCCAACCGCGGGAAAATTCATAAGCTGCGCCCAGCGATCCCGAGACAGTCGTGAAGTCGCGCTTCATTGAGGGCGTGCCAAGGCTTTCATCCTCGGCGGCCGACAGATTGTTGAACTCGATCCGGGCTCCACCTTCCACTCGCCATTGCCCGCGGACCAGGCTTTGCATGGTGAAGATGCCGAATTGCTTTTGCTTGCTGGGCGGCAGGAACTTCTCTTCGCCGTCGATGTGCACCTTGCGGTCCAGATACTGGACGCCGCTGGTGCCATCCCAGCCGAAGCGGTCGGCCTGGACCAGTTCAGCGCGGCCTTCGCCGCCCTTGGTCCTGAAGGTCGATCCGATCGCGCCGCCGTCCTCGATCTCGTTGTGGCGGTAATTGGCGTAGCCCGCTCGAGCGCGGACCTGGCTGAAGAAGCCGGTCAGCGGAATTTCCGCGCGCGCATCGTAGCGCGTCTGCTTGACGTCGATCGTTGGCGCCTCGGATTCGACATCCGGGTCGAGCGAGTAGCGGATCGGGACGCCGTAAAGCGCGTCATGACGGGTAACCGATACGCCGACGTTGAGGTTTCCGTCGACATAACCGAGGCCCCCGGCGACCTCCCAGGTCTTGCCGGCGCTGTTGGGCAGATCGCCTTTGAGATCGGCAAGTTCCTGGATTTCAGGATCGGGGCTGACGGCCGCCTGCTCGCGCAATGACTCGGGTCAGAATATGGCCGCCAGTTCGCAGGTCGTCGCTCTTCGACCAATTGCCGTCGGCATGCACGATGAAATGGCTGACCACTGGCACGTCGACCGAAAGATTGGCGGCGCGTTCATTGGCTGCAGTACCATAAGTCAGCAGCCCATTGACCCCGACGGGCCCTTCCGGCTCGGTCCGTGGAATGCGCCGGTCGACGATGTTGACCACGCCGCCGATTGCGGAGGAGCCGTAAAGCAGGGCCGATGGCCCTCGCAGCACTTCGATCCGCTCGGCGGTCAAGGGATTGAGCGAGGCGGCGTGATCGGGACTCGACGCCGAAACGTCGAAGCTGCCGATGCCGTCGGTCAGCAGGCGGATCCGGTCGCCCGACAGGCCGCGCAGGATCGGCCGCGATGCGGTCGGGCCGAAGCTGCTCGCCGTGACACCCGGCTGGCGGGCAAGTGTCTCGCCGATGCTCGGACGCAATTCCTTGGTCAGATCCTCGGCGCTAAGCACGGTTAGGCCGCCAAGTGCGTCACCCGCCTTCCGCCGAGAGCCGGTAACGACGATCAGGTCGTCGTCGTCGTGGTCGTGGTGTTCATCGTCCTGCGCGGAACTCGGTCGCTGCGGTGGCAGCCCCGACCGACGCAGGCAGAGGTGTCGGCCGAAATGGGAACAATGTCGGCCTGGGCCAAGGCCGGTGCGGTGTAAAGTGCCGCAGCAAGGGAAAGCAACGAGGCTGAGCAGGTCATTTTCATCCGGAATTTGCAGAGGGATGCTCGCCTGTAATGCAGAATGATACAACATCGCAAACGATATATTGTCTCTTTGTCGCTTGCAAGGATGTCGTTCGTCGAATGAAGGGCCTCGCCCGAATGCACCTGGGCGCGCTAGGCGTGAACCATGTTCATGACCCATCTCGAATGTTCGCTGACTGGGGAGCGCTATGACGCCGACCGGCTTCAGAACCTGTCCGGTGCCGGAAAACCGCTGCTTGCCCGTTATGATCTAGAGGCAGTGGCAAGCCGTCTGACGCGCGGCGCGTTGGCGTCGCGGCCCGCGGGCATGTGGAAATGGCGCGAGTTGCTGCCGCTGCCGGAAGGAGCGGAGCCCGTCAGCCTCGGCGAGATCGAGACTCCGCTGATCCCGCTCAATCGGATCGGAGCGCGGCACGGTGCGAAAGGACCGATCGTCAAGGACGAGGGCCGGCTTCCGACCGGATCGTTCAAGGCGCGTGGAATGGCGACTGCGGTCAGCATGGCCAAGTATTTCGGGGTCGAGCGCATCGCCATTCCGACCAACGGCAATGCCGGCGCGGCGCTGGCCGCTTATGCGGCCCGTGCGGGGATCGCATCACTGGTGATTTGCCCGGACGAAACGCCGGAGATCAATATTCGCGAGACTGCTGCCTACGGCGCCGAAGTGATCGTTGCCGATGGCCAGATCGACGAATGCGGCCGGATCGTCGGTGAGGGCGCGGCGGCGGGCCGCTGGTTCGACTGTTCGACGTTGAAGGAGCCCTACCGGCTCGAGGGCAAGAAGGTGATGGGTCTGGAACTGGCCGAACAATTCGGCTGGGAGCTGCCCGACGTGATCTTCTATCCGACCGGTGGCGGCACCGGCCTGATCGGGATGTGGAAAGGCTTCGAGGAGCTGGAACGGATCGGCCTGATCGACTCCAGGCGGCCGCGGATGGTCGCGGTTCAGGCGGCCGGTTGCGCACCGATGGTCCGAGCGTGGGCGAATGGTGACGAGTTCGCCGACCGGTGGGAAGGGGCGGCGACCATTGCAACCGGCATCCGCGTCCCCAAGGCGGTGGGCGATTTCCTCATCCTCCGTGCCGTGCGCGAGAGCGGCGGCGCTGCGATCGCCGTGGAGGAGGAGGCGATTGCCGAGGCGGTCGACGATGCAGCCAGGGACGACGGCATGCTACTTTGTCCTGAGGGCGCCGCGGTTCTCGCCGCCTGGCGGCAGGCGCTGGAACGCAAGCTGGTCGACGCGGACGAACGGGTCGTTCTGTTCAACTGCGCTAACGGCAACAAATATCCGCTGCCCGATCGGGCGCGGAGGATGTCGTTGGCGGAGATGGATGTGGGGAGTCTCTGAACGAGTAAACCCCGGAGACCGAAGTCTCCGGGGTTCCATGATTCTCATCCGAAGATTTGAACCACGTGACAAGAACGGCCTTCCCGCATCCAGGTTCCAAGGATCAAAAAAAAATTTCACAAATGCGTCATTGAGCGCTCGTCGGCCTTCTGCTTCGATGCGCGGGTGCCCTTGACCTGGAACTTCGCGATCGATCGCGGCGGGACATTTACTGACCTTGTCGCGACCAGCTCCGATGGCGCGCAGCGGGTCGAAAAGCTGCTGTCCGAGAATCCCGGCCAATACGAAGATGCGGCGCTGGAGGGCATCCGGCGAATTCTTGCCGAGGAGGGCGGGGCGCTGGGCGACGTGCGCATGGGCACGACGGTTGCGACCAACGCGCTGCTTGAGCGCAAGGGAGAGCGCACTGCACTGGCGATCACGAGAGGCTTCGGCGATGCGCTGAGGATCGGCTACCAGGCGCGCCCAGAGATATTTGCCCGTTACATCCTGCTGCCGTCGATGCTCTACCAGCAGGTGATAGAAATCGACGAGCGGATCGGCGCGGATGGGGCAATCATAAGGCCGCTCGATGAGGATCGAGCCCGCACCGACTTTTTGCGCATCAGGGATCAAGGCATAGATGCGCTTGCCATCGTGCTGATGCACGGCTGGCGTTTCACCGACCATGAGGCGCGGCTGGCCGCCATCGCCCGCGAAGTCGGTTTCGCGCAGGTATCGGTCAGCCACGAGGTCGCACCGCTGATCAAGCTCATTGGTCGGGGCGACACGACTGTGGTCGATGCATATCTCTCGCCAATCCTCCGTGGCTATGTCGACATGGTCGCGGCTGGACTGGGCAGGGGAGCTC